>CAVYOC010000001.1:0-186770 GCA_963770055.1 uncultured Acidobacteriaceae bacterium
GTCCACCGCGCGCCAGCGGGTGGTCGGGATGTGCAGCTTCTCGAACAGGCGCTTCTCGGCGACCCGGTCCTGACCGGTGGCGAGCGCGGCGACGGGCGGGCAGATGCGCGCGCCGTGCGCGCGTTGCATGGCGCGCAGGCTCGCCACCGAGACGTTCTCCCAGTCGAAGGTCACGGCGCTCGCAGCGCCGCGCGAGCTGTCGCAACAGCGCCCGGTCGGTAAAGGCCCCGTGCAGCAGCGGCGCCACTTTGCCGGCGGGCGCATCGCGCGCCGGATCCAGGCACAGGAAGTCGAGCCCGAGCGGATGAGCCCGCCGATGCGAGCATGCGGCCGAGCTGGCCGGCGCCACGATGCCGACGGTCATGGGCGCGAGCATGGCGCGCGGATCAGGATGCCGGCACGCCGGGGTGTGGCGCTCGCGGAGAGCCTGGGCGTCGCGATAGCCGGAACGCAGGCGAGGATCGCGGCGGCGAACAGCGCCGCGTTGCTGGCACCGGCCTCGCCGATCGCGAACGTCGCCACCGGCACGCCACCCGGCATCTGCGCGATCGACAGCAGCGAATCGATGCCGTTGAGCGCCTTCGACTCGACCGGCACGCCGAGCACCGGCAGCCGCGTCTTCGCCGCCGTCATGCCGGGCAGGTGCGCCGCGCCGCCGGCGCCGGCGATGATCACCTTGAGCCCGCGCTCGCCGCGCTCGCGGCGTACGCGAACAGGCAGGTCCGGCGTGCGGTGCGCGGACACGACGCGCGTCTCGTAGGCCACGCCGAGCTCGTCGAGGGGTCGTCGGCGCGTGCTGCATCGTCTCCCAGTCGGAACGGAGCCCATGATGATGCCGACCAGCGGTTTCATCACGGCATTGTATCGAACAATGTACGCAAAGCGCGAAACAGCTCCCGCGAGGCCGCGCCGCCGGCGTTGAGACGCGCACGCTCACTCTGCGCCGCGGCAACACGGCGCGCCCAGTCGGCCTGGTCGATGTCCGGACGCCAGCTCGCCAGCTCGCTGAGCGCCGCGGCGCCCTCGCTGATCAGTCGCTCGCGCCAGGCCTCGACCCGCTTGAAGCGCTCGGTGGCGCGCGCATCCTCGGCGCTGCGGCGCTGAGTGAGCGCCGGATCGGCTCCGGATCGATGGTGCGCATGAGCTTGCCGATGAACTGGCGCTGACGCGCGCCGCCGCCGCGGCTGGGGATGCGGCGCGCCAGGCGCACGGCATCGGCGAGCTGCTCGGGCAGCCCGAGCGCCTCCAGCTGGGCATCGCTCAGCTTGATCAGTTCCTCGCCCAGGTCCTGCGCGGCGTGCGCGGCGCGCTTGCGCGCGCTCTTGCTCGGGCGCTCCTGCCCCGGTTCCTGCGGGTCCTCAGGGTCCTCTGGTTCACTGCTCACTACTGTCGCCGCAGTTGAATTTGCCCTGACTGGTACAATTTAAGCCCGACACGCCCGCAAATCATGCCCGATGCCGCAACCTGAAGCTTCTGCCCCCGACCGGCCACTCACCGACGTGGCCCGCCTCGCCCTCGATGAGGCACACCGCCAGGGTGCCTCCGAGGCCGAGGCCGACGTCTCCGTCGGCCAGGGATTGCCGGTCGTGTGCGCCTCGGGGGGGTCGACACCGTCGAGTACCAGCGCGACCGGGGCGTGTCCATCACGGTGTACTTCGGCAGCGCAAGGGCTCGGCCAGCAGCGCCGACCTGACAGCCGCTGCGGTGCGCGCGAGTGTCGAGAAGGCCTGCGCGATCGCGCGTTTCACGGCCGAGGATCCGTACGCCGGGCTCGTCGAGCCGCAGCTGCTGGCGCGCGAGATTCCGGACCTGGATCTGGACCACCCCTGGGAGCTCGCGCCCGAGCACGCCATCGAGGTCGCGCGCGGTGCGAGGAGGCGGGCCTCGCGGTGGACTCGCGCATCGACAACCCCGAGGGAGCGTCCGTCGAAACGCAGCGCCATACCGCCGGCCGGCGACTCACTCGGCTTTCTCGGCGGTTTCCGCCACCAGCCGCTCCCTCAGTTGCTCGCTCATCGCGCAGGAGGGCGAGGACATGCAGCGTGACTATTGGTACAGCAGTGCGCGCGATCCTCCCAGACCTCGACCCGCCAAAGACATTCGACGCAAGGGGAGAGGGCCGTCGCGCGCCTCGGTCACGCCACCTGACCACCCGCAAGGCGCCCGTGGCATTGTGCCGGACCTGGCGCGTGGGTGCTTCACATCTCTTCGTGCGCGTATTTCCGCGGCGAGCCCAGTATCGGCAAGTGCGTATTCCTGTTCACCGGCCGGGGAGCAGGTGTTCCCTCGTTTCTGAGCATGCAGGAGCGCCACACGTCCCCAAGGGCCTCGCCAGCGCGCCGTTCGACGGCGAAGGCGCCGCCACCGCGATCGCGGCTGGTTCGCGCCGGGTCTCGAGGGTCTCGCGGCTATTGGGCCCGCGGCTGGGCTGAAGACTACGGCGACGCCGGCGTGGCACATTGTCGGTCCGGCGGCACTTGATCGGCAGCGTTTCTAAAGCGCCTCGGCACACGGGCTCATCGTGACGGAGTTCATCGGGCAGGGTGAACGGGGTCACCGGTGACAACTCGCGCGCGGCGAGCGGGTTCTGGGTGGAGAACGGCGTCATCAACATCCCGTTCACCAGATCACCATCGCGGGGACCTGCGGCCGATGTACCTCGACATCGTCGCCGTTGGCCGCGATATCGACCAGCGGCGGCGGCGTCCATGTGGTTCACTCATGATCGGCGAGATGACGTCGCAGGCGGGTAGGCGCGCGCGCCTGGCTCAGCTGCAGTCGTGGCGGCGTTCGGCGCTGCACAGCGTCGGTGGCGCTGAGCGACTTCAGCCTTCGTGCCGGCGTAGCGCCTAAGGCCATGGCGGAGCACGGCCAACGTAGGAACACCATGGCCGCCAAACATGCCCTGTCTGATATTTGATTAACACACTCAGACATCGTGGCCGACTTCGCATGACGCTTGGAGTGCCGGCAGACTCCTGATCTTGGGCCGGCGCACGGCCGTGATTTCGACGTTCATCTCTCGTCTAAGTAGCGTGGGCGGGTTCCGACTGGCACGGAATACGATTCCTCACCCGTTTCCACGCGCCTCAGGCACACGTCTGACCCCTCGCGACTTCCTAGAGTGATCCGCAATGATAGCTCTTAGCTGGAGATCCACGTGAGCACCCGTCACCGACCCTAGTCAATGCCGCTGCACCTTGGTGCTCGCCTTGGTCACAGCGTTAACCGCCGCGGGCGTGCTTCCAGAGCATGACGTGGCGCGCGACAGCATCAGTGCGACCGCACCGTTTAGTGAGACGTTGCGCAGGCTCCGGGGATACGGTTTTCTCGAGCGTCAGCGTGCGATGTTCAGCCAGGGCTACATGCTCGATCGCCAGCACTGACAACGGCGTTCTGACGGGAGCAGGGACTCCATCCCGAGCCGAAGCTGACGTGACAGTGCACTTGCAGACGAGCCTGCGCTGATGACCGCGACGGTTACCAGCATCGTCTTCGTCACCGCGATGCGGGAGGACAGTCGTCTGCAAGCAGCACGGGAACAGTCCGACCAGCATGGGTGCTGGGACCCACGACGCTGACCATGCCATGGGCTCCGCCGAGGTGCTCGGGACGGCGCGGCACGAGACGATCCAGTGACCCTGAGTTCTACAGCGCTTCTTCGCCGTAGTGCGCGGATGGCCACGCAGGAAGGAATGACTCAGCGACGTGGCAGCGGGCGCTGATCATGACCGTCCAAGGGATAGCGGGCTGACCTTCCCACTGCTGCCGAACGCAAGATGACTAGCGATTGAAGCTGCTTCCGGAGTCTTGCTAGCTCAATTGAGGATTTCTCGAAGACTGGAGGAGGAGTAAGCGCCATGAGGCACTGACCTCGGTTCCAATCAGTGTCAGTTCAATTCTGGCGGACACTGGCGGCGGCCTTGTCAGCGCAAGCTCAGCCCGTTGAGCCGGAGGCTCAGGTGCAAGCGACAGCCCCCAGGGGCCGCTCCTGGGCGTACCACCACCGCAGTCGGATGCCCACTCGCTCCGAACGCAGGATCAGTCGGCCGATCAGGACCAACGCCGCTGATCAGGACCAACATATGATCAGGACCGACGTACCGATCAGGACCAACATCTACAATCAGGACCAACGTACCGATCAGGACCAACGTACCGATCAGGACCAACATACCGATCAGACCAAGCGTCCCGATCAGGACCAACGTACCGATCAGGACCAACGTACCGATACGGACCAACGTACCGATCGGACCAACGTACCGATCAGGACCAACGTACCGATCAGGACCGACGTACCGATCAGGACCGACGACCGATCTAGGACCGATGCTCGCATTAGGACCGACGTCACCGATCAGCGATTGTACGAGATCGACAGGACATCGACGCACCGATCAGTGATCGTCGCACCGACTAACTCCAGGACCGCGACCAAACCAGGACAGATGCTCGGCGCGACCAAGGCCGACATTCAGGCCGATCGACGGTATCGGCCAAGGATCGGGCGGACATCCGCACCGATCAAGAATGATCTGCACACCCGGACTATCCAAGCAGAGAAGCGGGCAGGCCGATATCCAGCGCGACAAGGCCGACATCCAGGCCGATCGCACGGATATGAGCAAGGATCGGGCGGACATCCGCACCGATCAGCGTGACCTGCAGAGCGACTATGCCAAGCAGCGAAGGCGGCTAGACGAGCACGCCGATATCCAGCGCGACAAAGCCGACATTAGGGGCCGATCGACGGATATCGCCAGGGATGGCGGACGTCCGCACCGATCAGCGTGACTCCACAGCGACTATGCCGAGGCGCGAACGAGCAGGCCGACATCCGGCGCGACAAAGCCGCATCCAGCCGATCCGCACCGATATTGCAAGAGATAAGGCAGACGTCCGCGCAGACCGGCAGGACCTGGCGGAATGACTCTGCTGCGCGGGCAACGAGCGGTCGCCGCGACGGTGACATGGCTCGTGATCAGGCGCATCAGAGTCTACGGGCGGACAACCGCGACCTTCGCACCGCGCCGGTGGACGGTCGAAATCGACGGCCATGAACAGGTGCCCGCACAGCACCAGTGGCAGCTCGCTCCACCCCGATGCAACGCACCCACAGGGCATGCACAACCTCCGGCATGACCGCGCAGACGTTGGCCGACAACACCGTGGAGCAAAATCAGAAGCAGCAACCTTCAAAGGACAACGCTGAAGAAGCCCTGGTACCACGTCTGGTGGTGAGCAAGGGCCGGGGTCGGCACGGAGCGCCACTTGGCGTCTGGCCGACCCGCAGTTCGCGGAGCGATTTCTTCACGACGAGGTACTGAAAATGATGAAAATTCTTTGTAGTGCGCTGTTCGCCGCCTGTGCGACCACGGCATTTGCCGGCGACGTCGGCGGTGTCACTAGCGTCGGGCAGCCCGGTTACTACGGGCAGATCGACATTGGCAACGTCCCCCAGCCGCAGGCGGTATACCCGCAACCGGTTTTGATCCAGCAGGGGCCCGGAAGTCCGTATCGGCAGCACCGATCTACTTGCATGTGCCACCGGGCCACGAGAAGCACTGGCGCGAACATTGCGGGGAATACAACGCCTGCGGTCGTCCAGTTTACTTTGTGCGCGACGATTGGTATCGAAACGAATACGTGCCGCGCTACCGGCATGGTGGGCGACCATGACCAGGGTGACCGTCACGATGAGGAAGAGCACGGCCATCACGACCACTGAATCAGCCGCAGCGACAGACCTGCGAACCAGGCGGGGTCGTGATCTGGAGTGCGCCGCGAACTGCACTTCGAATGTCCGGGAGCCTAAAGCACTCCATCGGCCAAAGCCTCTGGCTTTGGCCGATCACGGGGATTCACGGTGGTTTGCGTTCCAGCGCAATTTGCTGAATACGTGGCGGTTTCGTCGGCGCCGAGAAAGACGCTGCCGGTCACACGGCCATGGGCGCAGCGCCAGATGAACTCGCCGGATAGCGCGCTGGTGGCAGACACGGGCGCGCTCGTGTCGCAGTCGCCGACCTGCTTCTTGGCTTCGTGAGATCCCGCGCCCATCCGGCCGCATCGCGGTCCATGAGGAAATTCATCGCCAGCTGATCGGCGGCCATCGTGACCGCCCTGCTGGTAGATCGCTGCGACGGCACGATAGGCGCCGGCAAGTTCGGCGCTGACCGTGACAGCGCGCTCCTGAGGAAACCCGCCTTGCTCAGGACGATGGCCGCATCCCAGACCGGCGCGGAAGGGCCCGCATAGGTGCGGTTGGCGAAGGCGAAGATGCCGGCGTCATGATCGGGCAAGAGCAGCACGTGCGAGCCGTAGCCCGGATAGCCGCCGCCGTGGCTCAGTGTGAGCCCCAGCTCGCAGTCGCTCGCCACCCACAGACCCATGCCGTACGTTGCCGCCTGGCGGCACGCCGCCTCGCCCGTGTGCCCGGGGCGCTGCCGCAGTCGGGGAAAGTTCGACCCTTGTGCCAGCTCGCGTACCGTTGCGCGCCGTGCCGGCCCTGAATCCGCAGCGTCGCGCGGCGGCCAAGCCGACAGCAGATACGCCACCCACTTCGCGTAGTCGTCGCACTGGTCTGAAGGCCGCCCATGGCGCCAAAGGCCCCGTGTGCCAGCGTCGGTTCAAGACGCCACGCGTCCTCTTCCCAGCGGTAACCGAGCGCGCGGCGCTCGCGGGGAGCGGCGTCGACGAAGAAACGGATGATTGCATGCCGAGCGGCTGCAGCAGCGCATGGCTGATCGTGTCTGCGTATGGTCTCCCGGACACGTTGGTGATGATGCGCCCGAGCAGCGCAAATCCCAGGTTCGAGTACTCCATGGCGGTCTCGGGCGTGCGCGCGAACGGTACGCCCTCGCGCAGCAGCCGGGAGAACTCGGGCTCGGGCAACGGGGTCTGCCGGTCGCCCCAGGGATCATCGGTGACGAACCCGGCGGTGTGGTTCAGCAGATCGCGCACGCGAATCCTGGGTGAGTCGTGCGTTGGGTACTTCGAGCCGGGCAGTTCCGGCATATGTTCCGCGGGCGCATCGAGGCGCAGCTTGCCGTCGTCGCGCAGCTTCAGAACCGTGAGGGCGGTAAAGGCCTTCGTCATCGAGGCGATGCGGAACAGCGTGTCCGCGGTCACCGGGCGATTCGACTCCAGGTCCTGGCACGCCGATCCCGCGTACGTATACCAGCCGGCCGTGGGTGACGATTCCGTAGACGAGGCCTGGGATGTGGGCATCGAGGTCGTAGTCGGCGAAGATGCGGTCGACGGCCGCGAACATCTCGGCGTCCGGGTCGCAGGCGCCGCGGCCGCGTGAGCGCCGGGGATCTGGGTCAGCGCCGCCAATGCTGAGGCAAGGGCGAGCTTGCCGAGAAAGTTGAAGCGATGCGCGCTGCGCCGCGCGCGTGCCGAGAATCTTCCGCGGGCAGCCCGCTCAATCATGCTGCTTCATCAAGGCGCGCGATCCTGCAGAAGTGCGGTCGGTCGGAGATTCTTGGTGTGTCATTGCAAGCCGTAGGACATGGACGCATCACCGACGTCCCTGCGGTGCAGGCCGCAATATAGCCCGTATCCGTGCGGCTCCGGTACCGCGGATGGCTTGCGCGATGTCGGTTACGAATACCCGGAAGCTCGCCGGCTCGCCTACCAGATGCCCCCGAGCGCCACGGTGATCGCCTCGCCGTTCACGCCGCCGGCCGCCTCGCTGCACAGGAAAGCGATCACCTGCGCGACCTCGCGCGGCTCCAGCACCCGGTTCTGCGGGTAGAGGGCGGCACGCTCGCGCCATACCGCTCGGTGGTGATGCCGCGCCGTTCGGCCTCGGCCTGCGCCGAGCGCTCGGCCATTGCGGTGCGCACCCAGCCCGGCAGCACCGCGTTGGAGGTGACGCCGAACGGCCCGGCGTCCTGGGCGACCGCGCGCGCCAGTCCGATCACCCCGTGCTTGGAGGCGGTGTAGGCGCTGCCGCGGCGTTCGGCTTTCTCGCCGGCCGTCGAACTGGTGAACACGAACCGGCCGAAGCCGCGCTGGCACATGCCGCCGACGGTCAGCCGCGCGAGTTCGAACGGACCATCGAGGTTGACGCGCATCGTCTCGCGCCAGACTTCCGGATCCTGCTCCCATACCAGCCGCTCGTGCGCCGAGCCGATGCCGTGGTTCACGACCAGCAGATCAATCGGTCCCAGGCGCCGCTCGGTCTCGGCGACCGCCAGAGCGCAGCCCTCCTGGGTGCCCAGATCGGCCACGACGTAGTCGAGCCCAACCGCCGCCAACTCCGCCGCGCTGCGCGATACGATCATCACCCGCGCTCCTGCGGCTGCCAGCAGCAGTGCGGCTTCGCGCCCGATACCCGGCCACCGCCACCGCTGACCAGGTCGAACACGTCCCTTCATCGCTTAGCTCCTTGAGCGCAGACTATGGAGCCGGTGCCGCGCGCCACGCTCAACTGCGGGCGCGATACATCGTCCACCAGGTCACGCAGGGTGAGCTCGCCGCAGCGATTGCGGCGCTGATCCTCGAAGTCGGCGAGCAAGCGGTCGACGGAGGCGATCGGTACGTGACGCGGCGCGACGTGGCCGCTGCTCTGCGTGCGCGCGATCTGGAGCATCTCGTAGACGCGGATGTTGCCGATGTCGCGCGAGGGCAGCAGCTCCTCCGTCTCGGTGACCACCAGAGAGTCCGGCCTTCTCGAGCGCGCGCGTCATCTGCGCCACCGCCACCGCCGGCAGCCCCAGCTCGGTGGCCAGCGGGTTCATCTCGTCCAGCGCTCCCCGCCCGACACGTGCGTGCGGCCGACGAGGTACATCAGCTTCAGCGCCAGTTCCTCGAGCTCGACGCTCGAGAGACGCAGCACCTGCAGGCCCAGACGCAGGTAACTGGGGTTCTGTACGTAGAAGGACAGTTGCGCGCCGGCCAGCAAGAGCACCAGCCAGCCGAACAGGTTGACAGGAGCGCCGCGACCACGATGGCAAAGCCCGCGTACACGAGCGTCAGACGCGTCGAGTACACCACGAAGGCGGTGAAGAACCTCCCGTGACCACCACACAGCGCGCCCCCCACGGCCGCCCCGGTGAGCGCGGCACGCCAGGTCACGCGCGTGTTGGGGATCATCATGTAGAGCGCGGTAAAGAACGCGGTGACCATGGCAAAGGGCGCAAGCTGCAGTCCGACGCCGTCCGCTGGTTCGATCGATATGCAAGCAACGATTATGCTCGCGGATTTGAATACGTGGAAGGATCAAAAGTTGATTTTCTCACGGCATTCGAAGTGCTCGAACACTTGACCGACCCAATCTCAGACCTAAAGCAGTTGATGGATCTTTCCGACAACGTGTTCGTGTCAACCTGCATTGTTCCACAACCTCCACCCGGCTTGTTGGACTGGTGGTATTACGCGCCAACGACTGGCCAGCACATTGGCTTCTATACTCTAAAAGCTCTCGAGATCATTGCGGATCGTTTTGATAGGAAGCTGTTGTCGAATGGTTCGTATCATCTCTTTACAAAGGAGTCGAAGAGCCGAGCCCTGTTCGGTATGGCAACAAAGCTCAGCGCTGCTCGCATTGTGAATTGCGCGTACCGTCGCTCAAGCCTGGTCGAGGCTGATTTACAAAAAATGACGCGTTGATTACTCTCTAAAGTAAATCGGAGTGCCTTTGACGGCGAATAGCGCCAGCTGATATTTGGCGATGAGGTTGACGCTGAAAACAAGTGCCACGGACTATCAAATTATCGATTCTCAATGGGTATCTCTCGAATGACTTGCGCCGGATTGCCTGCGGCGACTGTCCACGGCGGAACACTCTTCGTAACGACGGAGCCTGCGGCTACGACCGCGCCTTCCCCGATCTCTACCCCCCTCAAAATAATCACATTCAGTCCCACCCAGGACTTATTACCGATCTTTACGGCTTTGATCGGTACGTGGGTCCAATCCTTCTTGTCGTGATACCAATCCTTGACGTCTTGTTCTCGAAGTTTCCAGCCGGTTGCGTGCGAATTGTGGTCGAATATATTGCAGCCCCAGGAGATGAGAACGTCGTCGCCGATTTCAATCTTTGCGGCGCTGATAATCAGCGAACCTGCAATGAACGTATTACGGCCAATGGTAATGGACGCGCTATCACGCTGCAAAAGAAGGCTTCCCTCGATGATGCTGCCCTCACCTATCTCGAGCCTGCTCCCAGGAGTGTAGCGAACACCTCGATAGTTCACTTTGGCCGTCGGGTGAATGTTGATGTGTGGACAACGAGACAACGCGATCTTAGCTTTGTACTGCAAGATACGATTTATGAGCTTGCGCATTGGGTTACCTGGTCCTATAGGTTAGCGACGGCCTACTGTGCGGTTGGCGATGCGACGGAGGACTCCCAAAATTCTGAGATGAATCGGCGCACTACGCAGAGCATGAAGGCGACGATCCAAGCTGCTTTGCGGAATCAAGCTGGATGGATGCACTAGAGGAAATTTAATGGCCGCTACTGCCGGAGTCAGACGCGGGTCCGTCGCGACAGTGTGAGTTGCGTCCTCGCCGAAGCCTATATTGCGCAATGAGATTGACACCGGAAACGGCTACCAGCGAGTGATTCTTCAGGCATGTATAGAGCCACTGATAGTCCCAAGTGTTCGGTCCTCTCGTTTTCATGCATTGCATCGAAGATCTCGCGTCCAGTACGTTACCGCTTTTGGTTGGTCAAAGATCTTCTGCGAGCATTTTCTCTTCCTGAGCTCCGGCCAGTCCTCGAGATGCCGGTCATAACGCTGCCACTCCGATCTCCAGGTCGCCCACCCCCAGATGCCGCCGATCTGTGAAAAGAAATAGCTTTCGTCGGTATTCAGATACTTCTCCACCAGGTTGGTTCCGGTGATGTAAGCGATCCTGCTGTCTCCTCGGTATCTTTCAAGCAATTCCTGGCAGAATGGAAAAAAGGACAGATCCGGGAGGCAGTCGTCTTCCAGGATGATTGCTTCCTCAACTAGAGAAAAGACCCAGTCCAGTCCGCTGATGACTCGCTCCTGGCAGCCGAGATTGCTCTCGGCGAAGTTCGTGGAGACATCGCACGGCCAATCAACGTGACTAACGATTTCACGCACCTGTTGGCAAGCTTCCGCTTCGCCGGCCTTGTCTTGTCTTGGCCCATCCGCTACGAGCAGCAACCTTGCAGGACGAACCTGCGCAATTGCTTCGAACACTCTACGGGTGGTGTGGGGCCGGTTGAAGACGAACAGCACCACGGGAGTTTCAAATGTCTCTGTCTGCATGAGCTGAAGTACTGACCTACCTGACTGAAGTGAGCATAACGCAAGCCTTAGTCGCGAAGGACCGCAGCGACGGTCGAGGCCAGACTAAGCGCCCATCAGCAGCTTGCGATAGTATACAGGCTGTGAGAGACGCTGATGCCCGGATGGTCTTGTGGGATGAAAGGTCTCATTTTGGGTTAGTCTATGGCGCAGATTAGCGGTATTTCCTCCCAACTTCTATCAACGCGATTTGAAGGACGCAGAGTTTGAAGAAGCAGGCGCTTAGGGCGCGCATATCAAGGGAGTTGGAAAAGCTCGGTCCTGGCCTCCGCAAGATTATGGGGAACATGGGCTGGCTGTTCGTTGACCGCTTTGTGCGCATGGGAATGGGGTTGTTCGTTGGTGTCTGGGTCGCACGGTACCTGGGACCGGCACAGTTCGGTAGCCTGAACTTCGCTCTTGCGTTCATCGCGTTGTTCGGCACCGCAACCACACTTGGTCTGGAAGGAATCGTGGTCCGGGAGTTG
This sequence comes from uncultured Acidobacteriaceae bacterium, assembly GCA_963770055.1. Taxonomy (GTDB): domain Bacteria; phylum Acidobacteriota; class Terriglobia; order Terriglobales; family Acidobacteriaceae; genus Edaphobacter. The sequence goes on from CAVYOC010000001.1 coordinate 11,759, forward strand.
TTGCACAACCCGGAGGACACGCGAGAGATCCTAGGCACAACCCTCGCGCTTCGGAGCGTCGGCGGTCTTTTGTCAGTCGCAGTATCGATTGCTACCCTCCGGCTGATTCAACCCCACGACAGGCAGGCGCTCCTGCTGGTCAGCATCCTCTCGCTCACACTGATCTTCCAGGCGTTCGATACCATCGATTCTTTCTTTCAATCGGAGGTGCCGTTCAAAGATAACGGTCTGGGCAAAGAACTCAGCCTTTCTAGTTTTCGCTGGTATCAGGGTGTCGTTGATCTATGTCAAAGCCCCCGTCTGGACATTCGCCGCGGCGTATTCAGGTGAAATCGCCTCGGTGCGGTCGCTCTGGTATTTGGCTACCGGCTATCCGGCGGCAGAATATTCGCGTGGCGTGCCTCGCAAGAAGAAGGCCGACGTTACTGCTCAAGCAAAGCTGGCCCGTCATCTTCTCCGGAATGGCCATCATGGTCTACGTGCGACTTGACATGGTCATGCTCAAGATGATGCAAGGAGACTTTGCGGTTGGCTTATATTCCGCAGCAACCAGAGTGTCGGAGGTCTGGTATTTCATTCCCACCGCCATCGTCTCCTCCGTTTCCCCTGCGATCATGCAAGGTGAAGGACAATCCGGAACTCTTCTACGGCAGGCTTCGCAAGCTGTTCTCATTGATGGCCTTGACAGCTTGCGTTATCGGTTCCATCGTGGCGCTCGCCTCCCACGTCATCGTTCGGAGTCTATACTCGAACAGCTATAGCGGAGCTGCACCCGTGCTCGCGGTTCACGTGTGGGCTTCGGTCTTTGTCTTTTTCGGAGTTGCGCAATCGCCTTGGGATTTGTCCAAGAACCTATTGAAGCTTATCGCTTTACCGCACACTCTCCGGGCGCCATCATCAATGTTGTGATGAATCTCTATTTGATTCCCAGATATTCGGCCATGGGGGCGGCCATTGCTACGGTCGTGTCTTATGCGATTTCTGGCGTATTTGCCAATGCGTTCCACCCTCAAACGAGACCAATCTTCTACATGCAGATGAAGGCATTCATTCCCATCCGGTTTTGGGGCTGAGCAATGTCAAAATGCAACAGCAATTGATTGGTGTCGAACAGTTCCTCTAATGGGAATATAGAGTGGCTTTTGGTCACTTTTCACCTTCTGCATAGATCGATTCATAATCTCTTTCTTTCATGTCGAGATTGGGATCAAACTGCCTCAATCGAACGTTTTGAAATCCCTTTGATTTTAAGATGTAAAGAATATTCTCTTCATCGAACATGTACTTATGTTCGCCATCCATGTACGCCATATAGTTGACATAGTCGATTCTAGTCGTATCGTTATACGCCGGCTCGTAAAGAAAGTATTCGCTGAGAGGTAGAGTTTTGCCCGCTACATAGGCTTCCAAATATATTTTGGCATTAGGAATACACATCAAAAATTTTCCTCCCGGAGCTAGAGCCCTTCTGCATTCGATCAAGAAGCTTTGAGTCTCCTTGAACGAAAGGTGTTCGAAGAAATGAGAGGAGTAAATCTTTGCCACACTTTCGTTCGGGAATGGAAGTCCCTTGCGCAAGTCCCAAAAGATATCGCAGTGTTTTGTCATATCAATTGTTATCCACCCTCCTTGCCCTGCTCGATCTCCCGATCCTAGCTCTACGAATATTTCGTTTCTTTCCATCAACAATCGCCGAAGCCTTTTTTGTAGAGAGGACGATGCCTTATAGAAGTTGTAGTGGATCTAAAAATCGGGCCTACAAAAATGGGAAGATTTGAACCAAAAAGTTAAATTGGAAGATCAAAAATAGTTTCCTCAACATCAATTGAAATTGTGTTCTAAGCTTATCTTATCAACAAGGGGTCTTAGGAAGCAAAGCTCTTAGAAGAAAGGAGCTAATCTTCTGTGATGGTTGGGGTTAAAATCTGTATTTTCTATGTTCCGAGATCAGTGAAAGGCGATTTCGCCGTGTAGTTCGGTGTTTTGTGCTGGATCTGACCGCGACGCGGGCCGCGGCCATCACCAATGATCTTCGCCATACAGCAAGAATTGCAGCTTCACGAACCCTTATCAAGAACAGAACAACAACATCACCCCCTTACTCAGATGGGCTCCTAAGGAGGAAATCCATCAACTGCGCGAACAGCAGCTTGCCAGCTTTCACCGCCACCTCCAGAGAGAATCTCTGGAATCAGCTCCAAGTCAATTTTCGATCGACACCACATAAAACGTCGGCAAATTGCCGCAGATCAGAAATTGCAAGACCCGAGTTGTCCGTTAACTGGACAGAGGTGATGCCCGGTAACATTTACAAATGAGGCAACACGATCGGAAGTTCTGATTGTTGGGCAAATTCGCGTATACTGCGGTCAACGGCCGACGCCACCGGATGTGCGAGAGTAATTCGTATAAGAAATGAGGTCCGCCTGCGAGAATGGGTTTAACATGGCACGACTTCCTCAGATAATATGCGCGGTTTACATGAAGAAGAAACTAAACCGCAACGTAAGGCTAAGGGAATGGCTGAGAGCGTAATAGATCAAACGGAAACGGTTGAGCCTTACACAAATGCATCGCCAATGGCAGAAGACGAAGAGAGTCGCATCGACTTTTTCGAATCGTTTTGGACCCTTTACCGTGGAAGACGGACGATTTTGGCGACGTCCGTGGCTATCTTTGCAGTCGCGACAATCATCGCATTCCTTCTTCCTTTTCAATACACTTCAACCGTCTCGTTTATTCCGCGAAGTTCGAGCACTGGAGGTTCCATGGCCGCCGCACTTGCCGGACAGCTCTCAGTGTTCGGCGGCGATGCGTTCGGTATGGGAAAATCATCAGTCGATCAGTACGCCGGGATCTTTAAGAGTAGGTCGATCGCCAGTCAACTTGTGAAGCGATTCGACCTGATGCGCGTCTACGAGGTCAAGAAGGAGAGTCAGGCAGAGAAGGTCCTAACGTCCTCTACTACCGTTGCAACAGACCTGAAGTCTTCCATCATCAGCGTGAGCGTAGAAGCGAAGAGCCCGGCGTTTGCGCGGGATCTTGCGAACGCCTATATGGATGCCTTGCGGGAAACCAACGGGCGATTGGCTCTCAGTCAATCCTCGCAGCGTCGGCTGTTCTTCGAGCAACAGCTCGCAAAGGAGAAGGATGACCTGGCAGACGCCGAGGTTCATTTGAAAGAGACCGAGGAACAGTCCGGCTTGATAGCTCCGACCGGTCAAACACAAAGCCAGATCATGACTATCGCGGATATACGAGCCCAGATCGCTGTCCGCCAGGTTCGAACTCGCTGCGCTCCACCAATCTGCCACCGACCAGAACCCCGAACTCATCAGGCTAAAGACCGAAATAGAGGACCTTCAGGGTCAGCTTTCGCGCCTCTACAAAGGCGGCGGCAACGAGTCTACCGCAGCCATTCCGAATTCAAAGGTACCTGCTCTGGAACTGGAGTTTGTCCGCAAAACACGCGAAGTAAAGTATCACGAAGCGCTATTCGAAATGCTCTCGAGGCAATATGAAGCCGCCCGCTTGGATGAATCGCGGGACGCGCCCGTGTTGCAGGTGCTTGACCCTGCTTCATATCCGGATATGAAGTCTGCGCCGAAGCGAATGTATATCATGCTTGGCGGTTTGATTTTCGGACTCATCGCAGGATGTGTCTGGGTACTTGTACGCGATCCTCTCCAGAAACTTTGTTCTTCTCTCGCTCAGAACGAGACCGCCTGAAGGGCTCTGCAGCTCAGGCGCGTTCTCCCCAACCGCGTATGGTCATACGAGTTCGTGAGCCCCAGGACGCACCACGGAAGGAGCGTGCGCATGTTGAACCTGACTCTCAAGTGGAAACGCAGGATAAGTATGCACTCTCACTTTTGGAAGTAGAGAAATTACCTTCAAAGTAGGACACCTTTCGAGACATTATTTTTTTGATTCTCGGGGTCCACCAGAACCTCCTCCTCAGATAATTTGGGTTCAGTCGGCACATGTTGCATCACTCCGCATTGTCAAGATGCTCTGCCATCTGGCGGCCGAATCGAACGCTCTCCGAAATGCCTCTGTCCTCCGGGTAGTAAAAGCAAGTGTCAGCAATCTGTAGCCCTTTAATAGGGGTCTGTACCGGCGGAATCTTCTTCGCGAATCCCGGCTCACAGACCGGCTGCGCATAACGGAGACGGGCTACATGCGCCGCAATAATGTCCTCCCGCGTCAGCTTTGGATTCAACCTCTGCAAGTATCCAAACGCCTCGTCCAGAAACTGTTGGTCGGTCCATTTAAATTTGGCATTGTCATTGGGCATGTAATACGGCACATAGACCACGGCCTCGCTGCCCACCGGCCTCAGATTTGAAAATTCAATAATTCCCGGAACGGCCATGTCAGGTTCGCTCACGTTCACCCAGAAGTGTGGGCTCACCGAACGCTTGAGTTTAAAGACCAGGCAGCAGACACCCATATTGTTGATCGATTCGTATCGAGCCTTCCAATCAGCAGGCAAATCCGGCACCATCGCTGAGATCAATGGCGTAGGCACAGTACAGAGAACCGCATCCGCCCGCACCACTCCTTCAGGAGTATCCACGCCCGTCACCCGGCCGTCTTCCACAAGAACCTTCTGGGCCGCGCACCGCGTACGAATCCGGCCTCCGCGCTCCACAATAGCCGCGCACAACGCATCCACCAGCGTCTGGCTTCCACCCTCGATATACCCCAACTCCTCCTGCATCATGGATCTCCGCGAGCGTCCAATCCGTTTGATCCGCGTCCATATCCACGCAGCCGAAACGTTGTCCGCATACTGATAAAACTTCAACGCGAACAGCGGGCTCCAAAGACGGTTATAGACCTCGGTGCCGCACCATCGTGTAATCCACGAGCGCGCTGACTCTGTCTCGATGGCGTCCCAGCGATTTCGGCGAACCGACAAAAACGCAAACAGCCCATACCTCAATCGTGAGATGAGACTGATCTCGCTGAACTTCAATAGAGCAACCGGAGTGCCCCAGTCATGCATTCTTCCCCCGGTAAAAATCCCCATGGAGGTAGCTCTCCACCGCATCAGGTCCCCAATGCCGAGCTCGCTCATCAACTCCATGGTCGACGTATCGGTCTTGCATGCAAAATGATAAAAGCGTTCAATAGACAGCCCCGCCAGATCAAAGTGCGCAGCCATGCCGCCAGGCTCCGGAGCCGCCTCCAGAACTTCAACAGTATGCCCCGCCTTGAGGGCGTGAAACGCCGCAGCAAGGCCCATTGCGCCGGATCCAATAACAACAACGTCAGCGATAAGACACCTCGTCTACAGTTCGTTGCAAGACACGTCGAAAGTGCTCGGGAGATGATGTCCGCTAAAAATCCAGTGCTACCTGTGAGTACACAGGATCCCGAAAAGTTGTATCCAGGGCTTCTTGCAGTGGTGTTGCACGAATTCCGAAAATTTCAGGCCAGTCGATGACTTCAAAAACATCAGGGGTAACGAGGGCCTTCAATTGTCCCACCGTAAACGCCGGGTTTTTATCAAACAGTGCGTTCACCTTCAACAAAGTCCAGAAGAGACTGTAAGGCACTTTCTGAATGTGCGCTTTGGCGCCTGTTGCCTTTTTTACAGCGCGAATCAGGTCGATGTAGTCGATTCGTTCCTGCCCGGTAATGTTATAAGCACCAGTTGTTTCGTTCATTATAGAAGACACGATTACGTCGCAGAAGTCCCCCGCATACAGCGGTTGCCGCAGGAATTTTCCGGATCCGGGAATCGGAAACACCGGCACTCGTTGCATGAATCTCGCCAGCCATCCGACGTGTTTTCTATCGAACCAGCCGAACATCAGGGTTGGCCGCAGAACTACCTGCTTGATCCCGCAGGCAGCCACCAGGGCCTCCTGCGCCTTCTTGGTCTCCGTGTAGTTGTCAATCGCCATTGAATTCACCACTGACGACGATATGCTCACGATGTAAGGAACCTTGTGTCGCACCGCTGCTTCCAGCAACCGCTCTGTGGCTACGACGTTGTTCCGCACATACTCTGACGGCTCGATCCCTCCAATCTGCGCATGCCCAATCACAAGCGTCTCGCATCCTGCAAGTTCAGCCGACCAGCCATTTACCCCGTCGCTATTGCCCTCCGCCAAATCCCGGTTCAACACCCGAATCGTCGGATGATATTTTTCGAGAATTTGAACGTTGGTAGGATGCTTGTCAATGCCGACGATCTGCGTAAAGCCTTTCGCCAGCAGACGAGGGACAAGATTCTGGCCGACCAGTCCGGCAGCTCCGGTTATCACAACTTTTCTGTCTTGTATCTTTGCCATACTCTTTCAACTCTAACAACAGAACACGTGGCTCAACCCGTTCCAACAAATTCATTCAGGAAACAGACGTTAGGTCCGTATCCGCTGCCAGATAGACAACTCTCCATAGGTTTCAATCTGTTGATATTTTTTACGAATGTATTCGTCCAGCAACGTCACCCCTGTGCTCTTCGAGCTGTCATTCTGTTCTCGAATTGACTCAAACTCTGAGTCCAGCACAATCAGCGGAGGAGTATCTGCCTCAAACTCCTGAATCATCTGTGCCTGAATTTCATAGGTATTCTGCAGGTAGGGATCAAAATGAGACCACCTGGTGGCAGGCAAACGCTGGCTCGCAAAATAAATGAGATTATCGTTCGCATAAATTATGTCGCTTCTGATCAGTCCAACAAATAGCTTCTGATCAGGCCGCGTGTGGCTCCTGATAAACTCGATTGCTTGAATATGGTCGTTATCGGGGAAAAAACAAAGACCCACGGTAAGGGGATTTTTATCTTCGCACCATTGGGACCGTATCTCAGGCACCGAGCCACGAACCAACGACTCTGCGGTTTCGGGTATCGACGCATGCCCTTTGTACAAAATCCTTGCTTCTTTCAGGTCGGAAAATACAGCTGCCACAACCATCAGGCATCCCAGGCATGTAACTGCACGGCTGATCGTTCGCGTAAAAGCTTCCCGATGCTGGAAAAGTACGGCAACCAGCAGGATCGAGGGAAGAGTAGAAAGGTACATATGGATGAGGTGGACTCTTACGAATCCCTTCAAATACATCCCCAGTGCGAGAGCTCCAAAAGTAACGAGAAATCCCCGCAAACGATTGGATTGCATCTCCTGGGATGAAGATGTGTGAACCCGCTGTCGGCGCGCCACGCAAAGGTAGATTGAAATTCCTACAATTGCAATTGGCAGATAGATTCCGATTTGATCAAGTGCCGTCAAATCTATTCTTGGAAAAGGAAGATTGCGAGCCCGATGATAGTACTTGCCTGGGTAAATAAAAATATCGTGAACGAAGGGATAAAGAGGAGCTCGTCGTAGATAGTAAAACAGTGCAGGCAGAGTGATAGCAGCAAATCCAGCCAGGTAGGGCCAGAAGGTAGAAACAAATTCGCGCAGTCTGTCTCGCATACTGCTGACACGTAAGAAGACTGCGATTGCAACGACAATCGCCTGGACTCCAAGAAGCGCTATGCCTGTGTCATACCGAAACAGCGCTGCCATCCCCGCCACAACTCCGGCAGCCAGCATCCTCTTCGTCGAAACGGGCCGCAAAAAAACTGGAAGGATCAGAACCGAGGCGACAAGGTTGAGCAGTGACACCGGAACAATCGGATTGCAGGTCATGTCGTTAAGGCCGAAGAACCACAGCAGGGTGACCGAAGCAGCGCAAACCGCGATAGGTCTGCGGCAATAGGACAAAGCGATCTTATAAACCAGAGTTGCGATGAACGCTTTCAGAAAAAGGTCATAGAGCCGCTCGACCAAAAGGGACTCTCCAAATACTCGGAAGAGACCGGCGAGAGTGTAGAACTGTCCCGGACCATAATTGGCGTAAAAATCACTATGAGGAATCTGTCCTGCCGCAACTCGCATTGCTCCAGTCAGTACGAGACCTTCATCGTAAATATTGGGGGCCAGGGATATCCCGAGAAATAGAATGACGTAAGCGATCAAGAAGACCCACAAAGCCTCTGAAATACTTCCACGGAGAGCACTGGATGGCTCATCAACGCTGAGGCTTGCGGCTTTTATCGACAAGAATTTCCTCTCGGACTCAACAGGTTGTGTGTGGTTTTATCTACTTGTCCCCACTCAATTTTAGCAAAGCTCTCCTTTCTGAAGTTTCATCGAATGAAGACCGCTTGAACCACCCATCTGTATCTCTTAGTCGTATTCGAGGATATGCGGAGCGGGCTCCGTCAACGTCCCATCGCTGCGCTGGTACCACATAAAGAGTTTGTGATCGCCGTTCACCCGCACCGCTACGATAATCCCGCTCCCAAATGCCCCCGTGCCATCCGTCTTCGAAATATCTACATGATGGGAAACAATCGGCCCTTTCACCGGACTCTCCGTTGTCCAGTCCTCGGTGAACCGCTGCAATGGATAGTCAGTGTGCTTCTCCGGATGCTGTTGCCAGTCCGGATCGTTCGTGTAGATCGCAAACGCCTTGCCGTAATCCTTAGCCTCAAGCGCCTTGAAGAAGTTATCAACCTTGTGCTCGGCGGGCAGGTTCGAGAAGAACCACCCATGCCCCATCGCATAGCCGCCAAATCCGATCACGAGGCCCAAGACCACCAAAACTCCGGCGCCAATCAACAAATTGCGATTCCGCGTATCGCGGCGGCTGTCGTAATCGGGTGCATCCATCAGGCTCATCGTTCTGTCCTCTATCTGTCAGGTTGATTAGACACCAGCACTCGCTCAATCGGTTGCTAAGCGCGTGCTTCACCGCTCGTCAGAAGCCACGAATGGATTGCGCGCAGGTGATGTTGCATGTGCGCGACATAATCCTCAATTAAAAATCCCAGCGTCACAGGCTCCCCTTCAACCACGCCTCGGTTCGCCAGGTGCGCCCTCTCGACGTGGCCGATCATCCACGCCACCTGCTCATTCAGCGCAAACCACAAGCCCAGAATCTGCGACCAATCACGCTCAGCATAATGCTGAAGACGTACCCAGGCCATCTGCTCATACCCGGTCAGACTCAGCCCCTCCGCAATCTGCATCCGCACAATTCTTCCCAGATTATTCACAGCCGAATCGATCAGATGCCCCATCACCTGCTTGGCGCTCCACTTTCCTTCACGCTCAGGCACGCTCGCCTCGGCCTCGGAGATCGTCAACAGCCACGGCATCGCGTCCCGCAACACCGCCGACAGCCGTTCGCTCAGCTCTGCCGGTTCAAGCGATGCAACCTCGGACTCGCTCGTATACTTCACCATCCAAACGCTCCTCGATACACGTCAAATTCAACTCCCGATGCCAGCAAGTATACCGACACCACATCGAACCGCACCGGCACCTCCGCCCTCAGCTTCTCCGGAAACCCTCGCAGATACGCCCGCGCCATCCGCCGCAGCATATCCTGTTTATCGCCATCCACAGCCAACTCTGCCGGACCCCACTCACGCACGCTTCGCGTCTTCACCTCGACAAAGCACAGCCACTCCCCATCCCACCCGATCAGATCGACATCGCCCCACAGCTTCGCGCTCTTCCATCTCCGCGCCACAACTGTATAACCCATCTTCCGTAGATGAAACAAAGCCTCACGCTCACCCAGTTCGCCCGTTGCCAGATGGGCAGCCGTCTCGCCTCTCTGCCGTCGCAACGCCAGCGCATTCATCCGTCGCATCGTCCAGACCTGAAGATCAATCCACGCCCCACCAACAGCTCCAACCCCGGATATCTTCACAGATGACCTCACCCAGCTTCCCTCCGCAAGTAGCATAGCCGCTCGTCCATCCGATGTCTTATCGCGTCTGCAAACTTCCATCCCAAACACCTTGTAGCATCAGACGCATGAACGTAATTCTCTTCGGAGCGACGGGCATGGTCGGCCAGGGTGTTCTGCGCGAATGCCTCCTCGATCCCGACATCAAGAACGTCCTTGCTATCGTGCGCTCTCCTGCAAACCAGCGCGACGACAAACTTCGCGAACTCGTTCACTCCGACTTCTTCGACTACTCCGCTATCGAATCTGAACTCACGGGCTATGACGCCTGCTTCTTCACTCTGGGCGTCTCCTCTGCAGGCATGGACGAGGCCAGGTACAAGCACCTCACTTACGATCTCACCATGGCGGCCGCGAACATGCTCGCAAAACTCAACCCGCAGATGACCTTCCTCTATGTCTCCGGCGCAGGCACCGACAGCACCGAACGCGGACGCATCATGTGGGCCCGAGTCAAAGGCAAGACCGAGAATGACCTCCTCAAGCTTCCCTTCAAAGCCGCCTATATGTTTCGTCCTGGCATCATCCAACCTCTTCACGGCATCAGGTCGAAGACTCGTCTCTACCAAACCTTCTACACCGTCTTCAAACCCATCTTTCCGCTTCTGATATCCGCATTTCCCAAATCCGTCACGACTACCGAGCAACTCGGTCGCACCATGCTTCAGGTCGCCAGGCATGGATATCCGAAACCCGTCCTAGAGTCTAAAGACATCAACGCGGCATAAATAACGACTTGTACCTATGGGTGATTGTGACTTGGGTACGCAACCCTGAAAATTGAAAGCGATCGTTCGCGAAATCAGTCCTTCCTGAACGCTAATGTGGCAACCGATGTGGAGATGTTCAGCCGGAACATATTAGTTATGTGGAATTTGCGCGCCTCAGGCCTCTTGTGTTTCGCTGCCTTTCTCATCGCATGGATAGGTTCGCCCGCGCACGCTCAAAGCATTCAGCAGAGCACTAACTCCACATCTGCTCAACCTACCGTTCCCCAATCAGTTTCGCCATCAACCGACCCCAGCGATCTGATGGCAGTCAAATTGCCCGAGGTTCCTGGCCCACACCTCGTCGCCCAGCAATCCATTGACTCATCGAACACTGGGAGCATCCTGGGCACCGTCGTGGACGCAAACGGCGCCGAAGTCGCCAACGCTCTCGTCACCCTGGAAAATGAAGACACCCGCCTCCAGCACACGCTGATGACCGACAGCGCAGGCTTCTTCAAATTCGATACCGTCGAACCCGGAAGATTTCACCTGACGATCTCCTCCTCCGGTTTTGCGCAGTGGGTCGCCACAGACCTCACCATCCAGAATGGCGAGTCCTACGACGTCCCCGCAGTCGAACTCCGGATTGCCTCGACGACATCCCTTGTCGAAGTAACCACCACACCCCACGAAATCGCCGAAGACGAGATACACTTCGCCGAAAAACAGCGCGTTCTCGGCGTCTTTCCAAATTTCTACGCCTCGTACATCTGGAACGCTGCCCCACTGAGCGCCGGACAGAAGTTTCACCTCGCCCTCAGAACATCCGCCGATCCCGTCTCGATTGCAATCCCTGCAGTCGTCGCCGGCATCGAGCAATCTCAAAACGGCTTCGATGAATTCGGCCCCGGTGCGCAGGGCTTTGCCAAACGCTTCGGCGCATCCTCTGCCGACAGCCTCATCAGCACTATGCTCACCGACGCCGTTCTTCCAACGATCTTCCACCAGGATCCGCGCTATTTCTACAAGGGAAGAGGGAGCATCGCCTCACGAGCACTTTACGCCATGGCCACCGTCGTCATCTGTAAAGGGGACAACGGCCATTGGCAGCCTAACTATTCCAACGTTTTAGGAAATCTCGCCTCCGCCGGCATCTCGAACGCCTACTACCCATCGACAGATAGAAACGGCATCCACCTCACCATCGACAACTGGCTCATCGGCGATGCCTCGGGCGCAATCAGCTCCCTATTCCAGGAGTTTCTCGTCAAGAAAAATCTCTCGCGGCATCCAGCTCAAACCATCTCCGACCCCGGAACGAAATAGTCAGGAATTTCCAGAAACCAGACTGCTTTCCCTCAAAAAACCTCTTGTTTCTCAGGAAAAGTCAACCCATTGCCTCCATCGCCGCGTGCCCATCCTTCGCGCTATTTGCAAAGGGTGGGAGAACAAAACACCCACCAGCCGACAAACAGCTTCGCACGCAAAGGCTTTACCCCGACCCCTTTAAAAATCAACCCGCAAAGCCACCTGACCCGTCCGGTTCCCCGCATTCTCCGCCGTCTGCGGAGCGCTCAACACCCCAAACGTCGAAGGACTATCCACCACCGTAGCTGGCGGAGCCAAATTCGTATGGTTCAGCACATTCGTAAACGTCGTCTCAAACCTGACACGAACCCTCTCTGTCACGGCATAAGACTTCGCAACTCCCAGGCTCACCGCAGCCGTCCCCGGTCCCTGCAGTATCCCCACTCCCGCATTGCCGAACCGCCCCGCTCCCGCCGGAGTCGGAGCAAACGCCGCCAGGTTGAAGTACTGCGCCCGCGATTGCCCGCGATAGAAATTCTGAGACACCACATCCGGCCGCAACACTGCGCTCCGGTTAGCAACATTCGTGTTCGACTGGTCGTTGACCACTGAACAACTCCCGTCAGCATTCAACGCCACCTGGCAACCACCCGCGCTAATGCTCGGCGTCAGCCACGGCCCCGTCTCGAGCAGCGTCACATTCGTCACATCCCATCCGCCCAGCAAAGCATCCTTCCACCCGCCGCCCGTCATCAATGCCCGCCCGCTTCCAAAAGGAAGCTGATACACCCCAGTCAGCAGCATCCTGTGGTGTCGCGTCCCCTGCGCATTCCCATAGTCGCTGTTCACATCAAAGCGATCCGCAATTGGCAACCCATAGTTCACCTCTCCGGCAAACGCGCTGGGAGCATCGCCCTGGTTGTCCGCCTCGTTATTGGCAAACGTATAGTTCGCGTCGAAGTACAATCCACTCTTCATCCGCCGCGTCGCCTCAAGCTCCACCGCACGGTAGTTGGCCTTGCCCGCATTCAGCGTGTTCAGCAGCGAAAACCAGTTGTGGTACGGAGCCCTCGGATCCACATAAGGACTCGCCGCCGTCGTCGCATAACGGCGTCGTACTCGCCGCAATCTGGTTCAGGTCCTCCGTCACGCTCAGCCGGTAGGTATGCATCCCCACATAGCTCGCCCGCACCAACGTTGTATCGTTCAACTGTCGCTCGACCGTCACGCTCCACTGGTTCGACTGTGGATCGCGAAATCTCGGATCCACTCCTTGGTCCAGACTTCCCCCGCCATACTGCACTCCCACCGTCGGAGGAGCCGTCTGCGGAAACACAATCTGCGGAGTATTCGCCCCCGCCGTATTCGCATTCGAGTACGTATGCAGATTCGAAGTAGGATTGCCGCTGTTGTTGAACGACAACGGCCCAAGATTCGTCATCGTATAAATTCCAAATCCCGCCCGCACCACCGTCTTCGTATCGTTGAACGGCCGGTAAGCCACCGAAACACGCGGCTGGAAGTTCCCCTTGTAAGTCTTACGCAGACTCTGCGGCAACCCATCCGCGCTCGCCGTCACATAGTTCGTGCACGGCAGCGTCGTCACATGCAGATTGCACGCATTGAACGACTGCTGAAACGCAAGGTTCGAACCCTGAATATTCTGCTGCGCCAGGTATCCCGCCAGCGCATCCGGAACCACAATCGAGTTCGTCCGCGGATCGAAGTTCGCCAGGTTGCCGCCATCCTCCTGGAACCCCGGCAGGATCTGCCACCGCAGCCCATAGCTCAACGTCAGCCGGCTGTTCACCTGGTACTCATCCTGCCCAAACAAGCTGTACTGCGTCGCCGTCCCGCCAACGTCCGGGCTCGACACCGCAAACGCCAGCGTAGTCGGCGCACCCTCCAGAAAATCCCCGAACGCATTGCCCGTAAACGTCGGCTGGAACGTGAAGCTGCCAAAATCATCCGAAGCAAACGCAGGGGCAAAGCTCTCAAGATCGAAGTACCGCACCCGCCGCACATCAATCCCGCCCTTGAACGTATGCTTCCCGCGCGTGTATGTCAGGTTGTCGCTGAACTGCATCGTCTTCGACTGCGTCACACCCGTCTTGTCCCGTCCAATCGGCGTCAAGCCCGTCCCCGCGCTGAAGTTGAACGTCGGAAACGCATGCGTCTTCGGGTGCTGGCTGATATCCACGCCCTGCAGATCCAACTGCTGCAGCGCCGCCGCTCCCACAATCGCAAACCCGACACTCGTCGTCACATTCGTAAATCCAAACCGGAACTCGTTCAGCAGCTTCGGCGTGATCGTATACGTATGCGAAACCAGCAGACTCCGGTTGTGAATGCTATCCACATCGTTCGGCAGAAACGCATTCGCAAAGTTCGACGTAATGTTCTTCCTGCTGAACCGCGCATAAGCCGACTGCTTGCTCGAAATCGTCTGGTCGATCCGCACATCCGCGCCATCCGTATTCGCCGGAGTCGGCGCAAAGTTCTCATAGTTGAAGTTCGACTGCCCCGAAACATTCGGCAGCGGATAGTACTTCAACAATGCCCTCGCCGTCGGACTGATGCTGCTCTGCGGAATCACCAGCGCTGTTCCCAACCCCGTCAGATCACCCGCTCGCTCAGCCTCGGTCGGCACCAGAAACTGCTGTGCCACCGCAGTCCTTCTCCGGTTGCCCTCATAGTCCACAAAAAAGAACGTGTGATTCTTCCCGTCATAAAGATGCGGAATCGTCACCGGCCCGCTCAGCGATCCGCCAAACGTATTGAACCGCTTCGGAGCCTTCGCCGCCAAACCCATAAGGGCTCGCATCCAGCGCATCGTTCTGCAGATACTCAAACAAGCTGCCGTGCACCGCATTCCCGCCATTCTTCGTCGTAAACGTCACGTCGCCCACCTGCGAAAACTCCGCGCTGTTGTTGAACGACGTCACCTTCACCGCCGTAATTCCCTCCTGCGACGGATACGCATCCTGCAGCGCGCCGTTCTGCCGCACGTTCGCCGTCGAGATCCCATCCACAGAAAAATTCACCATCGACGAGCTCGCCCCGCCCAGCGCAATATTCCCCGAGCTGTCCGTCTGCACATTCGGCGACAGCCCCAGCGCCCCCAGCGGACTCGTCGTCGTCGCCCGGTTGTTCAGCGGCAGCTGCGTCATCTCCAGATTGCTCTTCGAGTCCCCAATCGCCGCATTCTCGCTATTGATCTGGTCCGCCGCAGCCGACACCTCCACCGTCGTCGACTGCGATGCAATCAGCATCGTCACCGTCTCGCCGCACATCCTGCCGAGCCTCCACCACAATGCCCCGCATCACTGTCTCGGAAAATCCCGACCGGTCCACCCGCAGCAAATACTCTCCCGGCTTCACATTCTCAATCGTGAACCCACCGCTCGCATCCGCCGTCACCGAGCGATCCGTATTCTCCCCCACGCTATGCAGCGTCACCTGCGCATCCGGCAGCGCCGCGCCCGACTCATCCTGCACCATCCCGCGAACGCTCCCAAACGTTGACTGCGCCTGCCCGCGAACCCCGCACAAAGCCAAAACAATTAGCAACCCAGCAATCCGAAAGACACGCTTGCTCAAATTCACGACGTTCATAAGCCCTCACAAGACCAAGTGAGCCAAGAACACCATTTCCCACATAAAGAAGAACGCCGTTTTCCGTAAAGAATCCGTAGAAAATCCATAAGCAAACTGCAAAGATCGCACTCACACCCCGTAATTCCTTGCAACCGCTCGTTCCGACTCCCGGCCCCAAGCCAGCCACTTGCTCCCACACCCCAACCCTGCGATACTTAATCGTGCACACCACGCACAAACTTCCAATCAATTCAAAGAGGTCGCGGAAATGTCTGCCAAGTACATCTTCGTAACGGGCGGTGTTGTGTCTTCGTTAGGAAAAGGTCTCGCTGCGGCCTCTATCGGCTGCCTGCTTGAGGCCCGCGGACTCCGCGTCAACCTCATGAAGTTCGACCCCTACCTCAACGTCGACCCCGGCACCATGTCGCCCTTCCAGCACGGCGAGGTCTTCGTCACCGACGACGGCGCCGAGACCGACCTCGACCTCGGCCATTACGAGCGCTTCACCCACGCGCACCTCTCCCGCGACAACAACCTCACCACTGGCCGCATCTACGAGCAGATCATCACCAAAGAGCGTCGCGGCGACTACCTCGGCAAAACCGTCCAGGTCATCCCCCACGTCACCAACGAGATTAAAAACGCCATGCGCAAAGTCGCAGCCGACACCGATGTAGCCATCGTCGAAATCGGCGGCACCGTAGGCGACATCGAATCCCTCCCATTCCTCGAAGCCATCCGCCAGATGCGCCAGGACCTCGGCCGCGAAAACACCTGCTTCGTCCACGTCACCCTCATCCCCTGGATCGCCGCCGCGCAGGAACTCAAGACCAAGCCCACCCAGCACTCCGTCAAAGAGATGCTCTCCATCGGCATCCAGCCCGACATCCTCCTCTGCCGCTCCGACCGCGCCGTCCCCCGCGAGATGCGCCAGAAGATCGCTCTCTTCTGCAACGTCGAAGAGCCCGCCGTCATCGCCGCACGCGACGTCGCCAGCATCTACGAGGTTCCCCTCACCTTCGCCGCCGAAGGAGTCGACGCCCTCGCCCTCAAATACCTCCGCATCGACGCCCCTGCACCCGACCTCTCCGCGCTGGCAGGACATCGTCTACCGCGCCTACCACCCCAAAGACGAAGTCAACATCGCCATCGTCGGCAAATACGTCGAGTACGAAGACAGTTACAAGTCCCTCAAGGAAGCCCTCGTCCACGGCGCGCTCGCTCACAACCTCAAGCTCCGCGTCACCTGGATCGAAGCCGAAGGCCTCGAGACCCGCGACGCCGAAGACCGCCCCACTCTCGAATACCAACATCAGCTCGAAGGCTTCGACGGCATCCTCGTCCCCGGCGGCTTCGGCAAGCGCGGCATCGAGGGCATGCTCAACGCCATCCGCTACGCCCGCGAGACCAACACCCCCTACTTCGGCATCTGCCTCGGCATGCAGACCGCCTGCATCGAGTACGCCCGCAACGTCTGCGGCCTGAAAGACGCCAACTCCGGCGAGTTCGACCCCGCCACTCCCTACCGCATCATCTACAAACTCCGCGAACTCACCGGCGTCGAAGAGATGGGCGGCACCATGCGTCTCGGCGCCTGGGACTGCGTCCTCGAGCCCGACTCCCTCGCCGCCAAGGCCTACGGCACCACCGAAATCTCCGAGCGCCACCGCCACCGTTACGAGTTCAACCGCGAGTACGAAGCCATCCTCACCGGCGCAGGCCTCCGCATCACCGGCACCACCCCCGACGCCACCTACGTCGAGATCGTCGAGATCCCCACCCACCCCTTCTTCCTCGGCTGCCAGTTCCACCCCGAATTCAAATCCAAGCCACTGGAGCCCCACCCCATCTTCCGCGACTTCATCGCCGCCAGCTACCAAAACCACCTACGACTCACCCCCGACTTCGTCGCCGAAGACGCCCACACCTCAAACGCATAAAAAAATGACGGGTGGCACATCTGGCGGGGTGCCCCATTTTCGCGGCAGCGAAAATCCCGACACTCTAACCTCACCCATGCCGCCAGGCATCAAACGAGGCTAAAGAGAAGGCGACGACCACTTCATCACTCTTCAGTTGTTACCGCCGCGAACCATACCTCACACCCATCCGAGCACGTCCACACCGAACCCGGATAGCGTCAACGGGCAGACATCTACAGGGTCCGCACTGTAATTAATGTCAGCTTTCGTCCACGCAAAAAAAGCATGAAATAGAAAGTGGTTACGTCGGCCCGCTACATCCCATTGAACGATGATCGCCATGGAAGAGGAACTACCGGGGGCGGCTATGAAGAGAGTTGTAATGTCGATGGTCCGCGGACAGCGCTACAGAGCCCCCGCGGCAGCATTGCTGGTGCTGATGTGCACCAATGCGTCGGGCTCCACCATCATGCTGGGGACCCCCGCCAAATTTCCGGTCAATAAAGATGGCGTGCCGCAGGCGTACAGCGAGAATGTGGAATTCTGTACGAAGAAGCCAGGCGACCCTGGCTACCCTGCGTCCTGCCATTCCGTACCGCTGACCGTCACTCCAGGGGACGATGCTTCGACGAAGGCGAGCAACCTGGTCAAAGCCATTCAGGGCGATCCGACCCTGAAGGGCCTGGGTATCCGTGCAATCGCTAATGGGGACCTTGGGCATGAGGGGGAGGTCGACCTGATTGGCCCTATTGCCGACATTCATAGCGTCACGCCAAATGAGAGCTTCAAAGGGGTCGCTCTCGGATCGATCGTACCGTCGGACGGGGGCGTTTTTGCTGGTGGGACTACGGGCACGATCAGCTTTACCGGTACCCTTACGGGCCTTGCCGTGGACGGGTCGGAGCCGTCAAGTTTTGCGGCGTCGTTCGGCTTTGACAGTACTGTGACAAGTGTATCGCTGACTTCGGCCGACCTCGCCAACCTGACATTGAATGAGCTGCTGACGACTCTTTTTACCGATCTTTCAGCTGATTTGCCTGCACAATACAGGCCCGACCTTGCGCTGGACCTGAGTGGAGATTCACTCAGTTTTGCGTTTCCAGAAGGGGCCGGCGACCCGTTTGTTGCCGGATTCAGCGACGACGCCGGGCTGAGCCCGTCGTTCGCGCTCGATGGGATTCCGCCGGTGCCGGAGCCTTCCAGCCTGGAATTGCTAGGACTGGGCATCGCTGCGCTGTCGATGTTGCGCCGCCAATTACCTGCTAAAGATCGGCCGTAACGAATGTGTGATCTGGAAAGTTTTCGATCTTTTATCTTTGGACGGGTGGCCCACATCTGACCGCACCGCCACGACCGGGTGCCCCATCTCATACCTCACACCCATCCGAGCACGTCCACACCGAACCCGAATAGCGCCAACGGGCAGACCTCTACAGGGTCGCACTGTAAGTAATGTCAGCTTTCGTCCACGCAAAAAAAGTGTGAAATAGCTTTGTCAGACAGGTGGGAGATCCTTTCGACACGCACGTGCATACCCGGATGGTTTGCAGTAAAGGTCATTCTCTTTCGATCGCCCGGAGAACCGCGGACATGCAAAGGACAAGTCAGTTCATCAGCCAATGGACCGGCTCAGCCCTGGTGGCTGTGCTTTTGGGTGCCGCCTCGATCGCGCCAGCGTCCGCGCAGCAACAGCTTCCGCCAGATGCCCTTCCGAACGCGCCGGGGTACGAGCTCTCCGGCAACGAGTTCGGAAGAGCCCTGGCCTGCCTGTGTCCGGCGCCGACCCTTCTCTTCATACCTTTGTTCGCACCGATCTAAGAATTGACGAGCTAAGGATCGACGAGCTTTCAGCAACTCCCGGGAAAATCACCGGCAGTAATACAAGCCTGAAGTTCAGCGAGCTTCCGAATAGCCCTGACAGCGTTTCTACCGGCTCAGACTCCTCCGCGTGATCATAGCCACCCCAAGGCCGGCTCCCGAAACCAAGGTCCAATGGAAGATCGCCGTCCAGGAGTCACTCCTTTACACCGGCGTCATGCACACCTTCAATCTCTGGACCGAGGCCGGAACCCGGGACGCCTTGTACGGACCGTGGCTCAAGAACTACCTCGATTCTGTGGGCGAGCTCCGCGGCTGGAGCGACAGCGACCGCTTCATGGCCCCGTATGCCGGCCACACCATCGAAGGCGCCGTCTTCGGATACATCGAGCGTCAAAACGATCCCCGCTACAGCAGGGTCCAGTGGGGCGATGGCCGCGACTACTACATGAGCCTTATGCATTCGCTCGCGTATTCGGCAATCTGGCACACCCAGTGGAAGATCGGCCCCATCAGCGAGGCATCGATCGGAAACGTGATGCTGCACGCATCTCCCGGCTTCATTACCCTCGCCCTCACTCCAGCCCTGGGCACTATCGACATGATCGGGGAGGATGCAGCCGATCGATACGCCATCATGGGGCTTGAGAATCGAACCACCAATCGGCCACTGATTATCCTCGCCCGGTCCTTCCTCAATCCCGGCCGCTCGTTCGCCAACGTCATGGCCTTTCACCTGCCGTGGCGTCGCGACAGCCGCCTCGGCCTGCGTGGCGAGGACTTCGTTCTCCGCAAGGAACTCGTCGCCGAGTACAAAAACGGCGGCGAAAAACCCTTCCAATACGTCCGCCCCCCCAAACCGGAATTTGAGCGCGAATATCCAAAGGAAGCCGACATCGAGCTTTCAACCTTTCCAGTCTATGAACATTTCCTGCACGCCAACCAGAATTGCATTGGTGCAGGCGGCTCGGGAGCCTCCCGCGTCAACCCCTACTTGCAGCTCGTCGGCGAAGTCAGCGGATGCCTGGTCATGAACATGCCCGCTCCCAGCGAGAGCGGTGACATGCTCTTCTTTGGAGGTGGAGTGCGCTTGACTCCGCTGGCCGCCCACCGCGTCTCCCCATTCCTGCAGATGATGTTCGGAGGCCGAAGAGTCACTCACGATATCACCGACATCGCTCTGCGGACGAAGTTACTGGACGAATGGAACGACGGCAGCGGAACCCTCCCGCATTACCCTAAGCGCAGCGATTGGTCCACCGAACTATCGAGATACGGCCCGGCCCTGAGCGTCGGCAGCGGCTTCGACCTGGTGCTGACACGCGCCTTCGCCTGGCGTCTCCTCGACGTTGAGTACTCCCACGCATGGATGGGGGACGCTGACATGATTCAAGCGCAGGACGCGCTCCGCATTACCACCGGAGCTGTCCTCCGCATTGGCACCTGGTGAACGGACACCCTTTAATGCGGCGTCTGTATCTCAGTGCTCACCCATCGATGCAACCGTCCCGTCCGACCAATGCCCAACCGGAATCATGAACAAGGTGAACCGGTCCAGAGTGTCCTTGACTCCTATAACTGGAGAGTCCGGCAACCCTGCGCCCCAAGCTGCAGGGTCCGTGTCTGGAACGAAAAACATCAGGTGAGGACGCCAGTGCCCGTCACTGTCGCTCAAGTACCCTTGCTTGGACAGCATGTAGCACATCGCACCAGATCCCATCGTCGGCAACTCCTTTTTGTCGAAAGCGGTCTTAATAGCCTCGGCCATATCCTCTTTGGATCGTCCCGCCAGTACCAACTCGGTCTTCTTGACCGTGATGGGAACATTGAATCGCGCGCCTGCCGGATTGAAGCAGATCGGACCCCGGATCTTGGGATTCCAGAACACGGGATCGTCAACCCCGGCAGTCCACCCACGCTCCACCAAGCACACGAAACCGTTCTTGCCCTTCACCGCGACCTCATACCCATGCCGCCCCATCACCATCACCTCGGCATCTCGCGAGATGGAGGGAGGGGCAGCACTCAACGCCATCGCAATCTCGGCATCCCGCTCCATCATGTATTGATCGACCGGAGCCATCTTGGGATACGGTGTCTTGGCGTCCTCCGCTCGCGCCCCCGATGCCGCGCCCGCCACCACAACCAGCACGAAACTTCTTAATGCAATGTCCCTGAGAGCTTTCCGTTTCATTGAAACCTCCTAAGATAGTGGATTTTTCTTCTGACAAGAAAAGGATGGCCAGCCATTGCGGTTGTTCTCCGCGATGCTTGGCAATATAGGTTGATATCAATATACTTTAACCATGGCAATGGTTGCGAGCCCTTCTTTTGAGACCACTCTCCTGGTTCGCGACTCTTGCCTTTGTCTTCATCTGCAGCGAGCAGCGAGGGCGTTGGCTCGGCGCTTCGATGACGCACTCCGCCCGCTGGGTCTCACGAACGGGCAGTTCTCGCTCATGATGTCCCTGAATCGCCCGGAACCACCCGGCATGGCGGCAGTTGCGTCGCTACTCGCAATGGATCGGACCACTTTGACGGCGGCTCTCAAGCCCTTACGGCGCCGCGCTCTGGTCAAAATTACGGCAGATCCGACCGACCGCCGCGTCCGTCTGATGACTCTGACCCCAAAGGGGCGAAGGTTGCTTGCGCAAGCCGTTCCCATCTGGAAGGGTACCCACTCCGCGATTGAGGGCTTCCTCTACGAGGGAGAACCCGACCGCCTCCGGAACAATCTACGTGCACTCTCCTGATCCTCTCAAGGTGTTGTGAACCACGTCATTGTGTTGTGTTCGGTTTGCTTCAGAATCGTCAGGACGGGTGGCTCCTATCTATCCGTAACACCCGGGCGAATACCCCGGAATCGCAACCCATCTCCCCGAACTTTCGGCGATAGCGTTTACCTAAGATCGCTGAATGGTTATTCACAATTTGTGGATTTTATCTCGGCAAGAGCGCATTTCGAATCGAGAGTTCAAGATCATTCTTGTCTATATCTAGCTGATAATAAATAAATTACTCGCTATGACAGAATTCTGTCTTAATTTATGAATGAGTATTCATTTTTATATTGCAATTGCGCCCAATCCTTCGTAGATTGGTGTTCTTCAAGGGTAAATCCGATGCACCGGGCCAGATCGCACGTTTTTTGACGTCGGTGTTGAAAGGGTTGACATGCCGGAAGACAAGGCTGCCTGGATTCGATTTGGTATCTATGAGCTGAACTCCGCCGAACGAACCATCCTGCGAAAGGGAGTCAAGCTTCGACTGCAGGACAAACCGTTCGCTCTCCTTGATCTACTGATTCAGAACTCCGGACAACTCGTCGATCGAGTAGAACTCCGACGCAGGCTCTGGCCGACCGGGACAAATGTCGATTTCGAGCACGGCGTTCGCGTAGCGATGCACAAACTCCGGACCGCGCTGGACGACACCGCAGAAAATCCAAGGTATATCGAAACGGTGACAGGTCATGGCTACCGGTTTGTTGCCCCCATCGTCCAGCATCAATCGAACGCTCATATTGACTTCCCCTTAGTTGTGGTTCTTCCGGTCGTCGGACTCTCCTCGGGAACGGAGATCGGTTACATTGCGGATGGATTTACTGAAGAGCTGACCGCGCAGCTGAGTGACGCTGGACCGCGACGCCTGAGCATCATAGGACGAACTACCGCTATGTGTTACAAGGGCGTCGCCAAGAGTATCGCCACCATCGGCAGCGAAATTGGCGTTGACTATGTTCTTGAAGGAAGTGTCCGTACCTACCAGGGAACCCTGCGCTTAACTGTCCGACTAATAAGGGTCTCCGATCAGAGCCATGTCTGGACGGAATCCGTACAGGGAGATGGTTTGAATCCAGTTCAGGCGCAAATCATCCTCTCGGAGCAGATCGTGCGCTCTCTCACAACCTACCTGTTCCCCGGCGAACAAGCGGTCTTGCAGATGGCTCCTTCTCATCCACCCCAGGGAGGCCGGTTCCGCCGCTACAGAAGACGCGTCTCTTCGATCCCCAGGGCCACTTCCCGGTTTGTGCTCCGCTGGATTGTGCCTACGACGAGACGGCTCAAGGCGAAGAGTCGCTTACTCGGCTGAAAACTGTTGCATCGTCCGTACCAACACTCCCTCCGACGAACGACCGAGGAGTTTGCCGCCGATTGATCTGCCAATGGCGTGCCCGCACAGGATATACATCACTCTATCCCATTCCAGATTGGCCCCTTAGTCGTTAACCGACAGATGATTTGCGTTCTCCGCGTTTTGACCAGATATTCGTCAACGCAACGCATCTCCATCATTCAAGGGCCATGGAATTCAATGCGAAAACGGAGCTTTATTATGACATCGAGACGATCCGCTCTACTGGTTTGCGCGATCTTTGCCTGCCTCATTCTCTTACCTTTTTCAGCCCAAGCCGCAACCCCGCACTTTAGCGCTATCTACGTCTTTGGCGATAGCTACTGTGACGTCGGCAACCTCTACGCAGTAATTGGCGCCCCCGGAGCTCCCTATCTCCCCGGCCGCCGTTCCAACGGTCCCCTCTGGGTCGAACACGTCGCCAACGCCTGGGGACTTCCGATGACGCCTTCTCTTCTCAACGGAAACGACTACGCCTGGGCAGGCGCGGAAGTGATCAACCCAATCCCCGAGCCGGGATTCTCCATCCCTAACGTGCCCCAGCAGATCGCCAAATACCTCAGCGATCACGGCGGCAAAGCCGATCCCAACGCCCTTTACATCATTGAAGGCGGAGGCAACGACATCATCGACGCCAACGGATCCGGTAACCCTCAAGCTCTCGGCTTCCAGATCGCTCTCGGCCTGGCCAGCGCAGAACTCGCCCTCCGCCACGCAGGTGCAAAAAACTTCCTCATACCAATTCTCTTTGACGTAGGCCTCTTACCGGCCGCGAGCCCCAACAACAGCTTCGCCACACAAGCAAGCCTCGCCACCAACAAATACCTCGGCGACCTCATCAAGCTTGAAGAGTTGCTCCAGGGCATCGACATCCGTCGCCCCGACATCTTCAATCTCATGCAGAACGTCGTCAGCGATCCGAACCACTTCGGTTTCACCGACGTCACCCATCCCTGTATCACAGACACCGTATGTGCAGACCCGGACCATACGTTCTTCTGGGACACTTATCACCCAACCACCTTCGGCCACGCCTTCTTCGCTGTCTCAACAGTAGCGGTCTACGGTCAACACTGACGCTACAATTTGAGCTATCTCAAAGACCCGCAACCGCGCCCAAACGGCAGGTGCGGGTCTTTGTCTTTCTCTTCTCCTGACCAACCCACAGAAAACAAGGGCCATAGCCGCTAAACGCTGATCCTTCATCATTTAGCATCCAAAACCTGCTATAATAAATTCATCGCAGCACCCCACTGAACAATTATTCAGTTGAAAGGTTTTCCTAGACTCCCTATGCGTAATTCTCTGCTTGCTCTGGCCCTTGCTCTCTGTGTTGCCGCGCCCGTAGCCGCTCACGCCGACACCATCAGCTACACCTTCGACCTAAAACAAACCAACGGCGGCGACATCGGCTTCAACGACGGACAGATCGTAGGCTCCGGAAAATTCACCATCGAAACCGCTGGCCCCACCCCCGGTATCGGCACTTACTATGCCCCCACCCAGCTCTCCGGCTCCCTGGGCCCGGTCGACCTCCTCAACTTCAACATCGACGGCATGACCTTCGGTCTCGCAGACGCCGGAAGCAACATCACCCGAATCGTATTCAGCGCGAACGGTCTCTCCTCGATTGGTTACGCCGGCTCACAATCGGTTAAGGACGGAAACTCAAACTTCACGTTCTACTTCAACGACAATCTGGGAACGCTCAACTATAACCTCAGCGGCAAAAACGGACAGGTCTACGACAACGGCATCATCACCGATATCAAGGCCACGCCTGAGCCCTCCGCACTCATTCTCTTCGGCACCGGAGCACTCGGCCTGGCCGGTCTGGCCCGCCGCAAGTTTTTTGTGTGATTTGGTCTTCCAGTCACCAAAGGGAGAGAGCTCAGCTCTCTCCCTTTTTTTTCGTTCCTACTGGCCGGGCAAATCAATCGCATCTCAAATTCGCGTGCAACAAAATCACTTCGTACCCGGCATCGCTGTAGAAGGTTCATTCAAATACTGAGCAAGCCACGCCGTCCACCTCCGCCACACATCTCTCGATCGCAACGGATCCGACGGGCTGTGTCCCGGCACCGGAAAGGCCACGAACTTCACGACCACGCCGTTGTCCTTCAGCGCGTGGTACAGCTTATACGCCTGGGTCGTCGTCACCCGCCAATCTCCCACATCGCTCATGATCAGCGTCGGAGTCTTCACCCGCCACGCATACGTAATCGGCGACTGCAACGCATACGACTTCAGGTTATCCCCCACAAACGGAGACGGCCCATAGTGCTCCGTGCGCAGTACATTGTTGTCGCTCAGTGAATACTGATCCACCAGGTCGGTCACCGGAGCCCCCGCCACCGCCGCCTTCCACACCTCCGGATAATTCCCGATCATCCACGAGGTCATCTGTCCTCCATAGCTCCATCCGCTCACCGCAACTCGCTTCTCATTCACAATGCCGCGCTCTTCCACTGCCTTCACGCCCGCCATAATGTCGCGCCCCGGCCCCGCGCTCGCATCATTCACGATTGCCGTCTCAAACGCGTTCCCCTCATTGTTACTTCCGCGATAGTTCGGCTCCAGCACCAGCCATCCCTGCGCCGCGAGGATCTGCGTCGATGGAGTAAACGTCTCAAGCGACGTCGCCGTCGGCCCGCCGTGAATATAGAGCACCAGTGGATACTTCTTCCCCGCCAAATAATCCGGCGGATAAGTCAGAACCCCATCCACATCCAGCTTGTCGCTCTTCCACTTCACAGTCTCCTGCCTGCCCAGCGTCACCCCATCCGTCACCGTCTGGAGATGAGTCATCTGCACCGGAGCATCCCCCACATGCGCCATATAAAAAAGCTCCGCCGGGTGCGTCGCATCCGTCGCCGTCAATGCAACCGCACCATCCTTCCCCACATTCATCCCCGGCGCGGGACATAAACCTCCCATCGCCACCCGCTTCGCCGCCCCATCCAGCGCCTGTACCCAATACCCCACCGTGGTCCCATCATTCGCCGAAACCAGCAGCGCCTTCCCATCCGGCATCCACGCTGCGCCGCTAATCCCCCGGTCAAGAGCACTCGCCAGATCACGCCCAGCCCCACTGCTCACCGGCGCCACATAGATCGCCGACTCATTCCCGCGCTTCCCTTCACGCGAAAACTCATACGCCACCTGCGTCCCATCCGGCGACAACACCGGTCCACCCTCCGCCGTCATCCCCTTCGTCAACGGCCGCGTCACTCCCGTCGCCACATCCAGAATCTGCAGCCGCGCTGTATCCGCTTCTCCCGTAATCGGCGACTCCGCCCGTACAAACACAATCGATCGCCCATCCGGCGTATACGCAATCTGCGACGGAGGCCCGCTCGGCGCCATATGCACCGGCAACGACCAACTCCCCGATGTCAGCCGCTTCGCCTCACCACTCGTCGTAACTGTCCACAGATGCACCGGCCTCGCCGCCGCACGCTCCAGGTAACTGTTGTTCCCCACTTCAAACGCATCCTCGAACTTCGCCTCGTTCTTGCGCTCCGGCTCTTCATCCGCCGCGGCATAGGCCAGTGCCTGCCCATCCGGCCGCCACGTCAAAACGGTCACTGGAGTCTTCGAGCGCGTCACCTGCACCGACTCACCCCCATTCACCGGCATCACATAGATCTGCGCCTTCTTGTCGCTGTCCTGCGCCAGATACGCAATCCGGTCTCCCGTCGGCGACCACCGCACCGACCCCACACCTGCCCGATCATGCGTCATCACCCGCAACTGCTTCGTCGCAACGTCGACAAAGTCAATCTCCGAGTCCCAGCGATCTTCCTTCAGATTCGCCCGGCCAACCACAATTGAGATCGTCTTCCCATCCGGCGATATCTGCGGATCGCCGACCCGCACAATCTTCGTCAAATCATCCGCCGAAAACCGGCGGCTCTGCGAAAACCCACTCGCAGCAAAGAGGAATAACGCGACAAAGAGAGCAGCTTTCCGCATGACAAAGCTCCTAACCAAAAAAATTGGATGCCCCACTTTACTTCATTCCGCTCACGGCAGTCGCGAATCACCTGAAGCTTCGCAGCCAACAACGAACCTCAAGACCGAGCGGCTCTAATTCTGCCAGTTCACATTCACCGTACCCACCCCGCTCGCCGGCACCACGTACGTGTGATTCCCGCCACCCTCCCACGTCACCGTTCCATCCGCCGCAATCTTCAAGAACTTGAACTGAATCGTCTGCCCCGCCGGCACCGACACATTCAGAAACCAGTTCGGATTATTCGGATCGAGCATCGGCCCCACCGCCGTATCGAACGTCGTTCCCCACTGCCCCAGCTCCACCGTACTTCCCGACAAGAAAATCATATCCCCCGGATTCGTAGGCGAAGCGTTGCTCACCGTAAACGTCACCGGCACCAGCTTCGCCGCCAGTACCGTGAACTGAATCGCATTCGCCGTCGCGCCGCTCTTCGACTTCAACTGCACCTGGCAAACTCCATTCGTCACCTGCGGCACCGTAAACGTCACCGAAGCGTTCCCCCACGACCCAATCTTCGCCGCGGCCCCACACACCGCGACACTCCCCTTACCCACACCAAAGCCATCCCCTGCAATCGTCACCAACATCCCCGGCTGCCCAATCGTAGGCCCAATCGACCCCACCGAAGGCCCGCTCGCCGCACTCGCCACCTGCCACACCGAAACCGAATTCGCCGCCAGTGTCACCGTATTCGCCGGATTGTTCCCACCCGTCCCAGCCACCACTGTCAACCCACTCCCATGCAGCGACCCACCCAGAAAATCTGTATACGTCCCCGCCGGCAGAGCCGTATTCAAATTTGTAACCGTCACAGTATCAGAATTGTTCTTATTAATCGCCACCAAAACAACATCATTGAAAAACTGCCGCTCATAAACATAAACATCGTCGTTGATCCATCGTTGCTTCGTCGTCCCATAAGCGATCGCATCATTCGTCTGCCGCAACCCTGCAAGAACCGCAATCACCTTATAAGCCGTCGAAGTCGTATCAAACGAAGTCATCTGCGGCCGGTTAAACGGATCACCGCCTCCATTCGTATCGTTATGCAGATACTGCTCGTCTCCGTAATAAATCACTGGAATCCCCCGCGTCGTCAGTTGAAACGCCAGCGCCTCATTCAACCGGTCGTTGTTGTTGGTCATATTCTTGATACTCAACACGCGCGACAGATCCTGGCTATCCACAAACGTCACCAGATCGTTCTGCCAGACAAAATTTGCATTCTCCGCCGTCAGCGTCCCATCGATCTCCGCAAACCCTTTGTCATTCGCGAACACATCCCGTATCGCCGTATTCAGCGGAAAATCCAGCAGATTGATCCCGCTCTTATTCGCAAACTTATACGCATCCCGATAAAGCCCATCCCCCGTATCCGTCATCGACCACTCGCCAAACAAAAAACTCGGCCCATTCGAGAACACCGTATTCGCCATCGAATACTCCCACCCCCACGTCACATGCTTCACCGCATCCAGCCGAAACCCATCCACCCCATGCCTCTGAAACTGCCCCAGAGCCGTCTTCAAATACCCATCAATATCCGGATTCTCCTGATTCAGATCCGCCAGCCCATCCAGATTGAAGTACTGAACTTTATACCGGTTGCCATACTCGTTATCCGCAATCCCCGGATTGTGATGAAAGTACCCCTTCGGATCGTCCGTATACTTCGCCATCAGCGTGCCGTTCTTATACAGCGCGCCCGACTCCCCCACATCCTGCGGACTCGAATGGTTCGCCGCAAAGTCCACAATCACCTTCATCCCATTCGTATGCGCCGCCGCCACCAGCCTGTCGAACGCTCCCCACGAATTCCCTGCATCGCCAAAGTGCTCCTCGATCCGCTGAAAGTCCCGCGCCCAATACCCGTGATACCCCGCCTGCGGCTCACTCGCCGACCCGTACGTGTTCACATTCTCGTTATCCACCGGCGGCGAAATCCAGATCGCCGTAATCCCCATCCCCTTCAGGTAAGTCATCTTCTGCTGAACACCCGCCAGGTCCCCACCCCAGTAAGCATGCCAGTTCGTCTTCGTCGCATCGTACAGCCCGGAACTCGCCGCGGGATTGTCATTCGTCGTATCCCCATCCACAAACCGGTCCACGACGATCTCATAGATCACCTGCTTCTTGAAATCCTGCGCCGCCAACCCAGGCGACACCAAAGCAAGAAGCGGAACGAAAGCCTCAGCCCAAAACAACCAACAGGTCTTCATCGTTGACCTCCTCAGCTACACCATCGCCGCTCGATCCCTGCAGAACCCCAACAAGTGTGCCTGTTTTTAGTTGTTATCCTTCGCGAACGAGGCCCCAAAGAGTTGTCATTTCGACCGGAGGTGCTCACGCCTTTGTGAGCAGCGTAGTGGAGAAACCTGCTTCTCTACCTCCACCCATCCTCAGCCCAACTGCAGAGCTTTTTTAGTTATCACCCTTCGCCGAGCAGGGCCTCAGTGAGCGTATTTGCTCGTCGCGTGAGAAGGCGGAGGATCTACTGTTGTACTTATCTATAAAATAATAGTGCCCTTCAGCCTAATAACGTTTCAGACCGCTCGACAGCACGAAGCCCCAAAGAGTTGTCATTTCGACCGGCCCTGAGCGAAGTCGAATGGGTGCTCACGCTTCTGTGAGCAGTGCAGTGGAGAAACATGCTTCTCTACCTCGACCCCATCCTCGCCCAACTGCCGTTGCTTTTTAGTTGTCATCCTTCGCCGAGAAGGAGGACCTGCTTCGCCGTTCTGTCCTAACGAGTCGCCGATGCCGCTTTACGCTGCCGTTGCGCTGGCTTTGCCGAGCGAGTTGCAATCTTTTTCAGAGAACGAAGAGCCTCATTGACAGACTCCGAGTCGGGAAACGCATCCAGCAGATCGGGAGCAATCAGGGCAATGTTCGTACCCTGCTGAGCGCGCTTGAAGTATTTGCCGCGAACGCCCTTGCTGAAGTCCAGTTTCGGCCGCGGAGCAAGAGGATCCAGTTCAGTCGCCTTCTTCATATTGTTCTCTCTCGGCTGCGGTAGCAGCACGGGCACCCGATTGTGGTGATGCAGTTAGATGTGGCCACCCGTCAGCAGCTAAGGTTCAATGAAATTCTAAACCCCATCTAGATCCATCTTTATGCCACTGCATTGGCTTACCGACGGTGTCTTCATCCAATGAGACGTTCTTGGTTCTCACTTGCCGACACTGACCGAAAATTCCTTCATGGTTCGGGAGTGGCACATCATCCGGGAGTTCGACGGTGCAGTTGTTGTACGTGTTATTCCAATCTACAAATCGCTTCTGCTTCCCCGTATACTTGAACGTCACTCCGTCGAATACACTATGCACAAAGTAGTTATTGTCGAGCAGCACTGAAACGTCCTTGAATTGGCATGCCATGAAGAGCTGCGAAATCACTTCCTCTAATGGATGATCAAAATCCTCGAAGAATACCCCTCCGGGCGTACTAGATGATTTCCCTTGGGGATTGTCCTTTGTGTAGAGAATTCCCTCTTTAGGAAACAGAAGTGGCGGCAGAGATTTTTCCTCTGGCAGTTCGTCGGGGGCACGTCCGGTCTGCGGCATAATTGAATTCCGGCTGACCGTTCACAGGGAAAACTCCGATCTGATCATGGCCGCCCACGAATGGAGTAGAATTTCGTGTTTCTCGCAGGATCACGCGGGCAAGCCTCCTCCATTTCGGTAACGGACATAGAGTCGAGAGCTGCAACGTCTGAATGAAGCTCTTGATAGTACTTCACAATCACCGGGTCGCCGCTTTTATAACTGCCTCCTAGAATTGCGTCCGCAACAGATTTGATGCCTACTGTCTTTTGGATCCAATGCTCGACCGCAGTAGTGGTCTCCTGTGAGACCTCGAAATGCGGTACCGAACGATTGAGAGGCCCTGATTGCACCCAAGAACCGATAAATTTCTGTTGGCGTAGGGCAACCTTCCCCCCTCCTATCTCGGCGAAAGTCGCGACGAATATCATACTTTCTGGAGGAAGGGAACTTGGATCGTAGAGGGATGCTACACCTGTCAAAGCCTGCGCGAGTGTTATACGCGCCCAAAGTGAGTCAAACGTGATGCCCTCGAATCCGGCTTCAGAAGCATCCGGGAAGGACCATTCTCCACTTGCTGCTTGGTGGGCAACTCGATGCCCGCCAGGGCCGAATCGCCTACGGAGAACGGATGCGACAACCAAGTCGAGAGGTGTCCCACCCCCGCCAGCGGCGAAGCCAGCAATGACCATCGCAGACTCTTTACCTGTCTTGAACAACTTTTGGCTGTTGTCGCAGTAAAACTGCAGGACTCCGTTGCATTGGAAAGGTTTGCGGGGGTTCGACATCCTGCTATCGGCAGCGATCACAAAGCCGTTCTTGTTGGCGAGGACCAGATTGAGCGTTCCGGATGATGTAGCAGCAGCGCTGCTACCACCCAGTTGCTGCGCGTCAGCAACCGGCAAACCCACGACTGCGAGCAGGAAAACAACAAACGGTAGATTCAGATTGACTTGCATTTGATAGGTCCTCTCCGTGGAGCATCTCTGATCCGAAGAACGAGGCACCATCGGGATTCTTGCACACAATCTTCAATTATTTTTTGCGTTTTCTGCCCAAAAATCGCATGTCAAGCCCCCAAACCACCTAACTCATTGACCCACATCGAGATCCGCGTGGCATGTTTACCCCACTCCAACCGCTATACTTAAAGGAGAGGGAAATTCATGCAGAATTCCCTCAGAAGCGGTGGCCGAAAACGAACAAGAACGCGTCAAACACAATAGAATGAAGACTTTGCCCGTAAAGTATCTGGAATCAAGACTTTGACACATTCGATGTTGTCCAAAGTCTTGATTCGGGAGACTTTAGCAAAAGTACCGGGGGTGGGGGGTACCCCTCCAATCCTGCCAACGGCGTTGGAAGCATCGAACCCCCACAGGAGTACCAGAGGAGTAGCAGAGGAGCCTTAGCCAGCATGACCACTCAATACCGTTCAGGACGCGGCCCCTCCGGCACCCTCCTCCTCGTTCTGTTTTCGCTCGTCCTCGGAGCCGCCGCCGTAGTCATCTTCGTCCGCCAGGCCACCACCGGCGTCATGGGCCGACTCTCCGCCGCCATCACCGGACGAACCACCACCTTTGACACCTCCGTTCCCGCCGTCGTCGACCGCATCAAGCGCCTCGCCCGACTCGAAACCGTCGTCTACTCCATCGACACCGTCGTCGAAGGCTCCAAAACCAACCCCGTCCTCCCCGACCTCCTCACCGGCGACCGCATCCTCCTCGTCGTCCACGGCCAGTCCATCGCCGGAATCGACCTCGCCCAGCTCAAGCCCGAGGACGTCAGCATCGAGGAGAAGGACGGAGGCAAATCCATCCACGTCACCCTGCCACCCTCCCAGCTCTTCCTCACCACCCTCGACAATCAGCACTCGAAGGTCTACCTCCGCTCCACCGGCCTCCTCGTCCCCGCCGACGCAAATCTCGAGTCCGACACCCGCGTCAAAGCCGAGCAGCAGCTCCAGCAGGCAGCCCTCGCCGACGGCATCCTCGACACCGCCAGCAAAAACGCCCGCGCCACCGTCACCACCCTCCTCTACAGCCTCGGATTCCAGCACGTCGATGTCACGTAATCGTCACGTAGACGTCAAATCACTTCGACGCATCTAAAAAAGAGCAACCTTTACTCAACCCCTGCGTCCAAATGCCGATGAGATAGAAGCACCGATGACACAAAAGCAGCACCTCGAATTGAGCAATCGTTTCATTCAACGCCAACATACGTGAGCTATCATCCAAGCATGAGTTCCAGCAACACATCCCGCAACGAAGATACCGAAACCGAAGACGCATCGGTCAGCGGTGTCCTTCGCCGCCTGAACCACGATGAGGACTACGAAGAGGAAGAGGAGACAACCCTCCTCAAGACCATCGGCTGGATCTCCGCCGGCCTCGGAGCCGTAGCGCTCGGCCTCTTCATCGGACGCGAACTCCGCCAGCGCTACCAGTTCAACCACCGCACCCCCTACGACTTCTACGCCCACTCCGGCGACGAGCAGGACGTAGACTTCGGCCTAGGCATCTAGCCACCCCCCAAAAAAGATCGACCACAAATCACCGGATCTAAAACGGATAAATCCAGATCCTTTCTAATCGCGTCCGCGCAATCCGCGGTCGGCGTTCGTCATTTACGATTAACCACGATGACGAAATTAGCCTTTCTCTTTCCCGGACAAGGATCGCAAGCCGTCGGCATGGGCCGCGACCTCTACGACAACTTCCCCGTCGCACGCGCTGTCTTCGACGAGGCTGACGAAGCTCTCGGCTTCGCCCTCTCGAAGCTCATCTTCGAGGGTCCCGAAGACCAGCTCAAGCTCACCGAACATACACAGCCCGCAATCCTCACTGTCTCGGTCGCGGCTGCTCGCGTCCTCGCCGAGCGCGGCGTTCAACCGGCCTTGGCCGCAGGTCACAGCCTCGGCGAATACTCCGCCCACGTCGTCGCCGGAACCCTCGCCTTCGCCGACGCAGTTCGTACCGTCCGCTCGCGCGGCCAATACATGCAGCAGGCTGTTCCTCCCGGCGAAGGCGCAATGGCGGCTATCCTCGGCCTCGACGCCGCGCTCATCGGCCACATCTGCTCCCAGGTCTCGGACGACCTCACCCCGCTCCCGACGAGCCCCGAAGCCAAGGCCTTCAACCGCAACTCTGCGGTCGTCTCACCAGCCAACCTCAACTCACCCGATCAGACCGTCATCTCCGGCGCAACCGCAGCAGTCGAGCGCGCAGCCGACCTCTGCAAGCAGGCCGGAGCCAAGCGCACCGTGATGCTCCAGGTCAGCGCCCCCTTCCACTGCGCCCTCATGCAACCCGCGCAGGACGCTCTCGCCCGCGACCTCGCGACCCTGACCTTCCACGACCCGCACTTCCCGGTCGCCGCCAACGTGGACGCCCGCCTCCTCACCCACGCCACCGGGGTCTCCGGCTGCCTGGTACGCCAGGTCACCGGCCCCGTCCGCTGGGTCGAGTGCATCCACCTCCTCATCGCAGGGGGTGCCACCCACTTCATCGAAGCAGGCCCCTCCAAAGTCCTCTCCGGCCTGATGCGCCAGATCGACCGCAACCAGAAGGCTCTGAACGTTGAAGATTCAGCATCATTAGAAAAGGCGTTGACCGCCGTGGCTGGCGCGGAATGAGTTGTAGAGAATGGGAAAATGATTTTCTCTTCGTGCAGGCAAATGTTCAAGATGACGTAACAAACTTGTCCGCGACCTTGTAAATCAGAGGAACGGAACTCGCAGGCAGGAACTCTTAACCCGGATCAGGGAGATCGTATGCATGTTGGCGACATCGTAGAAGACTTTACACTGGAGAATCAGGACGGCAAGCCCATCTCCCTTTCGCATTTCAAAGGAAAGCCGGTTGTTCTCTTCTTTTATCCCCGCGCGGACACCCCCGGCTGCACCATAGAATCCTGCGGCTTTCGGGACGCCTTCGAGAAATTTCAAAAGGCCGGCATCATCGTTCTCGGCATCTCTCGCGACACGGTGAAGGATCAAAAGAAGTTCAAAGACAAGTACGATCTTCCCTACGACCTCTTGGCCGACCCCGAGATGCAATTGATAAACCGCTATGACCTCGTCAAACCGAAGAATATGTATGGCAAGCTCGTCAAAGGCGTCAAGCGAACGACGTATCTTGTTGGGCCAGACCAACGTCTCCTTCACATCTTCGAAGACGTAAAACCCCAGGGCCACGCTGAGGAGGTTCTATCCCTCGTGCAACAGGTCAGGAAGAAGTAGGAAACCAGAGTCCTGAAGTTTTCCGATCACGTGCGCGGAGCCTTCTCGCGCTTTGAGATTTCCCACAAGCCAAAATGGTGATCGCTGCGATTGGATCAGCCGCCGGCACGAGATATAACGTCACGTTCACGGCTCATTGACCGCATATTAATAGGCGGGTCTTAAAGCTTAGGAACATGCGAAAAAACATACTGTCACAAGCACCTCGTCTTTTGGCGGCCATCCTGTTTTTCCTTACCTCAAGCTTTCTATACGCTCAGTATGAAAACGGAAGCCTGGTAGGAACTATCCGTGACGCGACGGGAGCTGCGGTCTCCGGCGCGGCCGTAACCATCACGAACAACGCGACAGCGGTCACCGCGAAGGCAACAACCAACGCCGAGGGTGATTATGAATTCCCTTCTGTCCACGTCGGCGTTTACACCATTTCAGCTGGTGCCTCTGGCTTCACAGACGCAGTAGCCAACAACATCGCTGTCTCTGTCGGCGGACGCCAGCGCATCGATTTGTCTCTCCGTGTTGGTGGAACTGAGACTACGGTCGAAGTCTCTGACGTCGCTCTGCAGATCGAGACTGAGACCAGCGAACGCGGCCAGATCATCACCAATTACCAGAGTGCCGCGTTTCCGCTTGTTACAAGGAACTACTCAGACCTGCTGGGGCTGATTCCGGGGTCGCGGCAGGCGCCTACGGCAGCTACGACCAGTTCCATCAATTCGTTGGTCCGTGCGGGTTCCTACAACGTGAACGGTCAGCGAAGTATGTTTAACAACTTCCTGCTCGACGGTCTCGACAACAACGCGTACGGCGAGAGCAACCAGGGATTCGACAACCAGATTATCGCGGTCCCGCCGGACTCCGTCGCTCAGTTTCAGGTGGTGACGGACAACGAAAGCGCCGAGTATGGCCGGTCTTCCGGCGCCACGATCAATGTCGCCTCGCAGAGCGGTTCTAATCGTTTTCACGCCGCAGTGTACGAGTTCATACGAAACACCGACCTCAACGCCGCGGGTTTCTTCAAACCGTTGACGGTCAGCAACACTGGTACCACAGTCCCTTTCCGTAAGCCGGTCTTCAATCGCAACCAGTTCGGCTTCAACGTCGGCGGACCTATTATCAAGGACAAGCTCTTCTTCTTCCTCGACTACGAGGGTTTCCGCCAGGTTCTGAAACCCCTGAGCGTGCTCACTTTGCCGACGCAGAATGAACTCAACGGCATTCTCGTTGTGCCAGTCAAAAATGCAACAACCGGAGTGGTCTACCCTGCCGGTACTCCCATCCCCGCCAGTGCGATCAATCCGCTTTCGGCACAGATCATCAGCTACTTCAAGCAGATCTCTGGCCTCCCGGTCTCGGGCCTGGCCACGACAGGTCTTGCATCCAACGATTACGCCGTTCAGGTTCCTTTCCACGATAACGCCGATAAAGGCGACCTTCGCCTGGACTATCAGATCAATTCCAAGAGCTCTGCGTTCCTTCGCATCAGCGACCGTAAAGAGAATGGCGTCAACTTCCCTAGTATCCCCATTCCGCTCGACGGCCAAACGAACGGCAAGATCAGAATTCTCGACCAGCAGATCGCTCTTGGCTATACCTATCTTTTGGGTGCAAACAAGGTCATCGACGCACGTCTCGGCCTGGACCGCACCAAGGCCGGCAAGTTCAATCTCTCCATCGGCAATACTGCATTCTCCACCCCGGGCCAGCCGGGCTTCATTCCTGGCCTTCCCAACAATCCGGTAGTGGCGGGGGGCCTGCCGTCTATCGGTATCACTGGTTTCACTGGCTTCGGCCGACAGAGCACTAATCCGCAGTGGCAGGACCCTGCTCTGCTTGACCCGAAGGTGAATTTCACCTGGGTGAGGGGCAAGCACTCGACCAAGTTCGGCTACGAATATGAGCGCGTCTGGATGGCAGTAAACGACAACAACCCGCTCTATGGCTCCTTTACCTATGGCGGAGGCTACTCGAACGCAGGCGGCTCGACCGTCAGCGACACTTATTGGGCAGACTTTCTGTTCGGCACGACTAACGCTTACTCTCTCGCGAATTATTACGTGGCACACCTCACGCAGAACATGCACAGTCTCTACGCGCAGGACGACTGGCACATTCGTCCTAACCTGACACTGAACATTGGTCTGCGCTGGGAGTATGGTTCGCCCTATGCTGACCTCTATAACCGCATTTCGAACTTTGACCCTGCTTCTCAGACGGTGCTTACTACAACTCCGGGAGCCGTCGCCGGCAACGGGATTGCCCCATACTCCGGCGGTGGAACCTACGGAAAAACCCTGGTCAATCCCGACTTCACCGATTTTGGCCCACGTCTTGGCTTCGCTTACGCCGTCGATCCCAAGACAGCGATTCGCGGTGGATTCGGTATCAGCTACGCGCACTACACACGCGCAGGGTCCGGCGATATTCTGGGCATTAACGCCCCCCAGGCACAGTTCGCCTCCGTTACTCAACTAACGCCGACCACTGCGAACCACTGCTCGACTCCACTTCCGGCTCAAATCATCGCCGTCGGCGCGACAACGCCCTCGTGCTTTGCCACAGCGGACCAGGGATATCCAAGCGGACTTGTAACCAGCTTCAACCCCGCAACCGATAACATTACCTATATTCCAAAAGACACCAAAGACAGTTATGTCGAGAGCTATTTCCTCAGCATTCAGCGCACTTTGATCAAGAATTCGCTGGTGGACATCGCCTACGTCGGCAACCATGGTTTGCACCTGCAGGGTTTCCTGAATGCCAACCAGAAGAACCCCGCACTGGGCTTTGCTCGTCCCTACTCCAAATGGCCCTCGGACATCACCGCAGCCTTGAACGAGTTTTATTCGAACTTCAACTCGCTCCAGGTGAAATACGAGCAGCAGTTCGTCGGTGGTCTCACACTGCTCAATACGTTTACCTGGGAACACTCTCTCGATAACGCCAGCGCTTCGCTTGAAGGCAATACGCCTTCGCCTCAGGATGGAAACAATATCGCCGCAGATTATTCGCAGTCCGACTACAACCTGCCCATCGCGAACATCACGAGCCTGGTCTACGAGCTGCCTTTCGGACGTGGCCGCCAGTTCGGCGGCTCAAGCAATGGCTTTGTCAACGGTGTGATCGGAGGTTGGCAGGTTAGCGCGATCAACACCATGCAGGCTGGTACACCGTTCAACATCACGTATGGTCCCAACGGTGCGCAGGCCGTTTCACCTCAGATCTCTGCAACCTACCGCGGAGCCAACGAGTATCGCCCAAACTACGTCCCCGGCCAGAAAGTGACACAGGGACGCACCAACCGTGCAGCGAACACAGGCTATGTCAATTACGTCAACCTGAGCGCCTTCGTTCTGCCTCCGATTGAAGAATGCCGGCGGCAATGTGCTTAGCCCCTTCGGCAACGCAAGCCGCAATCCAGGTCGAAGTCCGGCTTTCTACCAGACGGACCTCGCGCTCAATAAGAAGTTTGGGACGCCGATTGAGAGCCTGAAGG
Organism: uncultured Acidobacteriaceae bacterium; assembly: GCA_963770055.1. Taxonomy (GTDB): domain Bacteria; phylum Acidobacteriota; class Terriglobia; order Terriglobales; family Acidobacteriaceae; genus Edaphobacter. The sequence continues at coordinate 50,312 of CAVYOC010000001.1, forward strand.
TCGAATTCCGAACAGAATTCTACAACCTCTTCAACCACACCAACCTATATCTTCCCGGCACCATCAGTGGAACGCAGGGTACAACGACAACGACCGCCACCACCGGCGGAACAATCCCATCAGCAGCAATCGTTGGAGGGGTTCCCAATGGCGGTGGTCAGGTCACCAGTACCTTCGAGCCGCGCATCATTCAGTTTGGCCTGAAGATTCTCTACTAATCGAGACTCGGATTCCACTCCCGGAGCCCTGCACCACTAAAGTGCAGGGCTTTCGATTTGCCGCTCAACATTCGCCTCTATTCAAACGCCGCGGGCTTGACCTTGCCGAGGCTAAACTCTAGAGAGCGATGAGCTCAGCAACCGCCACAGCCGCCATCACCCTTGCCGCAGCGACCGCAGTCGTCGGTACTCTCACCTACGCTGGCTTGTCTTCGCAGTCTCAGATCTTCGGCAAGGTTCTGATCGCAGGTTGGGACTCCCGCGAAATCGCCCTTACTTACGACGATGGTCCCAACGACATCGTTACGGAACGCCTTCTGGAAGTCCTGGCCCATCACGAGGTCCGTGCAAGTTTTTTTCTCATTGGCAATTACGTTCGTCAGCGTCCGCAGATCGTGCGGGCGATCGCCTCCGCCGGCCACATCATCGGCAATCACTCGATGAACCATCCGTGGCTCGCATGGCAGCCCGCTGCACGCATCCGCGAAGAACTCGCTGGATGCAATTCGCTCCTCGAAGACACCCTTGGCAGACAAATTCGCTATTTCCGCGCCCCACACGGAGCTCGTCGCCCCGCTGTTCTCAGGATCGCCCGCGAACTCGGTCTCACGCCAATCCAGTGGAACATCATCGGAAACGATTGGCAGCCGATCGGCGCAGAACAAATTGCGGCCAGGGTGGCTCGAGGCATCACGCGAAACCGGCAGAAGAATCGCGCCTCCAATATTGTCCTTCACGACGGTGGACAGAAAGGGTTAGGTCAGCCACGTCTTCCTACCGTAGAGGCTACCCAACTGCTGCTGCGAAAATATACTTGCGAGGCCGGACTAAAATTTGTAACTGTCGACTCGTGGGTGTAGTGAAAAGTTCGGGTGCTACAGTTGAAGGCCTTAAAAGAAATCAAGTTCGAGGAGGCGCAGTGAAGAGCTTTGTCCTTTCTGTCATGCTGGGTCTGGCGACATCTCTCTTGTTCGCACAGAGCGCGACTGTACCTGAAATTCCTTTTGATTCTGTAGCCAATTTTCTTAAGCTTCCGCCGAATATGTATCTTGGCGAGACCGCTGGTGTGGCCGTGAACTCCAAAGGACACGTCTTCGTGTTCACGCGTGGCAACTCTACGGGACCCGCTTATGGCGCGAGTGCCGCTCAACTCCTGGAGTTTGGTTCTGACGGCACGTATCTTCGTGAGATTGGGCACAATTTATACGCTTGGTCCTACGCGCACGCGGTGAAGGTCGACAGTGAGGACAACATCTGGGTTACGGATAAAGGGTCAGACATGGTGATCAAGTTCGATCCCGCGGGCCGGGTGGCGATGGTGTTTGGGCGCAAACAGGAAGCCTCAGACGAGGGAACCGCACCGTTAAAACATGTGCGACCGCCACTGCCTCCGGTTGACGGACAGTTTCGTCAGGTGACTGACATTACCTGGGACGCGGCCGGCAATACTTACATCAGCGATGGATATATCAATTCACGAGTGGCAAAGGTGGATAAGAATGGCAAATGGCTCAAATCGTTTGGCGAACCCGGCAATCAGCCCGGTCAGTTCAACACGCCACATAGCATCGCTTCAGACGCGAAGGGAAATATCTACGTGGCTGACCGCGGTAACCGGCGAATCCAAGTCTTCGATGGCGAGGGCAAGTTTCTGCGCCAGATAACGATCGATGTGCCCTTCGATTATGCGAGTGCTGTTCCTGCGATTGGGAATAAACCGCCAGCGAATGCTACGGGGACGCAGTCTTCTGGTGCCCCATGGACGGTGTGCATTACTCCTGGGCCGAATCAGGTGCTTTATGCGTCGGATGCATTCCCGGGGCGGATCTATAAGCTCAGTCTGGATGGCAAAGTGCTGGGCGTACTGGGTGAATCGGGAAAGCAGCTTAAACAATTTGGATGGATTCACGAGATAGCGTGTCCATCCGAGAATGTTCTGTTTGTTGCGGAATTGCTGAATTGGCGGGTGCAGAAGCTTATCCTTCATCCCCAGAAATAGCGCCGCTTCCGGGTTTTTAGCGATTCGGGTACGATACATAAAACCCCACATGAGTACAACTACGCCCAACCCGGCCTCTACCGAGTCGACCCCTAAACCTGTCATTGATCCGGAGATGCCTGCGCCTCTTTCGATGAAGGATGTGCTGGGCATTCCGATGATGCGGCGACTCTGGTATGCGCAGGTTATCTCTATCTTCGGCGATTTTCTGGCGCTCTTTGCGGTGATCAGCATTCTTACCTTCAAGCTGCATGCCACGGCGCAGCAGGTTACGGGTGTGCAGATCGCGTATATGCTTCCCATCGCTGTACTTGGGATTCTGGCTGGGGTGTTTGTTGATCGGTGGCCGTTGAAGCCAACGATGGTTTCGAGTGATTCGATTCGTGCCGGGCTTTGTCTTTTGCTGCTTCTGGCCACACAGATATGGCACTTCTACGCGATTTTGGCTCTGATTAGCGTGGTCTCGAGTTTTTTTGGGCCAGCCCAGGGTGTTGCGATTCGTTCGGCGGTGCCGCTGCACGGGTTGCGGTCGGCTAACGCATTGATGCAGCAGGTGATGTTCGGAATGCGTATTATCGGGCCGGCGATTGCTGCATTCATGGTGGCTTATCTCGGGTCGGCGAGTTGCTATATTTTCGATTCGGCGAGCTTTGTTGCTTCGGCTTGTCTGATTGCTTCGGTGACGTTCCTCAAGTCTTCCAAGCCAGCCGGGCAGGAGGCGCATGTTGCTGAAAATGCATCCGCTATCGGCAAGGTTTGGCTGGATATGAAGCAGGGAATCAGTTTTATCTGGCATCACGCGGCGCTGTTTTTTGTGATTCTGGCGATGGCTTCGGGCATGTTTGTGATTGGGTGCTTCGGGCCTCTGATCGCGATTTATGTGAGGGATTCGCTGCATGCTTCGACGAAGATGTTCGGCATTGTTTCGCCGATGATCGGATTGGGCATGTTGCTTGGAATCAATGGGTTGAATGCATTCGGGAAGAAGCTTAGCAATACGTTTCTGGTCTATTGCGGGCTGTTTGGGATTGCCGTTGGGTTGTTGATTCTTACGCTTTTGCCGCATGTGTGGTCGACTTTGGTGGGGAACTTCATTATTGGGTTTGCGGTGGCGGCGATCATTGTCCCGGCGCAGACTTTGTTCCAGCAGGCGACTCCTCCCCACCTGATGGGGCGCGTGGGATCGACGTTTATGTCTATTGTTTTCAGCGCGCAGATCCTTGGACTGGTGCTTTCCGGCTTACTGACTCAGTACATTGGAGTGCGGCAGGTGTTTGCGCTTTGTGCGGGGATGCTGCTGGTGTTGATCGCTGTTGGAAAGATCTGGATGGAGCCACAGAAGGTCGCGGCTTAGCCTGGTCTTTTGCGCGAAAATTTAATATTTTTTTTAGGCTGGTGCGGGACGGTAAAACCGCGTTTTTGCTGGTGCTTTGAAGGGGGGCCGCGAAAATTTAACGTGTTTTTAAGCGGTAATTTGTGGTCGTTAGCGCGGTGGTAAGTGCAAAAACGTGTCCGTTAGGTAGCACATTTTCGCGCTCGAAGATTTTCCTCCTTTTTGAAATTTATTTTTGAGAGATGGTCAGGTTGCGGAAGTAGCCTTCGGTGTCCTGTCCCATCCAGAGACCGACCGAGCCCTCGGTGTCGCCTAATTTGAGATCGTGGAGGATGAGGCAGGGGTTTTTGGCGTGGTTGACGTAGAGGGAGGCGTCGGTGCCGTGGACCTCGATGCGCATGTGAGTCCACTCGCCGGTTTCCATGTCGACCCACGACTCGTAGACACCGGGATTTTCTTTGCGGAGACGCTCCCAGGGCCAGTCGGGTTCAGAGGAGTATTGGGTTGAGTGATTGCGGCGGAGCTGGTCGTCGGCGTGAGAGTTGTTGGGGCGAAGATAGATGATCTCGAAGCGTGATTCGGACTGGACTCGGAAGATGACTCCGATGAAGCCGCGGGCGGACTCGGGGGCACCTTTGGCGGGTTTGCCTGCGACGTCGACTTCGATGGCTCCGTTGTGGAAGTGGATGTTGTCGAGGACTGCCAAGGGCCCGCCGGGTGCGTAGCCGGGAGCTTTTGGATCTTTGGGTGTGAGCTTAAAGGCCTGCGAGCCGTTATAGGTGGTGATCTCGGCGGTGGAGCTTTTCAGTTTTGCCTTGGTGAGGTCGGTGAGGGAGATTTGCTGGGCGTGTGATGGGGATGCGGCGGTTAGGAACGCGAGGGCCACTGCGATGAGACGCGATTTCATGAACGCTCCGGATCTTATTGTGATGGGTCCGATGAGTTTGACTCTTCCCCATGACTATCGGTAGTGCGAACGATTGTGAAACGCTTCCTAAAGGCTCGCCTTCGGCAGAGCGGTAGCGCCTTCAGCGTGTCTTTTTTACGGCACGGCTAAAGCCGTGCCCTTCCGAATTGGCTTTGTTAGTCTCGTCTCGAGTGGTCTTAGATGGAGGGCCATTTTCCGTCAAGCACCAAGAACATCAACCGATCGCTTCGACTTCGCTCAAAGACTGCGTCGAGCGACCGTACCCAAAGGCAGCGATACAGCACTAGCCTCCAGCTAAGGCTTCTTCTTCTCAGAGCTCGGACTTTCAATGGTGCAGATCTCATCGGTCGACCATGCACTGGGGACAAACTGAGTCACATTCTCAGCGGTCTTCAAGTCAACCTTGAAAACTACTCCTTGTCCCTTAGCCTTGCTAAAAACAAACATGTAGCTCTCGTGAAACGACACACCCGGAGGGTAGTGACCGTTCAAACCCTCGCCTTCGTTTGTGTATTCCCGAACGTAAAAAGGTTCGCCCGTTTCGATGTCGTCGAGCTCAATCGGTACCGGTTTGGCTGTCGTCGGTTTTGGTATAGAACGATCGTTTGCACTTTCGAGTTTCTTGTCGGAGGTGTAAAGCCATCCTCTTACTAGAATCCGCGAAACGTTGAAGGAGCTAACTCCCTCGTTCTTGATGCTGATATCCAGGTTCGCAAGACAGTCGCCCGGATCGGAGGACTTAGTCCAATCCAAATTGGTTTCCACCGTCCCACGGAATTCAAGACCCGGTTTCACTGTTCTGAAGAATTGGTCGTATGCCCACCAAGCCGCAACGACTAGAGCGACGATCTGCACACCCTTGCTAATCGTATCGATAGCTTTGTTGAGCTTTTCGTTAGCCAGCCAGCTGAACATAATTTCCTCATGGCCGAATCGTCCCAGCTAAACGCCTCCAAAACTAGCACAGCCCGACCGAAAACTGAAATAGGGGGCAAATCCCTGCGGCGTCGGCGCAGCCGAGACCATCGCCTCTCTGGCTGTGCGTGCCCTGCAACTTCCCCTCCCTCACCTGCGTAAACACCTTCAGCGCCCGGGAGGCCCTGAATGCTCTGGTTCTACGAATCTTTCTTTCCCGTGGTCTGGATTGCCTTCCTTCTCTACTGGCGGATCAAAGCCGCCAATACCAAAGCCACCCAGCGCCTCGAGCCGGCTGCCGCGGGCATCCTGCGCGTCTTCATCTTCCTGATCGCGATCGTCCTCCTCTCGACCACTCGCATCCCGCTGCCCTGGCTCTACCGCCAGCTCTGGCCGTCTGGCATCTGGCCCTTTTGGATTGGAGCTGTCGTTACCATCGCCGGTCTTCTCTTCGCCGTCTGGGCACGCCGCCACCTCGGCAGCAACTGGAGCAGCTCCGTCACCATTAAGCAAGGCCATGAGCTGATCACCACCGGCCCCTATGCCCTGGTCCGTCACCCCATCTACACCGGCATTCTGACCGGGTTTCTCGGCACCGCGATTGCGCTCTCCCAGGTGCGCGGGTTCATCGCTTTCGTCCTCATCTTACTTGCGTTGTGGATCAAGCTCCGCAGGGAGGAACAGTGGATGGGTTCCCAGTTCGGCGAGACGTATGTCGCCTATGCTCATCAGACCGCTGCCCTGGTGCCTTACCTCTTCTGATCGCTGCGCACATCTGTGGCAAAGATTCTGCGGGCGTGCAGGTGCTAATGGTGATGCTCGACTACGGAGCCTTCGCGATCTTCCGTTCCGTCCGACCACTTGGGGACGGGAACAAGAAAGACGGAATGTCGCTCTGGAGTGTCGGTAAATGCTACGACCACCGGGGAACCAGGCAAGCCTGCGCCCCAGCTTGCAGGCTCCGTGAGTGGAACGAAAAACATCAGGTGCGGATGCCAGTGACCGCCGCGTTCGCTCAAGTTGCCGTGTTTGGAGAGCATGTAGCACATCGCGCCGGATTCCAGCGCCGGCAGCTCCTTCTTATCCAAAGCACCGCTGATGTAATCAAACATCTGGATTTTGGTTCGCCCTGCTAATACCAGCTCGGTTTTCTTGATGGTAAGCGGGACATTGAATCGAGCTGCGGGCGGATTGAGGCAAACCGGAGCGCGCAGCTTTGGATTCCAAAAGTCGGGATCGTTGATTCCAGCAGCCCATGATCGCCACACCAGGCAAACGAAACCGTTCTTGCCTTTCACCGCGGTTTCGAAACCATGACGTCCAAGAATTAGCACCTCTGCATCGCGTGAGATGGAATCGGGAGCGGCACTCCGCGCCAACTGAATCTCGGCGTTTTTTTCCATCAAGTATTGGTCGACTGGCGCCATCTTCGGATATGGACCCGACTGTGCCGTGGCATTCGGCAGAAGGAAACCGATGCTGACGGCCAGCACCGGGGCCATGATCCAAATCGTTCTTTTCTTCGTCTTCATGGGCATCCTCATCTAGAGTTATCCTTTCGCCGCCGCTGCTCGCTTGCCTTGATGATTTCGCTCATGTTCCCGGCTGGCCGAATCTCGAAAGTATTCCCATACGTCAGCGCCGGATGCTGGCCGATGAGTTGTACAGCATGATTCATGTCCCTCGCCTCAAGGACGAGAATGCCGCCGAGTTGTTCCTTGGTTTCCGCATAAGGACCGTCGGTCATTGCGACTTTACCGTTCTTCCTGGACAGGGTCAGGGCATTCTCCGGCCCCTGGAGCGCTTCTCCACCGGCCCAGTTCCCGCTGGCGCGAAGATGGTCGTCATATTCAAAGCATGTATCGAACATGGCGTTTCGCTCGCTCTCAGTCATGCCATCGAATTTATCTTTGTCGTAGTAGCCAAAACAAAGGTATTTCACTGTTCTTCTCCTCACAGCGGATTGTGTTCAGGCGGCGGTGGCCAGGTTGTTTACTTGCTTTCGCCGGGGCCTTGTTCCGGAGCCGGGAAGAAAAGAAGCTCGCGCACCTCGCCCACCGCATCGGAGAAGATGGAACCCTTGCGCGCCCACGCGAGTGCCTCGTCCATATCGGCGCATTCCAGTATCCAAAATCCGCCCATGTGCTCCTTGGTCTCGGTGTACGGTCCGTCGGTGACGAGCACTGTACCATCGGGCCGCCCCCGCAACGTCTTCGCGCTGCCGGCTGGGGAGATGCCGCAGGCGAACTTCCTGACGCCCGCAGCAATCAGTTCGCGGTTGAGCGCGTGGATCTGTTCGATCATCGCTTCGGTTACGGTTGACGGGTCGAAGTTGTCCGGGAGGTAGTTAGCAACCAGATATTGCGGCATGATGTCTCCTTTTTCTTGGAACGATCTTCCGGCGGTCCGATTGACCTGCCTTCACGATATAGTCGAACGGCAGATCGGAATTCGACACATCGTCCCAAAAAAAATTTCTTCCGCGCTTTAGTTCAATGAAAAAATCGGGGACAGGTCCCCAGTTTATTGCGTGGGTGCCACAGAACTAGCTAACCCGTACCATCCTTAGACGTCTCAGCAACCGCAGTAGTATGCTCTGCAATTACATTGAAGGAGTTGCGCACATGAGCCGAGTCCTGCTGCTTATACTTGTGCCTGCGTGCTTATTCGCCGCCCAACGTTCACGGGCCAGCCAGCCCGACTTCCATCTGCAGGTCGTCCCGGAAATTGTGTACAAAGTGGACGATCCGGGAGGTGCCGGAACGTCATCATTCGTGTTCAATATTGCGGTGATTTGTTCGACGGATTGCGAGCTCACCCCGATCTCCGCCCGCGTGGAACTCTCCGGTTCCGGATCTATCGTCGAGCGGCAGGATTGGACGACCGAAATGCTGGCAAAGATCAAACGGATAAGCTATCGGATCGAGCCGAACACCCCGCTCGCGTCGCCGACGCGTGCGTTTACGCTGCCCGAAGCATTTGACGTTCGCTTTTACTTTCGCCATCCCCAGGCATTGGCAATTGACTCCGCAGCTGTCCGGCTAACAGTCGCAGATGCGAAGGGCCGTCGGGCGGAACAGACGTTGCGGATCCCGATTCGATACTACCAACAGAAGACATCCCTCACCTTTCCCTTTCGTGGCAAGGGTGTTATTGGGCAGGACTGGATCACGAACGGCGGCCACGGCGGCTTTTGGAATGCCTTTGCCATAGACGTGCACGGCTTGGATCAGAACGATGCAGACCAGAAGAATGATGCCGACGAGAACGCGTCGGATGCGGGCTGGGGCCGCGAGATCCTTGCGCCTGCGGCTGGAACCGTGGTCTATGCCCGCAACGACGTACCCACTAACCCGCATCCGGGAGAGGAACCTGGCGACAATTGGTACAGGGCACTACATGACCCTGTTATGGCGTATGCCGGAAATTGCGTGATCGTCGACCATGGCAACTCTGAGTACAGCGTCATGATGCACATGCAACCAGGCTCCGTCACTGTCAAAGTAGGGGATCGGGTCGCCACGGGCCAAGTCATTGGAACGTTGGGGAACTCGGGAGACGCATTCGGACCACACTTGCATTATCAGCTTCAGTCAGGCCCACAGATTTTTCATGACCAGTCGCTGCCGTTCAGATTTCAAAACATCGATGTTCCACAACTCTCGCGAGGCAAGTATTTCGACGCAAAATAAGATTGGCAATCTCTTCCAGTTCCCACGGAAGCGAACAGCGGGGAGGATGGCCACCCGCCCTACTCCATTTTTTTTATTCCAACTGCCGAATCCGCTTTTGCAGGAACTGCCTCTCTGGTTCCTGTTGGGTCAACGCCAGAGCTTTCTCATAACAGGACCTGGCCAAAGCGGTCCTGCCCAGCCTGCGGTACATATCCGCACGGGCTGAATGCGCCAGGTAGTAATTTGCCAATTCGCCCTGTTCCAAGACCGCGTCGATATGCGTCAGACCGGCCTCTGGACCATCGCGCATTGCAATGGCCACGGCACGATTGAGTTGTACAACCGGCGAAGGCTGAATTCGTACCAAGCGGTCGTAAAGCGCGACAATCTGCCGCCAGTCGGTCGCAGCGGTTGATTCCGCCTCAGCATGAACGGCCGCGATCGCGGCCTGCAGTGTGTAGGCGCCGAAGCGGCGGGATTTCAGGGCTCTCTCCAGCAAGGCCACTCCCTCCGCGATCTGTTCTCGGTTCCAGAGCGAGCGGTCTTGATTCTCCAGCAAGATCAGCTCTCCGGTTGGCGATGTTCTTGCGGCGCGACGGGATTCCTGCAGCAACATCAGAGAAAGCAGCCCAATGACCTCGGGCTCTGGCAGGAGTTCGCTCACCAACCGGCCCAGTCGAATCGCCTCGGCGGTTAGCTCGGCCCGCGTTACCTCCGCTCCCGCCGCAGCAGAGTAGCCCTCGTTGAAGACGAGATAGATGACCAGAAGCACCGCGCCCAGTCGCTCTGGCAACTCCTGCGGCGACGGCACCTCGTACGGAATCCGTGCCTCTCGAATCTTTGTCTTTGCGCGCACGATGCGCTGTGCAAGCGTCGCCGGCGTAACGAGAAATGCCCGGGCAATCTCCTCTGTTGTCAGGCCGCAAATTTCACGCAGCGTGAGCGCTAACTGTCCTTCCGGCGGCAGAGCTGGATGGCAGCAGGTAAAGATGAGACGGAGGCGGTCGTCCTCGATTTCCTCATCCTCGTAAGGCACCTCGTTGATCCGCGCCTCGAGGTAGAGTGTGAGGTCTTTCTGTGCGCTGTCGAAGCGCGCCCGCCGGCGCATTCCGTCGATAGCTTTGAAGCGCGCGGTTGAAATGAGCCAGGGGCGCGGTTTATCCGGTACGCCGGTCTGAGGCCACGTGTCCAAAGCAGCGGCAAAGGCCTCGTGCATGGCCTCTTCGGCGACATCAAGATCTCCGAGCAGGCGCACCAGCGTAGCAAGAATCCTGCCCGATTCGGACCGGTAAAGCGTCTCTATAGTTCTGCTGAGCTCTTCGGGAACATTCTGCGGCATGCACCTCAAACTAGCAAACGAACGTACTCCACACAACTGCGCCCTGCTCGCTGCTTATCGTGTGGTCAGGCGAGGGACTGGCGGGCGGCTTCGAGGACGATTGCCGTTTCCGTGGGGCCGTGGGCGGTGGAGATGAAGGCGGCTTCGAACTGGCTGGGTGGGAGCCAGACCCCGGCGTCCAGCATCGCCCGGTGGAATTGGCCGAAGGCTGCGGTGTCGGAGGTTGCGGCGCTTGCGAAGTTCGTTACGGGTTGCTTGGTGAAGAACCAGGTGAACATGGAGCCCATGCGGTTGGTGGTGAGCGGGATGTTTCGGTCGTTCGCTATGCGCTGGACCCCCTCGGCGATGATGGCGGTGGTTTGTTCGAGGGTGTTGTAGACGTCTTCTTCGTGGTCGATGAGGTGGCGGAGGGTGGCGATGCCTGCGGCCATTGCGAGTGGATTGCCGCTGAGTGTTCCAGCTTGATAGACAGGGCCGAGGGGGGCAAGGTGCTGCATGATGTCGGCTCGCCCGCCGAAGGCTCCGCAGGGAAGGCCACCGCCGATGATTTTGCCGAGAGTGGTGAGGTCGGGCTGGATGTTGTAGATCTGCTGCGCGCCGCCGAGAGAGAGGCGGAAGCCGGTCATAACTTCGTCGAGGATGAGGAGTGCGCCGTGTTGTGCGGTGAGGGCGCGGAGGCCTTCGAGGTAGCCGGGGCAGGCGGGATGGTGCCGGCGTTGCCGACGACGGGTTCGACGATGATGCAGGCGATGTCGTGCGGACGTGCGGCGAAGACGGCAGCGACTGCATCGAGATTGTTGAAGGGGAGCGCGAGGGTGTGCATTGCGGTTTCGGCGGGGACGCCTGCAGAGCCGGGGATGCCGAGGGTGGCGACGCCGCTGCCAGCTTTGACGAGCATGGCGTCGGAGTGGCCGTGGTAGCAGCCCTCGAATTTGATGACGAAGTTGCGGCCGGTGAAGCCGCGAGCGAGACGGATGGCGGACATGCAGGCTTCAGTGCCGGAGGAGACGAAGCGGAGTTTTTCGATGGAGGGAAAGCAGCGGGTGACGAGTTCCGCCAGATTTGCTTCGGCGGCGATGGAGGCTCCGAAGCTTGCGCCTTTGGCGGCGGCCTGCTGAATGGCTTCGACGACGGTCGGGAAGGCGTGGCCGAGGATCATGGGACCCCAGGAGCCGAAGAGATCGAGGTAGCGATTGCCGTCTTCGTCGTAGAGCCAGGCACCTTCGGCGTGGGTGAGGAAGGGAGGGTCTCCGCCTACGGCGCGAAACGCTCGTACTGGCGAGTCGACTCCGCCGGGAAGAAATTTTTCGGCACGCTGTTGCAGGTGACGGGAACGGGTGAGAGCGCGAGGCATGGGTTAAGTATATGAGGAAAGAAAGCTCGCGATGCGTGTTCGCGCGATCCGCCATCAGCGAGATTTCCCATGGAATTTCGGTGCGAACGTGGCGAGAAGGAATCTGCAAGCGCTAATCTTGAAGTTATGAGCAAGGAAGTCATGAACAAGAATCGATGCTTAGGTCTGGTGGGCGGGCTCGGAGTCGGGGCGACGATTCACTACTATCGGACGCTCGCAAGAGCTTATGAGGAACGTGGTCGCAACCTTGAAATTGTCATTGCACATGCGGAGACCTCGCGGGTGTTCGAATACGTGCAAGCGGGCGATCGCGATGGGTTGGCGGAATATCTGATCGGGTTCATTCAGAGATTGAAGGCTGCCGGCGCCGAGGTTGCAGCTATACCGGCGATTACACCGCATTATTGCGTGCGGGAGCTGATTGCGGCTTCTCCGCTGCCTCTCTTCAATATCTTCGATGCTCTTGTTGATGAACTCGCGAGTCGAGATATTCGGAGAGTCGCTGTGTTTGGAACTCGCTATGTTATGGAATCGTCGCTCTATGATCTGGCCGGTGATGTTGAGATCGTGCGGGCGACGCCAGATGAGATGGACTATATTCACAAAACGTATCTGGAGCTACTTCAGAAGGCCTCTGGCACAGAAGAACAATATAGAAACCTGACTGCAATCGCTCATACGCTTCTCCAGCGGGATGGAGCGGAAGCGATCATTCTGGCAGGAACCGATCTTTCGGTGATCTTTAATGAAGAGAATACGACCTTTCCATATATCGATTGCGCGGCAACGCATCTCAAGCGAATTCTGCATAGCCTCCTTAATGAGGCTCCGGTAAGTTCGCCTGCGACGCCTTCGAACTGAAGGATGAAGTCCGATAATTTGGGGAGTGGGATGTCTCGGCGCGGATAAGGTATTGAGCAACTCGAACAAGTCCCCGCGAACAGCCGCAATCTGCGGCTTCAAATTAACTTGCATTTTGGAATTGCCTCCGTGTAGGTTTGGCCTCGAAGTTTGAAGCAACAATTCTCAGATTTCAAGGCAGTTGCAGAGAAAAATCTCGCTTCCAAGGAAGGCACAATTGTTCAAGACTAGAATTGCACTTTTGTCTGTGTTTGCATCCTCGGTTCTCTTTGTTCCGCTGATGAGTCAACCGGCTCAGGCGGGGGTTCGCATCGGGGGATCTTCCCTGCGCGCGAACGGACAGGTTGCGCAAAACTACGAGTACAGCGGCCCGTGCCCGGTAGATCTTAAATTCGGCTGGGGAGTGATTGCTTCTTCGCCGACAGCAATGACCTATACGTTTTCCCGGAACGATGGCGGCCACTCGTCGACGCCGCAGAGAACTGACCTGCCGCAGCCTAATCGCTCGACGCCGATCTATGACGAATGGCATCTAGGGGCAAACAGGCCACAGTTTGCAAACTATCGTGGCTGGGTGCAGATCAACATCATGTCTCCCAATCCGGTATCCCAGAAGATTCCGTTCACCATCCATTGCCAGTAGGTCAGTGCGGATGATGTCGACACGAGTGCGTTGCTGACGCGCATGTGCCTTGTGACTATCGCGACTTGCGATGTTGAGGCTGGCGTGTCTGCCGACGGCAGGAGTACGCCTGTTCGCTGAGTGCCTTGCCAAAGGTGTCCGGTTTTGGACGGCGAAGATCATTCTTGGACAGTGTTGGAGTTCTCCTGTTTGGTAAGTCGCTGATGCAGCGAGACTTGCTGTTTGCGGATTGTGGCTCGCGGTTTGCTTTCACGTAGGCGGAACTTGTCCGAAATCGACCTTTAAGGAGAGCTGTATATATGACGACGCTCGTGCAGGATGTTCAGTATGCGCTGCGGCAGTTGAGGAAGACGCCGGGGTTCACAGTGACGGTGGTATTGACGCTGGCGCTGGGGATTGGGGCGAATGCGGCCATCTTCACCTTGGTGAATGCAGTGCTGCTGAAGAAGCTGCCGGTTGCTGATCCGAAGACGCTGGTGCGGCTGGGCGACAACGACGACTGTTGCGTGACCGGCGGGACGAGGGACAATGGGAACTATGGGCTGTTCTCAACGGACACGTATGAGCAGCTGAAGAAGAATCTGCCGGAGTTTGAGGAACTGGCGGGCGATTCAGGCGGGCTTTCATTTTCGTCCGGTGACGGTTCGGCGGGATGGGACGGGGGTTGAACCGAAGAGTGTGATGGGAGAGTTTGTCTCGGGCAACTACTTCCGGACGTTCGGGCTGAGGGCGGACAAGGGACGGCTGTTGGGAGATGCGGACGATACGCAGGGGGCTCCGAGCACCGCGGTGATGAGTTACGACACGTGGCAGCGCGAGTATGCGGGCGATGCTTCGGTGATTGGGAGCACGTTTTGGGTGAATACGAAGGCTGTGACTGTTGTGGGGATTGCGCCGCAGGGATTTTACGGCGACCGGATGTCGAACACTCCGCCGGATTATTATCTGCCGATTGAGTCGATGCCGGTGCTGGCGGGCGTGGCGTATGTTCACGAGCCGAACTCATCTTGGCTGTACATTGTCGGACGGTTGAAGCCTGGCGTGGCGATGGCTCCACTGCAGGACAAGGTCAACGCGCTGCTGAAGCAGATTCTTGCGCACAGGTTTACTCAGTCCAAACATGACCAGGAGCTGCTGGCGAAGACCCATGCGACGCTGACGCCGGGCGGGGCGGGGATTCAGGCGCTGCAGGATGAGTATGCGTCGCATCTGAGGCTGCTGATGTGGATTGCGGGGCTGGTGCTGCTGATTGCGTGCGCGAATATTGCGAATCTGCTGCTGGTTCGGGGCATGGGACGGCGAACGGAGATGTCCGTGCGCACGGCGCTGGGGGCGATGCGAGGGAGAATCATTCGCCAGTTGCTGACGGAGAGCCTTGTGCTTTCGGTGATGGGCGGGCTGGCGGGGTTGGCGGTGGCCTATGCGGGGACGCGGATGCTGCTGATGATGGCGTTTCCCGGGGACAAGAATGTTCCGATTCATGCGAGCCCATCGCTGGAGGTGATTGGGTTTGCGTTTGCGTCTGTCGGTGGTGACGGGAGTTCTGTTTGGCGTGGCGCCGGCGTGGATTACGGCGAGTGCGAATCCGGCGGATGCTTTGCGCAGCGGGACGCGGACGACGGCAACGGGGGCTTCACTGCTGCAGCGCGGGCTGGTGGTGCTGCAGGCGGCGCTGTCGCTGGTGCTGCTGGTGGGTGCGGGATTGTTTTCGCAGAGTCTGAACAAGCTGCAGAGCAAGGACATGAAGCTGGACGCGAGGAATCGGTATATCGTGCATATCAATCCGCAGGCGGCGGGCTACTCGCAGACACAGGTGGAGGCGCTGTACCGGACGATGGAGGAGCGATTCCATGCGTTGCCGGGCGTGACGAAGGTTGGGGATCGCGACTTATACGCCGATGGAGGACAACAACTGGGGAACGGTGTTAGTGTCCAGGGACAGCCACCGCGATTCGGCGGGTTACGGGGCCTCTTTTGTGAAGGCAAATGCGGAGTTCTTCGATTCGGTGGGGACGCGGGTGGTGATGGGACGGGGGATTGGGGTGCAGGATACGTCGACGGCTCCGACCGTGGCGGTGGTCAACCAGGCGTTTGTGAAGCAGTATCTGAAGGGCCTCAATCCGATCGGGCAACACTTTGGCGGGTGATGGGCCGAAGTCAGCCGGCGATTATGAGATTGTCGGCGTGGTCGAGGACACGGCCTACGAGAGCGCTGAAGTGGAAGAACCACTGCATGTACTTTGTGCCGATGATGCAGCGTCCGTCGAGCGACAAAGATCCGATCGAGAAGGACGAAGGGCTCTATGCCGGGGCGATTGTCAATTGCCACGGATCGACCGATGAACGATATGGAGACGTTGGCACGGAGGACGCTGGCAGGGATCAATCCAAATCTGACGGTGGTGAAGTTTCAGACGTTCTCCGAGCAGATCGCCGACCGGTTCAGCGAAGAGCGGATGATCTCGCGGTTGACGATGCTGTTTGGCGGACTGGCATTGTTGCTGGCGACGATTGGGCTATACGGAGTGACCTCGTACACGGTTGCCGGACGGACTTCGGAGATCGGGATTCGCATGGCACTGGGAGCCGAACGCAGCAGCGTGGTCGCGATGATCATGCGCGGGGCGACGATTCAGGCTGTGCTGGGACTGGCGATTGGGATTCCGGTGGCTCTGATGTGCGTGCGGTTTGTGAAGACGCAGTTGTATGAGATTACGAATGCCGATGCGACCGTGATGGCGGGCGCGATTGTGACTCTGGCCGTGGCTGCCTGTCTTGCAGGGCTGATTCCTGCACGGCGCGCGGCTTCGATCGATCCGGCAAAGGCGCTGAGGATGGAATAGAGCCCGGAAGCATTGGACTATAGTTTTGCTCAAACGACGCAACGGCGCTGGCGAATTTCCATGCCCATCCTTCGCAAAAGGCGCGATGGATGGGTCATCCGGGCAGCCGGATGGTACCCGAGCTTAGAGCCGCGTTGGCGATGGTTTACGCGGGAGGATTCACCCAGTTTGTGTCGCAGAAGACGGCCCAGTGTTTGATCCTTTCCTTTTCTATCTCGGCTAGCCATGCGGCAGAGACCGTCCATCTCTGTGGGAGGATTTGATCGTTGAAGCGCCAGCCTCCAGTCGCTTTGCCGAAGAGCGCTACCTGATTCCCTTTGGTAAAGGTGTGTTCGATGTCGATCCGGTAGGAGGGATAGGCGCGAAAGAAGTGCTGCCAGCCGAGTTTCATCTTTTCGGCACCGGAAAAACTGTTGCTGCGCGCGTCGGTAAAGGTGTGGTCGTCGGTCATCAACGCACGGAGTGCGGACGGGTCTTCCGCGTTGATTGCGGCGACAAAGGCGCGAGCTACATCGTCTGGAGTCGTAGGCATCGATGCAGATTACTGCGTGGTGCCGGTGAGGAAGATCTGTTCGGGGTGGGAGGCGATGACGCGGTAGAGGGCGAACTGACGGGCGCTCTGGCTGCGGAGTTCGAAGAGGAGGCTGGCGCGGTTGCTGGCCTCGGCGTCGACTACATCGACGAACTGCATTTTAGGGGTGCGGTCGAAGTGGGCGGCATCGGTGACACTCTGGATGGCGGGCTTGATGTTGCCGAGGCCATCGTCCTGGGCGACGATGGTGACGTAGCGGAGGGCAGCTCCGGTGCCTCCGGTGTTGGCGGAGTAGACGTAGGTGGCGGATCCTCCGTAGCTGAGGGTATAGGCCTTGAGGTCTTCCTCAAGAAGAGGCTGCCGTGGTGGCGGCGGCGTGGGTTTCTTTGCGCGTGTCTGAGTTGCGGGAAGTTTTTTCGCCGGAGTCGCCGGTGGCTGGGCTGTTGCGGGAGGCTTACCGTAAGCTGCGAGTTGGGCCTGAGCCATCTCCTGCATCTTGGTGAGGATGGCCTGATGCTGCGCTTCGTCGTCCCAGGCGAGAGTGAAGGGGTGGGGGTCGCGGTTGACGGCGTCGGAGACGGCGACCATCTGGTGGAGGTTGGGTGGAAGGCCGGTGAGCTTGGGTAGGTCGGTCTCGTTCATGGCGCTGGTGGGCTTGCCGTGATGGAGGTTGGGGCGGCTGGGATCGTCGTTGAGAGAGCCTACCGCGGAGACCCCAGGAACGCCTGTGGCTGCGCCGGCATGCTGTGCGTCTGCGGAGGAGCGACGCTTGAGCGTGGGGCGGTCGGGGTCGTCCGGGGAAGTGCTTGGAGCGCTGGCTGTTGAGGAGTCGCTGGTGTCGGAACCGGAGCTTGTTGTGCCGCTGGAGGGATCATGGCGCTTCATGGTCGGGCGATCGGGATCGTCTGTGGGAGTGCTGCCGGTTTGTGTGCCGGCTGTTGTTGAGGAGTCGGTGCCGGAGCTTGTTGAGCCGGAGCTGTCGCGGCGTTTCATGGTGGGGCGATCCGGGTCGTCGGCTGGTGGGCTGGCGGTGGTTGAGTTTGGGTTGCTCGATGCTGTGGAGGTTGAACCGGAGTTGTCACGGCGCTTCATGGTGGGGCGGTCGGAGTCGTCGTTGCTGGCGGTGCTTTTTGTGCCAGAGGAATTGGCGTCTGGTTGAGTCGTTGTCTGGGATGTTGTCTGGGATGTCGTCGAGGTTCCGGTGGGCTTGCTCGGATCGCCGTTGGTGGAGGCTGCGTCTCCGCTGTTTTTGGTGACGAGGTGCGGGCGGTTCGGATCGGACGATGTGGCGATGACCGGGACGTTCTTTGAGGGTTTGAGAGCGCGGGTGGTGTTTCTGGGTGCGGAGAGAGGTTTGACGCTTCCGTAGCCGAACCAGCCGTCGTCGTAGGCGAGATCGCCGGTGGGTTCGACGGCCTGAAGGTGCTTGGCGTAGGCGAGGTCGAGGGTGCCTTTGTCGATGCCCGCGCTTTGCAGAATGTAGAGATTGCCGTTGAGGAGAGCGAAGGGGACAGGACGGGCGGTGTAGACGCCGGCGTCCTCGAATTTGCCCTCGATATAAACGGAGACGGGGATGAGGCGGCTCGCGGTGGGTTTGGCGAAGTCTCCGGTCCACTCGTAGACGCCGACGGCGCGGACGACCTGCTCGGGCTTGGCGACCTTGTGCATCTGCGCGGAGGCGACAGAGGCTGCAAGGGTGGCAGCGGCGACGAGGATGCGATGGAAGACGCTTTTCATGATCCTGCTAAGAAGTTTAGACGCTATTTGGGGAACAATGTTCTGCCTGCAACGGTTGGACACGGGTGCGCGGAGATTTCGGCTAGTATTCGGATTATGGAACAGGGTTCGCCGCTGCTGGATGTGAGGGATCTGTCGATTGCGTTTGGCGGGCGGGAAGCTGTGCGGAGTATCTCTTTCGGGATCAATGCGGGCGAGACGCTGGGGCTGGTGGGCGAGTCGGGGTCTGGGAAGTCGGCGGCTTCGCTGGCGGTGCTGCGGCTGCTGCCTGATGCTGCCAGGGTTTCGGGGTCGGTGTTGTTTGATGGAGAGGAGTTGCTGGTTCTGCCTGAAGAGGCGATGCGTCGGCGGCGCGGGCGCGAGATTGCCATGATCTTTCAGGAGCCGATGACGGCGCTGAATCCGGTGATGCCGGTGGGGGCGCAGATTGCCGAGGCGGTAAGGGCGCATCATCCGGCGATGAGCAGAGCCGAGGTGAGGGCAAAGGTGCTTTCGGCAATGGAGGATGTCGGGTTGGCTGGAACAGGTTTGCCGGAGGTTGAGCGGCGGGCGAAGGACTATCCGCATCAGTTTTCGGGGGGGCAGCGGCAGAGGGTTCTGATCGCGATGGCGATTGTGAACCGGCCACGGCTGTTGATCGCCGATGAGCCTACGACCGCTCTGGATGTGACAGTGCAGGCGCAGATTCTGAAGCTGCTGAACGATCTGCGGCGGGAGCATGGGCTGGCAATGCTGTTTATCTCGCATGATCTGGCGGTGGTGGCTCAGGTGGCGGACCGCGTTGCTGTGATGCGGCGTGGGGAGATTGTGGAGACAGGTGGAGCGCGGGAGATCTTTCGCGCGCCGCAGCATGAGTACACTCAGAGGCTGCTGGCTTCGGCACCTACGATGACGACGGATCGGTTTAGGCCGTTGGCTTCCGTCGGTTGATGGGTAGTGGGTCAGTTTGGAGTTAATGACTGAAGTTTCCGCAAACCCGACTTTCGGGGAAGTGGTTATTCTGCGCTAGTGTTGCTATTCCAAGCTGACGCCGGAGCAGTACGCAAAGTTGAAAAAAGATGAATGCCTGGAAGTTTTGCCACGATTCTTTGAAACCTTTGTCAGATAGTCGCGGAAAGTAACGTCCCGATCCGGTGTCACCGATAAATGAGACGTGGATTCCACGTGTCTCAATTCACCATCGGAGTCGCTTCAATTTCAAACGAACTCCGCCAGTGCGGTTCAGATGGGGGAACCAGCTTGACGTGATCGATGAGGTTCTTAACACCCGGAATGTCCCCCACTGCAGTCTTCGTTGGGAACGCCAACTGGGGAGCGGCGTAGCCGCTAGAGTGACAACACCGTCTTTCACGTTTACAGAAATCGATCCAAAGCCAAAGCCGCCAAGTCTGCGTATGCGATCAGCGATCAGATTCTTGACCTGCTTGCTCAGTTCCTCGTCAGGAACATTTGGACTTAAAACCTCAACTCGATCCCAAACGGATTTGACACCGGGAACTCCGCTTGTCAACTGATCGGCAAGGAACCTTGTACTGTAAAGGTCGACAGAACCGGTTAGGGTGACAACACCTCCCTGCACGGACGCATGGATGCTCTTGATCGAATAAGCGATGAGGCACTTCTGAACGTTGACCTTAATGTTTTCGTCGTTCTGCCCGAACGAGGTCTGCGAAAGAAGAAACACGGCAGCGGCAAGAAGAAGGTTCAATCTCATATGGATTGCCCTCCACAGATTCGAACGCAACGAAAGGACAGGAAGTTGCGAGAATTTAACTCGATTTTGAGAGATCGGGTTGGCTGGAAGTTTTCTGTGGGTCGCAACTTTCACCTGACAGTTCTATACGCTAAATCCGTATATTCCCTCGAAACCGGGCTTTTCGGAAAGTTCCTGAGCGCAACGAGACGACGCTCCTCCTGCACTATTGTTTGGGAGTTCCGCCAGAGAGCAGGATCATCGGAATCTGCGAAGCCAACTGCAGGTCAATCAACATCACCAGCCGCCGATCCAGCTGGAAAAACACTGCGGTTTTCCTCCCTGGTATCACGTTGTTGAAGAGCGAAATGTATCTCAGCCGTAACTCCGCAACCGATTGATCGACGCCAAGCATCTTGCGTACAAGTCCCGTTGCCTGATCGTCGGTCATGGTAGCGTAGCTGGACGCGAACTCTTTGATCGCCGCATACTTCGCATCGTTGATCTTCACCAGATCGGCAGTGTACTGGTCGTACAGCGGCCAGAATTTCACCGCCTCTTGATCAGTCAGCTGAAGATTCGAAGCGATGATCTGCTTCTTCTGTGACCGAACATCCTTCCTTAATAAATCGATATCCTGATCCGTAACGCTTTGGGCCGAGTTGTCAGAGGGGGTTTGCGCCGGACTTTGACTCCAACAGAGGCCAGTCAAAATCACCATTGCTGCAATGCTGAACGATAGAAGACTCTTCCTTATCACGGATATCTCCTCCCCATCGATATCGTTTGGTTGAACCCGGAGGCCCTCAGGGTGCAACCAGAATCTTACGCCTAACTATCGGTAACCGGGCAAGTCGCTCATCGAACGACGATCCATAACTTGGCGTCGAAGTTCCTGCGAAAACGGGATTATAGGTAACTTTGGTTGCCCGGGGTTCAAACTGGCCCCACTACAGTTGATGCAGCCCGGTTTTCATTGTGGGGGAATGTCTATAGACTAGAAAATTGGCCGATTGGCTTTTTCCACTGCAATGCGCGCACTGATACTTTCGGATATTCACGGGAATCTTGAGGCCCTGAAGGCCGTACTGGCCGCGGCAGAGCCTTACGATGCGCTTTGGAATCTCGGGGATATTGTGGGGTATGGCGGAAGCCCGAACGAGGTAGTCGATCTGATGCGGGCTGGTGCGCAGGTCAATGTTCGGGGGAACCATGACCGGGTTTGCTGCGGGCTGACTTCGGCGCTGGGGTTCAATCCGGTGGCTCGTGCGGCGGCGATGTGGACGAATAAGGAGCTGACTCCGGAGAATCTGGAGTGGCTGAAGGCAGTGCCGCCGGGACCGATTCAGCCAGAGGAGACGGGCGTGACCTGTGTGCATGGGTCGCCGCTGAATGAGGATCAGTACATTCTGAACATGCGGGATGCGTGGGCTCCGCTGCAGCAGATGGGGACGGCGATTACGTTCTTCGGGCACACGCATCTGCAGGGTGGCTTCTCGCAGAAGGACCACGACTGGCACGAGATCAAGCCGCAGTATTCGACGAAGAATGAAGCCGCCAGCTGGACGATGGCGATTCCTGAGGGGACGCGGCATCTCATCAATCCGGGATCGGTAGGGCAGCCGAGGGACTGCGACTGGCGGGCGGCGTTCGTGGTGTACGACTCGGAGGCGAAGGAGATTGTTTATCATCGCGTTCCGTATGATGTGCAGGCAGCGCAGGGGCGGATTTTGATGGCTGGGTTGCCAGAGAGACTGGCGGCTCGGCTGCGCGAGGGTCGGTAGTTCGGTGACTGCTAATTGCACCCGCTTGTGAAACACAGGTTCTCGCTGAAAAACGGCAGGACGTGGTTTCGCAGATGAGAAGCGATCAGGCCAGTTGTTGTTCTTCGAGGGTGAGGGAGAGTTCTTCCCACTCTGCGAGGAGGGTGGTGCGCTGAGTGCGGAGGGCTTCGAGTTCGGTAGCGTCTTTTTGGGATTGCTCGGCGGAGATGAAGTTGCCCAGGCGGGTTTCCATTGCGGCGATGGCCTCTTCGAGGCGCGGGATTTCCTGTTCGGCGTGCTGGAGGCGGTCTTCGAGTTGTTTGAGTTTGATGGGGTTCAGGCGCTTGATTGGCGACAGTTGCAGAGAAGCGGGTTTCTCCACTTCGCCGCTCACGCTGTGAACGGCTTCGGTCGAAATGACAACTTCTACGAAGGGTGCTGATCTTGCAGTTAATGAATTTGTAATCTGTTCGGTTACCTTTTCGGGGCCACCCTGTTTGCGCCAGAGGTAGTCTTCGTAGTTGCCGGGGTAGATGTGGAGGCGGCGGTCTTCGACCTCGAAGACGCGGGTGGCGAGGCCGTCGATGAAGTAGCGGTCGTGCGAGACAAAGAGGACCGTGCCGGTGAAGTTGCGGATGGCGTCGAGCAGGACATCCTTGGCGCGGAGATCGAGGTGGTTGGTCGGCTCGTCGAGGAGGAGGAAGTTGCTGGGCGAGACGAGCATCTTGGCCATAGCGTAGCGGTTGCGCTCGCCGCCGGAGAGGACGCCAAGTTTTTTGAAGACGTCGTCGCCCGAGAACATGAAGCAGCCGAGGAGCGAACGGAGTTCGACGACAGGAACTTTGGTCGCGGCTCCGCTGATGTCGTCGAGCATGACGGCGTTGGGGTCGAGTACTTTGTACTGGTCCTGGGCGAAGAAGTCGGTGAGGACGTTGTGTCCTTCGCGGATGGTGCCTGCTGTTGGCGCTTCCTGCTGGCTCATGAGACGGATGAGGGTCGATTTTCCTGCGCCATTGGCTCCGACGAGGGCGATGCGGTCCCCGCGCTCGATGGTGAAGTTAAGGTTATCGAGGATGAGTTTTTCGCCGCCGGTGGGCGTGGGGTAGTACTTGGTGAGGCTTGAGACCTCGAGAACCGTGCGGCCTGATGCGGGCGGCTGCGGGATGGAGAAGTGGATGGTCGCTTCTTCTTCGGGGACCTCGATGCGTTCGATTTTTTCGAGTTCTTTGATGCGGGACTGGACTTGTTTTGCTTTTGTGGCCTGGTAGCGGAAGCGGTTGATGAAGGCTTCGAGAGCGTCGATGCGGTCGCGCTGATTCTTGTATGCGTTCATCAACTGGGTGCGGCGCTCTTCTTTTTGCACGACGTACTTTTCGTAGTTGCCGTGGTAGACGTGCATGCGCTTGTTCCACAGCTCGATGGTCTTGTTGACGGTGACGTCGAGGAAGTAGCGGTCGTGCGAGATGAGGATGTAGGCGTTGGGGTAGTCGTGGAGATAGTTTTCGAGCCAGTTGCGGGATTCGAGGTCGAGGTGGTTGGTGGGCTCGTCTAAAAGTAAAAGGCTGGGTTTTTGCAGGAGGAGTTTGGCGAGTGCGATGCGCATCTGCCAGCCGCCGGAGAACTCTTCGGTGTCCCGGTCCCAGTCTTCTTTGGTGAAACCGAGGCCGCCGAGGACGGCGCCGACCTGCGCGTCGAGGGTGTAGATGTCGTGAACGTGAAGCTGGTCGGCGATGTCGGAGTAGCGCTCGGCTGCGGCGGCGTACTCTTTGGATTTCGGATCGACGGTGGAGAGGGTGTGGGTGAGGTCTTCGGCTTCGCGCTCGAGGGCGTGGAGGTGGTCGAAGACGGAGAGGCACTCGGCGAAGACGGTTTTACCGCGGAGAGCGAGGCCGTCCTGCGGGAGATAGCCGAGGGTCATGCCTTTGACGCGGGTGAGCTGGCCGTAGTCGAGGGTTTCGATGCCGCCGAGGATTTTAAGGAGCGTGGATTTGCCGGTGCCATTGCCGCCGACGAGGCCAGTGCGCTCGTCCGGCGTGATGAGCCAGTTGGCGTCTTCGAAGAGGAGTTTTTGGCCGAAGCGTTTGCCGGCAGAGGAGAGCTGAAGCATGCTCTTCTATTTTCTCATCTGCGTGGCGACTGCGGTGCGGGCGCTATTTCTCTTTCTCGAGTTCGACGACCATGACTTCGATGGGTTCGGTGCCGCCGTTGACGTCGGCGTGCATGGTGTTTGGTTCGTTGGCTGGAAGCCAGTAGGCGTGGCCTACGTCCCATTGGTGCTGCTCGGTTTTGCCGGATTGCTCGACGATCTTCATGAGGCCGCCGCGGAGAGGGATGATGACGCGCGGGTGTTCGTGGCGGTGCATGGTCAGGGGTTGATTCGGCAGGACGACGGAGCGCCAGACTTTGACGTCTTCGTTGTCGAACTGCGGGAACCGCTGCGTCTGGGCTTGCTGCGAGTGAATGACACCCACTGCCGCAATGAGAAGAACTGCCTGGGTTGCGATGACGATCTGCATGCCACGTCGTGACGAGAGTTTCATGGATGTCTCCGGTTGGAGCGAGTGTAGCAAGGGAATCTCGCATCCTCCATCCCCGCCGGGTTTCTACATTTATTTGTAGGGTGCGATGACAGAATCCTGACAAATTTATTTTTGAGATCTTACTGCTATTTGACGACGTGGCGACGACAGATAGACAACCGATTGTCTCAGGCAAACTACGCTTGCAGAAGTTTCCAGCACAGTTCCCTCGCCTGGTTGTTGGCACTGCACACCGGGGATCCTTGGGCCCGCGAGGCAATACATACAAGGAGTATCAACAATGAAATTCTTTTCGAGCAAAATTGCAGATGTCGCATTTTTTCTGTTGTTGTCGTCCGCCGTCTTTGCCCAGCACTACAAGCAGGTGAATCTTGATGCCAACGTTTCCGGAGTAGCGGAGGCACCGGATGCTCAACTCATCAATGCCTGGGGGCTCGCACGAAGCTCCGGCAGTACATGGTGGGTGTCCGACGAGGCCACTGGAGTCTCCACACTGTACGACGGACCGGGGTCGAAGCAGAAGCTTGTGGTGACGATTCCAAAATCCAACCCGAACGACAAGACCTTCCCGACGGGCACTCCGACCGGGGTGATCTCGGACGCCAACACAACGGACTTTCCGGCGGCTCCCGGAATGCCGGCGGCGTTTATCTTCGCAACCCTCGATGGATCGATCGCGGCATGGAATCCCGGTGTAGGCCTTACTCCGGGGGCTGTTGCTCCCTCCACGAACGCTGTGACCGTCGCCCGCGGCGATAGCGGCTCGGGCTATACGGCACTGACCACTGCTTCCATCGACGGCGTGCGTTACCTCTACGTCGCGAACTTCCTCAAGGGCCGCATCGACGTCTACGACAACGCCTTCAAACCGGTGAAGTTGAGCGATTACGACGGTCCCCATGACCGCCGCTTCGATGACGACAAGCCGTTCACGGATGATCGTCTGCCACGGAACTTTGTGCCTTTCAACGTGCAGGCTGTGGGCGACGACCTGGTCGTTACGTACGCGTTGCACTTTGCGGGGAATCCGTTCGAGACGCCGGGGCCGGGGCTTGGTTTCGTTGATATCTATTCAACGAAGGGCAAGCTGCTGCGACGGCTGGAGCACGGGGACTGGCTTAACGCTCCGTGGGGCGTTACGCTTGCGCCGCTCGACTTTGGACGGTTCAGTCACTGTCTTCTGGTATCGAACTTTGCGGCTGGAGGGACGACTCAGTCTGCGGGGTTCATCTCGGCTTACGATTTCGATACGGGTAAGTTTGTCGGCCTTCTTGAGGACGAGAGCGGCAAGCCTCTTTCCATCAACGGCATCTGGAGCATGAGTTTTGCGAACGCTGCGACGCAGAACAGCTATGACCCGGATGAGGCTCCAGCGGCGGAGTTGTACTTTACCGCAGGGCCTCAACAAGCGACAAACGGCCTGTTCGGATACCTGATTCCAGTGGCTACGGAGCTGGTACAGGGTAATTCGCAGTAAGGTGTTCCCTCTCTGATGAGGGCCGTGGACGCGGGTATCCACGGCCCTCACTTTTTTATTGCGGCGTCGATTCAATGGCGCCGATAGTCGGCGCGGTTGCGGAGCGCGGATGGCCCAGAAAGTCTGTTGTGACGAACGAGAGCGGAGCTGCATGGCCGACGACGGCGGAGTTACTTCCCGCCACAGTCATATTTCCAAAGCCGTAGAGATGGAAGGTCTCGTCGGCTAAGCCCGGGTCGGTACAGATGGCGTTTTGTTCGTTGAAATCGGTCTTGGGACAGGTCCAGCTATCCCGGAAGTTGAAGCTTGCGTTGTTCGTGAATCTGGAGCCTGAAGCCGAGAGGATCTGGGCGTTGTCGAAGAAGATGGGAGTGGGGAATTTAAGGCTTCCGCCGTCGGGGTAGCCGTTCTGCGCGTTGTTCTCGAAGCCGAGAAAGATGTTGTTCTCGTACTGGAGGAAGCAGGTTGTGGTGCACGGGCCGCTGGTAGTGACTTCTACGCCGATGGAGTTGGCAGCGTAAAGGGTGTTGAAGAAATACCTGGTGGTGAGGCCACCGTCGCTGACTGCCATGACGACCGGGACGTCGGAGGCGCGGCAGAAGTCAGACAGTCTGGAGTTGTAGCCGGCGGGGGTTCCGGGGATAGCCTGACGGAGAGCATTGCAGTTGCCGACGATCAGATTGTTGACGGCAGTGCCTGCGGCTCCCATCTTGAGTTGCTGGCCCATGTTTCCGTACATGAGGGAGTTGGTGATGGTCATGGTCGAGCCGCCGCCTTCGAGGTGAAGGAGATCGAATCCATCCTGCGTGTTGTTGGCGGCGATGGAGTGATCGACGAACATGAACCACGACGGACTGCTTGTCACGGTTGCTGTGCCGACTCCGTCGCCATAGCCGTTGGAGTCGTCGTCGGTACAGTCGGCATAGGGTAGCTGGTGGGTTACGGGAAACTCTTCCGCACAGCCGTTCCAGAGCGTGTTGAAGTAGCTGAGAGTGAGAATTCCGGTTCCGGTGGCTCCTGTGCCGTCGTCCATGTTCCATCCTGAGGAGGCATTGCCTGCGACAGTGACTCTGGTGACGGCGACGTCATTGCCTGTTGCTCCGAACATGCCGGCGTTTGCCATGCCGTGAATTTTGACATCGGTGATGGTGGTGTTGGTTGTCGTGTTGTTGAGCTGAATTCCGTTACTGGCGTAATCGCTCACGGGGAAGGTTGTGCTGCAGCGATTGACCTGTCCGGATTGACCGCAACTGGAGAAGTCGGTGATGTCGAGGCAGGCAACATCAACGTTCGAGACACCGACGAGAGAGAAGACTGCGCTTACTCCAAAGCCGCCGTTGATGTGAGCTTTGGCAGAGGGCTGGAGGCAGCTATCGTGATTGATGCCCAGGATGCGCGTGTGGGCGGAGGTGGTTCCGCTAATGGGCGGGGGCGCTCCAGCGCCGAAAGGATTACCGGCGAGTCCGAAGCTGTCGGCGGAGTTGGGGCCGCTTTGACCGACGCGGCAGGAGGCGTTCCCGGTGCAGTCGATGAGATAGGTGTCTCCGCTGGAGCCGATCCATCCCCAGGCAGGTGCGCCAACACTGGGATCCGCGGAGTAGCTGCCGTCAGTCCAGAGGAAACGGATGTCGTTGAAGGCGCAGTTCTGGTTGACGCCCGAACCCGGATAGGCCGCCGGAGACTTTCCGTTGCACTGGCCGTTGGGCTGATTGGAGGAGAAGCGGGTTCCGCCGACTCCGTTGACGTACCAGGTCTGACCGGTGGCCGAGGTGATGGTGTAGGTCTCCGAAGTGGGCGGACCCTGGGTGAAGCCCGGCGCATCGGCAACAGCCCTGATTGTTTGAGAGGTGGAGACGGTGATCGGTCCGGTGAAAACGTTCGAGGATGTGCCTGGGTTGGAGCCGTCGGTGGTATAGAAGATCGTCGCGGAGGGCGTGGTGGT
Organism: uncultured Acidobacteriaceae bacterium; assembly: GCA_963770055.1. GTDB lineage: Bacteria > Acidobacteriota > Terriglobia > Terriglobales > Acidobacteriaceae > Edaphobacter. The sequence goes on from CAVYOC010000001.1 coordinate 78,103, forward strand.
ACTCAGAGTGACCGGTTGCGATGCGCTGAAGGTTCCACCTGGCGGGCTGAATAGAACGGCGGCGGCGGCCGGCAAAGTGAGCGTGTAGGCCGCAGAGGCAGAAGCGACAGCGATTGCGCGAAGGGTTTGCGATGCGTTGATTGAGATCGGGCTGGTGTAAATGGTTGAAGACGTCGTGGGGATTGATCCGTCCGTTGTGAAGAAGATAGTTGCCATAGAAATTGTGGTGTTGATGGCTACCATCTGGGTTGTGTTGTAGGTCCCGGCGGGTGGAGCGAAGGTGATTGCGCCGGAGGGCGGAGGCCCGGAGTTGCATGTTGGGTTGCAGTCAGTCTGAAACTGGGCCAAGGCATAGGCTGTCGAGGATCTTTGATCCACGAGGATGGCTGGGCTGCCGGTCGTTACGGTGGAATCATTGCCGGAGGCGGACGCACCGGTAGTGACGTCGGTACAGGTGTAGGTTGTTCCGAGAACAGAGAGTTGGATGGTGTCGCCGCTGGAAGGAATTGGACAGCCCGACACGATAGGAGCTACGCCGCCTCCCGCAACGAGGAGATAGATCTGCCCGAAGTCGGCGAGGTAACAGACACCGTCGCCGGCGAGGCTCATGCGGACGCACGGGCCAGTGCTGCCGCCAACCACAAGATGCGCGACAAACTTAACCTGGGAATACTGGTCGTTGGTGAAAATAGCTCCGGTATAGATGGCCAATCCTTGCTGGGCGGGAGTCGAGGGCACGACCTGGCCAGCGGCCTGCTGGAGCGGGACGTAGCCCTGACCCGGGGCGGTGGTGCTGGTCCAGTTGGAGGACAAGGGGCCGGAGCCGCTGAAGGTGTCAGTGACCGGAAAGGTCGCGGCCCACGCCGGAGCTGTGAGCAGAAGGAGAAATGCGGGGAGGATTCGTCTCATGTCCAAGGCCTCGAAGTTGGCAGGGGAAAGCCTGCCGGTTGCTCTATGCGGATTGCACCGCATTTCGAGTTGGATCGGTCGACCTGTCGGAATCAGGTCGGGATTTTTCTTCAGGTACTTCCGAAGCTTCTGAATGAAGCGGATCGCCTTTAGTCGAGTAACGGGCGCGATCGAAAACTCCCGATGGTAAGAGATGCTTTTTTGCCGGGAGAAAGTAGAGCTGCAACCGTTTCGTAAAGGAGACTGTGCCGGGACTTATCTGGGGAGGCGGCTGAGAGAAGCAAGCTAACAGTACGAGGGCCTGTGAGCCGTGTCAAGGAAACTGATTGTGGTTTTGGGCGGACAAATTGACAACTGGCAGAAGTTGCAGGGCCGGGAAAATACTTAAGTATTCACTTGACAATTTTTTATTTCAAGGCAATAGTTAAGTATGTACTAAACTATTTTTACCTCGGAGGAAAGACATGGTTATGGAGAAGCAATCGGTTATGCATAGCAGTTTTGTGATTGAGCGCAGTTTTCCTGTGCCGCCGGAGCGGGTATTTGCGGCGTTTTCCGATCCGGTGAAGAAGCAGAGGTGGTTTGCAGAGGAAGATGAGTTCGGAATCGAGTTTGAGATGGATTTTCGCGTGGGAGGCAGCGAACACAAGCGCTTTCACATGAAGGACGGCACTCCGCTGGCGAGCGATACGAGCTATCACGACATTGAGCCGAACCGGCGCATTGTCTTCGCTTACACGATGAGCTTTGCAGGACGACGCATCTCGACTTCCCTGGGGACAGTGGAGCTGCTGCCGGCAGAGAAGAGTACGGAGTTTACCTATACCGAACAGGCAGCTTTTTTTGAAGGCTCGGATGGCCCGAAGATTCGAGAGGCAGGCTGGAACGTGCTGTTTGACGAACTGGCGAAAGAATTGGCGCGGAATTAAGTAGCCAGCGAAGAAAGGCAGAGACGGATGGCCTTACAGAAGATGAATGTTGACCGCGTCTTTCACGCGCTGGGCGATCCTACGCGACGGGCGATAGTGGAGAGGTTGAGTAAAGGACCCGTCGCGGCTTCGCATCTGGCTGGGCCGCTGGCCATTACGGTGGCGGCAGTGGTGCAGCATCTCCAGATTCTGGAGAAGAGCGGATTGGTGCGCACGGCGAAGGTTGGGAGAGTGAGGACTTGCCATATCGAACCGGCGGGGCTTTCGACGGCGGGGCGATGGATCGAGGAGAGAAAGTCGATGTGGGAGCGCAGGTTCGACCGGCTGGGAAGTTTATTGGAAGACGAGGAGTAGCGCGGATTTCGCGCGACAGCGGCGCTTCGATGTGGTGAGGATTCGACAAGTCCTTGTTGTTCCTTGACACTGGATGCCTCCGGAGAGTGAGTGGGGCCAACGCTTGCCGCCGTAGAAAAATGTTTTCAAGGAGAGATGCTTGATGTACGAAATGGCAAATTTAAAGAAGCTGAAAGTTTTGGGCGAGGGCGCTCCCGCTGCGATGGATGCCTTCTGGGCGTTCGATAAAGCGGCAATGACTGAAGGTGTCGTTCCGAAGAAGTATAAGGAGTTGATTGCGCTTGCGGTGGCCTTGACGACACAGTGCCCGTACTGCCTGGAGATTCATCGTGGCAACGCAGTGAAGGCGGGCGCTACGCCGGAGGAGATTGCGGAGACGGCGCTGGTCGCTGCGGCTCTGCGGGCCGGTGCAGCGGTGACTCATGCGACCCATCTGGTCGGCGAGGGGACTGGGAAGTAACCTTTTTACACCGGGAAGAAGAATTATTCGGCGGCGGAGGGCCAGGCCGCCGCTGAATAAGGGTTCGCGGCTTACGAAAGCAGGCGAGCCATTTGGTATTCGATAAGGGCTGGATCGTTTGGATAAGGTTCAGTGTGGCCGGTGAGCGTAAATCCTAACCGTTGGTAGAAGGCGATGGCGGTTTCGTTGCAGCTCGTTACCAGCAACTGCAAGGTAAGTGCCTTGCGCTGACGAGCCCAGGCGGCGATCTCATCCACCAGAAGACGGCCTATTCCCTTCTGACGATGTGCAGGATCGGTCCACATGGAGATCAGGTCAGCTTTGGTTGAGTCTTTGCTGTCGATGAAGCAGCCGGCGATGCCGAGTACAGCCTGCGCGTCCATCGCCATGTACAGGATTGACTTCTGACCATCGCGCTGCTGTTCGCGGGTTATCCAGAAATCATCTGTGAATTGGGATTCTCTTGCGTAGGTTGAACTGAAGGCGCTCGGAGTGTCCACGAGAGCGCGCAGGCGAACTTCTTTGAAGGTCAACACGTTTTGAGGCGTGACCGGTTCCAGGCTGATCATGAGTTTTTTCATCTTACAAGCAGCGACCGAACGGGATTGAAGAGATTTCGGCGTCCGGATACGAACAGCCGGTTGCAGATTTGGACGGTTCCGGACGTGGCTTCACCGGCACCCCGATGGGAAATTGCAATGATGGCACGGACTTAAGCGATCTGCTTGCAGATGAATCTTTGGCAGGTGAATTGCAGTCCAGCGATGAGGACAAAGAAGCAACTTCGGGAGGCTGGCCATGGCTTATTTTGAACGGATTCGTGATGTGGTCTCGGGACCGTTTAGTCCGGAGATTCTCGGGCAGAGGGTGGCGACGGGCTGGCAGATGGTTTCGATTGAGTGGAGGCGGGAGTTGCCGGATGGCGAGGCTCCGACTGAAGGAGCGTATAACGAGGAGATTCCTTATGGGCTGCGCATCTCGGATGACTGCCAGCGGCTGGAGGTAGAGCCGAAGGAGAACCAGGCGATGATGCTGATGATGGAGCTGCTGGGGCAGGACTTCTCGTACTCGAGCATTGTGAGCGATCTGAATGAGAAGGGTTTCCGGATGCGGGATGGGAAGCCGTGGAACCGGGTTGCAGTGTTCAATATGATGCCGCGATTGATTGAGGCAGGACCGAGGATGTTTTCGAGCGAGGACTGGAAGAGGCTAAGGGGTGGGCTTGGCGCTCGGACTTAAGAGCAGGAAGCAGGGAACAGAAGGCGTTGACTGCTTTTCGGGTAAATCTCTCGACAACGCAACATAACCCTTTGCCTGCCATGCTTTCCGCGATTTAGTGCCGTTCGCTCGACCTGAAATCTATGCGGTCAGGTGACAAGAGTTCATACGGACCTTCGGTAGTACCGGATGAGACGCCTACTGCCACGCTAGCAATCAAATGAAGCGAGATACCATGTTGAGTGAACGAGAGATGAGCGGGGAGTGGTTGGGCGTAATATCCGCAGGTGAGTTCCTTGTTATCTGCCTGCGCGTTCCAGTTCGCGGATCGGAGACGCTCGTCTCGTACGATTTCCTCGCTGTCATCATCGACATAGCCTCTCGATGACCATGACATCCCGCACGGTTGAAAACTAATAGTCGAGGCTCTCCATCGACGGAACTGTCCGAATCACGGTCAGGCTCTTCAACTGGGCAAAGTTGTCACCGCAGTTGGTATCTTCTCGATCTTTGAGGCTAGGTTGCAGGATGGTCTGAACTGCTCTGATGGATTCGCTGAGCTTCGAAAGATTCTATTAAGCGCCAGTGAACAGGCTCTCGCGTCACGCTTTGAACAGTTCGCCGCTGCCGTGAATGTACTAAAACACGGTAGAGGCCGGAGCTACGATTATCTGCTCTCTATGCATGAGGCGCTCCCTTTTATCCTTAAGGCACGGGACCAGCACTTCTTCTTTGAAGGTGACGTGTCGGAGCCGGACGCTCTGGTTCTCGTGGATGACGCTTTCGTACGTTCTTGTGCGGAGTTGGTGCAAGCCTCAATTGACGCCGTGCAACTCGTAAAACCAGACGTTCACTTCGGCTAAAGCCTGTTTCCCGAAACGGGTTTTCCGGAAACAATCGACTCGCAGTTGCCGAAAATGCGACTTTCGAGGAGCTACTGTCAGACGTTCGCCATTCTCATTAGAAGGCAGGCATATTCAGCCGCCTTTTGTGGACTCAATCCTGAGCGTTGCTCGCCGTAAAGAGCGGTTCCTGTGTCTTCCAGAATGAAGAGTGGGCGAGTACCCATTGGTGATATTCGGACCTCGATGCGCTGATTTAGGGTCTCTGTGTAGATAGACAAAGCATTTGCGAGGCGTGCCTTATACGGTCCGATGATGTTTTCTCGACCTTCGCTTTCCCAATGATCAGAGATTTCATCGAAATCAGTCTCGCTGATTCGAGCCCAAAGTCCCCACATGAAGATTTCGCCAGTTCCTATGATTGGGACTTCGAGGCACCCTCGGATGTAGAACTCCTGCTGATCGATGATGCATTGATCAGAGCTGACTACGGCGCGTAGCTCGCGAGCTTCCGCACTGAGATTGGCGTAAGGGTCAGGATAGTCAGCAGCAAAACTCAGCGGCAGACCCGCATGTTCCTGTCCGCAGGATGAGCATCGAAATGAACCGTCTGGCATTTCTTTAGAACCTTCACGATCTTCAACTGCCTAATGCTATTCAGCATAGGCGCATTCCCGCGAAACGGGGTTTTCGGCAACTACGACTTCCTCCGTGTGAATTTGTGCGTCTTACGAACGAGGAGTGGCCTTGATCGAGACACACATAGAGCCGGCGGTGGTGGTGCCTCGCCCTCTGGTGGAGGCGACGATGGTTTTTGTGGGGAGCGTCGGCTTTCCTGGTAGTGGCTATCTCCGGGGCGATAGTCGTGGAGTGGGGATTGCGGCATGTGGAACCTCTGCTGCGGCGCAAGGTGGTGGAGACGCTTTCGGCGCGGTTTCATTCTCCGGTGGAACTGGACCGGCTGAACGTGTCGTTGCGTCGCGGCGTGATTGTGACTGGGGGTGGGCTGCGGATTCTTTATCTCGCTGGACCTACGAAGCCGGATGCGCGACCGAATGCTCCGCCGATGCTGGTCGTAGATCATTTTGCGTTTGCGACAGGATGGAGAGAGTTGCTGCGACCGACGACGCGAGTGGTGTCGGTGAAAGTGCGAGGGCTTGCGATCAATATTCCGCCGAAGGAGTTGCGTGGGGAGGCGATGCCGGATGATCCGAAGCGGAAGAAACAGCCGGTGATCGGGATTGCAGTGGATACGATCGAGTGCACGGATGCGAAGGTGGTGATTGAGACGAGCAATCCGGGAAAGCCGCCACTGGAGTTCGATATCAGCAGCCTGATGCTGACGGATGTTGGTGCGAAGAAGCCGTTCAATTATGAGGCGACGCTGAAAAATCCGAAGCCTGTAGGGGATGTGCATTCGGTGGGACACTTTGGGCCGTGGCAGGGGGATAATCCTCGGGATACTGCGCTGGATGGGACCTATGAGTTTACGAATGCGGATCTGTCTTCGATTCATGGGATCGGTGGAATTCTGGCTTCGGCGGGGGAGTTTAGCGGGACGCTTGGAGAGATTGCGGTGGAGGGTTCGGCCGATGTTCCTGCGTTTCGGCTGGATGTGAGCGATCATGCGCTTCCGCTGCATACGTATTTCAAGGCGGTGGTGGATGGGACGAATGGAGATACGACGCTGGAAGAGGTGAAGGCGCGAGTTGGGCGATCGGAGTTGACGGCAAGTGGTGCGGTGACGCGGTCGACTACGGTGCCGGGGCACAATACCGACCTGCATGTGGTGATGGAGAACGGCCGGGTTGAGGACATGCTCGTTCTGTCGATGAAGAGCAAGCCGGCATTGATGCGCGGGAGTCTGGCGACGAAGACGCATCTTGTGATTCCTCCCGGGGCGGTGAGCGTGGCGAGGAAGATGCGGCTGGAAGGGACGTTTGCGATTCGGAATGCGTTTTTGAACGACGCAAAGATGCAGGCGCAATTGGATGCGATGAGTGAACGGGCGAAGGGAAAGCCGAAGCTGGCGAATGCGAAGGATGCTGAGGTGGTGGGGGCATCGGCGTCGGGCAGGTTTTTGCAGGCGGATGCAGTGGTGGCGATCAGCGGACTGAAGTTTGCGATACCAGGGGCGCAGATGTTGATGGATGGGACGGTGCAACTGGTGGGGAGCACGTATGAGTTTCGCGGGAAGGTGCGGACCGAGGCTACGGCTTCGCAGATGACGACGGGGTGGAAGAGTCTTCTGCTGGGGCCGTTCGACAAGCTGCTGAAGAAGAATGGGGCGGGGGTGGAGCTACCGATCAAGGTAACGGGGACAGGAGCAACGTATGATCTGCAGCTGGATTTTCCGCATGACACACATGCTCCGCAGGGGCTGACAAGCCTTCCGAAATGAGTGGGATGGCCGAAGTGATGCTTCTGTTGGAGAGACAACCGCAGGATGCTCTGCTACTGTCAATCTTGAGAGTTTTTGCGGTTCGTTTACGCGGAGTTTGATGTCGGGACAGCCACAACTTTATCCAGCACCGGAATCTGCTGTGGAGCAGACGCCCGAGATGGGCACTGCGCCAGTGAGGAGATTGGCGCCCGTCTGGTTGCAGCGGCTGTCGTTATTTGTGCTTGTGCTTTTCTGTGTGTACCTGGGCGTACTGGTGATGGTGCTGCCGTGGTGGACGCGGATCTGGGACAGGAATGAGTTCATGCTGGCGCGACCGTGGCTGGCGGCGGTGCTGCATAACGGCGCGGTGCGGGGTATCATCTCGGGGCTTGGCCTGCTGGATATCTGGATTGGAATCTCGGAGGCGGTGCACTATCGCGACTACCGTGGATAAAAAAGACCTTAACGAACAACGGACGGTGCTGGCGGAGCATGCCCGGCACGACGATCTTTTACTGGCGTACGAGAATACGGAGTTTCTGAACTCGCCGGAGGGGCGGCCGCTGCGGATCATGGCAGAGTATGCGGAGCCCATGGCGCGGTTCCGGCGGGAGCGGATTCAGGACACAGTGGTGTTCTTCGGATCGGCGCGGTTTCGGGCTTTGGATGTGACCAGCGCGGAACTGGAACTTCTGGCGAATACAGGTTCGCGCCAGCCTGCTCCTGAGAGTGAGCAGCCGGCGACTCCGGAAGAGGTGCAGAGCGGCGAGGCTACGAAGCTGCAACTGAAACGCGCCGAGGCTGCGGTTGAGATGGCTCGGTACTACGAGGATGCGCGAACGCTGGCGGGGATGGTGGCTTCGTGGGCGAAGACGCTGCCCGGACGCAGACATCGTTTCGTGGTGACTTCAGGTGGCGGACCGGGGATTATGGAAGCCGCGAATCGCGGGGCTTTCGAGGTTGGCGCGAAGACGATCGGGCTGAATATTCAACTGCCGTTTGAGCAGCACCCGAATCCCTACATTACGCCGGAGCTGAGCTTTGATTTTCACTACTTCTTTATGCGGAAGTACTGGTTCGCTTATCTGGCGAAGGCGCTGGTTGTCTTTCCGGGCGGGTTCGGGACTCTGGATGAGATGTTCGAGCTGTTGACATTGGCGCAGACGAGAAAACTGGCGAAGACGATTACGGTTGTCATCTACGGGTCGGAGTACTGGAAGCACGTAATCAACCTGGAGATGCTTGCGGAGAAGGGTGCGATTGCGATGGGGGACCTGGATCTCTTCACGTTTGCCGATACGCCGGAGGGGGCGTTTGCGATCCTTAAAGCGGGGCTGACGGAGCATCTCGACTCGGAGTACGAGCGAATGCAAAGACGGCTGGAGAGCGGTGAAGGATTGACTTCGCCGCAGGCTCCGAGCGCCGAGACGATTCTTGGGCCGGATATCGCGAAGACGCGGTAAGGACAGAATCTCGAAGGTTCCCTGAACGAGGTCGCTGGGTTTTCGGAAGGGTGAAGTGGGTGGCTGTGGTGATCAACGTGAACGGCAGGAGACTGTCAAAGCCTTACGCCGTGTTCGCCGATGATGGTGAAGACGGACAGGAGATTGGTAAGGCCAAGAAGCTCGCGAATTCGCTTGCCAATGTTGAGGAGCAGCAATTCGCAACCTGCGGCCCGGGCTGAGGTGTAGAGCCAGACCAGAGTGCCGAGGCCCATGCTGTCCATATGTTTGAGATCCGACAGGTCGAGGACGATCCGCTTTGTATCCGGAATCAAGGGACGAACTTTGGAGGAAAGGATGTCGGTAAGTCCGGAGACGAGATATCCATGCAAATGCACGATGGCCTGGTCGCCGGTGCGGTTGATCTCGAGAGTGAGGTAACGAGTGGGAACTGTTGGATCGGGCATGGGGCTTTCCTTTTTTGCGACACGTCAGGGACAGCGGGAGGGCTTCGAGAGAGTTTCTCACAAGAACGGAGCGCTGGGAACCATTGCAGTAACGGGAGTTATGGATATTGAAGCTCCATTCTTGGTGCAGTTACATGGCCGTCATGTTAGGCCCCCATACTGACCTCGTCAGAAGCCTGAAAGGGGTTGACGATGGGCCAGTCGAGCATCTCGTACCTGTGGCGCGAACCGGAGGCGGCGAAGGGCTTTGCGACTGGCGTCTCGCTGCATAGCCACACCAACCAATCGAAGGAGACGCTCGATTTCATCTCGGAGCTTTCGAAGGACTGGAGAATTCTGCAGCCGGTAATGCGTTGGGCGGAGCGGCGATGCAAACGGCGGACGGGGATCAACCCGGATTATGCGCGGAGCTATTGGACTCCGCCCTTGACGCCGAGCCTGGCGTTCGATCTGGAGCGGCGGCAGATTGAAGAGAAGCTGCAGTTGCAGGGGCTGGTTTCGCTGACGGACCATGACGACATTCAGGCTCCGATGCTGTTGCGGACGGTGGCGGCCTCGCGGCATATTCCGGTGTCGGTAGAGTGGACGGTGCCGTTTGGGGAGACGGCGTTTCACCTGGGAATTCATAACCTGCCCAGCGCGATGGGCACGGCATGGATGGATCGGTTTACAGAGTTTACTGCGATGCCGGCGGAGCCGCACGCGACGAAGCTGCTGACGCAGATGCTGGCGGAACTGGATGAACTGCCGGGTGTGCTGATCGTCTTCAATCATCCGTTGTGGGATCTCTATCGCGTGGGCAAGGAGAGACACGATGTCCTGGTGAATGATTTTCTGGCGGTGAATGGGCAGTACGTTCATGCGCTGGAGCTGAATGGACTACGCGACTGGAACGAGAATCGCGAGGCGGCAACGCTGGCGGGCAAATGGAACCAGTTGGTGATCAGCGGGGGCGACCGGCATGGCCTGGAGCCAAATGCGAATGTGAATCTGACACACGCTAAGAGCTTCAATGAGTTTGTGCATGAGGTAAGGCGGGAGCGGCAGAGTCATGTGTTGTTTATGCCGCAGTATGCCGAGCCGTGGAAGCACCGGATTCTGCAATCGACGCTGGCGGCGATACGGAATTATCCGGATTTTCCGGAGGGATCGCAGCAGTGGGATGAGCGGGTGTACCATCCGGACGGCGACGGCGTGACGCGTCCGCTGAATGAGCTTTGGACGACGGGGAAAGCTCCGGCGCTTTGCCGGGCGGCATTGGCAATGGTTCGCGTCATGGGCGCGGCTCCGGTTTCAAGCGGTCTGCGCCTGGCATGGAACAACGGCGGAGAGATGCGGGCCGCGCTGGCGGAGCAGGATGCCTAAGCGCTGTGAGCCGCTATGAGTCGATGATCTGTGAGCTTTGAGTTCTCTATTTTCGCGTAGGACAGGCGCGGGGTAGTCTAGAGCGATGCGGGTGCCGCGTGTTGCCTATTTTCCGGATTCCTTCCATGAGGTGAACGGCGTCGCGCATACGAGCAGGAATTTTGTGGCGTATGCCCAACGGCATGGGTTGCCGTTTTTGTGTGTGCGGGCGGGACGGCGGGAGGTTGCGTTCGAGCAGATGGAAGAGTTGCGAACGCTGGAACTGAGCCGAAGCCGTGGCTCCGTCCGGATGGAGAAGGATTTGGAGTTCGACGCTCTCTTCTGGCGGCATGGCGACGCGATACGACGAGCGCTGGAACGATTTCGGCCGGATGTGATTCACATTACGGGGCCGAGTGAGCTGGGGATCTTTGGGGCTTACTTTGCGTGGGAGATGGGTGTACCGCTGGCAGCCTCGTGGCATACGAATGTGCATGAGTACGCGGCGCGGCGGATGGGATGGCTTACCGACCGCGTGTCGCGGAGCCGTGGGTTGGCGATTGAGGGTGGAGTGGAGGCTGGGGCGCTGTGGGCTACGTCGCTGTTCTACAAATTGGCGAGGGTATTGTTCGCTCCTAATGATGAGTTGTGCCGGATGCTGGAGAAGACGACGGGACGGCCATGTTTTCTGATGCAGCGTGGGGTGGATACGGAGTGGTTTTCGCCTGCGCACCGGACGCGAACGGCTGATGACCGGTGCGTTGTTTTGGGATATGTAGGACGGCTTTCGGTGGAGAAGAATGTTTCACTGCTGGCGCGGGTGGATCGTGAGCTGGAGGGAATGGGTTTGGGAACCGGCGTTCGCTTTCTGATTGTGGGACACGGGAACGATGAGGCGAAGTTGCGCGGAGAGTTAAAGAAGGCAGAATTTGCCGGGGTTTTACGAGGGCAAGAACTGGCGGAGGCTTACGCGAATATGGACGTTCTCGTGTTTCCTTCGCACACCGACACCTTTGGAAATGTGGTGCTGGAGGCGCTGGCGAGTGGTGTGCCTGCGGTGGTGACTCCGGATGGCGGGCCCAAGTTCATCGTGCGGGACGGAGTGACGGGATTTGTAACTGAAGATGATCACTTTACGGATGCGGTGGCAGAGCTGCTGCAAGATCGAGCGCGGCTTGATGCGATGAGGCTGAAGGCTCGGGAGTATGCGCTGGGATGCAGCTGGGATGCTGTGTTTGACCGAGTATATGCGGGCTATGAGACGGCCTTGCGGACGCGGCTTAGTTGAACTCCGACGATGATGAACCATATTGCCTGTGTGAAGACGACGACGGCCATGCCGTGAACGTTGAGCTTCAGATGGCCGATGGCGATTCCGACGATGAGTAGTGGGGCGATGATGCAGCCGTAGGTGGCGATGCCTCGTCCTATTCCGCCATTGCGCAGCGCGGAGGCCGACCAGAGTGCGATCGCTACGGCAGAGGCGACGGAGTAGATTTTGGAGAAGGCCTGGTTGATCTGGAAGATTGCGTCGATGACGATGTGGTATTGCGGAGCGGCTGCAGCAGTGTCGCGAACCATGTGGCGCATGATGTTGGGAACGATGAATCCGCTGACCGAGGCTGCGATGAGGATAGCAACGGCGGCGAAGACGTAGACGACGAGAGCGGAGAAGGCGAGGCGATCCGGAGAGGAGAGAAGCTGCGTGAGGCCGAAGGCTCCGAGGACGAGAATGAGAATGCTGACCATGGCCAGGGAGTGGGCGACGGCAGAGACGATAGCGAGGTGCTCGAACTGCGCTGGCGTCAAGACGCCGGCTGCGGTGGGATGGATGGCCATGGTGACGATGCCGCCGATGGAGCCAGCGATGAGGGCGATTCCGGACTTACGATTGTCTGTCATGTGAAGTACTGTAGAGAGAAAAGCGGGGCTCGTCGTCGTTGATTTGCGGCGAGGACGAGATACGGAACAAACGAGGCGTCTATGTCCGGAAATGCCGATGCGGTGAAAGCCATGGACGCGAAGAAGAGGACTGGAAAGGCTGACCGGCGGATTGTGCGGACTCGCGACACGCTGGGGGATGCTCTTATGGAGTTGATACAGGAGAAGCTCTTCGATGACATCACGGTGCAGGAGGTGCTGGATCGCGCAGGTGTGGGGCGGTCGACTTTTTATGCGCACTATCGTGATAAGGACGATCTTTTTCTGAGCGATGTAGAGGATTTTCTCGAGCTGATGTCGACCCTGCTAACGCGACATGGGGCTGCGTTGGATCGTGTGGCTCCGGTGAAGGAGCTGTTTGCCCATCTCGCGGATGTGCGGGAATTTTATGCTGCGGTGGTGGCTTCGGGGAAGTCGAAGGATGTTCTTGAGTTGGGGCAGGGATTTTTCGCGCGATCGATTGAGGGGCGTTTGCTGCTGGCGAAGGTGGAGATGGAGCCGATTGCACTGAAGGCTCATGCGCATGCTTTGGCGGGCGCTTTCTTTGCATTGTTGGATTGGTGGATCGCACATGGAATGAGCGAGCAACCAGAGGCGATGGATGCCTTGTTTCATCGCATGGTCTGGAGCGGGCTCAAACGAGCGGGTTGATCGAGTCGTCTGCCTGTCCATTTGTGAACAGCTTGCGACGATTCCGGACAGTGATGCTGTCTGTGACGAGAGCAAACTGCTGACTTTGCAGTGAGTTGTGATGAGTCCGTCTGGCTCAGAAATTGCAACTGGCTTTGGCAAATATTGAGTGAGGACTCCCTATGCTGACGTTGTCTCGCGATCTGAAGGTTGCTGTTCGTCGTCTGTTGAAGTCGCCTGGATTTGCGATCACCGCGGTGCTGATGCTGGCACTGGGAATTGGCGCGACGACTGCGATCTTTTCGATTGTGGAAGCTGTGCTGTTGCGTCCGCTGCCGTTTAAAGAGCCGGACCGCCTGATGGTTCTGGGTGACATTCTGCAAGGGGCGCAGGTCGGCGGGAACAACGAAGCAGGGGTGACTGTGCCGGATATCCGGAATTACACGCGGGATACGCACAGTTTTACGAGTCTTGGCGGATACCAGGGAACGGGTCTTGAGCTCTCGGGCGTTGGGGAGCCGGCCATTGTGAATGCGACTCGAACGAGCGGAGGCGTGTTGCCTGCGCTGGGGGTTGAGCCGTTGATGGGGCGCGTGTTCACACAGGCAGAGGACGATCAGCATCAGCAGGTAGTGGTGCTGAGTTATTCGACCTGGCAGAACCGCTTTCAGGGCGATACGAACATTCTTGGCAAAAAGATTCTTCTCGACCGCAAGCCGTATGTGGTGATCGGCGTGATGCCTCGCAACTTTGAGTTTCCGCTGCAGCCGGGCCATCTGAATCGGAGCGAGCTTTGGGTGCCGATGAGTTTCACCAAAGGCGAGCTTGAGCCGAGCAGTGGCGCGAACTGGAGCTACAGCATGGTTGGGCGACTGAAGCCGGGTGTGACTGCGGCGCAGGCTGTAAACGATGCGGGAGGAGTAGCGAAGGAGACGGTGCGGAATTATCCGGCGTTTATGGCTGGGTTGAGCATGCATGCGGTGGTGAGACCGCTGCACGAAGAGACTGTCGAGTCGGCGCGGCCGCTGGTGCGGACTTTGTTTCTTGCGGTTATGGTTGTGCTGTTGATTGCGTGTGCGAATCTTGCGGGGCTTCTGCTGGTGCGCGCGATTCGAAACCGGCGAGAGATTGCGGTGCGGTTGGCGCTGGGAGCGAGCAGCTCGGCTTTGTTGCGGCAGATGGTGTTGGAGAGCCTGGTGCTGAGCGTGACGGGAGGCGTGGCCGGGCTTCTGCTTGCGTGGATTGCGTTGCGGGTTGGAATCAAGCTTCTACCGGAGACGCTGCCGCGCATCAACGAGATTGGGTTGGATTGGCAGGTAGTTGTTTTTGCGCTTGCACTCGCTATCTTGACGGGAGTGGTGTGCGGGCTGGCGCCTGCGTTTGCGGCGATTCGCACGAACGTGAACGATACGCTGAAGGAAGGCGGACGCACGGGTACTGCCGGAGGACACGCGCGGCTGCGGTCGGCTCTGGTTGTTGGGGAGATTGCGGTTGCGATGGTATTGCTGGCGGCTTCGGGGTTGCTGTTGCGAAGCTTTGAGAAGATGCGGCAGGTGGATCTGGGCTATCGGCCTGACCATACGCTGGTGGCTGCGTACAGTCTGCCGCGCGAGAAGTACGGGACCCAGTCTGCGGTGAATGAGTTCAACCATGAGCTGGAACGACGGCTGCAGCAACTGCCGGGAGTGAAGAGCAACGGGATAACTTCGTTTCTTCCGGCTGCGGGCAACAATCAGAACAGCGTGTTTGTGGCGGAGGGCTATGTGCCGCCAAAGGACAGCGGCCTGGAACTCGCCACGACTATTCAGATTGAGGACGACTACTTGCAGGCGATGGGAGTGCCTCTGGTTCGCGGACGCTACCTGACAGCGGATGACAAGGAGGGATCGCAGCTTGTCGTCATCGTGAACCGCAAGCTTGCCGAGCATGCATGGCCTGGGCAAGACCCTATCGGGAAGCGGCTGCGACTGGGCACGACGGCGATGCAGACCCCGTGGGCGCTTGTGGTGGGAGAAGTTGAGGATGTGAAGGAAAACTCTCCGGACGCGGAGGACAGGAAGCAGTACTACACGACGGTTGGCCAGGCCGAGGCGATGGCCGGGTCGCTGGGCTCGCCGACGGATTTGAATGGAAACGGCGGCTACATTGCGCTGCGAACGGCGATGCCTCCTGAGCAGATGGAGAATGCTCTGCGTGCGACGGTGAAGTCGATCGATGCGCAGTTACCGCTGACACAGGTGCAGACGATGGAACATGCAATCTCTGAAACTGAGGCGCCGCGCAGGTTTAATACGGCGCTGATCTCTTCGTTTGCGGCGATTGCAGTGTTGCTGGCTGTGCTTGGGATCTACAGCGTGATTGCGTTCTCGGTGGCGCTGCGGGTGCAGGAGATGGCGATTCGCATGGCGCTGGGCTCTCAGCGAGTGGGAATCGTCCGGCTGGTGGTTGCTTCGGGAGTGAAGCTTGCGCTGATCGGTTGCGCGATCGGTTTGGCGGGAGCGTGGGCAGCCGCGCAGACTCTGCAGACGTTTCTCTTCGGCGTGCGCGCGCTGGATCCGATGACCCTGTCGCTGGCTGCGATCGCTCTGGTGCTATTGACGGTTGCAGCTTGCCTTCTCCCGGCACGACGAGCTGCTTCGGTTGAACTGTCGCAGGCGTTGCGGGCGGAATAAGAGGGATAGATTAGGCGCAATTCAACTTGCCCGATTTCCATGTGGCAAGTCCTAAATATTTAGATTGACACGATTCTTCACCTCGTCCGTTCGTTGCGACAAGACTTCTATGAAATTGGTTGATGCCGTGCGGCCTCTTAAAAGCGCAGTTCGCCGATGTAGGCGGCGTAGGGAAGCAGCGTCATGGATTCGAGATGCATGGTGCCCATGCCGTTATCGGAGCGGAGTACGGTGCGAAGGAAACTGCCGCGCAGATGAAGCTTGGTGATGTCGGCCTTGATGGAGAGGCGCTGCGGCTGGCCTGAGAGATTGCAGAGAATGACGAGGATGGGATTGGCGGACGAGACAGCCTTCGGCCTGCGGATGATGATGAGGACATTCTGATCGTCGCGATTGATGGTGAGGTATTCGCCGGAGTTGATGGTGGCGTTGCTGTGATGAAGCTCGATGAGGCGACGATACCAGTTGAGGAGCGAGTCAGGATTGGCTTCTTCTAAGGCTGCGTTGGGTGGGGCGTTGGCGTCGACAGGTTCCGGGGGTGCGGCTGGTCGGTTTTTTGGTGGAGGCGGCGGGGCTTCCCATACGATGACCGGCGTTTCACGAGCGGCGTCGGATTGTGATGAAGCGACACCTAGTTCCTGTCCGTAATAGAGCAGAGGCTGGGCGCGGGTGGTGAAGAGGATGGTCGCGAGGAGCTTGGCGATTGCGAGGTTGTGCTGGCCGTCGGCGTAGCGGGTCATGCTGCGCTGGAAGCCGGGGCCGTCGGTGGCGAGAAGCGGAACGGCGTGGCCGACCGATGCGATGTTCTCGGTGGATTCGATGGCGGAACGAACGGCTGCAGGATTAAGTGGAGCTACGGAGCCGAGGCTGGTATCGAGGAGAAGCTGTGTGGTCTGGGTGTCGGGCGCTTTGTAGGTTCGCGGCTGCGTGGAGGAACGGAGTGTGGGGTCGACGTCGCCGATGAGGATGCGGGATCCGAGGTAGTTGGCGGCGGCTTTGCGGAGTTCAGTGGCCTGGGCGTGCGCCTCAGGGGAAGAGCCGATGACGTGGAAGCCCGCGATGCCCCGATTGAGCCAGAAGCGGGCGACGTTGGGGAGATCGGCGGCGGGGATCTTCGGGTCGAGGTCGAGGAGGATGCGGATGTTGTGGCGGCTGGCCTCGTGAATGAGGTCGTCGAGATCATCGAGGGTGCCGTAGACGGGGTCGATCGCCTGCGCATGGGCGGCATCCGGTTGGATCGTCGTCAGGAGGAGGCCGTCGACGCCACCGAGCGACTGAATGTATTCGAGATGCTGCGCGACCCCGTGGAGGCCGCCGCTGTCGAAGTTGATGGGATTGATCTGGTAGATGACGGGATGCTTCCACCAGACGTCAGTGTTGATGCCGGAGCCAGCCCAGCCAGGGCGCGCGAGGACCTGGGCTTGGATGTTTGGGTTGTGAGCTGGGGTGATGAGCGCGAAGGCGAGGAAGAGGGTGAGAAGTCGGCGGAGGGTCGGCATTGTCATCGCACTCGTTAATGAGATGCTACGCGAGTTTGTTGACCACTGGATGGCGTGTTTCTGCTCTGGAATATACTTTCGCCATTGCAAGATGAAACGAGGTAGTACCTATGCCGGTTGCCGTTAAAGACGAACCGCTTTACCAGATTGTGAGCGGGGCTACGCCGGTGACGATCGAGGACGTAGTGCAGACGATGGAGAGCATCGACCAGCTGCTGCCTGATGGAGATGGGTTGAAGTGGTTCAACCGGCTGTACCTGATGGTAACTAAGGAGGTCGATATGAGTCCTCCGGCGGGCGGGTGGAAGGATGCGAGTTGGCTGACTCTTCTGGATGTTGTTTTTGCGAGTCTCTACTTTAAAGCAGTTGCTGGATTCCTGTCGGGGGCCCCGGGAGTGCCTAGTTCGTGGAATGCGATGTTGAGTGCCCGCTATGCGGCCGTGGATCGTATTCAGTTTGCATTGGCTGGGATGAATGCGCACATCAATCATGATCTTTCGCTGGCGTTGCTTGCGACCGACCAGCAGAGCAACGTGGAACCTGATCTTGCGAGTCCTCAACATGCGGACTATGACGCCGTGAATGGTCTGCTGAATGCGGTGATGCCGTCGGCGTTGCAGATGCTCGCGGTGGGTGTTCTGGGAGAGCTTGCACAGGACACGGGGAAGATTGGACAGATTCTTGCATTTTGGGATATCTGTCGAGCACGCGACCTTGCGTGGACGTTTGCGGATCATCTGCGAGGACTGGGGGTTGGGGCGCGGCAGGTGGCGCTTGCCGCACAGGACCAGATGACAGGTGCGCTCGGGCGGGCGATTATGGCCTGCGCCTGAGATCTCAGAGAAACAATCATGGGATATATGGTTTGCAGCGCGTTGAATGGTTAACCTTGTGTTTCCCGGGTGCGGGTTCTATGTTCAAAGAAACGAGGAGATTCGTATGAAGGCATTTGCTGCTGTGTTGATGGGGGTTGGGTTGTGTCTTGTTCAGCCGGGGTTTGCGCAGATGGGTTCGCCGGAGGCGCGGCCTGTGCCTGGGATGCCAGGCATTGCCGGGCCGCTTGCTGCAAAGTATGGAGCGGATGCGGCAAAGATTCTGACGGCTGCCGAGAGTGATGACGATGGGTATGTGGCGTTGACCTATCTTTGCGATCACATTGGAAAGCGGCTGAGCGGGACGCCGCAGTTGAATTCGGCTGTTCAGTGGGGCGCAGAGTTGATGCGCAAGGCCGGTTTGCAGAACGTGAAAGTGCAGCCCGTGATGGTGCCGCGATGGGTGCGGGGGAGCGAGTCCGCGGCGATGACCTACACGGGAGAGGCGGGGCCGATTACGAGACCGCTTCATATGCTCGGGTTGGGTATGAGTGTTGGAACTGCGGCCGGTGGGATCACTGCACCTGTAGTTTTTGTGCCGAGTTTCGATGCGTTGGATGCGATGACGCCGGAGCAGGTGAAGGGAAAGATTGTGGTCTTCAATCCCGGGTGGCATGGGTATGGCGTGAATACGCAGTACAGGACGTTCGGGGCCTCGCGCGCGGCGGCGAGGGGCGCGGTGGCGATGCTGGTGCGCTCAGCGACCGGGCTGGCCATGCAGATTCCGCATACCGGGACGCTGGTGTATGACGCGAAGCAGCCGAAGATTCCGGCGGCGGCAATCTCGGTTGAAGATGCGTTGATGATCGAGAGGCTGGCGAAGGAAGGGCCGGTAACGGTGCATCTGGAGATGCAGGCCCACATGGAGGCCAATGTCCAGGCAGGCAATGTAATGGGAGAGATTGTAGGCAGTGAGTATCCGGAGCAGGTTGTGTCGATCGGTGGACATATCGACTCGTGGGATGTGGGACAGGGCGCGCAGGATGATGGCTCGGGGATTATGGCGGCTTATCAGGCAGTGGCATTGATTCACAAGCTGGGGCTGAAGCCGAAACGGACGATCCGACTGGTGTTCTGGGTGAACGAAGAGAATGGCGGCGCGGGTGGGCGAGCCTATCGAGAGATGATTGGCGGGAAGATTGGCGATCAAGTGGCGGCGATTGAGATGGACGAAGGCGCGGAAAAGCCGCTAGGAATGGGTTATGGGAGCGCGGGTGCACCGAGACGGCCACGCACCGCAGGGGCGAGTGGTATGCCGCCAGTTTCTCCGGGTAATCCCGATGTGAGTTCGTTGCCGTCGGAGGTTCAGCAGTCGGTGGCAATGATGCGGGATATTGTTTCGATGCTGGCGCCGATTGGGACGGACTCGGTTTCGGCCGGAGGAGGCGGCTCGGATATAGAGCCGCTGGTTGCGGATGGAGTTCCGGCCCTTAGTCCGCGGACGGTGGATGCGCACTACTTCGACTGGCACCACACCGAGGCGGATACGCTCGACAAAGTTGATCCGGTGGAGTTCAGGAAGAATGCGGCGATGCTGTCGGTGGTGACGTATGTGCTGGCGGATATGGATGGGCGACTGGCGGGAAGGAAGTCTGCCGCGGTCGAGTAGCGGCTTATTTTCTTTCGCTAGTCAATGTCGAAGGTGACGCCTTGCGCGAGCGGCAGGTCGGTGCCGTAGTTGATGGTGTTGGTGGCTCGGCGCATGTACTGCTTCCAGGCGTCGGAGCCGGATTCGCGACCGCCTCCGGTCTCTTTTTCGCCGCCGAAGGCTCCGCCGATCTCTGCGCCCGAGGTGCCGATGTTGACGTTGGCGATGCCGCAGTCGGAGCCGGTGGCAGAGAGGAACTGCTCGGCCTCGCGGAGGTTCATGGTGAAGATGCTGGACGAGAGGCCTTGCGGGACATCGTTGTGAAGGCGCACGGCTTCGGCAAAGTTGGAGTATTTGAGGACGTAGAGGATAGGTGCGAAGGTCTCGTGCTTGACGATGTCGGTTTGAGTTGGAGTTTCGACGAGCGCAGGGCGAACGTAAAAGCCGTCAGAGTTTCCTTTGCTGACGGCGCGATCGCCTCCCGTCACAGTTGCACCGGAGTTACGCGCTTCGATGAGAGCTTTCTGCATCGCGTTGAAGGCACGCTCGTCGATGAGTGGGCCGACCAGGGTGTTGGGTTCGCGGGGATCGCCGATGTTGACGGAGGCGTACACTTTTTTGAGTTGCGGAACGAGCTTGTCGTAGATGCTGTCATGAACGATGAGGCGGCGGAGAGTTGTGCAGCGTTGGCCAGCGGTGCCCATGGCGGAGAAGGCGACGGCGCGGAGAGTGAGGTCGAGGTCGGCGGTGGGGGCGACGATGGCTGCGTTGTTGCCGCCGAGTTCGAGGATGGCTCGTGCGAAGCGGGCGGCGAGTTTTGGCGCGACGGCTCGGCCCATCGCGGTGCTGCCTGTTGCGGAGACAAGCGGGACGAGTGGAGAGTCGACGAGTAGCTGGCCTACAGCGGCATCGCCGATGAGCAGCGTAGCAAGGCCCTTCGGAACGTTGCCGAATTTTTTTGCGGCCCGTTCGAAGATGGCCTGTGTGGCGAGCGACGTGAGCGGAGTTTTTTCGCTTGGCTTCCAGACGACAGCGTTGCCGCAGACGAGAGCGAGTGCAGCGTTCCAGCTCCAGACGGCGACGGGGAAGTTGAAGGCGGAGATGACGCCGACGACACCGAGAGGATGCCAGGTCTCCATCATGCGGTGCCTGTCGCGTTCAGACGGTACGGTGAGACCCGCGAGCTGACGCGAGAGACCCGCGGCGAAGGTGCAGATGTCGATCATCTCCTGAACTTCTCCGCGGCCTTCGGAGAGGATTTTGCCAGCTTCGATGGTGACGAGGCGGCCGAGAGGCTCGATATTGGCACGGAGTTCTTCGCCAAGGAGACGAACGAGTTCGCCGCGTTTTGGGGCCGGGACATTGCGCCACTCGAGGAAGGCGGCGTGGGCCTGCTCGATGGATTTGGCCGCATCGTCTGCGCTGATTGTGGGGATCTGCGCTATGACTTCGCCGCTGATCGGCGTGCGGACTGTGAGATTGCCGCTGGAGTATGCACCGGAGGACACGCCTAATTCGGCGAGGATGGTTTCGACTTCCTGCTTGACGGAGGTTGCGGTGGTCGGAGTCATTTGGTTCTTCCTTCTATTGCTTCGCGGCGCTTGACTGCGCGAGGACCTCGGCGAGGTGCACAGGCCGGGCGTTGGTGTTCTGTGTGATCTGCTCGCAGCAACTGAAGCCGTCGCTTACGATGATAGCGTTCGCAGGCTTGTTGCGGACTGCGGGGAGTAGAACGCGCTCACCGATCTTCTGTGAGATTTCAAATTTGTCTTCTTCGAAGCCGAAGGGGCCGGCCATGCCGCAACAGCCGGAGTCGAGAAGTTCGACATCGGCTCCGGTAAGGCGGAGAAGAGCGATCTCTTCTGCCATGCCCATGGTGGCACGGTGATGGCAGTGGCCGTGGACGATAATCTTCTCGTTGATCTGTGGTGGGCGGTAGTGTGGAGCGTGCTTGACGAGGAACTCGCTGAGGATAAAGGTCTGGTCGCGGAGTTTTTGTGCGCGCGGATCGTTGGGAAGCAGGTTCGTTAGCTCGTCGCGGAAGACCGAGGCGCAGCTTGGTTCGAGGACGACGATGGGAGTGCCGGAGTTGAGCTGTCCCGTGAGAGCGTCGAGAGTTTTGAGGAGGTAGGTTTTGGCGGTGTCGAGCATGCCGAAGTCGTAAAGCGGGCGGCCGCAACAGAGATGTTGCGTTGGAGTCGTGACGCGGAATCCAGCAGAGGTGAGGACCTGGTGGGCGGCGCGCAGAGTTGCCGGCTGAAAGTAGTTATTGAACGTGTCGGCCCAGAGAAAGACAGGGGGAAGAGAGGAGGAAGGAGGAAGTTGAGAATTCTGTGGTCTGGTTCGACGGTCGTTGCGTCGGCGAGGATCTTTCGCGAGACGAAGGTCGGGCGTGAAGGGTTTGGAGAAGCGCGGGAAGGTGCGCTGCGGATGAATGTGAAGGATCTTTTTGATGAGTGAGCCGAGGAGAGGTGCGCTGTTGATCGCATTGACGAGTCCGGGCGCGAGGGATGCGATGCGGGCGAAGCGATCGATGCGGGCGAAGGCGTAGTGGAAGAGCGGGCGGGACTCGCCTTCGTAGTGGTGCGCGAGGAACTCGGCCTTGTAGGTGGCCATGTCGACGGAGACGGGACACTCGGATTTGCAGGCTTTGCAGGAGAGGCAGAGGTCCAGGGACTCGCGAACCTGCTCGTTCTTCCATTGGTGAGGGAGGACTTCGCCCTGCATCAACTCCCACAGCATGTGCGCGCGGCCGCGGGTAGAGTGCAGCTCTTCGCCTGTAGCCATGAAGCTGGGGCACATGGTTCCAGCGTCGGTTTTGCGGCAGGCTCCAACGCCTACACAGCGAAGAGTGGCGGAGGCGAGTGAGCCGTTGTCTTCAGCAAAAGCGAAGTGTGTTTTCGGTTGCCACGGTTTATAGTCGGCGCCGAGGCGGAGGTCTTCATGGATCTCGTGCGCATCGATGAGTTTGCCGGGGTTCATGCGGTTGGTGGGATCGAAGATATGCTTGAAGTCGCGGAAGGCCTGCATGAGTTCGGGGCCGAACATTTTGGGAAGCAGCGCGCCGCGGGCCTGCCCGTCGCCATGTTCGCCGGAGAGCGAACCGCCGTGGGCGAGCGCGATGTCGGCGGCGCGATCCATGAACTCGCGGAATTTAAGGATGCCGCTGGGGGTTTCGAGGTCGAAATTGAGGCGCATGTGGACGCAGCCCTGACCGAAGTGTCCATACATTGCGCTCGAGTAGTTGTACTCGTTCATGAGCGCGCGAATGGCGCGAAGGTAGCTGCCGAGTTGTGTGGGATCGACAGCGGCGTCTTCCCAGCCCTCCCAGCCAGTGCCGACTCCGGGGATGAACGCAGTCGCGCCGAGGCCCGACTCGCGAATGTGCCAGACACGCTTGGCTTCGTCGGAGGAATAGACGCGACAGGAGGGTTCGGCGGCGAGGGTCTTCATGGAGGCGACGAAGGCCCGGGCTTTGGCGTTGGCTTCGGCCTGCGTTGAGGCGCCGAACTCAACGATGAGGAAACCGTCGCCCGGAGGAAGGAGTTCGAGGTCGCTGAGGTATTTTTGTTTGCGGCGAAGAGCGTCAAGAAGATAGCCGTCGACGCCTTCGAGGCCGATGGGCTTGTGTTCGAGGATGTCCGGGACGTGGTCGGCTGCGAGGAAGATATCTGGGAAACCCACACCAACGAGGGTGCGGCATGGTGGGCTTTCGACGAGCTGAAGCGTGGCGCCGAGGATGACGGCACAAGTGCCTTCGCTGCCGACGAGGGCGCGGGCAACATTGAAGTTGCTTTCAGGAAGCAGCTCGTCGAGATTGTAGCCGGAGACGCGGCGGGGGATGCGTGGGAATTTTGTGCGTACCTGATCGGCGTAGGTGTCGCGGATGCGCTTGAGGGTAGCGTAGATTTCCCCTGTACGGCCGCCTATGCGGATGTGGCTGGCAAGTTCGGCTTCGGTAGTGGGGCCGACGGTCATGCGGGTGCCGTCGTAGAGGAGGAGGTCAAGAGAGTGAATATTGTCGACGGTCTTGCCGCCCATCAGTGCATGGACGCCGCAGGAGTTGTTGCCGATCATGCCGCCGATGGTGCAGCGGCTGTGCGTGGCTGGGTCGGGCGCGAAGGTGAGGGCAAATTTTTCTGCGGCGTCGCGGACGCGGTCGAGCACAATGCCAGGTTGTACGCGAACCGTGCGCGTCTCAGGATCGATCGCACCCATGTTGTTCATGTACTTCGAGAAATCGAGGATGACGGCGGCGTTGCAACCCTGACCGGCGAGCGAGGTGCCTGCTCCGCGCGAGAGGATGGGCGCGTTGAAGCTGCGGCAGATTGCTACGGTAGCAATGACATCGGCTTCGTCGCGCGGGATGACAACGCCAATGGGAATGTGGCGATAGTTGGAGGCGTCAGTGGAGTAGAGAGCCCTGGAGGAGGCATCGAAACGGACCTCGCCGCGGATCTGTGCGCGGAGTTGCTGTTCGAGCTTCTCTGCCTCCGCGAAGGTTTCGTATGCGCGAGCGTGGGAGCTTGGCAAAAGAACGAAAGGAGACGAGGACATAGAGCAGGACTGCTCTCCAAAGCAGTAGAACTATTCTAGTCAGCAATCAAGCTTCGAACTCAAGGGATGATGCGAAGGTGAGCAGCGTTGCATCCTGCTTGGGAGCGGCGAGTAATTGCATTCCTGTGCCGAATGCCGCGCCGATGTGTTCTCCGGGAAGCGTGACTGCAGGGAGTCCGGCGAGGCTTGCCGGCGTGGTGTAGCGGAGGACGGCTTTGCGGGATTCTGTGTGGTCGTCGCCCGCGCGAAGTTTGCTGACCGGGGCGCAGGGCGCGAGCAGAAGATCGAAGCTTTCGAAGAGAGTGTCCATCCTGGAGCGGAAGGCATGGAGGCGCTGGCGCAGGCTTTGAATCTCAGTGGCAGGAATGGAAGCACCGTAAGCGAGGCGGTCTGCGATAACTGGCTCGAAGTGCTCGAAATAGCCACGATGGATTGCAGCCGCTTCGCTGGCGACGATGGGCGAGTAGATCTGTGGGCTTTCGGACCAGAAGCCTGCGTCGAAGGTGACGAGCTTTGCTCCGTGATGGGCCAGGTGTTGCTTCCATGCTTCGTAGGCGTTGAGAACTTCAGGGTCGCAGTCGTGGAGAAATTCGCTGCCGATGCAGCCTATGCGGAGGGTGGTGGGCCGGGGGACGGGTTTGATATCGAAGATGGTTTCGGCGAGGAAGGCTGTGTCGCGGAGATCGTGGAAGAGAATGCCGAGAGTATCGAAACTTGGCGCGAGGTGGTAGCCGCCTGCCCAGACAGTTTCGTTGTTGAGAGCGTGCGAGGTGCGGTAGCCTGCGAGGCCGCAGAGAGCGGCGGGGACGCGGACGGAGCCTCCTGTATCGGTGCCGATGGCGACGAGAGCTGAGCCTTCCTGCAGGCTGGCAGCTGCGCCGCTGGAGGAGCCTCCGGTGAGAAGGGAGGAGTCGCGAGGTTGGAGACAGTCGCCGTAATCGGCATTTTCTCCAGTGATTCCGTAGGCCAATTGGTGGAGGTGGGTTTTGCCGGTAAGAATTGCGCCGGTGTCGAGGAAGCGCTGTGCGATCCAGGAGTTTTTCTCTGCGGGTGGATTGTGCTGCTCGTAGAAACGGGAGCCGCATGTAGTGAGGGTGCCGGCTACGTCGAAACAGTCTTTGACGGAGATGGGAATCCCGTAGAGAGGCGGATGTTTTTCGGCGTAGAGGTGGGGAAGTTGTTCGGCTCGCTGGAGGGACTCTTGTGCAAGGAGCGTGATGTAGGTGTTGTGCGGTGCGTTTTGGTTCGCGTGAGCAGCAGCTCTTTGGGCAGCGGCGAGAGGATCGACTTGGCGGGCGAGGGTTTGGAGGCGAGATGGCATGGTCGACAGGATTTAGTTTAGCGAGCAAAAGGAAAACAGATCCTCTTCAGGGATAACAAAAAGAAAATTGCAGGTGCGCCTACTGAAGGAGAGTAAGAATGCCAGTGAGGGGGATGCGGACCCAGGTGGGGCGGTTGTCGAGTTCGTAGAGAAGCTCGTAGAGCGACTTTTCGAGCAGGTAGGCTTTGAGGAGAAGCTGGGACTGCGCCAGTTTCGGAACGAGGTTTGGGTTGGTTGCGTCGATAGTGGTTCTGTAGGCGCGGAAAAATTCGGTAGAGACTGCGTTCTGCCAAAGAGCAGTCCAGGGCTCAAGGTTTTTGGCATCGTCGGGCCGGCGCTGGGCGAAGATGTTCAGCGCGCTGTAGGCGGCGTAGCTGAAGGATCGCAACATGCCGGCAACATCCTTGAGCGGAGATTGTTTGGCGCGGCGTTGTTCCAAACTACGGGCCGGTTCGCCTTCGAAATCGAGGATGACATAATCGCCGCGGGAGCGAAGAACCTGGCCGAGGTGGTAGTCGCCGTGGATGCGGATGCGCTGGCCGGCATCGGCTGGTGTCGCTGAACCGATGGCGCGGGCGCGGGCATAGAGTTCGATGCGGCGGCTGAGAAGCAGTGCAGCGGTATCGCTTATGGCTTCGGGAAGTTGGGACATGCCGCGACGAAGAGCTCCGAGGGTAAGGGAGACCTGGGCGTCGATGCGGTCGGCGTCGTCGACGAGGTCGGCGGTGGTGAAATATTCCGCGAAGAAGGCTGGGTTGGTGGTGGGCGTAGCGAGAGCGAGATGCATCTCGGCGGTGCGGCGGCCCAAAAGCGCAGCGGCATCGAGAGAGAGTGCCGCGTGCTCTCGGATGGGGGAGTCGGGTGGTCCCTGCGCCGCGACGGCGTTAGGGCCGGATGACGGGCTTGTGGATGCTGCGGCTATAGACTGTGGCGCAGCCGTCGTGGCAACGTCTTCATAGAAGCGTGAGAGTTCGTCGAGGGTCCACTGCCAGCCATCCCCTTCGTTTTCGATGAGGCCCTGCAGCATGGCGATCGTGGTCGGCTCGCGGTTGCTTGAGCGAAGCGTGATCTCTCCGAGGAACGGAGCGATGCGTGGGAAGTGCGCGGTTTCAGTGAGGAAGCGGCCGATCTCGGTGTCGGGATTTTCGCCGGGCTGAAGGCGGCGAAAGAGCTTCAGGATGAGTTTTGTGCCGTAGAGAATCGAGGTGTTGGATTGCTCGGCGGACCCGGTGCGCGCGGGAAGCGGATCGCTGCCTCGTAGTTCGGCGAAGGCGCTACTGCAGCGGCCCACGAGAGATCCGCGGGGAGTAGGCACTTCTCCGTTCGTTTCGATGAGGGAGAGGATGGCTTGGCGGACCTCTTCCCGTACGACGGCGTCGTGAAGGATAGCGGGGCCGGTTGCGGTCGTGACAGTTGCAACGATGCTTGCAGGATCGGAGGCGCGGATAGTTTCCGCAGCTTCACCAGCTGTGATCGTCAGGGCGAGCTGATAGATGTCTTTGCTGCCGTCGTCGTAAGCGATTTCGAAGAAGAACAGGACGGCGTTGATGCCGGGGAGGGCTGCCGAGTTGAGAACCGCAATGGATCGGATCGCGCGCGTCTTTGCTCCGAACCATCGCTGCTGCGGCAGGTAGGTTTTGAGAAGTTCCTGGAGGAGCGATTCGCCGGAAGCAGTAAGGAGGCCTTTCACACCGTCACTGAGGAGATTGAGGATAGGCTCGGCCTGGGGAACCTGCATGGGCTCGGGAGTCTCCGGAGCAGGTTGAAGTTCGAGCCAAAGGAAAGAGTAGGGTGCCAGGGTAAGCGGATAAGGCTGCGCGGTGATGGCAGGAAAGGTGACGTAGCCGAGCATCTCAACCGGGACGCGGCCGGCAAATCTTGCAAGGTCGAGCGAAACGGGTTGCGAGAAGCGAGAGAGGTTCGCGACGCAGAGAACGGTTTCGCTGTTGCCATCCTCCTCATACTGCCGCAGGTAGGCGAGGATCTTGCGATTCTCCGGATTGAGGAACTCCTGCGTACCGCGGCCGAAGACGTGGAACAGCTTGCGCAAGGCGATCATGTTGCGCGTCCAGTGCAGCAGTGAGGACTGATCGCTCTGCTGAGCCTCGACATTGATCGCCTGGTAGCCCCAGATGGGGTCCATGATGACGGGAAAGTAGAGCTTGGCGGGGATCGCGGTGGAGAACCCTGCGTTGCGATCAGGATTCCACTGCATAGGCGTGCGGACGCCATTGCGGTCGCCGAGGTAGATGTTGTCGCCCATACCGATCTCATCGCCGTAGTAAAGAATCGGTGTGCCTGGAAAGGAGAGAAGAAGCGAGTTGAGGAGTTCGATGCGGCGGCGGTTGTTATCGACGAGCGGTGCGAGTCGGCGGCGGATGCCTACGTTGATGCGCATGCGCGGGTCGGCCGAGTAAGCGAAGTACATGTAGTCACGCTCGTCGTTGGTGACCATCTCGAGGGTGAGTTCGTCGTGGTTGCGGAGGAAGAGGCCCCACTGACAGTTGGGTGGAATATCAGGCGTTTGCGCCATGATGTCGGTGATGGGCAGGCGGTCTTCCTGGCGGAGCGCCATGTAAATGCGCGGCATCAAGGGAAAATGAAAGGCCATGTGGCACTCGTCGCCATCGCCAAAGTAGGGGCGGACGTCGGCGGGCCACATGTTGGCTTCCGCGAGAATGAGACGGTTGTCGTATTCGGCGTCGAGAGCGGCGCGGATTTCTTTGATCTTGACGTGAGTGTCGGGGACGTTCTCGCAACTGGTGCCGTCACGTTCGACCAGATAAGGAATCGCGTCGAGACGGAGGGCGTCGACTCCCATGTCGAGCCAGAAGCGCATGGCTTTTAGGACTTCGTCCATGACTCGCGGGTTGTCGAAGTTCAGGTCTGGTTGATGCGAGAAGAATCGGTGCCAGTAGTACTGCTTTGCGACGTCGTCCCAGGTCCAGTTGGACTTTTCGGTGTCGGTGAAGATGATGCGGACGCCTTCGAAGAGCTTGTCGGTATCGCTCCAGACATACATGTCGCGCTCGGGTGAGCCCTTGGGTGCAAGGCGCGAGGCTTTGAACCACGGGTGCTGGTCGCTGGTGTGATTGATGACGAGCTCGATCATCACCTGCATCCCGCGCTGATGAGCAGCATCGAGGACTTGTTTGAAGTCGTTCAGGGTGCCATAGCTCGGGTTCACGTCGACATAGTTGGATATGTCGTATCCGTCATCGCGGAGAGGCGAGGGGAAGAACGGAAGCATCCAGAGACAGGTGACGCCGAGGTCCTGGAGGTAGTCGAGTTTCGAGAACAGCCCGGGAAAATCGCCGATGCCATCCGCGTTCGAATCCATGAAGGCGCGAACGTGGAGCTCGTAGATGATCGCGTCTTTGTACCAGAGCGGGTCGGTGGCGCTGCCGGCTTTCTTCACTCGCTGTCCTCCGGCTTGGTGGTTGGTGCGGCTGGCGCGGCTGCATTTGGATCGAGTGTAGTCTCACCCTTTAGCGGGGGGATTAAGCGAAAGATGTGCGCGGGAATAACGTCGGGACGCAGCGCGACATAGTTGCTTCGATCATGCCACTGGTAGTGAGTGCCCGTGAGGAGATCTTCGACCCCGAAGTTAACGTTATGGGGAATGGCTAGTTGCTTGAGGTCGAGATCGATCCATCCGGCTTGTTCCTGCGTGGGATCGAGGCTAATGGCGACGAGAATCGTATTCGCACCACTCGATTTGCTGTAGCAGAGTAGGTTCGGGTTATCGACGGGATGGAAGTGGACCGAATAATCGCTTTGGAGCGCGGAGTTTTCGTGGCGGATGCGATTAACCTGTGTGATCAACGACGCGAGGCGGTGCGCGGCAGAGCGGTCCCAACGGCGTATCTCGTATTTTTCACTGTTCAGGTACTCCTCGCTTCCCTGTTTGATCGGAACATTTTCGCAGAGTTCGAAGGCCGGTCCATAGATACCGTAGTTCGCGCCCAACGTTGCGGCGAGGATGAGGCGCTGCATAAACGCCGGACGGCCGCCATTCTGCAGAGTCGCGTGGAGGATGTCCGGCGTATTGGGCCAGAGGTTGGGGTGGAAGAAGTCGGAGACAGGCGGCCTCGTGATCTCTTCGAAGTACTCCTGGAGTTCGTCTTTGGTGTTGCGCCAGGTGAAGTAAGTGTAGGACTGGGTGAAACCTTCCTTCGCGAGCTGATACATGATGTGCGGGCGAGTGAAAGCTTCCGAGAGAAAGATCACGTCAGGATATTTTTTGTGAATCTCGGCGATGCACCACTCCCAGAAGGGCAAGGCTTTCGTGTGCGGGTTGTCGACGCGGAAGATGCGGACGTTGCGGCGAATCCAGTAGGTGAAGACATCGCGCAGGGCCTCCCACAGACCGCGCCAGTCAGATGATTCGAAGTTGAGGGGATAGATGTCCTGATACTTCTTAGGCGGATTTTCGGCGTACTGAATGGAGCCGTCGGGACGAATGATGAACCAGTCAGGATGTTCGGTAACCCAGGGGTGATCGGGCGAACATTGAAAGGCGATGTCAAGCGCAACCTCCAAGCCGTGATCGCGAACGGCGGCGACCAGCGCGTCGAAATCGCGCTGCGTGCCAAGGTCCGGGTTGATGGATTTATGCCCGCCGTCCTTGGAACCGATCGCCCAGGGGCTGCCGGGGTCGTCTTTGGTTGGGGTCGTGCTGTTGTTCCGTCCCTTCCGAAAGGCGCTGCCGATGGGATGGATCGGCGGAAGATAGAGGACGTCGAAACCCATCGCGGCAATACTCGGCAGCAATGCCTTGACGTCGGCAAAGGTACCGGGCCGGCTGGGGTCAGGAGAGGTCGAGCGTGGAAAAAGTTCATACCAGGTCGAGAAGCGGGCTCGCTCACGGTCAACCCAGAGACGCAGCTCCTGGGGATAGCGGGTCGCGAAGGTCAGATCCGGATACTGTGCGGCGAGCGCGAGAATCTCGTCGTTCAATGGAAATTCGTAGGTTGCGGCGTTGCTCTCGGCCAGCCGATTCAGATTAGCCGCTGCGTCTGCGAGAAGCTTGCTGTCCTGCCCCTTGGCCCGTTGCGCCGTCTGCTGAAGCAACAGCGCTCCTGAAAGGAAGGCGAGGGGGATGTCCTGCGAAGTGGTGGTATCTGGTTTGCAATCTGAGGGCTGGGCGGCGAGCCGCTTTCGCAGATCGGCTACCCAGGTGTCGAAGTGATCGACCCAGCCCTGAAGAGTGTAGAGCCACTCCCCGGGTTTATCCACCGTGAAGGTGGCGAACCAAAGGTCGTTCGTCAGCGCATGAAGCGGCGTCAGGCGCCAGTCAGCCTCGCTTGCGTGCCGGTAAAGGACCTGACCCGCGACGTGGTCGTGACCGTCCGCGAAGACTGCTGCGGTGACTTTAACGGTATCGCCGAGGATGCGCTTCGCCGGGTAGCGGCCACCATCGACCTGCGGTTGAACCTCTTCGATCACAACGCGTCTGCGGCCTTCAACAGGTTTCATATCACCATCTTGAATCAAGATTATGCGGCATTTTCCCCGCTGTGTGTTCTCTGAAACTAAAGGAGATACCACTTAGGAAGATGCGTCTGGAGGCGCAGCGTTTGCTTTGCATCGTCTGTTTCAGTTCATCCGTGCGAAGAGGAATGCGCAACTGCAAGATTGTGCAGTAGTATTTCTTGTTGTTTCCGGGTCTGATTGGTGGCAATTCTTTAGATTGTTAAAAACAGAGAGAGAGAATGTGACCCGAAAACAGGTGAGTTTGCAGAGGATAACTGCGGCTTGGTGGCTTTAAGACGGAAAGACGAAAAGCCGAACGGCAACCTATCTCCCTATAGGCTTCCGTTCGGCTTCGCTGAACCGATCTTGCAAAGTTCGACGCTGATAATGCACTGAACCGAATCTTGTGTCCTCAAGAATTGGATTAATCTGTCTCAGGATTTCTCAGGACTGCTTATGTCCCTACTGGTGAAGCACTTCTATAGCTTCGGGCACTTTGATCTTGACGCCGAACAACGGGTGATTCGACGCGATGGCAAGAAGATTGCCCTTCCGCCGAAGGCCTTTGACCTCCTGTTTTATCTCGTCAGGAACCCATTAAGACTGGTGACAAAGGAAGAACTGCTACGTGCAGTGTGGCCCGACAGCTTCGTGGAAGAAGGCAATCTCACCCAGAATATTTTTCTACTCCGCAAGGCCTTGACGACGGAAAACGACGACGTCCGCTACATCGTGACGATCCCAGGTCGGGGGTATCAATTCACATCAGTAGTTGAAATGGCCGACCAGCCTTCGGAAGCAGGCGAACTATTGCAGCCTGACGAAGAGCCTGTTGGGCCAGAGCCTGTTCCTTTCGCAAAGCCTTCAGCGCCTCCCGCGGTGTCGAATGGTAAAGGACCATCCGTCCTGACCAACGCGGCAAACTACTCGGCCACTTTACCGGTCTTGCCGATGAGGCGTCGGAAGCTGCTGCCTGCCGCTGCAGTATTTCTGATCCTGGGATTACTAGCTGCTTTCTTCTTCGGGTGGAGGAACCATCGCCAGCCGACCGGCAGTCAGACCCTCGTCCTGGCCGACTTCGAGAACCGTACCGGCGATGGCAGCTTCGACGTTGTGCTGAAGAAGGCCCTGGAGATTGATCTGACGCAGTCTCCGTATCTCGACGTGATGAGCGACCAGGGAGCTATGGAAGTGCTGCGGCTGATGGGCCGCGATCCGAATTCGGAGATTACCCCCGACGTTGCGAAGGAGATATGCCCAGCGGGACAACCGGCAGGTGATGGTGACAGGCTCCATCGCAAATCTGGGCCACGAATACCTGTTGGCCCTGGAGGCGACGGATTGTGTCTCCGGCAGGAAGCTGATGGTGGCGAAGGCTGAGGCCGCAAGCAAAGAGAAGGTGCTTGCCGCACTGGACTCGACCGCCGACAGGCTGAGACAGAACCTCGGCGAGTCGGCAAGGTCAGTCGAACGCTTCGAGATACCGATCGCGCAGGCGACCACGTCGTCGCTCGAAGCTCTCAAGGCATACTCCATCGGGGAAGACATGCTGGGTAGAACCAGCAGAGACGAAACAGAGACGCTTCCCGTCTTTCAGAGAGCCATCGAGTTGGACCCGGACTTCGCCATGGCTTATGCGGCAGTCGCAACCGACTACTACAACCTGAAGGAGCCTAAGCTCGCCGCACCGTACTATCAGAAGGCCTTCGATCTCAGCGCCCGAGCCAGTGAAAAGGAGAGACTCTACATCCGGGCGCATTACTACGCCGACAGCCAGAACGACCTGGAGCAAGGCATCAGGGAGTATCAACTCTGGGCGGAAACCTACCCGCACGATTGGGGCTCGTGGCTCAACATTGCGAAGCTATACACCCTGACCGGGCAATATGCCTCCGCAATCACTGCAGGCGAGCAGGCTCTGCGCCTGGATGGCAGCAGGGGAATCAACCACAGCGTATTGGCACGCGCCTACCTTCGCGCCAACCGTTACTCCGATGCCAAATCGACCGTTCTGCAGGCCATTCGGATGGGGAAGGACTCCTACGAGCTTCATACGCTCCTCTTTCAACTGGCGTTTATCGAAAACGATCACGCCACAATGGAGAATGAACTCGCCTGGAGCCACGGCAAACCGAGCGAATGGCGGTTTCTCGATCTGGAAGCATCCACCGCAGCCACCGGAGGAAGATGCAGGCAGGCCGAACAACTCTTTCGCCGAGCTCATGGAATCGCACAACACGAAAATCTGGCCGAAGCGGCCGACGATGTGCTCCTTGACCAGGCCTCAGCAGAGATTGCTTGCGGTACGCCCTTGGTTGCCCGCGCCACGCTCAGTCATGTGAGCAAAGAGGATACGGACAAACCGGATTTTGCCTTCCTCAAAGCAGAGCTGGGGGATATCTCGTTCGCTGACCGGCTCCTGGCACAGTACTCAGACAACGAGCATCCGGGCACTCTGGTGCGATATGTTTACGCCCCCCGCCTTCATGCACAGGTTGCCCTGCAGCGGAACAAACCTCTGGACGCGATCGCCGCCATGGAGCCAACTACTCGATACGAGTTGGCTGGTGGCCTTACAACGTTTGCGCAACGGGGCGAGGCCTACCGACGAGCAGGCCAGACCGAAAACGCCGCCAATGAGTACAGGGCTCTGCTGGCTCATCGTGGAGTCGATCCTCTCTCGCCCCTGTTCCCCCTCGCACACTTAGGGTTGGCCCGCGCTGCAGCATACGCCGGGAACATGCAGGACGGTCGGTTGGAGTACGAGAAGTTTTTTGCGGTATGGAAAGATGCTGACAAAGACCTCCCTGTCCTGATGGCCGCACGAAGAGAATACGCGGCTCTTGGCCGATAACCGTTCGTCGCTCGCAAGGCTTCGATCCGCAAATAACTCAGGTTTATCAGCTTGCGACTCTCGTCCTGCTAGACTGAGATTCTTCGTTCAAGCGAACACGACCTGGAGCACTGCCTTGCCGGATGAGATCTCCCCAAAGCCCGATTCGACCGCAACCAATACAGTTACACCGCTGGAGCCTTCGTCGCGGGCGGCTGCCTTGCCGAATAAGAAGACTCCCCTGAACCCGGCTGCAAACCGCGCTCCTGGAACCGTGAAGAGCATCAGCTACGCGGATGCTGGCGTCAACATCAGCTCAGCTGAGAAGAGCAAGCAGCGCATCAAGATGATGGCTCGGAAGACCTTCAACAAACAGGTGCTGAGCGAGATCGGCGGGTTCGGTGGGCTGTTTGCCCTGGACCTGGAGAAGTTCCCCAATCCAGTGCTTGTGTCTTCCGCTGATGGCGTGGGGACAAAGTTGAAAGTAGCCTTTGAGCTTGGCATTCACCACACTGTGGGGCAGGATCTGGTGAATCACTGCGTCAATGACATTGCGGTACAGGGAGCAACGCCGCTGTTTTTTCTGGACTACCTGGCGACTGGAAAGCTGGACAATGCCATCGTGGAGACGGTCGTGCAAGGTCTCAGCGAGGCCTGCAGAGCCAACGGATGCGCGCTGATCGGCGGGGAGACGGCACAGATGCCCGGCTTCTACAAAGAGGGCGAGTACGACCTTGCAGGGACCATCGTCGGAGCCGCGAGTCGCGACAAGATTATTACCGGGGAGAGCATTCAGGTCGGAGATGTGCTTGTTGGCTTGCCGTCGAACGGTCTGCATACAAATGGCTATTCGCTCGCGCGAAAGCTGTTGTTCGAAGTCGCAAAGTATGGGCCGGACCAGTATGTGAACGAGTTGAAAGACAAGACTGGCGCGGCTTTGATGCGGACCCATCGCAGCTATCTCTCGGTGATTAAGAAACTGACCCAGGCTGAAGTGGTCAGCGGCATGGCGCACATCACAGGTGGCGGAATTACCGAGAACCTGCCGCGAATCCTTCCAAAAGGGATGGGAGCGGTGGTGGATCGCGCGTCATGGGTAATCCCTCCTTTGTTCGCGCATCTGCAGGAGCTCGGAAACGTCGAGGATGACGAGATGTTTCGCACCTTCAACATGGGGATCGGGCTGATTGCAGTCGTTCCGGCGGAGAAGATCAAGAAAGCGAAGGCGATTCTGAACCGCGCGAACGAACGGCACTGCCTGATCGGGCGGGTGGTCCGGGGTGAGCGGAAGGTCAGCTACGCCTGAGGCCTGTTAGCCGGGACGGATGTGGCCACGTTTCTTTGTGGTGCTTGCTGCTCCCGATGGCGAGGCCTTCTTTGGCGCTCGGGTCGTAGTTTTTGAGTTCGGCGAAATTTCAACACCAGCGAAGTCGAGACTGGACAAACGAGACTGTTACGAAACTCGTTTCACGGGTCTGGGCGTCAGTCCCATTCATCTTTGATCTGATTGACGAAGATCCCCGGAGAAATCGGGGGACGAGTCATTCAGCTACACGCGTCGACATTATTAAAAGCCAAATCCTCGGCTGACATCTGCACCCAACCAACCTGGCCGGTGCGCTTCTTGACCTTTGCCCACCATTGATACGAAGGGGGTGGTCCACAATAATCGGGATCAATTGCGATGGCTTTTCCCTTAAACCATACCAGCCAATACCCCTCCCCGACCGGATGCAAGAGATACACGATAGAACCTACAGGAATCATCGGACGCGGACCGCGAACAGTATCGGCGTACGGACCATTTTCCATAAGTTGATAGCGCAGAGGCTTTGTGTGAACTTCTCCAGTAATAGCTGAGACTTGTTCTCCATCTCCGATCCGAGCAATAGAACGCCCTCCAGGCTGATCCAGTAACTCAGAGGTCGCAGGGCCGTCCAATTTCGATATACGCAACACTCGAACGGGCATGCCCCCTTACTGACAAAGACCTTTGGCGGTGCACTGCTTTGTTGGGAAAACACTACGGTTGCAGTCCAAACCAACAGCAGTCCAATATTGAGTAGTGTTTTCATAGCCTTGATCACCCAACGTATCATACCCAAACTGCTGTTACGGTGGTGCGAAAGGCGTTGGATTCCACCTTCGATGACTGCTCAATGAGATGAAACGCCGCCACCTGAGGACCTGTTCTTCATGCGCCTCTTATATCGCAGCTGCTGGCCCGGTACAGGCGGCGGACCATCCCACTAGTAGTGCCAGCGATTGATCCGTGGTCCGTCCGAAGAGTTTCGTAACAGGCTCAAACGCGACCGCATCGTCAATCAACACATGACCGGTAGGCAGCGCTTATTCCTCGACCAGGGGAGCTGTGTTCTTATAGAAAGCACCCCTTTCCATGAAGGATGTTATGAAGATGCGCTCTGATTTCGGAAGTGGTTTGGAAAAGCTCTGCAGATATTTTCTGGTTTTATTTGTCATCTTCGGCAGTACTTTGAGCACGCTGGCTGCGGCAACTTCTTCCGCCTCGGCAACTCCCCGCCAAGAGGCGATGAATCGCGACCTGATGGAGGTCACGGTTCCTCAACTGGAAACGATGTACCGCAGTCACAAGTACACGGTCACTGAGGTGGTGAACTGGTACCTGGCGCGCATCGCGAAGTACAACGGCATCTACCGTGCCGTGCAGAACCTTGATCTCGAAGGCGCGCTGGCCACGGCGAAACGCGAGGATGCGGAGGCGGCGGCGGGGGGCGCTGCCTTTCATCGAGGCTCATTGTGGGGAGTGCCGATTGTGACCAAAGCGAACACCAGCATCAAGGGACTGATCACGACTGACGGATGGAAGGGTTACATGATTCCCGGACACGAGCTCGTAGCTCCGAAGGATGCGACCATCGTCGCGAAGTTGCGCGCGGCGGGCGCGGTGATCATCGGACAGACGAACATGCCCGATTTTGCAGCGAGCGACACGAATCGCAGCACGGCGTATGGGCGAACGGGGAATGCCTACGACGTGCGATTCAGTCCGGGAGGGTCTTCGGGCGGAACGGTGACTGCGGTGACCGCGAATATGGCCATGCTCGGCAACGGGACAGACACGGGAAATTCGATTCGGATGCCTTCGGCCACAAGTGCGGTGGTTGGCATCTTTCCGACCCGGGGGCTGGTGAGCATTGCGGGCATCGCGCCGCTGGACTGGCTGCTCGATAACACAGGGCCGATTGCACGGGACGTGACCGACGCTGTGATCGCGCTGGATACGATGGTCGGTGAGGATCCGGCGGATCCGCGCACACTCGGTTCTTCCGCAAAGGCACAGCCCGGACCTTATACGCAGTACCTGAAGGCCGATGCGCTGAAGGGTAAGCGCTTCGGTGTGCCTGCGATTGTGTTGTCGGGAGCAGGCATTCCGTTTCAGGGCATTCCTGCCTCAGCAACGCCCGCAGAAGTTGCGCAAGCGACAGCCGATGCCGTAACGCCGCTGAGGCCGGAGACGCGCGAGGCCTTCATGAAGGCGATCGAAGGGCTGCGCGCGGCGGGAGCTACGATCGTCTTCGATGATTCGATCCTGCCCGACAGCTTTGCGGCGACGGTCGCGCGTGTCGGGACGATCCCCTACATCCGCGAAGGCACTGAGAAGTTTCTGGCGGAGTATGGACCGGCACAGTATCACTCGGCGGCGGAGTATCAGAAGTCAGTGGGCTCGCCTTTACCCGGAACGATCATTGGCAGCGGCGGTGTGACAGATCGCTCCGATAGGCCCATGGTGAAGCAGGCGCTGATTGAGAGGGATCCACAGGCCGATGCGAACTTTTTCACGCCTCGTCAGAAGGCGCTGGAACAATACAATGCGACCTTGGACAGGCTGCATCTTGATGGCTATGTCTATCCAGCAGCGCAGATGCCTCCGCCGGACGAAACAATGCCGCAGGATGGAGGGATCAGTGGAGGGCCGCACTCCGCGACAGGTTGGGTTAACATGATCGGCGTGCCGGCCGTGGTTGTACCCGGCGGATTCTATCCCAGCGGCTTGCCGTTCGGCCTGGAGATCTCGGCGCGTCCGTGGCGGGACGGCGATCTGCTCGGCTGGGCATATGCGTACGAGCAGGCAACGAAGCATCGCAGACCGCCGGTGCTTGTGGAGCAGGGATTGCTTCCCGATGCGCGATAATCCAACTCTCTAAAGACTCGCGTGTTTTGGAATTCGAGGAAAGGATTTTTTTCAGATGCATCGTCTCGGCATTCTTCTCTCCGGCAGAGGCTCGAACTTTCTCGCGATTGCGAAGGCGATCGGGGAACAACATCTGCTCGGCGCCGAGATTGCCGTTGTGCTCTCCAACGTGGAAGGCGCACTGGGCCTGGCGGCCGCCCATGCGCTGCAACTGCCGGCGATTGCGATTCCCTCTGCAGGCCGCAAGCGCGCGGAGCACGACGCAGAGATGATTGCGCGGCTGCATCAGCATAAGGTCGACCTGGTCTGCCTTGCGGGTTATATGCGGATCATCTCGCCGGCCTTCGTGAAGGCGTTTCCAAATCGTATTCTGAATGTCCATCCGTCGCTGCTGCCCGCCTTTCCGGGGCTCGATGCCCAGAGGCAGGCACTGGAGTATGGCGCGAAGGTAGCCGGATGCACGGTCCACTTTGTCGATGAGGCGGTCGACCACGGCGTAATCATTCTGCAGAAGACAGTACCAGTCAACGACAACGATAACGAGGCGACGCTTTCGGCGCGCATCCTCGAGCAGGAGCACCTTGCCTATCCGGAGGCGATTGCGCGTGTTCTTAGCGGCCAATACACCATTCAGAATCGACGTTATCTACCGATCTCTACCGAGCCGAAATAGCTGCAGCGATCGGCTAGGTCGGCTGGCCTGTTGACCCTTGCTTCTCCGTCGCATCGCTCAGGGTCACCTTGACGTCAATCTTCTTGCGACCGCGGAAGACAGTGAGCGTCACTTCGTCGCCCGCCCGATGGGAGTTCATAGCGGCAGCAAGATCCTGCGTGTTGGTGATGTCCTGGCCGTCCATGGCGATGATGAGATCCCCTCCAACCATCACCGGAATATTGTTGAGGTAGCCGATTCGCTGGGTGCCTCCGTGCAGTCCGGCTTTCTCGGCGGCGCCGCCCGGCAGCACTCGCTGGATGAGGACGCCGTAGTCAGCCGCCAACCCGATCTGTTCTGCGATGTCTGGGCCAATCGGCAGGGTTGCGATGTCGAGTGAGGGCCTGCGGACGCGGCCGTACTTGGCGAAGTCGGCGATGACCGCTTTTGCGGTGTTGATGGGAATGGCGAAGCCGATGCCCGCGGATTGTTCGACGCCGTTTGAGGCGATAAGAGTAGTGATGCCGATGACCTCGCCGCGCGAGTTGAGCAGAGGGCCGCCGGAGTTGCCGGGGTTGACACTGGCATCGGTCTGGATCGCGTCTTCGATAGGGCTGTTGTTCGGTCCGCGGATGGAACGGATGGCCGAGATGATGCCGCGCGTCATGGTTCCGTTGAGACCGAAGGGATTGCCGATGGCGTAGACCCGCTGACCGACGGCGAGATTGTTTGATTCCGATAGCGTCGCAGGTTGCAGATTCGAGGCGTTGTTGATCTGCAGCAGGGCGAGGTCGTGCCCGCGATCCACACCGACGACGGTCGCCTTGTACTTTTTCTTGTCGTAAAGGGTAACCTCGACGCGCTGGGCGTTGTCGATAACGTGATTGTTGGTGAGGATGTGTCCCTGCGGATCAAGGATGAAACCGGAGCCCTGCCCCTGCTGGGGAACCGCGCCATAGAAAAAATCCCAGGAGACCTGGGTCGAGGTGATATTGACGACGGAGGGAAGCGCCTTCTTGTAAACGGCAATGTTCTGCTGCTCCTCCGTGTCGTAGGCAGGAGCGGCGGCGGCCTGAGTGAGTTGGAAGTTCCCCATTGGCCCGCTAACCGCAGTGGTATTAGTCGGGGAGTTTGCCGGCGCAGGGGTGGCGAGATGCAGCCACGGGGGGGCGCCGCTCGACGATCCGACATGGGTCGTGAGGTAGTAGAAGCCAGAGAGAATAAGAACAACAAGAAGAATGGGACGCAATTTCATCGTGGGCACGACCTGATCATTTTTCCAAGCGCAGATATTACCTGCCGACAATACGATTGTACCGGGCAGTCCGTTCCTGAGTCTTGCCGGGGAGCTGTAACTCCTGTTACGTCAACACTTGGGTGAGTATCCGAGTTGGGTTAGCGGGCGGCAGCCTGCAGGATGGGCCAGAGTTGGTCGATCTGCCACTCGAGTTCCGCGAGCGGGCCGTCGTTGGTCAGGACGTAGTCGCACAGGGCACTTTTCTGGTCGTCGGGAATCTGCTGCGCGAGCCGGCGCAGGGCCTCGGTCTTGAGCTGCTCTATTCGCGCGGGAGTGATCTCCCCACCCGCTGAGGAGCGGGCCACAAATCGTGCAATTTTAACTTCTTCGGACGCAGTCACCAGGATGAGCCGGTCAAAGCGGCTGTGCCAGGGCTTACCCCTCGGGATCTCCGCACCGCGATCAGTCTCGCCGTAGCGAGTTTCGCCGTAGTGAGTCTCGCCGTATTGAGTTTCAAAGATAAGGGCTG
Source organism: uncultured Acidobacteriaceae bacterium (assembly GCA_963770055.1). Taxonomy (GTDB): domain Bacteria; phylum Acidobacteriota; class Terriglobia; order Terriglobales; family Acidobacteriaceae; genus Edaphobacter. The sequence continues at coordinate 118,431 of CAVYOC010000001.1, forward strand.
ATTCGACCATGACGACAGCCTGGGGATCGCGTGCGGCAATAGCTTCAGCTAATTCGGCCTGGCGGGCGATCACCGCTGGATGCACAATTGCATTCAGCTCTTCGACTCGGCCATCAGCGAAAGCTATCTTCGCAAGTGCGCCGCGGTCGAGCCTCCCATCGGGCATGACGACGGATTTGCCGAAGTGATCCGCGATCGCAGCATACACTGCCTCGCCGGGCTCCATCATCGCGCGCCCGATTGCATCCGACTGCAGGATATAGGCTCCATGCGCGGCGAACAATCCGGCAGCCGTAGACTTCCCGCTTCCGAGACCGCCGGTCAGACCGACGCGCAACATCGAGTTACTTCTTCTCCGTGGAGATTCCGCGGCGGAGTTTAGCGGCGGTCACTGTGTTCTGCATCAGCATCGCAATGGTCAGGGCGCCGACGCCACCAGGAACCGGCGTATAGGCGCCTGCAATGGCAAAGGCTGCCGGATCAATGTCGCCAACCACAACGGAGCCGCGTTTTGCCAGGGTCGCGGCCCGGCCCGAGTCACCGGGGAAAAACCTCTCAACCTCGGCAGGATCGGTAATGCGGTTAATGCCGACATCGATCAGGGTTGCCCCGGGCCTTACCATCTCCGGAGTCACATAACCGGGGCGCCCGATGGCTGCCACGAGGATATCCGCAGCGCGGGTGAACCTCTGCAGGTCGACGGTCTTGCTATGGCAGACGGTCACCGTCGCTGAGGCATTCAGAAGCAGCATCGCCGCCGGCTTGCCGACGATATCCGACCGCCCGACGACGACGGCGTTCTGCCCGGCCACAGGCAGTTGGCTGCGTCGCAGAATCTCCATGATCCCGGCCGGCGTGCACGGCCTAAGTCCAGGCTGTCCGCTTTGCAGGCGCCCAACGTTGACAGGATGGAAACCATCAACGTCCTTCTCCGGAACGACCGCGTCGAGCAGCCGCTTGGTATCCACGTGTTTGGGCAGGGGCAGTTGAATCAGGATACCGTCGATATCGTCGCGCGCGTTCAGGTCAGCAACCAGCGCAAGCATCTCACTCGTCGTAATGGTTTCGGGCGGCGTGATGAGCTCGCTGAAGATGCCCAGCTCACCACAGGTCTTTACCTTGCTGCGAACGTAGATCTGCGACGCCGGAACCTCCCCGACGAGTACCACGGCGAGGCCGGGAGTGATTCCACGTGCTGCAAGCATCTGAACTTCGGCGGCAACCTCGGTCTTGATCTGGGCGGCAATCGCTATGCCGTCTAAAATCTGCGGATTTTTGGTCATCTTCTCCATGGTATCGCGGCGGCTCGTCTATCAGTGCAAGGCGATTCGCCGGGATAGTTCGCTAGGATGGAAGGATGAGCGGACCTCTCCTCAAAGCGCAGGATTTGCAATGGGTAGTATGTCCCGTATGTCGCCGGGTTTTACGGCTCGAAGCAGACCATGTAGAGTGTGAGGGGTGCGGGCGGCGTTATCCGATCATCGATGGTATCCCCATTCTGTTGGCAGACCGCGCACTTTAGACTTGAGTCGATTTACAATCTTCTGCATCTTGGTTTGTAGAAGTTCTTAACGGTTTGCTCATATCACCAAGTATCTTCCCCGGAAATACAGACTCTGGTTGCGGCTTCTGCGTCTAAAGATTGAGCGGCTCCAGGTAGATGTGTCCTTCAAGTGGAGGTTGCGGATGGCGAGTGCCAGTTCTGTACAGATCGAGCGGTTTGCCGAAGCCGATCTCAAAGGTCTGCGCGAAGACATGATGAAGTCCGGGCTGGATTCCTGGCAGGCCGCCGATCTTATCAGCAGCTTTCTTGCCGCCCGTGGCTACGGTGTCTCGATGCAGGATGCACGCGCCGCGGCGTTTCGGATGGAATCGATCAGCTGCTCCACCCAGTGTCTGCAGGAGGAGTTGGAAAAGATCGCGCAGGTTATGTAGTCCGCGCCCAACCCTGAATCTCTCCGCAAGAATTCCTCTCTATCGATCCCCTGAATACGCTAACCTGTCTCCCATGACCGGCCATCTGTGTGTTACTTCAGCGATGTTGGCGGTGTCCGTGTGGGCTTCGGGCGTTGCCGCAGCGCAACCCGAGCCGCTGCCGGTTGAAAAGACTACGCTCGCCAGCGGAGTTGATCGCCTTGCGGGTCAGGAGCCAGCCTCGCGCATTCAGTTCGCACGCCTGATCCTCACCGGCACAGCCGTGAGCTCTGCTTCTGCGAACATCCCTGCTCCCACGCCTCCGCCAACGCTAATTGCCCAGTGCACGCTGCGTCCCAATGGTAAAAATTACTTTGAGCTCTTCGCGAACTTCGGAGGAGCCTCTGATCTTGCTTTTTATCCTCCGTGGACACCGGCTTCCCGCAATGACATCTTTCCACCACGCACGGAAAAGGTCACGCTGACCATGGACTTTCTCGGCTACACCCACGTCAAACCGGCGCGCCGGCAATGGGAGATTCCGGTGCAGACACCCGGGCAGTACCGTTACAACCCACCCGGAAGCGGCTCGGCCAATCTTGAAGAGATCACCTATTATCTGCGTTACCTTCTCGCTCTTCCAACGCTCCGCCTTACACTCGACAATCGTTCCGTGGAGTTCATGACGACTCCGCTGCTTGCCGAGATACGAAAAGAGCCGCTTTGCCGCGCCGCCGGACTCTGATTCCGAACAAGTCGAGAAAATCGGGAATAGGTTTTCAACTCGCCGAAGGCACTGCCAGGCGTGCAGTGCATAATCAAATTATGCCCTCTCTTTGGACGCCAACTGGCTGGTCTCAGCGACTTGCCGAACTTCAAGCCTCATCCGTCGAGTTGAAGGAAGCACCATTGCGCCGCGATGTGCGCTCCTTGGGGATGCTGCTGGGCGAGGTGATTCGCGAGCAGGCCGGCGATCCGCTCTACGAGGCCGTCGAGGCGCTTCGCCGCACCGCCATTGCTCGCCGCGAGGCCGAAACCCCGCAAGGCAGGCTCGCCGATGCAGCCTTAGCCACCGAACATCTGCAGCAGGCGCTCGATCGCGTTTGCAGTCTCGATCTTGCCGCAGCCTATCAACTGACGCGGGCCTTTGGCTTCTACTTCGAACTGATCAATCTCGCTGAAACCAACCATCGCAAACGTCGCCGTCTCGCGCATCAACTCAATGAGGAAGCAGCCCCGGGCGCCATTCAACGCGGCGATCTACGCGGAACCCTGCATCGTCTACGCGAAGCCGGCATCTCCGCGGCGGAAGCCCATGCTCTGCTTCGACGCATCTGCGTCTCTCCGGTCTTCACCGCGCACCCAACCGAAGTCGCACGTCGAAGCGTCATGTTCAAGCGCCGCCGCATCTCTGATCTCCTTGAACAGCTCGACCGCATTCCTGTTCCAAAGACGCAGCTCGAAGCACTGGAGCGCGATCTCACCGCAGAGATCACCGCGCTATGGCAGACCGACGATGTCCGCAGCGTGCGTCCTACCGTACGGGACGAGATCCGTATGGCGCTTGATTACTATGAGTCCAGCCTCTTCGACACTCTTCCCGTGCTCTACGAAGAAGTCTCTTCAGCGTTAGCAGCGGAGTACCCGAAACAAGCTACCGATTCGGTTACAGATATCTTTGGCTTGCCTCAACTCGTTCGATTCGGTTCATGGATAGGCGGCGATCGCGACGGCAATCCGTTCGTCACTTCGCAAACAACACGCGATGCACTCGCAATGGCTCATTCTCTGCTGCTAACCCACTATCGTCGACGGCTGCAGAATATCTTCGAACAACTGGCAAGCTCTACCCAGCAGGTTTCTGTCTCTGCAGAACTCAGCTCGTTGCTCGAGCGTTATCTTACGCAGCTTCGCACTGCCGGTCAGAATGCTCTGGAAGACCGTTTCCCGCACGAATTAGTCCGGCTTCTCATCGCATGCATCATGATGCGACTAGGAGCTACTCCACAGTCCGCTGTTCCTGTCCCCGCAAATCCAGCTCTCTCGCTCTATCCGCGCGCCGCCGACTTGCTCAGCGATCTCGTCACGCTCCGCAACTCGCTGGCCGAGCACCAGGGACGCCGCCTTGCCGAGATTCTCGTCGATCCGCTGGTAATGGAGGTCCGCACCTACGGATTGCATCTACAGACTCTCGACATCCGCCAGCACGCTCGCGTTCACGCCGCCGCCGTCGCCGAGATCTCTGCGTGGCAACCGACGATTTCCTCGCGTCCGCTCATGCTGCCATCCGCTTTGAGCGAACAAACGACCGAGGTCCTCGATACCTTTCGCACTATCGCGGAACTCAAACAGACCTACGCGCCCGAAGCGATCCACCAGTACGTCATCAGCGGCGCTGCCACTGCTGAAGATATCCTTCACGTTCTCTGGCTGGCACGTCTCGGCGGAGTTCGCGTGGAAGCCAGTGGCGACGATCCTGGCCTGCAGCCCGTTCCACTCTTTGAGTCGATCGAAGACCTGCAAAACGCACCGGAAGTGATGCGATCGCTCTGGAGCAGCGAAGCCTACCAGCCGCTTCTTAAATCCTGGAATCGCCGGCAGGAGGTAATGCTTGGCTACTCCGACTCCAACAAAGACGGCGGCATGATCACCAGCACCTGGGAGATCTACAAGGCCCACCGCGCATTGCATCAGGTTGCCCGCGACTGCGACGTCAATCTTCGCCTCTTCCACGGCCGCGGCGGCACCGTAGGACGTGGCGGAGGCCCCACCCATCGCGCTATCTTTGCGCAGCCGATGGACAGCTTCAATGGCGAACTCCGCATTACCGAACAAGGCGAAGTGCTCAACTGGAAGTACTCCGACGTCATACTCGCCGAACGCAATCTGGAACTGATGATTGCTGCGAGCCTCGATGCGCTTGCGCGGCCCGATGCGGTCCTTCAGCATGATGCGATGCCGCCGCATCTGACCGGAGAGATTCTTCCGGAATGGGAGACTGTGCTCGACCAGCTCTCTTCCACCTCGTACGCTTTCTATCGCAGGCACATCGTCGATAACCCCGACACCTTCGTCTACTTCGAGCAGGCCACACCTGTTGCTGAGCTTGAGAATGCACGCATCGGCTCACGGCCGGCAAAGCGCAGCGGCAGAAAGTCTATGGCCGATCTCCGCGCGATTCCGTGGGTCTTCGGGTGGATGCAGTCCCGGCAACTTGTTCCCGCGTACTTTGGCGTCGGCCACGCGCTCAACGATTTCGTACAGAAGCACTCCGATGGCCTTGCCCGGCTACAGACGATGACACGCGACTTTCCTCTGTTTCTCGACATTATTCGCAACGTCGAGATGGCACTCGCCAAGGCCGACTTCGGCATCGCGCGGCTCTACGCCTCTCTCGTTGACGATGAAGCATTGCGCAATCGAGTCTTCACGACACTCGAAGCAGAGTTCAACCTCACCCATCGCATGATTCTCGATATCACCGGCCAGAAGAGGCTTCTCGAAACCAATCCCGTCCTCGAGCGATCGATCCGGCTGCGAAACCCCTACGTCGACCCGATGTCGCTCATCCAGGTCGAACTCATCCGCCGCAAGCGCACAGCAGCAGCTAACGGCGAGCCCGACTCGCCTGAACTCAACCGCGCTATTTCAGCCACCATCAATGGCATCAGCGCCGGCCTTCGCAACACCGGCTGAGTTCTTGTCTACTTCTCAGCCAACACCGTGCCGTATTCTTTGTGTACCGCCGCGCCGATCTGGTCCATCGCAACAAGGTGCACCAGCGCACGGCGCACGTCCAGTTCGGCGGAACTTGCATCCGCCGGTGTCACCTTTTTAGGGTCGAACCCATAAATCAGATAGGACTGCAGCTGGAGAAATTCATTGATCGTCTCGTCCTGCAATGCGGAATATTTGTCCTGCAATTGATAGGCGGTAGCATAGCTCTGCACATGGTCATATTCCATATAGCTCAACGCTCCCGTCGCGGAAGCAGTCTTCCAACTCGCATTTTTTAGTTCACCGATTGCCATACCCAGCCTGATCTCATGGCTGTCATAGTTCCGACCTTCCTTCCGTGCCTCCAAAAACTCCAAAACCTTCTCAAGGTTCGCCTGTTCGCTCGCGTTGGCGACATGCGCAGATTCAATTTCCTTGGCATTCTCCCGAATCTCCTGCCGCAGATTCGCATCGGCTTCGTCGCGTAACTGACGATGATGCCAACGCTCCGCACATCCCTCCAGAGCCAGCGCAATCAGCAACCCCACCGTGATCGTGAACAGATGTAAGAAAAAATCTCGTATTCCGTGCATCTTCTCGTGTGGCGGATGAACATCCAGCATATTGGGTCTCCCTGTTTTCGTAGACTAGCAGCGCCCTTCATCAAACGCCGAAACGAAATTTGCAGGTTCGCGAAACCCCTCGCATTCCCTCTTCGTCTCCTCTGGTACGCTCATTGCATCCGTTTTTCTGCCAAAGGAACATCCGTATGCGCTTGCTTACTCTCGCAACCCTACTCAGCCTCACCATCCCCGCCCTCGCTCAAGGTCCGCGCCCGCAGCTGACGCTGGAACAAACCAAAGCCCTCATCGAAAAGCGAGAATCCATCGAGAAGGAACTTGAGGACATTGCGATCATCGACCGCAAGGTGATGGTGCCGATGAAAGACGGTGCGCGCATGGCCGCCGATATCTATCGGCCGAAGGACACAAGCAGGAAATACCCCATCATCTTCAGCCGCACGCCCTACAACTTCAACTTCTGGGACGTCCGCCTCGGCACCTATCGCGATATGTCCACAGAGCTCGAAGCTGTCAAGCGGGGATACGTCCTGATCGAAATGAATGAGCGCGGCCACTTCTTCTCCGAAGGCAACTACGACATCCTCGGTGCGCCACTCTCGGACGCCGACGACCAGTTCAACTGGATGGCGGCGCAGCCCTGGTCGAGCGGTAAAGTCGGTCTCATCGGCTGCTCCTCGACTGCCGAGTGGCAGCTTGCCGCAGCTTCGCTGGGAAACAAAGCGCTGACAACGATCATTCCCCAAAGTTTTGGCGCAGGCGTCGGAAAAGTCGGCCCCTACAACGAGCAGGGCAACTGGTATCGCGGCGGCGCAGTGCAGATGCTCTTCATCGACTGGCTCTACGGCGAACAGAATCAGGTCCGCCCGATGTTCCCGAAGAATCTGTCGCAGAAAGATCTCATCAAGGCATCGAAGATGTTCGATCTCGCCCCGCAGATGCCCCCAGTCGACTGGGCCAAGGCGTTCGAACATCTTCCTGAAAAGGACATCATCTCCGCAATCGACGGCCCCAGGGGGATCTTCTCCGACAAGATGCCAAATACCACCGGCGGAGCCATGATCGAGCGCACACCAAACGATCCGGCATGGCGCAAGGGAGGCATCTGGCAGTCAGACACCATGCCGATCAACGTGCCCGGCTTCTGGTTTATGACATGGTACGACGTCTCGACTGGACCGAATCTCGCTGCTTACAACTTTGTCCGCTCAACAGCAAAGGGCGAAGCGGCCAACCAGCAATATGCCGTCATCGCACCTACACTTCACTGCGGCTACACGCGGGCGAAAGAGGACACCATCGTCGGCGAACGAAGCATGGGCGACGCACGACTCGACTACAACGCACTCACCTACGGCTGGTTCGATCACTTCCTCAAAGGCGAAGACAACGGCTTCCTCCAGAAGCAGCCCAAGGTCACCTACTTCACCATGGGCATCAACAAATGGCAGCACGCGGAGACATGGCCGCCCGAAGGTGCGAAGAACGTAACCCTCAATCTGTGGAGCGGAGGACACGCCAATACTCTGCACGGCGATGGCAAGCTCATGCTCGCCAATCAGCCCGCGTCTTCACTTTTGAAAATCGCGGGAGAGACCACCGCCTTCAACGGAAAGACTGATCTTCCCGACACCTTCACCTACGATCCCATGCACCCGACGCCAAGCTACGGCGGCAACGTCTGCTGCGCCGCCAATACGATCCCCGGCAACGGCGGAGCACTCGATCAGCGCAAGATGGAAGAGCGCTCTGACATCCTCGTCTACACCTCCGAGCCATTAGCAGAAGGCATCGAGGTCAGTGGCCCAATCACCGCAACTCTCTACGTCTCCTCCGACGTGAAGGACACGGACGTCACCGTCAAAGTCATCGATGTGCTACCCGATGGCACCGCCTACAACCTCGACGAGACCATCCAGCGCCTGCGTTATCGCGACGGTGACAACAAAACCATCTGGATGGAAAAAGACAAGGTTTACAAAGTCACCTTGACTCCGATGAACACCAGCAACTTCTTCGATGCAGGCCACAGAATCCGCATTGAAGTCGCCGGCTCGAACTTCCCGCGCTTCGACCGCAACCTGAACACCGGCGGCAACAACTACGACGAAACAACCAGCGTAGTCGCCCACACTGCAATCCACCACTCAGCGCAGTACCCCAGCACGCTTACCTTGTCGGTAGTGAAACACTAATTTGGCAGACTTAATGTAGAGGTCGTGAGTTTGATGCATGTGGAAAAGAGCTGGTTTGGACAAGCACGGCTGCTGGTGAGCGCGACTGTATTAATAGCGGTAGCCGTTTCGGCGCGAGCGCAGCAGATTGCTTTTACCTGGGACGACTTGCCATCCCATAGTGCGCTGCCGCCGGGCGAAACCAGAGTCGAAATCGGAAGAAGGCTCATCGCAGCGATGAAGGAAGCCCACATGCCTCCGGTGTACGGCTTTGTGAATGGCATTCACACCGAAGACGAGCCGCTCTCCACGCCGATGCTTAAGGAGTGGCGCGACGCCGGACTGCCCTTGGGCAACCACACCTGGTCACACATCAACCTCAACCAGCAGTCGCTCGCAGACTGGGAGGCGGACGCTCTAAAAGACGAAGCCGTATTGAAGACGTATATGGGTAACGAGGATTGGCACTGGCTTCGCTATCCGAACCTCGCTGAGGGCGATACACCGCAGAAACGCGAGGGTGCTCGCCGGTTCCTGGCTGAGCATGGATACAAGATCGCAGGAGTCACGATGAGCTTCGGCGATTACCTCTACAACGGTCCGTATGCGCGATGCGTTGCAAAAAAGGATGCAGCCTCAATTACGCAGTTGGAGGCAAGCTACCTCGCTGCAGCCGATGTCACCATCGACTACACCCGTGCCATGTCGAAGGCGTTATATGGCCGCGATATTCCTTACGTGCTTCTCATGCATGTGGGCGCGCTGGATGCACGAATGCTACCTCGGCTTCTGAAGCTCTATCGCGATAAGGGATTTACCTTCATCAGTCTCCAGGATGCGGAGAAGGATTCGTTCTATAAGAACGACCTGGATCTATCATTGCCATCAGTCCCCGACACCTTGGAGGAGGCGATGCGAGCACGCAATCTTCCGCTGCCAACGCGACCGGCGCCGACTGTGGACCTGAACCTTATTTGCCGGTAGGCGTTTGGGCGAGAATCCCTGTTCCTAGAATCCCTGATCGGCCCGGAAAGCAGTGACCTTGTTCTTCACAAACGTCACAGCCATCGGATGCCCGAGATTCGCAAAGACCACCATCCGATTGCCGTAATCGGTGCTCGTACTCTTCGATACCTGCCCCAGAGACAGCTCCACCTGCCGTTCATTCATCCCAAGAATGACCTGATGGGTGTCGACCGCCTTCCAGATCTCCGACCCCCAATGCTTGTAAAGCTCATGCGGATCGTCGTAAAAGAAAATCTCATCGGTATAAAACGTGTACTGTCCGTCCTGCCTGTAGCCAACAGGCACGGCGTATTCCTTCGCATCGCTCGGCTTCGTGAAAACGAGAAGCACTTGTTTGTCCCCACCGGGGATCCTGAACGTCGCTGACTTCGGAGCCACCTGCTCGAAAGCGTCCTTCACCTCAAGCTTTTCCGCTCCAAGCAGTGTTCCCGCGCTCTTTCCGTACTGTGCCGCATGGCCAACGTAGGGATAGTAATCGAGTTGCCCTCCCGCCGAAACCCACACAGTCGCACCCTTCAGCTCCTTCACATCCTTCAGGGAGTCCGGCCGCTTCTTCTTCAGGAAGACCAGATCATCCTCAGCGATAACCTCGCGCTCCGGCGCCTTCATCACGATGGGAGCATTTCGCTCATGATGCAGATATAGGGCCTCGCCCCCAATAGCCAAAATCAAAAATACCGTTCCCCCGATTGCCGCCTTAACGCCGTTGTTCATTCAAGTCCTCGTTCCCTGCCAAGCTGGCTCCCTGCCAATCTAATTGACCGGCTCTGCAACACTCAACTCACGCTCCGCTCCCATCAGGGATTCGGCAGTCAGAGCATCGGCCTTACGCAGCTGGGGAAACAGTGCCGAAGCTGAGGCAGTCACGACCATCGACGCAACTCCGCCGACAACAACGGCGCGAACCGCACCCCACCACTGCGCCGTCACACCGCTCTCAAACTCGCCAAACTCATTCGAAGCCCCGATAAACAACCAGTTCACCGCGCTCACCCGCCCTCGCATCTCCGGAGGCGTCGCAAGCTGCAACAGACTCGAACGCACCACCACGCTGACCATATCGCTCGCCCCCACGATCACCAGTGCGGCCGCGCTCAGCCAGATGCTCCTCGACAATCCAAAGACCACCGTTGCCGCTCCAAAGATTCCGACGCAGACCAGCATTGTTGCACCGGCGCGGCGCTTGATCGGCTTCACCAGCATCATCAGCGAAACAACGAGGGCGCCGACTGAAGGCATCGCGCGCAGCAGACCCAGGCCACGCGGCCCAGCGTGCAGAATGTCCGTCGCGAAGATCGGCAGCAGAGCCGTAGCCCCGCCCAGCAGCACCGCAAACAGGTCCAGCGAAATAGACCCGAGCAGCAGCTTGGCGCGCCAAACATACTCGAGCCCCGCGAGAAGGGTCTTCATGTTGAAGGCCTTCTTATCCGTCATAACCATCCGGGCGCGAATCATGCTCACCAGAGTGATGAAAGCCAGCAGCATCAGCAGCGTGAACGCATAGACGACGGGTGCGCCGTAGTACCTCGCTGCAACGCCCGCCAGTGGCAGCGTGAAGAGGATTCCCCCCACTGCAGGTCCCGACATGTTGGCAATCTGATAGACGGTTGCGCCCCACGTCACGGCATTGACGAAGTGTTCCTTCGGCACCAGGCTCGGAAGCATCGCGCTCGCCGCTGGCCCACTAAACGCACGGCCCAATCCGATTCCGACCAGCACGGCGTAGATCGGCCATATCCTCCCGCCGCTCAATGCTGTCGTGCTCAGCGACAACCATAACAACGCAGCGGTACAAATCGCCTGCAACCCATAACACAGCAGAATGATCTTTCGCCGGTCGAACCGGTCTGCGGCATGTCCCGCTGCCAGCATCACAAACAGGCCGGGCAGAAATAGCGCCAACCCTGTATACCCAAGGTCGAGAGCCGAGTGCGTCAGCGCATAGACCTGCCAGGCAACGGCAACCGACTGCGCCTCCGCCCCCACGATCACCATCAACCGCGCAGCCTGATACAGCCGGAAGTCCCGCGACTTAAATGCTGAACGGAAATCGCTCTCTACTGCGATCTCCCTCCGTTTCGAACCATCGGCCATATCTTATGTTTTCATACTTCGGTTACGAATTTGTCACCGCGCGCGAAACCTTCGCTTCAAGTTCAACCCGAGTTACTCCGAAACGGGAGGGCGCAACTCGCCTATCGTCCGAGATAGACCTTGTACTGCGATTCAACCACGCCGGTATTTCTCGCCAGCGTCAGCTTCGACTGGTTGTACTGATACAGCGTCTGCACCAACCGGCTCTGCGCCTGCGCAAGTGTGGCCTGAGCCTGCACGACGGGTAGATTGTCATCCACGCCGGCTTTGAACCTCTCGCTCGCGTCCTGAACTTCCTGCGTCGCCAGATCAACATTGCTTCGCGCAACCTTTACCAGCTCATTCGACGACTGCACATCCAGCATTGCCGCGCGAATCTGCCACTCAATCGACACCCGCAGTGACTCAATCTGCTGCTGCAGCGCCATCACCTGCGCCGCAGCCACCTCGCTTTCGCCGCGTAACTGGCCCTCTTCGAAGACTGGCACACTCACCTTGCCCGTGGCGGCGAACACACCGTGGAACAGTCCGCCAACCTCTCCAAGCACGCCATAGTATCCGTCGAACGCAAGTGTCGGCAGCCTCTCCGACTTCACTGCCTTGTGTGCCTGCGTCGCCACTGCGAGCTGGGCTTCGAGATTGAGCAGATCCTTCCGCCTCTCAAACGCAAGCTTCATCGCATCCGGTAACGGCAGCTCGGCAAACTGGGCATAGGGGGCCGTATCGGTCAGCGTAATCTCCTGATCCGCAGGCAGGCCGATCAAGCGGTTCAGCGCAATCTTGTCCTTGGCAAACGCATTCTCGGCGCTGATCACGGCTTGCTGCTGGGTCTGCAACTGCACCCGCGCGCGCAGCATATCCAGATTCGTGCCCACACCCGCGTCATGCGAGTCCTTCGCCTGCTGATACGCCACCTCGTCGGCCTTTGCGAGAGCGCGTGCATTTTCGATCTGCGCTGCATCCGCCAACGCCAGAAGATACTGCGTGCCCACCGACAGAGTCACTCCGCCGCGCACATTCAAGGTCGAAAGATTTGCCGCCGTCGCAGCCTTCTGGGCCGAGCGGTACAGGTAATACGCAGACACATTGAACAGCTGCTGATTCAAGCTGATCTGCGCTTCCGCAGTATTAACCTTCACAATCGTGGGAAACGTGCCCGGTGCAATACCGAGCCCAACCAGCCCCCCTGGCCTGAACCCCAGTGCTGCCAGGTCAATCTGTTGCGCCGCCAAAGTTCCCTTCGCCGTCATACTTGGCAGCAGGCTATTCTCGACCGTCAGCAACTCGCCATGGACAATGCGCTCATTCTGCTGGATCAGCAGCATCTGCAGATTGCGCTTCAGTCCGCGGTCGATGGCGTCATCCAGGCTCAGCGGCAAAGCTCCCGGAGTGGACCGCTCCACCGTAATCCCACCGGGCAGCTTCTGCTCATTCGGCACCGGAGCCTGCGGAAGGTCACTTGCCTGTGTCTGCGCAAAGACAACCGGACAGCACAAAACCAGAGGCCACAGAAAGACTCGCAGCGAGGCCTTCGCCTTTGTCAAAATTCCCTCAAGAACGTTCATGCTCCCCTATTAGAGTGCCATACGGCCCGTCGCGATGCGGAAATCCTCTAAAAACAGCGACTTTCTTCCCAAAACAGCCCCGCCATCTCCCTCTCAGATAAAATACAAAATGACAACCTTATGCGTCTTACATCAATGAATCGTATCGTTCTCGCCGCTGCCCTGCTCCTTGTCCTTCCCACCTGCGTCCCTGCATTCGCCCAGGCAACCGGATACCGCGACACTTCGATGCTGCGCGCACCCGCAGGCGTCCCTGTCGCCATCTATGAGTTTGAAGACCTCGAATGCCCCGCCTGTGCCCACGCCTTTCCGATCGTCCATGCGGCCGTCGACAAGTACAAGATCCCTCTGATCCGGCGTGATTTCCCGCTGGGCGGCGCACACATTTGGAGCTTTGACGCGGCCGTCATCGCCCGCTACATCCAGGATAAGATCTCACCCCAGCTCGCGGAGGATTATCGCCGCACTGTGTTCGCCAACCAGGTCTCCATCGCCACCAAGGAAGACCTCAATGCTTTCTCAATGAAATACCTTCAATCGCACGGCCATCCAATGCCCATGATCATTGATCCCAACGGCCTCTTCGCGGCTGAGGTTCGTGCCGATCACACCCTCGGCGAGCGCATCAATCTCCACCAGACCCCCAGCATCTTCATCGTCACCCAGAAGGGCTACACTGAGGTCACCGACGTCTCACAGCTCTATGCCATGCTGGACACAGCCATCGCCGAAAATCCAGCTCCGAAGGCTGCAGCAAAGCCCAGGACCACAGCTCACAAGTAGGATTTTGAAAACGAAATGAAGAAGCCCGGGCATTCAGCTCGGGCTTTTTTTCATTGCTTCCCTCAAAATTTATTTCGCCCCCGTCTCTGTCCACAGGAAAGACATCTCATCCGCATAATCCTGCACCAGCTGCGTCTGCGAGACGCCCGCGCTATGCCCGCCCTTCAGGCTGTAGTGCAACAGAATCGGCCGCCCGCTTGAGCTCGACGTCTGCATCAGGGGAGTCATCTTACGGGCATTCATCGGATCCACGCGCGTATCTCCATCACCCGTAAAGAAGAAGATCGCAGGATACTTCGTCCCCGCCTTTACATTCTGGTACGGCGAGTATTTCAGTATGTATGGGTAGTCCTTCGCATTCTCGGCCGATCCGTACTCCGTCGTCCACGTCCGCCCCATCTCAAACATCTGGTAGCGCAGCATATCCAGCAACGGATAACCGCACCAGATCGCGCCAAACAGATCCGGCCGCTGCGTCATCGAAGCTCCCATCAGCAATCCGCCATTCGAGCGCCCGCGAATCGCAAACCGCTCCGGCGTGGTGTACTTGTTCGCAATCAGATACTCCGCCGCCGCAAACCAGTCATCGAAAACATTCTGTTTCTTCTCAAACATCGCCGCCTTGTGCCACGCCTCACCATACTCATTGCCGCCCCGCAGGTTTGGCAGCGCAAACCAGCCCCCCTGCTGCATCCACCACGCATACTCAGGATTCCACACCGGCGTCTCACTCAGGGCAAACCCACCGTAGCCTGTCATCAGTAGCCGTTCGCTTCCATCGCGCTTCAACCCCTTCTTTCCCGCGATGAACATCGACACCTTCGTTCCGTCCTTCGACTTGTAGAAGACCTGCTTCACCTCATACTGCGTCGAATCGAACGGAACTTTGTCGCTGTAGAAGACCTCCGACCGCCCGGTCTTCGTGTCGTAGTGAAAGATCGACGGCGGCGTAATGATCGACTGGAAAGTATAGAACCCATCCGTGTCCGCAGACCGTCCCGACAGCCCGGAGCCCGCGCCAATCCCGGGGAAATCAATATGCCCTTCGGCCTTCCCTTCCAGCGACGTGCCTCCAATGGAATAGATCGTCACCTCCGACTTCACATCCTTCAGCCGCAGCACATACATCTTGCCGCCAACCACGTTCACACCCTCCAGTACATCCTTGCCTTCAGGGATAATCACCGGCCACTCATCCGGCCCTTTCCCTTGCACAACCCTGAGCACACGGCCGTTCGGAGCCTTGTAGTCCGTGCGCATGTAGAAGTTATCGCCCACGTTGAACTCCCCAAACCGGCTGTCGATGCCATACACCAGCGGTACGATCGGCGAATCCGCCACCCGCAGGTCCTTGATCAAAATATCTTCACGTGTCGCCGGCACTCCGCGGCCAATCCGGAATACAAGATAGTGTCCATTCGCAGTCGCACGCACGCTGACGCCATCGATCTCACCCAGTTTTTCGCCGTGGTACTCCTTGCCGAGGATCATCGCGTCGCTCTCGAGCGGCGTTCCGAACTTGTGATAAAAAACCCGATTGCCCTCATGCGGAAAGAGCTTGGAGTAGTAGACCCCCGCCTTGTCAGGGCCGATATCGACACCGGAATACCGCGCCCGCGGCATCACATCGCCTGTATCCTGCCGCGTTGCGACGTCCAGAAAATGAACTTCAACCTCATCAGCGCCGCCGATGCGGACCCCATAGGCCATCATCGAGCCGTCTTCGGTAAGGTTCATCGTATTGACCGATGTGTTCTGGTCCGAACTCAGCTTGCTTGCGTCAATCAGCTTCTCGTCCGGCCCATTCAGTCCTGCCCGCATGTAGATTGAAGCCTGATTCTCATCTGCCAGCCGCTTCGAAAAGAAGTAGCGATCGCCGCGTTTTGTCGGCACACTCACAAAATCCGTCTTCAGCAGTTTTCCCATCTGCTCGACGATCTCGGGCAACATCTTCACCTGCGCAAAGTACTGCGCCGTATAAGCGTTCTGCGCGGCAATATACGCGCGCGTCTCCGGGCTGTGTGCATCTTCGAGCCAGCGGTAGGAATCCGTAATCTTTGTCGGTACACTCGGCACTGCGCTCTGGTACTCATCGGTCACCGGCTGCGTCTTCACTTCCGGAGGATTCGGCAACGTAATCCCGTCCCTGCCATGAACCTGCGCGCCCGCTGCAATCGACCCCAACAACACCGCTGCCGTCACTAATAACCCACTGCTCCGCATAGCGTCTCCTGAAAAATCACTTTTTCGTGATATCTCAAGATAGACGAAGAACTCGATCGCCGTGGATTTTTCTGGGAGCCCTATTTCACCTGAAAGATCAGAAAGTAGTCTTCTTTGTCCGGCTTGACGAAGTCATAAGTCCCCACCAGCTTGAACCCGGCCTCGTCCATCTCCTTCACCACAACATCGTGGTTCAGTCCGTGGTTTGCCCCAGTTCCATTGCGGTCGATGATCCCTACCTTCGCGCCTGCACGCAACGCAGGCTTCAACGACTTCAGGAAAGCGCCCGGGTGCGCTATCTCGTGGTAGACCTTCAGCATCAGCACGGCATCGACGCTCCCTGACGGCAGCCTCGGATCGTCCGCCGAACCCAGCACCGTCCGCACATTCGTCAGGTCTTCCTTGATCACTCGCTTGCCGATGAACTCGACCGCCAGTGGATTGATATCCTCGGCGAGCACTACGCCGGTAACTCCCACTCGCCCCGCCGCCCGAACTGTAAACCAGCCCGACCCCGCACCGATATCCGCGACATTCTTCCCTGTCGTAATCCCCAGCAGGTCCATCACCCGATCGATCTGCAATTTCTTGTCCCGGTCCGGATACTCAAAGATGGAGAGATCGCCCGAATAGGGAGTACTTGTCGGCCGCTGGGTTGTAGGAGCCTCTTGCGTGCCGGATGCCTTGCCCTGGCTCCGCATCGCGGGACCCAATCCCTTCGCACACGAAACCGCAGTCGCAGTCGCCAGCAATAGAAAGACAATCCACGTTCGCACGCCGTTCAAGCAGGACCTCGCGTCGGTCAGACAATCGGCCAACTAGTAAGATGCCTGGCAAGCGTCGGGGCGCGTCGCAAATCCGTTTCTGGTCGTCGCTGCGATCCGCTATCCCTGTTAAAGAGGAGCCTCCACCCAGGCTCCTGTTCCCTTAGCGCAATCCGCCTCCGGCCTTCAGCAACTCCCCTGTCACCCACGCCGAATCATCTGACGCCAGAAACGTCGCAATCGTCGCGATATCCTTGGGCTGGCCGATACGGCCCAGCGGAGTCTGCGCCACAGCGTTCTTCTCGAAGTCGCTTCCGATAAAGCCAGCCGCATGCACGCCTTCGGTCTCAACCATCCCGGGATTGATCGAGTTCACACGAATGTTCTTTGGCCCAAGTTCCTTGGCCAGAACATGCGTAATCGCATCGACTGCGCCTTTGGTCGCCGTGTAGATACTTGAGCCCGGAGGCAGTCAGAGAAGAGACCACCGACCCAATGTTGATGATGCTGCCGCCCTCAGGCCCGAAGTATTTCAAAGACTCCTTGGACGCTAGAAGCAACCCAAGCACATTCAGATCGAAGATCCGTGTAATACTCCTCCGGCGTCACCTGATCGAGCGGGGTGAAGTTGTAGACCCCTGCGTTGTTCACCAGCGTGTCCAGCCGTCCGAAGGTCTTCTTCACCTCGGCAAAAACCTTGCCGATATCTTCCTTCTTCGAAAAATCTCCCTGAACAGCAACAGCCTTGCCACCTTTGGCTTTGATCTCAGCGACAACCTTGTCCGCGCCCTCTTTGCTTGTCGCGTAGTTGACGACAACCGAGGCGCCATCGGCCGCCAGGGCCTTTGCTATACCCGCGCCAATGCCTTTGGAAGCGCCTGTTACCAATGCCACCTTATTCGCAAGCTTTCCCATATCAATCTCCTGAACCTTTGTCTTATCGATTCGGTATTTCGATAAGCATCTAATTGATGTGGCTCATGGAGAGAAGGATTCAGAACGAATCATTCAAGACGCCGTGAATTTTTAGGGAATACGCTAAATCTTCGCTAGCTGGTCGGCGTAGGCCTTCAGTACCTCACGCTTTAGGGTGTAACTTGCAAACTTCCCTTTGCGCGTCACCCGAATCAGCCCCGCCATCACCAACTCCTTCATATGGTGCGAAAGCGTCGCCGCACTCACAGGCTGGCAGTCCTTAATGTCGGAGCATTGCATCGGTTTGGTGCAGCTTCCGATCTTCCGCAGCAGTTCGAGTCGCCGGGGATCGGCCAGCGCCTTCGCGATCAGATGAATCTGGTCCTCCGAAAGCTCGGCGCGCTTCACTGCACTCATCCCTCAACCCCTAACGAATCTGCACCAGCTCCGCGCCCGCTCCATGGCCCGAAGCCCCGGGTGTCACCGACGATGTCTGCGGCGCGCGCCAGTGGTCGATGTAGCTCACCTGGTGTACGCAGCTGATCGTGCAACTCGGTGAACAGCTCTTCTCCGTCAGGAACTCGCGCTTCACATCGGCCGTAGTGTACTGGGCCAACGGAGTCGCGGGATATCCGCGCTGCTGGCTGCAGTAGTGCACCAGCCCGTTCTCGCAGATGTACAGATACCGTCCGCCCGCGCGGCAACGCCAGTCATTCGTCTTCCCATTGGCGATCGCTTCCTGGAAGTGATTGAACCGCGAGTAGCTCCGCCGCGTCAGATTTCGAACCTTGTCCCACACTGCCCGCTCAGCCTCACCCAGGGGCTTCAACTGCCCGCTGCCGTCATGAATAATCCCAATGGTCGAGCTGAATCCCAATCCCAGCGCCCGCTCGCTCACCGTCAGCGCGTCGTTCGGATTCGCAATGCCCCCGCCGACTACCGAGTTGATGTTCACGTGAAAGTCCGCGTGTTCAGCCAGCATCTGCAGCTTCTTATCCAGCACCTTCAGGCTCTTCTTCGAGACCTCATCCGGCATCACGTTGTCGATCGAGATCTGCATATGATCGAGCCCAGCCTTATTCAGTCGTTGAATCCGATCCGGCATCAGCAGGTAGCCGTTCGTAATCATCCCCGCAATCGCGCCCGTCTTGCGAATCCGCGCAATGATCTGGTCGAGTTCAGGATGCAACAACGGCTCGCCACCCGAGATCGTGATAACCGATGTTCCCAGTCGCCCAAGATGATCGATACGCCGCAGCATCTCGTCGATCGGCACCGGATCGGAGAAATCGTCGAACTCATTGCAGTAGGTACACGCCAGATTGCACCGTCGCATGGGCACAATGTGCGCCATATACGGGTGCCCGGTCGACAGAACCGCCGACCCGATCGATCCAAGCTCGCGCAGCTTGCGAGTTACCGCCTTCCAGCGACGGCGCGGAGGCATAGGACGCCTGCCGGTCGCAGGTGCAGTTGGAGAAGCCAGAGGACATATCACTGTTAAGTATATCGAACCATCGGGCACGAAGCCCTCCAGCGGCCCGCAGGTAGTGGGTCAGTTTCAAAGTCTTGCTTAAGGGCACGGCTTCAGCCGTGCCGTAAACAACGTTGAAATTTAGCTGCGGCTTCAGCCGCTGAGGTACTCTTTGGTCAAACTGACCCACTACCGGCCCGCAACCCCTTACTTGCCCACCACCAGGATCGAGAACGAATCCGGAACCATCTGGCCTCGCGCCGGACGTCCTCCGGGCGGTGGCGCCGGAGCCGGCGTGAACTCCGCTGTTATCAGCAATAACCGGTCAGTCTTGCCATCCAGCGTCAGCGTCTTGGCACGTGGTTGCGTCTGCAGTGTCTGTTCGACGACAAAGCTGGTTGGGCTGTTCTCCTTCACAATCGTCAGCGTCCCGTCGCCCTGGGAGCTGAACGCCTCCATCGTCTTCGGGTTGAACACCGCACCGTCCGCTTCCGCCGCCGATCGGCAGTGTCTCCAGAATCTTGCCGTCGCCGGCATTCAGAATCACCATCGTCTGCGGACTCCGGCACGACGCAAACAGAATATTGTTCTTCACATCCATCGCCAGCCCCGCGCACGTTCCGCCCTTGCCCTGCAGATCGTACGTCGCCGTCACCTTCAGCGTCTTCGCATCCACCACAGCGATGCTGTCCTTGTCCTCGAGATCGACATACACGTGCCCCTTGCCATCCGAGACCGCCTGCTCCGGCGCGCCGCCCAGATCAATCGTTCCCACAATCGATCCCATCCTTCGCGTCGATCACCGTCGCGTTCGGCGCGCTATGGCTGAACACCCATATACCGCCCGTTCAACGCGTCTGCTCATAATGCCGTCAGGCCCGCCCTGCACGTCGATCGTCTTGATCGTCGCCAGCGACTTCGCGTCCCACATCGCCACCGGCTTGCTGCTGCCGAATCCATGCTGCGACTTCGTGTCCACCGCCGCTCCATGCGCGCTGACGTTGGCGATCTCGCCCACCGGCTTCAGCGTGTCCAGATCGAACACCGTGATCTTTCCCGCAGGCCCGATGCGCGGAATGTACAGTTTCCTACCCGCGTCATCGGCATACACATAGTCGAATCCGCCCTCACCGCCGACCTTCTCCGTCTGCAGAATCTTGTACGGTCCGTCCCCTTGCGCGAGACCGAAACATGGCACCATTGCCAACGCAGCAGCCAGCACGATCGAAACTCGTCTCATGAACTAGTCTCCCGGTTAGTGAAGCAAACCCCAAATACTCCATCTGCATGAAAGCAGAAAAATGCGGCCCGCGAAAGGCCGCAATGCTCTTATGAAAAAGCTTTGATCTGGATTAGAGTTTGGCCAGCAGGTTGTGCGTCTGTTGGCAGGTCTGTTCGAAGAAATCTTCCAGGCCAAAATCTGTTCCATAGGCACGAACGCTTTTGCGCATCCGGAGTCAGCGTAACGTCTGTCTCGTGCTTGTCTCGCAGCACAACGATCGGTACCGGCTTCCCGCGATAGTCATGCACCGTCTTGGACCAATTCGTTACCGTTCGACACAGCAATCGAGTTGATCCGCACCACGACATCGCCTGCCTTCAGGCCGGCCTCTTCCGCCGGACTGTTTCCATCGACGCTTCGCACCAGCAGCCCGCCGCCATCGGTCGCGCCAAAAAACTCAGCAAGTTGCTGCCCCATCACCTCCAGCTTCGCCCCGGTAAACGAAGAGCTGAGAATAATGGTCTCTGTCCCCAGCAGATCTTTGTGCTCCTTCTGGGCGGATTGATCGGTTTTGTATTATCCAGCTAAATCTTGACGCCGACAAAATCCCGAAGGCCCCGGAGCAGGTACGGAATAGTGCCGCTCCCAGGCCTGCAGCCCCACCGTCTTGCGGTCCGCCGTCGTGAGCGTCATCGTCTGCGTCTGTCCGTCGCGGCTGATAACAAAGCTAAGCGTGCGCCCAATGGGAACGTCCCGCAGCATCTTGTGCAGCTGCTCCTCGTTGTCGATCGCCTGCCCGTTCATTTGCAGAATCACGTCGTGCATCCGCATCCCGGCATGGCACGCCGGGCCATCATGATCCAGATTCGTGATCTCCGCACCATGCGCATCCTTCAACTTCAGCGCCCCCACCTGCTCTTCATTCACGTCCCGCGTTTCAATCCCGATATAACCCTGCGGCGCGCGATGATGGCTCTCACCCATTGCCGCAGCGACCAGCTGTTCTCCACCACCTGCCTCGGCTCTTCTGGGCCGCATAGAGAGTCTGCTGCCCACTTAGAACCGCCACTCCCGTGACCAGCATGACGGTCCTGAACGATCTGCGGTGTCTCATCTGCATAGCTTCAAACCTGCTTTTCTCTCGCATGAAAATCTAGCACGAAAAATCTTCGCGTCAAACCGGTATGTTCGCCGGAACTATTGAATATCTGCAGAACCCTGCAACGCATTGAAAGATGCCGTCCGGATGAAGGGATTGGTATCCTGCGCCGCGACAGTCCGCAATACCTGCCGTACGCTCGAGTCAGACTGCACCGGCTCCAGCACTCCGATCGCCGCCTGTCGCACCTTCGCATCCGGATCGTGCATCACCGCCTCGAGCACCGCATCGCGAACATGCTGATTCTGCCCGACATATCGTTGCAGACCATCCAGCGCCTTCAGTCGCACGCCGGCGTCCTGGTCGTAGCGAAGCGAAACCATCAGCGTGTTCAGAATTCCCTTGTCATTCGCTGTTGGCTGGCACGCATGTCCTGCCTTGCACTCATCCGTCAGCAGCGCAACCGAACTCATCCGTACAGTATCGTTCGCCGCCGCAGTCGTAGCGGTAAGCAGAAGATTCCGAATCTCGGGAGTATCCAGCGATCCCTCAATCGACTCCGGAACCAGCTTGTTGTATTTCACCTGCACCCACTCCGAGTTCGGCGTCTGCACGATTCCCGTCACATTCGCAATCACTCCGTCGGAAGGATGGCTCACTGTCACCGGAGGCTGCGGTTTCGGGGCGTTGGCAATCTGGTAGCGATGGGTAAAGTTCCCCGACAGAAATCCAACTCCAAGCAACAGCGTCGCCAGCGCAGGCGCGCTCCGAACATTTCCAACCCAGCGAAAGAAATTCGTCCTCAGTTGTGTCAGGAAGCCATGCGGAGGAATCATGTCCAGCGCATCATCCAGCCGCATCCTCGACTGCGCCAGCAGATTCGGCGAAGGCTCCATCACCGGCAGCAACGCCAGACGCTGCTCCAGTCTCTGGAACGCCTCCAACTCTTCCCGGCAATCCTCGCATCCTACTAGGTGCTGCTCCAGCACTCCCGCCAGCTCATCCGGAAGCTCGCCGTAATTGCAACAGCACAATACAGTCTCTTGCGCTCTGACACTTCATTGTCCTACCTCAACCAGCCTCAAATTTTCTACCTGCAACCCTGGGTCTTTGTGCCCTTCGTTTCGATTCATCTTCAGATCGCTGTCAGCTTCGAAGCTCCGCCAGATTGGCTCGCAGCTTCCGTGTTGCACGAAACAAGCGTATTCTTGGCCGTCTCCTCGGTCGTGCTCAACATCTCTCCAATCGTTCTCAGCTTCAATCCCTGGTAGTGCTTCAATTCAAAGACCGTTCGTCTCACGCGGCGTCAGCTTGGCCAACGCCTCGTTGATCCGCTCACTCATCACCTTCCGGTCAAGCTCCCGCGACGGGTTCGCCATCGCCCGCTCATCGGAGATGTTCGCCATCAGGTCCATCTCATCGCCACTGGCATCCAGCACCGTTGCCGGATCTTCCCTGCGGCTCTTGCGCCGCCTCAACTGATCCAGGCAAAGGTTCGTAACAATCCGGTAAAGCCACGTGTAAAAACTACATTCAAACCGGAAATTCCCCAGGTGCCGGTACGCCTTGATGAAGGCTTCCTGGTGAACATCCTGCGCATCCTGTTCATTCCCAAGCATATGCAGCGCCAGCCGAAGTACCGACTGATCGTAACGCCTCACAAGTGTGTCGAAAGCCGCACGGTGACCCTTCTGAGCCTCGCGAATCAGCTCATCGTCTTCGGTCCGCTGCTGAGCCCGCGCATCGAGCTGCGCCTGCGTCAGCTTACCGCCGCTCCTGGTCCCGGATTGGGCCGCAGCCTTTGCCATCGCTGGCACTGATTCTACAGCCGCCGAACCTAACAATCCCATGGCAAACGGACTAATGTGCCGTTTTTGAGCCACTGCCGCCAGCGGGGCCGACAACTCCCCGCCCAAATCTATCCCTACTGCATCTGCGTTCATTCGACTGACTCCGGAGGTCAGAAAATCGAAGTACACCTCAATAGACCCCCGCACCTGGGAAAGGTAAGCGACCCCGCAACCGGATTTACCTGCCACAAACGGGGTACGTGGTTCTCTACTCCCTATTCCCTAATCCCTACTCCCTGTCTTTCGGTAAACTCACCCAATGCCATCCCGTCCCACAGTCCCAGGCCTCTTCGCCGACACCCCATCACCCAAATCCCAAACCACCGGCTGGATCAACGCCCACTGCGACGGCGGAGCCCGCGGCAACCCCGGCCCAGCCGGCTTCGGAGCTGTCATTCAGGACGGCAACGGCATCATCCTCGCCGAACTCAGCGACTTCCTCGGCATCCGCACCAACAACTACGCCGAATACTCCGGCCTCCTCGCCTGCCTCCAATACGCCCTCGACCACCACCATCCCCGTCTCCGCGTCGTCTCCGACTCCGAACTGATGGTCAAACAGATCCAGGGCAAATACAAGGTCAACTCCCCCGACCTCAAGCTCCTCTGGCAGGAGGCCCGCAGCCGCATCGCCAAACTCGAAGCCTTCGAGATCTCCCACGCCCTCCGCCACAAAAATAAAGACGCCGACCGTCTTGCCAACGAAGCCATGGATCGAGGAATGAAAGATCGCGGCATGAATCGTTCCACCGCAAGCCAGCCCGCAACCTCACAACTCAAAGCCAATCCCTACCCCACCAAATCCGAAGCCCCGCCAGATCCCTACGCAAAACCCGCCACCATGCTCCGTGGCTTCACCAAAGACGGCGCCATCCACCTCCTCGGCGGAGCCACCCTCCCCGACGGCGTCTTCGTCAAAATCATTCGAGAATAACCCACGGCCTGCGCTCCATCGGAACCGCACATTAGAATGCGGGTTATGGAGATCAAACGCATCGGCTCGCAACCCTCAGGCAAAGGTCCGGCAGACTGGTTTACCGGCACGGTCCGGATTGACCCGCTCTTTCAGGCGCCTGACCCCGCGCTGGTTGCTGGTGCCAGCGTCACCTTTGAGCCCGGCGCGCGTACCGCCTGGCATACCCATCCCCTCGGACAAACCCTGATTGTCACCGCAGGCTGCGGATGGGTTCAGCGGGAAGGCGGCGCAATCGAGGAAGTTCATCCCGGAGATGTCGTCTGGTTCTCTCCAGCAGAGAAGCATTGGCACGGCGCTACACCAACCACAGCCATGACCCACATCGCGATTCAGGAACGATTAGACGGCAAGGTCGTCAATTGGATGGAGCACGTCAGCGACGAACAATACCGGCGGTGAGTCACGATTCAGCCTGACCTGCGCGGCGCACCAGCCGATCCTGCCTGGTGCAAGCATAACTGCTCCACGGCACGCATCTGTTCCAGCATCCCCGCCAGCTTTGCCACACCCACCTTCTCTTCAAAGTGAGTCTGCATCCTGTCGAAGATCCCCACCACCCGCACCGCCCGTCTTTTGCCCACCGGTTGCAGAACCAACCGAAACGACCTCGCATCCTCCGGATCGATCCGTCGCCGCACCAACCCCTTCGCCTCAAGCGACGAGACGCAGTGGCTCACATTCCCGCGAGTCGTCTGAAACGTCTCAGCCAAATCGGAAGGCCTGATACCGTCCTTCTTCTCGAAGAAGATCGCAGCAAGCATCAGAGCCTCAAAGAACGTCAACTCCTCCTCCTCCAGAATCGCATTCAGCGAAGCTTCCGTCCTGCGAGCGATCCGGCTCGCCTGAAAGATCGGGCTCTGCCGCAAAAAAGCTTCAATCCGCATACCTTGCCTCGACTATGGTTTAGCAGTTCAACTATTTATAACAAAACAGAACTACCTCCTGCCGTCGTCAACATCGGCGGATGATAGAGAGCAGGCGTCAAAAGGCACCACCAAGATCCAGCCATGAAAACTCATCCGGCACACTCCCTCCTTTGCCTCCTCTGCTTGAGCACTGTCCTTGCCCAGCAGCCCCGGCAAACGACCTCCTCCAATCAAAATTCGCCGCAAACCAAGCCCGCCACCGTAGCCCAAAACATTACCGTCACCACCACCCTCGAACCCCTCCCACTTGCCGAAAGCGACCGCTCTGTCAACCTCATCGAGCCCCGTGACCAGCCGCTCGTCTCGAACTCCGTCGTCGACCTCCTCCGCCAGGACCCCTCCCTCAACCTGCAGGCCCGCGCACCCAACGGAGTCCAGGCCGACCTCTCCCTCCGCGGCACCACCTTCGAGCAATCCCTCATCCTCCTCAACGGCCTCCGCATCAACGACCCCGAGACCGGTCATCTCAATCTCGACATCTCCATCCCCCTCGACGCCGTCACCCGCATCGACATCCTCCACGGCTCCGGATCAACGTTCTATGGCTCCGACGCCATCGGCGGCGCCGTCAACCTCCTCACCCAACCACCCACACCCGGCCTCACTGTAATCGGCAGCGTCGGCGCCGGCTCCTACACCACCATCGAGCAACACCTCCGCGCCGCCTACACCAACGGCCCCATCGCCGAACAGCTCACCGGCAGCCGCGACACCTCCAACGGCTTCATCCCCGACCGCAACTACTCCTCGAACGCCCTCGCCTCCGAGACCTGGCTCAACACCAAACCTGGCACCACCGACATCCTCCTCGCCACCAGCGACCGCCCCTACGGAGCCAACCAGTTCTACGGCCCCTATCCGTCATGGGAGCGCACCAAGGGCTGGTTTGCCAGCATCCAGCAACAACTCGGCCCCCAAACCGCTGCCAGCTTCGGCTACCGCCGACACTCCGACCTCTTCGTCCTCTTCGTCGATCAGCCTGCTATCTACGAAAACAATCACATCACCACCAGCTACGAAGGCACCCTCCGTCGAGCCGACAACTTCGGCTCCAACACCACTCTCTCTTACGGCGCAGAGGCCGACGGCGACACTATCAACTCGAACTCCTTAGGTCAGCATTCCCGCAATCAAGGCGCAGCCTACGCTAACCTGAGCCTCCGTGCACTCCGCCGTTTCTCTTTATCTCTCGGAGCCCGCGACGAAGTCCTCACCGGCGCAGTTGGAGGCACCCAAAACGTATTCTCCCCATCAGTCGCCGCCGCTTACACCCTCACCCGCACCACGCGCCTCCGAGCCTCCGCGGGCCACGGCTTCCGCCTCCCAACCTACGTCGACCTCTACTACGCCGACCCCACCACCATCGGCAACCCCAACCTCAAACCCGAGTCCTCCTGGAGCTACGAAGCCGGCATCGACTGGACACCCACTAACAGCCGCCTCACCCTCAACGCCGCCGCCTTCCACCTCCAGCAAAAAGACACCATCGACTACGCCAAAACCATCCTCGCAACTCCCGCCCTCACCGCATCCGAACCCTGGCAAGCCATCAACATCCAGAACCTCAACATCACGGGAGCCGAAGCCACTCTCCGCCTCCGCCTCACCGACACACAGCAACTCCAGTTCAGCTACACCGCCGCCCACGCTGCATCCCCACCACCCAATCTTCTCTCCGAGTACGCCTACAACTACGCCGCCCAGAACGCCCTCTTCGCATGGATCGCGACATTCCCCGGAAAAATCGGTCACCAGATCAACGCCCGTACCCAGGTCAACGTAGTCCAGAAGACCCAGCACACCGCCTACCCACTCTGGGACATCAGCTTCTCGCGTAACACTGGCCACTTACGCCCCTACCTGCGAGCGCTAAACCTGAGCAACACCGGCTATCAGGAGATCCCCCAGGTCCCCCTGCAAGGCCGCACCATCATGGCAGGCATGGAATTCAACTGGTCCCGCAGATAACCCTTTGGCGCCAAGGTTCCTACCCTACCTTTGCCCAACCCACAATGGGCCGTCATCGTGAGCGAGCGAAGCGAGTCGAAGGACCCCGATGCCGCCCGCGTTACATCAACCTTCCGGCCCTTTCAGCCACTACCTTACCGTTGGATGTAAGTCCTCAGCCGCAAATCCGCGCTCATCCATGCAAATCCGCAGTTCCTACTTCGCCAGCTCCGCCTTCACAATCTCACTCACCTGCCTGCCATCTGCGCGCAGTCCATCAGCCGCAATCCTCTGCTGCACGGCCTTCATCACCGTACCCATATCCTTCGGCCCCGGTCGCTTCCCATCCACCGTCAAAGAATCGATCGCACCTGTCACCACTCCACGAATCACATCCTCACCCGCAGCCTTCGGCAGATACCCTTCAATCATCCCGATCTCCGCCTGTTCCTTCTCCGCCAGCTCAGGCCGTCCGCCCTTCGTAAACGACTCCACCGACTCCTTCCGCTGCTTGATCAGCGTCGTCAGAATCTGCGACTCCTCCGCATCCGTCAGCTTCTCGCGTTTATCGATTTCTTTGTTCTTCAGCGCAGACTTCACCATCCGCAGCGTCGTCAGTTTGTGTTCTTCTTTGGCCTTCATCGCCACCACAATATCCGCCTGCACCTTCTCGCCAATCGTCATCGTTTCCTCGTCTCCGTCGAATCAATCCTTCATTATAAGTACTTCTTACTCGCCCATAGCTCTCACACACAACTCGTTACAATAACCTCATGATCCGCAAAACGCGCCTCTTCACACCCGGTCCGACGCCTCTTCTCCCCGCCGCGCAGTTCGCCATGGCGGCCGCCGACATTCATCACCGCACCCCCGAGTTCCGCGCCCTCTACACGAAAGTCCTCTCTCAGCTTAAAGACTTCGTCGGCACCAAAAACGACGTCATCATCCTCTCCGCATCCGGCTCCGGAGCCATGGAAGCCTCCGTCTCCAACCTCACCTCCCCCGGCGACCGCGTCCTCGTCCTCACCGCCGGCAAGTTCGGCGAGCGCTGGTCCGGCATCACCAAAGCCTTCGGCTGCCACGTCGACGTCGTCGAAGCCCCCTACGGCCAGACCTTCACGCTCGACCAGGTCAAAGCCGCGCTCAAACTCGAAACCCGCGCCGTCTTCGTACAGGGTACCGAGTCCTCCACCGGCGTTCGCCACGACGTCGAAGGCATCGCCAAACTCCTCAATCCGAAAACTCCGAGGCTCTTTTCATCGTCGACGGCATCACCGGCCTCGGCACCACCCACCTCGACATGGACAACTGGGGCATCGACGTCCTCATCGGCGGCTCGCAAAAAGCCGTTATGATGCCCCCCGGCCTCAGCTACCTCGCCATCAGCCCGCGCGCCTGGGATCGCATGGAGTCCACCTACAACCCGCGCTACTACTTCGACCTCCGCAAGGAGCGCAAAAACGCAGCCAAGGGCGAATCCGCCTACACGCCGGCCGTCGCGCTAATCGCAGCACTGGGCGCAGCGTTGGACTACATCGCCGGACAAGCAGCAACGCCAGAAAATCCCGAAGGTAATCTGGCCGAAGGCCGAAAGAAGTTAGTCGACAACGCCGAAACCTGCGCCGCCATGACTCGCGCTGCAGCCACAGCGCTAGGCTTCAAACTCTTTGCCCCCAAAGGCAGTGAAGCAGCCGCAGCCACAGCCATCGTCGCCCCGGAAGGCACCGACTCCGGCACCCTCGTCAAGGGCCTCAAGTCCCAATTCGCCGCCATCGTCACCGACGGCCAGGGCGAGATGAAGGGCCAGCTCTTCCGCATCGCTCACATCGGCTACTTCGACTACATGGACACCATCGCCATCATCGGAGCCCTCGAACAGGTCATCCACAAAACCAAAACTCCATTACCCGATTTCGCCTTCGGCAAAGGCCTAGTCGCCGCGCAGAAGTTCTTCGCCGACAACGCCAAATAACGCGAGCCAACAGACTGGGTGCCCCATCTTCGCGACGGTCTCATCGTCGCTAAGGTGGGCATTCGCGAAGCGAACCGCACTGGCACACCTCCCTAAGATGTGAAGCGAATCTGACATCGTGCTATAACAAAGCGTCCATGAAACGCTCGACACGGGTCCTCATTCAATTTCTTCTCTGCCTCTCCGCCTCATCCACTTTCTCGCAAATCCGCCAGATCGATCGCTCAAACTTCCGCAAGACGGTGCTGCTCAAAGCGCCTATTCCGATCTATTGCCAATCGATCAATACGCTCGCACGTACGAAGCGAAATGGCGCTTTCCTGTCCGAAAGAAGACGTGGCCTCGCGATTTCTGCTTTCTCTCCACACGCTCGAAAACGCACAGAAACAGGGACCCGCAAACAAGGAACTCAGCTCTTCACCGGGCTCGTCGCCCATCTCGCGTACAATCTCGACATCGAAGAAGCCTACGATCCCGCGATGAAGCTTCTGCAGTCGCTAGCAGACGAAGACTTCCGCGCTGCATGGTTCCTCGGAATACATCAATGTCAATCCAACAACGCCGTCGGTGGCATGCAGCAGCTCCTGCGCGTCGAAACATCCTCCACGTCGCTTCCCGGAGCGTTCTGGCAGGACTACGCCAACTGCGCCAGCGTCACGTTCATGCCCGCCACGCCGTCCGCGCATATGACATCGCCGATGCGGCCAACGGTGGACCAGTCGACCCTCAGCTTGAACAAATCGCACGGAACCGAATCAAGCCAGAGCTCGAACACCAACGTCTACACCGACCGACAAGCATGGTACGGAGATTGAGACCGGCAAGACAGTCCTCTTCACCAGCACACTTTGTGGAGTCTCTCATTCGAGGCTCCATAGACGGATGCGATCAGATCAGCAGCAAGATCGAAAACGGTGCCTGCTACGCCGGAGTCGAGACCCCGCGTTATAAAACGCACGACTCAAGCCGAGCAGCGCTACGCTCGCTATACACTCTGAAGCAGCATACGCCCGGGCAAACGCTAATCCTCAGTTTGCCCACAACTATCTTGAACAACCCAGACTTTGCCGCAGGTAAAGACTACTTCTGGACTCCCGTGTCCGGCGAGCGAGTGCCTCGACTACGAGCTCATCACCGATACGATTTATTATCTCCAGGGCGGAGCCCACGCCCTGCTTCTCTTCTTCGCCAGCGAGCCTCCACAATATCCGGGGCTCAAGCTCGAAAGACCTATCGCGCTGCCCAAACCGGACCCCAAATCATCTGGCCCCGCCCTCTACCGCCCCCAAGAGACCTTCCAACGCCTCCCCGGCACGCGCTATTTCGTCATCATCCTCGACGCGAACGAAGACATCTACAAATTTTCTCGCGTCGACTTCGATGATTTGCTCAAGTCACTAGTCGTCGATTCCAAATAAAGTGCAATTGGCTTGATACTCTAGTGCAGCCTATAATTCTGGCTTTCCCAATGAAACGTTCAAACCAAGTCGCTGCTCCACTCCTCGCCGCAACCGCACTCTCGCTCCTCACCGGCTGCCGCAAGCCTGAGATGCAGCGCTGCGTCGACGAACAAAACCATGTAGTCGACGACAGCCTCTGCGCCAACCAACCCGCCGTGCCGCAACGCTCCGACGGCCACGGCGGATTCATCCCCATCATCATCCCCTACCGTTACTACTACGGCGGATGGGGAGGCTACGGCTTCGGCAGCGTAGTCGGCGGAGGAAGTTACGCCGCCGATGCCAGCCGCAGCTACACCACTCGTTCCGGCGTAACCACCCGCGGAGGTTTCGGCAGCAGCTTCTCCGAAGGCGGCGGCCACGGCGGGAGCGCAGGAGAATAATGCAGCGCATCCCCCTCACCCCACGCGAAAACTGGCAGCAGACAGTCGAGTCCGAGGGCCTAACCTTCCACACCCTCGAAAACGGCACCCCCTACTGGGATGAATCCGCCGCCTACCAGTTCACCGCCGCCGAGATCGACACCCTCGAAGCCGCAGGCAACAAGCTCCAGGAGATGTGCCTCGCCGCCGCCCAGCACATCATCGATGAAAAGCGTTACGCTGAACTCAATATCCCCGAAGCTGCCATCACCGCCATCGAGTGGGCCTGGAACAACGAGCCGCCCGCCGTCTACGGCCGCTTTGACGTCTCCTGGGCAGGCGCGCAATCCGGCGAAGCCCCCAAACTCCTCGAATACAACGCCGACACCCCCACCTCTGTTCTCGAAGCCGCCGTCATCCAGTGGAACTGGCTCGAGGCAATGCCGCATTCACTCGTCTCTTCCAAACCCGACCAGTTCAACTCCATCCACGAAAAGCTCATTGCCAAATGGCGCGACATTGACCCCTACCTCTCCAAACCCATCTACTTCGCCGCACTCGAAAACGAAAACAATCCAGAAGACCAGCTAACCGTTACCTACCTCCGCGACACTGCGCAACAAGCCGGCCTCGACACCCGCCAACTCCGCCTGCAAGACATCGGCTGGAACGGCCAATCCTTTGTCGATCTGGACGAACACCCCATCTTCTCCATCTTCAAGCTCTACCCTTGGGAGGCCATGCTCAACGAAGAGTTCGGCCATGCCGCGCTCGACACTTATACCGAAGTCCGCTGGATCGAGCCCCTCTGGAAGATGCTCCTCTCGAACAAAGGCATCCTTCCGATCCTGTGGCAGCTCTACCCCAACCACGAACTCCTCCTCGAATCCCACTTCGCCAACGACCCCGCCGCTCGCTCACTCACAAACTATGTCCGCAAGCCGCTCCTCTCCCGCGAAGGCGCCAACATCACCCTCGTCCGCGACAACGCCACCGTCGTCGCCACCGTAGGCCCATACCTCGGCCCGCAGATCGTTCAAGCCCTCGCGCCCACAGCTATCTTCAACAACCGCCACCCCGTCCTCGGCCTCTGGATGATCGACCAGGACTGCTGCGGCATGGGCGTCCGCGAATCCTTCAGCCCCATCACGGGCAACCTAAGCTCCTTCATCCCCCACTTCTTCACTTAGGCTCGCGAAGATGCTCCAAAGAGCAGCACAAATCGACTGCACTCATTAGAAAGTGTCATCCTGAGCGGAGGCGAAGCTTTTGCCGCCGTAGTCGAAGGACCTGCGGTTGACTTCCCCTGAATCCGCGCTAAACAGCCTTCCGCTGGAACGTAGTCTTCTTAGTCCCCGCAAACGAGTCCTTCGCCTTGATCGTCTGCGTGGAAGCCCCCGGCGAGGGCTTCGCGCCACTCTTTGCATGGGCAGCCTTCTCGCGCAGTGCCTGAAGCCTCGCCGCCTTCGGTCCTAATCCGCCAATCTTGATCGTGCCTGCCTTCGGGATAAAGTCACTCATACAGAAATCCTCTCACGCTCTGCGGAGCCACGTCCTTATCATGGCATTCGCCAGTTCCATTATCGACAACCAAGCCTCACTCATTCCACACTTTTTTCCCAGCCTCCTCCCACCTCCGCGTTAGACTTGTCGCCAAAGCCTGCACACGAGACCCTCTCGATCCAGTGCTATTAGACAAGCCCGACCCGTCGAATCAAATCAGCGAATCGGGGATCGCCGCGGATCGGGTCGAAATAGGGATGGGTCTTGAGGAACTGCAGGATATTCGATTGCTCCTTGTACGCTTGCTCGAGCCAGTAGAAGGCCTGCTCGTTGTCGCCAAGACCCAGATAAGCGTTCACAAACGCCGCGGCAGGAATGTAGCCTGCTTGCTTGCGTCGTTTCAATTCCTCGAGCAGCCGGAGCGCATCGCTGCGCCGTCCCGCGTGGGCATACGCTCTGATTAGGATGCCGGTTGCCGCAGGACTGCCCGGAGAGATTGTGAGCGCCTTTTCCAATACGGGGATCGCCTCTGCCGGCTTATCGTTGGCGATCAGCGAAAATCCCAGGCCCAGGAGATCGTTTGCATTATCCGGCTGTACTGCCAGGGCGCTGCGTGACTCGCGGACAGCGTCATCATAGCGACGGGATTGGAACAGAATCCACGAGACGCTATTGCCGGAGATCCCAACCGGGTCCAGCGCTCGGGCGCGCTCGATCTCGGCCACAGCTTCGCCGGTACGTCCCTGGCATGAAAGCCACAGAGCAAACCACGAGTGAGCGTCAGCGTTGTTGGGGTTCAATTCGAGGGCGCGCTTGTACTCCGCCTCTGCTTCGGTCCAGTGCCATTCTTCCTGCAGGACATTTGCGAGCGCCACGTGGGCTTCCACAAGATCCGGGTCTAATGCCAGCGCCTTTCGGGCATAGTCCGTGACCTTCGGACGCGTTGCTTCCGGAGGCATTCCTGCAAAGACCGTTCCGAGCATGGTGTAGGCCTCTGCCAGGCCAACGTAGGCTGGTGCGAATGTCGGGTCTTGATTGAGAGCGTTCTCGAAATGTTGGATGCTTTGCTCCATCGCAGCCCTGTTTCCTTGTCTGAAGACAAACCTGCCCATCAGATAGCTCTCATAGACCTCAGGCGCGACCGGACGCGCAGCGCTGAGCCGCTGCTGTTCCTCTCCAGTGACCGTTACCTCCACTTTTTTGCCGATGGCCAGCGCCAACTCGCTCTCCAGGCGTGAGCGCATCACTCATCTCGCGGTCATAGGTCTCGGACCAGAAATGCTCGTCGGTTGCGCCTCGAATCAGCTGCGCCGTGACGCGAATGCGATCGCCTTCTTTGATGACTGAGCCTTCGACGACAGCGTCCACGCCTAGTGTTCTGGCAATTTCCGGGATGGAGAGCTGCGGATCTTTGAAGCGCATCACCGATGTGTGAGAGGTCACATGCAGGTCGCGGATATTCGCGAGACGCCCGATCAGGGCCTCGGTGATACCGTCAGCCAGGTACTCTTGCGCAGGATCCCCCGACAGATTCCGCAGAGGCAGCACCGCCAACGATCGAATCTTGGGCTCTACGGTAACCGTTGCGCGATGTCGCAATACGAGCCACACAGCAGCCGCCAGGCAGAGGCAAAGAACGGCGGCCAGACCAAACCACAGGCGACTCCTCTGCGCGGCCATCGCGCCACGATCACTCGGGGTTGCCGGGGGCATCTCCGCCTCAGGCTTCTTTTCCGGCTCGTCCACACGCGACCTGCGGCTCTGAATCCAGTCGTCGAGTTCCTCGGTCAAGGCATAGACGGAGCCGCCCTTGTCATGCACATGCCGGTGGACAGGCATACCTTCGCGCTTCTCCCAGCGCTGGACCGTCGTCACGTCTCGTTTGAGGTAGGCGGCGATCTCCTTCCACGAATCCAGCCGGTCTTCAACCGGTCTTTCGGATGGCGGTGCACCAAGGGATGGTTCGCCCATCGCGCTCTCCAGTACTGGACCGCTGATCGTCGCGGGCCCGGTTACCGATTGTAGCGTAGCCGACGGAGGCGCCAAAGCGCGGTATTCGACGGCAAATAGCGGCATCCGCAGCAATTCCGCGCCTTGCCGTTTGCACCGGGCACCCGGGTGACCGATAGTGTCCGAACGTTCCTATTTGGCGATGCCAACCAGGAAAGATCGATATCAGGACCGAACTGCAACCATCCAGGTTTTTCATTTTCAGATCCAACGAGGAGGCACTCAATGACTTCACCTATACGCAGTATCGTTCTGCTGGCGAGCGCTGTTCTGTACGCTTTGGCCGCCCATGGGGACACAACCTACAGCGAGATTATTAATGGCGACCTTTCCAACAACGGTTTAGCCCCTACGCTGCTAACCGTTTCGCTGGGGCTCAACGACGTCTTCGGAACCACCGGCAAATCCGCCACTACCGGTACCATCGATCGCGATTACTTCACCTTCACCGTGCCTCAAGGTCTGGAGCTGACCGGTATTACCGTCCTGCCCGGTACGCAAACGCTCGGGACCCTTGGCGACTCGTTCATCGGTGTTGAATCCGGACCGCAAGTGACCGTCTCGACAACCGCTACCACTGCCGCGGGACTTCTCGGCTGGGACCACTACGGCACCGATGATATTGGCGTAAACATCCTGCCGCTGATGGGGATGGGCGCGGGCGCCACCGGTTTCACCGGTCCGCTACCGGCGGGACAGTATTCGTTCTGGGTGCAGGAAGCAAGCGTGGGCACAGTCGACTATGGGCTCGAATTCACGGTCGCACCCGAACCTGCCTCCTGGACGATGCTGCTGACGGGAATGGGGATGCTTGCGGGTGAGGCTGCCCGTCGAGCCAGACGGTCCGGTTTATACCGCCGAATTGCAACCCGTTCGGATCGTTGAAGCTGAGACTCTCGCGAAAACCACGCCAGCCACGGCTGCGTCGATCGAATCGCCGTGTCCAATTGTGTCCGTATTCGAAAAACAAAGAGAAGAGGAATTTATGACCTATCGAACCAACTTGATTGCATTGATCTGTCTTTCCGCGCTCCTGGTTGCCACCGTGCCCGCTCTTGCAGCCACGGTGGTAGTAGGGACCTGCATGCCCAGCAAAATAACCTACAACTCGCTCGCCGAGGCCGTTCAGGGAGCTCCTGCCGGAACTACCATTCAGGTTTGTCCCGGCATCTATGCGGAGCAAATCATTATCAACAAGTCCCTGACCTTGAAGGGTCTGACCAGCGGGAACGGCGCCAATCCCGTGATAATGCCCCCTGCAAGCGGACTGGTGAACAATGCCTTCAGCTCGACAGCGAACTCGTTTTGGGCGTTAGGGACGCCCTTTGCCGCACAGATTGTCATCCAGGGCGGAGCCGATGTCACTCTCGCGGGAATTGCGCTTGACGCAACCGGTTTCAACATAGCTACTTGTAGCCCGATCGTGGTGGGAGTGCTGGTCCAGGATGCATCGGCGACGCTCAACCAGGTGGCCGTAAAGAACCAGTTCAACCCATGCTCCGCCTCGGGTTCTGGTATCGGAGTGTTGAACCAGAACGACTCGTCCATCGCCACCACAATGACAGTAAAGAACACGACGTTTGCTAACGCCGGCCAGGCCTTCGAATCCGATGGGGCAGGCAATACCTCGACCCTGACAAACAATTCGTTTGCCGGAAACCCAGCCAACAACTCGAACGCTATCTCCATTCTGAGTGGAAATAGCACCATTCAGGGCAACACCATCAGCAATTTCAACTATCCTCCTGCGGGCACCAACTTCAACGTCGGCGCATTCGGGATCTATTTGTCTTGCGTGCCGGGCAGCAGCGTCGTGAATAACCACATCGCAACCACCCAGTTGGGAATCTATGCGCTGAATGGCTGCACTACAACGGCGGTGTCGATCACGGGTAACGACATCTCCGACACTCAATTTATGGCGATCTATGCCGGCGGTACAAACGGGCTGATCCAGGGTAACGACATCAGGAGCAGCCAGACTGCGATTCGTCTTCCCGGCGGTTCAGCCGGCAACACGATTCAAAACAACACCATCAACGATACGTGCGCGGCCTTCGGATCGAACCCGGCCGCAGGGGCAAACACGATTGGCACCAACACCGTCACGAATGCGACCAATCTGACGCTCGTGAACACGACGGCCCTCTGCCCATGATTCCGAATCATGGTTGAAAACGGTCTTCAGGATTTTTCAGCCTGGGACGGGTCGGGAGTTCCGTCCCAGACTCACCTCATAAAACCGTCAGTGTCGATTAGGCACTGCCATCCTCAGTCCTGGATCGGCTGCCGTCGCAGATTCCTTCCGAGTTGGCGGCGACCCGCTCGGAGGTCGAATCATCAAGCGCGACGCTGTTATTCCAGCCTTACGCCGCTCATCGAAATGACTCCCGTTCTCGCAGATCGATCTTTCGCGATTTGAACCATACAACGACTAGCTGATTTCTTTCACCGTGATTTCATATTTAAAGTTATCCGGATCGAACGGATCGACCCGTCCTTCTGAGGTTTCGGCCTGCGGATACATGAAGTACACCAACGGTTTGCTGGCGGATCCCGGTAGGTCCACGTCATGAGCGTAGTTGTATGCCATCCAATTCATCTCCCACGAACCGAACAAATGATTGCGGGCCCGCGACACGATTTCATCGCTCAATGGACGATTCCCGGGAGGTTCTTCCAAAGCTACTTTCCGGACATCGGCTGGGTCCACAGGCACCCATCCATGCTCGCGCAGGTAGACTTCCGCGCGACAGTGCTGTCCCTTCGTTGCGATATCGGTGGCCAGTCCAAGGCTCTTGTAGCCCTGGTCCGATTTCGCGATCCGCAATCCATAAACATGCCGCGCCGGCAAGCCCACCGAGCGGGCCAGGCCAACATACAGGGCATTCAAGTCGGCACATTTGCCGCCCATATCACCTGACTCCAGCATGAATCGAATGTCGCCACGACCACAGCCACGGATTTTCGGATCGCGGAACGTATTTTCCACCACCCACTCATAAATTGCCCGCGCCTTCTGGATGTCGGTGGTCGCGCCGGCGGTCGCCTTCAGCGCAGTCTGTTTGACAATGCCGTCTGTGGGCACATATCGGCTGGGCTGAAGGAAGTAGTCCAGTTCAGTCCGTGAAGCGGGTGGCGCTGTTCCCCGGGAGGACAAATCGACGGCGTAGTTTTTCAGCGCGACGCGACTGGTCAGGCTCAGCGTCGGCTTCGCGTTTGCAGCGTACATCGCTGACACGATCCCGAGAACGCTTTGCTTGTCCTTGCTCAGCGTGGCCGTTCCACCCTCTGCCGTGAAGCGGGTCGAAATTGTGTTTTGATAAGGCGTGTTCCGAATCAGCGGCGCCGGTAGCCAGATGTGACTGATGCCGTTAGGCTTCAGCAATTCAACCTTGGTGACGACCTCGAAAGTTCGCCATTCGCCTGCCGATGGGGTATCCGCCAGGACCGACATCGCCCTGGAGAGAGCCCAACCAGCACAGATTGATCTATTCGCTCGCAAGAAATCTCGCCGATTCATAATTCGCCTCGAAAATCGTCACCAACGGCTAGGAGACCAGCGCCCGATTCAATGAGACAAATTCCACTCAAATGCGCGGAATCGATGCTCGACACTGTCACCGCGTCTGCAAGGAACATAATAGCCATATGTCTGTTGCGCCTGCCTCCACCTGATGGATGAAGCCGAGACACACCGAGTGGCGGAGACGCGCGCACCGAGTAATCGGCACAACTCTTGGCCTCCCCGGGGCACCATCGCTCAAATCTTCCCGTACTTGACAAAACCACCCCACCGGATTGGCTACAATGGAACAATGGTGCAGAAATCCGCGCCGGCTTACCGTCGTAACCCCAGTTTCTTCAAGACTTTGCAGTTCAACACCCAATGTTTACAAGACTTTGAGAGCCAAGCTAACCCTAAGTCCAGACCTAAGCCTTGTATCTGGAAGACTTTAGCAACGTTTCTACCAGGGGGAGGGGTGACCCGCTCCCAAGCATCCCGAGGTCAAACTTTGAAGATCGTTCTCGCAGAAAAAGTCTCGCCCGCCACCCTCGCCGTCTTCCAGCAGGAGCCCGGCTGGCAGATCGTTACACCCGATCAGATAAAAAATGGTCTGGCCGCCGAACTGGCAGATGCCGATGCTCTCGTAGTCCGCTCCGCAGTCCAGGCTGACGTAAAGCTCCTCGAGTCCGCCCCCAAACTCCGCGTCATCGGTCGCGCCGGAGTAGGCGTCGACAACATCGACACCGACGCCGCCACCCATCGCGGCATCGTCGTCATGAACACCCCCGGCGCCAACGCCGTCGCCGTCGCCGAACTCACCCTCGGCCTCATGATCGCGCTGGCCCGTGACATTCCCCGCGCGAATTCAACGATGCATCAGGCAAAGTGGGAGAAAAAATCTCTTCAGGGCTCCGAGCTCCGTGGCAAAACCCTCGGCATCGTCGGCCTCGGCCGCATCGGCCTTGAAGTCGCTCGTCGCGCCGCCAGCTTTGGCATGCACCTCATCGGCTACGATCCCTTCGTCGCCCCCGTCATCGCACGCGAGAACAACGTAGCTCTCGTCCCCATCGACGAGATCTTCAAATCCTCCGACTACCTCACTCTCCACGTCGGCCTCACCACCCAGACCGAAGGCCTCATCAATCAGACCTCCATCCGCATCATGAAGAAGGGCATCCGCATCATCAACTGCGCCCGCGGCGAGCTCATTGTCGAGCAGGCCCTCGCCGACGCCATCAAATCCGGCCACGTTGCCGGTGCTGCACTCGACGTCTTCCACCACGAACCCCTGAAAGAGTCCTCCTTCTTCAACCTCGACAACGTCATCCTCTCGCCGCACATCGCCGGAGCCACCGACGAGGCCCAGGAAGCCATTGGCATCCAGCTCGCCATGCAGGTGCGTGACTACCTCAAGCTCGGCGTTGTACAGAACGCCGTCAACCTCCCCTCCCTCTCGCACGAGGAGTACATCGAGGTCGCCCCCTACATCGAGATGGCCGAGCGTCTCGGCCACTTCCTCTCCCATGCCACCCCGGGCAATCTCGAAAACATCCAGATCACCTACACGGGTCGCATTGCCTCCGGTAAAACCGACCTCATCCGTAACGCCGCCATCGCCGGCATCTTCAACGGTACCGACGGCGAGGGCGAGGGAGCCACAGCCAACCGCATCAACGCTGCCGCCATCGCAGCAGAACGTGGCATCCGTATCCAGGAAGACAAGAAGGAGTTCACCACCGGTGGCGTTGGCTCCGTTCTGAAACTGGTACTGCACTCCTCCGAGGGCGACACCAGCGCCTCCGCCACCGTCCTCCACGGCACCTCACCACGCCTCCTCAGCTACGACGGCATCGACATCGAGGCACCCCTCCACGGCACCCTCGTCGCCATCCGCAACCACGACGTCCCGGGTGTCATCGGTCGTATCGGCACTATCCTTGGCAAACATGGCCTCAACATTGCCAACTTCGCCCTGGGCCGCGCGGCAGATCCAGTCCGAGCAACCTCACAACGAGTTCCGCAAGGTCAAGCCCTGGCAGTCGTCCAGATCGACGTCCCAAGCGCCGCCTCCGCTTCCGCTGCTATTGAAGCTCTGCGCAAAGTTGAAGCCATCGCCAGCGTCCGCCTCATCGAGCTCGGAAAACTCTGACGATCCACCGGGATCAGAATTGAAGTCGCATCTTCCTATCTGATCCCGCATCACAAATTTACGTAATAAACGAGAAAAGAACATGCCGCTCTACGAATACCAATGCATCAGCTGCCACAAGCGCACCGAAAAGATCCAGAAGTTCTCTGACCCGGAGATCACCGAATGCCCGCACTGCGGCGGCAAGCTCGAGCGAGTCCTCTCCGCCCCCGCCGTCAGCTTCAAAGGCGGCGGATGGTACGCCGACGGCTACGGCAATGCCAAACCCAAATCTTCCGGCGAAACCGGCTCAAGCAGCGACACGAAGACAGGCACCGATTCGAAACCCAGCAAGGACACTGCTCCGGCTGCTGCATCGACAACTGCTGCCGCCGCGCCAGCCGCAGCATCCACCTCGTCCGACAAAAAATAACGCCTCCGAAGCGGCTTTGTCGCAAGCACAATGAGCTGCAGCTTCGCCTGGCGGCGATCTTCAGATATGCTCTGACTAATTCCAAGAGTCATTGAGCACTCCTGTATTTCAGCCCGATCCATCCGGCTTCGAACATCTGCATTCGTGTAGCTCCACTCGATCGAAAGAGGAGGAACGCACCATGGAGCAAGCTCTCGTTCCGGTCGCCGAAGCGCCCATCTCCGGTCTGCGGCCCAACATCCTCTCGCCGCTCGAAACCCTCGCTCAATCCATCTCCACCATCGCGCCCACAACCTCTCCCACCATGACCGTTCCACTGGTCTTCGCTCTTGCCGGCAACGGAACATGGCTCGCCTATCTTCTCGCGACTGTCGCGATCCTCCTCATCGCTCTCTGCATCAGCCGCTTTGCTCGCTACACCTCCTGTTCCGGCGCGCTCTATACCTACGTCATCTCCTCACTCCCGCCAGTCGCCGGGAGCATCGCCGGCTGGGCTCTCCTGCTCGCCTACCTCGCAACAGGAGCGGCCGTCGCCGGAGGCTTCATCAACTACGCCAACGTCTTCCTCACCTTTTTCTTCGGGCGCACCGCCCCCCCAGCACTCCTCGGACTCCTCTGCGTCGTCGTCGCCACCGCTATCGCCTACCGCGACGTTCAGGTCTCCGCGCGCCTCATGCTCTGGATCGAGGCAGCCTCGGTGCTCTCTATCGCCATCGTCATCGCTCTCGTCCTCTGGCACACCGGCCCGCACATTCATCAGCCGCAACTTCGTCTAACCGGAGTCACTCCCTCAGCAGTCCGACTTGGCGTCGTCATGGCTCTCTTCAGCTTCGTCGGTTTCGAGAGCGCCACCACCCTTGGTCACGAAGCGGTCAACCCCCTCCGCACCATTCCCCGCGCCGTCATCCAGTCCGCCATCTTCTGCGGCCTCTTCTTCATCCTCTGCGCCTACACCGAAACCCTCGGCATGGCTGCCGCCCATCAGGATCTCGGCACCTCGACCGCTCCGCTCAGCGTCCTCGCCAATCTCGCCCACGTGCCTGTTCTCGGCCCGATCATCGACTTCGGCGCCCTCGTCAGTATGTTTGCCTGCACCCTCGCCTGCATCACTGCCGCCGCCCGCGTCCTGATGCGCATGGCCCACAACGGACTCGCCCATCGCAGTCTCAGCATCGCGCATCAGAAGAACGCGACTCCCGCCTCAGCAGTTCTGCTTTCAGGTATCCTCACCGTGCTCCCCGTCTGCGCCCTCGCTGCACGCGGCATCTCCGGCATCGATATCTACGGCTGGATGGGTCAACTCTCCGTCTACGGATTCATGACCACCTACGGCCTCGCCGCCGTCGGGCTTCCTCTTTACCTCAAACGCAACCACCGACTCACCCCTGGCACCATCGCGCTCTCCATCACAGCTACCATCGCCACTCTGCTCGCTCTGGCCGGAACCCTGTACCCCATCCCGGCTGCTCCACTCAACTGGCTCCCTTACTTCTTCCTCGCTTACATTCTCTGCGGAGTAGTCTGGTTTTTCCTCTCCCGCCGGAAACAGATTCTGCCAATCTAATCTTCCCCGATATCCTCATTCCAAATCTCAGGATGCTCCGCAATAAACCCCGTTAACAGATCAGAACACTCCTGCGAGTCCAGATCGATCACTTTCACCCCAAGCGATCGCAACCACTCCACCCCACCAGAAAAATTTCGACTCTCCCCCACCACCAAAGTTCGAATCCCAAACTGACGGATCAACCCGCTGCAATACCAGCATGGCGCCAGCGTCGTCACCATAATCTTGTCGCGATAAGTCCGTTGGCGACCTGCGCGCCGAAACGCATCGGTCTCGCCATGCACCGAAGGATCGCCCTGCTGCACGCGGCGATTCCGTCCCGATGCCAGCAACTTTCCCTCTCCATCAAACATCGCAGCGCCAATCGGGACCCCACCCTCGCTCCGTCCAATGCGTGCCTCCCCCAGCGCGACCTCCATCATCGCGCGAAACCTCTCGATCTCGCCCATCCTTATCCTTTCTTCGGCGGAGGAGGAACTTTCTTCCCTTCCTTGCGGGCTTCCGACAATCCAATCGCAATCGCCTGCTTCCGGCTCGTCACTTTCTTTCCGCTGCGCCCGCTCTTCAGCTTACCCTGCTTCATCGCCTTCATCTCGCGCTCGACGTCCTTGCCCGCTGACGGACTGTATTTGCGCGTTGAACTCGACTTCTTACTCGCCGTCTTCTTCGATGATGTCTTTTTGACGGACTTCTTGGCTGCCTTCTTCGTGGCCATAACTATTCTCCCTCTCGGCTATAGGAAGCTTTAAGTCCACAAATGAGTTGCATCCTCGCAACTGGTAGCAGCAATCAACTTCTCACTCGTCTTCGTCGCCACACCACGATCCCAACCAGCGTAAGAAGCACGGCAGCACCCACCAACCGCACCTTCATCTTGTCGATCCATGACCGCGTCCGCTCGAGCGAACCATCCTGCCACGCAGCATAAACCGTCTCCAGGTCCGTAGCCATTCCAGGAATCGTGACCTCGCGAAAATTCGTCGTCGGAATCGACCCAAAGATTCTCTCCGGCGATGGCGGCGCGCCATTTCTGTCCTTCGGAATCGCCAGCATCATCGCGTTGATCTCAGCATCGCGAGGATCGTCAAACAGCGCGCCATCCGCCGTATTCGGAAACAGCGTGCCGTTCCCCGTCATCTTCTTCTCGATTGCCGCAACACCATCCTGGCAGACCCCCAGCGCATAGTACCCGCCAAATGGCAGATCGGGCCGTCGCTGATGCTGATGCATAAAGGCAATCACCATCATCCCTACCAGCCGCGTCACCTCGACCGCATCCGCGTCGCGATACTCATGCGCATGACGTCCCAGCACCCACGCCTGGTCCAGCGTGTCCATCGTGCGAAACTCCGACTTGCCGTCGATCCCGAAGTACCAGCTCACATTCGCGTTCACCTTCGGCCCGCGAATCACCCACTCATACTCAGCATGGCTCACCGGAGACATCAGCGACCTCTTCGTCCCCGGAATCCCAATCTGCGAATCGATAAAGAACGGCATCATCACATCCTGGCCCTTGAAGTGAAAGTGCCCGAAGTTAGCGAAGTACCGCCCATCCGCCACCACCACCGTATGTCCCGTCGCCATCAGCGCTTCGAATCAACCCCTCAGGTGTCGTCGCACTCTTGCCGCCGATCTCAGCGGTCCCAGTCAGCCGCTCCACCCACCCCGTTCAGACTCAAGCCGGTTCAACACATCCGCCAGCCGCTGGCTCTCCGCATGCATCGGAGCAAGCTTCGGATTCCCCACATCCCCACGCACCACGCCCGCACCCAGCTCCGTCACCAGCGTCGCATCGTCCAACCCCGGCAGCGTCGACGGCTTATCCAGGCTCACCGTCTCCGCCTTATCCGGCGAATAGCTCCCTAGGTCCAGATACTCCGTAATCACCCCGGAACCCTGAGCCGGCCACGCCTCATTCGGAGCCCCCGAAGGAGTTCCCACCGCCGTCTCCGGAGTTTTCTTCGTCGCCTTCCGCGTGATCGCCCCAACCGTAGGGTTCACCGCATCCATCGTCCATCCCGGAAACCGGTCCAGTCCCTGCCAGTCCTTCCCCAGAATCAATTCGCGCAGCCTCTTCATCAAAGCCGGCGTCATTAGCGCAGGTCCCTTCTTGGCCCCTTGGTCAAGATGCGCCAGCAGCGCATCCGTAAACCCCGGCGTAGCCGACAACTCCCGCATCATCCCCGACAGCAGGATCGTATTTGGCGGCATCGGCTGCTCAGGCACCACATACGGAGCCTCGGTCTGGCAACCGAAAGCAGCAAGCAGA
The DNA here is from genome assembly GCA_963770055.1 of uncultured Acidobacteriaceae bacterium. Classification (GTDB taxonomy): domain Bacteria; phylum Acidobacteriota; class Terriglobia; order Terriglobales; family Acidobacteriaceae; genus Edaphobacter. Next base: position 162,896 of record CAVYOC010000001.1, read on the forward strand.
ACGCTTACACACACTCCGCGGCGGACATTCTTCGGCATAAGAGAGCGCATTCGCATCCGCCCATTAAACCCTAATCCGCAGCAGCCTGCCATCTGGTTATTTAGCTAGGGGCAGGAACTTCAGACTAGACCTCAAACAGAAAAGCCGAAAATCGACGTCTGGCCCTCGTCTCAGAGCGAATCCAGCTTCTTCGCCACCAGCTCATTCAGCAGCGCGGGATTTGCCTGCCCCTTCGACAGCTTCATGACCTGCCCCACAAAGAACGCCGCCACCGTCTTCTTCCCGCCGCGATACTGCTCCACCTGCTTCGGATTCGCCGCGATCACCTCATCAATCATCGTCTCAATCGCGCCCGTATCCGAGATCTGCTGTGGCTTCTCCCGCTCGTAAATCTCCGGAAAGTCCTTGCCCTCGGCAAAGCTCGTATCCAGCAAGCTGCTTCAGCATCTTGCTCGACAGCTCGCCTGACTCCGCCAGATCCGCCGCCATCACCACGCCTTCCATGGTCACAGGCGACTGTTCCGGCTCGAGATTCGCCAGCCGCAGCCGCATCGTCAACTCGCTCGTCAGCAAGGGACGCAACACGACTAGGACTCTTCGCCTTCTTCGCTGCCGCTTCAAACCTGTCCGCAAACTCCCGCGTCGCTGTCAGGGTCGCCGCATCCTGCGCACTGATCTCATACTCCGCAATCAGCCGCGCACGCCGCGCCTCCGGCAACTCCGGAAGCATCTTGAAGATCTCCGCCTGCCACTCCGCACCCACCACAAGCGGCGGCAAATCCGGCTCCGGAAAGTACCGGTAGTCATGCGCCTGCTCCTTCGAGCGCATCGAATACGTCCTCCCCTCCGCGCTGTTCCACAGCCGCGACTCCTGCACCACGCGTCCGCCGTCTTCCAGCACACCGATCTGCCGCTCAATCTCGTACTCCACCGCTGCGCGAATGTACCGGAAGCTGTTGACGTTCTTCACCTCGGCCTTCGTTCCAAACTCCTTCGCGCCCTTCAGCATCACGCTGACATTGGCATCGCAGCGCAACGAACCCTCTTCCATGTTGCAGTCGCTCACGCCGGTGTAGAGCAGAATCTCCTTCAGCTTCGTCAGGTACTCGAACACCTCATCCGCAGTCCGCAGATCAGGCTCGCTCACAATCTCCACCAGCGGCGTTCCACAGCGGTTCAGATCGATGTACGTCTTCGAAACCGAGTCCGAAAACCCATCGTGCATGCTCTTTCCCGCATCCTCTTCCATGTGCAGCCGCGTGACGCCGATTCGCTTCGTAATCGCTGCGCCGGTCTCGTCGAACGCAGGCACCTCGATCCAACCATGCTCCGCGATCGGCTTGTCGAACTGCGAGATCTGATAGCCCTTGGGCGAGTCCGGATAAAAATAGTTCTTGCGCGAAAAAATACTCGTCTCGCGAATCTCGCAATTGATCGCCTTCGCCGCCAGCACCGCAAACTCCACCGCCTTGCGATTCAACACCGGCAGCGCGCCCGGCAACCCCAGGCAGGTCGGGCAGATATGCGTATTCGGCTCGCCGCCATACTTGTTCACGCAGCCGCAAAACGCCTTCGTCTCCGTCAAAAGCTGAACATGGACCTCCAGCCCGATCACAGGCTGGTACTTGGCAAAAACCTCAGGCGGAATCGCAGTTAATGTGGACATTGGCAATACGATTCTACCAAGCGTGCATTGCAGGAAGTCAGATGGTAATTTGGCGCAAAGGTTGGGATCCTGTTCAATGGTCTAACCTGAGATCGGAAAACTTCGACGATACCTATGGATCCTGTAACCCATCTGATGACCGGAGCCTGCCTCGCCCGCGCCGGATTTAACCGGAAGGCCGCCTACGCCACCCTGGCCATGACGCTTGCAGCCGAAGCGCCCGATCTCGATACTCTCTGGTCAATTGGCGGTCCCATCGCAGCGTTCCAACACCATCGCGGGTGGACTCACACCTTCCTCGGAATTCCCTTCGAAGCCGCGATCGTTGTCGCCGCAATCTGGCTCTTCCATCGCTGGCGAGTTCGCAAGAAAAATAAGCCTCCCCATGCACCGGTTCGCTGGGGTCTGCTCTACTGCTTTTCCCTTATCGCTCTTGCTCAGCCATCCTCTTCATGGACTGGACCAACAACTACGGCCTCCGTCCCTTCTTCCCGTTCAGCCCTCGCTGGCACGCGGGCTCCTTCGTCTTCGTCTTTGAACCTATTCTTTTTCTCTTTCTTCTCATCGGTCTCGTCGCCCCGTCTCTCTTCGGACTCATCAGTAGCGAGATAGGAGCACGCCGTCCGACATTCCGCGGGCAGAGCTGGGCTATCGCCGCGCTGCTCTCCGTCGTCACACTGTGGACTTTCCGTTTTATCCAACACCGGAAAGCTCTCGAGATCGCGCAGACCGGCGACTATAACGGCTTATCTGTACTTCGTGTGGCCGCCGACCCTTACCCCATCAACGCATTCCACTGGCAGACCGTCGTTGAAACTCCGCAGTCTTACGTAATATCGAGTGCGAATACCTTCAGCAACACCATCGCTGACCAGAGAACGGAGCCGAAACTCTCTACAAGCCGCCCACTACTCTCGCAACACTCGTTGCCAAACAGAGTTGGCTCGGCGAAATCTATCTCGATTGGTCCCAGTATCCCGTCGTCACCGAAACTGACACCGATCCCGATGGAATCACAGCCGTAACTTTTCGCGACCTGCGTTTCCTCTATGTCCCCGTCGTCTCAGAACGGTGAAGACTCCACTCACGGGCACGGTTGACGTTAATGCCGATCGCCGCGTCGTCCGCATGGAGATGGACGGCCATGTCCAACGCTGACAGCAGAAATTGTTTCTTTTATTCCTCTTCAACGGGAAGGCTCGTTCCCCGACGCCTGTCGAACACTTTGCGTAGAACATAGACCAGCAGAATCACACTGAGAATTCCCAATATCCCGAACACATATCGCGTGATGCTCGCGAATGGCTCTCACAATCGTGTCCAGAATCGTCGGACCATACGTAATGGTGATGACCGCCCAGATCAGAAACCGCACAAACTTTCCTACCAGAATCGCGCAAAAGAACCACAACGGTTTCATCTCGAAGACGCCTGCAGCAAACTCGAACAGCTTTACCGGCATCGGTGGCGGCATCATCGCCGGAATCATGATGGCAAAGAACTCCTGCTTCTCGAACCGGTCACGCAACTGCTCATAGCGCTGCCGGTTAATTCGCTTCAGCAGAAACAACTCTCCGCCCACCCGCCCGAGATAGTACGGCAGCAGGCTACCCACGGCAGAACCCAGCGCAGCCATAAAGCAATACAGCAGAAAGCGTTTGTGATCGTTCGCGACGTAATCGATCAGCAGAGCATCAATCGGAACTGGAATCGCCGCTGAATCGATAACCGCCAGGGCGCCAATCCCCCAGACCCCAAGCGGCTTCAGGGCCGCAAGCATAGCGACATTCCATTTAGTCAAAAGTGGCTACAGGGGAGATCTTCACGGGGTATGCCTTATTCTACCTGCCGTCAGGTCTTCCCGGTTGATTCGTCCCCGACGCTACCGAATGCTCAGTGCGTCCCGCAAGCAGATCAAGTGCATGCGGAAGCACAGGCAATATCGCAGTCAGAGAACTCTTCGCCGCCGCAGGGCTTCCCGGCAGATTGACAATCAGCGTTTTCCCCAAAGTTCCACATACGGCTCGGCTTAGCACTGCAAACGGTGTATTCAGCAAACCATCGGCACGCATCCTTTCCGCAAGCCCGTCAACCAGCCGTTCGCAGACTAGCCTCGTAGCCTCAGGCGTCACATCACGTGCTGCGAGCCCGGTCCCTCCGGTTGTCACGATCAGAGCAGCACTCTGCGCATGATGTCGTAACGCAGCGACAATCTCATCCAGCTCATCGGGCAGCGTCTGCGTGGTTACCATACTTACCCCGGCCGCCTCCAGCGATTGGCAAACAGCCGGTCCGGAATGGTCTACCTGCTCCCCTCGCCAGCAGCGGTCGCTGATCGTCAGCACCACCGCGCGAACGTCCGGTGAAAAATTCTCAGTCACCTTGCCAGTTTACGGGTTTCGGTTCTGATCTCACAGAACTTTAGCCCAACACTTCCGCCCTAAAGAGCCTCGAAAGATGAGAAAATAGATAGGTCTGTGCAAAACAGGGCACTCGGCTTCCCGTTCGCGTTCTCTTCGCCAGGGAAACTTTCGCTCAAAACAAACGTCAGAACTTAGAACCCATGCCCTCCCTCGAGACTCCGCCCAACTCCGCACCGCCCATCCAGCCAATCAAGGTACGCACAGGGCGGTTCGGCGAACTCGAAGAGCACGAGCTTATCCATCTGCTCGATACTCTGGACGATGAACGTTCCAAGGCGCGTTTCCGCGAGTCCATCTACATCTCACTCATCATTTACCTGGGCATCATCTGGTTTCTTTTCTACGGCCCCCGTGTGCTCTTCCACCAGCCACGGCTCATCAGCCCCGTCGAAGTGCTCAAGGAGCGCGAAAAGCAGCTGACCTTCCTTGATTCCCCAAAGAACCTGGCCAGACTGACACCCAAAACCAACAAGGCCGTTCCCGAACAGAACCATGCCGAGCCGCTCGACCAGAAAACGCTGCGGCAATTACAAGCAATGCGTAAGGCCGAAACCCCCGCGCCTCCCGTAACTCAGCCAGCCCCGGCCATGCAACCGGCTCCGACCCCACCCGCACCATTGCCACCCGCCCCGCCAACGCCTCAACCCACGCAGTCAGCTCTCGTCGAAGCCCCCAAGCCATCTCCGACTCGGCCAAACTTCGGCAACCCCAACCAAAGCCCCGGTGATGCCATCCGCAAAGCAGCGCAGGACGCCGCCCGCAACCGTGGAGGAGACTACGGCCCAGGGCCCTCCGGTGGAAACCAGGGCATGGGTACAGGCGCTGAAATCCTCTCCGATACTCAGGGCGTCGACTTCGGCCCTTACATCCGCAGAATCCTCGGCGACATCAAGCGCAACTGGATTCCGCTTATTCCCGAAGAAGCCCGTCCCCCCCTGAACAAACAAGGCGAAACCCTCATCCGCTTCACCATCAATCGAGACGGATCGATCGCCGCTATGAACCTCGACGGCTCCAGTCAGGACACCGCGATCGACCGCGCCTGTTGGGGTGGCATCACCGGCGTCGGGCAGTTTCCTCCGTTGCCCTCAAACTTCAAGGGCCCTAACCTCGAGCTGCGCGTCGACTTCTTCACCAACAAACCCATCCCCTAGCCTCTCGCGTTATCCTCCACCTTCGTAACGTCTGGAAATCTGTCTCGTTTTCGCTGTTCCCAACTCCATGCCACAGCAGCCTCCCGCAACAGCTAGCCGACAAGCCGAACGTCGACGTCAGATTCGTGGCCTCCTTTTCCTGGGTCTCGCAATCCTGATCTTCAGTCTCCTCCGCGTTGGCATCCATACCATCTTCACGCCTGGATGGTGGCGTTTATGGTGATGCGAAAGCTCTCTCCATGCTGACTGCTCCCGCCAAACCCCTCGTTGTGCTCGTCGGCCCAACTGCGAGCGGCAAGACCACTCTCGCTCTCCGCCTCGCCGAACAGTTCAACGGCGAAATCATTAGCTGCGACTCCGTGGCCGTCTACCGCGAGATGGAGATCGGTACAGCCAAGCCTGCTCACGAAGAACGAGCTCTCATCCAGCACCACATGATCGACATTGCATGGCCCGATGAGTCCTGCACCGCGGGCGACTACAGCCGTCAGGCTCGCGAAGCACTCAACGGCATCACCGAACGTGGTCATCTGCCCATCGTCGCCGGAGGCACCGGTCTCTACCTCCGCGCTCTCATCGATGGTCTCTTCCCCGCACCTCCACAAAAAGCGGGCCGCCGCGACCGCCTCCGCAATCTCGCTGCGAACCGCGGCCCTCAATACCTCCATCGCCTCCTCTCACGTCTCGACAGAACAGCAGCCGCAACCATTCACGTTAACGATGTCCCCAAAGTAATTCGCGCTATCGAAGTCTCGCTTGCAGCCAATCAGCCGCTCACTCAGCAGTGGCAGAAAGGCCGCGACGCTCTCACCGGCTACAACATTCTTCGCATAGGCCTCAACCCGCCTCGTGCACGCCTCTATGAGCGCATCAATCAGCGCGCAGCCGCCATGTTCGACCGGGGCCTCATCGAAGAGACTGAACGCCTCATCGAGCGCTACGGTCCTGACTGCCGCCCTTTCACCTCGCTCGGTTACGCCGAAGCAGTCGCTGTCCTCAAAAATCAGCTAACCCGAGAGCAGGCTGTATCCGAGGCCCAGCAGGGCCACCGCAACTACGCCAAGCGCCAGCTCACCTGGTTCCGCCGCGAACCCGACATCCACTGGCTCGAAGGTTGCGGCGGTGACAGCGATGTAATAGACAAAGCACTACACCTCATCACCACGCACCCCTAAAGAGGTTCCCTCAAAGATCCTTGCTACAGTCCCATCCGCTTCGAGCGATTATTAAAATCTGTGTGATCCGTGCCCATCCGTGCAAAGGCTCTCAGTCATCCAACCTCATACCGGTCATCTCGCCGCGGACACACAACCTCCAGCTTGTACGCCTTTTCGATCTCCGCCTTCAACGTCTGTTGTGCATCCGGTTCGCCATGCACAAGAAATATTTTCTTGAGCGTCGGAACCACCGGCTCCATCCACTGCAGAAGCTCTCGCTGGTCGGCATGTCCGCTCAACTCGCCAATCGAGTCCACCTCGGCACGCAAACGCATCGGCTCGCCAAAGATCTTCACCTCCGGACGCCGCTCTACAATCGCGCGGCCCAGCGTATGCTCCGCCTGAAACCCCGTGATCAGCACCAGGTTCCTCGGGTCCTCCACGCTGTTCTTTAGATGATGCAGCACTCTCCCCGCCTCACACATCCCCGACGCCGCAATCACGATAAACGGCATATGCAACCCATTCAGCGTCTTGCTCTCCTCCGACGTGCGGATATACCGCAGCCGCTTCCAGCCGAACGGATCTTCCTGCGCATCCGCAAACGCTCGCGCACCCTCATCCCACTCCTCTTCATGCTTGCGAAAAACCTCCGTCACATTCACGGCCAGAGGGCTATCCACAAAGATCGGAATATCAGGAATCGCCTTCTCATCGATCAGTTCATGCAACAGCAACACCACCTGCTGTGTTCTCCCCACCGCAAAAGCCGGCATCACGATATGTCCGCCTCGCTGCGCCGTGCGGTTCACCAGGTTCGCGAGCTTCTTCTTCACCGGGCCCAAAGGCTGGTGCAGACGGTTTCCGTAAGTACTCTCCATGATGAGGTACTCGGCTACCGGCGGAGTCTCTGGATCCTTGATAATCGGCAGACCTTTCCGGCCAACATCACCGGAAAACAACAACCGGGTCGTCTGCCCTTTCTCGCGAGCCTCAATCAATACGCAGGTAGATCCCAGCATGTGCCCGGCATCAAACATCGTCGAAGTGAATCCTGACTCCGCCGTCGATCCCGCCAGCAACTGCAGTGTGTGCATCGTTACCGGTCGGAACTGTTGCATCACCTGCGCCGCGTCTTGCTGCGAATACAGCGGCGCCACCGCCTCAGCTCCGTTCCCTACGCCGATAGTTTTCCTCCGATGCGCTCGCTTGTTCACAAACTCCGCATCCGACTCCTGAATATGCGCGCTGTCCTTCAGCATCTTGTCGCACAGATCCATCGTTGACGGCGTGGCGTAAACCGGCCCGCGATATCCCTTCTTCGCTAGCAAGGGAAGATCGCCGCTATGGTCGATGTGCGCGTGAGAGAGCACCACCGCATTCAACTGCTCCATCGGCAAAGCAAGATGCTCATTGATCCCGCGGGCTTCCTGCCTGTGTCCCTGAAACAATCCGCAATCCAGCAGAATATTCTGTCCCGCACACTCCAGATGGTGCGAAGAGCCCGTAACCGTCTGTGCCGCACCCCAGAAGTGCAGTCGAATCGACATTCTTGTTCTCCTCAAAGCCCGGCTGGTAAACCCAGACCATCCATCCTAACCGAACCCCTGCGCCCTTCTCTCTCGCGCAGCAAAAAGCCCATCACGATGGATGGGCCTTCGCTGTCACCAATCAAAAAACATCAAGCGGGCTGAACCACAAGGTTATCCGCCAGCCTGAAGCGAACGATCGACTCAGCAGGAATCTCGATATCCCGATTCCCCGTCAAGCCGCCCAGCGCAGTGCCTGCACCCGCACCGGCCAGCCCTCCAACCAGCAGCCCAACACCGCCGCTCGCAACGCCGCCCACCAGCATTCCGAGCCCCGAGCCGCCCCCGATAAACGCCGCCGACCTCTTGCCCTTGCCCTTCTTCGTCTCTGTCAGGTTGTGAGTATCCAGCGCATACCGAGTGCCGTTCAACGTGAGATACGTCAACCGCAACTCCAGAATCGAACTGCCCTTGAAGTGTCCTCGCTTATGCGATTCGACGATAACGCCACTCACCGGCGAACCCTTCGGAATCACAACCTGGTTATTGTCCCCAACTACCGGATCGACAACCTCGCCCGTGAACTGGTCGCCCGCGCGACTCGTCTTCACGCTGATGTGCTGATTAATCCGAATCGTCAGATTCGTTCCCGCCGCAACATTCACGTCCGCAGGCCGAATAATCGGTGCCCCACCCGGCGCAGGGGCTCCAGCAACAGTGGGCCCGGCAACAGGCTGGCCCGACGAATCCACCGGTCCAACCGGAGTTCCGGGCGCCACCGCTGGCGTATTCGCCGGCACAGCACCTGCCGCAGGCGTAACCGTCGTCGTCACCGCTTGCATCGTCTGCCCAGGTACCGGTGGTTGCACCGTCGTCGTAGTCACATTCCCGTTCTTATCCGTCGAAACAACCTGCTGCGGCTGCCCCGTTGCAGCAGCCTGCTTTTTGGCCTGATCAATCGCCTCGTCCTGCTTCGACTCACAACCCGCCATCATCGCAACGGCAAGCATCATCGCTGCAACAGCAGCCCTGTTTGAAAATTTAGAGTTCATCGTTCGGCCCTCATTCTTTACCTGGAATAATTGGTCCGGCAAACCGTCAACCAGACTAAGCACTGCCTTTTCTAAGATGCTCATTCGGTGTCGCAGGCCACCCAGCCGGCAAAGGTTTAAGATGATTTCTATGACCACCGCAGCCGCCAAGCGCCCTCAGCTCGCACATCTCACCGCCCAGCTCGACGACCTTCGCCATCGCGGAACTTACTTCAAACTGCGCGAGCTCGACGACCAGCAGGCCCCCGTCTGCACCTACGACGGCAAGCATGTCATCAACCTCGCCTCCAACAACTACCTCGGTCTCTGCAACCACCCCAAGCTCGAAGAAGCTGCCATCGCCGCCATCAAAAAATTCGGTGTGGGTTCAGGAGCCGTCCGCACCATCGCTGGTACCATGCACATCCACATGGAGCTCGAAGAAAAGATCGCCGCCTTTAAAGGTGTCGAAGCCTGTGTCGTCTTCCAGTCCGGATTCACCGCCAACGCAGGCACCGTCTCCAGCATCCTTGGCAAAGAAGACTTCATCCTCTCCGACGAACTAAACCACGCCAGCATTATCGACGGCGCACGCCTCTCAAGAGCCAAAATCAAAGTCTTTCGCCACAAGGACGTCGCCCACGCCGAAGAACTACTCCGCGAAGTGCAGAATGAGCCCGGCCATAAGCTTCTCATCACCGATGGCGTCTTCTCCATGGACGGCGACATCGGCCCAGTCGACAAGCTCGCCCAACTCGCCGAAAAATACAACGCCATCATGATGGTCGACGACGCCCACGCCTCAGGGGTCCTCGGTCGCAACGGCCGCGGCTCCGTCGATCACTTCCACATGACCGACAAAGTCGACGTTCAGGTCGGGACCCTCTCCAAAGCCATCGGCGCTCTCGGTGGATATGTCTGCGGCAGTCGTGATCTCATCGACTTCCTCTACCATCGCGCGCGCCCGTTCCTCTTCTCCACCTCGCATCCACCTTCAGTAGCTGCCACCTGCATCGCCGCCTTCGATATCCTCGAAAATGAGCCCGACCGCATCCAGCGCCTCTGGGACAACACCACCTACTTCAAAAAGCAGCTCACCCATGCCGGATTCGACGTCGGCGGCCGTACCACGCCGGCCAGCGAAACCCCCATCACCCCTATCATCATCGGCGACGGCCGCAAGACCATGGACTTCTCCCGCGCCCTGTTCGACGCCGGAGTCATGGCTACCGGCATAGCTTTCCCCACTGTCCCCGAAGGTAAAGCCCGCATTCGCACCATCATGACCAGCGAACACACCCGCGCCCAAATCGACCAGGCCCTGGAGATCATCACCACCGTCGCGAAGAAGACCGGCATCCTAAGCGCATGATTGCAAAGCCAAAATAACCTTGCCAATCTGCAGGTTTTCAATCTTTGGGGCAAGTTGAGAGTCTATTCTTAAAAGAATGCGTCTTTATCGTATGCCCCTTTGTAACTCTGGCCAGTCACACAACTCCCGCCTCACCCTCACCGGCGTCCTCCTGATCGCTACTCTCGGGGTACACAGTACGCTCCGAGCTCAGCAAATCGACACCGCCACTTCTTCAAGCGAGGTAGCAAACCTCGCATCCCCACTTCCCGCCTCCGAACTGCCCGACGCCCCCGAAGCTCAGCAAAACCCGCAGCCTGCACAGCAACCAGCCGTCAAGCCCGTCGCACAGACCAACAATCCGGACGCAGTCAGCCCCAACGGCACCCAGCAAACCAAGCGCATCCTCGGCATCGTGCCCAACTTCAGCGCTGTCTCTGCGGACACCGTTCTCCCGCAACAGACTCCAAAAGAAAAGTTCATTCTTGCCGCTAAAAACAGCTTCGATTATTCGTCCTTCATCCTCTCAGCTATCCAGGCAGGCATTGCGATGAATGGCAATTCCTATCCGGAATTCCACCAGGGCGTAGCAGGCTACGGTCGCTACTACTGGCACACCCTCGCCGACACCGCCGATGAAAATTTCTTCGTCAGCGGACTTGGGCCCATACTCTTCCACCAGGACAATCGTTTCTACACCCTCGGCCACGGCGGCTTCGGCCACCGAGCCCTCTACGCTGCCACCCGAGTCCTCATCACCCGGCAGGATGACGGCGATAAGATGTTCAACTTCTCCGAAATTGTCGGTTCCGGAGCCTCCGCCGGCGTCTCAACTCTCTACTACCCCACCAAGTACCGCACATGGACCAAGGTCGGTCAGAAATGGCTCACCAGCGACCTCATCGACAGCGGCAACTTCGTCTTCAAAGAGTTCTGGCCCGACATTAACAAAAAAATCTTTCACACCCACTAAGGCATTTGTTATCGCCGAGCTATCTTGAACGAATTGCCATTTCGTTCTATCGTGTTTCTGTCCCTCGCGAGGCCGGAGCAGCCGGTCTCTACCTGCTCTGCTAACCAGATCGCGGCAGCGCGGATGGAGGAGTCAGCGACACGCTCGTGAGGACACTCATGCCTAATCTAAAGATCGTCTACCTCGAACTTCCCTCCAACAATCTCACCGCAACCAAAACTTTCTACGCCAACCTCTTCGGCTGGACCTTCCAGGACTACGGACCCACCTACGCAGCATTCACCGATAGCGGCACCGAAGGCGGCTTAAACGCCGACCCAGCAGAACGCACAAAAGCACCTCTACCGGTCATCGAATCCAGCAATCTCGAAGAAACCGAGCAAGCCATCCTTAAAGCCGGCGGAAAAATCACGCTCCCCATCTTTAGCTTCCCCGGCGGCCGCCGCTTCCACTTTGCCGACCCCGCAGGCAACGAACTAGCCGTCATGCAACGCGAATAATTCCTCAGCCAACTAGCTACTGTAGACGACGCGCCCTTCGCTCAAAGTGAACGCCACCCGGCCGAGCATCGGCGCGCCGTCGAAAGGCGTATTCCGCGACTTGGACCGAGTCTTCGTCACATCAAAGTTCCACTTCGCCGCCGGATCGAAGACCACCACATCCGCAAAGCTTCCCACCTTCAATGTTCCCCGCCCCTCGATCGAGACAATCCTCGCCGGCCGCGCACTCATCAATTCAACCACTCGCGAAACCGTCATTCCATGCCCCTTGTGCAATTCCCGCAGCGCCAATCCAAGCGCAGTCTCTAATCCAGTAATTCCATTTGGGGCACGCTCGAACTCCTGCTCCTTCTCAAACAGCGCATGAGGCGCATGATCGGTAGCGATGCAGTCTACCGTCCCATCCATTAATCCGGCAATCATCGCCATCCGATCGGCATCGTTGCGCAGAGGCGGATTCATCTTCGCATTCGTGTTGTAGTCGCCAATCGCCTCATCGGTCAAAGAAAAGTGATGCGGCGCCACCTCGCAGGTCACGTGCAACCCCTCAGTCTTCGCATCACGTATCAAAGACATTGCCCGCGCCGTCGACACATGTTGCACATGCAAATGCGGCCGCAGTCCATCATGCCGCTCGATATCCCGCAGCAGGCGAATATCTCGTTCCACGATCCGGGCCTCCGCCTCCACCGTCATTCCTCGCAACCCAAGCCGAAACGCCACTGGCCCTGCATTCATGCTGCATCCGCCGGTCAGTCTCGTATCTTCGGCATGTTGCGACACCGGCACTCCAATTCCGGCCGCAGCCACAAGCGCCTTGCGCATCACTTCATCGTGCAGCACCGGCTTACCGTCATCGGTAAACCCCACCGCTCCGGCCTCCGCCAGTTCGTGAAAGTCCGTAATCTCCTCACCCATGCTGCCAAACGTAGCCGCAGGCATCGCAAACAACTTCACACAGGCCCCGCGCGCCGCATCGACCATCCATTCCAGCTTCGCAACCGAATCATTCACCGGAACCGTGTTCGGCATCGCAACAACCGTCGTAAACCCGCCCGCCGCCGCCGCAGCTGTCCCAGTAGCGATCGACTCCTTGTACGTCTGCCCCGGTTCCCGCAAATGTACATGCACGTCAATCAACCCTGGCGCGATGATCATCCCCCGAGCGTCGATAATCTGACTGCCAGTCTCCTTCGCGTTTACCCCATTAAATCCACCCGGCATCTCAACAGCCGCCACCCGTCCATGCCGCAGCAACATATCTCGCTCAGCATCCATACCACCGGCTGGATCGATCAACCGACCATTCAAAATCAATACGTTACTCATACAGTTACACTCTCAAAATCACCGGCACCCAGCGCTCGCGCCAACAACGCCATTCTCACCGCCAGACCATGTCGCACCTGATCCTCAATCGCCGAGTTCGCACCATCCGCGACCTCCCCGGCAATCTCCAATCCGCGGATCATCGGCCCCGGATGCATCACTACAGCGCTGGGAGCACAAGCCGTCAGACGCTCCTCATTCAACTGATACCGGCCAATATAATCCGCAAGATCAAGCTCCAACCCCGCCAGACGCTCGCGTTGAATCCGCAGCATCATCGCAACTTGCGCCTGTGTCAGCGCTCTGTCGAAGTCCCGCTCAATCTCCACCCCGTCGCCGAGGCCCAGCGCATCCTCTGGCAGCAACTCCTTCGGCCCGCAAAGCAACACCCTCGCCCCCAGCTTCGGCAGCAACATCGCATTCGACCGTGCCACCCGGCTATGCAGAATATCCCCGGTAATCACCACCGTGACCCCCGCCAAAGTCTTCTGATCAATGCGCCTCGCATCCACTCCAGGCAATCTCGTCAGCATTGTCCGCAGATCCAGCAGCGCCTGTGAAGGATGCTCATGCATCCCGTCGCCTGCATTCAGCACTGGCAGCCCCGTCACCCGCGCCAGCACATGCGGCGCGCCCGAGTTCGCATGCCGCAGGATGATGCACTCCGCACCCAACGCACGCAGCGTAAGCCCCGTATCCTTCAGGCTCTCGCCCTTCTCAATGGAAGAGGATTTATCGCTTACCAGCGTCGTCATCGCGCCTAGTTGCTTCGCCGCCAATTCGAACGATGTTCTCGTCCTCGTGCTCGACTCATAAAACAACAGCGCAATCCGTCGTCGGGCTAGTATCTTCACCTTCTCCGCATCGTCGATTCGCTCGATCCGGTCAGTTGCCGCCAGAATCGCCGCAATCTCCTTTACCGTCAGGTCTGTGACCGTCAACAGCGATCCTGCGGCATAGTCTGATCTCGTCGCGCCGTGCCTTGAATGCGTCATCGAAGCCAATCGTTCAATCCGCTAACTCGACAAGAAGCACCTGCTCCTGCCCGTCGACCTCGTTCAACTTCACTTCGATGATCTCGCGTTTCGACGTAGGAATTGTCCGTCCGACGTAAGTCGCCTCGATCGGCAGCTCACGGTGTCCGCGATCGATCAGCACCAGCAGCCGAACGCTCTTCGGCCTGCCGTAATCAAAAAGCGCATCAAGCGCCGCGCGTATCGTACGGCCCGTATATAGCACATCATCCATCAGAATGATGTCCCGGCCAGTCACATCGAACCCGATCGCGCCCGGTACCACTTTGGGACGCGGCCCGTCCGTTGAAAGGTCATCGCGGTAAAAGCTGATATCCAGAACGCCCGTATCCACTGGATGCTTCTCGATCTTCTCGATCAGCTTCGCCAGTCTCTGCGCCAGGGGAACGCCTCGGCGTTTGATCCCGACCAACCCGACATTCTTGCTTCCGTCGTGTTTCTCAACGATCTCGTGCGCCAGCCGCACCAGCGTGCGCTCAATCTCGGAGGCAGACATCAGCCGTCCCTTTTCCCGTAACTTTGGCTTTTGAACTTCAGTATTTTCAGTCATGACCGATTGAGCTTGATGATATCAAGGATGACACCTCTAGGGCAGGGAGCCTCTCGGTTCGTCACATTCTGGCCGGATGATACGTATCTTCAATCCACTGCCAGAGCTACACCGATATCTTCCGTCGTGTTCGCAAAAATCCGCTCACTGCCCCGCCCACCGTCGACAAAACCAGCAGAATTCCCGAAACCATTCCAAATCCTGCCACCATCATGCCCGCTCGAAACTCCGGCGAAAACCAAAATCTTTGTATCTCTGGCGGTTGCGGAGTAATCGCGTTCGCCTTTTCAAGCTGAGTGCGAAAAAAATCGGTCAATTGCGCATCCGTCGCTCCCATGCCATGCAGACCGTAACGCGCAACCAATCCGCCGATCGCCATTGAAATCGCAAAGAACGTTACGAGTGCCAGCCCAACCACCACTCCGATCCGTGCTCCCACGCCGGCATCCATCCACGCCCCGGGGCGGCGTCTTTGATAGAACCCCAGCGTAATGATCGAGCCGCTGATCGTCCACAGCCAGCTCAACGGCGACAAAACCTGCACCCGCACCGACACCAGGCTTAACCCCGCAGCAATTCCAGCCACCAGCAGCGCACACCGGATCGCCGTCTTCCACTCCACCTTCTGCGACCTGGGAGGCGGGCCTGCACCACTGGTTCCCACTCCACTGCTTTCGGTCTGCTGATCGTTCTCCTGAAAATAAATCTGGGGCGCTCCGCAATGCGGGCAGAACGGCGACACCTCAGCACTGGCAGGTAGTTCGCCGCCGCAACGGTGACAATACTTATGCATATCTTTGAAACTATCCCACCGTGTGAGGCGCGGCAAGTTCGAATCCGGCAATCACAACCCACCCTTCACTGCGTGTGCTCTTCGTCCTTGTCGCTGAACGAAAAATGACCCGGCAAGTCGAGCGACACCAGCCCGAACTTGGTTCCATTACCCTCATGGTCGATCGCGACAATGTGCTGATGCTGTTTTGAGCCCGCCTTCAGTTGCATCTTGCCCGACTCATCATCGTTGACATACACATGATTATTCTTCTCGTTATCGCAGGTTAGCCCCTCCGCCGTTCTCGTTACCTCACCCACCGGTTTGTCATTCTGGCACTGAATGACGTCTCCGTAACGCCCCAGTGCCTTACGGTAAAATGCGGTTACTTGGTCCGGACTATCCTGCGTCCGGTAGCTCGCAGCCTTCACCCTCAGTTGAAAGCTCCCGAAGCTCATATTCACGTCCGCAGCGCCGTTGTTCTTGTCCTTCTTTACCAGCTCTGCACCGGGATACACCGGCAACCCAAGTCCCTCGGTGACGACATTGTCATTCGTCTTCACCGTCATGCCCCCGAATGGGGTGGCAATCTTGACGTTGTCGTTGCCATTCCTCTTGTCCGATTCGATCCTGCACCCGCATATCAGTGCCGTCGCTGCAATCATCGTTGCTGTCACTGCAAATTGGCCGTTACGCATCTTCGCCTCCGCATCTTCAAAAACAATACGCCATCAGCAATCCGATGGTTCCGTCGAAACCGCTAATTAGACGTCCTCCGCCTCCCCGACCTCAGGAAAAACCGCACCGGCACTCCCAGCCGCCTCCGTCGCCTCGTACCAACCCGGCACCTTCATTTTGCCATCAGAAAATACGAACCATGCCCGATTCAGTGGCCTATACTGGCACAAGCTGGCCCGTCAGGCGGCATTATCGGCGTTGGAGTTCCCGGCATGGCGCAGCACCAGCCAATCCGTAAAACCGTCCCTCCATCCGGATCAGACATTCCGGATAAGCTATATTTTCGCATCGGCGAAGTCGCCAGGCTCTGCGATGTCCCGGCCTATGTCCTCCGCTTCTGGGAGAGCGAGTTCCCTCAGCTCAAGCCCCACAAGGGCGGAACCGGCCAGCGTCTCTATCGCCGCCGCGACGTCGAGATGGCCCTGCGGATCAAAAGTCTCCTCTACGACGAGGGCTACACTATTCCCGGCGCACGCCAGGTCTTCAAGGCCGAGCTCAGACACAAAGAACCCCAGCTTGCTCTCAGCGTCGACAACGCACCCCTCAGCATCGACACGCGCCAGCTTCGTAAACTTCAGAAAGACATGCGCGACCTGTACACTCTGCTCTCAAAACCCGCCACCCGCCCTGCCGTCCATCCAATCCGAACGCCCCGCACGCATAGTGCCCCCCGTCACACAGCAGAGAAGCTTTTCGATCTTTCAAACTTCCCGGATAACAACAAGCGTTAAAAATGAAATTCAAGAACGAATACGAAACATCTTCCCGCAGGCGTCCTCACTCTTCGCATAGCCGCACCCCATACCTCGGACTGGATCCCTACCATGGGGTCCCGATCCAGTGCCAGTTCTGCTCCGGCCAAAACTTTCGCCGGTCCACGCTTCGCGGTGACGACTTTCCTCAAATCTTCCTGATGCGTTACCCCGTCCGCTGTCTCCGCTGCGGTCAGCGGCAAATGGTCAGTTACACCATCGCAAGCCTCTCTCTCTCTTCCACCATCAAACCACGCCGCAAGCATCGACCCGTCGACCCATCGAGGCGATGGATCGACTTCACCAGGCATCCCGACGCACCCAACCCTCTGACATCCTCGCCCGCTGACGAGCAAAGCTCTTCCCACAAATAACCCAATTTACAAGGCAATCCATCCTGCATGGATCGCCCAAAGCGACAGGCTCGCCACTGCGATCCATAGCGTCACGCCCTGCACCAGCGGTCGCATTCCAACTTCCTTCAGCGTATTGCGCGTGATCCCCGTCCCGATCAGAAACAGCACCACGGTCAACGCTGCCCTGCCCAACCGGTAGAGAGCAGAAAAAAGGTCCGTCGACTGCGGAACATAATGTGGTAGATAGCTCGCCACCACCGCCGCAACGCAAAAATACAAAATAAACCATGGCCAGCTCACCTTCGCATGGCTTTTTTTCAGCATTGCGGTTGCAACCGCCAGCGGCGCAATCCACAACGCTCTCGCCAGCTTCACCGTAGTTCCCACCGCCAGCGCCGTTGGCCCATACTTCGCCGCCGCTCCCACGACCGAACTCGTGTCATGGATGGCAAGTGCTGCCCATAGCCCAAACTGCGTCTCGGTAAAGTGCATCAGGTGTCCGACCAACGGAAACACCAGCAGCGCGACCGAATTCAACACAAACACGGTCCCCAGAGAAACCGCCATCTCCTCGTCATTTGCTGCAAGCACCGGCCCCATCGCTGCAATCGCGCTTCCTCCGCAGATCGCTGTCCCGAAGCTGATCAGCAGCGACTGCGTCTTGCCAACCTGCAACATCCCGCCCAGCGACACCCCAAGACCCAGCGCAAACGCAATGCTGATCGCCGTATACAGAAACCCCGAAGCCCCCGCGTGAACCACATCCTTCAGATTCATTCCAAATCCCAGGCAAATCACCGCGGCCTGCAACAGAAACTTCGAGAGCTTCCGGCTCTCTCCATGAAAGGTATGCACTGTACTCAACCCAAACGCCAACCCAGCCGCCAGCGCAAGCGGGGGGCCGATCAAACCGCTGGCTGAAACGATAATGCCGATATAGAAGAGATTCTTCTTCCACATGCTTAAAGCATGGGCGCACTCATCGTCTCAGTCGAGAAGTACTTTTGAATTACTAATAATTTTTACTTATCGCCCTGATTAGCCACCCAGGCAGCAGCCGTCAGGGCAAAGCGCTGAAACGCAGCCACGGTCTTCGTAGCCTCAGTCCCCGCCAGCCGGACAAAGCTGAAATCCCGCAAAATCTCCAGCCCTTCCACTGCTGCAATCCGCACCGAGCCCAGGCGCAATACCTTGTTCACGGCGCATCGCGAAACAAATCCAACCCCCAGTTCCGCCTCCACACCCGAGATAATCGCCTCTGTCGAGTCCAGTTCCATCGCGACCTGCAAAGAACGCAGTGGCAGCCCCACCTTCTTCATCGCTCGCTCGACCACACGCCGCGAGCCCGATCCTCTCTCGCGCAGCAATAAGGGAACTTCCGCAAGCTCTGCCGGAGTAATCGCACACGGCTTCCGTGCAGCCCATGAGTGGTTCGGACTCACGATCAACACCATCTCGTCCCGCATCATGCGTTCGGTCTTTACATCCCGCCGCATCGCCGGCCCTTCGATAATCCCTAGCTCGACCTGCTCTTCGGCCACCGCCTCCACAATCCGTTCCGTATTCCCGCTTACCAGCGAAAGTTTCACCTGCGAATGCTGCTTCAAAAACGCTCCCAGAATCCGCGGCAGAACATACTGCGCCACAGTCGTCGAAGCTCCTAGCCGTAGCTCCCCCAAAGCCTCATCGTTCAACGCCGTCAGCGCTCGCTGCGCCTCCGCCATCGTCTCCGCTGCTGTCTCCGCATAGCTCAGCAACACCCTCCCGGCCTCGGTCAATGAGATCTGGCTCCCATGCCCCTCCCCGCGAGCCCGATCAAACAACCGGACCCCTGTCTCCTCTTCGAGCGCGCGAATATGCTGACTCACCGCAGGCTGGCTCAGATGCAGCATCTCCGCGGCTTTGCGAAAGCTCATCCGTTCCGCCACTGCGCGAAACACTCTCAACCGAAAGTTTTCCAAGCTTTCTCCTGCCAGAGAACCACCCCCGCCACCCCTTCAGCATAAGCCCTGCCGATAAAATGAAATCAGCCATCCCCGTGACCGTAAACAAAGACGCCAATCCGCCAGTCGCGCCACGCCGCCGGCATCCTCTCGATTTTCTACACCCCTCGCATAGTCACACCGCAACCTCCGCTACCCTCCTGCTTACCCTATCCGCTTTAACCTCGCGCATTATCGGCCTTATGCGCGAGCAGTTCATCGCGTACCGCTTCGGAGCAGGCCCCAACACCGACGCCTATAACGTAGCCTTCTTTCTCCCCGAACTCATCAACTATCTCCTCGTCGGCGGAGCCGCCTCCATCACCTTCGTCACTATCCTCGACCGCTACCGTGCCAACAACGACGAGATGGAAGGCGAGCGTGCCCTCTCCATCATCCTCAACACCATGGTCCTTGTCCTCGGCACGGCCATCCTGATCGCCGAGATCTTCACCCCCTACTACATTCGTCTCTACTTCGATCCCGCCTCGCCTGAAGGCATCCTCTGCACCCACATCACCCGCATCCTTCTCCCTGGCCAGCTCTTCTTCTTCTGTGGCGGAGTCATTACCTCAGTCCTCCTCGTCCGCAAACAATTCTCCTTCCAGGCGCTCTCTCCGCTCGTCTATAACATCTGTATCATCGCCGGCGGAGTCCTCCTCGCCGACCGCATGGGCGTCTCCGCACTCGGCTACGGAGCCCTCGCCGGAGCCTATCTCGGTCCCTTTCTGCTCAACGCCTACGGAGCCTATCGCGCGGGCATGCGATACCAGCCCCTTCTCAACTTCAAACACCCCGGCCTCCGCGAATGGGTTCGTCTCTCACTGCCGCTCATGCTCGGCGTCACCATCATCACCCTCGACAACCAGATCCTCGGCTACTTCGCCAAGCACGGCGCCGGAGACATCACCCGCCTCACCTACGCCAAGCGCCTCTTCACCGCACCCATGGCCATCATCGGACAAGCCGCAGGCGCCGCGTCCATGCCCTTCTTCGCCTCGCTCTTCGGCCGCAAGCAATTCGCCAGCTTCGCCTCTGCGGTTAACCGCTCCGTCTCCAGCCTCATCGCCTTCTCGCTGCTCGGCTCCGCCGTCATGATCGCCCTTGCCAGACCCGCCGTCGACATCATCTTTCGTCGCGGCTCCTTCCACGCCGCTGACGCCACCGCCACCGCCACCTACTTCGCAATCTTCGCTATCTCGCTCGCTCTCTGGACTGCGCAGTCCATCTACGCCCGCGCCTTCTACGCCTCGGGCGAAACCTTCGTCCCCATGCTCGCCGGAACCATCATCACCCTCACCAGCATCCCCATCTACTGGCAGCTTCACGAGCACTTCGGCGTCATCGGTCTCGCCTGGGCCTCCAACGTAGCCATCCTGCTCCAGACCAGCACCCTCGCAATCCTCGCGCATCGTCACTCGCTCATACCCCTCTTCGGCCCGGCAGGCACCCCCTATGCCGGCCCAAACTGGCCCGAGATCGCCCGCGCTGCCCTCGCCGGCCTGACCAGTGTGATCGGAGCCACCCTGCTCCTCCACTTCCTTCCCCAACCACAAACCTACCGCGGCGACATCACCGCGATTGCCCTCGGAGGTCTCGTCTGGGCGACACTTGCCGCCGCAACCCTCCACTTCACCGGCTCAAAAATCCTCACCCAGCTGCGGGATCGCATCGCCTGAAGCCGGCAATTCGTTCCACATAAAATCGTGTCCATGAAGTCAGAAGACAATGTCATCGTCCGTGGCGAAAACACTGAAAACTCCGAAGAGCGTTCAGTGATTCATTCAATCAATGAGGTCGCCTTCGGATCTCAGAATGAAGCTGACCTGGTGGACAAGTTGCGCACAGAAGGTGCGGTGCTTGTCTCGCTCGTTGCCGAGATACAGCAACGAATCGTCGGGCATATTCTCTTCTGCAGGATGTGGATTGAGACAACCGGCGGATCAGTTCCAGCGGTGGCGCTCGCTCCCATGGCCGTGCTACCCGAGCATCAGCGCAGGGGGATCGGCGGACGACTGATTCGTCATGGCCTGAATTTGTTGCGCGAGCGGGGTGAGCAGATTGTCATAGTCGTCGGGCATACCAACTACTATCCACGCTTTGGTTTTTCCAGCGGGAAGGCACTCTCTCTCGAAAGCTCTTTCCCTCAAGACGCGTTCATGGCGATGGAACTCAGCCATGGCGCTCTTGAGGGCATTCGCGGCAGGGTCAGATATCCGCCCGCGTTTGGGATTTGAAATCGACATAGGCAGCCGGAGCTCTTACTTTGCATCCTCCCACTCCTCATTCCAGGCCGTCTGAATCGCCTCCAGAATTCCCTCATTCGACTTAGCCGGATCCCCAACAAATCCCGGCAACCCGATTACATACTTATGCAGATCCGTAAACCGCACCGAATAAGGCTCAATCTCCGGATACTTCTCCTGCAGCAAAATCCCAATCTCTTCAGCGTCGGTCCAGTCAAACTCACGCGGCATACATTCTCCTCACTACAATCAATCACAGCGGCAAGAATCGCTCTTCAAAAGACTACAAGAACAACCGCAGGAATATGACGAAACCCGTCACCCCATCATGGTCGGCCTCTCTCCTCCGCCGCGACCTCAACGCCCGAGCCCACCACCTCGCTCAAACCCGCGGTCTCCTTCACGACATCTCCCCCGGCCCAAAACCCGAGAATGACCCTGCAGTCATCTTCGGCCACGACGAACAGGGTCACCACGGCAACTTCCACCCCGACTCCTACGCCAGCATCTGCGCCAACCCAGCCTGGCTCCGCCGCCTCTCCAAGCCCCACACCGCCTCCCGACGCTCCCGAGCCCGCAAAGACTGGCAGTGGCGCGAACTCGACTCCGCCATCAGCTCCGACGCTCTTCTCATGAACATCTTTTGCCACCCTGCCGTCTTCAACGGCCAGATTCTCGCCCCCGCAGTCGCTAATCTTCTCAACGTCGACACCACTGCTCAACCATGCTTCGGCATCACACCCGGCGTTCCGCTCAAGCAACCTCGCAAGGGACGCACCAAACTCCCCACAGAGCTCAGCGGCTCCGCCAACCTGCTCACAGACCAAACCGAGATAGACCTCCACCTCGGCAACCTCTTTCTCGAAGCCAAGCTCACAGAATCCAACTTCCAGACCGCCGCCCCGCGCCTCATCGAACGCTATCGCGACCTCGAAGCAGTCTTCGACATCACCCGTCTCCCCAAAAAAACTCTCAACACCCCGCCCTCTCATCCACCCGCAGAAGATTTCTCGCAACTCGAAGACTTAATCGCAACTTCGTCATTTCGACCGAACCCCGAGCAAGTGCATCGAGCCGAGGGGGAAGTGGAGAAACCCGCTTCCCTCCCCAAATCCTCCCGTACCGTAATCCTCGGCTACCAGCTCATCCGCAACGTCCTCGCCGCCTACGCGAACGACGCATCCTTCTGCGTCCTCGCCGACGCCCGCCGCCACGACCTCATCGAAACCTGGTACTCCATTCTCTCCGCCGTCCACTCCCCCACCTTCGCCACACGCCTCAAACTCCTCACCTGGCAGGAACTCTCCACCACCCTTCCCAAAGACCTTCAGCAGTTCCTCGAAGCCAAATACGGCATCACCACCCCTGCCGCTCACGGCGCCGAATAAATCAATTTCCAACGCATTCGGGGCATCGGTGGTGGCCGCCGCAAAATATCTTCAAAATAAGAAATCTCTACACCAAGGACCAGCACGCCGACCGTAACGAAACCCAGCACCCCGCCCTCCACACACGCCGCAACGACCAGCGCAATCCCAACACCCGCCACAATCCACCGTCCGATATGCCGATCCTTCACTTGTTCCATCACCCACACCTGGGCTACCGAGCCTCGCGGAAATATCACTCGCATATCACCCTCCGGCCTCTCAGCAACACAGGTCAGCGCGCTGTCATCGGCCGACTCAACCCGGCACTCATCCACACCAGCATGACCGTCTCGGCCCACCTCGATCAGCGCATTCAGCGGCACGCTCTCCACGACACTCCACTGCGCCAGCTTGTCGGACGGCTTCTTTCCGTTCGCACCGTATGCAACTCCGCACGCCGCAACTAAGATCCAAAACAACCAACTCGCAACCTTGACCATGCACGCCTCCTGAATCGCTCAGGAGTGCAGCCTATCTTCCACCCACCATCCGCGACACGCACCTAGGGACACTTTCGCAAGTGTCACAAACTACACGCCGGTCAGACTCAAGCCTAAAGACTTACCTGTTGCTCCTATTTTTCTCTTCATTTTTCGGGCAAAAAACGCTTGTCAAGCCCAAAAACAACCTAACCTATTCAAAACAAGCAGGATAGGATTGGCATTTTAGTTAGCTTCAATCCGGTACAATTAACTTAGCTGAAAAAACAGCAAGCCCCGGCCACGCCGGGGCTAAGTTATTTGATAAGAATACTTTGGCCCTAACTCTAATGTTTACAAGACTTTGACGGCTCAAGACTGCGCATAGTGTTGAAAACAGATACTTAAGCAGAAATAAGGGGGGAGGGGAACACCACAAAAAGAGCTGTTTCTAGCTCCCCGGCCCATGAGCAGGCTTGCCTT
>CAVYOC010000002.1:0-125658 GCA_963770055.1 uncultured Acidobacteriaceae bacterium
GAGATTCTGCATAGCGTGAAGACGGGGGAGTCGTCTCGGACAATGCTTTCGGGGACGGATGGGTTCGAACATCTTCGCCGGGATCCTGAGCAGGCGCGAATCTTCGATGATGCGATGACGAACATGTTGGAGCTTGCGGGGCCTTGGATTGCAGCTGCCTATGATTTCGGAGCGTGGGGAGCTTATTGGATGTGGGCGGCGGCAACGGGATTCTGCTGTCGCATATTCTTCGTGTTCAGTGCGGGACTGCGGGGGTGGGGCCGACGAGGACCATGTGCTCAACGCGCGCGGGAGCGAGGATATCTGGGCGGCTGTAGAACTCGCGTGACGATGGAGCCGTGTAATTTTTTTGAGCATGTGCCGCGGGGTTAGGGCGTATGTGATGAAGAGCGTGATTCACGATTGGGACGATGGACGGGCGCGGATCATTCTAAACAATTGCCGGAAGGCGATTGCCGGGCGGATGGTGTGCTGTTGCTGGTGGAGTGGGATCTGTTCGGCGCGAACGTTTCTTCGAATGGCAAATTCATTGATATCGTTATGCTGGTTTTGACGGGAGGACGCGAGCGATCGGTGGAGGAGTACGGGGAGTTGCTGGCCAGCACGGGGTTTCGGCTCAACAAGGTGGTGCCTACTGCCTCACAGTTCGCGGTGATTGAGGCGTTTCCTGTTTAGGCGCGGACGAGTTCAGTTTGGATGCGGCCGGTGACTTCGGCTTTTCCTTTGCGGGCGATCATATCGACTTCGCTGCGGACTCCGAATTCGCCGGGGAAGTAGAGGCCGGGCTCCACGGAGAAGCAGGTGTTGGGGAGGATGAGGCGATCGTCGTGGGTTTCGAGGTTGTCGAGGTGGGCTCCGTTGCCGTGGATCTCGGTTCCGATGTTGTGGCCGGTGCGGTGGGTGAAGGCGTCGCCGAATCCTGCTTTGACGATGAGGCTGCGACCGGCTTCGTCGGCTTGCCATCCTGCGATGGGTGGTTCGCAGCGAAGGCTTCCTGGACGGCTTTGATGGAGGCGTCGCGGGAGTTGCGGACGGTGGTGAAGATGAGTTGTTCGCGCTCGGTGGGTTCGCGACCGACGACGCCGGTCCAGGTGATGTCGTACCAGACGGCTGTGGGGTCGTTGGCGAGTTTGCCCCAGATGTCGATGAGGACGAAGTCGCCGTTGCGGATGGGACGAGAGCTGGCGGCGGTGGGGTCGTAGTGTGAGTCGGCGGAGTTGGGGCCTGCGGAGACGTTGGGGCCGTGGTCCCAGAGGAGGTTGGCGCGCCCGAGCCCTTCCCGGAGATATTGCATCATCGCGAACTCGTCAGTACCGCCGTTGCGGGCGCGGTTGCCGATCTCTTTCCAGGCGGCGTCGAGGACTTCGTCGACGGCGCGTTGGGCGACGTAGTGGGTGGCGAGCTGCGCGTCGGTGAGGACGGCTTCAAAGTGGCTGACGAGGTCGGCGGAGGTGACGGGCTCTTTGCCGAAGGAGCGAAGGAACTCGATGGTGCCGGCGTCGACCATGGAGACGTACATGATCGCGTTGCGGGGGGAGTACTGCATGGCGATTTTGGTGACGCCGGTGAGGAGGGTTTGGAGCTGGGATTCGAGTTCCTGCCAGGAGGAGTAGGCGGTCTTTGAGCCGGGGAGGGAGTCGAGTTTGAAGGACTCGATGCGGTGGACTAGTTTTTTGGGCTCACCAGTGGCTGGGATGAAGTAGTACCAGCGGCGGCTGACAAGAGAGTTGGGGTCGAGGCCGAGGATGCTGTAGGCGAGAAGGTCGCGGTGGTGATGGTCGTAGAAGAGCCAGCCGTCTAATTTATTTTCGCGGAGCGCGGATTGGATGGCGGCGAGGTCGAATTTGGTGTTGGCTGGTGTCTCGGTGATGGTCTGCGGCATGGTACCCCCTCCCCCATACTAAAGTGTGCAAAGTCTTCGAAACAGGAGACATGAGTCTGGACTTGTTGGTCAAGTCTTCTGCGTTTAAATGTGAAGGCCCGGCGGTTGGCCGGGCTTTTCTCGCTGATTAAAGGTTATCAGGTGTGTCAAGGATTGGGCTGTGGGAAACCTGGTTTTGCGATTGCCAAGGACAAAAAGCAAATGCAAAGGGAATAATCAGTCGCTTCGGCTACGCCTTCGCTCAAGCCTTCGGCAGAGGGGAGGCTTTTTACGGCACGGCTGAAGCCGTGCCCTAAAGCAATACGGATTGCGCTTTGCGCGATTGCCGTCTTGGCGGAGGACTCGCTCGCGCCGTGACTGGGTGCTGCGCAGGTCGTGCTAAAAACTAGCAATTCTGGCAGTAGAAAAAGCGCCTTGTGTGCTGTTCCATTGGTAGGAACGGTTTCAGGTAGACCCCGACGACGTCGCGTGCTGCAAGGTTCCTGAAAAGACAAGGAGAGCGCCGATGAGAATTAGAAAAATCGCTACAGTCCTCGCAATGATTCTGGTGACTGTCAATTTGGCAAGTGCCAAAGATTCCCCCGACAAGAAGCGGGATAAGAGCCGGAAGATGGCGGCTAAGACTTTGCAGGATCTGTACAAACTGAAACCCGGAGCCCAGGCGGCTATCCAAAGGTCGGCGGGATATGCGGTCTTCGACAACTTTGGGACGAACCTCTTCCTCTTGAGCACAGCGCGTGGCTCAGGCCTCGCCGTCGAGACCGGTAGCAAGCAGGAGACCTTCATGAAGATGGTCTCGGCTGGTGCCGGTGTGGGTGTGGGAGTGAAGGACTATAGCGTGATCTTCGTGTTCGAAAACGCTGGTGCGTATAGCAATTTCCTGAATTCCGGCTGGTCGGGTTCCGGGCAGGCGGACGCGGCAGCCAAGGCAGGCGCCTCGGGCGGAGCCTACTCAGGAGCGACCGAGGTCTCCCCGGGCGTCTGGGTTTATCAAATTACCAAGAACGGTCTCGCCCTGCAGTTGACCCTACAGGGTACGAAGTACTACAAGGACGACGACCTCAACAAGAAGACATAGTGCCTGGTCGATCTAGGTTACATGAACAGAGGCATAGCCAAGAGAAGGAAAGGCCGGGAATGCTCCCGGCCTTTTTGTTTGATTGAACGTATGGTTTAGGCGGCGCCGGATTCTGCTTCGCTTTCAGCTTTGCGGGCTGCGGCGGTGCGGCCCAGTTCGGCGGCCATCTTTTCGGTGGTGAAGGCTTCGATGGTGTCGCCTACCTGGATGTCCTTGAAGCCTGCGAGGTCGATGCCGCACTCTACGCCCTGACGGACTTCGCTGACGTCGTCCTTGAAGCGTTTGAGCGTGGCGATCTTGCCCTTCCAGATCTCGGCGCCTTCGCGGAGGAGGCGGACGTTGGCGTCGCGGCGGATGAGGCCGTCGCGGACGATGCAGCCGGCGATCTGGCCGACCTTGGTGATCTTGAAGACGTTGAGGACCTCGGCGCGGCCGGCGTAGTTCTCCTTGAAGACTGGCTCGAGGAGACCGTACATTGCCTTGGTGATCTCGTCCTGCAACTCATAGATGATGGAGTGGAGGCGGATCTCGACGTTCTCGCGGTCGGCAATCTCGGCGGACTTGCGGTCGGGCCGCACATTGAAGCCGATGACGACGGCGTTCGATGCAGAGGCCAGCAGCACGTCGGACTCGGTGATGGCACCGACACCGGAGTGGAGGACGCGGACGCGAACCTTTTCGGTGGACATGCGCTCGAGCGAGTCGGCGAGGACTTCGACTGAGCCTTGAACGTCGCCCTTGAGGATGAGGTTGAGGTCCTTCATGCCGGCCTGCTTGATCTGTTCGGCGAGGCCTTCGAGCGAGACGCGGGAGCTCTTGGCGAGCTGGGCTTCGCGCTCCTTCATCTTGCGGTACTGGGCGATGCCTTTGGCCTTGTCGCGGTCGGCCATGACGAGGAAGGTGTCGCCTGCATCGGGCATGCCCTCGAGGCCGAGGATTTCGACCGGAGTGGATGGGCCTGCTTCAGTGATGGCGCGGCCACGGTCGTCGAACATGGCGCGAATCTTGCCGAAGGTGTTGCCGACAATGTAGCTGTCGCCGGTGCGGAGGGTTCCGTTCTGGACGAGGATCGATGCGACGGCGCCGCGGCCGCGATCGAGCTTGGCTTCGATGACGGTTCCTACGGCGGGACGGTCGGGCTGCGCCTTTTGTTCATTGACGTCGGCGACGAGGCAGATCATCTCTTCGAGCTTGTCGAGGTTGATCTGCTTCTTCGCGGAGACTTCGACGAACTCGGTGTCTCCGCCCTGGTTGGAGGGCTGGAGGCCGCGCGTCGCGAGCTGCTGGATGACCTTCTGCGGGTTCGCTTCCGGCTTGTCGATTTTGTTGACTGCGACGATGATCGGCACGTTGGCGGCGCGGGCGTGGTCGATGGCTTCAAGGGTCTGGGGCATGACGCCGTCGTCTGCTGCGACGACGATGACGACGATGTCAGTGACCTTGGCTCCGCGGGCACGCATGCGGGTGAAGGCCTCGTGGCCCGGGGTGTCGAGGAAGACGATCTCGCGACCGAAGGCGGGGGAGTCGGGCTTGGTGATTTTGACCTTGTAGGCACCGATGTGCTGAGTGATGCCTCCGGCTTCGCCGCCAGCGACGTCGGTGGAACGGATGGCATCGAGGAGCGAGGTCTTGCCGTGATCGACGTGGCCCATGACGGTGACCACGGGCGAGCGGACGACCTCGACCATGCCGGTGGTGTCTTCGAGGAAGCCTTCGATGGCTTCATTCTCGAGTTGCTCTTCGACCGAGATGATGGTGGCGTCTGCGCCGAACTGGCGGGAGACGTCTTTGACGAGTTCTGCGTCGAGTGTCTGGTTGACGGTGACGAAGACTCCCTTCATCAGGAGGGTGGCGATGAGGTCTTTGCCGCGGACGTCGAGTTTTTCGGCGAGGTCCTTGACGGAGATGCCTTCGGTGACCGTGATGGTCTTGGTGATGGGGAGCGGCTCACGAGAGATGGGCGCGCCGCCAAAACGCGGTGGCGGCTGGAAGCCCTTCATCGGGCCTTCTTTGGTCTTTTCGTACCGCTGGTTGCCGCCGCGGCGCTGGCCGGGACGTGCGCTGGGGCGCTGGCCGGTGGGTGGAGCTTCACCGGCCGGAATCATGCCGCCAGGAGCTCCGCCGGGGCGGGCACCGAAGCCGGGACGCGCACCGAAGCCGGGCCGTGCGCCGCCGGGGGTGAAGCCGGGACGTCCGGGGGCTCCGCCAGGACCGGATGGACCGCCTGGGAAGGTGCGGGTGGGGTGCATGGGGCGACGCGCTCCGGGAGCGGTGGTTGCTCCGGGCCGCGGGCTGCCGGGTGATTGCGGGCGTGGACGCTCAAAGATGGGGCGGCCGCGTTGCGGGACTCCAGGAGCGGAGGGCGGCGCGGTGTAGATGGGCCGCGGGCCGGTCTGTGGCATGATGACGCGGCGGATTGGCTGGGCCGCGACCGCTGGTTCTGCAAGGGGCTCAGGTGCTTCGACTGCGGCTGGTGGTTGCGGTGCGGGAGCGGCGGCGGCCGGCGTTCTGGGTTCAGGAGCGGCGACTGCGGGAGCAGCTTTGGCGGCGGGCGCTTCGGCGGGCGGAGCAACAGGAGCGGCAGGTTTGGCTGCCGGAGGAGCGGCGACAGCTGGCGCAGCGTGTGATGGGGCTACGGCCACGGGCGGCTTAGCGATGACCGGGCCGACGGGCGGCTTGGTTGCAATGGCCGGGGCTGCAGGGGTGATGATCGGAGCCTGAGGACGCGGCTGGGGTACGACGATCCGGCGCGGCTGGACCGGAGCGGCTGCAGGCGCTGGTGCAGCGGCGACAGGGGTGGACTGGGCGGCGGGTTTTGTTGCGGCTACGACGGGCGGAGCCACGACAGCTGCAGGCCGCGGTGGAGGTGCGGCTTTAGCAGCGGCTTCGGCCTGCTTGCGCTCGAGGATGGCTTTGAGGGCGTCACCTGGCTTGGAGACCTTGGAGAGGTCGAACTTCGGCTTCGTGTCGGTAACCGGTTTGGCCGCTGTGGTTTTGCTACCGTTCCTGAAGTATTCCCGGACCTTTTCGGCCTGGTCGGCTTCGATGGAGCTGGAGTGGGTCTTCCCGGTGACGCCGATTGCATCGAGCGCATCCAGAATAGGCCTGCTTTTGACTTCCAGTTCCCGCGCCAGATCGTTGATTCGAACTTTGCTCATCCGTCCCTTTTCGTTTTCCTGTGCCCTTTAGCTGCTCATATCAGCCTCATGGAGGAAAGAGTCTTTATTGTAAGTGTTCTCTCCGGAGATTCTGATGAGAAACCCCGGAGAAGTTTTCGTTGCGGGCCCGAGAGAGCTAGCCACGGTCGTTTCCGTTGTCGATACCTTCATCGGAGTTTTCCTGGGCTTCATCGACCAGGGTGTCTACGGTGTCGTTATCGAGTTCAATTTTTTCTTCGCGTGCATCGGCCTCGCTGTAAGCGTCGATGCCTGAGGTGCGATCTTCGATGTCGGCGATGTCTTCCGTGGAGATGTCGACGACCTCCTCTGCTGTGCCTGTGCCGGCCTCTTCGGCCAGGATGGCTTCAGGTGTTTTCTCCAGGGAGCTCTCCTCTGCTTCTGCAGCTACGAGCGAGACAGCAGGCTCGGGCCGTTCTTCGCCTTCCTCGTACTGACCGAAGTAGTGGCGAACGGCGACGGAGATCTTTTCGACTGTTTTTTCTCCGATGCCTGGGACCTCTTCGAGTTGCTCGGGGGTCATGTCGGCGAGAGCTTCGACGGTAGTGATGCCGGCGGCGATGAGTTTTTCGAGGACGGAGTCGCCGAGCTCGATAACCTGTTCGATCGGCGTTGTGGGGCCGCCGGACATGGCCTGCATCTGCTGCTCGACCTCCTGACGCTTCTCCTCTTCGCTCTTGATGTCGATCTTCCACTGCAGAAGCTTGGCGGCGAGACGGACGTTCTGGCCCTTCTTGCCGATGGCGAGCGAGAGCTGGGTATCGTCGACGATGACTTCAATCTGTTTTTCGCCGAGGTCGGTGATGGAGACGCGGCTGACCTTGGCGGGCTGGAGCGCCTTTTCGGCGAAGGTGGTGATCTCTTCGGAGAACTCGATGATGTCGATCTTTTCACCGCGCAGCTCGCGGATGATGGACTGAACGCGCATGCCCTTCATGCCGACGCAGGCGCCGACGGGATCGACGTCCTTATCGCGGGACTGAACGGCGATCTTGGTGCGTTCGCCTGCCTCGCGTGCGATGGCTTTGATGGAGACGGTGCCGTCGTAGATCTCCGGGACTTCACTCTGGAAGAGGTTTTGAACCAGGATCGGTGAGGCGCGGGAGACGATGACCTGCGGCCCTTTGGCGGCGCGGTCGACACGAAGGAGGACGACGCGGACGCGCTCGCCGACGGCGAACTGCTCGAGCCGGGACTGCTCGCGCTTGGGCATGCGGGCTTCGGCCTTGCCAAGATCGAAGATGACGTCCATGGGCTCAAGGCGCTTGACGGTGGCGTTGAGGACCTCGTTCGAGCGGTGGTTGTACTCGTTGAAGACGGTGTCGCGCTCGGCTTCCCGGACCTTCTGGAAGATGACCTGCTTGGCCATCTGGGCGGCGATACGGCCGAGGGGGGAGGTGTCCTTGTAGAAGCGGAGTTCGCCACCGACTTCGACCTCAGGGGCGAGCTCGCGGGCCTGGTCGAGGGTGAGCTGGTTGACGTTGTCTTCGACCTGCTCGGGTGTCTCGACTACGGTTTTATAGACATAGGCGCGGATTTCGCCGGTCTCGCGGTCCATCTCGGCGCGCATGTTCTCCTGGGTCTTGTAGTACTTGCGTGTGGCGAGCGCAATGGCGTCCTCCACGGCGCCGACGACGATGCCGGGTTCGATTCCTTTGTCGCGGCTCAAGGTCTCAATTGATTGGTACAAAGCACTTGCCATCGCTCACTCGTCCTTCTGTTGGCCCGGGGGGTCCGGGTTGGTTCCTGTATTCGCCGAGGATTTCGGCGAATATTTCTATTAGATTTCGGCGACCAGATTGGCTTTTTCGACGTTCGCCAGGGCTATGTCGACGGTTGATTCGGTTACGACCTTCTTTGCCTTGCCCTTCTGCCTGACGGCAGAGAGGTCGATAGTGACGATACCGTCTGCGAATTTTGTGAGACGGCCTTGCCACTGCCTGTTCTTGTTGACCGGTGTGAAGGTCTGGAGCTTGACCAGACTGCCTTGAAACCGGGTGTAATCTTCGGGCCGGAGGAGCTTGCGTTCGAGGCCCGGTGAGGAGACCTCGAGGGTGTATTCCGCGCCCGGGATGAGGTCTTCTACGTCGAGTACGGTGCCGAAGTCCTGCGCGAACAGGGCGCAGTCCTCGTGGGTTACGCCGGAGAGCATCTCGACGGGGACGCCCTTCGGGAGTTCGGATGTACCGGCTGCGGCCTGCTCAGCCAGTCTGGTTCGTTCTGCTGCGTTCTTCTCGATAAAGATGCGCAACGTTCGGAACTTGCTGCCGCCCTGAAACTCGATATCGACGAGGTCCAGATTGTGTGAGGCGGCGACGCGTCCGGCGGTTGCTCGAATTTGGTCTAACTGGACTGCCATAAGCGTGTTTCCGGTTCATTGTGCTGCAAAAAACAGAACGCTTTTTAGAGCAAATAAAAAGTGGGCTTTGGCCCACTCATCTCCTCCGTCAAATCACCGGTGCGGTCACGGCATACTCTTACGACGGAACAAAATCGCCTGCAACCGTGATGATACATCCTTTTCTAAAGGACTTCAATGGGGTGTCGTCGGTCGGTTCGCAGGTGGCAGATGAAAATCCCGTTTTCCCAGAATGTTCCCAGTTTGCAGCCGGCATCTAAGGGCGGTAGACAATAAGGGCAGTAGATAGCGGCTTGCTTATCCCTTTGGAGATCGAGAATGAATAGCTTGATCAGCAGGTTCAGACTGCCTGCGGTCCTCTGCGCAGTTATGTTTATGCTCTGCGAGGCGATAAGCCGGCCGTTTGCAGAGATGGGCGTGTGCGACGACTGGTCCTACATTCGCACGGCTCAACTGCTTGCGCAGACCGGTCACATCCTCTACAACGGCTGGGCCACTGCCGTGATTGGATGGCAGTTGTATCCGGCGGCTCTCTTCGTGAAACTCTTTGGCTTCTCCTTTACGGCTGCCCGCCTGGTGACTTTTTTTACCGCAGCACTGACTGCGTTTCTGATTCAGCGCACCTTTGTTCGAGCGGGAATTAACGAGCGCAATGCGACGATAGGGACTCTGGCGGTCGTGCTGACACCGCTCTACATGGAACTTTCCATGACCTTCATGACCGATCTGGAGGGGCTGTTTGCCGTCGTGATCTGCCTTTATGGGTGTTTGCGTGCGTTGCAGGCGAGCGGTGCCTCTACGGCTGCCGGGTGGATCTGTTTTGCTGCCGTGACGAATGCGGTCTTCGGCTCCTCCCGCCAGATAGCCTGGCTGGGAGTTTTGGTGATGGTGCCGTGCACTGTGTGGCTTTTGCGCCGTTATCGCGAGACGTTGGTGGTGGGCAGCCTGGTGACGGTGGCCTGCTGGGCTTTCATAGCCCTTATCCTGTACTGGTTTCAAAAGCAGCCCTATGCTGTTCCAGAACACCCGTTCGCGAAGACAGAACTCCGGTTTCAGTCCAACTCCGCATTCAAGGAACTTGTGGGAGAGTTGCTTGGGGTTCCATTCCTGATCCTGCCTGTCATCGCGGCGTATCTGATCGTACTTCGAACGCATAGCCGCGAGTTTTGGAGAAATTTTGCGATCTGCATATTGGGTTATACGTTAGCCGCTGCCTGGCTTTGGAGGGAATATGGGTCGCATTCCGTTTTGCTGCCGATGCTTGGTGACTGGGTCAGCCCGGCAGGCCGCTATG
The DNA here is from genome assembly GCA_963770055.1 of uncultured Acidobacteriaceae bacterium. GTDB lineage: Bacteria > Acidobacteriota > Terriglobia > Terriglobales > Acidobacteriaceae > Edaphobacter. The sequence goes on from CAVYOC010000002.1 coordinate 9,790, forward strand.
GAATGCCTCTTCTCAGGTCTCTCGGCCCCATCGTGCTGAACTACCCAATTCGTATTTTCCTGACGGTGGTGTCGACTCTTGCCACGCTTTGTGCGATCGCATTTCTGTGGGAGATGCGGGGCAGGATTTTTCGAGATGTAGTCGAGGAACGGCCGACGGAAGCGTCGTACCCGACGGAGCTCTTGGTCTCGTGGAATCAGATTCTGATTCTTATTGGGCCATTCATGGCGGCTTATTTTGCATTGCTCGCCCCGCGGTTGTCAGTTCAGTTGCTTGACCGGTACCTGCCGCCGCTGCTGGTTCTTTCCGGGCTTGGTTTGATTCGCGCGTTTCAGAATTTAGTTCAACCGTACCTTCCAGCGGTGACGACGGTGCTCGTGGGTCTGATTGCGATCTACAGCATTGGCGCGACCCACGACATGTTCGCGTTCTATCGCGCGCGCATCGCGGTCGCCGACGAGGTGCGCGCCGCGGGAGTGCTGCCGAACACCTTCGACGGAGGGTTTGAATACAACGGCTGGGTTGAAGTGGCGCAGGGCGGTCATCTCAATGATGCAACGATCGTTAATCCGCCAAACAGCTATGTTTCCCTGGATCCGTATCGAGGATGGAGTTGTGACGGAAAAGCAAAGATCGATGAACGCAACAACCTACTTCCTCATTTTTCTCCACGGTACGGTTTGTCGTTCTATCCAAACGTCTGTGCGGGGCAGGCTGCGTTCGCTCCGGTGACCTACTTCCGCTGGCTTGGGTTGGAGAACACGTCCTTGTACGTGGTGAACTATCAGCCGAGGAAGGTTCAATAAACTTTCATTGCAGGTCTCTTAGGGCAGGATTTTCCCATCAATTGAGATGGATGCACGAGAGCGCCATGCACCTTCGACTTGAATCAATGGTCTCGGACGTACTTTACTTCTGCATCCAACCAGCGGTCGTCGGCCCAGGAAGTTGCTTTTGTTTGGCTTTGCCGTTGGAGGTGACTTTGGTGGTGATGTTTTTCAGCGCGAATTCGCGTGCGAGGTTGCCGGCGGCGTTGGCGGCGGTGTGAAGGAGAGCGTTGTCGACAGCGAGAAGGACGCCGCGGTCGTCTTCGGGACGATAGAGGTTGGAGATGCCTCCGGCGGCGAAGTTGCCGAGGATGTGGGAGAAGTTGAACTGGCGGTTGCCGTTGTCTCCGCGGCAGATGAATGCTGAGGACAGAGCATGCCAGGCTCGCGATCCAATGCTTCCGCTGCCCTGGTAGAAGTAACGCGGGTCCTGGTGGAGGATCGATGGGAGGACAGCCGCGCCGAGCATACGGCCGACGAAGAGATCTGTGTAGTCTGCACCGTAACGCTTCGCGTAGCCTTCGGCACCCTGCCCGTAGTCGGGGTAGGTGTCGCGCGCCTGCTGGACGCCAGCGAGGAAGCCAGTGGTGAAGAAGGTAACGGGATCCGTGGCGGAGCGAAAGGCGAGCCGGAACTTTTGTTTTGGATTGAGCGGGGCGGCATCCCAGACGAAGCTGGTGTAGAAGTTGGGAAAGACTCCGAAGACGCGCTGCTGGATCTGGGCGGTGACCTGCTCGCTGGCGATCTGCTCCTGGGTGATGGTGACCTGAACGATCACGTTCGAAGTGGCGATCGGAAGAGCAATGATTGGGAGTTGGCGGTGTTCTCCGGCGCGAAGAGAGATCTCGAAGGATTCGTAGGATTGGAGGTCGGTCGCGGTAACCCTGATCCTGAAAGTTCCGGCGGGGAGGTTTTTGAAGGAGAAGAAGCCAGTGCCGTCTGCGGGTTCAAACCGGTCCGGCAGGCCGTCCTGACTCTCGAGAGCGATTCTCGGGTTGGGTACGATGCCTCCGTTGACGTCGAAGACGTATCCGCTGAGGGTGGCGGTGGATTGCCGATTTGACGATTGTGGGGAGGAGAATGCCCAGCCGGGGGCGTCGGGGAGGTTGGTTTTTTTGACTACGGGATCGGGTGGATCCTGTGCCCACGGGTAAGGGGAGAGGCCAAGGAAGAGGATGCATAAGCAGAGAGTGCGGAAGATTCCCGGGTGGGGGGAGCTTTCGTTGTTCCCATTGTGGCTTTGCATCTGGACTCACCGCTCCGAAATTGTTCTTTCGAGAATCGATACTCTTGCATGGCCTGGCTCGCGTGCCGTGTTTTTCTGGAGCAAGCATACTTTCGCGTCGCGATGTGTGAAGCTGCCAGAATTACCAGCAGCATGTTCGGACTCGCTTAGCCTCGCAGCCGGACGATGAGAAGATTCGAGTGTGAAACTTTGCGGAAATTGGGTTGTCGAAGTTGCTATGGGTGGTTGGCGACACTACAATCAATAAAATCCTGCGAAATTCTGGCTTGCTGCTGCATAGCCCTTCGCCTTTTAACCGCTACAACTGGAACCTATAAAAATATGATTAGCTCCCCCGTACCCGAGGCCCTTACTTTTGATGACGTTCTCCTTGTACCTGCCTATAGCGAGGTTGTGCCTACCCAGGTCAGCACGCAGACGCATTTGACGCGGAATATCGTGCTGAGCACGCCGCTGATGTCGGCGGCGATGGATACGGTGACAGAGGCTCGGTTGGCGATTGCGATGGCGCAGCAGGGTGGACTGGGTGTAGTGCACAGGAATCTGTCGATCGAGCAGCAGGCGGGGGAGATCGACAAGGTGAAGCGCTCGGAGAGCGGGATGATTGTCGATCCGGTGACGATTACGCCAGAACAGACGATCGCCGATGCACTGGAGGTGATGCGGCGATACAAGATCTCCGGCGTGCCGGTGACGAAGAATAAGAAGCTGGTGGGAATTTTGACCAATCGCGATCTGCGGTTTGTGTCGCGGACAGATCTGACGATCGATTCGGTGATGACGAAGACGAATCTGATTACGGTGCCGGTGGGAACGACGCTGGAGCAGGCGGAGCAGATTCTGCATCAGCATCGCGTGGAGAAGTTGCTTGTCGTGAATGACGACTATGAGCTGAAGGGGCTGATTACGGTCAAGGATATTCAGAAGAAACTGAAGTATCCGAATGCGTCGAAGGATTCGCAGGGCCGGTTGCGGGTGGCGGCTGCGATTGGGGCTACAGGAGACTTTTTGGAGCGCGCGGCGGCGCTAGTGGCGGCGAGGGTGGATGCGCTGGCGATCGATTCGGCGCATGGGCACTCGTCGCGTGTGCTGGCAGCAGTGGCAGAGGTGAAGAAGAAGTTTCCTGAGATCGATCTACTGGCGGGGAATATTGCTACGTATGAAGGTGCGATTGCGCTTATCGAGGCGGGGGCGGATGCGATCAAGGTGGGGATTGGGCCAGGGTCAATCTGCACGACACGGATGGTGACGGGAGCGGGGATGCCGCAGATTACGGCGATCGCCGAAGCTTATCGCGCGGGGAAGGAGCGCGGGATTCCGGTGATTGCGGATGGCGGCGTGAAGTACTCGGGCGATGTGACGAAGGCGATCGCAGCGGGTGCGAGCGTGGTGATGTTGGGGTCGCTGTTTGCCGGGGTGGATGAGAGTCCGGGGGAGACAATTTTGTACCAGGGGCGGAGCTTCAAGGCTTATCGCGGGATGGGGTCGCTGTCGGCGATGGCTCAGGGGTCGGGCGAGCGGTATTTTCAGGGGAAGAGTGACATGGAAGACGCGAGCACGGAACGGCCTTCCCTGACTTCGCGGGAGAATGGGGGCTCGAACCGACTCGCGAAGTTTGTACCTGAAGGGATTGAAGGGCGGGTGCCTCATCGCGGGCCGCTGGAAGGGATGGTTTACCAGTTAGTGGGTGGATTGCGATCGGGGATGGGGTATCTGGGGTGCTCGACGATTGCGGATTTGCAGGAGAAGGCGCAGTTTATCCGGATCTCGAATGCGGGATTGAGAGAGAGCCATGTGCATGATGTGATCATCACGCGTGAGGCTCCGAATTATCACGTGGAGTAGCGGTTTGCAGCAGCTACGCGACTGGTCAAACAACCGAGTTGGTTTGCGGCGGAATGTTGTGGTTGAGACGGAAGATATTTTCCGGATCGTACTTCTTTTTCAGTTCCGCCAGACGCGCAAATTTTGAGGCGCCGTAAGCTGCACGGATTCGATCGGGCGACTCGTCGGCTGTCATGTGATTGGCGTAGACGGCTGGCAGGACAAATGGCTGGACTACGGTCCACAGGTTGCGTGCCCAGCTGATATTCTCGGCGTCCTGAGCCGGGTCGATCCACTCTGCGATGATTGAGAGTTCGAAGTTAGCGTCGCGATGGTCGAACGCCATGGCTTCTTTCGGAATTCGCCTGATCTGGCCATTGAGGCTGAACAAGAGGATCATCGAACGCGGCGACGGCATGGCATTGGCTCCGTGATGGAGCATTTTGATCAGGTCAGGATCGAGAGTATCGACGAAGTTTGACTTCCAGTAGTAGCGGTTTCCGATAGGCGCCGCAGCATCGAGAAGACTTTGCGCCTCGGTGTACGCCATCGGCCTGATCATGTCTACAACGGGTGAGCCGAAGCTGCGCAAGGGTTCAAGGACACGCTCACCTTCTTCTGGCGCACCTGCGTAGACGGCAACGACGGCGACGAGCGGCGCGCCGTCGGGTGAATAAAGGAACGCCAGGGTGGAGTTGAGTTCGTCGGGTGTGCTGCGCAGGAATTCGGAGTAGAAGGCCGCCAACTCTTCCGCGCGATCTCGGGGATAGAGCAGGAGTCCCGCAAGGACGCCGGAGAGTGGATGCAGACGATAGCGAAACGAGGTGGCGACGCCGAAGTTTGCGCCTGCTCCGCGGAGGGCCCAGAAGAGATCAGGGTTACTGGATTCGCTTGCGGTGATAAATTCTCCGTCGGCGGTGACCATGTCCACGGAGAGGAGATTGTCGCAGACGGCGCCGTGCTTGCTCATGAGATAGCCGAAGCCACCGCCAAGGGTGAGGCCCGCGATGCCTGTGTGCGAGATCTGTCCTCCTGTGGTTGCAAGTTGATGAGCTTCGGCAGCGCGATCGAGTTCTCCCCAAAGGACACCTGGCGCGGCGACGAGCTCACGTGAGTTTGGATCGACGTTGATCCCTTTCATAAGGGACAGGTCGATCATGAGGCCGCCTTCACAGACGGCATTCCCAGCGACTCCGTGGCCTCCGCCGCGAACGCTGATGCGCAGACCTTCGGCTCGTGCAATCTGAATCGCTTTGGCCACATCGGCTGGAGATTTACATCTGGCAATGAGAGCCGGGTTGCGCTCGATCATGCCATTCCATATGTGTCGAGCAGTGTTGTAATCGGGATGGTCAAGCGCGAGGAGTTGACCTTCGAAGCGGTTTTGCCAGCGATCCACAAGCGACGGCTGATTGCCTGACATACGTTCTCCTGAAGATAGAGAAGCGGGGCACTGGAATTGGGACCGGAGTGTCGAGCCAATCTATCACTGGCGCGGTGGGAAGGTTTAGGAGTTCAGGTTAAATTTCATCATCACGGCGTGGTGCTTCGAGTTATCAAGTGAACAGGTTGGCGCTGCGGAATGACAAAAAAAGCCGCGGGAAACTCAGGCGAGGCCGAATCGTTCGTCGGAGCGGGCTTTCGCCTTGGCTTTTTCTTCTTCGCGGTTTTTGGGTGGTGCGGTGGTTTCGAGGGCGTGGAGGAGACGCGCTGCTACGTCGGCGATTTCGTCGATGGCTGCGTTGAATGGAACTTCATTGGCCTTGGAAGGCTTGTTGAAGCCGCTGATCTTCCGGACGAACTGGAGGGAGGCGTCGCGGACCTCCAGTTCGGTGACGGGGGGATCGAAGTTGAAGAGGTTTCGGATGTTCCGGCACATGGGGAGATTATAGGCATTTTGGTGGGGACAGGAAAAGCGGATTCCTTGGGGTGACAAACAAGAAAAGCAAGAGCAACGACAACAGCAGGTCCTCCGCCTGCCGCGAAGGATGACAACTAAAAAGAAGCGGTCAGGGTTTGGGGATGTCCTTGTCGAGGACCATGGCGTCGAAGCGCTGGCGGATGAAGAAGCCGGAGTCCTGATAGAGTTTGACGGCCTGGCGGTTAGCTTCGGTGACGGTGAGAGTGATTGCGGCGAAGCCGGATTGGGTGAGGTGTCGGATGCAGTGGTCGAGGAGGGCGATGCCGAGTCGCTGGCCGCGATAGGCAGTGGCGACGCAGAGCTGGGTGATGTGGGCGACGTCGGGGGCCACGCGGGAGCAGAGGAGCATGCCGATGAGGGCTCCGTTGCGGAGGTCGCGGAGGACCCAGGAGGCGGTGGGATCGAAGACGCCGCAGCCTGGGAAGCGGACGATGTTGTGGAGGAAGCGGAGGGAGCCGTGGAGGGAGCAGTACTGGTCGTTGACGCGGGCGTCGATGTGTCCGAGGTAGGACTCGTGGATGAGCTCGGCTGCTGCCTGATAGTGGTCAGCTGACCAACTGGAGAGTTCGATGTGACCGGGCAGGTGGACGGCCTTGAGTGGATTGAGTGAGGGCTGGAGGTCGTACTCCATGAAGAGGCGCGGGTACATGGTGAAGCCAGCGGCGAGGAAGGTCTCGTCGATGGAGCCAGCGTCGTAGAGGAGGAGCTGGGATTCTACGCGGCGGATGCCCGGAGAGTGATGGAGGAGTTGGAGAAGCTGGTGAAGGAGTTGCTGAGTGATCTGGAGGACCTGCGCCTGATCGTTTGCAGAGGCAAAGGCGTCGCCGACAACAGCTTTCTGGCCTTCGTAGACGCAGAAGGTAAAGCCGCAGATGCGTCCGCGATCGAGAGCGACGAAGCCGGGGAGGATGCGGGAGTCGAGATACTGGAGGAGGAGTTCTGTGGAACTCTGATAGTTCCAGCGAAGGCGTTGTTCCCAGACACGGGACTCGGCTTCGAGCAGAGGGCGGAGCTGGCGCGCGGAGAAGTGGCGGAGGTCCAGGATCTCGAGTTGGGTCGCGACGGTCATACCCTCTGGGTGTGTGTTCGTTTGAGATTATCGGAAGTTGGTGAGGAAGGGTAAGGGGGAAGCCGGCGAGTACCGGATCGCTTACTGCCGGGCGAAGACACGATAGACCTCGAGGCCCTGGGGTTCGTAGAGGAAGAGCGGTTGATAGAGGCGATCATCGAGGCATCGGTTGAGTTCGGCGGTATTGCTGGCTGCGATGACGAGAATATGTTGTTCAGCGGGGACGGAGGCCGGACAGTCGATGTTGCCGTTAGGACTGTTGTAGTGAATGAGGGGGCTGTTGAGGTAGAAGGCGAGGCCATAGTCGATGTCGCGGCGGACGTCGTCGACGGCAATGATTTTTTCTCCGGGGGCTTCCCGTGCGATCTGGCGGGCGAGAGGACGGGCGGAGTAACTGAGGTCGAGCTCTTTGCCGTAGAAACCGAGAAGGAAGACGAGTGTTGCGAGGACGGGGATCAAAGTGGCATTGCAGACTTGAGAGATACCCCACCGGCGGATGATGAGGAAGACGAGGGCTCCGAAGAGAAGTGCGGCGGCAGCAGCAGCGAAGAGCCATTGATTCGAGGGGACGAGGGTCTCGTATTTCATGTGCTGGGGAGCGAGGACCAGAACGAAGACCATGATGGCGCAGAGCGCGGCGTGGGCCCAGAGGAGCCATTTCGGAAGGCCTTCACGACGGACGCGGTTGAGATAGTCGGCTGTGAGGATGGTGAGCGGTGGAATGGAAGGAAGGATGTAGCCAGGAAGCTTGGAGCCGGAGAAGGAGAAGAAGAGGATGGGAAAGAGAGCCCAGAGGACGAGGAACTCGGGAAATGCGTCGCCTGCGCGCGTGTGGCCGAGGTAACGGTGGGGGTTGTGGCGGACTTTCCACTCGGCGATGGAGACTTCGACGGAGTCGGCGAGGGCGCGGATGGCGATGACCGTCCACGGGATAAGGCCGATGAGAAGGACGACGAAGTAGTAGAAAAAGGGCTGATGGTGCTGAAAGCGGTTGGTGGCGAACCGTTCGAGGTTGTGCTCGAGGAAGAAGAAACGGTAGAAGGTTGGATTGCGCTTCTGGACGGCGATGTACCAGGGCAGAACCATGATGAGGTAGAGCAGGATGCCGGGGAGCCAGATGGTGCGGCGCAGGAGGGACCACTCGCGACGGAGCCCGGCGAAGAGGAGAATGATGCCGAGGGCGAGGAAAGGGGCGACGGGACCTTTGGCGAGGGTGGCGGCGGCTCCGAAGAAGTAGAGGTCGAAGAGCCAGAACTTTTTGCCGGTCTCGTACCAGGCGTACCAGCCCAACATGCCAATGCAGAAGGGTGCGGCGAGCTGCATGTCCGTCGAGGCTCCGCGGGCGAAGCTGATGATGGCGACGCAGGAGACGGTGATGAGGGCTGCATCGAGGTGGCCTCCGGGGCGGAATCGCCGCATGTGGAGGAAGACGAGGACCACGAGAGCGAGGGTGGCGGAGGAGGAGGGGAGGCGGGCGGTCCAGTCGGAGACACCGAACTCCTTGAAGAAGCTCATGGCGCGCCAGTAATAGAGGGCGGGTTTTTCGAGCCAGGGCTTGCCGTAGAGGATTGGAGTGACGGTGCCGCCGGCGATGCAATGGACAGAGTTGCGGATGTCGGTGGGGCGAAGGCTGCGGGGGACCATCTTGGCATTGACGGCGTGGCAGGTGTCGGAGTGGGCGGCGAGCATCTCGCGGGCGATCTGGGCGTAACGCGGCTCGTCTGCGCCTACGAGGCCGAGCTGGTCGCCTCCGAAGACGGGAATGAGGCCGTAGAGCAGGAGGAAGGTGGTTACACCAAGGAGAATGGCAAATTCACGCACCGTGGCTGCCGTCGGCATCTGTTGCCGGAGCCAAAGGACAGCCGCATGCTCGTTCCTGACGCCGGACGCAGTGGGTGATTGATTCTCGTTCATCTTTTCCAGGCGGAGCGAGACAAGGCTAACAGAGTCCTGTCCTTAACTGGTTGAGAATACGACCGATTGCTACGTCCAGCGGGCCGTGGAGGGTACAGCCGCTGGCACTGCGATGGCCCCCTCCGCCGAAGTGCTCGGCGATTTGGGCAACATCAATCTTTCCTTTGCTTCGGATACTGAGGCGGAACTGGCTGGCGTCGGGGACTTCACGAAGAAAGACGGCGGCTTCGACCTCGGCGATGCTGATGAGGTAGTTGACGACGCCTTCGCAGTCTTCGGCTCCGGCGCCGATTCGCTCCATGTCTTCGCTGGTGACCCAGGTCCAGGCAAGATCCGCTTCAGTCTGGAGATTGGAGAGGGCGATGCCGAGAAGACGGATTTTACTTGCTGGGTTCGAGAAGTAGATGTCGCGGGCGATCTGGCTGGGATTGGCTCCGTGGGCAGCGAGATCGTGGACAAGGGCGAAGGTGTCGGCGGTGGTGCTGGAGTAGGTGAAGGCTCCGGTGTCCGAGAGGATGGCGGCGTAGAGGCAGGTGGCCATCGAAGGCGTAATGCGAACTTTGGCGCCGATGGCGATGCGATAGACCATGGCAGCGACGGCGCAAGCGTGCTCGTCGATCCAGTTCACTGAGGCGAAAGGGCGTCCGCTGGCGTGGTGGTCGATGTTGATGAGGGTGCGGCCTTCGAGGCCCAGGAGGCCTGTTCGACCGATGCCGTCGCACTCCAGGAGGATGGCCGGGGTGTTGTGGTCTGGGTCGACGTCGTCCGCGGATGGGGTGTGGCGGATGCGATCAAGGTTGGGCAGGCTGGCGTAGGTTGCAGGAACCGGGTCGACGAGGAGGATGTCGACTTTGCGACCGAGCTGATCGAGAACCTCGGCTAGGGCGAGGACGGAGCCTACGGCGTCGCCGTCTGGGCGGGCATGCGAGGTAAGAAGGAAGCGAGGATGTTCTCGAAAGGCAGCGAGGATCGCAGCGATCTGACCCTCATGAGAAGGAGCTTTGTATGGCTCGTCTGCCTGAAGTTCCTGGAGTTCAGTCTCTGGGGTCATGATTTGGCTGGAGGTTTGTCTGACGCGAGGCCTGCCCTAGGTTGAGCAGGTTCGGATGCGATCCGTTTTTGTTCGCGTTTGCGTACTCGACCGAGGAGCTCCTCCATGCGGCCTGTCATTTTTTTGGAGCGGTCGATGGCGAAGGTGAGCTCGGGAACATGGCGGACTCCCATACGGTCGCGAAGCTGGGAGCGGATAAAGGCGCGGGCGGTGATGAGGCCTTCGAGTGTTGAGGCTTCCTCCTCCTCATTGCCGTAGACGGCGACGAAGATGCGGGCGGATTTGCCGCCTGGAGCGAGGACGACGTCGGTGACGTAGCTGGGGGCGATACGGGGGTCCGAGAGTTCGCCTTCGAGCATGGCGCCGATCTCCTCGGAGAAGGTGTTGGCGACCCGGTTACGATGGTAGGTTCTGGCTCGAGGTTCGGGCATAAGGTCTCTACTAAGGGCGAACGGTTGAGGATATCAGAGTTGGGACAATCCACCTAACCCAAAACGGTGGATTTTAGCGGAAGAATGAGGTGGGGGCGTTAAAGCCAGATGTTTTTTGGGGTCTATTCTGTGAGGATTTCTGCGTAAGAATCAAGGACTTCGGCGCTCAATGCGGCTGCCAGACGATAGACCGCCCGGTCGATCTGCTGGAGTTGACCGGCAAGGTAGCCGGAAGAGCCGGAGATGGTAGCGATGCCGAGGGTGGCGCGGTTCCAGACGATGCCGTCATCGAGCTCGGCGATGGAGAGGTTGAAGCTGTGGCGGAGCTTGTCCTTCATGGAGCGAACGACCTGGCGGCGGTCTTTGAGGGACTGGGCGTGAGGGATTTCGAGCTCGATAGTGATTTTTGCGATGGGCATCTTCAGCGGACGAGCATGAGATAGATCGCCATTGCGATACCAATGGCGGCAAGGACAAGACTAAGGATGACGGCGTCGCGGGATACACGGCCGGGCTGCCAGGTCCCGGCACTCAGCTGAGGAATAAGCTGTACGTGGCGAAAGACCGCGGAGAGATTGACAATAACGCCGAGGGTGACGAGGCCGACTCCGGACCAGAGAGAAAGGCCAGTGGTGTGAGACGTTAGGTGAGATTCGGCAACGTAGAGCTGGCGGAGGAAGAGGCCGAAGCGGCTGACGGCGAATCCTATGCCCACAAGGCCAAGGCCGGTGCGGATCCAGGCGAGGAAGGTGCGCTCGGCGGCGAAGTAGACGCGGGGGTCCTGTTCGGCGGGCTTTTCCATGTGGGGATTGTAACGGCAGGGAATAGGGATCAGGGAGTAGGGAATATGACCTATGAGTTTGGGCGGATGAGGGCTACGGCTGTCAGGTCTTCGATGCGGTCGGGTTTGGCGAACGGGAGGTTTTCGGGGCTGTACCAGGGGAGTTTCCTGAAGTCGTGGGCTTGTTTGAGGATGGCTCCACAGAGATCGAAGGCGGAGCCCGGGGGGGCGTCTTCGACGATGACGGTAGCTCGCTCGACACCGAATTGGTCGTGGTTGTGGCGGGATTCGAGGATTCCCTTGGTGACGAGGAGCATGACTGCGCCGGGCTCGAAGGCCTGGATGGCGGGTTCGTAGGTGAGGTGGGTGAAGAGGCCGAGGGGCACGGTTACGTGACCGAGGATGCGGGTGCCGTCGCTGTCGCGGAAGATGGCGGGCTGGCCGCCGGAGTTGATGTAGGCGAGGATGCCGAGAGGGAGATTGTAGCAGCCGAGGAAGGTTGGGGCGAAGCGGGAGCCCCCGGCTGCGCTGTAGATCGTCGTGTTGATCTCGTGAGCGAGGGTAGCGAGGGTGTCCATCATGTTGATGACCTCGCTGGTGAAGAGCTGAGGGACGCGAGGGCGAAAGGTGTCCTGTATGGCTGCGGCGATATTGTGAGCTTCGGCTCGAACTCCGGCGATGTCGGTGAGGAGGAAGACGACATGAGGGCCAGCTGCGACGGCGTCGTAGAAGTCGCCGCCAGTGCGGCGGGAGTAATACCGCGAGTGGAGGTCGAGCTCCTGGAGGGAAGGCAGAGCCGTGGGGAGAGGAGTTCGGGCTGGTTGGGAGGGTCTGTGCATGTATTGTGGGCGATTGTACTTTGTCTGGTGCCGGAGGATTGAAAATTTTCGGCCGGGACTCTGAATCGGTTTCGGGCGGAGGGTGTGGCAGCGGATTTGTCTCGTAGTCTAGAATCATCGTTTCAAGAAGGAGAATCAAACGGTGAAGAATTTGATGCAGCTCTGTGGGTTGAGAGGTATGTCAGGGGTGCGGATGGTTCTTGCAGCCGGTGTGATCATGATGAGTTCGAATGATGTTCAGGGACAGAGTGTGGCAGTGAGTTTCGGGCCGGGGAATCCGTTTTATCTGGCGAGTACGTTGCCGTTTCAGGCGCCGCCCTTCGACAAGATCAAGGACAGTGACTATCAGCCGGCGATTGAGGCGGGGATGGCGGAAGAGTTGAAGGAGATACGAACGATTGCGGACAATCCTGCGGCGGCGACTTTCGACAACACGATTGTTGCGATGGAGAAGACAGGGGCGTTGATTCAGCGCGCGTCGGCTGCTTTCGACGGAGTGACAGGGGCAAATACGAATCCGGTGCTCGAGAAGGTGCAGCAGGAGCTGGCTCCGAAGCTGGCAGCACATAACGATGCGATTTATCTGGATGCGAAGCTGTTTGCGCGGGTGAAGGCGATTTATGAGAAGAGGGCTTCGCTGAAGCTGAGTCCGGAGGGGCTGCGGCTGGTGGAGATTTATTACCAGCGGTTTGTGCATAGTGGGGCGAACCTGTCGGATGCGGACAAAGAAAAGCTGAAGAAGATTAATGAGGAGGAGTCAACGCTTTCGAATGCGTTTCGGAGCAAGGTGCTGGCGGCGACGAAGGATGCTGCTTATTTCACGGCGGATAAGAACGCGCTCGCCGGGCTGACGGACGCAGAGATGAGCGGGGCGGCGCGGGCTGCGAAGCAGAGGCAAAAGGACGGATGGCTGCTCGCGTTGCAGAATACGACGCAGCAGCCTTATCTCGCATCCTTGAGTGTGCGCGCGACGCGGCAGGCAGTGTTTGAGGACTCGTGGACACGTGCGGAGCGGGGCGATGCGAACGATACGCGGGAGACGATTGCGCGGCTGGCCAAGGTGAGGGCGGAGAAGGCAAAGCTGCTGGGGTTTGACAGCTATGCGGCGTGGAAGCTGGAAGACCAGATGGCGAAGACTCCGGAGAATGCGTTGAAGTTTATGGATGCTCTGGTGCCGGCGGCGACGGCGAACGCGGCGGGTGAGGCGAAGGATATTCAGGAGATTATTGACACGCAGAAGGGCGGCTTTCAGGTTGCGCCGTGGGACTGGGAGTTTTATTCGGAGCAGGTGCGGAAGGCAAAGTTCGATATCGATGAGACGGAAGTGCGGCCTTACTTCGAGATTCACAATGTGCTTGAGAATGGCGTGTTTTATGCAGCGAATCAGCTGTATGGGCTGACATTCAAGGAACGGAAGGATATTCCGGTGTGGCATCCCGATGTGCGGGTGTTTGAAGTAATCGACGCGAATGGGAAGTCGCTGGCGCTCTGGTATTGCGACTACTACAAACGCGATAACAAGAATGGTGGGGCGTGGATGAGCAGTTTTGTGCGCCAGTCTAAGCTGATGGGGACGTTGCCGGTGGTTTATAACGTTGCGAATCTACCGAAGCCAGCGGAGGGCGAGCCTGCACTGATCAGTTTTGGCGACGTGATTACCATGTTCCACGAGTTTGGTCATGCGCTGCATGGGATGTTTTCGGCGGCGGAATATCCGGGGTTGTCGGGGACTTCGGTGGCCCGGGATTTCGTGGAGTTTCCTTCGCAGTTCAATGAACACTGGGCGACTTACCCGTCGATCTTTGCGCACTATGCGCAGCACTACAAGACAGGTGCGGCGATGCCTGAGGAGTTAGCGGCGAAGATCAAGAGGTCGGCGGATTTCAACCAGGGGTATGCGCTGACGGAGTTGCTGGCAGCGGCGCAGTTGGATATGCAGTGGCACTCGCTGTCGGTGGGTGCTCCGCTGCAGAAGCCGGATGAGTTTGAGAAGGCCGCGCTGGAGAGGAAGGGATTCACGCTGAGCTATGTTCCGCCGAGATACCGGTCGAGCTACTTCTCGCATATATGGGGCGGGGGTTATGCGGCGGGATACTATGCGTATCTATGGGCTGAGATGCTGGATGACGATGCGTTTCAGTGGTTTCAGGACCACGGGGGCCTGACTCGGGCAAATGGAGATCGGTTCCGCGCGATGGTGCTGTCACGAGGGAACACGGAGGATCTGGCGAAGATGTATGAGTCGTGGCTGGGAGCGCCGCCGAATATCGAGCCGATGCTGAAGTATCGGGGGCTGGAGAAGACCGCGTTGAAATAAAGTTAGCGGTGAGTGGCGAGTTTGTTTTTGAGGACGTCGGCGAGTTCGGAGAGGCGTTCCATCTCGCGCTTGTCTTCGTCGATGTCCTGAATGGCGACGATGCCGCCGGAGACTTTGCCGTTCTGGCCGAAGACAGGAGTGATGCTGAGGCTGATCCACGCGCTGTTGCCGTTCCCGTGGAAGCGAAGGCATTGGATGGGACCCGAAAAGCGGCCTTCCATCATGGCAGCAGCGAGCGGGTTTTCCTGAGAATTGTTCTGGGCGTTACCGGTGTTTGAGAAACGGTCACGACAGAGATCGTCGATGATGGCCGGAGGAGCGACGGTGGTTTGTAGAATCTCTTCTGCGCGCGGGTTGGCCATAAGGACGCGGCCATCCGGGGCGTCGACGATGACGATGCCCACGGGGACCGTGTCGAAGATGGCCTTGAGGTGCGACTCGCTGCGGCGAAGAGCCTCATCGGCTTTTTTATGGTCATCGATGTCTTCGACGCTGCCATACCAGCGTATGATTTCTCCGTCTTCGCCGCGCCGGGGCGAGGCTCGGGAGCGCATCCAGCGCCAGTCTGCGTCGCGATGGAGGATGCGATACTCGAGGTCCAGGGGGTGACCGGTGCGAACCGATTCGCTCCATGCCTGGATGGTGCGTTTGAGGTCGTCGGGGTGCACGAGACGGAGCCAGCCATCGCCAAGCATCTCCGGTTTGGTGAGGCCGGTGAGGAGTTCTGCGCGTTGGCTCACATCGAGGAGGGCGCCATCAGGGTTGGCGGTCCAGGGGACCTGGGGGTTGAGTTCGACTGTGTGACGATAGTGATCTTCGCTTTCGGCAAGGGCTTCTTCGACGGTCTTGCGGGCGGTGATGTCGACGACGGAGATGGAGATGCCGATGACCTCGTCGACCTCGTCACGAGCGGGCTGGAAGGAGTTGAGGAAGGTGCGCATGGTGCCGGGGCGGCGAGGGTCGTGGTAGCGGATTTCGAGGCCGGCGTAGGGTTCGCCTTCGAGCGCGCGGAGGAGATACGGCTCGCATTGGGAGAATTTTTCAGGGATAACCTCGGCGATTGGGCGTCCGAGATGAGAGGCGACGGGAAGGTTGTGCATCTCGGCGAGACGTTTGTTGACGCTGACGTAGCGGAGGTTGCGATCGAGGAAACAGAGGCCGACGGGGACTCCGTCGTAGATGGCGTTGAGCTGAGCGAGACGTTGGGTGGGAAGTGCTTCGAGGCGCAGAGGCAAGCTGGCTTCGGTGGCTGCGGAGCGGTCTTCGGGCGAAGAGGGTGGAAGAGGGGAGTTGAGGCGTTCGGCGAGAATTTCCGGGAGCTGCGCGGGTGGGACGGGACGGCCGTAGAGCCAGCCCTGGCCAATGTCGCAACCCAGCCAGAGGAGCATGTCGGCAAGGGTCTGGTTTTCGACTCCTTCGGCGACGGTAGTGAGACTGAGGCTGTTGCCAAGGCCTACGACGGCGGCGGCAATCTTTCTGCTCTCTCGGGTGTGTGTCATGGAGCGGACGAAGCTGGCGTCGATCTTGAGCTCGTCGAAAGGGAGGAGTTGAAGGTGGCGGAGACTGGAGTAACCAGTTCCGAAGTCGTCAAGCGCAAGACGGGAGCCTTGTTCTTTCAATTCATTAGCGATGCGGGCTGCGTGTTCAGTGTCTGCGATGAGGGCGCTCTCGGTGATCTCGAGGACGAGGCGCTGGAGAGGGAAGTTGGCTTCACGCGCTGCGGAGAAGACGTGTCTGGGCAGGGTGAGGTCCGTGAGCTGGGTGAGGGAGATGTTGACGGAGAGAGTGAGATGACCGGGGATACCTTTGGCTGCGGCGAAGACTGCGCTAAGAAGTTTTCCTGTTAGAAGGCCGTGGAGACCAGACCTTTCCGCGAGGGGAATGAACTCATCGGGCGGAATCAGGCCGCGGTGGGGGTGCTGCCAGCGGGCAAGAGCTTCAAAGCCGCGGAGGAAGCCAGTGCGTAGCTCTACAAGAGGCTGAAAGTAGGGGACGATCTCGTTGTGTTCGAGGGCTCTGCGGAGATCGGTTGCGTCGTCAGAGGCCATGGTTGAGACGATACTACGGGGCTCGGGGGAGTTATATCGTAAAATTTCGGCTTCTCCAGCGTAGGACCAGGTCCTTTGCTGCCTTCAGCCAATGGGGGTAGATGAACTGGAATCCGGCAGCGAGGAGACGGCCGGGGACGACCTGACGGCTCTTGAGGATGAGCTCGGATTCGGTGCGCATGAGGAAGGTGCCGATCTCGATCATCCACGATGTTGTCGGAAGTCCGATGCGTGTACCCCAGGCTTCTCGGATTGCGCGGAGGAAGCCGCGAGAGAGGTCGAAGCAGCGTTCGATGGGAGCTTCGATGACGTTGATCTCTTCGAGATGGATCATCGCAAATGAGCCTCTTCTTATGTAAGAGTAAATGTGCAGGTTTTATTTCGAAGTATTTTTCGAGCGAGGAATGATTTGATGAGTGCGAATGGAATGAGTTTTGTGAAGACCGGAGATGCGAAGAGCTTTACACCTGAGGCTGGGATGACGCGGCAGGTACTGGCGCATAGCGATGAGTTGATGCTGGTCCGGCACTTTTTCGAGAAGGGCTGGGCAGGGGCTCGGCATAGCCACCCTCATCATCAACTGGTGTATGTGGTGAGTGGGGCAATTCGTGTGGATGTGGATGGGCGGGTCTTTGATGTGAAGGCCGGAGACAGCTTTGTGGTGGATGGCGGGGTGGAGCATCAGGCTTCGGCGCTGGAGGCTTCCGAGGTGCTGGATGTGTTTACGCCGGTGCGGGAGGACTACC
Organism: uncultured Acidobacteriaceae bacterium; assembly: GCA_963770055.1. Taxonomy (GTDB): domain Bacteria; phylum Acidobacteriota; class Terriglobia; order Terriglobales; family Acidobacteriaceae; genus Edaphobacter. The sequence goes on from CAVYOC010000002.1 coordinate 26,804, forward strand.
GGGAACTGGTGAAGTAGCAGTTTTTTATTTTTGGTGGCGGGAGTGCTGTTTTTACAGGGGATTGTGCGTTTTTCACAGTGCAAAAACGTGGTTCTTACGTGGTTGTTAAGTGCATTTTCGTGTCGCTGACGCGGTTCTTAGGTGCCTATTTTCAGGCGTATAAATTTTTCCTCCGTTCTGAGATTTATTTTTTTGCCGGACTTGCTAACTAATCGATTAGTTGGTCCGTCTCAGGAATAGTTCGGGCCTTTGGCGGATCGGTTTCCCCGGGGCGAATGCGAGATTTGTATGCCACCGAGGAAGTCCATCACATTGACGGAGGCTGAGTTACGGCTCATGAAGATCTTGTGGGCGCGTGGCGAGTCGGCTGTGGGGGAGCTGGTGGCGGCTATGCCCGATGAGACTCCGCTAGCTTACAACTCGGTGCTGACGACGATTCGGATCCTGGAGCAGAAGGGTTATGTACGGCACCGGCAGGAGGGGCGGGCGTTCCTGTACGTGCCTTGTGTGGCTGAGCAGGAGGCGGAGCGGTCGGAGATCCGGCATATGATGCAGCGGTTCTTCGGCAACTCGCGGGAGCGGTTGCTGCTTTCCCTGCTGGGCGACGATGAAGTTACGCCGGAGGAGCTGCAACGTCTGAAAGAGGCGATTGCCGCTGCTGCGGACGATCACATGGATGGGCGCGCGGGGGATGCCAATGATGATTGACCTGGCTATGAGCGCGGGAGTGCTGCTGGGCGTTGAGAGCGTGTCGCGGCTGGTGGGGAATTGGTTTGTCACGGGGCTCTGGGAAGGGATTGTGCTCGCGGCTGGGGTTGGGATTTGTCTGCGACTGCTGCCGAGGACGACGGCTGCGGTGCGGTTTGCAATCTGGACGGCGGTGTTTGCGGTTCTTGCAGTGTTGCCCCTCGTGCATATCTATTCCTTGAGTTCCGTGAGTGCTGCCGGGCGTTCGGCTCTGGTGCATGTGGATGTGCGGTGGAGTTTTGCGATTGCAGCGGTGTGGCTGATCGCTTCTTTGGCGCGTGGTACAGAGCTGGCGATGAGCGCTCTTCGGTTGCGCGGAATCTGGAAGCGCGCTGCTGTGGTGGAGGGTGGAGATACGGTGCTGCAGGCTACAGGTTTTCGCCGGGTCAAGATTTGCACTTCGAACGAGGTAGACAGGCCGAGCGTGATTGGGTTTTTCTCGCCACGGATTCTTATTCCTGAAGGGCTCTTTGAGCAGCTTACGACGGCAGAGTTGGAACAGATTGTGCTGCATGAGGTAGGGCATCTGCGGCGGGCCGACGATTGGATCAATCTGCTGCAGAAGCTGAGCCTGGTGATGTTTCCGCTGAATCCGGTGCTGGTGTGGATTGAGCGCAGGCTATGCCTTGAGCGAGAGCTGGCCTGCGACGATGCGGTGCTTCGAATGACCAAAGCTCCGAAGGCTTATGCGACGTGCCTGACAAATCTGGCGGAGCATCGGCTGGGACGGCGGGCGGCGGCGTTGTCGCTTGGGGCGTGGGAGAGACGGTCTGAGCTGGCCCGGCGAGTGCATAGAATCCTGCGCGGCGGCGAAGGGATGAGCAGGACGCAGGCCAGGGTCGTGATGGGAGTTTTAGGGGCGGCGCTGCTGGGCGGATCGGTCGAGTTGGCGCGGTGTCCCCAGGTTGTTTCGTTTTCGCGAACGACATTGCCTGTGGCGGCATTCGCGCAGCGACTGCCGACTCATCCGAGTTACCAGCCTGTGGCTTTTCGTGCCGACAATGCGTCAGGTGAGCATGAGACTTTGCTGAAGGCCTCGATGCCCGTGAATCTTCCATCCAGTTTGACGGATTCGACGAAACGGCCAGTGGTTCCTTCGAAGAAGGTAGTGAGCAAACGGCGTAGCGCGCCTCCGGTGTTGCAGAGCCGCGTTCGGATGCGGCAGATGTCTCACACGGAACGCTGGGTTGTGTTGACGTCGTGGCAGGAGACGGAGATGCCGAGGTTTATGTTTGCAGTTGCTGAAGAGAGTCAGAATTCCGGTTCGTATGCAGCAGTCCGTACTGCGGGCGGCTGGCTCGTTTTTCAACTTTAACCAAGCTGTACCAACCTATGTCGAGGTACGAATATGTCTTTTGAAACTAATAAACTAGTTGGTAAGGTGGGACGCATTGGCGTTCCTGCCGGAGCTGCCCTGGCGCTTGTGCTTGGGGCTACGATTTTCTTTCATCACGATGGTGTTCATGCGGCGATGCTTACGTCTCCGGCCGCGATCGACGACAACAGTGTTTCGTCTCTGGTTGCGCTGGATAACGCGGTGGAGGCCGTAGCTTCGCGCGTGTCGCCTGCGGTGGTCAATATTCAGGTAACCTCGCGCGGGGGAGAGCATGAGGTTGGCGGCGAGCAGGACCAGAGCCAGCAGGGTGGAGTGCCACAGGGTCTTCCTCCTGGATTCGCTCAGTTTTTTGGACCGAACGGACCGTTGGGCGGACAGATGCGTCCGCAGCAGCCCCAGATTGAGCATGGTATTGGCAGCGGCGTAATTATTTCGCCGGACGGCTACATCGTGACGAACGGCCACGTGGTCGACGGTGCGATGCAGATGCGCGTGACTCTGAGCGATCGGCGCGTGCTGACGGCGAAGCTGGTTGGCGAGGATAAACTGACCGACCTGGCTGTGGTGAAGGTGGACGCGCATGATCTGCCGAGCATCGCGTGGGGGGATTCTTCGAAGCTGAAGCCGGGCCAGACGGTGTTGGCGTTCGGCAGCCCGTTCGGATACTTCCAGAATTCGGTGACTCGCGGAATTGTGAGCGCGGTCAATCGCGAGAATCCCTATCGCGATGATGCGCGGAAGCCGGGTGGGTATATCCAGACGGATGCGGCGATCAATCCGGGCAACTCCGGCGGTGCGCTGGTGAATGCGCATGGCGAGCTGGTTGGAATCAACACGTTCATTATTTCGAACAGCGGATCGTTTGCCGGTGCCGGGTTTGCGATTCCTTCGCAGCTGGTGCGCGTGACGGCGGAGCAGCTGATCAAGACGGGAGTGGTGCACCATGGCTATCTCGGGATCAGCATGAACGATGTGACTCCGGCGAATGCGAGCTTCTTCAATCTGAAGACGGCGACTGGCGCGATTGTGGCGCAGGTGACGCCTGATTCTCCGGCCAGCCGTGCGGGGTTGAAGAATGGCGACGTGATCGACTCGCTGAATGGCAAGAAGATCGAAAACGGAAGCGCGTTGCAGGTTGCAGTGAGCGAGATGACTCCGGGAACGACGATCGAGCTTGGGATCTTGCGCAATGGAACTCCGCAGACTTTGAGCCTGAAGGTCGGCGAGTATCACAAGGATGCTGAGGTTGCGAGCGATGGCGATGGCGCGACTCCGCAGAAGGGGAAGCTGGGCCTGGCAGTTGCCGAGCTGACTCCGGATGTTCGGCAGCAACTGCAGATTCCTTCCGGGGTGAATGGAGTTGCTGTGCAGAGCGTGCGTCCGGCGAGTCCGGCCGACGATGCAGGTCTCACCTCGGGAGATGTGATTCTCGAAGTGAACCGCAAGCCGGTTACGTCAGCTGAGCAGTTTGTGAATGAGGCTCATGCGGTTCCGGCGGGCAAGGATCTGTTGCTGCTGGTGTGGTCGCGTGGCAATGCGAGCTACCGGATTGTGCATACGGACTCTAGCAATCAGAACGGAGAGTAACCAGGCAAGTTTTTTTGGCCGCCGCGTAGATAGATTCGCGGCGGCCTTTTTTTGCGCGTCGATCCTCGCGGAAACAATTTCCCATTTTTGCAAATGATGGTGCGTCTTTTGGATTGGTGATATGCCGCTCAGATAGACTGGCTTCGGTTGCCAGATTTGTTGAGGAGATTGCACGATGAACACAAGCCGTCGCAGATTTTTGAGTACCGCTCTTTCCAGTGGGGCGATGGCAGCGGCGCTTCCTGTTGCCGCGGGGGCTCAGTTTCTGAATGCGCCGCGGCATGGTTTGCCTGGAACGCTGAAAGAGCGTTATGCCAAGCTGGACGCGATCCTGAAGGAACCGGTCTTCAAGCGAGAGTTGTTTCCTGACCCAGTCGTTATCGAGTCGATTGAGCTGCTGAAGAATAAAAAGCAGTACCTCTGCCGCGTGCTGTCGAAGGATGGCCATGAGGGCATGTCCGTTTCGAATTCGCAGCAGATGGAGGTGCTGTATCCGATGTTCGTGAAGCATATTGCGCCATTTTTTATTGGGAAGGATGCGCGCGATATTGAAGAGCTGATTCCTGCGGCGACGGTCTATGAAAACAACTACAAGGCGCAGGGGCTGGCGATCTGGGTGCCTATCGCTACGATCGAGTTTGCCATTCTGGATATGTTCGGCAAGATGGCGAAGCGTCCGATTGGTTTGCTGATCAGCGACAAGATCTATAACACGAAGATTTCGGTTTACCAGGCGAATGGCGAGCGCGACATTACGGCGGAAGAGACGATTGAGCATTTGAAGCGCGATGTGGCGATCTCGAATGCGAAGGCGATTAAGTTCAAGCTGGGTGGGAGGATGTCTCATCCGGAGACGCCTCCGGGACGAAGCGAAAAACTGATTCCACTGGTGAGGAAGACGTTTGGCGATCAGATGATAATTTCGGCTGACTCGAATGGATCGTATACGGCTGCGGAGGCGATTCCGATTGGGAAGCTGATGCAGGAGTATAAGTACGCGTTCTATGAAGAACCGGTGCCGTTTGACTGGTACGAAGAGACGAAGGCAGTGGCGGATGCTCTGGAGATTCCGATTGCCGGTGGAGAGCAGGAGCCGAGCACGCACAATTTTCGGTGGCTGATTGCCAATGGCGGGTTGTCGATTGTGCAGCAGGATATGTTTTATTTCGGCGGAATGATTCGGTGCATTCAGGTTGCGCGGATGGCGCACGCGTTTGGGAAGCAGTGCATTCCGCATATCTCATCGACTGGGCTGGGATATGTGTACATGATGCATTTCGTGTCGGCGATACCGAACTCGGGACCTTATCACGAGTTCAAGGAGTTCAACACGGAGCTGCCCTATCACTGCGAGACTTCAAGCCTGCGGAGCGATAGCAATGGAGTGATCCAAGTGCCTTCGGGGCCAGGATTCGGCGTTGAGATTGATCCGGACTTTGTGAAGAAAGCCACGGTGGTTACGGGCTGACGGTTGCCTGTGTGATTTAAATGGGCAGAGGCTCCGCGGGGCGGGCGCTGGAGCGGTAGGCGGCTTCGACGAGTGCCATGGTTTCGTGCGCGGATTCGAAGCTGATGGGCAGTTCCGGGGTCGATCCTTCGACGTAGGACTGGAGTGCTCCCATGCTGCCGATGAATGCATCGGGGAACCAGTTACCTTGGATGGGCAGAGATTTCCATTCCGTGCTCGTGCCTCGTTCGGCGTAGCTGATCGTGTCAGGGATGCCTTTCGGGTAATCGAGGTTGACGCCCATGTCCATGCGAATGGCGCCCCTGGTTCCTTCCCATTGAACGAAGCTGCGGTGGGTCTCTGTGGGGAGATCGTGGCCGTGATTGGTGACGATGAAGACTCGCTTCCAGTCGCCGTAGTCGAGGAGGATGGAGGATTTGGTAGCGGCGAGCGAAGCGGTTTGCGGATTCTTCACCGTCTTTGCGTAGACGCCGAGGGGATTGCCGAGCCAGGAGCGGATAAGGTCAAGGTAGTGGATGCTGTGGTAGAGAATTTCGAGGCGTGGCGCGGTTGCGAGAAAGGTCCAGAGTTGCCATGGGGTGTAGGTTCGGACCTGGACTTCCATGTCGTGCACCTCGCCGAGAAGACCCGCGCGCGCCAGAGCAACCGCGGCGAGGTTGTTGGGTGCGTATCGCAGCTGAAAGTTGACGGCGGCGACGAGGCCTCGGTTACGACAGTGATCGCGAATGAGTGTGGCTTCCTCGAGGGTCTCTCCCATGGGTTTCTGGATGAGGACCGGCGCTCCTGATGGGAGGTGAGGGAGGATGGTCATGATCTGCGTAGCGGGGACTGCGACATCAAAGATTGCGTCGGGTGGGGCGAAGCGGACTGCTTCTTCGATCGAGTTGAAGGCGTGGCCGATGCCTCTCTCCGAGGCGAGTTCTGCGGCTTTTCCGCTGACCGGGTCGGCGACGGCGATGACCGGGAATCCTGCCTTGGCGTATGCGGGAAGATGGGCTGCTCGAACGATGCCGCCAGCACCGAGGATGACGATTGGCCGGGGCGTCTTTGGAAGAGGAGCGCGGGACGCTTCAACTGCCTGTCGATAGCGCTCTTCGTTGCTTTCTGTTTCCACTTTATGGGGGGACATAATAATCTTTTTATTCTTCCTGTAGATCGTAGATCGTGATTGCAGTCTTACCGAAGATTTGTGCGCGCTCGTCTTCGCTGAAATCTGTGAAGTAGATCCGGAGCGTATTCCACCATTGTGCGTAGCCGGATGCGACGAGGCAAACGGGCCAATCGGAGCCTGCCATAAGACGGTTGGGGCCGAACGCTTCCACCGCGAGATTGAGGTAGGGACGTAACGAGTCAAGGGACCATTGAGACCATGAGTCTTCGGTAACCATGCCTGATAGTTTGCAGGATACGTTGCTGCGTCTGCTTAGTTCACGGATCAGGATGCGCCATGGCTCGATCTCAGTCGCCGCGATCTTTGGTTTGGCGAGGTGGTCGAGGACAAATTTCTGTTGCGGGTGGCGATCGACGAAACGAATCGCTTCGGCGAGTTGGTTTTCGGTTATAAGAATGTCGTAGGCGAGACCGGTTGGCTGCATCGCTCGGATGCCGCGATTGAAATCAGGGTTGTCGAGAAAACCAGCGGGCTCGGCCTGTACGATGTGGCGGAGACCAACAAGCTTTGGCTTCGTTGCCAGAGCAGAAACGGAGACTTCAAAGTCCGGTGCGGCAATAGGAGCCCATCCTACGACGCCCCGAATTGCATCGCCATCGCGTGCCAGTTCGAGGAGCCAATTCGTCTCTTCGAGTGTTTGTCTTGCCTGCACCGCCACGGCACCGTCTACCTCCGCATCGGCGAGCTCGAGCACGAGGTCAGCAGGGAGGAAATCGCGACGGATTGCAGCCATGCGGTCGTCGATCCAGTCATATTCGGCAGCCGAGTAGCGCCAGAGGTGATGATGGGAATCGATCACTGGCGTCTTTATAGGTTCCATCGATGTGGTGCGAGCCTTTCCGGATTGTCGAAGACGCGTCGACATTGAGAGCGTGACACGAGAACGAATTTTAGCGGAATCAAATATTGAAGGATAGGCTAGTGCACAGGTTGAGTGTGCGCGATGATCCCGTGTTGAATGGCGTAGTGCACCAGCTTCGCGATCGAGTTGAAGCCAAGCTTTCGATTCATATTGATGCGGTGCGATTCGACTGTGCGGATGCTGATTTCCAGCTGTGCAGCAACTTCCTTGCTCGACATGCCATTGGCAAGAAGACGCATGATCTGGCGTTCACGATCGGTTAGCTGGGTATCCTTTCCGTTCGTTTTCCGGGTTGGTGGTGCACCAGCGGACAGGTATCCGCCAAGCATCATCTCGGACATTCGCGTTGTAAAGAAGTGCCGTTTTCGAGCGACTGCATCAACCGCTTCGATCAGGTCGCGATCGGCGTCGCTCTTCAGCACAAGTCCGCGGGCTCCGGCCTGAAGGACCTCGCGCATCACCTGCTCGGAGTCGTGCATCGTGAGGACGACGACGCCGGTTTCAGGAGATTGCTTCAAGATTTGCGCGGTTGCCCCGGGACCATTGAGTTCCGGCATCGAAAAATCGAGGATTGCGATATCGGGTTTCAGGTTCACTGTCTTCTGGACGGCTTCTGCTCCGTTGGAGGCTTCTGCGACTATGTGCCAGTCATTGCGGACTGCCAGCAGGTCGCGCACGCCGCGGCGAATGAGATCGTGATCGTCAGCAATCAAAACCCTGAGCTTATCCATGAGAATTTATCTCCATTGGGATAGTTGCCTTCACTGTCGTTCCTCTTCCGTTGCTCTCTATCTGCAAACATCCACCAAGCTGTTCCACTCGTTCGCGCATTCCGCTGATACCGACACCGTTCTTTCGATTCAAGGCCTGCAGCAGGATGTCTCGCGAATGAGCTTTGCCCTGATCAGCAATTGCCAACTCCAGCCATGAGGCCTGTTTCTGCAGTGAGATCCGGACAACGGGGCTGCCTGAGTGCCGCAGAACATTCGCGAGTCCTTCCTGTACGACGCGAAAGACTGCAGTCTCGACTTCGTCACGATAACGACCGAGTTCCGGGCTTATTTCGAGCATGACGCGAATTCCGCTGCGTTGTTCGAATCCTTCTGCGAGCCATGATATTGCCGATGTCAGCCCGGCTTCGCCAAGCATAGGAGGATGCAGCAGATAGGCGGCGCTTCGAATGCGAGCGGAACACTCGTAGGCGATTTCTTTTGTCTGCTGCACGAGCGTTTTCAACGGTTCATCACGATCACCGACGAGATTCGCCAGGCGGGTGAGATTCCAATTGAGGACAGCTAACTCCTGCGAAGTCGAGTCGTGCAGATCGCGAGCCAACCTGCGGCGCTCTTCCTGCTGCAGATTTTCGAGCTGGCCTGAGATCTCGCGAAATGCCATCTGGGCTTTGTTGCGCTCGGTTACATCCTGGTAGAGAGCGTAGACCCCGGCCAGACGATCATCGACCATGAGGGGGATGCCGTAGATCTCGACGTCAACCATCATTCCGTCTCGTCTGCGGCGCCGGGTAACCATGTGGACCTTGTTTCCGCGCATGACGCGGCCACTAAGACATGCGGCCTCGTCGGCCTGTTCGGGGCTGGCGATCAAGTCGTCGAGATCGGTGGAAGCCAGCTCTTTCGGTGTGTACTGAAAAAGCGCTTTAAATGCGGGGTTGCACATGGTGTAACGATAGTGTGCATCGAGCACGACAATGGCGATTGGGCTGTTTTCGATGAGAGAGCGCAGATAGGCCGCGGAGGTACCCGCGTCGTTCCTGGTAGAAGGGAATACAGGATGAGTTTCGAAAAACTCATGCTCTCTCATGATCGGCCTCGAATCGTACTATTGCGGGTTATTGCAATGACGCAGCGGGCTTGCTCAGAAGTATCGTGTGTTGGAGATATCTGAAGCATAGCGGATTTTCGTAAATCCGTGTGGGGAATTGTGGAAATTGCGTACGTTGAATTACGCAGATGGAAGACCAAAAGGCCAATCGCACTTCTTCCCCGATGGCGTGCAGTCGCAATGAGGACTCGGCATCGCCACTGCGGTTGGATTGCTGCTACGATGCCGGCCGTTTTATCTAGAAGACATATTTCAGGGCGAACTGAATGAGTCTGGGCGCTACGGCTGAAGTGTTGATAACGCTGTAGCTGGCTGTCGCCACACCGGTTGAGGGATTTGCATATTGCGGGTGGTTCCAGACATTGAAGAACTCTGTGCGGAAATCCAGTGTTGCATCTTCGCGCAATCCGCCGACACGGGTGGTCTTCGAAAGGGTCATGTCCCAGTTGTCGTTTCCTGGTCCGCGGGCGGCGCCGATCGCGGTGTTGCCATAGTCGATTGCCTGTGGACCGCCAGTGGTGGCTGATGCGCTGAAGGGAACCGGAGGAGCGGTGACGAAGAGACTTGCGCTTGGGTTCAGATAGCTGTTGGTCTTGACTCGTGCGAGCATCGTCCCCCCGTTCTTGTTAATGATGTTTCGATTGCTGACGCCGGGCGCGAACTGGCCTCGGCTTGCGGTTCCGTAGGCAGTGCCATCCGCGGCGTCAGTGAAGGTGAGCGGTTTACCCGACTGAAAGGTAGTGACGCCTGAGAACCGCCAGCCGCTGGTTGCCACTCGTTCAAACGCATTTCCATCTTTCACGCTTGGGAGTTGCCAGGTGTAGGCGACGACAAGACGGTTGGTGCGGTCGTAGCCCGCGGGTCCCCAACGTGCGTAGCGGTTGTTCGGGTCATTGCTGTTGGCGCTGCCTCCGGAGAACACGCCGTTGGTCCCATCGCCTCCGGTAACGGTTGTGAGAACCTTGCTCCACGTATAAGCAGCCTGCAGGTAGACGCCGCGACTTACCTGCCTTCTCAGAGTTGCCTGCATGCTGTTGAACATGGAGAAGCCGTAGGTTTCGATGCGGGTGACTCCACCTGGCGTGAAGCCCTGATAAGGAACGCGTGCCTGAAGATTAGCGGACGCTACCGTGTTCGTGGTGACGCCATTGATTGGGTTGGTTGGACTGGCGAGGAAGGCCCGGTTCAGGGCTCGCGATTCAGCGAGGCGGGTTCCACGGGTACCAACGTAGCCGATTTCAAATACGAACTTCTTCGGCATCTGCTGCTGCACGTCAAAGTTGTACTGCTGGACCATGGGCGAGTCGATGTTTTGCGCGACGCCGGTTACTGTGAGGGTGTAGTTCGGGGAGCGCGGGCGCCAGACGCCCGGTGTGAGAACGGTCGTGTAGGGTGTCTGGAAGGTGGCGGCTGCGTTGGCTGTTCCGCTAAGGCTTGCGGAGCTTACGAAGGGCTGACCGCCTAAGGTCTGAAGGACTGAGTTGGCATTCGGCAGGGTATAGAAGACTCCGTAGCCTCCACGGAAGACGGTGGCGCTGCCGCCTCCCCACGGTTGCCAGGCGAAGCCAATCCGCGGACCAAAGTTGTGCAGCGGGAGGTCGTTATCGGAGAGGCTGGTGCTGCCCAATCGGGTTACACCCGCGGGCAGAGTAAGCCTGTAATTGTTGGGTACGACAAAGCCGGTAAAGGTTCCGGTCGACGGGACGGGCTGAAACCGTGTTACGAGGGAAGGATAGAAGCTGCTGAGCTGGCCGTGGTTTGCGCTTACGCCGCTGTTGAGTTCCCAGCGCAGGCCGGCGTTGACGGTCAGGTTAGGGCGCAGCTTGATGTCGTCCTGGAGGAACATCGCCATGACGGTGCCGCGGTAGCCTTTGTAGTACGAACCCTGTTGGCTGCCGCTGGAGTTGAGATTGCTGAAGCCTGAGCCATTCTGCGGGGCGCTCATGCCGAGAAGGAAGTCCTGGAAGGTCTGGAAGCCTACGGAGCCGCGTTTGTTGTTCGGGTCGTCGAAGTTGAATTGTTCTTTCTCGCCGAGGAAACCCGCGCGGACGCTCTGCTTGCCGTGCGTCCATGCGACCTGGTCGCTGATCTCAAATGTATTGACGGCGGAGAAGGAGACGTCGTTGTTAACTCCGCCGAGCTGGAAGTAGCCCGTGGTAGAGGTGATCGGCATCAGCGGATAGGTGGGATCGCTGGGTGCAGTCATGCCGATCTTGTCGTAGGTCAGGTTGGCCTGCGTCTGGAGGCGGCCGTAGCTTCGGATGTAGCCGATGAGAGCTTCGTTGAGGAAGTGGGCGTTCACCGCTGAGGTCAGCTTGAGCACAGCGACCTGGCTATTGAACGTCGGCGTGAGGCCATTGCCCGGTGTGCATGAGCAGGTGCTGAAGGGAAGGTTCTGTGGATCGTTCGAGTAGAAGTAACGCTCGGATAAGGTGTGTTTGGCGGAGATGACCCAGTCGGTGTTGACCATGAACTGGTCTTCGCTGAAGTGCGACGGAATGCTGAAGGAGGAAGAGCCTACTGGGTTGCCGTTTGCATCGATGCCGTAGGTCTGCGGCGTAGGAATTAGGTAGGTACCGTTGGCGATCTTCTGGTTCAACAGGTTCAAGGCGACGGGGTTGATGTTGCTGCCGTCGCAGGCCACATTAACGCCGCCATTGAAAGGTTTCCATTTGTTGCCCGTGCTCCCGCTGGGACAGGCGATCTTGCCGATCGCGGCTGGACTGCGGTCGTTAGTAACAGGGAAGAGCACAAGACTGGCGAAGGAGCTGGAACTGAGCCCGTTGGCCTGACGGGTACCCTGATAGGTGCCGAAGATGAAGAGCTTGTCTTTGATGATGGGGCCGCCGAGGGTTCCGCCAAACTGATTTTGTTTCATCACGGCGCGCTTCTGTCCGTGAATCTTCAGGAACGTATCGTTAGCGTTGAGGACGTCGTTGCGGAAGAACTCCCACGCGGAACCGTGGATATTGTTGCTGCCGGTCTTTGTGATGACGTCGACGTTGGCGCCGGCATCGCGGCCGAAGCCAGCGTCGTAGTTGGTTGTCTGAATCTTGAATTCCTGGAGTGCGTCCGGATTGGGGATCGCAATGCCGGCCTGTTGCACGAAGTCACCAGCGCGGCCCGAACCGTAGTTGTTGATGTCGGCGCCGTCCATGTGGAAGTTGTTGCTGATGCTGCTGGCGCCGTTGACGTAGACGTCCTGCGTGCCTTTACCGAGCGATGCTGCGTTGTTCACGTCGCCCGCAATACCGGTAGACATTGTAAGAACCTGGGTGTAGTTGCGATTCGTCAGCGGGACTTCCTGAATGGTTTTGCCGTCGACGATGGTGCCCAACGTAGCGTTTTCGACTTGAAGTGCGGGCGCCTGCGCGGTGACTTCGACTATCTCGCCTTCGCTCCCGACGACCATGTGCGCATCGGAGCGAACTGTTTCGGTGACGATGACAGTAACTGGTGGGGTCTGTTCTGTTTTGAATCCGGTGGCGGTGATGCTGATCTTATAAATTTCCGGCGGCAGAAGACCTACCGTGAACTGCCCCTCGCTGTCAGTCTTGACCGTGCGGACCTGATCGGTTGCTGTGGAGGTCACAGTGACGGTTGCACCCGCTATCATTGCACCCTGCGCGTCGGTTACCGTGCCTCGTATTGCGCCTGTGGTGGACGTCTGACTGGATGTGAAAGGCGCCGCTAACAGCGGGAAGAGGAGGGTAAGTACAACTCTGCGTAGGCAGGAGAGGGGGGAATTCCGTTTCATGGTCGGAACCTCGTAGAGGGGTTCCCTCGACTATGCAGGAGATTTCAGATTTATGTAATTCGGAGAAATACTGGCCTCGGGACTCGCGCCTGTCCGTATTTCTACTTACGGAGCAGATCGCAGGCCGATGGGTGTTGCCTCGCCAGGCGCGACGACATGTTACTTCGTAGCTGGCACTTGGAGCATTGCGAGTGCGCTCTTCGGGACCTTGGCCACGATATCGAACTCGGGGTCGACCAATTCGGTAACGTTGTACTGCATCTCCGCGCCAAGGAAGAGGGCGACTTCGCTATCGCTCAGGCCGTAGTCGTGCTTGATCCAGGTGGCGAGCTGCGCTGTCGCTACTTTGAGCGCTTCCTGCAGGGAACCGGCTACTCCAAACGAGATGAGGAAGTCGTTGTCTTCTTCGCGTACCTGCTGGGTCTGGTAGCCGCGAATGATCTCGACTGAAAAATCGACGGTCATCGAGGTTTCGAGTCCGGTCTGGGTTACTTCGCCGTCGCCCATTGCAGCGTGTCCGTCGCCAAAACCGAAGAGCGCACCGGGATGAAAGACAGGGAAGTACATCGTCGTTCCGGAGACGACGCCGTTGTAGTCGAGATTGCCTCCGTAGGGTCCGAGATGCGTTCCACCGAAGGCTTCGAAGCCGGGAGGAGCGACCGAGATGCAACCCAGCATCGGCTTCATCGCGACTTTAAAGTTTTTCAATGCTTCGGTTGGATGCGACAGAGTTGCGATTCCGGTGGCGTTGTCGAGTTGATACTCTCCGTCGAAGCGCGGATCGTACTTTGCGGCGAGATTGTAGGCGGGCAAGACAGCGAATTGCTGCAGCCGGCTTCCCTGGCGGGCGGTCGACCGATTCGGCGCGATTTTGATCAGGTGGACGACGAGCGTGTCGCCGGGTAATGCGCCTTCCACGTAGATCGGGCCTATGTTTGCGTCACCTCCGAGCGCGACTCGTTGCAGATTTTTATCTGCGCCGCCTGAGTCGGGGGACCAGGTATGAACGATGTCTCCGGGGAAGATGTGGATGTCGGGTTTGTTTCCGGCGTAGTAGTAAGCCTGAAAGGTTTTGGGCTCGTAGTTGATCTCACGTGGTTTGGCCGGAAGCGCAGGCTCGCGAGTCAGTTTCCATGTGACTTCCTGCGGCATTGGCGGACGCCCGCCTGCTCCCGCGCCGCCGGGACGACGATTCAAACCGGTCAATGTGCCAGAGCCAGTAGCCTCGTTGTTGCCGAGTGTTCCAGTGAGGGTGCCGGTTGTGTTGCCTTGTGCATCGGTCAAGGTCAACGTCAACTGGGAACCTTTCGCTGAGCCTTTGACCGCGTCATTGCCCCAGGTTCCGCCGAGCGCGTCACCTGTTCCTTCGAGCGTTACGTGAGCATAGGCGGGTTCGAGGAGGGTTTTGCTCGAAACTTCAGCGATCCACTTGCCTGAGATTTCGGCCGCGGAAGCCGGTCGCGACCAGGTTGCGATCACGGCCAACAGTACGATTGTCATCCAACGTAAGCGCATCTTCATCGTTTTTCCCTTATAGGTTTGTGAATCGTTTTCGGCTGCGGTCAGAGAGGTCGAAGACACTTCGGCTAGCTGTAGAACCGCAGAGATGTTTTTTTGAAGCGTAAAAATTGCGAGTGTGCCGAAATTTATATCACGCCTTCGCCGAGAAGGGGGATGCAAGCAGAAAGATGCGCGGAGGTCGCTGCTTCCAGATGGTTATGTTGGTGGGTTCAGGTGACTCAATGAACTCCTCAAACGGTGCCTTGCGACACAACAGCGCTTACAGAACCAACCTTGCCAACAATACTATGTGCATAAGCGATACGCCTTGCCGTGCCAAATCTGGCTCCGTCGTATAGAACTCTGAATAGCCCCAGTGCGCAATTTCGAGAAAACACGAACAGAATTCCAGGAGATACTCGCCAAGCCCATTCGCGAACTCGGGCTCAAACTCGAGGGTTCTCCGCTTGAACGATTCGTTCAACAGCTTTATCGCGAACTGGAAGCCAAGGGCATCCACAAGTTCCGCCCTCTTTGTTATCTCACTGATGAATGGGGATGTCCCTCTGGCGAGCCTGTCGTCGGCATTCCGTTCTATCTGGCGAATCCGGATCTGGCACAGCTTGAGCGCGAAATGAATGACCTGGAAGACGCTCGCGAGATCATGATGTACATGCGTCATGAGGCCGGGCACGCATTCAACTACGCGTACCAGTTCTACAAGTCGGCTGAGTGGCGTGATCTCTTTGGGCCGTTTCGGCGCGCGTATCGCGATCATTACCGTCCCATACCTTTCTCGCGGAAGTATGTTCGCCACATGGCCGGGTGGTACGCGCAGAAGCATCCGGATGAGGATTTTGCAGAGACGTTTGCGGTCTGGCTTACGCCTCGCTCGCAATGGCGAGCGCGCTACAAAGGCTGGGGCGCGCTGGCCAAGCTCCAATACGTCGATCGCATCGCGCGAAAATTCGGAGATGCCGAACCTATCCGGCGTCGCGGCCGCACCGACATCACCGTCGATGAGATGGAATCGACGGTCGGCGAGTTCTATAGTCTCACCCTGCCGGAGGAGATTCCGCTGCAGGAACTCGCGCTGGATACGGACTTGGCGGACATCTTTAATATCTCCCGCAAGCGACGCAAGGGCGTTCGACCGGCCCAGGAGATGTTGCGTCAGCATCGGAAGCCCATTGTCGACAAGGTCGCATATTGGAGCGGAGTGCAACGTCCGATCGTCAAGCGACTAGTGGAAGCCATCTGCAAGCGTGTTGAAGACCTGGGCCTGCTTGTGGACGTTCGACGCGAGTCCGAGTACCTCACGGAGTTCACGGTATACACGACCGCGCTCTCGATGAATTACCTGATCCGCGGCAAGTTCATTCATCCCTGAGGCGTGCCGGCAACTGCCGTCACTCCGATTGGAGGCCGCATGACTGGAGGAAAGTTGAAAGTCACCGTACTGTACGACCTATGGGAAGAAGAACCTGCTGAAGTGCAGGAAGAAGTTCCTGCGCCGCGCAAGCGCAAGGGGCAAACGAAACGCAAGAAGAAGCCGGTGAAGCACGACCGCGAAGAGATCTTCGAAGCGTTAGGGAAGCTAGGTCATGAGCCGTCGTATCATGTGCTCGACGGACGGCCACAATCACTGCTCGGACTTGCCAAGTGTGGCGCCGATCTTATCTTCAACATTACGGAATCCTATGCAGGCGATGACACCAAGGAGATGCACGTCACTGCATTCCTGGATATGCTCGATATCCCCTACACTGGCGCGGGACCGCATGCGCACACTCTGGCGCAGGACAAATCGATCGCCAAGAAGATGTTCGCTTTTTACGGGATTCAGTCGCCCTACTTCGCGACGGCTTACCGCGGCAGCATCGACCACGCACATGACATCAAGTTCCCACTCATCGTGAAACCTACTTCTGAAGATGGATCCATCGGCATCGATGCCGCTGCCGTAGTCACCAGCGTGAAGGAGTTGATGGAGCGCGTCGACTATATCCAGACGGAATTCGATTCTCCTGCATTGATCGAGGAGTACATCGAAGGACGCGAGATCTACGCTGCCATCCTCGGCAGTTACGAGAAGGCATATGCGCTTCCGCTTGTGGAACTTGATCTTTCGAAGCTTCCGAAGGGCATGCCCAGGATCGCGAGCCAGGATGTGAAATTCGAGAAGGATACGGAAGCCTATAAGCTGACGAAATCGGCGATTGCCGAAGATCTCGATGAGGAAACTGCAACCAAACTCACCGAGATTGCGATCAAGGCCTACCGGGCCGTTAAGCTTCGCGATTATGGTCGCATTGACATGCGCGTATCAAAGAAGGGCGAGATTTATGTCATCGAAGCGAATCCGAACCCATGGCTCTCCAGCGGACAGGAGTTTGCCATGGCCGCAAAGAAATCCGGCCTCTCCTATACCCAAATGGTCGGGGAGATCGTGGATCTTGCGATGGCTCGGCAGGCGTGAAAGATGTGTAAAAGAAAGGCTCGTTTGGAAGTAAATGATCGGCCCTGGTAGACGATTTTCGAACTTTCCTCCAGTGTTCATTTCGAGGCGGCCCAAGGCCAGCGATATTTTCGGGGAGCCGTTCCTCCGAGGGCGAGTATGGCAGTTCTGTCAGTGGACAATCAGTTAGTTCCCCCTTAGCATCCGTGCTGCGGGCTCCGAATCCTAGGTTTCTCACGGGAAGACTTTTAGGCCTTACATGGTTGGGCGGAAGAGGTAGGGTGCGGACAAGAGCGCCTGAGCCTTGGATTTCACCAGGTGAAGACGTGAGTATTTGTTCCTTTGTAGACATTTCTCTCCAGACATAGCTCAAGCATGTAAGGCAATTGGTCTCCTTTCTGGAAAGCCGCAGGTCCGGTCCATGACGGCTGAAGCCCGTAAAGGAGGAGCATGAAACTAACAAGCTGTTTTGTGTCTGCAGCCATGGCCCTGGGCTGGGCTGCAGTTCTAGATGCTCAGCAGAGCCTGGTGCAGGCGTCGGTTTCGTCTGTCGTAAGCTGCGTCTCCACAGGCAAAGAGCGACAACAATGTCCGGCTGACACTCGTGCGGGCATCGTGATGTTGCGACCGACCGGTGAGGCCGCCTGTCTTCTTGGCAGAAACTGGGGCTATGACGACCAGGGGGTTTGGGTGTCGGAAGGTTGCGGAGGCGACTTCGGGACTGGAAGTAGTTCCCGTGTTACTGTCCGTGCCACTGCATCATCATCCAGTTATGCGGCGGCCGTGGTTCCGCCTGAGGACGAACAAAAACAGATTGAGACCACCACCACGGGGACAAACCCGACGGTGGATTACCACGGCGCCTTCCAGCCCTATGGAAGTCTCCGCACCATCATCTCCATTCCATCCAATGGAGCAGCGGAAGTACAGGACGATGCCACCCGCGTCGGCATTAATTTCACAACGTTTGGACCAATTAAAGTATTTGCCACCACGGAATGGGGGGTCAACCTCGTTCAGAGCGAAACCTCGCTCAACGCCGGTGCAACTACGTCGTCTGGCTTCGGCGAGGTGCAGCAAACGACTGGAACCGTCTTCGGTGCTCGCCTTGGTTTCATTGGTGTCGATTTCGGCAAGTATGGGCGGCTCTCTTATGGCAAGCAGCTTTCCACCCACTACGACATAGCGAGCTACACGACGGATCGCTTCAACGTCTTCGGCGGGCAGTCTACCGCCACTTATGTCGCCGGTACTGACGGCGGTCAATCAGGTACCGCCCGTGCCGACCAGACGATTCTCTACCATCTCACCTTCGCCAAGATCTTCGACTTCGGAGCGCAGGGGCAGTTGCGCACCGCGGACACCCCGCAGGCCTTCAACGGCTTCGGCTTCTCTGTTCAGGCGAAAGTGCTTCCCGGACTGCAGATCGGTGGCGCCTATAACAAGACCTATTTCGACCAATTTCTTACAACGACGGTGCTCCATGGAGGAGGCACGGATTACTGGGCCTTTGGAGGCAAAGGCACCTGGCGCAACCTTGAATGGGGAGCAGACTGGGTCCGGCAGAACAATGGCGACCTGGCGTTCGTTCCCAACCCCGCAGGTGGACCAACGCAGGTAGCGGTCGGATTTTCAGCGAACGGAGTTGAGGTGTATTCCAGGTTGCACTTCGGAAAGATTGCCGCCGTACTTGGGTTTGAAGACAACATTCCCTTCGACCTGAGTCCGGTCATCAACCCGGACTTCAAGACCCGATACGCAATCCTCGGCGCTGAATGGCACATCTCGCCATCTGGCTACGCGTTTATCGAATCAAAGCTGGGAGACACGACCGACGCTCTAGGCAAGGGAGGCTACAACGCAACAGCCCTCGGGTTCCGCTACGACTTCAGCTGGAAGACGCTGCATATTCAGTAGGGTTGACAGCTGGACTGGATCTTCGCCGTGAATGGCTCCCGAGGCATCGGTCTATCAGCGAAGTCTTTCGCAATGAAGAGATCGGGCTCATGCCGACGAATGAGGACGTGTATCGGATATTCCCTGCTGGGTGAGTTCAACAGCTCCGAGATGAGGTTCCGTCCAGCGATTCGTTGTTGAACTTCCGCGGCCAAGCGTCGATTGACGCAAGCAGCCTCTGGAGTCCAGGTGCTTCCCCTTCGCAGAGAAAGTTTCGCACGTCATCTGCGAGCAAAACCATCTCAGCCGGGGCATGACGGGCATGACGGGCAAAGTAAATGTCGCCACGAGGAGAGGCAAGAAGCCGACTCCAGTATCCTGCGGAAAGGCGGAGGGGAACCCAACACAGAATGGTTCGTAGCGCAAAGGGGGCAGGTCCCACCCGCTTGCGGTCCTGTGCTGCCCAGCCTTCCCGCACCGCAACAATGAAGCGGCGCACCCTTTCGAGATTTTGCGCAAGACGAAGTGCATCGCAGTCACATTCATAAAGTGCACCAACGATCGCTGTGATAAAGACAGCATGGCGCTGTAACCACGCGTCCATGTCTCGCACGACATCCACAGGAAAGCCAGCTTCTCGGAAAAGTGACACAACGTCTTGTGCTTGGTCCTCCACAACGGTGCGTTGCTGGGGAACATCGAGATATCGAATGATGGCACCGTCGCGGTCCCCCGCAATCCCTGGAAACGCAAGAACAGTCCGAGACCGTCCGAGAAGTGTCAGCAGATCGTCTGAACCGTTGGCGTGGTTCACCAGGAAGACAATCCGTGGGATTTCGGTTGCCTGTACGAGATCTGGAAGGACAGTTTCGATCTGTTCACGGCGTACAGTAACCAGGCATATATCCGCGGCAAAGTCGTGCGGCAATCTCTCCAGAACGGGCAGCACCTTCGTGCAGATCCGCATCGTCTTTACGTTCTGAATCGTTGCGCCTCCCTGACGAAGTTCCAGTGCTCGGTCGGGTCGCGAGATCAGTGTTACCTGGTGACCAGCCATCGTGAGTCGGACGCCGAAGACGGTACCTTGAACACCAGCGCCGAGTATGACGATTCTCAATGTCGACCTCGAGTCCAAGCGGGTGGCCCATTCATAATAACCGCTATATTTTTGGGTACCCCAACAGCGCCGATGGCCGGCTTTGTCCGGGCGCTCGACTTGAAGGAAGTGTTCGAACTGGCAACTAGAGCTTATTATCTGTACTTTACGCAGAGTAACCGTCGAAAGAGCAGATTTGCTTAGAAAGTTCTGTCCGAACGTTTTCAGTGGACGCTGAAAGTGCCCACGCCTGCCCACAGATACCCATTCAACTTAATCTTTGAAAGAGCCAAAACGGAGAATGGTCGGGGCGAGAGGATTCGAACCTCCGACCCCCTGGTCCCGAACCAGGTGCGCTACCAGACTGCGCTACGCCCCGAACGTGTACTGCGGTGGGTTCTCGATGCAAGGCTTTCCGTGAAATTCAAGCGCGTGGGTGAGCTTGGTGGATCGCTGTATCGACTTGGTTAGTTTAGCAGATTATCGAGGGTGAGTGCGATGGCGCGCTCCGGTTTCGTGGCTCCTCGATTCGAGTGCTGTGCTAAGAAATTGAAACATTTGGTTCGTGGCCGGCGCTGATTTCCCACCGGTTGAATCCGAAACGAAAAAAATGGAGAGAAGCCCTGGGACTCCTCTCCATAAGTGGCGCAAAGTTCGAACTAGTGGGGTGGGTTGCGATGCGGGTTGGTGGGATTTCCGTATGGTTGTCCGCGCCGCCTCACTGAGTTGGTATCGAAGGTTTCGGTGTCGCCCGGAATGAAGCTTGCTCCGGCGGGCACCAGGACGTCGTCGAGACTGCGGTTGAGGTCGCCGCCGGTGCGCATCTCGATGCGCGATGGATCGACCCCTTTCTCATCTACGAGATATTGCTCGACGTTGAGATCGCGCTGTGCGGCGGCATCGGGCGTTTCATCGGCGGAGTGTCTCCCGATGATCACCAGTTTGGAGGTTGTATCGCGGTTGAGGGTGAGTGCGACTTCGTCGAGGCATCCCTTGGCTTCGTTATCAACGCGCACCGGTCGTTTTCTGTCGCGCTCGAAGGAGACGCTGCAGAGAGTACGCGGTTGCGGCGCGACGGGTGGCGGCGGAGTCGTGATGGTGACGGAGGTGCTGGCTGTCGCCTGCTTTCCGAGGTCATCGACGACATTGCAGGTCACAGTGACGGTACCTGGGTCAACCCCGGCGGTATTGAGAGTGGCGGTCGGTGTATTGCTTGCGATCTGGCCGGCGGACGCAGAGTAAGAATAAGTAAGCGGGCGGTTTTGAGGGCTATTCGCGACGGAGGTGACGGTGGAGGAATCGCCGGGCATCACGGTACTTGGATTGGCAGAGCAGGCTATCGTCGGCGGATCGTAAGCATGAACCCGGAAGCCTGCGGTGCAACTGGCCTGCTGGCTGGCACGTGGGCCTTCGGAGACGTGGCCGGAGACGACATAATCTCCGGGTGCAAGACCCGTTGTGGAGAGGGTGGCGGTCTCCTCGCGGCCCGTGATCGTGCCGCCATTTGTGGTCCAGGTGTAGGTAGCTTTCTTCTTCAGATCGAGATTGGCGGCCACAGCAGTAATTGTGATCGGGTCGCCGGGAAAGACATTCGCAGGCTCAGGAGTGCAGCCTAGTTGGACCGATGGAGGGGGTGAAACCTGCCCGAGGCGAAGGACGATCCCGGCGGACAGGCGATAGGCGGAGATGTCGCCGATGCCTCCTGTAACCTTGCCCGCATCGACCGCACCGTAGTCGACGTGCGAGTAATAGTAGTCCGCCTGAATGGGGCGGATCGCGAAAATGTTATTGAAAAGAGGAAGGATAAAGTCGATGCCACCGCCTGCGGTTAGGCCCCAGCCCCAGGTACATGGCTGGAAGACGGGGCCGCCGACTTTCGCTCCTCCGCCAAGTACGTGAGCGAAGGGAACCCAACGATTTTTTTGGAAACGGTAGATTGGGCCTGCCTGGGCGGTAAAGACGCAGTCGTTCGGGCCGCTCGGAAACATGCTGCCTTCAGCCTGAACGCCGAGATGGTGATTGAAGTAAGTGGAGATGCTGAAGACGTCTCCTACATTGATGGGCTGGTACGAGACACCGGAGATCTTTCCGGCAAACGGGTGGAAGTAGCCGTAACCGGCGTAGAGGTCGACGCGCGAGGCGTCGGGCGGCGGAGCGGAGCCGGTCTTGACAGCCTGGCCGGAGAGCGTCGAGGTCGCCATCCATGTGAGCGTGACAAAGAGGCAGGCCCGGATTTTGATGGCGAATCCGGGGCGCAAAGCGTTGCAGTTCCAAAGGCCGTGGCTCACGGGGTGCGCTTGCATAACTGTGAATCCTCCAACTGCGGTGCTTCGACCTGATTCAAAAAGAGCGATCAGGAATTACTGGTTACCGACGGACAGAATGACCGAGGTGGACTGAACAGGTGCTATAAAGCTGACGCTGGTGCCGGTGATGTTGATGGTGTAGCTCTGATAAACGGTTGGGGGACAACCGCAACCCGCGAGTCCGAGTATGCCGAGAGAGAGGGTGATGACCGCCAGAAGATGCATCTTCGGTGAGCCTGTCTGGTTGCGTCGGCGGAGACCAGCGAAGAAGACTCCGATACCAGTGAGTTCGAGTGGGAAGGCAGCGGCGACCGTGAGAGGCGCAAGTTCTCCCGATGTGAAATTGCGTGGCATTGGCACGCGAAGAGCGGCATCGGCTACGGTTGTGGTGACAGTCATCGGCACGGTTGCGGTGCCGCCAGCGGAGACGGTGGCATTGCTCGCGAAAGAGCATGCGGCGTCGGCCGGAAGGCCGGAGCAGGTGAGGGTAACCTGACCGGCAAAGGCTCCTGCAGAGGTGACTGTGACCTGGAAGACCGTCGGACCCGCGCCCGTGATGTACTGCGTGGAAGGTGATGCAACGAGGGTGAAAGTTCCAGTTGGTGCCGTCATGACCTGAGTAAGAGTCGCGGAGCTTGCATTGAAGTTGGTATTGGCCTGGAAGGCTGCGGTGATGCTATGGCTGCCAACGGTCAGCGATGTGGTGGAAAAGGTTGCGACTCCAGTGCTGTTGAGGGTCGCAGTTCCAAGGAGTACTGCGCCATCGGAGAAGTTGACGGTGCCGGCCACGACTCCAGTAGTGGTTGTGACCGTGGCTGTAAATGTGACGTTGGCTCCAGCGGTTGCGGGCGAGCCTGAGCTGATAATGGTTGTCACCGTGGCTGCCGGGGTGACGGCCAGCGTTCCCGGATGAATCGTTGCGATGTAGTTACTGGCCGAAGTCCCGGAGACGTTAGCCCCGATAGCGTATCTGCCGGAGGGAGAAGTCGGGGTTGCCGAGCTGGCGAAGGTGACAACCACGTTGTCGCCAGGCAGGACCCCGTTAACTGAACCGGTGAAGTTCGGGTTGGGTGCGCCATAGAGGCGGGTTGCATCATCGACGTTGATGACGAGCGATGAAGGATTCTGTGTGACCGTCAGGGTTCCGTTGATTGGGACTACGGTGTAGTTCGAAGAGGCGCCAACGACGGTGGGAACGATGGGATAGGTTCCGATGGGAGAGTTAGTTGCTGCGGTGGTCGAGAAGCTGAGAGTAACGGTGTCGCCGTTGACCAGGCCGCTGGTAGTGCCAGTAAAGGCTGGGTTTGCAGTCCCATACGGGCGTGATGCGTTGTTCGCGGTAGCGGTGAGCGTTGCCGGGACGACGGTGAGGACTCCGTTGACGACAGTGACGCTATAGTTTCCGGCTGCTGTGCCCGAGATCGTTGCAAGAATCGGATAGGCGCCGACGGACGAAGTTACAGTGGCGGTCGTGGAGTAGTTGATCGTAAAGATATCGCTGTTGAGGACGCCGGTGATGGTGCTTGCGAATGTCGGATTGGGAGCCCCGTACGCCCGGGACACGTTATTGGCTGTCACGTTGAGCGCGACTGACGCGGTAGTGATGGCGAGGGTGCCGGGAGCTATCTCGATAAGGTAGTTTGAGGCTGCCGGGCCTCCGACCACATCGTTGATCGGATAGGTTCCGACAGGCGAGGTAATCGTAGCGGTGGAGTATGTATTTGTGAACGTATCGCCGTTGAGTGCGCCGCTTACGGTGCTGGTGAACGCGGGGTTCGGTGCCCCGTAAGGCCGAGTTGCATTGCTAACGGTCACCGTGAGAAATGCCTGCGTGATGGTAAGGGTTCCGGGGATGACTGTGATGAGGTAGTTGCCTGCAGCGGAGCCAGAGACTGTCGCGTTGATCGGGTAAGTACCTACCGCCGAAGCGATGGTGGCGGCGGTGGAGTAAGCGATGGTGAGGGCATCACCGTTCAGGGTCCCTGGCATGGTCACGCCGTTGAGCGTGACGCGGGTTGTGCTGCTGAAGGCGGGATTCGTCTGACCATACTGGCGACTCGCGTCGAGCACGGTAATGGTCAGCGACGACTGCGTAATGGTGAGGGTTCCGGGATTATTCGTAACGATGTAATTGGAGAGGCTCGTGCCGCCGGTTGAGGTCAACGTGGCGACGATGGGGTAGTTGCCTACAGGGCTTATGACGGTCGCAACGGTAGAGTATGAAACCTGAACGGCATCTCCGGGAATTACGCCGGTGATGGTGCCCGTCAAGGTTGGATTGGGAGCACCGTACTGGCGGGAGATGTTATCAACGGTGACTGTGAGTGTTGCAGGAACGATGGTAAGTATGACGGTGCTATTCGCGGGAGCGTAGTTGGTATCGCCGGTGTAAGCAAACGTCACAGTGTACGTGCCGACCGCAAGGCCACTGTTGGGCGCGTCGCAGGTGGTTGTGGGCGTCAGTGTCGCGGTGAGAGTGCAGAGAATTGTTTTCCCGAGGCTGAAGGTGATGGTGCCCGTCGGAGCGGGGTTGCCGTTTGAGACAAGAACTGTCTCTGGGAAGGGCTGGCCGTAGATCTCAGTCTGTGCGGGGAGCGTGAACTGAAGCGGCACGATGTGCTTTCCGGTTCCCGTGAGTTGGAGCGACTGCGGACTGTTGTAGGAGTTTGAGGCGATCGGAAGACTTCCCGTTGAGAGTCCATTCCCTGTGGGAGCGAAAAATACGCCGACATTGCATGTTGAGCCGGCGATTATCGTTGTGCCGCAGTTAGTGGAGTTGCTGTCGATGTTGAAGTGCGTGTCGGAGATTGAAAGAGGAGAGGTGAAGTTAAAGATTGTCGGTTCCGAAGTTACTGAGACTTTGCAGGGCGACGGGAGAGCTTTGACCGACCATGACGGTCCCGAAGTCGATCGTGGGAGATGGATAGGAGATTTTTCGTAAGGAACTGTTGCCCTTGTCGACAACGAAGAGATTGCTGCTGCCATCGACGGCGACGCTGACGGGGTCACTGACCTGGGCGAGATTGGCAAAGCTGCCGTCTCCGGCGCTTCCTGCAGTGCCGGTACCAAAGACGGTTGCGATGTTGCTTCCGCTGCTGGTCGTAGACGAAAAGACGGTGTAGACCCGGTTGGCCGTGGCGTCTGCGATGTAAAGATCCCCGGCAGCATCGACAGCCAGCGACGATGGGGCAAGCAGAGCAGTGCCGATGGCCTGGCCCGGAACGCTCGTGGTCGTGGTTCCGTTGCCTGCAACTTCATGGAGGATGCCGGAAGTGTCGAGAGCGTAGACGAGGTGGCCTGCCGCGTCGGCGACGTAGAGCGTGCCATCGAGACCGAGAGTAAGGCCGCTGGGCGAGACAAAGCTGGCAGAGAGGATGCGGCGCGATCCGGCCGCGTAGACCTCAATCACGTTGTGACTGGCGCCGGCCTGGGCGATAAAGAGATTGTCGAAACCGTCGGCATAGATCGCAGTAGGCGTGTCGAGGCCGGTGACGTAACTGGTATTGATGGTTCCGTCGGCGCCGTAAAGGGCGACGGTACCGTGGGCCGCGTCCGCAAGAAAGAAGTTTCCGGCTGAGTCAATCGCCAGAGCTGAGGGAGTAAGCAGGCCCGCGCCTTGCGGAATCACGACCTGAGGCGCGCCGCCCCCGGCCGGAAGCAGCAGCAGGTCGGCTGTCCCTGGTGTGTTGCCGGATTCGAGCACGTACGCATTGCCCGCAGCATCGACCGCGACCGCGACAGGAGGGGCTAACGAGCCAGTGGCGGTATCGACGATGCCCGGAGTCATGACGCCTAGCGAGCCAGTCGCGACCGCCTGCAAACCCTGCAGCAAGATCTCTCCCGAGAGCGAGTCGGTGAGCTTGACCGGTGCGCTGCGCAGGCCGGGACGAGTCGGAGTAGCTCGGAGGAAGACCTGGCAGGTGTTGGGGATTGAGCCCACAGGGGCAGGGCTTAGCGAGCCGCTGCAGGTATTGCTCGTAATGCTGAAGTCGGGACCTGATGAGGCGGAAAGGTTGACGGTCTGGTTGACGACGAAGGTCAGCGGAATCGCAGCGCTTGCGCTGCCGACGGGGGTTGAAGGGAAGATGATGTTTCCGCTGAGCTTGCGCGCGATACTGTTACCGGAGTCGGCAAGGGAAAAATTGCCGAAGCTGTCGACAGCGATTCCTCGCGGACTATTAAGCGGACTGCTGAGAGCCGAGTTTCCGTCCTGCGTGGGACTGTAAGGGCCGGCGGCCCCGTTGGGCAGGCCTGCGGTAATGGTGAGACTGGAGGAACCGGGAGTGTAGCTGACGACGTTGTCAGGACTCGTTTCGGTGATGAAGAGGGATTGCGTGGGTGAGAAGGTTAGACCGTATGGTTTGTTCAGCGCGGTCGCGGGATTGCCGGAGCCATCGTTAAGACACTGTCCGACAGCAGTCCTGTACGTCGCAAGATTCGCGATCTGCCGAACGCAGTTGTTGCCGGTGTCCGCAAGAAAGAGATCGCCCATTCCATTGATCGCAAGACCGGAGGGAGCATTCAATACGATGCTGCCCGTAATACCAGAACAAGTGTTCGGAACAAGGGTGGAAGGGGCACCCGCCATAACGCACAGGCCTGCGCCGAGTGTCTGCCGAAGAACCTGATAGGTGCTGACAGCGGGAAGCACCTCAGTATCCTGGATGGAGATATAGAGATGATTGGCCGCATCGAGAACGAGGCCGTTAGGGCTGGGCGTCGTCGAGGATACCGATCCGCAGGTGCCGGCAACGGTGGTAAGGGAGTTCACTCCTGCAGTTCCGTTTGGCAGGACGCGGACGCAGTTGTGTTTGGTGTCAGCGATGTAAAGATTGTTGGAACTGTCAACGGCAAGACCGGTCGGTTGATACAGGCCCTCGGATGGTGTTGGAGGCGGATTCGAGGGCGCGGCGCAGGTGTCCCCTTTGCCCGGGACTGCTTGTCCTACTACTGTGCTCATTGAACCGAACGAATCGATCCTGCGGACGCAGTTGTTCAGCGTATCGGAGATGTACTGGTTCCCATGCGAGTCAAAGACAACATAAGAGGGAGTATTGAGGCTGATGGTCGTTGCTGATCCGAAGTCCCCATTGAAGCCGGGCGTGATCGTGCCTGCGTAACGTGTTCCGCTTTGCACCGGGGTAAGAGCCTGGGAGTACGCGAGAGCCGGTGCGACGACGGACGCAACAAGGCAGGCAAGACTAATGAGGACTCGAACTTCGGAATGAAGCTTCGTGCGCATGGTGAAAAACTCCTAGGGTCGATGTCAGCAAAGGGATTCAGGTCGGATGAACGACTGAGTTGATGAAACTCAAGATCTGTTTGGACGATGAATCTTCCGCAGACTGGGGTCATATCCCGATGGTCATCCACCGCGATTGCCAAAGGGCGTGCATCTGTATTTTTGAGATCGATTAACTGCACATGGCAGCAATATAAGGAGGGCCGACCGGTAAAAGTACCTTAAAATAATGAAATAGCAGGGACTTCTGTTGTCTCTCTGGGTACAGTGCTCCGGAAGGCATCGAATTCTCCGGCGGGGCGAAATGGACTAAGCTTTCTAGAGAGGGAGATCTCGCGACATGATGGAACGTCGACAGATCGTTCGATTGTGGAGGCAGGGCGGAGCGGCTGTGCTGGTGACGCTGGTGCGGGCGGAGGGTTCGAGCTACCGCCTGCCGGGCGCACATATGCTCCTGGGCGTTGGCGGAGAGTATGCGGGAACGATCAGCGGTGGCTGCCTGGAAGCCGAGGTCGTTCGCAAGGCGTCCTGGCTTACGCGTGAGGGAGCCGTGGTCGAGCGCTATTCGACGATGTTCGACGACACGGCGGAGATCCCGTTCGGGCTGGGGTGCGGAGGGGTCGTCGATCTGCTGCTGGAACCGGGCGATACTGCTGAATGCCGCGCATTGATTGCTGCACTGGAGGCAGCGCTCTCAGGAAACGCGAGGACGGTGTTGACCTGGTTGCCGCGTGAAGGGAAAAAATTGGCGCGCGCAGTGCTTGATCCGGCGGGGGATTTTGTCTTTGCCAGCGACGGGCTGACGGAGTCTGAACTCGCGGACGCAAGGGAGGGAGTCATACGGCGGGATTGGGTCGAGAATATGCCGGAAGGAATATTCGTGGAGGTGATGGCCCCGCTGCAGCGGCTGCTTGTCCTGGGCGCCGGAGATGATGCGAAACCGCTGGTCAGCATGGCCGCACTTCTCGGATGGAACGTCTCCGTGATGGATGGCCGTTCACAATTAGCCCGGGCGGAGCGTTTTCCGGAGGCTGAAAGCGTCTCGGTTATAGCTCCGCATTGGGTGGACACGTACGGTATTCGCCCAGAGGATGCCGTTGTGCTGATGACACATAGCTACGAACAGGACCGCGAACTGCTTGCTGACGTTTTGCCGTTGCGGCCGCGGTATCTGGGACTACTCGGCGCTCGGCATCGAAGTTCGGTGCTCCTCAGCGAGGTTGCCGCAAAGCTGAAATGGACGATTGCCGCGTGTTGCGAACAGGTTCATGCTCCGGTAGGCCTGGACCTCGGTGGAGATGGACCTGAGGCGATTGCGCTTGCAGTAATCGCGGAGGTGCATGCGTATTGTGCAGGGAAGCGTGGAACTTCGCGGAAGTTATCGCCGGAAGATGTTGAAAGACATGTGAGAGAGACTGGAATGTCGCGGTATCTGCAGGCTCAATGCTCTCTGGATGTCGCATGATGTGCATCGACTAGCGCACAAGCGAGCGGAGAAATTCTTCTACTAAATTTGCGGCGACGGTGGCCCGGTATTTCGCGGTGCTGCGGATGTCATCGATGGGCCGCACTTCGGTAAGAACGGCGGCGCGGGCGGCAGCGATTACTGCCGTGGAGATGGTTTTTCCGGCGATTGCTTGTTCGGTTGCACTCAGGCGGGCTGGGTATTCGCGCACGCTCGCTGCGCCGAGACGGATGTCTTCGATGCGATCGCCTTCCACGCGGGCAAGAGCTGCTATGGCTACCTTGGAGATGGCCTGAGCATTCCGCGGGCCGACCTTCCGGATATAGCTTTTGTAACCATTTAAGTTACGTGAAAGAGTCACGCTGAGGACAAGCTCGTCTGGTTCGAGAACAGTCTCCTTGTAGGCAAGGTGGAAGTCCTGGTAAGGCAATGTTCGGGAGCCGCGAGTGGAGACAACCGTAATTTTGGCGTCGTAGGCGAGTAGCACCGGCGGCGTGTCCGCTGCGGGACTGGCATTCACAATGTTGCCGCCGAGGGTGCCGCGGTTCTGGTTCGCGATGCTTCCGGTCCAGCTTGCGGCCTGAGCGAGGATAGGGAACTCCTCTGTAATGACGGGGTGTTTACGAATATCCGTAAAGGTAGAGCCCGCGCCAAGGATGATCGCATCTGAGGCGACTTCGATGAAACGTAGCTCTTCGAGATTCCAAAGCGAGATGAGTTTCCTGGTCTGCAGGCGACCCGCACCAAGCGCGACCATGAGCTCGGTTCCGCCGGCGATTGGCGTGTAGTGGTCGGGTGAGTCGGCGAGAATCTGCAGAACAGCGTCGAGAGAGTTCGGAGCAATGAGGTCGTATTCGATGACGTTGGAACGCACTATTTTGAAGCTCCATCGAGGGCGGCCTGCTGCACCGCGTTGAAGATGCGCATGTAGCCGGTGCAGCGGCAAAGGTTTCCGTTGAGGCCCTCCTGAATTTGTGACAGGGTTGGTTGTGGATGCTGTTCGAGAAGATGATGGGTGGCAAGGATCATTCCGGGAGTGCATATCCCGCACTGTGCTCCTCCTTCTTTGAGGAAGCATTGCTGGATGGGGTGAAGTTTCTCGCCGAGAGCGAGCCCTTCGATCGTGGTGATTTCGGTTCCTTCTACCTGCAAAACCGGGACGAGGCAGGAGTTAACCAGGTCACCATCGATCAGGACGGCGCAGGCTCCGCATTCGCCTTCGCCGCAGCCTTCTTTTGCACCCGTGAGAAGCAGATCTTCGCGTAGCACGTCGAGGAGTCGCTTCATCGGCGGCGCTTCGATGGTCCTTGGTTCTCCGTTGATGCTGAATTGAATGGACGTCATCGGAAAAGGCCTTGCCGGAAAAACAATACGTCGAGCGCAAAGACTACGCACGCCATTCCAAAGGCGGTAATCAGTCCCACCCAGAGCGGAATGGCTTTGGCTTGTTCCCTCTTCGGAAGGGAACGGATCTGTTTGCGGTTGATAAAGGCGTCAGTAAAGCAAGTGACGTAGAGCGTAATCAAGCCGGAAAAGAGGATGCAGATAACAGCGACGCGATGAGTAATATCCAGATGAATCATACGGGGGTCTCACTGAAAACAGGGCCGGTGATGGCAGGTTCAAGGGAGTCGCCGCCTGCGTCGGACGTATCGCACATGCGCTCGAAGATGTCTTCGGGCAACAGAGGAATTTCCGTGAAGGCGATGCCGGTAGCGTGTTCGATGGCGTTGAGAATCGCAGGTGCGGGGCCGTCCATGGGCAGTTCCCCGATGCCTTTGGCGCCGCCCGGGCCATGGGAAGAAGGCACCTCCTCAAAGGAGACGTGGATTGGAGGTAGGTCCGCGCTGGTGGGCATGATGTAGTTCGTCATCTGGTTGTTGGCCAGGTGGCCATTGCGCCAGAGGCACTTCTCGTACAAGGCATAACCGATCCCCTGGGCGACTCCGCCTTCGATCTGTCCTGCCGCGAGGATGGGGTGGAGGACCTTGCCTACTTCTTGGATTGCGTGGAAGTTGGTGACGGTTGCGGAGTAAGTGGTGGTGTCGACCGCAACTTCGGCGACATAGGCCGCCCAGGCGTAGGCGGGATAGGCTTCGCCGCTGTAGGTCTCGTCGTCCCAGAAGATGCCCTCAGGAGACTCGTAGCGAACGCACACCTCCAGATTCCCAAACTCTTTTCCATAGTGAATGGCAGCTCGCTTGAAATCGGCAGGAGTATGCGGAGTTGGAAGGTTCGCGTTATCGCGCAGCTTCCCGAGTATTTGTGTGGAGGCACGCTCGACCAATTTACCAACGACCATCGCAGTTCGACTCGCTACCGTCGGTCCTGAGTTCGGGACGAGGTGTGTGTCGGGTTGTGCGATTTCGACATCTTCATAAGGCAGGCCGAGGGTTTGTGCAGCCACCTGGCACAGAATCGTGTTGGTGCCCTGGCCGAACTCCGTTGATGAGACAAGAAGGAGAGGACGGCCCGTTTGCAGGTCTATATCGATTGCGACTTCGGAGGCCAGACGGCGCTCGCCGGAGCCGGTGAAGCCAGCACCGTGAAAGAAGGTCGCAAAGCCTATGCCCCGTTTGATGGAGTTGGAAGGGTTCTCTCGCTCAAACTCGGCGCGTTTGGCGTGGTAGGCCGACTCCTCGAGGGCTCTCGTGAGCAGGCGCTGCATGTCGACAGGATCGGTAAGAAGCTGACCAGTCGCAGTGCGATCGCCGGTGGAGAGGAAGTTACGCCGGCGAAGCTCTTCGGGGGTGAGGCCAACGACCCTGGCGATCTTGTCCATGTGGCGTTCGAGGGCGAAGATGCTCTGTGGTGCACCAAAGCCGCGGAACGCTCCATGAGGCGGGATGTTGGTGGCCATCGCTTTGGCGCGGACAGTGAGATAGGGCCAGTGATAAGGGCCGGGAGCGTGAATGGTGCCACGGGAGAGGACAA
Source organism: uncultured Acidobacteriaceae bacterium (assembly GCA_963770055.1). Classification (GTDB taxonomy): domain Bacteria; phylum Acidobacteriota; class Terriglobia; order Terriglobales; family Acidobacteriaceae; genus Edaphobacter. The sequence goes on from CAVYOC010000002.1 coordinate 58,471, forward strand.
CGGGAGAGAGCGTGGCGTAGGCTCCGCCGTCGATGGCGAAGTCGATCTCTCCGGCGAGCAATTTGCCATCCTTGCTGACTGCGGTGCGATGACGTGTGCGCGACGGATGGCGTTTCGTCGTGGAAGCCATATCTTCAGCGCGGTCGTAGCAGAGCTTGACCGGGTGCCCAGACTTCATGGCGAGTAATGCGGCGTGACTGCCGATGACGCTGGGGAAGTCTTCCTTGCCGCCAAAGGCTCCGCCGGTCTCGGTCTGGATGACTCGGCACTTTTCTGCAGGGAGATTGAAGACGAGCTCCAGCGCGTGGACGAGGTAGAAGGGGCATTGCATGGAGCCGCGCACGGTGACTCCCGCCTCCGAATCGTATTCAGCGATCACTCCGTTGTTCTCGATGTAGAGCTGCTCCTGCGCTCCGGTTCGGTACTCGCCTTCGACGATGAAGTCCGCCTGCTGCCATATCTCATCTGGGATGGGAGTCTGATTCTTCTGCATCAGGTAAGTCTTGAAAGTGTTGGCCTGTTCCCCTTCGCCCCAGATGATGTGTTCTCTTTTTTCGGACTCTTCGATGGTGTAGATCGCGGGGAGCTCTTCGTAGGTGATATGGACCGCGGCCACGGCGGCAGGAAGTACGGCCCGGTCCGGGTGGGCGAGGAGCAGGATAGGTTCTGCGGTGTGGTTGACGTGAGTGGTCGCCAGGCAGGGTTGATCTTTGCTGAGGTGGACGATGGTATTTTCGCCGGGGATGTCAGCGGCCGTTACGATGGTGAACTCCTGCCACGGGATCTTAGGGTCGAAGGTGATCGAAGAGATCCGGCCCCGGGGGATGGAACTGCGTACGGTCGCACCGTACCACATGCCGGGGAGCGTAATGTCATCGACATACTGGGCGCGGCCGAGAACTTTCGCTTTGCCTTCCTTGCGGGGCGGCGACGTGCCCACGATCTGAGGAGGGTGGGACATGGGTTCCGTCAAGGATAAAACGAAAGACGGCCAATGGCGAAGAATTTGTCTCCTGGGCAGTGTCCTTCCATTGCCCGCGCGCGACAATTGAGTTTTCTAACGGGCGACGCTAAATGCTTGAGATAAAGGACAATGGTGCGGCAGCGATCTGTTGCTGCGTCTGTCTCACCGGAGAAGGCTAGAGACGAACTGCGATTCCTTGTTTGGCGGAAGATTCGCGCCGAATTTCGCCGAAGGAAAGAGGTTGGCTGTCAGTTTTTGGATCGCGGTGGCGCTCGAGGAAGCGAGCGCAGGGCGGACAGATAAAGTTGAGAAACGGTATCCACACCAGGAAGGCGACGGCAATGGCGACGGTGAGAACGACAGAAAGGGTTCCTTCGGACATTTGATTTTCTCCTATGCCTCGGGAGTAGGCGGTTCGAAGAAGAAGGCGGCAGAGTCGGGGGAGGGCTCGCCTTCTTCGGTGATTTCGATTGCCGGCGGAAGACTAGAGCAGGACGATGGCGCCGGACTCCAGGGCGCATCTTCGGCCTTCAAGCCAGAACATGGTTGCTTCGGCGATCTCCTGGGACTGCCGGGCGATTTGATTGAGACTATTGGTTATCCCCAGCTGAAGAGCGGTCGGTATCGTATTCCGGTTCGCGCCGTGACTGAAGTGATGCCAGGCCGCACCCGCGAGGCGCGCAACGGTATCGCGGTTTTGAAGAATGGTTTCGGCATGCTGGTTCTCCTTCTTTACGAGGGCAATGATGGAGAGACTAGTCAGCCGGTTGGCAAGATGGCATAGCTTTTCGAGAGCGTCGCATACAGGTTGGCGGGCTTCTTCGAGAAGGATCATGGTGTGGTGGGCGATTTCGGTTGCCGCTGTGCAGATGGCGTGCAGAGACTCACACACGCGCAGAGCCATCATGGTGAAACGTATATCCGGATCGGTAACCATTTCATCCATCAATTCCTCGGAATCTGCGGCGATCTCCTTCATGAGGATCTTCTTGCACAGCACTGAGATTCTGCGGCGCAGTTCGCCCAACTCACCGTTGCCGCGCCGGACGAAGCGGCAGAACTCGGGACTGCCGAGCCGATAGCCTTTGATGGCGTAATCGACCGCGCGATGGGTTAGTTTGGACATGTCGAGAAGATGGTGACGCAAGACTTGAATCTGTTTCTGAGCTTCCATTTCTTCCTATCCTTTGCGGCTTGTAGGGAGGTCAGGTCCCTGTGAAACTCCGCTTAGGGACGGCATCATTTGCATATAGTGGTCGTATCTCCGAAATCGTTACAGCTTCCTGTGACTTGGGATGGAGATAATCGGTTCGGTGGGCGTGAACCGCAACTAGATGTCCGGACCGGTGGAGAAGTAATCGCCCGGAGAACTCTGGCGCAAAGAACGGCCGATCGCTGTCGCAAGATGAAGCAAAATTTCCGAATGGTTATGCAGCGTCGCAGGATTTGCGGACGCTAACCCAGACGCTTCTCTGGCCCTCAGCGGTGGGGTGTGAGTTGCAAACAGTTAAACGGTTTAGGCCCGATACGTTTTTGTTGTATCTCATATATTAGCCATACACACATGAACAGGCGTAATAGTGCAAAGTTTTTACATTTGTCGCCTGATCTTTATGACGGAATCGGGGGGTCTCTCGGGGTAGAGCGACCCCCAACATCACGTGGAAGAACCGGCGGTCAGGATCAGGCTGATCCTCCGGAGTTGGCCGACCCATGAGTCGCTGTGGGGTACAGCCGATACTGGCGGAGGAGAGCATCGGCTTCGTCGTAGCCGGTGGGAATTTCGGTGCCTTTGGTGGAGGCTCCGGCTTCGAGGAGAGCCTTGATGGAGTCGGGTGTGCGGCGGTACTTCCAGTAGGAGTCGACGGTGGCTTTGATGGCGAGTTGGAGGGCAGTGCGGCCTTTGCCGTCGACGGCGTCGACGGGTGCTCCGCGGGCGATGAGGAGTTTGACGGCTTCGGGCCACGCCCGCCAGGCAGCTACGTGGAGGGCGGTGCTGTCCCGGGCGATGTCGAAGTAGGGGTCGCCAGGATAGAGGGCGTCGGGTGGGACGCCGAGGTCGAGGAGATTGCGGACGCCTTCGGTGTTGTTGTTGCCGGCGAACTGGGCAAGGAGGGTTCCGCCGTAGGCGATGAGTTGGGAGACGAGGTTGGGTTCGGTAGTGGTGAGGGTGCGGATGACTTCGGTCTTGTTTTGCGCGCAGGCGGCGAGGAGGCGGAAGGATGAATCGAGGTTGAGGGCAATGTTGCGGCGCTCGAGTTCGTCGAGGACGTCGCCGCGACCGCGGTGAACGGCGATGTCGATGGCGGATTTGCCTTCGCGTGTGCTTTTGAGCGTGGGGTCGGCTCCGTGGTTGAGGAGCATTTCGATGATGATGAGGCCGTTGTCGCGGCGGAGGGATTGGTGAAGCGCGGTGAATCCCCACATGCTCATAAAGTTGGGGTTGGCACCGTGCTCGAGCGCGAGTTGGATGCCGTTTTCGTCGTGCCAGTCGGCTTTGCGCAGGAGGACGGTGTTGAGACTTGACTCGCTGAACTTGCCGCTGTTGAGCATGATCTTGAGGACGGTGTTGTCGTAGGTTTCGGGGACGTGATAAGGGGTCTCTTCGTCGTTGGGGTCGGCTCCACGGTCGAGGAGGAGTTGGGTAAGGCCGGGGTGTTGCGCGATACCGGCGGCTCCGTAGATGGCGGACTCTATGATCTGTCGTGGATTGGGTTGGTCGATTGTTTCAAACCAGCCGGTGTTGGCGCTTGCTCCCGCGTCGAGGAGGGCGCGGGCGGTGTTGACGAAGGCGTCGGAGCGCGCGGGATCGAGGCGGAGATAGCGGGAGAAGCAGAGGTGAGTGAGGGCGTCCCAATTGTGCGGGCCTCCGGTGTTGGTGGCACCTTTGGGATTTTGGGTGAGAAGTTTTTTGACGGTGGGTTCGTCGGCGAGGATGGCGGCGGTGTGGATGTTGGCGGTGGCGACTTGCGGGTAACGCTCGAGGATGAGATGAGCTTGTTCGAGCGTGCCGGAGGCGTGCCAGTCGTGGCGCGGGACACAGGCGGCTTCAATGAAAGCGGCGATGGGATCGGGGAGATCGTCGAGGGTGCGGATGAGGCGTTGGGTTTCGAGGTAGGCGGCGAATTTGGGCCAGCTTTCGAAGCTGTGTTCGCGGGCGATGATGAGCTGGGCGTCGGCGAGAGTGAAGCGGGCAGAGGCTACTTCGTCGAGGGAGAGTTTGTGGAGGGTGGGGTGGAGGCGCCAGATACGGTGAATCGCATCGGGGTGGGCTGCGCGATGGGAGTGGAGGAGGTCCTTGGCTTGTTTTTTGTATTGCTCGAGGTTGGGACGCGCGGGTAGTTGTCTTTCAGGCATACGAAGCTCCTTTCGGTTGCTGCCTGGATTGTCCGCATGAGTCAGGCTGAAAGAAGGTTCGCTAAATTAGGTAATGCTGGAGGTGGGCACTGACGGTTACCGCTGCATAAACATCAATGCTGGGACCTCGAGCAAGGTGGGCACGGCCCTTTCCGCGGACTGGATGCGCCCTTCGCGCTTGAGAAAAACGTAAAGGGTCTGGTGAAAGAAGTCAATTTGAATGCCTGGGTTTTGCGGAATTGAGTGGTCCGGCTGGAAATGAGTCGGATATGCTCAATGGGATGCGTGTGAGGATTCTTCATTTTGGGGTTTTGCGGGAACGACTGGGCGGAGGGGAGTGGCTTGAAATTGCAGATAACGCTACCGTTGCGGATGTTTTGAACGTCTACAGAGAGCGGCTTGGCGGGTTTGCCTGGGAGTCGATCGCTGTGGCGGTCAACCAGGAGTATGCGCGGGCGCATGTCGCGCTGAACGATGGAGATGAGGTTGCACTGTTGCCTCCTGTGAGTGGCGGTTGCGTGGCTGGACACGAAACAAGGAACGAAGATGCGGGTTGAGATTGTTGATGAGGTGATTCCGATAGCAGCGATCCAGGCGGAGATGAAGTCCGGGCCGGATGGCGCGGTGTGTGTCTTCGAGGGAATTGTGCGAGACAATTCCCGCGGGCGAAAGACGCTTTATCTCGACTATGAAGCCTACCGCGAGATGGCGCTGGAGCAGATGCGCGGGTTGGCGAGCGAGGCTGTGACGAAGTTTGGCGTGCGGGATGTGGCTCTGGTGCATCGGCTGGGGCGGGTGGTTGTTGGGGAGACGAGTGTACTTGTGGTGGTGGCTTCGGGGCATCGCGGGGCGGCGTTTGAGGCTTGCCGGTGGCTGATCGATACGCTGAAGAAGACAGTGCCGATCTGGAAGAAGGAGCAGTTTGTCGACGGGGCGGTTTGGGCGGATGGTGAGCCGTTTCCTGATGAGTTGGTTAGCAATTCAGCAAGTCAGCGAGTTAGCGAGCCGGGTGATAATGTGCCGGGAGGACTTCGGTGAGGCTTTCGACTTGGGCCCTTGTGGGATTGGTTTTGGTTCAGGGTGAGGGTTTTTCGCAGGCTCCGATTGAGCGTCGGCCTCCTCCGGCCACTTCGCAGGATAAGCAGGAGAAGGAGCCACCGGGTGGGTTTCCGGACATTAAGGTGGAGACGCGGCTGGTGAATGTGGCGCTGAACGTCGTCGATGCGAAGGGGACACCGGTTGGCGGGCTGGTCAAGAACGACTTTCAGATACTTGAGAATGGGAAATCGCAGGAGATCAGGATCTTTGAGAGAGAGACGACGACTCCGTTGTCGATCGTACTGGCGATCGATACCAGCGAGAGCGTGCTGACGAATGAGCGGCTGGAGAAGGAGGCGGCGAAGCATTTTGTAAATGCGCTGCTGCGGGATCAGGATGAACTCGATTTGATGGAGTTCTCCGATGTGGTGCGAGAGCTGGTGCCGTTTACGAATCAGAAGAAACGAATCGAATCGGGCATTAACAACATTCAGCGCGGTGAGGCTACAGCGGTTTACGACGCAGTGTACCTGGCATCGAAGTCGCTTGCTGGCACGTCGGCTGCGGCTGGGCGGCGGCGGGTAGTCGTGATGATTACCGATGGCGGGGACACGGTGAAAGGTTCGAAGTATACGGAGGCTCTGGAGGAGGCGCAGCGTGCAGGGGCGATGATCTATGCGCTGATTATCGTGCCGATCTATGCAGACGCCGGGCGCAATGTTGCCGGGGAGCATGCGCTGATCCAGATGGCCAACGATACCGGTGGGAAGTACTACTATGTCGTCGACCCGCAGGATCTGGAGCCGGCCTTCAGGCACGTGTCGGATGATCTGAGAACGCAGTACCTGCTGGGGTATTATGCGCCGAAGCGGGGGCTGGATGATTCGTACCGGACGATCAGGGTGCAGATGGTGGATGAGGATCTGCGCAAGAGTTACGATCTGCGGTATCGGACGGGGTACTACGCAGACGCCCGTTGGAGTCTGCGATTCCGCGCGACATACGGATCAAAGACGAGTCGGCACGGATGCTGCGAATCAACAACCGAGAGTGGGGTCTCAGGCTGCCGTGTGGTGTACTTATGAGTGCGGCTGCCTGATCGTGAATCGGGAGTATGCAATGTAAGAGATCAAGTTTGCGTTTGCGAGTGCGGCAGAGGAAATCGCCCGGCAGGCCGGGGCGTTGCTGAGGGAGTTTTATGCAAAGGGTGTAGCAACCGAGTACAAGGGCGATGTCGATCTGGTGACTGAGGCCGATCGTGCCAGCGAGAAACTGATCGTTGCCGAGTTGAAGAAGGCGTTTCCTTCGCATGGGGTGTACGGCGAAGAGGGGACTCGCAGTTCGCTTGAGAGTGAGTACCGCTGGTATGTCGACCCGCTGGATGGGACAACCAACTTCGCGCATGGGTTTCCGGCGTTCTGCGTGATTCTCGGGCTGGAGCGGAGAGCGAAGGGACTGGCGGCGGATGCGGATGGCGAGATGGTTGCCGGAATAATTTATGACCCGCTGCGGGATGAGATGTTTGTAGCGGAGAAGGGCAAGGGAGCGTGGCTGAATGGGTCGCAGATTCATGTTTCGAAGACGACGACGCTGCAGGAATCGTTGACAGCTACGGGGTTTCCGAGCCAGAAGCGGCATAGCAGTCCGAATATTCATCTTTATCAGGAGATGACGCTGCGATCACATGGCGTGAGGCGGGCCGGAAGCGCCGGGTTGGATCTGGCTTATGTCGCGTGCGGACGGCTGGATGGGTTCTGGGAGTTCAACCTGAATCCGTGGGATACCTCGGCGGGCGTGTTGTTGGTCGAGGAGGCCGGCGGGATGGTAACGCACTTCGATGGCGGGAAATTTACGCTGGACAGCCGCGAGGTGCTGGCGACGAATGGGTTGATCAAGGGTGAGGTGGTGCATCTGTTTACGGAGATGTTTGCGGGCAGAGATTTGAGCCCGATTCCTACTCCGGCGGAGTTTGCTGCGAGACGAATGGCTGTGGAGAAAGAGTGAGGAAGCGGCGAACGGCGCGGGTGATGCTGTTCGACGAGTCCGGCGCAGTCTTGCTGATTCGGTTTGTGGCGATGCGGCCGGATGGGGAGTTTATCTTCTGGGCCTTGCCGGGCGGGGAGATCGAAGAGGGTGAGTCTGAGATTGACGCGGCGGTGCGAGAGCTTCGCGAGGAGTTGGGGATTGTGGTCAAGGTAGAAGGGCCGGTGTATCGCGATGCGAACCAGTTCTGGCATCAGGGGGAGATGCAGGACAACGTGGACTTTCTTTTTTGTGCGCGGTGCATGCGCGATAAGCCTCGGCTGACGGGCCTCACGCCGGAGGAGATCGCGATAATGCGCGAAATACGCTGGTGGACACCGGAAGAAATTGAGAACTCGGCGGAGCGGATCTTTCCCGTGGAACTGGCGGTTCGGGTACGAGAGCAGATTGCTCGGAGTCGAATGAGGTTTAAGGTGGGCTGATCGGCGGAAATCTTTGATTTGCAAGGCAGAGTGGTTGTGCTGCTAGAATCGAAAATCATGCTTAGGAATTAAGCGGCGACTTCGACTGGGAAGAGGTAAGGGAGGGTTTTTCGAGATGGCTTATGTGATTGCGGAACCGTGCATTGGGACGAAGGATTCAGCTTGTGTGGATGCCTGCCCGGTAGATTGTATTCACCCAAAGAAGGATGAGGCAGGGTACGGCGAGGCGGACCAGCTCTTCATCGACCCTGTGGAGTGCATTGATTGCGGCGCGTGCGTGCCGGTGTGCCCGGTTTCGGCGATCTATGCCGGTGATGATCTTCCCGAGAAATGGGCCGAATTTCAGACAAAGAACGCCACACATTTTGGGCGGTAGACTGCGGCTTCCGATTTGCGACCGCGCGGCTTAGGGCTGCGCGGTTTTGTTTTGGGGAGAGGCCGGAATGAAGAACCATCCTCTGCGGCAGTTTGGTTGGTAAGAGATGATTCAGCACGTGGGAGAGGCGATAGTGCTGCGGGTGTGGCCGTTCCAGGAGGCCGACCTGCTGGTAAGCCTGTTCACGCGCGAGCAGGGGCGGGTGAAGGGTGTGGCCCGTCACGCCATGCGTTCGCGGCGGCGATTTGGCGGCGCGCTGGAGCCGATGACCTATGTGCGCGCTTCCTATGCTGAAAGACCGAAACAGGAGCTGGTGCGGCTGGATGCGTTTGAGATCCTGAGTTCTCCGCTGAGCCAGCCGGTGGATTATGCGAGGACGGCCGCTCTGCAGTTTCTGGCAGAGGTGGTGGAAGAGGCACTGCCCGAGGGGGCTGTCGAGGACGCCGTTTTTCGGCTGGTGTTGGCGGTGCTCAATGAGATGCAGGTTGGCCAAGTCTGGCTGCCGTTGACGTACTTCGCGCTGTGGATGTGCCGGTTGATGGGATGGATGCCCGAACTGGGCCACTGTGTGGTGTGCGGCCTTGATCTGCGTGGCGGTACGGTCTGGTATTCGCCTACGAGCGATGGTGTGACCTGCAGCGACGACCGCCGCCCCGGAAGTCTGGCATTGTCGTCCGCCTCCGTGGCGGACGCGATCCGTATCTTTCGGGGCACAGTGGCGGAATTGGCGAAAGAAGATTGGCCGAAGACGCGAGGTGCGGATCTGCGGCGGTTTGCGATCGAGACGCTGGAGCGCCATCTGGAGCGAAGGCTGGTGAGTGCGCGGGCTTTGGGAAGGGCATAGGCGGGTCTCTTTTCCAAAGACCTGAAAAGCCGTACCCGAAATCAGGACTCTGCGTTCCGAGCCTTTTGAGCGCAGGATTCCTCTCTGTCGACTCATGCCTCCGTTCAGCTCTCTTTTGTTTGTACGCCTACGGCGACGACAAAATAGTTTGCAGTTGTGGTGCCTACGTTTTTGAGACCATGCATGACATTCGAGGCGGTAAAAACGACTCCACCGGGCCCTACAGGCTCTGGCTTGCCGTCATTGATGAACTCAAGGTTTCCCGTCGCGAATAAGAAGGAACTCAGAGTGGCTGTGTTTGTGCGGGGGATGCGGCATCTTTCCAGCCGGAAGCGTGGTTTCATGAACCTCGACGAACTCGCCAGTGGGCAGTGTGCCGGAGAGGACCTGGCGGCCGGTTCCTCCATTGGAGTTCTGCTTGACAGGGAGCTGGTCGTAGTTGAAGACGACGGATTTGGAGAGCTTGCCATCGGGGCCGGCGGCCGGACCTGACTGGGCCTCGGCCATTACGCCGCCCAGGGCTGCAAAGGCGGAGAGAGCGGTGAGGAGTTCACGACGATTGAGATTGTTCATGGGGTGATGTTACCCCCACTAGAAAGAGTGTGGAAGATTTTTGAATGTCAGTGCCTGATGTCGCCGCCGATCTGGACGACGGCGTATTTTGCGGAAGTGGCGCCCACATTGATAAGCCTGTGGGATGTGCCTTTCGCAACGTAAATTACATCACCCGGGCCGGCTTTTTCCTGCTTGCCGTCGTGCTCGAAGAGCAGGGAACCCTCCTGAATGAGGATCAGCTCCGAGTGCTGGATGACGTGCAGCTGAACAGGAGGCGCGCCTGCGGGTTGCAGGGATTCGTGGAAGCCGACCGCTTCTCCTGTGGCGAGTGTGAAGCCCGGAATTCCGCGGCTCTCGGTTCCGTTCGACGGATTTGCGGGAAGGCATCTGATCGGCGGCAAAGACCTTCGACTCGGGCGGTGTCGCTTCAGCTTTTTCGGCAGGTGCCTGTGCTTTTTCCGTCGGCGTCTGTGCGTGGATCGATGCTGTCGAAAATGTTGTCAAAAGAAGTGCTGCCGCCAGACTTCGACCGATTCGAGGCGTCATTGTATTTCCCTTCCGATTCGCGGTTTCAAATTCCTTATACTGAAAGAGTTCCGGTTACTTTGCAAAAGCAGACAACGACACGATGCCGCTGATTGATACTCACGCTCATTTGGATTTTTACACGGAAGACCGGGACGACGTGCTTCGGCGCGCCTACGAGGCTGGTGTAGAGACGATTCTTGCAATCGGGATCGGCGAAGGGCCGGAGACGATGCACCAGGCGCTGGAGATTGCTGCGGCGACTTCGGGGCCGGGGCTGCCCGTGGTTTGGGCCAGTGCGGGGATTCACCCGCAGGAGGCGGCTGCGGCGACGCTTGAGGCTCTGGAGAAACTCGCGGGCTTAGTCGCGCAGGAGCGATGCATCGCCGTGGGCGAGATTGGGCTGGACTACTACCACGTGGAGAATCCTTTGGCGGCGGTGCAGAAGGAGACGTTGGTCGCGCAGATGAAGATCGCAGCCGAGGTGCGGAAGCCGATTGTGATTCATTGCAGGACGAGCGAACTGGCGACTCCGCAGGCGAAGGAGAAGTTCGATGTGGCAGATGCGTGGGCAGATCTGCTGGAGCTGATTGCGGAGCACTGGACGCCGACCGGCCTGGGCGGAATTATGCACTGCTTCTCCGGTGGGGTGGAGGAGGCGGAGAGGTCGCTGGCGGCCGATTTTTATCTGTCGTTTGCGGGGAATCTGACGTATCCGAAGGCGCAGGGGATCCGGGATGCGGCGGAGCTTGCGCCTTCGCATAGGATTCTGGTGGAGACGGACGCCCCGTTTCTGGCACCGATTCCGCTGCGTGGGCAGAGAAATGAACCGGCTTTGGTTACGCATACGGCGGCAGCCCTGGCGGAGCTTCGAGGCATCTCAAGTGAGGAGCTGGCGGCGTTGACGACGGAGAACTTCAGAAAACTTTTCCCTGCAACTCGCTGAGAGAACCGGGCGGACCACAATACGAGGCATAATAGAGAGCGACAAAAACTTCGAGAAGGCGGCGGTATATGGCATCGGATAACAGCTTCGACGTGGTGAGCAAGGTAGAGCTTCAGGAAGTGAAGAATGCAATCGATCAGGCCTCGAAGGAGGTTCATGCACGGTTCGATCTGAAGGATTCGAAGTCGAAGATCGAGCTGGAAGGGACCGACGCGATTCAGCTGGCGAGTCAGGATGAGTACAAGCTGAAGGCGGTGATCGAGATACTGTCGCAGAAGCTGGTGAAGCGCGGAGTGTCGCTGAAGAACCTGGAGTACGAGAAGCTTGAGCCTGCGGCGAACTCGAGCGTGCGGCAGAAGATCAAGCTGAAGCAGGGGATTACGGGCGACAGCGCAAAGAAGATCGTAGCCAAGGTGAAGGACTCGAAGATCAAGGTGCAGGCGAGTATCCAAGGGGATACGGTTCGCATCAGCGGGAAGGACAAGGACGCGCTGCAGCAGGTGATTGCGCTGTTGCGCGGCGGGGACTTTGGGGTGGATCTGCAGTTTGTGAACTTCCGCTCGAACTAGGGCGGGCTGGTAACTGGACTTTTGCAGGATCGAAGTTTTGCTTTGGGATTTTCACGCAGATACTGTTGCTAAATCAACATCCTGTTACTCTTAACTACGAGTGAGCGCCCTTTCCATCGCGACCGCAGGGGAAGTCTTCGAGCTTCTGCGTGAGGATCTTGCGGCTATCGAAGCGGAGTTTGCCCGACAGTCGGCTTCAGAAGTTGAAGTGATTACCGACATTGCGCGGTACCTGATTGCCGGCGGCGGGAAGCGCATTCGACCGCTCCTGCTCCTGCTTTCGGCGAAGGCTCTGGGATGTACAAGCGGGAGCCGCATTCGTCTGGGTGCAGTGGTCGAGATGCTGCATACCGCGACGCTGGTTCACGACGACATCATCGATGAGGCCGATACGCGGCGTGGGCGGCCTTCGTCCAATACGACCTGGGGTAACTCGAAGTGCGTGCTGGCGGGCGACTGGCTTTATATGCAGGCATTTAGCTCGGCGCTCGAGGAACGGAACTTCCGCGTGCTGGAGCTGCTGATCTCGCTGACGCAGCAGATGGTCGAGGGCGAGCTGCTGCAGATGCAGAAGCTCGGGCACCTGATCAACGAAGAAGAGTATTTCGATCTCATCTTCAGGAAGACAGCATGCCTGTTCAAGGTGTCGATGCAGCTTGGCGCGGCGGCGGCGACGGGGCATCGGTTTGGTGATCCTGATGAGATCGAGGCCCAGCTTGGGGAGTACGGGCGGAATCTGGGGCTGGCGTTCCAGATTGTCGATGACGTGCTGGATCTGACGGCCGCTGAGGATGTGCTTGGGAAACCCGTGGCGAGCGATCTGCGCGAAGGGAAGGCTACGCTGGCTGTGATTCATGCGTTGGAACGCGGGACTGGCGCTGACCGGGAGGCAATTCGAACGGTTCTGGCTGACCGGAGCTTCGACCGCATCTCGCATCCGCAGATACTCGAGATTCTGCAGCGGCATGGATCGATTGATTATGCGATGGATACGGCCTGCGCCTATGCGGAGGCTGCTCGGATGACGATCGCCGATCTGCCGAACTCGGAGGCAAAGCGAGCGCTGCTGTGGGTTCCGGGTTTTGTCACAACGCGCGACCGCTAAAGTACGGCTGATAAGATCGCATTGGCAGCTTCTGCGGTCATAACAGGACTCTTTCAGCAACTCCATGTCGAAATTCTCAGAAGATATCGCGCGTTACAAATCAAAAGGTTCCCACGGAAAACAGCTCTGGTTAAACCCAGCGGTCTGGGCGATCGGCGTGTACCGTTTTGGCAACTGGCTGAATGTCGATAAGCCAAATGTGCTGGTCCGAATTCCCTTCAAGATTGTCTATTTCTTTGCGAATTTTTTCTGCGAGCTTGTGATGGAGATGCACCTCGACGCTCAGGCTACGATTGGCGGCGGCTTCTATATCGCACACATTGGCGGTGTCCACATCAATCCTGCAGCAGTACTCGGAAAGAACTGCGATGTCGCGCATCGCGTGACGATCGGCGCGTCGGCCATGGGGCGGCAGGGAGTTCCAGTTCTGGGCGATGAGGTGTATGTGGGGACCGGAGCGACACTGATCGGTAAAATCAAGATTGGAAGCGGAGCGAAGATCGCCGCGAACACGCTCGTCATTACCAACGTTCCCGAGGGCGCTACCGTGATGGGGGTTCCGGGACGCATTATTATGCGGCCGCCGAAACCTGCTACGACTCCGGCGCCTGCAATGGAGAAGCCTGCAGTGGAGAAGATTGATGCTTAGTGATGCGCAGCGACAGGAGATGCGCCAGTCGATCAAGGAAGCTGCGGCTCGACACGACGCAGTGACTGCGGTTCCTTTGGGCCGGAGACTTGTCGCGGAGTCGGGCAAGGCTGCCGATGTCATGTTTTGTGCCTCGACGTTTGCGAGACTTGGCGATGCGATCAAAGAACAGCTTGGGGCGAAGCGGCTGAAGGTTTATATCGTCCGCTCGGTGACGGTAGAACCAATTCTTCCTCCGCTGACGGTTGAGGGTGTGTTTTCGAACTTTGTTCTCCATCTGCATGCCGGGGGCTATGGATCTTTTGCCGAAGAGCTGATGAATCCGCAGAGCGCGCTGGCGCGGTTTGGGCCAGATGCTGTGCTGGTCGTGCTCGACCTGGAGGATATTGCGGGACAGTTGCCTGATCTTTGCGCGGCAGGCAAGAGCGGTGAGATTCAGCGAGAGATTGACGAGTGCGTTCTGCGGGTAGAGCAGATGCTGCGAGGGTTCCGCTCGGGAAATTCGGCGCGCGTTGTCTTTCAGGGACTAGTGGTTCCCGATACGAGTTCGCTGGGCGATGTTGGGGATGCGAATCTTTTATCCAGTTTGAGCGCGGCTGTGCAGGAGATCAATCGAAGATTTGCTGCGATGTGCCGTAGCATTCCGGATTGCATCTTCTTCGATGTGGATCATGTGGCGGCCCGTTATGGGCGTGCGCGGTGGCGCGATACGCGCATGTTTCTTGCTTCGCGGCTGGCGGTTTCGGCGGATGCATTCGGTGTTTACGCGCGAGGACTTGTCCGCTCGCTGGCGGCGATGTACCGGGCTCCCCGCAAAGTGCTTTGCACGGACCTGGATAACACTCTATGGGGCGGCGTGCTGGGCGAAGAAGGACCGGAGGGAATTCAGACTGGCAGCGCGTTTCCAGGCAATTGCTATCTTGAATATCAGCGATACCTCAAGCAGCTTTCGGCGCGTGGGATTCTGCTCGCGATTGTTTCGAAGAACAATGAGGCGGATGTGCGCGAGGCGTTTGAGATGCGCTCAGCCGATCTTGCGCTTGGACTTGGCGATTTTGTGGCGTTGAAGATCAGCTGGGACGATAAGGCGAAGGCGATTCGCGAGCTTGCAGAGGAGCTTTCGCTGGGGCTGGATTCGTTTGTGTTTGTCGACGATAACCCGGTGGAGTGTGAGGCGATTCGGCAGCAGTTGCCGGAGGTGGCTGTTGTTTCGGCGCCGGTGGAAGAGCCGTGGAGAGCGGTCGAGATCCTTTCGCAGCAGAGTTATTTCGATACGGTTGTCGTGACCGAGGATGACGCGAACCGGCTGAACGAGTATAAGGCGCAGGCGCAGCGCGCGCAGCTGGAGAATAACGCTTCGAATCGCGAGGAGTTTCTGGCTTCGCTTGAGATTGTCTGTACCTTCCAAAGCGCTCTGCAAGCTCCACTGGCGCGCGCGGTGCAGCTGTTGGCGAAGACAAATCAGTTCAATGTCACGACGCGACGCCGTTCGTCCGCCGAGGTTGAGGAGTTCGCCGCGAATGGACAGGCGTGGGTGATTCGCGTGCGCGATCGGTTTGGAGATGCGGGTGTGGTTGGACTCGCGCTCGCTCGTAATGACGGCGAAACCTGTTTGATCGATTCGTTTCTGCTATCGTGCCGCGTGATTGGCCGAGGGATTGAGACTGCCCTACTGGCCTTTGTCGCCGAGAACGCCCGGAGAACAGGGGCAACACGCATAGTTGGAGAGTTTATTCCTACGAAGAAGAATGCTCCTGGCGCGAGCTTTTATGCCGATCATGGATTTACGCGGAGTCGCACGGAAGATGGGTCGATTTTTTACGAATTTGATTTGACGAAGTCAGCTCTTGCGAGCCCTGGCTGGATAACTTTGAAAGGAAATGAATCGAATGAGCTCTCAGCAAGTGCCGTCCTCTCTTCGTGACATCCTCGCGGATGTTCTGGAGGTTTCGCCCGAAGAGATTACTCCCGACCTGAGCATTGAGAAGGTTGAAAACTGGGATTCCTTTCGCCATCTGCAAGTGATCCTGGCACTCGAAGGAGAGTTCGGCGTGCAGTTCGATCCGCAGCGCGTGCCGGAGCTGACGAGCGTCGGACTGATCCAGCAGGAATTGGAGAAGAAGGGGGCCACGCTGTAATGGCGACTCCCGAAGAACTCGGGTTCAGGCTGATGCATGTCGGAGTCGCCGTGCCGAAGCTGGACCCAGTGGCCGAGAGCCTTTCAAAACTGTTCGGCTATCGCGTGATCGCAGGGCCATTCGATGATCCGGTACAAAAGGTGACGGTGAATTTTCTGACGACCGCGGCAACAGACTCCGTTGAGATCGAGTTGATCGCTCCGTTGACGGAGGACTCGCCGATTCGCGCGATGCTCAACAAGAATGGTGGGGGCGCCTATCATCTGTGCTTTGAGACCGCCGATATCGACAAGGCTCTCGAACACGCGGTGAGCAACGGCTGCCTGATCGTCTCGCAGCCTGCGCCTGCGGTTGCGTTTGGCGGGCGGAGAATTGCGTGGATTTACACGGGCGCGCGTCAGCTCTTCGAGCTTGTCGAGGCGGAAAAGCAAAGCTAGAAAAGCCGGCTATTTCTGGTTTTGACGGTTATCTTCAGGATTCCAGTCGGTCGCAACCATCTCGCGACCCCGCGCCATCAGGATCTGAATCTTGCCTTCCGCTGCCTCGAGCTCCTTCTTGCAGGCAGTGGAGAGCTTCAAGCCTTCCTCAAAGAGTTGCACCGACTCTTCAAGCGAAAGCTCTCCGTTTTCGAGCCGCTCGACGATCTTCTCCAGCGCTTTCAACTGCGTCTCAAAGGTGCCTATCATACGACCGGACCTTTCTCGTCTTCGCTCGTTAGACCAAGCACATCGGCTGCGACGGAGTATCTGCCGAACGGCGCGCTGACCTGAACGCCCTGCACCATTGGTTTCGCTTCGGCAAGCATCTCCCGCGCGATCCTTGCGCCTTCGGCTCGGCCTTCTTCGGGAGTAGTGACCTTGGCCATGCGCGCCATGATCTCGTCGGGCATACTGACGCGCAGATCGTTCTTCATGAACTCGGCGTTGCGCAGGCTGGTCAGCGGCCAGATACCGGCGATGACGGGGATGCGGAAGCCTTCGATGCGGCGGAGGAACTCTTCGAGTACTCGAAGGTCGAAGACGGGTTGGGTGATGGCATACTCTGCACCTGCCTCAACCTTGAAGGCAAACCGGCGAACCTCCTGATCCATATCCTGCACGCCGGGGTTGGCTGCGACGGCGATCGTGAAGCCGGTGGAGGCTCCGATGGAGTTGCTGCCGATGTCGAGACCATAGTTGAGATTGTGGACGACGTTGACGAGGCCGATCGCGTCGACGTCAAAGACCGCGGTAGCGTTGGGATAGTTCCCGAGCTTTGGCGGGTCACCGGTAAGGCAGAGGATGTTCTTGAGGCCGATGGAGGATGCGCCGAGCAGGTCGCTCTGAATGCTGAGGACGTTGCGATCGCGGCAGGTGTAGTGCAGGATCGTCTCGATGCCGACGTGCTGCTGGATCTGCACGCAGAGGCTCTGGGCGCTCATACGGGCGCTTGCGCGAGGAGAGTCGGGAATATTGATGGCGTCGACGCCGAGGCGGTGCAGCATGGCCGCGCCGTCGATCTCCTTGCTGCAGTCGATTCCTTTGGGCGGGACGATCTCGACCATGGTGACGAAGTCGCCCGCAGCGACCATGGCTCCCATCCTGGAACGCTGGGCGAGCGGGGCGGGCTCGATCTTTGGGGCCGTCTTTGCCGCGGCTCTGCCTGCGCCGTTTGTTTCCATAACGCGGGCGCCACCCTCCATGGCGTCGAGAGCACGCAGCGAGCTCTTCATCGCACGGATGTAGCTGGGAGTAGTCCCGCAACATCCGCCTACGATACTGGCGCCAGCCTTGACCAGTTTGCGCGTGAAGCTCGCCATGTACTCAGGTGACGTCAGATAGATCGTGCGGCCTTCTACGGCGCGGGGGATTCCTGCATTCGGCATCGCAGCCAGCGGCTTCGTCGTCACGGGCCGCATGCGCTCGATCACGCTAAGGACAGTGGCGGGGCCTGCACTGCAGTTGCACCCGACGGCATCTGCGCCCCACTCTGTGAGCTTCGCTGCTGCCGTCTCGGCGGAAGAGCCGTCAAGGCAGTTGCCCTCTTCGTCGACAGTCATCATCACAATGACGCGAAGGTCCGGAGCAACACTCCGGGCCGCAAGGATCGCCTGCTCGGCCTCGGCAAGAGAGGTCATGGTTTCGATAATCAGCAGATCGACGCCAACCCCGGGACCTCCTTTTGCGAGGGCCCGAATCTGTTGGGCGAAGGCCTCGCGGGCTTCTTCGAGGCCAACTTTGCCCAGCGGCTCCAGCCTGACTCCGAGGGGGCCGATGGCTCCGGCGACGAAGGCCTCGGCGGCTTGTTTGTCGCGAATCTGGGTAACGCACTCGCGGGCCAGGCGGACGCCGGCGAGGTTGATCTCGCAGACTTTATCTTTGAGGCCGTGGGTTTCGAGGCGGAAGGCGTTGGCGCCAAAGGTGTTGGTCTCGATGACCTCTGCGCCGGACTGGAGGTATTCGGTGTGGATTTCGCGGACGAGCTCGGGCTGCGAGAGGTTCAGCTCGTCATAGCAGCGGTTGATGAAGATGCCCCGGGCGTACAGCATTGTGCCCATCGCTCCATCACAAAGCACGGTTCCACCGTCAAATAATCGGTCGGCTGCGGCGTATCCCGCAACGGAACCATCCTTTGCAACGTCCAACCCATCTGCCATGATCTTCTCCGACTGTCTCTTTCATCCTAAGCCACCACCTGCGCCCGCTCCAAACCCGTCTGCCAAACAGCCTGATTCCAATGGTCTGCGGGTTCGTCGGGCTCTGTTTCCTTGTTATACTCAGCATAGAGCAGCGGTCATCCAAACACACCGCAGCGCTCGGGTTGGAGTTTGTTACCGTTGACGAATCGAAGTCTCTTTGCACAGTCCCTCCGCGCCCAGATCTTCTGTGGCCTTCTGATTGCTGCCGCCACGCTGGGCCTCACAGCCTGCGGCCCGTACTATTACAAATTCCCCGAGTTTACCTTCGCCAACCGGCCCATTCCGCCGAGCCAGCTTGCCAATCGCGTCATGATTTCGGTCACCATCAATGGCGGCAGCACCGGCAGCCTCCAAATCGTGGACGCGCTTCGCGATATTCGCAGCAACGTTCAGAACACACGTACATCGTTTGCGGTCTCCGGTTATGCCTCGGGTTTTCCCAACCTGATTCTCAGCTTCCCGGCTGAGATCTCCGGCTATGTGTACTCCAACAGCATCGGAGACCTTCAGATCGTCAACTACGGTAAGGAGACGGTCTCGGGCTCTGCCGGTTCGTTACCGGCCAGATCCACCGGTCTCGCCGTTCCTCCCACCTTCGGCCACGTCTACTCAGCCGAGGAGAGCATCGGTGCGCTGGTCATCATCGACAGAACCTCCGGCGGCACCTACGCGCTCAACATTCCTAATGTCTTCCAGGTAGTTGCCAACCAGGGCGATACGGTCGTGCTGGCGATGGTCCGCAACTCCAACGCGGTCTACCGCGTGATTAAACTGAATAACGGTCAATTCCCAACTGCTGTTGCAGCCATCGCGGCAATTGGAGCAGTTGACTGCTCGCCGCTCAACCTCCCCGTCTACTGCGCGGTGCCGGTGAACGTAGGATCGACGACTAACGCCTTCGATCGCCCGACGAACGCATACTTCTCGCTCGACGAAACAGCCGTGTACGTGCTGAACTGCGGGCAGGAGTGCGGAGGAAACGCATCCAGCGTTACCTATCTGCAGCCCGGAGCGCTTCAGGTTAACAGCTACTCGCAGTTCACGACTCCTGCGCAACAGAATCCGAATGCTTTCGTGGGCAATGTACCGGTTCCGGGCGGCGCGACTGTTGCGGTCTCCAATGGAACCACCCTTTACATCTCCGGCCAGCAACTCCAGCCAGACGGCTTGTTCGCAGGAAATCTCTCAATCATCAACCTGGCCACCAACGCGGTGACCGGCAAATACTCCATCTCCGACGGGACGCACACGAAGATGCTCTTCGCCGACGACAACACTCTCTGGATCGGCTCGCAGTTCTGTGCCACCGGCGAGCGCGCCCATCAGGCGGCTCTCGGTGTCACAACTCAGGCTGCGAACTACAACTGCCTCACGCGCTTTGACATGGGCGCTCTGAGCGCCTCGATTGTGCCGTTTGTGACTCAGGGCTCTGCTACCGCAGTCGTTCCCTATCCCAATACCAATCAGAATCAGTACTACTACGGCGACCTTACCGGTCTTTGCTGGGTTCAGAGCCTGCACAAGGTCTATACGGCCTACGGCGGACAGGTGCACCTCTTCAGAACGGCCGACGGCTCTGAAATTAATAACGTCAACGTGACCGTTCAGGGAACCGCTCTCGACGTAGCGTACATGGATGCCATCACAGACGCCGACAACTAGGGAGTAGGGAATAGGGAGTAGGGGTCAAGGGAGTAGAAGACTTGTGGTTGAATCCTACCGTGATCTCAAGGTTTGGCAGCGGGCCGTTGCAATGACTCTCGCCGTTTATCGTGCCACGACGGGCTTTCCCAAAGAGGAATCATTTGGCCTTACGAGTCAGGTTCGACGAGCAGGAGTTTCAGTCGCAAGTAACATCGCTGAGGGGTATGGGCGCGGTTCGAAGGGCGAGTACAAGCAGTTTCTTGCAATGGCCCGTGGTTCAAATCTCGAAGTCCAGACACAATTGTTCATTGCAGCTGAATTGGGGTTATGGCAATCCCGCTCAACTGAAAGCAGCCGACGATCTCTCAAATGAAGTCAGCAAAATGCTGAACTCCCTTCTGGCAAAACTCTAATGGCAACTGAGCCTTCTACTCCCTACTCCCTCCCCCCTACTCCCTCTCTGGTGGATATTCTCGCTATTGCCGCCCACCGGGACGATGTCGAGCAGACCTGTGGTGGCACTCTCTTCGCAATGAATGCGCGAGGTTGGCGCACCGGCATTCTCGATCTCACGCAGGGCGAATCCGGCACACGGGGCACTGCTGCCGACCGAGCCGCCGAGGCCGCCGCCGCCGCCCGGATTCTGAAGGTCGTCCACCGCGAAGCTCTCGACCTGCCGGACGGCAATGTTCAGAACACCTATGAGAACCGGCTGAAAATCGCTGGCGTCCTGCGACGGTTGCGGCCGCGAGTGGTGATTCTGCCTTACTGGCAGGGACGGCATCCTGATCACTACACAACGGCCACTCTGGGCTACGAGGCCTGTTTCGTCAGCGGGTTGGCCAAAGTCGAGACACCCGGCGACGCCAACCCACCGCATCGCCCCTACAAGATTCTCTATGCGAGTCTCTACGCCGATGTACGGCCCAGCTTTGTCGTCGATATCACGCCATTCATCGAGCAGCGTCTGCAGTCTCTTCTCGCTTACCGGTCGCAGTACGCTTCCCAGCAGCAGGGAAGTGCGCTCTTCGTGCCAGAGGAAGAGATTCGCGAGCGCACCTTCGCCGAGGCGAGACATTATGGTTTGCTCGCAGGCGTCCGCTACGCCGAGCCCTTTGTTCAAAAGGAAATTGGTTTGGTAGAAGACGTCATGCAGCTTCCCGTTCAGTCGATTTAGGTCGTTTCCGCTTCAGGCGTGCACGTGGGACGCGAGCCGCCTCTTCACAAACTCCACCACTTCATCGGTGACGTAAATTGGCGGACGCATCGTCAGAACCGGCGTTCCTTCGAGCAGTTTCAACGAGACGCCTTTCCATTCGGGATGTTTCAGATCGCCTTCCGGCACCAGAACCGCATCGGCGCGGTCGAGAAAATACTTCGCGGATTCCTTGAAGTCCGCCGTCTCCGGGTCGAGCACGCTCAGGTAAAGGTCGGGCCGTAAGAACCGCAGGATGCTGTTCGATTCGAGGATGACGTTCTCCGCACGTGCGATCTCCTTGCGGATTCGTGGCATCGCATCAGCCAGGTCTCCGGTTCGCGTCCTGACCCAGAACGACCGCACCGCGCCAGCCGCGAGATATCGTCCCGAATCCGTCGAGGCATCCCCGCCGGGACGCTCTTCGCTTACCGCGACAGTATGTTCGGCAGTCTCGCAGTCGCACGGCTCCCCGTTCGCCGAGCACATCCCGTGGCCGAACTGCGTGATTTTAAACGCAGTCCAGTGCATCTCCGGAAGCGCGGTGATCAGGCCGGCAACCACGCTTGTTTTGCCAATGTTTCTTGTGTGCCCGCCGATTACGACAATCGCCATCCATCACCGCACGATCTATGAAGATACTTTAACGCTGTTTCAAGCGTGCGAGGTCACGCAGGTATTCTTTCAACGGACGTGCTGGCCGGCCCCAGAAGACCTCGCCCGGGCCTCGCATCTTCTTCCCGCTCAGGACGCCGGCGCCACCACCGAGAATCACGCCAGTTCCCACCGTGGCGTGCTCGCCGATACCAACCTGGCCGCCCAGAATCGCTCCGTCTTCCACCACGCTGGAGCCTGAAATTCCCGTCTGTGCCGCGATCACGACATGCCGACCGATGGTGCAGTTATGGCCGATGTGGACGAGGTTGTCGATCTTCGTCCCGCGGCCGATCCGCGTCTCTCCGAGCGCACCGCGGTCGATGGTCGTGTTCGCTCCAATCTCGACGTCATCTTCGACGATCAGGCATCCCTGCTGCGGAAAGATCAGGTACTCGCCGGTCTGGTTGTTACGTGCATACCCAAACCCTGCCGAACCCAACACCGCGCCTGCCTGCACCACAACACGGTCTCCCAGCACCGTTCCGGAGTGCACCACGACGCGAGCCATCAGGTTGCAATCGTTCCCGATGACCACGCCATCCTCCACTACGGCACCCGGCCCAATCCGGCTCCCAGGGCCAATCTTCGCCCCCTTGCCAATCACTGCCGACGGATGGACTCCGCCCTCAAATCCGCGTCCTCGCAACCGCTGCCCGACCACCGCGAAGGCGTATCGCGCGTCCTCGACCCACAACACGCGTGGATCGAGCGGCAGATCGTCTTCTTCCAGCTTACGGTTGGCCAGGATCGTTCCGGCCTTCGACTCCAGCGCCTTCTTCAAACTCTCCTTATCCATCGCAAATACGGCTGAACTCGCCGCCGCCGCCTCGATGCTCGCCACCTCAGTAATTTCGACGTCCAGCAGAGGCGCGTTGACGCCGATCCAGTCGGCAACTTTGCTCATTCTCGCCATCAATAGATCCCCATCTCCCCGGCAGGTCTGGTCTTCCATCGCCGGTGCACCCAGAGCCACTGTCCGGGATACCTGCGCACGTATGCCTCAATCGCCGCAGTGAAAGTTGCGGTATTCACAATCGCATCCTGCTCGGAGTCTCCAGTATGGACTACCGGCAACTCCTGGCCAAAGTGCAGGACGTACCTTTGCTCACTCTCCTCCCACAGCAGAAACCCCGGGACCACCGCAGCTTCGGTTCTGGCCGCGATCCGTGCCATCCCTGAGGCCGTGCAGGCCGGCACCCCGAAGAACGGCACGAAGACCCCCTGCGGCGGGGTCATATTCGTGTCCATCAGAATTCCTACCGTCTCGCCTGCCCGCATCGAAGCGATCAACCCTCGCGCGAAGTCATCCTTGTGGATGACGCGGTTGCCGTGCAGGCAGCGGATGCGGTTGACGAAAGTATCGACCAGGGGATTATCCAGCCGCCGGATCACCAAACCCATCGGCATCCCCATTAGAGAGTGGTAGAAGCTGGAAAGCTCCCATGCGCCGAGATGTCCGGTGAGGACGAGAACGCCTTTGCCCTTGACGCGGGCAGCCTGATAGTTTTCGAGACCCTCGTAGCGAATGAAGTGGCTGGCCGATTCCGGGGTGTAGCCGGGCATCTTGCAGAACTCGGCCAGGAGAAGGCCGAGGTTGCGGTACTCGGAGCGCAGAATGGCTTCGCGCTCGTCTGCCGCCATCTCCGGATAGGCGAGCTCGAGATTGCGGAGACCCACCCGTCGCAGCCGGCCTAGAAGGCGGTAGGCAAGGGCCCCAATCATCGCCCCAATCGCGCGCGCCAGTCCTCGAGGAAGAAGCCGCATGACGCTGACGAAGACCCAGACCACGCCGAACTCCATAGCTTCGCGGACGCTGACCTTCTCTTCCTGCAACGTCGATGGTGCAACTTTGTTCAAGCCTCTAGTCTACCGATTTCAATTTCCCGCAACCTTAAATAGACGAGGGTGGCTGTTTGGCCACCCCTCGTCCCATCGAACTCCGTATTCGCTATTGGTTCTTCGCGACGACGAAGTACTTCGCCACGGTGCGAACGAAGGGGCGTCCCTCTTCCGTCGTGGGCTGGTTGCCGCTGAGAATCGTGTTGTAGGGAACGTTAGTGCCGTAGATCGCCGCCGTTCCATCCTGGTTCTGCGAGAGCACAGTACCATCGAGGTCGATACCCGCGAACAGGCCTTTCGACCGCGAGTAACTGAGGAATTCGGCGTTCATCTTCCAGTCTGTCCCCGCCTGCGCGTTACGTCCAACAGGACCAGCCGAGGCCGCTGCGTCCGCGCCGAGCTTGACCTTGTTTTTCAACATGGCCTGGAGACCCTTCTGGTTCATGGCAATCAGCACGAGGTCAGTTGCCTGCCCGCCGATCTGAAACCCGAAGCTTCCTCCGGTCAACTGCACGCAAACAGGTGCGCTCCACTTACCGCTCGGAGTACGGCAGGTGGCAACACCCTGGCCATATTGAGCGCCGACGACGAAGGCGCCTTTCTTGAAGCTGGGGATCACGACCACGCACGAAGCACCGGCGAGAATGCCGCCGGGAACCGACTTGTCGGGAGTTGCCATGATCTCTTCAATTACCTGGCTGGCAGCATTCAGGCGCTCCGCTACTTTCGGATTGTCGTCCTTATCCTGAGCATGCACAGACAGGGAAGCGGCCGTCATAGCCAATCCACACAGAATTGCTGGGAATTTTTTCATCATTTTTTTAGTACCTTTCGTGTCCAGAGTCGAATTTCTTGGAGAGGGCTCTTGAAAGCCACTTATTTCCAATAATATGTCGGATGGAGGAACAGGTGGGGAAGTTGTACTGAATTCGCAACGAGCTTACCACCGCACGACAAACCCTTACTGGATTAAAAAAAAATGGGGGTTGGAGAGATAGTGCCGGGTACACCCGACGCGCTCTCTACAACCCCTCTCCCAGGTCTGTGTTGCTTGTTACTAATCTGCCTGACATTAGCGGTGCTCACAACGGTACGAAGGTGGGTAGACCTTTGAGCGATGACTGTTAACCGATGCATTAATAGTCTGGAAAGCTCGATCCTGTGTGATTTACAGACTTTAGCGCCGGGAAAACGCTACTCCCGAAGCAACCCGCGGTTCATCACCTGAACCGACAGGGCGATGCGGTTCCTTACACCGACTTTCCGCATCAGCGTGGTCACATGCTTCTTCACTGTTGTCAGGTCAATTCCAAGCTCGTTTGCAATCACACGGTTGGGATGCCCTTCGACCAGCCGCTGGAGCACTTGGATCTCGCGCTGAGTGAACTTCGGCTCCTCCGCCAAGTTGCTTCTTCGTTCCTCCGTCGTGGACAACTCCAGAAGATTCGCCAGGACCCTGCGGGGAGCCCAGGCAGAGCCGTCATTCACAATCTCGATCGCCAGCCTCACTTCATTTCCCGTCGCAGTATGCGGAAGATAGCCCTTTGCGCCCGCGCCGATAATGCGCTGAATGTATTCTTCGTTCTCCTCGAGTCCCAGGACGATCAGCCGAAGATGCGGACGGGTGCGCCGGAATGTAGCCAGCAGCTCGAAGATGTGCTCGGTGCACGCCGCGTCGATCAGGATCATCGACACGCCGGAGGCATCCAGGGCGCCCGGAATAGACAGCGGAACGATGTCCACCCGGGCTCCATGGGCGCCGCCCTCGGCGAAGATCGACTGCAACCCAAGAATCCGCAGCGAATCAGTAGCAACTAAACCCAACTTAATGGGCCCTTGAGATTTCTGGTCCTTCATCGCCCTGCGCAGCCTCTCTCAGCGTCCTGCAAACGGTAGGCCGACTTCAGCGCTTGCGGGGATCGCCACCCCTTGCCGTCTCAAAGCTTCGGCAGTACGATTCCCTGTTGCTTCTGATACTTTCCTTTGCGGTCTGCGTAACTTACCTCGCACATCTCATCGGACTGGAAAAAAAGAATCTGGCACAGCCCTTCATTGGCATAAATCCGGGCTGGCAGAGGAGTCGTATTCGAGATCTCGAGCGTCACGAAACCCTCCCACTCCGGCTCAAACGGCGTCACATTTACTATGATGCCGCAGCGGGCATAGGTGGATTTACCCACGCAGATCGTCAACACATCGCGGGGAATCTTGAAATATTCAATCGACCGGGCCAGCGCAAATGAGTTCGGCGGCACAATCACGCTGTCGGCCACAACCGTTACAAAAGAACGCTCATCAAAGGCTTTAGGGTCAATAATGGCGCTATTTACGTTGGTAAAAATCTTAAATTCGTCGGAAACCCTGAGGTCATATCCATAGGAGGAGAGCCCATAGGAGATCACACCCTCCCGGACCTGTTTTTCGCTGAACGGGGAAATCATTCCGTGGTCGACCGCCTGCCGGCGGATCCAACGGTCACTCTTAATTGCCACTCTTGTCTCTTTTCTGTCAGTTTTCGAATTCGGGCCGCTAATTTCGGCGTTAGGGTGTAGATTTAAGGGCGACCGGAAACTACGTTACCCTTGCCTCATTAGATTCTTCATCTTACGGCAGTGTTCTTTCGTTGACAATCTCGTTTCGACTTTCTACTATCACGTTACTAAAACCGGTCAGTATTGTTTTCTAAAAAATTACAGCCCAAGGACGGCGGCCCAGATGATTAAGCAGGATCTTATACAAAGGGTTGTTGAGCGCACCGGACTGCCACGAACCAAAGCAGAGTCTGCGGTTGACGCCATCTTCGACAGCATGAAGCAAACTCTGATCGCGGGCGACCGCATTGAGTTACGCGGCTTCGGCGTCTTTACCGTCAAACCACGGAAAACTGGCATTGGACGTAATCCGAGAACAGGTGCAGAAGTTACCATTGCTCCGGGCAAAGCTGTTCGCTTCAAGCCGGGCAAAGAGCTTCATCTGTTGGACTAGTTTCGGTTAGCCTCCGGGCTGGGTTCGCTTCGCCGCGTATCTGGCTGCCTCACATCAAATGCACCGCGTCCACATCAACCACAAGGTTGCGTCGGACAATGCTTTGCGTCTCCGCGAAGAACAGCATCGCCCGTAACGCCTCTCCAAGTGTCTGTCTCTTCTCCGCTTTCAGCACGAAGTGGTACCGGTAGATTCGCTTGAGCCGCACGATCGGCGCGGCAGCCGGCCCAAGAACGCGCACCCTATCCAGCCGCGTCTGCTGAAACCACTTCCCCAGCGTTCCAGCCCAGGCAGTCGCCTCTTCGAGTTTTTCGCTTTGAATCACCACGTTGGCCAGAACGGCGAACGGCGGATAGTGCATCCAGCGGCGGTACTGCATCTCCTTCGCCACAAAGCCGGGGTAATCGTGTTTCGCAGCGAACTGAATTGCATAGTGATCGGGATGATAGGTCTGCACCAGCACCTTCCCCGGCAGGTCCCCTCGTCCCGCACGCCCTGAAACCTGCGTGAGCAATTGAAATACCCGCTCCGCCGACCGAAAATCCGGCAGCCCCAGCTGAAAGTCCGCGCCCACGACACCCACAAGCGTCACACCATGAATATCATGGCCCTTCGCGATCATCTGGGTTCCGACCAGCAGATTGATCTCGCCCCCATGCAGCCTCGCCAGAAGCCGCTCCATGTCGCTGCGTCCGCGAACCGTGTCGCGATCCATCCTGCCTATCCGCGCGGAAGGGAAGAGCTCCTGCAGGCGCTCCTCACCCTGCTGCGACCCAACGCCCAGAAAATAAAGATGCTCGCTCTCACACTTCGGGCAGACCTTTGGCACAGCGCGACGCGACCCGCAGTAGTGGCACTCCAGCCGCTGTCCGGGTTGCGCGATCGCATCGTTCTCGCTGATCTTCTTGTGATACGTCATCGAGACCGCACAGTTTTCGCACTCAATCTTCTCTCCGCAGCTACGGCACATCACCACGGTCGAGTATCCCCGCCGGTTCAGCAGGAGGATCACCTGCTCGCCGCGATCCAGAGTCGCCTGCGTCTCTTCAATCAGCCGCCGCGAGAAGATATTTTCCTGCCCGGTTTCGCGAAACTCCTCGCGCATGTCGACCAGTTCAACCTCGGGCAGCGGCCGCTGCATCACGCGCTCGCGCATCTCGATCCGCACATAGCGACCTTTATCCGCATTAGCCCAGCTCTCGAGCGACGGCGTTGCCGACCCCAGCACCACCACCGCCTCCTGAAGCTTCGCCCGCATTACCGCAACATCGCGCCCGTGATACCGCGGCGTCTCTTCCTGCTTGTAACTGGAGTCATGTTCCTCATCGACGATGATCAGCCCAAGATTCACCATCGGTGCAAAGACCGCAGACCGTGTTCCCACGACGATCCTCGCCTCGCCGCTGCGAATCCTGTGCCACTGCTCGGCCCGCTCATCCGGCGTCAGTTGCGAGTGCAGCAGAGCCACCTCGCCCGCAAAGGCCGCATACATCTGCGCCGCCATCGCCGGCGTCAGCCCGATCTCCGGCACCAGCAGCAGCGCCGACCTGCCCGCATCCAAAGCACGCTGCATCGCCGCGAAATAAACCGTCGTCTTTCCCGAGCCCGTAACGCCATACAGCAGATGCGGCCTGAATCCACCCTTATCCATCGCTGCGGCAATTGTTCCCAGCGCCTCCATCTGAGTTTCGTTCAGATCGTGTTCATGCGCGTGCTTCTTGCCCTTCGCGCCGACTCCGCCCAGATGAAACTCCTCTGCCACCTCTTCGATCAACACCAATCCACGCTTCACGAGCGTCCCAAGGGTCGAGGCTGGCACTCCCGCGCTTCGCAGTGAAATCTGCAGATCAATGACACGCATCCTCCCGCCAACCGCCGCAAGCTCCGCCATCACCGCCAGCTGATTCTCATTCAACCGAGGCAAACGTACCAGCCGCTGCTCGCTACTCCCTACTCCCTCTTCTCTACTCCCCGTACTTAGTACCGCCACCTTCTCCAGCCGCCTCGCATCGCGCTCCTCCGCTGCCGCCTCGCGCACAAGCCACTTCTTACGAACCATTCCCTCCAGCAGGCCTTTATTCGCTCCCGTAGCCGACCGCAGTGCGGAGAGCTTCGCCTGTTCGCCGTTTTCGAGATAGTTCAGAACGGAGTACTCGCGATTCTGGTCTTCGGCTGAGAGCTTCGAGCGTCGCGATGAACCCTTCTCCGCGCCTTCGTAGAGAACCCGTCGGCCTGCATCAGCAATCCGGTAGGAAAAATGCCGTTTCACCTCTGCGGCCAGCGGCAGCATTCCGCGAAGAACCTCTCCCAGAGGTGCAACGTAGTATTGTGCGATCCACTGAGCCAGCTTCATCAGCTCATCGGGCAAAATGGCAGTCTCATCGAGAACCTGCTGTACCGGCTTGATCTCAAAATCATCCTCAGGCGCTTCGTCATGCACCCGTACTACAACACCCATCAGCCTCTGCCCGCTGAACGGCACCAGCACCCGCGCGCCGACTGCAGGAACCACACTGTTCACGGCATAGGTAAAGGTCTGGTCCAGCGGCACCGGCAGCGCAACGTCGCAGTACAGAGGCATCCTTCCAGCTTAGCGGAAAGCAAAATCGTCTTTTTCCTCCGGAGCGGGAGTGGAACAGAACCGACGAAGTGCTGATATCCTTTCCTGCACCATGAAGAAGCGAATTGCCCCAATTCGCCTCGTTCTTCCTGCCCTCGTCGCGGCTTTGTTTTTCATCGGCTGCGAACCGCACCCCAGCCCAACGCCCGAGCCCGCTCCAAAACCGCACGCAACCGCATTTGTTATTCATCCGGTCGCTGCGCAAAATCTCGACTGCTGCCATTGAGGGTTGTCTCGACAAACAACTTCGTCCCACACCGTGCGGACCATCCGTTCCTGCCGTGCCAACACAGTCCGCGTCACACCGCCGTAACATTCATTCGGCAGCGTTCGGTGCGGCCTTCGCAGGAGCCTTAAGCCCCATCTGCTTCATCACCATCTGCAGGTCCTTCCACGCCTCCGCCTTCATTCGCGGATCGCGCAACAGAAACGCCGGATGGTAAGTCACCGCCAGCTTGGCCCCGCGGCAACGGTGCCAGCGTCCCCGCAGCGCACTCAGCGACTGCTTCATCCCAAGCAGGTACGTCGCAGCCGTCGCGCCCAGTGCCACCACTACCTCCGGCTGCACCACATCGATCTGCTGCAGCAGAAACTGGTCGCAGATATTCGCCTCAACCGGCTCGGGAGTGCGGTTATTCGGCGGCCTGCACTTCACAATATTGGCAATGTAGACCTGCTCCCGCTGCAGCCCCATCGCCTGGATCATGTTGTTTAGCAGTTGCCCGGCCTTGCCCACAAACGGTCTCCCCGACGTATCTTCATCCGCGCCCGGCCCTTCGCCGACAAACATCAGCCGTGCATTGGCGTCACCTTCACCAAAAACAATCGTTCGCCGCCCCGCATAGGCCAGTGGGCATCGTGTACAGTCGCCGATCTCTTCCTTGATCGTAACCAGCGCATCGGCCTTGTGTGCGGGAGCCACACGAATCTCCGGCAGTGGCGCAAGGTCATCGAAACTCACAAGTTTTGCTATAGGAGGCTCCAGAAAGGCAGGTCTCGCCGGAACAGGGCTCTCGTCCGTCTCAATCACTGCCGCCGCCTCGGAAACGTGAGGAGTGGCCGCAATCACTTCAACCGCGGGAGTTGGCGTTTCAATCTCGACTTCGGCGACGATCAGTTCGCCGCGACGATAAAAATCGCGGACGCCCATGTCCCGAAAATAGTCCACATAAGCCCGCAGCTGCTGTCCTGCCTCACCTGTCATGGCTCTATGGTATCGCTACCCAGTGCAGTGAAGATCTAGTGCAGTGGAAGATCGAGCGCAATTTCTGTAGGCCGTTCCGGAAGCACGAACTTTACGTGTCCTTGCTTGATCTCATCCTGCGCAACGCGGCAAGCCTTCATCGACTTGGCTGCGATCAGCGGCGAAGCCCCGGACTGCAACTGCCGCGCCCGTCGTGCCGCGCCCTTCACCAGGCTGTACTTGTTGTGGAATGCATTTTCACTCGTCATACGTAACCCCCATTGTGTGAAGTTATATCTCAGCTCAAAGAATTGCTCTACATAATTCGTAGTGGATAAGTGGACCTTATCTCTCGAATTCCTCAAACGTACTCAATGCTGCCTTCAACTTCGGCGAAGCAGCATCCGTCCTGCAACTCGACGCGATGGCTTGAACTCCGTCCCGTACGCCGCGCTCGCACAACACAATCGCGCGCAACTCCTTGACGGCCTGGTCCAGAACATCGTTCACAAGAGCATACTTGTAATCGCGCATCTGCTTCAACTCGTTCCGTGCCTCGGCGAGTCTTTTTTCGATCACCGCCTCGGAGGTCACGTTCTCCGCCTCGCTCCGCGCCCGCAGCCGCATCTCCAGAATCTGCGGACTCGGAGGCAAAACAAAGATCGATACTGCCTCCGGAAGCTTCTTCATCACCTGCACCGCGCCCTGTACATCGATATCGAGCAGCAAATCTTTGCCCGCATCCTTCGCGTGTTTAAGAGCCGAGAGAGCGGTTCCATAGTAGTTGCCGAAGACCTCGGCCCACTCCAGAAAATCTTCCGCTGCGATCATTCGCTCGAACTCGGCGCGGGTTGTGAAGTGATACTCCCGCCCGTCCTCCTCGGAGCCCCGCAGCGGGCGCGTCGTATAGGAGACAGAAAAATCCAGCCCCTCCACAAGCGTGCGAAGCTGATTCACCAGCGTCGATTTTCCCGAACCCGAAGGCGCCGAAATAATAAAAAGTATGCCTGCCATGCGCCTCAATCACTCTAGCTACAAACTCATGTCGGTGTAAACGGCAACTACTCCAGATTCTGAACCTGTTCGCGCGACTTCTCGATCTCTGCCTTCATCTCCAGCCCCAGCTCCGTAATCCGCAGGCTGTTCTCGCCAGAAGCGCCGCTGGTCTTCGACAACATCGTGTTCGCCTCCCGGTTCAACTCCTGCAGCAAAAAGTCCAGTCGTTTGCCCAGCTCTCCACCCTCGTCAAGCATCGCGATAAACCGCTCCACATGCGTCCGCAGTCGGACGATCTCTTCCTCGATATCGCTTTTTTCTGCCAGCACGGCCGCCTCCGTCAGCAGCCGCTCTTCACTCACCGGAGCGCCCTCTGTCAGTTCAATCAGCCTGCTCCGAAGCCGTTCGAATTGCGCCTCACGCACTCCATTCCTGAGCCCGACCATTCCATCCGCAGCCTTCCTCAGCCGCAACATCGAAGCTCGCAACTCCGACGCCAGCGAAGCCCCTTCCTGAGCGCGCACCTCGTTCAACTTCTCCACCAGCGGCTCAATCTGTGACAGCACAGCCGTGTCCAGCCCCGCCAGATCGTCTGCTGCGATGCTGCTCTCCGCCGCCATCATGCCCGGAATGCGCAGCATTGCATTCAGATCCGGTTCGTACGCAAGCCCATTCGCCTCTGAGGCCTCGCGATAAGCCTGCATATACGCGCTCAACAATCCGCCGTTCAACTGAATCTCCGCACTGGCGCGCCGTTCAAACTGCAGCGTCAAATCCACATGTCCGCGCCGAAGACGCTCCTTCAACATCCTTCGTATCTGCACCTCAAGGCCATCGCAGTACGACGGCATCCGAAAGCTGAGATCGAGAAATCGATGATTGACGCTCTTCATCGAGAGTGTGAAAGCCATATTGTCCTTCACAGAGCCGCGCACGCTGGCATATCCAGTCATCGAATAGATCTCGCTCAAGCAATCCCCTCCATATTCGCCGTCAGCGCACCCTCACCGGCGGGCGCGGGATCTTCTCCGGCGAACTGCATGTTATAAAGCCGCTGATACATTCCGGATTGTTGCATCAACTCCTCGTGAGTGCCGATCTCGGTAATCTGTCCCCCCTCAATCACCGCAATCCGGGTCGCCCGCCGCACCGTCGACAACCGATGTGCAATCACAAACACCGTGCGGCCGCGCATCAGGTTTGCCAGCGCAGCCTGCACGTAAAGCTCGCTCTCCATATCGAGCGCGGAGGTTGCCTCGTCGAGAATCAGTATCGGCGCGTTCTTTAGGATCGCCCTCGCGATCGCCAGCCGCTGCCGCTCTCCTCCGCTCAGGCGCAGGCCACGCTCGCCAATTACGGTGTTGTACCCCTCCGGCATGTTCAAAATGAAGTCGTGCGCCAGCGCCATGCGCGCCGCCTCTTCCACCTTGCTCATCGGTACGTCGGGCTGCCCGTAGGCAATGTTGTTCCGCACCGTATCGTTGAACAGCACCGTCTCCTGCGTCACCTTGCCAATCTGCTCGCGCAGGGAAGCGATCGTCACATCGCGCAGATCGTTCCCGTCAATCAGAATCTTTCCTTCGTTCACATCGAAGAACCGTGGAATCAGGTTCACCAGCGAAGATTTCCCCGCGCCGCTCGGCCCGACCAGGGCAATCACCTCGCCGCGCTTCACCGCCAGGTTGATGTCGTGCAGCACCTGCCTGGTCTCTCCTTCGCTCTCATAGGCAAAACCCACATGCTCAAACTGAATCTGCTCCTTAAAACCTCTTAGTACAAACGCGCGTTTCTTCTCCTGCACGTCATCCGTCGCATCCATGAAGCGGAAGATCTCGTCGCTCGCGCCGATCGCCTGTTGAAAGCTGTTGTAGAACGCGGCAAACTTGCGCACAGGGTCATACAGCGTAAACACCGCGATCAGAAAGGTAATAAACGATCCCGCCGTCATCGACTGGCGCTGAATGCTGATTCGCCCCAGGTACAGCAAGACTGCAATCGCGATGGAAGCAATCAGATCCATCAGGGGAGAGCTGATCGCCTGCACTTTCACAGACTTCAAATTCGCATCGAACAACCTTCGCGCGGCCCAGCGAAAGCGGTTCATCTCCCACCTCTCCATCCCGAAGGCTTTTACGATCCGGTTGCCCGTAATCGTCTCGTGAAGAATGTTCTGGATCTCCGCAAGCTTGTCCTGCCCTTTGCGTGTTGTCTGTCGCACGCCCCGCCCGATGCGCCGTGCCGAAAACACCACCACAGGCACAAACAGCAGCAAAACCCATGCCAGCTTTCCGCCAACAATGACAACCGCCACTGCCGTAAAGATCAATGTAAAAAACTGCTGCAGAAAGTCGCTCATCACACTGGACATCGCAAACTGCACCTTCTCGATGTCATTGATCAGCGTCGAAAGAAGCGTCCCCGTCGTATGCTTTTGAAAAAATCCCACCGACCGCCGCAGCACCGCATCATAAAGATCGTTCCGCAGATCCGTGATCATGCCAAATCCGGCGCGGTTCACCAGGTAGGTGCCGCTATAGTCACAGATCGATTTCAGCAACGCCGATCCAACCAGCGCCACCGCAACCACAGTCCATGCATTGTGAAAGTGGCTCGGAAGAAGCCGTTGCAGGTTGATTACGTAGTCGGTATGCGGAATGCGAAAAACCAGCACCAGCCCCGGAGGCGCATCCGGACTCAGCACGTTATCGAAGATAGGCTTCACCAGCAGGATGCGGAACGCAGCCATCGCACCCACGACAGCCATCAGCACCACTGACACCAGTGAGTACAGGATGTACGGCCGGACATACAGCAACAATCGCCAGATGCGCCTCAAGCCATCATTCTCCCGATCGTCCTTCTCCCACCGCGCATCTCATCATTTTATTGTCTGCTCACTTTTCGTACTTGGTCGAGGCACTCTCTACTTCGGCATGTCCCGGTGCGCGGTCTTCACCCGGTAGCCCTCATCCGCCAGACGCCTCTTCATCTCTTCCGCAATGAAGACCGACCGGTGCTGGCCTCCCGTACATCCAAAAGCCACCGTCAGATAGCTCTTTCCTTCCTTGATGTAATGCGGCAAAAGAAACTTCAGCATATCTTCCGTCTTATCGAGAAACTCCTTCGTCTGCGGAAAC
This sequence comes from uncultured Acidobacteriaceae bacterium, assembly GCA_963770055.1. GTDB lineage: Bacteria > Acidobacteriota > Terriglobia > Terriglobales > Acidobacteriaceae > Edaphobacter. The sequence goes on from CAVYOC010000002.1 coordinate 92,935, forward strand.
TGCAGGACATACTTTGCGACTCGCGAATCTTTCCCGGTCAACTTGCGAAACTCCGGAACAAAGTGCGGGTTCGGCAGGAACCGTACATCGAAGACGAGATCTGCTTCTGCTGGCACACCGTTCTTGAATCCGAAGCTGTTTGACGAGACCATCAGAGTCTGGTCGCTCTCTTCGCGCTCAAACTGCGCATTGATGCGCGCTCGCAGATCGTGCACGTTGAACTTCGTCGTATCCAGAACGATGTCCGCAACGTTGCGGATCGGGTCGAGCCGCTTTCGCTCGGCGCGGATCGACTTCACAACGGTATCGCTGCGCCCCATCGGGTGTGGCCGCCGCGTCTCCGAGAAGCGGCGAATTAACGCCTCTTCGCTCGCCTCAAGAAAAAGGACGCGCGTGGGCAGCACTTTGCGCACATCTTTCAGAATCGACGGGAAGTCATCGAGACGCATTCCCTCGCGAACATCGACGACGAGCGCAGCCCGCTTAATTTCCGCCGATTGGCGCACGAGGTCGGCGAATCGAGGAACAAGCTCGAGCGGGAGATTGTCGACCGAGTAGTACCCCAGGTCCTCGAATGCCTTAAGCGCGGAAAGCTTCCCAGACCCGGAGAGACCGGTCAGAATAACCAGTTCGCCGCGATGCTTCGATTCATGCTCCGTCGCCTTCTGTCTTTTGCGCTTCTTCTGGCTGCCCTTCCCGGGCTTTGCAATCTTCTTGCTCGACATGCAGAAATCCTAGCACCACGGCCCTGAGAAACTGTTGAGAGAACCTCTCGACGGAATCCTTCTACGGAACTTCGATCAGCTCCATCTTGCCATCACGCTTGCGATGCAGCACCATCGCCTGCCCGCCATGATCGCGAAACACAAAGACATCGCGGTCACGGAATGCCGCCTCCTTCACCGCCTCCTCGAGCGACATAGGCCGCAGCGCGACCCCGTCGTTCGAGCGCACGAGGTGTGGCTCCGGTAGCGGAGAATGCGAGGGAAAAGAGTGCACCAGCATCGGCACCGCCTTGCGGCCATTGCTGCTCTTCGTCGCAACCTTGACTGCAACGTTCGCCTTCCGCGGCTGCGCTGCGACGATCTCCGCCTTCGCTGCCTTTACGTCAGCCTTCGGGTGCCGCTTGATCGTCCCGAACCTCTTCTTTTGCCGGATGGCCTGCTGCTCGATCTTCTCCAACGCATCGCGAAGCGCCAACCCCATCTCGGTCTCTTCGCATCGGGCGACCAGCTTGTAATGCCTGGTCTGTATGGTCAATTCAGCGATCTGCCTGTACTTGTCGGTCGAGAGAACCACATGCGCGCTACCGGAATTGCCGATGATCTTTGCGATCCTCGCCAACCCAGCCTCGGTCTGCGTCTTCAGCTTCTTGGTGATGGTGGTTTGTCTGCCAGTGTATTCCACGTCCATCTGTTCACCTCGTCCCTGCGACGTTACAAGATCTTCGCAGACGACTAGCGTACACGACGTTGGTGGGTACTTGGAATCTGCATATCTTCCCTGTACTTAGCGACAGTTCTCCGGGTTACCTGGATCCCCTGCCGTTGCAACTCCGCCGCCAGTTGATCGTCGGTCAGCGGCTTGCGTTCATCTTCTTCTTCAATCAGCTTCTTCACCTTGCGTTTCAGCAGCACCAGCGGCAGATCGCCGCCCTCCGGCCCGTTCACGCCCTCAGAGAAGAAGAACCTCAACTCAAACACACCTTGCGAAGTATGGACGTACTTGTTCGCAACCGCGCGGCTCACCGTCGAAGGATGCACGCCAATCTCCTCGGCAACTTCCTTGATCATCATCGGCTTCAGCGCGTTGACTCCGTGCTCCAGAAACTCCTGCTGCCGGCGCACAATCACCTCGCACGTCCGCACAATCGTGTTCTTCCTCTGCTCGATATTGCGCAGCAGCTGAATCGCCGATTTGTACCGTTCCTTCACGTACTCTTTGACTTCCTTCTCCGTCGCCTTCTGCTGCAGCATCTTGCGATAGCCCTGGTTCAATCGGAGCGTCGGCAGATCCTCTTCGTTCATTACAACAATGTAGGCATCGTCGCGCTTCACAAACGCAACATCCGGCTCAATCAGCCGCGTCTCGCTCTGGTTGTAACGTTGCCCGGGCCGCGGATCCAGTGTGCGGATGAACTCAACCGCTGCCATCACCTCCTCCGGCGTGCGCCCGCAGCTTCGCGTCAACTCGCGCATATCTTTTTTCTGCAGCAGCGGCAGGCAGTTCGATACCACATGGGTCGCAATGCTGAAGATATCCAATCGTTCAGAGCCCACTGCAGCGGAAAGGGAGTTGATCGTGCCGTTGCTGTTCCGATCAGCGGCTCCATTCGCCGCGCCGGCCACGGCAGCCATCGTCTCCCGCCGCCGCATTACGATTGCAGCCTCGCCCCGTTGCGCAGAGATCTGAATCAGCAGGCATTCCCGCAAATCCCGCGCACCTACGCCAACAGGATCGAGAAAATTCACCAGGGTACGCGCCTCGCGAACGGCATCCGTTAGCAACGCTGTCTCTTCATCCGCGGCCGCGGCTATCTCCAGCGGCTGCTCCTGATTCGTGCCAGGGCAAACGCCATGCGCCCCATCGGGGTTTGCGGGCAAGTCCCACACACGAGCAGCTCTTACTTTATTCCCCCGCTCAAACGGAATCGGCTCTGGCCGCTCCGGCTCTCGCGCCTGAAGCAGCAACTGAACCATCTCCTCGTCGCTCGCTGTCAGGTAGCCATCCTCATTCAGATTTCCCACCACCAGCTCCGCTGCTGCCCGCACCTCAGGGCTCAGCGTCAGCGAGCCAAGCTGCCACGCCAGATGGTCGCTCAGCGTACTCGGCTGCGAGAGAAAATTCTCAAAGGAAGGCTTGTCATACTCTTCAAAATTCGATGACGTGCGGAACCCGGGATCCAGATAATCCTGAAAATAGCTCCCGAAATCGATCTCGTCGAACGGGTCTTTCTCCACCCGCTCGCTCTCCGCCGCAACCTCCTCCGCGGAGCGTTCCCGGTCTCCTTCCTGTCCGGCCCGCTCCTCGAGAGTGGCGGCAGACTCCTCCAGTTCCTCAAGGACTGGATTCTCCACCATCTCGGTGTTGATCATCTCCTTCAGCTCAAGCTTGTTCAGCGCCAGCACGCTGACCATCTGGACAAGACCAGGAGTCAGCACCTGCCGTTGGGAGACTTTCAGATTCAGCTTTGGCTGCAGCAGCACGTTTACCTCTTATGACCTGTTAATTCTTCTTGATGTAGAGATGCAGTTTGGTGCTTATCGTGCTTATCGTTTGTATTGTGCAATCGTCTGCACATCAAACGCCATTTGTACGGTTGGCCACAGTCTACACGCTTCATCAACGATCTGGCTGTAAGTCTAACCATACCAAAGGCTGCGGGAACTCCTCCGATAGCAGCTTAGCCTTACACCAAAGGTTGTAGGCATGGACCCTCAATCCATCGAGAAGTTCTCGCCCAGATAAATCCGGCGAACCTCAGGGTTCCGTCCCAGCTCTCCTGGCGTCCCCGTCGCAAAAATTTTGCCCTCGGTAATGATGTATGCCCGATCGGTCACCGAGAGGGTCTCGCGCACATTGTGGTCCGTAATCAGAACGCCGATCCCGCTCCGCTTCAGCTCGAAGATGATCTCCTGCAGATCGAGCACCGCGATCGGGTCGATGCCCGAAAACGGTTCATCCAAAAGGATAAAAGCCGGTTCGATCGCCAGGCACCGTGCAATTTCCACGCGTCTGCGTTCGCCGCCGCTCAGAGCGTACCCGTGCGTCTTGCGCACATGCCCCAGGTTGAGCTGTTCAATCAGTCTCTCGGTGCGCGTTCGCCGAGCCTCCCAGCTCAGTTGCTGTGCCTCCAGCACCGCCAGAATGTTGTCCTGCACCGTCAGCTTGCGAAAGACCGACGGCTCCTGCGGTAGATAGCTAACCCCGTAGTTCCTAGCCCGCAGATACATCGGCAATCGGCTGATATCGTGCCCGTTCGCCAGTACCCGCCCGGAGTCCGGTCGCACCAGCCCCACAATCATGTAGAAACTCGTCGTCTTCCCCGCGCCGTTCGGCCCCAGCAGCCCAACGACCTCGCCCTGCTCGATCTGCAGGTTGACCCCCTTCACCACCTGGCGCCCGCCGTACGATTTTGCGATCTCCTCTGTCGATAACGTCTTCATTGCCTGTTCTTCACCCGCGTCTCCGTACGCACTCTCTCGCCTGTCTCTCCTCCATTAGAAACCACGACGTTATCATCGCCCCCGTGGAATCGCAGGGATGTACCTGTTACGGTCCCTCTCTGGGCATCGACGACCTTCGGCAGTGCAGCTGTCGTCCCTGTCAAAACGTACATATCATCGCTCGCGGTATAAACCAGTTGCTCCCCGGTTGCGCGACGTCCCGGCTGCTCCATCTCAAGATGGCCGTTCAATACCATGCGCTCCACACTGCCGCCCATCAATCCGCTGCCTCCGGCAGACGCAGCCTTACCCGCCGGCTCCTTCTGTGCCGACTGCAGATAGACCACCACCTGCTGTGCCCGAATCTTTCCGTCTCCCGTCTCGGCCTCGACCCCGCCCGTAAACTCTGCCTTTCTCGCGTCTTCGGAGTAGAGGAGTTCACGGCTCGCCACTCGCATCACGCCGGATTTGCCCGTCGCAATCTTCCCAATCGACCCCGCTGGCTTCGACACGTCAGTTTTTACTGTAGTTGGAGACGCCGCGGCACGAACCAGCACGGTATGCACCGCCATCGGCGCTCCCTGACCTTCCCCATGCGCTCGCAGACGCTTCTGCCGCTGGTCGAATTGAATCACGGGCGCTTCGACCTGCGAACCGCCCTGCCACAGCCGCGCAGGCTTTCCTGCGACTCCATGAAACGTCGCAATCTGCGATTCATGTTTCAGTTCCGCCCGCGACGCCAGAACATGTGCCGGCTCATCGCTGCTGCTGGCCTGTACGTAGCTCGCTTTCACCGAACCCTCGGCAGTAGCATCGCCGCTCTGCTGCTCCGTCACCACCTTGTCGGCCCACAACATGCTCGTTCCATCGCTGACCTGCACATTGCCCGTCAAGGTTGTCCGTTCCGATGCGCCGTCATAGAAGGCCCGTTCTGCCGTCGCCCTCTGTTCGGTTGGAGCAATGGAATCGCCCGGCTTCTTCACTGGCAATTCAGTCAGCACGACATGTCCCAGTTCCGTCGCATCCGAGACTTCATCGCCCCCCTGACCGCCTGATCCGTCTCTCTTATTCTTCAACCCCTTACTCCCGGCTCCGAACGTAACTCCGGAACCCGTCGTCGAAGGTCGAAGGTGAGCCACCAGCGAATCTCCGGAATCCGTATTGACCGCCCCGGCCGCAGTCACTCTGCGCAGCGTGGTATGCCCGTCCGCATGCACCTCGCCGATGTGGTCCGCATTCCCCACTCGCAGAAAATGTGCGGTCAGCATATCTCCCGTCAACGCACTGCTGGTAGTTCCCCCCTTCGCAGTCACACTCTGCACCTTCAGCCGCGCATCCCCGGTGGCCTTCGCGTCCTGCAACCGAGCATTTCCTGCCGGGTCGGCCGCAAGCATCAGATCGACAGTGCCTGCGTTCAACTCCCGTTCACTCCAGGGCTCATTGCCTGCATCTGAAGCCCGCACACGTTCATGCAGACTCACCGCCCCGCGCATCGCCACGTGTTCAGGCCGACCCTTCTGATCGAACGCTACCCGTCCCTCCGTCGCCTCTCCCTGAGCCTTCCGCAGCGGTCCATCCGATCCATACTTCACACCACCCGTCATCACAGCCGACACCGGCTGGTTCGCGAGATTCAGCACCACCTCGCCCCGCGGAGCCGACACCCTCGCCCCCGCTTCATTGGTCAGAATCACCTCGCCGTCGCCCTCCACCCGTTCCGCCGAGCCATCCTTTCGCAGATGCACGACCACATGCTGTGCCTGCGCCGTCTCACCCTCGGCGCCTCCCGTCTTTCCGCCGACCACAAAGTACTTCGCCTGCGACAGCACCACCGTCTGCCCGGGCCGGTCCAGCACCGCGTGAGAAGCTGTCAGCACCACCGGCCTCTCATGCTGCAGCCCATTCACCTTCACGGCCGAGTGCAGCACCACCACGCCCGTATCCGAGCTGTAGTCCGCACCCACTGCATGTCCCGTCAACCCGCCCGACTCGAATTCAATCTCCTTCTCCGTTGCCGCCACGCCAAGCTTCTGCAGAAACACCAGCCCGCTGGTCGTCACATGGATCAGCTGCTCATCCGTAGATTCATGCTCCCCCGCGGCTCCATGCAGATCCTTTCCCGCTGCATAGTCCATCTTCGCGTTCGCATCTGCGGCCTGCGGCGCCTGCAGGTCGATATGCACTTCTCCCAGCGCACGGATCACCTGGGTCTTTGGGTCATACTCAAATTCATTCCCGTAGATGCGGTCGGCTCGGTCCTGCTTCCTTCCATACAGCACGATCCCCACATCGTGCAGAGTCATCTTGCCATCCGCGCGTTCCACCTGATTCGCTGCATGGATCGTGTAGACGGTCCTGCCCTCGACCGACTGCGAATAGGTAACATTGTTGCTCTCGCGTCGAACATCCACCCCAAGCTTCGCCGGCAGATTCTTCAGAAACCGGTGCGTCCGATAGTGCGCAAACCCGAGAAACGCAACGACCACCGTCACCAGCAGGCCCGCACCCACCAGCAACCAAACCCGCAGTCGTTCTACCGAAACGTTCATCTACCTCTATCTTCTCACCGCAAGGACAGGGATTAGGGAATAGGGAGTAGGGAATAAGAAAAGCAGGTCAGTTTCAAGGTCTTGCTTAAGGGTACGGCTTCAGAGCCTGCCCTGAGCGAAGTCGAATGGGTGCCGTAAATGACGCTGAAATTTGACTGCGGCTTTAGCCGCGGAGGTACGCTTTGGTCAAACGGACCCACTACCGAAAGGCAGGATGCATTGCATTGTTTTCTATTCCCTACGCCCTATTCCCTATCCCCTGCTTCTAAACTATTCTCATGGCCGATCAGCTCTACCTGAGTCTCTGGTTTCCCAACTTCCGCTTAGACGCCCTGCCCGCCGCGATGGTATCGGTCATGCGTCAGTTCGCGCTTATCACCAAAGATCCGCGTGTCGTCGCCGCGAGCGCCTATCCCATCACCTTCAGCGAAGCTCCCGTCTACCAGCGCGCCTACGTCCTCGATGACCGTGCGCTGGACACCTCCGACGCTCTCATCGAAAACGCCGTCGCCGAGGCCACCGAACAGCTCCACGACGACACCGCCTACGAGCTCGAGATGCGCTGGAAGCTCTGGACACCCGACGTCAGCGCGACTCAGGTCACCGAGACCGTCGCGCTCGACACCATCTGGAAGCTCCAGTCCTCCACCGTCCGCTTCATCGGCTTCGGCCCCGAGTTCGACGACGCCACCTATGAACAGAATGGCCACATCCGCATCGACCTTGGCCTCGACACTCCGTGGCTCGCCGAGACCCTCGAAGACGAGGCGCTCGATGCCGAAGCCACGAAACGTATTCAGCAGAACGTCGAGATGCTCCTCGCCTTCACCCTCTCCATCGAAAAAAACTGCGGCATCAGCAGCCGCCTGCTCTGGACCGAGTCTGGCGAACCCCTCGTCCAGAAGCTCATCGACCGCCTCCAGCGCGTCAACTAGCGACCGAAGAGTCTTCACGCCTCGCGTCAGCGATCTGCTTCCTCAATCAAACTGAGGACAAAACACTTGCAATCTCTTTTCGAAACCTTTACGAAAATCTACGGGATCTCTTACATCTTTCTTACGAGCGACTTGTTTCAATAGTCTTCGGCGGCAGAACAGCGCCGTCAGGAGAATTTTGTGAACACCTTTCGGACCCGCAGACCGCTTCTCGTCAATGCTACGCAGTGCACCCAACAGGCAGTCATCCTTACCGACTCCGGCCAGCGCAAAGCCTATCCCGGCGACTGGATCATCGAAGGCGAAAACCACGAGCGTTACATCGTAGACAACACCTTCTTCCAGCGCACCTTCGCCCCCATCCCATGGGAGCCCTCGAACGAAGGCCGCAACTACGGCTGCTAGCCCCTCTATATCGAGCAAGTTAACCCGGATCGCTGACCCGAAAGTTGGATTTCCTGGTTCGTGTCATCCCGGATACTATCCGACACGTAATGCTTGCGGCTGCCTGTTTTCTTCGGGGATCATGGCCGTCAAGAGATTACGCGCAACTCGCAGTGCTTCAAGAGTAGAGGCCAAGCGACCACTGCCTATCTCTCTCTCGCAACCAGCGAGAGCCAACAAGGAACGAACAATGGAATACGTTGAACAAAATGAAGGAATGTACCAATCAAACTCGCGCGCCGAAGATGGCCCTGCCGTGGCTCCAAAGCTTGAGATTTACGAAGGAGTAGTGATCCCGCTCGCCACCCTTGCCGCCGCCCTCCTCTTCGTAGCCGGAGCAATGGTTCTCACGCACTAACCAGTGCTTTGCAACGATGCGATCCGGAAAAACCAAGAGTCGCCCCGCGCGCTCCATGTCTCCGGGTGGCCCGAGTGCTTTGCCTCCAGGGTAGCCTGAGTGTTTTTAACTTGGATGACTAACCGTCTGGCTACTAGGTAGCCCAAGGCTTCAGCCTTGGGTCTCTCACCCGAGCAAAGAAGCAAGGGGCTTTAGAGGATGCTGAAAAAGTGCGTCTTGCTTAAGGGCACGGCTTCAGCCGTGCCGTAAATGGCCACAAAATCAACGCGGCTTTAGCCGCTGCGGTACGCTTTTTGCTTTCACGGCCACTTTTTCAGCACCCTCTTTAGCCCCTGGGGTATGCCTTCTTCACCCCGCCACGACGATCTCCGAGAAGTCCGCAATCCCGGAAAAATCTCCTAACACCTTCTCCAGAAGCGCCAGCCGGTTTGCGCGGACTGCTTCATCAGGCGTCATCACCATCACTGCATCGAAGAACGCATCGACCTGTGGTCGAAGAGTCGCAATCTGTTCCAGCGCCCCCTTATAGTTTTTCTCGGCACGCAGGATGTAAACGCGATCCGCCAACTCAACAGAACGCTCCGACAACGCCCTCTCAGCGGGATCCGTCAATAGCGCAACATCTACACCAGAACCGGTCGCAATCTCCTTCTCCTTCGCCTGGGAGAGAATATTCTTCATCCGCTTGAACGCAGACGACACCGCAACAAAATCCTCAGAGCCGCGTACCGAAGTCACCGCCTCCGCCCTTGCCACGGCATCGCGCACATCGTTCGCCCCGACGGCCAATACAGCCTTCACGACGTCATATGCCTGCCCACGCACTTCTCGCAAATAAAACTCAAGGCGCTCGGCAAAGAAGCTCCGAATCTTCGCAACTGTAGCAGAATCACGCGCCAGCACCTCTATAACTTCATCCAACTTCAGCGGCAGAGCCACCGTCGTCTCCGCCAGTATCTTTACGATCCCGTTTGCCGCCCGCCGCAACGCGAAGGGATCCTTCGATCCCGTCGGCTCCAGTCCTAACCCAAACATTCCGCCAATCGTATCCGCCTTATCCGCAATCGCCAACAGCGCGCCCTCCACCGTTCGGGGCACAGTATCCTCCATCGACTCCGGCTTGTACTGATCGTAGATCGCATCGCCCACAACTGCTGAAAAGCCCTGTGCCTGCGCATATAGACCGCCCACCACTCCCTGCAACTCCGTAAACTCCTTCACCAAATCGGACGTAAGGTCCGACTTCGCCAAGCTCGCCGCGTGATCCAAAGCCAGGATATCAACTTTTAACCCACGTTCGACGATTCGTGCGGAGAGAGCAGCAGCACACTTCCGCACACGATCTGTCTTATCGGCATAACTCCCAAGCTCCTTCTGGAACGTCACATTTTCCAGCAGCTTCACCCGCTCCACCAGCGGCACACGCTGATCGAACTCCCAGAAGAACCGCGCATCGTTGAACCGGGCCCGCAGCACGGTTTCATTTCCATGCCGGATCACCGCCATCCCTGCTGCGTCGGTCTCCGTGTTTAGCACTGTAAGAAAATGCGGAGCCAGCTTGCCGCCTTTATCCTCAACCGCAAAGTAGCTCTGGTGATCGCGCATCACTGTCACCAGCACCTCCTCTGGCAGCGCGAGAAACTCCGGTTCAAACCCGCCCATCAGCACCGAAGGCCACTCCGTCAGGTGCGTCAGCTTGTCGACGAGCCCATGATCCTCACGCCAGCGCGCATCCTCAACCTCGCGCGTCACCTTATCCAGAGCCTTGCGAATCCGCTGCCGTCGCTTCTCCACGTCCGCAATCACAAATCCACCAAGCAGCGCATCTTCATACTCACCCGGAGCCTTCAACGCAATCGGATCATCCCCAAACAACACGCGATGCCCGTACGTCACCGCCCCCGCCGTCTTGCCGCCGAACTCTATCGGTACGGCCGTGCCATCCAGCAAAGCCACCATCCACCGCACAGGCCGCACAAACCGTTCCGGTTTGCCCGGACGCCAGTACATATTCTTCGCCCAGTAGATCCCCGCAAGCTCTTTCGGCAACTCCGCTGTAATTACTTCAGCAGCACCGCGACCGGCCTTCAACGAAGTAGCCGCCAGATACTCTCCCTTGGCATTCGTCACCGTCTTCAGCGCGGAGACCTCGACCCCAGCTTTCTTCGCAAACGCCAGAGCCGCAGGAGTCGCAATGCCATCCTTATAAGCCACCTTCACCGAAGGCCCCACCAACTCCTCGGCAACATCCTCCTGCCGCTCCGCAACATCCGCAACCCAAACCGCCAGCCGACGCGGCGTCGCGAAACTCTTCACTGCAGCGTCAGACACCACCAGCCGCTCTCGCTCCAGCATCTTCACCACGCGCTGCTGCAACTCCGCCTGCGCGCTCGCAATCATTCGCGCCGGAACCTCTTCTAACCCAATCTCAAAAAGAAAATCCGCCATCGTCCCTCAACCAATCTCAATCAAGCAAAAAAGCCTGGGTGCCCCATCCTTCGCAGTCCCATCGCGAAGGGTGGGATGTAAATCGTCACCCCGCCACAACGCCACTCTCCAAACTCCGCAACGCCTCGCCCTGAGCCGCATAAGCCTTCGCCACACCCACCACCAGCGTTCGAATCCGCGCCATCACACCCACACGCTCCGTCACCGAGATCGCACCGCGAGCATCCAGCAAATTAAAAACATGTGAGCACTTCAGCGCCAGCTCATACGCACCCAGCACCGGAAAGCGTTTCAGAGTCAGCTCATCCATCTTGTCCCGTTCGCAGTCAAACAGGCCCTTCGCTCGTTCCAGCAACGCCTTGCATTCGGCCTCATAAAGTTCCAGATGTTTCCACAACGAAGCCACATCCGCATAGTCGAAGCTGTACGCCGAAAACTGCTGCTCCTCGGCCAGCCGCATCTCCCCGTAAGTCACCTCGTGGCCCGTCTCCGGCTCCACAGTCCACACAACCTCATAGATCGACCGCTTGTCCTGCAGGAACTGCGCCATCCGCTCCAGCCCGTAGGTAATCTCGCCCGAGATCGGGTCCAGATCCATCCCCCCGCACTGCTGAAAGTAAGTGAACTGGGTAATCTCCTGCCCATCCATCATCACCTGCCAGCCGACGCCCCACGCGCCGCCTACAGGCCACTCCCAGTTATCCTCTTCAAACTTGATATCGTGCTCGCGCAGATCGATCCCAATCGCCATCAGCGACTCCAGATAAATCTCCTGAATCCTCTCCGGCGGCGGCTTCAGAATCACCTGCAGCTGCGTATGACGAAACAACCGATTGGGATTCTCCCCATACCGTCCATCCGCCGGCCTGCGTGATGGCTGTGCATAGGCAATCCGCACCGGCTTCGGCCCCAGCACACGCAAAAACGTATCCGGAGACATCGTCCCCGCTCCCACCTCAACGTCGTAAGGCTGCTGCAGCACGCACCCGCGGTCTGCCCAGAACCGCTGCAGCGTAAACAACAACTCCTGAAACGTCAGCGCCCGCTTCTTCTCTGCGACCGCAGAAACCAATCCGCTCATATCTCTCTCGTCAATTTCGGCTTATCATTCGATTCTAACCGCTGGGCATATCCGCCTCCTGCACGACAGATATCTCTCGTTCGAATCGCCGCCTTATCCGGTCTTTTTTATTGCGGTTTCATCGGGTGACGGTTCCCCTCTTCAGGAGTACGCGACGGCCCCGCAGACACAGTTGTCGGATCGGCCAGTACTTTGGGATCCGGAATCGGCATCGAGACCCCCGCAGATCGGATGAAGTCAGCCGGTCCCCCGGCAACCCTTACCTCCATTGCATGCGAGCCGGCGGTCGAGTTCGAAGGCCGCGGGAACTCGACGATATACCGCTCCCTCACTGTCGTCACAAACTGCGCGAGCACCTTCTGGAGCGAATAGGGTGAAGTTGTAAAAATCATTCCGCCACTCAGCTCACAGATCGATAGAAATGGATCTTCGGTGCCCCGCACGATCGTCCTCGACCGCAGATCTGTGGCATACGCCGGAACATACGTCATCCCAAACACCGCAGAGCCCGTCGCCTGCGCAAACTCCCTCACATCGCTCCATTGGTGCAGGCTCCCATGGTCCTCCCCATCCGACACCACAAGAATCACCCGCCGGCCCGGCCGCTGGTACAACTCGCTCACCATATACGCCAGTCCATCCCATAGATGGATCGACTGTTTACAATTCCGCTCAGCTTTATTTTGTTTGCGTAACATCCAGGGTTGCAGAGCCGCATTCACTCCGGTCTTCAACGCATCGGCATCCGCGGGCACGTCGTTCATCGATCGAATCAGCGAGCAGTCCAGCGCATACATTGAAACGTGGTCCTTCGCATGCAGCATCGTTGGCGAAAGTCCCGCAATCGCCTCAGCCATCTTCGGCATTAACTCCTCTGCATGCCCACTCACATCCAGCAAAATAGAAAGCGAAATCTCATCGTCTCCCTCAGGACGCACATGCGTCGCCGGAAACCATGGCCCGCTGTCGATGCTCACGGAAAACTTGTTCTCCGGAATCACCCGCTTGATCCGCTCGCGATTCGGCCCCAGCACCACAGTCGGTACCTGTATCAGGTTCGTATAAACATGCAGTGTATGGATCGGCTCATCCTTCTGCGGCGCCTGACCCTGCGCGCGAAGCAGAACCCCGCAGTATGCCAACGCAAAGCCTGCGATCCAGGGCAGAATTCTCAGGCCCCGCGCGACCGACCACCCACGAAATCCAGAACCGCCGGCCCATTCCATTCCCCTGATTCTAAGCGCCAGTTGTCATCTGGCATCAACATTTCCTACCGCACGAATTCACTGTGGTTTTGACAAAACCTTCCGCGAACCCATCTCCGGTGTATCCTTCGGCCCTGCACTCACCGTGGTCGGATCGGCCAGTACGGCTGGGTCCAGCTTGCGGAACCGAAATTCCTGCAGGACGAATAAAGTACCTCTCGCCGTGAGCGATTTGCACACGGATCGTATGCTTTCCAGATGTTGCCTTCGATGGACGCGGGAATTCGATAATATATCGCTCCCGTACCGTTCTCATAAAGGACTTCATCGACTCCGAAACGTATTTGGACGCCGTAATAAATACCATCCCGCCACTCAGTTCACACACCTGGTGAAAAGGATTCTCTGAAGACCAGACTATGTCGATTGGCGATAGAGGTTGTTTTATGTTCTGTGTGATCGATTCGCCTAGGTCCAGCGTCGTAGATATCTGGCCAATCGAAGCGTTTGCGTTCGGTGGAACCTCGGTCAAGCCAAAGACCGCCACACTCTTCGACTCGGCATAGTCCCTCACCTCGTTCCATGTGTGTTTGCTTCCCATGTCCTTTCCCTGCGAAACCGCTAGAACGACGCGCAGACGAGACGACTTGGACACTTCTCCGGACACGTATATCAAGGCATCCCAGAGATGCATCGGTTCCTGACAACCTGTGTCGTGGACACGCGCTCTGCGCCGATCCCACGATGCGAACGCCCCGGCGCCGCGCTCCTTAAGCAATGCGTCGGCCGGCACGTCCTCCAATAAGAGGACTAAAGAGCAATCAAGCCCATAGACTGAAATGCGATCTTCAGGCCGAAGTGGAAATACCTTAGCCTTGGTGATCGCCTCCTCAACCCCTTGAAATAGCTCCGTCGACTCCCCATTCGCATCGAGCAGAATTGCCAGCGAGATCGGATCATCTTCCTCTCGTCGCACGTGAGTCGCTCGAAACCATGGGCCACTGTCGATACTGACAGAAAATTTGTCCGGCGCAATGGGGCTGAGCCACTGCCTGTTCGGTCCAAGCACAACCGCTGGAATCTGAATTGAGTTGGTGTACACATGCAGGGTTGTTATCTGGTCTTCCGCCTTTGCCGGCGCTTCCTGGGCGCGAAGCACAACCCCAGTTCCCGCGAGCGCGAGCCCTGCCACACCAGTCAACAATCTCAGGCCTCGCGCGACAGGCAGACAACGAAATTCGAAACTGCCGACCCGCTTCATATTCATGATTCTAAGCGTCAGTTGTCACCTGGCATCAACATTTCCTGCCGCGAATTCACTGTGGTTTTGACAAAACCTTCCGCGAACCTATCTCCGGTGTATCCTTCGGCCCGGCACTCACTGTCGTCGGATCAGTCAGGACCGCCGGGTCCTGTATTGGCATCGATATCCCTGCCGCTCGAATGAAATCCGTATCCCCTTTGGCGATCTTTATCCGCATCTCATGAGTTCCGGGTGTCGCATCCGTGGGCCGGGGAAACTCGACAATATAACGGTCCCGCACCATCGTCACAAACGTCTTTACTGTTCCAGAAAACATCGGCATCGCAGTGGTGAATACAAGTCCTCCGTTGGATTCACACATAGCCCCAAATTGGTCTACTTCCTGGGAGTGAATCTTGGGCTCAGGAATGGCATGAGATATTCCAAACACTGCCACGCCGGCAGCCTGAAGATAGCTTCTCGTCTCATTCCATGTTTTTTTGCTTCCAATATCCCGGCCTTGCGACACGGCCAGAATCACTCGCCGACCAGGGAGTTGATAGAGTTGCCCCCCAATATAGGCGAGCGCGTCCCAAAGGTGATCTTGTTGCAGGCAAACAACAGTTTTTTGAATGGCCCAGAATTTCAGACCGTCGTCGACTCCCTGCGCCAACTGCGTTGCATCCGCCGGCACATCATTCGCCGACCGCATCAGATCGCAACCTAGAGTGTAGATCGATACGTGGTCCCTCTCGTGCAAGGACGACGTTGCAAGATCTGCCATTGCGTCCCGAAGCTTCGGAATAAAATCGTCTGCGCCAAATCTCATATCCAACAGGATGGCAAGAGAGATTGGATCACCACCCTCCCGTCGAACATGTGTGGCGCGAAACCATGGCCCTGAATCCACGCTGACTGAAAATCTGTCCTCCGCGATCGGCACTGCGATCCGTTGCCGGCCAGGATCTAAAACCAGCGTTGGAATCTGAACCAAATTTGTGTACACGTGGAGTGTATGAATCGACTCATCCGTTGACGCAGGGATCTCCTGCGCTCGAAGCAGGGCTTCACTCCCAGTCAGCGCAAGCCAGCAAACGAATGCCGAAAACCCCACGCTCCTCGCAATCGACAGACAACGAAATCCCAAACCACCGCACCGTGACATCCCGAGAGTATGCCAGAACTCACGATCCTTATCCATAGGACGTCCAAAATAACACTTCCCGCATCAAAACCCTGCATTGACCGACCAGACATTGAACCGGCTTACCATTCCCTCAGGAGATTCTCATGAAATCCACCGGCAACACCATCCTCATCACCGGCGGCGGCTCTGGCATCGGCCGCGGCCTCGCAGAAGCCTTCCACAAGCTCGGCAACAAAGTTATCATCGCGGGACGCCGTCAGCAGGTCCTCGACGAAACCACCAAAGCCAATCCCGGCATCGCCTCCGCCACTCTCAACATCGAAGACCCCGCCGCCATCCGCGCCTTCGCCCAGAAACTCATCGCCGACTTCCCCGCACTCAACGTCGTCATTCACAACGCAGGCATCATGCGCCCGGAAAACCTCCTCACCACCGATACCACCGCCGACGCCGAAGCCAGCATCACCACGAACCTCCTCGGCCCCATCCGCCTCACCGCCGCGCTGCTCCCCCATCTCCAGAAGCAGCCCCACGCCACCATCATGACCGTCTCCTCCGGCCTCGCCTTCGTCCCCATGGCCATCACGCCCACCTACTGCGCCACCAAAGCGGCCATCCACTCCTGGAGCGAGTCTCTCCGCTATCAGCTCAAATCCACCAACGTCGAAGTCGTCGAACTCGTCCCGCCCTACGTCCAGACCGAGCTCATGGGCAGCCAGCAGGCCGCCGACCCGCGCGCCATGCCCCTCAAAGATTTTCTCGATGAGGTTATCCACATCATCCAAACCCAACCCAACGCCACAGAGATCCTGGTCGAACGCGTCAAACCTCTCCGCTTTGCAGCCTCCAGCGGACACGAGAAATACAGCGCCTTCTTGAAGCAATTCAACGACGCCATGATGGCCCCGCACTAAATAATTCTCGTCGCGTTAAAAACTGGGCATTCGCGAGGCGAACCATTCTCTTAATCCGCCCGACGCTCTACTCACTTTTTGATTTTGAAGAGTGTCAGCGGAATCGCCTCACCCATCGCCTTATATCCCGCAGGCCCCGGATGCAGTCCATCCCCCGAGTCATACGCTGGCAACAGGCGCTCGGGATGCGCCGGATCGCGCGTCAACTGGTCGAAGTCCACGACACCATCAAAGTGCCCCGGATCACGAACCCACGCGTTGATCGCCTGCCTGTCCGCCTCGCTCTGTGCTCCCGGATGGTAGTAACCCGAGCCCGAGTAGGGAAGTATCGTCGCCCCAATCACCCGAATCCCATGCGCATGCGCCCGCACAATCATCTGCGCATAAGCTCCTTCCATCCGCCTCACCAGCGCAGCATGCTCCTCCGCCAAAGCCTCATGATCCCGCGTCAGCGTTCCCAGGTCGTTCACACCTTCAAGCACAATCACCCACTTCACCGCGGTCTGTGCAATCACATCGCGATCAAACCGCGCCAGCGCATTCGGCCCCAATCCATCCAGCAGCAGACGGTTTCCTCCAATCCCGTGATTCAGCACGCCCACCTCACGAGTCGACTTCTCCCCCTGCATCCGTGCCGCCAGAACATCCGGCCACCGGTCATTCCCATTCGTCGTCGCGCCATGCCCATCCGTAATCGAATCGCCCAGCACCACCACCGCTGCGGCGGCCTTATCCGATCCGCCCGATCCGCCCGATCCCGCAACATCAACGCACGCAATCTGATACCAGTGCTCCACCGTCTTCGCATCTTCCAGATTCGCCGCCGAAACCGCGTCGCCATGAACAATATACGAAGTCGCGCGCGACCCCGGATGCCCCGTCTCTCCCACCGGCGGCTCCTCATAGTGAATTGAAATCGTCAGGTTTGAAAGCGCCGCCGCAGAAAACGTAACCGCATCGGATACATACTCCGCTCCCGCAGGAATCGTCACATCGGGCGCACCGTTAAACATCACAGCCGTATCGCTCGCAGGATCAATCGCCGACCCCGCCGCCACGAGCGGCCGAGCCACGTGCACCGCCGTCAGTCGCAGCGGTTGTCTGCCAAACGCATTCGAAACCCTCACCCGCAGTTGCGTCCCGCCCACCGACAGATGCACGATCTGCCGCAACGTCGCATCCCGCATCAACTCCGTATCCAACAGATTCGCCGTCTCAGGAATCTGTTGCGAAGTCGCCCACGACCCGACCCAGGTGGTAGCCTTCTGCGCCTCAGCCATCGGGATCAGCCAGAAAGCCAACCCGCAAACAACAAGGATCCTCTTCAACCTCGCCCGCATCGCAACTCCCAATCAAAAGTAGGTTCGATACGAAGCTTATCAGTGGCCTTACTTCAGCCGCGACCCAAGAGCGATATCCTCGCCAAACGTAGCCAGCACCGGCTTTCCATTCTCGCCATGCGAAGCAGCCAGCAGCATCCCATGCGACTCCAGCCCCCGCATCTTCCGCGGCGCAAGATTCGTAATCACCACAATCTTCCGCCCAATCAGCTCCTCCGGCGTATACCACTCTGCAATGCCCGAAAGAATCTGCCGCTTCTCATACCCCAGATCGACCTCCAGTCGCAGCAGCTTGTCGGCCTTCGGAATCCGCTCCGCAACAACAATCTTCGCCACCCGCAGATCGACCTTCACAAAATCGTCAATCGCAATCTGCGGAGTATCCGGAACATTCGAAGCGACAGCAGCCGTAGCAAAAGCCCCGGAAGCAGGAGCGTCGGTATGCGGAGCGGGAGGCTTCGCCAGCTCAGGCGTCTCAGCAGCCGAAGCCCCGACATGCGCCCCTGGATTCTCCACCGCCAGCGAACTCGTCCGCGGAGGCGCACCCGGATGCGTCGGGTCCCCAGGCACAGGAGCAGCGTGCGATATCTTCTCGTCGACCAGCTTCGAAGGCTCAGGCTTAGCCGCAGAACTCGTGTTGTTTTCCATCTCAGTCATAACTTGAATCAGCTCCTTCGGCGCTCGCGGAAAAATAGGACCAAGCTCACCCAGTTGGTGCCAGGTTCAAGCGGCCCCATTCAGATTTTTCAGCTTTCCCGCTTTTACTCAGCCTTCGATATCACCGAGCCCCAGTTGCGTCCAGACCTGTGAAGTGACAGAGGGAAGAATCGGATAGAGCTAAGAGCCGTAATGATCCGTATTGACTCCGCGGCAGTGTAGAGCACCTGTCTCAATCTGGTTAGCAACTCCACGTTTGTCGCCAGTTTCCTGGTGAGTTTCGCAAGGGGCTTCAGACGTGCATGAAAGCATCGGTGAGCTGCGAAAAATCCAAGACTCCAAATCTTCTTGAATTCGTCGTCTACCAGATCGTTTATGATGCGAAATACATCAGCGGCCAGTCTGATCCGTTGGAGCGCATTTTTATCGAATCAGATTTCGCGCTGACCACCAGGCTTCAAGAATGATCATTCCGGCAGGATGGGTGAGTTGTATTCAATTCAAGATGAGGGATCACCTTCATGTTGCACCAGTCGGGACGTGGAGCAGCCTGCTTCCATCGCGTCGGGACCTCGCCTCACAAGTACTGTTGAATCATCGCCAGTGTTCGGCTCACTAGATTCCCATAGCCATTGGCCAGATCGCTGTTATATCGCTGCACAAGCGCGTCGAAGCTGAAACTCCCATCCTGCCCAAAAGGAATCTCACGCAGCAAAAAATAACGAAGCACATCCGAAGCAAACAAGATCCTGCTCATGCTTCCAGTACTTATCGCTAAGCACAGCACCGGGCCCATCCACAGGCTTCGGCTTCAGAGTCCCAAACGCATCCAGAATCGTCTCCGTCCGAACAATATTCCCGCGCGACTTCGACATCTTCGACTCTTCAAACAGCAACCATCCATGCGCCGTAATCCCCCTGGGCAAAGGCAAATCCGCAGCCAGCAGAACGGCGGGCCAATAGACGCAGTGGAAACGGATGATCTCTTTGCCAACGAGGTGGAGGTCTGCAGGCCAGAAGTGCTCAAACTTCTGCTGTAGCTCAGGATGATCGCTGCCGTAGCCGATCGCGCTCATGTAGTTGATAAGCGCGTCAAACCAGACGTAGATGGTGTGTTTGGGATCGCTGGGAACCTGTACGCCCCAGCTCACGCTTGTACGCGAAAGGGAGAAATCTTTGAGGGCTCCCGGCACATAAGGGAATCCGCTCGCGGAGTATTCTAGAGAGCCTGCACTAACACATTCAGCGATGTCTTCACTTGAGAAAGCGTCTCGGAAAGACCTTCCCTTTTTGATGACGACATGAATTCGTTAAGGACTGCCAGAGAGATTGCCACGTAGAAAACTCAAAACCTCGTTCCTACGGACCTCGGCTGGATCGAGGAGCTCGCCGCTCTCGATCCGATCGATCAGCTTCTGCTGATAGTTCGAAAGCCGGAAGAAGTAGTTCTCCTCCGTCACCGTCTCGGTAGGCTTGCCATCCGGCCCAATCGTCCCCGGAGGCCCATCGACAAACATCTCCTCGCCCACCGAGTACTGCCCGGTATACGTGCTCAGGTAGATCGCATCGCGATCGCACAGATCCTGAAACAGCTTCTGCACGGCCTTGGTATGCCGAGGCTCGGTCGTCCGGATGTAGTCGTCATACGTAATCCCCATCCGGTCCCAAAGCGCCTTGAAGCTCGCCGAAACCTGATCCGCAAACTCCTGAGGCGAAATCCCCGCCGCCGCCGCCGACCGCTCCACCTTCTGCCCATGCTCATCGGTCCCGGTCAGAAAAAAGGTGTCATCCCCCAGCAGCCGGTGCCGCCGCGCGATCACATCCGCAGCGATGGTCGTATAGGCATGACCGATGTGCGGACGAGCGTTGACGTAATAGATCGGGGTAGTGAGATAGAACTTTTTCGGTTTGGACATGTCCCAGAGCCCAGTTTAGCAGGGGCACCCGCCGCAGTCCGCCTTGGTAAAACGTTGTTTGAAACGAAAATGCCCACGTTGCTGGAAGACCGGTCTTGAGTTGCAAAGAAAGCGGTCTCGCTTAAGGGCACAATCTTGAGTTGCAAAGAAACCGGTCTTGCTTAAGGGCACAGTCAAGGAGTTGCAAAGAAAAGCGGTATTGCTTAAGGGCACGGATTTATCCGTGCCGTAAGTGTTCCGTCGGGGAGGGGGCTTTAGCCCCTGAGGTACGTTCTAATTTCGTCAAACCCTGCTTGAGCGCAACCGCAACGAAACGATCACCGGAGGTCCAACCTCACCCTTGCGAAAATAAATTTCAAAAGCGAGGAAAATCTTCGAAGCCGAAAAACATGCACTTAAGAACCGCGTAACAACCACCAAAATGCACTTAACAGCCGCTTAAAAGACACGTTTTTACCCTGTGAAAATCGCCAAATCCCCTGTAAAAACCCACTCCCGCCGCAAAATAAAAAATTAGGCAAAATTCAGCTCGAAGACTCGGAAGGCTCCACCGGAGCAGCCTCCGGAACCGCCTGTCCCGTCACCATCGCAGCCTCCGCCTCCGAAGCCTGCGCAATCCGCGCCAGGTTCAAATGCTGTTCCATCGTCAGCCGCGCCTGCGCCGGATTATGCGACCGGATCGCCCGGTAGATCTCGCGGTGCATCTCCGCCGACTCCTTCAGATCCACGGCATGGACAACAGTTTTGCTCCGATACTCATACAGATTCGCGGTAATCGTCTCCATCAGGGCACCCAGAATCGGATTTCCCGAAGCCCGCGCAATCGTCCGGTGAAACCTAACATCGTGAATGAGATACTCGTGAGGATCGGTCAGTGCGGCGTACATCTCCGCGACCTCTTCCGCCAGCTCTGCAATGTGCTCATCGGTAGCCCGCTCCGCCGCCAGCGCCGCTACATTCGACTCGAGCACCAGCCGAGCCTCAAACATCTGCCACGGCAGAAACCCGTGCAGCGCCCCCAGCACCGAAAGTGAGCTGGAATCAAGCGCTGGCGGCCCCGAAGACACAAACGTCCCAGCCCCATGCCGACTCTTCAGTACCCCCATCGCCGACAAAAACCCAATCCCCGCGCGCAGACTCGACCGGCTGATCTTCAGCTTCCGCGCAAGCTCCCGCTCCGGCGGAAGCCTGTCGCCCGGGTGAACCTCCCCGCTGCTGATCAGAGAGCGAACGTGTTCCACCACCTGCATGGTGAGTTGGCTGTGCCCGGTGACTTCGTCGTGATGCTCTTTAGTCTCTTTTTTCACGCTGAATGCAGCTCCTTGCCTCTAAGTTGAGAAGAGTAACACGCGGAAACAGCGATAGTTAAGGGAAACACCGCCCCCTCGCTGCGCGATGCAGCGAAGATCGAAATGAGTTTCATCGAATGCAACTTCAGATGCCGGATCTCAAGAATCAGGCCGTTCGGGTTGCGCCAAGTCTAGGAACGAGAAGCTGGAAAATCAACAGCGAAGTTACATACGCAAAACCTGCAAGAGTGAAGATCAGCAGTGGATGCAGTGAAAAGTAATGCGAAACAACCCACGTGAACATCGCTCCACCCGCTGCTCCTGCCGCTCCACCCAGACCAACGACGGTACTGACGTTGGCAGAAGGAAACATATCCGTAGGCGTCGAGAAGAGGTTTGCCGACCAGCCCTGATGCGCAGCGGTCGCGAGACAGAAGAGCCCAATCGCAGGCCAGGCGTTGTCCGGGAACAGCGTGTGCATATGCGGTACAAACATGATCGGCAGCACGCACAGCGCGCAGACCAGAAGGGCCGTCTTTCGGCCAGCATTGACGCTATGGCCACGCTTCATCAGAAAGCCCGAGAACCATCCGCCGGCGATCGAACCGATGCTCGCGGCGGTATAGATGATGATCAGCGGATACTTCACATGATTGAGATCCAGACCATAGTTATCGTTCAAAAACTTCGGCAGATAAAAGAGATAAAACCACCAGATGGGGTCCGTAAGTCCCTTGCCAAGGAAGAAGGCCCAGAACCCGCGGTGCTGCGCCAGGGTTGAATAAATAGGGCGTCCCTGGGTGACAGGAGCAAGGTTGATCTGTGTCTGCGTCGCGCCGCGGCGGAGCTTGTTGTAAGGAAAGAATAGCCAGATGCCCAGCCAGACCAGTCCCATCGAGCCTGTGCAGATAAACGCCGCATGCCATCCGAATTTGGCAGTCACAGCGGCTATTAGCAGAGGCGCAACGAAGGCCGAAGCATTCGAGCCTGAGTTGAAAAGGCCAGTCGCAAGAGCGCGTTCCTCCGAGGGGAACCACTCCGTAGTGGCCTTGATAGCAGCAGGGAAGTTGCCGGACTCTCCCAGACCAAGCAGAGCGCGGCAGATGCAGAAACCGATGACGCTGCTGACCAGTGAGGTGCTGATTGAAGCGCATCCCCAGACAAGGATTGCCAGTGCATAACCGGTCTTCGTCCCGAGTTTGTCAATAATTCTGCCGGCAAAGAGAAAGCCAACTCCATAGGCAATCTGAAAGGCAATCAGAACCCGGCCATAGTTGATATCGTAAACAGCTTGATGCGCATGATCGAGGCCAGGAATCCACCCCATAAACGGCAGATGAAGAAGCGGTTCGATCAGCGAGAAGACCGACCGATCCATATAGTTGATGGTTGTTGCGAGAAAGAGAAGGAAACAAACAAACCATCGGATGTTAGATTTTTCCGGGGCAGTGACGGTAAAGCCCGTATCAGGCAGGCTGGCGGATTGGATCGGCATTACAGTTCAAACTCCCGCTAAAATCTTGGTCTGACCCCTATTTTCAACAAAGTTCCACGCCTAGTTGATTGGGTGCAGGGTGCTGAGGTTGAGGATAGTCCCTGTCGGACCATTTGTGTGAAAAAGATAGTCCGCGAATTGGAGAAGAAGCATGCGGAAAGAGAGATTCAAATTGTGCGGTCTGATGCTGATCGCTCTATTGGCCGCCAACGTCTCAACAGCCGAAGGTCCTAAGACAATTACTGTTGGGGCAACCGGCGCTGACTTCACGACAATTCAGGAAGCAGTAAACGCTGCTCCTGACGCGGGTGCTGTGATCCGACTACAACCTGGAATCTACCGCGAGGTCGTGCACGTAGACAAGGCGAAGATTCAATTTCGCGGCGAGGGAGACGACTGGACGAAGGTCGTACTCGTTTATGGAAACAGCGCTGCCTCCACCTGTGGGACAAGTTGCTCAGCGACACTATTCGTAACCGGGAACGACTTTTTCGCAGGTAACATGACCATCGCGAACGACTACAGCAAGACGAGTGAGGTACCGTCGCAGGCGGTAGCGCTTTCCCTCAGGGCTGACCGCGGAGTGCTGCGTCATGTTCGGCTGCTTGGAGCGCAGGACACACTTTACGCCTCGAGCATCGGCTGCATGCGCGAAGGAAGCGACTGCGTGACGGGCCGGCAATACTATTCCGACTGCTATATCGAAGGGCATGTGGACTTTATCTTCGGCGATGCGAAGGCTGTCTTTGAGAACTGCGAAATTCACAGCATTCCCCATGGGCCCGGAGGTTATTTGACTGCTCAAAGCAACACGCGGCCCGAACAGGATGCGGGCTACGTCTTCAACCATTGCAAAATCACTGCTGACAAAGGTGCGGGAGTCGTATACCTCGGACGGCCTTGGCGCGACTATTCCACCGTCATTTTAATGAATACCGATATCGAGGCCCCGATTGCTCCCGAAGGATGGTCCGATTGGAAGAGCGCCCCCCAACCGCGACTGCCGACGGCAACGTATGCAGAGTTCAATTCGAGGGGGCCCGGTGCGAATCCGAAGGCTCGCGAGCCATACTCGAAGCAACTGACGGCGGAACAGTCCAGGAGGTATGAGACGAAGACCTATTTGGCTGGGACAGATGGTTGGGCTCCGACTCTGGTGAAGTAGCCGTTGACCTGCCGAGGCACGGTATCATCGCTGACGTGAGCAAAGAATCGAAGGCAAACCGAGCCGGGATATCGCACATGATCGAACACTTGCGGGCAGGAGACGTCCGCGCCCTAGCTCGGGCAGTGTCGATTGTTGAGGATGGCGGTACCGCAGCGGCGGAATTGCTTGCAGCGATACGCGAGCTTTCGGGCAAGGCGCTGCGGATTGGAGTGACTGGCCCCCCGGGGGCAGGGAAAAGCACCTTGGTGGACCAGATAACTCGGTGGCTGCGCGCACAGGGTCAAAGTGTCGGAGTCATCGCGGTGGATCCCTCGAGCCCGTACACCGGGGGCGCACTGCTAGGTGACAGGATTCGGATGCAGGGATTCGCCGGAGATGACGGCGTCTATATCCGTAGCATGGCAGCGCGTGGCGCGATGGGTGGGGTCGCCCGTGGGACAGCGGATGTTTGCGAGGTGATGGAAGCGGCGGGCCGACAGACAATCCTCATCGAGACAGTGGGCGTCGGGCAGGATGAGGTTGACGTAATCCGGTTGGCCGACGTGACCCTGCTGATTCTAGTGCCGGGGATGGGCGATGAAATCCAGAGTCTGAAGGCCGGTGTCATGGAGGTTGCCGATATCTTTGTCGTAAATAAAAGCGATCGCGGGGGTGCGGAGTTAGTCGAGAAAGAGATCGTTGCGATGCAGACATTGGCGCAAGGGCACAGCGAATGGGTGCCGCCGGTCGTCAGGACGGTCGCGACGACCGGCGAAGGTGTCTCAGAGCTAATGGACGCAGTGCAGCGATGCGCCAGCCAGAAGGTCGAGCGGGGGATGCGCGTTCACACTGAAGCTTCGGCGAGTGGACTACGGCTCGATCACCTCGGTATTGCAGTGAAGAGCATTGCATCTTCGCGCGGGTTCTATGAGTCGCTTGGATTGATGCTAGCCCGCGAAGAAACCGTAGAACACGAACGCGTAAAGACGGCGATGCTGCCACTCGGAGAAACAAGGATTGAACTCCTGGAACCAACGGATGCCGATTCAACGATAGCGAAATTTCTCACAAAGCGCGGAGAGGGTCTGCACCATATTGCTGTCCATGTGGAGGATATCGACGAGATATTTGCCCGATTCACAGCACAGGGAGTTAGGCTGGCGAGCGATGCGGTCCGGATCGGCGCAAGTGGGCATCGGTACTTTTTCGTACATCCCGCAAGTACGGGGGGAGTATTGCTGGAGATTGTGGGTGATGCCGCCTCTCAGGATGTGGACTGATGCGAATTTTGTTGATTCACACCGCAGGAAACGAGGGCAGCGCCGCACTGGCGGACACTGAACTCTCACCACCCATGATTGCGACCGAATTGCTTCCCGGGAGAACATCCTCTGAGCGATTGATGCCAACAGTAAGAAGCTTGTTGGAAACGCGTGGCTGGGAGCTGGGTGAGTTGACTGCAGTTGTCGTTGTACATGGTCCGGGATCGTTTACGGGAGTGCGGGTGGGCGTGGCTGCGGCTAAGGGATTGAGTGAGGCGGCAGGCATCCCGTTGATTGGAGTCTCCCGTCTTGCCCTGCTGGCTGGCTCTGTTGATGGAGTCGGGGAACAGGTACACGCGGTGCTCGATGCAGGCCGCGGAGAGTTCTATTACGGAAGATATCTCAGACGGCATCGACTGAAGGAGAAGCTTATGTCTGCAAGTGAGGTTATTGCCGCGGTAGCAGGGGGAGTCGTGGTCGCTTGCGAGGCGAAGATAGTCGAGGCACTCCCGGAGCTTGCGCCACGATTGGTTGCGGAACCTTTGGCTGGGAACGCTCTTTCTTTTGCCTTGGACCGGATCGCGGTGAATGATTTTGACGATGTGGCCACACTCGACGCGAACTACCTGCGTCGCACCGATGCCGAAATCTTTGCCAAGCCTGTCGACAAAACTATTCCATGAGCTTTCCGGGGCTTCGCATTCGGGCTGCTAGAGAGGCCGATCTGACCGCGATCGTAGCGCTGGAGCAGAGCATCGCCGAAGCTCCGCATTGGCCAGAAAGGGAATATGTGGCGATGCTCAATACTGATCAAGCCACGACTGAGCCCGTAATGCGCTGTCTTTTGGTAGCCGAAGCAGAAAATGCTGAATGTCTGTTCGGTCTTGCCGTTGGCAAGATAGTCGGACCTGGTCCAAAGGCACTGGCCGAGGTCGAAAGCATCATCGTCGACCAAGCGGCACGGCGCAGGGGAGTGGGCACAGCCTTATGCGCAGCCATTGCAGCATGGAGCCGCCAGCGGGGGGCAGCAACCCTGGAACTGGAGGCTCGAGAGAGTAATCTCGGTGCGATTGCACTTTATTCCCAGTTGGGATTTGTCCATTACGGCAGGCGAAGAGCCTATTACCATCGGCCAGACGAGGACGCCGTACTGATGCGGTTGGAGTTAGAAAAATGCAATTAATCCACATTGCCGCTGCTGCCATGTCTGTGATAGCTTTTCGCAGTCGGTGAGATGTTGTTTGTTCTGGAGGTACGTCCCTCGTGCAAACTGCAAAGTTCAC
The DNA here is from genome assembly GCA_963770055.1 of uncultured Acidobacteriaceae bacterium. GTDB lineage: Bacteria > Acidobacteriota > Terriglobia > Terriglobales > Acidobacteriaceae > Edaphobacter. The sequence goes on from CAVYOC010000002.1 coordinate 119,814, forward strand.
GGAGCTTCCTAACACCCCTTCGCTACCTTCCATCCAACAACTTATGCAAGAACATAGCCTGTACGATCGCAGGCTGGATACGCTCCGCTCCAAGCAGTTTCCGACGGATGCGGAGCAGTTGGAAGAGGTGCGGCTGAAAAAACTGAAACTCAGTCTTAAGGACGAGATAGAACGTCTTCGAAGGCTGGGAGCTTCCTAAGCGCCGGAGCCGCGGGGATCTGGACGAACACGGCCGAAGGAGCTGCCCTCAGCTCATAGTATGGGTGTGTCTGGCCTTATAATCGAATACTTATGGTGCGTGACGGTTTTTTCTACGCCTTAGGGCTCGGGGCGGTGGCTGCGGCGCTCTGGTACATGAACATGCCTGCTTGGCTAATTGCATTGCCGATCGTTCTGGCAGCATTCTTTCTGTGGTTTTTTCGCGATCCAAACAGAATCATTCCCCAAGGTCCAGGGCAGATTGTCTCGCCGGGCGACGGCGTTGTCACCGACGCGGAGTGGATCGAAACCGTCAGCGGTAGCAGATTGCGCCTCAGCATCTTTCTCAACGTCTTTGATGTCCATGTAAACCGTTCGCCCGTCGGCGGGGTTGTAAAAGTATGTGAGTTTCGTAAGGGGTTGTTTATGAACGCGATGAAGCCCGAATCCGTCCTGAACAACGAGCAAACCCTGGTCACGATCGATGCCGGTGGCTACGACGTGAGTTTCAAACAGATTGCCGGACTGCTCGCACGTCGCATCGTGTGCAATCTGAAGGTAGGCGATCGTGTGGAGCGTGGACAGCGTATCGGTCTCATCAAGTTCGGCTCTCGGGTGGATGTGTTGATTCCCGCTGAAGCGAATCTGAAGGTAAAAACCGGCTCGCGTGTGAAAGGCGGATCGACTGTTCTGGCTGTGCTTCCCGAGCTTCCTTTACAGGCAACGAGCGCCGCCGCGATGGCAGTGGTGGCCTGATGGCGGACGAGGCCCAGGTCAGTTCCGCGGGAATAACCAGACGCCAGCCCAGTCGAGGAATGTATCTACTGCCCTCGCTATTCACCGCGGGCAATATGGCTGCTGGGTACTACGCGATTACGCAGACGATCCAGGGGTCCAACACAGATCAGAGTTACTTTGACCGCGCTGCGTTGGCACTTGGAATAGCAGTGCTGTTTGATGGGCTAGACGGCATTATCGCCCGCATGACCAACACCGCGAGTGATTTCGGCAAGGAACTGGACTCACTTGCCGACGTGATTACCTTCGGCGTCGCTCCCAGCTTGCTCGCTTACCTTTGGGGTTTCCGCATGTTGCCTCCGTTGGAGTATCCCAACCTGAGGGGACAACTCATTCACGCAGGAATCTTCGTCTGCTTCATCTTTCTCATCTGCGGAGCGAGCCGATTGGCGCGGTTCAACATAAGCATCAATCCGCAGCCGCGCAATCCGGGACGTCCAGGTAAAAAATATTTCGTCGGAATGCCGATTCCCGCAGGCGCTGGCGTCATCAGTTCTGTGATTCACTTGCAGCGAGGTTCGCCGATCGATAATCCGTGGATTGCGCTGGTTTGGCTCTGCCTCTTACTCTTCACCAGCTTTCTCATGGTCAGCAATTGGAGATTCTGGAGCGCGAAGGAGATCACTTCCGGTGGACGGCATCCCTTTCAGTTGGTTGCGGTCATCGGTTTCATTGGAACCCTGATCGGTCTGTATCACCAGTACATGCTGTTCATCCTTGCAATGGCGTATCTCGTTTCGGGAGTGGTTGCAAGGCTGGCTTATTCCTGGGGTCGAAAGCGCCGTCACGCCGTCGTTGTAAATCAGGAGTAGTGGTCAGACTGTCGGTACGAATCCGACACCTCGGTGTCGCAATTTACGTGCAAGTTTCATACCATGACGAACACAGCGTATCGAATTGGAATTGTCGGAGCGTCCTCGCTCACCGGCAAGGAGGTGAGCGAAGAACTCGCGTCATCCCTGCTCGCCGAATCAGACTTCGTCCTGCTTGACGTCGAGGATGCAGCGGGTCAAGTGACAGCCGCCGCCGATGAGGTGTCGTTTATCCAGCCCTTGGAGACGTCATCCTTCAAGCGGATGGACTTTGTCTTCTTTGCTGGGGACGCCAACGTTGCGGCTCGACATTGGCATGATGCGCGGAAGGCCGGCGCCAGTATTGTCGATCTCACGTATGCCTTGGAGGGAGAGAAGGATGTTCTGATTCGCGCTCCGTGGGTAGCAGACGTTCTACGTGAGAACGGAGCCAAGAATACGCCCCGGGCATTGCTAAATCTGGACACACCTGCTGTAGTCGCCGCACATCCTGTTGCCTTGATGCTCGCATTGATTGCGGCAAGGCTGCATACAAAACTGGCGTTGACGAGCGTGGCTGCGGTCGTCATGGAGCCGGCCTCCGAGTATGGCCGGGCGGCAATGGACGAACTTCACCAGCAAACTGTAAATCTCTTGTCGTTTCAGGCATTACCCCGCGAACAATACGATGCGCAGATATCCTTTAACCTGCTTCCCGAGCTTGGCGAAGCCGCACAGATAAAGCTTAGAGCGACAGATCAACGCATCAGGCGTCATTATGCTGCCTTGTCCGGCGGCCGGTTGCCGCACCTGGCGCTCCAGATCGTACAAGCCCCGGTATTTCATGGGTACGTAGCGTCAATGTTGGTGGAACTCGGCCAGGACGCCACTGCAAATGATGTGGAAGCTGCATTGGCCGGTGACCCCATCGATGTAACCGTCACGGAGTTCGATCCGCCAAGCAATTTGAGTGCAACTGGCCAGGAAGACATTATGGTGCGCGTCAGAAAGGACGCCGACGATCGAGATAAGGGAACGCGCTTTTGGATTTGGCTGGCGGCGGACAACCTGAAACTCGCGGCGCTGAACGCAATTGCCTGTGCTGGCGAACTCCGAAAACTCCGCCCTCTCGGAAAAGTTCAATAAGCAATCCTTAGCGATTTGATTTCGAATTCCCAACTCGCTCTTTGGCGCTCTTGAGCATACCCTGCATCTCCAGGTACACCCCGTTCGTCCATCCGAAACCTATGACATTGCTTTTATACCCTGCTGCGACCGCAATGTTAGCCGAACCGTTGACGACGTTGTATTTCTCGCGGATAGTTCCATCGCGCTGGAAATTCTGCAACACGGTTCCTGAGAACTTTCGGGCAACTCGCGCTGCATCCCGCCTGAAGCCATAGTGCACGAGGCCCTCGACCGCCAGCCAATTAGTCGGAGCCCATCCAAAAGGAAGATCCCACTGCGTACCGGAATCCTTATCGCTCATCGCAAGACCGCCATCGTGTTCGAACAGAGATAAATGGTGGTCGAGCGCGCTTGCCTGTTCCTTCGAAGCGATCCCGGCCCAGAGCGGATAGAACGCCGTCAGGTAATCGTAGGACGACTGCCTCTGCGTGACGAAGTCGTAGTCGTAAAACATGCCATGTTCGGGATTCCACAGATATCTATTAATCGCATCTAGCCTCGCGGTAGCGCGCTGCTTCCACTGCGAAGCCTCAGCCGAGCGGCCGAGAAGGTTGGCAAAGTGTTCCATGTCATGCTCGTATTTGTAGAGCAGACTATTCAGGCACACCGGAGCATAGTCTTCGGTCGAGCCGCTAAAGGCCCCGAAACGAAAGCTCGTATCGAAACCGGACTCGCGCATCGCCCGGTCGCCGCGATAAAAATCGGCGCTCAGGCGATGATTGTCGATGTGGGCTCGCGCGCAGACCTTGGATGCCGTTATGTCACAGCTCGTCTTCGCGAGAGCGGAAGCCTCCGAAGCAGTCGGCTCATCGGGGCCGTCAATCAGGTAATCGGTGTGAACCTCAGGATGTGCCAGGAGCCATCGGATAACGTCGGAGTAGTAGCCGCTGTCGTCGGCCATCTCCGGAACCGGCCCTGCACCGATATCGTAGTAGCGCGCGAGGCCCGTATCGCCGGCACGATGGATAGGAGACGCCCATAACTCATAATCACGTTGCGCATAGTCATATGCCTTGGCCAGCCACGTTTTCGTGAGCGGCTTTCCCGCAGGATGTTCATAGACCGCGCGGATCATCGAGCTGAGAAACGGCGGCTGCGAGCGCGTAAAGAAATAAGTCCGGTTCGCGTTCAGAATTGCGCCGTAGTTCTCGATCTCAAAGAAGAAATTCTCGACCATCCCTCGCGCAAGTCCATCGCGATTGTCTTCAACTAGTCCGAGGATGATGAAATAACTATCCCACCCATACATCTCGTTGAATCTTCCGCCTGGCACCACATAACGATTAGGCAAGTAGAGAAGCCCTTCAACAGGAATCTCGGTAACCTGCACATCTCCCATATGCCGAATCGCTCGGGGAAGCTCTTGGACTTCAACTCCGCATTGCTGATGCGCAGATGCAACTGCAGCTGGGGTTGTCATTCCCGCTGGCAGATAAAGCACAGGCGCGGTTGTTACCTTGGGATCCACGAGCGATTTGCAGTCGGCCATGGAACGTGAAAGGCTCTCCCAGCCGCTGTTGATATAGGAAAGAATTCTTGCATCGGCGCCCGCATCCTGTCGATTTGATTGTGCAGTCAGGCAGCCGGCGAAGCTCATCGCTACAACAACCGCGACCCAGAAACGAAGTCCGCTCATACATTTTTTCTCAAACCACATACCGCATAAGATGCGTTATCGTCAGCTGCTGTCTCGAGGCAGGGCATCTGCCTTACACTCAAGCCAGACAATTTTAAGCTTTAGCTAAAGGTTTGATGAAAACCGTCCGGCAAAAAAGATAGATATGCGCATTGGGATTGACCTTGGTGGAACAAAAATTGAAGCGCTTGCGATTGACAATCGCGGTGTCGAACTCGTGCGGCATCGCATCGACACGCCGCGGGATGACTATGACGCGACAATCCGTGCAATGGCTGGGCTCGTTTATCGCTTGGAGCAGCAGACCGGACAATTGGGCACAGTAGGGGCGGGGATTCCTGGAAGTATCTCCAGAATCACCGGCCTCGTGAAGAACTCCAACTCGACCTGGCTGAACGGTCATCCGCTCGATAGGGACTTGGGCACCTTACTCGGTCGCGAAGTCCGCATGGCGAACGATGCAAACTGTCTCGCAGTTTCCGAGGCAACCGACGGCGCGGCTGCAGGGAAACACGTTGTCTTTGGCGTAATTCTCGGAACAGGCTGTGGAGGAGGAGTTGCAATTGGCGCGCGCGTCCACGCAGGACCAAATGGCGTTGCCGGCGAATGGGGACACAATCCCCTGCCATGGCCAAAGCCGGAGGAATACCCCGGTCCTCTATGCTACTGTGGTAAACGAGGATGCATGGAGATGTGGGTCTCTGGCACGGGCATTGCGTTTGACTACCAGACCGCGACGAGCACAACACGGACTACGCAGGAGATCGTCTCCGATTTTCAAGTTGGTAAGCCGCAAGCAGTAGCAGCTATCGAAAGGTTCGAAGATCGTCTCGCGCGGGGTCTGGCACAGGTGATCAATATTCTCGACCCCGACGTGATTGTGATCGGTGGCGGCGTATCCCGAGTGGAGCACATCTACCAAGCGGTGCCCCAAAAACTCCCGGCGTACGTCTTCGGCGGTGAAGTTTCGACGCCAATCCTCCAGTCAAGGTTCGGGGATTCAAGTGGCGTTCGCGGCGCCGCGTGGCTCTGGCCGATCGACGAAACTGATAACGTTTCGAACGGCTGAGTCTATGCGATACTGGAAGAGAAGTGGCCACCGTTCAAGGCAGGGTTCGAGACGCGTCGATATGGACAGAACGTCTGGAAGGCAATCAGGAAGAACATCCAAGGAACGGCGAGCCAATCAATAGAGCCGGGATGGCGGAACTGGCAGACGCAGCGGACTCAAAAT
>CAVYOC010000003.1:0-587902 GCA_963770055.1 uncultured Acidobacteriaceae bacterium
CTTTTGCCTTTGCTTTTGCTTTTGCATTTGCTTTTGCTTTTGCTTTTGCTTTTGCATTTGCTTTTGCTTTTGCCTTTGCCTTTGCCTTTGCTTTTGCCTTTGCTTTTGCTTTTGCTTTTGCATTTGCCTTTTTCTTGTCATCCTTCGCCGCAAGGCGGAGGACCTGCTTTTACCCTGATCCATCCCCACCCAACTCAATCACACTCGCTTTATGCCCCAGCTTGATAGCCCCGAACCGAAGGAACGGTCAAAATAGTCTTGGTTTTGTGGCCATGACGGGATAGGCTTGTAGCTCCTCCTCATGAGGCGCAATGTCTACTACTGAATTGATACGCAACACTTCCGTAAGGCCCATAAAAGTGTTTACGGCCGCGCTGATGATCACAATTGGAGTTTCAATTCTTGCCTATGCGATGAGCGGAGATGAAGCAGCTCAGCGAGATTTCATTTCCTACTGGGCAGCGGGGCGACAATTGACACACCATCAAAATCCTTACGACGTAGACGCGGTGCTCCGTCTCGAAAAGAGTGCAGGGTATAAACCAGACCGTCCCCTAGTGATGCGCAACCCTCCAATAGCACTTGCCATGGCATACCCGCTCGGATTTCTCAAGCCAAAGACAGGCGCCGTTCTCTGGTCGATTTCCGCTATCGGTTGCCTTATGGGCTCTATCCGTATGCTCTGGATATTAAATGGCAGACCGCTCGATAGACTGCATCTGATTGGCTATTTATTCCCGCCTGCGCTTGCATGCTTATTGGCTGGGCAGACTGGAATCTTTATTCTGTTCGGCGTCGCAGTGTTCCTGTATTTCAGTGATTCAAGACCCTACCTTGCCGGCGTGGGTCTTTTTGCTCTTGCTCTGAAACCTCACCTTTTTCTTCCGCTCGCTGTCGCACTAATTATCTGGATCAGGCTCAACGGCTTATACCGCATCCTGGCCGGAGCCTGCATCACTTTTGGCGTCTCGCTTCTCATTGCATTATTTCTTGATCCCCTATGCTGGGGACACTACCTCACCATGCTCAAAGCGCAGCAAATCACCCAGGACCTCATTCCAACCTTCAGTTTTTTATTTCGCATTATCATCTCTAAATCTCATCCGTGGGTTCAGTACATGCCCGCAATGACAGCTTGTATATGGACGATCCTTCGCTACCGGCGCGATCGTGCTTTGGAGCCAGAATTCTTACTTTTGCTATCGGTCATGGTGGCACCGTATGCGTGGTTCACTGACGAAGCAGTTGTCTTACCGGCGATCCTCGCAGGACTCTATCTATCCTCAAAAGCTTCGCTAATCGGATATTGCTGCATTGCCGGAGTTGCATTGATCGAAGTCTTTGCGGGAGCCCCCATGGCATCTGGCGCCTATATCTGGACAAGCACCGGCATGGTTGCTATGGTATCTCTTTTCGACTTTCGGACGAGCACGGAAATCGTTAGGTATGTGTCGCTCCCTGCGCTGTATTTTCTAGCGACGTGGATTATCTTCGCGTCGTTTCTCAATCCCCTCGAAACAAGAAGGACCTCGATTTACTTTGTTACTGGCGAGGGATCACCACGCAGCAGTCGATAGCCGCAATTCTGAAAAAATTGGTCAGCCTTCCGAGCAAAAGGGCTGGCCTCGTCGGGTGGGGGATGTTACGCTCCCCAAAACAAAGAGGCACCTGAATGAGCAAACCTTTCGGGGTATCCGATCCGCCCGTCATGGCGAAGAGTCCTATGGCGTTTCTAACTACATGGTCCCTATTCCTCTTTCTCACGCTGCTCGCCGGCAGGATATTCCCAGTCGTCCATACCGACTTTCGCTCCTTCTATGCGGCGGGTATCTTATGCGCACAGCCCCGTCACACCTTTACGATCCGGCGGAGCAGATGCGCGTGCAAAACGATCTCGTATCTAGGGATAGCATTGCGCCGCTCCCATATTTCCATCCCAGCTATGAAGCGCTGCTCTATGCGCCGTTCTCCCTGTTACCCTACCAGGCAGCCTACGTCGCGTTCGAATTGTTCAACTTCTTTCTGCTCCTGCGCGTGTTCTATTCGTCGCGAAGTCTCTTTTCAACGGCGATTCCCCTCTGGCAGCCGCGTCCGGGGCTCCTCCTATTGCCATTTCTCCCCATGCTCCTCGCAGTATTCGAGGGACAGAACTCGATCCTCGTCCTACTGCTCTGCTGCCTGACCTGGACGCATATGCGCAAAGGCAATCGGGTGATCGCCGGGATATTCCTCGCCCTCGGCCTGTTCAAGTTCCAGATCATCCTGCCGATCGCGCTTCTCCTCGTCGTCCGATACGGCAGGAGATTCGCTACAGGATTCGCCGCCACTGGGACCACGGTCGCACTGCTCAGTGTGGCACTTGTCGGATGGCCTGCAACGGTCTCGCTCATCCGACTTTTGCGCGGCGCCAGCCTTGCGACCGACCAGAGCACGGCGATGCAACATGCGTTGTCGATCCATCCCCTGACGATGCCCAATCTCAACGGGCTACTGTTCGCGGCAGGCACAAGGTTCCTACAACCACAGACAGCGTTCCTCCTCCTCGCAACAGTTACACTTGGCCTGCTCGCCTGGTGCGCCCTCGCGGTACGGCGTGCGTCGTGCGAGGCAGCGGCTTTCTCAATCGCCATACTTTGCGGCCTGCTCGTCAGCAGTCATCTCTACCCCCACGACACAACCCTTCTCCTGTTGCCCGTGGCGCTTATCGGGTTTATCCATCAACGCATCATGGCGTCACTCTATGCGGCTCCTCCTCTACTCTTTTTCCTCGGACTCAACTGGCTTTTCTTGTTCACGCTGCCGATCCTCGCGCTGCTGCTGGCCTCGAGTCAGACCATGAACGAGTACGATCCGCCACCGCCCGTTGATGCAGGCGAAACCACAACTGTGAACGCCTGAATGCAGTCGTCCTGTGCGCGTCTTACCGTGTTCGATCCGTGTTCGATCGTTCGATGAACAACTACCCGGGTTCGGAACTGTACTCCCGCAAACCAGTCGAGTGGAGCAACGGCCGCCGTCCCATCCACCCACCGTGTTTCGCCACCGTTCCACCACATTCTCACCACGTTTTGACCATGGTTTTCGCATCGAATTTTCTCCCCCACATCGTCGAAACTGCGGAAGATTCCCCCAAAAAACCGAAAGCATCGGCTGATACACCCAAAACTCACCACAAACTCACCACCAACCCCGAAGACCTGTTTTATCCACAGCGAATTGGTCCAGCCTCTGCTATTGACTTTTGCCCTCATCGAAAGCCCCAAAGCCTTAAACGTACCGGGAACCTAAGACGAGATCCCAGCGGGGAGCCTTCCCGAAGTTTGCACGGACCTCGGAAAAAACAATATCCAAAAGAAAAAAGCCCCATCCTCGAAAGGATGGGGCTTTGAGAATATGCCGGCGATCACCTAATCTCCCACACACTTACGCGTGCAGTACCATCGGCCCAACGAGGCTTAACTTCCGTGTTCGGGATGGGAACGGGTGTGACCCTCGTAGTAAACTCACCGGCAAATTTTTGAAATCTCGCTCACGCGATCTTCCACAACTGAATAGATTGGGAGTAGACGTATCTACATTTGGATCAAACATATAGCTTGATCATTAAGGTATAACTACAGGGCTTGTATTGAATGACTCCAGAACAGTGGACTCGTAGCGAATTCCTACGATATCAGTCTGCGCAGAGTAAATTCTATGGACAAGCCGAACGGGCGATTAGTACTGGTAAGCTACACACATTACTGCGCTTAAACCTCCAGCCTATCAACCTGGTGGTCTTCCAGGGCCCTTCATTTCCCTTTTGGGTTGGGAGATCTCATCTCAGAGCGTGCTTCCCGCTTATATGCATTCAGCGGTTATCACAACCGAACTTCGCTACCCAGCCGTGCCCTTGGCAGGACAACTGGAACACAAGAGGTTCGTCCATCCCGGTCCTCTCGTACTAAGGACAGCCCTCTTCAAATCTCCTACGCCCACAGCAGATAGAGACCGAACTGTCTCGCGACGTTCTGAACCCAGCTCACGTACCACTTTAATCGGCGAACAGCCGAACCCTTGGAACCTTCTACAGCTCCAGGATGTGATGAGCCGACATCGAGGTGCCAAACCGCTGCGTCGATATGAACTCTTGGCAGCGATCAGCCTGTTATCCCCGGCGTACCTTTTATCCGTTGAGCGATGGCCCTTCCATACAGAACCACCGGATCACTAAGGCCTGCTTTCGCATCTGCTCGACTTGTAGGTCTCGCAGTTAACCACACTTATGCCTTTGCACTCGACGGTCGATTTCCAAACGACCTGAGTGTAGCTTCGCGCGCCTCCGTTACAATTTAGGAGGCGACCGCCCCAGTCAAACTACCCGTCTTACTATGTCCCTCTCCCCGATAAGGGGAGGAGGTTAGAATCACAACAATCGCAGGGTGGTATCTCACCGTTGGCTCCACCGAACCCAAAAGTCCGATATCAAAGCCTCCCACCTATCCTGCGCAGCAATTGCCGTAACTCATAGTAAAAGTATAGTAAAGGTGCACGGGGTCTTTTCGTCTAGCTGCGGGTAACCGGCATCTTCACCGGTACTACAAGTTCGCCGAGCAACTCGTTAAGACAGTCGAACGATCGTTACTCCATTCGTGCAGGTCGGAACTTACCCGACAAGGAATTTCGCTACCTTAGGACCGTTATAGTTACGGCCGCCGTTCACTGGGGCTTCAATTCAAAGCTTCGCCTTGCGGCTAACCTCTCCTTTTAACCTTCCAGCACCGGGCAGGAGTCAGCCCCTATACGTCGTTTTTGACTTTGCAGAGACCTGTGTTTTTGTTAAACAGTCGCCGTTCGCGTTTCACTGCGGCCCCTCTGGGCTTGCACCCTGAAGGGCGACCCTTCTCCCGAAGTTACGGGTCTAATTTGCCGAGTTCCTTAACGAGCCTTCACTCGAGCGCCTTTGGATATTCTCCTCGTCTACCTGTGTCGGTTTGTGGTACGGTTCCCAATCTCTCTCCTTAGAGGTTTTTCTTGGCAGCATGAAGTCAGCAGCTTTCAGCCATTCGGCTTACTGCTTTGCGCCTCACTGTTAAGTCTCCCCGGATTTGCCTAGGAAAACCAGCTTACGCGCATCGAGCCCCATAGCCATAGGAGGCCCTGCTTATCCTTCTGCGTCACCCCATCGTGATAACGAAAAACTGGGAGGTCCGGAATATTAACCGGATTTCCATCGCTTACGCCTCTCGGCCTCAGCTTAGGGACCGCCTAACCCTGAGCGGATTAACCTTCCTCAGGAAACCTTAGACTTTCGGCGGGAAGGGTTCTCACCTTCCTTATCGCTACTTATGCCGGCAGGGTCTCTTCTGTAATGTCCACGTATCTTCCCAGTTACGCTTCATCCACGACAGAATGCTCTCCTACCACGCACACCTAAAAGATGTGCATCCGCTGCTTCGGTATACAGTTTTAGCCCCGTTGTATTGTCGGCACCGGACCGCTTGACCAGTGAGCTATTACGCTTTCTTTAAAGGATGGCTGCTTCTAAGCCAACCTCCTGGCTGTCTGAGCGTTCCGACTTCCTTTCCCACTTAACTGTAATTTTGGGACCTTAGCAGGCGGTCTGGACTGTTTTCCTCTCGACTGTGAAGCTTAGCCCCCACAGTCTGACTGCCAAGCTGGTTGTAAACGGCATTCGAAGTTTGATTGGATTCAGTAAGCCGGAAAGCCCCCTAGTCCATCCATGTCTCTACCACCGTTCCAAATCACTTGACGCTAGCCCTAAAGCTATTTCGGAGAGAACGAGCTATAACGAAATTTGATTAGCCTTTCACCCCTACCCTCAGCTCATCCGAGCTTTTTTCAACAAACACCGGTTCGGTCCTCCAATAGGTATTACCCTATCTTCAACCTGGCCAAGGGTAGATCATCTCGCTTCGCGTCTATTCCTGCCAACTTATCGCCCTATTCAGACTCGCTTTCGCTGCGGCTCGCTCACGCTTAACCTTGCTGACAAGAATAACTAGCCGGCTCATTATGCAATAGGCACGCGGTCAGACATTGCCTTTCGGCCATAGTCCTCCCACTGCTTGTAGGCACACGGTTTCAGGTACTTTTCACTCCCCTCAATGGGGTGCTTTTCGCCTTTCCCTCACGGTACTGGTTCACTATCGGTCAGAAACGAGTATTTAGCCTTACGGGATGGTCCCCGTGGATTCAAGCAGGGTTTCTCGTGCCCCGCCTTACTCAGGTACCTGCTTCGAGTCTGGATCGTTTTCGCCTACGGGTCTGTCACCCTCTTTGGATCTCCTTTCCAGAAGATTCAGCTAACAACCAGATTGGTAACTCTACTTTTGCAGGCCCTACAACCCCCGATACACCTTGATGCAACGGGTTTGGGCTGTTCCGATTTCGCTCGCCACTACTATCGGAATCGAGGTTTCTTTCTCCTCCTGGAGGTACTGAGATGGTTCACTTCCCTCCGTTCGCCTGTTCCCACCTATGAATTCAGTGGGACATACCTGGGTTTTGCCCAGGTGGGTTTCCCCATTCGGAAATCTCCGGATCAATGCGTGTGTGCCGCTCCCCGAAGCTTATCGCAGCTTGCCACGTCCTTCATCGCCTGTTTCTGCCAAGGCATCCACCGTGCGCCCTTAGTAGCTTGACCATAGAATTTACTCGCACGCAGCAGAGTGACAACCTCCACAACATAGAGCAATCTACGATTTGATATTTAGTCCACGCCTGTGTTCTACAACCCGTCTCTCAACGTGCGAGATTCAGGCCGGTAACACGAAAATTATTCTAAAGACACTAAATACTGATTGACAGCTCTCTTCGGAAACTACCCGAAGACATGCTGCTCAGCCTTGTAGTTATATATTTACCCAATCTATTCAGTTGTCAAAAATCATTGACTGAGTTGCACGATTCGCATTACTGCGTAACCACTTCGCACCCTCAGGCGGCTCGAGCATTTCTGCTCAAGGTTCAATCTCCGCAGAGCCAGAGACTCAACCTCAAGCAGCATCACTTGATTCTTAGTCGAACTTGCCAATCGAGAAGTTTTTGGTGGAGCTGAACGGGATCGAACCGTTGACCCCCTGCTTGCAAAGCAGGTGCTCTCCCAACTGAGCTACAGCCCCTTGTAAATTCACAAGCACGAGAATCAGTTTACCTGATCGTCGGGATAATGGTGGGCCTGGGTAGATTCGAACTACCGACCTCACCCTTATCAGGGGTGCGCTCTAACCAACTGAGCTACAGGCCCGAAATAGCGGCTTCTAACTGTTAGCTTCTAGCACTAGCTAAAAGCTAACGGCTAGAAGCTACTAGCTGGTTTTCTCGAAAGGTTTCGAGGACACAGTTGAACGTACATAGCAGCTACGCCGCTATTGACCATCGATGTTGATGATAACGACAAAGAGAAGGTTTAGTTCAGGCTCATCTCCGGTAAACGTAATAACCGGAGACGGTACTTGGCAACGTCACCGAAGCTCAGCACAGGATCGTGAAATCCGGCTGCCCGCCATCGCGGGACGCTTCAAGTGTGCCAAGACGTTCTCTCTTAGAAAGGAGGTGATCCAGCCGCAGGTTCTCCTACGGCTACCTTGTTACGACTTCACCCCAATCATGAATTACACCTTGGGCGGCTGCTCCCTTGCGGTTAGCGCACCGACTTCTAGTGCAACCCACTTTCGTGATGTGACGGGCGGTGTGTACAAGGCCCGGGAACGTATTCACCGTGGCATGCTGATCCACGATTACTAGCGATTCCAGCTTCATGGAGTCGAGTTGCAGACTCCAATCCGAACTGAGGCCGGCTTTTTCCGATTAGCTCCCCCTCGCGGGTTTGCAGCGGTTTGTACCGGCCATTGTAGCACGTGTGTAGCCCTGGACATAAAGGCCATGAGGACTTGACGTCATCCCCACCTTCCTCCCCGTTATCCGAGGCGGTTTCGCCAGAGTGCTCAACTAAATGGTAGCAACTGGAGATAAGGGTTGCGCTCGTTGCGGGACTTAACCCAACATCTCACGACACGAGCTGACGACAGCCATGCAGCACCTATATAGCGGTCTATTGCTAGACGCCGACGTTTCTGCCGGATTCCACTACATTTCGAGCCCAGGTAAGGTTCTTCGCGTTGCGTCGAATTAAACCACATGCTCCACCGCTTGTGCGGGCCCCCGTCAATTCCTTTGAGTTTCAGCCTTGCGACCGTACTCCCCAGGCGGATTGTTTATCGCGTTAGCTTCGACACGGCAGGATTGGGTACCTGCCACATCAAACAATCATCGTTTAGGGCTAGGACTACCAGGGTATCTAATCCTGTTTGCTCCCCTAGCTTTCGTGCATCAGCGTCAGTTATGGTCCAGTGAGCCGCTTTCGCCACAGGTGTTCCTTCCGATATCTACGCATTTCACCGCTACACCGGAAATTCCACTCACCTCTCCCATACTCAAGCCCGGCAGTTTCTGATGCAGACTATGGGTTGAGCCCATAGATTTCACATCAGACTTGCCAAACCGCCTACGCACCCTTTACGCCCAATAAATCCGAACAACGCTTGCCCCCCTCGTATTACCGCGGCTGCTGGCACGAAGTTAGCCGGGGCTTCTTCTATGGGTACCGTCATAATCTTCCCCATCGAAAGGAGTTTACATACCAAGATATGTCATCCTCCACGCGGCGTTGCTGCGTCAGGGTTTCCCCCATTGCGCAAAATTCCCCACTGCTGCCTCCCGTAGGAGTCTGGACCGTGTTTCAGTTCCAGTGTGTCCGTGCGCCCTCTCAGGCCGGATACCGATCATCGTCTTGGTGGGCCATTACCCCGCCAACTAACTAATCGGCCGCGAACTCCTCTCCAAGCGCATTGCTGCTTTGACTCGTAAGTGTTATGCGGTATTAGCTAAGATTTCTCTCAGTTATTCCCCACTCGGAGGTAGATTATTCACGTGTTACTCACCCGTGCGCCACTTTACTCATGGATTGCTCCACTTTCTCGTGCGACTTGCATGTGTTAGGCACGCCGCCAGCGTTGATTCTGAGCCAGGATCAAACTCTCGTTTAATCTTGGTTTGCTCGCCATCCAACGACAGGGGTCGGGATGGATCGAGCGCCTCCGCTCGCTCGAAAGGAGCGAAGGTTAAAACTAGTGAGAATGACTAAACCAAATTTCGTATCATCTCACGACTGGCACGTTCAACTATGTTGTCAAAGATCCGGACTGCATCCGCCTGAGCGGGCAGCTTTGGATCAAGGACAAAATCGGCATAAGCCAGATTTGTGTCCTCGAACTTGGGGCGCTGTTGTCGTCTGTTTTTGCTGCTTACTCAGATCTCTCGATCAACTTCTTATGGCTGACTTTCAACCTGTCGAGAGTCACTTCAGCAACGAGTGACGTTTTAGCGAACTTTTCAAGGTTATCAACTTCAACCTCGCTTGTCAAACTGTTTCTCGTTTTTGTTGATTTACCTTCAACCAATAAACCGAAGCCGACAAAAGTTTCGCACAGCGCAAAAAATCTCAAAATATCGTGACGCCCGAAAAAACGGGCGCGGAGCACTTAGCTCCTTGTAATCAATTGCAGTGGCTTGGGTTTGGATTGCCGGCTGGCCAATTAGGCTCTCAACCGCGATCAAACGCTTGGACTGCGCTCCGTCATCCCTTTACTGACTGCCCCGTGCTGCCAAGGCCAAGGTGAGAAGCAGTGCTTCTTGCAACTCACTAAGAGTATCGTGCTTTTCACTTCCGTGCAAGTCACTTATCTTTGCGACTCTCTGAGAGTAGCAGCGGGTATCTCTCAGTGCAACCCCTGGCCTGTTGATAACTGGCGATTTCTGTAGAAAACACCGAAAAACGCCACAGATTACAATCGTTTCCAGTATGGAAGCCAATGAAGTTCAGGAATTTGCGAATCATATGAAGGAATCCGGCGAAGGTGGGGGAGAATCCCTCCGAACCATCTCCCTCGGAATCTCCATTCTTGCCGTCTTAGTGGCCATGGTGACCGTTCTCGGCCATCGGAGCCACACCGAGGCGGTGCTGATGCAGTCCCGCGCCGGCGACCAGTGGAACGAGTACCAGGCCAAAAAAATCCGCATGGACAATCTCTCGGTCGACGTGGATCTGCTGGTCTTGCAGCCAAGTAACGACAGCGCCGCCGTCGCCGCTAAGACCAGGGAATATCAGGAACATATCGAAAAATGGAAGAAAGATTTGGCCGAAGAGCAGGAAAAAGCTCGCGAATTTGAGCAGGAAGTGACCAAAGCGGAGGCCAGGGCGGCCCATTACGACCTCGGCGAAGCTCTTCTGCAGATCGCCGTCGTCTTATCCTCGATTACGCTGTTCACCCGGAATCGCGCTTATTTTCTTCTTGGTCTGACACTTGGAGTAGCCGGCATCGTGGTTGCGCTCTCTGCATTGCTCATTCGCTGACCGTCCTTCCCACCCCGCATCCTTATTTGAATCAGCGGGCTTCGTGGTTAAGCAGGCGGGCTAGGGTATAGGCTGCGGCGGCCGCCGCTCCCCCGATAAGGACGGTCTGAAGTGCACTACGGAGCCAGCCGGTGCCCACAAGTTTTCCTTTGAGCGCGCCGAAAAGAGCGAGAGCGACAAGCGTAATCACAACTGAAAATTTCAGCGCAGCTAAATTGTCTGTGACAAGCATGTAGGGCAGAAGCGGGATCAGTCCACCGGCGATGTAAGAGGCGGCGATGGTGAGAGCAGAACGGTGAGCGCGATTTGCCGCGGGCTCCTCCAGGCCGAGTTCGAAGCGCATCATGAAGTCGACCCACGCGGGTGGATTTTGCTTGAGTGCGTTCAGGACCGGCGTCGCGCTGGCACGATCAACCTTGTACTGCTCAAAGATCTCGTAGATCTCTTCTTCTTCATCCCGTGTGCGCTCGACAATCTCGCGTTCTTCACGGATCTTTTCGGAAGCGTAGTGTTCGGCGTCTCCGCGTGCAGCAAGGTAGCCTCCTAGGCCCATAGCGATGGAGCCGGCGGCTATCTCAGCGAGTCCGGCGAGGACAACGATATGCGAGGAGGCCACAGCTCCGGAGAGCCCTGCAGCGAGTGCGAACGGAACCGTGAGTCCGTCGGAGAGTCCGATGACGATGTCGCGGACGGTGGCCGTAGACTCGAAGTGTCCTTCGATATGGGGTGTGTGAGTGACATCATGCATGGGCGTTAGTGTAGTGCAGGTTGCGAGGAGTATCGTCTAAGCATTAATCGTCTAAGAATTAATTGATCCCGGTTGCGTGCTTTATCACCCCCACCCGGCATTTCACCGGTGCCGCGTGAAGCCGGGATGGGAATGTTTAATCGGTTGAAGAGTCTTTCGGAAAAAGAATACGTCTTTAACATCACAAGTATTCCTAAATGAATACTTAGGACGGTATGGGATGAGACAGCAATGGATGCGTAGCTGGGCAGCGAAGGCGACGGTGGCAGCTGTGTTTGCGTTGCCCGTGGCAGCTTCAGCCCAGGGTGGGCAGGACGTGCAGGACGGCCCGCAAAAAGGTGTCGTATTCGCAGGCGGACAGATGGTTCGCGGGACGGTGACGGCCGCGACCACCGATAAGCTGACCGTGAAGACCGATGCGGGCGAGACGTATCAGGTCACGTTGTCGGCGAATACGCGATTCAACAAGGACCGACAGCCAGTGAAGGCTTCGGACATCAAGGTCGGAGACAGCGTAGGCGCAATGGGCGTACTGGACGCTCCGACGAAGACAGTCCACGCCGTGTTTGTGGCCGTCGTCGACGCCGAGCAAGTGAAGAAGATGCGGGAGAACATGGGCAAGACCTACATCACCGGCAAGGTGACGGCAATCGACATGGATGCGCTGAAGGTGACGGTGATGCGGCCCGATGGGGTGAGCCAGGTGATTGGCGTGGATGAACAGACTTCGTTCCGTCACGGCGGACGCGGCATGGTAGCGATAACGAGCGGAGCGGGCGTGGTCGACGCCGGGCCCGGGATGGGTGCGGGGCGAGGCAATGGAGCGGGTGGTGGCAATAGGGCAGGCGAGGGCAATGGCGGCGGCGAAAGCATTACGTTTGCCGATGTAAAGGTGGGTGATTCGATTGTCGGACCTGGTGCACTGAAGAACGGCGTGTTTGTGCCGACGCAGCTTGGGGTGATAGATCAGGCCTCGATGGCGCAGAGACGTCGGCGTGGAGCGGAAGGCTCGGGTACGGGTGCTGCTCCCGCGACGACGACGGCGCCTTCGGACTCCACTGCTCCGAAGACTCCTGGTTCTCCGACTACTGTTCCGCAGTAATGCGGGTTTATCTCTTGGTTGAGTGAGGCAAGACAAGTGCAGGGATCGATTCGATGGATGGTGATAAGCCTGGCAATGGCCGGGACTGTCTGGGGGCAGAGTGCATCTGCGCCACAGACGACGGGCCAGACTGCAACCGCACCGGCAGCCCAGGAGACGCCCGTGCCGGCGGCTCAGGTTACCGCTACGCCAGCGGCGACTGCGAGCGGCGGGACGATAACAGGGACGGTGAAGGCGGGCGCGGTTCCGCTGCCTGGAGTCGCTATAACAGCTACGAATACGCTGACCGGGAAGAAATACGCGACAACGACCGATGCCAATGGGTCGTTTGCGATGGCGATTCCGCGAAACGGGCGCTACGTGGTGAAGGCGGAACTGGCGGCGTTTGCAACCCAGACGACGGAGGTTCTGATTAATGCCGCGGGAGAGAATGGAGGCAATCCGGCGCAGGTGGCGGAGTTCGGGTTGCAGCTGGCTTCGCGGGTGCAGGAGCAGGAGGCGAGGCAGACAGCAGCGGCAAGTACGGGGGCGCGTGGATTGCAATCGCTGAGCGTGTCGGGCGACGGACTGGATGCCACGGATGCAAGCGCTGCCGGAACGGGCGGGGCCACTCCAGGTGCGCAGCTTCCTTCGCTTGGCGGATTGGGCGGGGATGCAGCCGGATCGGACTCGGTTGCAGTGAGCGGCGCGATGGGACAGACGAACGGGCTCGCCAACTTCAGTGAGGATGACGTCAGGCAGAAGATCCAGGACGCGATGGAGAATGCGCGCAGACAGGGCGGAGCCGTAGGAGACATGGTCAACGCCGTCGCGGGAATGTTGGGCGGCATGATAGCCACGAACGGACCTGGCGGAATGAATGTCATGGGCGGCGGAGGGCCTGGAGGCGGGGCAGGCGGAAACCAGGTCTTCATTATGGGCGGCGGCGGTGGAGGTCGTGGTGGTGGAGGCGGAGGCGGATTCCGCGGGTTCAACCCCACCCAGCCCCATGGAGCAATCTTTTACGTCGGTGGGAATGGTGCGTTGAATGCCGCTCCGTTCTCGGTGGCCGCAGCTCTGGGCGAACCGGGAGCGCAGGTGGTAAAGCCTTCGTCGATGTCGAACCAGTATGGCGTCAGCTTTACGGGTTCGCCATTCATTCCTGGATTATTAAAAGCGAGCACCAAGCAGTTCATCTTTTTCAATGTGACTGGGCGAAGGAATATCAACCCGCTGATCTACAACGGGACTGTGCCGACACTTGCGGAGCGGAGTGGAGATTTTTCGGCCCTGCCGCAGACGCTGTATGATCCGGCGACGGGGTTGCCGATTCCGGGTAACAATCTGAAGAACGCGCAGACCCCGATCTCTCCGCAGGCAATGGCGCTGCTGAATTTTTATCCTGCTCCGAATGTGCCGAATTCGGGCCCGCTGAATAACTACCAGACGGTGACGAATGCTGGACAGAACGGAACTCAGGCGTCCTTGCGGTATGTGAGGAATTTTGGGCAAACCCCCAGCTTTGGCAGAGGTGGGGCCGGCGGTGGTCGGCGGCAGCCGGGCGCGAATGCTCCGAAGACACTGCGGCAGAACATCAATTTCAATGGAAGCTACTCGCACACCGCGAGCGATCAGCGAAATATCTTTCTGCCCCTCGGCGGGAAGACCTCGAGCACAGGCTACGGCGTCAGTGCGGGATATACGATCGGCTACGGACGGCTGACGAACAATGCTTCGCTGAACTGGAACCGCTCGCATGCCATGACGGAGAACTACTTTACGAATGGCGTGGCGAATCCGGCGCTGAATGCGGGTGTGCTGGTCGGGAATTCGACAATTCAATCGAATCCGTTTTATTACGGGGTGCCGTCTCTCTCGTTTGGTGGTGCGACCGCATTTACGGGAATGACGAATTCTTCGCCGAGCGAGGTGATCAACCAGACGATCTCCTTCTCCGACTTCGTGAGCTACAGCCACAAGCGCCACAACATGCGTTATGGGTTGGATTTCAGGCGTGTTCATGCAGACTCGATCGGCGGAGCCCTGCCGAATCCTCTGGGTGCGGCTCCTGGAACCCCGCTCGGCTCCTTTAGCTTTACAGGTTATGCAACGCAGAATCCCGCGGCGAATTGCACTTCGTCGGCGACCGTCATCTGCCCGGTAGTTGCGGCGAGTGGTTCGGGGTTTGCGGACTTTCTCCTGGGAATGCCACAGCAGGCCGCGGTGCAGGCCGGTTTGGACAAGGTTTATCTGCGGGCGAATGTCTTTGACTGGTACGCCCAGGATGACTGGCGCGCGCTGTCGAACCTGACCTTTAATTTCGGGTTGCGATATGAGTATTTTTCGCCCTACATCGAGAAGAACAATCGCCTGGTAAACCTGGACCACAATGCGGACTTTACGCAGGTTCAGGCCGTGCAGCCGAATCAAAAGGGCGCTTTCAGCGGAGATTTTCCGCAGTCACTGGTTAACCCGGACCACACGATGTACTCACCGCGATTTGGATTTGCATACCGGCCGAAGGGAAAGCTCTTCAAAGAAACGGTGATTCGCGGCGGCTACGGAATCAACTACAACACAGGGCAGTACGCGACGATTGCGCGGCAACTCTCGAACCAGCAGCCATTCGCGGTAACGCAGACGAACCTTGCCGGACAGCAGGGGTGCGGGACGAAGGCGGCGTTTACGCTGGCGGGGGCTTACAACTGCTCGAATGCTGCAGTACAGAGCAACTTCAGCGCGAATCTAAATTATCGGCTGGGGCATGTGCAGATCTGGGACTTGGACATTCAGAAAACGCTGCCGATGGGAATTGTGGCGAACATCGGGTACGACGGCGCACTGGGCGGAAATCTGGATATGGTGCGAGCTCCCAACAGGACGGCGACAGGAGTTCTTAATTCGAATGCACAACCGTTTGCATATGAAGACTCGCTGGCATACTCGCGGATGAATATGCTGCGAGTGAATGTACGGAAGCGGATGCAGAAAGGGATTGCCGTCGGTGGAACGTATCAATATGGACACTCGATCGATAATGCTTCGTCGATCGCCGGGCAGTCTCAGACGCTGGCGCAGAACGATCTGGACCTGAACGCGGAGGAGTCGAACAGCTCATTCGATATACGGCATAAGGTCACGGGAAACTGGGTGTTTGAGCTCCCGTTTGGTCCGAACCGGGCGCTTCTTTCGAAGGGCGGCTTCTGGTCGAAGGCGCTGGATGGGTTCTCGGTCTCGGGCGATTTCACCTTTGCGACAGGGACCTACGACACACCGAACTATCAGTTGACAGTGCAGGAGACGAGTTCGGGGTCAAGCAACTCGCTGCGACCCAACAGGGATTTTACGGTACCCATCAGCGGTCCGAGATCGATCAGGGACTGGTTCAATACCGGAGCGTTCACTACTCCTGCGCCGGGGCAGTTTGGGAACGCTTCGAGGAACTCGATCGAAGGGCCGGGAACAAAGGTGGTCGATGTCGCGCTGTCCCGGACGGTGCCCCTCGGAGAAACGCGATCATTTGAGGCCAGAGTCGCGGCAGCGAACGCTTTAAATATCGTTCAGTTCTCGGGGATAGATACGAGGCTGAACTCGCCAACATTTGGGCAGGTAACCAGTGCAGCGCCGATGCGGACGTTGACGATGACAGCCCGGTACAGATTTTAGCGAAGCTTGGCTTTGGGCTTGAGGAACGAATGATGCAGCGATTCATGGCGGCGATTTTAGTTGGCATGTTGGCAGGAACGCCTGTGATGGCTCAGGACCAGCCGGCAGGAACCTTTACTCTCAAGGTGCAGAGCGACATCGTTCTCACCAACGTCGTGGTGAGGGATAAGAAGACCGGCGAAGTGATGAAGGGCCTGAAGGCCAGCGACTTTACGATTCTGGAAAATGGGAAGCCGCAGACGATCGCGAGTTTTGACTATCAGAATGTGGACGAGGCCGCCGTCCTGAATGAGAAGTCGTCAACCGTTGTTGGCAAGACGTCGATCGCGGACTTGGTAAATAATAACTTTGCTGCTAACCCGGCGCAGTTGAAGGATCACCGGCTGATCGTGATGTTCTTCGACTTGAGCAGCATGCAGCCGGAGGATACCGACCGCGCGGTGCAGGCTGCCCAGGACTACATCAACAAGAAGATGCAGCCGGCGGACCTGGTAGCCCTGGTGAGCCTGGACACTTCCCTGAAGATGGATCAGGATTTTACCGCGGACAAGACCGCGCTCTTGAAAGGTGTAGGCAGGTACAACGGCACCGAGGGGACGGGTTTCGGCGCGGGGAGTGAGGGCGGCGATTCTTCAGGGACGGCCGACGATGCTTCGAGCTATACGGCGGACGACAGTGAGTACAACGCGCTCAATACCGACCGCGAGTTGTATGCGATTCGCGCGATTGCGAAGTCGCTGGAGCGGGTGGATCAGAGAAAGAGCCTGCTTTACTTCAGCGGTGGGCTGACACGGCAGGGGATCGAGAACCAGGCAAGCATGCGCGCGGCAACGAATGAAGCGGTGCGTGCGAATATGGCCATCTATAGCGTTGACTCGCGCGGGCTGGAGGCGATGCCTCCGGTGGGAAATGCTTCGACCGGAAGCTTGCGGGGGAATGCGGCGTATAGCGGCGCAGCGATGCAGAACAATCTGAATTCGAACTTTTCTTCGCAGGAGACGCTGGGAACCTTGTCGAGCGACACCGGTGGGAAGGCGTTCTTCGATTCGAATGACTTCGCTCCGGCATTTCAGCAGATCCAGCATGACACCGAGGCCTACTACATTCTTGGGTTCCACTCGACCAACCCCGCGCGCGATGGAAGCTACCGGCACTTGACAGTAAAGCTGAATCGCAGCGATGCCAGGCTCGATTACCGGCAGGGCTACTTTGCGCCCGCGGACTTCCAGCACCAGAAGACCGAGGACCGCGAGCAGACTCTGATGGACCAGATGCGGAGCGATCTCCCGGCGACCGATGTGGCGATTTATCTCGAGGCCCTGTACTTCCGGATGGAGGACAACAGATTCTTCATCCCGATCTCGCTGATTGTGCCGGGATCGCAGATTCACACCGTGAAGAACGGCGACCGGGATAAAGCGAACATCGACATCATGGGACAGGTAAAGAACGCGCAGGGGATCATTGTCGGGAATGTGCGGGACAATGTGAAGCTTGCCGTGGATGCGGCCCAGCAGGTACAGAGAAAAAATATCCAGTACTCCACCGGTTTCTCGCTGGCCCCGGGCAAATACCACCTGAAATTTGTCGTGCGGGAAAACCAGACGGGTGCAATGGGCAGTTTTGAAACCGATCTGCAGGTTCCGGACTTGAAGAAGATTCCGCTGAAACTGAGTTCGATTGTGCTTGCCAGTCAGCGGGTCCCAAACACGACAAAGAAGGCGGTGAGCCCGCTGGTGCGCGATGGGGTGGAGTGGATTCCGAATGTGCCCCATGTCTTCCGGCAGGATCAGCATCTGTACTTTTTGTATGAGGTGTACGACCCCGCAAAACAGAAGGGCGCGGCGGAACCAGCCAGTTCTCCGGGCCTGACGCGGCGGGAGGCCGGGCCGGTGCGCGTCCTGACCAGCATCGAGTTTCTAAACGGCGGAGTGAAAGTCTATGAGACCCCGCTGGTGGAAGCCAAAGCAATCAATATTCCCGAGCGCGGGGCGGTGGCGTTTCAGTTCGATGTGCCACTGGCCCAGCTCAAGCCGGGGACCTATGTGTGCCAAGTGAACGTGATCGACGATGCGGGAGGGAGCTTCAGCTTTCCGCGAATGGCGATGAGGGTGCAACCGGGGGCTGCCCCTGCGGTCGCTCCGGCAATACCTGCTCCAGCTACCCCTTTGCCTCCAACACCATAGTAGGTATTGACATTCGTTGGGTCGTAGGCGAATGATAAGGGATTACCTCGTGAGGTTCGCCCATGAGTACCCACCTTCGCCTCTCTTCCCTCCTTCTCCTATCCGGTCTGCTTAGCACGCCGTCCTCATCTCCTGCCGAAATGACTCCCGGCATACAACAGAATCCGCCCGCATCCGATGCGGTGATGCGTGAAATACGGCATCAGGACCCGCAGTGGGAGCTGGTTAAGCCACATCTGCCTGATCCTGCGACCGCAACGGAACAGCAACTGGAGACGGTCGGCGATGTCCTTCGGGCGCGCCGCTTCCCTGAGGATGCCTTGGATTATTACATCCGTGCTCTGCAACGCGGCGGAGGAAATGAAGCTCTGCTGTTGAACAAGATCGGTGTGACGCAGCTCGACCTTCGGCATACATCCACGGCACGCGCGTATTTTCAGCGTGCAATCAAACTGAAGCAGAAAGACGCGGTGGCGTGGAATAACCTTGGCGCAGTGGAGTATATCGATGGACGATTTGCGACGGCTATCGGGGATTACAGCCGTGCCATCAAGCTCAATAAGGCCTCCGCAATCTACCATTCGAACCTTGCAACGGCGCTCTTTGAGGAAAAGAACTACAAGGGTGCACGCGAGCAGTTCAAGATTGCCCTTAAACTCGATCCCGATATGGCTCACCACGATGGCACCGGTGGGCTCACCGCGCACCTGCTCTCACCCGAGGACCATGCCCGCTACTGCTTCGAGATGGCGCGGCTCTATGCGGAGATGGGCGATGAGACAAACATGTTTCACTACCTCACGCTGGCGAGCGAGGCCGGTTTCGACGTCATGGACGAGATGCGTGCGGACAACAAGATGAATCCGTATCGTAAGGATCCGCGTGTGATCCTGCTGGTTAAGAATGCCCAGGCCCTGAGGAGCGGACGCACGATCGTGGATGACACCGCGACCAGCAAAGTCCCGACTTTGCCGCCTGTGCAGCCAAATTAATCGCGGTTTTATTGCGGAAACGTTTATTTATACGGACAGTGCCGGCATCCGGAGCTGCAGCAGTAGCCACGCTTGAGGAGGTAGGCCTCGGTAAAGACGAGGTACGGGCCTTCGTAGTAGAAGTCCTCGGGCCGAAGCTCGGCGACGGGAGTTTCTTCTGGGTTGTCGTCCGCAGGTGGTTGCGGGCTTGAGGATGGGTCTGGCATTGATTTCAGCTCTCGGTCGTCAGTTCTCCGTTATCAGTTTTTAGCGGAAGAGGGTTGGTTCCGCATACACCACAGGAATGGCTGGAATTGAGATCGGCGAGTTCTCGGTTGGGAGTGCTTCGGACTCGGGTTCCGAATCGAGGACACCGTTGCGGTAGAGCACTTGTTTGCCGGGGACGGCAGCGATGCGATCGCCCGGGATTACGATACCGGCCAGATTGATAGGATCGGCAGCGGCGACAGGGATAATAGCGGAGCATTCGCGGGTGCGGGCGCCGCGAAGAGATTCCATGGCTTCGGGAAGAGCGTACTGCTCGCCGCTGAAGCCGGAGATGAAGCGGCCTCCACGGATCTCGCCACGGGCTTCGAGACGGCGGAGGATATTGAGGAGGTCGCGCCATTTGGGGGCGTTGGATTCGCGGGTGAGAAGATCGCGAAAAAGGACTCCGTAACGGGCGAGGAGTTGGCGCGCGAAGGATTCGAGGGCAACGTCCGTGCGGCGGGCTCTTTCGATCGCGGTGGGAGCGGCGTGGAGTTCTTCGGTGAGGAGGGACCAACGGCCCGCGGTAGTCCGAGTGGAACGGCGGTTGGGGATCTCGGTGGCGCTGGGTTTGCGACGCGGGTCCATGCAGGCTCGAAGTTGGTCGAAGCCGTCGGCAGAGGCGAGGCCCGCCGTGGCTAGCTCCCAGAGGGCGTGCTGAGTCTGCTGGCGGCTGAGGTTGGCGATGCGCTGGAGATCGTTGGCGAAGCAGGCTCCCCGCTGCTGCAGAAGAGTGCGGAGTTGAAGGGCATTGGGGCTCAGGGCCGCAGCGAGTTTTTCTTCTTCCACCGACTGCTGGGCCAGCGCGTGCGGAAGCCAGTCGGCGGTTTCGCGAATGTAGAAGGTGATGGGGGCGGCATTCGTGGGGATCACCCGGCGAGGACGGGACGTTTCACCCTCGGACGACCAGGCCGGATGGGGGAGATGCGACCCCATCCTACAGCTCCGGAGAGGCAGAGGGCATCCAGGTGGCGAGAATCATAGTTGGCGACCCGAGCAGGGAGCAGGCTTCGCTCCCACTCGATCGCGGGGGCCTCGAAACCTTCGAGCTGGCGCAGAGCTTCAAAGACGCCCTCTTCGCCGGAGAGCTGCGTCTGCGGGGCAAGATGCTGCCACTGCAGAAGCCAGCGCATGTAAACGGCTGGGGTGACGGGCTCAATCTGTTTGCGGAGGGTGGCTACGGTGCGGCGGTGAATCCGCTGGAGGATGCGACGTTCGCACCACTCGATGTCGTGATCGGCATTGGGTTCGGGTGCGGGATACTCGAAGACGCCGCGCATGAGTAGACCCTGCATCTCCATCGCCAGGAAGGCCCGGAAGATGGGAGCTGGCTCTAGACTCAGGGACTGCGCCAGTGCATGGGTGGTAGTGGGCCCAAGAATCTGCACCCATCCCTGAACTAACTTCTGAGTGACAAATTCTTCTGTAACTAAATTAGTTTCATTTTCGACTGCGGTCTGCAACCCCTCCGACGAAATGTTGGGGGTTCTCCACTCCGCAGCAGACGAGACTATCCGCGGCTCCGGTCGAGAGGACGCATCATGGAAGAGCGTTTCGATGTAAGGGAGGCGCTCTGTGGCTACCCAGCAGGGAGAACCGTTGAGGTCAAGGGTTTGAGCACGGCCTTTTTGGATGAGGTGTTCGTAGAATACTGGCCAGTGCCGGGCTTCTTCGCGGTCGATGATGACTGGGAGCGGGAGGGCAATGAGCGAGTGGAGGAGGTCGTGAAGTTCGTTTTCGTCACGAAGGTCCGGCCAGATCTCTTTGCGAATGGCGGCGATGGCGGCCGGGTCGATCTTGCCAGGCTCTTCAGGAAGAGTACGGCCAAGACTCGTGGCGCGTGCGCGGCGTTCTTCGAGTCCCGCTTCGTCGAGATAGGCATAAGGGTTGGCGTTGAGGAGTTCGTGCGCAAAGACCGACGGCGTCGGCGTATCGATGGCGAGGCAGCGGATGGTGCCGTCCTTAATGCCCCGCAGAAGTTCGCGGAGACCTTCGAGGTCCATCGCTTCCTGAAGGGTGTCCTGCATGACTTCATTGACGAGAGGGTGGTCAGGGATCTGGATGTCACCGACGATCGTCTCGAAGCAGGCTGCAGCCTGCGGAAACACGGACGCCATAAGGTCGTCGGAGCGAGTGCGCTGAATCTGCGGGGCAATGCGCTTGCCCTTCGACATGCGCAGAAGCTGGAGACTGCGCGAGGCCGCCCAGCGCCAGCGGTTCTTGAAGATCGGCGACGCAATGGAGGCCTGTTCGAGCAGCTCTTTGGCCGTGTGTTCGGTGAGGAAGTGGAAGACATCGGAGAGCGGGAAGCTGTGTTGCTCGGCGAGAGAGATGTTGATGCCGTTGTCGGTGGCGGCTGCCTGCAGCTCGAAGTTAAAGCCACGGCAGAAACGCTTGCGAAGGGCGAGGCCGAAGGCTTTGTTGACGCGGCCGCCGAAAGGAGCGTGAAGGATAAGCTGCATGCCGCCGCCGTCGTCGAAGAAGCGCTCAGCAATAAGGGTGGTTTTGGACGGAACGGCCCCGAGGACAGCTCGGCCGGTGACGATATAAGCGATCAGCTGCTTCGCGCCGGATTCGCAGACGCCGCACTCCTGCATAAGCCACGCTATGGTTGAATCGACCTCGGGATCGGCCTGCGAGATGTATCCGGGACTGACGTTTGGGGTACGTGCGGAGATCTGTTCGCGGAGTTCGCCGACACCATCACTGAGGACCGCAGTGCGTTGCGGAGCTTCGCCTTGCCAGAATGGCAGCGTCGGCGGAGCGCCGTGGGCATCTTCGACCAGGACCCGGCCTGTCGCTTCGATGCGCTGGATGCGCCAGCTTGACGTGCCGAGCAGAACGACATCGCCCGGAGAGGAATCGACAGCGAAGTGCTCGTCGAGTGTAGCGATCTGAACCCCGTCGGGCTGGAGGATGACGTTGTAGAGCGCGACGTCGGGGATGGCTCCGCCGTTGGAGATGGCAATACTTCGTGCCCCGCGGCGTGGGTGAAGGACGCCATGGACTCCGTCGCGCAGAAGGTAGGCTCCATAGCGGCCGCGGGAGGATTCGATGCCTTCGGTGAGAAGAGTGATCAGTTGGTTGAAGGCTTCGCGGGTGAGGTTGCGGTACGGATAGGCGCGGCGGAAGGTGTTGTAGAGGGCGTCTTCTTCCCAGGGCTCAGCTCCGACAGAAGCGACGACCTGCTGCATGAGCACATCGGCTGGTTGCGGTGGAATTTGTAACTGATCGAGTTCGCCGGCGCGCATCTTGCGGACAAGGGCAGCTTGCTCCATGAGATCGTCACGAGTAGTGGCGAATAAACGACCCTTAGGGATGGCTCCCCGCCAGTGGCCGGCGCGACCGACGCGCTGCATAGCTACAGCTACGGCACGTGTGGTGCTGATCTGGCAGACGAGGTCGATGTCGCCGATGTCAATACCGAGTTCGAGCGAAGCAGTGGCGATGAGGATTTTGATCTCGCCGTTTTTCAGGCGTTGCTCGGCATCAAGCCGGAGCGGGCGGGAGAGCGAGCCGTGATGCGCGGCTACGTTCTCCGGGCCAATGCGGTTGGCGAGTTCGAAGGCGATCTTTTCAACGAGGCGGCGAGTGTTGACGAAGACCAGCGTGGAGCGGTGGTTTTGCGCATGCGCGGCGAGCTTGTCGAAGATCTCAGACCACATGCCATTGTTGGTAACCGAGTTGAGCTCATCGGATGGAACTTCGATGGCAATGTCGAGCTGGCGACGCTGGCCGACCTGGAGGATAGTCGCTGGTTTGCGCTCAGGATGGACTCCCGTAAGAAAGTCGGCGACGAGTTCAATAGGATTCTGAGTGGCGGAAAGACCGATGCGCTGAGGTGGCGACGCAAGACCAGTGAGAAATTGCCCGGGGCTTAGGCGGTTTTCGCCGGTAACGAGCGCGTCCAGTCTCTCCAAAGAAAGTGCAAGGTGGGATCCGCGCTTGTCGTCGGCGACAGCATGGATTTCATCGACGATGACGGTGTGAACGCGTCGGAGGTGTTCCCTGCTCTTCCCCGCGGTGAGCAGGATATAGAGCGATTCGGGTGTGGTGACGAGGATGTGAGGCGGGTGACGCAGCATCGCGGCGCGCTCTTTGGGAAGCGTGTCTCCAGTCCGAACTCCGGTGCGAATCTCGGGGCACAGATAACCTCGCTGCATGGCCAGGCGCTGGATCTCGGCGAGCGGACCATCAAGGTTTTTCTGCACGTCATTCGAGAGCGCCTTCAGCGGACTGACGTAAACAACCTGCGTACAGGGCTCAAGCTGGCCGGAGAGCGCGGCGCGAAGGAGCCGGTCGATGCAGACAAGAAAGGCAGCAAGGGTCTTGCCGCTGCCGGTAGGCGCCGAGATAAGAGTGGCATCACCCGCGAGAATGCTAGGCCAGCCGTAAGTCTGCGGCTCGGTAGGGCTGCCGAATTTGTCCAGGAACCACTCGGCTGTTACAGGATGTGCCCATGCCAGCGAGGTGGGGATTTCGATGTGTTCGGTGGCCAGAGGCATGCCGTATTCTAACGCGGTTTTGTTCGATCTTTATTCGCCAAAGATTGAGCGGATCAGTGTTTTTATCTCTGACTGAGCTCGCCGGTCGCGACCCCGCGATTGAACTCGGCCGACTGGCTCCGCGGCACGCTCAGCGATTGCCACCGGTTATGCGCGAAATGTTTCGCAAGCAACACAATCTGCCCCACATGATGCGAGTAATGCGCCACTTGGCGATTCACCGCCTGCATCACCGAGTGCGCTTCGCCCCGAATCGTCACCGTTCGCGCAAGATCCGCATCTGAAAGCGGCTTCAGCGCTCGAAACACCCGCGCCCAACCGTCCTCCCATGCGTCCAGCAGCGCCTTTCGCGTAGTGGGTGGATCTACGAATTCGCTGTCGCGATCGCGATCCGGCTTTTCCCCATCCGTTGTCAGGAAATCGGTCCAGCGTGAGCGCATATTGCCAGCCATATGTTTCACGATGACCGCAATGGAATTCGCTTCCTCATCCAGTACGGCAAAAAGCTGTTCATCCGTAACCTGTTCCATGGCGCGTTCGGCAAGCCTTTTGTATTGCCGGAATAGCGCCAGCGAATCCTCGACGTAAGACGTAGTGAACTCCAGCGCCATGCCTCCAGTTTATCCCCGGCATCGAGGCAGTGACCTGGGTTAGTAACTGACGAGTTGACGGTTCACATGTTGCCGACGCCGACGTCGGAGGCGGACGCGGCGTTGCTGGATTCGTCGAGATACTGCTCGATGACTTTTTCGAGGACGCCTTGGGCAGTGAGGATGAAGTCGATCGCGTCGCGACCGGCACCGAAGCCTCCGGGGTTGGGCGTAATGTAGTGGGCCATCGATTTGACTTCCTTGCGCGCGTTGGCAGTGGCGATGGCGAGGCCGCACTGCCGCATGACTGGCAGGTCAATGATATCGTCGCCGACATAACAGAGCTGGTCGAGCGTCGCGCCCGGTTTTGGCGAGGATGTCATTGATGGCGTCCATCTTGTGGGACTGGCCCTGGTAGACGAACTCGAGTTTGAGGTCGTGGGCACGAATAGCAACGGTGCGCGAGTTCCGCTTGGTGATGATGCCAATCCTGAGTCCACCGAGACGTCCGAGGGAGATGCCGAGGCCGTCGTGGGCGGAGAAACCCTTGGCCTCGATCCCGTTGCCTTCGGAGTCGGGAATGACGAAAATCTGGCCGTCGGTAAGCACGCCATCTACGTCGAAGATGAGGATTTTGATGTTTTTCGCGCGGGATTCAACGGAGAGGTCAGGGGGGAGATGCGGTCATCGTTGATGATACCTTGGCGATCACGAGGATAAATTGGCAATCCGACCCGCAGTAGCGATACTTGGCGGGCCAATGGGCCGGCCCGCCGCAGTATCGGGACGCTTTCTGGACTAGCGCCAGTGACCTTCAACCCAGACGTAGCCGTCGCCACGATGATCCCAGTGGCCGGCAACCCAGTGGGCATGGGCATGCGGTGGCTCGACGTAGTATCCCGGAACCCAGACATACGCATGGCCATCCCAACGATGGTAGCCGTCATGCCAGGCCCATCCCGGATGCTCGTGCGGCGGGGCGGAATGGTTTCGACGGGGCGGCAGGAGGGCCGATGCGAACGACAACCTGGGCTTGTGCAATGCCTGCGGCCATGAAAAGGGCACAAGCGGCAGTGGGGAGGAATTTCTTCATAGGCGCATTCTCCTTGTACTCCTGGCTGGTTAGGATGTCGATTTCAGGAGGTAAGTTGTTGTGGAGATTACACTTTCCCTTTTTTCCTGCAGGTCGTTTTGATCCAACTTCACGAATTATCGCTTCAACGCATACGGGAATTCAAAGACAACTCCAGCGATGGGCAACACGACATTGACGAGATGAGCTTTCTTGTCGCTTGCGAAGTAGACGCGACCCCGGGCGACCTCGCTGGGCGGAATCGAGGTTGCAGCAAGATGCTGCTGGGAGGCCACCTTCTCCGCGGCTTCACGCTGGGCAGCTTTTTGCACCTCCGCATCCTCCGATTTGGCGGGTAGTGAAGCCTCGACACCTGGCGCAACCGCGGGGGAGATCCGGAAGCCTGCGGCACACCCTGAACAGGGGAGGCGGCAGCAGCCGGGGGGAGATTCAGCTCCGCCGGAGGAACGTACAGCAGCACTTTGGGCTTAGGTGTAACAACCTCGACCCTGAAGTCTTCCGGGGAGACGCTGAGGGGCATGTCTGTGTTGTTCGTCACGCTAATATCAGCCCGGGTATAGATACCTTCGTGCGAGATGGAAACCATGACCGTGAATCGCGGGGTTCCATGACCTTATAGTTGCGGCCGTAGAGGGTCTGGTTGACGCAGCCGGCACCGATTCGCAACGGACGATGTTGTCGGGGAGAATGGTTTTGGGAGTACTTGGGCGCTGGCGACCAATGCAAAGGCTGAGGAACGTATGGCGGCTGAGAAGAGCTTTGAAAGATCGTCATCGTCATGTGCCTCCTGAGGGAAAGCCATGACCGAACGTTAGCAGTTACCGGTGAGGTACAGAATTACCCAATAGTTGTAGCGGTTAAAGGCACGAAGGGTTACGGCGTGCACAATCGCATCGCGGCAACCCTTCGATGGTTGGATATTGATTCTGTGGGACGGAACTTCGCTGCGAGGTTCTGCAGGCTTCCGGAAGTTACGCGGGCTGGATGTTGGCGGCCTGCTTGCCCTTCGGACCGGTCGTGACGTCGAACGTTACGCGCTGGCCTTCCTGAAGAGACTTGAATCCGCTGGCGTTGATTGCAGTATAGTGCGCGAAAAGGTCTTCTCCACCGTCCTCGGGGGTGATGAAGCCAAATCCTTTTGCGTCGTTGAACCATTTCACTGTGCCTGTTGCCATTTTGTTTCCTGCTTTCGTTGGACGATATTTCGCCGTTGGGTCTAAGGGTAGCAGGATGTGTGCGAATTTCAATCAATAAGGTTATAGGTTTTCTTTATCAATGGATTCACCGGGCTTTTGGAGGGGAGTCTGAATCGGTTTTGAGGCTGGGCAGGACGGCGATTTTCGTGCGGAAAATGGGGGTTAAGCACGGCGAGACCGCGTCCGATGAAGATTTCCTTATTAAATATGCAGAATTTAAGGTCGGTTGAGAATAAAGTGTTTGCAGGCAGACAGGGAGAGATTCGACCAGATGTCACGCCAGGCTCATTTGAAGGCAGCACAGCAGCATATCGAGGCGGCAAGCAGACATTTAGCCGCCGCGGGCAAGCACGACAAAGGGGAACACGAGGAAGCAGAGAAATACTCCGAGAAAGCCCAGGCATTGTCGAAGGTTGCGGATGGACAATCGACGGAGGCTCATGGAGAGTCGCGGAAGATCGTGCGGAGGAAGCCAACCTTGAGGCGGATTTCATAAGGGTGAGTTCGGTGAGATTTTCGCGCCTGATGGAGAGTCGCAGCGCCTGCGGTAAACGTTTGATGGAGTTCCTGACAAGGAATTCAGCTTGACTCCGCGCGTTTCCTGACAGCGTTTGCGCGGTCCTTGCATCGCAAAGTCGTGACTAGTAATATTGGCGGCCTTCGGCATAGTTAACGTTTTCTCGAACGCTAAAGCTACGTTACGAGTCGTTGTGCAAGTATTCCAATCAAGGAAAAAATAATGATTTTCAGGCGTTCTCACATCTTGATCGTGATGTTGTTTTGTCTTGTTCTTGCCCCGATTTCGCTCGTTGCTCAGACGAGTGGAAATGAAGGCGGCCGGTGGAGTGCCGCGCAGGCAAATGATTGGTATGCAAAACAGCCCTGGCTGGTGGGAGCGAACTTCATTCCGTCCGATGCGATCAATGAGCTGGAGATGTTTCAGGCCGAGACATTCAATCCCAGGCTGATCGATAAAGAGCTGGGAATGGCAGAGAGCATCGGGATGAATACGATGCGTGTGTTTCTACAGGACCAGCTATGGCAGCAGGATGCTAAGGGGTTTACGCAGCGACTCAATACATTTCTGGAGATCGCGGCGCGGCATCACATCCGGCCGCTGCTGGTGCTGTTCGATTCATGCTGGGAGACGAATCCGCACTTCGGACCGCAGCATCCGCCGATTCCGGGAGTGCATAACTCGGGTTGGGTGCAGAGTCCTGGGAAGGAGCGGCTGATGAACCGAAACGTCGAGCCGCAGCTTGAAGCTTATGTGAAGGGCATCGTGGGCGCGTTTGCCGCGGATGAACGCGTCCTGGGCTGGGATGTCTGGAATGAGCCCGACAATCGCGGGGGCGATACGTTGCAGGACGAAGGCGCGAAGGTTGCTCGAGTGAATGAGCTGCTGCCGAAGGTCTTTGCCTGGGCGCGGTCGGTACGTCCGGTGCAGCCGCTGACAAGCGGAGTGTGGAAGGGAAACTGGAGCGATACGGCGAAGGAAGAGGAGACGACGAAGATTCAATTGGCAGAGTCGGATGTGATTTCGTTCCATAACTACGGATGGCCGGAGGAGTTTGAGGCGAGGATTGTGTCGCTGCAGCCGCTGGGCCGGCCGCTGATTTGCACAGAGTATATGGCTCGGGGGAATGGAAGCACGTTCGATGGCAGCCTGCCGGTGGCGAAGAAACTGCATGTGGCCGCGATCAACTGGGGGCTGGTGGCGGGGAAGACGCAGACCTATTATCCGTGGGACTCGTGGGATCGGCCGTATGTGAGGATACAGCCGACGATCTGGTTTCATGAGGTATTCAAGCAGGATGACACTCCGTACCGGCAACGAGAGGTGGATCTGATTCGGGAGTTGACGGGGCGAGGAACTCCTGCAGCGGCGAAGTAATTTTTTACGTATTTTCGGAAAAAAGAAAGGGTTGCAGAATGCGTGATGCGCTTCTGCAACCCTTCTTTTTTTACTGCGGTTTTGTCGGGCTAGTAGACGATGTGGAGGGACATCTCGATGGTGCGCGAGCTGCCAATGGTGTTGCGGACAGCGCCGAAGGTCGTGGAGCCGATCTTGGGCTGAATGTACAGGGCGTTGAAGTCCCCCTGCTGGTTGGTGGGACTGCTCAACACCTGCCCGAAGGCGGTTCTCGTCGTTAAACTTATTGTTCGGATTGTTGGGGTCCGGCGTAGTCGTGCCAAGTTCGCCCTGGCTGATGTTGGCATTGTTGTTGGGGACGTCGAAGCTTGGCGTGTTGGTGACGTTGAAGATGTCGAGCGAGTAACGTGCGGAAAAGCGTTCGCCGAAGTTAGTAATCTTCTGGATAGAAACATCGGCGTCTCTCTGGAAGGACTGACGGAAGATGTTGCGCTGCCCAGGCGTGAAGTCGTTCTCAAAGATGTCGCAGGGCTGGTTGCCGACACAGTTAGGAATCCCTTTCTGGCCGGGAGCGAGATTCGCCATCTGTAACTGCGATGGGTCGATGGCAGGGATGGAGGAGTAAGAGCCGCTGGCGCTCTTGTTCTGGAAGGCTCCGATATGCCCGGTGAGGGCAGATTTGGGATTGCCCGGAGTCTTGATGCCGAGGACAGGGTTAGAGAGCGTGGGGAAGTTTCCGAAGAAGAGGCTGCCGACAGCTCCGTCGAACTCGTAGAGGCTGAAAGGTTGTCCGCTCTGGAGAGTGGCCAGCCCGACGAGCTGCCAGCCGTTGGTGAATTTGCCGACGAGGCTGTGGTCGTCCGCGAATTTAGGAAGCTGTGCAAGGTATTGGAACTGGAAGATGTTGGTGCGGTCGAAGTCGGCCGAGCCATAGGACTGGCGAAGGTGATCGGGATCGCTTCCCGTGAAGAAGAGACCGACGTCGCTCTGCTCATCGAGGGAGTGCCCATAGGTGTAAGAGACTCCAAACTGGGTGTGGTGGGAGAGCGCTTTGACCACGTGGGTCTCGAGGGCGTTGTAGGAGGAGATGCCGATCGCGCGGAAGAGAGCGGCATTGGGACTGTAGCCGACGTAAGGAACGCGGAAGTCGATGTTACCGCCGTCGAAGGTGTTGTAGGGCTCGGTGGAGATGGGGTTGTACAGAGTTCCGGTCTTCGATGTGGCGTTGAGAACCTCCCACCCGTAACTGGAGGTTTCACCGTGGATGGGGCTGGTGGGACTGGCAATCCCGGGCTGGTTGAAGGGCACAGGGATCACGCTGTGACGGCCGAGGTTGCCGGTGTAGCCAATGGTGATCGCGAGGTCGTTGCGCGGCTGCCACTGCATGTCGAACTTGAAGTTGAAGGTGTAAGGGAGCTTGTTGCTCATGTCGTAGGCGCCAAAGTTGAAGGGCGCGGTTGAGCTGCAGCCACCGTTCGACTGATTGATGAGGCCGGTACATCCTGCCTTCATCGCGTTGAGCGTCGGGAGTTGTTTGGTGAAGTAGGCTGGATCGGGTGACGGGACAGGGACGACTGCCGATCCCAACGGGTTCTCGAGGGTGCGTGTGCCCGTGCCGGTAACGTAGTTGGCCAATGGCGGGGCCTCCGTGACACCGAAGGGACCGCCAGTGGTTGAACCGGCGGGTTGCGAGAGGCGCGAGAAGAGTTCGCCGCGGTCAAAGTACATTCCGAAGCCGCCGCGGAAGACAACCTTGCCGGCATTCTGTTTGGGAGCAAAGGCGAATCCTAAGCGCGGTCCGATTCCCCACTGGCGGCCAGTGAGAGTGGACTCGGTGGCTCCGGCGGTGGGAGAGAATTTGTTATTGGAGGCGACGACGAAGCCGCTGTCGATGGCCTGACTATCAGTGACGTTGAAGCGGGCAGGATCGAAGTTGAAGATATTGCCGTTCTTCTCGATGAAGCCCCCGTTGTAGTCGTAGCGTATGCCATAGGTGAGGCTGAGGGTACTGAGAATCTGCCACTTGTCCTGCAGATAGGCTCCGCCCTCGTTGGCGCGATAGTAGCGGTTCGAATTGCCGGTGAGGATGTTGCTGCTGGTCACCTGGCCTTCGACGAAGGTAACGAAGTTAGCGGTGCTGAGGCGTCCGAGGCCGGAACGGAGATTACGAATGTTGAGTTGGGTGTAGTTGTAGTTGCCGCCTGCGGTAAGAGTGTGTTTGCCGAACGTGTAGATCGCGTTGGTGGAGGGGTTCCAGCGATTCTGGAAATAGCCTGCGTTGACGAAGGCGCTGTTGGGGCCCGCAGTTACACTGCCTCCATTGGAGTAAGCGAACTTGCTGAGGGTAAGGCCTGGGAGTCCGGTTGCGCCGGGAAAGTTGATGCCGAAGGTATTGTTGCCGAAGGCGGAGCCGAAGTTGCTGTAGACCTTCTGGCGGGAGAAGCCGAAGCGCTGCTCCCAGTTGAACGCGCGAGCCGATGGTGATGGCGTTGCTGATGGCGGCGACCTGCGCTCCCGCGTCTTCGCCCTCGGGGAAGCCGATTGTATTTGAGTTGGCGAAGGCGCTGGTGGTGGGCGTGTGCTGATAGTAGTACTTGAGCGAGAGGCGGTCTCTGGGGCGGATGTTGTAGCCCAGAGAGGCGCTCGCCTGTTGTCCAAGAGCCAGCGGAGTGCTTTGCAGGATGACGTTCGGCGAACCGGTTATGATGGCGCCCGGATTAGTGTTCTGTGCGGAGGGAATGAGGTATTGGCCGTTAGGCAGTTTTGCCTGGAGAAGCGCCGCAGCGACGGGATCGATGGTGCCGTTGAAGGGAACCTGTGTTCCACCGAAGCTCAATGTGGCCGCGTTCCAGGAACTCACCGCTTTGATGATTCCGGTTGACGAGCGGTCATCGGTGAGGCCGTAGGGAACAGTAATCTGCGACATTCCTTTGTAGGCGTCGGTGTCGCGCGTCCACTGGTAACCGCCGAAGAAGAAGAGCTTGTCGTGAAGGATGGGCCCGGCTGCAGTGCCGCCTGCGAGATAGCGATGGAGGTCCGGGTTGATCTCGTTGGCGGGGATGTTGTTGGAGGGTTGTTTGTTGAAGAACGGCGCGGCGTTGAGCCAGTTGGTGGCGCGGGTCCCGAAGACCTGACCATGCCATTTGTTGGAGCCGGTGATGGTGTTGACATCGATCTGAGCGCCGCTGGTGTTTCCCTGCTGGGCGTCATAGGCGGAGGTGTTGACGCGAATCTCCTGGATAAACTCGGGTGGCGGAGTGGCGAGACCCTGCCCGTTCGATCCGGCTACCGAGATGTTGGTCTGGCTTTCGCCGCCAACGGCTCCCCCCTGGCCGATGTTGAAGCTGTAGCGCTGCGAGGTGGATTGCGAGGAAGATTTCCCGCTGAAAAGATTCGTGACGTCGACTCCGTTGACCTGGAACATGTTGCTGGTGTCGCGTTGTCCGTTGGCCCAGATCGGCGAGTTGCCAAGGCCGGCGTTGGTGCCGATGCCGTGTTGCAGTTCCGCACTGACGCCCGGCGTGAGAACGGCGAGGCGAGTGAAGCTGCCAGTGGGGATCGGGGTCTGCTGGATCTGCTCGGAGTCGAGCACATAGCCGTTGGTCGCGTCCACGGCGTTGAGCATGGGGTGCTCGGCGACTTCTACGGTTGTGTTTGCGCTCCCGATTTTAAGCGTGATGTTGATGCTGCCGGTACGGTTCTCCTGGACAGGAATGTTGGGAACTTTGGTGGTCTCGAAGCCATCGCGAGAGAAAGTGAGAGTGTAGGAACCGATGGGAATATTAGTGAAGGCATACGAGCCGTCACTTCGGCTGGTGGCCTTCAAGGTGAGGCCGGTGGACTCTCCGGTAAGGGTAACCTGCGCCCCGGAGACGGTGGCTCCGGAGGGATCGGTGACAGTGCCGAGGAGTCCACCCAGAGTTTGCTGGGCATGAAGTGAGAGGGAGAAGAGGAAAACAAGCAGGATGGTAGATACACACAGACTGGTACGAACCTTCATGAACGGCCTCGTCAAGGAAATGTAATGAGTGTTTTTCTTGGGAAGTTATTGCTTCGCCGCTACGAACAGTAGAGGCGGGATATTACAAGCAGTTGAAGGTGGTGTGAATCGATGTAACGGCGAAGTAAGGATTGATTGATAGAGGAATGGTTATGAGTGGTCTGCGTTGCTTCGCCATGGTGTGAGGCGAGGAACCCAGCGCGGGACGTGGGCGCAGTACGTTTCGTATTCGGCGCCGAAGGTTTTGCGGAGGGTGGGTTCTTCGTAGAACAACACAAAGAGATTCGCCGCGAACCACGGGATAATCGCGTAAAGGAGAAGTTGTTTGTCTCCGAGAAGGAGGGCTTGGCCGAGGATCAATGCGGTGACGGCGAAGTACATCGGGTTTCGGACGAAGCGGTAGGAGCCTTGAACGACGAGGTGTTTCGTCGGGAAGACGGGCGCAGGCGTGCCGATTCCCTGAAGAGCGAAGCGTGCGAAGGCTTCGAGTACGACTGCGCTGCCGATGACAATGAGGACGACGCCCATGGCGCGGAAAATCCCGAAGTCAAGGAAGGGCGGTTGAAGGCGCCAGCGGGAGATCCACCAGGGAATGAGGCCGGCGACGGTGCCCGGCGCAAGAACAAGAAAGGCTGCGGTTCCAAAGATGGCGAAGATGCGGCGAGTGCGGTCGTTCGCGTCTTCAGAATCTTTCCCGTGCTCGGCTTTCCTCGGCTCCGCCATTGGGATAGTTTAGTGCGATAGGCTCTTGTGAAGCAGGAGCGGAGGGTTCCATGCTGCTGAGTCTGAATACACGGTCTGTGGGGAACGTTTACATTATCCGGTGCTCGGGCCGGGTGATCCTCGGCGACGAAGTGAAGGCACTGGAAGCCGCATTAGAGATTGGCGAGCGGGAGTCTACACGGTTTGTCGTTGACCTCAGCGAGGTCTCGCGGCTGGACAGTATTGCGATGGGGCTGTTGGTTCGTTACGCAGAGCGGATGAGCAACCTTGGCGGAGGAATGAAGCTGGCTTCGCCGCCGGACTTTGTCGCGAACCTGCTGAATATGACGAGGCTTTCCGGTCTGCTCCCGAGTTTTGCGACGGAGGAAGAGGCAATCGTCGCCTTTCTGAGAGAACGGCCGGCCGAGGGTGCGCAGGAACGGCGCGGGCCGCGCGTGCTGGTAGTGGATGAGTCGCAGGACCTGTGCGTCTTTGTAAGGACAGTGCTGGCGCGGCATGGATTCGATGTGCGATCGACGTGCGCCTTCCGGGATGCCAAAATTCTGCTGAATGCGGATGGGGTGGACTACATAGTCGTAGGGCCGGGAACCCCGCAGTTGCCCGCAGAGACCGTGGTGCGGTCGCTGACCGCTCTGAGTCCGGAAGCGAAGGTGGTGAGGCTGGATGTTGACTTCAAGATTCGCGATGCGCAAGAGGCTACAGACGCGCTGCTCCAGTTGTTTGGGTTGAAGGAAAACTAAGCTCGATTTCAAGAACGTGAATTCATGCGCGTGACGGCGTCGCGAAGATGGCCGGTAGCGGGCTCGTGGGTGCCGGCGAGAGCAAGACCGAAGCGAGGCATGTTGACGTAGATGCACTCGGATTGACCTGCTGCGACCTGGTAGGTTTCATGCCATAGGCCGACGCTGCCGTCGTTGCCGATGCGCTGGTTAAAGGCCTTCCATGCGGGAAGATGGGCCGCGTTGCTGGCCTGGGCGTAGGCAATAAGGTGATCGAAGGAGCGCCAGTACTGAGTGACCATGACGCCGCGCCAGTACATGGAAGTATAGCCGCCGAGGAATCCCAGCTGCGGGTTGGCATAGAGTTCGCGAAGCATGGGTGGCATGGCTTTGACTGCAAAGAGCCACTTGTTGAAGGCGAGGACGCGGTTGACGCGCATGCCAATGAGGAAGACGACGAAAGAGCCCTCGACGCGCGAACTGAAGCGGCCTGGATGGATGGTAGTCATGCAGAGACTATATCGAAAACGAAGTCACTGATTGCGGCTTTGGCGACAGCTGCACCCTGTATGCTTGGAGGCGCTGGAAAGATCGATTTTTTGAGGAGCGTCTGTTGATGAAGGCCTTCAGGATATTTCTTATTGAGATTGTGCTGTGCTGCGTCGCGTCATCTGGGCAGATCAAGGCTGCTGCAACGCCACCTATGGGATGGAATAGCTGGAACCACTTTGCAGGCAAGGTAACGGATGGGGATGTGCGGTCGGCTGCAGACTCGCTGGTGGCGACTGGGATGCGCGATGCAGGCTATGTGTATGTGAACGTCGACGACACGTGGCAGGGCAAGCGCGATGCGCAGGGCGTGATCCATCCGAACGAACGCTTTCCCGATATGAAGGCGCTTGGAGATTACATCCACTCAAAAGGCCTGAAGTTCGGGATCTACTCTTCGCCGGGAGCGAAGACGTGCGCAGGCTATGAGGGGAGCCTGGGCCATGAGGTTCAGGATGCGAAGACGTATGCCGCGTGGGGCGTCGATTTCTTGAAGTATGACCTCTGCTCGTTTCAGGACAACATGCATCAGGTGGAGAAAGAGCATTCAGGGGATGTGACCGCCGCGAACGCATTGATGATTGCCGCTTATAAAAAGATGGGTGAGGCGCTGAAAGCTACGGGCAGGCCGATTGTCTATAGCCTTTGCCAGTATGGAGTAGACCAGCCGTGGAAGTGGGGGCCTGAACTGGGCGCAAATATGTGGCGAACAACGGACGACATCGACGACTCATACGGGCGAATGATCGCGATTGGCTTCAGCCAGGCGGGCTTGTCGAAGTACGGGGGACCGGGGCATTGGAACGATCCGGACATGCTGGAGATCGGCAATGGAAAGATGACGGAGAACGAGTACAAGACCCACATGAGTTTATGGGTGCTGCTGGCGGCTCCGCTGCTGGCCGGGAACGATCTCACGAAGATGTCCGAGGTGGACAAGGAAATTCTGATGAATAAGGAAGCGATTGCAATCGATCAGGATTTGCTCGGGAAGCAGGGCGACCGTTTGTATGAGAGCGGAGACTTGGATGTATGGACCAAACCGCTGAGTGGCGGCCGGGTAGCCGTCGGCTTATTCAATCGGAGTTGGAGTGTGCGGGATGTTTCGGTTGATCTGGCCGAAATTGGGTTTAAGAGTGGGGCGAATGTGCGGGATATCTGGGCGCACAAGGACCTGGGGCGGCGGTCAGGTGTCTTTACTTCGAGGATCCCGAAGCATGGGGTGACATTGATTGTGGTTGGACGATAAGTGTCCTTCCGCTATCAATGCTGCGTTGCTGTGATCTTTCCGTGACGCGACCTGCCCTCAGGGCTTGATAACGTCGGGAAACTTGAACACTGTTCCGCCAATCGGCAGGACAACGTTGACCTGCTGGAACGTCGTACCGGGGTCGCGCTCGAAGTAGACGCGACCGTGGACGGCCTGGTTGGGCGGGATGGTGATTGCCTGCAGAAGCGGGGCGGCTGCGGAGAGCTCAGCTGCCTCCTGCGCCGCTCTTTGCCTTGCTGCTTCGAGCTCGCTTACTGGTGGATTCGGTGCGGCTGTAGACGACTCGGGTTGGGGTCGGAATATCTTCGATCTGAGAAGGCGGGACGTACGGGAAGACCCTCGCGTGAGGAGTAAGCGCCTGGATGCGGAAGTCTTCAGGGGAGAGGTTGATGGGAGTGTGGCTCAGATTGGTGATGCTCACATCGGCCCGGGTGTAGCGGCCTTCGTTGGAGAGGGTGACCATCACCGTCACGCGATCCGTAGTCAGAATCTTATAGTCGTGGCCGAAGATGGTGTGGTGAATGCACCCGGTGTTCGCCTGACAGACAACCACGTTGGCGTTCCCCGGCATGTTGGCTGCAACCGCGAAGCTGGTTGAGGCGACGATGGAGGCGATTACGGTTGTGCGGAGAGGGGGCATTGGAGTACCTCGCCTGCTGATGTGACAAGAGTAATGACGGGTATACTTTTCGCCAATGACTCGGAAGTGGTAGCCCCCACCCGTCAAAAAAACGTGCAAAGTATTCCATAAACTAGGGTTAGGTCTGGACTTTGCCTCGCAGGCGTGCATTTCTTCCGTGCCAAATTCCGACACCGCCCCGGCGTTTTGACCCGAGCGGTGTGGCTACCCGTGAGATAGCTTTGACAAGTGCGGACCAGCAGGAGCAGGCCAAAATGAAACGGAGTTGCCGGTGACGGCACTATCGCACAATCAGCAACTTACGGTTGAGCTTGCGTCTTTCCTGTCGAAAAAAGTCTGAGTATTATTGTTCACCCGTCCATCCGGAGGTGGATCTGCCATGACGAACCAGTCGGAAACTATTGTTGAAACAGCGAAAAGACAAAGGCTCCATCTTCACTACGGTCGCTGGAAAGTTAGGCGCGGTAGTCGCACTGATTACTGGAGTGATTGGCCTCATCACGATCGTCTGGGCGCCAATACATCCAAGAGTGGCAGGTCACTGGACCCTTGAAGACCAAATTAAGAAACCACTGATTCCGCGTACATAGGAAAGACGCTGACTTATGACATTTTCCTTACGCAAAGCGACACTAGCCTTACCGGATCCGGAACGAGGATGTCACAAGATGGAAGTCCACTGCCTACACTACAGAGGACTCATGTCGATATTACCTCAGGTTCTGTAGGTTTCACGTCGATCGACGTAACGTTTCAGGAGCATGGAAGGGAACGACTTAGCAACGGATCGCTTCATTGGCGAAAGGTGGATGGCGCATGGGTAGGTACATTTGAATCGGATGCAGCGAGTTCAAGTGGCCCCAGTTCGATCAAGCCTGTAGCACCTTAATCGAAGAGCTTCCCTCGAAGATGAGCCACCGCCGTGAGAAGGTTCGAGCGTCCCTCGCATGCCTTCGACTAAATATCGAAATAAATTATTTCGATGCGGTGAAACGATCCGCCGCTGCGCCAACACTATCGATTGACAGCAAGCCCGGCCATAGGCTCGGAAGGCTATCAGCCAAATTCGGGTTGTATGTCCTTGCTCTCGTCCCGGTGGTCATTCGAATCAACGGAGAAAATTTATGACAAACCCATGGGAATGCGCCGCATTAATCAGTACTTCGGGATCACTTGGTGGAGTCGTTAACGCATTGCTGAGTGACAACGGCTTCATTCTTCCAACAAAAGTGAAGGACATCTGGTGTCCTGGTTTTGTTTCGAACGTAATGATTGGAACCCTCTCTGCATTTGCGTCTTGGTCTTTTTACGGGTCCGGAGCGGGACTCGACATCTCTTCCGCCGGCGCGAGAACACAGATCAGCCTGACCTTCTCCGCGCTTGCCGGGGCTTTTATGGTGGGAGTTGCAGGAGCGAGATGGATTACAAACGAGGTAGATAAGAGGCTGTTAGCAGAGAGCGTAAAAATTGCCGTCCGGAAGGATGTTCCCGAAGCCGACTGCGAAAAACTATCCTGCAGTCCCCCAAAACAAATTCTTCAGACTCTAATGCAGTCTTGATGCTTTCGTTGTGAGTCGTCCTTAAGGGCACGACTTTAGCCGTGCCGCAACAGCCCTCCCTTGCAAGCCGAGCGGTGGCCACGCAGGATGAGTCGTGGTATCGTTCCCCGCATCACTGTTACAGTTGAAGGCATTCGAGGGGGAACGAGATGAACAAGGGTTATTGGGTGGTGGCGTACCGGAAGGTCCCTAACCCGGCGACAACGAAAAACTATGCTGCGCTGCTTGTACCGGTGCTGGAGAAGTTTGGGGGACGCATCCTGGTGTCGCCGACGAGCGTGGTTACGGCTCAGGAAGCTGGGGTTGAGCAGATGACGATCGTGGTTGAGTTCGAGACCTACGAGATCGCTCTGGCGGCCTATCAGAGTGACGATCACAAGAAGGCGTTGGCTGCGCTTGGTCCGGGTGTGGAGAGGGACTTTCGGATCGCTGAGGGAGTTTAGCCACTCACTCTCAACTGGAGCGA
Source organism: uncultured Acidobacteriaceae bacterium (assembly GCA_963770055.1). Lineage (GTDB taxonomy): Bacteria > Acidobacteriota > Terriglobia > Terriglobales > Acidobacteriaceae > Edaphobacter. The sequence continues at coordinate 38,520 of CAVYOC010000003.1, forward strand.
AGACGCTTCGAACTTCCCTCGAAGGCCCACCCTAACGTAATGAGACTGCGCGAAGATGAGGCACCCAAGTTTTAGATCTGAGCCACCCGTCCTATTGCCGTTGTGTCGTGCTGCGGTGCGTCGTGCGCCGTTGTGTCGTGCGTCGTGCGCCGTTGTGTCGTGCGTCGTGCGCCGTTGTGTCGTGCGTCGCGCGTCGTGCGTCGTGCTGTCGTGCATCGTGCGTCGTGCCTTGTGCCTTGTGCGTTGTGCTTAAGGGCACGGCTTCAGCCGTGCCGCAAGAGTCCTCCCTTGCAACGCGGCTTTAGCCGCTGAGGTACTCATCCAGCCGAAGCTTCGGGTTGGCTGAGGAGAACGGATAAGATTCAGCGCTGTCGCTCAGCCGAGCTTCAACCGGATTCCGATGAAGATAATTGCGGCGAATGTCATAGTCCACAGCATCGCGGATGCGATGATCAGTAAATCCGCGTTGCCAAACAGGAAGCTTGGACGCGAGGCGATGAGAGAAGCCGCCTTTGACAAGCTGCATGGCACGCTCGATGGTGATGTCTGTGGGAGTGATGAGGAGATGAAGGTGGTCGGGCATGACGACATAGGCGCAACAGGTAACTCGCACGATAGTGGTCGATCGTCTCGAGGAGGAGTGCGGCGTTGCGCTCGACCTGGAAGAGTCGGCGGCGATTATGGGTGGCTGGGGTGATGAAATAAGTGCCGGGTCTGGCGGTGCGGCTCGGGATCGCCATTCGGCGATTGTAAAGCGTACCTCAGCGGCTGAAGCCGCTCTTCTCCAGTGACTATTTCGGCACGGCTGAAGAGCCTGCCCTGAGCGAAGTCGAACGGGTGCCCTTAAGCAAAACAGTTCGAACCCCTCGAATGCCAACCTTAGCGCGATGAGACAGCGCGAAGATGGGGCACCCAGGTTTCAGACTTGGGCCACCAGCCCTGAACAGACTGCCAAAAAGTTCGACTTACTTAGTCTTGCTTAAGGGCACGGATTTATCCGTGCCGTAGGTCTCAATCACTTGAATGCGGCTTTAGCCGCTGAGGGAAACGTTAAGGGGACAAACACTGCCCCTAAACAAGAAGGTTCAAGCTTCGCTCGAAGGCCCACCCTAACGCGATGAGACTGCACGAAGATGGGGCACCCAGGTTTCAGACTTGGGCCACCCGCCCTGAACGGATTGCCAAAAAGTTCGACTTGCTTAGTCTTGCTTAAGGGCACGGCTTCAGCCGTGCCGCGAGAGTCTTTCCTTGCAACGCGGCTTTAGCCGCTGAGGGAATATTTGAGGGCAACACGACTTTTCGACATCCTCTGAAGCCCTCTCTTCTCCAGTGACAGTTTCGGAACGGCTGAACAGATTGCCAAAGTTCGTCTTGCTTAAGGGCACGGATTTATCCGTGCCGTAAGTCTCAACCGTTTGAATGGCGGCTTCGCCGCTGAGGGAAATATTTAAGGAGACAAACATGCCCTTAAACAAGACGGTTCGAGCTTCTCTCGGATGCCCACTTTAAGGCCGAGACTGCGCGAAGATGGATACCCAGGTTTCAGACTTGGGCCACCCGCCCTGAACGGATTGCCAGAAAGTTCGACTTGCTGAGTCTCGCTTAAGGGCACGGATTTATCCGTGCCATCAATCTCAATCACTTGAATGCGGCTTTAGCCGCTGAGGGAATATTTGAGGGACAACACGACTTTTTCGACATCCTCTGAAGCTCTCTCCTCTCCAGTGACTGTTTCGGAACGGGTGAACAGATTGCCAAAGTTCGTCTTGCTTAAGGGCACGGATTTATCCGTGCCGTCAGTCTCAATCACTTGAATGCGGCTTTAGCCGCTGAGGGAAATGTTTAAGGGAACAAACATGCCTTTAAACAAGAAGGTTCCAACCTCGCTCGAATGCCCACCTTAACGCGATGAGACAGTGCGAAGATGGGGCAAACCAGGTTTCAGACTTGGGCCACCCGACCTCAACGGTTTGCTAAAAAGTTCGACTTGCTTAGTCTTGCTTAAGGGCACGGATTTATCCGTGCCGTTAATCTCAATCACTTGAATGCGGCTTTAGCCGCTGAGGGAAATATTTAAGGGGAAAAACATGCCCCTAAAGAAGACGGTTCCAGCTTCGCTCGAATGCCCACCTTAGCGCGACGAGACAGCGCGAAAGATGGGCACACAGGTTTCAGCCTCGGGCCACCAGCCCTCAACGGATTACCAAAAAGTTCGACTTGCTTCGTCTTGCTTAGGGGCACGGATTTATCCGTGCCGTCAGTCTCAATCACTTGAATGCGGCTTCAGCCGCTGAGGGAAATATTTGAGGGGACAAACATTACCTTAAAAAGACGGCTCGAGCTTCGCTCGAATGCCCACCTTAATGCGATGAAACTGCGCGAAGGTTGGGAGCTAGTTGATGTCGCACTTAATATCGATGATGTCGTATGCTGATTAGCTGGGTAGCGAAGGAGAACGAAATGAAGAAGCGAATATTCCAAATAGTGATTTTGCTACTCGCGACAGACTGCACTCATGCGCAATCCGCAAGCCTCTTGAGAAATCAAGTTGCCACCGAGGATCTTCATACGAAGGCGCTGAAACAGGGGGAGTTTCACACGACCATGGATCTACCGGATTCTTGGGTGGTTGCCCGCGATCTTAAGCAGCTTACCTCTGAGAGTTCCATTGTCCTCGTGGTAGATGTAATTTCCAACCGCTGTGAGTTGAGCAGCGATGGCCGAGGAATTTTTACTCGTTATCAGGCGAAGGTCGTCGAGGTTCTCGCGGACGATTTCGCAACCAAGCAAAAGAATCACCTTGGTGAACCAAATTGGCAAGAGGCAAATGCCGGTAGAACTTCAGCGATAAAGGATGAGCTTGTCAACATCACTTTAGCTGGAGGCAAGATTGGCTTCAAGGACGGTAGTTCGGCACAAGTCGATGTTCTTAATGTGCCGCGTCTGCTGAATAAGCATCGCTATCTGCTCTATCTCCACTATTCACGTTCACTTCGGTCCTTTGTTCCTATGAACCTTTCACGCGGGATGTTTGAAGTACAAAATGATGGCTCTTCCCTACACTGGATGGTTGTCGAAAAATCATCGAAAGGATATCGGCTGCAACCAGGCAATTACTCAGATACGCTTCAAGTCGCTCGTGAACATGGCGCACAAAAATCAGCGGCCGCAAGCCAATAGGCATATCACATCGTTTTTTTGGGCTTCCCAAAAGACGAAGGCTCCCCAAACGGGGAGCCTTTCTTCTTCGTCTTGGGGCCTCGCCGCCAGTTTCAACTGCAGCCGCTCGTGCTTCCACAGCTCATACATCGATAGCAGGAACCGCTTCTTGTCATGATGGCTCCACAGGTAGCGCACGACGGTGAGTCGCGCAGGTCGACGATATCCTTCATGGCGTCGGCGGCGTGGTAGATGCCGCGGTCTTCCATGGACAAGGGAGTCGAAGACCCAAGCCCGCTTCTCGCGCTCAGGTCAGGAGCGATTCCCTGCTGCGGCGGAGTCGTGGTGTAGTACTCGCTCTCCCGTTGCTCGCTCTCCAAGCGCGACTGCTGCACCTCGGACGAAACCGACGAAGAAGACGACGCGCTGAGCGAGGGAACAACCGTGTTCGACGGGCTGATCACCGCGCCTTCGACCGGAACCGAGGGTTGCGGAGCCAGTCCGGCAAAGAGGTTGAGCTGGTGGCCCGAGAGGAAGCGGATCTGAATCCAGCGGAAGATATAATCCATGATCGACTTGGCGTAGCCGATCTGCTCGTTGCCGGTCCAGCCCGAGGGCTCGAACCGCGTGTGCGCGAACTTCTCGCACAAAACCCGCAGCGGCACGCCATGCTGCAGCGCAAGCGAGACCGCAGTCGCGAACGAATCCATCAGACCCGAAACAGTCGAGCCTTCCTTCGCCATCCGGATAAAGATCTCACCCGGCTGCCCGTTCGGATAGAGCCCGACCGTGATGTAACCCTCGTGCCCGGCCAGGCCGAACTTGTGCGTAATCGAAGCACGCTCCGAAGGCAGACGGTGACGCACAGCGCGTGGCGGAGACTGGGCGTCGGCGGAGTCACTGTTCTGCATCGCGGCTTCAGCGATGGCGCGAAGCTGGTTTTCGAGAGCGTTGACGCGGGTATTCGCGACATCGATGGCAGCCTGCGCGGCAGCCTTCGCAGCGGCAACAGCCTCTTCGATCTCGATGGAACCCGCAGCCACAGGAGCAATCGCAGCCATGGCCTTGGTTCCCTTCTTGTCGGCATCGGTCTGCGCGTTAACGTTCAGAGGCTGCGTTCCCTTGGAGTTGTCGCGATAGATCGCAACAGCCTTCAGACCCTGACGCCAGCTCTCCATGTACGCCTCGGCGATGTCGTCGACCGTGCAGTCCTGCGGAAGATTGACAGTCTTCGAGATCGCTCCCGAAAGAAACGGCTGCGTCGCCCCCATCATCTTGATGTGCCCAAGATAGTGGATACTCCGCGTCCCCTTGGCGGGCCTGAAGGAGCAATCAAACACCGAAAGGTGCTCAGGCTTGATCGCGGGAGCGCCTTCAATCGTGCCGGTCGCGTCGATATAGCTGACGATCGCGTTGACCTCCGACTCGGAGTAGCCAAGCTTGATCAGCGCCGAAGGCACAGTATTGTTCACGATCTTGATCATGCCGCCGCCGACGAGCTTCTTGTACTTCACCAGCGCAAGATCAGGCTCAATGCCAGTCGTATCGCAATCCATCATGAACCCAATGGTCCCCGTAGGAGCAAGAACAGTCACCTGCGAGTTGCGGAAGCCATGCTTCTCCCCAAACGCAAGCGCACCATCCCACGCATTACGCGACGCATCGATAAGCTGATCGAGCTGCGGAACAACAAACGGCTCAGCCGAGTTCTTCGACTTCCCAATATTGTTCACCTCAGCGCGATGCATGCGAATCACATCAAGGAACGGCTCACGATTCACATAGAACCCAGGGCAAGCTCCGCCGGCAATATGCGCCTGCTGGGTAAGCGGAGTAGCCGCTCCCAGCGCCGGGCAGGATTCAGCAATCCGCGAAGACTGCCAGTAGGCATCGCCGCAAAGAATCGAAGTAAGCGTAGCCGCAAAGTCGCGTCCAGCATCCGAGTCATACGGCAAACCGAACGCCATCAGCAGCGCACCGAGGTTCGCATAGCCAAGCCCAAGCGGCCGATAGTCATGCGAGTTCTTCGCGATCATCTCCGTGGGATACCCCGCCGCATCGACGATGATCTCCATCGCAGTAGTAACAACGCCGATTGCATGACGGTACGCAGGAATGTCGAACTGGCCTCCCGGAGTCAGAAACTTCAGGAGATTGAACGAAGCAAGGTTGCAGGCAGAGTCATCCAGAAACATGTACTCGCTGCAGGGATTGCTACGCATTGATGCGAGCCGTATTTTTACTGGTGTGCCAACGATTGACTGTCGTGTCGTACTGCATCCCCGGATCGCCGCACTGCCAGGTAGCTTCGGCGATCGTGTGCATAAGGTCGCGAGCCTTGTACTCCTTCACCGGCCGCTTCTCTTTCACCGTGCGAGTGGAGAAGGTCGAGTCGGTTTCAACCGCACGCATGAACTCGTCCGTAACACGAACCGAGTTGTTCGCGTTCTGGAAGAAGATCGAAGTGTAAGCCTCAGAGTCCGGCCCGGAGCCATCGTAACCAGCCTGAACCAGGTGCCAGGCCTTCTCTTCTTCCTTCACCTTGCACTGGATGAAGTCTTCAATATCCGGATGGTCGACGTTGAGAATAACCATCTTCGCAGCCCGGCGAGTCTTGCCGCCCGACTTGATCACACCCGCAAAGGCATCGAAGCCGCGCATGAAGCTGAGCGGCCCGGAAGCAGTGCCGCCGCCCGAGAGCGTCTCCATCGATCCGCGAATGTTCGACAGGTTCGAGCCAGCACCCGAGCCCCACTTGAAGAGCATGCCCTCGGTCTTCGCCAGCGTCAGAATCGAGTCCAGCGAGTCCTGCACCGAATTAATGAAGCACGCCGAGCACTGCGGCTTGCTGTAGCCGGTGACAGAGAACTCAACCGCGCACGAGTGCGCATTCCAGTGCCAGTTCTGCGCGTCGGAGTTCGGCTCCAACCGGTCGCAGCCAACGTTGAACCAAACCGGCGAGTTGAACGCGACCTTCTGGTTCAGCAGCAGATGCGCAAGCTCAGCATAGAAAGTCTCAGCATCCTGAGCAGTGGCAAAGTAGCCCCCCGCAATACCCCAGTCGCGAATCGACTCAGCAACGCGCGTAATCAGCGCACGCACGCCGGACTCCCGCTCCGAGGTGCCGTTCAGGCCATGAAGATACTTCGAAGCAACGATGTTGGTCGCCGTCATGGACCAGTCAGCCGGAACCTCAACATTCTTCTGCTCGAAGATGATCTTGCCCTTGAAGTCCTGGATGATCGCGTCGCGAAGCTCCCACGTGATCTCGTCATACGGGGAGATGCCGGGGCGGGTAAAGTGGCGGCTGAAGGTAAGACCGGGGCCGCGCGAGGTAAACGGAGGCGCGGTTGTGAAATCGGTGGTCTGGCCCTGAGTCTGATTGGGGATGGTCGCCATGGTGAAACTCCTTCTAATTAGATGAAAATCTGTAACTTTTGGCTCGCGGCGTTCAGCGAGTCTTGAGTCCTGCGGGCCGGGGCTTGGACATGTTCTGTGCCCCACAACGCTGGCAGTTTGAACCGGCGGGGGAGGGCGTCGGGGGCAGAGGAACGAAAAAACCTACAGCGAACTGAAATGTCCTTTGGGATATTGCAGTCGTGAAAGTAACGCCCCCTATAGGGTCTGTCAAGTATAAAGCACAACATCTTGTGTTAGCTGCGCGAATACTGGTATTAATGCGAGGTAAATGCCCCAAAGGCCCGAAAAATAAGGACTTTTGCTGTGGATTTCATCCGGAGAGCCCAATTTTCGCGGGTTTACCGATCGGAAAAAGGGCATCATCTGAGGGTAGGCCCCAAGCCCGACAAGAACAAGGCCCAGAACTGGTGCAACCGCGTGTGGATAAAGGTGGAAATGTGGGAAAGAGGGGTGACGCGTTTACGCGTTTGCCGAAGTTTAATCGAAAGGCGATAGGTGACTTTAATAGGGTCGAGGACGGGATGTTGTCTGAAATTGTCGCTTCTGGAGAGCAAGTTCGTCTAAAGTCAGACCGCGTTTCGTCTCAATATATTCGCGCTGTCTCGATACGAACGGATCATCCGGATGCTCCTTTTGCCATCGGGTATGCCATTCCTTGAGATCCTTGTGATTGCCTAGACAATCTAGACAAATGATTAATGTTTTGTACATTGCAGCGCTTATTTCACGTTCTCCTTGAGCGAGCTTATCTGGATCTTTGAAAGATACTTTTAGCTCGGCAGCACATTCGTCCCACAATTTAAACGCCTTCTCCTTTTGCAACCTGCGATTCAAATCTGTTCCGGAACGTACTTTACACTCCGCCCGTAGTGCCTTCATTTCATAAAAATCGGGGATAAGCTTTAGCGCCTTATCTGCAACCGCAATTGCACGAGTCCACTCGTGTAAGGCCATTTCCATTTTCACCCAGTGCCGGTAGGTCTCGCGATTTTTACTCTTTAATTTATGCGCTTCTTCAAAATGTTTCGTAGCATCTGTGTATCGATCCCACCTTTTGTAGACAAAACCGAGAAATCCTTCAAGATCTGGCGTATGCGGGTATTTGACCAGCGCGGAAAGAAGAAGGCTTTCGGCATCAGGAAGCTTTCCGGAATTAGTCAGCAAATAAGCTTGACGAAGAAGTGTGGATACCACCCCACGACCCACTTCCGGAACTTCGCCTGCCAAAGCCTTGGAAGCGACTTTAATTCGTTGATAGAGATCGCTACTCCCTTCCACTAACTGAACCAGCTTGCGCGTGTTTGCATTTAGCGCAAATCTCTGCTCGCCCTCAACCAATCGAGGTTTAGGAACGAGGAACAATGTCTGCAGCTCCGCCAGAGCATCAAATACACGTTCCTCGGAAAATGAAAGAACTGCCACTAGCTCAGCAAATGAAACCGGCTCTTCATTTATTGAAGCTGCGATTAACACTCTGCGCGCATCAGAAGAAAGCTTCTCGAGTTCTCGTTGAAGGGCGTATTTTCTTGCTTCGTCACCCTTCTTTTCTTTCCAAACGCCAAGAGCATTTGCGAGGGGCAGGATGCGACCGAGCCGCATAAGATCGTCCATATAAAGAGGTGACCCATCAGTTGCTTCCAAAATTTGCTTTGCAAGTTCTGGTGGACAACAAGTTGGATCGAGATCATAAAGTTCGATACGAGATTCAATAAAATTTTTAGCTTCTAACAATTCGAATCCCTTAAGCGCGAAGCTCTTGATGCCTGGGATAGCGCGACGAGATGTCAGCAACACCGTTGACTGAGTGTTAGGAACTTCGAAAGTGAAAAACCCCACTACTTCTTCGTCCGATAAAACGGTATCGATGTCGTCAATTACCAAGAAAGCCGGGAATTCATTGAGTAACTGAAAGAGTTTTATCTTTTTACCTTCGACGCTTTCGGACACTTCGGACGGCAATTGACCGTAGTGAATAAGCAGACGATCAATCGCTGATTCCAAATCAACGAAATCCGGGGCATCGACCGGGACGGTTTGGCCATCCTCGAATTTCCGTTTCTTGGCGCTAAGCCAGGCAATCAATTTATAGTGCTCGTCCTTTTCCGCCAAGTCTCTGGCAAACTTATACGCAACCGCGGATTTACCCTTTCCTCCATCTCCAGCCAAGAGGCATCGCTTATTGTTTTTTTGTGCAAACCACTCAACCAATTGATCCCTAAGTTCCCGTCTTCCGACAAAGTCGAAATAAATCGAATCTTCTGTGGGAAGGTTGACTAGGCTCTCGATTTGAGGGGTTTCGTCAGCAAAAGCGGATTCGGGTCTAGGTAAAGATGACATCAACGAAGCAACCCTTTTAGCGGATTCTTCTAGACCAAGTGACAATAGGACTTGACGAGCATCAATCATCACTCCTATCGCCTCTTCATAAGACACTTCTTCTGTTACCGGATGCGAGAGAGGATCTCTTAAATCCTTTATTGCTTTGAGATTTCCAAGTAACTTGGCCTTCACAGGCTTGGGATAATTTCTTCCTTCAAGTGCGGCTACAGAGAAAATTTTGTCAAAGTAAACATCAAAGATGTTGAAGAGATGTCCCACATCAAGTAGGTCGTAGTCATCTATCACTATCGTTTCGGTGCCACCTGACTTTCTCGCCGCGACAGCCTTTTCTTTCAAGCCGTCCCATTCGGTCGCAAAGGGCTTTCGAAGTTTTGCAATGTGATCGTGCGGAAAAACCTCACCTAACCGTACCCGGACGTAATCCACCATGGTATTGCGAAAAACTCTTAGTGCCTCGTAACAAATGGAGTTACAGCTCATCTGTGCGGTCGTCGTATCGGTCACTGCGGTAATGTTCCTTTTCCAGTACAGCTTTAGTTTTTTGGGGGAGGGGGGAAAATAGACTAGCCTCACTTTGAAGCTGAATAAACTCGACGCCCCTGGTCACCAACGGTCTTATTACACGAGACACAACAATACCTTGGGTGATTCTTTTCTGCAATCTCCAACATCGCGATGGCGGGTTGCCCACATTTGCACGGAGCGGTGGCCTACATCTGACCGAATCGCCCCAGATGGGTGCCCCCATCTTCACGACAGCTTTATCGTCGTTAAGGTGGGCCATCGCGCGAACGCGCGATCCGCTTTTCCTTTCCACCTCAATCTGATTCAGCAAAGTGCGATTATCGACCGCACGCAGCATCAACCATCCCAGACCGAAGTTCCCAAGCCCATCTTAAACCTGTTCCACGTGGAACATTAAAGCCATTTAGAATGAATAAGATAAGACATAAAAATAAACCTCAAAGAATGGAAAATTTTCAGAGCCTCGAAAAAGTGCACTTAAGAACCGCGTAAGAACCACGAAAATGCACTTAACAACCGCGTAAAAACCACGTTTTTACACCGTGGAAATCGCAAAACCCCCTGTAAAAACGCCACTCCCACCACAAAATAAAAAAATCCAACTAAGGTTGAGAATTAGTAACGGTTACTCGCGACCCAAGCACACGAATCAGGTCCGGAACATCGTAGTGCCGGAGCACTCCCGGAAGAATATCTTCAGGAGCATCGACAGGCATAGGAACCCGCATCAGGCCCGCATAGCTTTCAAGCGTGTGGTCAACAGTAATGTGCTTGATACGCGGGTCCAGCACAGCAGCGTGAAGCAGCACAAGGCCCAGATGACCGCTGGCCTGAGCGCTGATCTGATTCGGATCAACGGTAGTGCCCCCGGAAGTAAAGTTGACCGCCGCAATAACATCGTCAACACGCAGACCCAGAAGGGTTTTCCCGACAAGCTCAGCACGCAGAGTAGTGAGATAAAAGGGCCCAAGAACCGAGGCCTTCGTCTCTTCAGTGCCCGGCGGCGACGGTCGCGGAGCAACCACAAGCACCGCAGTCCCTGCATCCGCCATGGCGCGAAATCTCTTGATCTCTTCACCACGCGAAGCTTCCAGAGCCGGATCAAGCGAGTCCTTGAGCACAATCAGAACAGGATGTTTACCATCGGCCGGACGATAAAACTCCCCCTGAATGTTGATGCCTGGAGCCGTCGCCAGAGTGAAGCGATGGCGAACGTGAACGTTACCTTCCGGCGGCGATTCAAGCGCCGGAGACTCTGTATTGACCGGAGCAGAATCACCGGGTTTTATCGTCGCGTGGGTGACTTCACGGATCGTCTGCTGCAGTTGAGACTCAGTGAGAGATTTAGGTTTCGGCAGCGATGCGTAGCGCTTGAGAGTAAGAGTCTGAACAGTTTCGCTATGAGGATAGCTGGTGGAGACCTGACCAGTTGGAGAGACCTGAAAAGCCGATGCGGGGATGTTTGCCGGCAAAGCAAAGGGACTGGTGCCTGGTGCTGGAGGCGGGGGAAGAACCGGCGCAGCGTCGGAGTTTGCGAGCTGGGTTAAGAAGAAGGAAACGATTTGTTCGGTGATGGGACGAAGGTTACCGTGGCGGCCTATGCCGGTAATGAATTGCAGTTTCGCAGTGGCCGGGATGTTGTTGGAGGTGTCAGGATTGAGCGTCGGGCCGGTAGGGATTCCGGGCAGCGGGTTGCCGGTAGGAGTGCCCGCACTCGCAGGGTCGAAGAGTGAGTAGAAACGACGAGCTTCAGTGGCGGTAGCCACGGCTCCGGCCCAGGGAAACATGTCCTGCGCGGTGGAGATGACGGCGTACGGGCGCGGGGCGGCGACCTCAACCCAGTCAGGAAAGTCGAGGCCGGAGGCGATGAAGTTGGGGATCGACTGTTCTGCATCCTGCGGGCCGAGGGCGGGGAGAAGCGTGTCGAAACTGGTGAGGTAGCAGGCTACGGCGATGGCGTGGACGCGTGGATCGAGCGCCAGCAAAGCGGTCATGGTGCCCCCGCCGGAGCAGCCGAAGGCTCCGATGCGGTCAGGGTTAACTTCGGGACGTGAGGCGAGATAGTCGACGGCGCGGATGCTATCCCACACAATGATGCGAGAAGGGGCGTCGCCGATGAGAGTGGGTTGAAGGCCGGCTTCGCCGTGTTCACCGGTAGAGGCTTTGAGGAGCGTCTTGGAGGGATCGGCGGGATCTGGATATTGGAGACGCTCACCCTGTCCGATGGGGTCGTAAGAGAGGACGGCAAACCCGTTGCGGGCGAAGACGCTGGCGAAGGAATAGTCAGTAACTTTGCCGGTGAAACCGTGACCAGGAGAGACGACGATGGCCGGGAAGTTTTTGCTGCGAGGTGCCGGGTTTGGCGTCGGGCAGATACAGTAGCGCAGTGACCGGGAAGTTTGGTTGCGATTCAAAGAGAATTTTTTCGATGCGGAAGCCGTCGCCTTGCGTAGTGCCGAGAGATTTTGCGTTGAGTGGAGTTTTTTCCGGAAGCGGGCCGATGAGGGTAAAAAGTTTCTGACGGACTTCGCGCTGGCGGCCTTCGGCCTGGGTTCGGGTTGTGATGGCGGCAATGGTAGCTCGGCGGGCAGCGGTTTCTTTGGCAGCGATGTCGTCGAGGTAATCGGTGAGCTGGGTACGGCCGATATTCGAGGGGCTAGTGGGACTGTCCTTCCGAACGACCGGAGCAGGAGATGGTACAGGCGTCTGCGCTGAGACGAACGCTGCAGCAAGAAGAGCCGTGCCGGACAGAAGGTAAAGGTTTCGCATTATCCTGCCTTGATACACCCGATGGAGGAGACAGGTCAATAGGTGGTCATACCAGTTCGACTTGAAGGCATTCCGCCGATGATTTCAGGTTGATGGAGAGGAACTTGTGTGTAGCGTGATGCGTAGAGTCGCTTGAAATCAAGCCAATCAAGTGGAGATGCGATGGAAGCGGTGCGTACGGAGGAAAATTCAGTTCTGCGACGGACAGGTTCGCGAGCCGATACGGCAGTGGTGGCCGGGATTGCGCTGGCCGTAGCGGCGATTCATCTGCTGACGAACGGGCGGTATGGATTTCATCGCGATGAACTGCAGTTTTTGAGCGATGCACGGCATCTGGACTGGGGGTTTGTGGCTTATCCGCCCTTGACGCCATTCGTGGAACGTATTGGGCTGGAGATCTTCGGAGTTTCGCTGGTTGGATTGCGGCTGTTTTCGGTGATTGCGCAGGTGCTGGCGATTGTCGTAACGGGGTGGATGGCGAGAGCGCTTGGAGGTGGGCGGTTGGCGCAGGTGACGGCAGCGCTGGTGGTGGCGACTTCGGGGTTGCCGGTGTTTGAGGGAACGGAGTTTCAGTATTCGACGTTCGATTATCTGTGGTGGACGCTGATCACCTATTTTGTGATTCTGTTGCTGAGGTCGGAGAACCCGCGCTGGTGGTTGGGGATCGGTGCTGCAATCGGCGTGGGATTGATGACGAAGTATACGATCTGTTTCTTTATTACCGGAATTCTGGCTGGGATGCTGCTGACGAAGGCGCGGCGATATTTTTTGAGCGTGTGGTTCTGGAGTGGGGTTGGGGTCGCGCTGGTGATCTTTCTGCCTAATTTTTTGTGGCAGGTGCGGCATGGTTTTATTTCCGTGCATTTTCTCCAGCATATTCATGTGCGCGACGTGGGCGAGGGCCGGGCGAATGGATTCTGGCGGGATCAGTTCATCATTTGCGCGAATCTGTTTGCAGCACCGCTGTGGATTGCAGGGATAGTTGGATTTTTCCGAGACCGGCGTTATCGGATGCTCGGCTGGATGTATCTCATTCCGCTGGCGCTCTTCGTCTTCGGGAAAGGGCGCGGATACTATCTTGCGGCAGCTTATCCGATGCTGTTTGCGATGGGTGCGGTCGTGGGGGAGCGTTGGCTTGGTTCGATGAGGCGCGGCTGGCGGCTGGCAGTAGAGGGGGTGTTCTTTGCAGGAGTGGCGGCGTGGGCTGTGCTCGCGTACTGCATCCTTGTGCCGTTTGCGTCAGGTGGAGCGCTGAAAGAGTTTGCGCTAAAGAACAATGGCGATCTTCGTGAGGAGATTGGGTGGGACGAACTGGTGCGAACGGTTGCCGGGATTCGCGATTCCCTTCCCTCGGAACAGCGAGAACATGTGGGCGTACTGGTGGGGAATTATGGCGAGCAGGGTGCGGTAGAGCTTCTAGGGCCAGCGTACGGTTTGCCGGCGCCGATCAGCATGACGAACTCGGCATGGCTGCGTGGATATCCTGTGCCTCCGCCTTCGACGCTGATTGTCGTTGGGTATTCGCAGGAGGATGCGGAGAGGACGTTTACCTCGTGCCGGCTTGCGGGGCATGGCGGGAATTCTGAGGGCGTGAAGAACGAGGAGAGTGAGTACCATCCGGATATTTTTGTTTGCGGGCCGCCGCGAATGCCGTGGGATGAGTTTTGGAGAACGCATGAGCGTTATGGGTAATAACGGTCAAGAGACGCGAGCGCGGGTGAGGCGTTGACGGAGTCGAGCCGTAGCTTCGCGATGGCAGAGGAGACACAGGGTGCGGAGGTTGTCGAGGTCGCACTGGCCTCCGCCTTCGGCTACCGGGCGGATGTGATCAGCATCCCAGAGGCTGCGGCGGGCGGTGATGGACTTCATACCATAGAGATGCAGACCGGCTTTGCGGGCGGGGCCTCGGGCTCGCTTGAGTGCGTTCCAGGCAGCGACGGTATCAATGTGGCAGACGGCACAAATGCCGCGATCGCGAGCAAAGACCTGGTCGCGGAGGTAGCCGGGGTCGGTGCGGAGACGCCACTGGTGAACACAGTAGTCGGAGCAGAAGGTACGGCGGCGTTTGGCGAGGATTTCGAGTTCGCACCAGCGGCAGAGGGGAAGGTCGTTGGGGCCTAGAGGTAGGGCTTGGCGCGTAGTGCGGCCTCCGGCGAGAGTGCGGGCAGGGAACATGCTTTTTCAGAATAGGGCGGGGAGTGTTCTGTTGGGGATGATGAGGTGGGTTCGCATCTGTCCGAAAAAGCCGGTTTTACGGCCAGGTGGATTGGATTTGTAAACACTGGCCGACATTTTGGGAGTAATCGGCACCGATTAACAGAGGCCGCTTATGGCAAATTGGCACCAATCAACGTCCAATTCGCTCTTTCGGGTTCAGGGATACCTGATCGCGGAACACCAGGGATAAGCTATGTGTAAGGATCGATGCCGGCGAAATATTTGTACGCGGCGATGGAGGCACAACCAGGGTGACGACTGAGCCGAGAATTGCAGAGCCACAGGAATTGACCGCGGTATCAATGAAGGGCGTGGTGTGGCTGGCGGTAGGGTTTGGCCTGCTGAAGTATGTTCTGTCAACGCTGGGCCAGATAACGATCCAACATGCAGGGTACGGCATTTTTCGTGACGAGTTGTATTTCATCGTGTGCGGCCGGCATCTGGCCTGGGGGTATGTGGATCAGCCGCCCGTCATTCCTTTGGTCGCGCGCATTTCGGAGTTGCTGTTTGGCTTGCAATCGCTGGCCCTGTTCCGGACCGTTGCCTCGCTGGCGGCCGCCGCGGAAGTTGCGATGACGGGGCTGCTGGCATGGCGGATGGGCGCTTCGCTCTGGGCGCAAGCGCTGGCGATGACGGGGATTTTGCTGGCGCCCATGGCGATGGCAGCAGGTGAGACCTTTTCGACGAGCACCTTTGAGCCGGTCTTCTGGATGACGGTGGCGCTGGCGACAATCGAGCTGGCACGGCTGGCCGATCGCGGCATTCGCAGTGGCCGTACAGTGGCGTTGTGGTGGGTGGTGCTGGGCGTGACGGCTGGCCTGGGCCTCGAAAACAAGTGGAACGAGGTGTTCTTCCTCACCTGTCTGCTGGCGGCGCTGTTGATGACCAGCCAGAGAAAGTTACTGGCTTCGAAATGGTTCCCGATCGGCCTTGCGCTCGTGGTCGTGCTGATTCTGCCCAATCTGCTGTGGGAGATGCACCACCACTGGGCAACGCTCGAGCTGCTGCACAACGATCAGATTAACGGCAAGAACGTTCGTGTGGGCCCCCTCGCGTTTGTGCTGGACCAGATGCTCGTCTTCGGTCCTCTGATGGCGCCGTTGTGGGTGGGAGGCATTCTGTGGCTGCTCTTCAGCCGGGCGGCTCAGGCGTTCCGCTTCCTGGGCGTGACCTATCTGCTGTATCTGCCCCTGATGATGATTCTGCACGCCAAGGACTATTACCTTGCGGCCATTTATCCGCTCTATTTTGCCGCGGGGGCGGCCGCCTGGGATCTTCTCTTCCGCAAGGCCTGGTTGCGGCGCGGGCTCACGCCCGTTTACGTGGCGATCAACGTGCTTGTCATCGCGATTCTGTTGCCAATCATTCTCCCGGTACTGCCACCGGCAAAAATTCTTGCATATCAGCAGCGGCTGCATCTGCAGCCTCCGAAATTGGAGAATAGTGCCACCGCGCCGCTGTCGCAGTACTTCGCCGACATGCTGGATTGGCGGCAGAAGGCGGACTTGCTGGCCGCTGCCTGGTACTCGCTGCCGCAGGCGGAGCGTGCACAGGCCGTGATCTACACGGGGAACTATGGCGACGCGAGCGCGGTGAACGTGTACCGGCCGGATGTGCCGGAGGCCATCAGCGGTCACCAGAACTACTTCTTCTGGGGACCGCGCACGTATACGGGTAGCGTGATGATCGTGTTTGGCGAAAGCCGCAGGACGCTCGAAACCAACTTCGACTCGGTAGTGGAATTTACACAGGATGCAAATCCGTATTTGGAGCCGTATGAGCGTGGGCCGGTTTTCATCTGCAGAGGCCTCCATGAAAATCTCCAGGCGCTGTGGCCAAAGGTGAAGAACTGGGAGTGAGGCCACGGCGAAGGCGTCCGGCCCGTCTCAACTCACGATCTCAGACCAACGCACTCATTGAGCTCTATTTGCGCCCGAAAATCAGGATCGGTATTGAAAAACGCCGCAGGGTCTAGGAATGTCATTGCGCGCATTTCGCTGCTGCAATCCACTTGGCCGAATAGTCGCCAAATCGGACAAATGGTGTCGGGGACCACGCATTAGCGTCCTCAAAGTGCAAACTAAACCATTGCCCAATAATCCAGAGATCGGGCAACAAATTGTGCGGCAAATTATGATCGGAGAAGTAGTGGAGGGTTGCGATGTCGAGGATGCAGTCGACGATGGTGGCGCTGGGGAGTACGGCTCCGGCGTTTGAGTTGATAGATGTTGTAAGCGGGAAGGCCGTAGGGCGCGATGATGTGTTTGCTTTGGTCTCGGAGGATGCGCGGGCGGATGGGGCGAACTGCGCAGCGACGGGATGCCATGGGTTGCTGGTGATGTTTCTTTCCGTGCATTGTCCGTATGTGGTGCATGTCGAAGAAGGAATTGGCGCAGATTGGGCGGGACTATGAGGGAAAGATCGGGATGGTGGCGATCTCGTCGAATGATGTGGAGGCCTATCCGCAGGACTCACCTGAGGAGATGAAGAAGCAGGCAGAGCGGCTGGGGTTTCGGTTTCCTTACCTTTATGACGAGACGCAGGAGGTGGCACGGGCTTATGAAGCGGCCTGTACTCCGGATTTGTTTCTGTTCGATGCGGAGATGACGCTGGTGTATCGCGGACAGTTGGATGACAGCAGACCGCGGCGCGGGGATTTTGGCAACGATGTTCCGGTGACGGGCAAGGACCTGCGAGCGGCGATGGATGCGGTGATCGCGGGAAAGCGGCCAGATCCCAATCAGCGGTTCGCCGTGGGATGCAATATCAAGTGGAAAGAATAGGCTCTGTGACCCCGGCTGGTGTTCTTCGGTAGACTCAGGTTCGGACAAAAGGAGAGACTGTGGACCCAGTACTGCAGGAGTTGAAGGCAGGGATTCGACGATTCCGGACGGAGATTTATCCGGAGAACGAAGCGATCTATTTAAAGGCGGTGAGCGAGCCGCAGCGACCGCATGCTCTGTTTGTAACGTGCGCAGATTCGCGAATCGATCCAGAACTGATTACGCAGTCGGGAACAGGAAGCATTTTTGTTACGCGCAACATCGGGAATCTTGTGCCGGCGTATGGAGAGATGCTGGGCGGCGTGAGTGCGGTAGTGGAATATGCGGTGACTGCGCTCAAGGTGCAGCATGTGGTGATATGCGGGCATTCGGACTGCGGAGCGATGAAAGCGCTTATGAATCCGGAGTCGTTGAAAGATATGCCGGCGGTGAAGAACTGGATGAACAATGCTGCGGCGGCGATGAGCGTGGCGAAGTCGATGGCGAGTGCCGATGAAAAACCGGGTGAGTTTGTGAAAAGGCTGACCGAGGAGAATGTGCTGCTGCAGTTGCAGCATCTGCGGACCCATCCTTCGGTGGCGGGAGCAATGGCACGCGAGGAGCTGACGATATCGGGGTGGGTGTACGACATCGGCAAGGGTGAGGTAAGGATCTCGAAGGATGGCGCCCGAGTATTTTTGCCGGTGGCGACCGAGGACGGCACATGATCGTTCCTCGTGGGCAGCAGTTGTTCAAAATGCTGGCATATCTGTGGCAGCCGCTGGTTGTGCTTGTGTTGTATGACCTGGCGATTGTGATGGCGTACAAGGTGCTGCACTGGGAGTGGGTAGCGCGCCCGCATATTCCTCTGACGGTGTTCGGGTCGGCGATTGGAATTTTTGTAGCGTTCCGGAACCAGTCTTCGTATGGGCGCTGGTGGGAAGCACGAACGCTGTGGGGCGCACTGGTGAACAACTCGCGAAGCTGGGCAAGACAGGTGACGACGGTGATGATGCCGTTGAATGATGCGGAGGCCGGCGAGTTGAAGGTGTATCAACGACGGCTGGTGTATCACCAAATTGCGCATGTTCATGCGTTGCGGCAGCATCTGCGCGGGTTGGAACCGTGGAGGGAGTTGGCGCAGCTGCTGAGCGAGCAGGAGATTGCCGAGTTGCGGGATGAGAGGAATGTTCCACTGGCCATTCAGCAGCAAATGGGTAGGTTGCTGCGCGAGTGCCAGGTTCGTGGATGGGTCGACATTGCACACTGGCGCGCGCTGGACGCAAATCTGGATGATCTGGGGGACGCGCAAGGCGGCGCGGAGCGGATCAAAAATACGCCTATGCCGAAGCAGTACGATTATTTTCCGCGGTTGTTTGTGCATATCTACTGCTTGCTGCTTCCGCTGGCGCTCGTGCTCAACCTGGGCTGGTACACGCCGTTGGGATCGACGCTCGTTGGTTTTATTTTTCTGGCACTGGATCGGATCGGACGCGATCTCGAAGAACCGTTCCAGAACTCGATCTACGATGTCCCGATGACTTCGATCACGACGACGATCGAGATAAATCTGCGGCAGTTGCTGGGTGAGACCGTGCTGCCGGAGCCGGTTACGCCCGTACATGGGGTGTTGTGGTAGGGCACAACGTCGACTAGAACCACTTCAGTCTGCGAAGGTGACTTCCGGGCCAGTTCGTCGAGTCTGTGGTCGTGAGCGTCGTCGAGTTGGTACCAGGGCATGATGCGCTCCTTATTTTTTCTTTCCCCTCTCAGCGAAGGCCTTGGCTTCTTTGAAGAGAGGCAGATCTTTTTTGTAGCCGGAGGGGTTTGCGTGGGTGAGGAGGATCCACTCCTTCATGATTCGCTTGCCCATAACCAGTGGCGTAATCTCGTCGCGCGCGAGTAGCTCGGCGATTCTCTCCCGGGGGAGTTTGAGTGCAACACCGGTTGCTCCTCCGCTGCGAGTGAAGGCGAAGACCTTCTTGTTGGCGGTGAAGGAGACGTGGTTCTCACTCTTTTCCTCAACGACGCCGGGGATCGGTGCAAGGAGCTTCGACAACGCAGCCACCAGAGCGGGATCGGGCATGGAACGATGCCTCCTTCTGGCGATTATTCCATCGCAGGAGCCGGTTATTGGAACGCTATCTCTGTTTTCCCTTCTCGATAGGGATAAAGTCGAACCAGGCCAGGTTGTTTCCCTGTTTGTAGTTCAGGGTGAGGAGTTGCAGACCCTTCTTCGGGAAGGTGATCTCGCCGCATTCGGCCTTGTTCCAGGTGTGATAGACCTTCCAATCGGGTTCGTTGGTGTGCGGGATGACCGCCCACGGGTCAACAGGCAATTTGCAGTCGGCAGCGGTCCGATTGTTAAGTGAGAACTGGATCGTCTGAGCGGTATGGCTGTAAAGCACGACGATCTTGTACCGGCCCGCTTTTTTGACGTTGACGGTGTAGTTGACCCACTCCCCGTTCTCCTCCCAGCCGATGTAAAGCTGTTGCCAGTCGGGAGTGAAGAGGCCGGGATGGTCGAGGTCAGCGCCCTTTTTGACGTAGGAGATGTCGACGCCTTCGTCTTCGCGAAAGTGGCAGATGGACTCCGGAACACCCTGCTCGCAGTGGCCCGGCGTGTGGTTGAGTTCGCCGCTGCCGTGGTTGATCTTGTCAGTGTCGTGGTAGGCAACGCCCTCGCCGCCAAGATCGTAGAGCGCAGTCTCTAGGCGGCCGGGGATCAACTGTGGGCCGGTGGTGTGGGTTGCATCGCGGAAGGGCTTGCCCTTGTAGTCCTTTGGAATCTGGGCATGAATCGCAGGGGCGAGCAAGAGGAACAAAGATGCCGCGCTCAGGATATTCATGCGTGAGTCTAGCCTTTGCCGTCTTCGATGTGGGTAATCTCGCCATCGCGCATGTGGAGGATGCGGTCGGCGATCTGGGCGGCCTCAGGATTGTGGGTAATCATGAGCACGGTCTGATTGAGCTCGCGGCTTGATTTGCGCAGCATGGCGAGGACGGCATCGGAATTTTTGGTATCGAGGTTGCCGGTGGGCTCGTCGGCGAGGACGATGGCAGGGCGATTGATGAGAGCGCGGGCGATGGCGACGCGCTGCTGTTCGCCTCCGGAGAGCTCGTTGGGGCGGTGTTCGAGGCGACCCTGTATGCCGAGCATCTCGGTGAGGTGGTCGAGGAGGGGCTTGTCCAGCGGATGTTTGATGGCCGCCCCGAGATTAGCGATGTCGTGGGCGATCTCGATGTTACCCATGGCAGAGAGCGTGGGGAGAAGATTGAAGCGCTGGAAGATAAAGCCGATCTTCGCGCGGCGCATTTTGGTGCGTTCGGCGTCGGAGAGCTTAGCGAAGTCGGTGCCGTCAATCAAGACTGAGCCGGTCGTAGCGTTGGTAAGGCCGCCGAGGATGTAGAAGAGGGTGGATTTGCCGGAGCCGGAGGGGCCGACGATGGCGACGAACTCGCCAGGCGCGATAGCGAAGTTGACGTCGCGGAGGGCGGGAACCTCGAGTTTGCCCGAGCGGTAGGTCTTGCCGAGGTTCTGGGCGAGGATGATTGGAGCGGTGGTCGTATTCGGGTTCGGAGCAGCGGGCAACGTGGAAGAATGAGAAGACATGAGATGTCTTAAGTCTACCGTGAATGGGGCGTAAATGAAGGCGACGGAGCTTTTGTTGCTTGGGCTCTTGGGGTGGACCGCGATCGGGATAGTTGGCGTTGCGGTGTCGTGGCGGCGTGGGGAGCGGTACCGCGTTCGGCGCGGAATCGCCTGGATCACCGGAGTCTGGATGGTCTATCTGTGCTGTGCTGATCGGGGTTTCGCTGGAGCAGCGGCAGAAAGTCCTGACGATAGGAGCGCCGCAATGCTTCGATGACATGTGTTTTACGGTAACCAGGGTGGAGGAGGTACCGGGATTTCTGATTCGGGACGGACGGCGGCTGGTGCGGGTGACGGTTCAGGTGATGAATCGTGGAGGAAAAGCGCAGAGCGAGGGGCTGATCTCGGCTTATCTGGTGGATGCGAAGGGACGGGCGTGGGAGGAATCGCTGGGAGTGAATGGCGTCAATCTGACGGCCAGGGTGGCAGGAGGAGATTCGGTCACAAGCGAGCCGGTTTTTAAAGTGTCGGCGGATGCGACGGGGCTCGGACTGGTGTTGACTCACGGGCGATGGCAGCCGGGAGTGTTGGTGATTGGGGACCCGGACAGCCTGTTGCACAGGAAGACCGTGGTGGCGCTGGGGCGATAGTTCAGGCCGGTGGTTTAGCGAGCAGGGCCTGTAGGGTGCCGTCTTCGAGGAAGCTGATTCCGATGCGGATGGTGACGATCTGGCCGAGATCGGCAGGGGTGGAGAGGTTTTTGCGGCAGGTGCAGAGGTGGGTGAGGCCGAGATGCGCACTGCGGGTGAGTTCGAGTCCGGAGGCAAGGATGGAGGAGTAGAGCTCGACGGCGGCACGAAGCTGAATCTCGATGCGAAACTCCATCGTGGTGGGAGAGAGGGTCTTGCTATCCAGGACCCAGCCGCCGCATTCGGCAAAGGCGGACGTGAGTGCAGGCAGGAGGCCATGGCGTTCTTCGTAGCTGAAGCCCTGGATGTCGAGCGATTGCATAGGTGATGGGCCTCGGAGTCGGTTGGGATGTTGCTAGGGTGTTCATCGGAGAATGGCGGGCCGGCGTGAACGTTGGAATGGGTACGGTGGTCATATGACGGTGGGTTATCGTATTGCAGGGACTTCATTTGTTGCCCCGGTTGCGTGATGAGAGTTGAGATTTGCGAGGTTGGCATGGTGCTGGGATTGGGAACGGATTTGATTGAGACCAGTCGGTTGCAGGCGAGCATCGACCGGTTCGGCGAGCGGTTTCTGACGCGGGTGTTTACACCGGGCGAGATCGCCTACTGCACGCGGAAGAAGAATGCTGCGGAGAGCTTTGCGGCGCGGTTTGCGGCAAAAGAGGCTGGGGCCAAGGCTCTGGGGACGGGAATCAGCCGCGGGGTGAACTGGAAAGAGTTTGAGGTCCGGCGTGAGGCCAGCGGCCGGCCCACCCTGCATCTGAGTGGACGGGCACGGGAGCTGGCCGACGCGATGGGAGTGAAGCGGTTGCAGGTGAGCCTGACGCACAGCCGGGAGTGGGCCATGGCCGTGGTAGTGGCCGAGGATGAAGACACACCCCGCAAGCATTGAAACCACTTGGGAACCTGCCGCATCTATTGAAGGATCAAGCACTTTCAGTACGGGAAGATTGTGAAGGGTTTTATGGCTGAAGAGTCTGAGGGGTAATGTATTCTCTCAATTACTGTCACCAGCTTGAGTTCGGGGCGGTGAGTGAAGCGCCGCGTTGCCGTTTTTGGGAAAACCAGACGTAAAGGAGAGCTATGCCGAGCCAGCATGAGGTCCGATGGTCGCAGCTCAAGGTAGGTGTGATCGTACTGATCTCGACCATTATCCTGGTGGCCCTGCTCTTCCTGATGACGAGTTCGTCGGGGTTGGGGATTCTGACCCATAAGCTCACAGTCGTGACGTACTTCGAGAACGCGGCGGGGCTGAAGACAGGCGCTGCTGTCAACCTCGAAGGGGTAACGATCGGAACGGTGAAGACGGTAACGATCGACGGCTCGCCGGCCCGGAAGCTGACACCGGTAAGGGTACTCATGAAGCTGGACGACAAGTATTCAGCCGAGTTGAAAAAGGACTCAAAGGCTTCATTGTCGACGGTGGGAGTGCTGGGCGATACCGTGGTCGATATTAACAGCCAGTTCGCTGTGGGACTCCCGCTGCAGGATGGCGACGAGTTGAAGACGCTGGAGACACCAAGCATTAGCGATGTAGTGAAGGCCAGCCAGGGAACGATCGAAAGCCTGAATGTCATCCTGGCCAAGATGAATGTGATCGTCGATAACCTGCAATCCGGCAAAGGGTCGATCGGGCAGCTGATCAATAATCCCGACCTCTACAACAAAGCCAACAGGACGGTGGATGAACTGCTGACCCTGGGGAAGAACCTGAACGAGGGACGCGGGTCGATCGGCAAGCTGATGACGGACGATACGCTCTACGACCGTTTGAATGATACGGTTGCAAAGCTGCAGAGCATTGCAAATTCAGTGGACAACGGCAAGGGAACTGCTGGGATGCTGCTGAAGGATGATGCGCTCTACAAGAATTTGAACTCGACCGTAGCCCACGCAAACTCGCTGCTTGCAGATGCGGATGCGGGTAAGGGCGGCTTGGGCCTGATGCTGAAGGATCCGAAGTTCCGGCAGGATTTGAGCAGTACTCTGACGCAGGTGAACTCGCTGGTCTCGAATATCAATGAGGGGCACGGAACGCTGGGTAAGCTGGCAACCGACGATTCGGTCTACACGAACGTCAATAAGCTGCTGATGGCGAGCACGGACCTCGTGACGACCATCAGGAGCGACCCGAAGAAGTACCTGACGATTCACATGAAGATCTTCTAGAAATTCCCAAACATAGAGATTGCAACCAGTTCGGGCTTTGGTCCCTGAACGCGCATTTTTGAATTGGCAGGCGCCAGAAACTTTGTGTTACGGTATCTCGTCTTCGTAATATCTCAAATATCTCTGGGTTGCGGGTGAGAGGTGTTGCCTCTTCCCGTCTTAGAGGAAAGAATTTTAACAGGCTGTTTTTCAGGAGAACCGTGATGTTTAAGAATCTTGCAAGTTGTCTGGTGCTGTCCACCGGGATGTGCATGGGGCAGTCGTTGGTTGGATTGGATATGGCCCCCGGACCGACGACGGAGCCAAAGAAGCCAATTATTTTCGATCTTTCGGCTATCGATAAGACGGCCGATCCGTGCGTCGACTTCTATCAGTACGCATGCGGTAACTGGGTGAAGAACAATCCCGTTCCATCGGACCAATCGCGCTGGGGGCGATTCAACGAGCTTGCAGAGAGGAACAACTATCTGCTGTACCAGGAGCTGAAAGTCGCTGCCGAAGCTCCCAAGACTCCATTGCAGAAGAAGTATGGCGATTATTTCGCAGCATGCATGAACGATGAGCTGGCGGACAAGCTGGGCGCGAAGCCGCTCGATCCCGTGATGAAGACAATTGCCACCCTGCAGGATAAGAAGCAGCTTTCGGAGATGGTGGCAACATTGCAGAGCCAGTATGCCGTGGGGACGTTCTTTCAGTTGGGCGTACAGCAGGACCAGAAGGATTCGAGCCAGCAGATTGTGAATACGTCGCAGGGCGGCCTTACGCTGCCTGACCGTTCGTATTACATCGACGACAGTCCACGAAGCCAGAAGTTACGCGACCAGTACGTCGAGCACCTGACGAAGATGTTTGTGCTCCTGGGTGACTCATCGGATAAGGCCGCGGAAGAAGCCAGAAGCGTGATGTCGATTGAGACGGCACTGGCCAAAGGAGCGATCGACCGCGTGGAGTTGCGGGACCCGGCAAAGCGGTACCACATCATGACGAAGACGGAGCTGCAGGCTCTCTCTCCGAACTACAACTGGGATGCTTACCTGACGGGCATCAAGATCGGCGAGTTCAAAACGCTGAATGTGGCGACGCCGACCTACTTCACGGCGATGAACGCTGAGATCGATTCGGCGAGTCTGGATTCGATCAAGAGCTATCTGCGGTGGCATGCGCTGCGATCGGCGGCACCTGCATTGTCGAAGCCGTTTGTGGATGAAAACTTCAACTTCTTCCAGGCCACGCTGCAGGGTCAGAAAGAACAGACCCCTCGCTGGAAACGCTGCACACGGGCAACTGACGCTGCGCTGGGTGAGGCTGTGGGTCAGGATTGGGTGAAGCAGAACTTCCCACCTGACGCCAAAGCCAACATGGACAAGCTCGTGGCGGCTCTGGAGCGCGCTCTGGGCCAGGACATCGCTCAGCTTCCGTGGATGAGCGATGCAACCAAGGTCGAGGCGAAGGCGAAGCTGGATGCGATTCGCAACAAGATCGGCTACCCCGACAACTGGCGCGACTATAGCGCGCTCGTGGTGAAACGTGACGATGCTCTTGGCAACATCGAGCGGAACACAACGTTTGAACGCCGGCGGAACTTCGACAAATTGGGTAAGCCAGTCGACGAGAAGGAGTGGGGCATGACACCTCCAACGGTGAACGCCTACTACAACCCTCCCAATAACGACATCAACTTCCCTGCCGGCATCCTTCAGCCGCCGTTCTTCGACAACAGCATGGACCCTGCGGTGAACTTCGGCGGCATCGGCGTGGTGATTGGCCATGAGATGACGCATGGATTCGACGACCAGGGATCGAAGTACGATCCGAAGGGAAATGTGAAGCAGTGGTTCACAGCCGAGGACCTGGCGAAGTTCAAGGAGCGGACAGACTGCGAAGTCAAGGAGTATGACGGCTTCAAGGTCGCCGAAGGACAAAACCTGAACGGCAAATTGACCTTGGGTGAGAATACGGCTGACAACGGTGGCATTCGGATTGCGTTCCAGGCCTTGCAGGAGGTCTTATCCAAGGGCGGTCCAAACGCCGAACCGGGGTACGTCGACGGCAAGAAGGACGGCTACACTCCGGCGCAACGCTTCTTCATCACCTTCGGACAGGTGTGGTGCCAGAACCAGACGGAACAGAACGCGCGGGTGCTCGCCAAGACTGATCCGCACAGCACAGGCGAGTGGCGCACCAAGGGCACTGTGCAGAACTTCGACGAGTTCGGCAAGGCATTCGGCTGCAAGGTCGGCCAGCCCATGATGCCCGAGAATGCGTGCCGCGTCTGGTAGGATAATCACTGCGTCAAAGGCCCGGGCTTAGGCCTGGGCCTTTCTTATTTCTGCGACCCCTCAAGTAGGTGACCATTGGATGACAAGGCTGTCTAAGGGGTTAGAACCTTCCCAAATGCATCGGGCGGGTGGCACAAAGTCGCAACAGCTTCTACAATAACCAAAGGAATCGTACCCTACAGAATTGCTCGCGGCAGAAGATGGACGGTAATCCGTCCATTGGCGAGGATTAAGGAAGCGCATGAAGTTGAGCAGGATTGGCCGGGTTTCAATGGCCTTGGTAGTATCCGTAGCGATGGGACTGGGCATGACGGCGTGTGGAGGCGGCACGATCGGGTTCATGTGGGTTTTGGGAACGCAGTATAACCAGATTGCCGGCTTCAAGATCGATGATTTCACCGGAAATCTGACCGTGGTTCCCCACTCACCGTTCAGCTCGGGTGGATCGAACCCGGTGGCGCTTGTAGTGAAACCTGGCGGTCGCTACCTCTATGTGATTAATAAGGGCGGCGGGGCTACATCGAGTGCGTCGGGTTCGCTGCCATGCGGGACCGGCGGCGGCATCACCGAATTCGCTGTCGGCGGTCAGGGAGTACTCACCTTCCAGCAATGCTTCCAAAGCCAGGGCTCGACCCCGGTCTGGGCGGCGCATGACAGCACGGGCAACTTTATTTATGTCCTGGATCAGGTGGCCCCGGATGCGGTCTGCACTGGACCGAACGTGACGGCAACCTCCTGCTTTGGCGACGTTACGGTGTTTTCGGTTGATCCGGATACCGGGCGGCTGTCACTGGTGCTGAACCAGCAGATCAAGAATCCCACGACCGGGGCGCAACTGACCTACTTCCCTGTCGGCTACATGCCCAAAATGATGGCGTTGGCGGGCTCGTGCCTGTTTACTCTCAATAATGATTCGAGCCCTCAGACTGTATTTCCGTACGCCGCCGGAACCGGCGGGCAGTTGACGCTGACGACGAACTCGACGATCAATACCGGAGCGACTCGGGCGACCTCGATCATCTCGGGCGGTACGTCGGTTTATATTACCGATGCGGGTCCAGCGAACCAGAATACTCCGGGCCAGATCCTGCCCTTCACGATAGGCGGCGGTTCGTGCTCGTTGAACACGATCACCGGCGGGCCCACGGCAAACCTTTCGCCTGGAGCGAACCCCGTGTATACGCTGGTGGATAGCAAAAACAAGTATCTGTACGTAGCAAATCAGTCGTCGACGAACTCGACCACGCCGAACAGCTCGATCTCGGCGTTCAACATTCAGTCGAACGGAACATTGCAGGAGATTCCCGACCCACCGAACAATCCTTATCCTGTTGGAGGAGGACCTGTGTGCATGGTGGAGGATCCCTCGAATCAATATTTGTACACCTCGAACGGGGATGGGACGGTCACCGGCAAAGTTTTGTTTGCGCCGTCCGGCCAGCTTTCGAACCTTACCCGAGGGTCGCAATTTACGGCAGTTGGACAGGCGACATGCCTTGCAGTAAGCGGAAACGTAGACTAGCTGGCAGGGCCGCAGCTGGAGAACCAGAACACAGGATGTCGTTACGAATCCTGAGCACCGGGATAGCAGGAACGGGCAAAAATATTTGCCCCGGAGTCAGGCAAGCATGAAGTGGAATAAGTTAGGCCGCGGAACATTGGCCTCGGTATTATCTTTGGCGCTGGTGAGCGTGACGGCGTGCAGCCGCGACTACGTGCTGGCATACGTCTACGTGACGACGGCGAAACCCCTGACGACCTCGTCGAGACATGGCGGCATCAACGCATACGCCGTCGACTATCAGATCGGTTCGTTGACTCCGCTGGCGGATTCGCCGATCGAAGCGGGCACCAATCCCGTGACGCTCGTAGCCTCGCCGAATGGGTTGAATCTGTACGTCGTCAACCACGACGATTCGACGATTGGAGTCTACTCCATCGGGACCGACGGAAAGATCTATCTGCAGAGCACCGTAAACGTAACCGGAAGCAATGCGACTTCGGTCGGGATTGACGCTGCGGGCAAGTTTCTCTACGTCACCTTTCAATATCAGTTGGGCCCCAACGGTCAGCAACTCTATTCGCCGGCTTCTCCCGGACCGGGTGGAGTCACGATATTCCCCATCGGGGCTGGTGGTGCTCTGGGAACTCCTTCGACGGTCAAAGTCGGTAACAATCCAGTCGGTATCGTCGTGAGCCGCCCCACGCCGGGGACTTCCGGCGTCTATGTGTATGTGGTGGACCAGGAAACTCCGCCAACTCATTCGACCGTGCTCGGTTTCCAGCAGAATGCAAGCACAGGCGCGCTGACGCCGACACCAGGTACTAATATCATGCCCGACCCCACCACTGGAAAGACCGTGGCGACAGGTTACGGTGCGGGAACGACGCCGAGCGCAATTGCTGAAGACCCCTCTGCGCGATTTGTCTACATCACGGATGAGGTGAACAACGTGCTTATTGGTTACGTCGTCGCCAACACCGGAGCATTGGTGCCGATGACCAACGGTCCGTTCGCGACAGGAATCCTTCCCTTGGGGATTACGATCGATCCACGCGGACAGTTCATGTATGTTGCGAACTTCACCTCCGGAACGATTGGGGCGTATGCCATCGATACAGCAACCGGAACGCCGGTCGGGTCTGTAGGTTCTGCTTCGACAACCGTGGACACGGGACCTCAATGCGTAACAGTTGAGCCTGCTCTTGGAATTTACGTTTATACAGCCAACAATCTGGCCGGTACGGTTTCGGCACTCCAACTTGATCCGCATAATGGCGGATTGAAGCAGGTGCAGAACACGCCCTTCCCGGCTGGTGGGTTGCCAACGTGCGCCGTGTCGGTGGCGAATGGATCGCACCCATCACAGATCATCGTCGAGTAGTTCTCCTCTTTCATTCCTGGTTGTAAAGCAAAGCCCCGCGGTTGCGGGGCTTTTTGCTGTGCACATCGCAATTCTTGTTCGGAGAAACTGGAGCAGGGGCCACGCCCGATCCGGTGTCGGGCTTCGGTCAGAACTGACTCGCAAGTACGCGGCGAACAGCTCCAGCAAGCAGATCAGGCAATCACGAAGCGGAAACCAGGCTGTGTTGCTTGCGTGAGAAACGCCGAAGAATCGCTTTACGAGCCGGGATCTCAACGAAACGGAAGACAGCCAGAGCCAGCAGAATGAGGATCACATAAGAAAGCCAGGGATCCAGGGCCGCTAGGTGGAGGCGCTCGGGCACATGGTAGGTATGGATGATCTGGAACACGTTGAAGTGAAGCAGATAGAGGCAGTAGCTGCTTTCGCCGATGAGCAGCAGAGGACGCCAGGAGAAGATCGACGAGATCGGATGCTGGCCGCTCAGTCCCAGAACCAACGCAGCAAAGATCGGGGTCATCAGGCCGCCGTGTATCAGGAGGTAGGGAGTGCGAAGGACCAGAGTGTAGAAGAAGACACCGACCGCGACCAGGCTGATGGCGGAGAGGATGAATCGCTGGCGTGGCGAAAGGATGAGGGCGTGCTGCAGCTTGCCGAGCGTGACGCCACTGAGGAAGGTGCAGAGATACGGCAGAGGAGTGTACTTGAGGAAGCGTAGGAGCTGAGTAGAGCTATAGCGATCGACTGGGCCGACGATGTGGTCGGGATTCAGGTACAGATAAAGCGAGTGAGGAATAAGGCCAACGATCCAGAGAGTAATGAGAAGCAGAACGAGCTGCACAGGCTTTTTGGGCCAGGGCAGACGAATGAGCCACGGAAACGCGAGATAGAGGACACACTCGCTGGTGAGCGTCCACGCAACGGTGTTCCAGAAGGTAGCTACGGAGGGGCTCCAGCCCTGAAGGACGAGCGGGGTAAGGACGATTCCCTGCCAGAACTCGGAGTGCGGGCGCGCATGCCACTCATCCTGCAACATGCCGATGGAGAGGGCAAGCACAAGAAAATAAACCGGATAGAGTCGCGAGAAGCGGGCCAGCCAGAACTCGCGCTTGGAGAGAGCTTTGCCGCGGTCCGCGTAGTTGTAGGTGAGGATATAGCCGGAGATGAGAAAAAAGACGCCTACGAAGACATAGCCATTGTCGATGAAGGGATAGAGCAGGCCCAGATGCGGCGGGGTGAAGTGAAACAGAATGATAAAGATGGCGAGGAGGGTGCGGATACCGGTAAGCGCCGGCAGAGGAGGTCGCCGGGTGATAACGGGAGGATGCGGCGGAGAGGTCTCCGGGGAGGCGTCTTCTCTGGTCTCGTTTCGGGGCTCGGCTTCGAGAGTACTGGCGTTCACAATATGTCCTGCTCTTTTAGATGCGAGTTCAGCTTTATCTAACGCACCCTCAAGGAAGAAGACGCGTAAATTCCGATGCGAGACGCATCTTTCTCCCCGATTGTTGCTATTCGTGGGGGGTGGGTTTGTCGATCAGGCAGTCACAAGAGAGCCGATTTTTTCGCCACTGACGACGCGGACGATGTTACCGGGCTCGCGCATGCTGAAGACCATCATCGGCATGTTGTTGTCTTTGCAGAGGGAGACCGCGGTCGTGTCCATCACGCGTAGATTGAGGCGGAGGATGTCGCTGTAGGTGATCTGCTGGAATTTGGTCGCTTTGTCGTCGAGTTTGGGGTCCGCAGTGTAGATGCCGTCAACGGAGGTAGCCTTTAGCAGGATGTCGGCCTTGATCTCCATGGCACGGAGGCTCGCGGCGGTGTCGGTCGAGAAGAAAGGGTTGCCGGTACCTGCTGCGAAGATGACGATGCGCCTTTTCTCGAGGTGACGCATGGCGCGGCGGCGAATGTAGGGTTCGGCAACCTCGTGCATCTCGATGGCCGACATGACGCGGCAGTGAAGGCCGAGCTTTTCAACGGCATCCTGCAGCGCAATGGCGTTGATGACGGTCGACAGCATGCCCATATGGTCGGCCGCAACGCGATCCATGTCGATTGCCTGCTGGGCGACACCGCGGAAGAAGTTGCCTCCGCCAACGACGATAGCGATCTCGCAGCCCAGGGCGTGAACTGAGGCAATTTCGGCAGCTATTTTGTGGATAAAGACAGCGTCGATACCGAAGCCCTTTCCTGCAGCCAGGGCCTCGCCTGAGATCTTGAGGAGAATTCTCTTATACATGTCAGCATTTAGTATCGCATGGCTGTAGGGCAGGACAAGAACGGCAACTTCACCGGAGAACGGTTAGCGTAGGGTCTGGATTTCGTTCAAGAGCGACAAAAGAAAGCGGCGGAGTATCGGACAGGAAACGATGAAACAAATAAATTCAGGCGAGGCGAACTTACTTCGATCGCACTCCTTTGATCGAATCTCTCTTGCCGACTTCGTGATCGTTGCTGCGGCGTATGCTGTCTCGCTTCTTCTCGTCGTGGGATTTCCGCACCCGGCAGGAGGCTTTCCATTCGATGATTCGTGGATCCATCAGGTAGTCGCCCGCAATTTTGCAACTTATGACCGGGAACGCCGAGCGTTGTCAAATCCTCTATCAGATCAATTCTGACAAGTAAGAGCGAGCAGTTGAGCTGAAGTGCATAAAGTTCTTCTTCTACAACTTCGGGGTCAGCGAGGCAACTTTGCGCGAATAGGCGGGTATTTGAAGGTTGCGGGCTCGAAACAACTCGGCCCCTAAGGAGAGACGAATGTCGATGAAGTTTTGTTGGATGGCTTTAGCGGCCGGATTGGTGATTGCAGCAGCACCTGCAGTGCAGGCGCAGGTGGTCCCGGGACCACACCCGCATTATCTGCATGCGCTGAGCGATCTACGCGCGGCGCGGCACTACCTCAACGATGGATGGGCGTGGGAACCGGTGCGGCGTGACGACAATGAGGCGATCCGGCACATCGATGCCGCGATCAACGAGATCAAGCAGGCTGCGATCGACGACGGCAAGGGATTGAATGATCCGTTCACGATCGACACGCACCTGAGCCCACATGATCGCTTCCGCAAGGCGAACGAACTGCTTTGGGCAGCGCACAACGACCTCGCAAAGGCGGAGGATGTGCCACAGGCTCGCGGATTGCGCGACCGGGCAATCGGCCACGTGGATAAGGCTCACCAGATTGTGGATGCAGCACGGGCCACGGCGCATTGGGAGTAGTAGAGAGTAAGTGAACGGAGGCAAAGCGAAGGTTCTGCCGAAGCGGGCGGGTGAGGGGTCGTCTCGAATGTGGATCAAAGAGGAAAGCGAAAGGCCCAGATATCTTCTACTGAGGTTTAGCGTCTTCTGTTTTTTGTTTGGCGCGCTTGGCGTTGTCTTTGGCCTCCATATTGGCCTCGGTTGTGCGGTCCTTTGCCTTCGTAGTCGCGTGCGCATCAGGCTTGACTACCTTCTGCGTTCCTTCTTTCGAGCGGTCATAGGTCTTCACCGAAGTCTCTTTGGTCTTGTCGGCGGCAACAGTGCCGCCTTCTTTTGTTTTGTCGGCGGCGGTAACGGTTCCCTTCTTCACCGCGTGTCCTGTACTTTTGGCTGCGTTCTTGGTGTCGGTTCCGGCGTTTTTCATGTCCTGCCCGGCGGTCTGCGCGGAGCAGAGCGATGGCAACATGACTAATGCAAGAGCGACGGAAGATAGGAGAGACGAGGTTGGGCGAAGGTTGTTCATACCTTAGTTAGTGGGGGTAATCGGTAAAACGGTTGTTTGGGGTGCAATCAACGCAGTTAGATTCGCTATGAGCGGATTCGTTACAGCAACATCTGCACCGCATTGTCCGCAGACAATCGTTAAGTCTTGCATTACTACCTCAATTTTTCGCTGGTTGGGAATGCTCCGGGTATAAGACGAAATAAAGCCCGGGTGTCACCCGGGCTCTATACTTTTATTCGGTCACGGCGGCATGGCTGTAGCCATGCCCTTCCGAGTTTAGGTTATGCCTGTGGCTCTTCGGAAGAGGTCTGGGCGGTGGTGGCTACGGTCCACTCGGGGGCGCCTACTTTGAAGCGGGCGAAGCGGCGGACGCTGATGTTCTCACCGAGTTTCGCAACCTTCGACGCGATAAGCTGGGCGATCGTCTGCGAGGCTTCCTTGATGAACGGCTGATCGAGCAGGCAGAACTCTTCGTAGAACTTGGCGAGCTTGCCCTCGAGCATCTTCTCGATGATGTTCGCTGGCTTGCCGGTGGCTGCGGCCTGGGCGCGATAGACTTCCTTCTCGCGCTCGAGATCGGCTGCGGTAACGTCTTCGCGGCTGACAAAGCGCGGGTCGACGGCGGCGATATGCATCGCGATGTCCTTGAGCAACTCCTGGAAGTCTTCCGTGCGTGCAACGAAGTCAGACTCGCAGTTGAGCTCGAGCAGCACGCCGATCTTTCCTCCGGCATGGATGTAGGTGCCGACCGCGCCTTCATTCGTGGTGCGGGAGGCCTTCTTGGCAGCCGAGGCCATCCCACGCTTGCGGAGGACGACGAAGGCGTCTTCCATGTCGCCCTTGGCTTCCTGGAGCGCCTTGAGGCAGTCGCCCATGGGGGCGCCGGACTTTTCACGGAGTTCCTTGACGAGTTTTGCGTCGATCTTAACGGCAGTTTCAGACATAAATATCCTTGAATAAATATCTTGATCAGTGCGAGGATGCTACGGTAGCGCCTCGGTAGAGGTCGCAGGCTGAAGCCCACAACCAGAAATCTTAAGAGTGTGGTTACGGCACGGATAAAGCCGTGCCCCTAAGCAAACTTTTGGAAACCGGAGCTAGACGGCAGCCTGATGTGAGATCGAATCCGCTTCAGCTTCGGTCTCGGAGGCTGCAGCCGGCGCCTTGCGAATGTTTCCGCCCAGAACTGCCTCGAGGTCGACAGTCTCGTCCTCTTCGGCTACGGCTTCAACAGGCTCCGCTGCGGCATGAACGTCGCCGGGCTCGTACTCACCATCTTCACCGATGTACGCGGAGGAGATCTCGGCAGGCGTAACGTCGGCTACTTCGGTAGCGAAGGCCTTGTCGGAGACCATCTGGACTCCCTCATAAGCGGAATCGGCGATCTTCGTAGTGAAGAGGCGGATGGCGCGCAGAGCATCGTCGTTGCCGGGGATAACGTAGTCGACCACCGTCGGGTCGCAGTTGGTATCGACAACAGCGACGACCGGGATGCCAAGCTTGCGGGCTTCAGCAACGGCGATGGCTTCGTTGTTCGAGTCGATGACGAAGATCGCATCGGGCAGGCGCTTCATGGTCTTGATACCGGCGAGGTTGGTCGTCAGGTGCTTGCGCTCGCGCTCAAGCTTGATGACTTCCTTCTTGGTCAGAAGCTCATAGCGGCCGTCGGTCGACATGTCGTCGAGCTCTGTGAGGCGCTTGACCGACTTCTGTACCGTGACCCAATTAGTGAGAAGACCACCGAGCCAGCGCGAGTTGATGTAAGGCATCCCGGCGCGGGTGGCTTCCTCAGCGACTGCGTCCTGCGCCTGGCGCTTGGTGCCGACGAAAAGGATCAGCTTGCCGGTCGCGGTAAGGTCGGTGACGAACTTCGACGCCTCTTTGAACATCTTGAGGGTCTTCTGCAGGTCGATGATGTAAATGCCATTGCGCTCGCCGAAGATATATTCCTTCATCTTGGGGTTCCAGCGCTTGGTCTGATGCCCGAAGTGAACGCCGGCTTCGAGCAGTTCTTTCATGGTTATATTTGCCAATGTAGCTCCTTGGTTAAGGCTGCCGAGTATGAGCATCGGGGCCTGGATTGATCCTTTGCCTGACGAGACAGGCGCGGGAGATTTGACTCCTTGCCTTCGGCGAAAATCTTCCGAAGGGTGCTGCCAAAACCGATGTTGTCCGTTCTCAGCTGTCCGTTGTCAGCTTCTGAGAACCGCGAACGGACAACCGAGAACCAAAGCGTTAGCGCTTCGAGAACTGGAAGCGAGCGCGAGCGCCCTTTTGGCCGTACTTCTTACGCTCTTTACCACGCGAGTCGCGGGTAACGAGGCCTTGCGCCTTGAGCGCCTTGCGGAGCTCGGGGTTGAATTCCATCAGGGCGCGGGCGATGCCGAGCTTGACAGCGTCGGCCTGTCCCATGACGCCGCCACCTTTGACGGTGGTGATGACGTCAAACGTCTCGCCGATGTTCTCGATGCCGAGTGATACCTTCGCGGCGGCGCGCTGCTGGGCCGTGACGAAGTAGGTCTCGGAATCCTTGCCATTGACGGTGAATTTGCCGCTGCCCGGACGCAGAAAGACGCGTGCGATCGAGCTCTTGCGACGGCCGGTTCCGTAGTACTGAATCAGATCTGCCATGGTGCTCCTTGAACTTTCAAAAGGCCGGGGCTAAACCCCCTGTTTGGCCTGTTTTCTTCAGCGGACTAAAGCCCACTGCTTTTAATCCCAAAACTTAGCCGGCGAGTTCGAGCGGCTGAGGCTGCTGTGCGAGGTGCGGATGCTTGTCGCCTTTGTAAACCTTGAGCTTGGTGGCCATCTGGCGCCCCATCTTGGACTTGGGCAGCATGCCCTTGACGGCCTGTTCGACGATTGCTTCAGGGCGGCGGGCAAGCAGCTTGATGAAGGACTCTTCACGAAGGCCGCCAGGAAATCCGGTATAGCGGCGATAGAGCTTCTGGTCTGCCTTGAGGCCGGTGAGCACGATCTTTTCGGCGTTGATGATCACGACGTGATCGCCCATGTCGATATAAGGCGTGTAAAGAGGATTGAGCTTGCCGGCGAGGATCGAGGCGGCGTGGGTTGCGAGACGGCCTAGGGTCTTGCCGCTGGCGTCCAGCACGAACCACTTGCGCTTGATGTCTTTGCCGCTCGGGATGGTAGTAGGCATCTTGGGATTGCTCCTTGTTTCTGCCGTCTTCCTGGTTCGGCGTGATACGGAAGAAAATGGTGCTAAGTTGATGGTGCGCTTGAAGCAAAAAACCGATTATTCCAGAGCGGGACAGCGTGAGAAAGGAAGAGACAGACTGCTCTTCACAACACGCGGAAATTACCGCCTAGCTGGACTACGCACAAACCTATGGGATGGGTGCTTCAGGGGGCGGCTAGGATCAAGCTGCTCCCCAGGGGATCCATCACGGACGTCTCGGGTAACTGATTGCCTGGGCAATGGTACAGAGCACAGACGTACAGACGCGAGACTGCGCGAGGTTTAAGGATAGACGACCTTTAGCCCTGAAGTCAATGAAGATCGACTATTTCGCCTTTTTCCGGATACTCAAAGGTTAGGGGAAAGGTCACCGGATACGCTTCCCCGCCTATTGGTAGGCGACTGTTTCTGCGGGGTTTGGGTTCCTTTTGCCCGGGGGATTGAATGTAGAGACCGGCTCCTTCGGAGAGAGTTTTCTGCGTATATGGTCTTTCAAAGCATCGCATGGCCCTGCAAGCAAGATGCTAATCACGATTGCAGTGGCTAAAAGCGCTAATTTCGCCCACAAGCTGCCACGTGGATATCGAACTGCCGCGGCGAGAAGAACGAAAAGCGGTAGGTGAATGAGATAGAGCGGAAAGGTTGCTGCAGCAACCTTGCGCAGGATTCGTACGGCGAGATGATCCTCTGATATCCGAAGATCACGAAGAGCGATGCAGACCGCTAGCATGACCACGGCCGTGGCGATAGCGACGGTGTCCATCCACGGAACCATACGACCGATGTAGAACCACAAAGAAGACAGCGACGGCGCCCTCGGCCCAGCTCGCAAGGAGGGACAGACCAGTCCGAAGCAGTTGAGAGAAAGATGTCCGATGGCCACTGTGCCCGCGGCCAGGAAACAAAATTCCGTATACGTGATGTAACATGCGATTGAGGAAGACGAGCATGAGGACGGTATAACGAGCCTCTCGCGAAAGGCAGTCGTTGACACTATTACGTAGACATGATGTCAAGCTGTGGAGAGCGACAGGGGGCTTGCGGTGACCATAAAACAGGAAAGGTCTTTAACAGCCGCCTTCCTCTTTGCCCTTTGTTTACAACTCGCGCATTCTGTCCACGACGCCTGGTATGCCGTGTCAGAAAGCATGGGCTCTACTTTGCTATTCGATCAGCCAACGACCCTTTACGCTCCAAATGCTTACCGCGTAGCCGCCCCTGCTCTCATCCGATTCATATCGCAAACATTCCACATCTCCGACCGCACTAACATCCTCGCAGCATCCGATCTAGTCGCCGGGTTTCTCGCCCTCTACCTCTTCTATTGCCTGATAAATTACGCTGAACCCGCCAACCCGAAAGACCGCGCCTGGCGCATCCTGCTCTTTCTCGCGTTGATCCAATTTCCACTAGCGTGGGTAGTTTACATGCAACGTCCCGAGACCCTTCCCTCCGCTCTTTACCTTGCCATTTGCCTCTTCGCCCTCGTAAAAAGCACCACGAACACCCTATGGCTACTGCCTGTTCTCGTTGCGTCTCTTTGCCAGGCCTTTCTCCGAGCCGATGTTGCTTTTATCTTTGGAATCGGCATCATCTTAGCTGGACTCTCGACCAGCATGAAGGAAGGCTTGAGAATCAACCGTGCCCGTATCGCAGCAGGCGGTCTGATCGTCCTCATCGCAGGAACAGTCCAGTCCTATCTCCAATTCATCCGCTACCCGAACCTTACCTACACTCCGGGCACAAAAGTCATTCAGATAGCCGGCAATCTGACTCTGCACAACCTGCGGATATTCCTCATCGCGCTCTTCCCATTTCTCGCGTTCTTCCTAATCTTGATGCTCAAACGACCTCGCCTCAATTTCCTTGAGAAAGTCGTGATCCTATCCTCTGCGTTGTACATGGCGCTGTGGTTCACCGTTGGCGTCGTCTCGGAGGTACGGATCTTCGTACCATTCCTTTTCGCCTTGAGCATGGTCATGGCAAGTTCTTCCCCCGGTCAATACATGGAATACGACGACCGTTCAGAAGTTCGTTGACCGTATCGACAATAAGAGATTGTCTTTATATGTCGTTGCAGTCTGCCTGACGACTAGTGTTCGAGTTGCTGTCGATTGGATTGCTCGCCGAAGGTGGTTCGGAGGAGACGCGGGGCGGGTTTGCGCCGCGGACGAGCCGGAGCCGCCGGGGTTGCGGGATCGAGGCGATAGAGGATGAGCAGGTTGCGTTCCGGATCGTCAAAGGCCGGAAAGGCAGCAACGCGCTGCAGATGAAACATCGGGGAGAGTGCATCCATCTTGTCGTCTTCCACCTGGTTCCAGGCCAGATACCACCCCGGCCGGTAGGCCTGCACACGAACAGGAAGATCCATGGTTCCGAAGTCGTCGCAGATGGAGGGCAGCCCTGTCATAAGTGAAATTTGAGAACCGCTGATGGAGAGAATGAGCCGGTTATGGGTCGAGTCGGCATTGATGATCTCGCGAATCTGAGCGGCGGCATTCGAGAAGGCGTAATCAGGCGTCCGGACATAATGAAGAGTCTGACCAGCATCGCTGACGGTAAGTACCGCAAGAACACCGGCGACGGAAGCAACCGCCAGCCGGTGGAGCGATCTCCGGCAGACGTACTGCCCTGTGAATTCGAAGTCCACAGGCTGGAGAGGACAACCGGAACCAGCAGAGTCAGGGGAATCGCGAGCACCAGGTAATACCGGGGCTGGAGATTGTTGTGATACGCGAGAAAGGCTCCGTAGCCAGTGGCCCAGAGAATGAGCGCGGACACCAGCGGATTGCGGAGAAGACGCGGACGCAGCAGAAAGACGGAGAGGACCGCCAGAAGCGCGAGGGGATAGAGGATCTTGCCTATCCAGAGTCCGTCAGCGATCGTGTCGGCGAGCACGGAGACAAGATTCGACGGAGTAAGGCCGCTGTAGCTGTTGGCGTCAAAGAGATAGTGGAAATCCGGCAGAAAACGGGGCCGGACGACGGTGACGTAGTAGCTTAGCCACGCAACGAAGGCGATAACTGCCGGCGGAACACTTAGCCGCAGAAAAGGCAGTAGCCGGTATCCTGCGCGAGCCCAGAGAAGCCAGGCAATCGCCGGAAGAACAAAAATGGCCGTGGTCTTGGTCAGGACCATCAGAGGCACCAGGAGACCAAGGGCAAGAAGAGGTACCGCACGCTGCAGGCGGGTTCGCACGGGCGTCCCCTGCTCCGATGGTATGACGAACGATGCGGCAAGAAGCGACAGCAGGGTGAAAAGAATCAGAAGCGGCTCGAGGATAGCCATCCGGGTGAAGACATAACAGAACGGGCTTACCGCAAGAAGAAGCACGGCGATCGCCGGAGCAAGGGAGGTCTCGGATCTCTTCCCGGTTGAGAGAAGTTGCCAGCGCCGGAGCAGAAAGTAAGAAGCAACCAGAATCAGGCCGAAGATAGCAACCGTGAGGCCGCGTGCAGCACTGAGGCTGACTCCGGTGAACCGGAAGAGCGCTCCCTCAAGAAGGGGCCAGACAGGAAGCGCGGCAGCGGGGTTGAAATCTCCCGGGACATTCCAGTTGCCCCGCTGAAAGTGCCGGATGGCGCCATCTCCGTACCAGCCCTCGTCGGTGTACTTAGCCCAGTCCATCCAGGGGGAATGGTTTGGGAAGTCGGCATTGAGGTGGAAAGCATGAAGAACGAGAAAGATACTTGCAGTCGTAAGAAGAATGGCCTCAACGGCGTGGAAGACGCTGGACGATTTAGAGCCGGAATGGGTCACGGGATCATTGACTCATAAAGATTAAACGCAAGTTGATGGCAGGAGTTCCAGAGTATTACAGAAGTGTGACTCGGAATTTTTTATTCGAGCCGATCTCGTCAGTGTTTTGAGGGGCCAGATTGGGTTTTTTGGCTGACTGGCACCCCGCTGCGCTATCCTGCCCCCTCCAGCTCGGTTTCGCGCGAGCTTCGACGCTGTGAGCAAGCCTCAGGAAGACACGGCATTGCTTTCGCTTTGGATTGACTTTGGCTCGAACGCACTATTCGTACGAGAGTGCGTCGATGGGATCTTTCGCGGCAGCCTTCATGGCCGGGTAGAGCGCGCCGAGAATGGCTCCGACAAAAGCGATGAGGGTGGCCTTCCAGACATAGGGCAAGTCGATAACGAAGTCCAAAGTCGGAAAGCGAGCCTCCAGCGCGGCGCTGAGGATAAAGCTTGTAATAATGCCGACGATGATCCCTACGACCGCAAGGACGCCGGTTTCGCGAAGAACAATGCTGACGATGTAGGCGCGGGAGGCTCCCATGGACTTGAGGATGCCGATCTCGCGTGTACGCTCCATGACGGCGGTGTACATGGACTGGAAGATGACGAGAAATCCAATGACGACGGCGATGCCGATGACAACCTCGAGACCAATGTTGAAGCCGGGCAGGCGATCGGGCGAGATGGAGGAGAGATATTCGTCAGCGGTAACGACGGTGTAGGTCCCCATGCCGGGGGTCGCGAGGATGGCCCGCTTAACCTCCTCCTGATACCGCGGCGGATTCTGGGTACGGAGGTAAAACATGGTGGCTTTGCCTTCGGTGCCAGTGAGCGCCCCCATAGTGTCAATGGGGACGAACTTCCGTCCCCCCTTGCCGTGCGCGACGATGCCGCAGATCCGGAAGGGATGGTTGAGGATCTGGATGGTATCGCCGATCTTTTTCCCCGTGGCGATGTAATCGTCAATGATGGCGTCGTAGGGCCCCTGAAAGGAGGTGCCGGAGAGGAAGGTGAAGGGGAGCAGACCGTTGAAGCTTGGGAAGTCGATGCCGTAGATGGTGTCGAGCGAACTGTTCACCTGGATGTTGACGGGAGCGGAGACGACGACGTCGGGAATCTTCGCCAGGATGTCGGCGACCTTGATCGAGGCACCGGCAGGGCTCATGCCGATCAGGTTGCTGGCAGAGTTCGGCCGCACGATCATGTCCATCCCGATGCCATTCTGGCGTGTCTTGAAGCCGTTGAGCTTGCCCATCAGGATCGCAGTGATGGAGAGGATCATGATGACCTCGATTGCGACTGCGAGGCAGCTTATAAGAGAACGCAAAGGCCGATGGACGAGATTGCCGACAACTAGTTTGTTCATAACTGTTAACAGTCTATGGGAGCAATACCCCAAAAGTTCTAATTTGCGTACAAACTCTTTCAAGTCAGCGCATTACAATTCTGCGAATGGGCCCGTCGAAGAGGCTTCAACTTGATTTCATTGATGGGATGCGCGCCCTGGCAGCGCTCTACATCGTCGGACACCATTGCTTCGTCGTCTCTGGAGGTTTCCCTCGCGGTTTTTCCTTCATGGAGTACGGCCACGATGTTGTCGCGGTCTTCATTGCGATCTCAGGATTTTGCCTCGCTCTCCCGTTGGCACAGAGAGGTGACTGGAACCTCCAGGTTGAGCGGTTTTATCGCAGGCGGATGCGGCGGATATTGCCGCCCTACTTCGCCACAGTCGCTATCGCACTCGTCATCGCGGTCGCGTGCAGCTACAAGAGCTACCCCCAGGACTATAACGGCACCCCGATTACATGGTTAAGCGTCGTATCGCATCTTCTCCTCATTCAAAACTGGATCCCCTCCGGGTTGTATACGCTGGATAATCCTCTGTGGTCCATTGCGGTGGAGTGCCAGATCTATCTCATCTTTCCCTTGCTTGTGCTGCTCTGGAAGAAGAAGGGTAAGTGGGTCACGCTCCTTGTCAGCTTCGTGGTCGCCCAGGCCATATTCCATGCAACTCACGGGGTAGGAAACTCCAATCTCCTCTTTCTCTTCACCGAAGGGATGCTTGGAGCGGAACTTGCCTGCTCCGACCGCCCTGCAAAGTGGCTCGGACCGGCCACCCTGCTGAGCTTTCTCGGATATCTTCTTACCGCAAGAGCCATCAGAGATTTCTTCATCGGCTTGTCTGTCGCTCTCCTGATGGCATTCCTCACAAAAAATCGTGAACACATGGGGAATCGCCTGCTTGAGTGGAAGCCCCTCACCCGGGTTGGTACTTTTTCGTACAGCGTGTATCTCATCCACTCGCTTTTTCAGGTGTTGGCACACCGATGGATGGTGGGCGCGGGCCATCGTCACCTGCCAGAGTCGCCTCTTGCGACCATTGCCCTGATTGCTTTCATCGTCAGCCCGGTCGCGATTGCGGCGAGCTATGGTTTTCATCTGATCTTTGAACGTCCGTTTATGAGTCGGAAACCCGCGGAAACGGAAGAGAAACTGGCGACGCACGCCCAACCCCAGGCCGAACTGATTCCTATGTAGCAACTCGCGCGCGAGCCAGCCCAGGAAAGATTTCAATTCTTCACGGCAGCCGGCCTCGCCAGCCGGTTAGGAATGCTTCGCACAGGCGCACCCCGGCGAACAATAATTCCTTCCGGGCCAATGAACAAAGTTCCCAACACAGGCATCACGTAGGTGCCCACCACTGCTGAAAAGATAATTCCGAAGGTGATAAAACCCGTGGTGTAAACAGCGCCCCCAAGACCGCCCTCCGGAGCCAGATGCGCGAAGATCACCATCATGATCAGCCCCCAGGGGGCTTCGCGCACATCGCCGCACAGAGAGTCAAAAACGGTGAAGAGCACGCCGAGGATAACTGGAGCGACGAGAAGTACGCTTGTCCAGCCCAGCAGAACATAGGATTCCGCTGCGGGCGAAAAAGAGATGCCGGTAGTGTTGTCCTCGTCAGCAAGAAGAGCAATTTCATGGGCAAATCGGTTCCCATAGTTCACCGCGGGCTTGTCCTTCCAGATAAAGTGCGGCACGAAGTTCTCGAATGCCTGCAGAAGCGGGGTAAGTCCGACAAAACCCGTCTGTTGTTTGTAATTAATGAGGGCGGAATCCATTGAAAACGCTTGAAGCCGGTCAAAGAAGCCCTGGGGTCTCTCATAGTAGCCGTAAACCAGGGTCTGTTCGGCATCATCGGAGTTTGTCAGATATTGTTCGCGAACGCCGCCCAGGTCAGTGAGCATGGAGCCTGCCACCGCAAGGTTGGCCGAAAAAGTATCCCCACGAAAACTTCGGCCATACTGCGTATACGGAACCAGATAATGAAAGATGAAGAAGGCCACTGCCAGGCCGAGCCCTATCTGGATCCGCGAAACCCTGTAGCGCTGCGATGCTGCGGCCAGAAGCCAGCTGACCAGCGGAGCGATGATGCCCTGCTTGGAAAAGCCGATGATGCCGATCCCACACGAAAAGACGATGGATAACAGCACCGGAAGATTGACGCTACGCGTGCCCCCCGAGCGTCGAATTGTATGAATCGTCCCTAGAATAATGGCGAGCGGGAAAAACTGGTTGATCTGGGTGATCGCGCTGAGAACTGTCCCATTTCCGCCCGTCTCCGGGAAAAAAGTGCCAATAAGATAGAGCAGAGTTCCGGTAACCAGGCATCCGACAGTTGCCGTCTGCATCTTCGATTCCGTCACCATGTTTCTAAGGAAGGGCGCGTCTGGTCGAAATCTTGCGGCTGATCAGGACCGCGACGCAGATGGAACAAATGCATCCGAGATAAACTCGGATACCCAGCAACGGATTTTCCACGTGATAGTCGGCAGGCTCTCCGAGAATCGCCTTCCAGCACAGGCCCACAAGGAGAGTCAGCGTCGCGAAGAAGAAGACATAGGCCCCCGATGGCCGGCTGAAGCCGCCAGCAAGGTTGAAGGCAACTCCCGCAACCAGAATAAAGAGAAAGCAGCAGAGCGAAAATTCACCGCCGGTGCCCTCAATTAATTGAATTCCGCAAAGGATGACGGCAAAGTAAAAGATCCCTGTGAACGGAATCCGCACGGGAAAGGGAAGGCGCACTGTTCTCCTTTTCCACCAAACGCCCGAGTCTGATTCAGGAAAACTCCAGTCGGTGTCATGGCAATGATTTCTACATCAGGTGTAAAAGGCCGAGAAATTCTCGCTGCGGCGTCTTTGGCTGATCATAGCGACTGCGGGGCGACTCGTCTACTCAATTGCTTGCCGGAGTGTCCCATCAATCCCATTCCGCTTATCGCGTCCCTTCTATCGCAAACGATCATAATGTTGGCTGACTTTCACACAGAGCGGCAGCAGCGTTACAGAGTAGACACCCTGCAGTATGCCTCGGCATTCATGAACGATATGATGGCGAAAGATTCGAAACGCTTCGAAGGTCAAGCTCCCGATGCAAATCTTCTCCTCTCCGCTAGTGCGCCGATCCCTGTTTGCAACGCTCGCTCTGGCGCTTATCATGCAGGCGCTGTTCTCTCCGTATGACATGAATGCGGATACGGTGTCTTATCTCGATCTGGCGGATCTGATTCACGCGCATCAGTGGCACTGGATCGTGAACGCGTATTGGCATCCGGGTTATCCGGCGCTTCTTTTGCTCTCGCGAATGGTGTTGGGAACCTCGCTTCAGCACGAATTACTCGCAGCGCGCCTGCTCAACCTGGTGCTTACCGGACTGATGTTCCTTGCGGTACGGTTTGCTCTGCGTTCGGCCGTAGAACTGCACCGCGATGTCGATCTCAAACGTGTCAATCCATCGGCAGATACCAATGGGTGGCAGCCTCTTCGACTCGAGACGCTCGACCTCGCCGCAGCAGC
Source organism: uncultured Acidobacteriaceae bacterium (assembly GCA_963770055.1). Classification (GTDB taxonomy): domain Bacteria; phylum Acidobacteriota; class Terriglobia; order Terriglobales; family Acidobacteriaceae; genus Edaphobacter. The sequence goes on from CAVYOC010000003.1 coordinate 82,811, forward strand.
AATCACATTGATCAGCGTCACGCGGGAGCTGGGCCTGCGATCTGTTAGGCCGGATGTTCTGCTGGCAACCCTGCTGATCTGCGGCGCGGCATTCCTGATGCGGATTGGTGCGAGAAGAGATCTTCGATCTGCCGCTGGACTCGGGATCTGCTTTGGATTGGGATTCCTCGTAAAGAGCGTGGCTTTTCCAGTATTTCTAGTCTCGGTTTTATTGCTTCCGGTCGTTACAGGATCGGTGAGGAAAGCAGCAAAACACGCTTTTGTCGCCGTATTGATCTTCGCGGCGCTGGCAGGACCCTACATCGGTGCGCTTTCAAAGCAGAAGGGGCGGTTCTCTGCAGGCGATTCGGGCGGGTTGAATTACGCATGGTTCGTCGATGGCGCAGATCGCTTTGAGCAGCAGAAGAACGATCCGTCTCGTTACGGGCTGGCGCGTGGCCAGTTAAAGCACACTTCGGTGCAGCTCTTGAAAGATCCGCCCATCTACTATTTCGGTAACGTTATGCCGGGAACCGAGACGCAGTGGTTCGATCCCTCCTATTGGAACGATGGCCTGAAGCCACACTTCAATCTCAGGGCCCAGGTGCAGGAGACAACCTCTGGCCTGATGATCGTCCTGCAATATTTTGTGACTCGTCCTCAGGACGCTCTGTTGTTCGCAGTGCTGCTCATGCTGGGAGGACGCTGGAGACGCCGCGACTTCGGCTGGCGGGGAGCCGGTCCGGTTCTCCTGTTGGCAGCGGCACAGATGGGGATGTACCTGGTTGTATACACCGAGCCGCGGTACATCGCCAATGCAGTCCTCCTTGTCATGAGCGTGCTTCTGGCATTCATACGCATCCCGGAAACAAAATTTGGACAGGACGCAGCGGCCATGTGTGCGGCATTGTTTCTCAGCATGCTGCTCTGCGCCTCGTTCACGGAGTCGCTCCAGAACCTGAGAAACGAGGAAAGAACCGAAGGACGCGCTATCGGAGCTTATAACCGCGCTACTTTCAGCGCCGGAGAGAGCCTGGCAAATGCCCCCGGAATTCACCCCGGAGATACCGTCGCATGCCTCGGCGAAGTAGCCTGCCGCGCCGATTCCTACTGGGCACGATTGGCGCGCGTCAATATCCGGACTGAAATCTTTGCAGACTGGATATCCCCCATCAGGGTCTGGGAGAGTGGAGACAAGGCCGCCACCTTGTCGGCTCTGCGTTCGACCGGAGCAAAGGCTGTCGTGGCTAACTTCGGGGTAGGCGCAGTGGTGCCGGAAGGATGGCAACGGCTCGGTTCCGGTGGATACTTTGTGCTCTATCTCTAGCATAATAATTGAGATAACAAGGAAAGCGGAGTCGGCCGGCAGCTCCAGACAGTTCAATTTCGGGCTGATAACAGGAAAGTATGTAACCCAAAAGTGGCTTTGACTTTGATAAATCCATCGTTCTATTCTTCGTGAACCGCGGTAAATTGGCCTCTGGCCCATTCATCAACGGAATGAAACGAATGGAATTCTGCGACGAACTTCGAAAAGAGCGAGAACAGCGTAAAGTTTCGCTCGAAAAGATCAGCGAGGAGACCAAGGTCTCATCTCGGCATCTGATTGCGCTCGAGATGGGAGACTTCGCCTCCTTACCCGGCGGCGTGTTCAGAAAGGGAATCCTTCGCAGCTATCTTGCGGCAGTCGGGTTGGAAGAAACCCCGTGGATCGAGCGGTTTGAAGCGAGCCTGCGAGAGAGCGACGCAGGAAATCCGGAAGCCGCCGACTGGGCAGAATTCGCAGAGAATGTCAGGAAAAATCGAATCCGTGGTGGCCCGGTCAATGGATCGAGATGGGTTGGGGTCGGGATGATGGTAGTGTCGGTGGCAGCGCTGGGTTGGAGCGTATGGAAATTTGCCCTGCACAGACGATTGTTTTAGCAAATCAAAAATTCAAATTGATCCGAACACAGAGCGTGTTGATTCTGATGCCTTTGTCATTGAACGCCTTATCCGTTCGAGGATCGCGTTTTGCTGGCTGCTGTCTGGCAGGTAGAATGGTAGAGTTATACGCCATTCGGGCCAAGGCCTCGAACGGCGATTCTCTGACTCTCTGGAGGAGTTGTTTTGGCTAACCGCGACCGTTTTTTGTTTACAAGTGAGTCTGTCACCGAAGGGCATCCGGATAAGATCGCCGACCAGGTTTCCGACGCGATTCTTGACGCCTGCCTCGCGCAGGACCCCTACAGCCGTGTAGCATGCGAGACCCTGACCTGCACCGGGCTGGTGGTGATAGCCGGCGAAATCACGACAAAGGCCTATGTGGACTTTCAGGGCCTGGTGCGTGGAACGATCGCGGCGATTGGCTACGATAACGCGCTCTATGGTTTCGATTCGAACACCTGCGCGGTCATCTCGACCATCAACAAACAGTCCGGCGACATCGCCATGGGCGTTGATACCGGCGGCGCAGGCGACCAGGGCATGATGTTCGGTTACGCGACCAACGAGACCCCCGAACTGATGCCGACACCGATCTCGCTGGCGCACAAGTTGGCGGAGAGGCTGAGCGAGGTTCGCAAGAACGGCCAGATGTCCTACCTGCGTCCCGACGGCAAGAGCCAGGTGACGGTCGAGTACGACTCGAACCACAAGCCTGTGCGTGTGGATGCAGTCGTCATCTCGACCCAGCACGCCGAGACCGTCGGAAACGAGGAGTTGCGCGCCGACATCCTGAAGAACGTGATTCAGGCTGTCATCCCCGCCAACCTGCTCGACGCAGGATACGAAGTACCACATCAATCCGACTGGCCGCTTCGTCGTTGGCGGCCCCATGGGCGACACCGGATTGACCGGACGGAAGATCATCGTCGACACCTATGGCGGCATGGGCCGGCATGGCGGCGGAGCCTTCAGCGGAAAGGACGCGACCAAGGTCGATCGTTCGGCTGCTTACATGGCCCGTTACGTCGCCAAGAACATCGTCGCCGCCGGCCTTGCCGACCGCTGCGAGGTGCAGTTGGCCTATGCAATTGGCGTGGCTGAACCGGTAAGCGTGCTCGTCGATACCTTCGGCACAGGCAAAGTAGATGAGACGAAGCTCGAAGATCTGGTTCGGAAGAACTTCTCGCTGACCCCAAAGGGCATCATCGAAGGGCTCGATCTGCGCAAGCCGATCTTCAAGGCGACCGCGGCATACGGCCACTTCGGACGCAAGGGCGCAAGTTTTACCTGGGAGAAGACAGACAAGGCTGCCGCACTTGCCGAGCAGGCTGGTGTGAAGGTAGCAGTGGCGAAGTAATCTCTCGGAGCAATTGGAAACAGAGGCGGGCCTTCGGGCCTGCCTTTTCTTTTGTCTGGTGGAATCTTTTGGCTTGGTGGAATTTAGATACGATGGGGATCGCCGGCCATCGCTGCATTGCCATCAAAAATGTAGCCCTGTAGAGGACGATGGTTTTCGATGCTTATTAAGAACGAACACGATATTCAATTTCATCTTTCACTGCCGACCCCGATGGTTGCGATGCTCCATCTGCATCCGTCGCTGGAGCAACAGGTCAGGTGCGGCAATGAATTGAAGGCGCAGCACATCGACAGAGAAACGGCCACCGACGTTACGGTTTCGGAGTTCGAAGATGTGTTTGGAAACCGCTGCACACGCCTCACAGCCCCGGCTGGAGAAATACGCCTGAGTGGGTCGAGCCTCGTTGAGATTGAGGGAATGGCGGATCCGATTCATGCCGACGCACAGCAGGCATCCAGTTGAGGAGTTGCCCTCAAAGGTGTTGCAATTCTTGCTGCCCAGCCGCTACTGCGAGGTCGATCGGTTCGGTCAGATCGCACAGGATCTGTTCGGTGGGATAACGCCTGGGTGGACGCGTGCTGCGGCAATTCGCGACTGGGTGCATGAGAAGTTAGCGTTCGACTATGAAGCGGCGCGACCCACGAAGACAGCGATGGACGTTTTTATGGAACAGGTCGGGGTGTGCCGGGACTATCAGCATCTGGCAATAACCTTGTCTCGGTGCCAGAACATTCCGGCGCGCTACGTGACGGGGTATCTGGGCGATATTCGCTGGCCGTACAGCGGGCCGGGCGATTTCAGCGCATGGTACCAGGTGTTTCTCGATGGGCAGTGGATGACGATGGATGCGCGGCACAATGAGCCAAGGATTGGGAGGATATTGATGGCTACGGGTCGGGATGCCGCCGATGTCGCGATCACAACTTCATTTGGGGATGCGATTCTGACGAACTTCTTCGTCGACAGCTATGAGGTGCTCGAAGATGGAACGAGGGTGTCGGTGAAACCGGCAATCACGATGGAGGAGCCGTCGACTACCGCGGCGAATGATGCCAAACGTGTCGCGGCGGTTCAAGGTTTCACGGAATAAGTTCAGGGTTTCGCAGAATAAAAGGAATAAGTCGCAGTATAAGGGACACGAGAGACTGCACCCACGTGCTCGGCGTCGCAGCCCGTCATGGGAGCGATGCCGCCGTGAGTATCGGAACGCCGAATGAACTCCACCTTGGTCATGATGCCGGTACCGGCGACATCCGCGGCCTTCAGGAGAAGCCACGGAATCGCGGTAGCGTCCGATGTCGCGCTCTTTTGAACAACCTCACCCTTCACGGAACTGCCGTCGTTCGATCTCCAGATAGGACCAGCGCCGTGCGTTCCTACGGTCTTCCCGAAGGCATCGATCAGCGAAGCTTCCGGAGCCTGAAAGACCCACTGCGGCCCGGTGCCGGTTTGCTGGCAAGTATAAATCTGCACGCCTTTGCCTGTAACCGTGAGGATGGCGTGCTCCGAGGGCGGAGGATCGGTAGGATTTTGAGCGCATGCAGTGGCCACGAGAGAGAACATCGCGGCGAAGATTAAGAAAATGAACGCGAAATAGTTTCGTCGCATCATTGGCCCAGTCTACCCCACTCGGGTTTTGGTAGTGGGTCAGTTTGGTTTTGTTAGGGCAACGGCTTTAAAGCCTGCCTGAGCGAAGCCCAACGGGTGCCGCAGAGCTTTGCTGCGAAAAGGGGCTTCAGCCCCTGAAGCACCTTGCATCATCGGCCTACTCCACTCGGGTTTTGGCAATGGGTCAGTTTGGGTTTCGTTAAGGGCACGGCTTTAGCCATGCCGCAGACCTCTGCCGCGGGAAAGGGGCTTCAGCCCCTGAGGCACCTTTCAAACTGACCCCACTCTCGTTTCACAAGTTTGATGGAACGAATCGGAGTGTGCCGAACTTCAGCCGGTGGGAGGATACTGGAATGACGATGACGAGTGCAGTAAAGACGGATGCAGGCATGACGGTTGTTCCAAGCTACTTTCCCGGCAAACAGTGGCGGCAGGTCCTCGAGCGGGACCCCAACGCCGACGGACAGTTTGTTTACGCCGTAAAGTCCACGAAGATCTACTGCAAGCCCAGTTGTGCGAGCCGGCGGCCGGCGCGGAAGCAGGTGAGCTTCTTTCCTTCCCCGGCACTGGCAGAGGCAGCGGGATATCGGGCGTGCAAGCGGTGCGAGCCCGAGCGGACAGAGGTGAAGGCCGATCCGCAGGCAGGTGCGATCGCCGCGGTGACACAGTATCTGAAGGAACACGCCGAGGAACGCACGCGGTTGGAGGACGTAGCCAGGGCGACCGGCGTGAGCCGACTGACGATTCTGCGTGGATTCAAACGTGTGCTGGGCGTGAGTCCGGGACAATACGCGAAAGAGGCGCGGCTGGAGACCTTCCGGAACAAGGTTCGCGAACCAAAGAAGGCCAAAGCCCCGATTACCGATGCCATCTACGAAGCCGGTTATGGCTCGAGCAGCAGGTTGTACGAAAAAAGCTCGGCCTTGGGAATGAAGCCGCGAGTCATGAGAGAAGGCGGCCTGGGGCTGCTTATCCGGTACTGCACCACATCGAGTCCGTTGGGACGGATGCTGGTAGCGACGACCGATGTCGGGATCTGCTCCATTGCATTCGGCAAGGATGACAAAGAGTTGATCGCCGGTTTGCGCGAGAAGTTTTCGAAAGCCCAGTTGGTGCCTGCCAAGGGAAATACAGGCTGGCTCGCAGAGGCGGTTACGTTCGTGGCGAGTCAGTTGGGAGAGCATCCGCTCGCCGCGACATTTCCGATCGACGTACGGGCGACGGCGTTTCAACAACGGGTATGGAAGGCACTGCAGGAGATTCCCCGGGGAGAGACGCGAAGTTATTCAGAGCTGGCCGCGCAGCTTGGTGTGTCGAAGGCTTCGCGAGCGGTCGGCGCGGCAATCGGATCGAACCCGGTCGCGATCGTGGTCCCCTGTCATCGTGTCATCGGCAAGGACGGCTCGCTGACCGGATATCGCTGGGGCGCGGAGCGGAAGCGAAGGTTGCTGGAAGCAGAAAAAGATGCGGCACGGTGATACTCTCTCTCGGAAGCGCATTTGAGTGAGCAGGGGGCAATTATTGCATGGACGAAAAGATCGAAGCAGCAATTGCTCTGCTGGAGGAAGAAGCGCTGAAGTCAGAAAAACCACCCGCGATGATTGTCATGGTCCCAGATAATGAACAATCAATTTTAGGAAATAGGGGCGGCTTCCTACGATTAGCGATTGCCGCGGTTAGAGCTGCGCAAGGACACAATCAAAACTTAGATAAACAGCCATGGGTCTGCAATGAAGACCTCGATTGGCAGATCAAAGGTTTATCGTTTGATGATTCTGCGCATACTTACTTACCCACGAAACTGACTGAGTCGCGGAGACGGCGTCAAAACGCACTCAATTTGGCTCTCGGCTTCGTAACAATCGTCCACTGGATATCTGGTCGGCCTAAATGGTGGCCATGACGGAAACGGTCGATGGTCGCGCACTCTATGCGAAGATCACGTGGCGACTGATTCCCTACATGTTCCTGCTGTACATCGTGGCCTACGTGGACCGCGTGAATGTAGGATTCGCAGCCCTGGACTTGAAGCGCGACCTGCACTTCAGCGACACGGTGTACGGCACCGGCGCGGGCATATTCTTTCTCGGATCGGTGCTCTTCGATCTGCCGAGCAATCTCATCCTGACACGTGTCGGCGCGCGCTTGTGGATCGCCCGGATCATGATCTCGTGGGGCGTCATCTCGACCTGCATGATGTTCATGCACTCGGCGACCTCGTTTTATGTGCTGCGATTTCTGCTCGGCGTCAGTGAAGCGGGATTCTTTCCCGGCATGATCGTCTACCTGACCTACTGGTTTCCGTCGCACGAGCGGGCGCGGGCGGTAGCTCGCTTCATGACGGCGACCTCGCTGGCAGGAGTCGTAGGCGGGCCTCTCTCCAGCTATCTCCTGAGGCTGGACGGCGTGCGCGGCCTCGCAGGATGGCAGTGGCTCTTTCTGTCAGAGGGCGTCCCGACCATTCTGCTGGGAATCTCCGTGTTGTTTCTCCTCAAGGACGGACCAGCGAAGGCCGGGTGGATGCGGCCCGAGGAGCGTACATGGCTCGCGCGCGAGTTGCAGCAGGATCGCGAACTCTACGGCGGAGAACTGCACCACAAGCTGGGAGACGCCTTCCGGCTACCGTCACTGTGGGTTCTGGCAGCCGTTTATTTTGTCAGCCAGGTCGGCGTGTATATCGTCAATCTCTGGATGCCCCTGATCCTCGACAGCTTTTCGCGCGGATCGGCAAGTGATGACGCAAGCCTGATCGCGCGCTATGCGACGCTTCCCTATCTCGCAGCCGCAGCGATGACCGTTGTCGTGGGCTGGAACTCCGATCGCAGCAACGAACGCCGCGGACATATCGCTGCTTGCCTGACGCTCGCTGCAGTTGGATTCGCCTGGACGGCGTGGGCGCATTCGCTGGTTGTAGCATTGTGCGCGATGACGCTGGCAGCCATCGGCCTCTGGAGCATGATGGGGCCGTTCTGGACACTGACGACGAGCATGCTGAGCGGAACAGCTGCCGCCGGAGCGGTAGCGATCCTTCAAATGGTGGGAGGCCTCGGTGGATTTACCGGACCCTACATGATCGGCAGGCTGCGCGATGCGACCCACAGCTTCGCAGGTGGCTTTATACCTATGGGCGGGTTCGCGATGGCCGCGGGGATACTCGCTCTTGTGGTTCGAAGGCCCAAGCGATCGCCTTCCTCGCGAAATAATTTCATGTGAAAAGATTCGGATTTGGATGTGTTGAAAGCAGTGTCTTTAGCGAGGCTGGCGACCTTTCGAGTGTCGAAAATGGCTCTTAAACTGTTATTCTGAAGGAGATAGTAAAGAATCCAAGAAATGAGATGAGGTGCAGGAATGGCAACAGCGACAGTGGATAAGACTGCGGTTCAGGAGAAGGCAGCGGACTACAAGGTAGCGGACATATCTCTGGCGGACTTTGGCCGCAAGGAGATCGACATCGCCGAGCAGGAGATGCCCGGCCTGATGTCCATCCGCAACAAGTATGCCGCGGGCAAGCCGCTGGCCGGCGTCCGCGTAACCGGATCGCTGCACATGACGATCCAGACCGCGGTGCTGATCGAGACCATGGTTGCCCTCGGCGCCGAACGTGCGCTGGGCAAGCTGCAACATCTTCTCCACGCAGGACCATGCAGCTGCCGCAATCGCCGCAGCCGGCGTCCCCGTCTTCGCCTGGAAGGGTGAGACGCCTCGAGGAGTACTGGTGGTGCACGGATCAGGCGCTGAGCTTCCCCGACGGCAAGGGCGGAGTGCTCGGACCGCAGCTCGTCATCGACGACGGCGGCGACGTGACCCTGCTGATCCACAAGGGCGTTGATCTGGAGAAGGGCGACAGGTGGGTCGATTCGCCTTCGGGCTCGCACGAAGAGACAGTCATCAAGGACCTGCTCAAGAAGATTCACGCCGAGACTCCCACCCGCTGGCAGAGGGTCGCGAAGGAGTGGCGCGGCGTCAGCGAAGAGACCACGACTGGCGTTCACCGCCTCTACCAGATGCTCGAGCAGGGCAAGCTTCTGGTGCCGGCGATCAACGTCAACGACTCGGTCACCAAGTCGAAGTTCGACAACCTGTACGGCTGCCGTGAGTCGCTGGTCGACGGCATCAAGCGCGCCACCGACGTGATGGTTGCGGGCAAAGTCGCTGTGGTCTGCGGATACGGCGACGTAGGCAAGGGCTCTGCTGCTTCGCTGCGCGGCCTCGGAGCGCGCGTGCATCGTCACCGAGATCGATCCCATCAACGCCCTGCAGGCTGCGATGGAAGGCTACGAGGTCACGACCCTCGAAGAGACCCTCGGCCGCGGCGATATCTACGTCACCTGCACAGGCAACGTCGACATCATCACCGTCGAGCACATGAAGCTGATGAAGGACCAGGCGATCGTCTGCAACATCGGCCACTTCGACAACGAGATCCAGATGGAGCCGCTGAACGCGCTGAAGGGCGTGACGAAGCTCAACATCAAGCCGCAGGTGGACAAGTACACCTTCGAGAGCGGCAACAGCATCTTCGTGCTGGCAGAAGGCCGCCTGGTAAACCTGGGCTGCGCGACGGGCCATCCGAGCTTCGTCATGTCGAACAGCTTCGCCAACCAGACGCTGGCCCAGCTCGATCTCTGGAAGAACAAGGACACCTACAAGGTCGGCATCTACATCCTTCCGAAGAAGCTGGACGAGGAGGTCGCACGTCTGCACCTCGAGAAGATCGGCGTGAAGCTGACCACTCTCTCGAAGAAGCAGGCCGATTACCTCGGCGTTGCGGTCGACGGGCCCTACAAGGCAGATCACTACCGCTACTAGGTTTTCAGAAAAAAGAAGGGCCGCTAAGGAAATCTCCTGGCGGCCCTTTTGCTTTGCTGTATGAGGCCAAGACAGAGTTCGTCCAGTCTTCAGTCTTGCGGTTGCGTCAGGACTTTGGAACTTAGCCTTGCTTTCTCGCGTTGTGCTTGTCGCGATAGATTCTGCGGGATTCCTGATTCTGCTGCTGGTGCAGGGTCTTGCGGTCGGTCTTCGTCAGATGGCCGTTGTCCTGGGCGCGCATGCCGCGTTCTTCCTTGTTGAGGCCGGCCTCCTGATGTTCGAGGCGCGAGGTCTCGCCTGCGGTCAGCTGGCCGCTCTTGACGCCCTGGGCAATGCGGTCCTGTTGATTCTCCTTGCGTTGGTTGATGTCGTAATCGTGCTGGCCAGGGGTGGGGGTTGTCGTGCTGGTCTGGGCGAGAATCGCAACGGGGGCAAGAGTGAGAGAGGCGATCATTGCAAGTTTGGCGTATTGGATGTTGGCGAGTTTCATGTCGGCTCCTGTGATTTCAGACGGTGGCTTGTGGTTGCTGCTACCGCTTACGGTGTGCATAGACACAGGGGTTTCATGAGTGTTGCGGCAAATTATAGAGGTATATTTCTTGCGAAGACCGCGACTTTCCTGGAGACTCCGTGTACCGCGCAATTCAGCAAGGATGGAATCGACGATGCAGAATCAGTTCGTACCGCCCGGCGGATCAAAGTCCTCGGCGGTGATGACACGCAGACCTTGCGAAGCGGATGACGGCGCATCAATCAGAACGATGGTTCGCACAGAACCATTCGCGTAGGCGAGTTGCGGACCAGTGTAACTGGGGATCGTCGTAACAGCCGGAACCGTGCCCGCGGGCAAAGTAGCCAGACTGTACGTGCCCGCCGGAACGTTGATATATCCGCTGTTCGCACCAAACGCAATACCCGTTAGTGTCGGAGAGACTACGCCAATCCTCTGGCCCGGAGGCACCAGGTAGAGATCGAGTGCGCCGCTGCGAGTCGCCTGATGGATGAACCGCAGCGCAATCTGGCCCGCGGGCGCAGCCTGGTTCTGATCCAGTAGAGTAAGTTGCTGCGGATTCATGATCGTGTTGCCGATCAAAACTGTGTACTGGCTCGACGTATTGAAAAGACTCTTCGACGCGGAGAGAACCTGCCGCGTTCCCGCTGTGTCGGCGGTGATGTTGTAACTACCCGCGGGAAGTTGGATGTACGAAGTGACGGTGCCCCGGTCCAGATTGAACGCGAGCGCATTGGAGCCCTCGTACAGATCCAGTCGAGGAGCATCCGGAGTCGCATTAATAATCCGCACATGCGCTTCAGGCGCGGAGCTGACGATAGCCTGGCAGCCGGTCAGGGCTCCGAGAACCGCAACAGCAGCTGCAAGACGAAGGACGGGATGATCGAAATGGGGTATTCGGAGGAACATAAGCGTTCCGACTCTTCCGAGATTTCGGCTCGCAAACGCGCAGGCTGGGCCGAAAGATCAGCTTCCCATTACTCTAAATGATTTCCGAATCGCCAGGACCGCCCGAATCCCGTACGACAATGGCGAATTTGGGGGATGTGGAAGATGCGTTAGATGCGGTTTCGAGTAACTGACAGTTCACACTTCACATGGTTGATTCGGCCACAGCTCCACTTAGCATCTCCCCGGTGGCGTGCTTCCGTCCATTCAAAGGCAGAAATACGGAAAACACAGTCCAGCTGTGCTCCGGCGTTACAGAGCTCCTCACCTGGATCGATCCGCCATGGTTCTCAACGATGTTCTTGCATACCCATAGCCCAAGGCCCGTTCCTACGTCGCTCTTAGTCGTGAAGAACGGCTCAAAGATCTGGGGCCTTGCCGCCTTTGGAATACCACTGCCGGTATCCCCCACGGTCAGCCGGACGCCCGGTCGACGCCCTCCCTTCCATTGTGTCGCAGCAGAGACGCGAATGCGAATCACTCCGCCTGTATTGACTGCATCGATGCTGTTGCTCACCAGATTCGCGACCACCTGCCGAATCTCTCCCGGCACACCGTAAAATTCCGTATCGTCTCTGACCTCCGGGCGAAGCTCAATTCCCCTGCTTTGGGCACGCGAGGAAAACACGGAAAGAAGAGACATCGTCAGTGGGCCGAGCCGCACATTCGTAACGCCCCTCGTCTCGCGATAGAAGCCAAGCGTCTGTTTTGTCAGCTCGGAGATACGGGCCAGTTCTTCTTCTGCATCCGCCAGATACCCGCGAACATCGTTGCGAACTGCGGCATTCTTCGCCAGATAGATCAGGTTCGTCAGAGCCTCCAGCGGATTGTTGATCTCGTGCGCGACTGTGGCCGCCAGGCGGCCAACCGAGGCCAGTCGCTCCGTCGTCCGCAACGCATTTTCGGCCCGCTTTTGTTGAGTGATATCTCGTGCGATCTTGGCCGCGCCCGTAATATTGCCCATCTCGTCTTTGACCGGTGAGACTGTAAGTGAAGCCGCGAATCGCTCGCCATTCTTTTTCAGGCGCACCGTCTCGAAGTGTTCAATCCGTTCTCCGCGCGCAATAGTTGCAAGAATCGTCGCCTCATCGTCCAGCAGTTCGGGAGGAATGACCTTCGTGATCGACTCGCCAATCATCTCCTCCGCTCGATAACCGAATATCTTTTCCGCTGCCGGGTTCCAGCTTTTGACAATCCCGTTAAGGTCCTTGCTGATGATGGCGTCGTCTGACGATTCGACGATCGCTGCCAGCCGTTGCGAAACCGCTTCCGCGGACTTTCGGCTCGTAACGTCCTGCAGGATGCCGGTCATCCGCGTATCGCCCTCGATCCGGAGACCCTGACAGTAGAGCCAGCGCAGACCGAGTTCGGGATGCAGACATCGAAATTCGAACTCCACGTTTCCCAGACGGTAACCCTCCTCCATGCACTGTTGCACCTTCGGCCAGTCGGGAGCGTGCACGCGCAGCCTCAATATCTGAAGGTAGTTGGAGTCGGAGCCATCGGTGCCAAAGATTCGATGCAACTCCTGGGACAGCGTCAGCATACCCTGCCCTGGATCCCACTCCCAGCTCCCGATCTTTGCAGCAGCCTGAGCAAGACGCAGGCGTTTCGCGCTCTCTTCCACCGCGCGACGCGACATCACCTTCTCAGTCACTTCCACCGAGTGGACCAGAATGCCCCCGACCCCTCCCTCCGGGTTACGTACAGGTTGATACACAAAATCGAAATATGCCTCTTCCGGCTGACCGCTCGCCGTACGGTCCAGTCGCACCATCAACTCCCGGCCAACGTAAGGCTTCTCGGTCCGGTAGACCTCGTCCAGAAGATCACGAAACTCCTGCGTCTCGAGCTCCGGTAGACTGTCCCGCAACGTCTTGCCCAGAAAATCAGCCGCATCACTTCGGCCAGTCATGCGCACGTAGTACTCGTTCACGTAGGTCCACACGTACTCGGGGCCGCTCAGGAGCCCAATTCCGGCCGGAGCCTGCCCCAGCATTTGGCCCAGCAGCTTCGTATCCCTGTTCGCAGCCTCGCGCCGGAGATTGGCCATCTTCACATGGGTCGCCACGCGGGCCTTCAATTCGCGCGCCGTGAACGGCTTCACCAGATAATCGTCCGCACCTGCATTTAATCCTTCAACCCGCGACTCTTCACCCGCGCGGGCAGAGAGAAGAATCACCGGAATATTGCTAATTCGGAATCGTTCCGGATCGCCTCAAGCACTCCAAAGCCGTCCAGTCCCGACATCATCACGTCAGTCAGCACGAGAGCAGGGCGCAGCCTCCGCGTCGCCTCCACGGCCTCCGTGCCGTTCCCAACGCAATAGACCCTGTGCTCTTCCTCAAGCAGACGGCTCACATACTCGCGCATGTCTGCATTGTCGTCCGCAAGCAGGATGAGCTCCTTCTCTGCCTCGGCCCCATCCGCCGCGATGCCTCCCTGCGGCCGCGCGCTCGCCACATCCTCGTCAGCACGTGGCAGCTTGCTCGACCACCCTTCGGCCTCGTCCACGTACGCATCCGCGGAGAAAGCCGTCGAGCTCAGGGATTGCGAGCTTTGAATCCGGTCTGCGGGCAGATGTGCCATGCCAAGCGGAATAGAAACCAGAAAACGTGTGCCCCGATCCACCTCACTCTCCACACTCATGCGGCCGCCATGGAGCCTCACCAACTCCTGCACCAGCGCCAGGCCGATTCCGCTTCCCTCATACGAACGCCCCCGCGCGTCCTTCACGCGATGGAAGCGCTTAAACAGATTAGGAACCTCATCCGCAGGAATGCCCGTTCCCGTGTCTCGTACCATCATCTCCACGTTCGAACCGGCCTGCCGCAGAGTAACCTCGATCTCGCCCTCAAACGTGAACTTGAATGCATTCGACAGAAGATTCAGAACAACCTTCTCCCACATCTCCCGGTCGACGTAAACCATCTCTGAGATTGGCGCACAGTCGATAATCAGCCGCATCCCCTCCCGCTCCACAGCGGAGCGGAACACGCTTGCAAGCTCCGTCGTCAGAAGGCACAGATCCGTCGGTCTGTAAGAAGCCTCGATGCGGCCGGCTTTGAGACGCGAAAAATCGAGCAGCGTGTTGACGAGCTTCAGCAGGCGAATAGAGTTGCGATGCGCCAGCTCCAGGCTCTCGCGCCGCGAAGCTGAGAGTCCATCCGGCTGGGCCAGTGCATCTTCGAGCGGCCCCATCATCAACGTCAAAGGCGTGCGGAACTCGTGGCTGATATTGGCGAAGAACTGCGTCTTCAACTCGTCAAGCTTTGCCAGCTCCTCGCGCTGCCTTGCAATCTCTCGCTCCTGCGCCTTCTTCTCCGTGATGTCGCGGCCTTCCGCCGTGATGAAGACAACCTTCCCCTGCTCGTCCTTCACCGGCATCAGCGAGGCGTCGATGACAATCGTCTCCTTGCCGCCCGCTCGCCCGTAGATCTCCGTGTCCCAGCGAACGAATTCCCCCTGCGAGGCCCGCGCGATCGACTCCCGGAGAACCCTGTTGATGTCATCCGAAACCTGCCACCAGAACGTCGTCCAAAAGGGCTTTCCCTCAACATCCGAGAGCTTGATCCCAACCGCATTGAGCGCGACATGATTGATCTCGAGTACTGTGCCGTCCGCATCAAGAAGCCCAACGAACTGAACCATCGAGTCCAGCGTGATTCGCGCAATCTTCTGCCGATACTCCTCCCTCGTGTCCCGGGCCAGGAGTTCGGTGCCGCGAACGTCCACAAGGACATCCTCGCCCGAAGGCTCCAGCGCCCGGCCCACAATCGCGTGTTTATTTTTAAGGTTAACGACCTTGGAGTCATGAAAGAAGAGGGATTCTCGCGTTCCCGAATTCGGACGCACGCATATATAGCCTTAGTCGCTTCGATGCTATCAGTTAGCAATTGGGTTGGCGACGGCACAACCACGGAGCCCTTACCCGCCTCCCACGCTGTTCGCAGAAATTACGCTCCGAGCCAGTATCTCCTCTAACATCTGAAAAACCGCGTGGCCCTCAGGCCTCCGGCCTCGGGTGCAAAAGACTATGAAAATATTCTTCAAAAAAGAGGAATTTTTTTAACGCCAACGATCATGCACTTAACAGCCGCGTTAGGGACACAAATTATCGCGTAAGAACCGCAAAAAGACCGCTCATTTCCACCATCTTTTTCGGCGACCCCCATGAAAAACACAAGGAAAAGCCAACTTTTTGCGCCAAAAACCACCCACAAAATATTTTCTGCAGAATCAGGCGGGATTCTTCGAAAAATTCCTCATCCCCAGCACATGAAAGTCCTTCAAACCCGCCTTCAGCACGTAGACAAGCCGGTTGTTTCCATTAGGATCCGTCGGCCTCAGAAAGAAACCCGTCTCCAGCACGAAATCCTTCGTGTTGCTGATGATCCCTTCGATCATCTCGCCGTCATAGAAGTAAACCCGCACCCACAATCCTGGCACAGTCGGCGCATGTTCATGAAAATGCAGGGCTCTATGGCGCAGATCGCCATCGAAGGTCTTGACGAAGAACACCGCCTTGGCGTCCTTCGTCGACATATCTTCCGTTTCACCGGAGTCCAAACGCTTTAACCTAATGGTATCAAGAGGATACACCGGATCGTTCTGCAGCAGCTGCTCGATCGACCCCAGTTGGTTAGGCTCTACAAGCCCGCGAACCGCATGTTTCTCATACCGGATAATGACCCGATAGGTCTCCTCCTGCGTTTTATCGGCTTTTTTCGCCCCTACGAGGCGTGGTTCCGAGGCTGCAGATCGTATTGCTTGATCTTGTACAGGAGCGCCTTGTAGCTGATTTGCAGATCGTTTGCCGCGGCCTTCCTGTTCCATCCAACTCCCTCCAACACCTGTGCAATTGCGATTGATTCTGCATCACCCTTGAGATTACGAACCATCGCTTTCAGCCCAGCGCCGTTCGGAACTTCCTGGGGAGCCGCCGTCCCACCCTGATACGCGCTCGAAGGAGAAAGTTCGTCAATGATTGATTTCTCCTCTGCCAACACGAGGTAGCGATTGATCACGTTCTCCAACTCGCGCAGATTGCCCGGCCACGAGTGCTCACCAAGAACCTTCAGTAGATTTGCGGAGAACGAAAGCGGTTCGCGCCCATATTTCTTCGCTCCTTTGCGCATGAAGTACTCCGATAATACCGGAATCTCCTCCTTGCGCTCACGCAGTGGCGGAATGCTCAGGGTAAAACCGTTAAGGCGATAATATAGATCCTCGCGGAAGGTCTTGTTGGCCATCGCTTCCTTCATGTTGATATTCGTCGCCGCAATCACCCGGACATCAACTTTCATCGGCGATCGGCTGCCGAGGCGGGAGAACGTTCCGTCCTGCAATACCTGCAGCAACTTTGCTTGCAGAATCGCCGGCATCTCGCCGATCTCATCCAGGAAGATCGTACCTCCGGTGCAAACCTCAAACTTGCCGGGTTTGGTTTTCACTGCGCCCGTAAAGGCTCCCTGTTCATAACCGAACAATTCGCTCTCCAGCAGGTCCGCCGGGACTGCGGCGCAGTTGACCTTCAAGAAGATGTTCTGGCTACGGGCCGACATCTTATGCGTGTAGAGAGCAAGAATCTCCTTGCCGGTGCCGCTCTCTCCAAGAATCAGTAGGGGAATATCGGCGCGGGCAACCAGAGCCGCCTGGGCCTCAAGATCCCGCATGCGTTTGCTGGAGCGCACAAAGGAGTGCGACTCGTTGAGTGGAATCTCCTTCAAGGCATCCGCAGCCGGCAGATTCTTCTCCGCAGAGGACAGGTGCTCCTCGATAGCCTGTTCCACGTCGCTGCTTACAAACGGCTTCATGACGATACCGCGAACACCGAGCCGGATCACCATCTCGAGGTCGCGCAGTTCAGCGGAGCACGAGAGAACGATTACAGGCAGGTTCGGCTTGGTGCACCGAATATGAGTCAAAAGCGGGAGCGGATCGCGGCTCGTGTGCAGCGCAAGCAAGAGGAGGTCGGGCTGC
This sequence comes from uncultured Acidobacteriaceae bacterium, assembly GCA_963770055.1. Taxonomy (GTDB): domain Bacteria; phylum Acidobacteriota; class Terriglobia; order Terriglobales; family Acidobacteriaceae; genus Edaphobacter. The sequence goes on from CAVYOC010000003.1 coordinate 99,934, forward strand.
TCGGTCTTCTCGAGACGGTCGAGCAGTGCCTGCTCTTCGGAAAACAGACTGAGAGAATACTGGGACCCAAGAGTCACCCTGAGATAATCGAGGACCGCAAGATCAGGCTCAAGGATCAAAATCTGAGCCCGCGCCCGGGGAACTGACTTCAAGGCAGAGACTGGATACGACAGCGCAGCTGACATACTAAATACCCCTATTTCGCCGGTCCTAGTTCTGTTGCCTGAACCTTGGCGACGATTTCTTTATCCAACTCGTTGCCGAGTTGCAAGTCGTTGCATCATTTCATTGGTTGTGAAGTGGGGAGTCTTTACAACCGCTTACCAAGCGAATTTTAGATTGTCCCGGACTACTTTGATACGAAAATGTTAAGAATTTTGCCGACAAAAGAGATAAAGGTTTTCCACTCATCATCTCAAGTAGGCCTAGCTTACATGGTGCCGACTTGGTTGAAGCAAAAAAGTAGTGATATTTTTCGCCAGGTTACTTTAGTTGTAGAATTCCGAATGACCCCTGAATTTCACGCAAATTCGCGATTTTGATGTTCAACGGCCCGGCATCTTTACCTGTTGGTGGATTACAAGGAGCTAAATATCTCCCTTTTTTTTCGAACTATATGATGATTGGCGATAAAAGTGCTGCCTTCGTATGTATTGCAAAAATTGCGGGTAATCTTAAAAGCGTCAAATAGGAAAAATGACCTTGGTTCACCATGCCGAATCCGCTGCTGGTCTTAATCTCCCACCGCTAGACATTATTTTCGGGAAAACCGCCGCAATGCAGGCCGTCCGAAATAAGCTGGAGCGGGTAGCGGAGACCGATGTCCCTGTCCTTATCCAGGGCGAAAGTGGTACCGGCAAAGAGCTGTGCGTGAGGCTGCTCCATGCCTTCTCCATGCGCGCCCGCGGCAACCTGGTCAAGGTCAGTTGCCCCGCCATCCCCCATTCACTACTCGAGACTGAGCTGTTTGGCTATGAAAAGGGCGCCTTCACGGGTGCGATGTCGACCAAACTCGGCCGCGTCGAGCAGTCTCACAACGGCACTTTATTTCTGGACGAGGTCGGCAGCCTCGATCTGGCGGTGCAATCCAAATTGCTCCAGGTTTTGCAGGATGGCACTTTTATCCGCGTCGGTGGCCACGAACCCCGCTCCATTGCGACTCGCCTGGTGTCCGCCTCCAACAGCGACCTTCGAAATCAGGTTGAGGACGGCACCTTCCGCCTGGATTTCCTTTTCCGGATTAATGCAGTGACGATCAACCTGCCGCCGCTGCGTCAGCGGATCGCCGACCTTCCGGTTTTGATCGACTACTTCATCGATCACTATGCAAAGATCTTCCATAACACTCCGGAATTGCTCTCCAGAAGCGCCGTGCGCCTGATGCAGAACTACCACTGGCCCGGAAACATTCGCCAGTTGGAGAACCTGATCCGCAGCTACGTGCTGATTGGTAGCGAAGAAGCGATGGTTGCGGAGCTGATGCCAGAGACACCTAAGGGAATCGTCACCGAGATCGACCTAAGTGAGCCAGTCTCTCTCAAAAACATCACCAAAAAGGCGACTCAGGACCTTGAACGGCAGATTATCCTCAAAGTTCTGCAGGAAAATAGCTGGAACAGGCAAAAGACTGCAAAGTGGCTTCAGATCAGCTACCGCTCGCTGCTCTATAAGCTGAGTGAGGTCGGAATGCCAGAGGTTCCTCCTCGGCCCCTGCGAATCCCTCATCTGGTCAAGAAAGATGAGCGAACCCTGAAACCGGCGCTCTCGTCTCGCACCCGAATTTACTGATCGCCCGGCATTGTCAGCAATCAGACTGCGTCTCGCAGGGCTACTGAGCCCCTTGCCGCCTGATGATTGTCTTCACTGTCTCAAACATGATCAGTAGATCAAGCCCCAGCGTCATGTGCTTGATGTAGTACAGGTCGTACTCAAGTTTCTCGCGGGCCTCTTCAAGCGTCGCGCCGTATCCGTAGCGAACCTGAGCCCATCCAGTCAGCCCGGGTCGAATCATATGGCGCAGGTTGAAGTACGGAATCTGCTCTGCCAGCCATGGCACGAACTCAGGCCTTTCCGGCCGCGGCCCGACAAATCCCATGTCTCCGCGCAGAACATTCCATAGCTGAGGCACCTCATCCAGCCGTATCTTCCGCATGAATCTGCCCACACCAGTCACACGCGGGTCGTTCTTAGTTGCCCACTTGGCTCCGGCCACCTCAGCATCGGTCCGCATCGTACGAAACTTGTAGACACTGAAGTTTCGTCCTCCAAGGCCTACTCGCGTCTGCCGGAAGAAGATTGGTCCGGGAGAAGAGAGACGAACCATCAGCACCACGAAGGGGAAAAACGGGAGAAACAGAAGCAATCCTGTCGCCGCCGTCAGTGTAGATACGATGCGTCGCGCAATCTGTTGCGATGGTTTTACCCGAAACCCCTCGCTATAAATGAAGCTGCTCGGATGAAGGCCATCGAGATAGAGCTTGCCGGTCAGTCGTTCGAGCAGGTTGCCCGCCTCTTCGATAATGACTCCATTGAATCTCAGATTCAGCAGTTCATTAACCGGAAATTCGCCGCGCCGATCCTCGAGCGCAACGATAACACGATCAACCCGGGGCTTCGAGCCGGAGAACCGCGCCAGCGCTGCGCTGAATGCCTCTTTGCGTTCATTCTTGTCCGCCACCATGCCGTCCCAACTGACAACGTGCATTCCGGCGTCCTTGCGCGTCTCGAGCAGCCGTACGATCGTCTGCGCCCGTTCTCCCGCGCCCAGCACATACACTCTTTCCCGGAATATCTCCCTTCCGATAATCCATTCATACGCGCTGCGCCACGCCACGAGCGCCCCGGTAAGGAAGATAAGGCCGACCAGCGAGACGTAGCGGGCAATGTCAGCGCCAGGAAACAGATAGATGATTGCCGAAAGCAGAAAAGAGAGAAATCCGAGAACAAGCAGAAGGCGAAAGTAGATCTCCCAGCGCGCGGAAATCCGCTGAGGCTCATACAGATCGAAGTAATACGAACAGAGCAGCGTCAACACTGTTAGAGCGAAGATCTTCAGTCCACCGTACTCGTAGTTCAGAACGAGATACGTATCCGGACCCAGCAGAAATACCGTCGCCAGCAGGAAACAGCCGCTGATAATCAGAGCTTCGCAGAGCAGGAGGACGATGGTACGGGTCGGGTAGTACACGTTAAACAGCCGGATCATCGTTTCTGTCGCTCTCCTTACTCGCTCTTGGCGTCGTAACTGTAGTAGCCCCCGACTTCGGGCGCTTCCATCACGGCGTTGAGCACAAAGCCCAGAATACGCGAGGCCTTCAACTCGCTTTGCGCCCGCTGTGCCACAGGGAACTTGGTAACACCGGCGCGGGCAACCAACAGGACACCGTCACAGAACCGTGCAAGGTTGACCGCGTCCGAAACCGGCAACACAGGCGAAGAATCCACGATGATCCAGTCGAAGTAAGGCGCAGCGACTCGGATCAGCTCTCCGAATCGCGGACTACCCGAGAGGTCGGCAGCCTTGTCTCCACCGTTGCCCCCTGCAAGGAAGGTAAGGTTCGGCAGTGCATGCTGGGCCGCTGGATTTGTTATCTCCGACGTCTCCGGCCGCTGCAGCACTTCCATAATGCTTGCCTTGCCTGCAAGATAATCGGCCAATCCCGGATGCGACTCGCACCCGAGGATCTGATGCAACGTATATCGCCGCATGTCTCCGTCGATCAGGAGCACCTTGCTGCTCTTATGGCGTGCCAAGCTCAATGCAAGATTCGTCGAGACGAAGCTCTTTCCCTCCTGCGGCAGACCACTGCTTATCAGGATCGTCTTAAGCGGACTGATATCACGAAGCTCGAAGATCCGCGAGCGAAGGCTTCGGAACTGTTCCACCGCCGGACCCCGCTCAAGTAGTGCAGGGAGTTGGTCGATCGACAAAGACCAGGGACGAGCGGGGACGCGGCCGAGGTCCAGTTGGTCGCCAAAGGTGTGTGGGACAATCGTCTCCCGGTAAGGTTCAACGACGACAGGTTCCGCGACCCGTTCCTCATGCTCGGCGACCGCCGCCGCTGAGAATGGTCCCACAGCGGGTGGATGAGCCGGGATCTGCGGTTCTGATTCGCGTCTATCCAGTTTTCGCTCGGATTCTGCCTTTTGAAGTGCTTCGTATATTCGGCTCATCGTTCTTGCCTTCCCAAAGTCTCTCTACTAAAACCAGCCATAAAACTGTCTTCCCTTGTGGATCGCGGCGACGGCGGCCCTCCGTTGCCCAAGGCTGCTGAAGTAAGCATGAACGGCTGCATCTCCAACTCCAGTTCGACCGCTACGCTCTCCACGATTGCGGTAGTCACCTGTTGTACCTGTTCCACGTAGGCGAGAATCAGCGAGTGCTCACACAATAGATTAATCAGCCGTGGAATTCCTCGGCTGAAGCGATGAACAAGGTCCAGCGTCTCAGGGGGAAACAGTTGCCAGGTCGCTCCTGATATCCGCAGTCGTTCGGCAACATAGGCATGGGTCTGAGCCGTAGTCAGCGCCTGCGTCCTGCACCAGAGCGAAACCCGCTGCCGAAGCTGCCGGACGCTCGGGTGGCGAAGTTTCTCCTCAAGTTCCGGCTGCCCCGACAACACAATCTGAAGCAGCTTCTCGGAAGAGGTCTCGAGATTGGTCAACAAACGAATCTCCTCCAACAACTCCCATGAGAGATTTTGAGCCTCGTCGACCACGACGACGCAGGTCTCTTCCATACGAAACCGTTCGATCAGCCATCGGTTTAGCTGCAACAGCATGCCTGATTTTGTTCGAGTCTGTGGCACCATACCGAAATCTGTCAGCACAAACTCCAGAAAGTCCAGCACATCAAGCCGCGGGTTGAAGACGAACGCCGTCGACACACGCCGATTGCTGAAGGAGCCCAAAGCTCTACGCAGCAGAGTGGTCTTGCCCGTCCCCACCTCGCCCGTCAACACGATGAATCCCTTCCGCGCCGAGATACCGTACTCCAGGCACGCCAGCGCCTCGCGGGTATGCGGCATCATGTACAGAAACCGCGGATCGGGGCTGATTCCGAACGGACTGCTTTGCAGCTTGAAAAAACTCTTATACATCTCAACCACCTGTATTCATCAACGGCTTAGTTCCCGCCGGGATGTCCGGCGTTCGACGCCCAAACCGTCTCCGCTTCGCATTCAAAGGCTCGAATTCGCCGCTGAAACCGATGATTCCCAGCGTCGGTAATTTGGTAAATGCCCAGACATCGCGCTCACTCCTGACCGCGGTATCCATATACTCCAGCAACGCTACAATGAGCAGGCCCAGTCCTAAGCCTGCGGCGAGTCCTCCACCGAGAAATACCTGCCGCTTCGGAAAAGCCGGCGACTCGGGAAGATTGGGCTCATCCATTACGCGGAACTGTTCGCCCTGCTGGCGTCTCTCCAGATCCGTCGCCATCTTGGAATCATTCATCTTGGCCAGCAGGGAGTCGTAGAAAGCCTGTGCCATCTGGTTGTCCCTGGTGATGGCCTTGTACTCCTCCTCCACTTGAGGGCTGGAGGCAACGCGCTCCTGGTAAGTGTGTAACTGGGTTTGGATCATCGACTGGTCATGTTTCTTCTGAGCGATCCCCTGGTCCATCGCGCGAATCTGCACGCGAATCTGCTGAATACCAAGCGGCTCTATCGTCCTTGCAGTTGATGGAGCGGCTACAGCTGGAGTTGGTGGAGGAGCCGTAGCAATCTTTTGCCGCAACTCCACAATCTTTCTCTTGACCGAGACAACATCCGGATAGTCGTCCGTATAGCGCGAAGTAAGGTCTGCCTCCTGGGCCAGAAGCGACTGAAGTTCAGCCTCTTCTCCCTGTGGTCCCAACCCTCCATGCTGCGGGTTCTGAGAGGCCTGATTCTGTATCTGAATCGCTAATTGCGATTCCATATAAGCCTTATCCTGCTCCATACGACTCAGCGCCTGCGTCGCCGCATCCAGCTGAGTATTCAGCGTCGACATCATGTTGAAGTTGGACGCCTCCGCTCCAGGCAACTTGCCCATGTAGGTCTGCTGGAACTGCCGTAGCCTTTCATCCTGCTCGTCCAGCTTGGCTTTGGCATCCGCTAACTGTCCCTTGAGAAAATCCGTCGTCCCTGCCGCGGCTGAGGTTCGATCGCTCGTATTCTCGTTCACAAAAAGGGACTGAATCTCTCCGCATACCAACTGTGCAGTACGCGCATCGTTGGCCTTGAATGAGATATAGAATCCTGGCAATCCACTGGTCCGTGCGATGTCCGACTGGATGGGGGTAATCCCGATATTCTTTCGCGTCAGATCGATGCGATCATCCATGGATAGTTTCCCGTTCGAAAATAAATTGAAGCGCTCGATGATGGGCTGGAGTCGCGATCGGCTCAAAATTTGCTCCCTCATCGTTGCAAGCCGACCGTTCAGATCTTCTGTCACCACAGCTCTGACGTACGATTCTGGAACCTTCTGTTGCTCCACCAGAACAAGCGTCTGGGAAACATACTGCGGCTGTACAAGATAGCTGATGCCAACGCCGACGACCGGAAAGATAATCGCCGGAATCGCGATGATCCACCATCTGCGCTTCAGAATTGTTTTATAGTCCTGCATCGTTAAGGCACGATGTCCAAGCATGTTGACTCCTTAAAATTGACCCAGTCGGGTGGAGCGCGGCGTGTACGTTACCCCAACCCCGAATGTTTGTGAGGTACCGAGCTGTGCATTCGGCGCACCGGAGGGGAGATTCGTGGTCTGATGTTGCGTCGAAAAGCTCACATAACCGGAAAAGTGGGTGCCGAAGGCACGTGTAACCTGCGCACCCCCATAAATGGTCTCGAAGACCTCGTTCACCGGAACGACCGACCCTCCGTTTGCCAGCTGGGTCAGGCCTGCCGTGTGGGTAAAGGTTGTGGTGAGAGACGTCACCCATCTTCGGCCGTAGGTGTGGCCCAGATATCCTACGACGCTGTCGGCCAGCGCGCCGGCCAATACCCCGGAGCCTCCATTGACCCCGCGTGTATATCCAACCGATGCACTTGTAAGTCTACGCTGGTAGGATAAGTTCGCCGAGGCCGCCACGTTGAGCGATGCCGGAACCAGCGTACTGTTTGAGCTGGAAACCCACTGTGGACCTGCAGAGAGCGACATGCTCAGCGTACGGCTCAAAACCCGTTCATAAGCGAGATTCAGCCCTCGGGTCTCAATATCCGGTTGGGTGACCACACCGCTGCCGGCGTTTCCGCTGCCGCCTCCGTAATTAAACGTCGAATACACCGCATTCACACTCACGGAACTTCGCGGATCGAGACGGCGGTTAATCGCCACCTCCCCTGAAACCTGACTCCAGTTCAATCCATTGCTGTTGTCGAGAAAATGGAGAATGGACCAGGAACCCGTGCCGCTGATCGACGTATTGTGCGTGATGAGCCGCTCCGCGCCACCGCTCAGGGTGTTCGAGATGCGATTCCCATCGGTCGACAAGACCCCGCCCGCAGGCCCCGCACTCGGCCCTTGCACAGGAAGGGAGCCAATATCGCCCACTCCGGCAATCCCCGAGAGCCCAACGGTTGGGGACTGCGGCAAATAACTCACTGTATCGCTGATGTTAAAATTCCAGTGCCGCGTAACCAACCCCTGCGCAGCCGTCGCACTTGTGTAGTAGCTCGTACCTTGGCCCGACTGGTTTCCCAGGATTACACCCCCATTCAGAAGCATGCTGAACGGCCGCACAGTGCTTTTCGCCGTGTAGCCGATATCACCGGACAGCACCGTAGACTGGGTTACCTCGCCGTCACCATAATATCCGTACTGCACAACCTCGGACGCGCTCAAAGCGTAATGAAGAATCCCGTCGAGGTTGGGTAGATTCGGACCCAGATTACTGGATGTAACGGATGTGCCAGCAGGAACGGCTTGACCATGGGCAACTGCGCCCATCGCCAATCCCAGCACCGACACCACAAACTTGATTCTCATAAAATCCTTATGGAACAACGATCGTGTCCCCTGGGATCAACGGGATTCCCAGAGTTTCGCCCTTAAGCGCGGCCTTGTAGTTAAACGGTATCTTCTGTTGTTTGCCGGCCACCGTTCGCAAAATATAGATCTTCTTTGAATTGGCAAATTGAGTCAGCCCACCGGCCGAGACAATCGCCTGGAGTGGAGTCATTCCGGCAGTCAGCGCCATCGGTCCTACTCGGTTGACTTCACCGACGGCAAAGATCCTCTGACTGTTTACCCCGAACACAACCACCGTTACAACCGGATCCTGAATATACTTTTTGAGCCGCTGCGAGACATCGCTGGCAAGAGCCATTGGCGTCAGACCCGCAGCCTTCAGATCTCCGACCAGAGCGAGAGAGATCATCCCGTCCGGCCTGACCGGAACGGTGCCGGAGAGTGTAGGCTCCTTCCAAACCGTTATCTGCAGTGAATCTTCCGCGCCGATGATGTACCGGTTCGGATCGACCGGCTCCCCTGCGCTTGCTCCCGCAGAAGCACCCTGGGCGGCCGTGACAGGAGCTGGAGTGGTCGTCTGGGCCGGGATCGCGGCCGGAGCAGCTTGAATCGTCGGCTGGGTCGCGTCAGCCGGTGGGGTTGTCGTCTTTGGGGTCTGCCCGATCGCCAAAGCGGAGATCGTCAGCAGCGCCAAAGCCAATTTCGAGCAAAACTTGATCATGAGTGACTCCCTAATGCTGTAGTTCCTCGGTGCCTCTGATCCATTACCATTCGTTGGATTCATTTCTCCGCAAGTTGTTTGTACGTAACCCGTTCACAATGTATGAGAAACTCTCCTTTTTTCGGTCCAGCACATCTCTACCTTCCCGCAATAGTCTATTCATAGGTTCTTATTTGGCCCCAAATTCATGAACCTCGTCGGATACGGCCCGGCGCACACTCACAATGCAACGAGGACCGCCTACCTACTTACTAAGCAATTCATATGCCAAATCTCGCGAGAAACATGATACTTCCCCCTGCCCGGTAGGCTTCTGCTGGAACTCACAATGACTAAGGGTTACATCCGAAAAACGGAACAACTCCTTTGCGTCCGATATCATCCCGTATGCAGATTAGCAGCCCAACCGTCAAAAGATTGTCCCTCTGAGAGGACATTGCCTACCACTTTCGTTTAGTAGCGATAGGCCACTATTAAGCCTCATTCGTTCTGCGGAACAGGTACGCTGATTGCTTACTCGTTTAACCTCAAGTATAACGTCATACGAAGCTCTTCTGGGACACCCACGCTATGCCATACACCCCGGAACTCGTCGCCAAGGAAGAGCATCTCGGCCTTCCCCGCGCTGCAGATTCCACTCCTCCGTCCCGGATCGCCTGGCCGCCGGTTTCCGCCATTGCCATCCTCTTGGCAGTTCTTTACTATCGGGTCGCCCTCAAACTGGTCTACGACTGGTACACGATCCCCGATTACTCGCCATGGCTTTCTGGTTCCCCTGTTTGCCCTTTTTCTTATCTGGGATAAGAGAAAGATTACTCGGCGCCACCCCGATTAGACCGACCTGGGCTGGAGTGCCCCTCGTCGTCTTCGGCATCCTTGTCTTGATTCTCGGAGTCTATGGGGTTGAGCTTTTTACGGCGAGAATCTCCTTCGTTCTGCTGCTGGCGGGCATTATATGGACCCTCCTTGGCTGGGCAATGCTTCGGGAGCTTCGCTTTCCTCTCCTGGTCCTCATCCTTGCCATTCCATTTCCGGCGATCGTCTTCAACCAGATCACCTTCCCGCTCCAGCTCTTCGCCTCCAAAATTGCCAGTCAAATCCTTCCTCTGCTGGGCGTTCCGGTTCTGCATGAAGGCAACGTCATTCAGCTTCCGGTGATGAAGCTCGAGGTCGCCGAAGCCTGCAGCGGCATACGATCCCTGATGAGCCTCTTTACCCTCGCGGTCTTTTACGGATACTTTCTGGAGCGCAGCACAACCCGCCGCGTCATCCTCGCTTTGGCCAGTATTCCGATCGCCGTTACAGCCAATGTCTTCCGCATCGTCGGCACTGGCCTATGTGTTCAATATTGGGATCCGGATAAGGCCCTCGGCTTCTTTCACGAGTTTTCAGGCTGGGTCATGTTCGTCGTCTCCCTGGGCTGTCTCTATCTGGTCCACCGCATCATGCGACTTATCTCTCCCGTAAAGGCGAAGACACCATGAAATCTTCCCGCTTCTGGGTCATCGTCGTTTTGCTCGCTTCCACCATCTTCGTGCTTCAAAGCCGCGGAGATGTAGATCAGGTGCCTCCGAGCGACCCTCTCAGCCTGATGCCGCGGAACTTTGGTCCATGGACGGCACAGGACATCCCCTTGACCGACGACACACTCGCGGTGCTCGGCAAGGGTGACTTTCTCAACCGCATCTATTCGGTTCAGCCCACTCCGAGCTCACCCGCTGTTCCCCCGATCAGCCTGTTCATCGGCTATTTTGCGAGTCAACGCACCGGTCAGACGATGCACTCCCCGCAGAACTGTCTTCCCGGCGCCGGCTGGACTTTCGAATCGAGGAACTACACCACTCTCCAGGACATCGCCGGCAAAAACTACAATGTAGGGGAGTATGTCATCAGCAACGGTGACTCGAAACAGTTCGTCATCTATTGGTACCAGGCCCACGGCCGCAGTATTCCCAACGAATATGTCGCCAAAGGATACATGGTGACTGACGCGATTCGCATGAACCGCACGGACGGCGCACTCGTTCGAGTCATCACACAGGTCATGCCATCGGAATCACTTGAGTCGGCCGAGGCTCGTGCCATTCACTTCACCCAGCAGATGGCTCCCACTCTGCCGCGGTTTGTTCCCAACTGACGATCGAGCGAGGGCATCTCTACACAGCTTGTGTCAGTGCCGCACGAATCAAAAGACAATAACATTCACAATACGAGAACAGAATTAGATTGAGAAGGCATTTGAGGAAACAGCAATGAGAATCTCACGAATTCCAGCATCACTTCGAGCCCTGGCAGTCCTGGCTCTGTCGCTTGCACTTGGTCTCAGCCTGGGTTGTCACCGCGATCCCAACAAGGAGAAGCAACGTTACCTTGAAAGTGGCAAGCGCTATGCCGATCAGGGCAAACTCAAAGAAGCCACCATCCAGTTCGCCAACGCTCTCAAGGTCGACCGCAACTTCGCCGAGGCGCACTATCAGCTTTCGAAGGTTCTCCTGAAGCAGGGCTCGATCATGCCCGCCTATGGGGAGCTGATGCGCACCGTTGATCTTCAACCCGGCAACACGCAGGCCCGCATCGATCTCGGCAATCTTCTGGTCGCAGGCAAGCAGCCCGACCGTGCCACCGAACAGGCCAATGCAGTCCTGGCAATCGATTCAAAGAATGCCGACGCTTACGCCCTGCTCTCCGCGATTGCCGCCTCCAAGGGAGACCGGACTGAAGCCCTCATTCAGATACAGAAGGCGCTCCAGATCGATCCGAACCGTGCAAATTTTCATGCATCCCTCGGTTTTCTCCAAAGCGGTGATCCCGCCACGGCGCCCTCCGGCGAGGAGCAACTCCGCAAGGCAGTCTCGCTCGATAGCAAAAACGTTCCGGCCCGTCTGGTTCTTGCCGCCCTTCTACAGAAGAAGGGGGATTTGCAGGGCGCTGAAAATGAACTGAAGGCAGCGATCGTCGCCGACCCGAAAAACGTAACGGCCCGCGGCGCACTGGCCGACCTTTATATGCGCCAGAACGACAGCGCAAAGACCGAGGCGACTCTTCGCCAGGCGTCGGAGGACCTCTCCGACTCCGAGAGCGGTGCCGGTATGCTTGCGACCTATTACATCCGTACCAATCAGCTCGTCCCTGGCGCGGCCGCCTACGCCGACCTCACCTCGAAACACCCCAAGAGCACGCCTCTGAAAATTGCCTACCTTCGCCTTTTGATTCTGAACAAGGACCTTCCGAAGGCCAGAACCATCGGCGCAGAACTCGCAAAAACTGACCCCAATATTCCCGAGGTCGCCGTCCTCAATGGCATGGTCCTGCTCAACGACGGCAAGAACAACGAAGCTTTTACCGCCTTGCAGAAGGCGGCAAAAGCCAATCCCGATAGCCTCGTCGTCAAGCTCTGGCTCGGCAGGGCAGCGCGTGCCAAGGGCGACACGGCAACCGCACAGCAGAGCTTTCGCGACGCCATCAAGCTCAATCCCAAAAGCCTGGAGGCCCAGGCTGGTCTAGCCGAAGTCTCAATCGACGCCCGTGATTTCAACGGTCTCGAACAGGTTGCCAACTCTGCCATCGCGATCAACCCAAACTTCGCGCCCGCCTACATCTGGCGCGGCATGGCCGAAGGAAGCCAGAGATCCTTTGACAAGGCCGATGCTGACTTTCGTCAGTCCATCAAGCTCGACCCAAAAAATTCAGGCGGGTACTTGGAACTTGCACAACTGCGCCTGATCCAGCAGAAGATCCCCGAAGCCAAAACGCTTCTTGAGCAGGCTCTTGAGCTTAACCCGAACTCCTCACGGGCTCTCCGCATCCTGGCCTCTGCCCTTGTACTTGAGAAGCAGCCCGCACAGGCGCTCAGCCGTGTGCAGGCGCAGATTGCCAAGGCCCCGCAGAATGGCGATATGTATACCCTGCTCGCCGAACTCCAGAACGCCATGGGAGATCCCAAAACGGCCTTGGCAAGCGCCGACAAAGCCATGCAGCTCAACCCGAACGATAGCGGAGCCGTCATCGCCTTCACGCGCGCCGAGATCGGAACCGGAGATCCTGCCAAGGCGGTGGCGAAATGGCAGCAGTGGGTCAAAGATCATCCCACCGATGTCCGGGCTCTTACCATCCTGGGCTCGCTACAGGAGTCGCAGGGAGATCGTAACGGAGCCATGGAGAGCTACAAAAAAGCTCTGGCTATTCAGCCCGAGCAGACCGTGGCAGCCAACAATCTCGCCTATCTGATGGTGGACACTGGTCAGAACCTTGACGTCGCTCTCTCTCTCGCCCAGGTTGCCCGCCGTGGCGCACCCAATTCGCCCAGCACAGCCGACACTCTGGCCTGGATTTACTACCAGAAAGGCAACTACGAGTCCGCCCGCGACCTGCTTGAGGAGGCCACCAAGGGCGCACCTAATGACGCAGCCATCCACTATCACCTCGGGATGACGTATGCTAAGTTATCCAAAAGCACCGACGCCATCACCCATTTGAAAAAGGCGGCAGCTCTCGCGCCCAACACACAAACCGCGAAAGATGCCGACAAGGAACTGGCACTCCTGGTTAAGAAACCAACCTCAAGGCATGGCTGTTCGCCATAATTGCTCGTAGATGCCCCGTGCGAATTTAACGCGAGACCAGATCCGGCACGTTTTTTGCCTTTCGCGTTCCAGCAAGCACATCGGCATAGACAAGCGTTATCTCACGCATCATGGCATCGGTTGTAAACCTTTCCGCCGCCAATCTCCTTCCCTCTGCACCCATCCTCTCCGCAGTCGATGGATCAGAGAGAAGCCGCGTGATAGCGCTCGCCAAGGCCGGCACGTCTTCCGAAGGGACGATGAAGCCGCTCACGCCCTCTTCAACCGCCTCAGCATTTCCTCCTACGTTGGTCGCAACGACCGGAAGCGACGCGGCCATCGCCTCGACAATCGCATTCGAGAATCCTTCACTGCGCGACGGAAGCACGAAGACATGCGCCGCGGAGAGATATTCGCGAAGATCTTTGATATTCCCGGCAAAACGAATGTGCTTCGAGAGATTGAGATCGCGAATAAGTTCCTGGAGCTCCTCAAAATACGCTGGCTCCAACACCTCCCCGGCGATCGTGAATACGACGCTTGGAAACTCGGCCACCACGGACGCTGCGCCCCGAATGAGGACATCGTGTCCCTTCACCCGGCGGATATTGCCAACCGTCGCAACCACAAATTCACCCGGAGTTGTAACTGGCTTGGAGAGTCCAGTCCAGTCAGCAAGGTCAAGGCCGTTATAGATTGTTTGCACCTGTATGGGGTCGATTCCGTCTACGCTGATGCAGTGCTGACGAACCTGCTCGGAGACTGCAAAGACCTTGTCTGGCATCCGCGACATCAGCCGATAAGCGAAACTATGTTTGCGGCCGCGAAGAATTCCCATATCTCTTCGACTCCAGATCAGTTTCGCATCGGACATCGTCTTCGTCACAAATCCAGCCCAGAGATCGGAGCTCTCAAAAAACGTCTGTACGATCTGAATTCGCTGTTCCCGTAGAAAGTGCCTGAGTTCAAAAGCCGCCCGCAGCGCGTGAAGATCATAGGTTCGCGGCAAAGACAGCAGATAGATCGGACAGGGCGGCGATTGCAGAGCCGCACTTTCAGGATCAGCAGAAAACGTCAGGATCGATACGCGATACCCATATTTGGAAAGCAGTCCTGCCAGCTTGAGAACGATGCGCTCCCCGCCGCCCAGGGTCTTCGCAAACTGATCCAGCACCAGTAACACATGAGGCAGCGCGGCATCGTTTGCGCCTTCAGGCCCTGCCCCCTCCATCGATAAAGCTCTGATCATGCTCGTGGGTGCACCCATGCCATCACCGCATCGCATCTGGCCGAATGCAGAATTGGCCTATCTGTAAACCATATATGGATTGGCCGGAATGGCAGAGACAACCGCGGTTTCCTCTGTCGCCGGTTCGGTTTCAGTAAGCAGATTCGCACGGATTGCTGTGCCCACCAAAACCCAAAGCATCCCGGTGATCTCAAGATACGTCCATCGATCACCAAAAAAGTTGGCTACCATGCAGGCGCACACCGCAAGAAGCAGCCCGAGGCCAAGCCCGCGATACAGCGGATCGGTTGCTCTCTTGAAAAGGCGGTACGTCACTGCAAGCATCTGCTGCAACATAACGAGAACAATCAGCAATCCGATGATGCCGGTCTCCACCAGGACTTTGACGTACCAGTTGTGCGTATCTTTGAGGTTGTCGATGTGAGTCGTCATCTGGTAAGTGGCGAAGCCCGTCCCTAAGACCGGATTGCTCAGAATTGATTCTTCTGCGGCCTGCCATAGCCGTACTCGTTCATTGGCGGAGGCCTCCAGTTGTCCATTCGAGGTCTGCGTCATGTCGACTCGCTCACGCACAGCGGTCGGTACGATAAGTTGCCACGTCAACAGGAAGGCTGTGCCGACTATCAGAAGTTTTCTATCCTTCAGAGCACCTAAAAGGAAGACGCTCAGGAGGATTGCAGCATAGGCGCCGCGGGAGAACGTGTACATCGTCGCGAAAATCGTAAGTGCAACCAACCCGTAGCACAGCAACCTGTATTTTTTTCTTTTGAGAAACTGCGCAAATCCCCAGAAGAACATCGCAAACTGTGCGAGGAACGCCGCAGTCTGATTCGATCCGTAGCCTAATGGGCCTTCACTGCGTTTGTTTTCGTCAAAGGTTCCCCAGGTTCGCGACATGCTGTCCAGAAGGCAGCTTCGATCGATGAACAACAGAGAAAAAGCCGTAATAATGATCACGTTCTTCACTGCTTTGCGATCTTCGACCACCAGCCCGGCCGCCACAAACGTCAGCGGAATGAGCATGTAGTCTTTCCACACCGCAAAGTTGATATCCGTAATCCAGAGTGGCGCAGGAGTGTACCCGAGCGCTGTCCCATACCACATGGAAACGTAGAGATACCCCCCGAAGATCAGCCATATCGGATAAAGCGGCGATCTGGGAAGCCGCTTCCCTTGCAACAGAGCTCCGACGATGACTGCCAGCACGAGAATCGTAAGTACATTGCCGCCAAGCGGATAATCCAGAAAGTGATCCCGCATCGTCCGATACGGCAGAAACGGAATCATGTAGTAAAAGCCGAGGAGTGGCCGGCCGGTCAGCGAAAGAATACACATGACCCAGAAGCCTATATAGGCGATAAATGGAACATAGTTTATAAGTCCAAGTCCCACGATGCAATCTCCATAGCCGCCGTCAGCAAACCAAACCTTCGTCGCAGACTCGCCTGAATCAGCTTACTAAAGCCATACCTTCTTGCGTCCTGCAGCAAAGTTGTAGAACGCGAGCGCAGCAGCCGCATTGAGCATGACGAAAGTGCTGGCCACCCCGACCGGCTTGAACTGTTTGACGGACGGAACCAGCGTTCCAAACACGGCCAAAACGTAGAATAGCACTTGCAGGACGAAGATTGCCCGGTACACCGGCCCTCCGGCTAGTGCGGAAGTTACCAGCATAACGACCAGCAACATTGGAACCAGTAAACGCAGCAACTTATGACTGACAAAACGAAATAGCAGGGGATTCGACGGCAATAACAGCCATGGCGCAAGTCTCAAGAGTTGATAGTTTCCTGTAAGCGTACGTACTTTGCGCGAAAATTCCTTCCCTTTTTCAGCGAATAAACGATCTCTCGCAATTGCTGCCGGTTCGAAGACAACCCGCCTTCCCTTGCGAACCACATTCATGGGCACGAAGACGTCGTCGAGAATGGTTCCGGAAGGAATTGCCGTATATAACCCGCGCCGGATCGCATAAATCGCTCCCGTAACCCCGACCACGGACCCCGATTCAGACTCAAGCCTCCGCACAACCTTTTCAATCTTCCAGTAAATTCCAAGACCCTCCTGCGACCCGGCCGCCGAACTATCCAGCAGCAGTTCCCCGCTTGCTGCACCCACCGCAGGATCCGCGAAACAGGAAACCAGTGTGGAAACTGCGTCGGGTTCGATGTACTGTCGCGCATCCAGAAAAACCACGATCTCGCCAGTGGCACGTTTCACTGCTTCATTTAAAGCGAAAGCCTTTCCGTTCGACTCTTCAAGAATGACGGCCACAACATTTGGAACCTCACCACGCAGAATGCTCGCCGTTCGATCAGTCGATCCATCGGATACGACGACAATCTCAAGCAGTTGCTTTGGATAGTCCAGAAGACGGAGGTTCTCGAGCTTCGCGGGAAGATTAGCCTCTTCATTCCGCGCTGCAATCACAATCGAGACACTAGGAGTAAAATCGTCCTTCTGGATCGGCAGCTTACGAAAACGGGCACAGAGCCAAAGCCACGCAGCATATCCAAAGTACGTGTAGCCGATCACTGCAACACTCAACCAGAACAGAACCTTCACCGTCAGTCCCTCTCGAAGCCAGTAAAAGTAACGCCAGAAGGCTCAGCTCGTTGTGTGCTCAGAGAATCGTCGCAGGAAACACCCATCTTCGCGGAACCGTCGCATTTACATTATCTATGACCGTCTTGAGCTTCACAGTACCGCTAGCAGCTGATTTTACTATAGGATGCGGGGATCGCAAGACAACGGTCTGGCCTGACGATCCGTACAGCGGGCAGAGAAACTGCAAGCGACGTCTTTTGTGTGGACTGTCGAATTGCGTCGAATCAGCATCAACCCGCTCAGCTAAACTGTTCAAGGGTTTAACCTCCATCTCTGCGATGGCCGGCCCGTAAATCCGGCAACGTCAGAAACACTCGTTGTTGGTACATTCAGGAACCAATGCCTGGCAAAAAACGATTCGCGATCAACGTTGGAATGAACTGGATAGCAATGGCGACCGGAATGGTCGTTCCGTTCTTTCTCATGCCATTCATCGTTCGACATCTTGGACCTATCGCTTACGGCGTCTGGATTCTGGCAGTTTCCACCGTCTCCTACCTCAATCTTTTGGACCTCGGACTACGCAGCTCCATCGTGCGTTATGTCTCCAAAAACACTGCTGCCGAAAAAATTATCGAGGCCCAGAAAGCAATCGGGGCTGCGCTCTGGTTTCGCACGGGGCTCGCTGTCGTCATCGCACTGCTCAGTGTCGCGCTTGCAATCGCGTTCCCCCACTTGTTCAAAGTTCCGCAGGATCTTCAACACGCCGGGCAGGTCACAGTTTTGCTATGTGCTCTCGGAGTCTCTGCAAACATGGTGTCGGGCGTCTTTGGAGGCGTCCTGTCAGGCATCAATCGCTTCGATGTTTTGAGTTCGATCACCGTAGCGCAAACCATCGCGAGAGCCGTTGGCGTGCTGCTGATTCTTCGCAGCGGTTTCGGTCTGATCGCACTGGCCTATTGGGAACTCGCTATTGCACTCGCCGTAAGCGTTGCGACAGTGGGGATGGCGATGAAGATCTACCCACCCTGTCGCATCCGCCTCAGCCGTCCGGATATCGCGACGCTCAAAATGATCTGGGCCTATAGCTTCAAGACCTTCATTATCATCATTGCGGTTCAGATCGTCTTTTATACCGACAACCTGGTCGTCGGAGCATTCCTCTCGGTAAGCGCCGTAACCTTGTATTCCATCGCCGGAAGCCTGGCGATGTACTCCGGCCAGGTCTCGACCGCAATGGGATCGACCTTTATTCCGATGGCCAGCAATCTGGAAGCCAGAGGTCAGGAAAAAGATCTGCAAAGGCTGCTCCTGCGAGGCACTCAGGCCGCACTAGGTCTCATGTTGCCAATCGGCATTACCTTGCTCGTAAGAGGAAAGACGTTCATCGGCCTTTGGATGGGACCGCAATACAGTCAAACCTCCGGGACGATCCTTCAAATCCTTCTCATCAGCCAGTTTTTCACCATCGCAAACGCCACAGCCGGCCAAGTCGCCTACGGAATCGACAGGCATAAATCCGTCGCGACGTGGGCAGCCATTGAAGCAGTCTTCAATCTCACACTGAGTATTATTCTGGTGAAGACAATTGGACTCTACGGAGTCGCATGGGGGACATCGATCTCCATGGTCATCATTCATATGATCTTCTGGCCAAGATATGTGAAGAAGGAAATCGGAGTTCCGGTGCGAAGCTATCTATGGCAGGGTTGGACGAAGATCACCTTGTGCTCGATCCCCTTTGCCCTTGCCTCCCGCTTCCTTGACTCTCACTCGCACCCAGCCACAAAGCTGGCTTTCTTCGGCCAAATTGCGATGAGCTTGCCAATCTATGCACTTACCGTGCTTGTAGTTTTCCACGAAGAAGTCATCACGCTCTATCGCAAGTGGAGTTCGTCGCGAGCTCCAAATATAAGCACTGTGTCTTAGCTCGATTCGCTCGATATCTCTTCACGGCATCGGCGCACAGGCCACCAATAACGAAAACTTGGCCGGAAATTCAGAAGCCTCTTGTACAACATATTCGCAACAACCGGATAGCGGTCCGAGGGAACAATCTTTCCAAAGAAAGGCCATCTCATCATCGATTCGATCGCGAAGGCCCAGTACCTCTCATCCATGTTCTCCCGCATGGCGATGGATAGGTTGAAATAGATCTTCGCTTCAATCTTTCTTCTCCACACGGTCTTCGAAATCCCGGAAAGATCCTCCAAAGTCATGTTGTTCAACATGTACATATTTCCGCTGGCCATCTTCATGAACTTCTTGCTCAAGCTGCTCTCAACCTGACGATAGAGAATCAGGCTCTTCGGCACTTCCTGAAACGCTTTGGCGGAATACCGTCGCACCAGGCGAATCCAGAGATCCCAATCCTCCGTCAAAACCGAGCGAAAACCTCCAACCTCGACGAGCGCCGAGCGGCGAACCACCGATGTCGAAGGCAGAATTGGCGTGCGGTAACGAAGAGCCGGCCACAGGTCCTTCGCAGGAAATGCAGCCATCTCTTCGGTCCTTCCGTCGGGATAGAGAAAAGAAAATCCGGAATATACAAGAATCAGATTAGAATTCGCCTCAATGGCAGCGGCCTGACTGAAGAGTTTGTCCGGTCTCATAATGTCATCACTGTCGAAGAACGCAACCCAATCCCCGGTAGCCTCGCGAATCGCCGTGTTCCTCGCCCCTGCGAGTCCCTGATTAGCCTGCTTAATGTATCGAATGCTATTGCCGTAGGAAAGCGCAATCTCTTCCGTTCGATCGGTTGAGCCGTCATTGACCAGAATGATCTCGTGCGGCTTGTAAGTCTGCGCCAGAACACTGTCGAGCGCCTCCCGCAAATAGGGTTCAGCGTTGTAAGCCGGAATAGCGACACTCATCCTGATCATCAGAAATTAGCGCCCTGTGCCTCTTGTCATACTGAGTTCATTCTCCGGGAATACTGCGGAGTCCTGTCGTTTTTGGCGAAATCCGATCATAGGTCAATACGACCTTAGCATTGTCCTCACGCCGCCATCCAGAGAAAAGAATCATCGAAACGCCTGGCTCACCCCGAGATTAATTCCGCGCACAGCCGTCCTCAAATGAATTCGGCCTCATCTATACTTTGGGCAAGGTGGGCATCCTGCAGCAAAGCGGACTCGGAACCGCAAAACACTCAGGTTGCATCAAAGCTGTTATGCAAAGGGAATCCGCTTAATCATGCAACAGAACATGCACACTGTTACAGGTCCCGTTCCTATCGTCAGTGTCGCGATTACCGCGTTCAACTCCGAGAAATGGCTCGCGAGGGCTATTGACAGCGTCCTCATGCAGCAAACACGCTTCCCGATCGAGATCATCGTCGCAGATGACTGTTCGACCGATGGCACCACCGCCGTTGCGGAACGGTTTCGCGAGCGTCATCCGGATGTACTCCGTATTTTGGCCCGCACAAAAAATGTAGGCATTCAGCGGAATTATTACGAGACCTTCGAAATGTGCCGGGGCAAGTACATCGCATGGCTGGACGCGGACGATTACTGGACTGACCCATCCAAATTAGCCCTCCAGGTACAGGCCCTCGAAGAAGACCCCTCGATTGCGGTTTGTTGTCACTTCGTCCGGTGGGTTACCTCGGACGATACGGTCAAACGCACCTTCCCGTCCGTCGCTCCCGGACGTTATGGACTCTCGGAATTGGTTAAGCGAAACTTTCTGCCATCACCCTCTATCATGTTTCGGAACGGGGTTCAGCGTTCCCTTCCCCCGTGGTACTTTGATCTGGCTCCGATCACCGACTGGCCAATATGGATTCTGGCTGCGCAAACGGGAGATATTCTCGTTATCGATCGAGTCATGGCCGACTACCAACTCACGCCCAACAGTTCTTTCATGGGTCAAAGTCACCTCAAAGGAAATGAAGCCGACATCCGCTTCTACGATCGCGTCGAAAGCATCCTGCCCGCCCAGTTTCACCGTATCGCCCGGTCGGAAAAAGGAAAGCGATACGAGACCGTCGCTTACCTTCTGCGGAAAAAGGGAGAATTTAGCGCATCGCGCCAGGCCGCCATCAAAGCCTTCCAAACGCCATTTTTGTTGGACAACATCGCAACTAAGACAAAGTCCCTAATCGCTGCGTGGGTGCGCGAGTTGCAATGGCGGGTTCGGGCTTAGTACACAGAGGAACGATACTATTTATATGATTCAGCAACATCAGCCCGAAGCCGATGGAGTCTAAACATTGCTCGTTGAAAGACCAGTCCGGTGACTCAGCCGCAAAATTACCTCTATCTCCTCTATCACGAACTGCGCCCCGGCCGCAGCAGCTATTCTTACGCGCTCGAGACAGCGGTCTTCCAACAACAGCTCGATCTCTTCGTCAAAATCCGAGACACTGAAGGAACAGGGCTGTGGCCTGAGATCACCTTTGATGACGGTCATATTTCGAACTACCAATACGCTCTTCCTATTCTTCAATCCCGCAACCTGAGGGCACACTTTTTCATCACCGCAGGCTGGACTGGCAGAAAACCCGGCTACATGGGTTGGCACGAGTTGCGAGCGCTTAGCCAGGCCGGGCAGATCATTGGCGCCCATGGATGGAGCCACACTCTGCTCACTCACTGCAATACCGCCGGACTCCACCAGGAGCTTACCGACGCAAAGTTAACGCTTGAGGATCATCTCGGCGCCCCCATCACGACAATGTCTCTTCCGGGAGGACGCTCCAATCGCCGTATCCTCGAGGCGTGCTACCAGGCAGGCTACACGCAGATATTTACCTCCATCCCCAGAGCGGAGCCGGACCCCACCACCCAGACTATCGGACGCTTGAACATCCGCGGAGACATGACGCTCGATTGGATTCGAAGACTATTTCAACCCGGCAGCCCTCTTCTTTCAGACCTCGAGCGGCAGCACCGTCTCAAGACTCTCGCAAAAACGCTCATGGGAGATCGCCTGTACGAAAAACTTTGGTCCATTCTCAACCGAAAAGAACCAGAGTCAGAAGGAGAACCCGTCGCCCGTGAAGATTCTGCACCTCATCAGTAGCGGCGGAATGTACGGCGCTGAGGCCGTCATCCTAAACCTGTCGCATACCTTGAACGAAAGCGCACATACAAGCGTTTTGGGTGTCTTTTCAAACTCGGCCAATCCAAATCAGCAACTTTACGAGGCGGCAGTCAAGAAAGACATTGATTCCCATCTGATTCCTTGCGAAGGACAGATCGATCGAGCGATGCTCGACAGAATCCGCGATCTTGCCACTCGAACAAACGTTGACGTCGTCCATGCTCACGGGTACAAGGCGGACATTTATGCATGGTTCGCGTTGCGAAACTCTCATATACCGCTCGTCTCCACCTGCCACGGCTGGATCGACCTCAACGTCCTGGTCACTCTCTACGGCATGGCCGATCGCCGCGTCTTACGTGGGTTCGCTGCCGTCGTCGCAGTTTCGGATGACGTAAAAAAGAGACTTCTCAACGGGGGTGTCAACGAGAAAATAATTCATCTCGTTCGCAATGGGATCGACCTCCGCCCCTTTGACAAGGCAATTCCCTCGCTGCGAAAAGACTCAGACCAGGAGAATCGCCCAATGGTAGGCTTCATCGGCAGGCTCTCGATGGAGAAAGGTGCTGATATCTTCCTTGAGGCCGCCGCGCGCATTCTGGTCGAGCTTCCCTCCACGAAATTTGTCGTAGTCGGTGAAGGACCTGACCGCGATAAGCTGGAGTCGTTGATCGACCAACTAAAAATCCGAGGCAGCGTATCCATGCTCGGACGCCGGAACGATATGCCTTCGGTCTACGCCTCACTCGATATTATGGTCTCAACTTCGCGGCAAGAGGGGTTGCCAATCGCGATTCTCGAAGGCATGGCGAGCGGGCTTCCAATCGTTGCTACAGCAGTGGGCGAAGTGCCGACTCTGATCTCGACAGGCTATACTGGCATGCTGGTCCCTCCACAAAAAGTCGACTCAATCGCCACAGCCATCATGGCGCTTCTCCGGAGCCCCGAAGAGCGGAGGCGCCTGGGAGCCGCTGCAAGAACACGCATCAAGAATGAGTTCTCCGCCGATCGGATGACAGCCGACTATCTACGCGTCTACAACGAGGCCATCGCACAGGAAAAAACAAAGTGACCCCAAAAAGTGCGCGCCCCAAAGTTTTCATGATGGACCTCTGGGCGACGGTGCCTTACTACACCGCTTATCTCTCCCGCGCACTGCTCAAGGAAGATCTGGATCTGACCGTGGGCTCGATCTCCTACTACCTCGATCCCACCTGTTTCTCGAGCCGTGGCATTCGGCTTCGCCCCGGTCTTCTCGACGTCGTAGGCAAATTCCGGCTACCCCGTCTACCGCGCAGAATTCTCAAGCTGTTAGAGTCGGTCCTCAATCTCTGTGCGCTCGCCGCGAGTTTTCTCTTCTCCCCGCCTGATGTCATCCACGTGCAGTATCTTCCAATGTTCCTGGCGCCCCTTCCGCTCGATCTGTGGTTCGCCAAATTTTGCAAAGCTCGAGGTTCGAAGATCGTTCTGACCGTTCACGATCTGCTGCCTCACGACACCGGCGAAGCTCACAAACAGAACTTCGCTGAACTTTATAGCATGGTCGACGGCATCGTTTGCCACTCCAGCAACATCAAGGCGAGGCTCGCAACCGAGTTTGCAGTCCCGGAAGAGAAGATCGCAGTCATCCCTCACGGTCCATTCTTCTACGACCTTCCTGAAACCCCCACCGTGGAGACTCTGCAAAGCTTTGGTCTACAGCCCGGAAAGGTGTTGGTGCTCTGGCAAGGAATCATCTTTCCCTACAAAGGCATCGATCTCCTTCTGAACGCATGGCAGCAGGTAGAAGCGAAAAACGAGGAGGCATGGCTGCTGATCGCGGGCACAGGATCACCCGAATATTTGCAACAGATACTCGAACAAATCGCCCACCTCGGCCTCAAGCACGTCCAGCTCCACCTGCGTTTCGTCTCAGCCGAAGAGCTGGTCGCCCTCTACCGAGCAGCGGACATCGTTGTCTATCCCTACCGCGCGATCACCACTAGTGGTGCACTCGCGACTGGCCTCGCACTCGGGAAAGCCATCATCGCCAGCGATCTGCCTGTCTTCCGCGAACTCCTCACCGATAGGCAGAACGCATTATTAGTCGATCTCCAGAACGCCGGCGAACTCGCTGTTGCGCTCTTGGAACTCAGCGGAAACCCTGCGCTGCGGCGGCAGCTTGCCGCAAACGTGGGGGCCATGAACTTCGGCGCCCAGTCGTGGTCGGCAATCGCCGAGAGCACCCGAAGGTTTTATGTAAACATCCTTTCGCGACTTGTGTGATATAAAAAACAAGTTGTTCTTCTCAAAACGCTCGTAAGGCTTGGGTCATCGTTTTTTCTCTGCCGGTTCTTGATGGGATTCAGGAGATTCGCTCTCAAGAGCAATCTTAAATTCAGGCGGGCAAGAATCATTCGATACAGAAGACACTCCTCCAATATCTCTCCTGACGTCACACTTCGCTTGCACTGGTTCGTTTGTGGGGACAAATCCACTGCGACTCCAATTGAGCCCTTGGAACGCGGCTCGGCCTTGGCAACCGCGAAAGTTGTATATTCACATCTTCAAAAATACGATACTGCAAATTGCTGATTACTTTAGTAAGTCCTGACAGACCTAAATAGCACCTTGATCGATGGATTTTTTGCGCATTGCCAGCGCCTTAGGTATTCCTGTGCCTAAAGTTGGACCGATCTGCCCTCGCTCACACTGAAGTGGCATCTGCGGACCCCATTCGGGTAACTGTAGTAACCCTTTTTGCCCTGTAACCTTCAACCGAGTACTCAGCGAGCCACCTTTTAGCCGGCTTCAGCGCTGTTCGGTTGGCAAGTTTGATTCTCTCGGGGGTGTTAGTTTTGAAACAAGTATTCAAGGTAATCGCTATGATCGCAAGCCTTCCTCTTCTTCTCTATTTCGCCGGCTGCGGATCGAACGTTACCCAGCAGGCAGGTTCGCAACAGCCGTTAGCAATCCCGAGCATTACCCAGGTTTCTCCTCAAACGATTCCCGTCGGATCCCAGTCCATAACTCTCAGAGTGATAGGCACAAATTTCCCGGCGCAGGCCGCGATTCTTTGGAATGGGGCGCCTCTGACGACAACGGCAGTTGATGCCAACACCCTCTCCGGCACAATAGGGAGCAACAGCCTCACAAGTCCCGGCACCGCGCAGTTGCAGGTCCAGAATACAAAGACCATGCAGGAGTCTCCGTCTGTTCCGATAACCATTGCGGCTCCTAGCGGAGTCTCCGCTCCACTTACGCTTTCGATTGCCTCCTTGCCACAGGGTTTTACTGGCACGGCATACTCCGCGGCCCTCTCTGTCACGGGAGGCTCTGCACCTTACACATGGGCCATTGCCTCCGGGCGCCTTCCCGACGGACTGACTCTCGCTCCCAACACTGGCGTCATCTCGGGTACGCCGACTTCCAGCGGAAACGATTCGTTCTCCGTCTCGGTCTCTGATTCAAGCTCCGCAGCCCAATCGGCGACAATGGCCGTCACGCTCTCCATCGTCGCGGCGCACAGTGCACCAGGAACCACCCTGACGGTCAACTCTTTATCCGTGCCCTCCGGAACCCAGAGCTCCAGTTATTCGACCTCGCTCCAGGCCGCAGGCGGCACCGCGCCGTACACCTGGTCGATCTCTTCTGGCAGTCTCCCTGCAGGACTTAGCCTCGCCCCCAACGGAGTCGTCTCCGGCACTCCCACCGCCAGCGGAAACTTCTCCTTCGGAGCTACAGTCAAAGACGCGGGCTCTCCTGCCCAGACGGCGTCCGCCACTGTTATGCTTTCGATCGTCGCTGCCGGAACGCCTCTTGCTATCAGTTCCACTTCGTTGCCCACAGGTACTCAAAGCCAGAGCTATGGCACCGTACTCAATGCAACAGGAGGAACCGCTCCTTACACCTGGTCCATCATCTCGGGCGAATTTCCCGTAGGCATCAGCCTGGCGAATAACACCGGTCTCATCTCCGGAATACCGGTCGTCAGCTACACAACCAGCCTGACCTTCCGGGTCTCCGACTCCTCCAACCCAACGCAGTTTGCGTCAGTTACGCTCTCTCTTGCAGTCGCACCCGCTCCTCTCGTCCTCACGACATCATCCTTGCCCTCAGCCACCCAAGGAACAAGCTACTCGAGTTCTTTGCAGGCAACCGGAGGCAAGAAGCCGTATACCTGGTCGATCGCTGGCAGCCTCCCCGCCGGACTCACGCTGTTTCCGGCAACCGGCCAGATCTCCGGCACTCCGACCGCGAGCGGACCCTCCAACTTCACCGCCACGGTTGCAGACTCAGGCGGTCCGGTACAAACCACGTCAGTCTCTCTCTCGATAGCTGTTGCCGCGCCTGCCCTTCCATCGCTCAATATCACCGCCGCGTTACCCTCTGCAACGATCAACACGGCATACTCCGGCACGATGTTGGCAGGTGGCGGCACACCGACCTATACCTGGTCGATCACATCCGGCAGCCTTCCTCCCGGACTCACTCTCGCTGCAACCACCGGCAATATCTCCGGAACTCCTACGGCGAGCGGCACCTACAGCTTCACTGCGATAGCAACAGACAACGGCAATCCCACGCTCACCGGTTCCGCTGCCACTTCACTCTTCGTCGCCGGAGCAGCGCTGGGGTCAACTGGCCCCGGAACAACCTGGTACATCCGTCCTGACGGGGGCACACGCTATTCGGCAAATCAGCCCGTTGGACAGTGTGATGGAAAGGCTGACGCCGCCTATTCCGGCTCGGGGACGAATCAGCACTGTGCCTTCAATGACTATCGATTCCTCTATGACGATCAGTCGTGGCAAAACTCAGCATGGGTCATCGCTGGCGGCGACACCGTCATTATTCGAGGAGGCCCCTGGCGCGTCGGCTTCAACCAGGGAACCAGCCCCAGCGATGCATGGTGTGTGGGATCAGGAAACCCATTCGCCTGCACAAATCCAACGATTCCCTCCGGAACCGCCACCCAGCCCACTCGCATCCTTGGCGAAAACTTCGGAAGCTGCAGTCAATCGAACATGACACAGCTCTATGGTGGATACGGAGTCTTCGAAACCTTGAATCTCCAGGGTGCCAAATACCTTACGCTGCAATGTATCGAGCTCACGCGCCACTCGCAATGCGCCCGATTTGGCGTCCCCGTCTATCCCAGCAGTTGCAGTTCGAACCCTCCGCTCGATGACTACGCCACGAACGGAATCGTAACCGACACCGGCACCCAAGACGTCACATTACAGGACATGTGGATTCACGGGTTCACCTCTCGCGGCATCATCGGACCGATCGGAGGCACCGTCAACGCCACAAGAGTCAATATTTCTTATAATGGTGCCGCCGGCTGGGACTTCGATGACGGCATCGCGACTCCAAACGTAAACGGTGCGATCAATCTCAGCTACGTCACTGTCGAATGGAATGGATGCAACCAGGCCTATCCTGGCCCTGGAGCGGTCTCATGCTACGGCCAAAGTAGCGGCGGATACGGTGACGGTATCGGGACTCCAACAGGAACCTGTCTCACCGCGTATGTCGACCACTCCACCTTCCGCTACAACACACAGGACGGCTACGACATGCTTCACAACGACACCGGCTCCTGTTCGATGACCATTACCAACTCCACGGCGTATGGAAATAACGGGGCCCAGTTCAAATGGGGACCCAACGACAGTCCCCTGGTCTTCGAGAACAACACTGCAATCGCCAACTGCGCAAGGCTTTCAGCACCGTTCCCGGGACAGCCGAGCACCTTCAACGCCAATCTATCCGACTTCTGCCGCGCCAACGACGCTCTCGCCATGGGCTTTAGGGACGGCGGATCGCTCACGATGATAAACAACACCATCATCGGTTACGCTCCAACCATGTTTGACATTGGCTGCTGGGGAACCTATCCCGATCCTCAGGGTGTAGGAACATGCAATAACAGCACCTTCATCTTCGAAAACAATATCGTGGTCGGATATGACGACCCCCATACCTACAATCTGGGCGGACAATCCGGAGGGCCGGGAATCTTCTACTTTGGCAGCCCTATCGGCAACTTCACCCGAAGCAACAATCTTTACTACGGGGCAAGACCCACTTCGTTCATCTGCCCCACCGGACTCCCCGGAGAAGTCTGCGCCGATCCTCTCTTTGTCAACGAACCAACAGGAAGAGGGGGCAACTTCGTCGAATCCGAACTGGACAACTTCAACTTCAACATCTCTCCAGGAAGCCCCGCCGTCGGAGCAGGTCTCTATATTCCATCCCTGATTCTCGACTATAGTGGAGCCACGCGCCCGAGTCCTCCCTCACTCGGCGCCCTGGAGCCATGAGAAATGCATAGCAGATCGCTGTGGTTGTTGGTCGCCTTGCTGATAGCAATTCCGCTCTCCGGAGAGACTTGGTATGTCCGCAAAGATGGCGGTACCAGACATTCAGCAGGGACCCCTTCCGGTCAATGCGATGGCAAGGCGGATGCCCCTTATCGCGGCAAGGGCGTAAACCAACACTGCGCCTTCAACGATTACCGCTTCCTCTACGACGACCAATCATGGCATAACTCCGCCTGGGTCATCGCCGGCGGAGATACGGTCATTATTCGAGGCGGTCCCTGGCGTGTCGGGATGAATCAGGGAAAAGATCCTCACGACGTGTGGTGTGCCGGAACAGGCGATCCCTACGCCTGTATAAACCCAACGATCCCTTCCGGAACAGCCGCCCAGCACACCCGGATTCTCGGCGAGAACTACGCCAGTTGCAACGCCAATGGCCTGACGGATCGATCCAAGCTCACTCAACTATTTGGCGGATATGCCGCATGGACTGCCCTCAATCTCAGCGGCGCCAGATATGTTGACGTCGAGTGCATCGAACTGGCGCGTCACTCCCAGTGCGCCAAGTTCGGCTCTCCCCTAGATCCGAGTGGTTGCAGTTCAAACTATCCCTTGGACGACTACTCGACTAACGGGGTAGTCACCGACGTGAAGACCGCAGATGTATCGATGCAGGATATGTGGATTCACGGCTTTACCTCTCGCGGCATCATCGGCCCGATCGGAGGAACCATCAACGCCACAAGAGTCGACATAGCCTACAACGGCGCCGCCGGCTGGGACTTCGACGATGGAAAGTCGACACCCAATGTCAACGGCGTTATTAACTTGACTGGCGTCATTATCGAGTGGAACGGATGCAACCAGGCCTATCCCGGCACCGGAGCAATCTCCTGCTACGGCCAAAGTGACGGTGGATACGGCGACGGAATCGGCACGCCGACAGGAACTTGCCTCACCGCACACGTCGACCACTCCACCTTCCGCTACAACACCCAGGACGGCTTCGACATGCTGCACAACGACACTGGCAACTGCTCAATGTCCATCACGAACTCCATCTCCTACGGCAACAATGGATCACAATTCAAATGGGGTCCGAACGACAGTCCGCTCATCTTTACCAACAATGTCGTCATTGGCAACTGTGCGAGAATGTCCGCTCCCTTCCAGGGACTTCCAAACACCTACAACGCTCACCTGCGAGATTTCTGTCGCGCCTTCGACGCAATCGCCTTCGGTTTCCGCGATGGCGGCTCTGTCCTGATGGCGAACAACACTATCGTCAGCTATGCTCCCACAACCTTCGATGGAGCCTGCTGGGGAACGTTTCCTGATCCTCAAGGGCAAGGCAGCTGCAAGAACAGTACCTTCACCTTCAAGAACAACATTGTGCTTGGTATTGACAACCCCAACACATACGCCATCGGAGGAAAGCCAGGTGGGCCCGGCGGCTTTTACTTCGAGCACCCTATAGGACACGTCAATCGCAGCAACAATATCTTCTACGGTCTAAGAGACGTCCGTTGTCCAACTGGAAATCCCAGCGAGCGATGCGTTGATCCAAAGTTCGTCTCTCAGATTCACTTCTCCAAAGAACAGGATCTCGACAACTTCGATTTTCATCTCTCGGACGGAAGCCCCGCACTACGTTCCGGAGTAACCATCCCGGAGGTTCAAGTGGATTTCGACGGCAAACCCAGGCCATCTTCTGGTGTTGATATCGGTGCCCGTCAACACTGACCTGAAACGCAAGGTCAGCGGCCAATCCCGGCGCCGCGCAGTAGCAATGACCCCATAACACGGACATTGCCGACATCCAGCGGATATAGAACCAGCGCTCTCAAAGAACTCATCAGCCCCGTCCACGGCCGCCCTTGCGCCCCCAGAGCGACCGCATGTTGCTTGTAGACCTGGCTCAGGGCGATCTGCCTCGCCAATACCCCACAACCAGGAGAGCCATAATATTTTTCGATGAACTGCAGCTGCGCCTTCAGCATTCGGCCTGGGTCAGTCGACATTGAATTCGGCGACACCCTGTAGTGCGCGATCACCTTGGGTACAAGCGCGACCTCATACTGAAGCGCAATACGAAACCAGAGATCACGATCTTCCGTAGCCCGTAAGCTCTCGTCGAATAAGCCAACTTCGTCGACACACTTCCTGCGGAATGTAATCGTAGGGCACGGAAGATCGACCTTGCGCATGTAGATGTACGGAGCGATAAAGCCCTCCCCATTTTTCTGTCTGCTGTCGAACGTATCGATCACCCTCCCTGCAGGATCGATACGATCGTTGAAACCATACGTCAATCCCACCTGGGGCCTGCCCTCAAAGCTCTTCAGAGATTCCGATAAACGGCATGGCAACCACGCATCATCCGCATCGAGCAGCGCCAGAAACTCCGCAGAGGAACTCCGAATTGCAGTATTTCGCGCCGCAGGCAGACCTCCGTTAGCCTTCCGGATGTACTTCAGTTTGGACCCCAGATTCTCGAGGTAAGGCGCGACAACTTCTGCAGTATTGTCCGTACTGCCGTCATCGACGAGCAGGATTTCCCAATCCTCAAATGTCTGCGCTACAACACTCTCAATCGCTTCCGGCAGGTATTTCGCAGCGTTGTACGCAGGTATGATGACGTCTACCTTGGGCATTTCAACCAATCCCCGCAGATCCCAACTCCGCTCGTCCTAGCAGCGAACAATCTTCTCCGACTTGATTCCCTTTGTCGCATTCCGCGAATCCACAACCAGTTTCGACTGGCTCACAATCGCCGCATAGTCATAATCTGAATGGTCCGTCATGATCAGCACGCAATCGTACTGCTCAAGCTTCTCCAGCGGAACGCACGTCATGTTTAGGTTGTAATGTCGCCCGCGGCCTACAGTTGGGAAGTAAGGATCGTTATAAACAACCTCCGCACCCTGTTCGCGCAACAACTCGATCACAGTCAGCGAGGGCGACTCCCGTAGATCGTCGATGTCCTTCTTGTAAGCCATCCCAAGCATTAGAATCCGCGAGCCATTCAGCGCCTTCTTATGCTGGTTCAATCCCTTTGCAACATACTGCACCACATGCGCAGGCATCGCTTCATTGACTTCTCCGGCAAGCTCGATAAACCGCGTGTTGAAGTCGTACTCCTTCGCCTTCCAGCTCAGGTAAAACGGATCGATCGGAATGCAGTGCCCGCCAAGCCCCGGCCCAGGATAGAAAGGATGAAATCCGAACGGCTTCGTCGACGCCGCATCGATCACTTCCCAGATATCCATGCCCATCCGCAACGCCAGAACCTTCAGCTCATTTACCAGCGCAATATTCACGCAGCGATAGATATTCTCGAGCAGCTTCGTCATCTCCGCCGCACGTGTCGACGATACCCGCACCGACCGCGTAAAAATTCCTTCGTACAATACGGCAGCCAGTTCCGTCGCGATCGCTTCATGCCCACCGACGACCTTCGGAATATTGTGGCGCGCCACGGTCGTATTGCCCGGATCTTCGCGCTCCGGCGAAAACGCAACATAGAACACGCCCTTCTCCGCCGGCGTTCCCGCTCCTTGCGTCTTCAATCCCTGCTTATTTCCCTCGTCGAGAATTGGGATCATCAACTCTTCGGTAGTCCCCGGATACGTCGTGCTCTCCAACACCACCAACTGGCCCTCCTGCAACCACGGAGCGGCAGCCTTCGCCGTATTCGCGACATAGCTCAGGTCCGGCTCGCGATGCTCCGTCAGCGGAGTCGGCACGCACACGATGATGACGTCCTGCTCCGACAGCTTCGAAAAATCAGCGGTAGCCGAGAATCCCTTCTTCCGTGCACCCAGGATCTCTTCCGCTGGAATCCGGAAGATATACGACCGCCCCGCCTCAATATCTGTAACTTTTTTGGTGTCAATATCGAAACCCGTTACCTTGAACCCCGCTTCCGAAAAAAGCAGCGAGAGTGGCAACCCAACATACCCAAGCCCGATCACGCCGATCTTCGCGGTGCGGGTCTCCAGGCGATTCATGCGCTCCTGGGCAATCTTTGGCAGTTCAACTTGGTGTGTAGTCGACATATTTTCGATTATCGCATCCGCCCTTCTCCAAAAAGGCTGCACAAAAGTCGCATTGACTACAAACCATTACCTCGCCACACTAATCTCTCAGGTCGTGTCTGGGCGACGCTTTGCCTTTCCGTCGGCATTCCCGATAATAGGGAAGTAAACTTCGAACGAGACAATTACATAGGCTCCGGCATCCAACCTACCGGAGGAGGATAGATGGCTCGTTATCTCATTACAGGAATTGCAGGTTTTATAGGTTCATCGCTGGCCCACGCCCTCGTCGAACAGGGCCACGAAGTTCGTGGCTTCGATAATCTCTCGACAGGAGATCTCGACAACCTGACCGATATTCGCCACACCATTGACTTTCAGCAGATGGATCTACAAGACCTCGCAGGTGTCAGGGCAGCGTGCGAAGGTGTCGATTATGTCCTTCATCAGGGAGCCCTCGCCTCCGTCCCGCGATCCGTCAAGGATCCGCTCACCTCGCACGAATCCAACATCAACGGCACGCTCAACCTGCTCATCGCCGCCCGCGATGCCAAGGTTCGCCGTATCGTCTACGCTGCCTCCTCTTCCGCCTACGGAGACCAGCCTACTCAGCCCAAGCAGGAGGATATGCTCCCCCGCCCCCTCTCGCCTTATGCCGTTCAGAAGCTCACCTGCGAGTACTACATCCAGTCCTTCTACCGCGCTTATGGCCTCGAAGGGGTCTGCCTGCGCTACTTCAATATCTTCGGCCCCCGGCAAGCCGCTGACTCGCCCTACTCCGGCGTCATCGCTCAATTCACCTTCAAAATGATGGCTGGCGAAACACCCACCATCTATGGTGATGGCCTCACAAGCCGCGATTTCAACTACATCGACAACGCCGTCAGTGCCAATCTGCTCGCCTGCCTTGCCCCTGGCGAAGTTGCCACGGGACGTGTCTTCAACATAGGCACAGGAAAAAGCCACACGCTCAACGAGGTCTATACCACCATCGCCGGACAGCTCGGCTTCAACGCCAAACCAAACTACGGCCCCGAAAGAGAAGGCGACATCAAACACTCGCTGGCCGATATCACCCGCGCCACAACAGAACTTGGCTACGAGCCCAAAGCCCACTTCCACGAGGGTCTCCGCCGAACCGTCGACTGGTACGTAAAAACCTATCGGAACAAGCTGTCTGTTTCCAAATAAACCTGAGAAGACTCATCGAATCGCTTAAAGAGAAAAGAGTCGCCGACAAAACCGGCGACTCTTTTGGTTTTCGAAGTTTACAGCAGGCAGGTGCTGCAAAGAATCGAGACAGTTGAATTAGGCACGCATCCGGCGCAACAGCGCACCGGCCGAACCAATCAGACCCGTACCAAGCATAAGAAGCGTGCTTGGCTCTGGAACTGAGCCGGTGGTGACAGTACCTGTGAAGTCAAGGCCCATATCAAAACTTGCAAGTTGGAACACTTCGAAATCCAAAGTATGGGAACCAGCAGTCAGGAACGGCAGCCCACCTGGATTTGTCAGTTGGTTGATAGAAAGCACAGTTTCGCAATTCGGCTGGTTGATCTGGCATGTCCCGTTGAGACCAGGAACGAAATTCTCGAGGATGTTTGAAGGATTTCCAT
This sequence comes from uncultured Acidobacteriaceae bacterium, assembly GCA_963770055.1. Lineage (GTDB taxonomy): Bacteria > Acidobacteriota > Terriglobia > Terriglobales > Acidobacteriaceae > Edaphobacter. The sequence goes on from CAVYOC010000003.1 coordinate 133,985, forward strand.
CAAGAAAAACGTTGACGGTATCATCGGCTAAGAGATTGAGCGTAAATGCAGTTGCATTCGCGTCCAACGTGAAGGTAGTTGTGAAGAGATAAGTGCCGTTAGGAGCAAAATTGCCACCAGGCTGCGAACCTTGAGGCGTTGTCGGCCCCGTCTGGCCATAGGAAACCCAGCTTGACGAACCTGTCAGGCTTGAATTCCAAAGTCCCGGCGGAACTGCGACGGTTGCTGAGGTAGCCGAAAAACCCGGTATTGGCGTCGACGCTGCGACGTTGAATGCCATTGCCGAATTCTGATCACCAAAGGTTGGACCCGTGGTTGCGTAACTTGCAATTTGGTAACTAGTTGCAGATGCGAAAGCGGTCGAAAGAACCAGTACCGCTCCTACGGCAGTAAGTTTCAAGAATAACTTCATGAATCCTCCTTGGTATTGCTCAAATTGGCCTGGATGATTACGAGCTGAAAGAAAGGTAGCTCCAAAGAATTCCTTCTAGGTCTTACTGTTCTCAGCTGTGGAATCACTGGAGAACTTACCCGCTGCCTGAAGGTTTGCTACGTTTGTTGCAGATCGAACACCAAATCTGAAATCCATTCGCTGAATCACTTACGCGCTCATCACCCGAAAAATATGCACAAAAATGCACATTTTTATGAAAAAAATTTCACAATTTACCTCCAGCGTGGCGTTGGTCTTTCAATCCGCGGGAAAAATCTCCATCCCCAGTTCATTCACGCCTGCATTTTCAGCCTCAGAACCCTCTGTTCGTCCTGGACTCTCCGTCAACCGTCTAACCTCCGTAATACTGCTTCAGGAAAGCGATCGAATGTCATCTAAGTTTCCGCCTCATAACAACTCCCCTTTCTCACCCCAGTTCGGATTCAGCGCGGTCCTTCTTCTTCTTCTTCTATTCCCTTCCGTCGCACACCCCTTCGCCATTCCTCTCCGCGGCACACCGTTGGGCGACGCCTACTACGCGATGTATGATCTCGACTTCGACACCGCCCACCAATTGATTCAGAAGTGGATGATCGCCAATCCCCAAGATCCGCTCGGCCCCGCGTCCGACGCTGGAGCCTACATCTTCGCCGAATTCGACCGGCTCGCGGTCCTCGACATCGAACTCTTCGCCGACGATACCCGCTTCCAATCCCGCAAGCGGCCCGCAGTCGATCCCGTCCTCAGAAAGTGCTTCTACGACCGCGTCGGTCAGGCAGACAATCTCGCCGATGCCGCTCTTCGACGCAACCCAAAGGACGCTAACGCCTTCTATGTCAAGGCCCTCACCTCCGGGATGCGTTCGGACTGGGCGTCCCTCATCGACCGACACGAGTTTGGCGCCTACAGGTACAGCGAGCTCGCCAGCGGCTATGCGAAACAGGCTCTTGCCATCAATCCAACCCTCTACGACGCCAACCTGGCCGTCGGAATTGAGAATTACATGCTAAGCCTCAAGGCCGCGCCCATTCGCTGGATCCTCGGTATAGCCGGCGCGGGCACCAGCAAGACCGAAGGAGTCCGCCTCCTCAAACTCACCGCCGAACAAGGCCACTACCTGGCCCCCTTCGCCCGACTCATGCTGGCCGTGGGCGAACTTCGCGATGGCAGGGTCCAACAGGGCAAAGCTATCCTCCTCGATCTCTCCAAAGAGTTCCCCCAGAACACGCAATATCAACGCCAGATCGACCGCCTCCACTAGATAACCACCACGCCCTGGCAGAAAGAAAACAATCCGCGCGAGACACCGTGTACGCTTAGGTCATTGATTTGCTGTTTCATCGTCTTCATGGGCTGCATGCGCCTTCGTTGACAACAATCTTCAACATCGCGTCGCCAAACGTAGAAATCGCTGCTAGAGGGCTCTTATTAGAATGCGTATCGCTTCCGTCGGCACAGCTTACCCCCCGCACCGCTACCCACAGGCAGTCATCTCACAAGCGCTCCAGGGGCGCTGGCAGGACAGGATGGAGGAACCCCGGCTCATCGGCCGGCTCTTCGTCAACTGCGGGGTCGAGTTCCGCAACCTCGTCTTTCCGCTCCCCACCTACGCCAATCTCTCCGGCTTCGGCCCCACCAACGACGCCTGGATCGTCGCAGCGCTCGACCTTGGTGAAAAAGCCGTCAATAATGCACTCGTCCGGGTTGGTCTTACTGCCGCCGATATCTCCGCCTTCTTCTTCGCGTCTGTCACCGGCATCTCTAGCCCTACAATCGACGCGCGCCTTATCAATCGCATGCCCTTCCCTACGTCTGTCAAACGCACGCCTATCTTCGGCCTGGGTTGTGTCGCCGGAGCTGCCGGAATCTCCCGCGCAGCCGACTACGTCCGCGCCTTCCCCAATCAGTACGCCCTGCTTCTCTCCGTCGAACTCTGCTCGCTCACCTGGCAGGACAACGATCAGTCCATCGCCAATCTAATCTCCTGCGGCCTCTTCGGCGACGGAGCCGCAGCCGTCATCGTCGCAGGCAGTGAAACTTCGCTCGCGCAGCGTACCTGCACTGCCTGTCTCCACGGTCCCCATATTCTTGATACCCGCTCCACCTTCTACCGCGATACCGAGCACATCATGGGCTGGGAGATCGGCGACCTCGGTTTCAAAATCGTCCTCTCGCCGGACGTCCCCAAAGTCGTTCACGAACATCTCCGAGGGAACGTCGAGTCATTTCTCTCCGACAACGGTCTAACCCTTAATGACATCTCGAGCTACATCTTTCACTCCGGCGGCCCCAAGGTCCTCGAAGCAATGGAAACAACACTCAATCTCCCAGCCGATGCCCTCGAACCCTCATGGCGCAGCCTTCGCGAAGTCGGTAATCTATCCGCTGCCTCTGTCCTCGCTGTCCTCGAAGACGTCCTCGTCAACTCCCCCGGCAAACCCGGAACTTACAGCATTCTCGCCGCAATGGGCCCAGCATTTTGTTCGGAACTCGTCCTCCTGCGTTGGTAGCAGAACTGCATGAACCTTCGTCCGGTTTCGACTCACACGAACGTCGCCATCATAGGAGCAGGACCAGCCGGACTTGCCGGTGCCATCGCCCTAGCCCGGCAGGGCCTTCAGGTCGATCTTATCGACGCCATCGAACCGCCTATAGATAAAGTCTGCGGGGAAGGTCTCATGCCCGACTCCCTTCAGGCTCTCTTCGCCATCGGCATTGATATCGAGAAAGATCTCAGCCGCTTCGAAAGCCATCCCATCCATGGCATCCGCTTCATCGGCGAATATGCCACGACCGAAGCCGCTTTTCCGCAAGGCGTAGGTCGTGGGATTCGTCGCACGATCCTCCATCAGATCCTGCTCGACCACGCCACCAGCCTTGGTGTTCGCTTTCACTGGGAAAACTCCGTGCAAGGCATCACCCGCACGGTCGAAGGGATTCTCGTACACACGAACCGCCAGACACTTCATGCCCGCTTCGTCGTAGGCGCCGACGGTCCTCGTTCTCGAATAGCCATCTGGGCAGGTCTCGCGGAAGAGAACATCCGCTCCCGCCGCATCGGTCTTCGTCAGCACTTCAACATCACCCCCTGGACCAGTTTCGTCGAGGTCTACTGGGGCAAACACGGTCAGGCCTACGTCACTCCCATCTCCTCCAGCCAGGTTTGTGTCGCCTTCATCGCCAATCAGAAGATACCCAACTCCAGAAACACCCTCCATCATTTTCCGGCGCTCCACCGTCGCCTCGCAGCTCGATCAAGCACTACGCCTCGCGGAGCCATCACTCTCGGACGAACCCTCGACCGCGTAACCTGCGCCAACATCGCCCTCATCGGCGACGCCTCCGGCTCCGTCGACGCCATCACCGGCGAAGGCATGGCTCTCTGCTTCCGTCAGGCTGCCGCTCTCGCCATCGCCCTCAAAACCAATGATCTCGCCTCCTACCAACAAGCCCATCGAAGCATTATGCGTCTCCCGACTATCATGTCCACCAGCCTGCTCCTCATGGACAAGTCGCCCTTTCTCCGCAACAGCGCGCTCGGCCACTTCCAGCGTCGCCCCTGGCTCTTCGAGCGCCTCCTCAGAATCCATCTTCACCACTGGCCCTCGCAGCTCTTTGAATCGAGAACCGCGCTCGAACCCGACTACACCTGCTGAAAAACCCCCGCTCCCCAACGCCTTTACATCAGCCAGCGCAACACTGTAAGTTGAGTTCATCCCAAGGGAGCAGACCGCCATGGACGACATCGCCAGCCGCTGCATCGAAATCATCGCCAAAGTCAAAGAGTATCCCGCCAGAAACCATCACGCTCGACAACACCTTCGAGCAGCTCAACATCGACTCCCTCGACAAGATCAACATCTCCTTCGAGGTCGAAGAGGCCTTCGACATCGAGATCCCCGACGAAGCCCTGGGCACCCTCAAGACCGTAGGCGACGTGGTCGACGGCGTCAGCAAGCTCCGCGCCGCCGCCCCACCTGCAGCAACCACTCCTTAACAAAGGTAGTGCTCCCCGTGAGCTATAACTAGAAATGGAATCGCGCGAGGGGGGAACGTAGTGAATCGAGTCGTCGTCACCGGACTAGGCTGCATCACCCCGATCGGAAACTCCATCGCACGACTTCCGAACCTCCCTCTTCGCCGGAAACACCGGCATCTCACGTATCGCACCGGTAGCCGATGCCCCCGACGGGAATCCGGGAGTCCGCTACACCCAGGCCGCTCAGGTCCTCGACTTCGACCCCTCGCAGCATCTCGCTTCGGGAGTCATCGCCAGCCACCAACCGCAACGCTCAGTTCGCCATCGTCGCCGCTCGTCAGGCCGTTCAGCAACGCCGACCTCCTCAGCTCACCACGCCCCCGATGACATCGCCATCATCATGGGCTGCGCCTGCGGAGGCCGCTCCTCCGAGGAACACGAGGTCAAAGGCCTCTACACCCGCGACGCCCGCGCCCATCCACTCACCATCGTTCGCACCATGGCCTCCGCCGGAGCCAGCCAGATCTCCATCGACCTCAACATCACCGGTCCCGCCCTCGACATCTCCACCGCCTGCGCCTCCGGAACTCACGCCATCGGCCTCGCCTTCCACATGGTCCGCTCCGGAATGGTCACCGCAGCCATCACCGGCGGCCACGAAGCCCCCTCGAGCTTCGGCTTTCTATCGCGCCTGGGACTCCATGCGTGTCGTCTCTCCAACGCGCTGCCGCCCCTTCGCCGCCAACCGCGACGGTATGACCCTCGGTGAAGGCGCCGCCATGTTCGTTCTCGAAACCCTCGACTCCGCGCAGGCCCGCAACGCCCCCATCTTCGCCGAGATCGTCGGCTTCGGCATGTCCGCCGACGCCAGCCACATCACCCAGCCCGGTCCGAAGGAGCCGCCACAGCCATGCGCAAGGCCATCAAAGACGCGAACGCCTCTCCCGATGACGTCGGCTACATCAACGCCCATGGCACCGGCACCCAGGCCAACGACTCCACCGAAGCCGCCGCCATCCATCAGGTCTTCGGCGCATCGCGGCTCGCAGATCCCTGTCAGCTCCACCAAGTCCCTCCACGGCCACTCCATCGGAGCCACCGGAGCCATCGAAGCTCTCGCCACCGTCCTCGCCCTCAAAGAAAGACTCCTGCCCGCCACTGCAGGCGTCACCGACGTCGACTCCACGCTCAACCTCGACGTCATCACCGAGCCCTCCGCGCAATGCAGCCCCGACGCTCGCCCTCTCGAACTCCCTCGCCTTCGGCGGCCTCAACGCCGTCCTCGCCTTCTGCCCTTTCCTTTAGCCTCAGACACAACCCGGCTCTTCCAAATTCGCCTCTAACAGCAGATACACGTTTCAATGAATCAACTTCGAGGCCGAAGCCATGACGAGGAGACTCCTTCACCTCTTTATTCTGATTCTGATTGTGACTACTGCCACCAGTCTCCACGCCCAGGCTAAGTTCGCCGTCTTCGTCACGGGTGGTGGAGAAAAGACCGGCGTTAACAACGAGCCTTGGACCGTCGCCGGAACCTTCGGCATCTACTACGGCCTGGTTCGCCTCGGACCCATCGCCATTTCAGCAGATGCCCGTGGCGATCTCTCCCGTAATATAACTAGCGCACTCTTTGGTCCCCGTGCGGCTTTGGCTCTCCCTTATCTTCCACTTAAACCCTACGTCGAAGTCGTCGGCGGCGTCTCTAACTACAACTTCCAGGATGAAGGACCCAGAACCCTCACCAGCGGAACCTATCGTTGGGTTGCAGGTCTCGACGCGACCATCTTCCCCCACACCGACTGGCGCATTGACTACAGTTACAGTGGCGCAGGCATTACCGACCTTGGCATCACACGCCATCCACAAAGCATCACCTCGGGAATCGTCGTCCGCTTCTGACCATCAATCTCGGCAATTCCTAGTTCTTGTTCAAGACCCTCGCGATACCATAGCCAGCAGATGATCTCCGTCCTCATCCTCACCCGCAACGAGGAGCGCGACCTGCCCGGCTGTCTCGCCAGCGTCTCTTGGTCCGACGACATCCACGTCTTCGACTCCGGAAGCACCGACTCCACCCTCGAAATCGCCAAAGCCGTCGGCGCCCACATCTACAACCGACCCTTCGACGACTACGCCACCCATCGTAACGCCGCCCTTACCACTGTCCCCTTCAAACACCCGTGGGTATTCCTGCCCGACGCCGACGAGCGTCCCACCCCCGAACTCTCCCGCGAGATGCAGCAACTCGCATTGACCGCACCTCCCGATACGGCAGCCTTTCGCGTCCGCCGTCGTGACTTTCTCTTCAACACCTGGCTCAGGCACGCCCAACTCTCCCCCTTCTACATTCGCCTCGCCCGCCCCGAATGCGGCCGCTACACCCGCGCCATCAACGAAGTCCTTGAAGTCAAAGGGGCCATCGGTAATCTGAACTACCCACTCGACCACTTCCCATTTTCCAAAGGCATCGCCAAGTGGATTGAAAAACATAACCTCTACTCCACCATGGAAGCCGAGTTGATCGCCCATAACAAGGGTCTGCAGAACCCCTCGTTGAAGATAGCTCTCCGCCATCCAGACTTTCACACCCGCCGCCTCCATCAGAAGGCCATCTTCTACCGCCTGCCCGGTCGCCCCATCCTCAAGTGGCTCTACATGGTCTTTCTTCGCGGAGCTATCCTCGACGGCGCAGCCGGCCTCGCCTACGCAACCCTCCAGGCCTTTTACGAATACCTCATCGTCCTCAAAACGAAAGAAATCCGCCGCGGAGGAGCCTGAGCTCTTTCTAGTCGCCCAGCAGATCGAAGTTATACCTTCATCACTTCGTTCAGGATGACGACACAAAAACAGGTATCTGCGATGGCGGCAGTCGTTACGCGAGAACCGGTTCCGGCACGAGGACGTCGCTGGAGCGGCGGCGTTCGAGGGGGCTGCCCGGGAGTTTACTTACCTGCGTGTGGGGGAAATAGGAGTTTTCGAAGTACTGCGCCAACATGCGGTGGGTGTTGAAGAAGCTGCCGTTGATGGCGATGCAGTGTTGCTGCATGCGAGCCCAGGCGTTGGGATTGGCGTACATGGGGGCGATGGCGCGCTCGAGCTTGTCGTAAAGGCTATTGGCTTCGGCGGCTTCGTTTTCGCCATTTTCGATAGCCCAACCGGTAGTGTTTTCCGCGCGGCCTTCGATCCACCAACCGTCGAGGATGGAGAGCGAGGGGATGCCGTTGAGCGCAGCCTTCATTCCGGAGGTGCCGGAGGCCTCGTAGGGACGGCGTGGAGTGTTGACCCAGACGTCGACGCCCTGGGTGAGAAGCGCTCCGAGTTCCCAATCGTAGTTTTCAATGTAGTAGATCTTGAGGGATGAGGAGTTGAGTTTCGCGGCTGCGGCGTAGACGTCTTTGATGAGGCCTTTGCCGGCGTTGTCGGCAGGATGGGCTTTGCCGGCATAGAGAATCTGCAAGCCGCCGATCTTTTCGGCGATAGCGACGAGGCGCGCAGGATCGTTGAGGAGCAGGCTTGCGCGTTTGTAGGTGGCCACACGGCGAGCAAAGCCAAGGGTGAGAACGTTGGGATTGAAATGGTGGCCCGTTCGCTTGGCTATAGTGGCGAAGAGGCGCAGTTTGCCTTTGTTGTGAGCGGCGGCGATACGCGCAGGGTCGATGCCGTAGACAGAGCGCAAATAGTGATTGTCGGTGCGCCAGTGCGGGATCTCGCCGTCGAGGAGATCCTGAAACTGCGGCGAGAGCCAGGTGGCTGCGTGGACGCCGTTCGTAATGGAGTAGATCTTGTACTCCGGGAACATCTGCTGAGAGACCTTGCCGTGCTGCATCGCGACGCCGTTGACGAAGCGCGAGAAGCGCAGGGCGATGTAGGTCATATTCATGAGGCCGTTGTGGAGACAGCCGAACTGATCGATGGCTGCAGCGCGATCATGGCCAAGTACCTGGTACATCTGGTCGATGCCGAACTGGTCGTGTCCGGCGGGGACAGGCGTATGCGTGGTGAAGACGCATTGCTGGCGGACGGCGTCGATGTCGGCTTCGGTCGCGTCTTTGAGGGGCTTGCCGTGGAGCTGGTCTTCGAGGAGGCCGATAGCAAGGAGGGCAGCGTGGCCCTCGTTCATGTGGTAGACCTTCGGTTTACAGGCGAGGGCGTCCAGAAGAGCGACGCCGCCGAGGCCGAGGATGGTCTCCTGGCAGAGACGGTAGTAGGTGTCGCCGCCGTAGAGGTGGTCGGTGAGGCGGCGGTCCCAGGGATCGTTACCTTCAACATCGGTGTCGAGAAGGAAGACCGGGATGATGTGGCCGGTGACGCCGAGGACATCGAAGCGCCAAGCGCGGACGAGGAGCTGACGGCCCTGCACGGTGAGGGCGATGATCTGGTTGGCGCTGGGGAGCGTGGTTTCGGGGGACCAGGGAACATCGACCTCGGTCTGCTGGCCTAGGTCAGAGAGATTTTGTCGGAAGTAGCCACGGCGATGGACGAGCGAGATGGCGACCATAGGCGCCGCGATGTCGGCGGCAGAGCGGAGGGTGTCGCCAGCGAGCATGCCGAGGCCGCCAGAGTACGTGGGCAGGGCCGGCGATAGAGCGATCTCCATGGAAAAGTAGGCGACAGTGCGAGAGGAGAGATCGGGGAACGGGGTGAGAGTGGAGGGGAAAGTCATGCGGCAATTAGTCCTTTTCTCATCCGAGCCGGTGCTGCGCGAAGAGCGTGGTATCGATACGATGCCGGAACTGTCTATCGGCTGCGGGAATAGCCTGGGTTATAACCGAAGGTGAGAGAAGCAAAAGCATCGAATCTGGCGTGATTTTAGCAAACCGCTTAACCGATTTAGATGGAACCATGCGGTATCTGCGCTGGTTCTATCGGGGTATTGACGCGGTTGCCGCAACTACCGCGGCATCAAGACGTTGGGTCAACTGGTCTAACCAAAGGAGATGTTCAGGTTTCATGAGGACGGAACGGAGACAGGTGACCGTGGCATGGGGGCCATTTTGAGAAAAATTTTGTGAAATATTTTTCCAGGAATCTTGTGGGAAAAGGCGCACGGGAAGCTTGGCCAGGGCGAGATGGAGGTCACGCCTAGCAGCTTCGTCGAAGATTCGCTGAGCGAGGGCTGAAGATACTTCGGGAGTCTTTGCGCGTGCAGCCCAGAAGATAATGTCGAGTTCAGGTGGTGAAGATGACGTGAGGAAGCGTTTCGATCTGGAGAGTTGCTTGTTCAGTTTGAGGGCGGCGGTGTGGCTGGCTTCGAGACCCTGGGCAAATTCGCCCCCGGGAGTGTAGGGCAACAGTTGTTGTGTGGCCCAGAGAGCTACGGCGGATGCTCCGGCGCGAGAGCACTCGAGTGAGATTTCGCCGAGATGGAGATCCTTCGAAGAAAAGTAAGTGTACGGGGAGTCGTGTTTGTAGAGGCGTCCGACAGCGGGGTCGCGGAATAGGATGCAACCGCACCCGTAGGGTTGGAGGCCGTGTTTGTGCGGGTCGACGACGATGGAATCGGCAAGGGGGGCGGCGTCGAAAGCAGCACGGGTTTCAGAAGAGAGATTGGAGGCAAGGGTGAAGTAGCCTCCGTAGGCAGCATCAACGTGAATGCGGAAGCTGTACTTCTGCTGAAGGGCGACAATGCGGTCGAGCGGATCAACGGAACCGATGGCGGTTGTGCCTAACGTAACGACGACGGTTCCGATTTTGTCTGTCGCGAGAAGAGATTCAAGAATTTCGAGATCGATACGGCCGTGCTCGTCGGATGGAACGGAGATGAAGGGCAGGCCGAGGACGCCGCTGATGCGGCTGTGCGTATAGTGAGCCTGATCGGAAGCAGCGATAGCTTTCTCAGGAGCATATTGACCGGCGACCCAGAGGGCTTCGAGATTAGCGAAGGTTCCTCCGCTGGTGAGGTGGCCGAGATGTTGCGGCATGTTGAACATCTTGGCGAGCGCTGCGACGGCTTCGATCTCCATGGCAGAACTGGCGCGACCGCCGTCGAGGGCATGGTTGTTCGGGTTGACCGACATGGCGAGTGCGTAGGCAGCGCGGGCGATCGGGTGCGGCGGCTTCAACATCTGGCCGGCGTAAAGCGGATGGGAGTAAGGATAGTTGTCCTGAAGCCGGGTTGCGACCTGCTGCAGAATGTTTGCTGCCGGTTTGCCGAGTGGAGGTGCGGGATTGGGAGGGAGGTGGGCGAAGCCTTCGTCCAGCGTGCGCTGAGCCTTGGCGAGGAGTTTGAAGAGGTCGTCTGGCATAACAAATCTCGGCGATTTCTATCGGCTGACGGTCTTGAAGCCGAACTCCATCCAAAAGCCTACTGCAGTGGCGAGGATGAAGGCTGATGTGGTCCAGGGTCCGGCGCGAACAATGCTCTTTCTGAGAGTTTCGATAAGGAGAAGCAGCAAGAAAAGAACGAGCATCAGAATGAGGCCGTCGGCAACAAAGATTCTGGTGGTGCCCGGGATGGCAAGGATGACGTGCTCAACGTGGAAGGGCGGGAACAACGAGCCCGCCCCAAAGACGAAGACGAACAGAATAAATTGCAGGAAGGCGCTGATGGCTTTCTTCATGAAAGAGTTCTCGTGATGAGTTTAGCGCGGCCTTGAAGGATTAAAGCAGAAGTTTCAGGGGAGGCTGGATTCGAAAAGTTCGAAGCGATGTTCGAGCTGCCATTGCTCAGTGCCCTTTTCGCTGGATTGCAGAAAGCTGAGACATTTAGGCTTTGGATTGGCCGCGCCAAGCGGCTGACCTGCGCACGCGGGGACGGTTTGGGCGAAAACATCGGGTCGCTGCCAGAGGCTGGCGCCGGGCAGGAAGCTGTGCTCGAGGCTGGTGCGGGCGCTCTGTTTCAGGTCGGCATAGGAGAGGTTCTGTTCGAGCGCGCCTTTGACGTACTCGTGGGTGAGGTCGATGCGGCTGACGCCCTCGTCGTCGGTGGAGAGAGCCCAGGGGACGTGCGCGGCGCGGTAGGCGGCCAGCGGGTGGTCGGTGCCCTTGATGCCGAGGATGACGTCGTTCGAGGTGAGGTTGACCTCGACCATGATGTGTTTGGTGGCCATCTCTTTGAGGACCGGGGTTAGGGTCTCCACGATGAGGCCGCTATCTTTGACGTTGTTTTCATGCAGCACATCTACTCCATGGCCAATACGTTCGGCGTGGCCGAGTTCGACTGCTTCGCGAATGTGGAAGCTGAGCCCGTCAGGCGGCACCATGCCGGGAGCGAGTTCACCTGCGTGCAGCGAGATTCGGACCTTGGGGTAGACGGAGTGAAGGTAGTCCAGCATCAACATCTCGGTGTGATACTCGGCCATGGGGCCGCGCCAGTCTTCGGCGCGCACGAAGTTGATGCCGACGACATCGGGGTCAGCCGAGGCTAGCTCGAAGCCGAGCAGGGTTTGAGCGAAGACCTGCTGCGGAGGAAAGCCGCGGAGGACCTGATAGAGCCAATGGATTTTTACGCTGCATCCACTGGTGTTGCCGGACTCTTCCATCTCCATCATTACTCCGTGGCTGGGTTGCTGATCTGGATATTGTTTCGCTTCCTGCCGGAATTTTTCGTAGACGGCGCAGTTCTCGATCTCCGCGCGTCTGGCCTTTGCGTCTGCAAGTTGCTTCCGATCGATGGCGATGTCGTCGCGCAGTCCGCTGTCGAGGAGCGAGGTGCGGAGTTGTGCGAGCTTTTCCATGTGGTTTGTATCGTTGAAGTCTGCGGGCCAGCCGAGCTTATATCCCGCTGCAGATGCATGATCGAAGCTGGGGGTGTTCATGATTTCGAGGTATTGCTCGTTCTGCGCGGCGGCACGGGAGGCTACTTCGTCAAGCCACTCCCCCTGCATGTTCTGGAGACCGCTGAAGCGATCGAAGGTGGCGAAGAACTGGTCGTGGCCGCTCCATCCGGCGCTGGGGACGAAGCTGCGCATGGAGAAGCTGTCGATCATCGCATCGTAGATTGCCTGGACATTCACGGCATCAGCGAGAGTCATCTGTCCCGGAGCGCAGGTGCCCTTGTCCGGCTTCGCGAAGCTTAGCGGTGTGGCTATGTGTTTGGCGTCGAGCGTTGGCAGCGGGCAGGCTTTCGTTTTGTCATCCGGATCGGCGACGCACAGTGGAGGCGTCGAGGAAACGCACAGGCCTTGCTTGATGGCTTCGGCGATGAAGGTTTCGGCGTAGATGGCGCCGGAGAGATGCATGTGCAGGTCCGCGCCTTTGGGGAATGGCTTGAGGAAGGCGTAGAGCTGTGAAGCGCCGGCTTTTTCCCCGCTTCGAAGACGCGTGAGGCGCGCTGTTCGCGGGAAGTTGGGGTGGGCTTCGCATTTTTGACGGTGCCAAATGTGGGAGGCGTGGGCGCCTGCGCGAACGCTGCGAGCGAGAGACATAATAAAAACGAGGCAGAGACATAGGTGCGAATGCGAGAAGGCATGGGCGTCCTTGCGATACGAGTAATGAGCAAGGATAGCGCGAGAGGTTTGAGTTTGGCGGTACGGGAAAGGATTGCTATACTTGAGATGCGTTGCGTTGCTGGTTCCCTGCTGGCGACGGCTCCCGAGAAAGACCGGGCGACGGAATGCGTAGATTAGCGCGCGGTGGTTCTTGGCGATCCCCGACAATAAGCGTTATGCCAAGGCCAGATAGCTCAGTGGTAGAGCGCGGCCCTGAAAAGGCCGGCGTCGGCGGTTCGATCCCGTCTCTGGCCACCACTCTTTCAACAATTTACAAATGACAGGCCTGTCACTCGCTGAGGACTCAGGAATTCGCATTCGGTAGACGCAGGCGCGTTTATGAGGACTAATCGGAACGTTCGGCCGGACAATATCTCCGTGTGAACTACGACTCGTTCGGAAATCCCTCGGCATGCAGTCCCTGCAACGATCCGCAACTTCCGATGCAGCTAATAAAGTTACATGGACGCCCTCGCGGGGGGCTTTGCCTACGACCTTGCAGTAATGTGACCTGCGATGGGCAGAACTACTATTCCTACGGCGTGGAGAACGACTTCCTCTCGGTGCGGGCCGACACTCTCCGTTCAACAAAATCGAGCATTGCAAACGCCTTTTTTGGACGAGTCGGCACCATAGGGTTTTCCCTAGTTGTCGGTCTTCTGGCACCCGCCTATACATGAAGGACCATGTCGTTTGCCTCACCAAACCATGCTCCCCCATTAAGGCAAAACGGCAAAAAATACTGTTTGTGCGGTAGAGCGCCTGGATCACTACGATGACGAGGTTCTGTGTCCGATCCATCCACAGTTCCCGAGTTCCAGGTTTCAGTTCAGACGGTCTGGTGGGACCACAAAGGCGGATTCGATAGAGGAGAAGGCGCCATGAACAATCCCTTTAGAGTGCTAGGCACCATTCAACGCGCGTGCGAACCCTGCAAAACAACGCGGTGTGACACGTGCGGGTCCACCCCCAGCACCGATGAGGCCCCGGCCTTACTTACCCGAAGAGATTTGGGACGTACTGTTCTGGGCGCATCCGCCGCAGCACTGCTCGCAGGGTGCTCGAAACCGAATTCTTCGGAACAAGCTTCCCAGCCAGCGGTAACCCCGGCACCGGCCCAGGCTCTTTCGCCCGATCTCGTACTCGTCAAGGAATCGAAGGGCCCTATCCTGACAACGCTTGAAGAGTTCTACAAGATCGGCCCTGGACCTTCGAGTTCGCACACCATGGGTCCGATGAGAATTACCTATGACTTCTTCCAGCGAGTCACGAAACTTCCCGAGGATCAACTCCAGCGGGCCACGGCGCTCAAGGTTCATTTGTACGGCAGTCTAAGCGCCACGGGCAAAGGTCACGGCACAGACAGAGCTTCGCTTGCCGGCTTGCTCGGCAAAGCTCCAGCGACTTGCCCTCCCCAATTCTTGGACGGATTGGCATCAAATCCCAACGAGGTGCACAAAGTTACAATCGGCCCCACGACCCTCAACCTCACGCTGAACGACATCATCTTCGACTCGACCAAAGGCGATTTCCATCATCCGAATACGATGACTGCGGTGCTTCTCGCTGGCGACAAGACACTCTACGAACTCGAGTATTACTCAGTAGGTGGCGGATTCATTGAGTGGAAAGGCTACCAGCCGCCGGAAAAAGGCCAACCGAAATACATCTACCAAAATGCGCGGGATCTGCAAAAGTATCTCATCGACGACAAGATTCCCTTACAGAAACTGCTGCTCGAAAATGAGATGGCCATCTCCGGCAAAAGTGAGAAAGACATCTGGGAGTTTATCGATCAGGTGTCCGAGGTCATGGTGCGCGGCGTTGACACTGGACTGGTCACGGAGAGTGTTCTCCCCGGCCCCATCAAGTTGCACAGCAAAGCCGCCGCCTTGCAACGCAATCTCAAGAGCTCTGCCAAAGGACCAGCGGCCCACGCGGTGACTCAAGTGGCGTCCTACGGCTTCGCGATGGGAGAAGAAAATGCCCGCGGACATATTATCGTCACAGCTCCAACCGCAGGTTCGGCGGGAATCATACCCGCAGTCGTCAAATCACTGAACGATCTCAAAGACTCCGCAACAGAACATTCGCGACGGATTTCTGGCAGCGGCAGCGATTGGCTACCTCTGCAAACACAACGCGACACTCTCCGGCGCAGAAGGCGGTTGTCAGGCAGAAGTCGGAGTGGGTTCCTCAATGGGCGCGGCAATGATCGCGCAAGCTATGGGCGCGAGCCCCAAGGTAGTTTCAAACGCTGCAGAGTCCGCTCTCGAACATCACCTTGGCATGACATGTGATCCGGTCGCCGGGTACGTCCAGATACCTTGCATCGAGCGCTGCGCTTACGGCGCGATCAAGGCATGGACCGGTTACTCCATTGCCAGCGGAGAAGAGCCGGACGAACGCCGTGTGGATCTCGATACAACAATCGCTGCAATGGCTCTGACCGCTAAGGAAATGAACTCGAAATACAAAGAGACTTCTGAAGGCGGGTTAGCGGTGTCTGTGGTGCTCTGTTAGCGAGCAGCAACACGCGGCGCGAACTTCAGCCTCAGTCGCACGGACGTATATGTCAGAGGTAAGAGCCCAATCAGAAAACCGCGCCGCAGACTGGGAAGAGCCTCGGAATGGCTGTCGTTGCATGGGTGATGACCGCGATCTACTACTTCTATCAGTATTCACTCCGCTCAGCTCCTTCTGTCATGATGCCGCAGCTATCGGAGGCCTTCGGGGTGAGCGCACTCGGCGTGGCCTCGATCGTAGGCCTGTTCTACTACGGGTATTCGCCATTCAGCCTGGTGGCTGGCGTTGCGATGGACCAGCTTGGGCCGCGAAGAGTTCTGCCGCTCGCCGCAGTTGTGGTTGGTGTAGGGGCACTGTTATTCGCTACCGGCCGCAGTGACATCGCAAGCCTGGGCAGAGTGCTTCAGGGTGCTGGCGGCGTCTTTGCCCTTGTAGGTGCGATATACATCGCAACCAGGAATTTTCCGGCTTCCCATGCTGCTACTTTGGTCGGTGCCACACAGATGTTTGGGATGGCCGGTGGCTCGGCTGGGCAGTTCGTCGTTGGACCTATGATCGGCGGCGGCCTCGCGTGGAACCGTTTCTGGATCGGTATGGGAATTGCTGGCCTGGGGATTGGCCTCCTCCTCGCTGTTTTCTTACCGAAGGAAAAACAGAGAAAGCGGCTCGACAATTGGGTAAGTAGCGCCGTCGGGCCTTTCCGCGTTGTCTTCAGCAATCCGCAGTCGATCCTGTGCGGTTTGATCGCCGGACTGCTCTTTATCCCGACCACGATCTTCGACATGGTCTGGGGGGTGCGCTATCTCCAGGAGGCCCATGGCCTCGACTACGCATCTGCGGTTATGCGCTCGTCAGCGGTTCCCTTTGGTTGGATCATCGGTTGCCCGCTCCTGGGTTTCATCTCCGATCGGCTTGGGCGACGGAAACCGGTAATCATCGGAGGCGCGGCTGCGCTTATGGCATGCATGGCCTGGATACTCTTCGGTCGCACAGGAGTGTTCCCTCCTTACGCCGCCGGTCTGATGGCCGGAGTGGCATCAGGTGCCGCGATGCTGCCTTACAGCGTGATCAAGGAAGCTAACCCTCCGCAGTTTGGCGGGACGGCGACCGGAGTCATCAATTTTCTGAACTTTACCTTCAGCGCTCTGCTTGGTCCGGTCTTTGCATGGATTCTTCAACACTTGTCTGGCGGCGCCGGGCGTATGGAAAAGGAACATTATCAGGCGGCTTTTGCACCACTGCTCCTGGGGGTCGCGGTTGCAATTATTCTGTCGTTCTTCCTGAGGGAAACCGGACCCGCAGCCAGAGCATCATCTTCGCGAGTAGTGCAGGAGGTAAAAGCGTGACTCACCAAACCGGAACCGGAAAATATGAACAGATGTTGGAGACATGCAAGAACATGAAGCCGATTCCAACCGCTGTCGTCCATCCGTGCGAGGAGTCCGCATTGGCCGGTGCGGTCGAGGCAGCGAACTTTGGAATCATCGTTCCGATCCTGGTCGGGCCTCACGACAAGATAGCAGCCATTGCCAGCTCTGCGGGAATTGACATCAGTCGCTTTCAAATCGTGGACGCTCCGCACAGCAACGCATCTGCGGCAAAAGCGGTCGAACTGGTGCGTACGGGCGAGGCGGAACTTTTGATGAAGGGCAGCCTGCATACAGACGAATTGATGGCGGCGGTCGTGTCCCGCGAAGGAGGACTGCGGACAGGCCGTCGCATCAGTCACGTCTTTGTGATGGATATTCCGACGTATCACAAGGTCCTGATCGTTACAGACGGTGCGATCAATATATCCCCCACGTTGGAAGACAAGGTAGACATCTGCCAGAACGCTATCGATCTCGCCATCTCGCTCGGCCATCAACAAACCCAAGGTCGCAATTCTCGCAGCGGTCGAAACGGTGACTTCGAAGATGCCGGCCACGATCGATGCGGCGGCGCTTTGCAAGATGGCGGAGCGGGGACAGATCACCGGCGCGATTCTCGACGGTCCACTGGCATTTGACAACGCAATCAGCAAGGAGGCCGCCAAAACCAAAGGCATTCACTCTGAGGTTGCTGGTGATCCTGACATCCTTCTGGCGCCAGATCTCGAAGCGGGAAACATCCTTGCCAAGCAACTAAGCTTCCTGGCCAAAGCCGACAGTGCCGGGTTGGTGCTTGGCGCCAGGGTACCGATCATTCTGACCAGCCGGGCCGATAGCGTGCGGTCGCGAATTGCAAGTTGTGCCGTCGCGATGCTGGCGGCGCACGCACGCCGAAGGAAACCGTAGGAGTTACAGTATGGACGATTACTCACTTGTGCTCAACGCCGGCTCATCGAGCCTGAAGTTTTGTGTCTACCGGCGACCTGGGGACAACGACTGGGAAATCGCGGCGCGCGGCCAGATTGAGGGGATTGGAACATCGCCACGACTTAGCGCGAAGGATGCTCAGGGTACAGTCCTGGTAAACAACAACTTGGATGCCGGCGTCGCTGATGGCCATGCAGCCATCGACGCGCTTGCGTCGTGGCTGCGGTCAAAGTGGCGGTGGCGCACGTGTGCTGGGTGTTGGACATCGTGTAGTTCACGGCGGGGCACGATACAGTCAACCGGTGCAGTTGACGCGGCAGGTACTTTCCGATCTTTACGAACTCGTCCCGCTGGCCCCGTTGCACCAGCCATACAACCTCGCAGCCATCGATGCCGTCTTCGAACGCCTGCCTGATGTGCCGCAGGTCGCCTGTTTTGATACGGGCTTTCATGCTGGCCATTCGCAGGTCGCGGACCTGATCCCACTGCCAAGGAACATTTGTAAATCAGGTCTTCAGCGATACGGTTTCCATGGCCTGTCCTACGAGTACGTCGCTTCCGTCTTGCCGGAGGTGGCCCCCGAGATTGCCAAAGGCAGGGTCATCGTCGCGCATCTGGGAAGCGGTGCGAGTCTGTGCGCCTTGAACGATGGAAAAAGCGTTGACAGCACTCTGGGCTTCACGGCGCTGGACGGAGCTGTGCATGGGAACGAGACCAGGCGCGCTCGATCCGGGGGTCGTTTTATATCTCTTCCAAAACCTCGAGCTCACCGCTAAAGAGGTGGAGACGATGCTTTACAAGCAATCGGGTTTGCTGGGGATCTCCGGGATCAGCAACGACATGCGCGATCTCCTCGGCAGAAGCGAACCCGAAGCTCGTCTGGCGGTGGATTACTTCGTCTATCGTGCGGCGAAGGAGATCGGCGCTTTGACCGCAGTGCTGGGCGGCATGGATGCTCTCGTATTCACGGCGGGCATTGGAGAAAATTCGCCGGAAATCCGCCGCCGAATCTGCGAGGCCTCTTCATGGCTCGGCGTGGATTTGGACTACCGAGGCGAACACGAAGGGTGAGTCGCGGATATCGACTGCACAAAGCAAAGTCTCAGTTTGGGTTGTTCCGACGAACGAGGAACTCATGATCGCGCGCCATACCTGGTCGCTACTTGGATTAATGCAACCCGTTTCTTGAAAGACATAAGCAGGGGGAACTACAAATGACGATTGCCACCTCACAGCAGATCGCGCCGGAAACAGCTGACTTCTCCATGGCATGGATTCAGGACGGGTCTCTGGCAAAAGGAGATCAACGTTCGCGACTTCATCCAGCAGAACTACCAACCGTACGAGGGAGATGAGTCTTTCCTTGCGCCGGCGACGGAGCGAACCAAAAAACTCTGGGATCGACTGAACGAGCTATTTCTTGAGGAGCGCAAGAAGGGCGTGCTCGACATCTCTCAAATTCCCAGTTCGATCACAGCGCACGGCCCCGGCTATATCGATCGAGAGAATGAAGTGATTGTTGGCCTTCAGACCGAAGCTCCATTGAAGCGGGCAATCATGCCGAACGGCGGCCTTCGGATGGTCTTGAGCTCACTCAAGGCCTATGGCTACGAGCCCGATCCCCATGTAGTCGAGACCTTTTCGAAGTATCGCAAGACGCACAATGAAGGAGTCTTCGATGCGTACACTGCGGACGTGAGGCGGTGTCGCAGCTCTCATATCCTGACCGGTCTGCCCGACGCCTACGGGCGCGGCCGAATCATCGGCGACTACCGCCGTGTGGCTCTATATGGAGTTTCCCGGCTCATCAAAGAAAAGCAGGAGGAGAAACGCAAGCCTCGATTCGGCCATGTCGACCGAGAGCATCATTCGTGACCGCGAGGAACTCAGTGAACAGATTCGCGCCCTCGAACGAACTGAAGCAGATGGCGTCAAGTTACGGCTTCGACATCTCGGAGCCGGCCAGCAACGCGCGTGAAGCCGTGCAGTGGTTGTACTTCGCCTACCTCGCGAGCAGTAAAGGAACAAAACGGAGCTGCCATGTCGCTTGGCCGCACGTCGACGTTCCTTGACATCTACTTCGAACGGGACATCGCGGCAGGCAAGCTCACCGAGCAACAGGCGCAGGAGATCATCGACGACTTCGTCATCAAACTGCGCATCGTTCGATTTCTACGCACGCCTGAATACGACGATCTCTTCGCAGGCGATCCAACCTGGGTGACCGAGTCGATTGCCGGTATGGGAGATGACGGGCGACCGCTCGTAACCAAGACGAGCTTTCGGTTTCTTTGGACGCTGCATAATCTGGGCCCCGCGCCAGAGCCGAACCTCACCATCTGGTACTCACCGCAGTTGCCTGATGGGTTTCGCAATTTCGCCGCTCAAGGTGGCAATCGACACCAGCTCCATTCAATTCGAAAGCGACGAAATCATGCGTCGCTCCATAGGAGATGACGGAGCGATCGCTTGCTGTGTGTCACCGATGCTTATGGGCAAGCAGATGCAGTTTTTCGGTGCGCGCGCCAACCTCGCCAAGTGCCTGCTGTACGCCATCAACGGCGGCAGAGATGAACTTACAGGCGAACAGGTGGGACCGATGTTCGGCGCCATCACCGGCGAGTACCTTGATTTCGATGACGTGCTCGACAAGTACGAAAACATGATGGACTGGCTCGCCGGTGTCTACGTCAACGCCATGAACATCATCCACTACATGCACGACAAGTACGCCTATGAGCGGCTTGAGATGGCGCTTCACGATTACGCCCCCTTGCGAACTATGGCCTTTGGCATGGCAGGCATGTCTGTAGTTGCCGACAGCCTCTCGGCGATCCGCTACGCGAAGGTCAAGGCGATTCGAGACGAATCCGGGCTTGTCATCGACTACGCGACTGAAGGCAATTTTCCGGTCTTCGGCAATAACGACAATCGGGTTGACCAGACTCGCTTCCTGGGTTGTTAGCACGTTCATGAAAAAACTGAGGAAGTACCCCACCTATCGCAATGCGGTTCACACTCAGTCGATCCTGACCATTACATCGAACGTGGTCTACGGCAAGAGTACCGGCAACACTCCAGATGGAAGGCGCCGCGGGGAGCCGTTCGCTCCGGGTGCCAATCCTATGCACGGACGTGACACGCATGGCATCCACGCTTCAGCGGCATCGGTCGCCAAGATTCCATACCGCGACGCCGCCGATGGCATTTCTCTCACCGCCACGTTACTCCCCGAAGGTCTCGGGAGAGTCAGGGAGGACCGGATCACCAATTTGCGAAGCATGCTCGATGCATTCTTTAGCGCTACGGGCTATCACATGAACGTGAACGTGTTGAATCGTGACACGCTCTTGGACGCAATGGATCATCCGGAGAAGTACCCGCACCTTACCATCCGCGTGTCGGGATATGCCGTCAACTTCGTTCGCCTTACTCGTGAGCAACAAATGGACGTAATCAACCGCACATTTCACGGAAGGCAGGCGACGATATGAGTGAAAATCTACAAGCTGTTTCCCTGGAGGCGAAGAGTCCTTTTGAGCTGCGGGTCCATCTGAGCGCGGGAGTGTCCGACTCGGACGTACGGACAGCACTGGCCACTGGAGATATGGGCTTCCTTCATTCGTTCACTACAGGATCAACGGTAGATGGACCGGGAGTGCGCGTCGTTGGATGGACAACCGGTTGCCAGTTTCGATGCCTGTACTGCCATAACCCCGACACCTGGAACTTGAGCAACGGCATACCTGTGACGTTAGATCGCGCAACTGACGAGCTGCGCAAGTATCGTCATGGGCTGAAAATCATGTCTGGCGGATTCACATTGAGCGGTGGCGAACCTCTTATGCAGGACCGATTCGCCGTCAAGTTGTTTACTGCTGCTAAAGCGATGGGAATCCATACCGCGCTGGACACCAATGGCTCCCTCGGTAGCCGCCTCAGCGAGGCTGAGCTCGAGCAGATTGATCTGGTGCTGCTGGACATCAAGATGTGGGATTCAGAGCGTCATCGTCAGCTTACTGGCGTGGATAATGCACCAGTGCTGGATTTCGCGCGGCGGTTGGCAGAGCGCAGAAGGCCAATCTGGGTACGATTCGTGCTGGTCCCCGGACTAAGCGACGATGAAGAGAACGTCGCACACATTGCCAGATTCTCCGCAGGCTTGGGAAACGTGGAGCGAGTCGACGTTCTGCCGTTCCATCAAATGGGTCGATTTAAGTGGAAAGAACTCAAACTCAACTACACCCTCGACGATGTCCAGCCACCGAGTGTCGACACGATTGAACGTGTCTGTGCGCAGTTTCGTTCAGAGGGTCTCCGGGTTTTCTGAATCAAAAACGTGGGACATGCATTGAGCGAACTCGTCAAGGAAACATGGGCCCTTCGATTTATCGTAGCCGTGGAGCAGCTACTTCCAGGTACCCTGACCCTCAATGATGGTGATGTAGCGATCGATGGGTAAGGAGGTGAAGCGCTCGATCTTGCCGCTTGGTTGAGGCCAGTGGACCTCGATCCAGTCCAACTTGGTTTCCTGGCCGAGTCCCAGCACCAGGCGCGGATCGTGCGACGAGAGATAGCTGCCACCGCCGACTTTGGTGATCTGACGTTTGAGGTTGCCAGCTTGATAGACGATCTTTGCACCGATCGCGTCAATGTTGGCCTTGCGTCCGATCAGACGGATGCCTAGCCAGTGGTTGTGTTGGCATGCGATGTTGCGAAGGAGGACTGGGGGCCCGTCGTTGACTGTGACAAGGACATCGACTGCGCCGTCGTTGTCGAAGTCGCCGAGCGCCAGGCCGCGGCCAGCTATGCTCCTGGAGAATCCCGATTGTGCGCTAGCGTTCTTCCAGGATGAGCCGTTGTTCTCGAAGAGCAACATCGGCTCGAAGTAGTGGACGCTCGGCAGGCGCTTGTCGATGGTCGTGTCTGGGTGTCCGTTGGCGAGGAGCAGGTCGATGTTCCCGTCATTGTTATAGTCGAAGAACTTCAGACCCCATCCGCTCATGAGGGTCGTTGCGGAGCCGATACCAGAGCTGATGGAAACGTCGTCGTAGGTCTGGTCTTTGTTGCTGTGGTAGAGCGAGTAGGATTCATGGTCGACGTTGGCTACGAACAGATCGAGCCAGCCGTCCTGATCATAGTCGGCCGCGTCAACGCCCATGCCGGAACGCGCTACGCCGAAAGCGCTGTAGGCTACGCCCGCCAGCGCACCGATGTCGTTGAATTTCCCCTTCTCGTTGAGGAAGAGAGAGTTGGGTGCGGTGTCACTTGCGACAAAGAGATCGAGCCAGCCGTCGTTGTTGATATCAGCGGCGACGACTCCCCACGCCTTGCCCAGGGAGTGGGCTATGCCGGATTGTTCACTCACATCAGTGAAGGTGCCGTCGCCGTTGTTGTGAAAGAGTCGCGATGGCATGGGCTTGTATACGTTGGGTTTGCAGTAATAGTGCGTCCCGTTTCCCTTGTCGCCGCAGTCGACATGTTTCGATTTGTCGAAGTCGGCGAAGCGGCACACGAAAAGGTCGAGACGCCCGTCGTTGTCGTAGTCGAACCAGACCGCGCTTGTTCCCCAGCCGGGTGCGGCGACACCTGCCTTCGCGGTCACGTCAGTGAAGGTGCCGTTGCCGTTGTTGTGATAGAGGATGCTGTTTGGATATTGCGTCAGGTACAGATCCGGAAGGCCGTCACCGTCGTAGTCTCCTACGGCAACGCCCATTCCGTAGGCGTTGCCGAGCACGCCGGCTTTCTCTGTTACGTCGGTGAAGGTGCCGTCGCGATTGTTGTGATAGAGAGCGTTTCGTATTGGAGACGATGGTTTGTAGAAATCACAAGGACCGCTGTTCACGAGGTAGATGTCCATCCATCCATCGTTGTCGTAGTCCAGAAACGCGCAGCCGGCGCCAACGGTTTCCGGAATGTACATCTCGCTCGACAATCCTGCCACGTGGGTCCAGCTAATTTTGCTCTTTGTGCTGGAGACTTCTTCAAACGCAGGTTGGGGAGGGGGAGGCACAGCTGCTGAGATCAGAGCGCGGGCAAGGTTTGGCTTCCATGTATCGCCGAACGCTGCGGCCCCGAATGCACTAAGGAACTGCCTTCGCGAGAATGGGCTAACGTTAGTGGATGACGGCATGGCCTTCCGTGGTATCCGTCGCTGCCCCTGCACTTGCTGCTTTGGCTTGGAGCGCTAGCTGCTGTGTAGAACCTATTTTGTTTCCTGTGCGGGCATAGGACATCGCAAGTTGATAGTGTCCGGCTGGATCGCCGGGCTGCATGGTGACATAGTTTTCAAGCGGCTTGATGGCTTCGGGAAATTTTCCAGAGGCGTTCAGGGACATACCCAACGCGAGATAGGCCTCGGCGAAGCCTACATCGAGAGTGGACGCTCGGGTGAAGTGTGCGATGGCTTCCTCCCATTGGCCGGCTCGACGCGCCAGCTCGCCCAGGATGAACTCGGAGGCTGCGTCGTGAGGATCAACCTCGAGCTCCTTCTGAAACTCAAGCTTTGCCTGGTCGGTGGAGCCGTTGCTGCCTGCTTCCGCTAGAAAGATCTGCCCCAGCCGGTAATGAATACCCTGGGTCTTCGGGTTTTCTTCAAGAATCTTGTTGTAGACGGCGGCGGCATCTTCGTTTTTGCCCTGAGATTCGAGATCTTCAGCATGAAGCTTGCGCGCCTGAAAGGAGGATGGAGCTTTGGCCGTCAGCTCCTGCGCTGCACGCATACCCATCTCGGAGAAATAGTGCGTGGTGATGTAAAGCACCTCTGGATCGTCAGGGAACTTGTGTTTGAGCAGCAGGAGCGCGGTTGCGGCGGTCTGGTCGTCCTGCAAATCCATGGCACACCGCGCGGCTGCCATGGTTGCACGGTATTGGAGGTCCTTGCTGGCGATTTGCGGGAAAGCTTTTCTGAGAACCGGGAGCGCCTGTTGGCATCGGCCTTCTGTGACGAGTTGGATTGCCTGCTGCACGGAGGGGGAAGAATTGGCAGATGCTTTGGCGGCTACTTGCGCCAGCAAAGTTTGCGCGAGCAGCGCGGCTGCGAAGGCCGCTCCAAGAGCTGGTCGTAACTGTCTGGGTTGGAAGGACATTTTGTACCTCCTCGAACTCATCGCCTTGCGACCTCTTTAGACTAGATCAACGTATCTAAATCTGTGAAAGAAATAGGACACATTTTGGAGGCTACAACTTTAGATTGACATTAAATTCAAAAATGTGTACAAACTTGGAATCTCTGAAGTGTACCGAAATGGGTTTTTCCGAGAGATGCTCTCCTGGCAAAAAGCAGACTGCGTAACGGCTAGTTGACCTCGACGGAACATACCCAATGAACCAGAACAGTAGACCCAGAAGTTCGGCTGAAAGTTCGATATTTGGAGGTCACCTATGTTTTCAAAGCGTTATAAGTCTCTCGTCCATTTTGGGTTGGCTGGTGCCTGTGCACTCGGCCTCTCCGGAGTTCCAGCATTTTCCCAGGCCGGATCGCAGGGAACTATCCTGCTAACTGCAACCGATGCAACCGGCGCGGTGGTTCCAGGCGCGATCCTGGAACTAGTGGATCCTCGTACGAATAGCGTTCGCAAGGCCGAATCTGAACGCAGCGGCACCTACTCGTTCGTAGGTATGCCGATTGGCACGTATAACCTGAAGGTCTCAAAGCAGGGTTATGCGACGCAACAGCTGCGTGGCATTGTGGTCGAGGCGTCCCATACGACACCGGTCTCTGTGATCCTCTTGGTAGGACAGGTGTCGGACGTTGTGGAGGTGACGGGATCGAGCACGCCTGTGCTGGAGACAAGCACGAATGCCCTCGGCATGGTGGTCGATATGAAACAAATTGAGGACCTTCCACTGCAGGGTCGCGATCTTACTTCATTTTCGCAGCTTGTAGCCGGATACAACGGTACGTTCAATGGGCTGCCTTCCACCGACCAGGGGAACAACATCGACGGCGTGGTAGGAAGCCCCAATCGCATGAAGTTTGTCGGGAACACGCAGCCGGTTGTTTCTCCCCGGCTTGAATCGATCGAGCAGATGACGGTGCAGACGGATCAGTTGGATTTGAACTCCGGGTTCGGGCAGGCCAGCACCCAATTGAACTTTGTTTCACGTAGCGGAAGTAATCGTTTTCACGGGAGGGTGTATGAAGACTTCCGCAACGCCGCCCTGAACGCCAACAGCTGGGCAAATGATGTTGCGGGCATTCGTAGAAACAGTCTTATTCTGAATGACTTTGGTGTCAGCGTTGGCGGGCGTATTCTGCGGGATAAACTCTTCTTCTTCGGCAGCTTTGCTATGTCCAAACAGCCAGGTAGTCTTTCCGCCTCTAACAATTTCTTTACCCCCGCTGCGCAACAGGGCAACTTCTCGTATCAAGGCACAGATGGCGCGACGCATACCGTTAACGTGCTCAATCTGGCGAAGCAATCGAACCCAACGTTGCCGAGCACGGTTAATTCCGTGGTTTCGGCGCAGCTGCAACTGATCAACAAATCTGTGAGCGCTGGCGGAGTTACTTCGACGCCGGATCTGAACTTTAATCAACTGGCATGGAATAGCAGCTCTCCCACTACAAATTATTTTCCGGGCGGACGTCTTGACTACATTATGTCGCCGAAGATATCGATGTATCTCTCAACGCTGGTGACCAATACCTTCCAGCCCACGGTTGCCGCAGCTACATTTCCTGGACCGGACTTCTCAAATCAGATCGCCGGAAACAGCACCAAGAACTACACCTTGTCTTATGGTCTTACTTTCGTCGCTAATCCCAATCTTATTAACCAACTGAAGTTGGGTTATCTCTACAACAACACAAAGTATGCCTATAACGCGGCTCCGTTGTATGCGTCGCAGCCAACGGTCTTCTGGCAGTTTCCCGGTGCGAATGGCACCATGTCCGGGCAGGTGTATCAGCAGCCGGTGACGACCTTCTATCCGATTCTTAGCGCATCGGATTCGGTGACCTGGCAGCATGGCGCGCACTCTGTGAGCTTCGGTGCATCGTGGTATCGCGAGCAAGACCACTACTACAATCCTCCGGTCGGATTCAACAACTACAATCTGGGTCTTGCATCCGGCGATCCTGCGTTGCAGGCCTTTACCACGTCTTCTATGCCCCAGGCGAACAACGCCGCGGTGGCAGAGGCAGGACAGCTTTATGCCGTGCTCACAGGAAGAGTACAGAATATCAACGGGACCTATCCGTATAGCCAACAGACAAAGCAGTTCGAACACACGATCGGAGCCTACAATCTCGACGAACTTGTAAGTGCAACTGGATTGTTTGCGGAAGACTCATGGAAGGTCAGACCGACTTTGACGTTGAATTATGGCCTGCGCTGGGACTTTGCGGTTCCTCAACATGACCTGACGGGCGCATATCATTCAGCTTCCCCAGGAGATATTTACGGCCCTTCCGGTCTAAATAACGTTTTCCAGCCGGGAAACCTTCCGGGAAATATGAACCCTGTTCTCACGACGAATGCCAGGCCCTACGACGCATGGCTGCTGACGCCACAGCCGGCGTTCGGCTTTGCATGGAACCCGAAGATCGCTGATGGGCCATTCAAGACTCTGATGGGCGATGGGACTGTAATCCGAGGTGGCTTTGCCCTGCGGCGCTTTACGGAGCCTGGCCAGTATTTCTGGAATAATGCTGCGGACTACGGTTCATTCTATTTCCAGAACTTTTTCCTCAATCCGAACAATACTGGAGGGGCAGGTACATTTGCGCCCGGCAGTCTGTCTCTTGGACAGGCCGTTCCACCCCTCGGGTATGAGCCCGCGTCGTATCAGGTGACCGCGCCACAGTCGGACTACACGTTCGTTGGCGGGCCAGGGGTCAATGGTTTGAACCCTAAGATCCAACAACCTTATAGCGAGTCGTGGAACTTTGGTATTCAGCGGTCGATAGGCCGTTCGAGAGTGCTGGAGATTCGTTACAACGGAAATCGCTCCATTCATCAGTGGATCAATATCGATCCCAACGAAGTCAATATCTTTGAGAACGGTTTCCTGACCGAGTTCAAGACGGCGCAGGCAAATCTGAACGCCTATATTAAGGCGAATCCGAACGACCCCAATCCGTCTTTTGAGGGAAATCCCGGATCTTTGAAGATCATGAATGCTGCGTTCGGCGGTGCAGGAGCCAGCGACTTTACCAATGCGCAGTTTGTTCGCGATCTTCAGACGGGCCAGGCAGGTGCGCTGGCCAGTGTTCTGTCTGGAATCAACGGCACTGTTCCTTACTTCTGCAACCTGGTAGGAGCGAAATTTGGCCCTTGCCCTAACAACATCGGCTATACCGGAACAGGCGCGGGGTATCCGATCAACTTCTTCCAGGCGAATCCATACGCAGCGGGCGCTCAGACTGGCTATATGGTGGCTTCTGGTTATTCAAATTACAACGGATTACAGATCGATTTTCGCCAGGGTTCATGGAAAGGTCTTCAATTTGACGCAAACTATACATGGAGCCACTCGCTGTCGATGGCAAGCCCTAACAATTGGACGGGCGCATTCAACGTCTTTTCGCTGCGTAATCTAAGGAAGAGCTATGGGCCAAGTCTGTTCGATCTGAACCAGGTAACCCATGTAAACGGAACATACGATCTGCCCGTTGGCCGAGGAAAGACCTTCCTTAGCAACAGTGCTATCGCGGACAAGGTGTTGGGCGGATTTACCGTCGGAACGATCATTACGTTCCAGACCGGAGCACCGTTTCAGCTCCTTGGAGGGAACCAAACCTACAACGACTATGGTGACGGTGGCGTTACATTAACCGGCGTCACGCCTTCGCAACTACAGAAGTCGGTCGGCGTTCATCGTGTTCCGGGCCAAGGCTATGCAAACTTCATCGATCCGAAGTACCTTACAGCCGGCCAGGGAGCCAATGCCGCGTACATCAGCCCGAACACAACCCCAGGGACAATTGGAAACGTCATTTACCTCCATGGACCGCATGCATTCTTCCAGGACCTTTCGCTGTCCAAGTCGATTCCGATCCATAACGAAATCATGTTCCGCCTACAGAGCGAGTTTCTGAATGTTTGGAACCATCCTGTCTTTGCGGCCAACTATGGGGGTAATACCCCAGCGTTTTATCAGAGCAATACCAGTATTCAAAGCAGTAGCTTTGGCCAAGGCGGTGTAACAAATGAAGGGCTTGGCTTCGGCCGCATTATTGAACTGCGGGGGAATATCCAGTTCTAACCTGATCGCCTGATTTGCCACGCCGGACGCATTGTTAGTGCGTCCGGCGTAGTTTCTGTCCGCATATTTATTCTCATTTCTGTGCAATAAAGGTAATGAGGATTTTTCGTGCGTAGCATCTTCGGACGGGAGCTGCCAGACTGGAACACAGGCTCAGCGAGTCGCGGACAAAATGAGTAGAGCATGCAAGGTGCGAGGTGTGCATTTTGTGGCCGGTCCACAATCTGCTGGGAAGCTTTTGCCGAAGCACTGTGGTAGTGCTCGACTTGCATGCAGTTCGGTCTTGATTGTGGTTACTCTACTCTCTGGGGCTAAAGTGCAGAGTGCCGTGCCCAGCAGCGCTGCGGCACTTGAGGGACGTACGACGCAGAATGGGGCCGGTGCCAAAACAGATCTACAAAAAGGCGCCGATCTGATGAAAGGGGGTTTTTTCAAGGAGGCGATTCCATTCCTGGTAAGAGCGCGAGGAGAAACCCCTGAGGACTATGCGGCGGGATTCAATCTTGCCCTGTGCTACCTGGGCGTAGGTGAGTTCAAGCAGGCCATTAGTATCCTCAACGAACTGAAGATCAGTGGGCATAATACGGCGGCGGTGAACAATCTGCTCAGCCAGGCTTACGTTGGCGACGGGCAGCCTGAACTTGCTTTCAATGCACTGCAAGAAGCATCCAGGCAGACGCCGAAGGACGAAAAACTGTATGCATTTGTCGCCGATGCGTGCACCGACCACTATGCTTACGATCTCGGACTGCGCGTTGTCGATCTCGGCTTACAGCAACTTCCCGATTCAGCGAGGCTTCACTACGAGCGGGCTGTTTTTCTCGCAAGGTTGGATCGATTGGAGGAGGCCACGCCGGAGTTTCAGCTTGCCAATAAGCTTGCTCCTGGTAGCGATATTGCCTATCTGGCGTTGATTCAGGAGAACTTGTATGAGGACAAATTTCAGGAGTCATTGTCGCTGATTCGGAAGGGAATCGAATCAGGTCATCGGGACTACCAGATGCTTGCTCTGCTGGGAACCGTTCTGATGCAATCTGGCGTTGTACCCGGACAACCTGGGTTCGCGGAGGCCCGTGAGACGCTGGTGGCTTCGGTCGCAGCCAACCCTGGATATTCGACGTCACAGATTGCGCTGGGCAAGCTTTATTTGATGGAAGGGCGGGCGGGCGATGCGGTCGCTCATCTTGAGGCGGGACGGCGCTTGGAGCCGCGGAATCCCGCTGTTTATACCAGTCTGGCAAGGGCCTACAGACAGCTCGGAGAGCACGAGAAGGCGCAGGAAAGCCTTACTAAGCTTGCTGGGCTGCTGCAGGAAAAGACAGCGACTACCAGCGCGCCGCATCCATAGAATGGAAGGACATCTTAGGCCTCACCCCGAAGAGCCCACAGATTGTGAAAATATACTGACAGATGCGCCTTCTACCAAAGAAGAACAAAGGCGGACAGCCAAAGCAGAGCCTCGGACGAGTCTTCTCATTGCCTTTCAAGAGATTATGGAGTTGATAGTCCATGGTTGTTTGTATCCTCGAAAGCGGACCGTCGAACGGCATTTGGAAAAACATCTGCATCAGCCGAACGCCTATCCGTGGGGCGCTGCCACGGCTGCAACATGAAGGTTAGGTTCGCGAACAGAATGTCAGCAAGTCGCGTACGTTCGTTGCACTTCTTACAAAAACGACGGCAGCGAAACTCCATTCGATCATTCGCCGGATCAGAGCGATGGCCGGACACCAGAGAGCAGCACTGTTCAGGCAGAAGCATCTCTCATCGTTGAAAAGTTACGCTCAGATTCCTAGAGATCAGGTTTGTCGCTCTACTGCTTGCGCGTTTGCCTCAGATTGCTTCAGATTTTGACTTTGCCATCAGTTGAGCGAACGCAAGCTTATATTGCAAATCGGTAAATACCTGTGGGCTTGTAGAGCGAGCGTGGCCAACGTGATTGCCTGGCATCCTGCTTACCGCTTGAAGCAGGTTGAAATTGGCTGAGTAAATCGAGAATATACAGGTGTTGCCTGGCGGGAACGAGGCTACTATAAGTAGCAGCTAACGGTAAAAAGTTTTGCAATAGCTCTGCCGTGAGAACCGTGTCCGCGACTGAACGAAATGCTGCCGAGTTGATCGCATTGTGTCTCGAAGCGGATTCAGCATCCGCCTGGCGGGAGTTCGTCGCACGGGTTCAGCCTCTAATCGCATCCGTCATCCTGCGAGCGATCCGCCGATATGGAGAATCCAACTCAGGTCTCGCCGACGATCTGGTGCAGGAGACCTTTCTGCGCCTCTGCAAAGATGACTACAAGGCATTGCGTCAATTTGAGGAGCATCATAAAAATGCCATCTTCGGTTATCTGAAAGTGGTGGCGGGTTCGGTAGCCATGGATCACTTTCGGGGCCTGAACGCGCAAAAACGCACTGGAGACAGGGTCGCTGAGCCCGAAGATATTATCGACCTTCATGTGTCGACTCCTGCGAATGCGGAGCAGGCGTTGATGCTGCGCGAGATCGACCAGTGCATAGAACGGGTATCGACCCAGCGCGATCGGAAGATCTTCTGGCTCTATTATCAGCGCGGTTTGACAGCGAAGGATATCGCCGAACTACCAAGCATAGGCCTGAATGCGAAGGGGGTAGAGAGCTGTATCTACCGTCTGACCAAGGCAGTGCGGCTGGAAGTGACGGCCAAATATCCGGAAAGTTCGCAGCGGAGCAAAGGAAAAAGTTCGCCGTCCACGTTGGGAGAGACAAGATGAAACTCGGTCATGTTGAATTGACGGAGTTGGAGTGCCTGGCGAGCGACGCTCATCTGCGCTCTCCGGGGCAGCAGGCCGAATTGCGCGCTATCCAGCAGCATCTGCAAGAATGCATTGAATGCTCTGAGTTGGCAGAGACCTATATGTTCCTTCGCCAGATAGGACCGCACATGGACAAGCTGCTGCCGAAGGATTGTCCGTCCACGGAGAAATGGCTTGAGGTTGCGGCGGGAGTTTTGTCGCAAACCGAGGCATCGGAGCTTCGGACTCACGCCGCATCGTGTGTCTCGTGCGCTGATGAATTGAAGACAGCGCACGAAATTGTCGGCGAGCCTGCGATGGAGGTGGGCGTGGCCGACCTGAAAAGCTCCACCCCAGAGTGGCAGAGCAGTATTGCCGATCGTCTCGCGGGGATGCGGGACTCTGAAAAACCGATCGAGATTGTTCCGCCCTTGCGGAGACCTCTTCCCAGGCGAACAGTAACGTGGGGAGCACTCGCCGCCACGCTGCTGATCGGCTTCGTCACGCTTGGTCTTTGGCATTATTGGCCAAAGAGTGAGGAAGAGCTGTTGGCGAGCGCCCATAACCTGGAGAGACGGACCGCGCAACGTCTTCCAGGTGAGGACCCGGTGCCGCTCGCCTCTTCAACGCGAGGAAGTCAGGATGGGCGAACTCAGGTCGATCTGTTGAAGTTGAAGCTTCGTGCGGAGGAACATCTTAATAAGAATCCAAATGACGCTTACTGGCAGCAGATTCTTGGCCGGATTGCGTTGGCGGAGGGTGATGGCGATACGGCAAGTGCAAAATTTGAAATTGCGCGCTCCTTCAATCCATCTTTACCCGGGCTCGAGTTTGACAGCGCGGCAGCGTACTTCGAGAGTGGCGAGACTCGTGATCCGAGTCAAGGTGCGGGGCAATATGCCAAGGCAGCAGAACTCTATGGTCGCGTTGTCAAAAATTCCACAGAGAGACAACTGTGGCCACTGGCCTTTTATAATCTCGCACTGTCCTGGGAGCGCCAGAAAATTTACTGTGAGGCGGTAAAGAATTATCAGAGTGCGCTGCAACTTGAGAAGGACGCGTCGTGGCGTCGCGAAATTCAGGATCGGATTAAAAAGGCAACGCCACCATGCGAGAAGAGTAAGGGCAGCGGATATCTACAGTTAGACAGGTCTCCTGCTGCGTTTCTTGGGGTTACGCGGAGCAATCTGAAACAGGCGGAGGCGGACTACGAGAGCTATCTTGACAATGCCACCCGCGAGTGGCTGACAGCTCGCGCATCCAATCCGGAGGCGGAAGCGGCTCTTCATCAACTGGCGGTAATTGGTTTGATTCATCACGATGCATGGCTGCATGACCTCCTTCGATCGCCGCAGAGCTATATGGCAAGTGAGGCAACCGTGCAACTGACGGATGGTTTGCAGGAGAGCGCGCTCGGCGACGCAGACATCGCTCTGAAAGAGCTCACTGATGCCGCTCATCTGTACCAGAAGGTGGGTAATCAGGCCGGCGTGATTCGCGCGCGCGTTGAGAAAGTCTACGTTCTGCAACGTATGGGGAGATCTGATGACTGCCTGAAGGCTTCTTCCGCGTTGGCGCAGGACGGGCAACTGCAAAGGGATTCGTGGCTTAATTCATATCTCATTCTGGAAACGGCGATCTGTCGCGCGGCGCGTGGGGACTGGGTGACATATACCCAGGGAATCAAAAGATCACTCGAGCTTTCACGAGCCAACGGCTTGCATCTGCAGGTTCTGCGCGAAGAGGGCCTTCTGGTTGAGAGCCTCGATCATTTGGGTCAGACAAAGGCTGCCTGGGCAGTTGCCGATACTGGTTTGGAGGACTGCATCCGAACAGACTGCCCACCCATGAGGGCCTATCAGTTTCTGCAGTCGCTTCGCACCGTAATGCAGACGAAGGGCTTGGAGTCGGCTACGGCAAACGTGGCGGATGCAGCGAGTCTCGCATCCGCGTCGGTCTCCAACGTTCAAATCCGAGCTTATGCGCAGGAGGTGCTCGGAACAGCGGAAACGAACGCAGGCAATATAGTGGCGGCGGAGGAAGCTTTCAGTAGAGCTTCAACTTTATTGAAGTCCATGCCCGCCGGAAAGGCGGTGAATCTCTACAGCGCCGATTGGGAGGCTGACCGTTCGCTACTGATGGAGCGCGAGGGGCAGAGATCGATCGCTTTGCAGCGGTTGGAGCAGGTTGACCCCGAAATCGCAGCCACCGATAACTATCTCGTCAGGCAGCGGCACTACACCCAACTGGCGAGCCTTCTTCTTCATGCCAACCAGCCTGCCGAGGCTCTGGCGCGGGTGCTTGTTCCGATCAAAGATGCCGAGTACTCCCTCTCCGCAACCAGCAACGAGACCGAAAGAATCTCCTGGGAGAGAATCAATCGGCGCACCTACCTTCTGCTGGTGCAGAGCCTCGTTGCAATGGGTAAGCCTCACGAAGCGCTTAAGGCATGGGAGTGGTATCGATCGGCACCATACCGCACTGCTGCGTATTCCAGCAATTTTCACA
The DNA here is from genome assembly GCA_963770055.1 of uncultured Acidobacteriaceae bacterium. Classification (GTDB taxonomy): domain Bacteria; phylum Acidobacteriota; class Terriglobia; order Terriglobales; family Acidobacteriaceae; genus Edaphobacter. Next base: position 168,136 of record CAVYOC010000003.1, read on the forward strand.
ATGCTGCACTTGATCGTCCGCCCTTTCCGAATCCTCCGATGGGCCAAGGGCAAAATCTGACTCTGGTAATAGCTCAGCTTGAGGATTTCTTCGTCGCATGGTCGATCACGAACTCCGGCAATGAATCGATCCGAATGGTCAGAATCGCCGTGGACCCTAAGCGCATTGTAGACATGGCGAACACGTTTACGGAGTTATGCTCAAACCGCAACTCCTCTGAGGCTGACATCCGTGTCTTAGGCCATCAACTTTACAATGACCTCTTCGCACCGTTCGATGACCAGATCCGGCAGACATCGCTTCTTCTTCTTGATCTCGACCCAAGTCTTCAGCGGCTTCCCTTCGCTGCCGTATCCGGCACCGGCCGCCAATATCTTAATGACACTCATGCCCTCATCTTTCTACCGGGATGGTGGACACTTCAACCGCTACCGCCGGATACGATCTCTTCCGCTGCGAATGTTCTCATTGTGGAAGGCGCTCCTTCGGTGCCCCCGGTCGGTTCCTCAGGCGCAACAGCCCCGCTTCCGGCTGAGTATCTCGAGTCCAACGATCTCGGAACGAAGTTTTTACACGCTACACTCGTCAAGCCGCAACAGAACAGTGCGGACATGCTGAGAAGACTCTTGGCGCAGGCGGAGGTCTTTCACTTCACCGGACACACATTAAACAGGGAAGAGGAGACAGGACTGCTTCTTCGATATCCGGACACAGTCTTCACTGCAGCGTCGCTTAAAGGAATCTCGCTGCACCGCTGCCGTCTCGCAGTGTTGGCCACCTGTTCCAGCGCCGGCCAGAGCGCTTACAGCATGGACGATACTACGAACCTTACCCATGCGCTGTTGACTGCAGGCGCTTCGAATGTGGTCGCCACACTTTGGGACGTTGATTCCCGGGCCTCCCGGCTCATGATGCTGCGATTTTATGAATTGATCACCCAATCAGTCCCAGTTTCGGATGCGGTTCGCAGAGCTCAGCAGACCCTGCGCGCGGACTCGAGCACAAGTCATCCTTTTTTTTGGTCATCGATGCAGGTTTTTAGTCAGTAATTCCGTTTTTATTGTCACAGGAGAGAATGCAATGAAGACAACCCAATGCCATCCAGCTGTTCCTCTGCCGCCCAAACATTTTGCAATCCTCTTTGAGGGGGCATGGCTCTTTACTCAGGCAGGAACTCAAATAATCGCAACCTGTCCTCTCATCACTGACTCCAGCTTCAAGCACGAGTGCGATGTCGGTCTGTGGGTCGATGGCGTATTCAAACCGTTACCAGGCCTATCCCCTATGTTGGAAGGTAGTTCATACGAAGTCACATATCTGACTGGCTTTGAGGTCCCAACGAGTAGCTTCGATTCGCTTTTTAGAGAGGCAGCGAAACATACCCCGATCCTTTACGTTCCTGGCTCGACAAGTGGTTCCTCACCCAAGCTCTCTCCCAAGGTTGCAATGGGTTACGGAGATATGGGGCCGGGGAGTGTCAGGACCGTCACTGTTCCATTTCCGCAGAAGATCGTAGCGGACGGCGTGCTGATCACCGCAGAAATTGACGGAGCAAAGATTGGCGATGAGGTTGCACCTGTTCACGGCGGAAAACCGCGGCCTGTAGTCACTTTTATTTTCATTTATGAATATTGTGGCGATAGTGCAACGGCAACGGTCACCGGAGACCTGACAATGGTGCAGATTTCGGAAACTATTACAGCGGATCAGAGCCAACCTACTCCACACCTGATTTTCAAGGTCTTTCCAACCGGCATGTCTAAGGGTCACTCGCCGATGGATGACGCTGCTCAAAAGTCTCATACAGTTGCGACATTCGACACGCTTCGCAAGACTGTGCCAGCAACTTCCAGAGCTAAAGATACCGGCAACTCGCACCTAAAACTCTGCGATCTTTCGATCTATCATGGCAGGGGGAGAATGGAATTCCTATACGGAATTTCAGGCTTAAGCCCGGTCGAACTGGGACTCCCGAATCCAGAAGTAGAGCATGGCCCCGATTTGGCGTCTTGTGCTGCTGGATGCATGGCAAGCGGCCCAGGCAACTAATGCAGCTGGTTAGCTTTGTAGCAAATTATCTAAAGAAGGCCGGCACTCTGTGCCGGCTTGCTCGTTCCCGACGACTACGAATTCCCCAAGCAGCGTCAGTTTATTGCACCGTAAGAGTCGCCGTGGTGCTGCGTACTAGATTTCCGCTCGTGCCATTCACCGTGATCACGTACGTCTGCTGCGGCTGGTTGAAGTAGCCTCCCGCCCCGCAGCCGATTGCGCTACCTATGAAGGCGAAGGAAACTACGAACCATATCAACAGCCGATGTGGCTTACTCCGTGCTCGTTTGAGCGCGGCAAATGGCAGCAGAACCACAGCCAGGACCAGCGGTACTCGCGTGCTGCGGTCTAGAGCGGCGCTCTGCTTCGGAACGCTGACGGTGAATGTCGAAGTGGCCCCAGCACTCCCAGGGGTGAGCGTGGACGGAGCGAAGGTAAAGGTCGCGCCCAGTGGCAGGTTGGTCGCACTAAGCGTCACCGCATTGGTAAACGGCCCGTTCACAGAGGTGATCGAGATCTGGTAGCTCGCCGACGCCGCCGGGGGGAATTAGCTGCGCGGGAGTCTGGTTGGTGACTTTGAAGTCAGCTGTGACCGCCGAGTTGATCGCCAGGCTCACTGCGGGCGAGGTCACTGCGGTGTGGTTTGCGTCGCCTCCATAGACCGCAGTGATGGAATGTGAGCCGACCGCCAGGTTGGTGACCGTTAGCGTGGCAGCGCCATTCACAACAGTCCCTGTGCCGATAACTGTCGTGCCATCGTAAAACGTTACCGTTCCGGTGGCGCCGGCCGGGAGCGTCACCGTAAGAGTCACCGGACTGCCCTGCGTGGCTGGATTAGGCGAGACATTGAGAGCAGCAGTACCGGACAACGGGTTCACGACCTGAGACAACGGCGCTGAGACGAGGGGGGGCTGCTTGGCATCCCCTCCATACTGCGCCGTGATCGAGTGCGTGCCCGCTGCAAGCGAACTGGTCGTCAGAGCGGCGACGCCACTGTTGATGCCTCCCGGTGCCGAGTAGCCGTCGTGCCGTCGTAGAAGGTCACCGTGCCGGTGGCACCGCCGGGAAGGTTGTTGTGAAGGTCACGCTGGCACCGAAGGTCGATGGGTTCAGCGAGGAAGCCAGGGTGACGGGCCGGGGCCAGATTCACGACCTGCGATATCGGCGTTGAGACAGCGGCGTTATGGTTGGAATCCCCTCCGTACTGAGCAGTAATCGAGTGTGTGCCCGCTGCAAGCGAACTGGTTGCCAGCGTGGCGATGCCACTGCTGATCGTTCCCGTGCCGAGAGCCGTCGTGCCGTCGTGGAAGGTCACGGTTCCGGTTACTCCGGACGGTGACAGTCGCCGTAAAGGTCACACTGACTCCGAAGGTCGAGGGGTTCGAGCGAGGATGCCAGAGCAACGGTCCGGAGCGCCAGGTTCACGACCTGGGATACGCGGCGTTGAGACGGCGGCGTTGTAGTTGGAATCCCCGCCATACTGCGCGGTGATCGAGTGCGTTCCTACCGATAGCGTCGAGGTCGAGAAACTCGCCGTGCCGCTGGATACTGTCCCCGTGCCCAACACCGTCGTTCCATCCATGAAGGTTACCGTTCCGGTGGCGCCTGCGGAGAGCGTCGCGGTGAACGTCACTGATGCCGCAGGCGTCGATGGATTCTGTGACGACGCTACGGTCACCGAGGGAGTTCCCTTGCTTACGGTCAGGGTACCGTTCACGAAGGCGAGCGAGTAGTTGGCCGAACTCAAGCCTCCGGTAATCGATACCGGATAAGTTCCCACCGGCGAGGTCACCGTTGCAGTCGTCGAGTAGACCGGCACGCCGGTCACTGCCGTGGCATACGTGTCGCCGTTGACCAGCGTTCCCGAAACGGTATAGCTGAACGCCGGGTTACCCTGCCCGTACTGGCGACTTGCGTTCGTCACCGTAACCGTAAGCGCTGCCGTGCCGCCCGGACCAGTACTCTTTGCCACGGTTACGGTCACCGCTGAGCTTGTACTTGCCGCATAGTTCCCGTCGCCCTCATAGGACGCCGTGATGGTGTTTGTGCCCGCACTCAGCGTCGAGGTCGACAACGTCGCTGTCCCGCCAGATACCGTAGCAGTGCCCAGCACCGTGGAGCCTTTAGAGAAGACGACTGTTCCGGTTGCGCTGCTCGGAGCTACCGTCGCCGTCAGAGTGACCGGATCGCCGTACTGCGTCGAGGTCGCGCTCGTGGTCAACGTCGTCGTTGTGGCGGCGGTCACAATTGTCAGCGTTCCAGGAACAAAGGTCAGCGTATAGTTCTGACTCACCAGACCGCTTACGTTGATCGGGAAGGTCGAACCCACTGGAGAGTTCGGAGAGTCCGCCACACTGTAAACCGGAACTCCGGTCACCGCCGTGGCATACGTATCTCCGTTTAGCAGCGTGCCCGAAACGATATAGGAAAACTCTGGATTCGCGGTCCCGTACTCACGGCTTTCGTTTAACACCGTCACGGTCAGCGAGGAACCCGGAGCGGTATTCTTCGCCACCGTCACCGTCGCTGGCCCGCTCATGCTGCTCGCATAAGTCGCGTCGCCGTTATAGGTCGCCGTGATCGTATGCATGCCCACATTCAGTGTCGTCGTACTCAGTGTCGCAACACCGCCGGTTACCGTGCCCTGGCCCAGAAACACCGAACCGTCGTAGAAGCTCGCAGTACCCGTCGCGCCTGATGTGACCGTCGCCGTCAGGGTCACCGGATCGCCGTACTGCGATGAGTTCGGAGAGGTTGCCAGCGTCGTCGTCGACGAGGTCGGCACCACCGTCAAAGTGCCGGGAACAAACGCAAGCACATAGTTTTGGCTCGTCAGTCCCGACACCGTAATTGCAAAGGTGCCCGCCGTCGTTCCGGCGGTCGTTGAGTAAGTCGGCGTGCCCGTCACTGCGGTGGCATAGGTATCACCGTTGACCAGCTCGCCCGCAACCGTGTGACTGAATGGCGGGTTATCCTGTGTCGTCGTCCGCGATGCATCGTTGACCGTCACGGTCAACGATGCTCCCCCGCCAGCGCCCGTCCGTTGCGTCACCGTCAGTGTCACCGGGTTGCTCGTGCTCGCAGGAAAACTCACGTCCCCGTTATAGGTCGCCGTGATCGTATGCATGCCCGCGTTCAGTGTGCTCACTGGCAACACCGCCGTAGCACTGCTATTCAGCGACGCCGTGCCCAGCAGGGTAGTACCTTCGTAGAAGCTGACCGTGCCCGTCGCTCCAGACGGAGGCCCCACTACTGCCGTCAGAACCGCAGGGTCCCCATACATCACCGTCCCAGGGTTCACACTCAGCGTCGTCGATGCCCCCGCCGCTGGTGTTACCGTCAACGTGCCGTTGACGAAGGCAAAGATGTAGTTGTTGTTCGTGGCCAGTGTTCCCAGAGCCGCAGTGATGGGATAGGTCCCTGCCGGGGAGACCGTCGTTGCCGTCGTCGTCAGGCTTGGTGATCCCGTAACCACCGACGCCTGCGTGTCGCCGTTCACAAATCCGGTGATCGTGCTGGTGAACGCGGGATTTGCCGTCCCATAAGAACGGCTGGCGTCGTTCGCCGTCACGGTCAGCGTTGCCTTGTTCACAACCTGGGACACCGGCGTTGAAGACGGACGGTGTTGTAGTTGGTGTCCCCGCCGTACTGCGCGGTGATCGAATGCGTACCCGCCGCAAGCGTACTGGTCGTGAAGTGGCGGTGGCGCCGCCGATGATTCGGCACGTGCCACCGCGGATCGTCGCGCCGTATCGTCGAAGGTCACCGTCCCGGTGGCTCCGGCCGTAACCGTCGCGGTGAGGGTCACGCTGGCACCGAAGGTCGAGGGGTTCGGCGAGGATGCCAGGGCAACGGTGCTGGCCGCCTTGTTCACCACCTGGGATACCGCGCGTTGAGACGGCGGTGTTGTAGTTGGTATCCCCTCCATACTGCGCCGTGATCGAATGCGTGCCCACCGCAAGCGTACTGGTCGTCAGAGGTGGCCGACACCGCCGCTGATGGTTCCCGTGCCGAGTGCCGTTGCGCCGTCGTCGAAGGTGACCGTCCCGGTGGCCCCGGCCGTGACCGTCGCCGTGAAGGTCACACTGGCACCGAAGGTCGAGGGGTTCGGCGAGGATGCCAGAGCAACGGTGCTGGTCGCCTTGTTCACCACCTGGGATACCGGCGTTGAGACGGCGGTGTTGTAGTTGGTATCTCCGCCATACTGCGCCGTGATCGAGTGCGTGCCCACTGCAAGCGTACTGATCGTCAGGGTGGCGACACCGCTGCTGATGGTTCCCGTGCCGAGCGACGTTGCGCCGTCGTGGAAGGTGACCGTGCCGGTGGCTCCGGACGTGACCGTCGCCGTGAGGGTCACGCTGGCACCGAAGGTCGAGGGGTTCGGCGAGGACGCCAGAGCAACGGTGCTGGTCGCCATGTTCACCACCTGGGATACCGGCGTTGAGACGGCGGCGTTGTAGTTGGTATCTCCTCCATACTGCGCCGTGATCGAATGCGTGCCCACTGCAAGCGTACTGGTCGTCAGGGTGGCGACGCCACTGCTGATGGTTCCCGTGCCGAGGGACGTTGCGCCGTCATGGAAGGTGACGGTCCCGGTTGCTCCGGACGTGACCGTCGCCGTAAGGGTCACGCTGGCGCCGAAGGTCGAGGGGTTCGGCGAGGACGCCAGAGTAACGGTGCAGGTCGCCATGTTCACGACCTGGGATACCGGCGTTGAGACGGCGGCGTTGTAGTTGGTATCTCCGCCATACTGCGCCGTGATCGAATGCGTGCCCACTGCAAGCGTACTGGTCGTCAGGGTGGCGACGCCACTGCTGATGGTTCCCGTGCCGAGAGACGTTGCGCCATCGTCGAAGGTGACGGTCCCGGTCGCTCCGGACGTGACCGTCGCCGTAAGGGTCACACTGGCACCGAAGGTCGAGGGGTTCGGCGAGGACGCCAGAGTAACGGTCGCTGGTCGCCTTGTTCACCACCTGGGATACCGCGGTTGAGACGGCGGCGTTGTAGTTGGTATCTCCGCCATACTGCGCGGTGATCGAGTGCGTGCCCACTGCAAGCGAACTGATCGTCAGGGTGGCGACGCCGCTGCTGATGGTTCCCGTGCCGAGGGACGTTGCGCCGTCGTCGAAGGTCACCGTCCCGGTCGCTCCGGACGTGACCGTCGCCGTGAGGGTCACACTGGCGCCGAAGGTCGATGGGTTCGGCGAGGAGGCCAGAGTAACGGTCGCTGGTCGCCTTGTTCACCACCTGGGATACCGGCGTTGAGACGGCGGCGTTGTAGTTGGTATCCCCTCCATACTGCGCCGTGATCGAGTGCGTGCCCACTGCAAGCGAACTGATCGTCAGGGTGGCGACGCCACTGCTGATGGTTCCCGTGCCGAGGGACGTTGCGCCGTCGTCGAAGGTGACGGTTCCGGTTGCTCCGGACGTGACCGTCGCCGTAAGGGTCACGCTGGCACCGAAGGTCGAGGGGTTCGGCGAGGACGCCAGAGTAACGGTGCTGGACGCCTTGTTCACGACCTGGGATACCGCGCGTTGAGACGGCGGCGTTGTAGTTGGAATCTCCCCCATACTGCGCCGTGATCGAATGCGTGCCCACTGCAAGCGAACTGGTCGTCAGGGTGGCGACACCACTGCTGATGGTTCCCGTGCCGAGGGACGTTGCGCCGTCTCGAAGGTGACGGTTCCGGTTGCTCCGGACGTGACCGTCGCCGTAAGGGTCACGCTGGCACCGAAGGTCGAGGGGTTCGGCGAGGAGGCCAGAGCAACGGTGCTGGTCGCCTTGTTCACAACCTGGGATACCGCGCGTTGAGACGGCGCCGTTGTAGTTGGTATCTCCTCCATACTGCGCCGTGATCGAATGCGTGCCCACTGCAAGCGAACTGGTCGTCAGGGTGGCGACGCCGCTGCTGATGGTTCCCGTGCCGAGAGACGTCGCGCCATCTGGAAGGTGACTGTTCCGGTTGCTCCGGACGTGACCGTCGCCGTAAGGGTCACGCTGGCACCGAAGGTCGAGGGGTTCGGCGAGGATGCCAGAGTAACGGTGCTGGTCGCCTTGTTCACCACCTGGGATACCGCCGTTGAGACGGCGGCGTTGTAGTTGGTATCTCCGCCATACTGCGCCGTGATCGAATGCGTGCCCACTGCAAGCGAACTGATCGTCAGCGTGGCGACGCCACTGCTGATGGTTCCCGTGCCGAGGGACGTTGCGCCGTCGTCGAAGGTGACCGTCCCGGTTGCTCCGGACGTGACCGTCGCCGTAAGGGTCACGCTGGCACCGAAGGTCGATGGGTTCAGCGAGGAGGCCAGAGCAACGGTGCTGGTCGCCATGTTCACGACCTGGGATACCGGCGTTGAAACGGCGGCGTTGTAGTTGGAATCTCCGCCATACTGCGCCGTGATCGAATGCGTGCCCCCTGCAAGCGAACTGATCGTCAGGGTGGCGATGCCACTGCTGATGGTTCCGGTGCCGAGAGACGTCGCGCCATCGAGAAAGGTCACTGTGCCCGTGGCATCGGTCGGAAGTGTGGCCGTAAAGGTCACACTTGCCCCGAAGGTCGAGGGGTTGAGCGAGGAGGCCAGGGTGATGGTCGGGGTCGCCATGTTCACCACCTGGGATACCGCCGTTGAGACAGCGGCGCTGTAGTTGATATCCCCTCCATACTGCGCCGTGATCGAGTGCGTGCCCACTGTAAGCGAGTTGGTCGGCTGGGTAGCGACTCCACCACTGATGCTTCCCGTACCGAAGAACCGTCGTGCCGTCGTTGAAGGTTACCGTGCCCGTTGCATCGATCGGGAGGGTAGCCGTGAAAATCACCGCGCTGCCGTATGTCACTGGGTTCACCGATGAAGCCAGGGCGACCGTGAGCGTCGTCGGTGTTACGGTGATAGTGCCGTCCTGGAACTCCATCAGGTAGTTGAGCGAGCTTAGACCGCCGACAATCGATACCGGATATGTTCCAGCTGGTGATCCCAGCGACGCCGGTGTTGAGTAAATGGGCACCCCCGTGACGGCGGTGGCCGGTGTATCTCCATTCAGGAGCGTGCCCGACACCGTATAAGTGAAGGCCGGGTTTGCCTGTCCATAGACACGGCTTGTGTCATTTGCGGTCACGATCAGGTACGGTTCTCCGCTGGGACCAGTCTTCTGGGAAACCACGATAGTGACCGTCGTGCTCGTGCTCGCACCGAGGTTGTTGTCTCCAAGATACGTTGCAGTGATCGTATGCCGACCCGCCTGGAGAGTGGATAGCGCTAGAGTCGCGACGCCGGTTCCGGAGCCAATCTGTGCTGTGCCGAGCACGTTCTGCCCTTCGTAGGAAGACTACGGTCCCTGTCGCCGTCGTCGCTGCAACGGTGGCAGTCAGTGTTACCGTGTCGCCGTATTGAGCTGCCGTGAAGCCCTGGGGCTGCAGCTGCGACCAGAGTTGTCGTGGACGGAGCGGCCACGATCGTCAACGTACCTGGCACAGTGGCAATCTCGTAGTTCTGACTGACCAGCCCGCTGACGGTAATCGGGTACGTCGTGCCCACGGCCGAAGACGCAGTGTCGGTCGTGGCATAGACAGGTATTCCGGTCACGGCGGAGTCAAAGCGGTCCCCGGGTAAAAGAGTGCCAGTAACGATGTAGGCAAACTGCGGATTCGCGGTCCCGAACTGACGGCTGGCGTTCTGCACGGTTATCGTCAGGGCAGCGCCGCCGCCAGGTCCTTGTTTTTTAGCCACAGTCACAGTCGACGGCTGGCTCTCGCTGGTGGAGTAGATCCCATCGCCTGAGTAGACCGCCTTAACGGAGTGGGTTCCGGCGTTAAGGGTGGATACCACGAACGTCGCCGTGCCACCGGACAGCGTCGCATCCCCAATGAACACCGTGGCACCGGATGGCAGCACATCGTAGAAGGTCACCCTTCCCGACGCGACGGTAGGGCTCATGGTTGCGGTGAGGGTAATAGGATCACCATACTGGCCCGAGCTTGGATTGACCGTAAGCGTGGTGGTCGAGGGCAGGCCGATTGCATCATCCGTAACGATCAGAGTTCCGGGGACGATTGTTGTCGTGTAGTTGTTTGAGGTCAGGCCCGATAGGGTGATCGGGATAGGTGCCCGGATCCGAACCTGCTGGCGAAAAGAAGATTGGCGTTCCAGTGATCGCTGTTTCATACGTGTCGTTGTTGAATAACTGACCGGTGACGTAATAGCTGAACGGCACTTCCGCCCCATTCGCAGGGCGCGTTGCATTTCTGACGACGATGGTTAGCGCCGGCGCCTGCTGCTCACCGGTAGTCCTCTGCGTGACGGTCAAGGTCGCAGGAGAACTGGTGCTGCGCTGCAGATTTGGGCCGCCATTGAAGGTCGCAGTGATCGTATGAACGCCCGCTGGCAGATTGTCGATCGGAAACTCGGCGTGGGTCGTGCTGTCGAGCGATGCGGTTCCCAGCAGCGTGGACCCGTCGAAGAAGCTCACCGTTCCGGTCGCTCCCTGGGTCACGGCTGCGGTCAGCACATCCTGGTCGCCATACATTATGGTCGTCGACGCAATAGCGATCGACGTAGTCGAACTCCCTTGCGTGACCGTGACGGTGCCATCCTGGAAGGCGATCTCATAGTTCGCCGATACCAACCCGGAGACAGACAGAGGGTACGTGCCCACAAGAGAGCTGGGCACTGCGCTGGTCGTGTACACAGGGGTCCCTGTCACGGCGGTGGCAAGGGTGTCCCCAGGTACAATGGTTCCCAAAATCGTATGGCTGAAAGCAGGATTCGGCTGGCCGAAGGGTCTGGTCACGCTGTCGGCCACCACCGTCAGCGCGGGGCCACCAGCCACCGTCTTCTTGGTTACGGTAACCCCCACCGGCCCTGAGGTGCTGCCACCGAAGTTGCTATCCCCTGTGTAAGTCGCCGTGATGTTGCTATACGTTCCCACCGGAAGAAACTGCCCTGTTCCCGGTAGCTGATTAAGTGCCAGGGTTGCGGATCCGGCGTTGAGCGTTGCACTGCCGAGCAGTTCCGTTCCCAGGAAAAAGTTCACTGCGCCGGTCGCGGACGTCTGATTTACGTTGGCAGTGAAGTTAATCGTATTGCCGTAGATCGCTGTCTGCGTAGGCGGCGCCAACGATGTACTTGTTCCTGCTGCATTGTTCCTGAGCGCAAAGTTCACCGATCCGACCGATCCAGCCGTCGCTGTGACGGTATAGGTCCCCGTGGTTCCATTGGCGGTCGCGATGACGCTTGCAAGTCCGTCGCTGTCGGTCACAGCGGACGGCGCACTCAGGGTGGCGTTGGCTGTCGTACCGGGGGCCACATACGTGACAGTCACGCCCTGGACAGGGTTGCTGCTGGCATCGGTGACACTAACCGCCAGCGGTTGGGTGAACTGTGTATTGATCACCGTGGTCTGCGGGGAACTGCCGCCATGGATGGTAATCGACGTGGGAGCACCGGCCGTATTGGTCAGAGTGAATCGCGCTGGAGTCCCCACGGCGGACCCCGTCACATGGAAAGTACCGGTCTTGTTGTTCGCTGTGACGTTGACCGACGCGAGTCCATTGGCATCGGTGGTGCTGATTAGGGCAGAGAGCGACCCGTTGGGCGTGATTCGAGTCCCATCGGTGTCCCAGCTTACAGTTACGTTCGGCACAGGATTACCAGATCGGTCCGTGACAATGAGCGATCAGCGGGCTCGCGTAGTTCGTGTTTATCGCCGCACTCTGGTTGTTGCCGCTGGAAACATCGGTCGAAGCCGGGAGACCGTGGATATTCTGGGTCAGGCTGGCTGAGCTCTCGACGAACTGCTCCGTGCCGAGGTAGGCAGCCTGGATCGTGTGCGAACCGGAGGAGAGCGAATTGTTCGTGTATACGGCCTCGCCATTAAAGTTGACCTCTGTGGGAAAGCCCTGAGTTCTACCGTCTACGGAGAACTGAACCAGACCCTCGGTGACCGGACTGCCAATTTCTGTGACGGTCGCGGTAAACGTAATCCTGGTGCCCTCCTGTGCTCCGCTGGGAGCGTCCGAGACAAGAGCCGTCGTCGTCGCGGTTGGCAGGATGAGCAGAGGCAGTCTCTGAAGATTGCTCATCTCGGGTGAGTTCCCCGTGCCGTTGCCAGAGGTATTGTGTCCCCCCTCGTTCGCGTAAGCGGCAAAGACATACAGCGTGTGCAGTTCAGAGTTCTGTGGACTCACGGTTATCGTGAACGTCGCTGGATTGCTGCCACTTGGATTGGTCTGCGTGGCCTGGGTCCACGGAGTTACCCCGTCCACCGAAAAGTAGACCTCGCGTAGGCGGTGGATTGGTCGCAGTGCCAATGCCAGCGTAGGGAGGGCTGATGTTGTAAGCACTGGTAACGGTGACGTTGAAGCTTGGCGTGGGGGTGAAGCACGCAAAGACGCCAGCGGAGGTGAAGTTATCGTTTCCCGTAAATACAGGGGTTACGACAACGTTCAGCGGAACTGGTTGTTGCGCCCCCACAGTGAGTACCGTCACGTTCGCGCTGCCGCGGTTGGAGACGTAAACCTGATTCGTGACGGGATTCACCGCGACTCCGGAAGGGAGAGACCCGGTCGGCACTGTCGCACTCACCGTGTCACCGGTTCCGTCGATCACCGTTACGGTGGCGTCGTTTTGGTTCGCCACATAGATCTTGTTGGTGAGAAGGTTTAAATCGAGCGCGTACGGTAAATTTCCGGTGGGAACCGTGTCGATGACGTTCCCGGATTTCCCGTCGATTACGCTCACAGTGTTGCTGCTCTGATTGGCGACGTAGATCCTGTTGATAAGTGGATTGACTACCACAGCACCCGGACTGCTCCCGACGGTGATTAGGTCGATTCGTTGCAGGGTGTCTCCGTCGATGACGGTGACGTTGTTGTCGCCCTGATTGACAACGTAGAAGTTATTCTCCGCAGGGTTCACTCCTACAGCGACAGGGCTGTTGCCGGCAGGCACCGTGTCAGTTGTATTGGTATTGCCGTTGATGACCGTAACGTTGTTTGACCCCTGGTTGGCGACAACAATCGTGTTGGTCTCTTCATTGACTGCCAGTCCTTTTGGCGTTGTTCCAACGGTAATGTTGGAGGTCCCGTTGGTAGTCCCGTCGATAACGGTCACAGTGCCGTCGCCGGAGTTGGTGACATAGGCCTTGTTGGTTACCGTATTGACAGCTACGGCAAAGGGGCCTTGTCCTGCGCCAACCTGGGTCGTCGCATTGCCATTCAGGGCGTCAATGACAGTCACATCGGCACTGCCGCTGTTAGGCACATAGATCTTGTTGGTCGCCGGATTCACTGCTACCGCCGTCGGACCGGTTCCGGTACTCAGGGTGGATGTAGTACTTCCATTCGCAGCATCGATCACGGTAACGGTGTTGTCCCCCATGTTGGGCACGTACACCTTGTTCGTCACCTGGTTCACCGCCACCGCGAACGGGTTGCTTCCGGCATTAATGGTGTTCGTCGTTTTGGTTGCCCCATCGACAACGGCAACATTACGGTCCTCAAAGTTGGCGACATAAACACGATTCGTTACAGGGTTCACTGCCACCGCGCCCGGTTCGTCGCCGGTAGAAATGGAATCCACCGCGGTATTGGTACTGCCATCAATCACGACCACATGCCCAAGCGTCGCATTGTCAGTGACGTAGATCCGGTTCGTCAGGGAGTTCACCGCCAACGCTGAAGGGTTGTTTCCTACGGTAACGGTCCCGGATGATCAGCATCGGTACACACCGTTGACCGCAATCACTGTCACCGCTTGAGGTATCAGTGACGTAAATGAAGTTTGTGACCGGGTTGACTGCGATCGCTGTGAGCGACTGCTGGCGAGCAGCGTCGTTGTGGCGACAATTATGTTGCTCACTCCGTCGATGACGCTTAAGTTGTTGCCGCCAATGACATAGATTTTGTTGGTCACCGGATTGACAGCCAGAGCGTTAGGAGAGTTTGCAACCCCATGGGAGAGCCGACGACGGTATCAATGGAGCCATCGATCACACTCACCGTGGCGTTACTGCCATTGCCGTCGTTCGCCACATAGATGCGGTTGGTGACCGGATTAAGAGCGAGGGCAAAAGGATTTCTCCCCACGGGGATCGTGCTCGTGGGCCTATCGGTCCTTCCGTCGATGACTATGACGTTGCCATCCTGGTTGAAATCTGAGGAGGCCGTTGCCGTTGGCAGCGGCAACGTAGATCTTGTTCGTTACTGGATTGACGATGATGGCCTGGGGATTCAGGTCTACCGTGAAGGTTGTTACACTGCCCTGCGCTTCGTTGATAATCGTCACACTCCCGCCGGAGTTGGCGACGTAGACCTCGTTGGTGACGGGATTGACTGCGATCGCTACCGGCTGGGTTCCCACAATGCGTCGGTCTGCGTCGTGTTTGTCGCACCATCAATGACGGTGACCGTATTCTGGCCACGGTTGGCGACATAAATCTTGTTGGTTACCGGATTAACCGCCACCGCAAATGGCTGGGAGCCGGTAGCAACCAGACTCTGCGCCCAAAGCGAGGGGCAGGCAACGAGGGAGACGATCAGCGTCCCAAGCCAAGGGAGAACGAAACGGCGGCAGGCAAGCACGCATGATGACACGGGGTTGGCCTCGCATGAGCGAATTCGCTTCGGAAACTGGCCCGCAGTATCTGACTGATTCCAATACTGCTCCTGCTAATGCTTCTCTTAGATGCCATCGGAGCTTGTCGTGTCGTTCCCAACCGCAACTTCGATTTGCCGCAGCAAGCTCACGATCTGTTCAGGCGTATGCTTCTTTCCATTCGCCATCATCCGCTCCTTTGTGTACAGTCCCTCGCACGAGTTCTGGTACAAAAAGACCGGGTACCCAGTTCGATCGGCGCGCTGATCCTAAGCCACTTAGTCCCGTTGGCAGGGGCCTTGAAAGGCTGGCGACGGCGGTTCGACCCCGTCGATGCAACCACTTAGTACCAGTAATGCGGGGGGGGTTGAAGCGCCTATAGGAACCGACTCTGTGGGATATCGAACTCTCGGCCTTATCTGCGTGGCGACCCGTCGAACACTGCGACTAGTGGTGTGACGCGGCATACGCATTCGTGTAGATAAATTGCGAACCGATAATCAAGAGCCAGATCCAGAGAGCGAATCGCAGAGGTCGCTTGGGAATCCGGCTTGCGGCAACGGTGCCCAAAATGACACCAGCAAGCCCTCCGACGATCAGGTGCTGGAGGAGATGCGAGCTTGTTCCGTGAAAGAAGCCATGCGCCCCGCTCCCTGACGACCGAGAGGAGAAAGCCAAAGACTATGTCGGTGCCGACCACCTGCGCCGGAGAGAGTGACGTAAGGCTGAGCAGCGCCGCTGTGCCCAACGCCCCGGCTCCCGCAGAGGAGAACCCTACTTCGGTGCCTACACCTAACATCAGAATCGGAAGCAGGCGGATGCGGTCCTTGGGAAGTACCTCGGTGCGCGCAGGGCGGAAGGAGAAAAAAAGCTGCCAGAGGGCGGTCAGAACCAACACGCCGCCAAGAAGGCCGTTAAGTAGAAGTTGAGGGCCGTGAATGTCGAGATGACGCAAGACGAGTGACCCGATGAGAACACCGGGCAGTCCGCCGAGCAGCATAAAACCAAGGACACGCCATGAGACATGTCCGCGAGCGATCTGCGGTGGCACGAGCACTAGCTTAACCGCAGCAGAAAACATGAGTCCCGTGGCAACGGCCATCGGTGCGGGAACTCCGAGGAACAGGATGAGCAGCGGTGTCGTAATAGTGCCGGCACCGACTCCTGTCAGAGCGATGAAGGCGGCGATGATGAATCCGATGGCGTATTCCATGGGTCTCTCTTCTCAACGTCGGCGTTGACTCAGTCAGCCGTTTGGGGTGGCCTGGATATGGATGCCACACTCGACTTTGCGGCCTGCCCAGCGACCAGAGCGCGGGTCACCGGGATCTGTGGGTATGGCCGTGCAGGGCTCGCAGCCAATGCTGGAGTATCCGAGGTCGTAAAGAGGCAGTAGCGGGATACCGTAGCGAGCGCAAATCTGCCAGATATCGCGCGTCGTCCAGTCAGCCAGCGGGCTGAGCTTGCGAACAGTGGCGCCACTGGGTAGCCGGAAGTCTGCGATCTCTTCGAGCGCTGCTCTGCTGCGGGCCTGTTCGCGGCGGAGACCGGTAAGCCAGATTTTATATTTGGCAACCGCGGCAAATAGAGGCTCGACCTTGCGGAGAGCACAACAACGATCCGGCGCCGTCTGGTGGAGAAGACCATGCTCGAGTTCCTGTTCCGCCACGGTACGGGCAGGAAGCAAGTTGATAAGGTTCAGGCTCCACTCGGTTGCGATGCGGTCGCGATAGGCGTAGGTTTCGGCAAAGTGGTATCCCGTGTCGAGAAAAAGAACTGGAATTTCAGGATGCAGTTCGCGGGCGAGATGCAGGAGTAGAACATCCTCGGCCTGGAAGCTGCAGGTTATGCATGCTTGGTTCTCTTCAGGCGTTGCGGCCAACTCGCGAACCAAGAGGTCGCGTACGCGGGCGAGTTTCGTCTCGGCGGCAGTAGTCTGATCGGTAACAAGCTCTGTAGCGCGAATATTTTTGGTCGCTAAAACAGAATCCTTGATCATCACTTGAGTCCTCCTGTGAGGATGGAGTGGGCTTCGAGAAAATAGAGAAGGTCTTCAACGTTAGTCATGTCCGCGTGTTCGTTACCAAAAGTGACTGACTGGGCATCGGATAGGGTGTGGGTCACGGCGAGCGCCCCAGCGACTGTAAGACTCTCAATCGTTTCGCGAGATGGATTTTCGGGGCGAACGACGAAGGCGCCGCGAAGAAAGAGTGTCCGTTCCGCCGCATCGGCGAATACCGCGGAGCCGGTTAGGTGGATATGAGCGCCAGAGTGGCCCCAGCGGGCCACGCGGTCGGCCGCCGTAACCACGTTCGTCAGAACCGTGTTGGCTTCGGCATTGATATTCCGGATCATTCCGGCAGCAGCGGTCAAATTGGTGACGGCGTCGATGAGGACGAAGCTTCCTGTTGTCCGGTTCGTGGAGTAACTATCAGCAGTAAGCGGCTGGATCGACTCGATCTCAACCATACCGATCTCGTTGAAGTTGAGGGTTCCAGCAGCCCGGCGCTCGAGCGTCTCCACATTGAGACTGTATTGGATGGCGGCAACCTGCGCCTGAACGGTTCGGCTGGTGTGCTTCAGCAGGTAGCGGCGAGTGATGTCGAGAGATCTCTCATCCATCCAGACCAGCGAGGCAGTGAAGCGCTTGGTTGTGACGGCCGGCGACTCGGGGCATACGATCAAGTCACCCCGACTAACGTCCAGCTCATCTGTAAGGGTAAGGGTTACAGATTGAGGAGCTTGGGCAACTGGAAGGTCACCATCGAAGGTGACGATGCTGCGGACGGTGCTGGTTCGACGTGACGGGAGGACCATGATGGAGTCTCCCGGGTAGATTGTGCCGGCGGCGATCTGTCCGGCAAAGCCGCGGAAGTCGTGGTTGGGACGGAGGACGCGCTGCACTACAAAACGGAACGAATCAGAGGTGCCAGCTTCTGCAGCCGGTGCAGACTGAAGCAGTTCGAGTAGGGAAGGGCCTGCATACCAGGGCATCATTGTGGTTGGGCGCACAACGTTGTCGCCGGTCAGTGCGCTGATCGGCACGAAGTTCAGATGTGGCGGCCGGAAGTCCCCTAGTTGATCGAAAAATGCAGTGAAATCGGCGCGAATGGAGTCGAAGACGCGCTCTTCGTAATCGACCAGGTCCATCTTATTGATCGCAACGAGAATCTGACGAACGCCGAGCAGCGCGGTTATGCAGGCGTGGCGGCGAGACTGGGTGAGTACCCCTTTACGCGCATCAACAAGGACAATGGCGAGCGACGCTGTAGAGGCGCCGGTGGCCATATTGCGTGTGTACTGTTCGTGACCGGGTGTATCGGCGATGATGAACTTGCGTTTGGCGGTAGAAAAATAGCGATAGGCGACATCGATAGTGATTCCCTGTTCGCGTTCGGCGCGGAGCCCATCCGTCAGAAGCGCGAGATCGTAGTTACCTGCGCCTGTTGTTCCTTTGCCTTCAATCGAGCGGACCTGATCGTCATAAACACTCTGCGTGTCGTAAAGGAGACGGCCGATAAGAGTCGATTTTCCATCATCGACCGAGCCGGCAGTGGAGAAGCGAAGCAGGTCACGGGCGTGCTCCTCCGCGAGAAAGCCGGAGAGAGAAAACTCCGCGCCATCTTCAAGCGGCTTCTCGGCTTCAAGGTTGAAGACTGTGTCACTGGCGGCCATTAGAAATACCCCTCACGCTTCTTGAGTTCCATCGACCCATCTTGATCGTGGTCGATGACCCGGTTCGCACGCTCCGATGATCGAAAGGACAGCAACTCTCCGATGATCTTGGGCAGCGTATCGGCGTCCGAGCGAATGGCACCGGTACACGGACTGCAGCCTAGCGAACGCAAGCGGGACCGCACCATCTGCGGCCGCTCTCCGAGCCGCGCTACAAAGCTCTGTTCGATTGGTAGCAGCGAGCCTTCGCGAACATACATGGCTCTCTCCTTGGCAAAGTAAAGTTCGACGATGGGAATGTCTTCTTGTAGGATGTATTGCCATACGTCCATCTCTGTCCAGTTTGAGAGCGGGAAAACACGAATGGACTCACCCGGATGAATGCGCGAGTTGTAGAGGTTCCACAGTTCGGGACGCTGATTTTTTGGATCCCACTGACCGTCTAAATCACGAAAGGAATAGATGCGTTCCTTGGCGCGTGACTTCTCCTCATCGCGGCGGGCTCCACCAAACGCCGCATCAAAGCCGTAGTTCTTAAGACCATCGAGCAATGCCTGCGTCTTCAGCAGACCGCAGCAACGTTTAGTGTCGAGTGCGATGGGGTTAGTGCCCGCGTCGATGGCGGACTCGTTGCGCCAGACAAGAAGCTCCGCTCCAACTTCGGCAGCCATTCGATCGCGGAACTCGATCATCTCTCGAAACTTGAACCCTGTATCGATGTGAAGGAGCGGAAACGGAATCGGAGCTGGATAGAAGGCCTTCTGCGCCAGCCGTAACATGACGGAGGAGTCTTTGCCTATGGAATAGAGCATCACGGGCCGCTCAAACTCCGACGCAACCTCGCGGAGGATGTGAATGCTCTCTGCCTCGAGTAGTTGAAGATGTGTGAGTGATGGTGCAGCTATTGCCATGAACAACTCCATGGGAATTCAAAAATGCGATTAATTCCTGGCTTTCGACCAAGAGCAACGCTGGTAAGAATTTTTGGGGGAAACTAGCGCATGAATCGACACGCCTGCTCGACGTCGAGAGAACAACAACAACGGAGCTGGCGTGAGATGCGCATTTCTGCTTTCAGAGTAACAAAGCGCTGGGACCGAAGCAAGTTTGCGTCCCGTCACGTAGTGGGTCAGTTTCAAAGTCTTGCTTAAGGGCACGGCTTCAGCCGTGCCGTAAACAACGCTAAAATTTAGCTGCGGCTTCAGCCGCTGAGGTATTCTTTGGTCAAACTGATCCACTACCGCCCGCCAGTAAGTCAACCCACCGATTTTGTTCGCGCTAATTGATTGAAACCACGTTCGAAAATGAAGGCATAACAATTGCTAGTTAGCTGATCTGCCACGTCTCAAATCTTCTGCCAGCAGAATTGCTTCAGCGATCTCTCGCATCGACTTTCGTCGTTGACGGCTCTCCTTCTGCATCATCTGGTAGGCGTCTTCTTCATTCAACGATAGATCACGCTGCAGGACACTCTTCGCACGTTCGACTGACTTTCTCGTCTCAAGCCTGCTGGTCAGCTGCGTATTCTCCGTTTCCAGCCTCGCTCGCTCAATCTCTGCACCTACAAGAAATCCCAGAGTCGAGAGCAGCCGCACCTGCTCATTCGTATGCCGATACGACATACGATGCTGCAAGTTGATAACCCCCACCACCCGTCCAGCACAAAGGATCGGCGTACACAACATCGCCTCGAAATGGTCTTCAGGAATGTTCTTGAATGCCTTGAAACGCGGATCGTTCGAAGCCGCCGACGCAATCGCGACTGGTTGCCGGTGCTTCGCTACCCATCCCGTAACTCCCTGTCCGACCTCTACCCGAATATGATCGATCAGGTCAGCATGCGGGTTCTTTGATGCGCGCAACATCAAGTTCTCGCCTTCCAGTACGTAGATAAAGCAGGAGTCGCACGGAATCACGTTTGCGATAAAGTCAACGATCCGGTCCAACACCAGATGCAGAGAATCCGCGGCCGCCATGCGGCTGCTGATCTCATGCAGAAAATCCATCTCCGCCAGGCCATCGCGAAACCCAGCCATGGTCGAGGTAGAAACGGCCACACGCCGCACTCCCGCAACCCGGCTCCGTTTCTCTTTCTCTCCGCCGGAAGGCTGCGACGCTACAACCTCCATCTCGCCATCGCGCTTCTTCTCGAGCAATCTACCGGAGTACTGCGCCGCTTCGTTCACCAAAAAACCCATCTTAGGCCTGGAAGGCTCAAAGTCAGGCTCAATTCCGTAGTGCTCCAACTCTTCGGATGTCGTTGGGCCGATGGACAGCACCACGGTCTTCCGCAACGCCTCGCGCAACTGCTCGTTAACTCCCATCTGCTCCGCCACGCGAAACAGATGAATGATCTGTACTGCGGTCATAAACAGCACCACATCGACCATACCGTTCAGTAAGCCCAGGACACATTCTCGCAAGGGCTGCAGATCCTCCGGCAACGCCCATTGGTAGACGGGCACCTTCGTCAGTTCGCGGCTTCGGCTGCTCAACTCTGCCAAAAACTCTGGGTTCGATGCCCCATACTCCTGCACGGCAACGTGCATCTGTCGCAGAGAGTCGCCATAAGCCGCATTGAGCGCCTGCAACACCTCATGCCAGGTACTCGGCTCCTCGGAAGTGACGTCAACCGTTATCTTCAATTCACGGAGCACCGAGGCCGGCTTCGCCCCGCGAGCCGCAATCTTTACCTTGCGCAGCGCAGTAAGAAACTCCTCTCGGTCGAAGCGAGTCTGCGCGATCTCCAGCATGGCGCGGACTCCAACGCCGGTCATGAAGAT
The DNA here is from genome assembly GCA_963770055.1 of uncultured Acidobacteriaceae bacterium. Taxonomy (GTDB): domain Bacteria; phylum Acidobacteriota; class Terriglobia; order Terriglobales; family Acidobacteriaceae; genus Edaphobacter. The sequence goes on from CAVYOC010000003.1 coordinate 189,231, forward strand.
CACCAGATCGTAGCTGCCTGCCAGAATCCCCGATGCAAACTCCAGCGCCTGCTGGTTGGACTCCAACCCAACCTCTCGCATCGCGGGGACTACAATCGGCTCCCCACCATAGGTCCGGATTAGCTTCTCGACCTCTTTCGCACGGCGAGACTCCAGCGAAAGTACGCGAAGTCCATTGAAGCTCGCATGCGCCACGCTTCCTCCATATCCGGCTTACGGGTGGCGGCCTTTCCCTCCCGATTAATGCGCTGCCCGCCAAAATCAGTGTTCATTCAAAATTCTTCTTATCGGGTAGAAGGCCGTCTTTTGATAATAGACTCGACAGTCCATACGAACCAAGCAAAGAAATCAGGGCTCGAGAATCCGCCGCTGAGCACACTTAGTTCTTTCAGAACACAATGCGCCCCGTCAAAACCAGTCCGTGGTTATAGCTGTGATATCCCGATGCCGCAATCTGCATGCCCGTTCCGAGCACCAGCCCGAGTCTGTCCTTAGGATCCTTGCGAAACTTGATCTTGCTCACCATAAGCCCCGGCGATATAAAAACCTGGCTCTTTCCATCGTTTGGCCCTCCGTGAAAGTAACTCGCGTTCGTCTCAACCTCCGGCCACAGATACTTTCCGATCTGGTACTGCGCCGTTGTATTCCATTGGATCGTTCTGCCGATCGTCGGAACAGAACTCGTCGGCAATACCGCGCCCAGTGCAGATTGAACGTCAAACTTCCCGAAGCCCTTCCCCGCTACCACCGTCGGTGTAATGGTCGACACTGCGGTCCCATTCTTGTAACTCCCTGTCGGCACAGAGAACGCAAGTTGAGCCAGCGTTGAGTAGTTCCCTCTTTCCTTATTGGCCGCGAATAGGCGGTACTTCGCAATCACGGAAAAGTCGCCCACGCCATCGAACACCTTTGGCGTATTGTGCTGAATGTAAGGTGGCAGATTGATGTCGAACTCGGTCCTCGCAAACGGGATAAAGTTCACTCCTTTACCATTGTCATAATTCCACGTCAGGGTGTGTGTCGAGGTGTACTGCCGCACAAAATCCGTGCGTGCAAGTTGCACAATGGTCGACGCTGAGCCAATCACCGGCACAGGCCACGATGGTTGTTTCGCGGAGGTCGCGCGTACACGGTTCTGCCACGCACTGAAGAAGTTCGTCTGCGCAACAACGGTCGAGGGAGCGAGAGAGCAAAAAAGAATAAGCAGAATTGCAGATTTCATCACGTAGCCTCCACATATCGTTAGTGCCTCCGGAAGAGTCGGCAGTAGGGTCGATCACACCTGAGGTTCCCAGCGCGCATCCGTAGTTCTGCGCAGCAACGGACAATCATGAACTGAAGCTGCAGTGAAGCGCGACTCACAGCAGGCTCGTAAGGTCATGATCAACAGGGATTTAAAGAGCGGAACGTTCAGGCAAGGGCCGCCAGCTTGGGTGGCTCCAGCAACGTTTGAGTATCTGTGACACGTCAGGGTGTCACTTGATGAAGAGAAGTTTCGGTATTGTGACACGGACATTACATTCAAGCAACACGCATTTTCAATCCTGCGATCGATCTTTCATTTTTTTTACGAATGGGGCTTGCGCGGATAAGAAATTCACGCTAAGCTCTGCTCATCGGCGGTTCCGTCCGGACCCGCACGAAACCAAGGTGTCGGCACCGCGACGTGTCCAACATCGCTTTCAATACCAATTCATCCCAAGCTCCACGAAGAGCCTGATCGTAATCCGCAGATCCCGATGGGTCATCTGCTGCGATTCATTCTGGCTTGCGTTTGCTTGTCTGTCCCAACTGATTCGACAGACCCGCAGACTGCACGAACATCCGTACGCATCCGCGAGCGGCCTGTCGCTTTATGAGGATCTTCGGTATGAAAAACAACACCGTTATCGATTCCGCAGAGTTCAATAGTGAGCAAAAAGAATACCTGCAAGGATTCTTCGGCAGCATCGCCCAGCGTGGCCTCATTCCCTTCGTCGGCCAAACCGTCGACGGCCTCATCACCTGCGATTCCACCTCCGGTCTGGTCAATCAAGCTGCCGAAACCGAGCCCCTCTGGTTCAACACCCCGGTCTCGGACCTATCGAGAGAAGAGCGGTGGAAGCTAGAGCAGGATCCGCTAACCATTTGGGACAGGCTCCTTCAGTACTCCAACCAGAACCAGCCGCCCACCGAGGAAGACCGATTCCGCATCAAGTACTTTGGCCTCTTCCACGTCGCCCCTGCGCAGGACTCCTTCATGCTTCGCCTCCGCGTCCCCGGCGGCATTCTCACAACCCATCAGCTACGAGGCCTCGCGCAGATGGCGCAGGACTGGGGCTCCGGACGCGCCGACCTCACCACTCGCAGTAATCTTCAGATCCGACAGTTCCAACCGAAAGATATCGTTCGCGTCCTCAATCGTGTTCAGTCGCTCGGCATGACCTCACGCGGCTCGGGTGCAGATAACATCCGCAACATCACGGCCTCGCCCACCTCAGGCCTCGATCCTCAGGAACTCCTCGACGTCGCGCCGCTTGCAGAAGCGCTCCAGGCCTACATCTCCAACTCGCGCGATATGTACGAGCTCCCACGCAAGTTCAACGTCGCCTTCGACAACGGTGGTGCTATCTCGGTAGTTGCAGACACCAACGACATTGGGTTCATCGCCGCTGAAGTTGGCGAGGGCCGCAGCATACCCGCCGGTATCTACTTCCGCGTCCAGCTCTGCGGCATCACTGGCCATCGCCAGTTCGCCACGGACTGCGGCCTCCTCCTGCGGCCCGACCAAACGGTCGCTGTCGCCGCCGCAATGATCCGCGTCTTCACGAAGCATGGCAATCGTACCAACCGCAAGAAGGCGCGCCTCAAATATCTCATCGACGAATGGGGCGTCGAAAAATTTCTCGGCGAAACCGAAAAACTCCTTGCTTTCCCTCTTATCCGCGTCGACGCTTCCGAATGTGAACCGCGCCGCCCGATCGACCGGGCCGGCCACATCGGCATTCACACGCAGTCACAGCCGCGCTTTCATTACATCGGCCTCTCCATTCCCGTCGGCCGCCTGCCTGTTCCACAGATGCTCTCCATCGCCGATATCGCCGACCGCTTCGGCTCCAGCGAGGTCCGCCTCACCGTCTGGCAGAATCTCCTTATCCCCAACATTCCCACGGAACATCTCGAGGACGTGCAGCTGGCACTCACCGACGCCGGCCTCAGCTACAAAGCGGGGACTGTCCTCAGCGGCACCATCGCCTGCACAGGAAATCAGGGTTGCCGATTCTCTGCCTCCGATACCAAGACCCACGCCGTCGCGCTCGCGAACTTTCTCGATGAGCGCTTCCCTGTCCTCGACCAACCCATCAACCTGCACGTTACAGGCTGTCACCACTCTTGCGCCCAGCACTACATCGGAGACATCGGTCTTTTGGGCGCAAAAGTCTCTGGCGAAGAGGGCTATCAAGTCCTGATCGGAGGCGGCGCGGACCAGGATCAAGGGCTCGCCCGCGAACTCCTGACCGCCATCCGCTTCACCGACCTGCCCGCCAGAATGGAGAGTCTTTTCACGGTATATACCCAACGCCGTAAACCCGAAGAGTCCTTCCTGAACTTCACGCGCCGCCACCAGATCGCTGAGCTTCAATCGTTCTGCAGCCTGCAGGAAACAGCATAACTATGCAGCCTATTCCCTACATCCCTGACAACGCGCCCTTCACCCCTGAGCAACGCGGCTGGCTCAACGGCTTTCTCGCGGGACTATTTTCGGCTGCTCCGGCCAACACCGTTCCAGTATCGGCAGCCTCGCTCAAGATCGCCGTACTCTATGCTTCGCAGTCGGGCACCGCCGAAGGGCTGGCCCGCAAGGTCGCGAAGGAGCTCAAAGCCAAGGGTTATATCGCCTCGCTTATCTCTCTCGAGGGTTATACTCCAGCCGCGTTAGCCACTGAGCGTTACGCTGTCATCATCGCCAGTACTTACGGCGAAGGCGAGGCTCCCGAAGCAGTCAGACCCTTCTACGAACAGCTCTGTCTGGAGCACTTCCCGCGCTATGGAGACCTCTCCTATAGCGTCCTCGCACTTGGCGACTCCAACTACGAACAGTTCTGTAAATTCGGTGCCGACCTCGACCAGAAGCTTGCAGCTCTTGGCGGCGTTCGCCTCTGTGACCGCATCGACTGCGATCTGGATATCGATGAACCTTTCGCCCGCTGGAAGAACACGCTACTCGCGCGCATCACCGAGATGGTAATGGCACGCCCCGCAAGCAACGCGTTGGCTGCAGCCATCTCATCCGCTCCGTCTCCCGTCGCACTCACCAACTCGCCCGCACACACGCGCGCGAACCCGTACCTCGCCCAGATCGTCGACAAGCGGCCCCTCACGCACGAAGTCTCCAGCAAACTCACGCTGCACATGGCCTTCTCCATCAACGATTCAGCGCTAACGTACGAGGCCGGCGATTCCTGCGGAATCATCCCACGAAACGATCTGCGCCTTGTCGAAGAGATTCTGAACGCTCTCAACTTCAGTCCGCAGGCTCCGGTTCAACTTCCCCACGCCGGAGCTACAACGCTCATCGACGCTCTCCTCAGCCACCTTCAGATCACGCGCCTCACGCGCAGGATGATCGAAGCCTATGCGACGATCGGCCAGTGTCACACCCTCTCCCGCCTCCTGATCCCCGAGCAGCAATCTCACCTGGAGAAGTACACCTGCGACCGCGGTCTTATCGATCTTCTGCACGACTATCCCGGCGTCCTTCTTGATCCCGCGGATCTGGTTGCCATGCTGCCCAAACTCGCACCGCGCCTCTACTCCATCTCGTCGAGTCCGCTCGCGCATGCTGGTGAGGTCCACACGACCGTCGCCGTCGTACGCTACCGTTCCCACAACCGCGACCGCGGCGGCGTCTGTTCCACACTCCTCGCCGAGCGCACCCTAACTGGCGAAACTCTGCCAATCTACGTTCAACCCAACAAGAAGTTTCGCCTGCCCCAGCAGGCTGATGCGCCAATCATCATGATTGGCCCCGGCACCGGCATTGCTCCCTTCCGCAGCTTTCTGCACGAACGGCGCATCCTGGGCCACACAGGCCGCAACTGGCTCTTCTTCGGCGAACGCAGTGCCAACACCGACTTCCTCTACCGCGACGAACTGATAGCCATGCAGACCGACGGCCACCTCGCCCGCCTTGATCTCGCCTTCTCCCGCGATCAGGATCGCAAGATCTACGTGCAGGACCGCATGCTGGAACAAGCCCCCACCTTCTACTCATGGATCGAGGAAGGAGCCAGCATCTACGTCTGCGGCGACGCCTCCCGCATGGCAAAGGATGTTGACACCACAATCCATGCCATCGTCGAGCAGCAGTCTGGCCTCCCTCGCGAGGCAGCCACCGAATACGTTCAGCAACTCAAAGATCAGCACCGCTACCACCGCGACGTCTACTAGCCACCGCGCACCACACGCAACCGACTTCAAGGAAAGTACATGCCGCTTCCTCTTCACGAACTCGCGCAGGCAAATCCCGCGAACTCCATCGTGCGCTTGACGGAGAACGGCATCGAGTTCTTCCCTGCCTCGCCGCAAGTAGAGGTCAAAACCACGCTCATACCCGATCGTCCTCTCGAACCCGGCGAACAGTATCGCTTCCACTTCGACATGACCAAGTGCATCGGCTGCCGTTCCTGCGAGGTCGCATGCAACGAGCAGAACAACACTCCAGCCGATCTTCGCTGGCGCCGCATCGGCGAGATCGAAGGGGGCGTCTGGCCCAACACCGATCGCTTCTATCTCTCCATGGGATGCAACCACTGCCTCAGTGCAGACTGCATCAAGGGCTGCCCCGTCGATGCATACACCAAGGACCCCATCACCGGCATCGTCCTTCATTCCGCGGACGCATGCATCGGCTGTCAGTACTGCGTCTGGAACTGCCCCTACTCCGTGCCTCAATTCAATCCGGAGCGCGGCGTCGTCGGCAAGTGCGACATGTGCCACGGACGCCTTACCGACGGCCTCGAACCCGCCTGTGTCAACGCGTGTCCCGAAAACGCCATTGAAATCGAAATCGTCAATCAGCTTGAATGGCGCAGCGATCATGCCGCTGGCAACGCACCCGGTATGCCCAATGCCGGTGTTACGATCTCGACCACTCGCATTACCCTCCCCGAGAACGCTGAGGCAACTCTGGCCCGCGTCGACATCGAAACTCTACGCCCCGAACATCCCCACTGGTCGCTCGTTTGGATGACGTCCCTCATCCAGCTCTCCACCGGAACTCTCGTCGCGGCACTTCTTTCCCATAACGACGGTCCCATCGCCCTCACCCTGATTTTCGCGCTCACCGCGTTCACACTCAACATCTCCATCCTTCATCTCGGCCGCCCGGCATACGCCTGGCGCGCTCTCAAAATGTGGCGTCGCTCCTGGCTCTCTCGCGAGGTCCTGCTGTTCGGCCTCTTCTTTGCTGCCCTTGTCAGTCTCACGTCGGCCGACTGGCTTAACACCCTGCATGCTCTTCCCGTACCTGTGGTTCTCTCCTTACTCAAAGTCCTGGCGCCCATGCTGGGAATCGCAGGCATTCTCGCTAGCGCATATATCTACCTGGTCCCAGCCCGCCCCGCATGGAACACGCCTCACACTCCAGTCGACTTCCTTCTCAGCTCCGCGCTCCTTGGCTCCGCCGCAGCTCCTCTGCTCGTCGCTATAACAACCGCCCTTCGCACGACACCGCAACTTCACACACTCACTTTGCCCGCAGCTCCGCCCAGCTTCCCCCTCTGGCCGCTCATACTCAGCTCCACTCTGTGGATGCTGAACCTCATCATCCGAACTGTCCGGCTCCATCACGCACCAGTATATGAACGCCGCGCGACGGCCTCACTTCTCAACACACAGAACTTTCGAGGAGTCTTTCTCGTCTCCTTCGCCTTCGTGGGACTCGCCATCCTGCTCTCTCTCGCCGGCATGCCGGTGCTCGTACTTCCTGCAGCGCTCGCTGGCGTCATCTCTGCCCGTTACCTCTTCTTCGTCTCCGTCGTACCGCTAAACATGGCTCTCACCTTCGTCAGGTCGGTGCACGCATGAGCTCTTTGTTCACTCGGTTCAAGCGGCTCGTCGGAATCGACATCCGCAACGATAAGTACACCTACGCCAAAGATGACGTCTTCGGCCACACCGCTACTTCGCGTATCCCGGAGCGATGGGTCAAGACAACCTGCGGCTATTGCTCGGTCGGATGCGGCATGCTTCTGGGCGTACGCGACAACCAGGCCGTCGCCGCACGTGGCAACCCGGACCATCCAGTCAACCGCGGCAAGCTCTGCCCCAAGGGCCTCTCCGAGCACCACATTCTTTCAGCACCGGGCCGCGCTAAACAGCCGCTCCTGCGCAAGAACGGCGTACTCACTCCAGTCTCCTGGGACGAAGCTCTGGATACGATGGTCGAACGCTTCCGTGATATCCAGCGACGCAATGGCAACGAGTCGCTGGGAGTCGTCGGTACAGGCCAACTCCTCACGGAGGAGTTTTACACTCTAGGCAAACTCGTCCAACTCGGCCTCCGCACTCGCAATCACGATGGCAACACAACCCTCTGCATGGCCTCCGCAGTCTCCGGCTACAAGCTGTCGTTCGGCTCCGACGGCCCACCAGGTTCCTACGCGGATATGGAGTCCGCCGACGTCATCCTCCTCATCGGCGCCAATATCGCCGATAACCACCCCATTCTCTGCCACCGCCTCGATCGCACTTCCCAAGACACCAAGCCACGAAAAGTCATCGTAGTCGACCCTCGCGTAACCAAGACTGCCATGATGTCCGATATTCACCTCGCTATAAAACCGCGATCCGACATTGCGCTTCTCAACGGCATCGCCCACATTCTCATTCGCGAAGGTCTTATCGAGCGTGGATATATTGAACGCCACACTAACGGCTTCGCGGAGCTCGCTGAGTTCGTCTCCAACTTCACGCCCGAGCACGTCGCGACTGTAACCGGCCTCACCGAGGCTCAAATTATCGAGACCGCTCTGCTCTACGGTCGTGCCCACTCCGCCTTCATCGGATGGACCATGGGCGTCAATCACTCCACCCAGGGCGCTGTGACGGTCGCTGCTATTAATAATCTCGCCCTCATCACCGGCAATATTGGCCGCACCGGAGCTGCACCTTTCTCAATCACTGGCCAGTGCAACGCGATGGGTACCCGCGAGAGCGGCTTCACCTCTTCGCTGCCGGGCTACAGGAAGTTCGACAACCCGCAGGATCGTGAAGATCTCGCACGCATCTGGAACATCCCCGTCGACCGCATCCCCACTGCTCGTGGTCTCGCCTACCCTGACATCATCGAAGCCGCCGTACAGGGAAAGATTAAGGCTCTATGGTTCATCGCCACCAACCCGGCCGTCTCCTTCCCCAACTACAAGCTCCTTGAACACGCTCTCCGCTCCGTGGAGTTCCTCGTCGTGCAGGACGGCTTCCACCCGACCCCTACCAGCGAGTTCGCCGACCTCGTTCTGCCAGCTGCCATATGGGGAGAAAAAGAGGGGACCTACACCAACTCTGAGCGCCGTATCTCCAAGGCCAATCCCGCCGTCCCGCCGCCAGGTGACGCCCGACCGGACTTCGACATCTTTCTCGCCCTTGCAGAAAGACTCGGCCTCCGCGAGGAACTCTACCCCAACTGGCAGACTCCACACGACGCCTATCAGGAGTGGCAACGCGTCTCCGCCGGACGCATGTGCGACTACTCCAACTTCTCATGGCAGCAGATCGATGACGCTAACGGCCTGCAGTGGGGCGGGGAATCCCTCTACCGCGACGGCATCTTTCCCACTCCGGACGGCCGCGCCAACCTCTACACAGTTCCCTGCGAGCCCTTCGTCGAGCAACCCGATGCCGAGTACGAATTCATCCTGAATACGGGACGCACGGTAGAACACTGGCACACGCGCACCAAGACGGCCGAAGTCGAGCTGCTCAACAACATGGTCCCCAACGCGTGGCTCGAGATCAACCCTGTCGATGCCTCGAGGCTTGACCTCAAACCCCACGATCGCGTCACCGTGCGCAGCCGCCGCGGAGCCGTTGCCGACCTCGAACTTCGCATCACCGGCATTATCGCTCCAGGTCAGGTCTTCATGCCCTTCCACTTCGCCGAGGCCAACTCCAACATCGTGACCCTCGGCGCCTTCGACCCAATTTCGCGTGAACCGAACTTTAAGCAGTGCGCTGTCCGTATCGACCGCACGTCAACGCACGACCGCCGCCAAGCTGCTCCCATGCGCGCCTAACCACCATCAACAAACCATCTTTTCACTACCAAATTCCACGACGGAGCGACCCAAGACCATGGCAAATATGAAAGCCTTCCTCAAATCGGGCCACCCTCCAACTCTCTTTGCGGCCTTTCTTTACTTCGACTTCTCCTTCGCGGTATGGGTTCTCAATGGTGCTATGGGCCCGTTTATCTCAGAACAATTCCACCTTTCCCCCGCCCAGATTGGCCTCATGGTTTCGGTCCCGACTCTCGCCGGCGCTTTCATGCGCTTCCCGCTTGGCGTGCTCTCGCAATACATCGGTCGAAAAAAAGCAGCGATCGCGGAGATGTCGGCGATCGTCATCGCGCTCATCTATGGTTTTCTCTTCGTCAAGTCTTACAACGATGTCCTTGCAATGGGAATCCTTCTTGGCATTGCTGGTGCCAGCTTCGGTGTTGCACTCTCTCTCGGTTCCGGCTGGTTCCCCAGGCAATATAAAGGCCTTGCCATGGGAATAGCCGGAGCCGGCAACAGCGGCACTGCCCTCGCTGCCCTCTTCGCTCCTCGCCTCGCCATGCACTTTGGATGGCAGCACGTCTACGGCTTCGCCGCCGCAATGATGCTTCTGCCTCTCCTCGTCATGATCCTCTTCGCCAAAGAGCCGCCGGACATCGAGCATCAATCTCTCCGCCAACATCTCTCCTGCCTGTTCGAGAAAGACGGCTGGATCTTCAATCTCATCTACATCATTACTTTCGGCGGCTTCCTCGGTCTTGCCACCTTCCTGCCCTCCTTCTACTACTCCCAGTTTCACGTCACGAAGGTGCAGGCCGGTAGCCTCACCGTCCTCGCGACTCTCACCGGCTCGCTTACCCGAGTTCTCGGCGGGTGGTTCTCCGATCGCGTGGGCGGAATTACCACTCTCTCTGTTGTCTTCTTAGTTGCGATTGCCGGTCTTTTCGGTCTCATGATCACGCCCCCTCTGCTCGTAACCACTCTGCTCTTCATGCTTTGCTTCGCCGCACTCGGCGCAGGTAACGGAGCCACCTTCCAACTCGTCCCTTTGCGCTGGCCCCTCACTACGGCAGTCGCCGGTGGCATGATCGGCGAGATTGGCGCGCTCGGCGGAGGCATTCTCCCCAATCTGCTTGGACAATCCAAGCAGCACACGGGGTCATACCGTGCGGGTTTCCTGCTATACGCCGCACTCGCCACCGGGGTGCTCATTGTCATGCGGATCGTAGCCCACTCTTGGACCCGTTCCTGGATAGCTCCGGGAGGCCGCGCCATCGACGCTGCCCCCACCAGTACTACTGTTGCAACTGTTGGATCAGAACACGGTGAAGAAATCCCGGCCTGAGTAATCTTTGCCAGCGTATGTCGCATCAAATTCCTAGGTATACCCATCGATTGACCCAATGAGTCCGACACTCGTCCCGCGAGCCTGAGGGGTTTTCGCAGTGTTTAGCTTATCTGCCTAAGGAGAAGCCGATTTGGATATGCGCAGAAATACTCGGATATTTACGCCATGGTTTGTAGCAGCCATCGTGGTTGCTTCCGCTATTGCGCTGTTTACTCCAACAGTGGCGTTGGCCCACGCCGTCCTGGTAAGTTCTCAGCCAGCAGTGAACAGTACCGTCTCTGGACCGGAGGTCGCCGTTCTTCTTAAATACAATTCACGGGTGGATAGGGAGCACTCGACCCTGACACTGCTCGCCCCTGACGGAAAAGTGGAGAAGGTCGCCATCGAGAGTGAGCCCACACTGGGAGTGCTGTCTGCCAAGCTAAGCGGACTCGTCAAAGGAGCGTATGTGTTGCGTTGGCAGGTTCTGGCTACGGATGGACACATCACACGCGGCAAAGTTCCCTTCCAAGTTCAGTAGAGACCTAATCTCTTGATCTGGTTACTGCGCGATATCGATCTCCTGAGTGTGCTGGCACGAGCGGCGGCGCTTGCCTTCGAAGCGTTGCTGCTCGGTGGCGTTGCCTTTCTCTTGGCTGTAGTACACCCGGCGCAGGCAAGCGCTGCCGTCGAAGATTTTTGCCGTCGGGGAATCAGAAGAGCGGCACTCGCGTTGATCGCTGGCGAGCTTGCCCTGGTTTCTTTGTCCGGTGCCCTTCTGATAAGCGGTTCTGATTTGACGCTCAGGGATGTGGTAACCACGAGCTTCTTCTGGGCAGACTCATTGGCAATTCTGTTCGCAATTGGACTCTGGATTTGCGCACCGCTCAAAAGCAAAAGAACCACAGTAGCGATGCTTCTCTTAAGCCTGCTTCTGCTGGCGGCCACTGTCTCCACCAGCCATTCGGCGGCACGCATCGAGCATCGCGCGCTGTTGGCGATTCTTACTGCAGCACATCACCTGGGCATGGCCGCTTGGATTGGCGCAATGGCCTATCTGTTGATTTCTTTAGGACGCGTCGAAGACCAATACGAAGCCCGGCGTTTGGCCCAGCTCTACTCCAGGATGGCACTCCTGGGCGCAGCAACTCTCGTGCTGGCAGGAACAGGAATGGCTTGGTTCTACATTGGATCGTGGAGCCAGCTATACACTACGGCGTACGGCATTATGTTGGTTGCAAAGGTATACCTCTTGCTGGCGATGCTTGCACTCGGCGCCGGAAATTGGTTCCTGGTACGGCGTCTGGCCAGCGATCCTGAACCTTTGTTGGCGCGGCTGCGCCGAGTCGTCGAGATAGAGGTTTGTCTAGGATTTCTTGCAGTGTTGACAGCGGCTTCACTGACCGCACAGGCGCCCGCGGTCGATGTTTCCGCTGAGGATAGACTGACATCCCACGAGATCTACGTCCGCTTGCACCCGGAAACGCCACGCATGAGCAGCCCTCCTTTAGCCGCGCTGGCCGCACCGAGTTCACTCGCAGAGGCCGTCAAGGACAGCCAATTCGTAGCTACTGTTGGGAGCGATGATACCGACAGAGCCTGGTCGGAGTATAACCATCACTGGGCGGGGTTGATTGTGCTCATCGCAGGACTGCTGGCGCTGCTCAGCCGGCACCGCACTATGCGATGGGCCCGCTTTTGGCCGCTGACTTTTGCTGGTCTAGCCGTCTTCATCCTGCTGCGCGCGGATCCGGAGAACTGGCCCCTTGGCCCGCGCCCCTTTTGGCAGAGTTTTGCCGCACCCGACGTCCTGCAACATCGTGTCGGAGCGCTCCTGATCGTGGTCTTCGCAGCATTCGAATGTGCGGTGCAGGCAGGTAAGTTGAAAACGCGGTGGGCCACCTACGTTTTTCCGGCGATGTGCGCTCTCGGAGCCGCCCTGTTGCTGACACACGAGCATTCAGCCAGGGACATCAAAGAATCGATGCTTGCAGAGATAAGTCACACCCCTATTGCTCTCCTTGGTATGACGGCGGGTTGTAGTCGTTGGCTGGAACTGCGTTTACCCAGGAGCCGCATGGCCGCTATCGGCAGCTACATTTGGCCGCTGTGTCTGGCACTGGTCGGGATCATTCTTCTGAATTACCGCGAATTGCCATAATGAACGAGCCCAATTCTTAGTTAATAGAGAAAATCAAAATCCACCAAATAATGTCTTCCATAACCACCGAAGAACATCCCGTATTGAGGGTCGGCTACATTATTGTGAATTTGCAATGGGTTGGTATGGTTCGTAAGATTCCGCACAGTGAAAGAAAACCGCACCGCGTGATGTGCGCCGACGTTGATATCTTTGGAGCTTCGTACGTCTGCTGTGAAGTAGCGAGGATAGCGTGGCTGGTAAGCGGACTGAATGTAATTCTGGAAGACGTCCATCGACTGCCAGGTAAATCCGTCGCGATACTCAACGTGCGGTGAGATTCGCATTCGCCACGGCAACTCTGACATTCCCCACAGCAGGAAGCGGTTGGGGACTTCTCCGATGGTGCTGGCAGTGATCGGCGAACTTACCACTGGAAAGGGGAAATTCCCCAGGTAACTTGAGACATTAGTTTGATCGCCGCGAGAGGATTGGCGGACGTAAGAAAAAAAGAATTGGCGCTGCTTGCTGGCTCCAGCTCGTGCAGTGACTTCCATCTGCCTGCTTTGCAGAGTGCCCGAACCGCCGAGCACCAGAGCGTTCAAGACTGGCGTTACCTCAGGAGTAAGGGCGAGTTGATTTTGCCCATTCGCATAAACATAGCGGACCCTGACCATGAGAGATTCATTCACCTCATGCTCAGCTTCCACGTTCCAGGCCACGCTGGACGGGGCGAGGTTCCCGCTTGTGATTTGCTGATGGATAAATGGAAACTCGGACTCGGGCATAGTGCTGGTAATGTTCAGATAGCGTCGAGGCCCATCGATAACATTGCCGCTGCCATCGTATGTCGTGACGATCTGCTCCGGGTAACTGCTAAATGCATAGGTATTGAGCGGCAGGGTGTCATAAAAGACACCGATACCACCGCGAACGACAGTGGAGCTATTCGTTCGGGGCGTCCAGGTAAAGCCAGTGCGCGGCGCGAACCGGTTTGTATGAGTAAGAGATTGTGTCTCCCAGCGCAACCCGGTGTCTAGAGCAACACGGGAATTCAGAATCCAATGGTCCTGAGCATAGACCGCCGATTCAAGATCTGACAGGCTGAAGGCGCCATTGCCATCGAAGAAAATCGTACGCAGCAACTGGCCGGACGCACCATTAATGCGTACATTGCGATCGACGATTTGCCCCTCGTTGTTGGCATGTGCAAGCACTGTTCCGAATTGCAGGACATGTTGTCCGTACAAACTGATATTTGACGGCTTCCATGTTTCAATCCATTGGAATCTCTCGGCCTCGCGATTCTGCTGGCCGAAATAATTGCCAGAGTTCCCCACTGGCGAGAGGATCATCTCTCCTTCAGCTTGAGGGGTGACGTTCGTGGAAAACCGGCTACCCGCGAAGATCGAGGTCACCACTCCGCCACCAATACCAAAGTGTTCGCTGATGGTTCCCGAGTCTTCCCGATAATCGGCGTTGGACGTCACCGGCTGCGGGTCGAAGTAATTCAAATTAGCGTACTGCACTGTGTGAGGGGCGAAGTGGAGGGTCGCGGTAATGGTGTTGCGCGCGCCCAGGAGTCCATCGATCTGCGTGAACGAATTGACTGCATCTGAGCGGATCACGTTCTCCGGGAAAGGCAAGGTACGTACCTCGGTCTTACTCATCAGATATTCAAGACCTACAAGGTAGTAAAGGCGGTTGTCTATTATTGGACCACTTAGATTCAGCCGGGGCGACGCGGCCTGCACTCCTACAAGATGTCCGCTGCGGATTCGAGAGTCAGGAAGAGGATCATTGAGGCTCTGGTTAAACTTGTTGCCGCCGCGACGCGTCTCTGCGCTCACAATCCCGGCGGTAAAGTCGCCATATTGGGCAAGGTAAGGGGATTGCATGACCTTGAGAATATCCACGCTGTCTATGGGAATACTTAAACCGAAACTACCTGTGGAGGGGTCATTCACATTGACTGAATTGACCAGCAGCGAACTGTGCTCTTCGTCCTGACCAGCGATCTGAACGCGGCCATCTGGGGTTCGTATAACGCCGGGGACCAGAGGGAGCGCGTCGACCAATGTGCTGGGGTGCAGAGGACTGGACGTGGCACTTTCCATTGGAAGCTTCGACTCGCTGCTCGCGCTCTCTAACAACGCACTCGACGAATCAGTCCGGACGTCGGTGGTCTCTTTTACAAGTATTGTCTTGGACAGCATGACCTCAATAGCCGGTCGATCCTGCAACGGGACGCCGGTATCGGCAGGGATGTAACCAGCAAGGCTTACCGTAAGACGAAGCCCTGGGGTAGATCCGCAATCGCTCAGCGTGGCGAGGCCGTGCGCATCTGTAACGGTCTTGCACAGCATAACCGAACCCGACCTGCCTTCGATCGTTACCTCTGCCAGCGGATGTCGATCGCCATCCATCACGGAGATGAGAATCACGCCAGTCGCCGCTGACTGCGCCGATGTTCGTTGAACAGAACCAAGGCATCCAACCATAACCGCGCAGACCTGTAGCACGCATCGAAAACTCCATCCGAAAGCCCGGACGGATTGCGTCGAACCAGGTGCTTGCGAGTTTGCAACCCTGAAACGAGTCATCGTACGTTTCCAAAAGCAGGTCGCTGGAGCAAGAAGACGTTGAGCTAACGCTGGGAATAGTGCCCAGAACCTCTTTTTAAGCAGGACCCTTCATTAATTAGAGGAGCCCCGGTTTGGTAAGGTGCACTTGTTTTTCGCACCATCAATACGAGGAATCAGCTGAATGACGTGGTCGCAAAAGCGAGGACGTCTCTTCTCTCTAAGTTACACTAGACAAGAGTTTGTCCGGTGCCGAATGACAATCCTCCTTTTGCGAGACGTATTCCTCGGGATTGCCGCGATCCCATTTATCTACTACGCTATAGCGATCTTTAGCTCTTTAAAGTTTTTTCTGGCGACGCGAGCCAAGGTGACTAAGACGGGCGCGTTTCTACCGCCGGTTAGCAACCTGAAACCAGTGCGCGGACTTGATCCCGAGGCTTACGAGAACTTCGCAAGCTTCTGCCGACAGGATTATCCCGACTATGAAATTTTGTTCTGCGTCGGCGACACGAGTGACCCTGTCTTTCCGGTCCTGCAGCAACTCGTCCACGACTTTCCGCAGCAGAAGATCCGCATCGTGATTGGGTCGGATCGTATCGCGACCAATGACAAAGTGGCCAAACTTGCCAGACTTGTAGAGGAAGCCTCACATGAATACCTCGTCATCAGCGATAGCGATGTGCGCGTTGGACCGGATTATTTAAGGAACGTGATAGCGCCTTTGGCAAATCCAAAGATAGGCGCAACTACTTGTTTTTATGTACCCATCGAAGAATCGACCTGGGTGCAGCGCCTCCAGGATGTAGGGATGGTCTCAGACTTCTATCCCGGAATTCTTGTGGCGAAGCAATTGGACGGAGTGAAATTCGCACTTGGCCCGACAATTGCAACGACTCGCACGCGACTCCAGGCCTTTGGCGGCTACATCTCGATTGAGAACCGTCCGGCAGATGATCTGCTGGTTGGGCGATTGATAGCTGAACAGGGTTATGAAGTTGACCTTCTTCCCTACACAATCTCCACGGTTGCAGATTATCAGTCTCTCAACGAACTATTTCATAAACGCCTTCGCTGGATCACTGTCATGCGGCACATGCGCCCTTGGGGACATTTCGGCTTGATCTTTACGTTGGGGCTGCCCTGGGCGCTCCTGGCGGTTGCACTTCTTCCGACGCCCGCCATCGCCGCAGTTTATCTTGGTGGGTATCTCATCGTTCGCGCCGTCTTGACCATGCTGGTTGGCTCTTGGGGGCTGAAGCAGCCCGGCATCTGGAAGAAGCTGGCCCTTATCCCTCTCTGGGACGGAATGGCGAGCCTGATCTGGTTGACGAGCTTTACGCGCAAGACGATTCGATGGCGAGGGCGCGACTATCTGATGCGTGATGGCAACCTTGTCCCGCTCATCTGACCTGTAGGCGCAGAACGTCGAGCCGGGAAGTGCCTAGACGATACTCTTTGCCAGAAGCGTCTGTTTACCGTTTTCGCTTCCGATACGTCGCTCGTTTTGCGTGCTCCGCCAATTGACCTGCGGCTCAAACAATGACGGATCAATTCGATCTCGATAACGCAGCGCAATATTAATCAACGAATCGACAAGCGAATTGGACAGTACATGTGGCTCAAGTCCGAGATCAACCAGCTTGGAATGCTTCGCATTGTAATAATGCGATTCCGCCTCAACGCGAGGGTCGGGGAGATGATCGATCTCCACCTTGAGACCCATCTGCCCAGCCACCGCTTGAACGTTCCGCGCCAGATCGAGAACCGAGAACTGTTCAGTGAACTGATTGAAGACGCGGAATTCACCTGACTTGGCCGGATTCAGACAAGCTAATTCTACGCAGCGGACCGTATCGCGAATGTCGAGAAATCCGCGGGTTTGACCGCCTTTTCCATACACCGTGAGTGGATAGCCAATCGCCGCTTGGGCGCAGAAGCGGTTAAGGACCGTCCCAAATACCTCATCGTAATCAAAACGGTTGATCAAAGCCTCATCCATCGATACCTCATCACTGACGGTACCGTACACAACGCCCTGGTTGAGGTCAGTCGCGCGTAGGCCCCAGGCCTTGCACGTGAACATGATGTTGTGACTGTCATGTACTTTTGAGAGGTGATAGAAGGAGCCAGGCTGTTTGGGGAAAGGGAGTGTATCTTTGCGGCCGTTGTGCTCGATGGTGAGGAACCCTTCCTCGATATCGATATTTGGCGTGCCGTATTCACCCATCGTGCCCAACTTGACGATATGACAGTCTGGTTGTAGTTCACGGATCGCGAACAGCAGGTTCAAAGTCCCAACAACATTGTTTGTCTGTGTAAGGACCGCGTGCTTCCGATCGATCATTGAGTAAGGCGCCGATCTCTGCTCCGCAAAGTGGACGACTGCCTCAGGTTCAAAGGTTTTGATTGTCGAAGAGAGGAACTCGTAATCCGAGACATCGCCGACGAAAAGATCGATTGGCATCCCTGTCAACTGATGCCAGACCGTCAATCGCTCAGAAAGAGGACGGATCGGCGTTAGCGTTTGAACTCCTAGTTCGTAGTCCCATTGTCGTCGAACAAAGTTGTCAATGATGGCAACGGAATGCCCCTTATTCGCAAGATAGAGAGCGGTTGCCCAGCCACAGTAACCATCACCTCCGAGAACAGCAATCCGCATCATACCTCCACTTAGTGAGTGCGCTTACCTACGTATCGACGTGCAATCGAGACCTTTAGACTCAGAAAATTCACATAAAACGACAACTTGGTGCCCCGAGCATTCGAGACGGGCCAAAACGGTGTCTAAGGAACATTAGGAAGCACTGTAGATGGGACTGGATGATTGGTAAGCAAGACCTTACCGCCGCTATCGCCGAGTGTATTCAATTGATCCCTGCCAACCAACGACTCCAGATGACCGACCGCCGTCTCTCTGGCAAAGAGGTAATACCTTTCGGGCCTTCGCCAGAGCTCTTGGAACTGACTGTCATCGATAAAAATATTTGGAACATTTGGAGCGTACGACCCATAGACCAGGTTGTTAAACCTCCCGTTTAGCAACAAGGCAGTCCTATCCGTATAAAAGAACACCGACGAAAACCAATAGTAGTGGTGATCGACAATTAAATTTCCGGGGGGAGATTGTTCCAGCGTTTTGACCAGCGGTCGCGAGGAGAGATAGGGGTCAAAAGTGATCATCGCCAGACGGGCGGCGTGGAAGAAGACGACCATCATAATTGCTACCGTCACGTATACATTCTTGCTTGTCGTCCGGATCGTGCCGATGGCTCCAAAGAGAAACGCGATGGCTGCCAGAGCAAGAGGTAATCGCAAGTAAGCAAATGACTTAATCGTCAGGTCCTCCATGTGACCCAACGAAAGCGTGTATGCTTCCGGGTTGGAACTAAGGACCCGGGAAATATCTCCCGGGGTTGGAACGTGGCGCACCGCAAAAAGAATGGCGATGGCAGCCACAGCAGCAATGGAGCAGATCACAGTCAGCAATCTCGTTCCATGCCGAAGGATCTTGCTGTTCATCGCAATAGCCGAACCAATCAGCAGCGCGAACGCCGGATAGCATGGCATCGAATAGTATTCCTGTGTCGTCGAAAAAGTGAAAAATACCAGTACAAAACCAATCCAGCACAGGGCGAGCAACCTGGTTCTCCCCGCGCGGTCAACCGGTCGGTACGAGAGCTTCACCGCCGCCGGCAGGTATACGCTCCAGGGGAAGAGCCATACCAGATTGAGCAACCAAAAATAAAGTCGCGGCACGGTGTTGTAGTCGCGCGGATAACGTAGGTTGAGAAACCGAAGGAGCTGTTCGTTAATGAAGAAAAACCAGAAAAAACCGTGGTACTCACCCGAAACACTCTTCATCGTGAAGCTGAAGTAGGGCGGATTTCGCAGCGTGGCGAGAATATGCCAGGGGGCAGCAATCAAAAGGATAATGGCGAGGCCACTAAGCGGTCGGAGTCGTTTCCACACCCGCGCGGAGAAGATCTGGCGCGTACATAGCAAATAGACAACGATCGCCCCAATCGGGAAGACAACCGCAATGAGGCTTTTCAGAAGCAAACCGACCCCGAGGCTTGCAGCAAAAACAGCTGCCCATGTCCGTGGATGCGGTTCCTCCTCCTCAAGAACTCGAAGAAACGCCCACAAGGCCAAAGCGATCACGAGTGTGAGTATCACGTCCGGCACGAGGATACGCGTGAAGAGAAAGAGCCCGATGCAGGTCGACATACAAAGACCGGCATAGAAGCCCGCGCGGCGTCCGAACGCCCAGGCTCCAAACGCCGCGGTAGTGAAGCAGAGCGCAATACCGGCCAGTGCAATAGGAATGCGAGCAGACCAATCATGGACGCCGAACGCCTTGTAAGCGATCGCGATCATCCAATAGATCAGCGGCGGCTTTTCGAGATAGGCCACTCCATCCAGGCGCGCCGTAACCCAATCACCTGAACTGAGCATATTTCGAGCGATCTGCGCCTGCACTGCGTCGACGTCATCCATCAGCGACGGCGGAGATAGAATGCAGCCGAGGTAGACTGCCGCTGCGAAAAATATAACAAGCCAAAAGTACTGTCTCAGGCTTACAACTCGGCCGCGAGCGCCTGTCTCCCGAAGTTCAGTACCGGTGTCGACTGAATTTTCCATCGTTTCATCCACAGAAATAATATGACGAGTCCCCACAAGTGATAGCCGACGTTGATGCGCCTGTTCAAGTGCAATTGGGTGTAAGTATGGATCGTTTCGAAGCGAAACAACTCAGAGTGCTCTGCTTCCGCGGATGCCAGCGTCTCTATCAACAGAGCTCGAAGTGGCCCCCGAAACCAATCGTGCGCAGGGATATCGAATCCTATCTTCTCGCGCTGGACGATGGAGGCGGGAAGCTTGGATCTCATCACTTCCTTGAGGAGATATTTCTGGCGCGCACCGCGGATTTTGAAATCTATTGGCAACTTGGCGGCAAACTCTACGATTCGGTGATCGACGAACGGAGGCCGAACCTCAACGGCGTGCGCCATGCTAACGCGGTCCGATTTCACCAGGATGTCGTCCGGAAGATAGTATTGCTGATCGAACTCAAGGAAAGGCGCGATCCCGTCTCCCGGAAGGCTTCCTCTCAAGCGAGCAAGGACATTAGAAAGAGCCCCGGGCAGCGGAATCCGAAGCAAAGCGGCTTTTTCCGCTTCCGAAAAAGTTCCATTCCAGTACACATGCGCCCGTTCCGGTGGCATCAGACCACCTTGGAGGAGGCGCTTAAGCTTGTATTCAAGGCTGATCTTTTCGTTGGAAGCTGGCCAAAAGCGTAAGGCGCGAAGAGAGAGCTCGATCGCTCCACGAGGCAGACTTCTTAGAGGAGCGGCGATACGGTTGGCGCGATAGGTAAGGTAACCACCGAAGATCTCATCGGCCCCTTCTCCACTAAACGCCACCGTACATCGCTTCTTACAGAGTTTGGAAAGAAACCAGACTGGCAATGCTCCGGAGTCCGCGCTGGGCTCATCGGAATAATAGGCTATATCTTCGATAGCTCCCTCTAAGTCCTCCTCGGGGCTCAGATTGAGCTGCTCATGATCGGTCCCATAATGTTCGACTACTTTGCGGATGTATGGCGACTCATCGAAACTTCGGCCATTGAAACCAATAGAAAAGGTCCGCAACCGTGAGCTTGATGCCTCAGCGGCATAGTGGAGGACAGTCGAAGAATCCACCCCGCCACTGAGCCAGACACCAAGCGGAACATCGGACATAAGATGCTCGCGAACCGCGTTCCCTAGAAGATGGTCGAGCTCGGCTTTTGCATCTTCGAACGACCGCGGCATCGGTGTGATATCGGGAAGACGCCAGTATGCGTGCTTGCTCGTGCGGCCGTCGTGCCATTCGAGCCAGTGACCAGGCGGCAGTTTTTGAATACCGTCCACTAAAGTCCACGGACAGGGAACGTAATTCATGGAGAGATAACAATCCAGTCCCTGGAGACTGAGGCGGCGTTCGATTTCAGGATGGACGAGAATCCCCTTCAATTCCGAAGCAAAGAAGAGATCGTCGCCTCGTTCGGCGATATAAAGCGGCTTAATGCCGATGCGGTCACGCGCCAGAACTAACCGCTGCTTGGAATTGGTCCAGATGGCAACCGCAAACATACCTCGGAGCCGCTCGAAACAATTGGTATCCCATTCAAGAAATGCCTGAAGAACGGTTTCCGTATCACAGTGGGTTTGAAAGCGGCGACCGAGCGATTCGAGCTCGCGGCGGACCTCAAGATGATTATAAATTTCACCATTGAAAACGATCACAGAGTCGCGATCTTCGGAAAAGATCGGCTGATCGCCGGACGCAAGGTCAACAATCTTGAGGCGTGTCGCACCGAGAGAGCAGGTTCTCGATCGAAACACTCCCTGCTGATCCGGGCCGCGATGAATTAGGGTATTCGTCGCACTTCTTATGCGGTCTTGATCAGGGTGCCAATTCTTCGTTGTGAATCCAACAATCCCGCACAAGTTTATATGCCTCTTCTAGGCACGTCGTTGTCAAAGTCTCGACATGCTGAATAGTTTGATGGTTGGCCGCGAAACCGAAAAATTTGCCTAGAGTGCCTTGACACCATTCATGCTACCACCATCTTCTACAGCGTCAGTTTCACTACGACCTGTGTCCGCTTTTGTTGATTTAATAAAATCCGCACCGAAGCAGATGCGTCGTGGACCGAGTGAGAGAAGCGGGTCTTCTGGCGTAGAGCTGCGAGTTGATCGGATAGAAGCCTATAGAATAATGAGATGCATGCCGAAGCGGCAGGTTGCGAAACTAGGCCGATGACACCCCAAAAGACTCTGCATCTTAAAACCTATCTGTTAATTGCAGTGATGGTGATCGCCGGTCCCCTGGGCAACGTCCTGCTCGGTAGGGGGATGAAGCGTGTTGGTGAACCGGCTATCTGGCCTCCCGTGCAACTGCTCCACACAGGGTCAAACATCTTTACATCCGTGTCGATTTGGTTAGGAATTGGCTCACTCGTTATATTCTTCGTAGCCTATATGTTGGTGCTGTCGTGGGCAGATTACAGCTTCGTACAGCCCGCATCCTCCCTCGCTTACGGCATCGTTGCGCTATTCGGATATCTGATATTGGGTGAAAGCGTCTCTCCTTTGCGATGGGCCGGTATAGCTATTATTTGTTTGGGTGTTTTCGTGGTCGGCCGCACCAATCCTCGAACTACGGAGCAGATTTAGATTGTCGCATTTCATTCTGTTCACCCTGATCGTTGTCGCGGGAACCGGCGGTGAGTTATGCGTCTCCCGCGCAATGAAGGTCGTTGGAGAGGCCTCGAGTTTGCGGCCGATAGAGGTCGCAAAAGTAGTACTGAGAGCACTACGTGTTCCTTGGATGTGGCTCGGGGTTGGAATGATGGCGTTAGCTTTTTTTTCCTTGCTGGGAGCCTTGTCGATCTACAACGTGAGTTTCGTCGTTCCTGTAACGGCACTGAGCTACGTCGCGGGTGCCTTTGGAGGGGTTGTCTTTTTGCGCGAACATGTAAGCTTTCAACGCTGGCTCGGAGTCTTGCTCATTGCCATCGGTGTTGCGCTGGTTTTCTTCGGCAAGAACTAACGGCCTGCGGATAGTCGTTGAGACCCCATCTCTCGATCGAAAGCCACGTCGGAAGATCTGCTTTTGATCCCTGTCGTTAACTCTCAGAAGATCCGGCCAATCCGAAAAAAGAATCGCGCGTGACCGTAATCTCCCACTGCGCCTGCGACCTCAACAGGCCCAAATATTGTGTTCACGATAAGGCCCCCTGCAAAGTCTATGGGCAGATTGGGTGGCTTTGGCCCCATTGGAAGTCGGTACGTCTTCCCTATCTCGAACAATCCCACAGCATTCACGGAGCTTCCAAGAAAAGGAGGGAGTTTAAGCAACTCGCGTATATAGCCAATTTGTCCCAGGAAATATTGATTTGTAAGTAGCTCATTGGTATTCCATGCAACTAAGCGCTGTGAGCCGCCCAAAGAAAAAACAGGTACTCCGGTTTTGTAGCCATAACTGCTGCCTCCAAACGCACTGAAGAAAAAAGAGGTGGAAGCGCTAAAGCGAAAAAATTGTTGGGCCTGAATCTCAGTTACCGGAAAGGGTCCGGGGGCAGCAGGGTTCGTATTAAACCCTTTTGTATACATCAGCAGGTTGGTACCGGCGCGAGGAATGACAGGACCGTCGAGAGTATTGAGTTGATACTGGATCCTGACATCCCCGGTTGCTCCGGAAGTCGTAGGGAGTGTCGGTATACTCCCAACCTCGGGAGAGATCTTTTCATATCCGCCTTCATATCCCAGTCGAAACTCTCCTGTCCTTCCAAATCCATATCCGGTGTCAAGCCCCCCAAGTGCCTGACGAAAACGATAGCTGGCCTGCAATGTATCACTGGAGTAAACATTCAACTGCTGGCTGTTCACTCCCAACCTGGGCGCAATAAACCAATTGCTGGTTGTTGTTAGTGGGTGATAGTACTCACTAGCCAATAGATATTGCGATCCAAGGGTCACATCGTTGCGCAACTCCGAGCGATAGCTTCCCACATCGAGAAATGTGATTCTGGCTCCAATGCTGAAAAGGACATTGTTGAATTGTGAACCGTCAATCAGAATGAGGGGCCGCACGAGGGGAGGTGCGTATGACTTCGGCTCAGCTTGGATCAGCAGTCCCTGCTCGCCGGCTTTTTCCGTCATCGAATAGGTAGCCGTGGCGAACCGGCCCATGCCGACGATGGTCATCATATCCTGGCCAATTTTATCTGTATCGACAGGTTGCCCTACCAGCGAAGACCTACCCTTCTCCATAGACTTTGCCATCTCCGGAGGAGCACCTGTGACCTGAACGAACTTTGGTATCGGCGCAGTCCTTCGCCGGGCATTTCGATTTGCAAGATACTGCTCCCACTCGGCCTCGCTCACAGAAAATGCAGCCAATACAGACGCTTTGGAGGCGGCAGCGTCGTATCCCGCCTTGATGATGGCATCCGCTTTGTTGTAGTCAAGCGCGGTATATTTCAGCAGGGGAACCGTCACAAGAATGTCTGCCTGTTCCATGGAACGAAGTTCATTCACAGCGGACATAACGGAGATGGATTGACCGAGTACACCGAAGCTCGAGAGGCTGGTCTTTGGATCTAGTGAAGCAGTCTCCAGATGGATCCCAAGTACCACATCCGCGCCCATCTCTTTGCCGACATCGATTGGAAGATTATCGAGCAGGAAACCATCTACATAGAGGCTATTTCCGGATCGAACTGGCGTGAAGATGCCCGGCAACGACATGGTTGATCTCATCGCCAGTGAAAGAGAGCCATCCCGGAAGACATGCCGCTTGCCCGAGACAAGGTCAGTGGCCACACAGGCAAATGGAATCGGAAGATCATTAAAGCTTGATAGGTCTGAATAGGGAAGTGCAACTCTATCGAGAACCAGGTTAACTCCCTGACCTGTGTTGAACCCTGAAGGAAATTTCAACCCACCCCGCAAACCAAATTCAA
Organism: uncultured Acidobacteriaceae bacterium; assembly: GCA_963770055.1. Classification (GTDB taxonomy): domain Bacteria; phylum Acidobacteriota; class Terriglobia; order Terriglobales; family Acidobacteriaceae; genus Edaphobacter. The sequence continues at coordinate 214,051 of CAVYOC010000003.1, forward strand.
GATCGCTTGGGACTTCATGAGCGTCTTGTTTGCGCCGAAAGGATAGGTCCCGAAACGGAGTCACTCCGCTTAGCACCTGATCCCAGTCGATCCCATTGATGAGTTCCCTGACTTCGGCAGGCGAGCGGCCGGTCGCGTAAATTCCGCCAACCAACCCTCCCATGCTCGTGCCCGCCACATAACTGACGGGAATACGGTGCTCCTCCATCCACGTTATAACTCCGATATGGGCAAGTCCCAGCGCGCCTCCTCCTTCAAGCACAAGGCCCAGCTTTGGGTGCCGCGTTTCGTCGTGTTTAGGAGGAAGTTCTTGAGACAGGCTAAAGCTGCCTGCACTTAAGATGCAAAGCACAAGCATTGATCGAATAACTCGGGCCTTCATCGTACCTCTTTGAATTTGCATCGTCCGTGTCCTCAGACTCACTGCGCAAATACTCAGATATCGCTTTGGAGTAGAACTAAGAACGATAACGATGTGCGATCGCCAATTGTTCCGAACGGCATCATCATGCCCACTATTAAGTGCCGCTCTATTCTTCAAGCTTCCAATTGATACCGTAACTATGAAATTTATTAGAGGGTCGCCACAAAAATTGCCTAAACTCAAAGACACCATGGGAGTTACAGCTTCGGGGCTACACGTCCAACATGCCAGCCCTCAATTTGGGGACTGAATTAGGAACGAATTATCTACATTCTAACCCTATGAGGAAAGACAGAGCACTCTCCGTTACTACCAGCATTTTTCGGATACCCACTGTTAGTTTTACTAGTTATCTCCGTGCGGCACGAACGCTAGCTTAGGGGAGAAGGAGGATCCCGGCAAACCGGACCGACTCCACCAAACTCAATGAGGGTGTGGACTTTGTTAGCAGGTTCATGTCATCAGAACGGTGACAGGTCGAACCAACCAGAGAAAAATGGTGTCCCTCGGCTTGTTTGATTCCCCTGCGCACACTTTTGAGTTTGTCGATTGTCGTAGAAATCGAAGGCTGTTGGCCATGGCAGGTTGCAGAAAGAAGAAAGGGCTAGACCATGGGAGGCTTGGATAGGTTTCTTGGAAGCTTCTTCCCTCGGTTAGATGGCCCGCTTCATTTCCGTTTCATTTTGCAGCCAACAACAGCGACGATCCTTGCGGTGATTGATGGAATAAGGGACGCAAAAGCGGGAAGGTCAGCATACTTCTGGGCCATGGTCAAAAATCCGGAACAGCGACGGGAACTCATAAAGACAGGCTGGAAACGGATTGGAACTACTTTTATCGTGGCGGTTATTCTCGATGTCATCTATCAGGTAAAGATCTACCACCGGGTTTACCCAGGTGAAACACTCATCGTTGCGACCCTCCTGGCGATCGTGCCATATATCCTGGTGCGTGGTCCTATTAACCGTCTCATCCGATGGCGCGGAAGCAAATCGGCTTAGGATCTAACAACTTCGAGAAAATGAAGGCTGTTGGCCATATCGAGATCACCCGCACACTCGGCTACGATTGCGCTTTACAGCCAGAGTGCTCTATCCCGAGGCTCAATTGGTTCATAATAAAGAGGGCCAGTTCCAGTTGGATCATAATTCGTGGAGACTCTCTGACCTCCTCGAATTTAATATTGTTGCGGAGGAATCACCCAACCAAAATCGACCACCCGGGTTCGCGATCAGACATTCCAGGAACAATCTTGTGAGGCGAGCATGACCATGAATCGTTCTTCCGCTATTAAGTGCACTTCGTTCTTGCTACCTATCATTATTTTGTCAAGCTACGTATCCGCACAGTCGAAAAGTGGTAAATACTCCTGTGCAGAAGCAAAGACTGCACAACTGTGTAACGCTGCTAATACTTGTGGCTCAGCTTCTACTCCGTGTGCCGTCGACGTGAAACGGACAAGCAATGCGGCCTCGTCGACTCCCGGTATCCCAAATGCTAAAAGTAATGCTCTCTTCTGTATAAAAGTCGGGACGGCCGTACAGTGGAAGAGCACGGGCAAGGAAATAGGTTTCGTCGTTGATTTTGGGCCTACGTCTCCATTCGATCCGGCGGGAGCCATTATTGGCGGCACCGACCGCTCGATTACTGTAGTAGCCAAAAAACCAGGATGTTACAAGTATTCTGCGGGAGCCTGCAGGTCGGGAGCTATCTACGGGATGTGCGGGCAGGCAGATGCCGAGTTGGTCATCACGCCCTAATTTGAGGAGCGAGTTACACTCCCACTAATCCTGGATAGTCGGCGAGTTCGATTCGGTTGGGAGATCCACAATCTTCCACAAGGAAGGGGCTAAGTGTTTTCAGTGGAGGTGGGGTCCGCGGAAAAGCACTCCCACGCCGATACGGAGTTGATTTTGTCGATCGCCCTGAACATTTCTGAGCTCGGAGTAGAAGTAGTCGGCCTGCACGGCACGGATCCAGATGTGTTTGGAAACGGCTATGTCGAGGCCCCCACCAACGGTGTATGCGAAGGAGGTGTCGTAGCTGGTTGGCAACTTGCCCACAGGTGCCGGGAAGTAGCCGTCGAAGCCGTGGATGCCGCCAAAGAGGGCCTGCCCGAAGGGCTGAAAGCGGGTGTGGTTGGAGACACGCACCCTCAGACCACCCATACCGTAAAAGAGGCTGAGCCCGGTGTTGAAACTTGGGATGTGGCTGGTAGCGTGGCCTCCGGACTCGACTACAGCCGAGAAGTTGCCCGCCACCGGGATTGAGAAGCCGCCCAAAGCTCCGTTCATCCAGAAGCAACCGCAGCCTCCGACAGGGGCGTTGGCGTAAATCCCACTATAGGTGACGTAGCCCTCGATGGCGTTGTTGGGGCGTTGTGCATTCACCACTGCGGAGAGCAACGACAGCAGCGCGTAGGCGAATACGTGAGTCAGCTTGTTCATCGCTTCTCCTATTCCATAGTGAGAGTTACCGTGATGCTGTGCGCCAGGTTTCCGACATTCACGGTATAGGGAGCGGTCTGCCCGATCAGAGCGGTAGCTGCAGCAAGGAGGCAAAGCAGCAGCAACCCACATGCTCTTGAAATGTGACGCAGAACCTTGAGCGGAACCATGGGCCGGCCTCGCACAGATGGATTATTGGAAGAAGCCTTGCAAATGATTCAAAGTATTGCCCGGATTCGACGTTCGCATGCAGGCATAGAAATCAAGCCTTACAGACGCCTCGTCTTACTTGGACCCAGATCAGACCGCAGGCGGTCAAAAAAAACTCGCCTGCTGGAACAAAACTCTATGCGGGGCATAGAGGTTTGTCACCTGTCAGAAGAAACAACTGTCTGGCGCAAATACCTAGAAATAGACAGGATCGGTAACTCCGAAACAACAGTCCCGTCTTGCGTGTGCACTCTCACAACGAAGATTGAAAACTAGTTAATCGGAAACTAAAGCAGCCCGCTATTCCTGAGCTGCCCGCGGACCGAGTTCAGAAACTTCTGCCTCGCTTCCGCCGACTCAATCTCCGCCGCAACATGATCACACAATTCCCGCAGGTTGTTCGAGCTGCTCGAAGCCCGCTTCACCAGCACGCTCGCAATCGGACCAACATAAGCGGCCAGCTTCTGCGAAATCTCACTCAAATGTTCCGGTTGGTACTTGGACGTCGAAGCCACCGCACTCCTCTGTGCCGGTACCGAACTGACAGGCACGCTGGCAGGAGTCGTTAAAGCATTCATCGGAGCATTGACCGGGGCCCTCACTGCAACGTTGATCGGAGCAGGGAACTGAGACGACACCGGATACGACTGACCGAGCGCACTCGAAAACTCCTTCGCGCTCTGCCACCGGTCCCGCTTCTCTTTGCTCAGCGCCTTCATCACCACAGCGGAAACCGCCTCGGGAATCCGTGGATCAACCAGGTGAGGCGGCACAGGTTGGTGCTGAAGGTGCGCCGCAATCACCTGCGGATAGTTCGCCCCCTCGATTGGCAGCCGTCCCGTAATCATCTCGTACAGCGTCACGCCCATTCCGTACAGGTCCGAGCGCTCATCCGGTGGCTCCCCATAGATCTGTTCCGGTGGAATGTAGTGCATCGAACCCACGACTGCGCCAGTCATCGTAAGCCGCGGATCCGGAGTCGCCAGCGCAATTCCAAAATCCAGCAGCTTAACCCGGCCGTCCCACGTCAGCATGATGTTCGAGGGTTTGATGTCCCGATGAATCACATTCTGCGAATGCGCATAGTCCAGCGCCGCAAGCACCTGCTGTGTATACGCCACCGCCTGCTCGATCGTAATCCCACTCTGCAGACACCGCCGCAAATCCTGGCCGTCAACGTATTCCATGATCATCACAAGCTGATTCTCATGACGAAACGCCGTATGCAGCGCCGCAATGTTCGGATGATTCAGTCCCGCAAGAACCCGTATCTCGCGTGTAAACCGGTCCAGCATATCCTGGCTGCTCGACGATGCCGACAACAGCACTTTCATCGCCTCGATGCGGTCCGAAATCAGGTGCCGGGCGCGAAAGACCTGCCCCATCCCGCCTTCACCCAATGCGTCGACGATCTCGTAAGAACCAATCCGGGTCCCAGGAAGCCAGGCCATTTGAGTCCCAGTCTATATGCTTTTCACGCGATCAAAAAAAAATCTGGCCTCTATCGGACTGCACCCCATAGCTAGGATGTACCAGGCTCCAGTAGCGCAACCAATCCGGCCTCGTCCACCACCTTCACCCCAAGCGAAGTCGCCTTATCCAGCTTCGACCCCGCCTCCTCGCCCGCCACCACATAATCCGTCTTCTTGCTCACGCTTCCCGAAACCCGTCCGCCAGCCGACTCGATCCTCTCCTTCGCTTCTTCCCGCGTCAGGTTCGGCAAAGTCCCCGTCAATACAAACGTAAGCCCCTCCAGCTTCGAAGTAGTCACCCGTTTCTCTGCCGTCATTACTACGCCCACCCTTTCAAGCGCATCGATCAGCTCCTGATTCTTCTTCACGCCGAAAAATTCCACAATCGCCTGCGCCACCCTGGGCCCAACCTCGTTCACCGCCTCCAACTCCTCCGCGCTTGCCCTCCGCAACTCCTCCATCGAGCCAAACCGTCCCGCAAGCAGTTGCGCAGTTCTCTCTCCTACAAACCGAATCCCCAGACCCAGTAACACCCGCGCCAGTCCGGCACTCTTCGAGCGTTCAATCTGCGCCAGCAGCGCATCCGCCGTCTTCTCGCCCACCCGCTCCAGACCCAGCAACCCCTCACGCTTCAGCGTATAAAGATCCGCAATCGTGTGAATCAGCGGCTTACGCACCTCAACCGGCGCACCCTCCTCGCTCACTACCTCCTCGCCACCAAGCGAAGCGCTCTGCCCAAGCAACTGTGCCACCATCGCATCGCCAAGCCCTTCAATATTCATCACCCCACGCGCAGACCAGTGCAGCAGCTCTTCCCTCACCCGCGCCGGACAGGAATTATTCACACATCGCCAGTCCACCTCACCCTCAACGCGCTGCAGCTCACTCGCACACACCGGGCAGTTTTTCGGAAACACAATCTCCTGCTTACCCCGCGGATGCGCCTTGTCTTCCAACACCTCCACAATCTTCGGAATCACATCCCCGCCGCGCTCCACCGAGACAAAATCCCCAATCCGCACTTCGAGCCGCGCAATCTCATCCGCGTTGTGCAGCGTAGCCCGCGTCACCGTCGTCCCGCCAATCAGCACCGGAGCAAGCGCTGCCACCGGAGTCACCTTTCCCGTCCTTCCCACCTGAAACAACACGTCCTCGAGCTTCGTAATTCCCGCGCGCGCAGCAAACTTATAAGCAATCGCCCACCGCGGAGCCTTCCCCGTAAAACCCAGCCGCCGCTGCTGCGCCGTCGCATCCACCTTAATCACGACGCCGTCAATCTCGTACCCCAGCGTGTCGCGAAGAGGCTCCGCATCTGCAATAAACTTAATCACCTCATCGATGTTCTTTACCGCCTTCGCGTACTTGTTCACGCGAAACCCCGAAGTCTTCAGCGCCTCCAGCGTCGTCGACTGCAGCGGCAGCAGAAACTCACCATCGCGCAACAAAAAATACGCATAAAAATCCAGCCGCCGCTGAGCCACAATATTCGGCTCCAGCGTACGTATCGTCCCCGCCGCTGCATTTCGCGGATTCGCAGCAGGAGCCATCCCAGCTGCCACCCGCTCCTCATTCATCTTTTCGAAAGCCGCCTGCGGAAGCACCACCTCACCGCGCACCTCAAAGCTCTGCGGCAACCCCGCCGCCTTCAGCTTCGCCGCCGAAACACTCAGCGGCACCGACCGGATCGTCCGCACATTACTCGTCACATCCTCGCCAATCGACCCATCCCCGCGCGTCACCCCACGCACCAGATGAGCCGACCCACCCGCACCGGTTTCATAGTGCAAAGCCAGCGACAACCCATCCAGCTTCAGCTCGCAAACATACCGCACCGTCTCCGAGCTGGGCAGCGCATCCCGCACCCGCTGCTCCCAGGCCCGCAGCTCCTCTTCGTTGTAGGCGTTATCCAGCGACAGCATCGGCCGCGAATGCGAAACCTTCGCAAACCCCTCCTTCGGCTTGCCCCCCACCCGCTGCGAAGGCGAGTCCGGCGTCACCAGCTCCGGATGCTCCGCCTCCATCTTCTTCAACCTGTTCATCAACGCGTCGTACTGCGCATCCGTCAACTCAGGAGCGTCTTCAACGTGATACAGATGCTCGTGATGGCGCACCGTATCGCGTAGCTCCTCCAACTCCTGTTCAACCGTCAGTTTCCTCGCCATAGCGAGGATTATAAAGAGAACCCCCAAGTAAAATTTCCCGTCTCGCGCAACATCAAAATCACACCAAATCCCATTCCTGCATCTCACTCGGAATGCCCTTTCGCCTGCGCCGCAGACAATCCGCGCCCCCACCCGCACAAGATGCTCAGAAGAACCTCGAGCGTCCCAGCGCGCAGGACATCTACGAGCAGGTCGCCAACAACGCTCGCCAGGAGCTGGCCGCTCCACCATCTCTCTCGCCATCTCCGGACTCGCCGGCGGAGTCTTCATGGGCCTCTCTGCTCTCGGCAACGCCATCGCGATCGCTCTTCTCACTCCGACAGGCGAGCCGCCCACTCGAACAGTCCTCTTCATCGCAAAGATGTTCTACCCTCTCGGCTTCATCGTCGTCATCCTCGGACGCTCACAGCTCTTCACCGAAAACACGCTCTACCCCGTCGCTCTCGTCCTCGCCGAAAAAAGTCATTTCTGGAAGACTCTTCGCCTCTGGGCCACTGTCCTTCCCGCAAACATCCTCGGTGCTCTTGCCTTTGCCGCCATCGCGGCTCTCACCAATGCACTCGCGCCGGACATGGTCGACTCTCTCGCCCAGCTCGGCCTCGGAGCCATCCACAACACACCCTCCGCTATCTTCTGGAGCGCCGTCATGGGCGGATGGATCATCGCCACCGTCGCCTGGCTCGTCTCCGGCTCTCACTCCATCACCGGCTCCGTCATGATCATCTGGATGCTGACCTTTGTCGTCGGCCTGGGCAACTTTGCCCACTGCATCGCCGCCAGCGGAGAGATTCTCACCGCAGTACTCACCGGAAAAGCTCCGTGGCTCGCCTACGCAAAATGGCTTCTCCCCGCGGTCGCAGGAAACATCTGTGGCGGAGTCGGCCTCGTCACCCTGCTCGAATACGGTCAGGTCATCTACGGCAAAGACGCCGAAGCCGAAGCCATCGCTCCTCTCACTCAGGAAACGTCCAAACCGGAAGAAACCGTCAAATCTTGACGGCATCGCAAAAAAAAAGGGACAGCCCGAAGGCTGCCCTCATAAAAACGCCTTCACTACTTCGTTGCAGCAGTAACGACCGGCTGTTCCGGCTTCACATACGTGTCCATCCAGCGATCGATCTCCCACAGCACATGCTGCTTCGTCTCAAGCGCTCCATAAGCATGCGGCTCCAGCGGCAGAAACACCAGCCGGACCGTCGCTCCCTGGCCCTTGAGCGCCGCATAAAAGCGCTCGCTCTGGATCGGATACGTGCCCGTATTGTCATCCGCTTCGCCGTGAATCAGCAGGATCGGCGTCTTGATCTTGTCCGCATAGCTGAACGGCGACATATCGAAGTACAGCTTCGGATCCTGCCAGTAAGTCCGCTCCTCATTCTGGAATCCATAGGGAGTCAGCGAGCGGTTATACGCGCCGCTCTCCGCAATGCCCGCGCGGAAGATATCCGTGTGCGCCAGCAGATTCGCCGTCATGAACGCGCCATAGCTGTGCCCCATCACAGCAACCCGCTTCGGATCGACCACGCCCAGCGACGCACCTTTATCGATCGCAGCCTTCGCCGCAGCGACCAGCTGCTCGACGTACGTATCGTTCGGCTCCTGCTTGTCCTCCCCGATGATCGGGATGGTCGCGTTGTCGAGAATCGCATACCCCGCCTGGACCAGATAAAGATGCGACCCTCCGCCAAACACCGGATAACGATTCGGCGATCCGCTCACCTGGCTGGCCGAATCCCGCGTCTTGAACTCCGCCGGATACGCCTCCATCAGCGTCGGCAGAGGACCCTGGCTCTTGTCATACCCCGCCGGCAGCCACAGGATCGCGGTCAGGTCCACCCCATCCGCGCGCTTGTACTTGAGGAACTGCCGTGTCGGCATCTTGATGTTGTCGTAGCGCCCGGGGAAGTGCGTCACCTGCACCGGCTCTCCACCAGTAAGCGGGGCGGAGAAGTAGTTCGGCGACATCGTCTGGCTCTCGCGGCGAATCATCACCGTCGAATCCGACAGGAGCGCGACCGGCTCATCGTAGTAAGGATCGCTTGAGCGATAGAGAATCTTCTCCTCTCCGCCGCCCACCGGCATCACCCCCACAAACGGCTGGTCCCCCTTCGGCGACGCGCCCGGCGAGAGGAAGTACACGCCCGTCCCGTCCGCTGTCAGCTTCAACACCATCTGCCCCGTCGCATTCATCGCCGTCATCGGCCGCCCGGGATTGTGATACCGATCCTGCGAAGAGCCCGAGTAGATCGTCTTGGTCTTCCCCGTCGACGGATCGAACGCCAGCATCATCGACTTGCGATCCGAAAACCGCGCCACCGACACAATCGCCAGATGATCGTTGCCCCACTCGATCCCACGCGCCGCAGCCGGCCCAAAGCCCCGTGCCAGACGCATCGGAAGCTCCAGGATCGTGCTCGCCGACCCGCTGAACGGAGCCGGCAGCGCCATCACCTTATCGACGATCGCGGCATGCTTCGTCGGGTCGCCGCCATCCGCAGCCTCAACCCAAACCACCATCGCCGGAACATCCGCGCGCCACTGGTAGTCCCTCGGCCCCGGCTCCACCGCATCCCGCGAGATCGGCAGATTATCCACTGCGCCGCGGTCGGACAGCAGCTTCACCGAGCCCGCGCCCTTCAACGGCACCACCTCCGTCTTCAAGGGAAAGCGCTCATACGGAAACGTATAGCTGAACGGCCGATGCACGATCGCCACCAGCGCATACTGGCCATCGGGCGATGGCGCCGCGCGCTCGATCAAACCCTTCGCCGGCAGAGGCTTCATCACCCCGCTCAGCGAAATCACCGCCAGCTCCGACGACGCGTAGTACTCGAAGATGTTCTCGTCGGTCGTTGTCTTCAGCATGTCTTCATAGGTCGGCGCAGGACTCACCTTGCCCAGGCTCTCCTCCACGTCCGGCCCGGTCGGAGTGTCGCTTACCTTCGGCGCAGCTCCACGGTTCGCGGGCACCGTCTTGCACAGCAGCGACGCACTGTCCGGCATCCACTGGCACGGAGAACCCAGCACAGCATTCAGCTTTACCACCCCAACCCGATGCGCATGCGAAGTCGCCGCATCAATCACCCAAAGCTCCAGCCCTGTAGCCGGAGCAGTCCCGTGCGCCACAAACGCCACATGCTTCGAATCAGGCGCCCACATCGCGTCCACCGCCTTCAACTTCGCCGGCAGACCTGTGATCGTCTTGGGCGCAGTCTCCTTCGTCGCGTCAACGGCCTGCAGCCGCAGCGCAACGTCGTACCGCTCCACGCTCGGTCCATTCGAGGAAGGATTGAACCTAATCCCAGCCAGCCGGTATCGCGGCTGCGCAACATCGGCAATCGTCGGGAACGTCGCCGGCTGTTCCACCAGCATCATCTTGCGGTCCGGCGAGAGCCGCACTACCGGCGTCGGCGGCGCCTCCAGCAGTTGCTCGATCGGCGCCGGCGGCTTCTGATACGTCAACGCTGTCTGCGCCATCGCCGCCTGCACGCCTACACATCCAACTGTTGTCCCCACAAAGATCGCGCCAAGGAAAAGCTTTCGCACACCACACCTCGTATTAAGTTTTGTTGATGTTGTTGAGACGAGAGTCTCTCTCGCAAAGACGCACAAGGCAGAACTGTCCCGTGGCATCCTTTCTAACAGAGTCCCGCCGCCCAGACTATTTCGCTCAAACTATTTATTTGCCGCAGCCTGCCTTCTCAGGATCGGATCCACATTGGTCCTATCCACCAGCGCCACGCCTGTATCGATAAATGCCGGGAACGGCGAGTAAGGATCAAGCCCATAGTCCCCTCCCAGCGGCTTCACCGGATAATGATGCATGTCATCCAGCGCCTTCAATCCCAGATAAGCCATCGTGTAGGGCTTCTGCGAGATCGTCGCATCGATCGTCCCATCTCCAACCAGCGCCAGCGTATCGGAGTCAACATCCATTGTGACTAGCAATCGGTCCGTCGCAACTCTCCGCTTGAAAGCCTGCGCAACATTGAATCCTGACCGCGAATCCAGACAAATAAACGCATCGATCTTCGCCGCCCCGGTCCGCAATAAATACACCATCGCCTGATCCAGAGCTGTGCCCGGATCTGCCTTGATATCAAAGACCTCAACCGTCTTGATCCCCGGAAATGTCGCAAAAATATCCTGATATCCCTTCAACCGTTCATCCAGATTAGGCTGTCCCGGATTCGTAAAGAAAACGACATTCCCTTTCCCATTCAGCTTCGCCGCCAAATGTCTCCCGCCAAGCCGCCCGGCCTCCAGATTATTCGTCCCGATAAAGTAAAGCCGTTTGCTCTCCGGCGCATCCGAGTCCATCGTTATCACTGGAATCCCCGCCGCAATCGCCGCATCGATCTCCGGCGTCATCAGCTTCGAGTTCGCCACCGAAACCAGGATCCCCGCAGGCTTCCGCGCCACCATCGCCTTGAACTCATCCACCTCGTCCTGTGGATTCAACCCCGCTGGCCCACGCGTGTCGACACTGACTCCATACAGCGCCCCAGCCGCAGCAAATCCATCCGCAGCCGACTTCCAGTAAGGCACCGCGGTATTCGTAGCGACCAGATAATAATGTTCACTGTTGCTGTGCCGCGTACATCCCACGACTAGGGGAAGTACCACCGCCAAAATCGCAAAGGAAATCCGTTTGCCCAACATACAGTCCTCCTCCAGTCAGATTCATCTGTCCGAAGTCACACGGTCCCGACCTATCGGGCAGCGACGCAGGCGAGCTTTCCTGCGGGGTTCATAGACTACTACTCTCTCGCCTTAGATGCTGAAAACCACACTTCAACTAGAATCAAGAAAGCATGGTTCTACCCTTCGTCCGCGAGCTCCTGGCGGACCTGGAGCACTCCGAAGCCTTCGAGCGTGTACGCCGCCATTTAAGCGGAGGCACGGGGCGCAGACGTGTCTCTGGACTCACCTTCACCGCCCGCGCTCTCTACCTTCCTTACTTCGTCCGAGCCGCAGCCGCCCCCTGCGTCATCATCGTCGCCGACAATAAGGCCGCCGACACCCTCCACGCCGCCGTCCTCGCCGCCTGTGATCTCACCGGTGCCATCCCATCCGACTCCGTTCTCCGCCTCCCTGCCCACGACGTCCTCCCCTTCGAAAATCTCTCCCCACACCCCGAAATTCAGGAGACCCGCGCTGCATCGCTCTGGAAGATAGCCATCAATCAGGCCCGCCTCGTCATCGCTCCCGTCGAAGCTGCCTGTATGAAGCTCTTCTCCCGCGATTTCTACCGTGGTCTCGCTCTCAATCTCCAACTCGGCGAAGAGTACATGCCCGACATGCTCGTCGAGCACCTCCTCTCTATCGGCTACACGAAGGTCGACGTCGTCGAAATGCCTGGCCAGGTCACCCTCCGCGGCGGAATCCTCGACGTCTACTCCCCCGAGAGCGACAATCCCGTCCGCATTGACTTCTTCGGCGACGAGATCGAGTCCATTCGCCGCTTCGATCCCGAAACCCAGCGCTCCGCCTCCACCCTCGACCACGCGCTCCTCCTTCCCCTCACCGAAACCCCCGTCACCGACCGTCTCCTCACCGCCATCAACGCCCGCCTCACCCGCGCCGGCACCGCAGGAGCAGCCTTGGAAGGCGGCGAAGAACCCGTAGAACTGCTAACCCATGTACAAAGCTCGGGTGCCCCATCCTTTGCGGCTTCATCGCAAAGGGTGGGATCCACGAATCCCTACGCAGCTGAAGCCACCATCTTCCCCGGCTGGGAGTTCTTCGCCCCCGTCGCCGGCGCTACCCACACACTCTTCGATCTCCTCAGCGCCTCCAGCCCTACCGCGCCCCGCGTCTTCCTCGAAGAACCTGCCATGGTCAAAAACCAGGGCGAACGCTGGTGGAACAAGATCGAGCAGCGCCACGACCGCTCTGGAATCGGCAATCTCGTCCGCCCCGAAGACATCTACCTCTCTCCCTGGGAACTCGATGACCGCCTCCGCAGCTTCTCCGGTCTCGAGCTCGACCAGCTCGGCGCAGTCGACGTCCTCGAAACCGACCGCAGCGATCTCTCCGAAGTCGACTTCGCCACTCGCCCCACCCAACGCTTCCACGGCTCCATTCCCGCTATGATCGACGCTCTCAACGCGCTCATCAAGCAGGAGGCCCGCATCCTCCTCACCGCCCCCAATCACGGCGAAGTCGAACGCCTCGCCGGACTCCTGCAGGAATACAAAGTCCCCTACCGCCTCGGCTCACGCAGCGAAGCCCCCGGCAGCGCCAACATCTACTCCGAATCCAGCTACCTCGCCGGCGACCTGCGCACGCCCGGTCATCGTCAAAGTCCCCATCGCCACCGGCGTTCAGGTTCTCGACCTCGACAAAGCCACCGCCGGCCAGTTCGTCCTCTTCGGCGCGCAGGATCTCACCGACGAAGCCGACATCACCACCCGCCCCGTCCGCCGCGGCAAATCCAAAGCCGCTGCCTTCATCTCCGACTTCCGCGACCTCGCCGTCGGCGACTACGTCGTTCATGTCGAACACGGCATCGCCCGCTACTGCGGCCTCCGCGTCATCGAAGAAGACTCCGGAATACCGCTCGAACTCATGATCCTCGAGTTCGCCGACGAAGCCAAACTCTACGTCCCCCTCACCCGCCTCGATCTCATCCAGAAATACCGCTCCAGCGAAACCGGCCCCCCACCGGAACTCAATCGCCTCGGCACGCAGGGCTGGCAAAAAACAAAAGCCCGTGTAAAAAAAGCCATGGCCGACATGACGGCCGAGCTTCTCAAGCTCTACGCCCAGCGTCAGGCAGCACAAGGTACACCCTTCTCCCCCGACACCAACATGCAGCGCGAGTTCGAAGATGCCTTCGACTTCAACGAAACCGACGACCAGATCACCGCAATCGCCGACATCAAGGCCGACATGGAATCCACCCAGCCCATGGACCGCCTCCTCTGCGGCGATGTCGGCTACGGCAAAACCGAAGTCGCCATGCGCGCCGCCTTCAAAGCCGTGCAGGACGGAAAGCAAGTCGCAGTCCTCACCCCTACCACCGTCCTCAGCTTCCAGCACTACGAGTCCTTCAAGCGCCGCTTCGCCAACTTCCCCGTCAACGTCGAGATGATCTCCCGCTTCCGCACCGCGAAGGAACAGAAGCTCATCCTCGAAAAAGCCGAGCAAGGCAAGATCGACATCCTCATCGGCACCCATCGCATCCTCTCGAAAGACTTAAAGTTCCAGGACCTTGGCCTCCTCGTCGTCGACGAAGAGCAGCGCTTCGGCGTCCGCCACAAGGAACGCCTCAAGCAGATGCGCGCCCATATCGACGTGCTTAGCATGTCCGCCACACCCATCCCGCGCACCCTGCACATGTCGCTCATCGGTCTCCGCGACATGTCTGTCATTGAAACTCCGCCCAAAGACCGCATGGCCATCCAGACTATCGTCGCCAAGTTCGACGAAAAATTGGTCCGCACCGCAGTAGAGATGGAACTCGAACGCGGAGGCCAGACCTACTTCGTCCACAACCGCGTCGAAACCATCTACGACATCGCCAGCAAGATCCGCGAGTTGGTCCCCCAGGCAAGAATCGTCATCGGCCACGGCCAGCTTCCCAGAAGCCGAACTCGAACGCGTCATGCTCGCCTTCATGAACCACGAGTACGACGTCCTCGTCGCCACCAGCATCATCGAAAACGGCCTCGACATCCCCCTCGCCAATACCATCCTCATTAACCGCGCCGACCGCCACGGCCTCAGCGAGCTCTACCAGCTCCGCGGCCGAGTAGGCCGAAGCAATCGTCGCGCCTACAGTTATCTGCTCATTCCACCAGAAACCGAACTAACCGAAATCGCCCGCCGCCGCCTCGCCGCACTCAAAGAATTCTCCGACCTCGGTGCAGGATTCAAAATCGCCGCACTCGACCTCGAACTCCGCGGCGCAGGCAATATGCTCGGCGGCGAACAGTCCGGCCACATCGAAGCCATCGGCTTCGAGATGTACACCTCCATGCTCGAAGAGGCCGTCCGCAGGATCAAGGGTGAAGAAGAAAAACCCGCTCACGCCGCCACCGTCATCAATCTCGGCATCTCCGTCCGCATCGACAACGATTACATCCCCGAAGAAAATCAGCGCCTCCGGATGTACAAACGCATCGCCAGCTCCGAAACCCAACCCGACATCTCCGACGTCCGTGCCGAGCTGCAAGATCGCTACGGCGCTCCACCCGAATCCGTCCTCAACCTTCTCGCCGCCGCCGACATCCGCCTCCGCTGCGAGCAACTCGGCATCTCCCAGCTCGACCGCAAACGCACCCAGGTCGAACTCCCCAACCCAAACGGCAACAAAAAAGTCCCCATCAAAACCTTCGTCGAGATGCTTCACATCAAATTCGCCGCCGTCAACGCTGGCCCCGAAGTGCTGGCCCGCGCCGCCGTTGATCCCGGCACATTAATGAAACTCGTTAGCCGTAACTCCAAACGTGGCGCGCAATTTACCCCACAAGGCACTCTCCGCTGGCCGCTTCCCTCCGCCAAAGCCGAAGACGTCCTCAGCGAAACCCGTACTCTTCTCGACTCATTGGAATCGACGAAAAGTTGACGCTGTAAGCATGGTGTCGGCTGAACGACACTATTCCAACATGTGGAATAACAAAATAACCATTGACCCCATGGCTTTGTTCAGTATCATCGTGCTGTCCGCAGGAGGGGACAAAATGCACGAAACGATTCGCATCGGCCCCATGAGTGTGACCTTTCTCAAGACGCGTCACGAAACCGGTGGAGTCTTCGATCTCTTCGAACTCACCATCCCGCCTCTCAGCCACGTTCCCATGTCGCACATCCATCGCAAGTATGACGAGACAATCTTCGGTCTCGACGGACACATGACCTGGACTCTCGACGACAAACCAAACGTAGTCAACAAAGGCGTCGTCCTCCAAATCCCACGCGGCGTTCCTCACTTCTACGAGAACCGCCACCACACCGCCGCACGTGTCCTCTGCCTTCAAACCCCCGGCGTCATCGGCCCCGAGTATTACAAGGAACTAGCCAGCCACTACAGCCAGGACGGAATCGCCGACATCGCCAGTCTCGCGACCACCATGACCCGATACGGCATCGTCCCCATCACCAACAACGAGCACCTCACCCCCATTGGCGTTGAAGCCTGATCCAAACCTGCATCTCCTCAGCAAGGCAGCCGCTCCGGGTGTTGCCGCGATCTTCCACTATTGCGCGGTAGCAGCTTACACTCGATACCATGTTCACCCGCCGACTGGTTGCCTTAGCCTTCTTGTCCGTCTGTCTCTCTGCGAACGCCGCCAACGCTCAGCATCTCTCTGCTGACGGCGGCGTCCAGACCTTCACCTTCCTCGCCGATCAGTTCTTCTCCGACGCCTACTTCCACTTCAACCCCACGCTCGGCACCCAGGCAGGCCTCCACCAGTACGACACCCAGCTCGAAGACTACTCCGCCGCCAGCAACCAGAGGGAAATCGCCGCCCTCCACGCCTTCGAAAAGAAAATCGAAGCCATCGATCCCAGCTCGCTCGACGCCTCCGTCGCCGCCGACCGCGAGATTCTCCTCAACCACATCCACAGCGCGCTTCTCACCGACGAAATCATTCGCCCACTCGAGAAATACCCCGACGTCTACTCCTCCGGCATCACCGGCTCCGCCTTCGTCATCATGGAGCGCCCCTACGCCTCCACCAGCACGCGCCTCCGTGCAGCCATCGAGCGCGAAAAGCTCATGCCCCAGGTTCTCCTCGAAGCCCGCAAAAATCTCAAGAACCCACCGCACATCTCCACCGAAATCGCCCTCGAACAGATCGACGGCGACATCAGCTTCTTCCAGAACGACGTCCCCTCAGCCTTCTTCTCCGGCCCCGACGCCGTCACCGATGCAGAACTCAAGGCCGCCTTCGCCAAATCCAACGCCGCAGTCATCGACGCTCTCAAATCCTACGGCGCATGGCTCAAATCCGATCTCCTCCCACGCTCCAACGGCGACTACAAACTAGGCGCAGACACCTTCGCCAAAAAACTTCGCTACGACGAGATGGTCGACATTCCACTCGACCATCTCCTTCAGATCGCCTACGACGACCTCCACAAAAATCAAGCTGAGTTCGCACGCATCGCCAAAGAAGTCGACCCCTCCAAAACCCCACAGGACGTCCTCGCCGAACTGGCCACCATCCACCCCGCCCCCGATAAACTCCTCAGCACATTCCAGGCCACCTTCACCAGCCTCATCGCCTTCATCAACACGCACCACATCATCACCATCCCCTCCACAGTCGAGCCCACCCTCGAAGAGACGCCACCCTTCATGCGCGCAACCACCGCCGCATCCATGGACCCGCCCGGCCCCTTCGAGACCCACTCCACCAAGGCCTACTTCAACGTCACTCTGCCTGAAAAAGGCTGGACTGCGGAACACATCGCCGAGCACATGGCTGAATTCAACGTCGGCACCATCATCTCTACCAGCGTTCACGAAGCCTACCCCGGTCACTACGTCCAGTTCCTCTGGCAGGATCAGTTCCCCTCGAAGACACGCAAGCTTCTCGGCGCCGCCACCAACATCGAAGGCTGGGCCCACTACACCGAGCAGATGATGTTAGACAAGGGTTACGGTCAGCCCGGCACCGAAGCCCCAGGCTCTCCGAAGATCGACGAACGCGAAGCCAAACTCATCCGCCTCGGCCAACTTCAGGATGCACTCCTCCGCGATGCACGCTTCGTCAACTCCATCAAGCTCCACACGGGCCAGTTCACCTTCGATCAGGGAGTCGACTTCTTCGTCAAAGAAGGCTACCAGTCCCACTCCGTCGGCCTCATGGAGACCAAGCGCGGCACCGCCGACGCCACCTACCTCTACTACACCCTCGGCAAACTCGAAATCACGAAGCTCCGCGCCGACATGATGAAGAAACAAGGCGCCGCCTTCAACCTCGAACAATTCCACAACGACTTCATGCGCCAGGGTCCCGCTCCCATCAAAATCATCCGCAAAGCCATGCTCCACGACGACTCACCGGTACTCTAGGGCGTATCGACAGATAGCTTGAGCTTAAGTGATGGATTGATATAGAAATTGTCATCCTGAGCGGAGCCTCTCGCAGTTTCATCGCGAGAGGCGCAGTCGAAGGACCTGCGGGGTTGCTCGTAGTGCCGATATGTTCTCCTTATTTCTGCCCAGTTCGCTCCTGTCCTACGCAGTTCTATATGTCGATACACCTAGCGCCTATTCAACAAACAAAAAACGTTGCGGCAGGTTCTCCGGCACTATATAACCTGCTACGGCTCTCAAAATTTTCTACCGCCGGACGGAGGCAAGCTTCTCGATGAGCACTCAATACATCGATCAACTGGCACAGATCATATCCAAGCCAGCTTACTTCACCATGCTGCAACCAAAGCTCAAGTATGCCGTTGAGAAAGAGCGTACGGCTTGGCACTACGCGAAACGCAGCGTCGATTACGCCCTGGGGAATCAAGCTTCTCCGAAACTCCTCTACCCCATCACCATCACAGAACTTGTTCCGGATAAGTATCCCATCCACCTGTACCGCGCCTTCGACGGAGTCGATAAGGCCATGACTCTTGGCTCCTGGTGGGGAGATCGCAAACTCGTCAAGCATAGCGTCAACGCCTGCATTAAATCTTATGGCTCCGTCACTCCTGGCATCGTCATCGATAACATGTTGAAGGCCATGTACGTTCATCCCAACTGGAACCGAGGCAAGGCCATCGCTCGTATGACCATCCCCATCGGTGCTAGTGTTCCCGTCATTACTGCTTTGGGCGATTGGCGTGCCCTTCGTACCACCGGCTCGATTCCCAGCGAGCAAGATCTACAGAACCTTGGTTTCCAACCTGACTCGCTGGCGAAACAATATTTTCTGCCGCTATACAACGATATGTGGATCAGCAAAGTCCCGGAAGGCCCCGATTGGCCTTTGGGCAAAATTTAGCTGAGTGCGGTACGCTTTGCCCATGGAAGGAATCTCATACCAATACAGAGCCGCAAACTCCGAACCCAGTCACGATCACCTTTACCCTTCCGTCTCGCATCTCCTGAAAGATGTTCCTCCCGGCGCAGTCGTCCTCGACGCAGGCTGCGGCAACGGCTCCTTCATCGCTCTCTTTCGCGATAGAAACTGGCAGCTTCACGGCTCCGATCTCTCTCCCTCCGGAATCGAAATCGCTCGCCAAACCTTCCCCGGCATCAACTTCTTCCTCGCCGATGGCCAGTCCCTCTACGCCGACTTCCTCAAAACCGTCGGCCCCGTCGACGTCGTCATCTCCACCGAAGTCGTCGAACACCTCTACGATCCACGAGCCTTCCTGCGCAACTGCTTCGAACTGCTCAAGCCCGGCGGCACCATCGTCGTCACCACTCCCTACCACGGCTATCTCAAAAATCTTCTCCTCGCCCTCACCGGCAAGATGGACCGCCACTTCACCGTCCTCTGGGATCACGGCCACATCAAATTCTGGTCCCGCCATACACTCGAGCAGGTCCTCAAAGAAATCGGCTTCACCAACATCCAGTTCGCCGGCTCCGGCCGCATTCCCTACGTCTGGAAGAGTATGGCTCTCAAGGCAACCAAGCCAGCCTAGCCATTTTCCTGCATCGAACCCTGTGACAACCCCGACACATCCGTTTGCTACGATGAACTCCAGCACCTAATCCCGTCGAGAGCCTCCCAGGACATGACCCCTCAAAAAATCCGTAAAGCCGTCTTCCCTGCTGCGGGCCTCGGCACTCGCTTCCTTCCCGCCACCAAAGCTATGCCCAAGGAGATGCTCTGCCTGGTCGACAAGCCTCTCATCCAGTACGGAGTCGAAGAGGCCGTCGCCGCTGGCTGCACCGAGATCATCATCATCACCGGCCGCGGCAAATCCACCATGGAAGACCACTTCGACGCCAGCCCCGAGCTCGAAGCCAACCTCGCCGCCAAAAACAAAAAAGCTCTCCTCGAAATTGTCCACTCCGTCAACAACATCGCCCGCGTCACCTACACCCGCCAGCCCGAACCTCGCGGCCTCGGCCACGCCGTCCTCATGGCCAAAGAGCTCGTCGGCGATCAACCCTTCGCTGTCCTCCTCCCCGACGACATCGTCGACTCCTCCGTCCCCTGCATGAAGCAGATGGTCGAAGCGTTCGAAGAGACCCAGTGCAGCATCCTCGCCTCAGAAGTCATCGAAGGCCCTTCCATCTCTTCCTATGGCGTCCTGGATTGCACCGTCGACCCCAAAAACCCGCGCCTGCTCGAAGTCAAAAACATGGTCGAAAAACCCAAGTTCGAAGACGCACCTTCAAAGAACGCCATCATTGGCCGCTACATCCTCACCCCGCGCATCTTCGACATGCTCGAGAACCTCACCCCCGGCGCAGGCGGCGAACTCCAGCTCACCGACGCCATCAAAGCCCTGCTCGCCCACGAAAAGGTCTACGGCTTCCACTACGAAGGCAAGCGGCACGACGCAGGGGATAAGCTCGGCTTCCTCAAAGCCACCGTCGAGTTCGCTCTCAAGCGCAACGATCTCGGCCCACCGTTTCGCGAGTGGCTCAAATCTTTCCCTTTCTAACCGGAGCACATATGAAGTCAAGCAAAGCCCTCGGCCTCTTCGCAACAATCCTCTTCGCCGTAAATCTGCAAGCTCAGCAAACCACGCTCGACTCGCAAACCCGCCAGCTCGCGCACGACGTCTTCAAGCAGCTCATCGAGATCAACTCGACAGACTCCGTCGGCAGCACCACGGCAGTCGCTGAAGGCATGCGCCAGCGACTCCTCGACGCCGGCTTCTCTCCCAGCGACGTCGTAGTCCTCGGCCCCAACCCGCGCAAAGGCAACATGGTCGCGCGTCTCCACGGCCGCCCCGGCAGCACGCTCAAGCCCATCCTCATCATCTGCCACACCGACGTGGTCGAAGCCAGGCGCGGAGACTGGACCACCGACCCCTTCGTCTTCACCGAAAAAGACGGCTTCTTCTACGGCCGCGGCACGCAGGACATGAAAGACTCCGACGCCGCCACGGTAATGGCCTTCATCCGTATGAAGCGCGAGAACTACGTGCCTGACCGCGACATCATCCTCGCCCTCACCGCCGACGAAGAAGGCGGCAAATCCAACGGCGTCGACTGGCTTCTCAAAAACCATCGCGACCTCATCGACGCATCCATCGTCCTCAATCCCGACGCAGGGGGAGTCACCACCAAAAACGGCAAGCCAATCCTCCTCGGCGTCGAAGCCACCGAAAAGCTCTACGCCGACTATCACGTCGTCGCCACCAACCCCGGCGGCCACAGCTCCCTGCCCACCACCGACAACGCCATCTACCGCGTCGCCAACGCACTCTCGCGCCTCGAAAAATTGCCCTTCCCCTTCGAACTCAACGAAGTCACCCGTGCCGAACTCACCACGCGCGCCACACTCGTCCAGGGTCAGGAGGCCGACGACATCCGCGCCATCCTCAAAACCCCTCCCGATCCCGCCGCCATGCAGCGCCTCTCCGCCAAGCCCATCTACAACGCAACCATGCGCACCACCTGCGTCGCCACCATGATGTCCGCCGGTCACGCGCCCAACGCTCTCCCCGGCCGCGCCCAGGCCAACGTCAACTGCCGCATCCTGCCCGGCCACTCCCAGGAAGAAGTCCGCCAGGACCTCATCCGCATCTTCGCCGACTCCACTCTCACCGTCGATTACGTCGACAACGCAGGAGTCGTCATCGGCAAAGGCTCCGAGCGCGGAGCCGCACCGCCACCGCCGCTCAACGAAACCGTCTTCAAGCCCCTGCGCGAGACCGCCAACCTCATGTGGCCCGGCCTCACCATCCTCCCCGAGATGGAGACCGGCGCATCCGACAGTATCTTCACCATGGCGCTCGGCATCCCCAGCTACGGATTCAACGGAATGGCCATCGAAGACGGCGACGAGCGCGCTCACGGCAGAGACGAGCGCCTCGGCATCGAATCCTATTACTCCGGCGTCCAGTTCGAATACCTGTACCTCAAGGCAATGACCTCCACCAGATAAACCGTTAATCGATCACCGCAATCACACCTTCAAAACCGAACCGTAAACTCGTCTCACGTAAACTCGTCTCATCAATTCAATTGATCAAAAATCTCACGGAAAGAGTTCATCCCGAATGAATCGCTTCCTCCGCTTCTCGCTCAGCGTCTGTCTCCTCGCCCTCTCTGCCCACATCGCCTCCGCTCAGCAGCCACCCGCCGCAACCCCGCAGAACCCGCAGCCCGGCCAGCGCCGAGGCCCTCGCCCCAATCCGACAAACCTCAAGGTCCTCCCCAAAGACATGACCGGCGACGACGTCGTCAAACTCATGCACCAGTACGAAGGCGACCTCGGCGTCGAATGCGAGTACTGCCACGCGCGAAACCCCGAGACCAAACGCAACGACTTTCCCTCCGACGCCAACCCCGTCAAAGAAAAAGCTCGCCTCATGATCAAAATGACCGACGATCTCAACGCCAAATACCTAACCCAGCTCGCCGATCACAAGTCCACCAACGCCATCACCTGCGGAACCTGCCATCGCGGCATATCGCATCCCGAACCCTTCATCCCCAGGCCTCGCGAAAATCACCCCGCCGCACCCTCTCCCCAGCCCGCCGCACCAACCCCCGGAAACTAAAGAGAACAACGACTGGCTTCGAGGTACCCAAGGCTGGTAGCCCAAGGCTTTAGCCTTGAACCTCCTTGGGCCTCGCAGGGTTGCCAAAGAAAATGAACTAAGAGGGTGCTGGAAAAATCCGTTTTGCTTAAGGGCACGGCTTCAGAGCCTGCCCTGAGCGAAGCCGAATGGGTGCCGCAGGAGTCTCGCTTGCAATGCGGCTTTAGCCGCTGAGGTACGCTTTTGTCTCGTGAGGCGCTCTTTCAACCACTGAGTTTTTCAGCATCCTCTTTAGCCCCTGGGGTATGCCTTCCTATCATCGGCGAAACACCCGCAATCCCCCCGTCACAAACTCCCGTTAGAATTCATCATCATCTTGGGAATCTGAATCCTGGAAATCTGAATCATAGAGATCAGAACCGAAAAAGAGAACTGGAGAAAGAAATGGCAGAAGCAAACTTCACCCGCAAGAAACTCATTAAGCTCCTCAACGAAGACCTCTCCCGCGAATATCAGGCCATCATCGCCTATGTAACCTACTCTCAGGTTCTCAAGGGAGCCGCCTACATGAACATCGCCGGCGAGCTCGAGGTCCACGCCAAAGAGGAACTCGCTCATGCCCTCAAGCTCAGCTACTGGATCGACACCTTCGGCGGCATGCCAGCTGTCGTCCCCAGGGAAGTCAAAACCTCAGAAAAAGCCGAGCAGATGCTCCGCTTCGACCTTGAAAACGAAAAAGAGACCATCCGCAACTATCGCCGCCGCGTCAAGCAGGCCGATTTCCTCAACGAATTCGCTCTCGGCGAAGATCTCCGTGAGATCCTCCGCGACGAACAGGATCACCTCAACGCTCTAGCCACCGCGCTAGGCATCGACACCCCCGACCCTGGCATCGCCGACTGATCAAAACGAATCACCAGGAAGAAAAATGCTCGGGTGCCCCATCCTTTCGCGCTCTTGCGAAAGGGTGGGATGTAACCCGTCACCAAGCCAACGCCTTTTCTTCCACCACCCAAAAAGGCTGTCATTGCCGACCGAAGCGGTTCACGCATCTGTGAACCGCAAAGTGGAGAACCTGGCCCTGAGCGAAGTCGAAGGGCCCGCTTCTACCTCAACAGAACAAACCTATTTTTCAATCTTAAAATTGATAGTGAACTGGCTCTTGCTGTCGAACGAGCTGATCGTCTTCACGGCACTCTTCTTGCCGTTATTTTCAGCCCAGATCTCATAATCGATATTCTGCGAGAGCTGTCCGAACCTGTACTCTCCCTGCGCATCGGAAAAGTAGCTCTTCACCGAAAGACTGCGTGTGTCCTTCAGATACACCACCGCCCCTTTAACCGGAGCATTATCCCCATCGGTCACCTTCCCCGAAACAACACGCTGCGCCGGCGCACGGTCCTGCGCGAATACAGCATTACCCTCGACGGCAACCGAACAGATCGCCATGCAACTCGAGGCCAGAATCACTTTGCGGGCAAAAGATAGAAACGGAGCAGAGATACGGTTCATAAACTCAGTATAAAGCGTCAGTCAAACACTTCGATCACTTCGTTACTCATCGTCCTCATCCTCCGTGTGCATCGGATCCTCGTCATCGTAACCGCTCTCATCGATAGCCGCCACCTCCAGCGGATCGACCGACACAATCTCCAGATCCATTCCGCACTCATCGCACTGCACAGTCTCGCCTTCCTCGACCTCGTCGGCATCAACAACAATCGGGTTATCGCATTCAGGACATACAACAGCCATATTCGCGCCTCCACAGATTTTGGGTTCGCCCACCTGCCTATAGAATCCGTCTATAGGATTAATGGGAAAAGCACTCGCGGACAACCCCCGTTATTTATTTAGCGGTCTTCCCGCCCATTCGTCAAGCGATACGAACGACATCGAGCTTTGGTTTCCACAAGGAGAACGACTGTGACACCCGCACCCCGCTTCCACATTCATTTCAACCGCTTTATCGCTGCTTTCGCTCTGCTCCCCTTCTGCCTCCTTCACGCGCAGCAGCCCGCTCCCGCCGGCCCGCCTACCTCCACGGCAGTCGGCCAACCCCCAACTCCCGCACCCGCAGACCCCGCCATCGCAAACGCCCTAGCCCAGGTCTCCCCTGATCAGATAAAAGCCACCATCACTAAGCTCGTCAGCTTCAAAAATCGCAGCACGCTCTCCAGCATGGAAACCGATCTTCCTCCCGGCACCGGCATCAACGCAGCAGCGGACTGGATCGAGTCCGAATTCAAGCGCTACTCCGAAGCCTGCGGCGGTTGCCTCGAAGTCAAACGCGACGAGTTCGTCGAACCCGGCAGCAGCGCACCAGCCTCGCGCATCACCAAGCCCACCAGGCTCACCAACGTCTACGCCATCCTTCGCGGCACCGACCCCACCCAGGCCAATCGCTTCGTCCTCGTCACCGGCCACTACGACTCGCGCAACTCCGATAACTTCAACACCCACGACCCCGCCCCCGGCGCCAACGACGATGCCAGCGGCACCGCAGTCTCCATCGAATCCGCGCGCGTCCTCTCCAAACTCAAATTTCCCAGTTCCATCATCTTCCTCACCGTAGCTGGCGAAGAACAGGGACTCAACGGAAGCCGCCACTTCGCCCAATTCGTCAAATCGCAGGGCTGGGACCTCGAAGCCGTCCTCAACAACGACATCGTGGGCGGCGACACCACACCCGGAGCCGTCGGCGCAGACAAATCCGCCGTCCGCGTCTTCTCCGAAGGAGTTCCGGGCCCCGCAACTCTCGAGCAGCTCCGCCAGATCCAGACCATCGGCGCGGAGAACGACTCACCCGCCCGCGAGCTCGCCCGCGCCATCGTCGACATCGACCACACTTACTTTCACGTGGGCTCGCAGCGTCTCGCCGCCGGAACACCCGCAGGCCAGCCTCGCAACAATGCCATGCGCATGGTCCCCGCCTTCCATCCCGTCATGATCTTCCGCCGCGATCGCTTCGGCCGCGGTGGCGACCACACCAGCTTCTCCAACGAGGGCTTCGCCGCCGTCCGCTTCACCGAGTGGCTAGAAAACTTTAACCACCAGCACCAGACTTACCGCGTCGAGAACGACGTCGAATACTTCGACGACATCAAATTCGACGACTTCGACTACATCGCCAACGTCGCCCGCCTCAACTCTGCAACTCTCGCCACCCTCGCCTCCGCACCCGGTCAGCCGCAAAAAGCCGCCGTCCTCAACCCACCCTACGACACCCGCACCGTCCTCAAATGGGAAAAGCCCGCAGGCTTCCCCGCCGACGCAACCTTCGAAGTCGTCTACCGCGACACCGACCAACCCACCTGGACCACCGTAGTCTCCGCAGGCTCTGACACGACCATCGCGCTGCCAATCTCCAAAGACAACGTCATCTTCGGAGTCCGCTCCGTGGACGCCGCCGGCCACCGCAGCGCCGCAGTCTACCCCGTCCCCCCACCCCGAAGGGCCGTCCCCGGAACCACCCCAGCCCCAGTCAACAACTAACGCCATTTGAACCCACACACCTGATCGGGTGCCCCATCCTTCGCAGCATCATCGCGAAGGGTGGGATGTAAACAGTCACCCAGCCAACCGTCTCCACTTCCAAAAGGTTGTCATTTCGACCGGAGCGCAGCGGAGTGGAGAAACCCGCTTCTCTACCAGCTCGTTTCGGGAACCCAAAAAACATTCCTACCAACACCCACCACCCACAAACCCAACCATCCCCAAACCATGATGAAATAAGAACACCATGCCGCGCTCCGGACCCATCTCGCTCAGTCTCCCAGCCTTCGCCGGAGTCACCCGCAAGCTCATCCTCGCCAACGTTGCCGCCTTCTTCGCTCTGGCTCTCCTTCAGTGGGTCGCTCCACATCTCGCATCCACCCTTCTCAGCCATCTTCTCCTCGAACCCCTCGCCGTCATTCACGGCGAAATCTGGCAGCTCGTCACCTACTCGTTCCTCAATCTCGGAATCCTCAGCATCCTCTTCGCCATGCTGACCCTCTGGTTTACCGGCTCTCTCCTCGAACCCTCCTTCGGCGGCCGCTGGCTCGGCGAACTCTACTTCACCTCCGTCATCGGCGGAGCCCTTCTCGCCTCAGCCATCTCCTTCACCCACGTCTTCGGCCTCCGTCCCGAAGTAGCCGCGACAGGTTGCTGGTCAGGAATCTTCGGCCTTCTCCTCGCCATCGCCATGATCTTCGGCGACCAGGAATTCCTCCTCTGGTTCCTCGTCCGCATCAAGGCCAAGTACATGGTCGCCATCTACATCCTCATCGCCGTTGCCGTCCTCCTCAAGCAGGCCGACAGCTTCGGCGCTCTCCTCCAGCTCTCCGGAGCCCTCTGCGGCTTTCTCTACGTCAGATTCGCCCCGCGCAAAGGCTTCGCCTTCGGCCTCAGCGAAGGCTTCTTCGGCCTCCGCAACAACTACTACCGCTGGAAGCGCCGCCGGGCCGCCCGCAAGTTCGAGGTCTACATGCGCAAGCAGAACCGCGAAGTCCACTTCGACAAGGAGGGCCGATACGTCGACCCCGACGAACTCCGCAAAGACCCCAACGACAAACGCTGGATGAACTAGGGTATCTAGACCTGTAGCTTGAGCTTAAGTGAATGGATTGATCTTAAGTGATGGATTGATAACTTGAGCTTAGGTGATGAATTGATATAGAAATTGTCATCCTGAGCGGAGCCTCTTGCAGTCTCATCGCGAGAGGCGCAGTCGAAAGACCTGCTTGTTGCTCGTAGTGCCGATACTTTTTCCTATTTCTGGCCAATTCGCTCCAGTCCTACATCGATAGTCCGAGCAACCCTCAGTCGTCTATAACAAGACTGTGCAGATCACCAAACCCACCCGCCGCAACTTCCTTCTCAGCACTCTAGCCGCGGGAGCAGCCACCACCCTCCCCGCAGAAATCCAAACCAGCACAAACACTACCCCAAACGATCGCGCCTACTGGCTCCATCAACTCCAGCTGGTCTCCGAGCCGGTCCTCAAAGCCCTCAACGACCGCACCCTACGCCGCACGATGCCCGTCGAAGCCGCCCCCGGCCAGACACAATCACGCGCAGTAGGAACACACCTCGAAGCCCTGGGCCGCCTGCTCGCTGGCATCGCACTCTGGCTCGAACTCGAACCCACCCCAGCCGAAACCCCGCAGGAAACCACCCTCCGCACTCGTTGCCGCAACTACGCACTCGCCGGAATCACCTCTGCACTCGACCCAGCCTCACCCGACCACATGCCCTTCGGTGAATCCGCTCAGACCCTCGTCGATTCGTCCTTCCTCGCGCTCGCTCTCCTGCGCGCACCAAAACAACTCCTCGCAAAACTCGACGCCACCACGCAACACCGCCTCGCCGAAGCCCTCATCACCCAGCGCAACACCCAGCCGCCCTTCAACAACTGGCTCCTCTTCGCCGCCATCAACGAAGCTCTCCTCTTCGCCCTCCACCAGCCGTGGGACCGCATGCGCGTCGACTACGCCCTCCGCGAACTCCAAAGCTGGTATCTCGGCGACAGCCTCTACGGCGACGGCCCTCACTTTCACTTCGACTTCTACAACAGCTTCGTCATCCACCCCTACCTCCTTCAGCTCATGGACACACTCGCCACCCAATCCCCGGCATGGTCGGCAATGCGCGAACCCATCCATCAGCGAGCCCAGCGCTACGCCGCCATTCAGGAACGCCTCATCGCCCCCGACGGCTCCTTCCCCGTCATCGGCCGCTCCATCACCTACCGCTGCGGAGCCTTCCATCTCCTCGCCGACGTCGCCCGCCGCAACCTTCTCCCCGAAACCCTCACCCCCGCACAGGTCCGCACCGCACTAGCCGCCGTCATCCGACGCACCCTCGAACCCGCAGGCACCTTCACCCCCGAAGGCTGGCTCCAGATCGGCCTCGCCGGCCACCAACCCGCCCTCGGCGAAACCTACATCTCCACCGGCAGCCTCTACCTCTGCACCGCCGCCTTTCTCCCTCTAGGCCTCCCACCCGCCGACCCCTTCTGGTCCAACCCACCACAACCCTGGACCTCCCAGCTTCTCTGGTCCGGCAAAAACCAACCCGCCGACCACGCCCACGACGACTAAAGCATTTCAGGAAACGATGCAGACCGAACCCGCGAATGTCGAGTGGATCTACCTCGAGAAAATTCGCTTAAGTGAGGGGATTGATATAGAAATTGTCATCCTGAGCGGAGCCTCTCGCAGTCTCATCGCGAGAGGCGCAGTCGAAGGACCTGCGGTTTGCTCGTGGCGCCGATACATTCTCCATATTTTTGGCCAATTCGTTCCAGTCCTGAGTCGTTCTATATTGATACACCTCAATGCGACGCAGCCAGAGGTGAAGATGCGGGTTGCGGATGAGCCCGCTTGCGCAGGACGGCAGCAGAGAGCAGCGTGATCACCAGACCTACCGGAAACGGCTCCAGGAACGTGAGACCCGCGTTGTAGAACACGTTGTTGTAATTCGCTTTCATCTTCTGAATCTGCTCGAGTCGCGCTTGCAGTGCCGCGGCGCTCATGCCCGACGCATGCGCTTTCCGGACCATAGCCGCCGCGTATTTATCCATAAAGTCGGGCATGAAGTTGAAGTAGATAATCTCCCACGTAACCACATAGAAGACGCAGACGATCAGCGTGATGGAGATACCGACTGCGAACGCCTGTCCAAAAGTAATCCGTCCGCCAGCTTCCTGGTCGCGATACGAGCGGATGCCGAAGAAGACCAGCAGAAACGAGAGCACGATCAGCGTATAGCCGGTAAGGTAGCCGTGTTCAAAGCCAGGACGGTTTTCGAGCGGCGTGACAGCGGCCAACATGGCCGCGCACAGCAAACCGGAGATCAGTCCGTATTTGAGAATGGTCTTGCGCATGGGTGTCTCCTACGTGGATGAAGTAAGCCAGCGTAGCGCGTTCGCCCGGGCGAATGTCGTCATGCTTTCGGGTGATTTTGCCGTCTTCAGGCAGAAATCACGCGATCGGATGACAGAATAAGCCCGTTTCCCCGCCGATTTCACGGAATCAGGCCAAATTCCTTGCCTAACTGCACAGCCTGCGTGCGGCGTTTGGCTCCCAGCTTGTCAAACGCGCGGCTGCAGTGGGTCTTGACCGTGTTTTCGCTGACAAAGAGTTTGGTGGCGATCTCACGGTTGCTCAGCCCTCGCGCGACCAGCTCGAGGATCTCCAGTTCGCGGCGGGTAATGTTGAGGTCTTCGCGTTTTTTGTCGTTCGGCGAAAACGGTGCAGCGGCTTGCGTCACTGGGACGGGAACCTCCTGCACCACAAACTCCTGAACCACGATTCGCTCGCGCGCGGATTTAAGCCGCAGGCCGAGCCAGATGCCTAGACCGGCAAATATCGCAGCAATCAGCGCGCCGTAGATCTCACCCGAATGCTCGATCACCAGAAACCGATACTGCGTCCACTGCAGGACTGCGACCAAAATGCCGCCGACCATGCCGTAGATGAGGACGTGCCGTTTCATGGTTTCTTGGGAGACTCAGGATAATCGCGCTTGCGATGATGTTACTGGATCAATTCGAGACCGCCCAATCAACCCGTGCGTTGAATCGCAATGGCAACGCATCGCTGAGAAATCATCCCTTAGCTTCGAGGCACAACCTTCAAATGCAGCTCTCGCATCTGCGCATCGCTCACCGGAGTAGGCGCATCCACCATCAAATCAATAGCTTTCGCCGTCTTCGGAAACGCAATCACCTCACGCAGACTCGAACCCCCCGCCAGAATCATCACAATCCGATCCAGCCCCAGCGCAATCCCGCCATGCGGAGGCGTCCCATACTCCAGCGCATCGAGGAAAAACCCAAACCTCTCCTTAGCCTCCGCATCGCTCATCCCCAGCGACCGGAAGATCTCCGCCTGCACATCCTGCCGGTGAATACGAATCGACCCCGACCCTAACTCCGTTCCATTCAACACGATATCGTACGCCAGCGCCCGCACCGCGCCCTTGTCGCTGGTCAACCGCCCAGCCTTGATGTCCTCTTCATGCGGCGAAGTAAACGGATGATGCGCAGCATTCCACGTCTTCGTCGCCTCATCCCACTCATACATCGGAAAGTCCGTAACCCACACAAACTTGAAGTCTTCCGCTGTGCCCGTCTGCGCAAAAAGCCCATGCTTCTCCGCATACTTCTTCGCCAGCTCCAGCCGCAGCGCACCAACCCGCTTATAAATCCACTGCGGATCGTGGTTCCACTTCGCCGGCGTCCCAATCTTCGGAGTAATCACAATCACCAGATCGGAAGCATCTACCTTCAACTTCGATTCAATGGTCCCCGCCAGTGGACCAAACTTCTCATTCGTCTTCAACCGCGCAACATCAAGAAAATCAAGCCCCGAATCGCCAAACGAAGCGCGAATCTCATCGACAAGTCCGCGCTTCTGTGTCCCACTCAACCCACCAGCCTTGGGAATCACAAATCCGAGCACCGGCAGCACTTGTTCAATTTTCAAAGCTTCACGCAGCTCCGGCGTCAGCTCGTCGGTCAGCGAAACCATCGCTGGCAACCGCATATCCGGCTTGTCGATCCCGTAATTCTTGATCGCATCGTCATAAGTCATCTGCACAAAGGGAGCAGTCAACGAAATCCCCGCCGCCGCAAACGCCGCACTCAGAAAGCCCTCAACGATACGAAACACAGTCGCCTGCTGCGGAAACGTCATCTCCAGGTCGATCTGCGTAAACTCAGGCTGTCGATCCGCGCGCAGATCCTCATCCCGGAAGCAACGCGCAATCTGAAAGTAGCGATCGAACCCCGAGATCATCAGAATCTGTTTGAAGATCTGCGGCGATTGCGGCAACGCATAAAAACTCCCCGCATGAACGCGACTGGGAACCAGATAATCCCGTGCACCCTCAGGAGTAGATCGCGTCATAAACGGAGTCTCAATCTCAAGAAAGCCCTGCTCAACCAGATAGTTCCGGATCGCCATCGCCACCCGGCTGCGCAGCGCAAAGTTCGACTGCATCTCGGGGCGCCGCAGATCGAGATACCGGTACTTCAGCCGCACCTCTTCATTCGCAATCCCATCCTCGGCAGGAGAAAACGGCGGAGTCTTCGCCTCGTTCAGCAGCAACAGCTCGCTGGCGACGATCTCAATCTGCCCCGTCGGCATATTAGGGTTCTCAAGCCCCGCGCCGCGCCGTCGTACCTTGCCCTTGACGGCAACGACATACTCCGAGCGCGCCGCCTCAGCCTTCGCGTGTGCCGCATCAGACACCTCTTTATCCAGCACGATCTGCGTAATCCCGGTACGATCCCGAAGATCGAGAAAGATGAGATTGCCGTGGTCCCGCCGCCGGTTCACCCAGCCCATCAGGACGACGTCCTGACCAGCCTGTTCGACACGGAGATCGCCACACTTATGTGTACGTTGTAAGTTGCCTAAAAAGTCTAAAGTCACGGTCTTCCTATTGTACGAATTTTGGTGGATGTAGATGAAGCACAGTCCCTCACAACCATAAAAAGGAGGTCGCCACCGCAATTGGCCATCAGTCGCTAACGGAAATTGATTCCGTTTCCCGAGTAAATATCTTCCGTACAGACATCACAGAACTTTGAGCGCGGCGGCCAGTTCGCTGCGGAGCACTTTCTTCTGCTCGCCAGCACTGAAGTCTTTGACAGTCAGAACTCCCGAAGCCGCCTCATCCTCGCCCAGGATTACCATGCGTCGGGCAAGCCTGTCCGCAGTTTCAAACGACTTCTTCAGCCGGAAGCTCCCATCGCCTACTTCAACAGAAATCCCCGCACGGCGAAGCTCCTGTGCAAGCACGAGCGCAAGCGCATTCTGTGCTATGCCCATCGGAGCGATGAAGGCATCGAGCTTTGCCTCCTTCATCCCGGCCTCCTGAGCCTGCAGAGCAAGAATCAAACGATCCTCTCCGATAGCAAACCCGATCCCCGGAGCCTTCGGCCCGCCCAGCATCTCGGACAATCCGTCATATCGTCCGCCACCGAGCAGCGCATTCTGAGTGCCCAGGCCACTCCCATCGGGAACGGTAAACTCAAACGTCGTCCGAGTGTAGTAATCAAGCCCGCGCACAAGTCGCGGATTCACACAGTAAGCAACGTTGCACGCGTCCAGCGCTGCGAGAACCTGAGCGAAATGCTCCTTGCTCGCGTCATCAAGGAAGTCCGCAATCTTCGGCAGTCTGTCGATAATCTCCTGGTCGAATGGCTCCTTGCTGTCCAGCACGCGCAGTGGATTCGTCTCCGCCCGCCGTTGATTATCCGGACTCATCATCGCCTTGACCGGAGCCAAAGCCTCACGCAACGCCGCAACATACCGAGGCCGATCGCTCGAAGAACCAACCGAGTTCAACTCCAGCTTCCAACCCTTCACCCCAAGCTCCGTGAGGAACGCAGCGAGCATTTCAAGAATCTCAGCATCACGCAAAGGACTATCGGAGCCCGACCACGCCGGCCCAAGAACCTCGGCGCCAATCTGCCAGAACTGCCGGTATCTTCCTCGTTGCGGCCGTTCCCGCCGGAACTGCGGGCCGATGTAGAACAACTTCTGCAGCATGCCGGTATCGGCCAGCTTGTGCTCGATATAGGCGCGGACAACCCCGGCAGTATTCTCCGGCCGAAGCGTCAACGACTGCCCGCTCTCACTTTCGGCGCGCGAGCGATCCTCCCAGGTGTACATCTCTTTGGAGACAATATCGGTCTCCTCGCCTACGCCACGAGCAAAAAGCTCAGTCGCCTCAAAAATAGGAGTGCGAATCTCACCAAATCCATAACGCCCAAAGACCGCGCGAGCGGTAGCTTCGACGTGATTCCAAAGTGCGGTCTCAGGAGGGAGCAGATCCCTGGTTCCGCGTACTGCTTTCAAAATGCCCATTGATCTCAGTTTAGCGAAAATGACGCGAGGTTTTATGAGCCCGAGGACTCTTTGAGATAGATCGCAGTGTAATCAAGATAATTCTGCGCGTATTTGAGGATCATCGCCCGGTCTTCTTCACCGAGAGTCCGGCGAATCTTCCCCGGTACACCGGCGACCAGCGAGTTCGGAGGAATCACAGTCTGTTCAGGAATCACAGCACCCGCGGCAATGATCGAACCTTCGCCAATACGAGCGTTATTAAGAATCGTTGCACCGATCCCGACGAGAACAGCGTCTTCCAGCACGCAGCCGTGCACCGTCGCATTGTGGCCGATCGTGACCATCTCCCCTACGATGACCGGGTAGACGTAACGCATCCCGTGTAACACCGCACAGTCTTGCACATTGCTCTTCGCGCCAATGCGTATCGAATTAACATCGCCTCGCACAACAGCATTCATCCACACGCTGGCCTGCTCGCCCAAAATGACGTCGCCGATGAGCTGCGCCGAGGGATCAACGTAGCAGGTTGTTGGAATAACTGGAGTTATTCCCTGATAAGAACGGATCATGGAAATTGATTTTACGCTTTCGCCGAGGCGCATTCTGCGATCGGCGTTTTTTCATCTTTTTTGCAACGCCAAATACAACGATTCTATGGAATTCTCGCATCAAACTGGCGTATCCTGAAGAGTATCCCGATTGGGAATGTTTGGAGGTGTATTTTCTTGGCAGAGGTTCGAGTACAGGAAGGCGAACCCCTTGAGAACGCACTGCGACGCTTCAAGCGCAAAGTGCAGACGGAAGACATTATCAAGGAAGTCAAGCGCCACTCTTTTTACCTGAAGCCCGGTGAAAAGAAGCGCGTGAAAGAAGCGCTGGCACGTAAGCGCAATCGCAAGAAGGTCCGTAAGGAGCAGGATTAGTAAGAGCTCCGTAACCGTGGCAGGCCGCCCTTCTCTTCTCTTGGAGAAGTCTGAAGAGGCGGCCGCTTCACCCGCCAGAGCGATGGACTCCCGCCATCGACTGGCACCCGGCAGAGAGAGCCTGTACATCGGCTCACATTGACCGGCTCAACCAGCTCTCGAAATCGGGCCCCCTTTTCAAAACCGAGAAGTATCGATCCATCAACAAGGGTTGACGTTCAGGCGGTGTCGGCATAGTTGAGTTTCCTGAGTGTCTTCCCTTCGGCAACTACGGGAGAAGCGGTATGGAATTTGTGGATAGGCTCTTAACCTGCGCAGATTGTGGCGGCGAGTTCATCTTCACCGCCGGGGAACAACTCTTTTTCTTCGATAAACAATTCAAGAACGACCCGAAGCGATGCAAACCATGCAAGTCGAAGCGGGCAGGTGTCGGCGCCAAAGCTGGCGCGGGTCCGGCTGCGGCTGGTCTCTCACGCACCGAGACTCGCACAGACTGCTCGGCTTGCGGCATCGAAACGACGGTGCCGTTCAAGCCGACTCAGGGGCGGCCGGTACTTTGCCGGCAGTGCTTCCAGGCCAAGCGCGTACCTACCACAGGTGCGCTTGTCACGGCAGCAGCCACCGCTGAGATGGTTGCGGGCAAGGCTGGAGATCCAACCGCGGTTAGTGCGGAGTTATTGGCCGCAGCACCGCAGGCCTAGGGATCTTCGATTTCTGATGTGAACCGGGCCGGCAGAGATTCCTCCCCACAGCGGAAGTGTATTTTCTCCCATACGCTTACGCTTGGCATCTTCTTCTTTTGAGGACGATGCCGCGGCGAGGCAACTCTCAGTAGCTGCGCTGGTACATGCGCGAGATCCGGTCGTGCCATCCCAGACCCTCGTCGTCGAGCCATGCCCAGAGGAAGCCAATTCCAAGAGGACAGGCCGCGAGGACGCTTGCGAAGATGCGGCGGCGCATAGCCGCACGTGTCGGATTCTCATCCAGGAAGGTGCACAAGCCGATGCGGGCATAGCGCATGCCCGGAGTCGAGCCCGAAAAACTGAAGAAGAGCAACTGATACATAAGAGTAAAAACGAGAAGGATTGCCGCTGCTGCGACGACAGCGGCAGCAGGCGTGAGGTGAGTTGAGGTTGTCGCCGCATGGCTTGGAGAGAGTTTGCCAACTGTGAAGGCGGCAACGGCGAGGAATGCAATCAGCGCAGTCGCCACAATGCACCCATCAACCATAACGGCCATCAGGCGGAGGCTGAAGGGCGCAGTCTGTGGAGAAAGAACGGGCTGAAATGGAGCCTCCGGCACCTCTGCGACGGCGGCGGAAACAGGGTGAGCTGCAAGCAGAATGGATGACCACTCGGGCGCGGCGGATTCGATTGCAGGAGCAGGAGAGATCTGGCTCGCTTCGACCTCGAAGATACGGAGCTGAGCAGCATCGGGGTCTGCCTGAGCGGCCTTATCTGCCTCCTCACGCAGCGGGCCCTCGGCAAGGCGGGGACGTGCCTTGCGAGAGGCAACGAGCTGGCGGGGAAATTGGATGAGGTTGGCAGGAATGTCTACCGTGGTTGCGTCTTCAAAGACGGGCGCCTGGCGGAAGGCGATCTCTTCGTCAAGGGCAACTACCTCGGTTTCATCGACGAGTGCTGAAGGTTCAGCCCAATTTGTAACGACGGGTGGTTGCGGATAACCGCGCGGCAACTGATCTTCATCGTAGAGCCGGACAGTGATACCAGGAGTGATCAACGGCATGCCCGATTGGGTCTGAAGGGCAACTTCCGCTATCCGTAGAGAGATCTCCTGCTCGTTTGCCGAAACCGCTGGCGGAATAGAAGGGGTGAGTGACCATTGATCCAGCTCGGCTAGGAGCTGGTACTGAGCATCAGCGACAGCCTGCGCGTTGAGAGCTGCGACTTCGGCTGCTGCCTGAGCCTCGCGGATCGCTGTTTCAGCCTTTTCAGCAAGGAAAGCACGATAGCTTTGGGAGTGGGCGTACCGCTCGGCGACGGCCGCGGCAATACGAGCCGTCCGGGAGTTTGACGGAGCGGAGCCGGGAGTGTTGGTCGCGCGCAGGCCTGAGGACTGATTTCGGCGTGCGCGATGGGCGGCGAGCCGCTGGGCAACTTGTTCTTTCAGCGCAACCGGCGCAGCTTCCGTTTCCGTCTCTGGTTCGTCGAGTGTTAGCAGGTCTCGCTGTGCCGCGCTCATTGTGCTCAATTCCAAACTCGCTTCCGTAAAATCGTTTAGCCTCAAAAGTGTGGTGCGTCTGACGAGCTTCAAACCGAACAGTCCGTGTGGCGTGATGGTCCCGCAAGGCCAGCCCTATTTACCGGTGCTGCTTGCACGCACGAGCAAATTCAATAGGTTGAACGCGACTGACGGTCACGTAAGCAACATCCCGGGAAAGTTGCCCGTCCATCGCCTGCTCCGGGTTGTTTACCTCTTGATAACTACCAC
This sequence comes from uncultured Acidobacteriaceae bacterium, assembly GCA_963770055.1. Classification (GTDB taxonomy): domain Bacteria; phylum Acidobacteriota; class Terriglobia; order Terriglobales; family Acidobacteriaceae; genus Edaphobacter. Next base: position 250,611 of record CAVYOC010000003.1, read on the forward strand.
GCTGATCGCCTCAAGTCATCCACATCTGACGGCCCAGGAGGTGACGAGTCAGGCAACCCCTCAACCAGGAATCTCGACCAGCCTTCCCGATTCGCCCGGTGCGGTACGGTATCCAATAGCGGAGGTGCTGCCGTCGGAGGAAAACACGACAGCGGTGACGATCGAGTCGGACACGCAGTCCAAGCTGGGCACGAATTACGTGCTGGATGGCGATGTGGTAATCACCTATCGCGATCGCGTCATCAAGGCAGATCACATCGAGTACAACACCGAGACGGGCGAGCTGACGGCGAATGGGCATCTGCACGTGAGCGGAGGCCCGAACCACGAGGACATCACCGCGAGCCACGGAACCTCGAACCTGAATCGCCAGACGGGACGTTTCTACGACGTGGTTGGCTCGGTAGGGCTAAAGAGCTCAGGGCATGGGATGACCTATGCGAACAGCAATCCCTTTCTATTTACCGGCCGGATAGTGGAACGGACAGGACCCGAGTCGTACGAGATCTACGAAGGAACGTTGACGACATGTCAGTTGCCGGACCCCGACTGGACGCTGTCTTCGGGTAAATTCTCGGTGGATATGGGCGGCGGCAAGGCGAAGGGGCAGAACAGCGTCTTCAGGATCATGAATATCCCGCTGCTGTTTCTGCCATTCGTAACCCACCCGATGGACTCCGAGCAGAGGCAGAGCGGATTTCTGATTCCCACACTGCCGTGGTATTCGTCGACCAAGGGCATTTATGGTGGTGAGCAGATTTATTGGGCGATCAACCGCAGCACTGATTTGACGGTAGGAGCGCAGTACTACTCGCTGCGAGGGTGGGAGGAGTCGGCGTCTTTTCGCTATCGCGGACTCGGCAACGACTTTGCGAAAGCGCGCTATTCGGGACTGCTGGATCGCGGCATCATCACAAATGGGGTCTACGTGAACCAGGGCGGCGAAGATGTTACGTTTTCGGGCCGCCATGACTTCACCTCGCAGACTCGTGTGGTGGCGGATGCCGAGTATCTGAGCTCATATGCCTACCGCCAGGCGTTTGCCGAGAGCTTCAGCCTTGCAGTATCGAGCGACATTTTTTCAGTCGCGTACGGAATCCACGAAGCGGACGGGTATGCAGAGTCCGCGCGCGCGGATCGTTACCAGGGATTGAAGATGGTGGCGGTGCCTGCAACTCCGACGGCTCCAGCCATTCCCGAGGAACAGGTGCGTATCTTTCATGTGCCGTCGGTGGACTTTGCAAGCACGGAGCATCAGATCGGCACCAGCGGGCTGCAGTGGACCATGACGGGTTCGTGGGCTGGGCTCTCGCGCGTGCAGCCGAACTTTGCGTCCGGCGGACTGACACAGCGAGTGGATCTTCTTCCGGAGATATCGTATCCGCTGAAGTTTGACGGATGGAGTTTGCGCCCATCGGTGGGCGTGCGCGAAACCTCCTACAGCCGGAGCCGCAAGACTCCTTATTCGGGAGGAGTGCCAGTGGAACTTCCTATTGCTCTGAACCGCGCAGATGTGGAGGCCGGGGTGGACCTGCGAGCACCGGTGCTGGAGCGCACATTCGCTTCGCACTGGGTGGAAACGCTGTTCGGCGCCAATGATGTGAAGCACACGATCGAGCCGGAAGTCACTTACCGTTACGTAGCGGGAATTGACAATTTTTTGAATGTGCTGCGCTTTGATGACATCGACGTTGCGAGCGATACGAATGAGCTGGAATATGGTGCAACCCAGAGGCTTTTCCTGCGACCGCTGAAGAGCCTCCCATGCAGAGAAAGGTCGGCCGCCGAGAACGAGCTGCAGAATCCGGATGAGGATGGCGGGCGCGTCTATGCAAAGGTTGAGCCCGATCTAAAAGCAAGCGGGCCGGTGTGCGGAAGCCGTGAGCTGATCAGTTGGCGGCTTACGCAGAAGTATTTCTTCGATGAAAACTTTGGCGGGGCAGTAATCAATGGAAGACGAAACATCTTTGATACAACCCTGAACTTATCCGGAATTGCGTTTTTGACGGAGCCGCGAGCGATTTCGCCTCTGATCTCGCGCCTGCGGATGCGCACATCCGAGCATCTGGACGTGGAATGGGACTTCGACCTCGATACCGGCGCGAAGAAATTTACGTCAAACAATTTGATGGTCGATTTCCATGAAAACAACTGGTTCGGCGGCTTGAGCTACGCGAAGTTGAGCGCACCCGGACGCTTCTATACCGAGGGAGTCAGCTCTTCGGTCTCGAATTTCAATCAACTTCGGCTCCTGCTCGGATACGGCTCGCCGACGAAGGCCGGCTTGGGTGTCGCAGCGAATGTAGGGCTGGATCTGCGGGCTGGGGATTCAGGGCTCGTGCAATACGGGGCGCTCCAGGGCTCGTATAACTGGAACTGCTGCGGATTCAGTGTAGAGGTTCGCAAGTACGAGCTGGGTGCCGTGCGCAATGAGACGTCAGAGCGGTTCAACTTTACCTTGCTGAATATCGGCACAGCTGGAAACCTGCGCCGTGCGGCAAGTCTGTTTTGAGCTGGACTGGCGCGCGGTTTCGACATGGCCCCGACCTTGGAGAGGCGCCGGTGCGTGAGATAATCGAGGTATTGTGCCGACCGTTGTGAAACCCTTCCGAGCCCTCATCTTCGCCCTTACCCTGGCTACTCTTGGATGCCACGCCCAGACTCCGGCGGAAAGCTCGGGAAAGCTCTCTCCCGAACTTGCGCGGCGGGTGGAAGTGCTGATCCGCTCCAAGTCGTCCGTCACTCCGGATTACGAGATTCAGATTGGGCCGCGAACCAAAAGCAACGTCCCGGACTTTGATCAGATCGAGGTAACTTTTACCGCGAATGGAAAGACCAGCAAGCCTGTCCCGTTTCTTCTTTCGACCGACGGCAAGACACTGGCGCAGTTCAGCAAGTACGACATCAGCAAGGATCCGAAGCTGCTCGTAAGTGGAGACGGACGCCCGGCGCGAGGTGGACCCGCAGATGCCCCGGTGCTCATCGTAGGCTTTGATGACCTGGAGTGCCCGTATTGCGCAAAGATGCATGCCCAGTTGTTTCCCGCGCTGACGGAGCGGTATAAGAACCAGATCCACATCGTGTACCGGGACTTCCCGCTCGATCAGCATCCGTGGGCGATGCGCGCGGCGATCGATACAAACTGCGTTGGAGCACAAAGCCAGACTGGCTACTGGAACCTGGTGGACTACATCCATGCCCACGCGGCAGAGGTGGGCGTTAGTCCAGCGGCGTTACCTGCGAAAGATGGATCTGACTATCGCTTCGCCAGGGCGGCGAAGAAAAAAGCCTCACGAAGGCGAACGATACGCTGGATATGCTGGCACGCGAGGAGGGCAAACGGCAGAAAGCCAACCTCGATGTTTTGGGTGCGTGCATTGCGAAGCAGGACGATACCGCGATCAAGGATTCCATGAAGCTGGGCGAATCGCTTGGCGTAGACTCGACGCCCGCGCTATTTATCAACGGAGAAAAGGTGGAAGGGGCTCTGCCGCTGGAGTACGTATACCGTATGATCGATAACGCGTTGATTGCCTCGGGCCAGACGCCGCCACCACCACCACCACCGGCACCCGTTCAGGGCCAGCCTGCAACTCCGCCGGCGACGAAGCCCGGCAACTAACGGAAGAATTCAGGAGATAGCGGACGTGCCAACCTTGTTGACTGATACGAATCGTTCTTTTCGCATGGACTCCTTCCGTCAGGTTCCTGTTCCAGTTATGTTGATTCTGGTTGGCGGATTGCTCCCGCTTGCCGGCTGCAATCGCGGGCACAACGCCGATGTCGTCGCCACAGTCAACGGGCATGCGATTATGCGGAAGGACCTGGATAAGCAGTACCAGGCCCAGCTCGGCGACGCTCCTCAACAAAAAGAACTCCCTCAGGAACAGGCTGATTCGCTGCGATTGAACGTGCTGCATGGAATGATCGACAACGAGATCGTCGAGCAGCGGGCGGCGAAGATGAACCTTACGGCGACCAATGAAGAGGTGGACGCCAAGCTCAATGAGATGAAGGCTCCGTTCTCGGAGGACCAATTTCAGCAACGGCTGAAGGCGAGTAATCAGACCGTCGACGATCTGAAGCACCTGATACGTCAAAGTCTAACCATCGAGAAGCTGATCAACAAAGAGATCAACTCGAAGATTACGGTGACGGATGCAGACGTCGCGAACTACTACAACCAGCACAAGGCCGGATACAACCTAATCGAGACGCAGTATCATCTGGCGCAGATTCAGGTAACGGACCAGCCTTCGACACAGCCGGGCAATCTACAGAACAGCAAAGCGACCAATGACACTGAGGCCAGGAGGAAGATCCAGGCGCTGAAGAACAGGCTGGACAGCGGCGAAGACTTCGGCACCTTGGCAATGAATTTTTCCGAACAGCCGGATACCGCCCCGAACGGCGGAGACATGGGCTTTGTCGGTGAATCGCAGCTGCATGCAAACCCTGAAGTCTTCAACATAATCGCAAAGTTGAAGCCCGGCGAAATTACAGAGATACTGCCGATCATGGACCCGCAGACAAAGAGGCCTGTGGGATATGCGGTCTACAAGCTGCTCTCGCGTGATCCTCCGGGACAGCGCGATCTGAACGACCCACGCGTGCAGCAGTCGATCAGGCAGCAGTTACAGCTTGGCCGGTCGCAGTTGTTGAAGGCGGCCTATCTGGAGATGGTTCACAACCAGGCCAAGGTGGAGAACTTCTTCGCTGAAGAGATCTTCAAAAACGACGCCCACTAGAATTCCTAACAAAAATGGAGAAGTAGTCAATGACGCATGGACCGGTGCGTTTTGCGATTCTGGGTTTTGGCCATCATGCCGTACGCAGGCTTCTACCTGCTTTTGCAAGCTGTGAACTCGCAACCCTGAACGGAATGTGGCGGAGAGACCAGGCGGCGGCTCTGAAAAACTCCGCCGACTACAACATTGCCGTTAATTTTCCTACGCGTGAGGCGCTTTGTTCTTCCCCCGATGTTGATGTCGTCTTCATCACTTCGCCTGATGCGATGCATCTGGAGGATGCGCTCCTGGCATTTCGTCATGGAAAAGCCGTGCTGTGCGAGAAGCCGCTAGCGATGAACGCAGCAGAAGCCGAGGAAATAACGGCAGCGGCAAAATCTGCTGGAGTGCTGTTTGGCGTGGCGCAGAATTTTCGCTACAACCGAAGCCTGGAGTGGATGCGAGAGCAGATCGCCGCGGGACGCATCGGCCAGCCTCAGCTTGCTCACGCCGAGTATGCATATCCCGCCGCTCAGGCCCCGCGAAAGTGGATTACCGATCCAACGCTGGCGTGCGGTGGCCCTATCGCCGATGTCGGGGTCCATTGCATCGACTCGCTTCGATTTGTACTTGGAGAAGATGTGACGAGCATCAGTACGCTGGCGCGACAGGACGAAGTGTCGGGAAAAGTGGAGGCTATCGCCTCGCTGCAGTTGGAGATGACGGGCGGAGTTTACGCGAATGTAACTGCGAGTGCGCGCGCTCCTTACCGAACCGTCGTTGAGGTTACCGGAAGCGAAGGTGCCTTGATCGCAGAAAATGGCCTGACCGTGGACCGGCCGGTAGACATTGTCCTGCGCAAGGCCGGAGAACTGATCGAAACGGTCACAGTCGAAAATAACGATGGCTATACCCGAATGCTGGATAGCTTTGCCGGCGCGTTCAGGGGAAAAGGCAGCTTTGCTGCTACAGGTGAGGACGGCGTCAGGAATATGCGTGCGCTTGATGCGGCCTACGCGAGTTGGAGAAATGGCCGTCGCGAAAGCGTCTAGGCTAGCGCAGAGCGGTCGCTAATGCAGTGGTTCCACCGTGATGCAAGATATCTGGATTGGTTCTGGGAGCATCGGCAGGAAGATATTTTTTGTAGACGCTGATGTGAAAACACGCCTGTTGGAACTCCTCTTCGACATCAATCTTCCCTTGTTGTACAAGCGGCAGAAGATATCCGCGCAGCCACGCGATCTCAGTAAGCGAGAGGCCATGCTTGGCGATATCGATGGCCTGACCGGTCAGATGGGGCGATGCTGTGTCACCTTCTGCCGGTGCCGCGTTGCCGTTGATATGAACGAGATGCTGTTGAAACTCGACCGTTCGAGCGGCAGAGTTGATCTGCAACGGGGTGTGGAATTGCGCATAGTGAGCACGCGCAAGCGTGACAAGAAACTGCATAGCCCACGGACGGCAGTAACGCCGGTTTGTGGGCAGACGATCGTCGATCTCAAGTGCCTTGTCCGATGGGAGTGACACAAGCAGGCCTTCTCGGCGCATGTCGAGAAGATCCTCATCATCCCGAATGCGGTCGAGACCATCACGGTCTGCGATGAGATTCTGGTGCACGAGAATATCGCGAGAGCCTTTGAGCGGGGGAGGAACAATGAGGCGGCCACGCTTGTTGTAAAGACTGGACAGGATGACCGGAGTCGCCGCGACCTCTTCTATGCTGGGAACCTGTGCCCGTTCAACTCTCGTTGCACTCCTGCTGACTGAAGAAGTTGCGGTCCGGCGAGAGCGCGTAGGTGCTGCTGCATGCCGCGTGTGAGCGTGGCCCGTTGAAGAGCTGCGCTTTCCTGAGACTAGTGTTGTATGGGCAACTTTTGAAGTCGCTTTGCGGTGAGTTGGGGAGGCTGCAACGCTCTTGTGGACAGGATGGCGGGTCGATCCGGCCACACCGTCAGCCGGAGAGAGACACAACACTGCAAGTGCCAGAGTGGCCGGTATGGTGGCGTTCACACGCATCAGTAATTTCGGAGGCGCGGAACGCCAGAGCACCTTCTACCCTATCGCGTGGGCCGGAAGCGCAGTAAGTGATCAGCTCGATTCCGTGTACCTTTCGATTAACAGATTGATCGTCGAGGCGCGACGATTATTTGCTGGCGACAACAGAGGCTGGCTTCTGCTGGCTCGCCCAAACCTGAAGATCGGCTGGAGTTTGAACCTGGTTCCGCATGAGGGCATCAAGAAGAGAGCGCGTATTCACGGCATAGAATTGCTGATCGATGCGCGCGCCGGTTTGCTGATTGGGCAGCTTAACGATGTAAGCCGGTCGGGGATCGAACTCGCCATGACTCGCCGATTCGTCTTCGTCGGTCCACGTCATGGATTCCTTCCATATCTGCGTAGTGCGCCACGAGTGGTCGCCCATGACGATGACGGTGGATGAGTCCCACTGGTTCTTCTGTTCGAGGAGTTGGCGAATGTGTGCAAGGTAGCGGTCGGCGAGCGCAAGATTGTCGATGTAGGAGGTGTGTCTGGTGCTGAAACTTCTCTTCTTGCGATCGTAAAAACCGTAAGGGTGTGGGATAGGCATATGAAGGAACAGAAAGTTGATGGATGGGTCAGACAAAAAAGCATCACCGGCGACCCGTAACCTGTGATAGTCGGCGGAGTGCTGGCGAATGTCGCGGGTCTCGTCGGAGATTGAGCCGGGGCCGCGTCCAAAAAGGTGTTTCGTGTCCAGCCAAAGGTAGTGAAACGGTCGGAGCAGATCAACGGCGATGGACCGGTTCGGGGACAGATTAGCGGGAGTAGACTCCCGATAGGTCCAGTAACAGTGATCGAGGACCTCAGGCATGATGCGGCAGTAAGGGTTGTACCAGCCGGCAATGCCCGTGTTGTACCCGGCATCGATAGCGTCCTGGAAAACGGTCTCGTGCTGGCGAAAGCCGACCCACTTTCCAGTAGATGGATCTCTGAGCGACACGAGGAGGCCACGAGAGGAGACGTCAACGGCATTGGAAGCAATGCCGGTAAAAAGAGTGGGGAGAATATAGCGGGTATACATTCCAGCAGGAACGACCTGGGTGAAGACTGTGGATTGGCTGGCAAGTTTGTCGAAGGCCGAAAGATTGAGGCCCGGGAACCGCCGCTCGTAAAGTTGCTGATAAGAGAGTTCGTCGAGAAGAACCCAGATGATCCGCGACCGGCTCGGCGTAACGGAAGACGCCACCTGTGGCTTGTGCAGTACGGGCGCCGGATTCAGATTGCGAGCCTGCCAGCAGCTCCATACAAGTTGCCCAAAGATCAGCAGACCGGTGAAGGCAAACAAGCCCAGAACAGCAGCGGCGAAGTGCTGGATCCTTTCAAACCGCGGAGCAAATCTTCTCCAGAACAGCACAATCGTAATAACAGTAAGAAAGCACAGGCCAGCGACAAAATAAGTGAGCCAGTTCGGGATTTCGACCCCGGAAAAGTTCGCGAAGGTGTGAAGAAAGATCGATGGCAGGGCGAGAAGGAAAGCCGACCAGATGATGACGCGAAGCGCGCCAGGCCTTTCCGCAAGAAAGAGAAGGGCACCGAAGAGAACAGACAGCGCAAGGACGTAAACGATGATTGGAATGATGATAGGAGAAGCCGACCCTACCAGGTGGTAGATGAGATCGTGGTCGGTGGCGATCAGAGGGCCGGTCAGGTCAAGCAGGTACAGGTTGGCAAGGCCAAAGGCAACCGTTATGGGGTGAGTAAGGGGCTTCACAGCCTTTTGTCTTTCAAGGCAAGGATAATAGTGGCGAGCCTCGCACCAGCCGTTTCAAACCAAATAGAGCTGGACTTGCGGAGACGCATGGATCCGCACGCCTTCCAGGAAAAGGTATAAGGCCGTTCTGGCTGATGTCAACGCGCCTAGGACGGTTGGCTGGATTGGGGGATGCCCTTGGGTGCTCGGACGAAGATACTTCTCAAACGGCGGCGGAAATAAAAAAGCGCACCGGAACAGACCGCGCTGATGCCCTGAAAGATCAGAAGCCCGGAGCCGGGATCGACATAGGCGTGTGCCTGGCGTTCAAATGTAAAACTGAGCGCAATAAGAAGCGCCAGCGTAATCGCGAAATACTTCAGTCTGTGAGCCATTCAGTAAGGTCCTCGGTAGTGTCGTCTACTTAGGACAACACTACTTGGAATAGAAGACGCGATCACACAAAAAAAGTTTCGGTGCTATTGTCTTTTTGGTGTCGCTGTTCTGTCTTCTTTGTATCTTGGAACACAGACTACCTTGAGGACGATCAGCGCAACATGCAACTTCTTCGTGGGGGGACTAACACCTATCGGTTACAAAGTCCTCGAAGACTGCGTTTCCGTGCGAATAGCGGCTATTTGTGATCGTTTGCGCGTCTCTTTCTTAAACGGACATCCCCGCCGCAGTGAGAACCGATTTCGAGGCGGAGATGATCTGATCGGGATTCTTTGTAGAGATTGCCATCGCGAGAACAATGACCGAGGAAGCTATATTGACGGCTTTGTCGATGTTCTGCAATTTATCGAGAGCCTTGTCTGCCGCTTTGGTCGCAAGAGAGATTTGACTGACCGCTTGATCGGCGTTGTCGAGAGTGATATTCGCATCCTGCATCGCAAAGCCTGATGCAATGTTCATCAGTGAGAACATATTGCCTTGCAGTTGCACGACGTTCGGATCAGTGAGTTTGCTTCCAGCGGCGATGGCGTCGAGACGAACTTGGCCGACCTCCATAGCAATATCGTGAAAGGCCTGCGCCAGGGCTTGCATCTGATCATCGGAAAGAGTTGTAGTGGCTTGTCATGACTAGTTCAACCTCGATTGAATATCGGAGAGTGCAGTTGCCAACGATTCGACGAGAGGTGCGACTTGCTTGGCGACCTCGACTGCGCTTGTCTTCTTATCCGCCTCCTGTTTGAGCTTGGCGTGAAGTGCGGCAATATCATCCATGACTTTTCCGTAATCCGCAATGCCCTCTTTGCGAGAATGCAGCGCTGTCTTGTCGTCAGCGTACTGGCGCTGGACAAGCATGAGGGCGAGGCGTTCGTTAGGCTGAGCTCCCGCCATGGGGCCTTGGTAAAAAGAGTCGAGACTAGTCTCCTCATTGGAGAGCAGGAGACCGTAGTCGACCGTGATGACATGCTTGAGGGACTGGGTCAGAGACTGGATGGCAGCATCGTTCTGCTGGATAAGCTGGCCAAGCTGCTTCTCGCGGTAACCGTGGGTGACTGCATCGGCGAGGGACTTGAGAATACTCTGTGCATCGTTGCCGGCTTTAGTGGTGTTGGCGGAGAAGACCGTGTTGTAATTCGCGGAGGTGATGTTAGCGTCAATCGTGGCGTCGTAGGTCAGGGGCTTATTGGAAGCTAGTTTGCCTAGCGCATCAAAATATTTCGCGAGCACCTTCTCATCTTTGGCAAGATGGTCAGCGATCTCCTGATAAGGCTTGCAGTCTTGCGGTTGGATCTCTTTCGGTCGCTCCGCTTGCGGCGTGTCTTCGAGGAGCACGTTCTGTCGGGCGCAGGTTCCGGCTACATCGTTTGAGACTTTGGGTAAGGCAACCCGGGCCTTATCGGAGAGTTTGGAGAGGCCTGCTGCGTCGTCGAGGTTGACGCACCCGGTCATGACCAGAAAGAAAATTGCCGCAAAGGCGCTGCTGTAGCGAAGGGACATGAAACCTCTTTCGCGTTATGGCTGACTTGAAATTTTTATTTCGCCAGGGTAGTGGGGGTCTCGGTGTGGGCCTGGACTAGCCATTTTTTTGTGTTGGGCTGGCGTACCCATACAGTGATGGAGTTGTTGTCGCCGTTCCTGATTTGTGGATTATCTTCTGTGCCGCAGTTGAACCTGTCAACCACATGGTAAGCAGTAAGGGCGGAGTCGGGGGAGAGAACGCGGACCTGCAGGTCACGCAGTTCGTACGACTCAAGTCTGCAGTGCTTAAGGTTGACGAGAATGCCGTCGGCAGCCTGAATCTTCTCGTTGACCTGGATGAAGTCCTTGGTGAAGAGGCTGCTAACCGTGGCAAAGCTTCCCTCAGCCATGGTTGTCCAGAAATTCTGTTCAAGGGTGACGATCTCGACGGACGCCGGCAGAGTGTTTTGGGCTTGGGAAACCGTGGAAAAAGTAAGGAATGCGCTCACCAAAAGACCGGCGACAGTCGCTTGGAAGCGAACCCGGGTATAGTTCATGCCCCCTCCCTCATCACGGGGGTTCTTCCGGCATAAAATATTTATATTCTGAAGGTTAGGGATGGATTGCGGCTTTAGAATATTCATAGGTGCCAAACTCGTGGCTAAAACATTGCATCCATTCGATTTATACCTTGCGATTGATGCTGATCTTGAATTGTTATTCCCTCTGAAATTATAGCGAATTGCAACTTGATAAATTTGCCGGACGGATCTCATTGTTAAATAACGGGTTAATGAGTCCAACCGCTTGACAGGAATTTTCTGTGGAGGCTTCGAAGCGGATCTTGCGTCTTACTCGATAGCTTCGGCTGACCGTGTTTCAATCGTGCGTGTTTTCATCGTGGAGGTTGAGTGCATTTTATGGGCGTTAACTCCGGAGTTGGTGTCGTTTCTCTGCTTCTTATCGGCGTGTTAGGAACAGGGGTTGGCCAGACGGCGAAGCCGAAGACTACAACAACCGCAGCGAAGCCCGGGATGGCGGTCTGGTCACCAGAAGTCCAACAGGTGCTTGGCGTGTTGCAGGAGAACTTTAAGGCGGAGGGGTTGGACAAGCTGACGAAGATGCAGCTCGTCGCACTCCTTACGTCGGCACGGATCGATCCCAGGAAGGCCTTGCTGACTTGTCCGGTAAGTGGCGCAACGCCTTCGGGGCAAATTCATGTGTGGGTGACAGTGGCGGGAGATGATTCGACAGGAGCGATCGCAAGCGCAATCAAACAGGGAGTCGGCTCACTGACCGGAGTGGATGTGGTTGACTCCGCGGCACAGGCGGACCGGGCGCTGCATGTGGTGATTCAGGAACAGACGATGAACAAGAGGACAATCGGATTTACCGCGTCGTATCTAACCTCAACCCCGTGTACGCAGGTGAAAAACGGGACAAAGTCGGATGTTGAGATCAAGGGAACGCTGGGAACCTATACCGATGCGAAGGGACCAGATCTCGCGCGCGACTTGGCAGGAATGATGGATCAGGAACTGCGGCCCTTGCGTCCGGCGGCCGGAACCAGGTAGGGCCTTATTGTTGGCAACTCACTATTTGACTGGGATTTCAGTGTGGATCTGGATGAGCCATCTACCCTCCCGGCGAACCCATGTGGTCGTCGCGTTGAAGTTGCCTGAGAGATGAGATTCCCCACACATAATATGGCTCGATCCGTTATAGGCAAGGACCGCGGCGTCCGCTGAGAGCATGCGGATCTGGTGGTTGCTTAACTTGAAGCCGACGAGGGTGCAGGCGTTGATGTTCGCCAGCACCTGCTCCCGGGTTTGGATGGATTTTTCCACTTCAAGGAAGTCGGGAAGAAGAAAGGATTGAAAGGCCATGAGGTCGTGAGCCTGAAAAGCCTTCCACATCTTGAGCTCCTCGATGAAGAGAAGGTCCATGCCGGCAGGGTCCAGCTCTCTTGGGACCGGGACTTCCTGCCCAAGGGCCGGTGTTAGGATCGCCGCGAGCAGAGCGAGGATGAGAACAGGCTTCATGCGTGGGAGTTTAGCCCGGATCACCAGAATTGGATCCCCCACTTTGGGGTGAGAACTGATCTTGCAAACGCACAAATGCCGGTGGTGGACGGTTTGTAGTTTGAGGGCTTCGGTGGGATGATTGAAGCGTAAAGAATGAGGAGGAGTCATGAAACTCCGAATCGCGATTTGGTCAGGTGTGGGCGCGCTCGTTGTTGTTTTATGGAACGTTTACCTCCCCGCAATGTCATCAACGATTGCATGGACTCTGCTCTGTCTGACTTGTCCGATTGCGCTGGCCCACCATTACGCCCTCAGTTTCTATTTTGTCCTTCTTGTGAATGCTGCTACGTATGCGTTGGTCGGTTCGGTCGTGGAAACCATGCGACGGCACTACAAACCTCGCTCGATTTCAAACTGACCCAGTACACTGATGCCCCACTCTCCGTCGCGGGTACGAGGAGAAATGGGGCATTCAAATCTTCTTTTGATGGTTCGGCGGGCTTGCCGTTTGCTGGCTGAACTTACTGCGTCGTTACTGGCTAATACGATGCTGCGATCTTGCACCGTACCGGCTTAGGAACGGCGACCGCCGAATGCTTTGCGCGCTGCGATGGGTAGAGCGCTCAGTCCGAGCCCGAAAAGCGAGAGAGTCGCGGGTTCAGGTACACCTGGGGCTGACAGGACACCAACAGCGGGTCTTGGTTGCATCAAAACCCACCGTGAAGGCGTAGTAGAACTCCGGGCTTGGCGTGGTGAAGGTGATCGAGTTGAAGGCGCCGCTGAACTGTACAAGTCCGCTGCCTTCCGCGCCGAAGACATCCTGACCAACTTGGGTCAATGGGCCGCCGTCAAATTCGGTAGAGGGTCCGCCACCAAGAAGGTTGAAGGTTTCGCCAGCCGTGAAATCAAAGGATGCGGAAACTCCGATGGCACCGAGACTCCAGATTGCAAGGATCGGGTCGTCGATAGTGGACGAGAAGGTAATGGTCTCCGTGATGCCGGTTCCTCCGGTGAGAGCAACGGAAGGAGCAAGAGGTGGATTGTTGACCTCGCCACCAATGAAAGTTGCGACCGGCGTCCACGTGGGTATGCTGGTGAGACCGATAGTTTGGCCTGAGTAAGTGACGATGATCGAACCAATGGTTCCGGACGCCGAACCTGAACCGGAGGATGTCCATGCGGTCCAGTCAATAACATCTGCGTGTGCGGGGATGGCAGAGAACACCGCGCCGGCAGCGAGAAAAAGCGCAGACATGTGCGTCGTAAAACGAGCTCTCAAGTGCATCATAGTTCTCCCTTAGTTAGATGGAAAAACGGAACCCGGGAGCCCTACTTATAGCCTGTTAATAGCCCATTTATAGCCCGCTCCATAAGTGATGTCAATTGTCGTTACCGTCATATCAATTGAATTTTCAGTGAACTAAGTCTTCACTAGAAGGATCTGCCGCAACAACGCGCAAGACTTCTCGCGAAGCGAAGCTATGTCCAGGGATAACGCCAGGCACGGGGGTGAAAGGTGAAGACGGTGCATTGTGGTGGCCACGTTGAGATCTTGCCGCGGGACTGGTTCGTGTAAACTTTTCGGCAGACCTTCTGATCACCACTCTTAAAAATTTTCCTTCAATCGGGATGACCGTTCCGACTTGCGCGTTAGAGACAATGTTTAGCAATCGTCGACAGAGGAGACGGCAGTGACGAGAGATGAGGCATGGGATCTGGCTAACCATTGGGTAGCCGACTGGAACAGTCACGATCTGGACTCAATCATGACGCACTATGAGGATGCGGTCGAGCTGACTTCGCCGACTGCGGCCCAGTTGTTGGGGACGTCCGATGGCAAGGTAGTCGGAAAGGAAAGCCTGAGAGCTTACTTTCAGCGAGGGCTGGAAGCCTACCCAGAGCTTCAGTTTCGGCTCGAGGATGTGCTGTGGGGCGTGAACAGTGTGGTGCTGTACTACACAAATCAGAAGGGAACACGCACGGCAGAGTTCATGGAACTGTCCACGCGAGGGAAGGTGGTTCGAGTGGTGGCGAACTACAGTGCTTAGGGGAGGCTGAGGAATTCAACTTCCTCGCACCCGGCACTCTGACCTGTTTCAGCGAGATCGCCGCATCCTCAAAGCCGCAGCCGTCGCCAAAGTCATGCGTCGGGCCACCCGGCCCAACACCACCTCTTTGTGGCATCATGCATCATGCTTGACACCACGGCCACGCCTCCGCAAGGTGAGACCCATGCCTTGATCGCCGCCCTCATCGGCCTTGGTGGAGCACTGGCCGGAGCGGCAGTCAGTTGGCTTAACAATTCGAGCGCGACAGCTCAGCGTATGCGCGTCTACCAGGAGGCCACCGGCCGGGTCACCTTCTGGGATGGCTGGCTGAAGGCCCGTCTCGCAACTTGCTCCAGCCCGGAAGAGGCAGCCTGTCTGCAAGCCAGGGTTCAAAAGGAACTCTCGGTCGCCGTTGAATATGTCGAAGCTGTCGTTCGCGGAGAGACGGCACGGGCCGCTTACCACGTCGAGCGCCAGAAGCTCCACCATGTTCGCCAGTGGTTTCTGCTCTATAACCCATCGCACAGGTCGGCTTGGACTGTTTGGGTCCCTTGGATTCTGCGGATAATCTTCTTCCTGCTCCTTTTTGCCGCGCCAGCGTACCTCCTCAGCTGGTGGAAGGATGAAGATTTCAAATTCAAGTCGATGGTAACAATGCAGAAACTCACTCCGTGGGTCATCTCACTCGCCTTGATCATCTTTGCATGGCTCTTCCGGGGCATCGCTATCATGTTGGAGAAACCGCCCTGGAACGACCGCGAAGGTCGCTACACCGCGATCGATGAACTACGCGCTAAATAGACATCTCCCTCAAAGCCTCACCAGAAGCCCACTCCACCAGCAAAACTGGCTGGGCCCCGGTGATGCAGGTGCAGTCGTGGTTCGGTCAGATGTGGGGACACCCGCCCCCAAAAGCGCCGGATTGATTTGCTGCCGAAATGTATACCCAATATTGTATATACTTAATTGTATAGAGGCGTATTGAGTGATCTTCACCTGGGATGAGAACAAGAATCGCAGCAATTATCGAAAACACGGCGTGCTTTTTGAAACGGCGGTGGTGGTTTTTGAGGATCCCGATTTTGTGATGACACGAGACCGCATGGTCAATGACGAAGAGCGATGGCAAACCATTGGGTTGGTTGAAGGAGTTCTGTTGCTGCTGGTTGCGCACACCATACAGAGCATGGACGATGAAGAGATTGTCCGGATCATCTCGGCAAGAGAGGTGACGGCGCGTGAAAGGAGACGCTATGAGAGTGGTCAAGAGTAAAGAATCGAAGATGGTCATTTACCGGCGCAAGCCGGGGAGTCCGCTAACCCCGAAGCAGCGAGCGAATCTCAAAGAACTGGCGCTACGGCCGAAGCATGAGATCGATACCTCAGATCTTCCGGAGTGGACGGACGAGATGTGGAAGCGGGCAGTGCGCGGGAAGTTTTATCGTCCGGTGAAGAAGGCAGTGAGTCTGCGTCTCGATGCAGATGTGATCGCATGGCTGAAGAAGGATGGCAAGGGATATCAAACACGGGCGAACCGGGTCCTTCGGGAGAAGATGCTGAAGGAGATGGCTGGCTAGTGCCGTTGGTTCGAGCGTCCCGTCTGCCGTAATGCAGCGTGATGAAGTTTCCCCTTGTTTGTTGACCGGGCCAGTAGTAGCTTCGATACGACTCCAAACTTACAAAGAACGGGCCCATCTTTTCATGCGTCGTCTGCTTGCTTCCCTCTTGGTTCTTCTCTCTGGATCTGGCAATTTCGCCCTCTCCCAACAGGCTGTTGCACCTGCTTCGGCTGCGGCTCCACAGTCGGCTCCAGCCCAGGATAATGCGACGCCGAGCACGCCCCCACCCCCAAATACATTACTGGATGGAACGACGGTAAAGCTGAGACTCGGAGAGAACATCTCTTCTGAGACATCGAAGACTGGCGATCAGGTTCCATTCGAGGTGATTGAAGAGGTCACCGTTCAAGGCGTTGTTATCATCCCCAAGGGAGCGCAGGCATTAGCTACCGTTACCGATGCTGAACCCAAGAAGCGAATGGGTCGTGGCGGCAAACTCGATGTCAACGTCGATAGCGTCCGATTGGCAGATGGTGAAAAGGCTCAGTTACGCGCAGCTAAGGACAACAAGGGTGGCGGCCATGTAGGGGCCATGACCGGCGCGATGGTCGCAACTTCGATTGTGTTCTTCCCAGCCGCTCCGTTGTTTCTATTTATGCACGGCAAGTCGGTAGACATCCCTAAGGGAACAGAAGTCACGGCTTTCGTCCAAGGCGACATGCACCTGACGATGGCGAACTTTGGTGCAACGGGCGCGGTTACAACCGTGGCTGCTGTAACACCGATCTCCGTACCTGTTGCGGCTATGGTGAGCGTTAACGTGGAGTCAACCGTACCGGGCGCAGACATTGAAGTCGACGGAAATTTTGTAGGAAGCACACCTTCGACAGTATCGATAACACCAGCACAGCACACGATTGTAGTGAAGAAGAAGGGCTATACCGATTGGACCCGCTCGATGAATGTGTCTGGGAGCGCCATCCATCTGAGCGCAGATTTGGAAGCTAAACCGTGATTCTCAGTTAATCGATTGTTTTTCGATTTCTTTGACAGCCTCCAGCGCGCTATCACTATTCGCTTCTACCTCTTCGGGGGTCAACATTACAGTCGCCTTTGCTTTCGCACGCTCCATCTCCATAAGCTGTTTTTACCCGATCATCTGCGCGAAAGTTCTTAAAGATAGGCCACTCCTCAAGATCATTAAGCGGTAACTTGCCAGCTTGCATAGTGGTTTTGAGAATAGGCAATGCAGAATCGAAATCATCCAAAAGCACGTACCGAGCTAATTGGATTAAATCGTCCTTGGCACTGAAATCTGCTTCCTTAACTTCATCCTGAACCTCAACGAACTCATCAGCCCATTTTTTGGATTGCCAAAAGTTCAGCTTGGCATAAAGAAGCCATTTTTCTTGCAACTGTCTATCTTCCATCTGAAAACGACTAGTACCGACAGCAACCTGATATCTCTCAGAAAAAAGTGCTTTCATCGTAATGTCATTCAAAACGTTCGCGCGTTCATCATCCTTTGGAGCAAGTTTCTTCCAAAGCTCAGCCGCAATCAGGATGAAGTTTCTCTCTACCGTATCAATGGCCGAGACGCAGATACTCTGGAGTGACAGCCAGTTTTCTTCCAGATTGAACATTCGTTCTAAGTGATTCCGCCACTTTTGCGAGGTAGGAATGGTGGATAGTTCCATTGTTATGCACCATGACATTTCGGCGTTGAAACACTTCAACTAACACATTTTCATCGGCTGCAATATATCCCATTGACAATTTGACGGTATTGCGAAGAAACTTCATCCAATCTTCTAAGCCGCCCCACATGATCTCATCCACTCGAAGTGATATTAGATACGATTCGGCTTCATCGATCGTACCTATCCGACGTAAGTCTTCAAGCGTGAGAGTTTTCTCTTCGGTTACGCCAGCGGCATCAGGAAATGCTTCAAAAAAATGGCGGAGGACTTGGGAAAGGAACCACTCGGCGGAGGAGACTAAGCTGATTAGGCAATTTCTATAGAGCAAGTCCTGGTGTGAAATATTTATAGATAGGCCTTTTATAGCTTCGCCGAAACGTTGGTTTGCTTTTCCAGTAACCTGTTAATTGCAACTCCACCATTATCTGTGGGCTCGACTTTGAATTCAGCTCCGAATTTCTTTCGCAAATTTGCTTCTTGGGCATCATCTAACTTCGGAAACTCGTCCTGTCCTGCAGTAGACAGCGCAATTGCTAGCGGGATCGGATACGACGGCTCTTTTCTTTTGATAGTCGGCCGATTCCTTTTGGAGAAACGCTTCGACAACAGTTAGAAATTCCCTAAGACCTTCGAGATTATTTGTAAAATTCCTGATCGGACCTGCCAGAGTCGAGGCGTTTTTGGGAGCAGCTAGTGTCTCAAAAATCAACCAGACTCGGGATTATTGCAATAGCTTTCTTCTTTCGGTTGGGTTTGGCTTCTTGGGGATCGTTTCAGCGGCGCTTGCCCACTTGGGTGTGGCTCCTGAACGTCGATCCCAAAATGGGAATGCCTCAAAAATAAATCCAGAAAAGTGGAAAAAATATCGAGCCCAAAAAAGTGGCGATAAGAACCGCGTTAAAGCCACAAATTTGCACTTAACAACCGCTTAAAAGCCACGTTTTGCCACCCCGTTTTTGCCAAAACCCCAGCAAAAACGGGGTAAAACCAGCCCGAAAAAATTATTGCAACAACTCGTCGGATTGCGGCTTGGCTTCATCCGGTGGGATGACGACGGCGGCGGCTACCTTGTCATCAGCATCGAGGTCGAGCAGCCGAACACCGGAGGTACCGCGCCCGGCAGCCCGTACAGACTTGGTATCGATCCGGATGATCTTGCCAAACTGGCTGATCACCATCAACTCGCTGGTCTCGTCCACAAGATTGATACTAGAGACTTTACCAATCTTCGGCGTCGCCTTCATGTTGATGACACCCTTCCCGCCACGCGACTGCAACCGGTACCGATCCACATCCGTCCGCTTGCCATACCCGTTCTCCGAAACCGAAAGAATCAGGCAAGGCGTAAGCCCAAGCTTTTCATCGAGTTTCGCCAGTTTGGCCTGAGCCTCTTCCGAGAGCGCCGGTGCAGCAAGCTCACCCGGCTCCGCCAGCTCCAGCGGCTGAGCAGCAGTCGAATCCGCAGCCTCATCAATCGCCGCTTCTACCTGATTCGTAAGGCCTTTCTCCGCCGCCCGAGCAAGACGATCCTTGTTGCGAGCCTCGTTCGAAGGCGTAACCGCAGCCCCGATGAGGTAGTCACCCTTGCGCAGAGTAATGCCACGATTCCCGGTAGCCGGACGGCCCATAGGCCGTAAGTCCTGCTCAGCGAACCGGATAGCCTGACCATCATGCGTAGCCAGGAAGATCACCTGCTGCCCATCCGTAATCCGGGCAACAATCAGCTCGTCATCCTTCTCAATGTTGATCGCGATAATGCCACGCGCCATCACATTCGAAAAGTCCTTCAGCGCAGTCTTCTTCACCGTCCCATTACGAGTCGCAAATAGCACATACTTCGACTCTTCCTCGAGATCACGCACCGGAAGAATCGTAACGACCTTCTCCCCCGGCTGCAGCGCAACCAGAGAAGCCATGGCCTTACCCTTGCCAGCCGCGCCAATGTCGGGAACTTCGTAAACCTTGAGCCAGTAAACCCGCCCAGTGTTCGTAAAACAAAGGAGATAGGCATGGGTCGAGTCAATGATGAGCTGCGCAACAAAGTCCTCTTCGCGCGTCTTCATCCCAAGCCGCCCGGTGCCTCCGCGACGCTGCTGCCGATAGGTAGAAATGGGCGTGCGCTTGAGGTAGCCAGTATTGGAAACAGTAACCGCAACCTGTTCATCCGCAATGAGATCCTCAAGCTGAAGCTCAGTAGTCTCGTCGACGATCTGGGTCCGCCGAGCGTCACCATACTTATCCCTAATCTCCGTGAGCTCTTTGACAATGAGTTTGCGGAGCTTTGCCGGAGACGCAAGAATCGACTCGAACTCCGTGATGTTGTCGCGAACCCCAGCAAGCTCCTTAAGTAGCTCATCAATAGAGAGTTGCGTGAGCCGGTACAGCTGCAGTTCGAGGATCGCGTCGATCTGCTTATAGCTGAGAATCAGCGTGCCAGTCGTCGAGAACGTCATGTCCACGCCGTACTTCTTCGGATCGAGCGTAACCCCTTTGAGTTCAGTGCCACGCAGGTTGATCTTCTTCCCCGAGAAGTACTGGAAGAGGTTCTCACGAGCTTCGGCACGGCTCCCAGACTGGCGAATCGTCTTGATCACATTATCGAGGTGGTCGAGGGCAATCTGATAGCCGAGGAGGATATGTTCGCGGTCGCGCGCCTTGCCGAGGAGGAAGGCGGTGCGACGGCGAACGACTTCAATGCGGTGATCCAGAAACGCGCGAATAGCTGCATCGAGCGGGAGTTCCTTTGGCTGACCGTTATGGACGGCCAGGAAGATCATCGAGAAGGACTCCTGCATCTGCGTGTGCTTGTGAAGTTGGTTGAGAACGATCTGATGCTCGGCTCCGCGTTTGAGACCGATGACGATGCGCATGCCGTCGCGGTCGGACTCATCGCGGAACTCGTCGCGAGCGATGTCGGTGATGACGCCTTCGTTGACGAGGTCGGCGATGCGCTCGATGAGCTTGGCTTTGTTGACCTGATAAGGAATCTCAGTGACGATGATGGCTTCGCGTCCGCCTGAGATCTTTTCGATAGAGCACTTGGCGCGCATCATGAAACGGCCGCGACCGGTCTGGTAGGTGCTGCGGATGTTGTTGCGGCCGAAGATGAAGCCGCCGGTGGGGAAGTCCGGCCCTTTGACATGGTCGAGGACAAGGTCGAGGTCACTGCGAGTTTCGGCCTTGTCTTTGGAGATCAGGGCGATGCAGGCGTTGACGACTTCCGTGAGATTGTGCGGCGGGATGTTGGTCGCCATGCCGACGGCGATTCCACCGCTGCCATTGACGATGAGATTGGGAATCCGCGCGGGGAGGACGGTGGGCTCGAGAGTGGATTCGTCGTAGTTAGGGGTGAAGTCAACGGTGTCGGAGTCGATGTCGGCGAGCATCTCGCCTGCGATACGGGTGAGGCGCGACTCGGTGTACCGCATGGCCGCGGGTGGGTCGCCGTCGACGGAGCCAAAGTTGCCCTGACCGTCCACGAGGACGTAGCGCATGGAGAAGGGCTGCGCAAGGCGGACCATGGTGTCATAAATGGCGGAGTCGCCGTGAGGGTGGAAGTTGCCCATGACGTGGCCAACGACCTTGGAGGCCTTGGTGTACTTCTTGTTGAACTGGAGACCCATCTCCTGCATGCCGTAGAGGATGCGTCGGTGGACAGGCTTGAGGCCGTCGCGGACGTCGGGCAGCGCTCGGCCGATAATGACCGACATGGAGTAGTCAAGATACGACCGGCGCATCTCCTCTTCCACATTGATGGAGAGCATGTGGAGGGCGCCTCGGCCGTGGATATGGTTACCGCCATCAGGCGGACTTCCGGCGGGTGGAGGATTGCTGGAGTTAGCGTCCTGGGGGGAGGGGGTGCCCGGGTTTTTCGGGTCTTCGGGAAACAGTTCGTCTGCCATGGTCTATCCCTATTATAAGGGTTTTAGCTGTGCAGAGTGGCTCGGGTGAATAGGCCTAAAACGATGAAAAGGGTGCCCCGAAGAGCACCCTTTTCTATTGCAGGTTGATGTTGGGTTAGAAGGTGAACTTCCCGGAAAGCTGCATCGTACGAGCGTTGTTGGTGAACTCCTTCTCAGGCCGGTTGAAGAACGAACTGGTGACCGTCTGGAAGTTGTAGCTCGCGGTGTAGCTGGTCGCGTTGACGTTGTCAACGGTTCCGGGGATGTACTGAGCGTGGTTGAGGACGTTGAAGGCCTGAGCGCCGAACTCGAACGAGTAGTGCTCACGAACTGTAATGCGCTTGAAGGCCGAGAGATCAACGTTGTTGATCGGACGGATAGGAAGCGTGTTACGACCGG
Source organism: uncultured Acidobacteriaceae bacterium (assembly GCA_963770055.1). Taxonomy (GTDB): domain Bacteria; phylum Acidobacteriota; class Terriglobia; order Terriglobales; family Acidobacteriaceae; genus Edaphobacter. Next base: position 272,611 of record CAVYOC010000003.1, read on the forward strand.
CGGTCGGCAGGGTACCGCTGCCCGCCTGGATGTAGTACGCGTTCGGGTTGATCGCGGTGTATCCGACGAGGTTCCCGGTACACTGCGTAACGCCAACTGCACAGTTTCCGGCGAGAGCAGGATTGTAGACAGGATTGACTCCGCTACCGGTGCCCTTGACGCCGTTGGGGTTGATGATCGGACGGTCGATCGCGGCTCCGGAATCGCCGTTGAGGTTGGAATTGACACCAGAGAGAACGGTTGCGTACTCCGGCGACTCATAGGTGTAGATGGGAACGATCTTCCAGTTGCCGACAACGTTGCGCATGAGGAAGCTGTTGGAGTGCTTGTAGTACGGCAGATCCCACAGCGCTTCGAGGCTGAGACGGTTAGTGCGATCGAGTGCCGAGCGGCTGTAATCGCATTTGATGCACTGCGAGTTCTGCTGACGGCGAGGAGTGAGCACAGTGGCGAAAACCTCAGCGGTAGCGTCGTCCATCGTCTTCGACCAGGTGTAGGAAAGGTTCATTTGCAGACCATGCTCGAAACGCCGGGTCAGATTGGCGATCATGCCGTTGTAGTTGGACTGAGACCAGGGCTGGTAGGACGTGATCTTGCCGGTAAAGCCAGCGGCCTTCCACGCGGGCACAATGTTCGAAAGAGCACTGATCGCTGCGAGGTTCGTTGTGGGGTTAGCTGATGCGACGAGTACGGTAGAACCGGCTGTCGTTCCGAGTTGGTTGGAGGTATTGACCCTGGGCTGAATGTTGATCTGATCCTGGGTCGCAAGGTGAATACCGCGGGTTCCGATATAACCGAGCTCTGCCGTGTAAGCGGACCCGAAGGTGCGCTGAACAGTCAGAGTGTAGGTCTCAGCGTAGGGCGTGACCTGGTTCGGCAGAAACGCCGAGGTCGCCGCACGCTGAGCTGCCAGACCAGCCGGAGTGTTGGGGAAGCTGGTGATACCTGCACCGCTTCCAGCCGGCAGACCGCCGCTCTTCAGGAAGTTCGCGGAGCCGAACGCCGGAGCGCTGCCGGTTCCAACATCCTGAGTTGAAGAGTATTGCGGCGGGAAGGACAGGGTTCCGAGGTTGTCGAAGAGCACATCGTAGGCGATGCCGAAGCCGGCGCGCACGACTGTCTTCGTATCGGGAGACCAGTTGATGCCAAGACGCGGGGCAAAGCTGGTATAGGTGGGCTGTGGAGCGTTGAAGGTGACGAGGCCAGGCACCGAGGCAGCACTGTTAAGTTGCTGAGCACGCTCGCCGACAGGAACCGAGGTGAACTCGTAGCGAAGCCCTGCGTTAACAGTGAGGGTCGGGGTTACACGCCAGGTGTCGTTTGCATAGCCGTACAGAGCGGTCTGGTCGCCATAGTACGTCTGTTGACCGGTGGAACGCTCAGCGAAGCCGTTCTTATCGGGCGCGAGATCGTGAAGGAACTGATCAAGCTGAGCCCACTGATAGTCGCCGCGAGCGCGCTGCGTGAAGCCTTGCGGAGAGATATACTTGCGGCCATCAAAACCGAACTTCAGGCTGTGCTTGCCCTTCACCCAGCTGATGTTATCGGTAGCCTGGTAGAGGTTCTGGATTGTGAACTGGGGAGCATTCGGGTCAGGACCGACGTTGAGCGCGCCCATATCGTTATAAGTAAGGTTGGGGAACTGATCGAGACCCGGATAGGCAAAGTTACCCGATACGACAGTGTTGGCGTAGCGGTTGAATCCGAGACGGAACTCGTTGGTCAGATTCGGAGTGAAGGTGTGGTACTCCGAAAGAGCGACGAGGTGATATTTGAAGGGCTGTGTTGTAAAGAAGATGGGAAGTGCAGCTGCGACGTCCTCTGATCCCTGGGTGTTGTAGACGTAGCGTCCACGGATGCTGTCCTTGGAACTCAGGTTGTAGTCCATGCTGGTCGTCAGGGCGTCGAAGTTGGAATAGATCGGCGAGCTGACGAGATAGTTGCCCAGGGGGATGTTGGTGGAGGCAGAACCATCAGTCTTGGCAACGGTGAGGAACTGAGCTCCGGTCTTCTGACTGCCGCAGGCGTTGTCGTTGGCGGCGGTGACCTGCGCGCCCCCGAAAGCATTCGCTGCGGGCACGTACTTGCTGAACTGCTGCAGGTTGTTCGCGCTGAACCCGTAACCGGCCGCGAGACTGTTGAGAGTGGACATACCAGCCGAGGTGGGAGTGCAGAGGTAATAGGTCTGGCTTTGGCCCAGGGTCTGGCGCTCATAGTTCCCGAAGAAGAAGAGCTTGTCGTGGAAGATCGGACCGCCAACCTGGCACGCCATAACGGTTGTAGTCATAACGTGGATTGGGGACTTTACCGCCGGCTATTCCACTGGCCGCATTCAGATCGCGGTTCTGGAAGTACTCATAGAGAGAACCGTGGAATTTGTTGCTGCCGGAGATGACGGTTGTGTTGAACTGGCCTCCCGAGGAGTGACCGAACTCGGGCGAAAACTGGTTGGTGATGAGGGTGAAGTTACCGACAGAATCGTTGGGCACGTAGACGAGCGGACCGGTGACCGACTTGTTGTTGTTGTCGATGCCTTCAACCGTGAAGTTGTTATTACGCGGACGCTGACCGCCGATCGAGGGACCGACGCCGATTCCGATACCGCCAGTGGAGGCGACTCCGGGGCTGAGAAGAGATGCGTTGAGAACACCGAAACCAGTGGTTGCGGTGGGAAGGCTCGTCAGTTCCTCTGTGTCAAAGGTCGTGGTGAGGTTGGTCGTCGTGGTATCGAGAACCGCCCCTGCTTCAGCAGAGACTTCAACCGATTGGTTGCCGCCGCTGACCGAGAGAACGATGTTTGTCGCAGAGGTCTTGTTCAGATCGACCTCGAGGCCCTTCAGTTTGTAACGCTGAAAGCCGGTCATCGTGACCGAAATGTCATAGAGGCCAGCCGGCAGGTTGGACGCGTGAAACTCGCCATTGGAGTTGGCGGTAAGAGGGGTGGCGACAGCAGTTGCCTCATTGGTTACGAGGATGGTCGCGTTTGGAATTACAGCTCCGGTTGCGTCCTTTACTGTTCCTTCGATATCTCCGCTTGTAACTTGTGCAATTGCTAGACTTGCGGAAAGACTTGAGATTGCGATTAATGCCAGAAAACTACGAAAAACCTTATTCAAGAGCCCAATTCCTCCGAGATGATAACTGCCACACAGCAATTACATGGCCATTTAGCCTCTCAGTCGAATCCGGTAGATAGAGCAAGCGAGTCGCTGATCGAACATCGAGTATATGAAAAATTGTACTAATAAAATGAGCTCATATTCATTTCTACGCTTAAATAAGCTTCTATCATCATTATTAAAAATGATTTAGCCGACTTGTATTTTTCTTGTAGAACAACAAATGCATTCTCTGTTTTTTCATCTTAAGGGCACTGAACCTCCTTACCGGATGTACCTGTTTCGATAATTTTATTTATCTCTTTTCATTTCAATCGAAGCGATTCGGGCGCTTCGATTTTCGAGAGTTCCGGGTAAGTTTCTATTCGCCACCAGAGTCTCTGGACTCGAATAGATCGGGCGATTATCGAATAAAGGACTTATTTAGTCTGATATTTACTTAAATATAAGACTAAGTTTGTCGTATATTAAATTTGTCACATGATTCATGCGGATTTCAAAGGGATTTGAGCGATGAGGCCTGACCCCGCGGATTTATCTCCTGGCAGGCGACTTCCAGGTCGTTTCAACCTCGACTCAGACTCCAGTGCATGACCGGCAGGAACTTCAATGATTTCCTGGGTGGCTTCGGCCACTGGCGGCATCTTGAGGGTTAGCGGTCAAGGACGAGGCATGCCTTTTTTCGGCTGCTCGGCCCGGGCCAGAACGGGCTGCGGACTGGCCCTGCTCTGAGGATTCAGAGAGAGCGACCGGGTTTCACCAAAACTGAGTTTTTTTGAGGATTACAGATGAGGCAGATGACGAGGGGAAGCAGGAGAGCCGGACGAACGATGTTCGAAGGGACACGTGAGTGGATCGCAGCGGGAACATTGGCGGCCTATGCAGTGATGGGTGGCGCGAAGTCTGCAATTGCGGCCGTAAAAGAGAAGGTTCCGGCGGGAACGGGAGGGGCTGAGGCTACGCTGCCTTTAAAGCGTTTTGATATTGCCGCTGGACCGTTGGATGTCGCGATTAAGGCGTATGAGAAGGCGACCGGGCTGACCGTGAAGGTCGTGTTGCCGTCGGGGACGTTAGCGGGATTCAACTCGCCGGGGGTTTCGGGTCTGTATCGCGAAGATGAGGCGCTGCGGTTGCTATTAGAAGGGACAGGGCTGAGCTATCGCGTGGAAGACGCCACGACGATGGTGATTGGAGTTCAGGCGAAGGACACAATATCTGTAACTTACTCAGTTACAGATGAGGTCTCGATGACGAAGTTTACTGAGCCTCTGCTGGATACGGCACAGAGCATTGCCGTGGTTCCGGAGTTTGTGGTGAAGGATGAAGGCGTAACGACGCTGCGCGACACTCTGCGGAATGTTCCGGGAATCAGCCTGGCCGCGGGTGAGGCTGGAGCGCAAGGGGACAACCTGACGATTCGTGGGTTTACGGCGCGGAACGACATTTTTCTGGACGGGATTCGGGATTTCGGCAGCTATTACCGCGACTCCTTTAATTATGAACAGGTCGAGGCGCTGGAAGGTCCGGCTGGAGTACAGTTTGGCCGCGGATCGACCGGCGGCGTAGTGAACCAGGAGAGCAAGGTTCCGACGGTGCAGCGCTTCGCGCATGTCGAGGCACAGTTTGGTACGGATGCCACATGGAGGATCACCGCAGACTTGAATAGCAAAGAGATCGATGCGCTCGGTGGGACGGCGGCACGATTGAATCTGATGGGGCAGGTAGGTGGATTTGCAGGACGACCGTTCGCTGAGGTGCGGCGGTTTGGGGTTGCGCCATCGGTGTCGGCAGGATTGAACACGAAGACGCGGGCGACGTTGAACTACGTGCATCTGCAGGATGACGACACGCCGGACTATGGGTTGCCGTGGCTGAACAATACAGTTGCACCGGGGCCCATTCGGCATGCCTACTACGGATTTCACAACGAAAATTATCTGAACACGAATGACGACATTCTGACGCTGAAGGTGGAGCATGAGTTTTCGCCGAGCTTGAATCTGCATATGATTGCGCGGGCAGCGAATTACTCGCGGCAGGCGCAGATTACGGAGCCGCAGATCTGCTCGAATGCGCCCGCGAGCGTACCTGTGGGAGTAGTAGTGGCGAAGCTGCCGACATCGGCGGTGAATCCCTCGATTCCCTGCCCTTAACTCCGCGACGATCCGACAATTCTGGTGAACCGGAATCAGTTGCAGACGAACAGTGTTGAAGGCGATCTCTGGGATCAAACGGAGGTGACGGCTCGCTTCAAGGCGTTAGGTGTACGTCATGCCCTCGTGGCAGGAGTAGAAGGCGGGCAGGAGATCTCGAATCCGACGCGCACGAGCTACACGATCAATGGTGTGAATACGGTGCCGTCAACTACATTGCTGAATCCGAATGTGGAGCAGCCATTTTCGGGCACACCGTATCTGACCTCGATTGTGCATACGAAGTCTGAGAGTGTTGGGTTGTATCTTCTCGATACGATCAAGCTGGGACGCCTGTTTGAGTTGAGTGGAGGCGTGCGGTGGGATCGTTTCGACACTGGCTACAACCTCTGGCAGCCTAAGCCGCCGGCGGGTGGCACGGTCACTGCTCCCGTCGCACCCATCAGTCGCGTCGATGAGCAGCCGAGCTATCGCGCAGCGTTTGTTTACAAGCCTTCAAGCCATGGCAGCGTCTACTTCGACTATGGAACGAGCTTCGATCCGGCAGCTTCGTCGCTGAGCTTGAGTGTCGGGCTGGCGAACAGCTCGGCTGCACCGGAGGAAAACGAGAGCTACGAGGTCGGAGCGAAGTGGAGCTTCCTCAACGAGCGTTTATTGACCGAAGGCGCATGGTTCCGGACGGAGAAAGACAATGCGCGCGAGACGGATCCCACGAATGCAAACAATATCGTGGCGGCGGGGAATCAGCTGGTGAAGGGCGTACAGTTCAGCGTGGTCGGACGGTTGCCGCACGGGATGGATCTGGTTGCAGGGTACGCGTACCTGGACAGCGCGGTAATCTTTTCGAAGTTCTTCCCGACCTCGGTTGGGTATCCGCTGGCGAATGTGCCGAAGCAGACGTTTAATCTGTTTGTCACCCATCGTTTGCCGTGGAGATTCAATGCTGGGTTGGGCGGAAACTATGTAGCGAGCAGAACTGCGAGTTCTACCGTGCCGTTCGTTCCGACAGGGTACGCGCCAAATCCGAATGGACCGGGGTTTGTGGTGACGAGCGTAGCGATGAAGCAGGTTCCGGGGTATTGGGCCTTCAACGCGATGTTGCGGCGGCCGGTGACGGAGAAGCTGGAGTTGCAGGTGAACGCAAACAATATTCTGAATCGCTACTTTATCGATCTGCCGCATCCGAGCCATCTGATTCCGGGCGCTGGAGCTAGTGCGCTGATCGGAATTAGTTACAAATTCTGAATTTAATTCTGACTTGAGGTCGAGTGGATGCTGATTACGATTCCTGATGTATTAACGGTAGGTGAGGTGGCGCAAGCGCGCGCGGCGCTCGATGGCGCTCAGTGGGTAGATGGCAAGGTGACTGCCGGGTACCAGGCCCAGAAGGTGAAGGACAACCTGCAACTGCCGGAGGGCCATCCGGTGTCAGTGAAGATGGGCGAGATGGTGCTTGCTGCACTGGCGCGGTCGCCGCTGTTCATGTCGGCGGCGCTACCGCTGCGGGTGTTCCCGCCAATGTTCAACCGGTATACGGGCGGTGGACATTTCGGCACGCATGTCGATACGGCGATCAGGACGAATGCGACGACAGGACAGCGGATCAGAACGGATGTTTCGGCTACGTTGTTTCTTTCTGCCCCAGAGGAATACGATGGCGGCGAGCTAATCGTGGAGGACACGTACGGCGTCCACTCGGTGAAGCTACCGGCGGGACATATGGTGCTGTATCCGGCGACGAGTCTGCATCGTGTATCTCCCGTGACGCGCGGGGCGCGAGTGGCTTCGTTCTTCTGGATGCAGAGCATGATTCGCAGTGATGGAGACCGGGCGCTGTTATATGACCTGGATACAGCGATTCAACGGCTGGCGGTGGAGTCTCCGAAGAATGCTGCTGGAGTGCAGTTGACCGGCGTGTATCACAATCTTCTGCGACGATGGGCAGAGATGTAGCCGAGCACCTTAGAATGGAGCGGCCTATGAAAATCGAGCCGCGACGTTTCTACATCAATGCTGGATTGTGTCTTTTACTGTTTTTGTTTGGATTGCAGCTTGCCTCTACAGTGCGCCAGGAATCGCTGACATGGGACGAGGGCGACCACATCTTTGCCGGGTACATGTCGTGGAAGACGCATGACTACGGGCTGAATCCTGAACATCCGCCGCTGATGAAGATGCTGGCGACAGTGCCTCTGCTGCATCTTCCGCTGAGAGTGCCACCTCTGCAGCATCGGTTCTTCAAGGATGAATCTTATTTCGGTGGGCGCGATCTGCTCTTCGGCAATACGCCGGAGTACAGTGCAGAGTCGTTGACGTTTCGCGTGCGCATGGCGGCGGGGATTGTCGCGATCCTGCTGGGGTTGCTTGTGTTTGTGGCGGCGCGCGAGATGTTTGGCGTCGAAGCGGCGTTTGTAGCCCTGGTGCTGTTGACGTTCGAGCCAACGGTGCTGGCGCATGGCGCTTTTGTTACGACCGACACAGGCGTTTCGTGTTTCTTTTTTGCTGCGGTGTATGCGTTTTACCGGTACTGCAAGGCGGCATCAGTGGGTCGTCTGTTCGTGGCTGGAGTTGCAGCGGGGTTGGCGTTGGCGACGAAGCATTCGGCGGTCCTGCTGCTGCCGATGCTGATTACGCTGGCTGGTTGCGAGGTGGCGTTTCGCCTAAACGGCGATGCTCGCGGGAGACGTGCCCTGCGGATGGTCTTGTCGCTGGCGGTAATTGGGGCGATCGCTGTTGGGGTGTTGTGGGCTTTCTACGGGTTTCGTTACGCGGCGCGGCCTGCGGGATTGAGCCTTGATCCTTCGCTCGCAGATTATGTGCATCCTTTGCGGCCTTTAGAGGCCAGGGGAATTACGCTGCTGGCGCGATTTCATCTTTTGCCCGAGTCCTATCTGTATGGGCTCGCGGACGTGCGTGCGATGGCAAACGGAATGCCTTCGTTTATCTTCGGCAGGGTCTATGAACATGGCGTGTGGTTCTACTTCCCTGCTGTACTGATGATCAAGTCGACCCTCGGTTTTCTTGCACTGGTTTTGCTCGCCTTTGCGGCAGTTATCGTTGGACGATTTCGGCGATGGCGGGAGATTTCGTTTCTTCTGATTCCTGCGATTATCTACTTCTGGGTTGCGATGGGTTCAAGTCTGAACATCGGCGCGAGGCATATTTTGCCGGTGTATGTGTTTCTCTGTGTGTTTGCCGCGGGCGGAAGTTGGGCATGGATAGAGTCGACAGACCAGTTGCGAAACCGGCGCTGGGCTTATGCGGTGGGAGTACTGCTGATTTGCCATGTAGTATCTTCAGCGAGAGCTTATCCGAATTTCATGGCGTACTCGAATGAGCTTTGGGGCGGACCTTCGCAGACCTACAAGCATCTGACGGACTCGAACACGGATTGGGCGCAGCAATTGTTGGCGGTGAGGCAATATACGGACAAACATGAGATCAGGGATTGCTGGTTTGCTTACTTTGCCGACCCGTTTCTTCGTCCGCAGGACTATGGGATTCCGTGCAAGTCCTTGCCGACGGCCGATACCTATTTCACCAAAGTACAGCGTCCGGTTCCGGTTGAGATTCATGGGCCGGTGTTCATCAGCGCAGGAGCGTTGACGGGATTTGAGTTCGGCGCGAATGCGCTGAACCCTTATCGCGAGTTCGAACACCTAACGCCGGTTGCTTCTATCCAGAACGGCGTCGAGGTATTCGAGGGCACCTTCCAGGTACCGCTGGCTTCAGCTTTGAGTTACGTCGCGGAGTCGGAGATATTGATGAGGCAGAAGGATTTTGCCGGTGCGGTTGTTGCAGCGCGACAGGCCGTGACGATCGCACCGTATGAGTATCAGCCAGAACTGACTCTGGCAGATGCGCTGGCTGCTGCAGGACGGAAGGACGAAGCTCGGTTAGCCTACGAGAGGGCTTTAGTTGCAGTGAAGACAATGGCACCTGACGCACAGAAAACTCTAAGGCTGGAGATCGAGAAGCGGATTGCGGATCTTTGAGTTGTTGTTCTAGCTATTTTCAAACGAGCCGATTTCTCTCAACCAACTAAGACGCATAAAACGGGGGATGTGATGGAGATTAACTTTTCGGACAAGATAGTGTTGGTGGCTGGCGGAACGGGCGGCCTGGGGAATGCTGTGACCCGTGCATTTCTGGAAGAGGGCGCGAAAGTTGCAGTGACTTACCGGAAGGAAGAGGAGTTCACTGCGCTGAAACAGGCTGCAGGGGCAAAGGCAGATGCGTTGGAAGGCGCCGTGATCGATGTGACGGATGAGCGTGCGACCAGTGAGTTCGCCGGCCGGATCTTGTCGCGACATGGCAGGGTCGATGTGCTGGTGAATACAGTGGGCGGGTTTGCCGGCGGCGTGAAGTTGTGGGAGTTGGAGACGAAGGTTTTCGATGCAATGCTGTCGCTGAATCTGCGCTCGGGTTATGCGTTGGCCCGAGCGGTGCTGCCGACGATGCTAACGCAGAAACATGGAGCCATTGTGAATGTTGCGGCGAAAGCCGCGTTCGATCATGGCGCAGGGGCTTCTGCCTATGCGGCTTCAAAGGCCGCAGCAGTGGCGATGATGGACTCGCTCGCCGCAGAAGTGAAAGGGACTGGAGTGAGAGTGAACTCGGTGCTACCGAGCATTATCGATACGTCAGTGAACCGCCACGCTATGCCGAATGCAGATTTTACTGTGTGGCCAAGGCCGGAGGATATCGCGAAGGTAATTTTGTTCTTGTGCAGCGATAGCGCGGCTGTCGTGCATGGCGCGGCCGTGCCGGTTTATGGGAATAGCTGATTCTTAAATCAAAGCGTTTTCAGGGAACACCCGGCTGCGGCTGCGGGAAATCAGTGACTTTGGGGGTGACGCGATGCGGAGCAAGAGCCGTTGGACCGCCGGTGTTGTTGATGACGTTGCTGATCTCACCCTTGTCGTCGAGAGCTACGGTGATCATGTGATGAAAACGGACGTTGAGGGTCACCGGAACTTCGATAGCGCGGGTTAGAACAACATCCGGATGACGAAAGACACTGTAGATACCAAGCCCCCACGCTTCATGCAATGTGACGTTGTCGGCGACTTTGTAGGAGGCCCAGCCGTTGGTGCCGGGGGCGCTGGTGAAGCTGGGCTGGTCGGGTGGATCGTACGGGATCTCGGATTGGTAGAAATAGGTGCGACCGTTGTTGCCGTTCCACAGCACTTGAAACTGCTGATGGTGTTCGACGAAGAGGCCGTAAGCTGTAACGTTGTCTCCGTTGACGACGAGGCCGTTGGCGCTGGTGTTCGAGTCCCAGCCGACGCCTGCGCCATGATCTGCACGCCAGATCCAGGTGTGGTCGATGATGGTGTCATTGGCGTTGATCTCGAGATTGACTGCGGCACGGCCAACTCCGGCTCCTCCAACGCGAAAGAAGACGTCGTGGAGGGAGATGGGATTTTTTTCGTTGATTGCGTGATTTTTGGCAGCGCCGATCTGGAGAAGAACCGGTGAAGATGTAGGACCCGCATCGAAGAGAAGGCCCGCGAGGATGATGCCGTCGGCGTCGGCGGTGGTCATCGCTGCGGTGCCGTTGACTGGGCGAAGTGTTGCGAAGCCGAGACCGAGAACTACAGTATTTGCATGCGTGACACGAATCGGTTCAGTGAGGTCGTAGATGCCTGGAGTGAGGATGAGGCTCTTGCCGTGATTTAACTGCGCGTTGATGGTCGCGGCATTGTCCCGAGTTGCATGGGCGATGTAGAACTGCGCGATAGGGATGGTCTTTCCGGGTGTGGAGGCCGCGTGCCATGTGATGCCGGAGCTATCGGTACGTATGGCGGGAACGCGGACGCCGTAGTTCCCGGACGAGTCAATCTGCAGAAAAGGCTTTTCGCGAACGATAGGAGTCTTCGCAATCTTCGTGTATGGAGGTTTGGGCCATTCACCTTCGGGTGGATCGGGAATGCCGACGAAGACCATATTCCAGTTCGAGCCGGTCCAGCTTCGCCACTCACTGTTGCGAGAGATCCACTGCTGTTGCGGGCCCGCGGCTACATTGCCGTCGATGAGCGAGTCGGACATCCAGCCCCCGCTGGCCCACCCACCGTTCTGATGAAGAACGATATCGCCCTGGATGTGCATCCGGCGAAAGGGCGCGGCCTGAGAGACTGCCCATTGCATTGAGCCGCCAGTGGGAGCGACGGAAAAATTTTCGACGGCGCGCCAAAAGGTAGTCGTGGCGTTGTTGTTGCGCGCAGCGGCGTCGGAGTGGACATTGCCGTTGATGTGGACGCTGTCTGGTGACGTTCCGAGCCCGAGGACCTGCGTGTAGAAGCCGATGGGGACGTCGAGGGTGTAGTCGCCCGGGAGGAAGAGGAAGGCGTTTCGTTCGGGACCGAACTCATTGCGGCGTTGCGTGGCGTAGACCTTGTCGATCTCAGCCTGAATCGTGGCCGAGGGCATCGTCGGACTGAAGATGATGACGTTGTGACCGAAGTCCGGCGCGGAAACTGTGGCTGCAACTGCGGGGATGGCAATGGCAGCGATCAGGACAACCAAGAGGCTACGATTCTCCTTGATCGAGTAACTGGAGCCGGGTGAAACGGTGCGTTTCGAGCGCATCGGCATCTGCATGGGCCTCAATTTGGTGTCGTCTCCGGGCGAATCTCGCATGAAAGCTTCGAGCAGCGGGAACCCTTGTCGCCCTCAGTGTATACGTGAGCAGCGAGAAGTTGGCGACCGCATTCGAGAAGGGAATCGCACCGGGCAGTGCAAAAACGAACGCCAAAGTGTATAGTGAAGCGCACTCCCACAGAGCCGACTCCCCGGCGCTGAAAAGCGACCCCAGTTCCCATTCGATTCCCACGAAAGTGAGATTCGGCGATGATTCTCATTTTGGGCCACCGCGATGATTCGTTGGTCAAGGAAGTCTGCAACCGGTTAGCCGGTAGTGGAAGGACGATGCTCTGCCTGGACGAGCAGGAATTGTGCTCTAAGACTTCTTTTGCCTTTGAGCAGAACGGCACTCGTTCGGACGGCTATCTTCGGGTGAATGGAACGCGTATCGGCCTTGGCGAGGTCTCCAGCGTACTCTTGCGGTTGCCGCGGATGTGGTGGCCGTCCGAAGAACTGGACATGCAGGATCAGATGTTTGTATATCACGAGACGAGCGCGGCCTGGTTTGCGCTGCTGACGAGTTTGGGTTGCCCCATGATCAACCGCTTTGATCTTGCGTGGTGGCTGAACGACATCACTTACCCTGACGCACTCGTGCATGACCTGGGGCGAAGACTGAAGGTACACACGAAGACTGATCCTCCTGCCGATTTGCTTCCTCCGCGGATTCTTCCAAAAATGCCACAGCCGGACTGCACCTCTGTGTATGTCGCAGGCAAGGCGGTAATTCCACGGGAATCGACCGATCGTCGGACGGGAGACTGGCTCGGAGAACACTCTCCTGCGTTGGCTAACTGGCAACGCGAGAACGGAATCGGATTGTGCCGTCTGGACTTCGACCGTGAGGATGCCGAGCTTCACCTTCAGCACGTCGAGATCTTTCCCGTTCTGAATGAAGAGCCGACTGCGTTGGTTCAGCAGCTTGGCGACGCTACAGTGGAGATGCTCGCATGATCCTCGTCCTCGGTTCGAGTAAAGACAACGTCTTTCCGGCGCTCAATCGATGCCTGCGCGAGAGCGGGCATCCCTTTATCGCAATCGACGAAGACAATCCCTGCAAACATTCGGTCAAGCGCGAGGCCTCGAACGGTCAGTCTGTCTATCGAATTGTGGGAGACGATTGCACGGGCGAAACTCCGGTGAACGCGATCTTCGTGCGACACGCGGTTGCTCGGACACTCGACGCAAAGCAGCTTCAGGAGATGGGTCATTTGCAGGGGAGTCTCAACTACATGCTGCGGGTGGCGAACTGTCCGATCCTGAATCCGCCTGCAAATGCCTTTTCGAACTACTCAAAGCCCTATCAGGTTGCGCTTCTGGCGGAGGCAGGCTTCGACGTGCCCAGGTCGCTGGTGACGAATGTACCCGACGATGCCCGCGCATTCTGGGAGGACTGTAAGCGTGAGGTCATATACAAGGGTGTCAGCAATATGACGACACTGGCGCAGTTGCTGACCGAGGATAAGCTCTCGCGGCTTGATCTTCTGCCGTGCAGCCCCACGCTCTTTCAGGAGTACGTCGCAGGCGATGACTACCGGGTTCACGTGATCGGTGATGAGGCTTTTGTGACTCGCGTGGTTGCCGAAAACGTTGACTACAGGCGGACATCGATCATAAACAATGAGCCAATTCTGGTGGAGGCAGGCGAGTTGGACTCGGACACGGTACACCGCTGCATCGCCTTCACTCATAGCCAGGGCCTCATCGCGAGTGGCATGGATTTCAAGAAACAGTCCAGTGGACGCCTGGTTGCGCTGGAGCTAAACCCTTATCCACAGTTCACGTTTTATGACAGGCAAAGCGGCCAACCAATTACCCGCGCCATCGTTGATTACCTCATTCAGAATCAGGCCGAAGAGACGAATGTCTTCGCATAACCGTAAACAATCACTCTAAGGAGGAAGCTATGGCAGAACAAAAGGAACCAATGATCGGAAAATCGAGCCGTCCTACGCCAATCGACTACGATGCTCCGCTTACAGGCATGAAGGTGCGCGATCTCCTGGGCGTACTGAGCGCACACTCCAACGAACAAGGTAAGGCAAATCTGGAGTTCTATAAGCCGGAGTACTACAAACCGGACTTCTATAAAGAGCACTTCAAACCCGAAATCTATAAGCCGGATTACTTCAAGGAGTTCAAAGAGACAGTCAAGGAAAAGGAATTTACGAGCGGAGGAGGCGATCCAGTAGAAAAGCTTGCTACTCGCGTAGCCGAGATATTGAAGAACAAGAAGTGAGGGAGGCTTGCTCTCGCGACCCGATCCTCCGCCATAACGTGTTCGTATAACCCATCACAACAATCCTAAGGAGGAATAATGGCAGATCCAAAAGAACCGATGATCGGAAAATCGAGCCGTCCCACACCGATCGACTACGATGCCCCACTCTCAGGTATGAAGGTACGCGATTTACTTGGAGTTCTGGGCGCACACACCAACGAACAAATCAAGACGGAACATCTCAAGCCGGAACACTACAAGCCGGAATATTACAAACCTGATTTTTATAAACCGGAATACTTCAAGGAGATCTACAAACCTGAGTTCATTAAACCGGACTTTTTCAAAGGTGGTGGCGGAAGCCCCGGAGATCCAGTCGAACTGCTTGCAGAGAAAGTGGCTGAAGTTCTCAAGAGCAAGAAGTAAAAAATGTCTGCGCTGCAATAGATCAGCCCTCCTGCGGGAGGGCTGATCTATTTGTCAGCGCAGACTACTCTGGCTTGCCTAGCGTCTTGTCCTTGTAGGCTTTTTGCAGGATGAAGAACGCCTGTTTTTTCTGCCCTTGATCGGAGATCAAACCCTTGCGGTTGAAGTTGTCCTGAAGACCCGGGTTGACGCGACGCGCGGAGCGAAAGTCCATCAGGATCCACGGGCTCGTGCCACGGAGTTGCGGAATCTTGTTGAGCATCGGAATCTGATGGTTGTAAATTTCAGCCTGGTACTCCTCCGTCCAGAGTGCAGGATGCGCATCACCGGCGGGAGCGTGGTTGCCCGCTTTGGCGTCACCTCCCCACTCCGACATGATGAGCGGCTTCTGGTAGCGAATGTCCCAGGTCGTCGTGTCAGCGCACTCCGCATGTTGCTCGTACCAGCCGATGTATTCGTTGGTGCCGATAACGTCGAGAGCGTTGCCCAGCGGATCGTCGACGATCTTGGTTGTGCCGTGACCACCTGGATTTTTTTCTGTGCGGACGAGAAGCGCGGCCGTAACGAGGCGGGTGGGATCGAGTTGATGAGCAAGATCGACCATGGTCGTGAGATATTTCGTGCGCGCTTCCGTGTTAGGAGTTTCGTTCGCGACGGACCAGAGTATGACAGAAGCCTTGTTGCGGTCGCGACGGATCATCTCGCCAAGCTGCTTTTTGGATTTGGCGAGGACGGCTGGGTTGTCGAACTGAAGCGCCCAGTAATCGGGGATCTCTGACCAAACCATGAGGCCGAGTTTGTCGGCGGTACGGGTCATGCGCTCGTCGTGTGGATAATGGGCGAGGCGGACGTAATTGCAGCCCAGTTCTTTTGCCCAGCCCAGAAGGGTATCCACGTCTTTCTGCGAATAGGCGCGGCCGGTTCGGTACGGAGCTTCGGCGTGAATAGAAATGCCGCGGAGGAACACCGGCTGGCCGTTCAGGAGTATCTGCGTACCCCGGGTTTCGATGGTGCGGAAGCCAATCTCATCTTCGGATCTGTCGGCATCCGTCGCGATCTCGACCTTGTAGAGCTTAGGGTTTTCAGGCGACCAGAGGCCCAGGGATTGCGCGTGGATACGGATTACGGCACGCGAGTTTGCGTCGACAGGGGCTTCGGTCTTCGCATTGAGCTCCGGAATGGTTACGGTGACTCGCGTTCCTGCAGGCGCGCTTTGGACGTGGACGTAGCCTTCGATGAGGTTGCGGTCCGTGCGGCTCAGGTGAAGGTCGTAGTCGTCGATGAACTGTGTGGGCACTTCAACGAGTGACACGTCGCGAGTGAGGCCGCCGTAGTTCCACCAGTCAGTCTGAAGCGTTGGGACGCCGTCAGCGATGCGGGTGTTGTCAACCGAGAGAACGACGAAGTTCTTTCCGTCTTTGAGAACGCTGGTGAGCTCGCAATCAAAGGGAGTGAAGCCGCCCTCGTGCTCGCAAACCTTCTTGGTGTTCACCCATACGAAGGTGCGGTAGTTTGCCGCGCCGATGTGGAGGAAGGTACGAGTATTGGGTTTTGCGATGTGTTCGAAGTCACGTTCGTACCAGATAGGGCCTTCGTAGTAGAGAAGCTCAGGCCGCTGGGTGTTCCAGTCGCCGGGAACTTTGAGGGTCGCCGCATTCGCAAAGTTGTAATCCTGAGGGTGGCCGTTGGGATCGAACGGCGCGTTCATGAAGAAGCCATCTTTGCGGATCTCCTGATGAAAGGTATAGAGGCCGGTAGCGTATTGATCGACGATGGCATGCCACTCGCCGTTAAGCGAAATTGTGGCGCGATGATCAATGTCAACGAGGAGGCTAGTGTTGGCCTGGGCCTGAAGATTCGTTGCACCGAAGAAGAAGAGTGCTGCGATAAAGATACGGGCGGGGGTCTGAAACATTTGAGTCTCCGTGATTACGATGCGTGGCACGAAAATTTGCTTCGGAGGACATGATACTTCGGTCTTTGAACAATTGGCTTGCCGAGACGATCAATTTAAACGAAACTTTGGGATCGCTCGCTTCGATATGCGGGTTTACTTCGCAGTCGGTGACTGCTTGACATACCGCGTGAGCTGGTCGCAGGTGGCGAACCAGACACCGGGCTTGGATTGCATGTAGGTGATGAGATCGTCGAGATGTTGCATGGGAGCCCGGTGACCACCGAGGTAGGGGTGCAAGGTCAGGATGAACGTCGTTCCTTCTTTATAAGCTCCGTCAAACTCCTGCTTGTAGAGCTGAAAGAGGAGGTCGGGTGACGGCATATGTCCCTGAGCGCCAAGGTAGACGGTTTCGGTGAGAGTCCAGTCGATCGGGAGCTCGATGACGCCAGTATCCTGCCCTTTCCTAAGAATTCTGTAGGGAACTTCTGAAGCCTGCAAGCTGGAATCGTAGAGGAAGCCCTTCCTGCGAATCAGGTCCATCGTATAAGGGCTGAAGGCCCAGGAAGGTGCGCGGTAGCCAGTGGGTTTCTTACCTGTGAGAGAACTGATACGAGCGATTGCTTTATCGAGAAGTCGCTCTTCCTCGTCCTCGCTGTCCAATCCGGGTGGATACTCATGGATCCATCCATGGATACCAATCTCGTTACGTCCGCTCTTCAGAATAGAGGGGACAAGTTCCGGATGAATGAGAGAGTCGACGCCGGTGACAAAGAAGGTCGCTGGAATTTTGTGACGATCCAGTATTTCGAGCAGACGCGGTGTACCGGTTTGCGCGCCGTAGTCTGACGCCGAAAGAGCGGTCGGCTCAGTGGTGCCATCGCGAAGAAGGGGGGCCTGTGTGTCATCGTCAAAGGTGATAAGCACGGCGACGCGGGCGTGGTTAGGCCAGGATGGAGGGAGAAGCTTTGGGCCCATGGAGACCGCTGCGACAGTTTCGAGGATCTTCTCGTCTGACCACAGAGTTCCGGGTTGTGATGCCGCTTGTGACTGTGGAGTCCGCCGTTGCTGGGCAGAACCAATAAAGGAGGTGAGACAAAGAAGGGAAGCAGCAATGCGAAAAAAACCAGCGAGACTCATGCTTGATCTCCCGAGAGAAAGACTGATTCACCATCTAGTATCGTATTGGGTAAGCGGGACATGTTTGCATACTATTCTTGATTCATTTAAGAATTCCTCCCGCTGTAGTAACGCTGCAGTGCCATCGGAGAATTGGATGAGGAAAGTTTATTGGGCCGATCTAATTACGATTGTTGTCTTTGTGGTGGTCGCGCACGCTACTGCTCCAGCACAACCGGTCTTTCGAAACATCTTTTCTCCTGACGAGTTTGCGGCGCGTCGTGCACGACTCTTCGAAAAGATAGGGAATGATGTCGCGATTCTCGAGGGTACAACGGAACGTCCGGGGGAACAGGCGTTCCGCCAAGGCAATCAGTTCTACTACCTGACAGGTGTCGCGGAACCGCGAGCAATTGCGGTCCTGGATGGGCGTACGAAAGAGACGACGATCTTCCTCCTGCCTGCCAATCCCACAGATGTCAGTTCGAAGTATGGTCCTGGCGCGCTTTATCCAGGAGAGGAAAGCGCCCTGCTTATCGGGGTTGCGAACGTGCTTCCTCGTGAGCAGTTCGGCAAAGTTTTGGATGCGATAGCGAAGGAAGGACGCAATATCTACACGCCGTTCCGTCCTGAGACGTTGGGAAGCGCATCTTCCTACGATACGCAGCTCCTGACCAGATTGAACCATGAGGATCCATGGGATGGAAGGCCGAGCCGCGAGGAGGCTTTTCGTTTGAAATTGATGGGTGCAGCGCCACGATCCGAGATTCGCGATCTCGATCCGGTGGTTGACGAGCTGCGCGCGATCAAAAGCGAACGGGAGATTGCTGTGATCCGCGAAGCGACCCGGATTGCGGACCGTGGAATTCTGAGAGCGATGCATGCAGCGAACCCAGGTATGTTTGAGTATCAGCTTCAGGCTGAGTCGGAGTATGAGTTCAAGCGCGATGGCGCTTATGGCGCATCCTACTTCGCTCTGGTCGCAACACGGAAGAACACTTGGTACACGCACTATCACTACAACACGGCGAAGCTTGAAGAAGGAGATCTGGTGCAGTACGACTATGCGCCAGACTACAAGTACTATTCGTCTGATGTAACGCGCATCTTTCCCGTGAATGGGAAGTTCACGGCGCATCAGCGGGAGCTTTACACAATTTATCTTCGCCTGTATCAGGCATTGATGACGTCGATCCGAATCCACGAGTCGCCCATGAAGATCACGCAGCGCGCCGTGGAGAAAATGGACGCTATCGTTGCAAGTTATCCTTTCACCGATCCTGCTATCAAGAGCGCTGTGCTTGCCTTTGTCGATGGCTTTCGAAACAAGAGAGGCGGAATGCTGGGACATGCAGTCGGAATGGAAGTACATGACATCTACGGCTCTTACAAAACACTTGAGCCGGGGATGGTCTTCACCATTGAGCCGATGCTGCGAATTCCCGAAGAGCACATCGGTCTTCGACTCGAAGACATGTTGCTGATGACAGCGGACGGCTATGAAAATCTTTCAAGCAGCGTTCCGGTTGAACCGGCGGACATTGAGAGGTTTATGTCGGCGCCGCTGCCGAAGGACCTGCAATGAGATACACGATATTCAGAAAGCGACTCTTCCTGCTTCAGTGACGCTTAGTGCTTTGTGGAGCAGGCAGGCAGGCGGAAGGCACCTATACGGGTACTATAGCTTTGACCTGCGGCCTTAATATAGTCGCCGACGTACCAGAAGGTGCAGTCGTCTGAAGGGTCCATCGCGGTTGTGGTGTAGTCCTCCCAGCGGAGAGTGGTGACCTGGGAGGCCAGGCCCTGCGCAAGGACAGTCTCCTTGAAGGTCATGACTCCTTTTGGATCTTTGGCGAGACGGGCGGCGAAGCGTTGGCCAGGGAAGTTGGGATCGCCTCCGAAGGAATAGCCGATACCGATATCTCCTCGCCGGTCGATGCCGATGCTGGGCATCCATCGATAGAAGCCGTCGGGAGCGTAAGTGCCTTGTTGGTAGAGCTGTGGCTCTCTCTTTTTGTCTAGCTTGAGTTCGTACCAGCGGACACCACCCCCGCCGCCTTTGGTATCGACGGAGTGTAGTCCTGCGATCCACTCATCATGGCCGATGCGGCGATAGACAAGCCGCTGCATCAGCTTGTCTCCCTGGGCGTCGAGGCGTATATCGGTTCCCGGCTGCGAAACGCACTTGGTCAGTTGTCCGTTGCAGAGATAGTTGTAGGGAGCAACGGTGATCTTTCGAACAGGGCTGACGGTGGTCTTGCTTGGGTCGACCCAATCGACGTGGAACTTGTAAACATAAAGGCCGTCGTCTGAGAAGTGATTCTGGAGTTGTGTTCCGCCGGTGGCGATCATGATGTTAGGCGCGCCTGCTGGCGGCAGAGTCTGTCCGTCGATATCGGCGTTGTTGAGGAAGTTGACTCCATCGAGGAAGACGCATTGCTCGGTAGCGGGGAGTCCGTGGAGCATCTTATTGCGATCGGCGACGCAGGCCTGCTTTTGAATGACGTCGTCACCAACACTGGTGGGGACGTAGTAGCCATCGGGCCAGATGGCGGGTCGCGGATAGTCAGGGAAGAGAGGCCGCTTGAACTCATAGCGGTAATAGGGGCCAAGAGGATCGGGTCCCTGGCTTACCGCATAGCACATGGAGTAAGGCCCCTTGGGATCGTCGGGAGGGCGCCTGAAGATGGGTAGCACGTAGAGCCAGCGGTTGGCCAGCTGATCGTATCGAACGACTGCATCGCCGCTGGTGCGCTGCTCGCACTGTCCTCCGAAGCCGGCGAAGATCGTGTTGGTGATGACAGGACCGTAGAGCACCTTTCCAGTGGTGTCGTAACGGCTGCCCTTTTTCGTGTAGACCGCCATATGGGAGTTCACGATCTGGACGATATGGTCGGGGCCGACGGCGAGGCTATTGTCGGAGGGATTGCGGCCTGTGGAAGTTCCCTGCGGGCCGGCGAAGCCTTCGCCGAGACCGTCAAAATTTTCAACGAGAGGGGCCG
The DNA here is from genome assembly GCA_963770055.1 of uncultured Acidobacteriaceae bacterium. Taxonomy (GTDB): domain Bacteria; phylum Acidobacteriota; class Terriglobia; order Terriglobales; family Acidobacteriaceae; genus Edaphobacter. The sequence goes on from CAVYOC010000003.1 coordinate 293,190, forward strand.
CGTCCCGGGTGCCCTGCTGCTTCTGCTCGATGGATGCGCCAGATTCGAGAATCGCCGGATCGGGCGCGATGTCCGCGTCAGCATCGATCTCTGCATCATCGTCGTGGTCGGCATCTTCGGCTTCAGGAGAGGTTCCGCAATGATTGCGGAGGCTGTCACATTCGGCAGCTGATCCGGGTGTATTTGACGCTCCCTTCAAGGCGCTGAGCTTCTGGGAGAGGTCATGAGCCGCGTTCAGCGTTACGGTAGTCCTGCTGGCGGCTCTGTTGCCGAGTCCAGCGGACGTAGGAGTTGTCTGTGCGCAGGTGTACGCCGCCAGAGCGAGGCCAACCGAAATGCAGAATGCAAATGGGAGAGCCGCCCGGAAGGGTTTCATGCGAGTGGCGACACAGACACCGACGAAGAGGCTCATTCTTAGCTTTCCGTTTTTCATTGCAAGGACTGGCTCCGCGCACGAGATTGAGTGGCGCAATTGTATACGAAAACGAATTCCTTAATAACAAGGACCATAATCTTCTCTCACGTTCACTCCTTGCTCTGATCCGCTATACGCCCATACGGGGTTTGTTCTTACGAACGTAGTCTGTGTCCTGTGTCGGTTCCGACTCGCACTCCAACGCAATTGTAGTCACCGGAAAATCTGGAGCATTCACAGGAAGATCGAGCACACGTACGCGAAAATTGTCTTGGGAAAACTTCAGCGCCGCGCCGGTCTTCACCAGCTTCGCGGACTTCACCTTCGTCTTCAGACCGGAAATCGCCACATACTCGCCCGGCCAGAAATGCACGTGCATGTAAAGTGTGTTGCCGATGCGCGTAAAGCTCGCATAATTGGAGCGGCGCACCTGGCACAGATCGGATTCGTAGATCGTAGGGCCGTTCGTCTGCAGCCAGTTGCCTACTTCAGTCAGCACCTTTACCGATTCCTCGGGAATCGACCCATCCGCCTTCGGACCAATGTTCAGCAGATAGTTGCCGCCATCGCGAACACACGAGATGAGATTGCGAATGACGGTCTTTGAAGACTTCCAGTTGTCGTCCGCACGCTGATAACCCCAGCTGTCGTTCAGCGTCATGCAACTCTCCCACGCGCGACCTCCGGTTTCGGCCACGATCCTCTGTTCCGGTGTCGAAAAGTCACCAGGCAAGTTTATTGCGATTGTTCACAATAATGTCTGGCTGGAGTTCGAAGACCATCTTGTTCATGCGCTCGGACTCCCAACCCTTGGCATCAAGCGGCCACGCGACGTCGTACCAGAGCACATCGATCTTTCCGTAATTCGTCAGCAATCTCCCGGATCAATCCGTGGGTATATTCAACAAACCGCTTACGAGCCTCTTCGTCATCCGCGCAGCGTGCACCGTCAGGATGATGCCAATCCATCAGCGAATAGTAAAAGCCAACTCGCAGCCCCTCTGCCCGCGCCGCTTCTACATATTCACGCACCACGATCTCGCCCTGGCCCTTGCTTGCCGCAGCAATAGTCCGTCAGCTTGCTATCAAAATTGCAGAAACCTTCATGATGCTTGCTCGTCATCACCATGTACTTCATACCGGCGGCCTTCGCCAGCTTCGCCCATGCGCGCGCCGAATTCTTCGCAGGATTGAACGTCGCGCCATGGGGAGCGTATTCGACTCACAGGAATCGCTTCGTCTTCCATCACCCATTCGTGCCGGCCGATCGTACTGTAGACGCCAAAGTGAATGAACATCCCAAATTTTGCGGCATGCCACCACTGCATGCGCCGCGCCTGATCGCTCGTCGGAGCATCCGAGCTTTGCACCGCCTGAGCGAGAGATGTTGTGGGTACGGCACCATTCAAAGCCAGTCCGGCGAGAGAAGCTCCGCTTCCAAGCAGCATCTGTCGTCGGCTAAGGTTTAGGTTTTGCATCATCTATCTCCTGGTTCTATCCACGTAAATTAAAAAATCCGCCATCCATCGGCCAATCTGCGCCGGTAATAAAAGATGCTTCGTCCGAACAGAGATACAGCGCGAGTATGGCAACTTCGGAGGGTTGCGCCATGCGTCCGATAGGCTGCGCAGCAGAGAGCCTCGCAAAGGCTTCTGCTTCTTTGCCGGGATAATTTTTCTTGATAAAGCCGTCGACAAAAGGCGTGTGCACGCGTGCAGGTGAGATTGCATTGCAGCGGATCTTCTGGCCCAGATAGTCACGTGCAACCGAAAGCGTCATGCTCCGGACCGCGCCTTTGCTCATCGAATACGCATAGCGGTCCTCAAGACCCGCACTGGCTGCGATGGAAGCCATGTTTAAAATAACGCCGCCGCCCTGCGCAACCATCGCCGGGACCGTCTGTCGCATCGCGTGGTGCGTACCAAGCACGTTCACGCGAAAGATACGCTCAAAGTCTTCATCCACGGTATTTTCAAGCCGGCCAACATGGGCTACTCCCGCGCTGTTGACCAGGATGTTGACAGGAGAAAGACTCAGAATCTCTCCGAAGACCTCGGTTGTCTGCGCCGCATTGGTAACATCGCACAGGTGGGCCGTCGCACTTCCGCCAAGCTGCGAAACACGTGCTGCCGTCTTTTGCGCGTCGTCGCCATTCAGATCAACGATACGAATCACGGCGCCATGTTCGGCGAAGCACAGCGCGATCGCCTGACCGATGCCGCTGGCCCCGCCCGTTACCAGGGCCACTTTGTTGTCGAGACGAAATGTGCTCACTAGTCAGCCCCTCGGCACGGCCGGAGAGAGACACGGAACGGCCGCTTCAACGTTCTATTTGTTGCCGCTATAGTGTGTCAACTCTAAAAACATAGATTTCATTATGTGAAACAGTGCAGAGTAGAAAAGATAGAAAGCCGCGTGTCTCGAATAGACGAAACCGCTCCTGTCATTTGGTCCTTTGAAAGCCGAGTCGATTCGAGATTTCAGACGCAGCCTGTTTGACCGTCTTCGCGATCAACGCGAGGTTCGTCTTATTGATGCGTGTCGTAGGGCCGGACACACTAATGCCTCCTGCCACCTTGCCGTTCGCATCGAGAATCGCAGCGCCGACACAGCGTGCACCCAGGACTGCCTCCTCGTCATCAAGCGCATAACCGAGATTCGCAATCTGCACCAGATCTTTTCTCAGTCTCGCCACCGTGGTTATCGAACGAGGTGTCGCGCCTTCGAATCGCAGCATGGGAAAAAGCAGTTCGCGTTGCTCCAGGGTCATCGCAGCAAGCATCGCTTTCCCCAGTGACGTACAGGAGAGGGGCCGCCTGCTGCCGACTTGTGAGACTAGCCGAAATGTGTGGAGACTTTCCATAACGTCGACATAAATAATCTCTGACCCGGCCAGGGTCGCGAGATTCACAGTCTCCCCAGTCGATCTCCAAACCTGCTCCACCACAGGACGGCTTATGCGGCTGAGCATCGCCTGATACGAAACCCCGGAGCCGAACCGAACCAGCCGCGGCCCAACCATATAGGCACCCGTGTCGTCCCGAAAGAGGTACTCTTCGCCTTCAAGATGCTTGAGAAAGCGGTGCGCAGTGCTCTTGTTCAATCCGGTGAGCCGAGCAATATCTTTCAACTGCAGGCCCGCGGGCGATCGGTCCAGAAGTTCCAGAATCCGGAGCACCTTGCCCACTACACCGACCGGGGTAATGGTGGTCTTGCGGCTCGCTGACATAACGCTAGTGTAGGTCACATGGTCTGGTCCTGCAGTTTTTTACCTGATCGTTCCGTAGCCGGGCTTACTCGATAAAAAAAATGCGTGGTCACAGACCGTAGGTTTTTACCATCCTACGGCTCTGCCCGCGCAAGGAGACTTTCTGCGATTGTTATCCTTCCTGATTTAAAAAATCAGCTTGAGCGACAATTGCGCAATGCGAGGATCATTCGCCGCCGCGCCGTTTTGCGGAGTTGTCCCGGTGATGCGACCGACTGATGCATTATTCGTCGTCCCCGGATCGCCAAAATTGGTGTGATTGAAGACATTGAAATACTCTGCACGGAACTGCATCGCAACTCGGTCTCCCATGTTGAAATTACGCGCCAGGCTCATATCCCAATCGGTGTAGCGCGGTCCAACAATCGATCCCTTCACAATATTGCCGTAGGTTCCCGGAGCGTTGTTTTGAAAACTCGCAGGATTCAAATAAGACTTGCACGGACTCACGGAACCGCACGCGTTTCCGCCATAAGGATTCCCAACCAATACCGCACGATCGCGGTTCTGACCGGCTCCCGACGCGTTATTCGAATTTGAACCGATTGTCAGCGGATCCCCACTGCGTGACTGAAGAAGTCCGGAAGTCTGCCAGCCATTGACCAGAAACCGAACAACTCCCGAACCATCCTTCATCATCGGAAAGACGTACACATAAGAGATAGCAACTACGTTTCGGTGGTCGAAGTCAGATGACCCGTGATCCAGCCTCCTGAAGTTCGAGTCATAGATCGGGTAGACATAAGAGTTTCCCGCGCCAATCGAGGTCGCCGCAGCATTGTAAGGAAGGTTGTCCAGAGCCTTCGACCAGGTATAGTTCGCCAGCAGCGTCAGCCCGCTGCGCACACGCTGCTCCGCCGACATCTGCAGTGAGTTGTAGCTCGCGTTGCCTCCCATGTTGAATTCAGTAATGGGTTGGGTGTAGCAACTCGTGCAACCCACCTGTCCATAGATTCGTTTGCCAAAGTTAGGACTGGTGGTCGGCACAGCATCCGCGTTGAGCACTGGGTTGATCTCAACCGGCAACCACTGGTGACTGCTGTGCGAGGACACATAGGCAACCCGCGCGAGCAGGTTACTCGTCATTTGCTGCTCTACCCCTAGATTCCACGAATAGGTTATCGGCGTCTTGAAAGACCGGAAGGGATCGTAAGTAAGAAATGCCTGCGGCGGAATCGGCGAAGTATTGGGTGGAGGCTGCGCCGCCGGAAACGGATTCGGCGTCCCAAAGCTGGTGTAAGGATTACTGAAATTGATTGACGCGCCGCCCAACGCCGAACTGATGTTTACGTTGGTTATAAACGGAGAGGTATTGGAATAAATGTTATAGAACACGCTACTGATGCGGCTGTCATAGAAACTGCCGCCCCCGCCGCGCACGCTTGTCTTGCCGGTTCCAAAGACATCCCACGCAAATCCAACTCGCGGCATGAAGTGCGAATAGATGTTCGGCACGCCATTGGGATTGAAGCCCGCATCGCCGGCAAACTGTAATCCCGCTGGCGCAAGCGGGTAAATGGTGGAGTGCGTCCCGGCAGCATATAGCGCTGGAAAGAAACTTCCCATCCTCCCCGCTTTTTCGTGCCATGGCAGAAACGGTTCGTAGCGAACACCATAGTTCAGCGTAAATCGTCGCGTCATCTTCCAGCTATCCTGCCCATAGAAGCCATAGAAGTGCCCGCGTAGATTCAGGAACTGTCCCGAAGCCTGACTGAAATTCTGGACATAGCCAAGCAGGAAACTCGCAATTGCATTGTTCGTAACGTTTGCATTGAACGTGAACAATCCCGGCTGCTGGAAGAGGTTATTGACGTCCACCTTCGCATTCTCGCCGTGGAAACCGAAAGTTAAGTTGTGACTTCCAAGAAGCACGTGCACATCATCACCCAGCGTGTAATTCGCACGCCGGAAGGCGCCCTGCGGATTATCGCCAATCGTAAAAAATCCGCTCACCAAAATCTGATTGATCTGTTTGAATGCAGGCTGCCAGATATTAACTCCGAGATCCGCTACGCTGATGCTTCCCGGCAGCGGCCCGCGGCTGGCATTCTCGAGCTGGTAACTAAGAATGAAGTTGTTCAGAATTCGGCTGTTGAAAGTATGGGTCTCTGAGATCAGCGAATTGTAATAATGAATATCCGCCTGGTCCGAATAGGTCAGCAGGTTCTGCAGGTTGAGCACGCCATTCAGGTGATAGCCATCGGAAAAATACCGCGCGGTAAATCTATCTTTCGAGCCTATCTCCTGATCGAAGCGGGCAGTCACTTCTCCATAGTCCGTAAAGTTCGGCTTGACGTAAGTGAAATTTCCATTCGCGTCACCCGTAGGCAGATACTTCAATAAAGCAAGCGAAGCGGAGTTGTATGAAGTCGTAGGAATCTTCGCCGTGTACGACGTGCCGCCATTAGAAGTGTATGGATAGCACTGACCCGCATTTGCCGGATTCGTAGCGAGCAGCGGGTTCGCAATGCAAGCCGAGTTGAATGCACTGCTGCCGGGAATAGCACTGGTCGTGAAATTGTAGTTACCCGCTAACTGAGAAGGCGTGGGCAAAACCTCCGCCGTTGCGCTCGTCGACTGCGTATGAGCGATCGTCTTCTGATAACCAACAAAAAAGAAGGAATGGTCCGTGTGAAAGAGGCCAGGAATCATTACCGGTCCTCCCACGGTTCCGCCAAACTGGTTCCTCTTCAACGGATCGACCGTCTTCACGCCATTCACATAACTGAAGTAGTTCGCTGCATTGAACACGCGATTCCGAAGATACTCAAACAGGTCGCCGTGAAATTTATTGCTTCCGCTCCGCGTGATCAGATTAACCACGCCACCCGCATTCTGCCCATACTCTGCGCTGTAATTACTCGTCTGCACGCTGAACTCCTGCAGTGCATCTGGCATGGGAAACGGTGCATTCACATTCGTATACTCGTCGACGTTATTGCCCCCATCGAGCATATAGTTCGTCTGACCCACGCGCGTTCCATTAGCCGTGATCGTCACCGCAACTGGAAACGTCTTTGTCGCACCCTGATCAGCCTGCGCACTAGGAGCAATCACAACCCCAGCCACAAGCGTCGTCAACGCAGCTCCGTTTCGGCTGTTCAGTGGAAGTTCGTTCACCTGTTGTCGGTCGATCACCTGGGACAGTGTGCCCGTCGTGGTATTCACCTGGGGTGCATTCGCTTCCACGTTCACCGTGACCTGCTCCGAACCAACCTGCAGAGTCACATTGACCGTCACGCTCTGGTCAGCCTGAAGCCTCACACCCGCCTGCTCATACTTCTTGAATCCCGCCGCACTGATATCCAGCCTGTAATCCGATGGCGCCACCGAAGGAAAAACATACAGCCCGCCCGACTGCGTCTGCACCGTAAGCGTCTCGCCGGTCGATACTCGCGTCAAGACGACGTTCGCCGAAGGTACGGAAGCGCCGGTCGGATCAATGACGGTTCCCGAAATTGTCCCCAGCCCTTGAGCTGTGGCAAACCGAGCGGCACAGAGAAACACAGCGAGCACTACGATAATTCCGCGAAGTTGCGTGACAAAGGATTTCACGATGGTCTCCTGAAGTTGGTCGAACTTATGCAATGAGGTTGGGCCCCTCATCGTTTGGCCGTCGGCGTTCATTACCTCACCGCGATGCGCCGAAGATCAGCTCTGCTGATTGCGCAGGTTTGTATCTGGCCCAACAGACGATCGGATAGACAGATACCGTCCGTGACGGTCAGGAATCTTCTCTATCTATATGACTGTAAGCTACTTAGTTTCCCGATTCAGCGGTAGCATCGCTGGCCCGAAGCACAGATTGCAGACTACTCCACCGAAACTGCTACTACCTTGGGCGGCCCGGGAGTCTCATCGGTAACCGTCGTCTCAAGGACGATCTGTAGGTTCTGGTGTACTGAATCGGACCGGACTGCTTTGGAGATCGCCTGGATCCATCGCGGATCGGTAAGAAACTCCCCGGCGGCCTGGGTCCCATACGTGTACAGCCCCCCGATCACGACGACTACATGGCCAGTCTCCGAGTTCCGTATCCGCGAGATCAATGCATAATCCTTGAACACCGGACTACCCGCACCGATACGATGAATCGTCGATTGGTCCGTTCTCCAGCTCCAGTCTCTGGAGGAGGGGTTCTTAACGTCCTTAATGTAGATAAGATGCTTTTCCGCGTCCAACGCCAGGTTGTAACGCAGCGGATGAGTCAGACGCAGACTCCACTCGTTGTTGAATGCGCCGATCAAAACCACCGGCCCCTCTCTCAGATCAGAGAAAGTACTCGCGCTCTCTCTCCGGATATTGACCTTCTTCCCGCTCGCCTCCAGAGTCCCGACCACCCGGGCGATCGTCACTGCATCGGCAAAGGGTACTGTGGTCGAGGTGGCCGTCGCAAGAATTGGCGTGGGAAAGTCTCCATCAGCGCCCGCAACCTCGGAGAGCGGTGGCCCGTTTGGAACATCCCCAACCGCCAGAAGCACAGAGCCTTGCGTTTCAAGGACCGGCTTCCAGAAGGCGTCCTGAGCGCTCTCGTGATGGAACCACACGTAACCAAGAAGACCCACAATCGAGAGAACAACACCTGCAACATAAACCCCTCGGGATCGTAACCTTCTTTGATCGATCCTGAGCGCTGCCGCTCTCTCGAGATCCAGCTCCGAGTCACGCTCAAGATTCGAATGACGGATATCGGGCAAAAGGACTACCGGTTCTGTCCCGAGCTCAGGTTCGGCAACGGAGCTCCGAACATGCGCCGGAAGCGCAAACCGCGGGATATAAGAACCCGGGGTCAGCGCAATTCGAAGCTCGGACCGGTGTCTCTCCTCGCCGTAGTAGATCGCCAGCCGTTTGCGTAGCTCCGTCGCCGCTGTCCGTACAACATGATCCAGGTTCGTGTCGTACGACGGTGCTCTTTCAAAAACTTCAACGCCGATCGTACGTTCCTTGATCTGATCAGCCGAACCATTCAGCGTCTGCTCAACAACGTACCTCAGAAACGCAACCGACCGCTTGCTCGAACGAAACGCATGGTCCCGAACCAGTAGATCAAGTTGCTCACGGATCTTTTCCGAGCTCATCTCAATCTTCGGACCATCTTCAATCTCAAGTTCAACCATGGCGATTCCAGTGACAGCGATTCTAGCACTCACATTCAACGCTGGGACGACCCGGCAATATCAGGTAGTGGGTCAGTTTCAAAGTCTTGCTTAAGGGCACGGCTTCAGAGCCTGCCCTGAGCGAAGTCGAATGGGTGCCGTAAACAACGTTGAAAATCTAGCTGCGGCTTCAGCCGCTGAGGTACTCTTCGGTCAAACTGACCCGCTACCAATCTCAGACAACGACTGTAGGTTAACCGCCCTTTAGCCATAGGCTTCTTGCGGCTCAGCGTAGACCCGTGTGGGTGCCGCTTGTCGCTCGATACGCAGCACAAGAATATCGTCCGTCTGACCAAACTTTTGCGCAGCCTTGGCAACCTCCGCAATCGAAGTCGAATTTTGAAGCATCGCAGCAATTCGCTCGAAACCGAAAAGCTCCCCTTCTGCATTCTGTGCTTCTGCAACACCGTCCGACATAAACAGCAGAGAGTCCCCGGGTTCCATCTGAAAAGACATCATCGAAAACTCCATGCCAGGCAGCATCCCCAATGGAAGTGAACCCTCAATCTGCAGCTCAGTACCATTGAGATAAGGTGGCAGTTGGCCGGCATTCGCCAGTTCCACCTCTCCGTTCGCCGAAAATCGCAGCACCACGCAAGTCGCACTGGAAGATTCGCGCTCGCAAAGCTGCTCATTAAGAACTTCAAGCATCCGTCGCGGGCTGCTATCGTGCTCTGCGGCAGAGCGGATGGCGCCAATAATCATGGCGACTAACATTCCGGCCTGCAGTCCTTTCCCAGTCACGTCGCCGAACGCGATCAGTGAGCTGCCGTCGTCGTCGTTCGGCACAATCTGAAAGAAGTCGCCGCCAACCTCGCGCGCCGGGCGATACTCGCTCTCCACGTGAAGGTCATTGAGCTGCGGCAGTTCGCGGGGGATAAGAACTTCCTGAACATGTCTTGCCTGTGCGATCTCCAGCTTCCACTGCTCCTTCACCCGTTGCGCAAGAATGAATCGCCGCAACAGCATCACGCTGATGATGAGCAGGGATAGGATGGTGGACAAAGTGCCGAGGTTAATGTCGAAGTCAAGAATTTTAAAGGTCGTTGGAACGTGGATACGGCGCAGCTCAAGTTGATAGTTCGCGATAACGGCAAGAAGGACGGCGACGGCAGCCATGACTCCCTCTCCTCGATTCCTCTTGAAGCCGCTATAAGCGACGAGGAGAAGCAGGACACCTAGGCCCAGCTTGACGATCAACAGAAATGGATTCAAGAAGACCGCCGCATGCACTGGCACATGGGCTCCATAAAGGGGTGCCCGGAGCATTGCAGTTCCAATGGCAAGGACGGCAACCAGTGGCCATACGGCGCGGTGCAAAGCACGGATACGTTCCAACCGAAACCAATAACCCCAAAAAAGTACCCATAGGCCGATCCGAAGGGGAGCTGCGATGACATCGATGATGATGACGCTCGCGGTAAGTCCGATCCATGTGGTGAAGTTGTCGAGGAGGCGGACCCCGATGCTGAGGATGGTAGCTTCGCAGACCAGGGCCAGCCAGAGATAAGACCTTTCATTCCTGTCGAGCCAGAAGAGCGCGAGAGCCATGAGCAGCGCCATAACCAGGATCAGTAGTTCAAGAAAGCCGCTGCCGACCTGGTGGCCGTAATCGTCCCAATCCAGGCGAACCTCTGTCGAGATCGCCGAGGCATAGCCAAGCAACGGAGGCTCGCGAAGGCCGCCCGCATCAGGGCTGTTGAAGGGCGTGGCACTGTCCATCCACACGCGGATGGCGATAGACACCGTACCATTGCGAACGCCCTTCGGCATGCGAAAGGCAGTGGGAAGGCTACTATATGCGGTGACGCCATGCGGAGTGAACTTTCCAAACTCCCCGACGCGCTGGCCGTTGACGAAGACCTGATAGGCATCGTCGAAGCTGTCGGGCATCTTCAACGCCAGAGAACGGTTTGCACCCTCAACATCCACCTCAAGCCGGTACCAGGCATAGCCGGAGTGCCCCGCATATCCACGGGCCGTCCAGCCTGAAAGATACCCATTGGCGCCCGGGGTCAAATCCATATCGGCCCAGCTCGAATCGTCAAAGTCGGGCCGCGCCCAGGTAGGGTCATCGCCGGTGTGAAACTTCCACGGGCCAGTAAGTTCAACCGTCGATTCACCGAGCTTTACATGGACAAGATGGTCTCCCTCTGCGGCGTTGCCGTTCTGAGGCTGATCGACCGCAGGGAAAGCATGGGCTGACAGTGGCAACAACAGGAGCAGAAGCAGACGAACGCGAAGCATAGGCACTCTCGCGAATAATATACGGAGATTAGAGAGTACACGAGCGGTCGCATTGTTTGCGCTGTCAGAGTGGTCAAGTAGCTGTATGCCCGAACGTTGCAGAAAGCGAACGTGTTAGGCAAGAAAAAACTCACACCCGAAGGTATGAGCTTTGCCTTGTTTTGCCGTTGATCTGTTCGTTACCAGCGCCAATCTCGGATCGCAGCTACTCTTGTCTGACCGCCGCCGGGCGCCGCTGCCTCTTCAGGAACACCCCAGCCGTCATCATCATCGCGCCAGTGGAGAACAAAAGGAGCGAGTCCGGCTCAGGAGTGGCCACTAGCTCAGCCGTATCTGTCCCTAAATCAGCGGGAGGGGCGCCAGTCTCAAAGAGCGTGAAGGCTTCACCTGGGTCGAGTTTTCCGCCCGTAAAGGTAACGGTGTACGTTGGTCCAGTTGGAGTGCAAGTCGCGATACTGAAGATGGCCGAAGGAAGTCCTGTCGGATTCGAGGCGCTATCGCAGGTAAGGGTACCCAGACCAGTCGTATTGGAGAATGTGAGAGTGAGGCTGGTAATCTCTTCTCCTGTAGCGTTGACTCCAAAGAAGCATCCGTCGTCGTCCGTAATATTCGGCAGGCGAAGCTGGTTGCATTGGTCTGTCGAGAATACGGCGGTAAACGGGGATGTGTCGTTAATCAGGCAGAAAGTCGAAGTGAAACAGGTCGGGTCCGGATCAAGGACTGTCGAATGGAAATCGAAGCCTCTCTGCGCCTGAGCCAGGGGGGCCAGCCCGCAAAACAGAGCCAAAATGAAAAAGATGCGAACAAAATATTTCATTGCCTGAATTCCTCCATAAAAACGGTCCCGAAACGAAAAATACTGCAATCTATAACTCGGCTGCCGAACGCTCTGAGATTTACTGTCGCTGTCTGCTTTCCAAGCACGTTGTTGGCCAAAGAAAAACCGCGAAAAATCCAAGATTTTGATCTACCCCGGCACGCAGTGTGCAAACTTTTTCACATTGCATGGAAGCACAAGTTCCTTTCCCAACCCACCACGAAGGAGAATTTGCAACGTGCCTTAATGGGAGCAACGCGATAGACTCGGAGTCACTCAATAACATGCCTCAGACGGAACAGTCCGACGCGCTCGATCAGAGCAGCCTTTCTCTTGCGGAACAGGTCGTGCGCCTCCAGGCGCTCCTCGAGGCTTCGCGCGCCGTCCACTCCACCATTGAACTCAGCGATGTGCTTCAACAATCAGCCTGTATCGCCGTTCGCGAGCTCGAACTGAACGGTGCTGCCTTTACCACTCCTTACGTAGCCTACGGGGAGGTTCCCGCCGCAGCCCTGGCAACGCCATGTGAAGAATGCCCTCGCTTCGAACTGCTCTCCCGCGATGGCAAACTCCTCGCGGAACTCGTAGTCGCCCCTCCACAAGGCCGCGCACTCACTCTCTATGAAAGTGACTTCCTCGAAGGGCTTGCCCTGCAAACGGCAGTCGCGCTCGAAAACGCGGTCAACCATAAGCGTCACGTCGAATACGCTCGCCTCGCCCAGGATCTCGACGCAGCCCGCGCCATCCAGCAAAGCCTGCTTCCCCAATCGATGCCGGCGATCCCCGGCTATTCCGTTGCAGCACGCTCCCGGGCCTGCTACCACGTTGGCGGAGACTATCTCGATGTTGTCACCGAACCCGACGGCTCTCACCTCATGGTCGTCGCTGACGTCGCGGGAAAAGGTCTGGCCTCCGCTCTCATCGGCACTGCCTTCCGCTCCGCTTTTCGAGCTCTCGCCCGTCAATCCCTCACCCTGCGCGAACTCGCCGGAAGGCTTTCGCAGCAGCATTGGGAGGAAGGCTCCGAAGCGCGCCGCCGCTATGTCACCGCCATCTTTCTTCGGCTTGATCCAACCTCCGCCGAGATGGAGATCGTCAACGCCGGCCACAACCCCGCATTTCTGGTCAATGACAGCGACGCGTCAGTGCGCCTCGTCGAAGCAAGCGGAACTCCTCTTGGCCTGCTTCCCGGCGCCCGGTACTCAATCGAACGCATTCCCATCGAGCCGGGAGCACGCATCCTTCTCTACACCGACGGCCTCACAGAAATCTTTCGTGGTGAAGAGGAGTTCGGCCAGCAACGCCTCATGGATACCTTCCGCACCATGACCCAGCTTCAGCCTTCCGATGGCAATCAGCATGCAGAAGAGACCCTCGCAACCCTATGGACCACGCTTGACACCTTCTCAGCAGGGGCTCCCCAGCAGGATGATATGAGTGCAATCGCACTTTGCCGCCTCACGGGCAAGTCCAAGGAGAAGGCATCATTATGACCGTAACCAGCGGCAGCAAGGTCGAAGTGCGGCTTCCGTCGCGTCTGGGCTTCGAAAAAGTCGCCATGAGCACTGCTGCAGGCATGGCGAAACTTATGGGATTCAGCGAAGATCGGATCGAGGACCTCAAGACCGCAGTAGCCGAGGCCTGCATTAACGCCATGGAACACGGCAACCAGATGAACGCCTCCATCCCGGTCAGTGTCGTCCTTTCGATGAAATCGGATGAGCTCGAAGTCAAGGTAATGGACAATGGAATAGGCATCGAAATGCCTTCGCAACCCCCGGACATCGACCGCAAGATGACCGGCGAGGAAGCAGCTCGCGGGATGGGCATGTTTCTTATCCAGGCTCTCGTCGACGAGGCCGAATGGGTTTCGGCAACAGGCACTGACGATCAAAGCTTCGTCCGCCTCGTGATCCGTATGAATAAGGAGGGGGAATAACGTGCAAGCCGCCACCAAGGTCTCGCAGCAGCAACTCACCGGCGCAAGCGGCCAGACCATCACCTGCCTTCGCTTCGTAGGCGACATCTCTTCCGCCTCAAAAGACACAGTCGTGGGAACTTATCAGGCCCTCGACAAAGCGGCATACAAGCATATCCTGCTCGACTTCAAAGGCGTCGAATACCTCAACTCCTCCGGCATCGCTCTCGTCATCCAGGTTCTCATCGAAGCCAACAAATCCGGCCAGACCGTCGCCATCTGCGGCCTCACCCCTCACTTCACCAAAGTCTTCACCATGGTCGGCATCACCAAATACGCCTCGCTCTACCCCGACGAAGCCGCCACTCTCGCCGCACTCTGATTACACCGATAAAAACAATCACGAACCGAACATCTGAGGGTTAGCGCGTCCGGGTGAGACGCGCAGACCCGCATCTCTGTCTCACACCGCGACTGAAAAGACTCCGCCTGCCCCTTCCTCAGGCGCAAGGTCTATCACATGTTCGACTTCGACCACATCGGAACCGAGCAGCATTCGGACAGATGTCAGCGTGGTTCACTCAGTGCAATATTTCTGATTCGGTATTATTTTCCTATTGACAAGCGTTTCTTGAGGTGCCGATAATTCACGCCGTTCCCTTGTCTGCTCCCTGCCAGAGCTGAAAAAAACAGACCGAACCAGGCCCGCGCAATTCGACAACTGAAATCGTTTTCTATCGAGGTCATCATGCATCTCAGAACGAACAGGTTCAGTGGCAACTTTGCAAATACCATAGGCGCAGCGCTCCTTCCCTTGGCTGCTGCGTTGCTTATCGCCAGTCCAGTTGCGCTGAAGGCACAGACTGCCGGTGAAGGCACCATCTCGGGCACCGTGACCGACAGTTCCGGAGCCGTCATCCCCAATGCAATCGTCACCGCGACCAACACCGCCACCAACATAGCGTCCCAACGCACGACGACATCCTCCGGCCTGTTCATCGTTGCACCGTTGCCTCCCGGGACCTACTCCCTGACCGTTCAGGCAAGCGGGTTTCGCACTCTCAAACAGGACAATCTGGTCGTCAACGCCCTCGGCGTCCTCAGTTTCAATCCTGTGCTGACAATCGGTGAGACGACCGAAACCGTTGTCGTCACCGCCGCGCCTCCGGTGCTCAATACCTCCAACGCCACGGTCGGCCTTGTGATGGAGAACACCACCTACGCCAACCTTCCGCTGCAGATGAACAACGCGCAGCGTGATGCGACTGCCTTTGCCTCCCTCGCTCCCGGCGCTCAGGCCGGGATACGCGTGCCTATTATCGGTGGAACCGGCAACTACCTCGGGCAGCTCTACATCGACGGAATGCCCGCCGAAACCATCAACCAGCAGGGCGACAACCGCCTCGTCTCCCAGGGCGTCGACCTCGACGCAGTCGACCAGTTTCAGGTGGTCACCAGCACACCTCCCGCCGAGTACTCCGGTTCCGGAGCGCTGAACTTCACCATGAAGTCGGGAGGCAATAAGTACCACGGCCAGGCATCCTTCTTCATCCGCAACACCGCCTTCGATACCTGGGGATTTACTCAAAAATGGACGCCGCAGGTGGGCCTCAATCCCGCAACGGGTCTCGCATACCCAACCTGCAGTCCTGTCGCGACGACGGTCACCTCGGGAAGCAACACAACCACCTACGCCCCACGGGCCGGATGCCAGCCGAAGGGTGCCGAGCATCAGGGTGAACTCTCACTGACGTTTGGCGGCCATGTCCCCCACACCGGCAACAGGCTGTTCTTCTTCTTCGCCTATGACAAGTTCCACTCGCGCCGTGCCGCCAATCCCGCTCTGTTCACCATCCCAACCCCATTGATGATCCAGGGCGACTTCACAGAGCTGAACGGCGGAGTCGGTGGCGGCGGCTTGACCGGGACAGGCACGAACAACAAGGCTTTGCTCTACGATCCGACAAGCAACACCTGCGTCGGCAACGCCTGCACCCGTACCCCTTTCCAGGGAACCAAGAATGGCCTTCCAACTTATAACGTCATTCCGGCAAGCTATATCTCTCCGATCGCTGCAAAGATGGCGTCCTTCATGCCGGCTCCCAGCAATCCAGGTTCACTCTCCAACAACTACCTCGGCGGCTACCCGAGCGGCTTTGACAACAACGTGCAGGACTGGCGAGTCGACTACGACATCAACTCAAAGCAGAGACTTTCCACTGTCGGCGCCATGGGCGCAGTCCACTACCTGCAGAACTACACGTCGGGCGGCAGTGGCGCCGGGGCTTATGGATTGCTGCCGATTCCCTATGTCGCTGGCACCGTCGCAAACATCTTCCCGAAGTTCTATGACGCGGAGTACAACTACGTCATCAGCAACAGCCTCGTCAACCAGGCGAAGTACTCCTACACGCGCTTTATTCAGCCTCAGAAAGCTGCCACGGATGGATTGACGCAGTACTCGCCTGCAACCATGGGAATTACGAACGTTCCCGCTGGTGCGGCCAGCACAAACTTCCCCGGCACCTCCTACGGACAAACCGGTGCAGTCTCGACCACTCTGACCGGATGGACGCAGCAGGGAGCCGCAGGCTCGACTCAGTCAGTAATCCCTGAAACCTACACTGCTCTCGATAACCTCCAGTGGACTAAAGGCAAACACGCCATGACGATGGGCTTCACCTACGAGTGGCAGCAGACCAACGTCGCCGCACCGGTAGGCCCCTCCGGACTGGTCGAGTTGCCGTTCAACTCCAACTCGACGGCACAGTATACGGCGAACTCGAATGCGCTCAGCGCGGCCTCTGGCAACTCGTTCGCCAGCTTCATGCTGGGCGCGGTTGGCGGTGCGCCCTCCGTCGGGCTTCAACCCGTCAGCGAACTGGGCGGCCGCTACCGCCTCGCTGCCCCCTACTTCAGCGACAACTGGAAGGTGAACAACAAACTCACACTCGACCTCGGCCTTCGCTGGGACTACTTCAGCCCCTATCACGAAGTGCAGGACCGCTGGAGCTTCCTCAACCCGAACCTCACCAACGCAGCAACCGGTACGCCGGGCATGTTGCAATTTGCAGGAAACCACGGCGGCGCAGGAGTCAGCTGCAACTGCAAAACTCCTGTGAAAACCTACTGGAAGAACTGGGGTCCGCGTATCGGTATCGTCTTTGCACCGAATGACAAGACCGTCTTCCGCATCGGCATTGCGGAGGTGTTCTCCCAGGCTGGCGGGGTAGGTGGTCGCGGCGGTGCCTATCAGGGAACCGGCCAGACCGGCTTCAACATCAATGCAAACGCCACACCCGAGTTGACGAGTGGTATCAACGCCGCTCCGTCGTTCTACCTGAACAACGGCGCAACGTTTACCTCCAAGGGAATCGCCAATACTGACCTGCTCGGGAAGGCCTTCCCCTATCCGTCCGCCCCAGCCCAGAATGCTGCATCTCAGCTCCTGCAGACCGGCAACTACCTCAACGGTACGGCCTTGGTCACGGCAGCAGGCGTCTCATTTGCAGACTTCTACGTGTCGGGCCGTGCACCGGAGTTCACCTTTTGGAACGCTGGCCTTGAGCGCAGCGTCACCAAAGACATGACAATCTCCATCAACTATGTCGCCGACCAGGCCCACTTTCTGAACACGGGTGCGAACGCACGTGGATACTGGGCAAATCAATTGAATCCCGTCTACCTCGCTGCTCTCGGAGGCCTGACCGATTCGACGGGAACCAAACCGCTCCTCACCTCTGCGGCTACCTCTCAAAACGTGTCGAGGGCGGCGGCGGCAATGTCCGGCGTCAACATCCCGACCTTCTACCAGACCGCCGCGAACGCAAATCCGAACAGCTCGGTGCTGACCATCGCTCAGGGCCTCGCCGCCTTCCCGCAATACAGTGGAGTCACCGATCTCTGGGGCGCAAACACGGCCAACATCACCTATAGTTCGTTCCAGTTGATGTTGCTGCAACGGACCGCGCACGGGCTCTCGTTCAACATCAACTACACCTACTCAAAGAACATTGGCGACGACGGCACCTTCCGTAGCGGTTTCGATATTCCCTCTGCCGCAGTCTCGGGCGGCGGACAAAACTGGCATCAGGACCGGATCGACCGGTCGTGGACCACCGTTTCAGCTCCGCAGTTGGTGCATGCCTTCGGGGTCTACCAGCTTCCGTTCGGCAAGAACAAGATCGGCGGTAACTCCATGATGGTGCGTGCACTTGCAAGCGGCTGGACAATCTCCGGAATCTACACCTATGGCTCCGGTGCCCCCCTCGCTGTCATCTCCAGTCTGTGCGGCACGAACTCGATCAACTCTCCGGGACAAGGGCAATGCATGCCGGATCTAGTCCCGAACGCGCAGAACGCACGCATCAACGGAAGCTACGGTACCTCCCCGAACGGAACGAGTGCCTGCAATCTCGGGATCGGACCGGGCTGCTCAGCAGTCAGATATGTCGACGTCAACCAGTTCAAACTTCCAGCAAACATCTCTGCGTTCCAGCCGGTGAATACCTCTGCGGGTACTCCCATCTACCTCATTGGCAATGCGCCTCGTACCGCGCCACTCACGCTTCGTGGTCCTGGCAACCAGAACTTCGATGCCGCGTTGCGCAGAAGCTTCAACCTGCCAAAGGACATCGGTACCTTTGTCTTTGAAGTAGACTGCATCAACGTCTGGAACAAGGTCACATTCTCCGGTCCCAACAGCACTTGGTCCCCCACCTACAGCTATGTCAACGGAGTGCCCTCAATCACCAATCCAGGGAACTTTGGACAGATAACCAGCGTCTCTGGTAGCCCCGGCTCTCGCGACTTCCAGTTTGCCGGTCACATCAACTTCTAACCTCAGCTATCGCCTTTCCTCCGGGACGCTTGGGTCCGAATCGGTTTCTCAATCAAAGAAATCCTGGCGCCACCGCCAGGATTCTCTTTTGCCAGAAACCGAAGACCGAAGACAGCAGACAGCCAACTCATAAAGTATCCTGCTCTCAAGGTTCTATTCCCTATTCCCTGATCCCTATTCCCTGTCCTTAAGTCGGACTTGCAATTTTTTTGTCTTTAATAGCTACTGTCCCTAGCAAATCTTCATAGGACGGGAGTAAAGTACATCCGTTCAGTTAACACGCTGGGACGACTTCTTGATTTGAAGCTCTGAAATCGCCGAAAGTAGGGACCAGACAACACAAACAAGCGTGGCTTGAGTTCCGGCCGTGCCGGGTTTGCAGTCCCAACTTCTCTTTTCAGGCAACCGTTCCGGCGGAGGCTTTTCGTTTAGATTGTGCAAGGCTAGAAGGTTCTCAAGAGGTATCAACGATGAAGTTCCCTCTTCGCACGTTCACCACTCTTGCAGCTGCGGTCTTCAGCCTGTGCGCCGTCTCGCCCGCCTGGTCCGGATCACCGTCCGGACCCCCGTCTGGCAACCCGATCGCCCCCAATCCCCCAACGACCGATCCCACCAGGCCACCCGCACCGGCTTCACCCGTCGAAACGGTCACCATCCCCGGTCCTATGCGGTCCTTCATGCGCATGGCTGCCATTAGCCAGAAGGTCTCGCAAGAGGATGTCCTGCCTCTGCTCGCCCGTAACGTCTTCATGCAGGGCTATCAACGCGGAACGCCAACCGAATTCCTCCTTCTCCTCGACCGCTACGTCCAGCAGGCCCGCGAACTCCAGATTCTCGCAGGAGCCACCAATACCATTCACGTCTCCAGCTGCGACGATGCCGGCACCCTTGTCCAGATCCTCGGCTACCGTCTCCGCGAGGGATGTGGCTCCAAAAACTTCTTCCTTGAGACCGCAAACCCTGAGCGAGCCTTTCTTACCATCGACTCCGGCTTCCCTCTCACCGAACTCGAAGAGTCCCTTCAAAAGGGCGTTCCCTTCGTCTATCCCTACGCCCCCTCCCACGTCCCCGTCCTCTTCCACGAGAGCGACTGGATACCCCTCAGCAGTGGGCAGAAGAGGGGTTACGTCAACCTCCTCGATCAGATTGTCAATGACCCCGCGGTCGCCCGTCTCTACTGGGCCCTCACCAAGATTGACTCCGAAACCCGGGTCTCCCTCCTCCACTCTCCTGGCCTCCGCAGACTCCTCCCCTACGCCGCGACCCTCGACTTTTACGGCAGCCAGATCTCCATTCGCAATGGACACGTCGTCGTCCCCGGCGAAGCCTGGACCCAGGTCACCTGGAAAGATCTCGTCGGCGTCAGCCCTGAAAATCCCGGCGAGTTCGTCCCTCGCCTCCTCGCCAAAGATAATAGCTGGCTCGCCGCTTACTTCGACGTCCTCATGCGCGTCAACACGTCCCAGCGCGAACACCTCACCGAAAACGGCAGGCTCAAGCGCCTCTATGACGATCTTCGCGGCAACGACCTCGAGCCTCCTGCTACCCGCGGTGTCTTCCGCCAGGGGCCCGACCTCCTCGTCCTCTTCACTCGCGTCACCTGGGAACCCAACGGCGACCCCCACGTCCCCGGCAATCTTGAAGTCTGGAAACAGATCCTCCATCAGAAATCCGAATCCAAGGCTGTTCGCGACTGGAACAAGCGCGTCCACACCCTCGACAAACCCGAACAACTCCTCGACGCAATGGTCACCTTCTCGCGCGATGTCACCGACACCGGCCCTCTCCAGATTTACCTCACCCTGTGCGAACTCGACAAAGCCCGCACCCCGGAACAGCGTCTGTCCCCTCAGACCGTCACTCTTCTCGCCGGCAAATTCTCCCAGTTCGACAACTGGTACCTGATCTTCTCTGAATTTCCCGAGCTCACCGGAGAATCCATAACCCGCTTCGTCACCGTAGCCGACTCCATCGACCACATCTCGAATGAGGGCCTCCGTGGCAACACCCTTGGCGCCCTTCAGGCCAACATCGGTCTCTGGCAGATCCTCGCCCGCCAGGGAGAGATTCCCTCCGCAAATCTCAACGCCTCGTGGCAGAAGATGATTGATCCGTTCAGCAAGATCAACTCCTCGCCCCAGCTCTTCGACGCGGCCCGCACCTCCCTCGATCAGCTCCTCGTAGCAGCCGGCGGTCACCCAAACGACTCGCCCAGCCAGATCGTCGAACTCCTCGCCGGTCCTCCACAGAACACCCCCGACGGCCAGCGCGTCCATCAGGAGCTCGCCCGCCGCATCAACGCTGTCCTCGAAGACCAGCACCTCGTCTCTCTCGATACCCTCTACTCCCTCAGCGACGGCTTCAACGACATGGCCCAGGGCAAGCCCGCCAACAGCAACATGCTCTCCCTCGCCAGCGAACTCCGCGAATTCGAGATGCCCCGGCCTATCTTCACAGCCAGTGAAAAAATCGATTGGGCTCCCCGCGTCTACACCACCCATCATCAGGAGCTTCAGGTCCAGACCGACCTCACCAAAGTTATCAAGACACCCGGCAACAAGGCCCAGCTCGACGCCGCTCGCGGCCAGCTCGCACCCTTCCTCCGCGATACCCTCGTCGGCCTCAACTACGCCTACTACGAGCCGCCCGGAGCCCAGATCCTTCACAACAATCCTCTCTTCGTCCGCTCCCACGACTTCACCGAGATCTCCGTCGTCGGCACCGAGCAGTTCTGGCAGACTCCCATGCTCCTCGGCGTAGGCACGCCAGCTGGCGGTGGAGCTTACCTCATGGGATCCCTCACCGACCTCTCCTACGCTCTCGCCATGACCGAAGAGGACTTTATCGCTCCCGAGAACGTCCAGGCCCTCATCTGGAAAGAGCTCGTCCCCGACCTCCTCGTCAGCGCCACTCTTCCGCGCTGGTGGAACGTCACACCCAACGAGCTCCACGCTGTCGCTCTCTATCAGCGAGCCGGAGAAGAACTCCTCGCCGCCTCCGTCAAAGACGACCAGCTCCGCGTCAAAGTCATCAACATCCTCGCCGAGCGCATGGTTCAGCAGCGTCTTGACCGTGTCTCAACAGCTCTCCAGCACGACGACGATCTCAACGCAATGCTTCCTCATCTCCTGCCGGCAGACTCCTTCTATCTCACCGCCGCCTTCCGCGAAAAGTATCCCACCGAAGCCGCCTCCTTCGGTCCCGCAAGCCGCCAGCTCGACGACCTCTGTCGCCAGCATCCCTCCGAAATCACCTGGGATCGCCTCTCCCGCGACTTCGGCGTTCCTCATCCCACCCTGGCCCGCACCTACGGCCGCGAGCTTCTCAACGTCAAGCCGTTCCCCTTCTTCGGCGGATACTCCAGCCGCCTCTTCGGCGAATCGTGGGAGTCCAGCAATCTCTACTGGGCACGCCTCGCCGACGAGATGGGTTACTCTCCAGTCATGCTCAACCGCCTCGTCCCCGAGCTCACTCGCCACATGACCGCCAAAATCTTCGCAACGGATCTCGAAGACTGGCCCGCCATGCTCCGGGCCATGCGTGAGACCGGCGAAGATCTTCGTCAGGGAAGGATTGCCTCCTTCCCTCCACCCACAACCACTGCATTGCGTCAGGACAACGAGCCCATCCGAGAGGGCACTACCCCATAGGAGTAACAGTATGAAGAAATATCTTTTGCTTCTCTGTTTGCTTGCCGTACCCTTCTCGGGCGGTCGACGCGTTGCCGCGGCCCAGGACGACAAGTCGCGTATCCGTGTCAGCGTTGTCCTCGTCCAGCTCAACGTTGCCGTCACCGACAACAAGGGAAATTACATCAGCGGTCTCGGCCCTGAAGACTTCGCAATCACCGAAGATAAAATTCCCGAGAAGACCGCCACCTTCGAAGAAGGCAACGGCCCCACCCGACGCATCCTTGAGGGAGCCGGCGGCAGTTCCTTAGCCGAGGTCGCCGGCAAGGCCGCCGCCGATTCCGACGCCGCCGACGGCAGTAAGCGTTTCGCTGGAGCAAACGTCTTCATCCTCTTTGACACCAGCAACTACATGTATCGCGGATTCGTCTTCGCCCAGGACGCCATCGCCGACTTCATCCGCTCTCTCGAAGGCGTCAGCCAGGTCGCTCTCTACTCTTACAGCCGTGACCTCTCCAAAGTTGCCCCGCTAACCCCTGACCGGTCCCAGGTCCTTCGCGGCGTTCGCAGTACCGTAGCCGGCGACGACGCCGCTCTCTACAACGGCCTCCTGCTCACCGTGAAGGACGCCGCACGCCTCACCGGACGCAAAGCCATCGTCGTCTTCTCCAACGGTCCCGACAACGCCAGCCTCGTCCCGCCAGAAGACGTCGCTGAGCTCGCCCAATCCACCGGAACCATCATCTACATGGTCAGCACCCAGGCCGCCGAAGCAGAACCCGTCTCCACCGCGGTCTTCGAGCGCATGACCAAAGCCACCGGCGGCAAAGCCTACTTCGCCAAGGAGTGGCGCGACGAGAAACAAGCCTTCAACTCCATCCGCGACGACCTTGCCCACCTCTACGCCATCAGCTATTATCCAGCCCCGAATTCTAACCACGGCTGGCGCAACATCAACGTAAAACTGGTAGGTAAAAACCTGCAGAAATACCACATCCGCACCCGCGCAGGCTACCGCCTCCTCCAAACCAGCCAGGCCAGCCTACCCCCCGAAGCCGAGTCCGCCTCGAAGTAGTCGAAAAAGGGGGACTACCCCTCTACTTGTCATTCCGCAGCGGAGCGAGACTGCGCCTCTGCCTGTCATTCCGCAGCAGAGAGGGACTGCCTTGTCATTCCAAAACCGACTGCCCCTCTGCTTGTCATTCCGCAGCGGAGCGGAGGAAACTGCTGTTGTCTTTGCTTCTAAGGCGGAGCCATCTCCGCGAAAAAGCAAAAATCCCGAATCAGTGACTCAGATAACCCATCCCCGCCAGCACCCCGCGCATATAAGCAAAACTAGCCATCGCTCCGGGCATGGGATCATCGCCATGAACCTCATATTCCAGATCCACAAACCCCGGATACTTGATCGCAATCAGCGCCTCGAAGATCTCGCGCATCGGCATGATCCCGTCGCCAACCGCAACCTGACTCTCCTTGCTCGTGAAGCTCGTCAGGTCCTTCGCATGCATGTTGTAGAGCCGCGGCCCCACTTCATGAATAGCCCTCACCACATCCGTACCCGCCCGCACCGTATGCCCGATGTCGATGCAGCACCCAATCCGCTGGTCATACTTCTTCACTGCCGCCAGCACATCCAGCGGTGACTTCCATATCTTGTCCTCCGGCCCATGATTATGGATCGCAATCCGGATGTCATACTCCTTCACAAACTTTTCAATCCGCGGCAGCGTTCCCGGCTCCGGATCGCCCGACACAATCACCTTGATCCCCGCCCGCTTGCAGTACTCAAACTTGCTGCGAATATCGTCATCCTCATCCTTCGGGAAATAAACTGTCCCCGCCGCATGAAGTTTGATGCCAGCCGCCGCATAATCCGCCAGCGCCTCGGCCTCCGCCGTCGGATCGATCGGCAGATGATCCTTCACATCCTTCGCATTCAGGTCGCTAAGATTCAACTGCTTCATAAACCCGATCATCTGCGCCCGGGTAAAGTTGCGAAACGTATAGCTCGCCAGCCCCAGCCGAACCGGTGAAGGCTTCCCTGCGGCCGGCATAGGTTGTGCCAGCAAAGAAGTACCCCGCGGAGCAACGCTCGCAGCAGCAAGCAGCGCACCTGACTGAACAAAATTACGACGCGAAAAAATATTTTTCATAGCAGCAAGACTCACCAATTCTCAAAAATGATCCGTTCAAAATCGCAACCCGAATTACAAATGCGGAGCCCAGCCCTTCTCATACTCTCTGCCCCACATCTTCATGGCAGCCGAATCGTTCTGAATCTTCCCGTCTGCAGTATCAAGCTGCAGCTCGCGATTGCACTCCCACGCAACGTTGGAAAGCTGCAACATCGTCACAGCAACATTGCCCACTGCAATCGGAGCATTCAGCTTCTCACCCTTCTTGATCCCGGAAATAAAGTTCGCAAAGTGCAGGTCCGTCATCGAATCCCGCCCGGTTAAATCAGACGAGGAGGTCTGCTGTTTGCCAGTCTTGAACTCACTCGTCTTGTTCCCCTTCAGATCAAACACCTCATAACCATCGCGATCCACCAGCACCGACCCGGTCGTCCCGATAATCGTCGACCCGCGATCGCGGTTATAAATCTTCATACCATTGCAGCACTTGCACTCCCACGAGATCTCCTTGTCCTCGTAGGTATAGCTCGTCATCAGCGTGTCGTAGAACTGCCAGTCGTCCTTGAAGTGATACCGTCCACCCGAAGAAGTAATCCGCTGCGGGTAGTCCACGCCAAGCGCCCAGCGACACACATCAATCTCGTGTGTTCCATTGTTCAGCGTCTCACCCGTTCCCCAAACTCTGAACCAATGCCAGTTGTAAGGCTGCACATTGTCCTTATAAGCCTGCCTCGGCGCCGGCCCCTGCCACAGATCCCAATCCAGAGTCGCCGGCACAGGTGCTTCCTTACCGGTCCCAATCGACTTCCTTACATTGCTGTACCACGCCTTCGCAAAGTAAGCCCGGCCAATCAGCCCATTGTGAATCTTGTCCACAATCTCAATCGTGTGTGGAGACGATCTCTGCTGCGTCCCCATCTGCACCAGCTTCCCATACTTCTTCTGAGCCTCAACCAGCATCGCCCCTTCTGCAGGATTATGGCTGCAAGGCTTCTCCACATACACATGCTTCCCCGCCTGCAGCCCGGCAATCGCCATCGGAGCATGCCAGTGATCCGGAGTCGCAATCGTAATCGCATCCACATCCTTCTTCTGCAGTATGTGCCGGAAGTCCTTATCCGTCGCCGGAGCCTCACCCATCTCCTTCTCTGTTGCGTCGACGAACTTCTTCAGAATATTGCTCTCCACATCGCACACATAAGCAATCCGCGCATTCGCCTTGTTCACCTTCAACGACGAAAGATGCGCATAGGCACGCCCATTCAATCCAATCACCGCAAAGTTCAGCCGGTCATTCGAGCCCATAATCTGACCGTAGCTCTTCGCCGTCGATCCAATCGCCAAACCAGCCGCACCTACCGCGAGCGTGTCAAGAAACTCACGTCGAGTCACCATTGTTCTCTCCTCATCTCTTCTAAAGTGTTCCTGAACTCTGCAGGCACTGCTTCATCCCTGCCCAACTGATCCGCGTCGAAGCCTCCGGAGTACCGGCACCGCGCCAGTGCGTCTCCAGACACACAGCATCGCGATAGCCCGCATCCTTCAACGCACGATACTGCGCGGTCCAATCGATATAACCCTTATCCACCGGCGACCACACAATCTTGCCCGAAGCATCCTTCACCGCATTCTTGCAGTGACAATGGTGAATACGATTCTTCGGCAAACTATCCCACCCACCCGGAAACGCATCCATCTCGCCCCGCATCACCGCATTTCCTGGATCCCAGTTCAACGCAAAATGCGGCGACGGAATCGCAGCGAGAACCTTCGCAGCCTCCCGCCCAGTCGCCGTATTGCAGGCAAACTCATTCTCCATCACGAGAAGAAGCCCCTGCTTGCCCACAAGCTCAGCCGTGGCACGAAGCTTCTCGTTAATATCCGCACGATAAGG
Source organism: uncultured Acidobacteriaceae bacterium (assembly GCA_963770055.1). Taxonomy (GTDB): domain Bacteria; phylum Acidobacteriota; class Terriglobia; order Terriglobales; family Acidobacteriaceae; genus Edaphobacter. The sequence continues at coordinate 319,512 of CAVYOC010000003.1, forward strand.
CGTCACATCATCCAGCCGCCAGAAATCGAAACACCGAATCTTGTCCGTCTTGAACTGCTTCGCCAGTGAAATACTTCGCTCAACAACCTCATCCTGGTGCTTATACGCCACCTCGGCCGCACCATGCATGTCACCCTTCGACCCATACTGCGACTTAGGCGCACCCGGCCAATCAACCTTAAACAGGGGACTCGCAATATCGGTAACCTGCAGGCCATACTTCGCCAGAATCTTCTGTGCCTCGGCAATCTCCGCATCCGTAGAAACCTGAAGATTCTTCCCCCACATCTCGCGCAGCTCAACCCAGTGCAAACCAAAGTCATTCGCAATCACCGAACACGCGTGGTCGAAGTCCTGCGAGATCTCATCCGAGATAACGGACATTTTGAAGGGAGACTGCGAAGCTGGCGCCATACCAGACAGGGAACGTGTTGCGCAGGCCACTGCCGTCACTCCTGCGCCGGCAAGAAACTCTCTCCTCGAAACGCCTTTCATGAACCTCCCGCCTATTCTGGCAACAACCCGATAGGGAACCACATTAACTCCAGCATGTTAGATGCCGGTCACCCAATGCAAGCAGTGACCGGCACCGAAACCAACGTTACACAGCCCCTCAGAACAGGAACCTTACCGATGCCTGCAGAGAACGACCGCCTCCAATGCCATTCACGCTGCCCTGCCCACTACCCAGCGTGCCTGTAACCTGTCCAAAGCTCGTCGCCGAACAGCAATTGTTGCTCGTCGGATTGGCGAACTGAGGAGTATTGCTCAACTGAAACGCGTCAACCCGAGTCTCCATCGCGGTTTCACGATAAATATTGAAGCTCTTGAAGATCGAGAAGTTATCCTGAATGTAACCAGGCCCTCGGAACGCGTTCCTTCCCGTATTGCCGACCCCAACATTCTGAGCCGTGCAAGGGGTTGGAGACGCAGGGCAACCGGTCGGAGTCGAGAACGCAGTCGGATCAAACCAGTGAACACTTGCAGCCGAGCCCACCGCATGAGTTAGGTGATAGGCGCCCGTCAGTTGTCCGGTCTGGGTCGTTCCCGGCGTGTTCAGGTTCGATCCGTTCGTCTGAACAGTGAAAGGCAGCCCCGAAAGCACCGAGACAATCCCCGAGACCTTCCAACCGCCCAGCACGAAAGCACCCACACCCGAACTCAGCATACGGTGTCCACGGCCAAACGGAAGTTCGTAGGTAAAGGTCTGTTCGTAGTTCAAAGTACGATCGAAGTCCAGCGGAGCATAGTTTCTGCGCAGATTGATCCAGGAGAACAACCCGCCATCATCGCCTGAGATGTACCCCAGACCCTTGCCCCAGGTAAATGCGGATACAAACGCCAGGCTGTTCGAAAAACGCTTGGTAAGTTGAGCCTGCAGCGACTGATAGTTCGATGAGAACCCGAGGAAGAATTGGTTCGTTGCCGCGGTACGCCCGAACGCAACATTCTCCGGATCCGAAGCCGATCCGCCGCCGTAGGTGCTTGGCACGTTGATGTTCGGAGCACCAGAAATATCGACTCCGTGATTCCCAACATACGCAAGTTGCAGAGAAAGATTGCCACGGAACGCCTGCTGCACCGCGACGTTCCACGATTCCACATAAGGATTCTTGTAGGTCAAAGGAATGTAGGTATACACCTGGCTCTTCAGCAAGGAGGTATTGGCAGGAATGATTCCGTTCGAAGGAATGACAACCGGAACCGGAGCCGGGAACCCGTTCTGAAAGAACGCCGGCGTCACTCCATCTGCAAGAAGCGCAGGCGTAAACGGAGAGGTCCCGCCGGGCTGGTAGCTGTTGTTAGCGCGAACCGGGTAGTTGTACGCATAGGTATTGTCAGGGAAAGGCGTGTAGCTCAAGCCAAACCCGGCGCGAACCACGGTGTCATCACTAATACGATAGGAAAGCCCGGTACGTGGAGCGAAATAGCGATACCGCGTTTGCATTCCCAGGTTCGACGGATTGCCGCCAACACCCGCGATCACAATATTGTTGGCAACCGGATCATAGTTGGAAAAACCACCGGCAGACTTCGGCGTCGCAGGCGGATAGAACTCCCAGCGAACGCCCAGGTCGAGCGTCAGCTTCGGAGTCGCCTGCCACTTATCGCTTGCGAAAGCGAAGAACCACCACTGCCGGTAGGCAGGGAAGAACGTGTTCAGGTCGCGCCCAGTCTGGCTCGGCAGGTCAAAGAGGAAACTTGCAATATCGTTGGCGATGTTCGTCTTCGCTGCGACGCAACTCGCTGGTCCGGTCGGACACGCGTTGCTCGAACTCTGAACATCCGAAAAGGTGAACGCTCCTCGCGGACTGAACGTCTGGTCCTGCAACAAATCATCGCGAATGCGCCGAAGATCGCCGCCAAACTTGATGGTGTGGTTATGAAGGACCTTCGTCCAGTTGTTGACGAAGTCAATGTTCGATTCGCCGCGAATCCACGGCACGGAGGCAGAATACCCAATCAACGTACCGCTGAAACCTCCGTTGATCGTCAGTCCCACCTGTCCGCTCGTAAACGGCTGCCCGGCAATGTTTACGCCCGGAATTCCCAGCGTCGTCGCGTCATTGGAGCCATAGTCGTTCGGTGTCGCATTATTGCGCAGGTGAGCGACGCCGACACGCGCTTCCGTAAAGAACGTGGGCGAGAAGATATGGTCGTAGTTCACCCCTGTGCTGTAGGACGTCTGAACACCCGTGCCCTCAAAACCTCCGCCTGCGGGCCCGCCAAGGAATGAGCCGAAAGCTGGTGCCTGAAAGGTATTGACGCGCTGCCAGCTGAAGCGACCACTGAAGTGGTTCTTTTCATTCGCGGCCCAGTCGGCCTTGATGTCATAGCTGTTCGTGCCTTTTGTAAAAGGCAACGCAGTCGTGTAGTTGTTCGCGGGATTTCCCAAAGGAGCGTTCGGATTCAGCGTTCCATTCGTCGCTGCCGCCGCGTTCACCATCTTCAGAATATTCAGCGAGATGTTGTTCACCGCACTCCCCGGAATCTGGTTGTTCGCGTAGGGCGTACGCGGCGTCGTCTTGCCATCGCCCGTCGTGGGATCAAAGATCTGCCCAACCTTCGCGCCGCTCGCAGAATCGACCGCACCAAGCGCCGCACTCAGATCGATAAACCCCGCAGAGTTCGCAGTGTAGTAGCGCGCATCGGGAATCGTAAATGTGCTCGCAATCCTCTCGTGATCCGAAGTCCCCAGGTAATCGCCAAAGATAAACAGCTTATCCTTGATGATCGGACCCCCGATACTTCCGCCGTAGTAGTTGTAAGACTCATGGCCAAGCGGTCCGCCAAAGTAGGAACGCGCATTGACAGCATTATTCTGAATATATTCAAACGCCGAACCGTGAAACGCATTGGTCCCCGACTTCAGAATCACGTTTGTGACGGCGCCCGTCGCACGGCCAAGTTCTGCTTCGAAGTTGTTGGTGGAGATATCGATCGCCTGGATCGCCTCTGCAGGAGGGATCATGATCTGCAGGAGACCTGTACGCTCATCGTCGTCGATCCCTTCGATCTGATACAGATTCCCTTGTCGCGGAAGGCCATTCGCCTCAGTCTGCAGCGAGCTTGCTGCATTGAAAAACTGCGAGTGCTGGAAAACGGCAGGAGCCATTCCAGGAACCGTATTCAGAAGCGACTGGAAATTACGATTCGTGCTCAACGGAAGATCGTTAATCTGTTTGGCCTCAAGCTTGACACTGATGTCCGCCCGGTCCGTCTGCAGCAACGGCGGTGCAGTCGTCACCAGCACCGTCTCCGACACGCTGCCGGTCTCCATCGATACATCCACGCGAGTCGAGGAGTTGCTCGGAAGGTCGATATTCTGATGTGTCTCTTTCTTAAACCCCTTCGCTTCGATGGTCACCACGTAGTGGCCGGGCGGCATATCGGGAAAGGTATAGTTACCACTCTCGTTCGTCACCGAGTCGTGAATCAGCCCCGTCGTCGCCTCCGTGGCGACAACCCTCGCACCTGCCACCGTTGCACCGGAGGAGTCGGTAACGGTACCAAGCAGGGTCCCATTTACCGCTTGCCCAAACAGGCGTGTTGAAGATAAACCACTCAGGATCAGAACAAACGCTAGCAGTCTAAAACGTTTTAGGATTCGCACGTGGAACCTCCGAAAAGTAATCAATTCAGGCCCATACTTCTAATTGTTTGAAGAGCGAACGAACGGTAACAGGCTCGCTTCTGAATAGTCAACAAATTTAATAAAAAGGTAATTTTTATTCACACCAAAGGCAGAGGCCGGACCACGAACAGCCTCAAACCACTTGTGATTTGCCCCCCCGTTTCCTGATCGCTCAGTAAATAATTGCAAAGAATAACGATGACGACACTCCACGCTAAATTGCACAGTGTCCCCGTTTGCCTTGGAGTCGAAGAGATCACGCCGCAATGGCGCCCGTCCCCCCGTCCACCGATTACGTACTCTGCATCGGCGACCCCTCGGCAGGAATCAAGGAGATCAACCCAACCTGCAATTCCCCGCCAAAAATGGATATTTCCTTCAATTGTTGTACGTTAGTTTCATGAAAACACCCCTTCTTTGCGCCCGAACCCTTGGAATCCCGCTGCGTGCCCGCAAGGTGCCCATTCAATTAGTGGTGTGTTCGCTCTTTCTTATGTCGTGTGCCGCCTTCGCCCAGGCACCCCTCCAAAAACAGGCAAACGACGAAGAATACACAAAAAAGATCAAGGAGTATCTCTCCGATCCGCGCTTCACCACCGAGCTCGTCGATCATCTCCCTGCATCTTCCAAAGTTCCCACCCCGCTGAAGTTCCTCGGCAAAATGCCAGGCCAGCCAGGCGAGCTCTATTACACCGCCGATATCAACCGTTATTACGAAGAGCTCGCGAAAGACTCCCCACGCGCGAAATTCTGGAAGCTCGGAGCCAAATCCGAGGAAGGCCGCGACATGGTCGTCCTCGCCATCGGCAGCGAAGAGTCGATCAAGAACCTCGACAAGTACAAAGCTGACCTCGCCGCTCTTACCGACCCACGCAAAACCACCGAAGAACAAGCCCAGAAGTTAATCCACACCAGCAAGCCCATCTACTGGATCACCAGTGGCATCCACTCCCCCGAAACCGGCGGCCCCCAGATGCTCGTCGAACTTGCCTACCGCCTCATCGTCGAAGAGACCCCATTCATCCAGCAAATCCGCAACAACGCCATCGTCTTCATCACCCCCGTAGTCGAAACCGACGGCCGCGACAAAGCCGTTGACACCTACTACTACGGCAAGGAAACCAAGAAGCCCAAGCCCCCTCTGATGTACTGGGGCAAATACGTCGCCCACGATAACAACCGCGACGGCATGGGCCAGTTCCTCCAGCTAACGCAAAACATCACCGCCGGTTTCCTCGAGTGGCATCCCACCATCCTCCACGACCTCCACGAAGCCCAGTCCTATCTCTATGTCTCTACCGGCACCGGCCCTTACAATCCCTCGCTCGATCCCATCGCCGTCGACGAATGGTGGATGCTCGGCGAAACCGAAATCATGGAGATGGCCAAGCGCGGCGTCCCCGGTGTCTGGACCTACGGCTTCTACGACGGTTGGGTCCCCAACTATCTCTTCTGGATCGCCGAAACTCACAACTCCTTCGGCCGCTTTTACGAAGTGCAATCCTACGGCCCCGACGTCACCGAAAAACTTCAGCTCCCCGCCACCACCACCAGCCGCGAGTGGTACCGCCCCAACCCCCCACTCCCCACAGTCAAATGGGGTCCGCGCAACAACACCAACATTCAGGAATCAGCAATTCTCCTCGCACTCAATAAAGTCGCCAAAGACAAAGAACTCTACCTTGAAAACTACTGGATGAAGAACAAACGCTCAGTCCAGAAAGGAAAAGATGGCCCCACCTACGGCTGGGTTATTCCTGCGCAGCAACTTCACCGCGTCAACACGGTAGAGATGGTCAACGACCTCCGCCACCAGGGAGTCGAAGTTGAAATCGCCTCCAAAGACAGCGCCTTCGGCAACCTCAAAGTCACAACCGGCGACTACATCATCCGCGCCGACCAGCCCTACCGCACGCTGGTCGACATGTACTTCAGCCTGCAAAACTATCCCGTCTCCAACCCGCTTCCCTACGACGACACCGGCTGGACGATGCCGCTCATGCGCAACGTCACCGTGAAAAAAGTCACAGACAAGTCGCTCCTCGATCAGCCTATGACCATGATCCCCGGAGACGTCGTCGTACCCGGCATCATCCAGGGAACAGGCGACGTACTCGTCGTCGAAAACACAACTGATAACGTCCTCGCAACCTTCCGCTTCAAAAACGCCGACGCAAAAATGGAAGCCGCCGAAGACGACTTCGATATCGATGGCCATCATCTCCGCGCCGGTGCCTTCGTCATTCGCAATGGAAGCGACCCGAAAATCCGCGCATCGATTCAAGACCTCGGCCTCACTGCCTACGCCACATCCGCGCCCACAGTGAAGACCCACCCACTCACTATCCCGCGTATCGGCTACGTCCACTCCTGGCAGCGCACGCAGGATGAAGGATGGGTCCGCGCAGCACTCGATCACTACAGTGTCCCTTACACCTACTTCGCCGACCAGAAACTTCGCGACGGAGATCTTCGCTCCAAGTACGACGTCATCATCTTCCCAAGCATCGGCGGCAGCTCTGTCTCCCAGGTCAACGGCATTCCTAAGACAGGCACCGATCCAATCCCCTACAAGAAAACCACGCTCACGCCTAACCTCGGCGTCGAAGACTCCAGCGACGACATTCGCGGCGGCATGGGCATCGAAGGCCTCACCGAACTGGTCAAGTTCGTCCAGGCCGGCGGCACTCTCATCACCGAAGGCTCCACCACAACCATCCTTCCCGACTACGGCATCACCACCCAAATCACCATCGAACATCCCAACAACCTCTACGCCAAGGGAGCTCTGATGCGCGGCATCATCTCCGACAAAGCCAGCCCCATCGTCTACGGTTACACCGGCAATCAGATGCCCGTCTACTTCAGCCAGGACCCAGTCCTGAACGCTCGTAGTGGCGGAGGCTTCCGCGCCCCAGCCGCCGTTCCCGGAGTCGGAGCAGACATCACACCCAACGCCACACCAATCGCTCTCTCACCCTACGAACCCGACGACACCGTCATCGAACCAAAAGGCCTGCCATCACAAGCGAACGACGCCGAAGCCGCGCGTCAGGCCCTCCGCCAGTTCGGCGGCGCAGAAGACACCTCCACTCCGCCGCGAGTCGTCCTGTCATTCCCCGCAAAACCAGACGAAATCCTGCTCTCTGGCGAACTCGCAGGCGGTCAGTCTCTCACCAACCGCGCACTCATCCTCGACCAGCCGCTAGGACAAGGCCACGTCGTCATGTTCGCTCTGCGCCCCTTCTGGCGCTGGCAGACACAAGGCACCTTCGCCCTCGGCTTCAACACCATCCTCAACTGGGATCATCTCGATGCAGGAAAGAAAGAAACGAAACGCCAACCCGCATCAGGCAACTAGAGACTCTCACTCCAACCAAAATAGAGATGGCCCGCTGCAATTGAGCGGGCCATCTCTACGTAAAGCGGTACAACGTGAAGCCATAAAACGAATGAAGCAGGTGTTAGAAGAGGATTCTTCCCCCGACCTGAATCACACGGTTGCCGAAGCTGCCACCCGCGATGCTGCCGGTGATGTGTCCGAAGAGATTCGGACCGGAACTCATCGTAGCGTTGGGTGCAGGCAGGTTGGTTAGGTTGAAGACGTTGGTTGACTCGCCACGCAACTGGAACCTCCACCGTTCCGTGATCGCGAAGTCGCGGAAGAGCGAGGCATCGATGCTGCGACGACCGGGAGCATCCAGACTATTCTGACGCAACGTACCGTCAGAGTTGGCAGGACCTGCACCGTTTTGCGGACAGGCAGGAGTGACACCGGTGGCTGTGGTCACCGTAGCGTTGTAGATGCAGAACTGGGAAAGATCGGTCCAGTTCGTCATCATCGCAGCGCGTGAGTGTCCGTTGTTGTTGACGTGAGGAATCACACCCGGAGCAGGATTCGGACGGTCATTGCTGACTCCGTCCTGATTCACGTCGCCGCCCTGAGTAATGTTGTAGGGGTTGCCGCTCTGCATGCGGATGATCGAGGTAATCGTCCAGCCGTTGACGACAAACCGCATCGCACGGTTCTCGATACCGTAGTTCGGCTTGTAGACGAACGAGATCGCCGATACATGGCGTTGATCGAAATCCGACCGCTGCCGATCGAGGTATCGGTTGCGATTGTCCTGAGGCATTGATCCCGTGCTGTTGCCCGTATTGCCCGGCGTATCGAGATCCTCACTCTGCAGCGACTTCGACCACACATAGAAGCCCTGGATGCTGAATCCATGTGTGAGCCTTTGCTGAGCCGAGACCTGAAGGCCGTTGTAGTTCGCGCTCTCCGACGACTGAATCTGCGAGATGCTCGAAAGCTGCGGGTTCGCCGCGCTGGTACCCGCATAGCCAACGTCGTTGAACGGACGACGGTTGTTCACGTTGGCACTGGCGTTGGCGTATCCGCAATTCTGGGTGAGGTCGTGCACGATGCCCCTCCCGTTCCCGCGGTTGTGAGGTTGAAGACTGGGTAGTTGAGGTCCCACTCGATCGGCAGCTTGCGCGAAAGCGAAGCCACATAATTCGCTGTAATCGCGAAGCTGTTGGTGAGCTGCTGCTGGATACCGAAGTTGATCTGGTAAGCCTCGGGCCAGCGGAAGTTCGGGTCAATCGAGATCAGAGCCGCCGGTTTGACAACAAACTGCGGATTCTTCGGATTGTAGATGAACGGATAAGGCGAATGGCCCACTCCGCCCGCAATGCAGGTTGCATCGCCGTTGCAGAAGTCCTTCGGGTCTGTCGTATACGGATCCGAGACATGAATCACATTGCTGAAGGAAGGACGGCCCGAGAACGGCTCACCGTTGGAGGAATAGGTAAAGAGATTGCCGCCGACTGAGCCATAGAAAATGCCCGCTGCGCCGTGAACAACGGTGCGGCCATCCGCATAGGGAGTCCATGCGAAGCCAACACGCGGTGAGATGTGGTCGTAGCGGTTAGCCACGCCGCCTGCAGGTACACCCGGATCGCCCGGAATCAAAATACCCTTCGGCATGGAAGGAGCGACCGTGGACTGCGCCCCTGGCACAAATTGCATGATCATCCGCTGCGTGTCGGTCGGCGTCGTCTGAATGTCGTACCGGACACCGAGGTTGAGCGTCAGGTTCGGACGGAAGCGCCAGTCGTCCTGCGCAAACACGCCATAGTTGAAGTAGTTCGCGTTCGCATACACCGGCACGTCCTGGCCCATCGAATTGGGCGAGCCGAACAAGAAGATCGGTAATCGCAGCCGAGGAACGGTTCGCGATATTGGTGTGCGCCGTGAATCCGAAGACGCCGTAGTCGTTCAGCGTCGTCTGCTGGGCATCGTTCTCACGGTTCGCTTCGCCGCCGAAGTACAGCGTGTGCTGCCCCTTCGTGATGCTGACAACATCGCGGATCGCATACACATTGCTTCCCGTAACCGGACCCGTAATTGCGTTGCCTGCTGTGAACCAGCCGGTGACCCCCAGTTGAGGACGGGAGCAGCCCGCTTCGCCCGCTGCTGTGCAGATAGAGCCGTTCGGCAGCTGCTCGGCAAAGGCAGATCCGTACTTCGCGAGGCTCTCACTGGGCGACGGCACACGGCCGCCGATCAGGCGAGTGTAGTTCAGCATCAGCTGATTGATCGTGTTGTTGTTGACCGTCCAGGTATGCGCGACGTTGGCCTCATGCTGGGCGAACTTGTAGTCATGCACCACCCAGCCGAGAATGTTGTTGCCCGAAGGATTCACCACAAAGTCGCCCGTCTGGTGGAAGTAGCTGAGCGCCAGTCGTTGTTTCGTCGTCAACTGGTAATCGCCCTTGTAAAGTTGCTCGTCCGTCTTCTGGCGAACGGGCTGAAGTCCTGTCGCTGGTAGTTGGCTGCTGGGTGGAGGTGGGAATCAGGCCAGCCTTGACGATATTCATGATCGCCGGATCGAAGATGCTCGTAGGACAGATATTCTGCCCAGGATTGGGCCCACCCGCAGCGCCGCACCACGCACTCGCCTTCGGCAGATAAGGATTGCAGGCCCAGAACTTGCTGGCCGACTGCGCCGCCACGGTGCATTTCGTAGCGTCCGAGGGAGCCGCCCCTGTAGGTGTGTTCTCCGTGAAGTTGCCGGCCAACATCGCCGCGCTCGGCACGGTCGGGTTGAAGATGTTCGCTGCGATAAACCGGAAGCCTGCATACGAGAAGAAGAAGAACAGCTTGTCATGCACGATCGGCCCGCCAATCGTACCGCCGAAGCGGTGCTGATTGTAAGGCGTCTTCGCCGCAGCAAGGTGAGTCGTCGCGTTGAAGTTTCTGTCGCGGAAGAACTCAAACGCCGAGCCGTGGAACTGGTTCGTGCCCGACTTCGTCAGCACCGTCACCACACCCGAAGAGTTGCGGCCGAACTGCGCTGAGTAGTTGTTCGTCTGCACCGCAAACTCGCGGATCGCGTCCGGATTCGGCAGCGGGTTGCCGGTATTACGAACGCCGGTCATGTTGCTGCCGCCGTCAAGGTAATAAGAAACCTGGCCCACGCCCGAGTCCGTCGAGCCATTGATCTTCACATGCTGTTCCGGATAACCAAGCGGGTTGATGACGCCGCCGTTCGCGCCCGTACCCGCGTTGTTGTTGTTCTGCACGCCGGGCGTCAGATCCAGCAGCGTATAAACGTTGCGATCCACCAGCGGAAGGTTGTCGATTTCGACGTTGCTGATCGTGCGGCCCAGAGTCGAGTTGCCGGTATTCAGCAGAGGAATCTCCGCCGTGACTTCAATCGTCTGATCGGTGCCGCCGACCGTCATCGTTAAGTCAAGATGCGCCTCTTCCGTAACGGTGAGTGTGATCCCTTCGCGGTCCAGTTTCTTAAATCCCGTCGCTGTAACCGAAACCTTGTAGGGACCGATAGGAAGGAAGTCTGCGCGATAACCGCCGCTGTCATTCGTCACCACACCGCGAACGAAACCTGTATCCGTCTGTGTGATCGTCACCTTCGCATTGGGAATAACGGCGCCCGCGGAATCGGTTATCGTGCCGAACATCGTCGCAGTGCTCAGTTGCGCGAACGCTCCAATCGCGGAGAATACTGAAATCATTGCGACTAACATCGATTTCAGCAGCCAGTTGGGAAAGATCGCGATGAGTCGCGGACGGTAAATTCTTGGGTTCATTTGCATTCTAGGCCTCGTGAGTTAAACGATTGTCTTACAGCTTTTTGAAATTTTAGGATCGACGCCGAACGATAGTTCGCTGAATGAACAATTGTCAAGGAGTTAATTGAAATGACTCGAGACAAACGAGATGACCAACAAACGGAAGATCGTTAACTAACGAGAAAGTGTTGGAGCCCTCTTCCACCGCATTAAAATAACCCTCATTCAGGTCTCATCTACAAGCCGGAAAATATGGCAGAGAGCAGCGCTCTACCCCTATTTTCCTCTTGGCATAATTACGCCCGCACTCAGAACTAAAACCTTTTAGACCCCAATTCGTTGCAACTTTGGATTTATCAAACAAAGGGACCAATCGCATCCATTGAAAACTCCTCTCGTCGGCAGAGCAGAGAAAGAAAATAACCGTCCTCCGGATGACGGCAAAATCAACGCAACGGTTACTTATTGATTACCGCCCGCCAATCTCTGACTTCTCCTGCGTAGACTCACATCCTGCATCTCTCAGGAAGCGATCCCCAAAAAACGCAAAAATCCGTCTCGCCCACCTTCAGGCAAATCGTGACTCCTCCTACCTAATTGCCGTCGCCGCCACCCGCATTTGCCACATCAAGGTCCGTTTGACTAAATTATCTGGCAGTGGAAGATAGCCATTAAGTTCGATATTGCAATAAAAACAAGATGCGGTGAAAACATCACACCATCATCTCGTTGGACTGGCTCAGCGAAAATTACAAAGTAAATTTGTACGATACAAACAACAAACTGGAGCGAGACAGATGCACAATGACAGCTTCAATCGTCGTTCGTTTCTAAAAACCATGAGTTCAGCAGGAATGTTCGCCGCCCTGCCCGAGGCAGCATTCGCCTCAAACAACATCCTCCACGAAATCGCCGAACCCAGCCCCGAATCTCAGGCTGCCGAAGCCAATCCAAAGTTTTCCATCAAATTCGCCGTCTGCGGCATGAGCCACGACCACATCAACGGCATGATCGGAGCCGTCCAGCGCGGTGGCGGCACCATGGTCGCAGCCTGGGGAGCCGAACCCGACAAACTCACCGCCTTCAAAAAACGTTACCCCGACGTCAAAATCGCCGCCACGCAGGACGAGATCATCAACGACTCGTCCATCCAGCTCGTTCTCAGCTCCCAAATCGCCAATGAGCGCGCCGCCATCGGCATCCGCGCCATGAAACACGGCAAAGACTTCCTCGCTGACAAGCCCGGCATCACCACCCTCGAAGATCTCGCCGCCATCCGCAAGACCATCGCCGAAACAAAAAAAATCTACGCCATCCTCTACAGCGAGCGCCTCGAAGTCAAAGCCGCCGTCCGCGCCGGCGAGCTCGTTCAGGCCGGAGCCATCGGCAAAGTCATCCAGACCATCAACATCGCCCCGCACCAGATCTTTCAGCACGCAGGCGACGCCGGCGGAGGCGGTGGCCGACCCGACTGGTTCTGGAATCCCGTCCAGTACGGCGGCATCCTCTGCGACATCGGCTCCCATCAGGTCGATCAGTTCCTCTTCTACACCGGCTCCACTGAAGCCGAAGTAGCCGAATCGCAAATCGCCAACGTCCGTCATCACGACAAGCCGCAGTTCCAGGACTTCGGCGACATGGTCCTCCGCGGCAACCGCGGCCTCGGCTACGTCCGCCTCGACTGGTTCACCCCCGACGGCCTCGGCACCTGGGGTGACGGCCGCCTCTTCATCCTCGGCACCGAGGGCTACATCGAACTCCGCAAATACACCAATGTCACCGTCAGCAAGCAGGGCAACAACCTCTTCATCGTCGACAAAAACCAGTCTCGCTACATCGACTGCAACAACCTCACCCTACCCTTCGGCCCGCAATTCGTAGCCGACATCGTCAACCGCACCCACACCGCGCAGGACCAGACCCAATGCCTTCTCGCCGCCGAGCTGGTCATCAAAGCCCAGAAAAATGCAAAGCTGGTCCACCTTGAAGGCTAAGGCCTTCCATGGAATAGAGCGCACCTCAGCCTGTTGCTATTGCTTTGCCCTCTTTTTGGCTTGTCATTCCGCATCGAAGCGGAGGAATCTGCTTTTGACTTTGTAGTTGCTTTTGACGTTGTACTTGCTTTTGCTTCTAGGTAACCCAAGGCTTCAGCCTTGGGCCTCTCAAATCGCACCGAAGGCGCATTCCGCTCTGCCCTGAGCGTAGTCGAAGGGCCGGAGCGCAGGCGAAGCCGGAGCGACTGATTTATTGCCTTTGCTTTTGCCGTTCTTCAGGAGCACCGCCATGACCATCTCCCGCCGCAAATTCCTCAAGACCGCCGCTACCACCGCCGCCGCCGCCGGATTCCCCACCATCATCCCCTCGCGCGTCCTCGGTCAATTCGCCCCCAGCAAACAAATCAACGTAGGAGCCATAGGCGTAGGCCGCATCTCCCGCGGACACGATATGCCTGCCATCCTCAAAGTCGACACAGCCCGGATCACCGCCGTCTGCGATCTCTCTGCAGACCGCGTCGTCCTCGGCAAAAAATACGTCAACGACTTCTATACCAGGAAAACCGGCAAACCCTACGAAGGCACCCTCGGCTACGCCAACTACGAAGAGCTCCTCGCCAACAAAGACATCGACGCCGTCGTCATCTCCACTCCCGACCACCAGCACGCCCGCGTCGGAGCAGACGCCGTTCGCGCAGGCAAAGATGTCTACCTCCAGAAGCCCGCCTCCCTCACCATCGCCGAAGGCCGTTACCTCTCCAACGTCGTCCAGTCCACCGGCCGCATCCTTCAGATCGGCAGCCAGCAGCGCGCCTGGAAGCAGTTTCACCGCGCCTGCGAGCTCGTCCGCAACGGCCGCATCGGCGAAGTCAAGCACGTCGAGATCGGCCTCCCTGGCGACCCCGCAGGCGGCGACCCCACGCCAATGCCCGTCCCCGCAGCCTTCCAGTACGACGCATGGCTCGGCTCCACCCCCGACGTCTACTACACTCTCGACCGCGTCATGCCTCTCAAAGGCTTCGACCGCCCCGGCTGGCTCCGTATGGAGCAGTTCGGCGCAGGCATGATCACCGGTTGGGGCGCTCACCACGTCGACACCGCCCACTGGGGCATGAACACCGAGTACACCGGCCCCGTCGAAATCTGGGGCACCGCTGAATTCCCCACCCACGGCCTCTGGGACGTCCACGGAAAATTCCTCACCCACGCCCGCTACGCCAACGGCATCACCATGGACATCTCCGGCGACTTCCCCAACGGCATCAAGTGGATCGGCACCAAAGGCTGGCTCTTCGTCACTCGCGACGAGATGACCACCCCCACCGCAAACGGCGCGCCAGCCGTAAAGATCGAGCCGCTCATGGCAAGTGACCCAAAGATCCTCGACTCCGTCATCGGCCCCGACGAGATCCATCTCTACACCGCCACCGAGCAGCACGCCAACTGGATCGAGTGCATCCACACCCGCAAACCCCCAACAGCCCCGGTCGAGCTGGGCCACCGAGCCTGCTCCACCTGCCTCCTCCACCACATCGCCATGAAGCTCCCGCGCCACCTCCACTGGGACCCAGTCCTCGAGCGCTTCCAAAACGACGACGAAGCAAACAGCATGCTCTCCCGCCCCCAACGCTACCCCTACATCGAAACCTAACTGCAAACACAGCCGTCGCGATCGCTCTGGCAGTTGCCGGTGCCTTTGCAGTTGCCGTTGCCTTCGCAGTTGCCGGTGCCTTTGCAGTTGCCGGTGCCTTTGCAGTTGTCGTTGCCTTTGCAGTTGTCGTTGCCTTTGCAGTTGTCGTTGCCTTTGCAGTTGTCGTTGCCTTTGCGGTTGTCGTTGCCTTTGCAGTTGCCCTTGCCCTTGCCCTTGCCTCAACCACAATCAAACCAAAGTGCGTCATCCTGAGCGGAGCAGTTCGCGCACCTTGCGAACTGCGTAGTCGAAGGACCCGCCACACCTTTCGTGGTTGCACATTGCCAATGCCGTTCCGGGTACAACTCTCGCTATCGCCTTTGACAGGTGACCCACATCTGCCACCCAGACGGGTGCCCCATCTTCGCGACAGTTTTATCGTCGCTAAGGTAAGCTATTTTCGCGGCAGCGAAAATCCCAATACTCGAAACTCACCCATGCCGACGGGCCTTCAGTTGTTATCGCCGCGAACTCTGCCTCGACTCCTTCGAACTATTGCACCGTAACACTCAGCATAGTTGTATGTGTGATCGCTCCACTCTGCGCCATCACTTGAATTGACACGGTCTGCGGAGTCGGTGGAACCGGAGCAGGAGGAACCGGCGGAGGTGGTGGCACCGGCGCAGGTGGCGGAGGCGTGGGTGGTGCAGGCGTGGGTGGCGGAGGCGTAGGTGGCGGAGGCGTAGGTGGTGCAGGCGTGGGTGGCGGAGGAGTTGGTGGTGCAGGTGGATCGGGCGGGGTTGGCGTAACTGGCGGAACTGAGGATCCCGGTGGAACTACCATGGCAGGCATGGCGTAACTGCCGGAGCATCCCACACAGGCGCCTGTCATCAACAGCAGCGCAATGGCCAGCGACAAAAGACTCACGCCTCCAGTGCCCCGAATCCGCAAGGACACTCCAACCCCGAACAGGCCAAAACCAGCAAGACCAGCCAGCACGAAGCTCGAGGGAAGGGAGCCAGGAGGAGACGTACGCTGTGCCATCGCCGCAGATGCAGTTACTGCGGATGCAGTCACCATGAGAGAGGTACTGACCGGGCCCGAACCTACCGCCAGGGAAGTAGGATTGAAGCTGCATATAATCCCCGCCGGAGCCGTGCAGGAGAAGTTGATGATGCCCCGAAATCCGTCTATGGGACTAGCCGTAAGTGTGAAGTTTGCAGGTTGACCGGCGGTGATCGTACTGTTTCCGGTCAAAGTTGCCACGGAGAAGTCCGGTCCCGTTCCAGGGTCGACGGAGATCGCCCCGAGAACGCCGAGCCGTCCACCCGCCAGACTCGCCACAATATAGAGCGTATCCGGATCGCCCGTGTTGCCAGCGCCGAACACCATCCCGTGCAGGCCGAGATCGATGATCAGGTTGCCCGCAGCATCCTCGATCGAGCCGACAAAGTTTCCGGTCGCAGGATCAAACGCGTTGATGTCGCCCACGCCAAAGTTTCCAATCAAAATGTCATTGCTGAACACCCCGAAATGCGCGCTCGCTTTGGCGACGCCCCACGGCGCATTCAACGGCCCGTTCGTAACGAACCGCTTCACGAAGTTGCCTTCGAGATCAAAGATGTTGACGATGCCCTTTCCCGTTCCGAGGACTGGCGTATGTTTCGTCGGCGTCCTGCATCGCATAGGTCACGAAGATCTGGTTCCCGATAACCTGCAAATTGTAGGGAGCGTAGCCGGCGGGAAGATTCGGATCGTTGAAGCCCCCTGATGTCGCGAGAGGCGCGAACAGCGACGTGTAGGTTTCGATAAAGCCGCTGTTGAAGTTCGCAACCGCAAGGTAGGGAGCGCAGCAATCCTGGGTCACAATCGCGAGACCGGTGTACACGGCTCCTCTTGCCGAGTTGTCTATCACCAGAATCGTCGTCGTCAGAAGGTCGCCGCGGGAGTCGGCGTACTCGCCGGAGATCGTTCCGTCCTCAGTCGCGTAGAGGAACGGGCTGGCAAGGCTTCCGTGAGGTGCGAATGTCGTGGTCGGATTGAATACCACGCCGGTTGGCCTGGACGGCGGTGTGCCTCCCATGCCCAGTGCGACATTGCCCTGAAATACCTGACTGGCGCCCGTTGCATCGTAACTCGTATACAACCCTGTGCCATTGTTGGCGACCCGGAACGGCTGTTCCGGCGACAATGCAATGCCCCACGGAGTCTGCAGACTCGGCTCGAAGTGCACGGCCACATCCTGCACATCGGAAACCAGGTCCGTCTGTGTGTAGCTGCGGGTCTGCGCGTCTGCAAAGTTAAGTGCCGCGAAGATGAAGGTAAAAAGAAAAAACCAGAATCGTGCGTCGACTTTCGTGTTCACTGCCTCTCCTCGTACTAATGTCAGTAGCAGTCCAGTCCTGGCACGAAAGATTCGAGGCGGTACAAACGCAGTGATCTCTCCGGAGATCCAAAGATCAAAAGATCAAAGCTCAGAAGACCAACTGCGAACCAGCTCTCAGGGGGGCCCAGCCTGGGGAGGAATGCTCTAAGAGGACACTACAGTCACGCGAGGAGGACTGTGTCAGCCCCTTGTCAGGCAGGTGTAAAAGCATTCTATTCGTAGGCTATTTTCACACCTGATTCACGAACATCCGGATGAGGAGCGACGAGGCAAACAGCATGCTCTCCCGCCCCCAACGCTACCTCGACATCGAAACCCAGTTCGTCATTTCCGACAAGCTTGTCAGTTCCGCAACCACCCTTGCATTCCCACCGCCACCACCGACACGGTGCCCCACATCTGACCGAGCCCACCTCAGACGGGTGCCCCATCTTCGCGACAGTTTTATCGTCGCTAAGGTGGGCCATTTTCGCGGCAGCGAAAATTCCCGACGCTCGCTCAAAAATAAATTTAAAAAAGGAGGAAAATTTTCGAAGCCGAAAAACATGCACTTAACAGCCACGTAACAACCGCAAAAATGCACTTAACAACCACTTAAAAGCCACGTTTTTACCCTGTGAAAATCGCAAATCCCCTGTAAAAACGCACTTCTCCTCGCGCCAAAAAAAATATTGCAAAACTAAACCCCAGGCACCTTCAACCGAATCCGATAAATACTGCTGCTCGCCGTAATGTAGAGCGTCTTCTTATCCGCCCCACCCCAGTTCACATTGGCACTCCGCTCCGGCATCAAAATCACCCCCAGAGCCTTCCCCTCCGGCGAGAAGACCCAAACCCCTCCCGGCCCCGTACTGTACAGATTCCCAAGGCGATCGACCTTCATTCCATCCGGCCCGCCTGGCCTGGTATCCGAGGTTGCATCATAAAAAACCTTCCCCTCAGTCAGCGATCCATCCGCCTGTACCCGATACCGCATCCACAGCTTCTTCGGCTGCGTGTTGTTCACGTATAAGTACTTCTCATCCGGCGAGAACGCAATCCCATTCGGCCGCGGCAAATCCTTCACCACCAGTTGCAACTTGTCCCGATCAGGTGCAGCTCCAGCCTTTTGATTCAATGCGTTAGGAACCCGATAAACCCCGCTGAACTGCAACTCCTTGATCGGATCGTTATCCCCCTGGGTCGGCAATCCATAGGGCGGGTCCGTGAAATACAACGACCCGTCCGACTTTCGATAGACCAGATCATTTGGACTATTCAGCTTCTTGCCTTCATACGAATCCGCAAGCACAGTCACCTGCCCCTTGGGATCCATCGACTCCAGCCGGTACACATCGCGCTGCGCATGACCCGCAACCGTCAATCGGCCTTTCGGATCGAGCGTCATGCCATTCGAACCGGGTTCCTTCCCACCGTACGGAGCCGCCCCCTTATACCCACTCGGCTGCAGGAAGATGCTAACGGCCCCATCCGGCGTCACCTTGCGAATACTGTTGCTCGTTATCTCCGCGAACATGAGATACCCAGCCGGAATCCACACCGGTCCCTCCACCCATGTAAAGCCTGTCGCAACCCGCTCCAGCTTCGCATCTGCAGGAACAACCGCATCTATCCCCGCATCCTGGCGATCGATCTTCACCGGCGACGAATTGTCATCTCCAGCACTCGCAACAAAGGCGTCTTCAGTGCCTGTCATCCTTCGCGCCCCCGCATCCACAACAGAAAGACTCTGAATCAGCACAACCATCAACACACCGCCCTGCAGCATCTTCACCAGATTCACAGATCGCATCGACATCTCCTGAACGTTCCTTCCTGTGTCTAAAATCCTTTGTTTGCACGCTCATTGCCTACACGGGAGACTACTTCATCTTCATCATTCCTGGCCATTATCGCCTCAAACCCAGCGCAGCACTTATGATCATCACACCATGAAGACGACTCTGCAGAGTCCGGCCGATGATTCGCTAAGCCGTTCGGCCAAGGTGCACTCTGACATGCGCAAGCGATGGCTCATCATTCTACCTGCCGTCTTCATTACCTACAGCCTGGCCTACGTCGACCGCGCCAACTATGGCTTTGGAGCCGCTGCGGGCCTTGCTCAGACGCTCCATATCAGCAACTCCCGCTCTGCTTTGCTCGGGGCCCTCTTCTTCTTCGGGTACTTCCTCTTTCAGATTCCCGGCGTAGCTTACGCAAAACGTAGGAGCACGCGCACTCTCATCTTCTACGCCCTGATTGCCTGGGGAATTCTCGCTTCGCTTACCGGCGTTATCCGCAACTTCTGGCTCCTCGCCCTCGACCGCACTCTGCTGGGGGTAGCCGAAAGTTTCGTCTTCCCGGCCATGCTGATCCTGCTCACCAATTGGTTCACCCGCGCCGAACGCTCGCGGACCAACACTATCCTCCTTCTCGGAAATCCAACCACCGTGCTCTGGATGTCAGCGGTCACCGGCTACCTCATCCGCAGCTTCGGCTGGCAGATGACCTTCGTCTTCGAAGGCCTCCCCGCCGTTCTCTGGGCCTTCGGTTGGCTGTACCTCGTTCGCGACAGACCGCAGGATGCCTCGTGGATGAGTTCCGCCGCCAGTACGCAGCTTAATCGGCAGCTCGAGCGCGAGCAGTGGCTTCTCCCGCAGGTTGCCAACTTCAAATCGACGCTCCGAAACCGCAACGTAATTCTGCTCTGCATCCAATATTTCTGCTGGAGCCTCGGCGTCTACGGATTCGTCATCTGGCTTCCAACCATCATCCGGAACGGAGCTAGCCGCGGCATCGAAATCATCGGCCTTCTCAGCGGAATGCCCTATCTTCTGGCGATCATCCTCATGCTGATCGTCGGTCACTTCTCCGACCGCAGCTTCCGCCGCCGCCGCTTCGTCTGGCCATTTCTGATTCTCGCGGGTGCCGCTCTCTTCGGCTCCTTTTTCACAGTCTCCAATACTTTCTGGTGGGCTTATGGTTTTCTGATCCTCGCGGGCAGTTGCATGTACGCGCCGTACGGCCCCTTCTTTGCAATCATGCCGGAGATGCTGCCCAAAAACGTCTCCGGGGAAGTCACCGCACTCGTGAACAGTTGCGGCGCCCTGGGTGCCTTCGTCGGGACCTATCTCGTCGGCCTTCTTCAGGCGTATACGGGTAATTCGCGCGCCAGTTTCGTCCTCATGGCTGTTTCCGTCCTTGTCTCCGGCGTCATCGTCCTTTGCCTTCGCGGGCCATCGAACGACACGCTCGCTACTCTTCCCGAGAACGCAGAAGCGATCTAACCTCAACTCAGCAACGAGGAGCACTCATCATTCAGGAAATTTCTCTCACGTCCGTACTGGAAACCACCGGCTTCGAACTTTCGGCGGTTGCCACGCACGCTCCCGGGCCGTCCGGCTTTCTGCCTCTCACCGCAGAGATGCTTCTCACCCAACCCTCCGGCAATCTCTTTGGCCTTACCCAGAACGCCGGTATGGGATGGGATCCGGCACGTCTCCTCGGCCCTGAAGTTCTTATTCTCAGCACACACGGCGGCGTCCGCGCTCCCGATGGCACACCCATCGCACTCGGCTTCCACACGGGCCACTGGGAGGTTGGCTCTCTGGTAGCCGAAGCCGCTCGCGAGCTGAAATCGCTGAATGCCGTTCCCTTCGCGGGAGCCTGCACAGACCCCTGCGATGGCCGTACTCAAGGCACTGCGGGCATGCTCGACTCGCTGCCTTATCGCAACGACGCGGCGATCGTTCTTCGGCGCCTCATGCGCTCGCTCCCCACGCGCACCGGAGTCCTCGGTGTTGCCACCTGCGACAAGGGTCTCCCCGCCATGATGATGGCTCTTGCTTCCTCGGGACCGCTTCCCAGCGTCCTCATTCCCGGCGGCGTCACGCTGCTTCCCGAAAATGGCGAAGACGCCGGCAGGATTCAAACCATCGGCGCACGTTACGCACAACATCAGATAACCCTCGAACAAGCTGCCGAGTTGGGCTGCCGGGCCTGCGCCTCGCCGGGAGGAGGCTGTCAGTTCCTCGGCACTGCCGCCACCTCGCAGGTCATAGCGGAAGCCCTCGGTCTGGCCCTTCCGCATTCCGCCCTTGCTCCGTCCGGTCAACCGATCTGGCTTGATGCCGCCGGTCGCTCCGCCCGCGCCATCCTGCGCCTCAAGCAATTGCACCTTGGAACTCGTGACATCCTCACCGACGCCTCCGTCCAAAACGCTATGGTCGTCCACGCTGCCTTCGGTGGATCTACGAACCTCCTTCTCCATGTTCCGGCCATCGCCCACGCTGCAAAACTACGGCGCCCCACCGCGGAAGACTGGGCTCGCATCAACCGCCAGGTTCCACGCCTGGTTGACGCGCTCCCCAACGGCCCTGAGAACTACGCCACCGTGCAGGTTTTCCTCGCTGGTGGAACTCCCGAAGTCATGCTCCACCTTCGCCGTGCCGGGTTGTTGGATACCTCCGTAAAAACCGTAACCGGCGAAAGTCTCAACACAGCGCTCGACTGGTGGGAGGACAGTCCACGCCGCCAGACTCTGCGCAAAAATCTTCTCGAACAAGACGGCATCGATCCCGACAACGTCATCCTGTCTCCGGATCGCGCACGCTCCCGCGGACTCACCTCCACTGTATGTTTCCCCGTTGGCAATCTCGCGCCCGAGGGCTCGGTCATCAAGAGCACCTCGATTGACCCCGCGCTTATCGATGCCAACCAGCGTTATTACCACCTGGGTCCTGCCAAAGTCTTCACTACCGAAGCCGCTGCCATTGGCGCCATCAAAACCGGCCAGATCGTCGAAAACGACGTCATGGTCCTCACCTGCTGCGGCCCTCTCGGCGCGGGAATGCAGGAGATCTATCAGATCACCTCCGCCCTTAAAACCCTTCCCTTCGGCAAACACGTCGCCGTTCTCACCGATGCCCGCTTTAGCGGAGTCTCTACCGGAGCCTGCATCGGCCATATCTCCCCCGAAGCCCTTGCAGGAGGTGCACTCGGCAAACTCCTGGACGGCGATCAGATCGAGATCGTGATCGACCGCAAAAATCTTACCGGCACGGTCGACTTTGTCGGCACCTTGAAGGGGACGATGAGCCCTGAGGTCGCCGCCCAACTCCTCGCCGAGCGGGGATCGCGCCCCGATCTTGCGCCTCATCCCGACCTCCCCGACGACACGCGCCTCTGGGCTGCTCTCGTCCAGGCGAGCGGAGGCATCTGGGCCGGCTGTGTCTACGACGTCGATGCAATCACCTCGCGCCTCGATCATTCCGCGGACGAATCCGTCGTCCCTCTCGCTACATCCACTCCATCAGGAAGGTCCGAACCGTGATTCTGTACAGAACGAAAGAAGCACTCTTCGTCCATCACGAAGATCACGCCTATCCACTGCAAGAAACGTCACTGGATGCTCTCATCACCCATGAAGATCTTCACGCCCATCTGACGGCTGAAATCGCAACTACCCCACCCGCAGATCACTTGCTCCGTTCCCCTCTCCTCGCGCCGGTCGGCAACCAGGAGGTTTGGGCTGCCGGTGTCACCTACTACAGCAGCCGCCGCGCGCGTATCGCCGAATCCAAAGATGCCGGAGGCGGCGACTTCTACGACCGCGTTTACTCCGCCGAGCGCCCAGAGCTCTTCTTCAAAGCTCTCGGAGCCAAAGTCGCAGGCCCGAACAGTTCGGTCAAAATCCGCCGCGACGCGACATGGTCCGTCCCCGAGCCTGAACTCACGCTTGTTATCAGTCCGCGCGGCCAGATCGTCGGCTACACCATCGGCAACGACATGAGCTCGCGCGATATCGAAGGAACCAATCCCCTCTACCTGCCACAGGCCAAGGTTTATGACCGCAGCTGCGCGATCGGTCCCGGTATCCTCATCCGCAAGGAACCTATGCCCTCCACAACGCAGATCAAACTCGATATTCTAAGATTGGACCAGATAACGTTTTCTGCAACAACTACGTTAGCCGAGTTGAAACGCAACCCAACTACGCTGGTCGAGTATCTCTTTCGTGATCAAAGCTTTCCTCATGGATGCTTTCTCCTGACCGGGACGGGGATTGTCCCCCCGGACTCATTCACCCTCAGAAGCGGCGATGAAATCCGGATCGAGATCGACGGCATTGGCACTCTCAACAATACGGTGGAGTAAACCCATCGTTTCGCATCAATCAGCACAAGCTTGAAAGGAAAAAAGCAATGGATGTAGCTCAGATTTTAGTCGACGGGAAATGGCGCGCAGCCGACGCCGAAGGAACCTTTCACGCTGAAAACCCAGCCAAAGGCGAACCGCTTCCGCTCGCATTCCCTACCAGTCGATGGTCCGACTGCGATCTGGCACTCACCGCTGCAACGAAAGCTGCAGCCGAACTCCGCGTGATCGAGCCGGCCAGAATTGCCGACTTCCTCGAAGCTTATGCGAGCAACATCGAAGCCGCCGCTGACGCCATCGTTACCGCTGCTGCAGAAGAGACAGCTCTTCCAGTCACCCCCCGCCTGAAAGACGTCGAGCTGCCCCGCACCACGAATCAGCTTCGCCAGGCTGCAACCGCGGCCCGCGAAGAATCCTGGCGACACGCCACGCTCGACCTCGAGAAAAACATCCGCTCCTGCTTTGCACCCATCGGGCCTGTCGTGGTCTTCGGCCCCAACAACTTTCCCTTTGCCTTCAACGGCGTTAGCGGAGGCGACTTCGCTGCCGCCATCGCCGCCGGCAATCCGGTCATCGCAAAAGCTCATCCCCTGCACCCCAACACGACGCGCCTACTCGCCGAACAGGCCTTCAAAGCCGTCGAAAAAACAGGACTTCCCCTGGCCACCGTTCAACTGCTCTATAACGTTAGCAATGAAAACGGCCTTAAGCTCGTCAGCGATCCCCGTGTCGGCGCAGTGGGCTTCACTGGCAGCCGTAATGCAGGCCTCCGTCTCAAGAGGGCCGCAGAAGACGCAGGCAACTCCATCTTCCTTGAGATGTCCAGCATCAACCCTGTCATCTTTCTTCCTGGAGCATTAACAGAACGACCTGAACAACTTGCACAGGAGATGGTCGATAGCTGCCTTGCCGGCTCCGGGCAATTCTGCACCAGCCCCAACCTCGTCCTCGCCTTTGAGACTCCGCAGACCGAACCTTTCCTTGCACAAATCGCAAAATCCTTCAGGGAACGTCCCGCACAACCTCTTCTCTCTGCCGCAGGCCGCAAGCAACTCAAGGAGGGCGTGGGTGCCCTCACCTCCGCAGGCGCGGAACTCGTCACCGGTGGAGATAACGCCCCGGGCGAAGGCTATCGATTCGCCAACACCCTTCTCCGAACCACAGCCGCGCGGTTTCTCGCCGCGCCTCACGAACTTCAGCGTGAAATCTTTGGGAACGCGACTCTCACTGTTGTTGTCAGTACACAGCAGGAGCTCGAAAGGATTCTCGGCCTTCTCGAAGGCAACCTCACCGGCGCCATCTACTCCGCAAAGTCAGGCAACGACGACGGCTTCTACAACGCCGTCGCTCCACTCCTTCGCGAAAAAGTAGGTCGCCTCCTCAACGACAAGATGCCCACCGGCGTTGCGGTGAGTCCGGCAATGAATCATGGAGGCCCTTACCCCTCCACCGCCAATCCGAGAGTCACCTCCGTTGGCATTCCTGTTTCCATCCCTCGCTTCGCGAAACTCGAGTGCTACGACGCAGTCCGTCCAGAGCGTCTTCCCCCCATCCTCCGAGATACCATCACAAACCAGGCCACATGGCGGTCTATCAACGGAGCCTGGATCAAGGGCTAGTTCATTCGCACAATCATGCATCTCGTCGACAGGAAGCTGAGCTTGTTACCCAGGCTCAGCTTCGCTCCGACGCCACTTGATGTTTTCTTGTGCTTGTGAATAAATTCACCCTTAGGTGTCCCTGGCACCAAGATAAAACAATCTCTTCCTCCCCATAAAATCCCGACTTGCGCTATGGCATAAACGATTGAAAATAAATAAATAAATCGGACGTTACAGCGAAAGAAACGGACAAAAGCAATCGAACCCGGATGACATCCTGATTTAATTGTAGTAAAAGTCGTAATGACTCAAGGAGAACCGGACGGACGCCCGGAAAGCATTTTTGCGTATGTTTAGTCTTGCAGGAAAATGCGCAGTTGTGATCGGTGGAACCTCCGGCATCGGAAGGGCCATCTCTCTGGGTCTGGCATCTTCGGGAGCGGATGTCATTGCTTCGTCCCGTTCTCAGGAAGCCATTAACGTCCTGGCCGATTATCTCGAAGCGCGCGGCAGCAGAACTCTTCGAATTGCATCCGATATCCTCGACCGCGACTCACTCCAGCACCTTCACGACGCCGCTTTTTCCTCCTTTGGCCGCATCGATATTCTGGTCAACTGCGCTGGCATAACCAAGCGAGTTCCAACTCTCGATTGCTCCGAGGAACAATGGCAAAGCATAATGAACGTGAACCTCAACGGCACTCTCAGAACCTGCCAGATCTTTGGCAAAACCATGCTTGAACGGAAGAAGGGTCGAATTATCAATATCGCGTCGCTTTCAACCTTTGTTGCGTTCCACGAGGTAGCAGCTTACGGAGCCAGCAAGGCAGCAGTCGGAGCCCTCACTCGTTCGCTTGCCGTCGAATGGGCTCCTTACGGTGTCTGCGTCAATGCCATCGCTCCCGGCATCTTTCCCACCGATCTCAACCGCGACCTCCTCGACTCCCCTCGTGGCAAAGAACTTATAATGAGAACCCCGATGGGACGCTTTGGCACTGTAGATGAGATCGTCGGTGCCGCAGTCTTTCTTGCCTCCGACGAAAGCGCCTTTACAACCGGACAGATTATCGCCGTCGATGGCGGTCTTCTTGCCAGTGGAGTCAATCAATAGCCATGAAATCGAACTTTCGCTCGAAGAATGGCACCCGCGGCATCAAGCGGATCGACCTCGCCTACGTCGAACTTGCATCAAGCGAGAACGCGCGTGACATTAATCGCGATATCGTCCTTGAGATCATCCGCTCGCAGCAGCCTGTCGCCCGCGCCGACCTCGCCCGCTCTTCCGGATTGCAGCCCAGCACAATCTCAGCCATCGTCGAACAGTTGATCAGCGAAAAATGGGTGTCCGAAGGCGCGCTGGCGCGTCAGCCCCGTGGCCGTCCCTCGACTCTGCTCTCGCTCAACGATGCGATGGTTATCCTCGTCGCCGATGTTCGCCCCCACCAGGCCATCGTCGCGCTCGTCGATCTCAACGGACGCTTTCTCGCGCGGGAAGCAGTTCCTCTTGTCTCAGAACCCGCCCGCTCCGTTGCCAAGATCATGCAAAGCATGCAGGCGATGCGTGCCGCGCATAGCGATCGTTCGTTCGAGGGCATCGGCATCAGTATGCCCGGCCGCGTCGAACCCGAGTCCCAGCGTCTCATTCTTGCACCCAATCTCAAATGGGCCGACTACGATATCAAGGGCGTCATGGAAGAGCAGATGCAGCTTCAGGTCGAGCTCGCCAACGCAGCCAATGCATGCCTTCTCTCTGAGCTGTGGTCGGGCCGGCTGGACGGTATCCGCAACGCCGTACTCATCACCGTCTCTGAGGGCATCGGCGGAGCCATTCTCGCGAACGGACAAATCATCACCAGCAGAAGTGGCCTGGCAGGCGAGTTTGGCCACAGCCCGATAGACCCCACAGGCCCGATCTGCGGCTGTGGTCAACGCGGCTGCTGGGAGGTCTTCGCCTCTTCCACCGCAGCTCTGCGCTACTACGCCGAACTTGCTCCAAAGAGCCGTCCGCTCAACATTCACGAGCTTCTTCGACTGACCGAAGAGAACGACCCCACAGCAATCGCCGCGATCACCAGGCAGGCAGAGCATCTCGGCCGCGGTCTTCGTCTGGTCACCGCCTCTCTCTCTCCGGAGGTCATTCTGATTACGGGTGATCTCACCACCTCCTGGGCCCGTTTCGGCCCGATCATTCAGAAGCAGATGGCTGACGGCCTGCTAGCGGGCACCCCTCCAGACCTCGGAATTACCAAGGACGGCGAACTCTCGCGACTTCGTGGCGCAGCCGCTGTCGTTCTGCAACGACATTCCGGCTACCACGCTTCGCCGCACCTGACGGCCTCCGGCAAACGAACCCGTCGCAGAAAGGTAGCCAGCTAGATCTCATCAGCCTTTCGTGCTCGAGGAACATCATTGCTCTTCTTCGTCTCCTTGACAGTCGTCTCACGCATTTTATAAAGTTCGCGACACATACAAAATCCATGTACCATGACAGACGATTGTTCCGTCGTCCTTGTCACCCAATAAAGACGGCCCCCGGAGGATTGAATCACCATGCAACTTAAGCGAATCGCTGCGCTCTTGTTTCCGTTGGCACTCCTCTCGTCCAGCCTGTCGGCACAATCAGGCAAACCCCTGCCCTACCTCGATCCTTCGCTTTCCACACAGCAGCGCGTGGACGACCTCGTCTCACGCATGACCCTCGACGAGAAGGTCGCGCAGCTTATCAACACGACCCCCGCCATTCCCCGTCTCAACGTCCCTGCCTATGACTACTGGAGCGAAGGTCTCCACGGCGTCGCCCGTTCCGGTTATGCGACCATGTTCCCGCAGGCCATCGGTATGGCGGCAACCTGGGACGCACCGCTCGTCAATCAAATCTCCACCGTCATCTCCACCGAAGCCCGCGCCAAGTACAACGAGGCTGTTCGCAATAACGTCCACTCCATCTACTACGGGCTCACCATCTGGTCGCCGAACATCAATATCTTTCGCGATCCACGTTGGGGGCGGGGACAGGAGACCTACGGCGAAGATCCCTTCCTCACCTCTCGTCTCGGCGTTGCCTTCGTCAAGGGCCTGCAGGGCGACGACCCGAACTACTTCCGAACCATTGCCACCCCAAAACACTACGCCGTCCATAGCGGACCCGAATCCACTCGCCACTCCGCGAACATCGACCCCACTCCCCACGATCTATGGGACACCTATCTCCCTGCCTTTCGCGCCACCATCGTCGACGCCAAAGCCTACTCCATCATGTGCGCCTACAACGCTATCGATAAGTACCCAGCCTGCGCCAACAAAATGCTGCTTCAGACCATCCTGCGCGGCGACTGGAACTTTCAGGGTTTCGTCACCTCCGACTGCGGCGCCGTCGACGACTTCTTCGAAGCCAAGGCCCACCACACCTCGCCCGACAAAGACTCCGCCTCTGTAGCCGGAATCGAAGCCGGAACCGATACCAACTGCGGCCGCACTTATCTCGCGCTCACCGATGCCGTAAAGAGAGGCCTCATCACGGAAGCGCAGATCGACGTCTCTCTCAAGCGCCTCTACCTCGCCCGCTTCAAACTCGGCCTCTTCGACCCTCCGGAAAAGATGCTCTGGTCGAAGGTCCCGTTCTCTGAGGTGAGTTCCTCGGCCCACGCAGCCCTTGCTCTCAAGGCTGCACGCGAGTCCATCGTGCTGCTCAAAAACAGCAACAACACGCTGCCCCTCTCGCCTCAGAAGATTAAAACCATCGCCGTCATTGGCCCCAATGCAGCCGAGTTATCCGCGATTGAAGGCAATTACAACGCTGTACCGAAAGACCCTCTGCTTCCCGTCGACGGCATCATCCGGCAGTTCCCTGCAGCCACCGTGCTCTACGCCCAGGGCTCCCCCTACGCTGAAAACGCTTCGATCGTCATTCCTCGCACGCAGTTCCGCATGGCATCAGGCTCCGACGTCGAGGGCCTGAAAGGCGAATATTTCAACAACGATTCGCTAACAGGAACGCCCGCTCTCGTCCGCGTCGACAAGCAGATCGACTTCGACTGGAACTCCACCTCACCCGATCCAACAAAGCTCGATCCCAAAGCTTTCTCGGTACGCTGGACAGGAACCATGCAGGCACCGGCCCCTGGCGACTACGAAGTCACCGGCATGCTCGCCCACTGCTACCCCTGCAACAACTCCGAGCACTACACCATCCGCTTCGACGGCAAAGACATGCTCGCCTTCCAGGTCAGCGAAGACAAAGCCCAGCACGGATCAACGACCACAGCGGTTAAGCTCCACTTCGACGACACCAAGCCTCATACCTTCGAGGTCACGTACGCTCACCGTGCCCGTCTCTTTGGCGCCGGGCTCTCGCTCCAGTGGACCGCGCCTGTCGAACCGCTTCGCACTCAGGCTCTCGACATCATCAGGAAGTCCGATGTAGTCCTCGCCTTCGTCGGCCTCTCGCCTAATCTCGAGGGCGAAGAGATGCCAGTCCACATCCCCGGATTCTCCGGTGGCGACCGCACTGACATCACCCTTCCCGTCGCACAGCAGCAACTCCTTGAAGCCGCGAAAGCCACCGGCAAGCCTCTCGTCGTCGTTCTGATGAACGGCTCCGCTCTCGCCGTCAACTGGGCCCAGCAAAACGCCGACGCCATCCTCGAAGCCTGGTATCCCGGGGACGGCGGCTCGCAAGCCATCGGCGAAACGCTCGCTGGTTTCAATAACCCCTCAGGCCGTCTTCCTGTGACGTTCTACACCGGGCTCGATCAACTCCCCGCCTTCGAAGACTATGCGATGGCGAACCGCACCTATCGTTACTTCGACGGCAAACCCCTCTACGGTTTCGGGTACGGCCTCAGTTACACAACCTTTGCCTACTCCAACCTCAAACTCTCAACCACAAACCTCCACGCCGGCGACACCCTCTCCGTCGAAGCCGACGTAAAAAACACTGGCAGCCGCCCAGGGGAAGAAGTTGCTGAGCTTTATCTCACGCCACCGCACACCGACGTCTCGCCTCACCTTGCCCTCGACGGCTTCACCCGCGTCCGTCTGGCGCCTGGCGAGACCAAACACATTACGCTGACGCTCGACCCAAGGACGCTCTCACAGGTCGACGATAAAGGCATCCGCGCCGTCACTCCGGGCAACTACAAGATCACGTTAGGCGGGGCTCAACCCACTGAAACCAACAACACCCAGACAACAACCTTCGCCATCGAAGGCACGCAGGAGATGCCTCGCTGACATTTAGATTTGTAACCACGAGAGATCATTTACCAAACAGAAATTCGATTCCAAACACGATTTGTAACTCCAAAGGTATTGCTTAAGGGCACGGCTTCAGCCGTGCCGTGACACTTGCGTATGAGTCGCGGCTTTAGCCGCTGAGGTACGCTCTCCCTTTGGGAGCAAAGCATACGTTCAAGGAACCCATGCAACTCCAACGCAGCCTCAGCCTCTTTCTCCTAACCCTCGCAACCCTCAATGCGCACGCAGAAGACGGCTCACAAGGCTGGCTCCGTTACGCTCCTATCCCTGACACCGCCCGCTATGCCACCCTCCCAAACAAAATTGTCGTCCTCGGCAACACTCCCACCGACCAGGCTGCTGCCAACGAACTCCAGCGTGGCCTCACCTCGATGCTCGGCCGCCCGTTCACTATTTCGCACGAAACCGAAGACAACACCAGCGCCATCATCCTCACCAACCTCGCCCCTCTCGACAACGCCTTCATCGTTACCGGTGAAAGACTTCCGGCTGAGTCCTACACCCTCGGTGAAAAAGCCGAAGGCAAGATCCACCGTTATATCGTTCTCGGCGCAGATCCGCGCGGCGAACTCTACGGCGCATTCTATCTACTCTCGCTCGTCGCTACTGAACAGCCCCTGCCCACGAAACCAGCCACCGACTTCCCGTCCTCAGCTGTTCGCTGGGTCAATCAGTGGGACAACCTCGACGGCACCATCGAGCGCGGCTACGCGGGCCGCAGCATCTTCTTCGACAACGGCCACGTCCGCTCCGACCTCACCCGCGTCGCCGACTACGGCCGTCTCCTCGCTTCCATCGGGATCAACGGTGTCACCGTTAACAACGTCAACTCCGACCTTCGCACCTTAGAACCCGCGATGATCCTCGAGTTCGCCCGCATCGCCGACCAGCTTCGCCCCTGGGGTGTCCGGATGTCACTCTCCGTCGATCTCTCCAGCCCGCAAGTAGTCGGCCATCTCCCCACATTTGATCCCGTTGACCCCACCGTCGAAGCCTGGTGGCGCGCAAAGGTAGACGAAATCTACAAAGCCATCCCCGACTTCGCCGGCTTCGTTATCAAAGCCGATTCCGAAGGTCGCGTAGGCCCTTCGCAATACCACCGCACCCCTGCCGAAGCCGCCAACACCGTAGCCCGCGCCCTCAAACCGCAGGGCGGCATCGTCCTCTACCGCGGCTTCGTCTACAACAACCACCTCGACTACAACGACCTCAAAGCCGACCGCGCCCGCGCCGGTTACGACAACTTCCACGCCCTCGACGGCAAGTTCGAACCCAACGTCGTCATCCAGATCAAGCACGGCCCCATCGACTTCCAGGTCCGCGAACCCGTCTCGCCTCTCTTCGCCGCGCTCCAGCACACCAGCCAGGCTATCGAGCTGCAAGTCACGCAGGAGTACACCGGCCAGCAGCGCCACATGGTCTTCCTCGTCCCCATGTGGAAGACCGCCCTCGACACCGATCTACGCGCAAACAATCAAAGCACGGCCGTCAAAGAGATCGTCGAAGGCAAATCCTTCCACCAGCCCCTCGGCGGCCTCGTCGGAGTAACCAACGTCGGCCTCGACGCCAACTGGCTCCATCACCCGATGGCCATGGCCAACCTCTACGGCTTCGGTCGCCTCGCCTGGAACCCCAACCTCACCTCCGACCAGATCCTAGACACCTGGACCCGCCTCACCTGGGGCAACAACCCCAAAGTCGTCTCCACCATCGACGACCTCCAATCCAACTCGTGGCACACCTACGAGCAGTACACCGGCAACCTCGGTATCGGCACTCTCACCAACATCCTCAGCTACCACTTCGGCCCCGGCATCGAGTCGGCCGAGCGCAACGGCTGGGGCCAGTGGTTCCGCGCCGACGCGAACGGAATAGGAATGGACCGCACCGTAGCCACCGGCACCGGCTACATCGGCCAGTACCCACCAGAACTCGCCAAGGTCTACGAAGACGTCAACACCTGCCCCGACGACCTCCTCCTCTTCATGCACCGCGTCCCCTACACCCACGTCCTCCACGACGGCAAAACTCCCGAAGGCAAAAAAAATATAGTCCAGTACGTCTACGATGCCCACTACGAAGGCGCCGCCACCGCACAAACCTACGTCCCACGCTGGCAAACCCTCAAAGGCCTAGTCGACCAAGGCCTCCTCGATAAGGACCGCTACAACGAAACCCTCAAACTCTTCACCTACCAGGCCGGCCACGCCATCGTCTGGCGCGACGCCGTCACCCGCTGGTTCCAGAAAGAATCCGGCATCCCCGACAAGCAAGGCCGCGTAGGCAACTACCCCAACCGCATCGAAGCCGAGAACATGACCGCCGAAGGCTACATTCCCGTTGACGTTAAGCCCTGGGAGACAGGCTCCAACAGCAAAGCCGCAGTCTGCAACCAACCCATCGGCTGCACCCTCACCACCAAACTCGACAAACCCGCAGGCACGTACAACATCACCATCCAGTACTTCGACTATTGGTCCGGCAAATCCCACTTCACCCTCGACCTCAACGGAAAACCTATCGGCACATGGATCGCCGACGACACCCTCCCACCCGCACGCGCCGAAAACCAACCCAGCGGCGACACCAGCACTCGCATCACCTTCCCCAACATTACCCTCAAACCCGGCGACACCCTAACCCTCCACGGCACCCCCGACAACACCGAACCCGCCCCCGTCGACTACATTGAAATAACAAAATAACCGACTCACCCAACGCAGGTGAGCTCGTATTTGTGGAAAGCAGCAATACGATGCAAGTTTTTAGCGGGGGAAGGGCATATGAAACGAATTTCAATCTGCTTAATACTTTGTCTGATGATTGTCTTGGAATCATGCGGGGGCAAACGCGAGAGTGTGACGGAGTTGAAGAATGGCGCTTTCAAGATCGACATTCGTACTCAAGAGTTTCACGACTCGGGAAGTCTCAATATAGATGTTTGCGTTGCTGATGTTTCTAGCCGCGAATTTCCCAAAAAGAAAATCCAGTGTTTTCTTCATGGCTACGATTTCTCTGGATTTTCCGTTAAGTGGCTGTCAAAACAGGAAATCGAAATATCCTTTGATTGCGGAAGAGTCACGGCGTTCTCGAACTATGCAGTTGTGTCACCAGACAATTCTTTACCAGTGCAGTTTCACGCAAGCTTACTTGACGGTTGTAAATACGATTACGTGGGATGCGTAAACAGCGATGCAAAACGTGACATCGACAAGAACTGAATCGCAAATGGCAAACAACAAATTATGAAAATCACCGCCGCCAAACTCATCATCTGCTCCCCCGACCGCAACTTCGTCACCCTCCGCATCGACACCGACGAAGGCATCTACGGCCTCGGCGACGCCACCCTCAACGGCCGCGAGCTAGCCGTCGCGTCGTACCTGCAAGACCACATCCTCCCTTGCCTCATCGGCCGCGACCCCTTCCAGACCGAAGACATCTGGCAGTATCTCTATCGCGGAGCCTACTGGCGGCGCGGCCCCGTCACCATGTCCGCCATCGCCGCCGTCGACGTCGCCCTATGGGACATCAAGGGCAAGGCCCTTAACACCCCCGTCTACAACCTTCTCGGCGGCCAGTCCCGCCAGGGCTGCCTCGTCTACACCCACGCCAACGGAGCCGACATCGCCGAAGCCCTCGACTCCGTCCAGAAGCACATCGCCGAAGGCTACCTCGCCGTACGCGCCCAGTCCGGAGTCCCCGGCGTAGCCTCCAGCTACGGAGTCCCCAAAGCCGGCAAGCCCTACGAACCAGCCGAGCGCGGTCTCCCCTCCGAATCCCTCTGGTCGACAGAACGCTACCTCAACTTCGCCCCGCAACTCTTCGAAAAACTCCGCGTCGAACTAGGCCCCGCCGTCCATCTCCTCCACGACGTCCACCACCGCCTCACTCCCATCGAAGCCGCGCGCCTCGGCAAAGCACTAGAGCCCTACCACCTCTTCTGGATGGAAGACCCCTGCCCTGCGGAACTACAGGAAAGCTTCGAACTAATCCGTAAGCACACAACAACACCGCTCGCCGTAGGCGAAGTCTTCAACTCCATCTGGGACGCCCACGACCTCATCCGCCACCAGCTTATCGACTACATCCGCATGACGATCGTCCACGGCGGCGGCATCACCCACGCCAAAAAAACAGCCGACTTCGCCGCTCTCTACAACGTCCGCACCGGCTACCACGGCCCCACCGACGTCTCTCCCGTCACCATGGCCGCCGCGCTCCACCTCGGCCTCGCCATCCACAACTTCGGCATTCAGGAACACATGCACCACAGCAAATTAACCAACGAAGTCTTCCCCCATAACTACACCTTCAACGCCGGATACATGCATCCCGGCAACGCCCCCGGCCTCGGCGTTGACATCGACGAAAAGCTAGCCGCGAAATATCCCTATCAGCGCGCCTATCTCCCCATCGCCCGCAAACTCGACGGCACTCTCACCGATTGGTAACCTCCATAGGCACAAATCCCCGGAGCCTCATCTCATGACTATTGGCACCTTCGCTCGTCGTCACACACTCCTCGCCACTGCACTCACGCTCCTCTCCCCATCGATCCTCCATGCGCAGGCCCCTACTCCGCACGTCAATGCGCCTCCAGCTGAGATCAAGCGCATGCCAGGCGACGGTGCAGGCGCCTACAAGACTGGCAAATACCGCGACCTCTTCGCCGAACAGGGCCATCCCGCCGCAGAAACCAAGGCCCGCCTCGAAAAAGCCTTCCAGCAACTCTTCCACGGCGATCCCGTCTCCGAGCGCGTCTACTTCGAAGCCGGCAAAAACGAAAACGGCCCACTCGGCTATATGACCGACTGGGCCAACAACGACGCACGCACCGAAGGCATGTCCTATGGCATGATGATCGCCGTCCAGATGGACCACAAGCGTGAGTTCGACGCTCTCTGGAACTGGTCCAACACCTACATGCTCATCACCGACCCCCACAATCCCAACATCGGCTACTTCGCCTGGTCCATGAACACCGACGGAACCCCACGCTCCACCGGCCCCGCGCCCGACGGCGAAGAGTACTACGTCATGGCGCTTTACTTCGCAGCCAACCGCTGGGGTAACGGCCAGGGCATCTACAACTACAAAGAGCAGGCCGACAAGATCCTTCGCGGCATGCGCCACCACCCCGTCCTCACCGAAACTGGCCCCTTCAAAATCCACCCTGAAGATCAACCATTCCAATACACCCCGATCACCAGCCCCAACACCACCGAACGCGAGCAGGGCCAGCACAACGTCGCCATCGAGCTCAAAGGCGAAGGCAAGACCCCGCCACCCGATCCCTTCGCCCGCTTCCGTCAAGGCGGCCAGATGCCCCAACGGCCCGTCACTGCCGGCCCCATGGTCGAAGAGACCTACAACATGATCCGCTTCGTCCCTGACGTCGGCCCCTACAGCAACACCGACGCCTCCTATCACCTGCCCGCCTTCTACGAGCTCTGGGCACGTTGGGGTCCTGAAGAAGACCGCAAATTCTGGGCCAACGCCGCCGACGTCAGCCGCGAACTCTTCGTCAAAGTCACCGGTCCCTCGACCGGCCTGACGCCCGACCGTTCCAACTTCGACATGTCCACCATCACCGGACGCGACGGCCAGCCCACCCCCTTCAGCTACGACTCGTGGCGCTCCGTCAGCAACTGGGCCGCAGACTACAACTGGTGGCACAAAGACCCGCGCGAAGTCATCCTCTCCGACCGCGTACAGAAATTCCTCATCACCCAGGGCATCACCATGTTTGCCGACCGCTACACCCTCGACGGCAAGCCGCTCTCCACCCGTCACTCCGTCGGTATGCTGGCCGCAGCCACCGTCGGCAGCCTCGCCGCGACTCCCGGCCCCAACGAAAAAGCCTTCGTCGAAGAGCTATGGCGCACTCCAATCCCCGTCGGCGATCAACGCTACTTCGACAGCATGCTCTACATGTTCAGCATGTTGCACGTCAGCGGAAACTACCGCATCTGGGGACCCAGCAACGGCCACTAGGCCGCGTAAGCTACACAGAGAAAAGAATATGGTTGAAAACGCTGTAAATCGGAAAGAAGAACGCTGCAATAAACCTGCCGCCAACCAGAAATAAAATCAACAGCGCGAACATGCCCATGCGGTCATAGAGCTGAGCCGCGCGATAGGGCAGAAAGTGACGAAGGATGTGGCTGCCATCCAGCGGCGGAAGCGGAATCAGGTTAAAAACGAAAAGCAGCAGGTTGATAAAAATCACAAAATAGAGAAAGAGCGCGATCGGGAAGAGCGCTGGAAGACCTTCCGTTGCAACACCCGGAACATGCTGCGCAATTGCGACCGCAGTTGGGATGGTTGGGTCTCCGGCAGGCAGAATGTGCTTGATCACAATCAGTAGAATCAGCGCCACAGTCGCAGAAAGCAGATTGCTCGCAGGTCCGGCGAGCGTGACCAGAATGTCATCGCGCTTATAGTTCTTAAAATTCCGCCCGTCACCGGCGTAGGCTTCGCCCAACCTACCAGAAAACCACCATAGACCAGGGAAATCAGTGGAAACAAAACCGAACCAACCGGATCAAGATGCTTCAGAGGGTTGAGGGTTACGCGACCCAGCATCATCGCCGTGGGATCACCCAGACGCGCCGCAGCCCAGGCATGAGCACACTCATGCACGCTGAAGGCAAGAATAAGCACCACAAACTCAAAAAAAATGACAACGACGTTCAAACTCATATAAAGCCAAGTCTACTGAATTTCGCAGAATGAAACCGTAAAGATTACGCCTACGCTCGATTCTGCGATCCATCTTTCCGGCGCTTCACGTGCGCCGGAATCCCGACCGCAACAGTGGCCGGTGGCACTGGCTTGGTTGCGAGCCCCATCGCTCCAAGCATTGCGTTTTCCCCCACATTCGCTCCCGCCAGAACGGTAGCGTGATAAGTCACCCGGGCGTGCGGTCCAAGCTCTGTGCGTCTGTTGGTGACATCCGCCTGATGGTTAATGTCATGGGTGTGGGAGTACACATTCGCATAGTCCGAGACACTCGTCCCCTCGTGCAGAATGATCTCCCCCCGGTCATCCAGCATCACGTTCTTGTGGATCGTGCACCAATCCTCAATGGTGAGGTTATAGCCATAGGTAAATTCAACATTGTGAAAGATCTTCACGTGCTTGCCCAGATGCCGAAAGATGTGGCGCCCAAGCATGCAGCGAAATCTGAAACCAAGCCAATGGTTGAGGCCAACCGGCGACCGGTCGAACATCTGCCAGAACCAGATAAGAGGCTTCCGTATTGCGTACTTCTCCGCATCCACATCGCCATAGTACTCAGGCTCGAGTGTGGCATTGCGCGGATCGAAGCTCTCGATCAGCGTATGCATGGCAAGTTCGGTATTAAGGGTCGCCTTGGCCGGACCGCCATAGGGCTTGCCAAGATAGAGCTGAACCAACTCATCGCGGACGATCTGCGATCGGGTATCGGCACCCTGATGGCGCGTGAACTCGTCGTTGAGACGGGCCAGCCAGCGGCGGTAGATGGCTTCGGCTTCGGGCGTAGGCTTAAGTTCGCGGTACTCATGGACGGGCATGGCGTTCCTCTCGGGAATAGCGACTATTCGATGGCAAAGACAGCATAGACGGTTGCAGTTTTTTCGATGCGGCGTGGGTTGATGGCGAGAGGTGGTGGTGGCGCAGGCGCAACCATCGCATTCATGGCTCTCATCAGGGGACGGGGTGGTACCGCCTGCGTCTCATTGCTCGCAAAGATGAGGTTGCCCAGTCTCACATTCAGGCCGGAAGCCATCTGTCCGGCTACAACACGGGCACGCTGCAGAGCCTTGGCGGCAGCCTCCGCCTGCGGAGCATTCTCATCCTTGAGACTCCAATCAATCTGTCCCGACTGATTCGCTCCTGCTTTCACGGCCAGGTCGAGGACCCGGGTCGCATCAGCCGCGTTGACCCTGGCGCTCCAGCTTTGGGTAACCTGAAATTTCCGCTGGGCCTTTTCAGCCTGAGTCAGCTTATCGATCTGGTACTCCTGCACCGGAGCGATGTTCTGATTCTCGCTCTCGATAGCCTCCGCGGGAACACCGGCCCCCGTAAGGGCTTTCATGATCGCATTGGACAGCCCGGATCCAGCGGCGTAGGCGGCATCCTTGTCAGGACCATAGGCGATGAAGCCGATGTGCACAGTAGCCGTGTCGGCCATAACAAGGACGCTATCGGTAGCCGTGATTGCTATGGTGCGGTTATCTTTGCTGACTTGAATGGTCTGGGCCACCGAAGAAACGGCGGCCACAACCGGAGCGAAGACCGAAATCGCTCCGGCGGCGAGACGAAGTATCTTCATTGATTCTCTCCTTTCGAATCCAGCAGTTCGGCGAACGTAGGCTTGTGCCTGGGCTTGGCAGCGAGTTTCCGTTTGGGATCCGGCAGAACCTGCTCGGGCCGCGGCGTACCAACTCGGTCACGGGCGTTGGACTTGGCTGCCTTCACCTTGGAAAAAACCTGCTTCTTTGCCTTGCTCATAGACCTTCCTTCGAGGATTGCGGGCCCATGCGTGATTATGCATGACTCTTGCCTGCAAGGGGTGATGTGATGCAGGATTGCATGTGGGACGACACCCTGCGGAACGTCGGGCCGATGAGGTGCTGAATGGAAGAGCGCGACTTTTTCGATGAACGACCGGAGCAACGGACTCACGTAATGACCTGTCCCCATTGCGGACAACAGGCGGAATACCAGATCGACTGGATTGTGCGGAGAAAGAAAGCCCAGCTACCCCGTGGCGCTGACGATCGCGACCGCGCCCGTTTTGCGAAGGCCCAGAGCTACATGGTGCGGCGAGACGATCCGATGGGCTGCAAGAATATGAGGTGCAGAAAGCGCTTCGACATCGTGGGTATTCAGTCAGTTGCGTTTATCTAGCCGGCGGCCAGCCAGGCGCTTTTCGCGCCGCAACTGAGGTTTCTCCCATTCATCTCTCGCAGCATCGGCTATGATTTAATATTGAGAAAGATTGACACTCCTGCCAGGGGTGTCGGTCCCCTCGAATCAAAGAACAGCGGAGATCAGAAACAGCATGGCGAACACACTGATTCCTATTGAAGAACGAAACCTGACACCGGCCGAGGTGGAACTCCTCGATAGACGCCGGCGTCGTGGCCAGCTCTTTCTCGTCCTTTGCTTACAGACCCTGATCGTCGGAACACTTGTAACCTTGTGGGCCGGGCAGGACTGGACTCTATCGCCGGGATGGACGAAGCCGATGGTGTACTTGGACGCGTTCATGTTCATCCTGTCGTTGATCTTTGGCGTCGTCGGCGTGAGACTGAGACGCGGCAGCAACGAGTTCATCAGCTATTGAGAACTACCCGTCAAGCCTCGAAATTGCGCCAGGCTAGCCAGTGCAATGTTCGGCCATGTTGTGGCCCGTACGGATTGGCGCACGCAGATTGCTTTTATCCTTCAGATGCGTCAGCCGCCTATGTAATATAAAACACATAGGTTCCCGTCGAGGGATGGCTATACTGAAATTCCTGCAGATCTGGTTCGCTTTTCGTGCCGACGCATCACATCAATGTGGAAGTGAAGCAGATGGCGGCTACGACGTCCTCCCCGATCCTCGATGACCGCAGCACAGCGGTGTTGGAGCCAGTGGAAGACCTTCGTCAAACTCCCGCAAAGACTCCGAGACAAGTTCGGCCGCGCCATTACCGACCTCCGCGTCTCGGTAACGGATCGCTGCAACTATAAGTGCGTGTACTGCAGGACCGGTAACGAGGGCGCGCAATATACCGAACTTCCAATCGCCGATTATCTGCGAATGGTTCGGCTGTTTGTCTCGCTTGGCGTGGAGAAGAGTTCGGCTGACTGGTGGCGAACCCCTCCTGCGCTCTGGCCTCCTCGACTTCATCCGTCAGATCGGCCGTAATGCGCACCACCTATTTGCCCAATGGAGCCATCGCTGACGAAGTGGCAAGCGAGGGACGTCCACTCGATATAGCACTGACCACAAACGGACATCTGCTCGAAGAACTGGCTCAGCCGCTCAAGGATGCCGGCCTGAACCGAATTACCGTAAGCATGGACGCGGTAGACCCTGTCACTTTTACAGCAATCACACGCGTTCCCCGCAGCTTTGACAGAGTGCTCGCCGGCATTCGCAAGGCACGGGAAGTGGGACTGGGACCGGTCAAGGTGAACTGTGTCCTCCTGCGTGGATTTAACGACGGTCAAATCGAACAGTTTGCTGAATTCTCGCGGAACGAGGGCGTGATCGTTCGCTTTATTGAATGGATGCCCCTTGAAGAGGACCGCAGCTGGAAACGGGAAACTGTAATCTCGATGGACGAGATCGTTCAACGCCTGAATGCCTATCGTCCGCTGGTCGAGCTGGCTCCCCACGCAGCAAGCGAAACCGCCAAGCGATTCACCTTTAACGACGGAATCGGCGAAATCGGAATCATTGCACCGGTCTCGCGGCCGTTCTGCGGACACTGCAGCCGGGTCCGGCTCACCTCGGACGGAAAGATTCGAACATGTCTGTTTTCGCAGAGCGACCACGACCTGTACGGTGAAATGGCGCGCGGTGGAACCGATGCACAATTAACGTCGTATATCCGCAGAACGATCATGCGCAAGGAGGCGCGGCATCACATCGGTGAACCTGACTTTCAGAAGCCATCGCGCAACATGGTCCACATCGGCGGCTGACGAGTATTGTCGTAAGAGCTGCCGAATAATGGAAACTCTTTACGAATTGAATCCATCTGATAGATTCTACTGATATCTGATGTTTCACTGCTTCGAGGATTGCCCTTGAAAGACAGACGGCAGTTTGAGGTAATCGAAAGCCGGCAGATGGATCACCTCCGGGTGTTCCATGACGTCGCGCGCGCCCTCACCTCGAGTCTGGAACTGGAAGAGATTCTTGGCGCCATCATGAATAAGATGGCCCAGTTCTTCGGGCCCGAACGATGGTCCATGCTGATGGTGGACGAAAAGTGCAACGAACTCTACTATGCAATCGCCGTAGGAGAAAACGCCGAGACCCTCAAGGGCCTGCGTGTCCCGCTGGGCGAAGGCGTCGCCGGGTGGGTCGCATCCACAGGTAATCCGCTTGTTGTGCCGGACGTCGCGCTCGATCCGCACTGGTCCGCATTTGCCA
The DNA here is from genome assembly GCA_963770055.1 of uncultured Acidobacteriaceae bacterium. Lineage (GTDB taxonomy): Bacteria > Acidobacteriota > Terriglobia > Terriglobales > Acidobacteriaceae > Edaphobacter. The sequence goes on from CAVYOC010000003.1 coordinate 360,887, forward strand.
GCAAACATCCCGACCTTCAGATCAAATCGATCGCCTGCGTCCCGATACGATCGGGAAACAAGACTCTCGGAGTTATCCAGCTCCTCAACAGCAAGCTGGACCTTCTCTCCGAGTACTCGATCTCGTTCCTGCGAATCCTCTGCGACTACGCCGCCATCGCAATTCAGAACGCCCGATCGATGACCCTGATCCAGGAACTGACCATTACTGACGACGTGACCGGCCTCTTCAACGCGCGGCACCTGTACACAATGCTGGATGAGCAGGTCGCGCGCGGGCAGGTATTTAGTTTGATGTTCGTCGATTTAGATCATTTCAAATCAGTTAATGACACGCACGGTCACCTTATCGGAAGCCGTCTACTCGCAGAGATCGGCAGCCTGCTCAGGCGAAGCCTCGGGCCAAACAACTCAGCCTTTCGCTACGGGGGAGACGAATTTGTCGCTCTTCTGCCTGGTATGGGGAAGTCTGCGGCAAGCGGAACGACCATGGCACTCCGCGAGGATCTGCGCAGCGCGCGCTTCCTCGAGGGCGCCGGGCTTTCCCTCAGCGTCTCCGGAAGCTTCGGACTTGCGACCTATCCGGAGGACGGTAACACGGTCCCGACAATCCTGCGTGCCGCCGACACCATGATGTATGAAGCGAAGGTGACGCGCGACAACGTCGCCATCGCAGGCAAAGGGCTGATCGGCCGAGCAGCAATCGCCGCATCCGGCAGCGGGTCGCGGCAGGCAGTCTCCGGGCTGCTTCACCATGATGGTCTGAGTCGCGTAGACGGCATCTGATCCAAAACCGAACGCCAACGGCCTCAACACAAATTAGTCCGGTTTATGCCGTTCGAGCGTAACGCCGCGTCGGGGCTCGGGTTTGATGACGTCGCGATTTTCTGGTGAAACAGGGTGAACCCCGAAGTCCCACACGCCAAGGTTGACGGCCTTGTCAGAGATCACTTCCATCAAGGCAAACTCTCCGAAATCCAGAGGCTCTTTCGGTGTGATCTTGAGCCAGTGGCCACCCGGAAGCAGTTCCGTGGTCGTCTCGATCACATCCTCCTGCCGACGTCCTGTCCCCAGCAGCCCGATTCCAAAGCTCGCGATAACCCGGATTCCGGTGCGCACATCAGCCCGAACGATAACGTATCGGCTATTGGGCGAACCACCCGTCGGCTCATTCTGCATCCGGCTGGTCGCGCCATGCGTATCGACCGTCAGCGGCGGCCCTCCGGTACTTCCTACACTTACGTCGCCGATCCGGAGATAAAGTACAGGATCCTTGATGTGGAGCTGCACAGGGGACTTCTCACCTTTGAGCTGCACAATCGGATGCGCGGCAGAGAGCGGATTGACCGAAGTCTTGAGCAGATTGTGACCCGTATCGCGGTTGAGCTGGCTGTCAGGTTGGGAGAGGGGAACAAGCTCCGGCGTACCCTGAAAGGTATCGAGCACGAGAGTGCTGTCCTCTTCCGGCAGCCGAAGATCCTTGGCAACCTCCGGAGTGAGCGCGGCTCGATCTGCCTCCTCTTTCAGAAGCTCCGGATCGATTGCCGGATGAGGATTGTCGGGGTCAGACGACGGGGCGTGTTGCTTCTCCCATCGTTGAGTCGCGTCGAGATCGACGAGCGACAGTGGAATATCCTCCTCCGCGCCACCACGCTCCGCACTTACATAGTGAACAACGTTTCCCACAACTCGATAGCTCATCACAATCTGGTAGCCGCCGTCCTTCAGATACAGACGCGTGCGATGCGGAGCAGTCGCATCAGGTTGGAGAGCCGTAGTATGTTGTGCAAAAAGAGGCGAGGCACAGGCAAAGACAAAAAGAAATGCTGTAGAGAGAACTATCCGGTCTTTGATTCGGCTCATGGGTGTTCTCTAGTTTAGACGCGGAATTTTGATCCCGGAAACCTGCCACTTCATTTGACTCATTCGAGACAACTTGGTGACAACTTCCGCTAATTCACGATATAGCTTCATCCTGCACCACAAGGGCCAAACCGGACTGGGCTGACGTAGAGCATTCGCGCTAATCTGGGAGCGTGATGCATTCAATCTCAAAGATTCTCCGGTACTCAGGGCTGCTGGGCTTGATGGCATTGCTTTCCTGCAGCGGGGGTTCCAAATCGGAGCCTGTAGGAGACTTTAGTCTTGCCGCCACACCGGCCACCATAAATCTTATCCCCGGGGGAGGGGCGCAACAGATCAGTGTGACCGCCTCCCCAGTCAATGGATTTACCGGTACCGTCTCCGTCGCAATCTCCGGATTGCCCACAGGAGTCAGCGTACAACCCACGACGCTTATGCTCACACCCGGGACACCTCAGAGCGTCACTTTGACTGCCGCGACAAACGCCGCCGCAGGTACCGCGACTCTGACCCTCACGGGAACCTCCGCGATGCTGACCCATGCCTCGATGCTCGCGCTGACAGTAGCTTCGCCCCCTGATTTCAACCTGACCATATCGCCACCGACCCTTACCCTTACCCCCGGAGCAGCCGCCTCTCAAATAAGCATCGCGGCAACCGCAATCAATGCATTTACAGGCACAATCGCTGTCGTGATCAACGGCCTCCCTGCTGGAGTAACAGCAAACCCGGTAACGTTTAATCTCACCCCCGGAACACCTCAAAACATCTCTCTCGCCGCCGCGACCAACGCTTCCGCATCGACCGCCACCGTCACTCTCACTGGAACTGCCGGAACACTGACCCATTCCGTTCCACTTGCTTTGACGGTCTCTCCCTTACCCGATTTCACGCTCACCGTGTCGCCGACATCGCTCACGATCCTTGCTGGTGCGACTGGCTCACAAGTAAGCGTCTCCGCTGCGGCCGTCAATTCGTTCAGCGGCACCGTGACGGTTGCATTCACTGGCCTTCCCGCCGGCGCGACAGCGAACCCCGCCACACTGACCCTCACGCCCGGAACCCCGCAGAGCACAACGCTGACGGCTGCGCTCACCGCCCCATCAGCATCGGCGAACGTCGCTCTCACAGGAACATCCGGAAACCTCTCTCATTCCGCACAACTCGCTCTCGCTGTGCAAGCCGCCGCGACGACAAACGCCCCTGACGTAACCACCTTCCACTACAACGTGGCTCGCGACGGACTGAACCCAAAGGAGACGATCCTTACCCAGGCCAACGTCAACTCCACCCAATTCGGCAAGGTCGGCTTCTACAACGTAGACGGCAAAGTCGATGCCCAGCCACTCTTCCTCACCAACGTCGTCATCGGCGCCCAGTTCCACAACGTCCTCTACGTCGCCACCGAGCACGACAGCGTCTATGCCTTTGATGCCGACAGCGGCACACAACTCTGGAAGACCTCAATTCTCGGCACAGGCGAAACCACAAGTGACGATCACCGATGCAGTCAGATCACGCCGGAGATTGGAATTACCTCCACCCCCGTCATCGATCGCCAGCGAGGCGCGAATGGCACGCTCCTCACCATAGGCATGAGCAAGGATTTCACAGGGAACTACCACCAGCGCCTCCACGCGCTTGACCTCACAACAGGCGCGGAGCTCAACGGCAGTCCCACCGAGATCACTGCGACGTACCCTGGAACCGGCGACAACTCGGCCAACGGCAACGTAGTCTTTGATCCATCGCAATACGCGGAGCGGCAGGCGCTTCTTCTCGTCAATGGAATCATCTACACCGGCTGGACATCGCACTGCGACATCGGCCTTTACACCGGCTGGATCATGGGATACAGCGAGTCCACCCTTCAGCAAACACAAGTGCTCAACGTCACCCCGAACGGGCATGAAGGTTCAATCTGGATGAGCGGTGGCGGCATGGCAGCCGATAGCAACGGATTCATCTACGTTCTCGACGCCAACGGCACCTTCGACACCGCTCTCGATAGCAACGGATTCCCCTCCAAAGGCGACTACGGCAACGCCATGCTTAAACTCTCCACCGCAAATGGCAAGCTCACCGTAGCCGATTACTTCGATATGTTCAACACTGTCTCCGAATCGAGCGCGGATGTCGATCTGGGGTCCGGCGGACCACTCCTTCTTCCCGACCAGATCGATTCGAACGGAATCACTCATCATCTGATCGTAGGCGCAGGCAAAGACAGAAACATCTACCTCGCTGACCGTGACAACCTCGGCAAATTCAATCCCGCCACCAATCCCGAGGACAGCAACATCTACCAGCAGCTGAACGGAGCAATGGCTGGCCTCGTCTACTCGTCTCCTGCCTACTTCAACGGCGTCCTCTACTATGCCGCCGACGGTGACGCGCTCAAAGCCTTTCCCATGATCAACGCACACCTGGCGACCAGTCCAACGAGCGTCTCCCCCACTACTTTCCAGCATCCCGGCCCGACACCCGCCATCTCTGCGAACGGCTCCCAGAACGGAATCGTCTGGGCGCTCGACTCTAATCTGAACAGTCCGGGCATCCTGCACGCCTACGATCCCGCCAATCTCGCACACGAGTTCTACAACAGCAATCAGGCCCCGAACGGACGCGACAGCTTCGGAAATGGAAACAAGTTCATCACTCCGTTAGTAGTGAACGGCAAGGTATACATCGGAACCCAGAACGGAGTAGCCGTCTTCGGGCTTCTATCCCACTAACGCGCGCGCGAGACTCATCGCGTGCCTGACGTCGCCCAAAGAAAAACCGGCTCCAACCGTCCAGGTCGAAGCCGGCATTCTTCTTCGTTCCAGATACTATTTTGCAGCCAGCACGACACACTCTTCGAGAATATCCACTGCGATGTCAGCCTCATGCTGATTGACGATCAGCGGCGGGCATAGCCGGATACTCGTCTCTCCACATCCAAGAATCAGCAATCCACGTTCGAAAGCAAGCTCGACGATCTTGTCGCGCATGGAACCATCCGGTGCGCGCGATTCCTTGTCTTTGACGATTTCTATTCCAATCATCAGACCGCGGCCCCGGACCTCGCCTATATGAGCATGTTTCTTAACCCACGGACGAAGCCGCTGCAGCATCGATTCCCCAACAACGCCAGCATTCTTGAGGCCTTCGCGTTCCAGAACATCCATCGTCGCAAGCGCGGCGGCAATACAAACAGGATTCCCGCCAAATGTACTGGCGTGCGATCCTGGAACCCAGTCCATAATGCCAGCCTTCGTCATGCAGATCCCCAGGGGCATCCCGCTTGCAATCCCTTTTGCGATACACACGATGTCAGGATGCACTCCGGAGTGTTCAATCGCCCACCACTTTCCGGTCCTTCCCGCTCCGGACTGAACCTCATCCGCAATCAGCAGAATACCGTGACGATCGCAGATGTTCCGTATCTCCTTCAGGAAGTTTGTCGGCGCAACAACATACCCGCCTTCGCCTTGAATCGGTTCGAGGATGATCGCCGCAACCTCTTCGGGCGGCAGAATCGTCTTGAAAAGTTTCTCCTCGATGTAGCGTGCACAATCAAGCGCGAAGGCCTCTTGCTCCTCTGGCCCTCCGCTGCAGCCGCGATAGACGTAGGGATAACGAACATGCGTAACCCCGGGAACCATGGGTGCAAATCGCCGCTTCTGCTGAGGCTTGGAGCCAGTCAGCGACAGCGCCCCCATCGTCCGCCCATGAAACGCACCGAAGAAGCTGATAATGTTTTGACGCCCCGTATGATAGCGCGCAATCTTCAGTGCGCACTCCACCGCCTCCGCACCAGAGTTACCGTAGTAGAACCGGTGCGGTCCTGGCATCGGAGCGATACCCGATAACCGTTCCGCAAGCTTGATCATGTGCTCGTAATAAAAATCAGTTCCGGACATATGAATCAACTCCGCAGCCTGGTCCTGAATCGCCTTCACAATCTCAGGATGACAATGCCCCGTCGAAGTCACGGCAATCCCCGCAGCGAAGTCGAGAAACACGTTGCCATCGACATCGGTCACACGAATACCGCGTCCGGACTTCGCCACCATCGGATAGCTGCGTGTATAGCTCGGCGATATCAGCCGTTCATCATCTGCAACAACTCTCCGCGCATTTGGGCCGGGAAGCTTTGTCTTCAGGTTGGGACCATATTTCGCATAGCTGGCGGAACTGGTTGAGCTCTGAGTCAGGGTGCTCATCGATCTCTCCTTATTAGCTGCAATGCGTTGATGGGCAGTTCGTCAACCGTCCCGGATGCGGGAAGGCGCGCCTCACAAAAGCGAGGGGGAACAGTTTGCGTCAGAGGGGGAACTTCGTCGGCTGGAAAAATCTGCGCTAGTCGCCGGCGAAGAGACTAGGTCGCGTCAGGCTCGGAAGCACCCGCAAGTGCCGGCGCGGCATCTGAAGCCGCTTCGAGCGGCATTGCGAATCTGCGACCCTCTGCATATGGTTTCCACCGGAGACGCGGAACATGATGAGCCTTCTGCCTTTGACGCTGAGTATACCGTACTCAGACACCAACGATCATTCGTCCTGAACAATCGTTCCCTGATGGAACAGAATCTTCCATCCCACTTCCGTTCGCCGCCACAACGTAGAGCGGCGAGTGATGCGTATCTTATTCTGAATCAGCGTGTAGGGTAAGCAGGAAAATATCAGGCGCAAGCATCGCCAGTTCCTCACCGCGACCGATTCTGCCAACAGACCTATCGGATTACACTCCCGGGAACGATCGGTTGCGGAGCATCAGCATCAAACTGCATCGAGAACGCGAACATCAGCGGATAGAGGTCACTGTGCAGCGTCGTGAAATCGAAACACAGAACATGCCGTGTCGGATCAACCGGATCAGACTTCTTCTTTGGCTTCACCGGAATGTTGCCCAGCACGCAGGCTTTCGCAGCATAGGTAGTCCGGGGAAGCTTATTCTCAGGAGTCGTTGCCATGCGAACCGAAGCCAGAACGATCGAGGCTGGGTGGCCATTAATCGCATAATTCGTCGGCTCCTGCGTGATCGTCGGCTCGCCGTACAGTTTGAGCTGCCGCAGAATCTGCTCGCGAATAAATGGCCCCAGCAAAGTCGCTCCGCGAAGGACATTCGGGCACGTGTTATCGATCGTCGACAGAACGAAGGATGAAGTGTCGACCGGAGTCACAGAATTTGCAAAGAGAGTCGAGTGCGCGCACCTCGGCGTCGGGTCGGCATCATGCTTCGGAGTCATGCTCGCGTCCGGCACAAAACGCCCTGGATAAAAGTAAGTGATACTCAGGGCCGAATCGTGAAAGCTCTTTGGAACGTTGGGGTTTGGTTGATCGGAGGTTTGAGCCAGAGTCGTCGCACAGACAAAAAGAAGCAAATAAGCCGGAAAACGAAGCACCATCTCCTTATCGTAGCACCGCAAACACCCCTCCGGATGGGTGCGGGAAGCAAGATACCATGGACAAATGCCATCAAGTTCCTCCCCGAATCGCACATGGATTCTTACCTCATTCTGCTGCGTTTATTTCTTCTGGGGAGGCACTTTTCTCGCGATGCGTTTCGGCGTCGAAGCGCTACCCCCCTTCATGCTCGCCAGCGCGCGCTACCTCATTGCAGCACCGCTCGTCTTTGCGCTGTGCGCAATCTTTCGCTTGAAGATGCGGCCAACCCGAAGGGAACTAGGCACTCTCGCGATCATCGGCGTTCTGATGCTCGGCGTGGGCAACACCTCAGTGATCTGGGCCGAACAGTACATCCCAAGTGGACTGGCAGCTCTTCTTGTAGCTTCCATCCCTCTCTATGCCGCTCTCATCGAAGTCATCCTCCCGCGCGGCGAAGGCCTCGCAATCCGGGGATGGACCGGGATCTTCGTCGGATTTGCCGGAATCATCCTTCTTCTCTGGCCTGGAATCCGTAACCGCCTGCATGGAGACTCGCAGCACTTCATCACCGCAGCTGTAACCCTCGCCGGCGCACTTTGCTGGACATGCGCCTCAATCATCTCCCGACGCTCAACGATCCACATCAGCGGACTCGCCTCCGCAGGCTGGCAGATGCTCTTTGCTGGCCTGTTCGACGTCTTGCTCATGATGACGACCGGCACCTATCGCGGCGGCAACTGGGGCTTCAAGGCATGGGGATCAATCGCGTATCTCGTCGTCTGTGGATCGCTGATCACTTATACGGCCTACCTCTACCTCCTCGACAATGTAGCTGTCTCGAAGGTCGCAACTTATGCGTTCGTCAACCCGCTCATTGCGGTCATCCTCGGAGCGATTGTCCTGCACGAACGCTTATCCAACATCGAGTACGCCGGAATGGCCGCAATCCTGCTTGCCGTGTTTTTGGTGACGAGTTCCAAGATGAAATCAGGCAAACCGACCGTGGTAGATGAGGATCTTATCGCCGGACAACGGGCCTAAGCCGCCGCCGATCGGATGCGACACCATGGGAGACACCGGACGAACTTTCAGACTGATCCGGCCAACTGGAGTTACGAAACCCGACCACAGTAGAAAAATAACGGAACAAACCAACTTCCCTTCGCGTAGATGACTTCGAGAGGGTACGCCATGAAAATTACCGCCGTAAGTCTGGCATTTTCAGCAATCGTTCTTTCCGCGGCAGCCGCTAGAGCTCAAAGTGACACAGCATGGGACAAGAGCTACACCGTCGCTGGCCAGCCGTCGCTTTTCCTCGGCACCGGCGATAGTCATCTCAACATTCACGCCTGCGCCAGTTGCCAGTCGGTTCACATTCATGTCACCGCCGAAAACACAACCCTCTCGCGATATACCCTAGAGGAAGACCAGAACGGCAACACCATTCACTTCTCCCTCAAGGAGAAGCCCCACATGGGCTTCCACGTCAACATGCATTCCTCGTCCGTTCACGTCGATGTTGAAACACCGGCGAATCTCACACTGGATGCCAGATGCGCCGACGGAAATCTCACTGCGGCAGGTTTGCACGGCGACCTCACCATCCACACCAGCGACGGTAATCAGGAGTTGACTGGTCTATCAGGGAATCTGAAACTGCACTCCAGCGACGGTCGTCTTCGCGTTCGAAACGCCAGCGGAACCCTCGAGGCTCGCAGCTCCGATGGAGGACAGGAGATCGCAGGGTCTTTCACGTCGTTGCAGTTGCATAGCAGCGACGGTTCGATCACAGTTGAGCTTGCCGAGGGATCGCATCTCAGCTCGGATTCCCGCATTGAGAGCAGCGATGGAAGCGTAACACTGCGACTGCCAAAGAGTTTTCCGGCAGAGCTCGCGGTGAGCACAAGCGACGGCAGCATTCAGAGCACACTACCGCTGGTAGTCGAGGGGTACAACTCGAAAGATCACTCCGGGCACAATATTCGCGGTAAATTCAACGGCGGCGGATCATTGCTGACCATCCACACCAGTGACGGCAGTGTGCATCTCACGACGCTGTAGACCGCTGTAGATTGGAAGTCAGTTCTCGTGGCCGAAGATGCTGCTGGTATAAGCCAGGAATTTGAGCTTACGGCGTCGCATTGCCAATTGTCAGCGGATATAACGGCGCAGCCTGATCGCGGCCAAACCGCACCGTAGTTTTGGTAATGCGATTGAGCGTCTCGATGCTGTTCGAAGTGAAATACCAGACCAGGAGATGGCTGTTCCAATTCGTAGACAGACCCATCGTGTAAAGCTGGGAGGGACCCGCACCGGCAGTGTCTGACGGCGGCTGTCCTTGCGCGGCGGCCATATGAACCTTCTGCCATCCGATCGTGTATGTCGAAGGTTGCGCAATCGCATGCATACCCGGCACCTTCGTAACAATCTCAGCCATGTTGTCGAGCAGAGTCGTGCTGGCTCCCGCGTGCTCAGCGGCCAGGCAGTTGATATCCAACTCCGCGAGCAGAAGATTCGCACTGACAGCAGGTGTGATCGTGACCTGTGTTCCACCAGTCTCGGTCTGCGGCGTACCAGCCTGCGGAAGATGCAGCAGAAGCAGCGGACGCAGACACCGGGCCGCAGCAGCAAACTTCTGATCCGTCGCTCCCGAAACACCGGCGAGGGAGATCTGCCCATCCCGCGACACCTGTTCCGTGTCGCCTTTCACCAGATCGGAAGGATAGAAGAGACGCAGCTTCAGCCCTTCATTCTCCCACTCCGTAGTATTCGCAAAAGGAGCTTGCGCGCCCGCAGAAAATAACAACATCCCACCGAAGAGCAGCGCCGTCACAGCACGAATTTTGAAAGGAAAGATCATTTACTTACGCTTCCAGCGCACGCCATCCTTCGAGTCTTCTATTACGATGCCTTTCGCGAGCAGATCGTTGCGAATGGCATCCGCACGCGCAAAATTCCGCATCTTCTTCGCCTGCGTTCGCTCAGCCACCAGCGCATCAATATCGCCATCTGAGAGCGCCAGAGTGGCAACAAGTTCCGGAGAGGCCTCGCCGAGCCGTCCTTCCGCCTCCGCCCATGCAAGCGCACCGCGAGTGATCTCCACATCCTTGTCTTCAAGCACTCCGAAGACGCCATCGAACAGCGCAAGCACCTTCAAAATCTGCGCAGCATTATCCGCCCGTAAGGTTCCGGCATCCGCTGCAGTATTCGCAGCACGAACAAGATCAAAGATCGCCGCCCGAGCCTCCGCCGTATTCAGATCGTTGGCAAGCGCCGCAGTGTAATCCTGTTCGGCCTTCACAGTCGCCGCCGCAATCTCCGGATCAAGTCCATCCGGAAAACCACCTTTCAGCATCCGCTGATGAAAAGTGCGCAGCCGATCGACTGCGTTCGTCGACTCCGTAAGGCTATCAAAGGTGAAGTTCATCTGGTTCCGGTACGGCACCGAGATCAACAGAAACCGAATCGCCGAGGCGCGATAGCCCTTCAGCAGGAGATCACGAAGAGTATAAAAATTCCCCTCGGACTTCGACATCTTCTTGCCTTCAACCAGCAGAAAGCGCACATGCATCCAGTGCCGCACAAAGGTCTTGCCCGTCGCAGACTCCGACTGCGCAATCTCATTCTCGTGATGCGGAAACATCAGATCCTCGCCACCCGCATGAAGATCGATGTTGTCGCCGAGAAGTTTCATCGCCATCGCGGAGCACTCAATATGCCAGCCCGGCCGCCCCGCGCCAAGCCGCGTCTCCCAGAACTGCTCTCCTGGCTTCGCCGCCTTCCACAAAGCGAAATCCCGAGCCGCATCCTTCTCATACTCGTCGACATCAACCCGCGCGCCGTCCTCAATCCCCTCAAAATCCTTCCGCGAGAGCTTGCCATACCCCGGAAAACGCGCGATGCGAAAGTACCAGCTCCCATCCTCAGCGCGATAAGCGATGTCCTTCGCCGCAAGCTCCTCAATCATCCCCACCATCTCCGGTATGCAGCCGGTAGCATGGGAGATATGCTCTGGATGTTCGATGTTGAGCGCATCAAGATCCTCGTAGAACGCGCGCTCGTACTTCGCCGTGTATTGTCCAATCGGAACACCCGCAGCCGCCGCGTTGCGGATGATCTTGTCGTCCACATCGGTGATGTTCATCACATGGTCGACCGCAATTCCCTGTTGGCGAACAAACCGACGCAGCACATCGACATGCAGAAACGTCCTGAAGTTCCCGATGTGGCCATAGTCGTAAACCGTAGGGCCGCAGCAATACATCCGCAGCGCCGGACCGCCAACGGGAGAGAGGGGCTCAATCTTTCCGCCCAGGGTATTGAAGAGTTCGATAGTTGCCACGTGCTCTATTCCTGTCGCAGCCGGGCGCGTGGCGCGGTGCAGTCTGCTCTCGCTTGAGATTCCCCGTTGATTTTATCTGATTTACAAGAGTTATTTGTCGGCTACTGCTGGCCAAGTCGAAGCTGCGGGCTCGCGCCGAGATCGTCTGTAGCAAATTCGCCACCCAGAAACTTGGGCCACGCCGCGGCAGCAATCATCGCAGCGTTGTCGGTCGAAAGCGCAAGCGAAGGAAAAGCGATAGGCAGGCCCCGTCGATCAGCTTCCGCCTGAAAGCGCCGCCGCAACTCGCTGTTGGACGCAACTCCGCCGGAGACCACCACACTGTGGGCGCCAAGCGCCTCGGCAGCAGCGAAGGTCTGCCGCAAAAGATTACCAGCTACCGCGTACTGAAACGACGCAATCAGGTCCAGTGTCTGCTGATCGCAGAGTTTCACCACCTCACTCGACCGGGCTGTAAGGCTCGGATCTGCGGCCAGAGCAGCCCGCCGAGTCTCGATACCTGCTCGCATCCCGTGAGCCTCGACATAACGCAGAACCGCCGTCTTGATCCCGCTGAAAGAAAAGTCAAAGTGCGGGCCTCCGCTTCTCGCAGGCGCCTTCTTGTTGGTGACCCCGTCCCGAGGGACACGCGTATTGATCGGCCCAAAGCTAAACGGTACTGCCCGTGGGTTCCCATGCGGAGCCAGCCCATCGATCCACGGCCCTCCCGGATACCCAAGACCAAGCAGCTTAGCCACCTTGTCGAAAGCTTCGCCGGCAGCATCATCGACCGTTCGTCCGACATTGCGGTAACTCCACGACCCATTCCCAGCCTCGTTCCCAGAATCATTCCCAGCCTCGTTCCCGCGCTGCCTGGCAAGATACAGATGGGTATGCCCGCCCGAAACAACCAGCGCAAGCAACGGTAACTCCATCGCCGTCTCTGCGCGCCCCCGCGTCTCCATCAACACCGCATGGATATGCCCTTCCAGATGATTCACGGCGATCAAAGGCTTCCCAAGACCAAAGCTCAGCGCCTTCGCATACGTAATACCCACCAGCAACGCACCGGCCAGCCCCGGCCCTTCCGTAACAGCTACCGCGTCCAGATCGGCAAAGGTAACCTTCGCTCGAAGCAACGCCTCCCGCACAACCGGCACGATATTGCGAAGATGCTCCCGCGAAGCCAGTTCCGGTACAACGCCGCCATAGTTGGCGTGAAGCGACATCTGCGAGGCCACCACATTCGAAAGCGCTTCCTCGCCCCCGCGCACAACCGCAGCAGCCGTCTCATCGCACGAGCTTTCGATGCCAAGAATCAGGCCGGTTCCACTGCCTTCACGCATCTAGTTATCATATTCAATTGCAGCTCCTATGAGGCCTTCCTTGCCGACACTAATGTCTTTGATACTCCCGTTGACATTTGCAGTAGCCACATTTTTTTTGGGCAGATTTTTTGTGCGAAGACCTGAGGTGCCAACAAGCTTCTTCACTTTCGGCATGAACTCCAAGTCTAAGTTTGGACTCCGGTGGTTTCGTTTTACAGGCTACCTTTTCTGCGTGGTATCTGCTGGTTTCATTCTCTTAATTCCGCTTTACCTGATAGCGCTTTTTCATCAATCGAGATAGCCATGTTTCTTCCAACACCGAAAGCGCATGCTGCTTCCTTGATCGTAAAAAACCTTCGCGAACGTGGCCATCAAGCCTACTTCGCCGGCGGCTGCGTGCGCGACCTGCTTCTCGGAGTCGAACCAAAGGACTTCGACGTGGCAACCAGTGCAACACCTGATGCCGTCATGAACATGTTCCCGAAGACCTACTCCGTAGGAGCGCACTTCGGCGTAGTTCTCGTCTGCACCCCGAACGAAGAACAAGAAGAACGAGAGATCGCCACCGAAGTCGCAACCTTCCGCCACGACGGAGCCTACAGCGATGGCCGCAGGCCCGACGCAGTTCGCTTTTCTACTGACCCACGCGAAGACGTCCTCCGCCGCGACTTCACCATCAATGGCATGCTTCTCGATCCCGCGATATTCGAGGAAACAGGAGACGCCGCAGCCGCAACACTCGACTTTGTCGGCGGGCGCGAAGACCTGAAAGCAGGCATCGTCCGAGCGATCGGCGACCCTGCCCTCCGCTTCGCCGAAGACAAGCTCCGCATGTTGCGCGGTGTCCGGTTTGCAGCCCGGCTCAACTACAACATGGAACCGCGCACGATGACAGCCATCCGCGCGGCGGCAGCAAACATCAATCAGGTGAGCCTCGAACGCATCCGCGACGAATTGACCATGATGCTCACCGAAGGACGAGCAATAAAAGCCTTCGAGCTACTCGATGCAACAGGCCTGCTGCAGCAGGTCCTGCCAGAGGCAGTCAAGATGCATGGCGTCGAACAGCCGCCGCAGTTTCATCCCGAGGGCGATGTCTGGATCCACACGATGCTCCTGCTCGAAAAACTCCCGGCAGGTGTCTCCCCCACTCTCGCATGGGGAGCATTGCTCCACGACATTGGCAAGCCTGCGACCTTTCGTCCACCCAATCCCAACAAACCCGGCGATCGCATCCGTTTCGATGGTCACGTCGAAGTCGGCGTTCGCATCGCGCAGGCCATCCTCTCGCGCCTGCGTTTCTCCAACGAAGACACCGAACAGATCCTCGCCCTCGTGAAGAACCACATGCGCTTCGCCGACATCCTGCATATGCGCGAGTCGACCTTGAAGCGCTTTCTCCGCCTGCCGAAGTTCGAAGAGCACCTCGAGCTCCACTGGATGGACGCAAGCTCAGCCCACGGCGATCTGCGCCTCTACGAATTCGCGAAGGAGCGATTCGAAGCCTCACCGATGGAGACGATAAAACCAAAACTTCTCGTCACCGGAAAGAACCTGATCGACGCAGGCTATCGACCTGGACCGGAGTTCAAGCAGATGCTGGAGATCGCGGAGGATGCCCAGCTTGAGGGCCGTGCAACAACCCCCGAAGAGGCCCTGGCACTCGTAAGAGAGCGATTCGGAGAACCTTCCGCATCAATGTGAAGCGGAAGAGCATCGCAGAGCAGCGTCTTTGCCACCACCCAATCCGTCGAACATCCAAGGATCTTCTTGCCCATGCAAACTCCATCTTCCGCACGATATTTTCTGCTGAGCCTTCTTATTGCAACGCCGCTCTCTTCCGCGATCATCGGCACCAGCAAGCCCGCCGAATCCATCACCGCAACGCGAATCGCATCTCTTCCGCCCAAAGATCGCTCCGCGTGGACGTCGTACCTCGAACGCTCGCAGAAGCAGATGCAGACAGACCGCGCCGCCTTGGCCGCAGAGCGCACTCCCGGAACGCCCGAGCCTCCGCTCCCCAGGGAAGGCTTCAGCGCCCGCACAATGCCCTTGAACCGCGATGCTGCCTGGTACGGCTCTCCCGACGCCCGACATATCGCGGACACAATCGTCAGCTTCCAGACCCCCGCCGGAGGATGGAGCAAGAATCTCGACATGAGTATTGGTCCACGCCTCCGTGGACAGAGCTACGCAGCGGACAATCTCAATCGCCACCCCAGCGAAAACGACTTCGACACGCCCAAAGACCCTCACTGGAACTACGTCGGCACTCTCGACAACGACGCCACCAACACGGAGCTGCATTTTCTCTCTCTCGTCTCAGCGGCCACGCCCGGCCACGAAGGCGATCCTTACCGAGCCAGCTTTCTCCGTGGCATTCGGTATCTCCTGGCCGCGCAGTTTCCCAACGGCGGCTGGCCACAGGTTTGGCCGCTCGAAGGCGGATATCACGACGCCATCACCTTCAATGACAACGCAGTGACCGAGTCGGCCGAGACCCTGACCGACGTAGCAGATGGAGGAGCCACGTACGCCTTTGTCCCTGCACCGCTGCGCAAGCAGGCAAAAGCTGCTGCTGACCGGGCGCTCCAATGCATTCTCGCAACCCAGGTACTCATTAACAACAAACCCACCGTCTGGGCGCAGCAGCACGACGCCTTAACCCTCGAGCCGGTCGCCGGAAGAAACTACGAACCCGCAGCCTTATCCGCGGGAGAGAGCGCCGACATCCTCCTCTACCTCATGAAACTGCCAGCTCCATCGCCGGCCGTAATCGCATCAATCAATGCCGGCGTGATGTGGCTGAAGAACGCCGCGATTCGCGATCAGGAGTGGGTCGGCGGTCGCGCTGACCCGAAAGGACGGCATCTCGAAGCGAAGCCCGGCGCCGGACCGATCTGGTCGCGTTACTACAGCATCACCACTGGAAAACCCATCTTCGGCGACCGCGACAAAACCATTCACGACGACGTCAGCGAACTCTCTCTCGAACGTCGCAATGGCTACGCCTGGTACAGCTCAGGACCCCAGCAAGCCATCGACGCCTACGAGGCCTGGAGTACACCAGAACGCTCTTCGCATCCCAAAGTGTAAATTTCTCGCCAGCATCTTGTCAGCGCTCTGTAACCACGGGTTCAGTGTAATGTGGATGGGCGGAGCGGTAGATACCTCCCATCTCTGAAAAGCATCTGAGACTCCTATGGCCATCACGAAATCGCTGCTCAATTCTCCCGCCGACCATACTCCGAATACCCAGCTGACCATCGATGGCCTCGAAGTTCCCGGTCACGCCGGAGAACTCCTCATCGACCTCCTGAATCGCCGCACCGCGGTCCATGCACAAAAGGCCATTCCCGCAGGTCTGCTACCTCCCGCAGATGGGCCCCATCGAGAGCTGCGACACTTGCATGGTCAAGGTCAACGGACAACTCGCACGCGCCTGCGCAACAACAGTCACCGCCGGCATGAACGTCGAGACAGAAGGCGAAGCCGTCGACATCGCCCAGCGCGAGGCCTTCGACCGCATCCTCCAGAACCACTACCTCTACTGCACCGTCTGCGACAACAACAACCAGAACTGCACGATCCACAACACCACCGCGTTGACTCGAACGTAAAACATCAGGCCCGCCCCTTACGTGCCAAGCCGTACGAGCAGGACCATCTCCAACCCCTTCTATCGCTACGACCCCGACCAGTGCATCCTCTGCGGCCGCTGCGTCGAAGCCTGCCAGAACGTCCAGGTCAACGAAACCCTCTCCATCGACTGGGAGAGCGACCACCCCCGCGTCCTCTGGGACGGCGGCGACAAAGATCGACGGCTCCAGCTGCGTCTCCTGCGGCCACTGCGTCACCGTCTGCCCCTGCAACGCGCTCATGGAAAAATCCATGCTCGGCCACGCCGGCTACCTCACCAACCTCCCGCCCAACAGTCCTCGACGACATGATCGACGTCGTCAAAGGCATCGAACCCCCATCGGCTACGGCCCCATCCTCGCCCTCTCCGAGGTCGAAGTCCGAGATGCGCAGCCAGCGCATCAAACGCACCAAGACCGTCTGCACCTACTGCGCCGTCGGCTGCACCTTCGACGTCTGGACCAAGGACCGGCACATCCTCAAGATCGAACCCACGCATGGCCCCGCCAACGGCATCTCCACCTGCGTCAAGGGCAAGTTCGCCTGGGGCCACATCAACTCCGACGACCGCCTCGTCAAACCCCTCCTCCGCGACGGCGACACCTTCCGCGAGATCACATGGGACGAAGCCCTCGACATCATCGAACACACATTCAACAAGATCAGAACACGAGCACGGCCCCGACGCCCTCGCCTTCATCGCCTCCTCCAAGTGCACCAACGAGGAGAGCTTCCTCATGCAGAAGCTCTCCCGCGCCGTCATCGGCACCAACAACGTCGACAACTGCGCCCGCTACTGCCAGAACCCCGCCACCATGGGCCTCCAGCGCACCGTAGGCTACGGCGGCGACTCCGGCTCCATCGCCGACATCGAACAAGCCGGCCTCGTCATCATCGTCGGAGCCAACCCCGCCGAGAATCATCCCGTCCTCGCCACGCGCGTCAAGCGCTCCCACAAACATCGCGGCCAGCGGCTCATCGTCGCCGACCTCCGCAAGCACGAGATGGCCGAGCGCGCCGACATCTTCATCCGCCCCAATCCCTCCACCGACGCCGTCTGGATCTCTGCCGTCGCCAAATACATCATCGACAGCGGCCTCGCAAAGATGGACTTCGTCGACAAGTGGGTCAACAACTTCGACGAGTACAAAAAATCTCTCGAGCCCTTCACCCTCGAATACGCCGAGACGCATCACCGGCATCCCCGCCGCCACCCTCATCACCGTAGCCCACGAGATCGTCCGAGGCCGACGGCGTCTGCATCCTCTTCGCCATGGGCGTCACCCAGCACTGCGGCGGCTCCGACACCGCCACCGCCCTCTCGAACCTTCTCCTCGTCACCGGCAACTACATGCGCCCCGGCGCCGGAGCCTATCCACTCCGCGGCCACAACAACGTCCAGGGCGCCAGCGACTTCGGCTCCATGCCCAACGTCTTCTCCGGCTATCAGAAAGTCGACGACGAACCCGACATCCGCGCCAAGTTCGAAGCCGACTGGGGCGTCACCCTCCCCACCACCAAAGGCCTCGACAACCACGAGATGATCCGCGCCATCCAGGACGGCAAACTCAAGAGCCTCTACATCAAGGGCGAAGACACCATCACCTCCGACGCCAACGCCGGCGACGTCGGCGACGCACTCAGCAACTGCGAGTTCCTCATCGTCCAGGACATCAACTTCTCCGAGACCTGCCGCTTCGCCGACCTCGTCCTCCCCGCCTGCCGCCTCGCTCGAAAAAGAAGGCACCTTCACCAGCACCGAGCGCCGCATCCAGCGCATCTACAAAGCCTCGAGCCCCTCGGCGAATCCAAAGCCGACTGGGAGATCATCCAGCTCATCGCCAACCGCATGGGCGCCCACTGGAACTACACCCACCCCTCCGAGATCATGGACGAAGTCGCCCGCCTCACACCCATGTTCGCCGGCGTCAACTACGATCGCCTCGAAGGCTACAAGAGCCTCCAGTGGCCCGTCGCCGCCGACGGCAAAGACTCTCCCCTCCTCTTCACCGAAAGGTTCAACTTCCCCGACGGCAAGGCCCGCTTCTATCCCATCGAGTACATCCCGCCCTGCCTCGAAGCCGATGAACAGTTCCCCCTCCATCTCAACAACGGCCGCCTCCTCGAACACTTCCAGCAGGGCAGCATGACCGATCGCACCGCCGGCATCAAGGCCATGACCCCCTCCACCTTCCTCGAAATCTCACCCGAGCTCGCCTCCGAGCGCGGCATCACCACCGGTCGCTACGTCCAGCTCATGAGCCCTTACGGCATCGTCCGCGTGCAGGTCGTCGTCACCGACCGGGTCCAGGGCAAACAGCTCTACATGCCCATCAACTCCGTCATAGAGCCCGTCAACCGCCTCACCAGCAGCTTCACCGACCGCAACACCCACACGCCCGCCTACAAGGAGACCGCCGTCATCATGACCGTCCTCCCCGAACAAGGCGACAACCCGCTGCCACGCCGAAACTTCCGCTACGGCACCCGCACCCCTCAACCCGGCGTCGAAATCGAACGCAAGTGGGCCCGCGCCGACTACCACCTCCCCGGCACCCCACCCGGCGACAAGCTCGTCCAGATCGCCTCCACCAAGGTTTAGTTTTCATCAACGAAGGAAACTTATGGCAAAGCCAATCGCATTCAAACCCGTCACAGTCGACTTCGAAGCCGATCTCCGTCTCCGCCTCGAAAAAGCTCCCGCAGAACATGCCGCCGCCCTCCTCGCCGCCTACGACGTCATCGAAGCCGCACACCAGCAGGGGCTGCTCTCTATCCTCCACGGCATGATCGCCTCCAAAGAAACCATCCTCGCCGTCCTCTCGAACTACGCTGCCCAACCCGAAGGCATCACCGCCATCCGCAACCTGCTCACTTCGGCAAAACTCCTCGGCGAACTCGACCCCGGGATGTTGGAAAGCTTGACCAAAGCGATGGCCAACGCTACCGAGCAACACAAGCAGGAGACCAAACCGCCCAGCCTCTGGCAGCTCTACCGCCGCGCCACCAGCGAGGACAGCCGCCGAGGACTCTCCTTTGTGACCCTTGCCCTCTCCAGCCTCGGCAGGTCGATGAAGTCCTGAATGTGATGAAATAAGGGTCGTGAACCACTCTTTCCGAATCGGTCAGGACCCTCATGCCGTCGAAGTAGGCCACGGCAAGCTCTTTCTTATCGCCGGCCCCTGCGTCATCGAATCCGAAACCCACGCGCGCACGATGGCCGACGCTATCCAGCGCATCACCTCTGACCTCGGCGTCCCCTTCATCTTCAAGGCCAGCTACGACAAAGCCAACCGCACCTCCATCCGTAGCTTTCGCGGCCCCGGTCTCACCGAAGGCACTCGTATCCTCCGCACCATCCGCGAAATCACGGCCTCCCGATCCTCACCGACGTCCACACCGCCGTCGACTGCGTCCCAGTAGCCGAAGCGGTCGACATCCTCCAGATCCCCGCCTTTCTCTGCCGCCAGACCGACCTGCTCATCGCCGCAGCCGAAGCCACCGCGAAGACCGGCGGAGCCGTCAACGTCAAAAAAGGCCAGTTCGTCGCCCCCGGGGACATGCGCCATGCCGTTGAAAAGATCCGCGACAGCGGCAACCCCCGCATCTCCCTCACCGAGCGCGGCGCCAGCTTCGGCTACAACAATCTCGTCGTCGATATGCGCTCACTCCCCATCATGCGAGCCTTCGCGCCCGTCGTCTTCGACGGCACCCACTCCGTTCAGACCCCTTCAGCAGCCAACGGAGTCAGCGGAGGCCAGCCAGAGTTCATCCCCGTACTCACCCGTGCCGCCGTCGCCGCAGGCGTCGATGGCGTCTTCCTCGAAGTCCACGACAATCCCGCAGAAGCCAAATCCGACGGAGCCAACGCCCTCCATCTCAACAAACTGAAGCAAGTCTTAGAGCAACTCCTGGCAATCCACGAAGCCATCAACCATTAGCCCTGCCAGACGGTATTCCGCGCTTGTTCGCGACCAGCGGAAGCGCCACGCGAAGCGGTATGCGGCACGAAGTTAAAAAAAACGGCCCCTCAGTGAGGGGCCAATCTGCCTTGGTTCTCTCTGGTTAGGAGAGGTTTTTGCGAGTGCGATCTTAGCCGCTTCTCGGCAAACTTGCGGGCGGTATAGCCAAAGCCATACCGCCCTGGGGGAGGGGCTACTGGTTCACCTCTTGAGGTGAAGCTCCCGTGCGGGAGGTCTTAGGAGTGCTGTTCGACGCGGTGTTCCCACCCATCGTCGCCAGGCTGTTGTGCAGCAGGGTCACGCGAACGCCGTTCGTGATCGCCTGCTCTCCATCTGCTGTCTCGGTCGTATTCTTGCCCAGACCCGTGCGTAAATCCGGTACACCGGAATCTGGTGCTCGGTTACGAGGTAGCGAACCACCGAGTCGGCCATCGCCTGCGAGGTCTGAACGCCAGACTTGGCTATAGCCCTGAACCTCGATGATGTAGCCCTTCTCGCCCGCCAGCGTCGTCGCTAGCGCGTCGAGATCGGACTTGCCCGTCGGTCCAAGCGTCGTGCGTCCTGCAGCAAACTTCACTGAAGTCGAGGACACCGTCTGATACTGATCCAGATTGCTCACCGTTGTATTCAGCGCATCGGTGCGAGTGCTTGCATTGCTTGCCAGCTGCTTCGCCGCGTTGGCGCGGTTCGATGCATCCTGCGCATGCTGATCAGCCGTATTGGCCGCATTCATCGCCTTGTTGATTCCTGCCTGCGCACGAGCATCAACATCGCTGATGTCGTTAGCGTTCTTGGCCTGCAGCTGATCCAGCTCGTTCACCTGATCCTTGATCGGATCCACCTGCCTGTGTACCCACTTCTTGCGGGCTAATGGGTTCATATGGCCCCAGAAACCCTCTTTCGACTGCGTTCTGCAGCGGCTTGCCCGTTGCATAGGTCGACTTGTCATTGGATTCATCTGCTGGACGAAGCAGCGGGCTGCGCTCTGATCCGGAGTCTGCGTCGGTGTGGTGCTGGTCTGAGCGAAGGCGGTTACGCCCATCGCTCTTCCGAGTACAGCAGTACTGGGAGACCAAAAGTGTTTCCAGATTTCATCATGGTTTACTCTCCTCGATACAACGATGCGCCTGTGTTTCAGACGTCAACACGCCTTCTCTAGAGCAGGTAGCCATGCCAAACCAAAAATGAGCCTCAAGCACTGAAAACATTACATTTAGATCGCCACTTCGAATACCGGACATCGGACAGATTAGGCCGACTCCTCACGCAAAATCTTCCGGATCGCCGGTAACTATTACTGAGGATGCCACTCAGCACGAGCGCTACTTCGTTTCAACTCTCAATAATCCGAATCTCCGGCATCTGCATGTTCCAGTTCGCCGGAATCGACTCGAAGATCAGCCGGAACTCCCTGCTCATCCCCCGGCTTCAACGGCGCCGCGCTAACCGGACTGCGTATCCATGTACGGCTCCCTCGTCCGGATCAGCGACAGCGGCAGCGTCTCCATCTGGGGCGGCATCGCCTCGTCGTTCCGAAAGAGCACCTGCACCGTAACTCCCGGTCACCGTCTGGCCCCGCGTTCCTGATCTGCCCATCGACAAACGTCGACTTCCCCCCCGACAGACTCGTCGATTCGCTCATCGCCAAACTGCGACAGCGGCAGATTCGCCGCATAGGCCGCTAGCGGCTGCAGCGTTGTCGGGACAACCGCCTTGTGCCTGCCAAGCACCACCAGCAGAACCACGACTGCCACCACAGCCAGACCGGCAATACCCCACGCCATCGCAGGAATTCCGCCACCCTCCGGCGGCTTGCTGGCGAACATCCCATCCTTCTTTGTTGAAGAATTCAAAGGGGAGTCCACAGAGGCGTCATCTGGCCGATTCAGTTCGCTCATAAGCCGAAATTCTATACCGTCGCTCCCGGCCATTTACCGCGTCAACAGTCAACGCAGATTCACAAAAAGAACCACAGCAGTATCCTCCCCCGAAAACTTAGCAGTTTTTTCACGAAATGCGCAGAACTTCTTGCTACAAAATTACGTTTAGAACATCTAAAGGCCAGTAACTCACCTCCCCGCAGTACTTGAGAAGGCCAGCCATGAATCCGCAGAGCGAAAAATCGCCGCTTCACATAGAGCAACACACGGTTCTGCCCATCGCTGCTCCGGTCAAAGGAACCTGCGAACCGATCACCTTGGGCACACCCGACCGCCTCTATCAGATCGCCGCCCTCACCGCAGGAGCCTTCCTCCTCGCAACCCTGCTCTAATCAGGGGATATCCACAGCGGCCTCAGGCGAAGCTCGCCCGTTTCACCTTCTGCCGGAAGTCCTCACCCTGCATCTCCACCACCACGCACATCTCCTGCAGCCGCGATCGCATCCGCTCGCCGATCCGGTCGCCCAGCGTCTCCTCGCGCATCGAACGCCCGTGGCCCAGTCTCCGCGCCCAGCGGACCCGCATTCGCGTAGTTCGTCGTAATGATCGTCGTGCGCCGGTCGTTATAGCGCGTGTTCAGAATGTGCGCGACCGTATCCCAAACCCAATCGGTCGGCTTCGACGCACCCAGCTCATCGAGCACCAGCACCTCGGCCTCAAACACCGGCCGCAGCACCTCCAGCTCCGTCTCCCGAACCTGCGCGTTGTAGCTGTTCTGCACCTGCTTCAGCAGGTCGCGATAGTCGTAAAACAGCCCCGTCGCCCCACGCTCCGCCACCAGCGCCTGCAGAATCCCCACCGCCAGATGCGTCTTGCCCACCCCAATCGACCCCGTCAGCAGCAAGCCCCGTCCCATCGGTCTCCAGCGGATAGCCCTCAACAAACTTCCTCGCCGTAAGAAGAGCCGCACCCTGCGATCGATGCGAGTAAGGAAAGTCCGTCTCGTAGCTCTCCAACGAGCAGTGCTCGTACCGCCGCGGAATATGCGCCCGCCCCAGCCTCCGCGCCGCTCGTCGCGCAATCCGGCACGAGCAGTCCTGCGGCAAACTGCCGCCCATCCGCTTCGACCACCCGCAGCCCCGAACCCTCGCAAATCGAACAAATTTCACTCATCGTCGTCCTCCAGTATCGCAGCACCTGAATCCAACTGCCCCCTGTGTGAATCTTGGATAAATCTGGATAATCAGATAAACTTGAAGTACTGTCCAGGCGCTCCTCTCCCTCGGAGCGTAACCCGGCGGCGCGACAGGCCCATCGATGTGACGTGATCCCTACCGTTGCAAGCGATCCGCGACCCGGCAAGCCAGACCAGATTTCAGCAAAAGGATTATTACCATGCCAAAGCAAGGAATTCACCCGAAGTACGACACCATCACCGTCAAGTGCGCCTGCGGAACACACTTTGAGACCCGCTCCACGCACAAGGGCGACATCGTCCTCGAAATCTGCTCCGCCTGCCACCCGTTCTTCACCGGCAAGCAGAAGCTGGTCGACACCGCAGGACGCGTCGAGCGCTTCCGCCGCAAGTTCGCCAAGTCGGACGCCGGCAAGGCCGAAGCCGCCGCAAGTAAGCGGAGCCCAAACTAACCAAAAGGCCTCCGCCAAACGCGGAGGCCTTGTATTCTACTCCCTGTTCCCTGCACCCTGTTCCCTGCACCCTATTCCCTGTCTTATGAAGAAGCGCTACACACTCGAGCAGAAACGTGGGACTCGCCCGTCGAACACGCGATGCCCGAGCACGCTCGCGTCCCTGCGAGCTTCACCATCGGCAACGTCACCATCGCCCCCGCAACCGTCCTCGCACCCATGGCCGGCGTCACCGACACCGTCTTCCGCCGCTTCATCAAGAACGCCAGCCAGTTCACCACGCCTCCAAGAGTGTCATCCCGACCGAAGCGCGCAGCGCGGAGTGGAAGGACCTGCTTCTCTTCCACGGCCGTCGAACACGAGACCACCAACCAGCAATCCGGCTGCGGCCTCATCATGACCGAGTTCACCTCGGCCGACGGCCTCTCCCGCATGCGCGAGACCAAGCGCAAGCGCTACCTCACCTACTACGACGACGAGCACCCCATCTCCGCGCAGCTCTTCGGCTCCAACCCCGAGACCCTCGCCGACTCCGCCCGCATCGTCCAGGACGCCGGCTTCGACATCGTCGACCTCAACCTCGGCTGCCCCGCCAAGCGCGTCGTCGCCTGCAACGGCGGCTCCGGCCTGCTCAAGGACCTGCCGCAGATCGAGACGCATCTTCAAAGCCATCCGCGCCGCCGTCACCATCCCCTTCACCGTCAAGTTCCGCATGGGCTGGAACGACAACCACATCGTCTGCGTCGAGCTCGCCAAGCATGGCCGAAGACTGCGGCCTCAACGCCTGCGCCCTCCACGCCCGCACCCGCGAAGACGGCTACACCGGCCAGGCCCGCTGGGAGTACATCGCCGCCGTCAAGGACGCCGTCAGCATCCCCGTCATCGGCAACGGCGACATCCGCACGCCCCGAGGACGCCGCCGCCATGGTCGAAGCGCACCCACTGCGACGCCGTCATGATCGGCCGCACCGCCCCGGCCAATCCGTGGATCTTCCGCCAGATCGCGCAGTACACCGCCTCGAAGGAAGCCACCGGCGTCGGCACCTACGACCACCCCACCAACGACGACCGCTACCGCATGATCCGCACCTACTTCCAGATGCTGGTCGACGAGATCGCCCTCGAAGAAGCCGCCGAAGCCGCTCGCGCCGCGGCCATCATCGCCGCAGGGCCAGATCGCCCGCGAGCAGCGCCACCGCGACTGCGTCGGCAAGATGAAGCAGTTCGCCAGCTGGTTCACCCACGGCGTCCCCGGCGGCGGCGCGCTCCGCAAACAGATCTTCGAATCCAAAAACGGCAACGCCGTCCTCGCCGCCGTCGAGCACTTCTTCGAATCCCACGCCCAAACCATCCGACACCCGAAGACTCGCAGCCCGACGAACAACTCCTCACCGCAGCGTCCGCCTACTGCGACTGATAAAATTCACCAGTCGCTCAGAGAATCTCTAAATGAAGAAACGACTCATGATCGCTCTCTGGAGTTTCGGGATCTTCTACGGCTCGCTCTTTTTCATTGGAATTATTTACTGGAATGGTTCATTTACATAGGTTTTCGCTGAAATCCATCTTCGTTCTCGCAACACATGCCTACATTGCATTTATCTCATACCGTTATCTGCGAGAAGAATTGGGTGGGCAGATCGTTCAATGGAATACGGAGAAGCCTCTTCAGATGAGCACGTGCGAGAATTGCGCTCTCTCTGGAAATAGACATCGGTTCCTTCGGCATCTCAAAAGATAAACAACGGTCAAGGCACCCGCTTCAGCGTCAGATTCGCCGTCGATTCAATCGGCCTCTGCTCCTTATCAAGCTGCACCAGCGAACCCCCACCGTCCTGCACCAACAGCGACTCCGACTTCTGCTCATTATCCGGATTCAGCTGGTACACCGTCGCATTCTCATCCGTCGCATCTCCACGAAGCAACGCCCAATCCCCACGATCCGAATACGTAACATCCCCATGCGGCGCTCCGCGATACGTCTGCGTCCGCACATAAAACGCATACGTCGTATCGAACTTCCCCTTCGCATAGATCCGCAACACCGTATCCAGCCCTTGGCAATCCGCACAAGGCAGAGTCCCTTTGTAAACGCCGAGCAGAACCGCAGTGCCCAATCGCGGTGATCCCAAAGCAGTATGAACCCGCACCGAATAAGCCGAAGTATCCTGCGGAGCTGCACCCGGAACCTTCTCCGGCGTTTCAAACCCAAACACCAGGGCCGTATCCCCAATCGCCGCCGCATTGAACCGGAACCGCCGAATCTGCACCGGCACACTGCTCTTTTTATCCACCGGCAGCACCTCTTCATTCAGCGCCGTCAATCCGGACCCCTTCGTCAGATGCGACACCCAGCGAAACCCATTCACATCCCCTGAAGACAACTCCACCACAAGCGTGTCACCCAGGTTCAGAAAGACATCCGTTCGGTTGTCCACTCCACTCAACGTAACCGTCTTGGCCTCAAGCGTCGTCACGAAGGCCAGCATCAAACCAACTCCAAACACTCTCGCAACCTGTCGGAGAGTCATCGACACCTCCCGCTTCGCACATCAATTGGAGAATCTAAGCGTCACTTCTCTTGCGCCAGACGACCCGGATCTTCTCGCGCCATCGCTCATCCAGCGCAGCCAGAATCCACTCTACGCGCGGCGACAGATAACGCAATACCACCTCCGTCGCCGGATGCACCCGCAGCGCTGGCGCAACCAGGTACAGTCGCGGAGCCTGCGCCGACAACCGCATCCCCGCGAAATATCCATGCCGCTGAAACTCCCCTAGCCCGGTCACATTATCCGGATTCTGCAGATGATGCCACCGCACCCGCACCCAGTAATCAAGCCCCTGCAGCGCCAGATGCAGATCCTCATCCGCCTTCAACTCAATCACCGCCAGCCGCCCATCCTCCGTCACACCCAGCAGATCGAGCATTCCACGATCGCTCGCCGCGAACGCAGGCACCTGCGTATAAACATTGTCTGCCCTCAAATGCGAATCAATCAGCGAAACATCCCGCCGCAACACACTCTCGAGCCAGCGCTCAGGCTGCATTCGATACAGCGGATCACGCTTCTCTCCACTCGCTCCACGCCGCGCAAACAGCCGCCCCACCAACTGTCGTAGCTCCGCCTCATTCTCACCGGTCAGCGGAGTTTCATTCGCACCTGCGCCAAACGTAATCTCCTGCGCACTATTAAAAGAATTTCCCGCATATCCCACCCGCACCCGCGCAAACTCCAACCCATGCAGCAGAAACGCCACTTCAGACCCACCCCGCAGCCGTTGTTCCACCACCTCGCGCATCGCCTCCGGCACCAGCGCCATAATCCGAGCTGATGACTTCGCAAACCGCTCCTTAGCCGTCTCCGCATTAGGCAGATGCATCAGCCGCGTCGTCAGATTTCCATGGTCCGCCGCATCCCGCTGCTCCATCTCCTCTGTCTTTTCATCCAGCTCCCACAACTCCCACTGCGCTACCTTCTCATTCAGCCACGCCATGCGCGAAAGCGTCAGCGTAGCCATCCCCCGCGGCACAATCAGCTTCAACCCTTGATAAACCCGCCGCCCGTCACCCGACTCGCGACAATGGTGCAGCCACAAAATCCCCAGCGTCAGAATCCCATCAACCGTCGCCTGCGTCTCCTCCTCATTCACCCCAATCACGGCCCACGCCTGCGAACCCTTCACCAGCGATCCTCGCGCGTACGCTGGCCCAAAGCTTTTCTCCAGATCCATCGCCGTACGAAACGCATCCGCCTTGAACTCCGGAAAACTCCGCAGCAACACCCGCTCCAGCACCCGCAGATACTTCGCCCGGGTCGCCTCGCGCGTGGAAGGCATCCTCCGGTCGCGATCCGCTACCAGTTCCAGCGTCGCAGGCTTCGTCTGTCCGAATCGGTGCGTACTCAGCCGCAGCACGCCACTCCGCATCGTCGTCGCACTCACTCTGCGAACGACATTCCGCTCATCACTCCAGAGATGCAGCGAGCATCGCCCATGCTCCGTCGCAAGCCTGTACTTTGCCTCGCGCATATCAAACAGCACCTTGCCATCTTCCAGCACCACCGCCCGCGCATGTTCGGCGAGAAACGCCTCCAGCGCAGCAGCAATCTGTTCGGTCGTCTGTACGGAAGTCTGCGCGTTCTCCGCGGAAGCTGCTCTTGGCGGCATAACCGCACCCTAACACGCTCAGTGAGCTACAGTGCAAGATGAAAATGAAACGAAGTAATCCTCAGCCGATTCCGCAGATAAAACGCATGCGCATCCTGGCGGTGTGTGCCCGAATCCAGGTCGAACGACTTGCATCCAGCCTCGCGCGCCAGAGCAATCAGCCACTGGATCATCGCCTCGCCATGCCCCTGCGAACGCGCCGCTGAATCCGTCACCAGGTCATCGACATAAAGCGTCTTCCCGCTCGACAGCAAGTTCTGAATCCGGAACCCCGCAACCGATACCACCTTACCCTCGTGTTCCAGAAACGCCAGTTGATACCCCTCCGTCTGCTGCGCATGGATACGCTCCACAAACTCATCAGCAACCAGCAGCGGTCGAAGCTGATTCATCACCGCAAAGCACTGGTCGATCTCCGTCGGCGAAGCCGCAATCCGTATCGTTCTGGCTTTCACGCGACCTACCAACCCTCTTTCGCACGCAGATGCGTAATATGTGCCACATGGTGCCGCGAGTGCCACGCATAGATCAGCGCCGTCTTCTCAATCGTCGCCGGCCCATTCTCCGGATGATGGAACCCACGCTTCCACTGCTCCTCATTCAAAGACTGCAGCAACATCACCCACCTCGCGTGCAGACCCTCAATCAACTCCAGCGACCACTCCACCGGAGCCACTACATCATGCAGGTTCGCCCACGCCGCTTCATCATACGATTTGATCGTCGGCCAATCCTCCGTCAACGCAAGCTTCACCCGGATCACCGCATTCATGTGGCTGTCTGCAATATGGTGCACCACCTGTCTCACCGTCCACCCACCCTCACGATACCGCGTATTCAACTGCGAAGAGTTCAGACCATCCACTGCATTCCGCAGTTGCTCCGGCATCTCAGCCAGCATCGCAATCGCATTCGTCCTCTCATCCGCGCCAATACTCGCAGGCGCCACGAACTGCCCAATCGGATACTTCGGATCAACATCGTGCACTGACATGGCCGCACCTCTTACTTAGCACCGTAGCACATGCAATTGTGTAACCTTGTTTCAGTATCAAGACCTGGTCAATCCCCGAGCCGCCATGCGATGTTCCGGTAATGGGTCAGCTTCAAGGTCTTGCTCTAAGGGCACGGCTTCAGCCGTGCCGTAAATGACGCTGAAATTTAGCTGCGGCTTTAGCCGCTGAGGTACGCTTTGGTCAAACGGACCCACTACCGATGTTCCGCAATCTTTCTCTCCACGCTCCTTCTACTAACCACCTCAGCCTGCGCACAGCAAAAAACTCCCACACTTCCAGGCCCCGGACCTCAAGCCGCCGCCCAGAACCCTATCGGCTTTGACAGCAACGAATACCCCGGCGACAACGCCCTACCCACGCTCCGCCGCCACTTCGCCTTCGCCGGATACTGGCTCACCAATCCCCCCGGCGCGCACCACAACCCGTGGATAGGCAAACGCGAAATCCTCCTCCGCAACAACTTCGGCTTCCTCGTCCTGGCCAACGGAAAAACCGACGCCGAAATCTCCCGCGCCAAACGCACCGGCACAACCCCTACAGCCCTCGGAGCAAAGGACGCCGCCAAAGCCATCGCCGCAGCCCAGCGCGAACGCTTCCCCGCCCACACCATCATCTTTTTAGACCAGGAAGAAGGTGGCCGCCTCAACGACAATCAATCCACCTACCTGCTCGCCTGGACTGAAGCCATCGCGCATTCAACTTTCCTCCCCGGCGTCTACGCCAGCGGCCAGCCCGTCGACGACGCTCCCGGCAAAACCATCACCACCATCCAGAACATCCGCGAACTCGTCGCCGCCCAGCATCTCCACGAGATCGCCTTCTGGGTCTATCAGGATGCATGCCCACCCGCCAACGGCTGCACCCTCAACCCACCACCCATCACGTCCAGCGGCACGCCCGACGTCACTGCGTGGCAGTACGCCCAATCCCCGCGCCGCCCCGAGATCACCCAGGCCTGCGCCAAAACCTACGCCAAAGACAACAACTGCTACGCCCCCGACCTCCCCAACTTCACCCTCGACTTCAGCATAGCCACCAGCGCCGACCCATCCCACGGTCGCTAATTCAAGCTTCTTTGTATGTTTGGTTTGTTATTCCACAGCTATTGTCTTGTCATTCCGCAGCATTTTAGGCTTGTCATTCCGCAGCGCAGCGGAGGAATCTGCTTTTCCCGTAGCGGCACCAAACGAAAAGGCACGGCTCTCACCGTGCCATCCCAAAACCTAACCGAACTACCTCACATCTTCGGCGAAAAATTATCAAGAATCGTAACGAACAGCACACCATAAAGAATCACCAGCAGCGGCCACCACCGATCCAACCACGACTCCGATTTACTCGACGAACTCATCGCAACACTCTCCTTTTCCTCTCTAAATCCTACCCGAGAAACAAAACTTCGCTCAATCTCTAACACAACCCCATTGCCGCATCCCCCCCGCACCCCTATCATCAAAAGAAGATGACTCTCCCACACCCAGACCACAAGCGTTACTTCATCGACAAGCTCGGAATCTCCGAACGCCTCATGGAGCGCTGCCTCGGCGAAGCTCTCTCCGCCGGCGGCGACTACGCCGACCTCTACTTCGAGTCCGTCACCTCCACCTCCCTCGGCATCGACGAGTCCCTCGTCAAATCCGCCTCCCAGGGCATCAGCCTCGGCTGCGGCATCCGTGTCCTCTCCGGCGAGCGCACCGGCTACGCCTACACCGACGATCTCTCCTCCGACTGCCTCCTCCGCGCCGCGCGCACCGCCGCCCTCATCGCCTCCGGCCCCGCCAAAGAGCTCATGCAGCGGCTTCCGCCACACCGAAACCCCCGCGCTCTACCCCGTCAGCCGGAGCCACCGCCGACGCCGAGATCGCCGCCAGAAGCTCGCCCTCATCCAGCGAGCCGACGCCGCAGCCCGCGCCTACGACCCCCGCATCACCCAGGTCCGCGCCGGCTTCAACGACGAGCTCCGCCGCATCCTCGTCGCCGCCTCCGACGGCACCTTCGCCTCCGACACCCAGCCCCTCGCCCGCCTCAACGTCTTCGTCATCGCCAAAGACGCAGCCGGCAACAACGGCGCAGGCGGCACCGCTCGCGGCACCAGCGGCGGCGGCGGCCGCGTCACCCTGGACTTCTTCGAAAGCGCCGCAGCCCTGGAGAGACAGACAAGTCCCCCGAGCACCTCGCCCGCGAAGCCGCCCGCACCGCCATCCTCCAGCTCGGACGCCATCGACGCCCCCGCCGGCGAGATGCCCGTCGTCCTCGGCCCCGGCTGGCCCGGCGTCCTCCTCCACGAAGCCGTAGGCCACGGCCTCGAAGCCGACTTCAACCGCAAAAAGACCTCCGCCTTCGCCGGACTCATCGGCCAGAAGGTCGCCAGCGAAAAAGTCACCGTCGTCGACAACGGCCTCATGCCCGGCCGCCGCGGCTCCATCAACATGGACGACGAGGGCAACCCCACCCAGGAAACCGTCCTCATCGAAAACGGAATCCTCAAGGGCTATCTCTCCGACAAGCTCTCCTCGCGCCTCATGGGAACACGCCCAACACCGGCAGCGGCCGCCGCGAGAGCTACCACCACATCCCCATGCCGCGCATGACCAACACCTACATGCTCAACGGCGAAGACGCCCCCGAGGACATCATCAAATCCGTCCAGCGCGGCCTCTACGCCGTCAACTTCGGCGGAGGCTCGGTCGACATCACCAGCGGCAAGTTCGTCTTCTCCGCCAGCGAGGCCTACCTCATCGAAGACGGCAAAGTCACCCGCCCCGTCAAAGGCGCAACCCTCATCGGCAACGGCCCCGAAGCCCTCAAGTACGTCTCTATGGTCGGCAATGATCTCGCCCTCGACGAAGGCATAGGCACCTGCGGCAAATCCGGCCAATCCGTCCCCGTAGGCGTAGGCCTGCCCACCACCAAGCTGGACAAGATGACCGTCGGCGGCACGTCGTAACTGAGCCCCGAACGAAGCTGGGTGCCCAATCGTGCAGTTTCATCGCAGGAGTGGGCCATCGTGCGTCAGCATGACATCATCACCACCCTCTGATCGCGCGAATCCAATAAATTAGCCCACAATCCGTTACAATGGATATAGCGCCCCTTACCGCACCACAACGGAAAGCAACATCCAACGCTCGACTCACAAGTCTCAGGGTTCATTGAGGTGTCTCATGGCAGTCGAACGTGAAAAATTCTATCGAGTGCGAAGTGAAGCGCCTTCGCGTCCGCGCAGCCGGCGGCTATGAGCCCTTCTGGAAGGTCAAGCCCATCACCGTCGCCCTCGAAGATAACGACTACCGAGTTCCGCTGCAAGGACTGCGGTGGCGCGCGCAAAAGTCTGTCAAACGCCGCACCCCCGAAGGCCCTGCTGCCCACATCGAGCACAAGCTAAAGAGCGACTCCGAGTACTGCGCCTCCGGCCTCTATCTTCCTCAAGGCCACACGACGGCCGCCAGCCCCGAACCCTCCGCAACTCCGTGAGGTTTCGCCATCCGCGCTAGCAGATTGCGTGAGGCGAAACCTCTCACGCGGCCGGATCTCATACTCCAGCCTACCGGTTGCCTGTAATCCGCTCCACCACGGAAAACGTCTTCCCCGGTACAGGCGTCTTATCCTGCTCGGCACAGTCTTCGGTGCACTCGATGACAAGCCACACGTCCGGCGTCGAACACCGGCACCCGCTCGAGATCTCCCCTTCGCGCTCCACCGTCAGGCGAATCCGGTCCTGCGCAAAGACAATACTCTTCGTCCCGCCACCCCAGGCGGAGGTACCGCACCGCCGCGCCGCCATCCGAATACTCCGCCTCGAGTCCCGAGGACTCCACCGGCAGAGCTCCACCAGCCGGAAGCTTCCCCACGCTGTTTCCTCACCAGACGTCTGCGACTGCATCAGCACGCCTTGCCCGGAGTCCACACCATCGTCAGTCCCAGCCGCTCCTGCGGAGTGATCGCCTTCGGTGCCGAAAAGGCAAACGCCGCGTAGTACCATCCATTCGCACGGACTTGATCCAGAATTCGCAAAGGCTCGCGCGCGTACACAAATCGGCGACTCGCTCGCACCGCGACGCCCTCATTAAACTGGCCGTCAGAGACCGCACTCAAGCCCCAAATCCAATAAATAAGCCCATAATCCGCTACAATAGAGATATCGCCCCGTCTCGCCTCACAACGGAAAGTCCCACCTAACATTACTCTCCCAACAGAATCACGTACATCGAGGTGTTTATGGCAGCCGAACGGGAAAAATTCTACGAGTGTGAAGTGAAACGCCGTCGTGTTCGTGCCGCTGGCGGTTACGAGCCCTTCTGGAAAGTGAAGCCCATCACCGTCGCGCTTGAAGACAACGACACCGAGTTCCGCTGCATGCACTGCGGTGGTCCAGTCAAAGTATTCAAACGCCAATCCGAACAGGGTCTCTCCGCGCACCTCGAACACAAGCTCAAGGGCGACTCCGAATACTGCGCCGCAGGCATCCACTTCCTCTCAGCCACCGACGGACGCCAGCCCCGCCCCTCTCAGACCCCGGTTCTTTAAGGCCCTGGAAACCCTGTTACCAACCCGGTGTCGGCGCCGGGTCAGGGTCATGCGTGAAATTTCACGCGAAATGTCGGTAGCCGCTGATTGACACAGAAGCCATCGCGATCCGTACTGACAACACACAAGGCGATATCCTGAAACGGATGCCGACCCAAACCACCACCGACCTCAAGACCATCGCCTCCGACGTCCTCTCCCGCGCCCTCAAGGCCGGAGCCACCGACGCCGAAGCCGTCCTCTACGAAGGCGACGAGTTCTCCGCCATCGTCCGCCTCGGCCAGGTCGAGACCCTCAAGGAATCCGGCTCCCGCGCCATCGGCCTCCGCGTCTTCATCGGCCAGCAAGTAGCCAGCACCTCCTCCAGCGACCTCTCCGCCGAAGGCCTCACCCACCTCGTCGAAGGAGCCATCTCTCTCGCCCGCATCACCAGCGAAGACCCCTTCGCCGGCCTCCCCGAACCCGAACAGTTCGGCCAACTCGAAGGCGACCACCACCTCTACTTCGACGACGTCAACGCAGATGCCTCCCGCCGAGCGCATCGAGATCGCCCGCCGCACCGAAGCCGCCGCACTCGCCTACGACACCCGCATCCAGAACTCCCGCGGCGGCGACTTCGACACCGCCACCTCCCACAAGATCATGATGAACTCCCGCGGCTTCTTCGGCGAATACCGCCGCAGCTACTGCGGCTTCTCCGCCTCGCCCATCGCGCAGGACGAAAACGGCAACATGCAGCGCGACTACTGGTACTCGAACGCCCGCACCACCACCCAGCTCGAAGACCCCGAAGCCGTCGGCCACGAAGCCGCGCGCCGCACCCTCCGCCGCCTCGGCGCGCGCCGCGTCCCCACGCAGAAAGCCTCCGTCGTCTTCGCCCCCGAACTCGCCCACTCCGTCATCGGCAACATCTTCGACGCCGCCAACGGCGACGCCATCTACCGCAACGCCTCCTTCTTCTCCGGCATGCTCGGCGAGCGCGTCGCCGGCGAAAACATCACCGTCATCGACGACGGCACCTCGTCTTGTCGATGGAAATCAGCGGCGGCTTCGGCACCCGCCCCTTCGACGCCGAAGGCCTGCCCACCCGCCGCACCGTCCTCGTCGAGCGCGGCATCCTCACAAACTACGTCCTCAACACCTACACCGCGCGCAAGCTCCACATGCAATCCACCGGCAACGCCTCCCGCGGCCTCGCCGGCAACCCCGGCATCGGCGCCGGCAACTTCTTCCTCGAACCCGGCACCCTCACACCCCGAGCAGATCATCGCCGATGTCAAAACCGGCCTCTACGTCACCGAGACCATGGGCCACGGCGTCAACCTCGTCACCGGCGACTACTCGCACGGAGCCAGCGGCCTCTGGATCGAAAACGGCGAGATTCGCCTACCCCGTCGAAGAGATCACCATCGCCGGCAACCTCAAAGACATGTACAAAAACATCTCCGCCATCGGCAACGACCTCGTCTTCCGCGGAGCCAGCGCCGCCCCCACCCTCCGCATCGAAGGCATGACCATCGCGGGTGCATAGGGACTTTGTGGCAAAGAATAGCCGCGCGCACAAACCAGAATTTCGCCCTCTCCACGAAGCGTCATCTCGACCGAAGTCGCGCAGCTTTATCGCGCGACGTAGTGGAGAGACCCCCGCATTTCGCTTTTGCTGTTGCTGTTTCTAAATCCGTCTCATCCGTATAAATCCGTGTTAAGCCTTTAGCTCCCCAACGCAATCCAGCTTCGAGTCCAACCCGCAAGAACCCGTCTACAATCCTCCTGTGGCCGCAACCTTCCACTTCGAACACGTCGTCGACTTCTCCCCCGAGCACGCCGAAGTCACCCTCAAGCAAATCCCGGCCAAAGCCCGGAGTCTTCGCCCTCCGCGGCCCTCGCGCCGAAGACGCGCCCTACCTCACCCACACCACCGACCTCCGCCGCCGCATGCGCCGCCTGCTCGATCCGCCCGAGTCGCAATCCAAACGCCTCAACCTCCGCGAAAAAGTCGCACGCATCGAGTACACCCTCACCGGCTCCCGCTTCGAATCCTCTCTCGTCCTCTACGACGCCACCGCCTTCCACTTCGGCCACTCCGAAGCCCGCCGCCGCCTCAAGCTCCACACGCCTTACTTCCTCCGCCTCACCATCGAAAACGAATTCCCCCGCGTCTACGCCACCAACAAGCTCTCCAAACGCGGCCTCGCGCAGATGTACGGCCCCTTCCCCTCGCGCCTCGCCGCCGAGCGCTACTGCGACGCCGCCCTCGATCTCTTCAAACTCCGCCGCTGCCACGAAGACCTCGCCACCCTACCCCGAACACCCCGGCTGCATCTACGGCGAGATGGGCAAGTGCATCGAGCCCTGCAAGCAAGCCTGCACCGCCGAGCAGTACGCCGCCGAAACCGCCGCCGTGAAAAAATTCTTCGACACCCGCGGCGAATCCATGATCATCGAGATCGGCCTCGCCCGCGAAGAAGCCGTCCTCCGGCATGCAGTTCGAAAAGGCCGCCGCCCTCCACACCCAATGGCAGAAAGTTAAATCCGTCCAGTCCCTCGCCGACTGAGATCGTCCGCCCCATCCCCAACCTCCGCGCCATCATCGTCCAGACCGCAACGCCACCCGAAGACACCGAAGCACCGAGAACCAAGCCACCGAAGTCCACCTCGAAGAAGCCGCTCTCTTCCTCCTCGAAGGCGGCTGCCTCATCGGCCCGCGACGCCTCTCCACCCTCGGCGTCCGCGCCGTCCGCGAACAAACCAGCGTAGGCAGCTCCCTCTTCGCCCAACCGCTCATGCTCCAGGCCGTCCCTCTCGAACGGCGAACCCGACGGCACCGCAAACCAAATTCACCCGCCAACTCCCGGAAGCACGAGCCACACACGCCATCGCCGCCCTCGAGGAAAAGGCCGGCAAACCCAGCCGATCTCGCTCTCCTCAGCGACCATCTCTCCCTCTTCCGCCGCTGGTACTACCGCCCCGAAAAGCAGCGCACCGGCGAAATCTTTCTCCCCAACGACGACGGCACGACTGGCCCATCCGCCGCATCCTCCGCGGAGCCGCCCGTATGGCCCTCGGCGACCCCAAACCCATGGCCGACACCAACCGCGAAGCCGCCAAATCCACCGCCAAAGACCTCAAAACCAAAATCCTCCACGAAGGCCGCCCCGACGTCGAAAGAGTAGTGCCAGTCCTTCCGAAGGAAGGATAGCAATCTAACTTCGAAGTTAGTCGTAGTTGCCGATAACACGACTTTTTGAGGAGCTTCCTCTGCTTTGCTGCTTGGGGCATTGTGCCCGTGATTCGGAGGATGAAAGTATTTGATTAAATCGACACCATACTATATGGTGTCGCCATGAAATTAGAACAGCCGGCAGCCCATGATCTCGATTCCTTCAGATTTCGCGGAGGGTGTCCCTGCCTGAACCTTGTCGCGACTGTGGGTTGGCGAAGCGCATCTGCGCCTGTGGAGCGACTTCGGTCAACAGGTGACCTTACGGATTGGTTGATTGCTGCGCAGCTTGTGACGGTTCGGCCAAAGGTTACGGCATACGAACTTACCAGCGCGCGCCGATTGCGCGAGGCTGTCTATCGTCTCGTCATGGCAACGATGAAGAATCAGTTGCGCAATCCGAACGACATTGCACTCATAAATCGGTGGTCTCGTATCCCCCAGCCGGTTCCCACTCTCAAGTTGGAAGATGGTCGACTGCATCTTCAGGAAAAAACACCCCAGCCGACGAGAGCCGCTCTATCGGCGATCGCTCGAGACGCGATCCTCCTCCTCGGCAGCAAGAGCATCCACCGCGTGAAAGAGTGTGCCCGGCCCGACTGCACTCTCTTGTTCGTGGACGCGTCCCGGAGCGGACGCCGTCGTTGGTGCTCTATGGACGCCTGTGGCAATCGTGCCAAGACTGTCGACTATCGCAAGCGCTTGAAAGGCCTAAAAATCCATACGAAGACACCAGCGTAACAGCAAACAATTGGAGAAGAATGAGAATGAAATTGAACGTGTACGAATGGGGTGCTGGCGACCGCACCGCGCTCTTGATCCATGGTTTGTTTGCAGATCATCAGAACTGGTACCGTGTCGGCCCCGCTCTCGCAAAACGTGGCTACCGCGTGATCGCTCCCGACCTGCGCGGTCATGGCGCGAGCCCCCGAGGAGCATACTCTCCCGAATTGTGGGCAGCGGATCTCGTCGCGAGTCTCCCCAAAAACGCCGATCTTGCAATCGGCCATTCTCTCGCAGGCATGGCGCTTGTTCTGGCAGCAAAGGAACTCGCAGTCCGCCAGGCCATCTACGTCGATCCAACGTGGAAGATGACCAAGGAGCAGCATGTAAGCTTCGGCTCAACATGGCGCGGACAACTGGCATGGACCGAGGAACAGTGGAGAGCTGCGAATCCGCGGTGGGGTGCAGGTGATATCGACGCTCGTGTTGAGTCTATGAGAACGTTCGACCCTGCTTGCATCGAAGGGTTGGCCAGTGGCAACGGTCACGACCACATGCCAGAAAGAACAGACATTCCGGCATTGATTCTGGTGGCGGATCCCAGTCCGTTCATTACCTGCGAAGATGCTGCTGTGTTGAGCAGTAGCGGATTCGACGTGCAAACGTTGAAAGGAACCAGCCATTCGATGTTTCGTGAAGACTTCGATGCATTTATGTCGGCTGTAGATGAGTGGCTCGTCTGCCAAGCGATTCGACGCTAGTCGGACCTTTCCTGCACTGCAATGCACGAAAAACCCGACTCTTCAGGCACAACGGGATAGTTTCGGGACTTCCCGTAGCTCGACCAGTGACAGCCGTATAGTGGTGATATTCTCCGCTTGATTCTGCCGAGGCACGGTTGAGCTTACCTTTGCACAACCCGTCGTTTTGGGCTCTTGCGGCATGTGGTACCGCTGCCCTTTGTGAGGGCATCATGTCCGGTACCGGGATCAAGGCCCGCTTTGCCGAGCTTCGGCTCCCGAAAGGTGCGCCGCGGTTATGGGCTTGGTCGGTCATCGGAGGCGCGTACTACGTCCTTTTCTTTTTCTTGCTGAGATCCGTTCTGGCCCGACCGTCCATACCACTCTGGACATCAGTCACGCTGACTCTCACGGCCGTGTTGCTGATTTCAAATGCGAGCTGGAATTGGATTTTCTTCCGTAAGAAGGACCTTTGGTTGAGCTTTGTCTTTTTTGTGCCTTATCTCCTGTTGGCCTTCGCCCTTGCGGGAGTTCTGCATCGTATTCGCAACCCGCTCTCAGACTGGTATGCCCTCTACCCTGCCTATCTCGCATATGCAACCTGGTGGGGCTACCGTGTTTGGCGCCTCAACAGTGGTTCGTCCCAAAACAGTTGATGTTCAAGACATGTCCGGTTCCTACTAAGCCAAAGCCTTCCAGCAGATAACCCGACTTTACGGGCAGTTGGTGCAACGGCATTTTGTTGATGCTCAGGCCCTCACGAAAAGAAAGTTGTGGCGCGACCAAACCGGCACCGCGTCTTCTTGTCTAATCGCGCAGATGGTGATGTGGACCCGGGTTCTCGGCAGGGACCGCGGACGCATATGACGTCCTGATGGATTATCACTTCGCCACGGTCTTTCGCATCACCTTCCGTATTACGGAGAATCACCAGGACGCGGAAGATGCCGCAAGTAGGACGGTTATTCGCCGGAGGCCAAGCTAGGGACTACAAGGTTGGAGTGTGGGGAATTCGAACAACAAGAATGATAGCCACCGCGGTTCTAAGTCTGGGATTTATCGCTCAGGCGCAAGCGCCGGACGCTCGGCCTCAGTTCGAAGTCGCGACCATCAAACCCTCCCCCGGCGGGGGCAGATCGTCGATGGGAATGGGAAGGTCAGGAGATTTTGAGGCGACGAACATGCCGCTGAGGACCCTCATTGCAGAGGCCTATCACGTGAAGACATTTGAGGTCGACGGAGGCCCGGCATGGATCCGCTCCGATACGTTTGATATTCAGGCGAAGCCGACAGTGGATCCCAGGGTCCACCTCGAAGCAGGCTTATGCCAATGTCCAACTCATGCTGCAAACGCCGCTCGAAGACCGATATGCCCTGAAGGTTCCTCACGAGACCAGGGTGCTTCCCGTTTACGCGTTGGTGGTTGCCAAGGGTGGCCTCAAACTGACGCCGTCAGACTGCGTGAAGCCGGACGCCGATAATCCTCCAGTTCCCCCGGCTCCAGGGCAATCTCCGCAGGCGTTTTGCGGCAATACCAGGGTAAGTCGAAACGGGCGGAACCTGGTGATGACCGGGACAGGCATCACCATGGCCGACCTCATTCGAACTCTTTCCCGCGTAACCGACCGCACTGTGATCGACAAGTCCGGATACACGCAAACATTCAACGCAACTCTTGAGTGGGCATCGGACCAGGGCGGGGCAAGCCCTCCCGCACCGGAGGGTTCCGAGAGCGCGGCGCCCTCCGCCGACACCACCGGGGCATCGGTGTTCACCGTATTGCAGGAACAACTCGGGCTGAAACTCGAATCGACCAAAGGTCCGGTGGACGTCCTCGTCATTGATCACGTTGAGAAGCCAACTCCAAACTGATCGTGAAGCCCGGCACCTCTTCCGCAGCTACGATCGCCTGCGTTCCCCCGCAGACACCTTGAAGTAAAGTGTGGGCGTCGTGCCAAGTGACTTTCGAAACGCTGCAATAAAAGCGCTCGGCGTGGCATAGCCTGCATCAAGAGCGGCTCGTGTCACATTCGTATCTTCTCCGAGAAGACGCATCGCCTCCATCAGGCGAAGTTGCTGCCGCCACTTTCCTAACGTCATCCCCGTATCCTCTTGAAAAAGTCTTTCGACGGTCCTCCGGGTAGCGCCACTTGCCCTGCATATCTGCGCGAGCGGTCGTCGATTTCCCGGTTCGGCCGTCAGCGCCTCTGCAACCTTCTGCGCTCTGGGATCGGATAGATTTGGGAGCTGAAGTGGAACGCTCTGAATCGCCTTGAGCTGGTCGATGACGACATCGATCAGGTGACGCTGCCACGCCACCCTCTTGCTCAGAGAACCGCTGCTGCAAATGTGCAGAATCAGCTCATTCAACAGCGGCGGCACATTGACCACGCAACAATCCCTCGGCAAAGACCTCACCAGTCTCGCCTTGAGGTAAAGAGTTCGCATTGCGACCCTTCCCGACATCGTAATCGAGTGTGGAATCGTCTCCGGGATCCAGACCGCCCGGTGCGTCGGAACTACCCATGTGCCGTTATCGGTGCGC
Source organism: uncultured Acidobacteriaceae bacterium (assembly GCA_963770055.1). Lineage (GTDB taxonomy): Bacteria > Acidobacteriota > Terriglobia > Terriglobales > Acidobacteriaceae > Edaphobacter. Next base: position 401,837 of record CAVYOC010000003.1, read on the forward strand.
ACCGTCATCACTCCCTGCGACGCGTACACCAGTTGGTCGCGATCATGAAAATGCAGCGGGACGACGTGGCCAGCGGAATAGTCGTGAGTGAGACTGACAATGCTGGAGCGGCGGTCCGTGAGACGATCGAAGATCGTACTTTGTCGTTTTTTCGACATTGATTGTCACAATATCGAAAGTATGCAGGCGCTGCAACGGCTAATGTTGGTTCTGTGAAGTCTTAGGGGGGAACAATCCATGCACCTGAACTCAATCCTCACAAAGTCGACTTGGTCATCTGTCCTTCTTTTAAGTCTGGTCACCAGAATCGGCTTACCTGCGCGAGTAATTGATCCGCCTGATACCGGACCATGTTCCACAAACTCAGAGAATCGCCAGCTCGACTACTGGCTCGGCGAATGGAAGATTGCAGGTCCCGGCGCAGGACCCAACGCCATCAGCAGGGTTCACCTCGCCCTCAACGGATGCATGGTCGTCGAGAGTTGGGATGGAGGCCGTGGTCATACCGGCGAAAACATGTTCGGCTATAGCGCCGACGACAGGAGCTGGCACGGAATGTTCGTCGACAATCAGGGTCGAGTCCATGTGTTTGTCCATGGCAAAGTTGCCTCGGGCTCCGCAGAGTTTTCCGGCCCCAGCCGAGGACCTAACGGAGACACTGTCCTGAACCGTGTTCGGATCGTCCGGATCGGCCCGGACAAAGTCGAACAGATTTGGGAAAAATCGCCTGACAACGGCGCCTCATGGGCAACGGACTTTCACGGAGAATATTTGCGGAAGAAACCCTGACGAATGAGGTGGCCTGGATGCCGTCGCGTTTCCATTGGTCAACTGCGTGCGCGAGACGACCGAATCCCGGTCGTTCTAACCGAAGCTGAGCCACTCCCGCCATCACCTGCACTGATAGACTTGCACTCAGGGAGCAGACCCCGAGTGATCGAACTGGCATTCTCCATCCTCGCCTCCGACTTCGCCCATCTCGCCGACGAAGTTGCAGCCGCCGAGCGCGGCGGCGGCACCATCGTCCACGTCGACGTCATGGACGGCCACTTCGTCCCCAACATCACCTTCGGCCCTCCGATGGTCAAATCCATCCGCTCCATCACCAAACTCCCTCTCGACTGTCACATGATGGTCGAAAATCCCGACGACTTCATCGAAGCCTTCGCCGAGGCCGGGGCCGACATGATGTCCGTCCATCAGGAGGTCTGCCGCCACCTTCACCGCACCCTCCAGCAGATAGCCCACCACGGCATGTCCCCCGCCGTCGTCATCAACCCCGCCACTCCGGTCGAAACCCTCATCGAAGTCCTTCCCATGGTTCATCATGTCCTCGTCATGAGCGTCAACCCCGGCTTCGGCGGCCAGGAATTCCTCCCTCTCTGCCTCGAAAAAATCTCCCATCTCGCCGAGATACGCGAAGAGCTTGGCCTCAACTTTCGCATCGAAGTCGACGGCGGAGTCGCTCACGATACCGTCGCTCTCGTAGTCGAAGCAGGAGCGGACATGTTAGTCGCCGGGTCGGCCATCTTCGCCCCCGGCAAAACCGAGCACAACGCCAGGGAATTCCTCAAACTGGCCCGTGCCGCCTCGCCAGCATAATTCCCGCGGGGCATTTAGAATAAAAGCCAGCCTGTGCGCGGTCATTGCGCGAGGCGATGGGGTCATTTGCTGATGAATAACCGTTCCTTCTTCCCAAGCTTCCGGGCCGCCTCACTCGCTGCCCTGGCCATCGCAGCTCTCATCCTCGCCACCAGCGCAACTGCTCAGGTCACTGGCTCAACGACCACCTCGACCGACGCGAACGGCCAGCAGCAGACCAGCGCCACGCTCTCCTCTACGACCGGCAACAAGAAAGACGACAAGGTCGTCCAGTCCAAGGACACCAAGAAAGAACTGCGAAAAGAGAAGAAGGTCGCTCCCGTCGACCCGGCGCTGCCCGACAAGGTTCTCTACGATAAGGCCCTCGACGCCAGTAAGCGCGGCCACTTCGACGTAGCCCGTCTCGATCTCCAGACCCTTCTCAACACCTATCCTGATTCGCAGTACCAGATGAAAGCCAAACTCGCCATCGCCGACTCCTGGTATCACGAAGGCGGCACCGCCGCTCTCACTCAGGCCGAGCAGGAGTACAAGGACTTCATCACCTTCTTCCCCAACGCACCCGAGGCCGCCGAGGCCCAGATGCGCGTCGGCGACATCTACTTCCGCCAGATGGACAAGCCTGACCGCGACTACTCCAAGGTCACCCACGCCCAGGAAGAGTACCGCCTCATGCTCCAGCAGTTCCCTGAGTCCTCGCTCGTCCCGCAGGCCAGGCAGCGCCTCCGCGAGGTTCAGGAAGTCATGGCCACACGCGAGTCGGAGATTGCCGCCTTCTACGCCACCCGGAACAACTACCCCGCCACCATCGCCCGTTACCAGACAGTCGTCGATACCTATCCGCAATACAGCCACATGGACGAAGTCCTCATCGGCCTCGGCGACGCCTACGAAACCCAGGCCCGCTACATCCGTACGCTCAGACTCCCCGAAGCAGCCAAGGCGGCTCTGGAAAAAACCTACGACGATGAAGCCGTCGCAGCTTACTCCAAAGTCGTGCTCGAGCACTCCGCTGCTCCTCACGTCGAAGACGCTCGCGACCGCCTCGACGCCATGAACGTCCCCATCCCGACACCGACACCCGAGCAGGTCGCAGCCAGCGTGGCTCTCGAAAACAGCCGCAGGCAATATAGCCTGCAGGACCGCGCCACCATTCTCTTCATGCGTCATCCTGACGTCGTCCTGGCCGCCAGGGATGGCGAACCGACCCTCGTCGACCCTAAGCCGACCACTGCCCCTGGCGTCACCAAAAGGATGACCCAGGAGTTCAACACCGCGATAAATCCGAATGCACCCAAGGCACCCACGCCGGCAGGTGCCGCTCCCGACTCCGCAGCGCCCGCCTCCGACACAGCCGCCGCACCCACTCCGGCGACGCCCGCAGCTCCACTCGCCTTCCAGGAAGTTCCCTCGGCGAATGCAGCTGCCACCTCAGGATCGGCAGCAGTCAGCAACGTTCAGGGCAATAGCACCGCAACACCTCCGCCTGGCAGCTCAAACACCATGGGCGTCGAGGTCCTCGGTTCCAATCCCAACGTGCCCGCCGACAACGGCGGACTCAAAGCGGTCGGCCCCGTAAACTCAACCGCACTGCCCCCGGTCGAGAAGCCGGCCGATGCGCCAGCGCAGGTTAATGACATCACGGCCGGCTCACAGCCTCCCGCCCAGCAGGCTAATGCCGACGGAAAGAAAACCGGCAAACCTGAGTTCGACAAGGACGACGAATCCTCCAGCAAGCACAAAAAGAAGAAGGGCCTCGGCAAGCTCAACCCATTCTAAAGACAATCTATTCCGCCAGAATAAAAGGGATGCAGCCAACCGGTTGCATCCCTTTTCATCTTGAGCCTGATCCTTGTCACGAAGTCTGATTGACAACCACCCGCCGCCGAACCCGGGGCACGATCACACCCACCAGCAGAACAACCACCACAACCGCAAGCAGCCACGAAAACATCGGACTCAGCGAAACTCTGCTCCGCGCCATCTGATCCAGGCTCGACCTTGAGACGCGCGACATATGTCCGCCAATCACATAAGCACTGCCTGAAAGCGATTCGTCCGCCTCATACACCGCGTTGCCGACCAACACCATCGTGTCGCCGCCGATCCGCGCTTGCGAATCCACCACCGCATTCCCCCACACCACCGCAGCGCCCCCCTGCACCTGCCCACTCACATTCACGCTTCCAAACAGAACCACCACCCGCCCGGTTACATCCCCTTCCACCTGCACCGAGCAGAAGATGCAGGTTGCATTGTGGATCTTCTGGCCCGAAGCGACAAAGATATCCTCATTAAAATAAGTCCGATTACCCGGTCCCTGGCCTAGCGCCCCAACCGTGAGCAAAAACGCAACAAAAAAACTCCACCCCGCGCGCATAGCCATTTGTCTTCTCCAAAAACTCAAGTCGCCTGCTCACTCGCTGACTCGCTAATCAAAAACCTCTGCCTTGCGGATAAGCCGGAAACTGATACCGGTTCCTCCGCACCAGCCACACAATCAACCAGATAATGCCGATCAAAATCAGAAACGGCGCAAACGGAAGCAGCAGCCAAACCTTGCTCGGAGACACGGCGCTCGACCCATGAATCATCGCGCCCGGTCCGGCCTTCACATCGCCAGCAGCAATCGCCACGTCTCCGCCGACCCATGACCCCGACCCCAGGTTCAGGTCTGCTCCCAGCGAGGCCACATCCCCCGAAATATTGCGCCCGGCATCAACCTCTATCTTCCCGAACGCCACCGCAACATCGCCCTTCACATCTCCATGAATGTGAACCTCACAGAAGGCACACGCGATATCCCCTGCCGTCTCGTCTTCGGCAATCGTGATATCGCTTCCGAAGCTGGCCCGGTCATTCGCCGAGTGGGAACGTGCATACAAAGGTGCGGTCACTGCCAGCAAAGCAACAGCCAACAACCATCTGCGCATAAAAAACCTCAGAAAATCTCGCAAACCAAGTCTAAAGCCTTCTGATCCCGCAAGAACCAGCCTCGAAGCTCAAAACGCGCACCTTAGCGCTCGGATGCTACCCTTAAATCATCCATGAGCAAGCAATCCAGCAGCCCCGAACTTCCGAGAGAACTGCCAAAAGCCTACGACCCTTCTGTCATTGAAGAATATTGGGCCCGGTACTGGGTCGAGGAACGCCTATTTGATGTTCCAACCCCAAAAAGTACGCAGGATAGTGACGAAAAGTTCACCATTCTCCTCCCCCCGCCCAACGTCACCGGCCGTCTCCACATGGGCCACATGCTCAACCAGACCGAGATGGACATTCTCACCCGCTGGCACCGCATGCTTGGCGACCTCGCCCTCTGGATCCCCGGCACCGACCACGCCGGCATCGCCACCCAGATGATGGTCGAGCGCCAGCTCAAGGAAGAAGGCACCACCCGCCAGCAACTTGGCCGCGAAGCCTTCACCCAGCGTGTCTGGTGCTGGCGCAAGCTCTACGGCGGAGCCATTCTCGACCAGATGAAGCGCCTCGGCGCCTCCGTCGACTGGTCCCGCGAATACTTCACCATGGACGACCGCCTCTCCGTCGCGGTCAAAGAAGCCTTCATCCGCCTCTACGAGCAGGGCCTCATCTACCGCGGAGCCTACATCGTCAACTGGGACCCCAGCATCCAGACCGCCGTCTCCGACCTCGAAGTCGAGCACGAAGAGCGCCTCGGCAAGCTCTACCACATCCGTTACCCGCTCGCCGACGGAACCGGCCACATCACCGTAGCCACCACCCGCCCCGAAACCATGCTCGGCGACACCGCCGTAGCCGTAAACCCAACCGACGCCCGCTACACCGCCCTCATCGGAAAAAAAGTCCGCGTCCCGCTCACCGAAATCAACGGCAGCCCCGCCGCGAAGTCCCCATTCTCGCCGACGACTGGGCCAAACCCGAGTTCGGCACCGGAGCCGTCAAAGTCACACCCGCGCACGACCCCAACGACTTCGCCATCGGCCAGCGCCACAACCTCGCCGCACCCAGCATCCTCGACGAGACCGCGCACATCACGCTCCCCGGCTCGCCCTACGACGGCCTCGACCGCTACGCCGCCCGCGAAAAAATCCTGACAGACCTCGAAGCCGCCGGCCTCCTCGAATCCATCAAAGACCACACCCTCACCATCGGCCTCAGCCAGCGCACCGGCGTAGTCATCGAGCCGCGCCTCTCGCTCCAATGGTTCCTCGCCGTCAACAAAACCCCCAACACCGGCGGCAAATCCATCGCGCAAAACGCCATCGAAGCCGTCGAATCCATCAACGGCGAAAAACCCGCAATCAACTTCACGCCAGAGATGTACAAAAAGATCTACCTCGAGTGGATGACCAACATCCATGACTGGTGCATCTCCCGCCAGCTCTGGTGGGGCCATCGCATCCCCGCATGGCACTGCAAATCCTGCAGCGGAATCACGGTCTCCCGCGAAATTCCGAAGACATGCGGCACCTGCAACTCCACCGACATCATCCAGGAAACCGACGTCCTCGACACATGGTTCTCCTCCGGCCTCCTCCCCTTCACCACCCTGGGCTGGCCCAACGCCGAGCGCAGACGGCAAACCGCAAATCACCGCGGACCTCGCAAACTTCTACCCCACCACCCTCCTCGTCACCGGCTTCGACATCCTCTTCTTCTGGGTAGCCCGCATGATCATGCTCGGCTGCCACTTCACCCTCGACGTCCCCATGCCCGACGGCAGCAAACGCACACTCGCCAACGCCGTTCCCTTCAAAGAGGTCTACATCCACGGCCTCGTCCGCGACGCCAACCGCGAGAAGATGTCCAAGACCAAGGGCAACGTCATCAACCCTATCGACATCATCGAGCGCTTCGGCACCGACGCCGTCCGCTTCACCCTCGCCTCGATGGCCTCCCCCGGCACCGACATCGCCTTCTCCGAAGCCCGCACCGAAGGCAACCGCGCCTTCGCCAACAAAATCTGGAACGCCGCACGCTTCCTCTTCATGAACCTCGAGAACGCGAAGCAGAACGGCTACGACTTCCACTTCAGCGATCAATCCGGCTTGATTCCCACCACAAATCCGGGTGCCCCATCTTCGCCGACGGCCTCATCGTCGGCTAAGGTGGGCTCGTTCGAACTCCCCGAAAACACGCCCCTCGAATCCCGTTGGATCTTCGACCGTCTCCACGCCGTCACCACCGAAGTCGACCGAGCCCTTACGAACTACCGCTTCGACGAAGCCGCCAACGCGATCTATCAATTCTTCTGGGGCGAACTCTGCGACTGGTACCTCGAACTAGTCAAACTCCGCCTCAACTTCGCACCATCTTCGGACTTGTCATTCCGCAGCGCAGCGGAGGAACCTGCTGGTCAGACGCTCATCACCCTCGCCGCTCTCACCGGAGTCTTCGAGTCCGCCCTCCGCCTTCTCAGCCCCTTCATGCCCTTCATTACCGAAGAAATCTGGCACGCCCTCTACAACCAGCAACCGCCAGCAAAATCCATCGCCCTAACCCGCTATCCGCAACCCGCTGACTTCCCCGCGGATCCAGTCGCCGCAAGCGCAATGCAAACCATGCAAGACCTCATCACCACCATCCGCGCCCTGCGCAAAGAACTAGGCGTCCCCGAAAAAGAATCCACCCCCATCCACCTCCATGCATCCAACCGCATCGTTGCCCTCGCAGACGCCAATCAGGACATGCTCTCCCGCATGGCTCGCGTCGCCTCCATCGAGTTCGTCGCCACTCCGCTCTCCGGCGCAAACGCCCGTAGCACCGCCGACTTCGACGTAGCCGTCCTCTACGAGCGCCAGATCGACATCCCCGCAGAACGCGAACGCCTCACCAAAGACCTCGCAAAATACGAAAAAGGCCTCGAAGCCGCAAACCGCCAGCTCAACAACGAATCCTTCATGGCCAAAGCCCCAGCCCACATCGTAGAAGGCCTTCGCAAACAACACGCCGAAACCAAAACCCTCTACGACAAAACCAAATCCGCCCTCGAAGCGCTGCCAAACTAACGACGCAACCTGTCCCAAAAAGTGTCATCTTGAGCGAAGCCGTTCGCGCACTTTGCGAACGGTGCAGTCGAAGGACCTGCGGTTGCTTTTTTGCTTTTTACTTGTCATCCTTCCGCAACGCGGGAGGATCTGCTTTTGCCTTTAACTTTTCAGCCAGGCATCAAAACATCTCACATGAGCAAGTGTTGACTACTACGAAGTCGCGGTGGCCCCGGAGGATCTGGCGGCCAGGGAGGCCGCGGAGGATCCGGTGGAATCGGCTCCCCAAATGGACAAAACGGTAGCGACGGCTCCAACGGACGCGACGGCAACAATGGGGCGCCGGGAAGCCCCGGAAACATCACCGTCATCTACGATCCGCAAGCCAGGCCATCCCTCGCCGCGATCAATCTCCCAAATCAGGGTGGCCCGCCACCGGTTTTCACCGAACAAACCGTAGCTCCGCTCTGGTAGCTCCCTCCTGTCGCGTTCGGCTAACCACAATCGTCTAAAATCATCTGGTTCCCCGGAGCGGACTATGAGCCGAGTCCTCATCATCGAAGGCAGCAATCACATCAGCCACGAGATCGGCGACGCACTCACCGCGGCCAACCTCCCCATGGAGTATGCCGCCGGCCACGCCGATGCCCTCCAGCGCATGCGCATCCGATCCTTCGGCGTCGTCATCACCCGAGCTGACGGAATCATCGAAGAAGCCCTCGCCCTGCTCGAGGAGATGCGCTCCATCCGCCCCGGCGTCAAGTGCATTGTCCTCGCCTCTCACAGCACGCCCGCCGAGGTCATCGCCGCTCTGCGCGCCCGGGTCTTCGCCTGTTTCAGCCCTCCGTTCGATGCCTACACGATCGCCAACCTCGCCGCTGAGGCAGCCTCCGAGAGCCTGTGGCGCGATGACATCGAAGTCGTCTCCGCCCGCCCCGGCTGGGTCTCCGTCCGTGTCAACTGCCGCCTCATCACCGCCGAGCGCTTGCTCTCCTTCGCCAAAGAACTCAGCGTGCAGCTCCCCGAGGACGCAAAGCAGGACGCCATGCAGGCTCTCCGCGAAATCCTCCTCAACGCTATGGAACACGGGGCCGCCTTCAATCCCGAACAGGTCGTCGAAGTCACCGCCATTCGCACAGCTCGAACCATGGTCTTCCGCGTACGCGACCCCGGTGCCGGTTTCCGCCAGGAGGCCCTCAGCCACGCAGCCACCGCGGACCCGTCCGTCGATCCCATCGCCCACATCAGGCAGCGTGAAGAAGCAGGAATGCGCGCCGGAGGATACGGCCTCCTCCTCGCCCAGGGCACCGTCGACGAGCTCATCTACAACGACATCGGCAACGAAGCCATCCTCATCAAATACCTCGACTAAGCCCCAGCTTTCATGAAACGCAGCCAGGTAGCGAAACCGAGCCGAAACATCGCCCTACTAGCGCCGGCTCAAGGGCACGTCTTCTTCAAGGGTCCACCGTTCTTCAGGAGTCTTGCTTAAGAGCAGTCTTGCTTAAGAGCAGTCTTGCTTAAAGAGGAGTCTTGCTTAAGGGCACGGCTTCAGCCGTGCCGTAAATGATGCTGAAATCTATTGCGGCTTTTAGCCGCTGAGGTACGCTTTCCTCAAACTGCCCCATCACCAACGTCGCCGAAGCCAGTAAAGAAGGATGAGAAAATCCCAAGAAGAAACCCTAGCCGATTTTTACAAGAAATATTTTCTAAAAACATGGAAAATTTTCATCGCGAAAAACAAGCCACCTAAGAGTCACGTTTTTGCACTTAACAGCCGCGTAACGGTCACAAAAAACCACGTAAAAACACCTTCGTTTTTCGCGACCCCCTTCAAAAAACTCCCATAAATCGCAAAAAAACAGCCCGTCGCCACACCAAAAAAAAAATTACCGGAAAACAGGTTTAGGATGGCTCAATGGACTGGAAGACAAAAAGGGTTAGCGCCATCCTTGAGGCCGCCCTCGCCGAAGACAAGGTCGCCAACGACATCACCACCGCACTCACCATCCCTCCCAACCTTCGAGCTTCCGGAACCATCGTCACCAAACAACCTTGTGTTGTCTCGGGTCTTGGCTGTATCCCCATCATTCTGGACATCTTCGGCAAAATGTCGACAACCTCGGCCGGCCGCTTCGAGGTCGTCAGCCACCCCGAAATCTTCGACGGGGTCAAAGTCAAAAAGGGCCAGACTCTCGCCGTCATCCGCCACAACGCCGCTGCCCTCCTCTCCTGCGAACGAGTCATCCTCAACCTCATGCAGCGCATGTGCGGCATCGCCACCCTCACCAACGAGTTCGTCAGGGCCGTAAGTGGCACAAAAACCAAGGTCTTGGACACCCGTAAAACCATCCCCGGCCTCCGCGCACTCGACAAATACGCCGTATCCTGCGGCGGCGGCGTCAACCACCGCCTCGACCTTCAGGACGGTATCCTCATCAAAAACAACCACATATCCCTCGCAGGCGGCCTCCCGGCAGTCCTCGAACGCGCCCAGGCCAACCGTAAATCCACCCAATGGATTCAGGTAGAAGTCCGCTCCGAAACCGAGCTCGATCAGGCCATCGCTGGCGGCGCGGACTCCATCCTCCTCGACAACATGACGCCATCTCAAGTAAAGAAAGCAGTTAAGCGGATTCACGCCACCCTCCCGAAGGTCCCCGTCGAAGCCTCCGGCAACATGAATCTCAAAACCGTTCGCAAATACGCATTAGCCGGAGTTGACTTCGTCTCCGTCGGAGCCCTCACCCACTCCGCCACTGCCGCCGACCTCAGCATGCGCATCACAGCCGACATTTATTGAGGATAAGGTGCCTGATTCGTTCGATTTAACAGGCGTTCTCGACTCTCTCACGAACTCCATCTTCGCCGACAAACTCCACCACTTCCCCTCAATCAACTCAACCAACACCCTCGCGCTCGAAGCCGCTCAAGCCGGCGTCTCACACGCCAGTGTCTGGATCGCCGACGAACAAACCGCCGGCCGCGGGCGAAGCGATCACAAGTGGCATTCAACCCCCGGCGACGGCCTCTACGTCAGCGTCCTCCTTCGCCCTCAAATACCTTTAGAAAAGGCACTTTGGCTCTCCCTGGTGACAGGACTTGCCGCCCAATCAGCCATCGCCGATGTCACAGGGCTCCAACCCGACATTCGCTGGCCAAACGACCTTCTGGTCGGCGAAAGAAAATGCGGCGGCATCCTCGTTGAGACCTCCTCAATCCCGCCCCAGACAGACGCCCCGGCGATAATGCGTTACCTCGTCATAGGCATCGGCATCAACGTCAATAACCCCAACTTTCCTGAGGAATTCCAAGCACTTGCGACCTCCCTGTACCGCGAAACCGGCAAGTTGTGGAGGCGCGAAAAGATCCTGATCCAGTTTCTACTCGCACTTGAGAAAGAGCTCAACTTGCTCGAGGCTGAGTTATATGGCTCTTCTTCCGAGATCAATCTATTAGCTCGTTTCGCCGCGGCTTCAACCTGGGTCCGAGGTAAACCCGTCAGCGTGGATGAGGCTGGCGGCTATACTGGCGTGACAGATGGGCTGGATTCTCGCGGCTTTCTACGCGTTCTCGGAGACGATGGCATTCAACGCACCGTGCTTTCCGGAGGTGTCCGCGCGAAGTAATCCGAACTACAGGGGATGAAGCAGGCATGCTACTGGCACTCGACGTAGGCAACACGAACACAGTCCTCGGCCTCTACCGGCTGGCTAGCGGCACAACGGAACCTCCAACAGCCCCAGAGTTAGTGGCAAACTGGCGCATCACCACCCCCTCTTCCACCCAGACAAGTGACGAATTCGGAGTACTTCTTCGCAATCTATTCAAACTAAAGGGACTCGACACCGATGTCGTCGACGGTATCGTGATCTCGTCGGTCGTTCCACCCCTCGATTCAGCGTTACGGCAGGTCTCTGAACTCTATTTCCGCGTGAAGCCGCTCTTTGTAGAGCCGGGAATAAAAACCGGCATCCCAGTCCTGACCGACAATCCAGCCGAACTCGGTGCCGACCGCATCGTCAACTGTGTTGCAGCCTTCGAGCGCTTCGGAGGCCCATGTATCGTCGTCGACATGGGCACTGCCACCACCTTCGACGTTCTTTCGAAGAAGGGTGAGTTTCTTGGCGGCGCCATCGCTCCCGGACTCGGTGTTTCGGCAGACGCGCTCTTCTCCCGCGCTGCACGCCTCCCTCGCATCGACATAAAAAAGCCAGCAAAAGTTATCGGAACCGGAACAGTCGACAACATTCAGATAGGCCTTTACTACGGGTACATCGGCCTCGTAGACGGTATCCTCGAGCGCATGATCGCTGAGATGGGCCCCGAAACCAAAACCGTCGCCACCGGAGGCCTCGCGAAGCTGATCGCCAGCGGATCGAAACACATCGCCGCAGTGGACGAGATGCTGACTCTCACCGGCCTCCGCATCATCTATGAGCGCAATCTCGACCGCCACAGAAAGCGCGGGATCTAGGCGGGTTCATCTGCGGGCTTATTCTTGTAAAGAGCCCATGCGCAACTACTTCAATTACTTTACCGAGATCGAAGAGCGGTTTCAGCACAGACGTGGATCTCTGCTCATGCTTTCTACTCTCGACTGGGCATTAATCGAAACCTGGCGAGATGCTGGCGTCCCGCTGGAAGCAGTTCTTCGCGGCATCGACAATGCCTTCGACAAGCACGATGCCAAGACGCGACGCTCGCCGGCCAGAATCCGAAAAGTGAACGGTCTTGCCTGGTGCGCTCAGAGCGTGATGGAGGCCGTCGAGCAGGCTATGGAAGCTTCGATGGGTGCCGCCCCGGCTTCACGAGCCGATTCTGCAGAGAGCGGCTTTGAAACTCGGCGGGTGCGCGAATACCTGGAACAAAACGCCCGGTCCATGGAAACCGCGTCCCTTGATCCCCCTGCGGATGCAATAGCCGCCGAAATCGCTCATCGATTGATCGGGTTAGCCAACGGCCAGCTTGCAGAAACAACGGAATCGCTGGAAGAACTTGACCGAACTCTGAGTGTTCTTGAAGAAAAGATGTTTGCCGCGCTCCTGACATCAACCCCCGAAGAGGAGTTGGTGGCACTGCGCGAACAGGCGGCAAGAGAGTTGGCTCCCTATCGCGGCAAAATGCAGGCCGTGCAAATCAAGCAAGTCCAACAGCAGTTTCTTCAGAAAAAGCTGCTCGAAGCCCGCAGTATACCCCGCCTAAGCCTCTTCTACATGAGCCACGGATGAAGTTACAAATCGAAAAAGCAATCTATGGTGGGTCGGGCCTGGCTCATCAGACCGAAGGCAACGGTAAGGGCAGGGCGGTATTTGTACCCTTCACTCTTCCAGGGGAACTCGTCGGAGTTCGCCTTCTCGAACGAAAAAGTGCTTTCGAAGAAGCCGCTCTGGTCAAGGTGTTGACCGAATCCAAAGACCGCGTTCTGCCGCGCTGCGCTCACTTCGGCGAATGCGGCGGATGCCACTACCAACACGCAGCTTACCCCGTACAGGTGCGTATTAAAACTGACATTCTGCGCGAGACCCTGGAACGGGCCGGGCTAACGCCGTTGCCGCCGATACAACCTCATACCGGGAATCCATGGCACTACAGAAATCGAACGCGACTGCGACTTCTGGAGCGGGACGGAGTGCTGAGGTTGGGCTACAACCGGCGCTCCACGAATGAATTTCTCGCAATCCACGAGTGTCCGATCCTGGCTCCTCTCCTCTGGCGGTCCGCACAGGTCTTGCTCAAGCTCGCAACCGAAGATTCCATCGTAGCCCGGTGGCTTCGGAGCGTAGCAGAGGTCGAGTTTTTCACCACCCACGATGAAAAAAAACTGCAGATCTCCGTCTATCATGCGAAACATGAGTCCGGATTCACCGCATTTTGCGAACGAATGCAGGAGCACGTGTCTGAACTGACAGGAGCCTCTGCATTTTTGATCTCCGAAGGAAGTCAGCAGCGGCGAACAAAGATGCCGCGGCTTTTAGAGACATGGGGCGCGCGAGGCCTGGTCTACCATGCGGCCGGCGAAGATTACTGGGTGAACAACGGCAACTTTTTTCAGATCAATCGCTTCCTCGTCGACGAACTCATCCAAATCGTAACCGCCGAGCGGCACGGAACAATCGCCTGGGATCTGTACGCAGGCGTCGGTCTGTTTTCCAAAGCATTGGCAAGATCTTTTCAACACGTCGTAGCAGTAGAAGCCGCAGCAAACGATCTCGCCAGTTCCTTTACCGGCCCGGGGAGACGCGCCGTCCAGAGTACGACAGTTGAATTCCTGCGTAGCGCAGTCGTCCAGCGAGAACGCCCGCAGTTGATCGTCATGGACCCTCCCCGAGCAGGTGTGGGCACCGAGTCCTGCTCGCTGCTGACACGCATCGCCGCCCCCGAAATCGTCTATGTCTCCTGCGATCCGGTTACTCTCGCTCGCGATCTCAAGACGCTGACTGCGGCAAACTACAAGTTTGCCGAACTACATATTGTCGACATGTTTCCCCAAACGTTTCATCTCGAAACTATTGCAGTTTTACGCAGACGATCGTAATCACCTGTGGTGAAATGGTCGTAAGTGCGGTCCGCAGGCAGAGCTTCGAAGACCGAAAAAGCGAACGAGCCAAATCCTGAACTTTGGCCGAACACAATCGCGCGTAATCCGTCACTCGAGTTCCGTCGCGTGCCTTTGCTGGCTGCAAGTTGCTGGTTTGCGGTTGGCGAGTTAATCGCGTGGAACCGTCCGCCTCTGATCTTTCTGTTCATCGCTATTCTGCTAACCTTCCTGTTGACCTTTGCAGGCGTGCGGTGGTCTCTGCGAACGGCCGTGATTCCGTTAGCTGCAGCATGGATGGCGATTGGCTGTTTATGTTCCGAGATCCATCCGCTGCCTCCCACGCAGCCGACCTTGACGAGGTATGCAGACGGCCTCAGCAGAAAGATTCGCGGTCGCATCACGCGAGTACGTGAATTGCCTCCTCCACAGAAAGACTCCGATCACGATAAAGAATCAGGCTGGGAGCCCGGGAAAGAGGACGATGACGAAGCTTCAGGCGCAGGTCTGCTTTCAGTGGATATCCAGGTTAATTACATCGAAGAGGTAACACCGGACATATCACGTATGGTTCCCGCCAGTGGAGGCGTACGAATCAGCTTGATTGCCAATAAAGCGACAAAGACCGTAATAAACGATCGCGTGCCTACATTCAGGTGCGGTAACGTCATCGAAGCTCCGATGCGGATCAAGCTGCCGGAACGGTATCGCGATCCGGGAGCATGGCAGTACGCGGATTATCTGCTGGCACAAGGAATCAGTGCGCATGCCAGCGTGCGAGCTTCGAAGATCGCGCTCCTCGATGATCGGGAGAATAACCTATCGAGAACCGACAACTCCGCGCAATTGCAGTGCAAAATCGACGCGGCACAAAGTTGGGCTTCGAAACGCTTGAGCAGTTACGTCCAGTCAAGGGCAAATCGCGCGCTTCCAGGATCTCTACAACTAAATTCGAACGACGCAGGTATGCTCAACGCGATGTTGTTCGGCGACCGCGCTGGATTGAACAGCGGGCAAAGAATCGGTTTCGAACGCACCGGATCATTTCATTTGTTCGTGGTATCCGGCATGCATGTCGGGTTGTTGGCCGGCATGGTGTTTTGGTTGGCGCGAAGACTCAAGCTGCACGACTGGGTGGCAACGCTGATAACCATCGCGCTTACCTTGGGCTACGCTCTGCTGACTGGCTTCGGTGCGCCCGTGCAGCGAGCATTCTTCATGGCTACAATCTTTTTGCTCACTCGCCTGTTGTCGCGCGATCGCAATGCCATGAATGCCCTCGGCGCGGCATCGTTGGGAGTCCTCGCATGGTCGCCCAATGCTTTGTTTGAAGCCAGTTTTCAAATGACCTTCCTGGCTGTCATTGCTATCGCTGGCATTGCGATCCCGTTGGCGGAGCGCAGCTTCCTCTCTTATACCCGCGCCTCAGCCGAACTCTCTGAGAGATGGCGGGACACAGCATTGCCGCCTCGTATAGTGCAGTTTCGAGTAATGCTGCGTCTGTGGAGCGAAGCGATCGCCGCCATCGCCGGCAAGTGGGCTGGTCATTTCCCCTCCTTGCTCACACGCACATCTTGTTGGACGCTGGAACTCGCACTCATCGGCACAGTTGCAGAGATGATTATGGTTCTTCCCATGGCCGTTTACTTTCATCGCGCGACGATGTTTGCAGTGCCGGCAAATATATTCAGTGTCCCGCTGGTGGCGGTTCTCGCGCCCACTGCAGTGGTCGCTTTCTGCGCATCCCTCATCAGTCCCTGGGCCGCGATGTTACCGGGCGCCGCGACCAGTTTGCTGCTGCACGGAGTCTCCCGCATCATAGGCCGTTTGAGCGCTGCACACGGCGCAGATCTTCGCATCCCGGGTCCGGTTTGGTGGATCGGGCTGCTGTCGGTTGGGATCTGGTTCTTCTGTTCTTGGGCAGTGCGCAGATCGCGGCGTTTGGCATGGGCAGCCGTGGCACTTCTGCCGTTGGTTGCACTGATGGTGTTGTGGCCGGAACGCGCAGTGCTTTCGCTCGGCTCGATGGAAGTGACAGCCATCGACGTCGGCCAGGGAGACTCCCTTCTCGTCGTTGCTCCGAACGGAGCAACAATGCTCGTCGATGCAGGTGGCCCGGTTGGAGGAGTAGCCGAGGTCGCGGAGGCTGCGAGTCGATTCGACATAGGCGAAGAGATCGTGTCACCTTACCTCTGGTCGCGCAGACTTCGTCGGCTCGATGTTCTCGTCTTGAGCCACGCACATAGTGACCACATGGGTGGAATGTATGCCGTAATGCGAAACTTCAGACCGCACGAGCTATGGGTCAGTATTGACCCTGACTCCAGGGCCTATCGAGCACTGCTTGCTGGGGCCAAAGATCTCGGAGTTGAGGTGCGCCATCTTGTCGCGGGCAATCAATTAGCGTGGAACGGAACACAGGTAACCGTCCTGGCCCCCGAAGCCGGGTACAACAACCCTAACGAGCCCATGAACGACGATTCCCTTGTGATGCGGTTGCAATACGGCGGGGGGTCCGTCTTATTGGAGGGGGATGCGGAGGGAGGGAGTGAGCGGGAGATGTTAGCGCATGGGAGGGTCGCCCATGTCACGCTGCTCAAGGTCGGACATCATGGCAGCAGGACGTCGACCTCTGAGGCGTTTCTCATGGCGGCGGGACCTCAGGATGCGGTGGTATCGGCTGGGAAGGGGAATACGTTTGGGCACCCACGATATGAAGTGATCAACCGGATCGCGGCTGCCGGGTCTAAGCTATACCGGACGGACGAGTTTGGGTTGACGACCTTCCTGTTAGGACGGGACGGTGGAATCCGCGAGATCGTCGGCGCCTCCGATCAGTAGGCAGGAGGTCTGGATGGAGTTGAACGAGAGAAGCTGTGAGGTTGTTGCGCTCAGTGCAGACGAGCGGATTGAGGAGCAGAGGCGGGTTCGGCGGTTGCAGATGATGATGAACATGGTGATGCAGGTGATCGCCCAGGATGCCACGCTCACGGTGGATCATGCGGCGCAGATGATCTCCGACAGCCGCAGAGCAGCACTGGCGATGCTTCCAGGCAAGGAGCTGGTGTATGACCTGATCTGGCGCCCGCGCTTCCAGAGGCTGATGCGGGAACGGTTTCGTATCATGTAGAGGCGCCGCTCTTGATACGCTGAAATAATGCGGATACGACTCGCGACTGAGGATGATCTTCCCACTCTTCTTGCACTGGTGAGGCGGGTCGTGCCGTTGATGCTGGCTTCGGGCAATCTGCAGTGGGATGATAACTATCCGAATGAGGCAGTTTTTCGACGCGATATCGACCTGAACCAGCTTTGGCTTGCTGAAATTGATACTGAGGTCACAGGATTTGCGGCAATTACGATGGACCAGGAACCGGCCTATGCCCAGGTGGGGTGGGATATCGATGAGGCCGCAATTGTGGTTCATCGGATCGCGGTGGATCCTGCGTTTCGTGGTGGGGGAGTCGCAACGGCTTTGATGCAGAAGGCCGAAGTGGTCGCGGGCGAGCGGGACATTGACGTGCTGCGTGTCGACACCAACACGCGGAATGAGGCAACACAACGGTTGTTTCCGAAACTCGGTTACCAATTAGCTGGGGAGATCAGCCTAGCGTTGCGACCCGGTTTGCGGTTTTTCTGTTATGAGAAACGCTTGCGCGCGACACAGCCAAAGGCACAGTAGTAAGTACATCTCCGCGGTTACTAGCTGGTGCTTGGGCGACCTCACTAAAGAGAATAGAAGACTGCGACCCGATCTGTTTCCAGCGTCGCAGTTGCTTCAAGCCAGAACTCTTGGGCGACAACAGACGTACAAGGACCATACGTGCAGACTCGGATTCGGCGAGTAGTGGCCTCGCGCCTCAGGCGGTCCAGCACGCACCTTAGGATGGACCCCGTAAAAGGAGTATAGAGATAGAAGACTGTGCCGTTGAACAGATCCGCTGCTCGCGCATCCTCGTGGAGGAACGTAACCTTGTTTAAGTTCAGCCTCCGTGCGCATTGTTGGGCACGTTCCACATAGGTCGCCTCCAACTCGATTCCGATGCTGCGAGCGCAGGTACAAATCGACACCAGCAGGGGAACATGGCCTAACCCGGAGCCAAGATCGACAAAGACGTCGGTTGCAGAAAGCGCAGTCTGACCGATCATTTTGAAGATGTGGCGCGCAGGTGTTGGTTGATAAAACACTTTTTCAGAATCTCTCTGAATGTGTTGGGCGTCGGGTTCTTCGAATTGAAGCACTCCACTGATCAGTTCATCGAGGGAGTCATAGCCCATACCGTTAGCCGGTCCGGCCCCGTCTTCCATAGCCGTTGGCGAATTGATCCACCGAAGCAAGGTGTCAGACCGGGACCAGAGCTGAATTTCACAGCGGATAACTTCATAAAGTTCACGATTCGCAACCTCCAGCCTCGCGCATATCTCTCTCGCGCGTCGATAGAGTCCTGCCTCCACACCAGCGAGCGGTTGAGGGGTATCCGGGAAATACGCATCGAGGCGGTCGAGTGCTTCAACACGTTGGTGAAGCTGGTTTGGCTCGAAAAGCGACGGATCATTCTCTAATTGTTCAACGAGATGCTGCAACGTGATCAACTGTTGGAAACTCCATTCGCTAAAGCGATCCAGGCTTTCAATAGCTTCCGTTCAGGGTACAACCTCGATCGCCACCAGTCGAACCCTTACAATCTATCGCCCTGAAGGGGTCGTCCGGCTTATTGACTGAACTAGAGTGCTCTCAGTGCTAACTATCAAGGTTCTAGATGGGAGGACCAAACGCTACGCAAAGCCACGTTGATAATATTCCTCCTTTGAGGAACCCATTCGAACTTCGCTTAAAGCATGCTATGAAAGCCGGTGTCTTTCAAAAATTGCATTTCAGCTTCGACCCAAAAAGAATGCCGCCTGCGAGCTGGCAGGCGGCTTTTTCTTGCTCGATGTTTCGTTGAAAGCGGCGGTTGGCCGCATCGCTTGACGGTTTAGAACTCGATGCGGGCCGAAAGCTGCGCAGACCGGCGGTTGTAGTTGGCGTTGGTGGTGACCTGACCGAAGTTGGGTGCACCCCAAGCTAAGCTGGAAACGCCGAAGAGGGTGTGGTTGGTGAGGTTATACATCTCGCCGCGGAAGTTCAGCCTTGCCGACTCGGTGAAGTGCAGCGGGAAGCTGCGGGCGAGACCGATATCGAGCTGATAGTTTCCGGGGCCGTAGATGTTGTAGGGAGCGGTGCGGGCTGTGTTGCCGAAGACGTAAGCCGGGGTGGTGGTAAAAGCGCTGACATCGATGAACTGGTTTGCGGTTGACTGCGTGAGCGGTGTGGTCGACGCGACGTTTGCGCTCTGAGCCGTTACACCCTGACCCCACTTGCCGTGGATGCGTGCAGGACCACTGAACGAGCTGTTGTAGGTAGGCAGGCAGGTTCCCTGTGCCGGATTGGTTCCGCAGCTGTTGCCTGTGATTGCAAGCGGCGATCCGGAGTAGGCCTGGAAGATCTCAGAGAACTTGAAGCCCCCGAAGATAGCGCGCTGCCAGGCGCTCTCGGCAAAGATCGACTTGCCGAAGGGCAGATCCCATACGCCGGTGATAACGACGTGGTGGGGTTGATTGGTGGTAGAGACGCCGCGTTCGATGGCATCCGCTGCCCAGGCTTTCCCTGTGCCGGAGACGCTGGCCGGAATTGCATAGCCTGTACGGAAGGTGCCGCCATTGTCGATGGTGCGCGACCAGGTGTAGTTGGCCATGAAGGTGAACCCATGCGAAGGCCGCATGTTGACTGTGGCCTGTAGAGCGTTGTAGTTCGCATTGGAGACGTTCCCCATGTAATCGGAGACACCCTGGAACGGGAACGGCTTAAGAGATGTGCCGAGATTCTGGCTGGAGGTGAAGTTGGCCGGGCAGGGCAGATTGTTGGCTGCGCAGAACGCAGTTGCTTGCGTACCGGAGAGAGTCAGGTTCGAAGTATAGGCCAGATATTTGGGGTCAAGCTGATTCGACCAGAAGCCGCGTGCATTGCCTCCATCCGAAATCAGGAAGTGCCCTTGCGACCCGACGTAGGCGAAGTTGCTAACAATCGCGTCGGTCCATTGATGCTGGATACCGAAGCTCCAGTTGATGTACTGAGGTGCGCGTCCGCCAAGATAGGGGTCGAAGTAGTTGACGGTAGAGGGTGTACCCGTGAAGCCGCTGGTCGTGGTGAATCCAGTGCCGAACCCCGGACCGGAAGCCCGCCCTGTTGCAGCGGTGTAGGCCGGGAATGCGCTGCTGGTGGCGGTCAAGGGGAAGGTGGACAGAAGGCTGGAGTTGGCGGAGGCGCTGGGACTGGCCGCGAAGCCGAGGCTGTTGCCTGCACCGCCGGCGGTGATGTTGTTGCCACCTCCGACTGCATTGCCGTGGGTGTACATTACCCCGTAGCTGGCGCGGATGACGGTCTTGGGCTCGATCTGATAGGCGACGCCGATGCGGGGACCCAGGTTCTTGTAGTAGTTGTTGACCGGTGTGTGGCAGTTACAGGTGTTGGCCCCAGTGCCGGCGAACTGGAGTGCGCCGTTGACGCCGGTGACCGGGTTGAGAAGATTGGGATTGAAGAAGCTCATGTTGTCATGGGCTTCGCGAAGCGACGGGAAGAAGTCGTAGCGAAGACCGAGGTCGAGCGTGAGCTTGCTGTTGACCTTCCAGTTGTCCTGAACATAAGGAGAGATCGCGCGGAAGCGGGAGCCGTATTCCTGCACGAGGGTCTGGGTCAAGCTGCCTTTATCGATCTGGCCGATGAGGAAGCTGGCATAGGAGAGACCGGTATTGGCGGTCGCGGCAAAGCTGTTGGTCATGCCCGCGGTCTCAGTCACGGCGTTCGCGATGGTCAGGAAGCTCGAGCCACCGGTATCCGGCGTTACCTGATAGAGCATCCAGGCGATCTGACCGCCGAGAGTAAGAGAATGCTTTCCGAGGTTCCACTGGACGTTGTCGACCAGCGTGTAATTTTCAGCGATCGTGATGTTGGCCTGAGCTCCGCTCCAGTTCGTCGGAGCCGCCGTGCCGGTGAAGTTGACAGTTGGGAACCCACCTGCCGCCTGACCAGCCGGAAGACCCGTGATTCCCATGGCCGAGGAGGCATAAGCAGCCGTGTTGTTGGGGTTGAACGTGGGACCGTTGTAACGGGCATAGCCATACTTGAACTGGTTGACGATGTGCGGCGAAAAGACGTGGGTCTCTTCGATAATGCCTACCGCCGTCTTGGGAGCGAAGGCCTGACCGTAGTTATAAGGAACAGGACCGACGTTGCGCCCCGCGGTAGTCTGGCCCTGAGGGACAGCGCTTGCCTGACGACCAATGGCGGCCAATACGGTGATGACGTCCTTGGAGGTCGCGTTGTAGTCGATGCGGTCGGTCGTGGACCAGTTGGTGAGCCCGGTAGCGTTGGGAGCAACGTAGTTATTGGTTGCCGACGTGCCAATACCAGTGGGAAGGAAGCTCTGCAGGTTCTTGGCGATCGGCGAGATCTGGCTTGCCGGGATGACATCCACACCGGCTTGGCCGAGCGGTCCAACGACTCCGCCACCAGGATTGGTGGTCAATATGCCGTTGGTGGGTGTACCTCCGTAGACGTAGCCGTAACGGTAACGGCAGGGCTTACCGGCGTTGTGCGAGGCACAAGCCGCCTCCGTGGAGGGATCGAAGATGCCGCCGGGCGACAAGCCAGCGAAGTTACCGGCCTGCTCGGCGGCGGTGGGGAAGGTCATCGCGGTTGGAGTCTGGCTGGTGTATTTGAAGCCGTTGTAGTTGCCGAAGAAGAAGAGCTTCTCTTTCCAGGTGCCAACGGGAACGAGCGGACCGCTGAGAAGGATGCCGTACTCATTGCTGTGCTCGACGGGCTTGCTGACCACGCCGGTCGTCGGATTGGGAAGAGAACCGAAGAAGCCCCAGGTATCGAGGGCGGTGTTGCGGAAGAATTCATAGACGGCGCCGTGGTATTTGTTGCCGCCCTGTTTGATGTTGTAGTTCTGAATGCCCTGGCCCTCGTAGATGGCGGAGTAGCCGTTGGTCTGAAGATTGAACTGGTCGACTGCATCGACGGAGATCGCGGTCCAGACGAAGCGGGGGTCTCCGTTGCCTCCAGCACGCACGAAGGGAATGCCGTCGATGTAGACGGCGGCGGCGGCGCCACGGCTGCCTGATCCGTTGACGATACCGACGTTGGTGGTCGCGTTGCCGTTGGTGTTATTGCCCTGAACGCCAGGCATGAGGAAGGCAAAGTCAGTGGCGCGGCGCTGGTCAGGCTGGCCGTAGGCTCCCATCTCGATGGGGAGCGCCGAGTACATTTCGTGTTCGATCGTTGCGCCAAGGGTGGCGTTGCTGGTTTCAAGAGACGGAGGTGCGGTGGAGACTTCGACGCTCTGGGTCTCGGAGCCTACGGTGAGGCTGAGCTTGAGGTCGGCAACTTCAAGAGCGTTGACGTGCACGTCTTCCTGATTGAGGGTCTGGAACCCCTTGGCGGCGACAGTAACGCGATAGATGTCGGGATTGAGTGCGGGGAGGTCGAAGTCGCCAGAGCTGGAGGTGGTGCGTGCGAGCTTGACTCCGGTGGTCGTCGAGATTGCGGTGACGGTGGCGTTGGGAATGACCGCTCCGCTGGAGTCGGTGACGGTACCCTTGATCTCGCCTTTACCGGAGAGTTGGGCTCTGGCTGCCGGAGTGCACAGCATCACGAAGGCAGTAAGGAGAAACAGAAGTCCGGTGAAAGCTCGGACGATGGAAGTTTCATGGCGCAACGAAGCGCGTGTTTGGATCTCGGTAAACGTCATATGTCTAACCTCTCAGAAGGGTGTTTCGGGTAAAGCTCTGTTCTGGCGTGTCCTTGCGGTGCCCGCGCCCATATTTTGCGACCTAAGGTCAGACCACATTTTGGGGGCGATAGAAAGCTTCTACTCTTCGGACAACACCTGTCAAGTCTCAAGTAAACTTTTTCTCACTGCGAATCCGGAGCGGATATAGGCCGGAACCCCATAAATGATGATAAATCCCGTAGTCGCAGCGAGGTGGCCCTCTAACGGTCAGTGCCGATTTGGGCAAAGCATTGGTGGTTGTACCTCAAGGTGTGGACAGGACGAAATTGGGCGTACTGACGGATGGAGTCCAGAAGGGATTATGGGGATTGGACGGGGCCCAGCTGTGGGGTTTTGACGGGCGCAGCGAGACCAACAATCTCGGTGAGAGTGTTGGTAAAGAAGTTGGTGACCCAAAGGTTGCCGCTGGCGTCGACGGCAACCGCGAAACCTTCGTTGAGAGCAGCATCGTGGGCGTAACCGATGGTTGGAGAGAGAATCTGGCCGGGCGAGGCGGTGGCAGAACCAGCGAGTTCGGTGAGGGAGGCGCCGAAGTAGTTCGTGACCCAGACGTGGCCGGAACCATCGATCGCGATGCCCTGAGGATGCCAGATGCTGGCCTTGTTGTCGCTATAACCGGAGGAGATGACGGTACCGTCGCTTGCGAGCTGGCTGATGCTGTCACCGTAGTAATTGGCGACCCAGACAAAGCCGCGCTGATCGATGGCGATGCCGGAGGCTCCGTTGCAGCAGGCGTAACTGGTGATGGTCTTGCCGTCAGGGGAGACTTTGGCAACGGTAACGTCTTCCTGATTTGCGAGCCATGCGTTGTGGCTAGAGTCGACGGCGATGGCGACCGGGAAAACGAAGAGGGGCGACGTGTAGGCAGTGGAGCCGTTGAGGGGCTGGCCGGAGCTGGAGAGGAGGGTAAGGCTTGAGTTGCCATAGTTGACGACCCAGGTGGTGGCGTTGGTATCTACGGCGAGAGCGATGGGATAGTAGATGCCGCCAGCAGTGTACCCAGAAGCGCCGGAGGTGGGCTGGCCGGAGGAGTTGAAGGTGGTTACGCTTCCGAGGCCCCGGTTAACTCCAGTTGCTGTCGTGTCTTCGTTGGGGATCCAGACATTGTTCTGCGCGTCGACTGCCAAGTCGTAGGAATGATAGAGACCGCCAGCTGCGATTCCAGTCGGAAAGACGGGATTGCCCACAGGGGAAAACTCGGACAGAGCGCTGAAGTAGCTGGCAACCCAGATATTACCGTTAGCGTCGACGCCCACGCCCGAGGGAGAGTTCATGCCGCCACCGGTGAAGTTGATGAACATGGTCCAGTCGGATGGAGCAGCGGTGAGAGCCGGAGTAAAGGCGGTGCTGGCAGTCGATTGAGTGTAGAGAGCGGCTACGTTGGTTCCAGGATTGCGAACAATATTGAGGGCGGCGTCGAGTGCGTTAGACGGAGCGGATGCGCCGCTCAGAGTTGTCGCGGCAAAGAGTGCGCTGCAGCCTGAGGCAGAGGCCGCCGAGGCGCATGTGTTGAGGAGGTTGGCGAGGGAGTTTATTTTTGCGGAGGGCGATGAACCGTTTTGTGGGAAGGTCGCGCCGGGAGATGTACCCGTTGTGAGGTTGGCAAGGTTGGCTACCGTTGCGACCGCGTTGGCGAGACCCTGCGAGTTGGTTGCGGAGGCTCCGATATTGCCGCCAACACTGAAAAACTGAGCGAGCCCGTATGCCGTGGCCGCTGTGGTGACTTCATTGATGACGAACTGCGAGCCGGATGCGAGTTGGTTGCATGCGCCGATGGGCGTGGCAAGAGTGATGTCGGAATTAACAGCGGAGCTTCCGACCTGCCCTCCGCGAACGATGACATAAAGTTGCGAAGAGGCTGCGGGGCAGGCGTATCCAGCTGGGATGGTAAAGCCTCCGGCTCCATCGGTGGTCACAGTGCTGCCCAGAAGAGCGGTTCCGGCTGAGCCATCTCCAGTTGTTCCAGCGGCGTATATCTGAACCGTAGCTCCATTGATCGGTTGCGTACCGGCCATTGCCCTGCCAGTGAAGCCGACACCTGGATTGCCCGCAGGAGTAATGGTGAGAGTGCCTGTCCCGAAGGTGAAGCTGTAATTGACAGCGGCGAGAGTTCCAAGAGCGGCGACAATCGGATAGGATCCGGCCGGAGAGGACGTGGTTGCAGTGGTCGTCAGAGCTGGGACGCCGGTCACTACAGTGGGCGGATCTCCATTGACAAAGCCCGTAGTCGTGGCGAACAGAGAGGGCAGCGCAGAGTCCGTGACGATGGTCTGATTGTTGGGGGTGACCGTGAGGACGGCCTTGTCGATGGTCAGCATGCCATTGACATAGGCGACGTTGTAATTGGCCAGATTAGTCCCCGTGGCAACCGGAACGATCGAATAAGTGCCGGCAGGAGAAGAAGACGTCGCGATCGTGGAGGCGGTGAAGGTGAACGTGTCACCCGGAAGCGCCCCGGTGGCAGAAGCCGTAAAGACTGGGTTAGGAGCTCCGTAAACTCGGCTGGCATTAGCAGCAGTGACGGTGAGGACGGCCTTGTCGATGGTCAGCATGCCATTGACATAGGCGACGTTGTAATTGGCCAGATTAGTCCCCGTGGCAACCGGAACGATCGAATAAGTGCCGGCAGGAGAAGAAGACGTCGCGATCGTGGAGGCGGTGAAGGTGAAAGTGTCACCCGGAAGCGCCCCGGTGGCAGAGGCCGTAAAGGCTGGGTTAGGAGCTCCGTAAACTCGGCTTGCATTAGCAGCAGTGACGGTGAGGGTAGGACGGGGAGCCGGGGTGTTGGAGCCTCCACAGCCAGCCAGGGAAAAGACAAGAATGCCCGTCATCATCATCGTGAGAGATGACAAAAGGCTGCTAAGGGGGGATCTCACGGAATTAACGATACCAGTTAGCTGTAACTATGGATGCCGGTAAGGTCGGGTAAGACCAGCCAGATCGACGAAGGCCAGAAAAGAGCGAACGGCAGCGATCAACTGCTGGCGGGCGACAGCGGTGGGGAGTGTGGTGTCGACAGTCTCAGCTTTGATCAGAAGCGGAATGGGTCGTTGCGGATCCTGCGAGAAGAGAGACTGCGCCGTTGGCTTGCTGTAGACGAGGCCGAAGTGAGTTCGATCGCTCGAGTACTCCCCACAGGAGCTTCCATTGCAGATGGTCGTAGCTTCGAGATACTGGACCGCGCCATTGTTGAACAACGCAGCCGAGAAATTGACCGGAGCGTCGTTTGCAGTGGGCAAGGTGATCTGATCGCGCCAGAGAGGATCTTCTCCGCGCGCCGAGTGACAGATCAGAGTGTCGTGAGAGCCGAGCACGGGAGAGATTCCGAAGGTGATGTGGGTACCGCCATCGGCAGGCACGTACTCTGCCCAGTGAAATATCAGAGGCCCTGTGGTGTAGTTCTCATTCCAGGAGCGCGTGAGGGTGTAGCTTCCGATGTGCTGGGGAAACTGACCCATGGCGTTCTGGTCGACCTTCACCTGCGCTGCATAGCTATCATTGCGGTTCGAGACCCAGGCGCTTGCGACGCCATGGCAACTGAAGACCACCAGGAGTAGCATCGCTCCGAATCTGAGGTTGAAAGAAGTGCTCGTTTCAGGAGTCGCAACAGTGGAGACTGTGAGCGGCTTGATTTTGCCTGGCGATTCGCGCAACCGGCTGACGACGTAGAGCAGCAGCATCGTCGCAATGAGAAAGAGACAGCCTCCGATGATGTAGTCGCCCATCTCTGCCCTGCTCTGCAGCCAGGGGAAGTGAAGCGCGACAAGATAATAGAGCACCAGGGTGCAGAGCCGGGCGAAGTTGAACAAATAGCCGAGCAGCACCGCTCCGGCGACCACGACGGCGTGGGCATACCAGCGAAAACGATAGGCATACCCGGCTATGACCGCAATAAAACCCATGGTGATTGCGCCGCGAATACCATTGCATCCGGGCGCGATGAACATGCCGAACTGCGGCGTGAACATAAGGCGGAGTTGGTCGGGCGTAAGCTTCGCACCGAGTGCGATCGCAAACGCTCTGGCAACGTGAGCGGAGGCGTGCTGCAGAGGAAGGTCGACAAACACGTTGAAGATGTGAGGAACCGGATTGACAAACCAGAGAAGAACCAAGGGAAACAAAGCGGCACGGAAGAGCCGTGTGCCGCCAAAGAGAAGAACGACTCCCGCGCCATAGGCGAATACGACCAGCGAGTGCGGCGGGATATAGACGGACCACTGCGGCGAGAAAACGAAGACGAGGATCGACTGGTCCCGGATGTGAACGACCGCGGCCGTGACGACGAGGATGATGAAACCCCACCATGTTCCTCGCATCTCCCACCCAAGTGATCTCCAGGCGCGAAGGATGAGGACAAAACTGACGAGCGGGAGGAACATGCCGAACGATTTAAGAGCGTCGGTGGTCCAGAGGAACCAAAGCGCATTCATCGTCGACCAGATGGCGGAGACGCCGAGGACGGCTAGAACTGCGACAAGGGAAGCGCGAGACGTACTGATTCCAACTGCCCTCTCGGAAAGGAGTGGGCGGTCTGAGACCACAACCGGAAGAGTCGACATATAAATTTTTTAAATTACGTGACGAGCCCGGAATTGACAGAGAGGGGAGTTCCGGGAATGTCCAGGAAGCTGCTACTTTGAGGAGTCGCGACGAGCCTTCAGGCGCGCGCGAACCGAGGTAAAAAGCGCACCCGCAGAACCCACAGCCGCCAGAATCGCAGTCGGGTTCTCGGGCGAGTTATCGCATCCCCCGGGCCCAGTCTGACCATACATGGGGAGGGCAACGGAGAGGAGGGCGATGCAGGCGAGTACGAGAAAAATTTTCTTCATGTGTGTCCTCAATTGGGAAGGTAACTTCACTAAAGTTGAATGTCAACGAAGAATGACCCTGATTACATAACACTTTCGTGTATGTTCTGAATTTTTAATAAGTCATCCACAAAGGTGGTACAGCACGGTTTTATTTGATCGTTTTTTGTCGCAGTGCGATCGTTGCGGCTGTCGCAGCGAGGCGCCAAAGCCAGGTCAGGGTGGGGTTGAAACCGACCGGCACCGTGGCATTCGACAGAGAAATCTGCGCTGCCGCCGAGCGGAGGAGGCTAGTTCGTTTTGCTCTCTAACCATTGGTGAAGATGCTGTTGCTGGGTCGCACGCAGTTGAATGCAGTCGTTGATACCGTCGATCGCTTTGGCGAACGCACGCGCACTGGCTTCGACTCTGTGCGTGGCGAAGAACCGAGTCACTTCGTCGCGCTGCTTCACCGAGCAGAAGTAGCCAGTGGCGGCGACCAGATCCGTGCCTGAAGAGACCGTTAACTGGGCATGTACCTTATCCCAGTTCTTCTGAATGTAGTCCCACGCCTGATCGCGGGTTTCGCTGTGGCGGAGAAGAATATCGAGAACCGCGCCACTATCCTGATTGCGAACCTGGCCGGAAACTGCGTAGTCGAGGGTACGCTGAACCAATGCTGGATCCCGAAATCGAGCGAGAGTGCGAAGTGCGTCAGATTTTTCGCCGGGATCGCCGGAGTTCTGGCTGACCGCGAGAACTTTTTCGTAGAACGCAGCATCCCCGTTGGCCGCGCTAACGAGAACGGCGGAGTCCGAGAGAGCCGAATCGAGCGTCTTGTCCTTCTTGTTACCATCGGCAAAGACACGGGCGGCGAGTAACTGCGCCTGACCGAGGACTATAGGATCGCGGGCTTGGCCAAGGATCTCGAAAAGGGTGCTGCGAAGCTGTTGGCGGTCGAAGCTCTCACCTTTCGCGGGATTGCCGAGTGCGCTGTAGACTGGCCCGAACTGGTTGCGGATGACGGCGTTGAGCTGGGCGCGGTCCTCGTGGGTGGCGATCTCTGCGTCGACCTTCTCAAGTTCCTGATGGACGGTATCGAGCACAGCGGCGTTGGGGTCTTGTTTCAAGGCCAGGGCGAGATCGAGATAGTCGCCGAGATTACTCTGGCCGGAGCGGACCAGCGCCCAGCGATCGCCGAGAAGGCCGATCTTCTCCGAAGGAGTCAGGGCAGTCTCGGCCTTCGCGACAATTGCATGGTATTGCGACGGTGTGTAGAGCGCACGGTAGTATCCTCGGGCTCCGGCGTTGGCGAAGAAGATGGGCAGGCTGATGTCCGCGGGGATCGGGATGGCTGGGTCGTCTGTCGTGAGAATTCGGCAGATGGGTGTAGCGCTGGTCTTCAGGCAGACGGGAATGGCCCAGCTCTCAGCTTGCTGATGGCTGTCCGCGGTGATTGCAGATAGGAAGAACCGGCTCTGCACTACGGGAACGTCGCTTCCCTGCCGTCTCGCTGAAGGTAAGCAAGGGAACGCCGGGCTGGGTGATGAAACTCGACATGATCTTGTCGACGGGCAGATGGGAGTTGACGGTCTGGGCATTCCAGAAATCTTCTGCCGTAGCGTTGGCGTAGAGGTGGGCCTGAAGGTAATTGTGCACGCCCTGACGAAAGACTTCTTTGCCGAGGTAATTTTCGACCATGCCGATGACGGCTCCGGCTTTGCCGTAGGCGATGCCGTCGAACATCTCGTTGATCTCGTCGGGAGTGTTGGCAGTAGCACGGATGGTGCGCGTGGTCTTCTGGGCGTCCAGGTTGAGCGTGTCGTTGAGAGTCTGGGCGTCGTCCTGGGTAAAGTTCCATTCGGGCCGCCACTCGGCGACGGGCTTGGTCTCCATCCAGGTGGCGAAGCCTTCGTTGAGCCAGAGGTTATCCCACCACTGCATGGTGACCATGTCGCCGAACCATTGGTGGGCCATCTCGTGAGCGACGACGATTGCCACGCGCTTCTTTGAAGGGATGTCGCCGGTCTTCAGGTCGGTGAGGAGATCGGTCTCGCGATAGGTGATGCAACCGAAGTTCTCCATAGCGCCGGCTTCGAAGTCGGGAAGGGCGACCATGTCCAGCTTGGGCATGGGGTATTTAATACCGAAGTAGCTGTCGTAGTAGTGGAGGACGTACTTGGCGGATTCGAGAGCGAATTTTGTGAGCTGGACTTTGTCCGGCGTCGAGCAGACGCGGATTGGCACTCCGTCGGATCGGCCTTCAGTGCACTTGAAGTCGCCTACGAGGAAGGCGACGAGATAGGTGGACATCTTCGGCGTGGTGGCGAAGCGGAGGGTGTGTTTGTCGGCGATGGGGCCGGGGGTATCGGCGATCTGATTGGTGTTGGAGATGACGGTGTCGGCGGCGTCGACAGTGAGGGATATGTCGAAGGTGGCTTTGAGGGCGGGCTCGTCGAAGCAGGGGAAGGCGCGGCGGGCGTCGGTGGCTTCGAACTGGGTGACGGCGTAGTTGCGGAGTTTGGTTTTGGAGAGATAGAAGCCGCGGAGCTTGTCGTTGAGGATACCGGTGAAGCTGATGGCAAGGGTTACTTTTCCGGCGGGAAGTTCTTTGGGGAAGATGAAGGTGGCCTGCTCTTTAGCTTCGTCAAGGGTGACGTAAGCATCCTGGCGCATGGGAGGCTGGTGGATGGTGCTCTTGAACTCTGGGGCCTGTCCACCCTTCGTAACGACCCTAATGTCAGTTGAATGCGTCTCCTGCACCGCGACGAACTTGATCTCGGCCGCGTTGAGCGTGATTGTCTTGCTGGGTGAGTCGAGGGTGACGTCGATGGTCTCTTCGCCGGCGAAAGTTGCGGCTTTGAGATCGGGGGTGAGGGAGAGGCTGTAGTGCTCGGGGTGGACTCCGGCCGGGAGGCGTTGTGCTTGTGCTGCAAGATTTGCGGCGAGAAGGACGGCTGAAAGTGTGAAAAGCGTACTGCGAAACAACATGAATAGGCCTCTCCTCCATATTAATGACTTTTGGAAGACGGGAAGGTTGCGATGACTGGTTATTTAATTCGGCTGACGCAGAGGCGCGCGGGACGGTACTCGAGGATGGAGACGGATGGCGGAGCGAGTGCGGCGGCTACACAGAGTTGTTGCCAGTCTTCCGTGCGGAAACTGCGGCGGATGGAAACCGGGCCATCATATTTTAACGAAGGGATGCAGGTTGGTGAAGGGCACAAGGAGACGAAAGACGTGGTACGGGATAGGTTGACGGTGGAGATCGTTGATAAACCATCCGACACGGGCGTGTTGCTCCATCCAGCGGAGAAACTGGATGATCTGCTGGTTCGTCAGATGATGGGTGAGCAGGGAGGAGATGACGATGTCGATTTTGTAGGGGATCGAGTCGGAGAGAGCATCGCCGACAATCCATTCGATGCGCTGCGCGGGAGGTGTCGCTTCTTTTGCGGCGCGGATTGCATCGGGGTTTAAATCGATTCCGATGAGAACAACAGGGATGCTGCGCCTTTTCGCCCAAGTGTCGATAATGCGGAGGATTTCGCCATAACCGCAGCCTACATCGACGATGTATAGCGGTTGCGAGGACATGTGAGTTGCAGCGAGTTCTTCCAGCCACTCAATCGTGGGGCGATTGGCAAAGGTGAGACGATTGACCCGTGCGATGTCGTGGAGACAGGCACGCAGTTCCTCGTAGCTGCAGGGCTGGTCCATCTTTTCTACGAGGTCTGCACGCTGCGAGAGATCGAGCTTTGGAGTCACCATTAGGTTTGGAGGGAGGCGGCTCGCTCGGAGCGGCCTGAGTTCTCGGATGCGCTCGCCTCCGCGTAGGCCGCAGCTCCGAGGAGGGCGCAGGTATCGTCGAGGATGACGCGGACAGGGATCGATTGTAAGAGTGGCGAGAGGCGGCCTTTGTCGAGAAAGGCCTGAAGGAAGGTTCCGTTGCGGAGCGTCTGCAGAATCTTCGGGGCGATGCCTCCGCCAAGGTAGATTCCTCCGGTGGCGAGAACTTTGAGGGCGATGTTACCGGCCTCGGCTCCGTAAGCGCCGGAGAATATCTTCATCGTTTCGAAGCAGAGGGAGCTGGAGCCGTCTTCAGCGCACTGACTGATCACTACGTTGGGGTCTTCGGCGATCATGCGGTCGTGCAGCCAGCCCGGCTCGTTGATCTTTTCGACGTCGCGGAGGAAGGCGTAGATGTTCTTGATCCCGAGACCGGAGACCACCCGCTCCCAGCTGACGCGGCCTTTAAGAGTGTGGCGAAGATATTCGAGCAGGGCGATCTCGCGGTTGCTGCGCGCGGCAAAGTCGCCGTGGCCGCCTTCGGACGGGATGGGCCGGTGTTTCTTGCCGTCCCAGATGAGCAGGGCTTCGCCGAGACCTGTGCCGGCGGCGATCAGTCCCGCATGGCCGCTGGCGCTCGGATCGCCGTTGTGCAACGTGAAGATCGCCTCGGGCGCGAGTTCAGGAATGCCAAAGCCGTTGGCTTCCAGATCATTGATTAAGGAGATGTTCGGAATCCCGAGGGATTGCTCGAGGTCGCGCGTGTCCAGAGTCCACGGAAGATTGGTCAGCTTCAGCCGTCCAGCGCGAACCGGGCCCGGACAGCCGAAACATGCGGCGACAATCTCGTCTTTCTTCTCACCGCCATGGGAGAGAAACTTGTCGACGACGGCATCGAGACTCGGAAAGTTGTGCGCGAGAAATTTTTCGTCGCGGAGGGGCTGCAGTCGGCCGTTGGCGAAGCTGTAGAGTGAAAGGTGGACTTTGGTACCGCCAACATCGCCGGCGAGAATCATCTATCGAAGCTCCAGAGTACCGGTGAAGTTAGAATCAGCCGACTTTGGCAGCTTAGCCGCTGCAGCGGTATCGAGCAAGAGCGTGAGGCGTCCGCTCGCAGGGCGGATAATCTGCGAGGGATAAGTGTCCGGCTGATAGGGGCCGAGGAAGACATCATGGAGCACCAGCGCCTTGCCTGCGCCTTCAATGAGGAATGCGACTTCCCTGCCCTGATTGATGACGGGCCACGTTAAGGTGATGCGCCAGGTATCTTTTTGCGGGACATGGTTGGGCACGACAATGTGGCTCATCTCGTTGAGCGCGTCAGTGTGGGGAAAGAGCGAGGCGGTGTGGCCATCGTCGCCCATGCCTAATAGCACGAGATCGAAGGTTGGAGTCTGTGCGCCTTCGAGCTTGAAGGTGTTGCGAATAGTGGATTCGTAGCGCGCCGCTGCGACTTCAGGTTCGAGTTCACCTTCCATGCGGTGAACTCGCTCGGCGGGCAGAGGCACCTTCGAGAGGAGAGCTTCTTTGGTCATGCGATAGTTCGATTCCAAATTGTCCGGCGGAACGCAGCGCTCGTCGACCCAGTAAAGTTCGATCTTGTCCCATGGCACCTGTTTAAAAAACGGCTCTGCAGGATTTGCCAGCAGAGCGAACATCGACTTCGGCGTCGTGCCGCCTGAGATCGCAATACGTGCGATGCCGCGAGCGTTGGCGGCTCTCACCGCGGTATCGGTGAAGAGTTGTGCGGCAGCACGGGCAGTGTCAGCCGGAGTTGGCAGTACGCGATAAACAACTGTAACTGGGCGAGGCATGGAATCCTGTCCCTTCAAAAAATTAAAGTTTGCGCCACTTGCGTCCGTCGCTCTTCATCAGGGCGTCCGCGGTCGCTGGGCCCCAGGTTCCAGCTGCGTAGTTGGGGAAATCACGAATGGGATCGTTGCTCCATCCTTTGAGAATTGGCGTCATGAGCGCCCATGTGGCTTCCACACCGTCGCGATGGGCAAAGAGAGTTGCATCACCGAACATTGCATCGAGCAGAAGACGTTCGTATCCGTTCGCTGAGGAGGTGCCGAAGGCCTGCGCATAGCTGAAGTCCATGTTGACCTTACTGATCGTCATGGTCGGGCCGGGAACCTTCGCTCCAAAGTGCAGCGTGATGCCTTCATCCGGTTGAATGCGAATGGAGAGAACGTTCGGGCGAATACCTTCGCCGCCTTTGCCATGCGCGTCTTTAAAGAGAAGCAGCGGCGGCAGCTTGAATTGAATGCTGATCTCGGTCACACGCCGGGCAAGACGTTTGCCTGCGCGAATGTAGAAGGGAACCCCGGCCCAGCGCCAGTTTTCGATCTCGAGACGAAGCGCGGCGTAGGTCTCGGTCTGCGAGCGGGGATGAACGCGGTCTTCCTGGCGGTAGCCGACGACAGGCTTGCCATCGACCATGCCGGGGCCATATTGGCCGCGCACTGTGTCGGCGGGATGGATGGGCTGAACTGCCTTCCACACTTTTACTTTTTCGGCGCGCACAGCATCGGCGTCGAAGGAGACAGGCGGTTCCATCGCGACGAAGCTGAGCAGTTCCATGACATGGTTCTGCACGACGTCGCGAAGAGCACCGGCGGTCTCGTAGAACGGACCGCGGCCTTCGATGCCGATGGATTCTGCAGCGGTGATCTCGACGTGGTCGATGTAGTTACGGTTCCAGACGTTCTCGAAGATGCCGTTCGCAAAGCGGAAGACGAGGATGTTCTGCACCGTCTCTTTGCCGAGATAGTGATCGATGCGGAAGATCTGATCTTCGTTGAAGACCTTGTTGACTTCATCATTGAGTGCGCGGGCGGATTCGAGGTCGTGGCCGAAGGGCTTCTCGATGATGATGCGAACCCAGTTCTTGCCGTCGCCGCAGTCGGAGGGTCTGGCCATGCCGTGACTGCCGAGATAGTTGATGATGTCGGAGAAGTACTCCGGCGCGGTAGCGAGATAGAAGAGGCGATTACCTTTCGTCCCGTACTTCTCGTCGAGACTCGCGAGCATCTCTTTGAGCGCGTCGTAGCCCGATTCGTCGTCGAAGTTCATCGCGTGATATTGAACACGGCTGACGAATGGGTCGAGCTTCGCATCGTCTTTGTCGACTCCGCCACCGCTGACGATGCCGTCCTTCATGTCGACGGCGAAGGTCTGTTCGAGCGGACGTCGGGCAACTCCAACGACGGCGAAGTTTTTTGGCAGCAAACCTGACTGTTCGAGGTGATAGAGCGCGGGAAGAAGCTTGCGCTTGGTCAGATCGCCCGACGCACCGAAGATGACAACGATGCAGGGGTCGGGTGTGCGCTCGGGTTGGACGACGGCGGGCGGCGCAATCAATTCGGCGGTTGACATGTCCATCTCTCCTGCTTCGAGGTTCTTGTCCTTCTCTATAGCTAAGATTGCAGCTTCTTTACGTCATGCCCGCCGAAGGCTCCGCGCATGATCGAGATCATACGATCGGTGAAGTTGTTTTCTTCGCGCGAACGCAGGCGGCGGATGAGCGATTCAGTGATGACCGGCGCGGAGATGTTGAGATCGATGGCCTCGGTGACAGTCCAGCGGCCTTCGCCGGAGTCTGGCACAAACGCCTTGAGTCCCGTCAGGTTCGGATTCTTGGAGAGCGCATCGGCCGTAAGATCGAGCAGCCAGGAGCGGACGACTGAGCCCTTCTGCCAGATTCTGGAGATCTGCGGGAGATCGAGATTGAGCGGCGTCTTGGCGTGCAGGATCGAGAAGCCTTCGGCGTAGGCCTGCATCATGCCGTACTCGATGCCGTTGTGCACCATCTTGACGAAGTGGCCGGCGCCGGAAGGTCCGACGTGGCCCCAGCCCTGATCTTTCGCGGGTGCGAGAGCTTGGAAGATGGGGCCTAGCCGCTCAACGGGCTCTTTGTCGCCGCCGATCATGAGGCTGTAGCCCTCTTTGAGGCCCCAGACACCGCCGGAGGTTCCGCAGTCGATGAAGTGGAAGCCTTTGTTCGCGGTTTCGGCGTGGCGGCGCTGCGTGTCTTTGTAGTTCGAGTTGCCGCCGTCGATGAAGGTGTCGCCCTTTTTCATCAGAGGTTCGAGTTTGGCGATGGTCTCGTCGACGGGGTCGCCGGAGGGGACCATGATCCAGATGGCGCGTGGCGCTGCGAGGTTTTTTACGAGGTCTTCGAGGGAGTCGACGCCTAGCGATCCGGCCTTGGTCAGCTTGGCAGTCGCGTCTTTGTTAAAGTCGAAGCCGACAACCTTGTGACCGGCGAGACGCAACCGCTCGGCCATGTTGAAGCCCATCTTGCCGAGTCCGATGATTCCTAGTTCCATGATGATTCCTTTTCTGTGTTGCTCAATGTGCGATGCCTACTGCCCCTCGGGAAAATCTGCACCGACCGTGACTTTTTCCCACGCGGCGATCTCTTTCTGCCAGTTGTCGAGCTTGCCGCGAAACCTGGTTAGGGCTGAAACACCGAGCAGAAGATGGAGAGGCGGATTCGGAGATTCGACGACGGCGATCATTGCCTTGACCGCACGTTGCGGGTCACCACGCTGCTTGCCGTTATTGTCGTTGAAATACTTGCGCATGTTGCCGGCGGTGTTGTCGTAGTCGGCGATTCGCTTTTCGGCGAGGACGCCGGAGCGGCCGAGAAAGTCGGTGCGGAATGGGCCCGGTTCGATGATGGTGACGTGGATTCCCAAGGGTGCGAGTTCAGCGGCGAGGGCTTCGGAGAGTCCTTCGACTGCGAACTTCGATGCGTTGTAGAGGCCCATGCCCGGGCCGCCGATAAGGCCGCCGATGGAGGAGAGATTGAGGATGTGACCGCTGCGCTGTTTGCGGAACTGCGGCAGAAAAGCGCGAGTGACTTGGAGGAGGCCGAAGAGGTTGGTGTCGAACATCGGCATCTCTTCCGCTTCGGAAACTTCTTCGATGGCGCCAGCGACGCCGTAGCCGGCGTTGTTGACGAGGACATCGATGCGGCCGAATTGCGCAATCGCCTGAGTTGCAGCGGAGTCGACCTGGCCGGCGTCTGTGACGTCGAGAGCAAGCGTCTTGGCTCGATGCGAATACTCTTTTTCCAGGTCGGCGATCTTGTCGAGATTACGTGCGGTGGCGATGACCTTGCCGCCGGACTTGAGGACCTCTTCGGCAAGAAGACGGCCGAAGCCGGTCGAGGCTCCCGGTGATGAACCAGACTTTATTTGATTGCGGTGTGTCTTTCGAATTAGTCATAGGTATCAGACGCGGTTGACGAGCGCAGCGATGCAGGATACTGCTCCGCTACTGTCGATGTTCGCTCACGCCATCCTCGCCGGCGATCAGCGCCAGAGTCGCCATTTCAAGGAAAAGTCCATGTTCTACGACACCGACGATTCCGCGAATCTCTGCGGCCAAACTTCAGGGTCGTCGATCGTTCCGCAGGCACAGTCGAGGATGAAGTTGTTCTCGTCGGTTAAAAAAGGACCGTCACCGCTCTTGCTTCTCGCAGTTTCGGATTCAGTTCCAATGCGGCCAGTCTCGTTCGACGATCGGCAGCGCCATCTGGATGACTTCGACGGGCAGACGGAAAGTGACCGAGAGTGCTTGACGAGTTTGGTGGAGTCCGCGACGACGATGAAGCGGCGTCGCTGCACTTGCGACGATCTTTTCGCGCAGCAGCGCGCCGCCGCCGCCTTTGATGAGAGCGAGACCGGGACCGACTTCGTCAGCGCCATCGATGGCAGAGATCGAGCTCCGGGCAGCTCGTCGAAGTGTGGTGATCGGAATGGCGAGCGACTCGGCGAGTTCGTGGCTCGCGTCGTGAGGTGCGATCCCGCGGATGCTCAGCCCTTGCTGCACGCGCTCGCCGAGTTCCGGATGAAGATGGCCGAGGTGGTGCCGGTGCCGAGGCCGAGCGGCCATTCCATCCTGACAAACTCCAGAGCGCGTTTCGCCGCCAGCAGCTTTGCTTCGTCTTGCGTCATCGCTTCGTCCTTTTCACCCAACATCTCGTGGTTGGCCGCCGAAAAACAATTGCGATGGTTTACTATCGCCGATTCTTACTTTCTTGACCAGCTTCTTTGCGTGCTCGACGACGTTTGCGACGTTGATGCCGAGCTTCTCCAGAGCAATCGGACCAGGTGCCGAGGCGCCGAAGCGATCGATACCGATGACGACCTCCGTTGTGGCCGATGTACTTGTACCAGCCCATGGTGGCGCCGGCTTCGATGGCGATCTTCGGCGTGTCTTCGGGGAGCAGGCTGGCTTTGTACGGCTCGTCCTGCTCGTCGAAGATCTTGAAGCTGGGCATGGAGACGACGGTGGCGTTGATGCCGGCAGCCTTCAGCTCTTCGGCAGCTTTGACGATCAACGAGACCTCGGAGCCGGTGGCGATGAGGATGATGTCCTTGCCGAGTCGAGTCGAGCACGTAGGCACCCTTCTTGACGCCCTCGCAGCCTTGTACTTTTCGGCGTCGAGGACCGGGAGGTCCTGGCGGGAGAGCGCCATGAAGCTGGCGCTCTTGCGCTCGAGCGCGAGCTGCCAGCAGGCGGCGGTCTCGTTGGCGTCGGCCGGGACGGAAGTCGGTGAGCTGCGGGATAGCGCGGAGGCTCATCAGGTGCTCGATGGGCTGGTGCGTGGGGCCGTCTTCGCCGAGGCCGACGGAGTCGTGCGTGAAGATGAAGAGCGAGTGGACGCTCATCAGCGCAGCCATGCGGAGCGCCGAACGGCAGTAGTCGGAGAAGATGAAGAAGGTCGAGCCGAAGGGGATGAGGCCGCCGTGCGCCGCCATGCCGTTGACCATGGCGCACATGCCGAACTCGCGGACGCCGAAGAAGACGTTGCGGCCGGTGGGGTCGACGTGGAAGCTGGGCGAGTCCTTGAAGATGGTCTTGGTGGAGGCGGTGAGGTCGGCTGCGCCGCCGAAGAGCTCGGGCACGACCTTCTCGATGGCGTTCATGAACGACCTGGCCTGCGTTGCGGGTCGCGACCGGCTTGTCGGTTGGGAAGACGGGGATCTTCTTCTCCCATCCGTCGGCGAGCTTCGGCGCGTGATGACGCGCTCGAACTCGGCTGCAGGCTCGGGATAGGCCTTCTTGTACTCCTCGAACTCGCTCTGCCACTCGGCGTGGAGCTTTTTGCCCCGAGGACTTGGCTGTCGCCCAGTTCTCGCCGGCTTCTTCGGGGACGTAGAAGGTCTTGTCTTCGGGCCAGCCGAGGTTCTTCTTGGTGGCCTTGACGGCTTCTGCTCCGAGGGCTTCGCCGTGGACCTTGTTGGTGCCGGCCTTCGGGCTGCCGTAGCCGATGACGGTGCGGACGCGGATGAGCGAGGGTTTGGTGGTCTCGGCCTTGGCCGCGAGGATGGCGCTTCTCGATGGCGACAAGGTCGTTGCCGTCAGCGACATACTGCACGTGCCAGTGATAGGCCTCGAAGCGCTTCGTTGACGTCTTCGGTGTAGGAGAGCTCGGTCGGGCCGTCGAGCGAGATGAGGTTGTCGTCGTAGAGCACAATGAGCTTGCCGAGGCCGAGGGTTCCGGCGAGCGAGGCGGTCTCGTGCGAGATGCCTTCCATCAGGTCGCCGTCGCCGCAGAGGACGTAGGTGTGGTGGTCGACGATCTTGTAGCTCATCGCGGTTGTAGACCGCTGCGAGGTGCTTCTCTGCCGTAGCGATGCCGACGGCCATGCCGAATCCCTGGCCGAGCGGGCCGGTGGTGACTTCGACGCCCGGGGCTTCGCCGTACTCAGGGTGACCGGGCGTGTGCGAGCCCCACTGGCGGAACTGCTCGAGCTGCGACATCGGCAGGTCGTAGCCGGAGAGATGCAGCGCGCCGTAGAGCAGCGCGGAGGCGTGGCCGTTGGACAGGATGAAGCGGTCGCGGTCGATCCACTTGGGGTCGGCGGGATCGTGCTTCATGAGCTTGTGGTAGAGCAGGTAGGCGATGGGGGCGCAGCCGAGCGGCGCGCCGGGGTGACCGGAGTTGGCTTTTTGAACGGCGTCGACGGCGAGAAATCGGAGGGCGTTGATGGAGAGCTGGTCGAGTTCGTTTTTCTTGGAATCCTGCTGGTTGCTCATTCTTTTCCTTTGCTCGATGAGGAGACTCGAAGGCGTCGAGGCGACGCTGAATCTCGATCTTGGGTCAGCCTGAATCAATTGCGGATCAGTTCGGGTTCGTCGATGGTCAGTCTATGACAGTGTACTAGCCTGCGCGGGTTGCCGCATCTGTGCACTATGCGTCGTGCATGTTTATTCCTTCTCAGATGCGCGCAGGGGCGATGGAAACTTCGATATTTCTTCCCAGCCAGCGCTCCTCCTGCCCATCCTGCCCTGGCCATACCAAAGTAAATTCGATGGTGCCGGCCTGAGACGGAGTTGTGGGGATGTCGACAAACG
This sequence comes from uncultured Acidobacteriaceae bacterium, assembly GCA_963770055.1. GTDB lineage: Bacteria > Acidobacteriota > Terriglobia > Terriglobales > Acidobacteriaceae > Edaphobacter. The sequence goes on from CAVYOC010000003.1 coordinate 441,729, forward strand.
AGCCGGGATACCCGACGGAACGTGGAGCCTCGCGTCGACCCGGTCGTCTCCCAGTTATCGAAGCTGTAGACGATGCGAAAGTGCTGGCGGTCGACGATGCGCAGGGTGTAGCCCGGAGAGGATAGTCGCAACAGGCCGTGTGATCTCGAAGATCTCGATGTGATTGGTGAAGGTGCGCTGTCTGGTCGGGACTGCATAACGCTCCTCGACGACCGGAATGCGGTCGAAGACACGGCCATCGAGGCGGAGCGAAGCAGCTTGAGGTACTCGGAGTGCGCCCAGACGAGAGGCTGCGCCGAGCCTGCGGAGCGCCCCTTGAGCATCCCTTTCGAGGGAATGTCGTCGTAGTCCCAGATCTGCTCAGGAAGCATGCCTCCGATGCGAACTGAAGCGCTCGATCGCGGTGATGAAGCTGTGAGTATGGATTGCCCGCGCAGAGTTCGTAGTGGGCTCGTTCGCCAGTAAGCAGTGGCCATGCGCGTCCCTGGCCCCAGCCGTCGTACGGACTGCCATTCTTCTTCTGACCGTAGCCGTCGTGGTTGTAGCGGCGCCAGCAGTCGCCATAAGGGGTCTCGATCTTCAGAATGTGATCGACGACTTTGAGCGAATCGACGATGAGCGGATCGTCGGCGCGCCGGATGCCGTAGCGGACGAGTTCGAGGAAGCCGGCATCGATGATCTCGCGGGCCTCGAAGTCGCACTTCTCGCCGGGCTCGCGGTTGTTGATGTGAATCCATCCGTCGGGCAGCTCGGGGTTGTAGAACGGCTCGCCCATGGCAGGCGGGTTGATGCGCATGTAGTGGTACTTGACTGTCGGGAGCAGGACGCCTTCGTTGGTCGTCGTCCACTCGTCGAGATGCGATTCGATCCAGTCTGCGTAGGTTTCGAGGAAGCTGCCGAGTTCAGTGGATTGACGCGCTCGCGCGATATCGGCGGCACAGATCAGGGCGGCGATGACGGCGGCGAGTGTCGAGGGGGAGTAGCCTGCGGTCTCCTCCCAGCGCTCCTGCTGCGTGACCGGGGCGTAGCGGACGAGGAAGGCGGCTGCACGCTCGACGAAGGGAAAGACGTCGAAGCTCACCAAGGCCATTGACCTTCCAGAGACGCCAGGCGAGGATGATGGGAAAGGCAACCTCGTCGAGCTGAATGCCGGTCCAGTAAGGCGTTCCGTCGATCCAGAAGTTCTGCGCAAAGCTGCCGTCGGGTCGCTGCGTGCAGGCGAGATAGACGAGAGCACGCATCGCGGTGTCCGTGCGTCCACACGCGAGCAGAGCCGTTGCGGTCTGCACCATGTCGCGCGTCCAGACGAGGTGATAGCCGCCGAGGTCAGTGTCGCCCTTGGATGCTCCCCAGGGAATCGAGGCCGAGGCGATGAACGCTCCGGAGTAGGTCTTGTCCTCGTGAGTGAGCAGGACGTTGTGGCTGATGCGCATCAGCTTGCCGCCATCCGTTGAAGCGGAAGCGAGGCGGGGCGGGCGAGATCGAGCGCGTCCACTGCAGTAGAAAGCGCGCCTGGTGTTCGCGATACGGAGTTGCGAGAGCTCTGCATCATGCTGCGCGACGGCTGAATGGCTGCCGTCTCCGAACGAAATGGCGATGGTGAACTCGCGATGTAGCGCGACATCGATCTCCCCCATGACGGCTATGTTGCCGTTGAGCGCCTGGCCGAACTGCCAGGTCATCTTCATGTCCGTGCAGAGGTCCTGATATCCGTCGCTGGTACCGACGTAGCCGCAGGAGGATCGGCTGAATCCGCAATCCGCGCCCATCGCGAGCGATCGTCTTGCCCTTCCATGCAAGCAGACAGCGCCTTCCAGCCACGTCGATCGAGCGCGCCGAGTTGCCCGCACCGCCACCGTCGAGATGCGGGGCTAATAGCGCATAGCACTTCAGACGGGAGAAGATCTCTTCATCGCCGCTGATCTTTACGTTCATCAGCACAACAGGATGGTGGGGATCGCTGATGAACTCCTTGGTGACGGTGTAGCGTCCCTTCGGGTCGTTGGCTGTGACCCGGACGGCCGAGGGCACTGCTGTCGATGTAGTGAAAGTCGTAGTCAAGGTCGCGCTTCTCTTCGTGGAAAAAGGTCTCGCCGTCGCTGAAGAGCAGCTCCATGTCACGCGTCTGGGGCCGGTCGATAGTGGGGTAGTAGATCTCGTTCAGGGTGCCGTGCGAGATCGTAAACCAGACGCGGCTCGAAGCCGCGTAGGCTGTCGAAACTGCATCTTTTTCGCTCGAGGTCCATCGTGGTTCCAGACCGGGAGCTCCGAAGGCGGGTCCGTCATCGTCCAGCCACCGATAGGCGGCGCTTAAATCACTCATGGCCTCCATTAGAGCGCAAATCTTCGTGAATGGTTACAATTCCGATGTAAACGAACGATGAACGCGGCCTGCACCGATTTTCAGACGGGACGGCTGCCGGGTGCATCGCGCCAACCTCACGTAGCATCGAAATAGACTGCCGGTCAGGACGCTCCTGGCTGACACAATCGAACGACAGGAGAACTATCCGTGGCCTACGAACTACCCCCTTTGCCCTATGATTACGCGGCGCTCGAGCCCCACATCGACGAAGCGACGATGAAGCTCCACCACGACAAGCACCACCAGACCTACGTCACGAATCTGAATGGCGCGGTCGAGAAGCATCCCGAACTCGGCAACAAATCGCCCGAAGAGCTCATCAAGGACCTCACCGGCATTCCTGAAGATGTGCGCAAGGTTGTGCAGAATAACGGTGGCGGCCACGTCAACCACACCATGTTCTGGCAGATCATGAAACCGAAGGGCGGCGGCGAGCCCTCCGGCGACATCGCACAGCAGATCAAAGCCGATTTCGGCAGCTTCGATGACTTCAAGAAGCAGTTCAATGAGACCACCGCGAAACAGTTCGGCTCAGGCTGGGGCTGGCTAATCTTCAAGGGCGGCAAGCTTGCCATCGTCACGACAGCGAACCAGGACAATCCGCTCTCGCAGGGCAGTTATCCCATCCTTGGCAACGATGTCTGGGAGCACGCTTATTACCTGAAGTACCAGAACAAGCGCCCTGACTATCTCGCCGCGTGGTGGAATACCGTGAACTGGGACGAGGTCAATAAACGCTTTGCTACGGCCAAGAACTACAAGTAACTTTGAGGGAAGACTACGAAACAAAAGAGACTGCCTCATGGCAGTCTCTTTTGTTTATGGGCTATGGGTAAAATTTACTCGTTGCCCGGGCCTTTGCGTGGACGGCGATTGGCCTGCAGAACCCTCTTGCGCATGCGAAGGGTCTTCGGGGTAACCTCGACGAGTTCGTCGTCAGCGATGAATTCGATGCACTGCTCGAGAGTGAGCTGCTTGTAGGGAACAAGGCGAACGGCGTCATCGGAACCGGACGCGCGCATGTTGGAGAGCTTCTTTTCGCGGACGCAGTTGACGTCGAGATCATTGTCGCGTGAGTGCTCGCCGATGACCATGCCCTCATAGACCTCGATTCCATCCGGAACGAAGAGAATCCCTCGATCCTGCAGGCCTTCGAGCGCGTAGGCCGTGGTGGTGCCCTGGCGGTCGGAGATGAGAGCGCCCGAGGCACGCTGCGGGATCTCACCCTGGTAGGCGACGTAGCCGTCGACGATGGAGTTCATGATGATGGTGCCGCGGGTTTCGGTGAGCATCTCCGAGCGAAGGCCGATCAGGCCACGGCTGGGAACGCGAAACTCCATGCGGACGCGGCCGGAGCCGTGATTGGTCATCTTGGTCATCTCGCCTTTGCGTGGTCCGAGGCGCTCGATGACGGTGCCGACGAAGTTCTCCGGCACATCGATGTAAAGATGCTCGACTGGTTCCATGAGCTCGCCATCGACGCGCTTCGTGACGATCTCAGGACGGCTGACCATCAGTTCGAATCCTTCGCGACGCATCATCTCGATGAGGATGCCGAGCTGCAGTTCGCCGCGGCCAAGTACCTTGAAGGTGTCGGGCGAGCCAGTCTCTTCCATCTTGAGCGAGACGTTCGTGAGGAGTTCCTTGTCGAGGCGATCACGGAGATTGCGCGAGGTAACGAACTTACCTTCGCGGCCGGCGAAGGGCCCATTATTGACGTTGAACTGGATCGCGATGGTCGGCTCGTCGATCGTGATAGGAGGAAGCGGCTTCGGATTTTCGACATCGCAGAAGCTCTCGCCGATCGTGATGCCGGGAATGCCGGCGATGGCAACGATATCGCCGATCTGTGTCTCCTCGATGTCGGTGCGTTTGAGTCCCGAAAAGCTAAAAAGCTTCGTGATCTTGTACTTGGCGAAGGTGCCGTCGAGACGCGCGACGTTGTACTCCTGCCCCGTGCGCATGGTGCCGTTGAAGACGCGGCCGATGGCGAGGCGTCCGAGGTAGTCGGAGTAGTCGAGGTTGGTGACGAGGATCTGTACGGGGCCCTCGGGCTCGCCCTTGGCGACGGGGATCGTGGTGATGATCTGCTCGAAGAGCGGTTGCAGGTCGGTGCCCGGGACCGCGGGATCCGTCGTGGCGGTGCCGAGTTTGCCGTTGGTATAGAGAACGGGGAAGTCGAGCACGCTCTCGTCGGCGTCGAGGTCGATGAAGAGGTCATAAACCTCGTTGAGAACCTCTTGCGGACGGGCGTCGGGACGGTCGATCTTATTGATCACGACCATCGGGGTGAGGCCGGCTTCAAGAGCCTTCGACAACACGTAACGAGTCTGGGGTAACGGGCCTTCCGAGGCATCGACAAGCAGCACAACGCCATCAACCATCTTGAGAGCCCGCTCAACTTCGCCGCCAAAGTCGGCGTGGCCTGGCGTGTCGACGATGTTGATCTTGTTGTCGTGATAGTAGAGGGCGGTGTTCTTGGCGAGAATCGTGATGCCGCGCTCGCGCTCGAGGTCGTTCGAGTCCATCACCCGCTCGGCGACGGCTTCGTTGGAGCGGAAGGTCCCGCTCTGGCGCAACATGGCATCGACGAGGGTGGTCTTGCCATGATCGACGTGGGCGATGATGGCGATATTAAAGATGGGCTTAACGGCGACTGCGGTTGAGTTGCTCACTGCGTTGGATGTCCTGTTCTGTGCGCTTGGATATGGCTATTTGGGGAAAGTGCGCGTCTCTTCTAGTTTAGCCTAGTTGGCCTCGCGCTGGCTGCTGGAATTGCGCGGGAACAGAAGAAGATACGGTGAATACGGCTGCAAGGCATTGAAAATGAGCGGTGCGGCTCAATGAAGTCCAAATCGCTTCGGTGAGCCCTTGATCTACCGCTCCTATTCAAGGCTCCGACGTAGCTGTTCCTAAGCCAAAAAAATGGCGCCGGAGTCCGCGTAGACACCAGCGCCGCAGAGAAAACGGAGAGATCTAGAAGATGATCTTGCCGCCAACTCTCATTGTGCGGCTTCCACCGTTCTGCAGGGAAGTGTTGAGAAAATTCGTCCCGTTATTGGTGGAGACGTTCTTGTTGGCCGATGGCGTGTCGAAGTTCTGGTTGTTGGTAATGTTGAAGAACTCACCGCGGAGTTCGAAGCTAACGCGTTCTGTAATTTTGAACAGTTTGAGGACGTTGGTGTCGAGGTCGAGATAACGCGTCGTGTAGCTGGAATTGCGATTCGGGATAAGCGGACTGAAGGGTTGATACGCGGTGACCTGAACGAAATGAACGTCGTTCGCTGTGACACAGGCGCTGTTTGCGGGGTTCTGCAGACCGGTCGAGCATACGCTGGCAGCAACTACTTGAGCGCGTGTATTGACCGGAGCCTTTGCGTTGCCGATGTTTGGACGAGTAAAGAGTGTTGAACCATCCAGATTGCGATCAAAACCATTGATGACGGTGTAGGGGGTGCCGCTTTGGACGGTGAGGATAGGAGCCACAGACCAGCCTCCCACGATTTCATTGAGGAAGCGATTGCTTACGCCACGAATCTGCAATTGAACGAGGGTACTGGAGACATGGCGACGATCGTTATCTGAGGGGCCGTAATCTATGTCGCGAAGGGAACCAACCTGAGTCACCGAATGCGAGGGATTCTGGGGCGAAGAGTTGGTGCCGAAGGTTTCCGTCAGAACGTCCAGGCTCTTCGACCAGGTGTAAGACGAGGAGAAGGAAAGCAGGCCGGCGGGAGTATTGACTGCACGATGACGAACCTGGACTTGCAGCGAGTTGTAGTTCGAGGTAAGACCAGAGTCGCGTATCTGAATTGAGCCACGGTTTGGATAGAAACGAAGGGTCTGGGTTCCATAAAGCGCTGTATTTTCGGTTGCCGTGGCGGTAAAGGTCGCGTTAGGCAGGGCGGGGTTGAGCGAATTAGTAAAGAAAAGCTGGCGGCCGAGCGAGCCCACGTAGGCTACATCCAGAACGACGCTTCCGGGAAGCTGCTGCTGCACGCCAACCGAAAAGTGATGATAGTACGGGTTCCGAATGCCCTGGCGGAAATTAGACCCTATGCTTGAAAAAGGCGTGAGCGGTAACGGCACCAGAGTAGGAAGGACTGCCGACAGGTTAGCCAGACCGCGAGGAGTAGAGGCTGTCGAGTTACTTGGGACTGGGGTGTTCGCCAGCGCATTGGGTGAGGCAGCCGCCATGTTCGAGAGCAAGTTATTGAAGAAGGTATCGTACGTTACCTGATAACCGCCCCGAACGACCAACGAGCCGTTCGCGAAGTTATGAGGATTGTAAGCGAAGCCAACGCTGGGACCAAAGTTGTTGTTATCCTGATTGACCCGCGCAGTCGAAGTAGCATCCGCGTCCGTATAGCCTGTAAAGGCGGGAGACTTGAAGATGTTTGCCGGCTGTCCAAAGTTCTCGTAACGGAGGCCGTAGGTGAGGGTAAGGTTGGGGGTAGCCTTGTAGGTATCCTGCAGGAAACCGGCAACGGTGAAGAGATTCGGGTGATATCGACCACTGCCAAAAACGATATTTACTGGGGCAGTTGAGGTACCGCCAAAGTTATCAATGAAGTTGGCCAGCGCAGTGATGGCGCCACCGGTAAAAGCGTTGTTGGCACTGACGGAATAGGTAACCTGGCCACGGCCGTTGAAGGGCGCAACCTGGGTTGCCAACTGACGGAGGATGTCGACTCCGCCGCGAATGGCGTGGCGCCCCCGGGTGTAGGTGACAGCGTCCTGAAACTGGTAGTTATTCGAGATACGCCCCTGTGGGAAGGTGGCACTCAGCGCCAGATTGCTGGCCCCGGAAAATCCAATATCAGGGGTAGTTGAAGCAATATTGGTTGGGTCCGGAAGAAAGAACCCGATGTTCGCGCGCGAAAAGCCCAAGCGGGACTCGTTGACCAAATTGTTTTTGATGGCATAGATATCGTTGAAGTTGACCCCGAAAGTGCGTGATTTCGATGGTATGTCGAATCGAGGATCGATGCCTATGACGCCACCGATGTTATCGGAGTTTTCGTCATACAAGAAGCGGAACATTAGATTTTGTTTCTGCGATACAAGGTGATCGACGCGCGCGAGGTAATTCGTGTCCTTAGAGACCTCCCCCGTGGGACGAACGTATTGACCGAACTGGGCCGTCTGGCCGGTACGGGCTCCGCCGGAGCAAGACGTGGACGCAAGACCTGCGGGGAGTGCGGTCGAGATCAAGCTGGACCCTATGCCGGTTGATCCGCGCGCGTTACCAACCAGAGCGAGGTAGGTGGCTACGTTCGGGCAGGAGGCAGCAAGCGTCTGAAGATAAGAGTAACCGCTGGCAGTGGGGACAATATAGACGGGAGCGCTGGCATTTGCCTCGAAACGGTCGAACTGTCCTGCGCCGAAGAAAAAGGTCTTGTCTTGTCCGTTATAAAGATGAGGAATATAGACCGGACCTCCGATGGTGAAGGCTGGAATATTTTCGTGGAATATATTCTTGAGGACGGGAGTGCTGCCGTTATTGAAATTGATTCGCTGCGTATTATTGCTGGCGTTGAGTACCTGGCTGCGATAGACCTCCGCGATGGTACCGTGAAGTGAGTTCGTGCCTGATTTCGTAACCTGAGTGACGACAGCGCCGCCTGCGCGTCCGTATTCCGCAGTGAAATTGGAGGTCTGGAAATTGACCTCCTGCAGCTCATCATTATTGGTAATGGTGAACTGCGGCCCAGTGACGGAGATGTCATTGTTCTGAAGACCATCGATAAGAAAGTTGTTCGAGCGTGCGCGTGCGCCGTTGACCGAGCCAATACCGCTATCGAGTGAGCCCGATTGATTTGAGCGTACGACACCAGGGGCAGTGAGAATAAGATTAAGCGAGTTCTGCCCAACAATAGGGAGCTCAGCAAGGGAGATAGCAGAGATGGTGTCGCTACGCACCGCGTCTTCGGTTTGCAAGTCAACCGACCTAGCGGACGAGACCTCTACTGTAGAAGTGGCCGATCCGACCGTGAGAGTGAAGTCGCGGCCGACGACCGCTCCTACCGTGATCGTCACGCTACTTTCGACTTTAGCGAATCCGGCCGCTGAGGCGGTCACGGTATAGTCACCGGTAAGAACTGCGTCGAAGCGGTAAATCCCGGCTTTGTTTGTCTTCAGGGTCGAAGAGATACCGGTCGACGGGGAGAAGAGAGTCACACCTGCGTCCGCGAGGAGTGCCCCAGTAGAGTCCTGGACTGTGCCGGTTACCACACCGCGCGTTGATTGGGCAATCGCGTTGATGACACCGAAGGACGCGATGAACATCAAAAAGAGAGAAGCCTTGCAAAATAATTTCATAAATTTGCCTTTTCTCGGAAATGTAAGAGATCGGACAGAGATCTCAACTTCAGTTTTTTGTGATATTTCTGATATCACCGAAAAGCAAGTTGATGGCCAACCGAAACTCTCTCATTTTCTGTGCCTTACAGGGACAAGGAGATGCAATTTCATATAAGAGTGCCAGATCGATTCAAATTTATAGATTCACCTCTTTGCACGGCCGCTTACGGATATTACGGCTCCAAAGTGTGACGAGATGTCGCGATACCGTGACGAATAGCAGGTGACGGGAGCGGCATTGCAGAATTCGAGTTCTACAGATTCAGTTTTTTGAAGATACGTTCAGGGATGGAGCGGATGATGAACATGATGGGCTGCCACTGGAACGGAACGTAGAGGACGTCCTTGCGTTTGTCGATAGCGCTGACGATAGATTCCGCGACCGAATCGACATCGGCAAATTTTTCGCTCTTCGGCATGTTCTGCAGTCATGGCAGTGCGGGTGGGACCGGGCTTGATGGTAAGAATTGTCACGCCTTCGCGATCGACCCGATTGCGAAGGCCATCGAGGAATGCGGAAAGCCCGGCCTTCGAGGATCCATAAACGTAGTTCGACTTACGTCCGCGGTCGCCGGCCACCGACGAGAGCACGGCAATCATTCCCGCGTGACGCTGGACGCAGAAGTTCGCTAGCCAGGTGAGGAGCGAGACCGGGGCCATCAGGTTCGTGTAGAGGATCTGCGCAGCAGCGTTGAAGTCCTGCTCGGCCTCGGTCTGGTCGCCGAGGATGCCGTGAGCAAGGTAGGCGACGTCCATGCCTGTAAGGGAGTTCACGGCGTGCGCAAGAAGTTGCGGGTGTCGGTCAGTGTCGTCGAGGTCGGCGACTGCGGTGTCGACGTAGCTTGCACCGCGGGTGCGGAGGTCGGCAGCGACGGCGGCCAGCTTTTCGGCGTTGCGCGCGACGAGAAAGAGGCTGGCGCCCTGCGTGGCCCAGATGCGGCAGGTAGCTTCCGCGATGCCAGAGGTGGCGCCGAGAACGAGAATCTTACGGGGGGCCTGAGGTGGTCTGTCGGTGGTCTGCTGTGTGGTGCTCATAAACCTGATCTGTCCTGGTTACAAATTTTGGGTGACGCGTTCCCAGAAACTGGAGGTCAGCATCGGATCACGATAGCGGGCGAATTGCTCCCACTGCGGGTAGAAGGACTGGAACTGTGCGGCGGTCATTGCCGCATCCTTCGCGGGATAGAGGCGGCCGCCGAATTCGAGCGTCATGTCGGCGAGGCGATGGAACAGCGGAAAGCTTTTGTCGGGCTTGATGGGAAAGTCGAGCGCGAGCGTAATGCCGGGTTTGGGAAAGCTCATCATGCCGGGCGAAGGGACATCGCCGAAGGCCTTGAGGACGGCAAGGAAGCTGGCGAGTCCGGACTTCGCGACCTCGTGAAGAATCGCAATGGTGCCTTCCTTCGCGTGCTCCCACGGAATGACGTACTGGAACTGCAGCAGGCCGCGCTTGCCGTACATGCGGTTCCAATGGAGTACCTTGTCAAGCGGGTAGAAGAACGGCTCGTAGTCCTGCAGGGAGACAGCCCGTTTGCGAATCTGCTTGTGGAAGAAAGCTGTGTTGAACAGGCTGACGCTAAGAGAATTGAGAACAAAGCCTGGCGCGTCGATGGGGAAAACAAGCTTCGGTTTGGGTGAGGGCTTCAGTGTGCCGCGCCGCGTGGAATGATCGCCCTGCATGAACACGCCGCGAGCGAAGTTGCGCCCCGTGGACGTGCAGTCGACCCAGCTGACGGTGTATTCGATGTTCTTGCTCTGGTTCGTTAGGTCAAGAAACTCGTCGATACCGTGAAATTGGATGCCCTCGTAGTCGATCATGCGCGAGACGATGCGCTTCAGACGAAGCGTTGCCCAGGTGATAAACCCAGTAAGGCCGAGACCGCCTATCGTGGCAGAGTAGAGGTCAGAGTTTTCAGCAGGAGAGCAACGCCGGCGCGAACCATCAGAGCGGACCAGTTCAAACTGCGTGATGTGACGACCGAAGGTTCCAGCGATGTGGTGGTTCTTGCCGTGGATGTCGTTGGCAATTGCTCCACCAAGGGTTACATATTTTGTTCCCGGCGAGACGGGGAGGAAAAATCCTCGGGGAACAGCGAAGTCGAGGATCTGCGCCAGCGTAACGCCGGCTTCCGCGGTGAGCAGGCCTGTCTCGGGATCGAAGTCGATTAGGCGGTTCATTCCGGTAGTGAGCAGGAGGTTGCCGTCTTTGAGGAGGCAGACGTCGCCGTAGCTTCGTCCCATGCCGACCGGAAGCGCGCCATCGTGAAGACTGCCGATTATGGAGGAAAAGTCGCTCTGCCAGTGCAGCGGAATAATCTTCGCGCCATAGCTGGGGTAGCGTCCCCATGGCTCAAAGGGAACGGGCCCTTTCGATTGCTGTTGCTCGTCTACTGCTGGAAGTTCCAGCTGGGCTGTGGGTGTTGCCGTCGACATAGTCTAAGAATAGCTGACTGGGCCGTGCACGACCTCACCTATCGTCAGCGGCATGCCGCTTCAAGTTCTTTGTAGGGTTCAGTGTTCGGCGGGAACTTGACGTGGCGGGCTGCGGCAACCTGCTCCTGGAATCTCCGCCATATTTGAGCGCCATATCCGGATCTTCGCGGTAGACGGGGTCTTTCCAGAGCTATTCGCATGATTCTGTAACAATAGGGCACTACCCGGAAATGTGCTCTCTGGACGTTGCGCTTTTGGCGCGTAAAAAGAGGGCGCGACCGAAGCCGAGCCCTCTTTCTGATTCAGTAACGTTTTTACGCGGCAGCCTTGGTGGCCTTTGCGCGCGTGTCGGCATCGGTTTTGAGGGCAGCCTTGGCCTGTGCGGCCAGAGCAGCAAAACCGGCAGCGTCATTAGCCGCGATGTCGGCGAGGACCTTGCGGTCGAGGCCGTTGCCTGCCTTCTTGAGGCCGTTGATGAAGGTCGAATAGCTCATGCCATTGATCCGGCAGGCCGCGTTGATCCGGACAATCCAGAGAGCGCGGAACTGACGCTTCTTCTGTTTGCGCCCGATGTAGGCGAACATGAGCGAGCGCTCGACGGCTTCCTGAGCTGCCTGGTAAAGCTTGGATTTCGTGAGAAAGTAGCCGCTTGCGCGCTTGAGAATCTTTTTACGGCGGTCGCTGCGTTTTGTACTCCGTTTGACACGGGGCATTGTGCTTCTCCTTTTGCGTACTTCGTTTAAGCGGCTGGAGGTAAGGTGGCCTCTTCACTCGCCAGGCAACTTCAAGTCTCGGTGGAACGCTTTCGCAGTTCCAGGGGCCGGAACGCTTTGACTGGCCCTTTGTTCGCATCTTTCAGCAGAGCGGCTCGACTTGAAAACTTCAATCCCTGATCTAAAAACTAAAGACTTGTAAGCCTAAAATTTTTTAGGCGTAGGGGAGCATTCGTGCGACTTTGGCGTGATCCGCATCAGAGACCAGAACCTGACCGCCTAGGTGGCGCTTGGTTTTGGTGGCCTTTGAAGTAAGGATATGGCGCATCTTCGACTGGCCACGCTTGAACTTGCCCGTGCCGGTCTTATGGAAGCGCTTGGCGGCGCCGCTGTGTGTCTTCAACTTTGGCATTTGTGTTCCTGACTGTTTCTGGACAACTTATTGAGTATATATGAAAACCGGCAGTGTAACCCGACAGAATCGGTCGTTTCTGCTGGAAATTGATGATAAGCCCTTATTATTTCGTGCAAGCAAATGACCCTCCGAAGAGGGTCATTTGCTTAGCTCTGGCGAGCATTCTCGTTCTCGGATATCGTTCCTGGTCTTTCCAGGGTTTCTTGGAACAATCGTTACTACTGATTTACCCCTTCGGGCCTACCGTGGTGCCCCCGCCAGTGGAGCCGCCACCGCTGGTAGAGCCGCCGCCGGTTGAACCGCCACCGGTCGAACCGTCGCCAGTCCCGCAGTATCCACCGCCATTGCCATGGCCGCGGTCGCAGTTGTTTCCAGTGCCGGAGTTCTGGCCGTTCTGGTCGCACTCCCGATGGTCAATGAAGCTATGGCACCAACCAAGGAAAGACCAGTGGCTCCCATCGCTGCTGCATTGCTGCTCGTGTTCACATGCAAAAGCTGAGGTACTTACAAGCGAGAGTCCAAGGACCGAAGCGATCAACATTCTATTTAGTTTCATAATTTTACCTCGCAGTACAGTATCAAGATATCAATATGCAAAAGTTTGCGTATTACACTTTTGGGTTATACCGTTTTAAATGACTTTCTTAAGCTGGAATGACCCTCCGAAGAGGGTCATTTGGCTTAGCTCTGGCGAGCATTCTTAATCTAAAACTGTCGTTCCTGGTCTTTCCAGGGTTTTAGGACGGGGTTAGAGGATTAGCCCTTCGGACCTACAGACGATCCGCCACCGGTCGAAGTACCGCCACCCGTGGAAGTACCGCCACCCGTGGAGCTCCCGCCGCCTGTGGAGCTGCCGCCACCGCTGCTGGAGCCGCCATGGTTGCAGTCGTGGCCCCCGCTGTTGCGGTCATGGTCGCAGTCACGGTCACGGTCCCTGTCTCTATCGTGATCGGAGTGGTTGCAGAAGCCAAACCAGGACCACGAAGAGTGACTCTCGTGTTCACAGGCAAAGGCCGAGGTTGAGGTCGTAAGCAGTGAAACAGTAACAATTGATGCAGCGATCAAGCGATTCAACTTCATTGGGTCACCTCTGGAATACCCTTTCATGACGAACTAGGGGGAGAATATCGTTAGTTACGGGTCATAGCTCTAACACTTTCGGGGTATGCAATTGGTGGCTTCGTCAGACCCCGGGAATCATCGAGCATTTGCACCGATAGCGCCCGAATATCCACCTGAACCATGTGCGGTTCCCGCGGGTTTCCGATCTCACTTACGTGGTATACTTAAGTCACGGAATGACTGGCTATAACCCGTGTAAAGCGCTGGAATGGCGTGGGTTTTCGCGAATCGCGCAGACACCGGGAAGAAGCCGAAATCCTGTATTTTCAGCACGTGCTGAACGGAGATCCATGGCAACGACTGCAATCCCCACCGAAGGGGCTCATTTAGGGCTCGAAGTTGGCAAGATGAAGGAAGCTCCGGCCCGAAAAAAGGAGGGCGGAGGCTACTCGGCCGAGAACATAACCGTGCTCGAAGGACTGGCAGCGGTGCGCCTGCGCCCGGCGATGTATATCGGCTCCACCGGCGAGATGGGGCTGCATCATCTGGTCTACGAAGTGGTCGATAACTCGGTTGACGAGGCGCTCGGCGGCCATGCCAGCAGGATCGATGTGACCATCCACGTCGACAACTCCATCACCGTTGTCGATGACGGACGAGGAATTCCAGTCGACGACAAGGTGATCAACGGCGAGAAGATGCCGGCGGTGCAGGTTGTACTGACGATGCTTCATGCCGGCGGAAAATTCGACGCCTCAAACTACAAAGTGTCGGGCGGACTCCACGGCGTCGGCGTGAGCTGCGTCAATGCATTGAGCGAAGAGCTTAACGTCGAAATCTGGCGCGATGGCTTTGCCTGGGAGCAGGATTACGCCAAGGGGGCACCGACCGTCAAACTGAAAAAGATGGGCGCTTCGACCCGCAAGGGAACCAAGGTTCACTTCCTGCCGGACAAGTCGATCTTCACCGTCACTGAATTCAACTACGACACGCTGGCACAGCGGCTGCGCGAACTCGCCTTCCTGAATAAAGGGCTGGAGATTCATCTGACCGACCAGCGCACGACTGACGCAAAAAGCGGCGAGTACAAGCACCAGGAGTTCAAGTACGTCGGCGGAATCGCCGAGTTCATCAAGCACCTCAACAAAGGCAAGCAGGTGCTGCACGACAAGCCGATCTACATGGAGGCCGAGCGCGATGGCGTAGCCATGGAGATCGCCCTGCAGTACAACGACGCCTACTCCGAAACCGTCTTCACATTCGCCAACAACATCAACACGGTCGATGGCGGCACGCATCTCTCCGGCTTCAAGACCGCACTCACCCGCACCATCAATGCTGCCGGGCAGTCACTTGGCCTCTTCAAGGACGTCAAGGAAAACCTCAGCGGCGATGACGTGCGCGAAGGCCTCGTCGTCGTCATCAGCGTGAAGCTGTCGCAGCCGCAGTTTGAAGGGCAGACCAAGGGCAAGCTGAACTCCGACATCGCCGGCACCGTGCAGGCGTTCGTCAACGAACGGCTCGGCGGCTTCCTCGAGCAGAACCCTTCGGTCGCCAAGAAGATCATCAACAAGGCAATCGATGCGGCGCGTGCCCGCGAAGCTGCACGCAAGGCCCGTGACCTGACCCGGCGCAAGGGCGCGCTCGATGGCGGCGGTTTGCCGGGCAAGCTCGCCGATTGCTCCGAGCGCGAACCCGACCGTTGCGAACTCTACCTCGTCGAGGGTGAGTCCGCAGGCGGAACCGCCAAGCAGGGCCGCGACCGCAAGTTCCAGGCGATTCTTCCGCTCAAGGGCAAGATCCTCAACGTCGAGAAGGCCCGCTACGACAAGATGCTGGGCCACGAAGAGATTCGCGCCATGATCACGGCCCTGGGCTGCGGCATCGGCAAAGACGACTTCGACGCGACCAAGCTCCGCTACGGCAAGCTGATCCTGATGACCGATGCCGACGTCGACGGATCGCACATCCGCACGCTGCTGCTGACGTTCTTCTTCCGCCACATGACGGAGCTGATCAAGCGCGGCCACGTGTACATCGCGCAGCCGCCGCTCTATCGCATCAAGAAGGGCAAGTTCGAGCAGTACATCAAGGACGATCGCGAGTACGTGAGCGTCATGGTCAAGCGCGCCTCGGACGGCATGGTCATCCGCTACGGTGATGGCGGCGCGAAGCTCGAAGGACCAGCCCTGACAAAGTACATGAGCCAGTTGAACGACTACCTCGGCTTCTTCGACAAGGTGCAGAAGCGCCTGCGCAACGAGGAAGTGACACAGACGTTCGCGGAACTGTTCGCTCGCGAGGGTAAGGACTCGGCGCGTCGCGCGGACTTCGAGGCGCCCGCCAAGCTCGAAAAGATGCGCCAGCGGCTGATGGCGATGCAGAAGACGTACCAGTTCAAAAATGTCGGCGATGTAGTGCTCGACGAGGAGCATGGAAGCTACTCCGTCAGCTACACCGACTCACAGGGTGCGGTGAGGACGATTGACTGGGCGCTTGCCTCCGCTCCTGAGAGCCGGCAGATGCTCGCGAAGCATGCGCAGCTCAAGGACCAGCTCGTTGCTCCGTTCCTGATCGAGTACGCCGCGAAGAGCAAAGCCGAGGCCGCCGCCGAAGCAGCAGAGGAGGCCGAGGAGATCGCCTCCGAAGAGGGCGTGGCCGACATCGCCGCAGCTCCCGGTACGGTTGCTGAGACCAAGGCAGCGAAGCGCTCAGGCAAAGCCGCGCAGGACCCAGTCGAGAAGAAGACAGCACGCGAGGTCTTCGAATACGTCATCGAGCAGGGTCGCAAAGAGTACCAGGTGCAGCGTTACAAGGGCCTCGGTGAGATGACCGCGCCGCAGCTATGGGAGACGACCATGGACCCCGAACGCCGCACGCTGCTGCAGGTTAAGCTCGAAGACATTGCCGCCTGCGAAGAGATCTTCACCACGCTGATGGGCGAGGACGTCGAAAGCCGAAGGAAGTTCATCGAAGAGAATGCGCTGGACGTGAAGAACCTCGACATCTAATCAAGCCATCTAAATCGGGTTCGCTTAGTTTTTCTGGCTCGGCCTCATGGCCGGGCTTTCTTTTTTCATTGCGCTTCATGCACACTCAGAAGATGGTACGTGTCGGTGTCGATGAGAATCTGGCTCAGGAACTCGTGGCCAATTTTCCGTCCGAGGCGGACATCGTTCGAATACCCCGGCATCCTGCGGGTATACAGGATGTCGACTTCTGGATCCTTCCCTTCGCCCGCAAGAGCGCGAGAGAGACCTTCCAGCATCTGCGCGGAGTGAAGGTAGTGCAGTCGATGATGGCGGGTGTGGACTGGATCACACCCTGGCTGCCGAAGAATGTAGTGCTGTGCGACGGACGGGGAATCCACGACATCTCTGCGTCCGAGTGGGTTCTTACCGCGATTCTCGCAGCGCTGAAGCGGTTTCCATACTATCGCGACATGCATTTGCGCGGCGAATGGAAGGGCCAGGCATCGATTCCGGATGGGTTTTTGAAGGTCGCCGGAGCTCAGGTCGGGCAGTACGCAATTCTGGGCGACGATCTGGCAGGCAAGTCAGTCCTGATTGTCGGCTATGGCTCCATCGGCGCAGCCATCGAAGCACGGCTGACGCCTTTCGACGTAAAGATTTTTCGCCTGGCCCGAAGCGCGCGGAAAGACCCCGAGGTCTTTGCCGTCGGCAAACTTCACCAGTTGTTGCCGCAGGCCGATATCGTGATCGCGATTGTGCCGCTTACCGAGGAGACGCAGGGCCTGATCGCAGCCAGGGAGATCGCCCTGATGAAGCCGGGAGCGCTGCTGGTCAACGCCGCACGCGGTCCGGTTGTGGTCACGGATGCTTTAGTGGAGGCGTTGCAGCAGAACCGGATAAAGGCAGTCCTCGATGTCACCGATCCGGAGCCGCTACCCGCGGATCATCCATTGTGGTCCGTTCCGAACTGCATGATCACACCGCATGTCGGAGGATCAACTCCGGAATTTATTCATCGCGCCTTTCGTTTTGGCGCGGAGCAGGTGCGGCGGTTCCTTGCGGGAGAACAGTTGCAGAACGTCGTCACAGACGCTGGATACTAACGACAGGGAAAGCGCGTGGCTCGTACTTTTTTGCCTCTCGTAAGTTCTGCTACGGGCTTAAATGAGATTGAGTTCGTCTTCGCCGCTCTCCTTCTCATCGTCATCTAGATCTTCGTCCTCGTCTTCGTCGTCATCTTCCTCCTCATCATCCTCGTCGTCGTAATCGTCTTCCTCTTCCTCATCGTCAAAATCGTCTTCTTCCTCGGCGTCGAGATCATCTTCGTCTTCTTCGTCGTCTTCCTCCTCATTCTCTCCATCAAAATCGACGCGTCGGATTGCAGCGCTGAGAATTTCGCCGCCTGCATCTTCCGAGCGGCTCGGGGCAGAGTCAAAGAGAAACGCGAGGGCCAGACCCACGGAAGAAAAGGTTGCGGTGAAGTCGGTAGATTGCGTGTCGGGCGCCATGAAAATACTCCTGTTGAAAAATATGTATTGGGATAGATGCAATAGAGATGAAAAAGTGAGTGTAAAAATTTGATTTCGTGTGAATTTAGAAGTTGAGAGTGACCTGACGTTTTTGCTCGTACATGCGCTGGTCGGCAAATCGGCGCAATAGAATCTGGTCTGTGGTGTCATCGGGACAGATGGCGACGCCGATGCTTCCGGTAACGTCAAGCAGATTGCCGTTGATATTGACTGGCTTACGAAGCGCGCGCTGGATACGAGCGGAGGCCGTTTCGGCGATCAGTTCTGCGGATTCGTTGCCAGACAGATCCGAAGTGATGAGAATGAACTCGTCGCCACCAAGGCGGGCAAGCGTGTCCGATGGGCGGATCGCCCTGCCCAGATTTTCGGCGATGCGTTGAAGCAGTTGGTCGCCAACGTCGTGACCGTAGGTGTCGTTAATAAGTTTGAAGCCGTCGAGATCGACCATCAGGAGCGCAGTGCGGGTGTTGTTCGCCTGGGACTGTTGAATCGCAGCCGCGAGCCGTTCCTCAAAGAGACGCTGGTTAGGAAGTCCGGTGAGATGGTCATGGAAGGCATGCCACTCGTTGGTCGCAACCTGCTGCTCCAGCAGAACAAGAAGCATTCCGATGGTGACGAGAAACTTCTGCAGATTCCATATCTCATCGGCAATCGGATCGTATCCGGGATGATTGGTAACCCAGGAGTGCAGAAGAAAGACGATCGACCAGACAACAAAGCCCGCAACAATAGCAACTCTGCCGAGGCTCTTGCGCGGCAGGCTGAGTTGAAAAAGAACCGCCGTAGCGAAATAAAGAACGAAGAGGACAAAGTAGGCCGCATCGCGGAAGGAACCCGCCGAAGCGAAGAGCCAGATAGGAATCCAGGTTCCGAGCTGCAGGAAGAGAGTCCACCAGACTCTCCGGGGGGTCCACTTGCGGGCAATCGCAGCGGCACTGCCAACGCCGAGTGCGAAGCCGCCGCCGGCAACGATGTGATACGGCCACGAGTCGTGGACGGCGAGGCCGTAAATCGTGAGCAACGCAACCGGAAACAGCGAGTTGATGAGGAAATAGAGAAGAAGCGGTCTGCGTGAAAAAAGATCTCTGCCTGATGCCCAGAGAAAGATGGCTCCCGCGGCGTAGAAAAAATTTAAAGCGACGACGTGCGCGACAATCCGCAAGATCCCAGAGTTCGGATAGGCAGCATGAACAATCGCCTCAAAGAAAATAAAGAGCAGGCCGATGAGCCAGAGATCCACCGTTTCGCGCGGATGACGCCGGCGAAGAAAGTAGAGGATGCTGAGGAGCATCGCCATGGCAGCGAGATCGGGCAAGAGTAGATAGTTCATTAATCCTTCATGGTGACCCACGCCGCTTATCGGCGGAAAAACCAGGTATTGCCCGGGAGGACATTAATGATGAAAACCCTAACGTCAAATTTATACGAATGAAATTCGTGGATTTAATTCATTAGCCCTCGGCAAAGGGCTGAAGCTGTTTTTGCGAGGGAGGCGGGGTGACCAGACTGATGAGCGCGAGGCACAAAAGCGAAGCCAGCAGCGCGGGAAGAATCGCGTCGCGCGAGGCGATGGACCCAGGCAGATGGGTGTGCACGAACTGCGTATCCCAGAAGACCGTGACGAAGGTACCCGCAAAGATGCTGGAGACGGCAGCCGCGGCCGTCGCTCGCTTCCAGAAAAAGGCAGCCAAAATAACCGGAGTCAATGCGGCGGAGTAGACGGTGTAGGCGTAAAGCGCCTTCTCGAGTACGGAACGAGTCCCAAGGGATTGATACAGCGCCCAGCAGCCAAGGAGCCCAACTAGAAAACGGCTGACCAAAAGGATATTGCTGTTGGAAGCCTCGGGTTTCACATAACGGACGTAGACATCGTTGATGAGATTGGTCGCTGGAGAGAAGAGAAAGTTATTTGCAGTGGAGATGACCTTCGCAAAGATGGCGCCCACCATGATGGCTCCCAGCAGATGCGGAAGAGCGTGGAGAGCAGTGAAGGCGAGAATCTCGCGCGGATTTTCGCTAACCTCTCCTGAAGGAAAGAGCGAGGAACCGACGACGGCGAGAGCGACGATAACTGTCTCCAGGATGAGAATCCCGATGAACCAGCCGACAACCGCACGGGTCGCATCTTTCTCGGATTTAGCAGAGAAGAACTTCTGGTACATCGATTGATTGCCGAGCATCAGAAGGCAGGTTGGAAGAAAAAGCTCGAGTGCTCGAGTGGCAGTGAAGTCGCCGAACACCTGGAAGTGGGTCGCGGGAAGCGACCTCACAACCGCGGACCAGCCGCCTGCAATGTGCGCGAGGATTGGGAGTGCGACGATAAGTGTAGTGGTGGCCAGCAGCCCGATGGCAAGGTCCATGTAGGCGACCGAACTCATTCCGGCGATGGCCGTGAAGACGATTACGAAGACAGCGATGATCTCCTGGCCGTGACGCGCGGAGATAGAGGGGAAGATGAGGTGGAGGATGTCGCCGCCGCCGATGAACTGGTAGCTCGTGATAGCGGTGTAGGCAAAGAGGATCGCGATCACGCCAAGAACGCGGGCCGTCTGGTTGTAGCGTGCTTCGAGCAGGTCGGGGATGGTGAACTGAGCGAACTTTCGCGCGCGGGGAGCGATGAAATAGATAATCAGCAGACCGGCCCACCCGCCTGCAGCCTGCCATAGCGCTGGAAAGCCGTGCCTGTAAGCATTCTCCGCGCCTGCCAGCAGCGAACCGGAACCTATCCATGAACTCAGTAGCGTGAAGATGAGCACGATCGCAGGGAGGGATCGGCCGGCGACGAGATAGTCAGCCTTGGTCTTTACTTTGGAGACTCTGCCAAGCGAGACGGCGAGCAGAGTAGTAACAATAAGGCCAAGAACAATCGCGTAAAGATTCATGAGGGTTGGGACAAGTGTACGTGTTGACGACTGATTGAGGAACCGGCGGCTGCAAGATCAGGTTCGCATCGCATCTCCGCCGGCTCGTAAGAGGTGGTCGACTGGCTACCAGACCTTGCACGCCGGGGCATGCACCATCGGCTGGCCTGCCTTGCAGCTGAAGGCATGCTGGAACTCCGGCATGTTGGACACGACACCATTAATGCGTGCAAAGCCCGGCGAATGCGGATTGGTGACGGCGCTGACACGAAGATTTTCCGGCCGCTCGTTTTCGCAGGCCCACTGCGCCATGCCGACGAAGAAGCGCTGATCCGGAGTAAATCCATCAGCGTTCGTCAGCTTCTGCGCTTCGGTCTGCTTCTTCCAGGCAATGTAGGCAAGAAGCGTTCCACCGACGTCGGCAACATCCTCACCGCTCGTCAGTTTGGAGTTGATGGGTATGTCGTCGACGATGATGTACTGCGCGTACTGGTCGCGTATGCAGTTGATGCGGTCTTCGAATCCCTTCGCGTCGGCCTGCGTCCACCAGTCGCGGAGGTTGCCCTTCGCGTCAAACTGGCGACCTTCATCGTCGAAGGCATGCGTGAGTTCGTGGCCGATCGTCGCGCCGGTGTTGCCATAGTTCGGCGCGTCGTCCAGCTTCGGATCGTAGAGAGGCGGCTGCAGAACACCCGCAGGAAAGTTGATGTCGTTCATCTGCGGATTGAAGTAGGCATTCACGGTGGGCGGCGTCATGCCCCATTCATTCAGATCGACCGGCTTGCCCAGCTTGTTCCACCGGCGCGCATCTTCAAACCGGTACGAGCGCAACGTGTTGCCGAAGTAGTCGTCGGACTTTACCTCAAGCTTCGAATAATCTCGCCATTTGTCCGGATACCCAATCTTGTTGCGTATCGCATGCAGCTTGCGTAGCGCCTCCTGCTTCGTCTCCGGACTCATCCAGTCGAGATTTTCGATCTCCTGCTTCATCGCAGTTTCAATCTGCTCGGTCATCAGCTGTGTCTTCGCCTTGGTGTCGGCGGTAAAGGTGCGATTGACGAACTCCTGCCCCAGAGCTTCGCCAAGATTGCGATCGACCGCTCGTGTGCAGGTCTTCCAGCGCGGCGGCATCGACGGAGTTCCGCGCAGCGTGGTCGAGTAAAAGTCGAACTCCGCCTGTTCAAACGGATGCGCGAGATAAGAAGCCGCCGAGGTAAGGAAATGAAAGCGCAGATAAGCGTGCAAGGCTTCGACAGGCTCTGTCGTGAGCTCGGCCTGCACCGCCTTGATGAACTCAGGCTGCGAGACATTCAGTTTGGCAATACCGGGCGCACCCTGCAAAGCGAAATACTGCGGCCAGTCGAATGCAGGAGCAATCTGGCTAAGCTCTGCAAGAGTCATCATGTGATACGTATTGTGCGGATTCCGTCGCTGCACCCGCGTCAGCGACGCCTTGGCAAGTGCCGTCTCGATGCGCAACGTAGCTTCGGCATCGGCCTTGGCTTGTTCGGCGGTCTCGCTGCTCAGCGTCAGCAGCTTCTCAATGTAGGCCACGTACTGCTCACGAAGCTTCACACTCTTCGGATCGGTCTTGAGGTAGTAGTCGCGGTCAGGTAGGCCAAGGCCGCCTGCGCCTAACTCAACAATCACCAGCGACGAGTCCACCGCATCCTGCCCCGTGCTGGATCCGAAGAAAAAGCCGCCGGCATACTCATGATGCAGCGTGCTGATCGCCGCGATCAGTTCCGGACGGGTCTTCAGCGCGTCGATACGTGCAAGCCCGGACTCAGCCGGCTTCATACCACGCGCATCGATCGCCGCGGTATTCATGCACGCGGCAAAGTAGTCGCCCACTTTCTGCTGCGTCGGTGTGCGGTTCTTCGCCTTCGCGTCTTCCTCGAGAATGCCCCAGAGAAACTGCGCATTTTCGTTTCCCAGCTTGGCGTAGACGCTCCAGCCGGACTGGTCTGCAGGGATAGGATTCTTCTTCATCCAGCCGCCGCAGGAAAACTTGTAGAAGTCCACACACGGATCGACCGAGCGGTCGAGGCTGCCGACATCGAGCGACGGCGAATAGGGCATCGCCTGCAGAGGCTGTGGCGCGGGTTGTTGTGCGGTAACGTAAAGAGAAAGCAGAAGTGTTGCAGAAGTTAGGCCTGCCAGAAGCTTCAAAGACATGGGTTCTCCTGTTTGCATCATCCTACCTGCAAAAGTGCCGTACAGGCCAAGACAAAGCAAATCCAGTGACAAAATGGCCTGCCCGACAGAGGTAGACTGTTTGCGGTTCAAAAAAAGTAGACGAGGCGAACGATGATGGGTCTTTGGATGAGGTGTGCCGGTACGGCTTTGGTTGTGGTAGCCGGGAGTTCAGCAGCTCTCGCGCAAGGTTCGGCGATTACGCTGAATGTCGATCTGACGGATGCTACGCGCAAGATCCTTCACGCGACCGAGGTGATGCCGGTAACACCCGGTCCCTTGACTGTCGTTTACCCAAAGTGGATTCCCGGCGAGCATGGCCCAACCGGACCGATTGAGAATATGGCCGGATTCTTCATCACGGCCAATGGCCAGCCCATCAAGTGGGAGCGCGACAAAGTAGATATGTTCGCCTACCACGTTACCGTGCCGCAGGGCGTAACGAAGCTCGAGATGAAGATCGACTTCCTCGCCTCGTCTTCGCTCTCAGGTTTTTCTTCTGGCGGGTCGACCAGCGAAAATCTTGCTCTGCTTAGCTGGAACACGTTGCTCGTCTATCCCGACGGAACGGATGCGAGCCAAGTAATGTTCACGCCGTCGATCACGATTCTGCCCAGTTGGAAGTTCGGCACTGCACTTGAAAAGGACGGCGGCTCGGGCCAGACTTCGACGTTCAAAACAGTTTCACTCGAACAACTCATCGACTCACCCGTCCTCGCCGGACGCTACTTCCGCGAAGTGCCGCTCGCGCCCGAAATCACGCCGAAGCACTATCTCGATATGGCTGCCGATGGCCCGGAGCAGGTCGAACTCTCCAAGGAACACATCGCCGAGTTCGACCGGCTTGTCCGAGAGACCGGCGCGCTCTACAAGAGCCGCCACTACGGCGCCTATCACTTTCTCGTAACTCTCAGCGATGAGGTCGCGCACTTCGGCCTCGAACATCATCAATCGAGCGACGATCGGGTCACAGCCACGACATTCACAGACGATCACGAGTTCGTTCTCGATGGCCTTCTGCTGCCGCACGAGTTCACGCATAGCTGGAACGGGAAATACCGCCGTCCCGCTGGCCTTGCGACGAGCAACTACCAGAAGCCGATGGGAGGCGACCTCCTCTGGGTCTACGAAGGATTGACCGAGTACCTCGGCGATGTGCTGGCAGCGCGCTGCGGCATCTGGACGCCTGAGCAATACAAGCAGCGGCTCTCAACCATCGCGGCACAATACGACAATCGACCCGGCCGCACCTGGCGTGACATTCAGGACACTGCAACCGCGGCGCAGATTCTCTACGCGGCAGGCGACGGATGGGACAACTGGCGTCTCAACGTCGACTACTACGACGAAGGCGAGCTGATCTGGCTCGACGTCGACACTACAATCCGCAAGATGACCGACGGCAGGAAGACGTTGGACGATTTCGTAGCGAAGTTTCACGGACTCGGCGGCGACACTCCACCTAAAGTCGTTCCCTACACGTTTGAAGATGTAGTCGCCGGCTTGAACAGTGTGGTTGCGAACGATTGGGCAACGTTCCTCCGTTCGCGCCTCGATTCCAACTCCTATCAAGCCCCGCTAGGCGGTCTTGAAAATGGCGGCTACAAACTGACGTACTCGGACAAACCGAACTCGTGGAGCGCAATGGAAGATGCGCAGCACGGAAGCTTTAACTTCTGGTATTCAATTGGTTTGCATGCGGGCAAGTCGGGCACTGTCTCTGATGTTTTAAAAAGCGGCGTCGCCGACAAAGCAGGCGTTGGCCCGGGAATGAAGATCATTGCCGTGAACGGACGAGCCTACACGCCTGACGTCCTGAAAGCTGCGATTCACGAAGCAAAGGACTCCGGTCCTTCCGTGGAGTTGATCGTCGAAAACACCGGCTTCTACAAGACCATCCGGTTGGAGTATCACGGGGGCGAGCGCTATCCGCAGCTGGAGCGAGTCTCAGGAGCTTCGGACCGTCTGGATGACATCCTGAAACCGCAGGTGAAGTAGTCCACATCGCCTAAACCGAGGATCAGAAGCGGCGTTGTAGGAAGTTCGCTCTGCTTCAGCAAGAGCAACGGTTCGCCGCCGCAGCAGCTTCGATTTAGCTGTTACCTTCGACTATGCGGTCAGGCAAACGATCAACGTCCCATTGCCTAAATAGATGCCGGGGAACAGATGGTCTGCTCGAATCGGCCGAATTTACAATCGTTTAGTCCATGAGTGCTATGTTGCGCATCTAAATTGGTGACATTCGATGCGTAGAATCTGGGAAAACAGACCGTTTCCAATGAGAAAAGTCGAACAGCTCTGGCGGCTTGTGCGTGAGAGTCATGAACGTCCCCTGACCGGGATCTCCCGTCCCGTAAAAATGGTGGAGCGCGACGAGCTAGGCGTAACCTTCATCGGCCACTCCTCTTTTCTGCTGCAGGTGGGCGGCCGGAATGTGCTCGTCGACCCCGTCTTCTCCAAACGACTTATCGTGTTGCGAAGACAGCGTCGGCCTGGTCTGCGGATCGACGGACTGCCTCCCATTGATTTGGTGCTGCTTACCCACGCCCAC
Organism: uncultured Acidobacteriaceae bacterium; assembly: GCA_963770055.1. GTDB lineage: Bacteria > Acidobacteriota > Terriglobia > Terriglobales > Acidobacteriaceae > Edaphobacter. The sequence goes on from CAVYOC010000003.1 coordinate 467,189, forward strand.
ATGGATCATCTGGATATCGCCTCGCTTCGACGCGTGATTCGAGCCACGCGAAGGCTGACCGGAATCACCCCCGAGGTCGTTGTGCCCAGGGGTGTTGAGGATCTGGTGGAGCGGCTCGGCTTTCAGAAAATTCACGGGTTCCAATGGTGGGATGAGGCCGAGATAGCAGGGCTCAAGATCACGATGACTCCCTGCAAACACTGGGGTGCGCGGCTCTTCCGCGATGTTCACCGCGGATATGGAGGATACGTCATCGAAGGTGGCGGCCAGAGAATCTATCACTCCGGCGATACCGCCTACTTCGAAGGATTTAGGGAGATCGGCGCACGATTGAAGCCTGAGGTTGCCCTCCTGCCGATTGGGGCGTACTTCCCCGACAGCCACCGATCAGTCCACACCAGCCCGGAGGAAGCGGTCCGGGGGTTCGTCGATCTGGGCGCCAAGCGAATGGTTCCCATGCACTATGGAACCTTCCGCCTGGGCCGCGAACCAATGGAAGAGCCCCTCGAACGGCTCGAAGCCGAGGCTATCCGGCTCGGTATTAAAGGACGGGTAAAAGTTCTGGAAGAAGGCGAGACCATGCATCTCCGTCCCGCAGCCAGCATCCCATAAGGCATGACTACCACAACGGCAGTAAACGCACAGGCTAGCGGAACGTTTGCGATTGGCGGCGATTTGACCGTAAACCGGTTGGGCTACGGGGCGATGCGGATCACCGGCGACGGGATCTGGGGTGAACCCAACGATCGCGAAAACGCAAAAAGGGTTCTAAAGCGTGCAGTCGAACTCGGCGTCAACTTCATCGACACCGCCGACTCCTATGGACCTGAAGTAAGCGAGCAGTTGATCGGCGAAGCCCTGGCGCCTTATGCCAAGGGTGTCGTAGTCGCAACCAAAGCCGGACTGACACGGCAGGGTCCCGACAAGTGGCTGCCTGTTGGCCGCCCGGAGTACCTGATCCAGCAAGTCGAGATGAGCCTTCGTCGCCTGAAAAAAGAACGGATTGACCTATGGCAGCTACATCGCATCGATCCGAAGGTTCCGGTTGAAGAATCTCTCGGCGCAATCAAAAAACTTCAGGAACAAGGCAAGATTCGACATGTCGGTCTCAGCGAGGTGAAGCCGCACGAGATCGACCAGGCCCGCAAGGTCATCGAGATCGTCAGCGTGCAGAACCAGTACAACCTCGGCGACCGCCAGCACGAGGATGTCCTTCAGTACTGCGAAAAGAATAAGCTCGCCTTCATCCCCTGGTTTCCGGTCGCTGCAGGCAAACTCGCACAGCCGGGCGGCAGGCTTGACGCCGCGGCAAAGGCACACGGCGCAACCGTCTCTCAGCTTTCAATTGCATGGTTACTACACCATTCACCAGTCATACTTCCTATCCCCGGAACGTCGTCTGTCCAGCATCTCGAAGAGAACGTCGCCGCCGCCGGGGTCCATCTCTCCGACATCGAGTGGAAAGAGATCGAAAACTCCGCAAACTGATCTCGCTGCCGAAAACCAAAGAAGGGCCGCTAAAGTGCGGCCCTTCTTCTTTTGGGACTACATCCTTTTTCCAAAGAGTGCAGGCGAAACGCGGCTCGTTGCACGGCCTTCGAGACATCCCCTATTCGTGCTATCCAACAAAGTCGCGATAACCACTACGCTAACCTTTGCAGAATCTTGTGGAATTTTTTCCCTCAATCTAAGTTCGTACAACTTGGAAAATCAGCAAACGAATTGATCTTCAGATGGCACCAACTGGGAGGAAGTGGATTGCGTATACCTAACGGCAGAAGTTTTTCCCGCACAGCTTTGGGCCCTGCGGCCATTCTCCTTTGTTCCGTCTCTGCATGGTTTCTCGCTGGCTGCGCCATGGCGCCATACACCGATACCAGCGCGCACACCCTAAACATCAGCGGTACTTCGTTTGGCGGGCAGCCTCCCGTCACCGGGGCGTCCATCACTCTCTTTGCGACAGGAAGTACGGGCTACGGTTCCGCCCCGAGCGAGATAGGCTCGACAACGACCGACGGAAGCGGCAACTTCCAGATTACAAACCTTACAGGTTGCCCCCCGGGGTCGCAGATTTACATCGTCTCCACAGGAGGCAACCCCGGTCTCACAGCCGGAACCAACAACAACGCCCTTGTGTTGGTGGCAGCCCTCGGCGACTGCGCCAGCGTGGGCGCCAGTACGCATGTCATCCTCAACGAGGTCACCACCATCGCCGCTGCTTACGCATTGAGTGGCTTCTCCGGCGTGGGCACTGTTTCTTTCCCCGTTCAAATTGGCGCAAGTTCCACTAACGCTTCGGGATTTCAGCACGCCTTCATGAACGCTGCAAATATTGTCGATTTCACGGGAGGCAGTGCTCGAGCAACGACTCCCGGCGGCAACGGGACCGTGCCCTACCAGCTGATCAACAGCCTCGCCGATATCCTCGAGCCTTGCGTTAATTCAACCTCCAAGACCAGCGCTGCGTGCACTACGCTGTTCACCAACTCGCATCCGCCAGCCGGCACAGGTGTCGCCGTACCCGTGAATACGTGGCAGGCCGCGCTCGATATGGCGCAATATCCCGGCAATAACACGGCCGCTCTCTACGGCCTTATCTCCGCAACCCCATCCTTCCAGCCAACAATGGGCGCAACCGCTCCAAACGATCTCTCGATCGGCATCACCTACACGGCTGGCCTGGCAAGCGACGGAACGACGTCGGCGACCAATCCATGGGGCATCGCAGCCGATGCCAATGACAATATCTGGATTACCGGCATGGTAGGTACTGGACTGGTTGAGCTTTCGAGTATTGGCAATGTGCTCTCCGGCAATGGGGGCGTCGGCAACTCCACTCTCAAGGCCGCCAGTACTGGCCAGGTTGCTGTTGATACCCACGGAAATATTCTGACCGTGGACGCCAACGCTTCCGGCGGAAGCTTCTATCAGTACATTCCCGGCAGTGGAGTAACGAACGTCACCACCGCAGCCCAATTGGGTGTGACGATCGGCCTGGCCGGCCTCGCGGTCGATAAAAACAACAATGTCTGGTACTCCACCGCATCGTCGACCGCCTCCGCCGAAAGCCTCGGCGAACTTACTTACAACTCCGGCACGAATGCCTATACTGCAGTTGCTGTACCTGCCGGAACGCATTGGCGCTAAAGGAGTGGCAGCACTCACGGTCGACGCAAACAACGGCAACGTTTGGGCGCCTTCGCAAAATGCTGGCACCACGTACTTCTTCACCCCTCCTTTTAGCGTCGCTCCTACAGCGATAGCCACAGGCAACGTGACCAACTACGCCGCTGCGATCGACAAGAATGATGATGTGTGGATCACGGGCACAGCGTCAGGACTTAACGGAAGTTCTCTCTTCAAGGCTTCGCACCTTAATCCAACAGGAACGCCTTCAACTATCAACGCAACGGTTTCCTCCGGTGGATCTGGTCTGGATGGATCGCGTTCCCTCATGATCGATGGCGGTGGCCGCATCTTCATCAGCAGCTCTGCCGCAGGCGCTATCGTCGAATACGATCCGTCGCTCCCTGCCTTCCTGCTTACTGCAGCCGGCAACGGGTTCAATCCCTCTTTGATCCCCGGCGTTTCGAATTCGGGCAGTATAACTGCTAACGGCGCTCGCTCGACCGCAATCGACGCGTCCGGAGCACTCTGGACTGTCAATGCAGGTTCGTTTCCCGTCGTTCAGATCCTCGGCATCGCGGCCCCAACCGTATCCGTTCTGGCACAGGGCAAGTACGGCACTAAACCCTGATCGAATTCAACTTCAACAAAAGAGGTAAGCGATTTCGATCGCTTACCTCTTCTTTGGTCGTCAGCAATTTGGCGCATTGCAAAAATCAGGTCTTAGACGAAGCCATGTCAAGCGATTTCGTCGTGAGAACTCCATTGGAATCGTCGTTCGCATTCCAACCAGGCAGTTCCTGCGAGCCGGTGATCAGCCGTGCGCTGTCCCGAAACGTCAGATAGGTCCATGCCCACTGCCGAAACACTGAAAGCCGGTGGCGAAAGCCAATCAAAAAGAAAATATGGACCACTAGCCACGTCACCCACGCCGGCAGTCCGCTCCAGTGGCCCTTGAACGGCCATTGAATGTTCGCGACCGCGGCCTTGCGTCCGATCGTAGCCATGTCGCCCTTGTCGAAGTAGCGGAACGTCTCCTTCAGGCCTCTGCCATCGCTTCCCTGTCCGACAGCCATCAAATAGCCGATGCGCTTCGCAGCATAGCGGCCCATCTGGATGGCGGGCTGCGCCACTCCGGGAACCTGCCTGCCATCCTGTTCGATGTGCGCCAGGTCGCCGCAGATAAAAATCTCCGGGTGCCCAGGAGGATTCAGGTAGCCGTCGACCAGAACGCAGCCGCGCTTGTCCGTCGGCACGCCGAGCAACTTGCCTAGCGGCGAAGCCTGGACGCCGGCGGCCCACAATGTTACGACCGCATCGATGCGCTCATCGCCCACCATCACGTATCCGGGCTGCACATCGCTTACGTGTGCGTTGGTCCTGTAGGTCACACCGAGCGCGTTCAGTTGTTCGCCTGCCTTGCGCTGCAGATCAGGAGGATACGCTGCAAGGATGTTCGGCGAGCCCTCCAGAATGAGCACCTGCGCCATCGACGGATCGATATGGCGAAAGTCCTTCGACATATAAAGCTTCGCAATGTCGCTGATCGCTCCCGCCAGTTCAACACCGGTAGGCCCTCCTCCGACAATGACGAAGTTCAGCGCGGGATGAGTTCCCTTCTCCATCATCTGGCGTTCCGCAAGCTCAAATGCAAGCAGAACACGGCGGCGAATCTCGGTTGCATCCTCGACGGTCTTGAGTCCGGGAGCAAGCTTCGCCCAGTCGTCCCGGCCGAAGTAAGAATGCGTCGAACCGGTAGCCAGAATCAGGTAGTCGTACTCGAGCTTCGCGCCCGTCTTCAGAAGCACGCGCTGCAGGGAAAGATCGAACCCCACTGCCTCGTCCATCAAGACATCGATGTTGAGATGGTTCCGCACAATCGCGCGAATAGGCTGTGCAATATCAGCCGGCGAAAGAACCGCAAGAGCCACCTGATAGAGCAGAGGCTGAAAGAGATGGTAGTTCTTGCGATCCACCATCGTTATGTCGACAGGAAAATGGGCAAGTTTCATTGCAGCGTTGATTCCGGCAAACCCGCCGCCAAGAATCACTATCCGCTTGCGTTCGATGCCGCTTCGACCCGTCGCCGCTTCAACCGCCGCTTCAACCATAGTTCGGCTCCCCAGTTTAGCCTCAGTGCCGTTTCAACCAATTGGTGAGGGAGCGCGCCAGCGTGCATCTCCAGCTTACCTCTCTCACCTTCTGCTCTATCTATTGGATGATCAATCTTTGATTGGGTTCCAAGGCGGGCGGCTATCGCACAACGCCTAACGGTTGTTTTGCCAGCGTCATCGACACAAAGCCTTGCGTTCCGGCCGCAGCCGCAAGGTTTGTGGTGCCGGCGACCCCGGTAAGCTGAAGGGGAGATATGATCACAAGACCATTGATGTCTGAGGTGGCAGACACCTGAGATGAAGCCAGAATAGGCGGAATCGGACAGCGTCCGCGATCCGGGCATGGAAGCTGCCACGCATCGACCGTCTGATAGACCTGAACAACTGCGCCTGCAACGGGATCGCCGGCTAGATTGGTGACCTGAAGCACGACCGGATTGAAGGCGCCGCTCGCGGAGATACTCTGTCCCGCGCCGCCGATCATCACCAGCCGCAACTCTGCAGGGTCGACCCCCTGGCTTCTGAAGCTGGCGCACATCGTCGTCCACGCACATCCTGAGAGCATCGCTTGTTGGCCGGGGGCAAGCGGTCCCGCAGTTGCCAACGTCTGCGCCTCTCCCGCAACGTTCACCTGCGATTGCGAAGGCGATGCAAACACCGGACCTGAGACCGTCTGCCAGCTCACGGTAACGCCGATGGTCGAAAAGATATTGTCGGCAATTGAGATTTGAGGGCTCCACGCTACAACTGCTCCCGCCGCGATATACTCCACCTCCTGGACAGCCATCGCAGTTTTGATCTCTGTTAGCGCAGTAAACGATGCCGTCGCGGTCCCGTCAACCCCCGTCGCCAGCAAGGTAATCGCACCCGAAGATACTGATGTCAGGAGTGTTGAGGCAATGCCCTGTGAATCTGTTTGCAGCGTGCAGGTCGGCGCTCCACACACCGCGAACTGCACCGTGCCGACCGTAGTCGAAAAAGTCACAGATTCACCGGCAACCGGAGTGACTCCATCCGCACCGAGCACTTGCACGGCAAACGGAACCGCGACCTGTTGTCCCAAAACCACTGTGTCCGTAGGCGCACTCAGCAGGCTCAGCGACGGTGCAGGCGCCGCATAACTCAAAGCCCTCGACATGACAGTGGCACCCCCGGTCGAGAGGTCCTGCACCCTAATGTTGGCTACCAACGCGGTGCTCGAACCCAGCGTATGCAACGACGGCGCTACAGCCACGATGGTATTCGCACTCCAATTCAACACAGTCGCGGCCGCACCGTTCACGAACACTGCGTTTCCTGTGCGAAACCCCATTCCCGCAATCGTGATCGTACCTCCGGCAGCATTCAGCACAGAAGGCGTCACGGTATCTGCATACAGAATCCTCGCTTGGTAATTGAAATCCGGTCGTCCATCGCCCCGTTGGTCGGCAATTCCAATTCGTAACTGATTGGGTACCGTAAACGATGTCGTCAGTGTTGTAGTTCCGGTCGTTGCGCCGTTGAGCGCCTCCCCGGCAGCACCTATTCCAGGTAAGGAACCGCCAGGATCCGTAGCATTCCACACCCCGATCACGGGGAGAGCCTTTGCGGTCGTCGCGAACCCCTGTTCATCCTCCGCGGTCACCTCCATCGTGAGCGTGCGGTTTCCCTTCACCGAAAAGGAAGACCATGTCGAATGCCCATATCCGCAGAGCGTTCCCTTCCACCATCCCTGCGTGTTGACTGCCGCTGGAGCCGCTTCTGTTCCATCCCCTGCTGTATCGCAACCGTTCGCCGCACCGACCGTCAAAACGTTCCAACCCGTCGTCCGGTAGCTGGTGAGAACAGCCAGCTCCAGCATAGGATCGGTCCCCGACGGCGCCACACTGTTCGATGTGTACGGGCCTACGGCATACTGCCCTGTGTACAGCGGATTGATCGGCTCCGTCTCGAGAAAAACAGTCTGCCAGCTGCCCGGCAGCATTGGAACCCGTTCAATCAGGTAATAACCCTCATGATCCTGGCCTTGCATTCCCTGGCTGCCTGAAAAGGTAGTGTCCGGTCCGGTGATGGGATTGCCATTCGACCGCCGGAACATAAAGCCCGAGACCGAGGAAGCCGTATACCAACTCTCGATCGCCGACGTAGGTGTGAACTGCGCCCAGCGACGTGCAACGACATTAACCCCCTGCATGCCCTGTCCATTCGGAAACTCTACAACTCCGTAGAACAGGTTGGCATTCAGCAGGCTGTCCGTCTTCCCCGAGGGTGCCTTCCCCTGATCGATGAAATAAAGCTGCGCCAGCGCCGAGAGATCATCCGGACGCAAGGTAAACGGTTGTGGCATGCATTGGTACGTGAATCGTCCGCAAATGATATCGATCGGATGCATCACCGGCCAGTTCATCGCCTGGTTAAACGTTGCCTGCGGACTACCCGTAAACACGTTGTCGTTCGTCTGGGACCATCCCAGTCCCAGCACACGCCCGAACGCCCTCATCAACTGGTACTGCAGCTGCGTCTGCTGCTCCGGATCGGGGCCCGTACAGCGTCCGTTCAACACAAGAATCGCATGTTGAATCAACCCCGCAGGGACGATCGAGTCGACACTCTCGGTCACGCCATTTTGCAGACAGCTCGTCGGATCGCTCGCTCCGTTTCCCAGCAGAAGATCCGTCACCGATCCGTCTCTGTCGTAGATCACGGCAATCTGCTTAGCCGCATAGTTGCTGCTCTGCACATCCGTGGGGAAGATCAACCCCGACGGCCCCAAAAACGTATTCGCTCCGCTGATATGCTCATCCAGCGAACCTCCCTGCGCGAGCACGAGGCTATCAGTAGGCGCATTCCACACATTCGCCGCAGCCGCAACCAGAGCATCCGCCGCAGCGTGGTTCACTGTCGCGCTCAAATCGCCGGGATCGGTAAAGTACAACGGCTTATTCGTATACCAGACCACCGGAACCCCGGAGGTAGTGAAGTACGGAGGCCCCGTAACCCACCGAGGCCCCGCAGCCCACAACGAAGCAGCGGCAATCCAACAGAAGATAAGCGGCCCGATAGCTTCAATTCGTAACCGCGATCGAAGGCTACGGAGCACCATTCCGCACCTTCTGCCACGACGTCAACATGTCGAGCACCGCATCCACCGATGCCTGCTGGGCAGCCACCGATCCATTCACACCAGCAGTGCCTGTTATCGGAGTAACTGTGGAACCCGCACTGGTCCTCAAACCCGAGGCAGCAAGAATTCTTCCTGGTGCAGCAGAAGGAGTCACAAAACCAAGCTGCTTCGCCGCCTCGCTGCTATAGGAAACCGCACGCGGCACCCTCGCCCCAAGCCACCGCAGATCTACATACGGGCGCTGCGGATTTGCAGAAGAATCCGCTGAATCCGCCGTGCCTCCCTGACGAATCGGGATCGCTCCATCAAGCCCGCCTATCGGAGAACTCATTCCCGCTGCGCTCGGCGCATGCAGCAACATCAACAGACGTTGCCCCACGCGGTAACGCTGATCGTTCACGGCCCACAGTCCAGCCCACTCGCGCAGCATGTAAGTCGTCCCGGCGGTACAACCGCGAATCCTATGATCGATACGAAACTCAATCTCAACCACGCCATTGTCAGGGCGCCGAATCGCCAGCACCTGACCCGCAAAGATCACGTCCGCCTGGTCGGAGAACTGATGCAGAACATCAACCACCGTCTCAGGCTGTCCCGCTGGCACATCCACCGAAACCTGACTCAGAACCAGCGGACAAACCAGCAGCGCAACCATCGCAATGATGCGTCGCCGCAAAGATCTTCGCAGAATCCAGCGCATCTCATCCTCCGCCCTTTCCTTGTTCTTCGTCAGGAAAAAAGCGAAAAAGAGCATTGGCCCGATTCCGCACACTCAGCCGTCGCAGCTAAATCTCCGGGTAAAAGTCGAAGAACGCGTCCAGGCTCATGCGAAGCTGCGCCTCGATCTGCTCCCTGCTGCCCTCGAGCACATGCATCGTTACGTGCGCTTGATTGCCATTCTTCAAAGTCACGGGCGCATCGCCCACTGCCGCCACCTCATCCGCAGGTAACAGTCTCATTCCATAGACCAACGTCAGATTTGCCATAACTCAATTCTTGCACCAGCGGCCATGAATCTTTTTTCATCGCCGCGCATTTACACTAATAGGGTCCATATGCCTGAAAATACGACGCGCGACACAGTCATCCTCGGCTCCGGGTGCTCCGGGCTAACCGCTGCCATCTACACCGCCCGGGCCAACCTCAAGCCTCTAGTCCTCGAAGGCCACGAGCCCGGCGGGCAGCTCTCCATCACCACGCTGGTCGAAAACTTTCCCGGCTGGCCCGAAGGCATCCAGGGTCCAGAGCTCATCGAGAATATGAAGAAGCAGGCCGTCCGCTTTGGCGCCGAGCTCAAGATGGCCCACCTCAACTCCATCGACCTCAGCAAGCGTCCCATCGCGCTCAACATCGGCCACGAGACCATACACACCCGCACGCTCATTATCGCCTCCGGGGCAAGTGCACGCTGGCTCAATCTTCCCTCCGAACAGGCCCTCATCGGCTACGGTGTCAGCTCCTGCGCCACCTGCGACGGATTCTTCTCCTCCGGCAAAGAGATCGCTGTCATCGGCGGCGGCGACTCCGCCATGGAAGAGGCGCTCTTCCTCACCCGCTTCGCCACCAAAGTCACCCTCATCAATCGTACTGAAAAGTTCCGCGCCTCCAAGATCATGCTCGAGCGCGCCATGGCCCACCCCAACATCAAATTCCTCACCAGCACCACCGTCGAAGAGGTTCTCGGAGTCGAAGACAAAGACGTCAAAGGCCTTCGCTTAAAAAGCACAACCTCAGGCCAGGAGTACGTCCTTCCCGTCAGCTTCATGTTCCTCGGCATCGGCCACATCCCCAACGCCATAGCCTTCAAAGGCATGATGGATCTCGACCCCGACGGCTATATCCTCACCCGCAACAACGTCTTCCCCACGCTCAACGGCGAAATCATCCCCGGCGTCTTCGCCAGCGGAGACATTCAGGACCGCCGCTACCGTCAGGCCATCACCGCCGCAGGCTCCGGCTGCATGGCCGCGCTCGAAGTGGAAAAGTACCTCGAAGAACACGGCCGCTGACCCATGCCCGCTCCCGCGCGAGAAAACCCTTCAGCGCGCCAAAGCGCTTGCCACCCTACCGAACCCGAACCGGCTTTCGCACGTAGTAGCTGATCCCGATCCTCGTCGCCAGTTCATCCATTCCAGGGTTGCTCGCAGCCAGATAACCGTTCGAAATATGAAAAAACTGGAACGGTTCTACGCGCAGGTCCATCCGATCCGTCATTCTGATCTGAAGACCGAAGGCAGCCTGGACATTGAAATTCGCATAGCTCGCGGCATTCGAGAACGCCTTCTGGGTAAAGGCTACCGCGCCCAGTTTGCCGACCACGTACGGCTTAATGGCCCGGTTGCTGCGCCACAACCAGCGAAAGCCAAACGGCGAAATCGATATTCCTGGTACCAACTTCTGGTTTGGGCTATACGCATTCCCCCAAAAATCAGACACCGCCGGTTCACTGAGAATAAGAACCGGAATAACCTCAACGACATAGTCCATCTGGGATCCCATGAAATGACCCCAGCTGTGACGGTCATACTCCACTGCCACCGTCCAGGCGTTGCACCGAACCGTGGCGCTAAATAGCCGGTAATCGCCATCCGGAATCATGCCCATCACGGCAATCTCACTCCTCACCGGTTGTTTCTCCGGAATCGTCTTCGGAATCACGACAGCGTTTGCCGCCAGTGGGGCGTCCGTCTTTAAAATGGGTCTCGTTGCCTGCGGGGCATCCACTAACGCAGGGTTCTCCGTCTCCTGGGAGTGCCCAAGTTGCGGTGCGAGAAGCCAGAACGCAGCCAGGCAGAAGACCCAATTCCAGCCAACGTTGCAGGCGAAGCGATATTCACTTCTCCACCGCGCGAATGCAGTCTCACAGACTCGAATGCTTGCCAAAGAGTGCCCCCGGTCGATAGAAATTAGATCGGAAAAGCCCCTGGGGTGGTCACAACAGTTTAATAATCGGCCAGTATATAGGTTTAAACCCGCTCCACGATAAAAGTTCTTTCGCCGCTCTTCTTTAGCTAACACTGCCTGGCCAGATCGCGCTCAGCACACTCTCATCCGCAACGCCTCCCCGCGATTTGCAACAATAGCCCATGGGTACCCCGACCTTCAAACCCGACGGCTACATCCTCACGCGTAACAGCCTCTTCCCACGCTCAACGGCGAAATCATCCCCGGCGTCTCATTCATGACCACTCCAACCCTCGAGACTCCACGCCTTATCCTCCGCCCGCTCGCACTCGCCGACGCCGGGGAAGTACAGCCACTCTTCGCCCAATGGGAGATAGTGAAGCAACTCAACGCCCGCGTCCCGTGGCCCTTCCCTGAAAACGGAGCCGAATCCTACTACCGCGACGACGCCCTCCCCGCCATCGAACGCGGAGACGAGTGGCACTGGATGCTTCGCCTCAAAGACAACCCCGAGGCGAAAGTCATCGGCTCCATCTGTCTCGTGCGCGAGGGCAACAACAATCGCGGTTTCTGGATCGCACGCGAATGGCAGGGCCGAGGCCTGATGACCGAAGCTGCCAAAGAAGCCACACGCTTCTGGTTCGAAGACCTGAACCAGCCGGTTCTCCGCATCAAAAAAGCCCGCGACAACGCCGCTTCACGCGCCATCTCCCTACGCCAGGGCATGCGATGCATCGAGCAGACCGAAGACGACTTCGTCTCCGGCCGCCTCCCTACCGAAATATGGCAGCTCACCGCCGAGGAATGGCGCAGAATAATTTGATAGCTCAGCGTCTCAAAAGACACCTCTAGAGGACTGAGACAGGTAGGGTCTTTTGTCATTCCGCAGCGTAGCGGAGGAATCTGCTGGTCGCGTTCATAACTCCTGCCAAAACATAAGGTTACAAATTTTCTTTCAAATTCAGCCCAGAAATTGCGTGTCAAGTCTCAAAACCACCTAACTCTTTTATGGGCAGCGACATAGCTTTGGCATTTTAGTTTGGTCCGAACCGATATACTGGATATAAGATCAAAAGAACGAAAAGTTCTTAGTTTTCCTTTAGTTAAGTACTTTAGAAAGAAGACTTTGGACATATCGTTCTTGTATTATCAAGACCTTGCACGGTAAGTCCAGACCTAAGTCTCATTTTATGAAGACTTTGCGCAAAAAAGGTACCGGTGGGGGTACTCGTACAGTTAGAACCTGTGAAACATGAAGAACGCGCCGGCAACAAGGCAGCCGAACGCCGCAAAGTGGTTCCAGTGCAGCTTGTCGCCAAAGTAAAACGTTGAGAAGACTCCGAAGACCGTCAGCGTAATGATCTCCTGAATGACCTTCAGTTGGTCCGGTGAAAACGTCTTAGCGCCGATCCGGTTGGCAGGCACCTGCAGGCAGTACTCAAAAAACGCAATCGACCAGCTCACCAGAATTACCTTCCACAACGGCACCTCGCGAAACTTCAGGTGACCGTACCAGGCGAAGGTCATGAAAATATTCGAGCCGATCAGCAGCAAAACAGTCCACATAGCAACAAGTCTCCTCAAGTTCAGCGAAAGGTCAAGACGATAAGATGCAGAGAGCAATGTCCATCGCAGAAAACCTCGCTCACCTGCACGAACAGATTACTGGAGCCTGTCGCCGAGCCAACCGCTCCGAGAGCGAAGTCGACCTGATGGCCGTCAGCAAGGTCCATCCAGCCGAGATGATCCTCGAAGCCTACGCCGCCGGCCAACGTCTCTTCGGCGAAAACCGCGTGCAGGAGTTTCAGGAAAAATCGCCGAAAGTCAAAGACCTCACAGACGCAAAGTTCCACCTGATCGGCCCGCTGCAGTCGAACAAGACATCAAAAGCCGCCGAACTGTTCGATGCCATCGATGCAGTCGACTCGCTGAAGATCGCGCAACGCCTCAACTCAGCCGCCAACGCGCTCGGGAAGAAACTACCGGTACTGGTCGAGGTAAAACTGAGCCACGAAGAGTCGAAGCATGGCCTCTCGCCCGACGAACTCCCCTCGCTCCTCGCCGCGATGCAAGCACTGGAATCGATCGAAGCAGTCGGACTGATGACCGTCCCACCATGGTCAGAAGACGCAGAGACAGCAAGGCCATACTTCCGCGAGCTCCGTCGCCTGCGCGACGAGTCCGCCGCACGCTTTCCTTCGGTGACTCAGCTCTCGATGGGAATGTCGAACGACTTCACCGTCGCCATCGAAGAGGGTAGCACCTGCATCCGGGTAGGAACGGCCATCTTCGGCCGCCGCATACCGAAGGCAGCAACAGAATGACGAGCTTCAGGGACATTCCGGACGGATGCACCCTCGCAGTGCGCGTTCATCCCGGCGCAAGAAAAAACGCGGTTACCGGAGAGCACGCAGATGCAGTAAAGATTGCACTGACGGCGCCTCCAGTTGACGGAAAGGCAAACGAAGCATTAATCGAATTTCTCGCCGACGCTTTGCGGCTTCCACGCGCACGCGTCGTGATCGTCGGAGGAATCACCCGCCGCGCGAAACTCGTTCGCATTACAGGAAAGAGCGCGGCCGAGGTTGCAGCCGCGCTCCTTCCTGTTGAGATCTGCTGACCTTTACTTCACGGTGAGCTTCGCATTCGGAGCAACGGTAATGTTCTGGCCATCGGCTGCTGTGACCTTGAAGTTCGAGGCCGTCACCACCGCATAAGCAATCTGAAATCCCTTCTGTGCCTGAATATCGACGTTTTTCAGGACGATATCCTTCACCGGCGACTCAGGAAGCCCAACAATCACCCCAGCCCACGGACTGTTCACCGACTTCACATTCTCAATCGTGATGCCATGAAAAAACGGCGTCAACCGCTGCACCGGCTCTGCCGCGACGTCGCCCTCAGGCATCGCCTTCGGGTAATACTCGCTGATCAGGATCGAGGTCTTCACATCCTCCATCGTGATGTCCTTGAACGAGATGTTGCTGACGTCAGCGCCACGGTCGCGGTTCGCCTTGATCCGGATTCCCTGATCGGTTCCCTTGAAGTGAATACGTTCCGCATGGATGTTCTGCGCCCCGCCAGCGATCTCACTGCCGATCGAGAGTCCATGTCCATGCATGAACTCGCAGTCAGTAATCGTAATGTTCTTACTCGGCGCATCAGGACCAGGCGAGTTGATGATGCCGCTCTTGATGGCAATGTTGTCATCCCCCACGTCCGCATAGACGTGATCGATGACCATGTTCGACGAGCTGAAGGGATCGATCGCATCCGTATTCGGCGAGTGTTGCGGAGCCAGAATCCGAACGTTCCTGATCGTCATATCGTCCGTGTAATAAGGAACGATCTGCCAACTCGGCGAGTTCTGCACGGTAATGCCTTCCATTCGGATGTGCTTGCAGTGGTCGAACACAACCAGACGCGGACGGAACTGGACCTGTCCGACAACCCCTGCGTTACGCGTGGCCCGGGCCTGCGCCCACCAGCTCTCGCCGTTGCCGTCAATCGTCCCGCCACCGGTGATCGTAATCTTTTCAGCATCGGTCGCACTCACGAGCGACTGCGTTCCAGGAGCGCGAAGCTCGGTCTTGGCAGGATAGTCCGCATGATCCGCTGAGCCAAGCAGTGTCGCATCCCTGGCGATGTCGAGCGTAATGTTGCTCCTGAGCACAATCGGTGCTGATAAGAACGTACCTCCCGCAAGCTTCACCGTTCCGCCGCCAGCCTTGGCGCAGTCATCGATTGCGGCCTGAATCGCCTTCGTATCCTTAGTCGCACCATCGGCCTTGGCTCCGTAGGTGTGAGCGTCGCATATTTTGCCCGCAGCCATCGCAGGCACTGTGATTAGCGCACTCATTGCCGTCAGTACCGCCAACCGTATCTTCAGGGGATTCATCGCGTCTCCAGGAGCACATTTGCGCCCAACGGAATATTACCTGCAATTGGTCATACCACGCATCTGGTTGGGAGATATGGCGGATTCCTTGCACTTCGGGCAGGGTAGAGATCCAGATAAACTAGGGACGCTAGCCAAAGCCCTGCAATGAGTTATCGATCAACCGAACCTGCACATTCGGAGAAGACGGGACCGCCAGGAGCGGATGAGCTCCGGCGCGGGTTATCGACGGTTTCCGCCTTGGGTCTGAACGTGATCGACATGGTCGGCGTCGGGCCCTTTGTGACCTTGCCATTGATCGTCGGAGTGATGGGTGGGCCACAGGCAATCCTGGGATGGCTGATGGGAGCCCTCCTGTCAGTATGCGATGGCTTGATCTGGAGCGAGTTAGGGACGGCTTACCCGGAGGCGGGAGGTTCGTACGCCTATCTAAAGCACCTTTACGGCGAGAGAACCTGGGGGCGGGCCTTCTCGTTTCTTTATGCCTGGCAACTCCTGATCAGCGCTCCGCTTTCAATTGCGTCGGGATGTATTGGGTTTTCACAATATCTGTCTTTCTTCCTGCCGCAAGCAAGTCAACCCTTTGCAGCGGCATCACTGGCTGGAGTGCCTATCGTGCTGAGCGGACAGACGCTCCTTGCGATGGCGGCGTGCGGCGTCGCGATGATAGTTTTGTACCGCAGCATCTTTGCCATCGATCGCATTGTCCGATGGCTGGGACTGGTTGTGGGGCTAACGCTCGTTCTCATCATCGTCGTCGGGTTTGGGCACTTCAATGCACATCGTGCATTCGACTTTCCTCCGGGTGCATTTCATCTTGACGGAGCATTCTTCGCGGGACTCGGCGCAGGGATGTTGATCTCTGCGTATGACTATTGGGGCTATTACAACGTATGTTTCCTTGGGGCTGAGGTATGCGATCCGCAGAGGACGATTCCCCGCGCTGTGCTTGGTTCGGTTGGAATCGTCGCAACGTTGTATCTGCTGATGAATATCAGTGTTCTAGGCGTTCTGCCGTGGCGAGAGATGGCACAGAATATCGACAGTCATGCACGGATGTTCACTATGGCCGTATTTATGGAGCGGCTCTATGGGCACACCGCAGCCAGCGTCGTTGTGGTGCTTATTGCCCTGGCTGCGCTTGCCTCGGTATTTGCGCTCCTGTTGGGATATTCGCGAATTCCCTTTGCTGCAGCGCGCGACGGCAATTTTCCGAGATGGTTTGGTGTACTGCATCCGAAGCATCACATTCCAAGCCATTCACTGTTAACGCTGGGCACCGTGACCCTGCTGTGCTGCGTCTTCCGACTGCAGGAAGTCATCACCACGCTTGTGGTCGTTCGAATCCTGTTTCAATTTCTGCTGCAGGGAACTGCTGCGTTATTGCCGAAGCATCGTAGGGAACGTAGAGTTCGTGGATTTCGTATGCCGCTTTATCCATGGCCGGTCGTGGCGGCCCTCAGTGGATTTATCTTCATCCTGGTTTCACGTCCTGATTTCCTAAGAGAGCTGCGCACAGTAGGGCTTATCTTGTTTGGTGGAGCTGCTGTGTATGGGATTCGCTACATAAAGGCGCGCAGAAAAGCGGCCGACCGGGCGAACTGAGATCTCCCGTGCATCTGCTGGACATTTCCTTTTTTATCTTTAGTTTGCGTATCCAGCGAAAACTTCTCCGAAGAACCTAACCGGAGGCAAAACCCATTGTCTAATCGGCGAATGGACAAGGCGGAGACAGAAGCGATCCGAGCTGTACTTGCCGGAGACAGGGACGCGTATCGCGTACTGATGGACCGACACTTCTGCTCTGTCGCGCGAGTCGCGTTCCGAATCACGGGAAATGAAGCCGATGCCGAAGAAGCGGCACAAGAAGCGTTTCTACGTGCTTATAACAAGTTGCCGAGTTTCCGACAGGACTCGACGTTTTCTACTTGGATTATGCGAATTGCAATGAACACAGCGATCAATCTCGTGGAACGAAGAAACCGCGATCACTCCTACTATGGGCCACGGATAGCAGACGAATCTTCTGCAACCGAAAATACGGTACGGGTTACGGACAGACAGATTGGGCCTGAGGGCATTCTGCTGAACAGGGAGGCTGCGAGCCTGCGCCGTGCAGCGATGGCCGAATTGACTCCAATGGAGCGAACTGCCTTCACGCTGCGACACATGGAAGACATTCCAATGGCGGAGATTGCAACGGCGTTGAACGTAACGACCAATTCGGCCAAACAGGCTGTTTTTCGAGCGATCAGCAAGCTTCGCCGGTCTCTTACCCCGATTGCAGGAGGTCTGCGATGAAACACTTCACCGAAGAAGAACTGATTGCTTATCAACTTCGAGAGAGTTCGGACGAGGCTGCAATCTGCAGACATCTTGAAGATTGCTCGGAGTGCGCCGATATCTCTGAGTCGATTGCAGAGACACTGCGCGTCTTTTCTGCTGAACCGATCCCGCAGCCTGACCTGGAACTGAATTGGCAGCGTCTACGCGGAAACTTGAGTGTGCTAAGTCCGAAACATCGCGGGTTCTGGCGATGGCAGCGGGCATGGCCTGCAGTCGGATTAGTAACTGCAACCCTGGCTTTGCTGACAGTATTCGGTATGCATGTCCGTCATGGTAGCGATGTACGACACAATACGGCCGTGAACGGCCATGGACCGATTACGACGGAACCAGCCAATCCTGCCATTGCGAATCATCTGGTGGCCGCGGAACGGCTCCTGACGGAAGTCAATAATTCTTCAGGTCCGCTGGACGATGCTACGCGCGAGCAGGCGCACACCCTTCTTTTGCAAAACGCGGTGTACGTTCATAATGCACGCGAGAGCGGAGACCTGGCGCGAGGCTGCAGTGCTGGAGAATTTTGGGCGTGTGCTGACCGCGCTGGATAACGAACCACCCACACCGCATAGCACCTGGCGTCTTCGGCTGGAGATGAATACCAGTGGACTCCTGCTCGATATCAGGATTTTGCGACAAAACGACGACTATTCCCAAGGAGTTTCACAATGACAAATCTTATTCGCACCATACTTTGCTTGACTACTTTGAGTTTTTTTTCGGCGACGCGACCTGCCCATGCACTGATTCCTGAGCCTTCTTCTGCCCCTGTCGTCGTTGTAGTAGATGACGATGCTTACACGGTGGGGACTCGCGCGATGGACGAGAATCGTTGGCAGGACGCTGTCTCCGCCTTTGACAAGGTGATTAACGAGAAAGGCAAACGAGTTGACGCAGCCCTTTATTGGAAGGCTTACTCGCTCAATAAACTCGGCAAGACACCCCTCGCCACTGCCACTTGCGAACAGCTCCACTCTCAGTTCTCGAACAGTCCGTGGAATAAGGATTGTGATGTTTTTTCTGTAGATGCACAGGTGGATGCAAAGGCCATGGCAGATCGGAAGATTACTACGGATCCAATGCGTATTAGGGTAGCACCCTTCAGATTTGACGTGGATAGAGGAGACAACTGCGTTGCAAGGGGGTCAGATGAAGACCTGAAGATACTTGCTCTGAATTCGCTACTCAATAAGGACCCAGCCACCGCTCTTCCTTTATTGCGTGGCATTCTAAGCGGCAACCAATCACCCTGCGTAAAGAAACATGCGCTGTTTGTTCTGGCACAGAGTAAATCGCCAGAGGCTGAAGGCATCCTGCACGATGCTGCACTTGGGAAGCTGGACCCTCAATTACAGGGACAGGCGATACAGTCGATGGCAATCTTTCAAGGGAAGCGCGCCAACGATACTCTTGCCGAGGTCTACCGCACCACAACTGATCCTAAGATCAAGAAATCGATCATCAATGCCATGTTCATTACGAAGGATGCACCTCGCATGGTCGAGATGGCAAAGAACGAGAAGGACATGGAATTGAAGAGGACCATCGTGTCACAGCTTGCCCTGATGAATGATAAGGCGGCAACTGACTACATGCTCGAACTGCTCAAATAGTTGCAATTCTTCAATCGGTTATGTTGAAGACAAATGTTCAGGAGAAGGTTATGCGAATCTTTGTACGTGTTCTTATTGCCACGACTGTTCTTTGCGCAGCACCCACTCTATTCGCGCAGCAGCCTACGATCCTTCATGGCCAGATGGCAGCCGAAGTAGCAGACCGCGGGCTCAGCGGAGCTATCGATCAGCTTAAACAGCTGAAGGATGCCGCGTGGATTGGTTACTCCATTCCGGTTATAAGCAAGTTCTCATTCGGATGGAACGCCAGTCGCATCGACTATCTCGAAGGGGATAGAGATTCTGTCGTGAATGATTCCGACGAAACGAACCGAGCGTTCGATCATGCGGTGATCTTGTTGCGTGTTGCTGACGGAGCCGTGATGAAGCTTCATGTCGAAAGCCCCGAGCATCAGCTCGACGCGGGAGGCCTGCGCTTTGTCTGGTTGAATGGAGTCAATGCAGACGACAGCGTGCGTGTCCTGACAGATCTAGCCCGCCAAGGCGAAACGCGGCATCTTCGAGACAGTGCGATTTTTGCGATTTCGGTCCATCAGACGAATTCGGCAACTGTCGCCCTAATCGCTCTTACCGGAGCGGGCAACGACCTCGGGCTCCGCGAGAAGGCCGCATTCTGGCTCGCCAGTCAGCGCGGTCACGACGGCTTTGCGGGGATTCAGCGGCTTGCCCGTGAAGACAGCGATCCGAAGTTTCGTGAGAAGCTTACTTTCGACTTGACTCTGTCAAAGGACCCTGAGGCTCTCAATGAACTCATCCGCATGGCGCACGACGATGCCTCTCCGCAGGTGCGCAAGCAGGCGCAGTTCTGGATGGCGACAAAAGGTGGAAAGAAGGTGACAGAAGATCTGCGAACCATTGCGACAAATGATCCCAATGAGCAGATAAGGAAGTCTGCGGTATTCGCACTGTCTCGCCTGCCCAGCGGAGAAGCTGCGGCCCAGTTGATTGCCGTCGCCGATTCGAGCAAGGATCCGGCGGTTCGCAGACAGGCCATCTTCTGGCTGGGCCAGTCTAGCGATCCGCGCGCGCTGGAGTATCTTACTAAGATCCTGAAGCAGTAAATCCTCGCCTCAACAACTCTGGACTAATAGTTGTTATGACTGAAGTTGAATGTGACGCCGCTAACGATACGGAGATTGTTCTGCCGATTGTTTACGGCGTTGGGGATGCGACTGTAGATCCAGTCAACCTCACCGAGAGTCAGGCCGAGCCTTGGTTTTAGCTGCGTTGTATAACCTCCTCCGGCCAGAAAGGCGAAGGAGTTCCGATTAATCGTGAACTCGAAGTTGACGTCTTCTTTCGCACCGCCAAGCAAGACCTGTGCATAGGGAACGTAGCGGCTTGAGGTACGACGGGTATAGCGTGGGCCAAAGAGATAGTCGAAGATCGTGATGTTCTGAAAGCTATTGCCTATGTTGGTCGCGTGGCCTACCGTCAGATCTGCTATCGCGGACCACTTAGGGGATAGGTTATAAACAACGATGCCATTGCCGCCATTCATCATAAAGCAACCGCACTTGCCGGGCGGCGCATTGGCGTGGAAGTAGTTGTAGGCGGCGCCGAATTCCAATCTGGGAAGATCGCCGTAGCCACTCGATGACATCGCCTGGGCATGGAGCACCCAGGGAAGAACGAGAATGAGGATCAGGAGCAAAGCGCTGCGCGAGTGCGTCATTTTGTCTCTTCTCCTATTGCACGACCAAGGTTGCGGTTGCAGCGTGCTGAATCGCGCCTTCCGTACCTGTGACCGTTAGGGAATAAGTTGTTGGGTTGAGGGTGAAGTAACCGCCGGCGCAGCCACTAAGAGCAGCAATCGGCAGAATGGAACCAAGAACGAATAAGAGAAGCATGAGGGCTCGCGGCAATTTGTGTCTCAGCTTCCGGACGGCTCCGAGACCGATTATGCCAAGCATCCCCAAAGCGATCGGCAGTTCGTTCCGCGAGGAGGGTCCGTTTTGAGGAACGCTATTCCGCGCGCTGAGCGAACTGCTCGTCTGAACATTGACGGTAATCTCAGTAGAGCCGCTGCCGGCTGCTATCTTCGATGGCGTGAAGGTGTAGGTCGAGCCAGCCGGCAGACCGTCGATTGCTACCGTCACATCATCAAGGAATGTCGTCGCGCTCACTGGTGCGAGGGTGAATTTATAGGTTGTCGTGCCGCCGGGGAACATGTTTTGACTTGCAACACCGGTGTTCGTATTAGTGAAATCTTCCACGGTGTTTGGCGCTGGAGCAGATGTGCTTGGAGCAAAGTTACTATCGCCGGAATAGACCGCCACAATTTGGTGCGGCCCAGTCACGAGATTTGTTGTTGCGAAAGCTGCGTTTGCATTAGTGGTGAGGGAGACGACAACTCCTCCATTCGCGCTGAGCGGTGCACTGCCGAGAACGTTGTTTCCCTCCATGAAAGTCACGGTTCCGGTCGCATTTGGACTAGGCGCAGTAACATTTGCGGTAAAGCTCACGCCGGTGTGGAGCAGTTCTGCAACTGCGCTCGCAACGATAGTGGTAACGGTTGGGATTTTGCCGACGACCTCGGTCAGAGGTGCCGACGTTGCAGAGCTGTTGGCGGAGTCGCCGCCATAGGATGCGGTAATCGAATGTGATCCGATGGTCAGCGTCGATGCGGTGAAGGTCGTGACTCCCGCAGCGTTGATCGTGCCAACGCCGAGAACAGTCGTGCCATCAAGGAAGGTCACCGAGCCTGTGACACCCGCGGGTACTGTGGCAGAGAAGGTTACCGCCTGGTTCGCCGCCGCAGGATTCACAGAGGATGCCAGCGTAACAACGATGGTTGCCTTCGCCACCGTTACTGGTGTAACCGGAGAGGTAATTGTGCCACTTGTTGATGCATTGATGGCAGTGACCGTAATTTGATTAGTACCAACGGGCAAGGATGGCACGGTCAACGTGGCCTGTCCGTTGACGATTGGGGCGGTTCCCAAGGGGGTCGTCCCGTTGAAGAAGGTGACTGGTCCCGTTACCCCAGTCGGGATGGGTTCCGTGATCGTCACTGGTGTGTTCGGGGGAGGGTTGTTGGAGGAGACGATCGGAGCGACGAGCACGGGGATCACAGCTGAAACTGTGACGTTCGTTGGTACCGAGGTCGCAGGGTTGTTATTGGGATCGCCCGAAGTGGTTGCAGTGATCGGGTTTGTACCGACCGGCAAACTTGGGACCGTGATCGTCGCGACTCCGCCAACGATGGGCGCGGTGCCGATCGGATTGGTTCCATTGGAGAATGTAACTGTTCCGGTTACACTTGGCGGGACGGTTTCGGTAATGGTAACTGGGGTGTTCGGTGCCGGGCTGTTCGGGGAAGCAACAGGCGGAGGTATCGCCGGCGTCGCTTTATTGACAACCTGAGTCAGCGGCGCTGAAGTTGCCGAGTTGTTGTTCGTGTCGCCGCTGTAGCTTGCAGTAATCAAGTGGGAACCAACTATTAATCCGCTGGTTGTGAAGGTTGCCTGCCCGTTCGTCAAAGCACCCGTTCCCAACACGGCCACTCCATCCATGAATGTGATGGTGCCAGTCGCGCTGGTTGGCGTTGTCGCCGTAAAGGTGACTGGCTGATTGAAGACCGATGGATTGAGAGAAGACATGACCGTTACGACCGGTGATGCTTTAATAACCGTTACGGTTGTCGGCGCTGAGGTAGCCGGGTTGTTGTTGGAGTCTCCCGGAGTGCTGGCTGCGATCAGATCGGTCCCGAGCGGAAGGTTAGTCACCATAATGGTGGCGATCCCGCCTACGATGGGTGCCGTGCCGATCGGAGTCGTACCGTTCGAGAATGTAACAGGGCCTGTGACACCTGGGGGCACAGTTTCCGTAATCGTTACCGGGTTGCCGTAGGTGGGATTGCTTGTCGATACGCCCGGCGGAGGCAATACCGGGGTGTTCTTATTGACAGTCTGAGTGAGCGGCGCCGAGATAGCCGGGCTGTAGTTTATGTCTCCAACGTAGTTCGCGGTGATGGTGTGGGTTCCACCGGTCAGTGTTGAGGTCATGAAGGTCGCCACCCCGCTATTAACGGTTCCAATACCAAGGGTCGTGGAGCCATCGAGGAAGGTGACCGTTCCGGTTGCAGCGGTCGGAACCGTTGCCATGAACGTCACTGACTGATTAAGGTTGGAAGGATTCACAGACGAAGTCAGCGTGACCGTTGTAATGTTCTTGCTTACGTTCTGGTTGAGGGTTCCGGTAGCAGAGTTATAGTTGCCATCTCCGCTGTAGGTTGCGGTGATGGGATTGCTGCCGATAGGTAGAGTGGATGTCATCACGCTCGCGGTTCCGCCAGCCAGGGGAGATGTGCCCAAGGTTGTGCTGCCGCTGGTAAAGGTAACAGTCCCGGTTGCGCCGGAAGGAAGCGTCGCAGTGAAGGTGACAGGTTGTCCGGTCTGCGAGGGATTCGGTGAAGAATTCAGCAACACAACCGGGGTAGCCTTGGATACGGTCTGGTTCGTCGTGCCGGTGGCCGAATTGTTATTCGAATCACCACCATAGGAAGCGGTGATTGGATCAGTGCCTACGGGAAGTGTCGACGTGATCACCGTCACTGTTCCTGTAGCTGGATTGACAGTACCGGAACCCAGGGTCGTGCTGCCGCTGGTGACCGTTACTGTACCGGTTGTGCCTGCAGGCAGCGTTACCGTGATGGTCACGGGATCCCCGAAGTTGCTCGGGCCGGAGGTTGTGACAATGACTGTCGGGGTTGCTTTGTTGACCGTCTGGGTCAACGGTGCCGTTGCGCTGTTGTTATTCGCATCGCCACTGTAAACCGCCGTGAGCGCGTCGCTTCCGGCAGGTAGCGTCGAAGTTGTGAATGTTGCTACTCCGTTGGTCACAGTTGAGGTGCCAAGGCTATTTGCGCCATTCTTGAACGTCACCGTGCCGGTCACATTCGCTGGAAGCGTCGCGGTGAGCGTGACCGATTGACCAAATGTGGAGGGATTGAGAGAAGAGGTTAAAAGTCTCTGTAGGCGAAGCTTTCGATACCGTCTGCGTCGTGGTTCCGGTCGCAGTGTTGTTCGTTGCGTCTCCACCATAAGTGGCAGTGATCAGATCCGATCCCACGGGAAGTGTTGTCGTTGTAACTGTCACGGTTCCGTTAGATGAGGTGATGGTGCCACTCCCTAACGTCACTCCACCGCTCGTAATGGTGATGGTACCTGTCGGTCCGTTTGGAACTGAGGCAGTAATGGTCACCGGCTGACCGAAGATGCTGGCACCAGAGGTGCCAACGATAAGTGTCGGGGTCGCTTTTGCAACGATCTGAGTCATTGTTGCAACAGCAGAGTTATAGTTGCCATCTCCGCTGTAGGTTGCGGTGATGGGATTGCTGCCGATAGGTAGAGTGGATGTCATCACGCTCGCGGTTCCGCCAGCCAGGGGAGATGTGCCCAAGGTTGTGCTGCCGCTGGTAAAGGTAACAGTCCCGGTTGCGCCCGAAGGAAGCATTGCAGTGAAGGTGACAGGTTGTCCGGTCGGCGAGGGATTCAGTGAAGAATTCAGCAACACAACCGGGGTAGCCTTGGATACGGTCTGGTTTGTCGTGCCGGTGGCCGAATTGTTATTCGAATCACCACCATAGGAAGCGGTGATTGGATCAGTGCCTACGGGCAGTGTCGACGTGATCACCGTCACTGTTCCTGTAGCTGGATTGACACTACCGGAACCCAGGGTCGTGCTGCCGCTGGTGACCGTCACTGTACCGGTTGTGCCTGCAGGCAGCGTTACCGTGATGGTCACGGGATCCCCGAAGTTGCTCGGGCCTGAGGTTGTGACAATGACGGTCGGGGTTGCTTTGTTGACCGTCTGGGTCAACGGAGCCGTTGCGCTGTTGTTATTTGCATCGCCACTGTAAACCGCCGTGAGCGCGTCGCTTCCGGCAGGTAGCGTCGAAGTTGAGAATGTTGCTACTCCGTTGGTCACGGTTGAGGTGCCAAGGCTATTTGCGCCATTCTTGAACGTCACCGTGCCGGTCACATTCGCTGGAAGAGTCGCGGTGAGGGTTACCGATTGACCAAATGTGGAGGGATTGAGAGAAGAGGTTAAAATCTCTGTAGGCGAAGCTTTCGATACCGTCTGCGTCGTGGTTCCGGTCGCGGTGTTGTTCGTTGCGTCCCCACCATAAGTGGCAGTGATCAGATCCGATCCCACAGGAAGTGTTGTCGTTGTGACTGTCACGGTTCCGTTCGATGAGGTGATGGTGCCACTCCCTAACGTCACTCCACCGCTCGTAATGGTGATGGTGCCGGTCGGTCCGTTTGGAACTGAGGCAGTAATGGTCACCGGCTGACCGAAGCTGCTGGCACCAGAGGTGCCAACGATAAGCGTCGGGGTCGTTTTTGCAACGATCTGAGTCATTGTTGCAACAGCAGAGTTGTAGTTCCCGTCTCCGCTGTAGGTCGCCTTAATTGGGTCGCTGCCAAGCGGAAGCGTCGAGGTG
Source organism: uncultured Acidobacteriaceae bacterium (assembly GCA_963770055.1). Taxonomy (GTDB): domain Bacteria; phylum Acidobacteriota; class Terriglobia; order Terriglobales; family Acidobacteriaceae; genus Edaphobacter. Next base: position 492,759 of record CAVYOC010000003.1, read on the forward strand.
CTAACGGTTGCGAATCCTCCTGTTACGGTTCCTGTCCCCAGTGTCGTTGGCCCACTAGTGAACGTTACCGTTCCAGTTGCGCTGCTGGGCAGCGTGTCGGTGAAAATGACTGGACTGCCTGGCAACGATGGATTGACAGACGAAGTCAACATCGTCGTCGGATCCGCTTTGCCGACAGTCTGGGTCGTAGTTCCAGTTGCCGGGGTGTAGTTGCCGTCCCCGCTGTACGTTGCAGTGATGACGTCGCTGGGAGGCGTCAGCGCCGTGGTTGTGATTGATACGGTGCCATTGACGATGGTTCCCGATCCGAGCGTGACGCCACCGCTCGTAAAGGTAATCGTGCCGGTGACGCCAGTGGGGACTGTGGCGGTGATAATGACCGGACCGCCATAAGTGCTGGGTCCGGACGTTGTGACGATCACGGTCGGAGTCGCTTTGTTGACGACCTGAACGAGCACTGGTGAGACGCTGGTCGTATATTGCGCGGTGATGTTGTGCGAGCCAACGGAGAGACTGGACGTAGCAAAAGTTACCATCGGACCGCCGACATTGGATGTTCCGATGAGGGTTGGGCCGTCAAAGAAGCTCACCGTTCCGGCCTTACCGGACCCTATCGCCGCGGTAAAGGTAACTGATTGCTGATAAGTCGAAGGGTTTACCGACGAAGTAAGCAGTATATCCGCGACTGTAAACGGAATCGCGTTGGAGGTGCTGGTGTTGTAGTTGATGTCCCCAGGGAATACTGCTGTCAGGGAATGGTGTCCCTGTCACGAGTGCCGAAGTCGTCAGTGTGGCGACTCCATTCGACAGAGTTCCGGAACCAAGAGAAGTAACGCCACTAAAGAAATTTACAAGGTCGCCGTTTGTTGTCGTGAATGGGGGGCCTACGGTGAACGGAGACAAAGTCGCCGTTAAGGTCACGGATTGTCCAGTCAGAATTGACAAGTTCGGCAAGGCGGCTAGTACCAGCGCCGTGCTCACGGGAGCGGCCAAAAGGGGGACTGTATTGGAGAGGCTTCCAGTATAGATCGAGTCTCCGCGATAAACGGCTTCGACATTATGAATACCACTCCCGAGCGGGAAGACCGCAACGTTCGTTAGAGCGGATGCTGTGGACGTCTGCTGCACCTGGCTTAGCGCAACGGCGGCGCGAGGATTGTCGGCGTCCGTCCCAATCAGATCAGCATTGCCATCGTTATTGAAATCTCCGGCGTTGACAGCGTACGTCAGCGCGAACCCACCAATGGTTGGTTCCTGGTACGGTTGAAAGGTGCCGTCACCATTGCCCTGATAGACGAGGGCCCCCGTGCTGCCACCAGCGATGATGTCCGGGATCCCGTCGCCGTTGACGTCAGCAAGGTGAGGATCGGATGGAATATCGGATAAGTAAGAAACTGGCGTCTGGAAGGTGCCATCGCCATTTCCCAAAAGCACAAACAGACTCTGGCCTACAAGATTGCCGCCCGGCTCAGTAATCGTAGCGGCGATAACATCGGTCTTATTGTCTGCGTTCGTGTCACCAGCGGTAAGAAACTCTCCAATCTGTTGGGCTACTGGGGTTGTCTGCTGCTGAAACGTTCCGTCACCGTTACCCAGCGCCACATAAAGATCGAACAAGCTGCTGCCGGGCACTGTGGAGGAAAGAGCATAGGCGATGTCGTCTTTGCCATCCTGATTGAAGTCTGCAACGACAACGCCGCGGGTGATGCGATGAGTTGAGAGAGTAGTAGCTTCTTTGGTAAACGTGCCATCACCATTTCCGAGAAAGAAGGTCACGTTCTGCTGGGAATCGTTGGTAACAGCAAAGTCGAGGAGACCGTCTCGATTGAAATCGCCCATAGCGATACTGGCGACATCCCCCGTCGGGTAAAGGACAGGGTTCTGAAACGATCCATCGCCATTTCCAAGGAGGATCAGCAGGCCGCCGTTAGTTAGATCGGAGCAACCCATAGCGATATCGGTATTTCCGTCACGGTTGAAGTCGGCGAGGACAATCTGGAGCACCTTTCCTAAAGGGCATCCCGGATAATTTACCTTCGGTTGAAAGGTGCCGTCGCCGTTGCCCAGGAGAACGGAGATTGTCTGGGCAGCATCACCGGTAACGACGTCGAGATTGTTGTCACCGTTGAGATAAGCGGAGGCGATGGCTTTCGATCTCGCAGTTGCACCGGGACCGCCGATTGCAAATGGCTGGCTCTGCAGAAAAGTAGTGGCTAGGTTGGCGACAACGAGGTTCTCCGTCCCGAGCGTATTATTGCCGTTGCTCGTATCCAGAAACGAGATGGCACCGGTCGGTCCGGTTGTGAGCAATCCAAGCCCGTTGACCGTTCCGGTCAGCGTGTAGTTGCCGGCTGTGCCAGAAGAGATTAACGACGTCGTTGATTGATGAGTTCCGGTCACTGAGTAGGTCACTGTATTCGACAAGCTGCTCGAATAGAGTTTGTTGGCTCGGTAGACCGCTTTGTAACTGTGGTTTCCGATCGGTCCACTGCCGAGCTTCACCGACGCAGTTGCGCCCGGAAATGTCAGCTGTGCAATTCCCAGCGCGGAGTTGTTTTCGCAAAATATTGCCGTGGCTTCGCAGAAGAGGACAATCCCTGCCGTTACGGGTGAGCCGCCTGACGTGACAGTTGCGGTCAGCGTTATGGGCGTTTGATAGGGGACCGAGGTCGCGGAGATCGACAGCGATGTGGAAGTCGGCGCCGGCGCTGCGAAGGCTACAGAAGCCAGCGCAATCAACATCGCCAGCACGAGGGAAGCTTTTGTGCGGAATTTATCAGTAAAAAAATGTACCGAAGAGCAAGATGAACTGTGTGCCGAGCGTGTCATATGGCTTCCTTCTCTTGGCTCGCTACTACAGGCCGAAACTTTAGTACCCACGGTAACCTCCCACCTGAGGCAGACCTATTGCACTAAAGTTGCATCGATTGGATTTATGGATGGCTCTTATCTCGCGGTCATCGATTCTTATTACTAAGGGCACCCTGATAAGGGTGAAATTTCCGACAGGGCCCCTGCACGGTGACCTGCGCTTTCGCTTGACAGACGATTGGTTAGGGTCGGTTTCAGACACGACCTTACCTGTTCGCGTCGATGGAGCTGACTCGAAGAAGAACCCGTCGCTTATTTATTCCTTGATGACAGCTTTGACCAGGTTCCTTGGCCGATCGACATCGATGCCACGACTGATCGCCAGCATATAGGCGAGCAACTGAAGAGGAACAGCTTCGAGAATGGTTGAAAGAAGATCGTTGGTCGCTGGAATAAACAGACACGCGTCGCTGTGAGCGGGGACGTCGCAGTCTCCTTCGGTTGCGAGGGCGATGATACGCGCACCCTGTTCTCGCATCTCTTTCATCAGTTGAAGCACCTTTGAATAACGAAGCATTGAGTCGGCATCGCTCGCGTCAGCCGTGGCGATCATGATCAATGGCGCCTCTTTGCTGACGAGTGCGTTCGGCCCGTGCTTCAGTTCGCCGGCAGGATATCCTTCGGCATTGATATATGCCGACTCCTTGAGTTTGAGTGCACCTTCACGCGCGATTGCATAGTGGGCGCCACGACCGAGATAGAGCAACGTGCTGGAATTCGCGAGTTGCGGAATCAGGGCTTCAATTTGTTGTTGCCAGACAGGCAGTACAGCCTTAATTAGGCCCGGAATCTCCTGCAGCTCCCGTCCGTGTGCCTCGGCCGCCTGCAGCGTCATACGCCCGCGAAAGCGCGCAAGATGGAGGGCAAGAGAGTAGAGGATTGCGAGTTGGGCGGTGAAGCTTTTTGTCGCCGGGATAGCCTTCTCGACCCCAGCGAGCGTTGGAAGTGAAGCGTCTGCTTCCCTCGCCATACTCGACAGAGGGTTATTTGTGATTGCAACCGTGGCGAGTCCGCGGGCCTGGGCTTCACGCAGAGCGGCGAGGGTATCCGCGGTCTCTCCCGATTGAGAGATCGTGACAACCCCTGGATTGTGCAGAGTGTGCGTCGACCGGTAGGTATATTCGCTGGCATACTCTACGTCGACGGGGATGCCGGCGAGATCTTCCAACATGATTTCGCCGGCGAGCCCTGCATGTCGACTTGATCCGCTGGCAGCAATTACAAGTCGTTCGCGCCTTCCAAGCGCATCGAGAACAGGTTGAAATATTTCAGCAGCCGACACCGCCCCGGGAACGTACTTTCCGATGGTCGCGGTAAGTGCTTGTGGCTGCTCATAGATCTCGCGCAACATCTCGTGAGGAAAGTTAAGAGTCTCTGAGGTGTTCGGCGTAGATTCAGTCATGCGCAGTAACGTTCCCTTGTCCCCAAGATCTGCTGGCAGTTGAGATCAGTGAGGGGGGGCCAAGAATAGTCAAACTTAGAAAAGAAGTGCCGCGCTAGAGAAGAAGTGCCGCGCGAAAGAATCGATAGTCTTTAGTAGAATTCTTTCCTTGAACCTGTATGTACGACTATACTGGATAGAATCCTGGAGAACAAGACCCCGGTTCTGTCCAGACGGTTAATCAAGTTCGGAACCCGCTAAAAGTATTTGGTCGATTGGCCATCTCGGATTGAGAACATAGTTACATAGTTAACTGACTATGCGGCGATGTAATTGGATGAAAGGGTAGCGATGATTGGCACTACGATAGCGGCTCGAAGACTCATAAGTGCAGACCAGGTAGTGGAGCATCCGCTGGTAAGTCTCGAAAATGGTCGTATCAGCAGTATCGAAAGCCTTAGCCCAAAGGATCACGAGCGCATTGCAGCCACGTATCGTTTTCCAGAAGGGATCCTTGTTCCGTCTTACATCGATATTCACGTTCATGGTTGCGCTGGATATGACGTAATGGAGGCAACGCCTGCGGCACTTGATGCAATCGGAGCTTATCTCGCAAGCCGAGGCGTCGGCGCCTACTATCCAACAACCGTCACTTCTCCAAGAGACGAGACGATACGATCGCTGGCTGGTTTGGCAAAAAAGATCAGACGAAGGACCAAAAATCGTGGCGCTGTTCCCTTGGGAATTCATCTGGAGGGTCCCTTTCTTTCGCATTTGAAGCGAGGGGTGCATAACGAAGCTCTGCTGGAGACACCGTCAGTAGAATTGTTCGATCGCTTCTGGGAGGCAGCTGAGGGAACAATCTGCCTGATGACCATCGCGCCGGAGTTGCCTGGAGCTGCAGAGCTGATTGCTCATGCGACAGCTTTGGGTGTGAGATGCAGCATGGGACACAGCGATGCACGGGCATCCGAAGCGGAGGCTGGTTATACGGCGGGCGCCCGTTCCGCGACTCATACGTTCAACGCAATGCGTGCTATTGATCATCGCGAGCCGGGGCTGGCAGCTTATGTCCTCGATAAGCGTTCCCTTTTCGCCGAAATTATCTGCGATGGTATTCACGTCGATCCGATGATTGTGCGCCTCTTCATGAAGGCTAAAGACGAAAACCGGATCGTTTTGGTGACAGATGGCATGAGCGCCACTGGGATGCCTGATGGAATCTACATGCTGGGCGAGATGGAAGTCGAAGTCCGGAACGGGCGTTGCACCTCAGGCGGCACTCTGGCTGGCAGTGTTCTGACGTTGGACAACGGCGTACAGAATCTTATGAAATTTGCAGGAGCGAGCTTGAAGGCAGCGGTAAACGCAGCTTCACGAAATCCCTCACATCTGATGGGGATCGGCGGCGACGGTTGGGGAGTTCTTGAAGTTGGTTCTCCGGCCAACATAACGGTGCTTTCAGACTCTGCGAAGGTTCTTGATACCTTCCTGTGCGGCCAAGTTGCACTTGTAGAGGATCGGGTAAACGCCTAATCCAGTTTGCGGCTGATCGGGAGTTTGATAATGGTGGTCTAACTGTTTCCGCTAAAAACGATTTTCCGGGGCAATGTATAGACAACCACCAGAGATGCGACTAAAAGTTATAGATATCAAAGCCTGTCTATGCCAGGTCGCGTCCCGACTCCACCGTCTTGCAGGAGCTTTTGGAGGCGGTCCATGAAAGGTCACAGGAGATAGAGTGCCGAAGTCCCAGGTCCAGCCAACTTCAAGCGTACGTCCATTAGATAAGAGCGGCTTCATCCCCCTTTATTATCAGATTCAGCGCGCGCTGATGGAGAAGATTCAGTCCGGCGAACTGTCGACGGGGGATCCATTAGCATCCGAGGAGGAGTTGGCGCGGGTCTATCAAGTGAGCCGAATGACAGCTCGCCAAGCCTTGCATGGACTGAAGACGAGCGGCTTTGCCTTTAGCCAGAAAGGGCGCGGAACTTTCGTGACTCGTCCAAAACTGGAAAAAAACATTATGCATCTGCGCGGTTTCACCGAGGACATGAAACATCTGGGTATGGTACCGAGTTCGAAACTGCTGGAACAGACTGTGGTGAATGCAACGGAGGAACTTGCAGAGAAATTAAAGGTCGAATCTGGCGATGTTGTAATGCGGCTGCGGAGGTTGAGGCTCGCCGATGGAACACCTATGGCGCTGGAGGAATCCAATATTCCGCTGAAACAGTTTCCGGGACTGGATAAGATCAGCTTTGCGAAACAGTCGCTGTACTTCGTGCTTCGTGAAAGTTATGGTGTACGCGTGGCTTGGGCCGATGAGGTGATCGAGGCGCTGCCGGCGACTCGGGAAGAATCTGAACTTCTGACGATTCCGAAGAAAGCGAGCATTCTGTCAATCTCGCGGACGATCATGACGACGGAGGAGACGCCGATCGAGGTTGCCTGCTCGCGCTATCGTGGCGACCGCTACAAGGCATCGATTCGCGTCCCGACCACAACTATTGAATAACTCCTGGATTGAGGGAGTTCACAGGCTCAACTGCATTGAGGTTGCGATGTCCTCTTAGAGCAAAAAAGAGGATGTAGACATAGCAGATAAGAACGATCGCAAAGCTGGGCTGATAACCGAACCTGTCCGCGAGAAATCCCTGAATCTCGGGGATGACAGCGCCGCCGACGACCATGGTGACGAGAATCCCTGAACCCTGACTGGTGAATCGGCCGAGTCCCTCGAGCGACAAGGGGAAGATGCACGGCCACATGATGGAGTTGAAGAGACCGCAGGAGACGATGGCCCACATGGCAACGTGCCCGTGGGTTGCAAGCGTGATGATGACGAGCAACGAGGCGAGCAGCGAGACGAAGGCGAGGGCGCGTTGCGCTCTGATTCTTTGCAAGGCGAAGAAGCCAATGAGACGCCCGATTCCTGTTCCACCCCAGTACAAAGAGACATAGGTTGCAGCAGCATTGTGACTGAGGCCTCCCATCGAAGGTTGGCCCAGGAAGTTAATCAGAATGCTGCCGATGGCGACTTCGGCTCCGACGTAAAAGAAAATCGCCAACGCACCAAGACGGAGATGGTTGGAGCGCCAGGCGCTACCTCCAGATCGAGAACTGTTGTCGCCTCGTTCGATTACGTCGGGGAGATGGACGAACGCGACGAGTGTTGCCATCGCAAAGGCACAGATGGCCAAGAGAAGATAGGGCATTCTTACCGATCGGGCAAGCTGGGCAGTAGTTGCACCCGCGGCGATGAAGATAAAGGCTGCACCAAGCTTGGGCGCAATCGTTGTAGCCGCTGAGTTTAGGAAGCCAGCGAGATTGAGGCGTGACGCTGCTGTTTCGGGAGGTCCAAGTGCTCCGACGTAAGGGTTGATGGCGACCTGAAGGAGTGCGAGTCCACTGCCGACGACGAAAAGCGCGAAGAGGAAGAGCGGATAAAGGATGACCGCGGAAGCAGGCAGGAAGAGAAGCAGTCCGAGACCCATCACGGACAACGCAACAACAATGCCCCGTTGAGAGCCGATCTTGCTCACGATCCAACCAGAGGGAAGCGACATGACAAAGTAAGCGCCGAAGAAGCAGAACTGAACGAGCAGAGCAGTGACGTTAGTGAGGTGAAAAAGATCTTTAAAGTGCGGGATCAGAATGTCGTTCAGCGCTGTGATGAAGCCAATGCCGAAGTAAAGCGAGACCATGAGCGTCAGCGGAGCAGTGTAGCTTCTCTTTGGCGCACGAATGGTTGTAGAGGGACTTGCTGGAGCGACTCCAAATGCCATTTCTTATCCTCGGCAAAGCTGGGAATTGTATAGATGACTGTATTTATCTTTGTTCTAGTGGATCAAGTTTTGTGTTATTCGATGTCCGGGCGGCCCCCACGAAGCGGGCGGTGATGGTTTCGGGGCGCGTGATAGCGGAGCCCACTACTACGGCAGTGACGCCCAGGCTAAATGCGGTGCCTACCTCGTCCGGGCTTGTGATATGGCCTTCTACGAGCAGAGGTATTGTCAAGTGCGTCAGGATCGATTGGACGAGAGGCCAGGAGACTTCGCGCTGGTTGGCCGTCTCGACTGTATAGCCAAAGAGAGTGGTGGCGACTGCGTCTGCTCCAGCGTGTTCGGCCGCGATGGCGTCCTCGAGGGTGGCGATGTCAGCGAGGACGGGGCGATTCAGTTCGGTATGGATGCGTGGGATGAGTTGGGTCCAGGGTTCGGGTGCGGTCAGGCGATGCGCGGTGCAGTCGAGGGCGATGATGTCTGCTCCTGCTTCGCTGATGACCTGTGCGGAGCAGAAGTCCGGGGTAATGTAGACGTCACCATTTGCGTCGTAGGTCTTGAGGATGCCGATGATCGGGAGTTGTGTTAGCTTGCGGAAGGCTGCGATGCGCGGGGCGCCTTCGGCGCGAAGTCCACCTGCTCCGCCGCGGAGGACTGAGGTTGCCATACGGGTGAGGGTGTCGAGATCGTCAAGCGGATCGCCTTCGGAGGCCTGGCAAGAGACAATGAGCTGTCCGCGAAGGGCTTCGAGTGGCGCGTTTCGGGATGAGTTTGAACTTTGGGGCACTCTGAGGCTTTCTCTCTAGGCACGTCAGTTGCTTCGCGCTGTTGGGAACAGCTTATCTGTAAATCGCGCTATTGTGGATTGAGTTGAGTGAGGGACCAGATTGAACCGGATTACACGGCGGGACTTTGTCGGTGGCGCAGCGGCCTTGTCGCTGGTAGGACGGCGCGGGCTTTCTTTGGCCGGAAGTGCGGAGAGTGGCAGCCTGTTGCTGGTTGGGACGCAGACTGCCGGTTCGAGTAAGGGGATCTATGCTTACTCCTTCGATGCGGCTACGGGAGAGTTGAAGGCGCTTGGTTTGGCGGCAGAGGCGGAGAATCCTACGTTCATGGCGCTGGCTCCGAATGCTCGGACAGTGCTGGTTGCGAATGAGCTGAATACTTACGAGGGTAAGAGCAGTGGTGCTGTGTCGACTTATACGCTTGACCGGGCTAACGCTCGACTGAGCAAGATCAACGAGGTTGCCGCCGGCGGCGGAGGAACTTGTCATGTGGCGTTCGATCATACGGGTCAAGCGGGGTTTGCGGCGAACTACGATGGAGGCAGTGCGGCTTCGTTTTCGGTTGGTGCGGATGGACGGTTGAATCCTGCGGCTTCGTTTTTTCAGTACAGCGGAAGCGGACCAGATGCGGAGCGGCAGATGGGACCTCATGCGCACCGGGTGACGGTATCACCTGATAACCGGTTTGTGATGGTCAATGACCTGGGGTTGGATGTGATCCATATCTATCGGCTCGATGCGAAGACTGCGAAGCTGAGTCAGAATGAGCCGGCGGTTTGGCGATCTTCGCCAGGGGCCGGGCCTCGTGCGTTGCAGTTTCATCCGAACGGCAAGTTTGCCTATTGCGTTACCGAGATGGCTTCCGGTTTGGTGGTCTTGCGATGGGACGCCGCTTCCGGCGGCTTTGAGACGGTGCAGGAGGTGGAGATGCGGCCTCCGGGTTTTATAGGCGCTACAGGGGGCGCCGATCTTGTGATCGATCGCGAGGCTCGGTTTGCCTATGCGGCGGACCGGTTCGACGACATCATCGTTACGGTCGCCATCTCACCTGACAGCGGAAGACTGACGGTTCTCAACCGAATCTCATGTGGAGGCAAAGTGCCGCGGCATCTGGCGCTTGATCCGAGCGGACAGTGGCTTCTGGTTGCGAACCAGATATCGGACAATATTGCGGTGTTGCGTCGAGATGCGAAGACCGGGCAGTTAGAGGCCGGTTCGAATTTTGCCTTATCCAAGCCACAGTGCCTGGTATTTGCTTAGTTTTCTTTTGAAGTAACCTCCCTCCCCCGCTGATGCGCCAAGCTCTTTACTTATAATAATTTTTTGAGAGCTCTGGAAGATACTTCTTATCTACCAGATGTAGGTTCCAACCGATCCTGCGTTCAGCGATGTGGTGAAGATTTCGGTTCCGCTGCGGACGTCGAACCTCTGAGAGGAGTCGCTGGTGTTCGAGACGATGAGGACCTTCTTGCCGTCCGGGGTTTTGAAGGCGACGTTGGGGAGCGAGTCCGGCATGTTAGAACCGATGCGAACCGATCCTGGTCGAACGAACTTCGAGGCGTGGGCCAAGGTATAGAAGGCGAGCAGGGAGGTTGTTTTGTTGCCATCGATGGTGACGGCACCACGACAGCCGGTGCAACCGCCGTCGTTGGTATGTGGTCCTGAGTCCGGGTCGGCGGCAAGGTTCCAGAGCAGAACATTCCGACTCCAGTTGCGGGTGGCACCGATCACGATTCGGGCTACGGGTTTGCTGAGGTCAATGGCTTCGTTGTCGTTGTGACTGGTGACGGACTGCTCAGTGAAGTAGAGGTTTTTTCGAGGAAAAGCGTCGTGCACCTGAGTCATCGCGTCGATGGTGCCGCCGTAGAGATGGAATCCGGTTCCATCGATATATTTGTTGGCCGCAGGATCTCTCAGGATTGTGAGCGGATAGAGCGGGTGGTCGAGGTTGTGGTCGTAGAGGACGATTTTCGTTTGGATGCCCGCTCTTTTGAAGGCTGGTCCGAGGTCGTTCTTGATGAAGTCTTCCTGCTCCGATTCGAGCATTAACATGCTGGGCGTGTTCTTTTCGTTGAGGGGCTCGTTCTGGATGGTGAGGGTGTGGATGGGAATGCCTTCGGCCTTCATCGCCTGGATGTATTTCACAAAGTAAGTGGCGTAGGCGCTGAAGTATTCCGGCTTGAGCACACCGCCCCGGGCGACGCCGCTCGTCTTCATCCAGAGAGGAGCGGACCAGGGCGAGGCGAGAGTCTGGATGTGGGGATTGATGGCGAGGATCTGCTTCATGACTGGGATGACGTCGTCGCGGTCGGGGCCGAGGCTGAACTTCTTCATAGCGGTATCGGTCTGGCCCTCGGGCAAATCGTCGTAGGAGAAGACATGCTCGTTCATGTCGGAGGCTCCGACGGTGAGGCGGAGATAGCTGACCCCGATGTTATTGGCGTCTGTCGCGAAGAGCTGCTGAAGAAGCGTCGCGCGGGCTGCGGGATCCATGTGTTGGATGAGTTGTGCACTGCCGCCGGTAAGGGCGAAGCCAAAGCCGTCGATGGTTTGATAGGTCTTCGCGGAGTCAATGTCGATGATTTGATTCGTGGCAGGAGTTTTGGTGAGGGGTATCGGCTCCTGCGGTTGAAACAGGGCGGAGCGGTCTGAGTTGGTCAGCCAGAGAAAGACCCCGCTCTGCGCGTGCGCCGGCAGCGAGGTCAATATGAAAAAGAAAAGATAGAAGAAGTTGACGGCTTTTGATTTCATCGGGTCTCCTGACAGAGATCGGCTTTCCAGAGCGGTAAGATGCGCACACAACCGCGACCATTTTAGACAAACGTTTGTCTTGTTGCGAATTAAGGCCTAATTTTCAGAAACGCCGCAAGCTGACTAGGTGGGAAGCAGGAGGATGGAGCCCCAGTTGAAGCCGGCACCGAAGGTGGCCAAGACGATAGGCGTGGTGGGTGCGGTGGGGTTGGCAGCGCGCCACTCGGATGCGGCGATGAGGAGAGATGCGGAAGAGGTATTGCCGTAGTGGGAGATATTGCGGAAGAAACGCTCTTCGGGGATCTGTAGGGTGGTAGCTACTTTGCGAATGAGATTCAGGTTGGCCTGATGCATCAGATAAAGGCTGACGTCGCCGGGTTTGAGGTTGTTTCGGGCGAGTAGGTCTTCAATGGCGCGGGGAATTTTGCGGGAGGCCTGAATGATGACGTCGAGGCCTTTCATCTGGATGGCGCCATTGTGGTCGAGTTTGAGGGCTTCCGCATAGTTGCCGTCGGTGAAGATGGCGGTGTCAGCGACCTGGAGGAAGCCGTTTTCAGGGGAGACGATGCAGGCTCCGGCTCCGTCGCCAAAGAGAATGGCTGTGTCGGGGTCGGCGTCGGAGATGCGGCGGGACATGATCTCAGAGGCGACGACGAGGACGTTGCCGTAGCGGGGGGCGAGGTCGTCGGCGAGGGCGATGGCGATGAGAGAGCCTGCACTGGCGATGGGGATGTCGATGGCTGGCGTCGAGGTGAGGCCCAGCTTGGCGGCGACTTGTGAGGCAGGGCCAGGAAAGGTTCGCTCGGGAGAGCCCGAGGAGAAGAGAATGAGACCTATGTCTTGTGGGGTTTGGTTGGCGTTGGTGAGACAGTGGTTGGCAGCGGCGAGGCCAAGGTCAGCTACGGTTGTTCCCTCTTCGGCGTAGCGGCGTTCGAGGATGCCGGAGGATTTTTCGATGGTGGAGGCTTCGCGGCCAGTGCGTTGTTGGAGGTCAGCGTTGGTGATTTTTCTGGGTGGGAGGTGATGACCGAAGGATTGAAGGTAGGACATGGGGAGTTCCTGGAATAGAGGGAAATATTTGTTGTGGCCGGGGTTGGTCTTTTGCTTTCCACCCTTCGTCAAAACCGCGAAGGATGGAGCACCCATTGGACATCGCCCAGGATGGCGGCGGTTTTGAGTGGTTCAGCTCAGCTTTTTTGGGTGTTGAGGTAGGCTTCGATCTTGGTGACGCTGTCGAAGCGCTCGGGGACCAGGTCGGCGTCGGGGATTTTGACGTTGAATTCTTTTTCGAGGCCGGAGACGAGGTCGGGGAGAGTGAAGGAATCGAGGGTGCCGGAGTCGAAGAGACTTTCGTCAGGGGAGGGGTCGTTAGGGATGTCGGCGACCGCGTGGATGACTTTGAGGATGCCTGCCTGGGTGCTCATTTTTAACCTGCTTTGCGCAAATTTGTAACCGACCGCGTTGCTTTTGACGTAGGGATTCTTATTTCGTTTCGCCTTGAGCGCGTGCGAAGGCTGGTTCGTACTTATCGTATTGCTCAGTGATGTCGGAGAAGAGCGCGCTGGCGAGTTCGGTGTAACCTTCGCCGGTAAAGTGAGTGTGATCAGGCTGGGCCCAGGAGATGGAGACCCAATCTCGCATGGAGCCTAGGCCTCCCATGCGGGAGCGCTGATCCCAGTAGGCGCAGTTCATCTGGCGGCAGACGTTGCTTTGGGCAGCGACGATGCGGTCGACTCCGGCGAAGGGTTTCCAGGCGCGGCGGCCGGCGCGGAGGGCACGATCAGGCGGGCCGATGACGAGGATTGCTGCCTTGGGTGCGAGACGGTGGCAGCGCTCGATAATGCGCTGGAACATAGAAGCGTAACCCTCTTCAGTCCAGTTATGATCGCTCGCCTCGTTGGTGCCGTAAGAGAGGACGATCAGGGCCGGGTTGGTCTCGAGCATAAGGGTCTGCTGAAGGGCTTCGTTCCAGCGGAGGAAGAGCGAGGCTTCGGCTCCGTTGATCCCGGCGGCTTCGTAGGTGATACCTGCCGCATTTTCGGTGGAGAGGCCGAGGAGACGTACGGGAGCCTGATCGACGGTGAGGACTTCGAAGTGATGAGGGCCGGGCTCGACGGGGGCGTCGAAGTGGCCGGCGGTATCGGGCCCAGCGGTGTCGGTGCTGGCGGTGGAGACGGTAGCGATCAGGGTATCGTTGTCGCGGATCTCAATATTGCCGCCGTTAGGTTGGATGAGGTACTGGACTTGAAGCGACGTGGCGTCGGCGTCGAGGGAGACCCAGTTCCCTGCTGCTTCGGTGGAGAGACTAACACCGCCCATGCCGACCATGCCATCACCTATGTCTTTGAGGTGGGTGCCGAGGGCGAGCCAGCCGGTGGATTGGGCTCGCTTAGTGCCGTGGATCTTGTATCCGGCGAAGGGATATCCAGCATAGGAGAAGCCGGCTCCGCCGTCCCCGAATTTCTGCTGGAAGAGTGTGCGGAGGGCTCCGGTGAAGAGATCGGCTGCGGTGTGGGAGTCGCCGAACTGGATGACACGGACTAGCTCGGATTTGGGATCAAGCTCGAGCTGGTGGAGCTGGTCGAAGAAGGGACGAAGGGCGCCAGGGTTTTCGATGGCGATGCGTGGCGTGGAGAGCGAGTGCTGGATGCGGTCGAGAAGGGCTTCGCGGCTTGAGGCGGAGGCTGCGGGGGCGCGGAGAGAGACTGTTGTCGTTCGGGCGGTGGCAGTGCGGGTTGTGGGGGTAGATTTGGTTGCGACGGATTTGGCGGATGTGGTTTTCGAGGATTTTGTCTTGTGGCTCTTCGTCGATTGGGTCTTGTAGGGTTTGGCTACGGGGGCGCGCTTGATGGTGCCATCGGGGTTGGTGGCGGGCTTGGTTGTTTTGTTTGTTTTCGTTGATGTTTCTGGATCGATCGCTTGCAGAGAGAGAGTCGTGGAGAGGATAAGGATCGGCAGCGCGAGGTGGAGGCGGCGGAGCAGCATCTATTGCACCCCCATCGGCTTAGCTTTGCCTAGCTGAGTAGTGGAAATCGCCGGCGCGGGGAGAGTTATTGGAGATGCCGGATGCGTTTGCATGTACCTCTCGTAGCCTATCAGGAGTTGGCCGGTGAGAAGCTGGGCGACGATGCGCGCGCCTTGGGGCGAAGGGTGGATGAGGTCGGCTCCGACCATGGCGGGGTGACGATCGTACCAGCGGGCCATGGTTCCATTGCCGCCCATGGCCTGGTAGGTGTTGAAGAAGCCGCAGCCGGTCTGTTCGGCAACGCGCTGCTGGATGGCGACGATCTCGGGGATGGCGCGCATGGTGGTGATCTGGTCGCCGTTTCGTTCGCCGCGGTCCATGGGACTCATGATGAGGATCGAAGCATCGGGAAGGGCGGATCGGACGCGGCCGATAGCACGGATGAGTTCGCCTTCGTACTGCTTTTCGACGTAGGAGGGGAAGCCGGACTCGTTGGTGCCGTAGTTAATGACGACGAGGTCGGGGTTGCGGTGCTCGAGCGCGGCGGAGAAGGTCTGCGGGTTGAACGCTCGCGACATCACGGTGGTGGAAGCTCCATTGAGACCAATGCTGTCGTAGGTTAGGCCGCGGTCGTCCCGACTGAAGACGACTCCAAAGAGTTGGACGGGACTGCCGGTGACTGTGAGTTTGACTTGTTTGGTTCCAGCGGGGATGAGGACCGTTGTGGCATCGTTCTTTTTGGTGTCGGAAGCGGTGTTGACAGTGCCTGCGGTTGCGCCGTCGGCGTCGATCTCGATGCTTCCTCCGTTGGGTTGGGCGAGATATTCGACTTCGATGGAGGTCGAGTCGTGCGCGGTGAGGTGGATGGTGCTGGTAGCGCCGATGGGGCCAGTGAAGATGGCTCCGCCGAGGCCGTAGTTGGCTTCGCGCATGGACCCGACTGCAGTGTCGATCTTCCATCCGGTGGCGGAGACCTCGACGTTGTGATGGCCATACCAGGCCCAGGGCTTGGCGATGAAGATAAAGCCGGGGCCGGCGTTGCCGAAGCGCTCCTGGAGGAGATCGCGCGCGTCCCCGGTGATAAGGTCGGCGGTGGTTGGGGAGTCGCCGTAGTGGACGATGCGAACGGTGCTGCGGGATTTGCCGGTGCGAAGGTCGCGGAGGGCTGCGTAGAAGTGTTCGAGGGCGCCGTTGTTGTCGATGAGGAATTGGGAGTCGAGGGTGGGGTTCGCGGCGATAGCGGCGTTGTTGCGGATTTTGGGCCTGGGTACGGCGAGGATGGCTGGGACTGGGGGCGGAGAGACTTTCGCTATGGGGAGAATGGCGGATTTTGTGGACGGGAAGGCGGTGATGGGTCGGAGGGTGGCTGGGTCGAGGCCGTTGGTGGAGCTTCCAGCAAAGTGGACGACGAGCAGGATCCCGGCGAAGGTTGCCGCGGCGAGCATCGTTTGTGTGGGGAATTTAGACATGGCTAGAAGTTGCTGTAGACGAAGGAGGTAGAGCCGCGACCTGCAAGGAGTTCGATGAGCAGGACGGCTGTGGCGAGGCCTGCGCCCTGGAGGATGAACGGGGCCCGACCGAAGATTTCGGCGGTTTTGTCGAACCATCTGGGCGGGATGGCGTGAAGGGCTACCCCGGCGAAGATGACTCCGATCATAGGCAGGGTGATATTCGTGACGGTAAAGGTCATTGAGCCAAGGCGGCCGAGAATGGCCAACGCCGTTGCAATGTCGGGCGAGCGGAAGAAGATCCAGGTGAGGCAGACGAAGTGGAAGGTGAAGACGATGCTGAGATATCGACCCCATTGGTTTGCGGAACGTTTGCCGCGGAGGGTCTGGAAGGTGCGGAGGATCGTGAGACCGACGCCGTGGAGCAAGCCCCAGAGAGCGAAAGGCCAGCCGATGCCGTGCCAGAGACCTCCGAGGACGAAGACGATGATTGGGTAGACGTATCCGGCGCCTTTCCAGCGGGCGGCGTTGGGGAGGGAGAAGTAGAGATAGTCGCGTAGCCAGTTGGAGAAGGTGATGTGCCAGCGGCGCCAGAAGTCTGCGAGGTTAAGGGACTGGTAGGGACGGTTGAAGTTGTCTGGGACCGTGAGGCCAAGGAGAAGGCAGAGGCCCATGGCGATGTCGGTGTAGCCGGAGAAGTCGAAGTAGATCTGGAGAGCGTAGGCGTAGACGCCGATGAGAACTTCGATTCCGCTGTAAAGAGTTGGAGTATCGAAGATGCGGTTGGCAATGTTATTGGACAGGTAGTCGGCGATGAGGAGCTTCTTTGCGAGGCCGGAGGCGATGAGGAGGAAGGCTCGACCGCCCTGGGTCGGGGTGAGGTTGAAGGGCTGCTGAAGCTGCCGGATGAGGTCGGAGACCCGGTTGATGGGACCAGCGATGATGACCGTAAAGAGCGAGGTGGAGGCGAGATGCGTGAGGTAGCTCCTGGTGCCGGGCCTGGTTCCGCGGTAGAGATCAATGGTGTAAGTCATTGATTGGAAACAGTAGAAGGAGAGGCTGAGGGGGAAAACCCAGCGGTAGAGCTCGCCTACGACGACTGGGATGAGCTTGGTCAGTGCGAGGAGTCCGACGTTTAATATGACGCTGGCCGAGACGAGGGCAAGGCGTTGGGTCTTCTTCTCGCGAGGGAGGCGCTGGAGATCCCAGCCGATGAGGAAGTCTATGCTGGCGGCGGTCAGCAGAAGGACCGGATAGAACCAGGCGAGGCGGGCGAGGAAGAAGATGTTTGCTATCAGCAGGATCGCGATCCGCGCGGACTTCCAGCGATAACAAATCCAATAGAGTGTGATCGCTATGGCGGCGAAGGCGAAGTAGGCCGGACTGAGGGGAGACATGTTGCGGCTCCGTTAAAAGTGCGGATCGGGGTTGGAAGAGGGATTTGCCAGCTTCCCGGCCGGTCGGCTCAGATAAGACGCTCGGCGGGTGGAAAGGCCACTTTTCAGAAAATCGGGGCTTCCCTTTTTCCACGCTCATCGTTACACGAGGTCTCGGGGAACGCCGGTGGGAAAGAAAAAAAACAAAATGTGTACCCCAGACAGTAACGGTCTACCTGTCTAGAGAGGTATTAACTCGTTGAGCAGGGTGAGTTACGGATGGGGGACTTTTTTGCCGGGTTATTGAGGGTAAAAAGCAACCTTAAAAACCGTTGACAACGGGCTCCGAGTGTGATGAACGAACGCGATTTTTTGCTTGAAAAAAGTTCACTATCTACCTTGAATTTCTTATACTTAAGGGATGGATATGCGACCCGGAAACGAACGTACGGCAACACTGACAGGAAGGACAAAAGCTGCCTGGATTTTGGCAGCGGTGGTCGTCCTGTCGGGCTTTGCGACGGACACGGTTACTCCGGCCTCCGCGCAGGGAAGTGACTCGGCGATGATGACGAACGTTGTACCTTCGTCCGAGATCGTGACGACCGTGCAGCCACCCAAGACCACGGTCCTAACCCGCATCAAGAGCGGCATGGCGAGCTGGTATGGCTCGGTGCTGCAGGGCCACCGGACCGCCAGTGGTAAACGATTCAATATGTATGAGTTAACGGCGGCGCACCGAACCCTTCCCTTTGGCAGCAAGGTGAAGGTGACCGACCTTAGGAACCACCGCTCTGTGGTGGTGACGATTACGGACCGGGGGGTTTTGTTCCCGGATCGAGTGATCGACCTGTCCTGGGGCGCGGCGACTGAGTTGCATATGGTGAAGATGGGTGTCGACCCGGTGCGGCTGGAGTTGATTACCGAGCGGAGCTAGTTCGGATACAGGAGGGGCTTTGGCGACGGGAGAAGAGTCCCGAAGCTTAGGCCCCTTTTCCTGTTTAAGCCTGGGTGAACGGGTGTTGTTTCTGGTATTTTTTTTGTGGGTGGCAGAGTGGCGTTTTTGCAGGGGATTTCGTGATTTCCACAGGGTAAAAACGTGGTTTTTAACCGGTTCTTAAGTGCATTTTTGTGGCTTTAACGTGGCTGTTAAGTGCATGGGTTTGGGTGCTGAGAATTTTCCTCTTTTTTGAAGTTTATTTTTTGGGTGAAGAGGACTGCGGATGACGACCTCCTAACTTTTGAGGAGGAGGGCGTCGATCTCGTGGCGGTGGGGCATGGAAGGGGCGGTGCCGGGGCGGGTGACGGAGATTCCGGCTACGGCGCAGGCAAAGGTGGTGGCTTCGATGAGGTCTCGGCCTTCGGCGAGGGCGGTGGCTAGGCCTCCGTTGAAGGCGTCGCCTGCTCCGGTGGTTTCGACGACCGGGCCTGCGTCGATGGCTGGGACGTGTTGGGTGAGAGTGGGGGTTTTGATGAGGGCACCTTGAGCGCCGAGGGTGAGGATGACGTTACGGACTCCGCGGTTGAGGAGAGCGATGGCGGCTTGTTCGGCGGAGGCGAGGTCGGTGACCGGGATTCCGGTGAGGGTGGTGGCTTCGGACTCGTTGGGGGTGAGGTAGTCGCAGAGGGGGTAGATGGTTTCGGGGAGCAGGGTGGCGGGGGCTGGGTTGAGGATGGTCGGGACGCCTTGGGAGTGGGCGAGGCGCAGGCCGTGTTTGACGGTGGCGAGTGGAAGTTCGAGCTGGGCGACGAAGACGGCGGATGCGGCGATGAGTCCGGTGGCCTGGTCAACTTCGGCGGGGGTAAGTTCGAAGCAGGCTCCGGGGACGACGACTATGGCGTTTTCACCTTTGGCGGCGTCGATGAGGATGGCGGCGGCTCCGGTTGGGTTTGGGGTGGAGAAGATGAATTGGGTGTCGATGCCTTCGTTGCGGTAGAGGGTGCGAGCGATCTCGCCGAAAGGGTCAGGGCCGAGTTTGGTGATGAAGGAGACAGCGGCTCCTGCGCGGGCGGCGGCTACGGCCTGATTAGAGCCTTTGCCGCCGGGACCGAGTTGGAAGGAGCGGCCCATGATGGTTTCTCCCCATGCGGGGAGGCGGTCGATGCGGAAGGCGAGGTCGGCTACGTAGCTGCCCATGACGGTGACGCGACGGGTGGTCATCTTGTAAACCGATTATTGATCAGCGAACGGAGTTGAATGAAAGAAGTGCGAGATAGAGTGCAAAAAACAGGGTTACAGCTACGAGCAAACCGCAGGTCCTTCGACTACGCCTCTCGCGGTAAAACTGCGAGAGGCTCCGCTCAGGATGACACCTCTCAATAAGCCAATCATCTTCATCTATAAACCCAATCCTTCCACGAGCAATCATGACTACTTCTGCGCCTGTACCAACAGTTCCTATGAAACCTATATCCCTGAAACACCTTAGTATGGGTTTATGCCAGTGGATGCCAAGTTACAGGCGATTCTGAATGCGGGCAAGGCTCTTGGTCTACCGCCGCTTGAGGAGATGACCGTCGAAGAGGCGCGGGCCGAGAGAGCGGAGATGATGCGGCGGTTTGTGCCCATGCCGGAGTACGCCGGAGTGCAGGTGGAGGAACGGACGGTCGGGTTTAATGGCCGGGCGGGTGGACGAGAGATTGCCATGCGGGTTTACCGACCTGCGGGCGCGAAGCAGGGGCTGCCGGTGGTTGTGTATTTTCATGGCGGCGGGTTTGTGATGGGCACGCTGGACACGCACGACCCTTACTGCAGGGGGCTGGCGACCGAGGCTGGAGTGATGGTGGTGTCGGTGGACTACCGGCTGGCTCCGGAGCATAAGTTTCCGGCGGGGGTGGAGGATAGCCTTGCCGCGACGGAGTGGGTGCTTGCGCATGCCGGGGAGCTGGGCGGCGATGCGGGGCCCGTGTTTGTTGCGGGGGATAGTGCCGGAGCTACGCTGGCTACGGTGGTGGCTTTGCTGCTTCGAGATCGCGGGGAGGCCGGGAAGCTGGCGGGACAGATTCTGCTTTATCCGGTGGCGGGGTATTGTGATCCGCCGACGGCTTCGTATGTGGAGATGTCAGCGGGGTATGGGCTGACGCGGAAAGGGATGGAGTGGCTGTGGGGGCATTATCTGAACGACCGGAGCGAGGCGAAGGATTTTCGGGCTGCTCCGCTGATGGCTTTGTCTCTTGCGGGTTTGCCGCGGGCGTTTGTGGTCACGGCGGAGTATGACGTGTTGCGGGATGAAGGGCAGGCTTATGCTCGGCGGATGGAGGCTGATGGGGTGGATGTGACGCATGAGTTTGCGGAAGGGATGAACCATGGGTTTGCAGCTTCGGCGAATGAGTTTCCGTTTTTGCCTCAGGCTAAGGAGTTGTTGCGGAGGGTGGCGGGGTGGATTGTGTCAGGGTAGGTCCTGACGCAAGGGTTAGTGAATCGGATCATTTGGAAGAGGCTCTCTAAACCAGTCCAAAATTCGAAACCCTTGGATTTGCCTTGTCAATTTCATCTAAGTCAGGCAGCGCGTTGAACCATGTGTAGAAGGCTTCATCGAATCGATATAGTTCCTCTAGATCGATCTTGGTATATCGATCATCATTCGGTTCCAACACCAGATGCCAGACATCGGGAGAGTTCATATCGCCCCTGCTGAGGTAGCGCCTTCGAACCCTTGATCTTGTCGAGAGGTAAAACACGTGTTCCGAAAGAACCGCGAAATTCAAGGACATCTTCAGACAAACGAACCATGTTTTGAAAGCTACTCAAGGTGAAGATTGCACCAAGCAGTGAGAACACAATTGGAAACATCATCTCCAGGAATTTCGGCTCGCGCTCTCCCGTCAGCACACTCCACCAGATTCCAACTGTCAAAAGCAGCCCGACAACCAGGAGAACGATTGAAACCACGCGTTGTGATGTTTTCATTCTGTAAATGCGGTTGGTCCCAGTCATGCCGTTCCCATCAAGCAAGGTCGTAAGAGGTAAAGCTATCTTATCGAAAGGGAGTTCGTGGAAGAACTGTTTAGCCCTTTAGATAACGAAAGCGTACCTCAGCGGCTGAAGCCGTGCCCTTAAGCGAGACGCTTTGGAGTTGCGGTCAGTCTGGTTTTTTGGGTTGCCACTTTTTGCGGGCTGGGGCTTGGGGTTCGGGTGACGAGGCGGGTTCGGGTGAGAATGCAGGTGTTTGTTCGGAAACGGCGGTGGGGAGTTCGGGTTGAGGCGGCTGAGTTGTGGCGGTGGTTTTGGGTTGCCACTTTTTGCGTTCTGGAGTCGCGGCTGGCGGTGGCTGCGTTTCGGCGGGCTTTGGCGCTTCGGGTGGGGTGATCTCCTGGGCTGAGGATAGGGTGGGGGTTTTTTCGGTGGCAGGAGCGGTTGACTTTGGCTGCCACTTTTTGCGCTCCGGAGCGGGAGGCGGAGGGGTGGTGGTTGAGAGGTTCTGGAGCTGATCTGGGGCCTTGACTGGCCTGCTGCGTCAGGGTCCTTCGGCTTCGCCCCTTTTGGCTCACCTGCGGCTCGCTCAGGGTCCTTCGGCTTCGCCCCTTTTGGCTCACCTGCGGCTCGCTCAGGGGCTTCGCTCAGGATCAGGATGCCGGGGTTTTGGGGAGTGGGTTGGATTTCGTGGCCGGGTTTAGTGTCGATGGTTGGGGTGGTGAGGCCTTTGGCGCGGCGGACGCCTTCGAGGAGGAGTTCGGCTACGTCTTTGATGGTGATGTCTTCGGATTCACGCGCGGCTTTGCCTGGGGTGCTGCCCAGCATGCTCTTGCAGAAGGGGCAGCCTACGGCGAGGATTTTTTCTGTTGCTTCTCCTCCTGCTGCCGTCGCGAGGGTTTGCTGGGCTTCGCGGAAGCGGTTGTCGGAGATGCGCTCGTCGCCGGGTTCTTCTTCTTTCCAGAACTGGGCGCCGCCGGCTCCGCAGCAGAAGGAGTTTTCGCGGTTGCGGGGGAGCTCGGGTGTGTTGTTCGAGAGGACGTGGAGGAGGTTGCGAGGGGCGTCGTAGACGCCGTTGTGACGGCCGAGGTAGCAGGGGTCGTGATAGGTGATGGTGGCTTCGCTGGGGGCGGGGGTGAGTTTTTTGTTGGCGACCAGGGTTTCGAGGTACTCGGTGTGGTGGAGGACTTTGTAGTCGCCGCCGATTTGTTTGTACTCGTGGCCGAGAGAGTTCATGCAGTGCGGGCAGCTGGCGACGATGAGTTTGGGGCGGATGGTGTTGAGGGTTTCGACGTTTTTGTCGGCAAGCTGGCGGTAGAGGTATTCGTTGCCGGCGCGGCGGGCGGAGTCTCCGGTGCAGCACTCGCGTTTGCCGAGGACGGCGAAGTTGACTTCGGCGTGGTTGAGGAGTTCGACGAAGGCACGGGCGGTTTTTTGCGCGACGGGATCGTAGCTGGCGGCGCAGCCCACCCAGTAGAGAACGTCGGGAGTGGGGTTTTCGTCGGTGGTTTTGACGGCGAGGCCGTCGGCCCAGGCGAGGCGCTGCTCGTGGTTGATGCCCCAGGGGTTCTGGGCGCGCTCCATGCCTCGGAAGGCGGATTGGAGTTGGCTGGGGAACTCGCCTTCGATCATGACCTGGTTGCGGCGGATGTCGATGATGTCGAGCATCTGCTCGTTTTGGGTGGGGCAGACTTCGATGCAGGCTCCGCAGGTGGTGCAGGCCCAGGCGGCTTCGGGGGTGAGTGCGAATTTCAGGAGTGGGTTGGGGCTTGGGGTTCCTTTTTCGAAGGGCGCGGGGGTGAAGGTGAATGGGTTTTGCTGGGAGGCGAGATCGTTGAGCTCCATGCGCTTGTTGATTTCGAGTGCGGCAGGAGAGAGGGATTTTCCGGTGGCTGTGGCGGGGCAGACGTCCTGGCAGCGGTTGCACTGGATGCAGGCGTAGGCGTCGAGGAGACGCGGCCAGGAGAGGTCTTCGAGTTTGTGGGCGCCGATTTTAGGTTCGGATTCTGTTTCGGTTTCCAGGTTGAGGGTGACGGGCGGGAGTGTGCCGGAGTTGGGCTCGCGGGCTGCGAAGTATTTTGCCGGAGCCATGAAGATGTGGATGTGTTTGGTGTAGGGGAAGTAGGCGAGGAAGGCGAGGACGGAGGCGAGCGCTCCCCAGTAGCCGAAGATGCGGAAGGCTTCAGCGTTGGCGGGAGTGAAGAGATGCGAGAGAAAGGTGGCGAAGGGTTGAAGCTGCGTCGGGGCCTTCGATGGCAAGCTTTGCGCCGGCTCCGATGGCTCGGCTGCCTACGTGGAAGAGGATGAAGGCGGAGACGATGAGGGAGTCGCGGGGGATTTTGGCATGCTGGACGTCTGGGTGGAGGAGTGTGCGCGGGTTGAAGCGGAAGTCTCGGCGGCTGGGGAGGGCGAAGCGGCGGATGATGAGTACGATGACTCCGAGGAAAACCAGGAAGCTGAAGATGTCGGCGAGGAGGTTGTAGGTTGCACCGATGGGGTTGGCAGAAGAGATGGTGAAGGGGATGTAGCCCTCGACGGCGTCGACTAAGTTGACGAGGCCGTAGAAGAGGAAGCCGTAGAAGATGAAGGAGTGAAAGAGGCCGATGGTGGGGCGTTTTTTGAAGGTGCGGGTTTGCAGGAGGGTGGTGGTGAGAGCGTAGGTGAGGCGGCGAGGGAGATGGTTGAAGCGGGGTTCGGGGTCGGGTGTGCCGCGACGGATGCGGAGATAGAGGCGATAGAAGCCTTCGAAGGCGAACGCTAGGGTGAGGAGCGCGAAGAGGAGGAAGGCGATCTTTTGGGGAAGTGGAAGCATGGCCGTCACCGCTCGCGTTCGATCTTACCTTGTTGTGCTTATTTCTTTAGTTCGGCGAGGATGGCTGGGAGGAGTTGGGGGACGTCGCCTACGATGCCGTAGTCGGCGATTTTGAAGATGGGGGCCTCGGCGTCGCGGTTGATGGCTACGATGGTTTTGCTTTTGTTCATGCCGGAGAGATGCTGGACTGCGCCGGAGATGCCGATGGCGATGTACAGCCTGGGCTGAACGGTTTTTCCGGTCTGGCCTACTTGTTCGGAGTAGGGGCGCCAGCCGGCGTCGACGATGGCGCGAGTGGCTCCGACAGCGGCACCGAGTTGGTCGGCGAGGGCTTCGACGTATTGGGTGAAGCCTTCGGCGCTGCCTACGCCGCGGCCTCCGCTGACGACAATGTCGGCTTCGGTGAGGGAGACGCGAGAGCTGCGCTCGGCGGTTTTGCCGGTGACCTTGAGGCGTGGCGTGGGGAGGTTGAGCTCGACGTCGAACTGCTCGACGGATTCGGTGCGTGGTGTTGCGGGGTTGAAGATGCCGGGTTTGATCGTGACGACGGCGACAAGGCCGGTGGCTTCGATGGTCTCGGTGACTCGTGCCAGGAACGTGTAGTGCTGGGCGACTGGCGCCAGGCGATTGTCGCCGCTTGAGCTTTGAGCTGATGACATCTTCGAGGAGCGGGGCGTTCGAGCTTGATGGCGACGCGCGGGCTGTATTCGCGGCCGCTGCGGCTGCCGCCGATGAGGATGACGGAGGCTTCGCCTTCGCGGGCGATTTGAGCTACGGCTGCGGACCAGAGTTCGGGATCGTACTGGGCGAGTGCGGGCAGGTCGGCGACAAGGACCTGATCGGCTGCGAGGGCGATCTCTGTGGCTACGGCGGCGACGTTCGAGCCGAGGACCAGAGCGGCAACGGAAGTGTTGCTTCCCTTTTGCTGAGCGAGCTCGCGTGCGGCAGTGATCATCTCCCAGGTGCTCTTGCTGACTTTTCCGTTGGCGTGCTCGACGACGATGAGAATCATGCGATCACCTTGGCTTCGTTGCGCAGGAGGTTGACGAGCTCTGCGGCTGCGGCGGGGGCGTCTTTGCCGTCGAGAATTTTGTTGAGGCGGGCTTTGACCTGGATTTCGGCGTTGGTGAATTTGATTTTGGGCGTCACGTTGAACAGGTCGAGCGATTCTTTGCGCAGCTCTTTTTTCTTCGACTTCATGATGTTGGGGAGAGTTGGATAGCGTGGCTCGTTGAGGCCCTGCTGTGTGGTGATGACTGCGGGGAGTTCGAGGGTGAAGGTTTCGCTGCCTTCGTCGACGTCGTGTTTGCCGGTGAGCGTTGTGCCTTTGAGCTCGAGGGCGCTTGTCCAGGTGGCTTGCGGCCAGTTGAGACGTTCTGCAGTGGCGGCGCCGAGGGCGTGGCTGTCCCAGTCGGCCTGCTGGCCTCCGGAGAAGATCAGGGTGGCTTCTTCTTTTTGCGCGATCTCTGCGAGGATTTTGCTGAGAGCGATGGCGTCGAGGCGTGTGTCGGTTTCGACGTGGATGGCGCGGTCGGCTCCTATGGCGAGTGCGGTGCGCAAGGCTTCCTGCGTTCGTGCAGGGCCAACGGCTACGGCGATGATCTCGGCTTCCACACCGCTCTCGCGCAGGCGAAGGGCTTCTTCGACTCCGTACTCGTCCATCGTGTCCATGACGAGTTTGCTGTTTTCGAGTGCGACGGTATTGTTGGCGACGCGCACGCTCTCTTCGGCATCGAGAACCTGGCGAATGTAGGTCAGTATGCGCATGGGTCTGGTCTTCGTTCCTGTTAATCTTTCGTGCGGTACGGTTTAGAAAGGGGTTTGAAAAGTGCCCCCTCAATCAAGCGTACCTCAGGGGCTAAAGCCCCACTGCGGACGGCGAATCTGCGGCACGGCTAAAGCCGTGCCCTTAAGCAAGACGGATCTTTCCGAGGCCTGTCAGCCGCATTCAATCGATTGAAATTATGGGGCGACTAAGCCGCTCCCTTTCAAACAACAATTTCTTCAACCAAGATGAAGAATACTGAACGGTGGGTAAGAAAGTCAACGCGGCTTCTTTGTGGCTTTGGATGAGGTTGCGGTGCGCTTCTGAGAGTTGGAGGAGCGGGTGCGAAGGCCGTCGGTGAGGAGCTGGGTGAAGTGGCTGGCGATCTCCTGGCCGCTGAGCGGGCCTGCGGGTTTGTACCAGGTGCCGATCCAGTTGATGGCTCCGGACATGGCGAAGGAGGCGAGCATGGGATTGCAGGGCGCGATGGATTTGTCCGCGATCCCCTCTTCGATGTAGCCGCGGAGAGAGGCGTCGATGCGACGCTTGAGGGCACGGACCTGCCTGCGAGTCTCGGAGGAGAGCTCGTTTTCGTCGAGCATGGAGACGCAGCGTCCGAACTCGTGGAGGACGACGGATTTTGCGTAGGCCTCGATGTAGGCGCTGACTTTTTCGAGGCCGGTTCCGCGACTGACGAGGGCTTTGTCGAGGAGCTCTTCGATGAGAGAGATGCCGGCGTGATAGCACTCGACGAGAATCTCTTCCTTGTTGCGGAAGTAGTAGTAGAGGGCGGGTTTGGTGATCTGCAAACGCTCTGCGAGGTCGCTCATCGAGGTGCGGCGATAGCCTTCCTCGAGAAACATGTGGGCGGCGGTCTGGAGGACTGCGTCACGTTTGATGTCCTGATTGCGCTGGCGAGCCTGAAAGGCCTTCCATGGTTCGTGAGCGCGACGGGGAGCTTCTTTCATGTTTCCGATTGTCTCAGATGTGGCATTCGGGCAAGCCGTTTTGTAGACCTTGTTGCGGGAAGGGCGAGCAGTCGAAGTGATGCGGGCTTCCTCGGGGTCCTTCGACTGCGTTTGGCGCAAGATGCCGCGCCAAACTTCGCTCAGGATGACAGGGCTATTTGAAAATCACTCTCAGCGTGGAGTTTTATTCGATCCACCTAGACTTTGAGTCCGATAAGGCGCATGAGTTCGATGCCGTTGCTTTTGGTGACGACGCCTTCCTGGAGTTTGTAGTCGAACTTCATCTTTCCGTCTTCGATGTAGTCCTGGAAGTGGACGTTGTGGAGGCGAGGGTCTTGCCGCCCGCCGATGTGGGTGAGGGCGAGATCGTGTGTGGTGATGATGCCGATGGCCCCGCTGGCGAGGAGGGCGTGGACGATGCCTTCGGCTCCGATGAGTCGGTCTTTGGAGTTTGTACCCTGGAGGAGCTCGTCCAGGAGGAAGAGAACGGGAGGATGTTTTTCGGCCAGATCGCATATGTGCTGGAGACGAGTGATCTCTGCATAGAAGCGGGAGCTGCCTTCCTGGAGCGAATCGTTGATGAGAATGCTCGCTCCAATTTGTAACGGTGCGAGTTGCATATGTCGAACGCGCACTGGCGCGCCGGCCATCGCGAGGACGGTGTTGATACCTATGGCGCGGAGGAGAGTGCTTTTGCCGGACATGTTGGAGCCACTGATGAGAAGGAGGCGGGTTTCGCCGAAGATGTTGACGTCGTTGCGAACGCATTTTTCTGCGGGGAGGAGTGGGTGGCCTAACTGCTCGGCGACGAAGCGGGGCGGGCCTTCGACGAATTCCGGAAAGGGATCGGCGGGATGCTCGTAGCTGTAGGCGGAGAGGGAGAGGAGGGCTTCGACTTCGCCGACGGCGTTGAGCCAGGAACGGACTGCGGCTCCGTGGACGGTGCGCCATGCCTCGGCTGCGTAGGCGACCTGGACTGAGTAGAGCAAAGGGATATCGAGGAGGCGCATGAAGACGTTGTCGCGCGAGTGGATGTATTCGACGATGTTTCGCAGGCGAGCGATGGCCTGGGAGCCGGGAAGATGATGCGAGGTGAGGTGGATTTTGAGGGCCTGAAGACGCGGGGATTTGAAGGGTTCGCGCTCGAGGCGAGCGAGGAGTGACGAGAGGAGTTGCAGGTCTTCGAGGGCGCGGTCCGTGTCGCTGAAGACTGCGGCGATCTGTTTGCGGAGCGATGCGGTGATGATTGTTTCGATGATGACGATCGCAAAGAATGGTGTTTTTGTGTCGAGTTGGGCCCAGACGATGGCTCCGGCGATGGCTGCGATGGCAAGAAGGAGCGAGAGCCAGCGAAGCCAGGAGCGAGTGAGTTGATTGGGAGCTTCGGCCCATTGCGTGAGGGCTTTGGGATGGATGCCGGCTTTCAGGTCTTCCCCAGAGATTGGGCCGAGGATGGCTATGTCTTCGCGGAGATCGAGGCGAGGGCGAAGCTCGGCGAGGGCCGCATGGCGTTGCGTGATTTCTTCGACGGGTGATGGAGACAGGAGCCACGCGGCTAGCGTGTTTTCTCCCATGCGCGTGCGTGCGAGGGAGAGAAGCTGAAAGAGGCTGGCATCGCCGAAGAGGTCGAGGTCGTTGGCGTAGAGGCTGGTGTGGGTGTCGATGGGCGCTACGGTTGAGCCGCTTCCGATCCAGCGATCTTCGATGCGGGCGAGGCCTTTGCGGTAGAAGTCGACGGCGCGTTCAGCGCAGGCACGGTTGCGGAGGACTTTTGCGTGGAGGATGGCGATTGCGATGAAGATTGCCGGACCGAGGAGAAGCCACCAGGGTGAGAAGGCTTCGCGGTGAAGCGAAAACCACACGGCGATGAGAGTCGCGAGGACTACGAGCAGGCGAAGATTTCCATAACTGCGGTGCAGATCTTCGAAGTGAGCTACCTGCTGCTCGCGGGCCTGCTGGCGGTTTTTGTACTCCTCGGACGGGGAAAGGTTGGAGGAAGGCACAGCCGTATTATCGCTTACTGATTTGATCGCTGGCGGCGAAGGGGTTTGGTCAGTGTAAAGGGTTAAGAACAGGCAACCGCGAAACCAAGTTCTTTCCCGAGGCGTTCAGTTTGGCTGATTGAAAGAGGCGAGGAGGCGCTCGCGGACGAAGACGATATGATCGCGCATGGCCTGGCGGGCTTCGCGTTTTGTTTCCTTTTTAAGGGCCTGGTAGATCCTGGTGTGGGCGACGGGGGCCGTTGTTGCTGAAAGCTCGTAGGACTTCGAGCGGCAGAGGAGAGCCTTCTGCTGGATGTTTTCGAGGATGCGGCAGAGCTCCTCATTCCCGGTTGCTGCGGTGATCATCGAGTGGAACCGCATGTCCTCTTCGATGTGTGCGAGCTTGTTGCCTTCCTTGAGGAATTTCTTTGTCCGGTTGATGCTGGCGGCGAGGTCGCTGAGAAGTTTGGGTGTAATGTTTGCGACTTCGATGGAATAGACTTCGAGAATCTCCCGGAGCTCGTAGAGGTCGCGAATTTCTTTTTGCGAAAACTGACGGACATAGGCTCCGCGCCGCGGTTCGATGCAGACGAGGCCCTCGGCTTCGAGCCGATTTAAGGCTTCGCGCACGGGCGATTTGCTGATGCCAAGTTGAGTCGCGAGCGACTCTTCGGTAAGGCGGGAGAGCTCGCCCAAAGTCCCATCGAGCAGATTCTGTTTGATGCTGCGATAGGTAAGCTCGGTAAGGTTTGGAATTTTCGCTAGCTTGATCATGATGGATGCAGGTTTCGTGGATTCTACACGACTTGAAACATTGTGCTGACTTTTTCTGGGGCCGGGGTACGGATTAGAATAGCTAATTCATTTCAGCTGGAATTGCTATGTGAGCGCGATGTATGGGACTTCGCTCGCAAAGGGTGGTGAGAGCATTGGCTGACGATCGGCGATGCATGGCTCGGCATATACTTTTCGTTCCGAAAGTATTCTTTTATACGAAGGCATTGGTTGCAAAGACTCAGATGATATACATGTGGACTCAGAAGCACGTGGGGAGTGCAGGTCGTCGATGTCTTGCGGCTAGAATCGAACGAACATGATCAGCCGTCTGCTTCAATGGATGCAGGGCAGTAGCGCGAAGTTGCGCCTTCCCTTGCGTATGTTCTGGACGGCCCTTGCCGTTCGAGTTCTGTATATAACGCTTGGTCACAGCTATCACTTCCGGGCGTTTCAGGACCATTTTCAGTTTGGGTGGGAGATGGGACGCATCGCTCAAGCGCTTGCCACCGGGCGTGGCTATTCTGATCCATTTGTGCCTTTCTCCGGGCCGACGGCATGGTGCCCTCCGCTTTATCCGCTGCTTATGGCGGGTGTGTTTAAGTTTTTTGGAGTTTATTCGGCGCTGTCTGCCTGGGTGATTCTGACTGTCAACAGTGTGTTCTCGGCACTGACTGCCGTTGCTGTGTATGAGATTGGCAGACGCAGCTTCGGAAGAGATGTTGGGCTGTGGTCGGGGTGGATATGGGCGCTTTATCCGGCGGCGATGCAGTATGCGGTGCATTGGATATGGGAGACTGCGATTTCGACGAGCCTTCTGTCTGTGGTGATCGTTATTGCTCTGCGGGTGCGGGGGATTGGTGAGGCTTCGCCGCCTGCGGGTCGACAGAGGACCGTGCTTTGGGCGGTGTTTGGATTGTTGTGGGGGCTCATCGGTTTGCTGAATCCGTCGCTGCTGGTTTTTCTTCCTGCTTGCGGGCTCTGGATGTTGTGGGGCTTCCGGCATGAGATATTGCCGAACCTTGCTCGGGCAACGTTAGCTGCGGTGCTGTGCGCGGTTTGTCTGGCGCCCTGGATATGGCGGAACTGGGTTGTTTTTCATGCTTTCATTCCGATGAGGGCAAACTTTGGCGCGGAACTTTATGAGTCTTCGCTGGAGAGCAACGATGGTTTTCCGTGGGGTGGAACGATTGCGATCTATGCTGCTACTCCGGATCAGAGACGTTACCGCGAGCTGGGGGAGGTTGCGTTTTCGAAAGAGCGTGGTGAGATGGCAAAGGCGATCTTTCGGGCGAATCCTGGGCGTTTTGAGCGGTATGCGTTGAAGCGTATTTACTTTTTCTGGGTCGGCGTGCCGCATCCCAGCGACGGAAAACTTCTTACGGAGGTTTTCCGGGAGCTTAATTATTCTTTTTTGAGTTTGAGCGGATTGCTGGGGCTGGGGCTGGCGATTCGTCGGCGACGGCCGGGGGCTGCGCTTTATGCGAGCGCGTTTGTGCTGGTGCCGATTGTGTACTACGGCGTGACAGTGTGGGCGCGGATGCGGAGTCCGCTGGAGCCGCTGATCTGCGTGCTGAGTGTTTATCTTTTTCAGTCGGCGGATCGCAGCCGTGTTTGGTCATGGCGAGCTTGATCAGGTGCCGGGGTGGTATTCGCGTTTGATGTGGCCTTTCAGGTCCGAAGGGTAGAAGTAGACTTCTCGCAGATTGCCGGTGGTGTAACGTTCTGCTTCGTCGTTGAAGTGCGGTGAGGACGGGTGGCCGCTCTCTCCGCCTGCAGTGACGGCTTTGGCGTGGACTTTGTCGCCGAATTCGACGACGGCGACGAAGCTGTTACCGCTGGTTCCGTACCACTTTTTAGTGCCGGGATAGGGACGTGCTCCGAAGGATGCGAGAGATCCCCAGAGCGATGAGGTGAAGCCTACGGGGATGCTCGGTGCGGCGTCGTTGAAGGGCTGGACGATGTCGCCGTTGATGCGCTGGAAGCGGTTGATGTCGCCCCATGGGGTCTTCCATGTTCCGAAGTCGGCGGTGAGACGGGCGGAGGCTGCATCGAGAGATTGCAGGAGTTGTTGCGCGGGTACTTTTGTGCCGATATATTCCTCGACTGAGATGCCGGCTTTGCGGGCGTCGTCGAGGGTGTGGCGCCGGATGTCTTCTCCCCAGAAGACAGCTAGCGATGTTGGAATGGACGTGGTGGCCCAGCGGTAGTCCCATGTGCGGAGTTGTGCGATCTGATCGGCGAGTTTGGATTTCAGCGGATCGGAGTCTGCGGTACTATCCCACGCTTTGATGAGGGCAGGAATCGGTTTTTCGAACCAGGGGAGATAGCTGTCGTAGGCTGCGCTGATTAGTGAGTCGGGGGTGAAGTCTTTTTTGTCTTGCAGGACTCGGACGGCGTGGAGACCGCGCGCGGTTTCGGTGCCGGATTCGACGTAGGCGGGGAAGTCCTGTTTGCGGAGACTGCTAGGGCCGGAACCGGACCAGGGAGAGTTGTTGCTGTTGTAGAGCCAGCCGCTTTTTGGGTTATGAAGTTGCGGGAGTTCGTCGACGGTGAGGAGACCTTTCCAGTCGGTTGCGGGATTGCTGCCGTCGACGGGTTTGGTGAAGTCGAAGCTGGTATCGCGGCGCGGGATGAAGTTGCCGTGGAAGTAGGCGATGTCGCCGTCAGTGTCGGCGAAGATAGTGTTGTTGGAGGAGTTGGCTTTGAGTTCGAGGGTTTGGCGGAAGGATTTGTAATCCGTTGCCTTGGTGCGGATGTACGACTGCGTCAGTGCTTCAATGGGTTTTTGCATTAAGGCAATGCTGACCCATTTCCCGTTCTGCTGGCGGATGATGGGGCCGTGGTGCGTGAAGTAGACGGTGAACTTCTTTTCAGCCATGCCGGTTTCGGTTTTGTAAGGGACGGTGATCTGTTTCGAGCGGAGTGGGCGTTCTTCGGTTCCGTATTGATAGAGGAAGCCGTCATCTTTTTTGGAGACGGTTTCGAGGAACTCGTCGACTGCGTCGACGCCGCTGGAGGTGTGCATCCATCCGGCGTGCTCGTTGAAGCCCTGATAGATGAAGAACTGTCCCCAGGTGACGGCTCCGTAGGCGTCGAGGCCTTCGTCGCTGGCCATCTGGAGCTCGGAGCGGAAGAAGAAAGAGGTGTGCGGGTTGATGAGAAGAAGCGCGTGGTGGTTGACGGTGTTGGAGGGTGCGATGGCCATGCCGTTCGAGCCGGTTGGCTCTTCGGGGTCGGAATTGTAGATGTAGGCGAGTTCGTTTGTCGGAGCGGCGGAGTTTGATGCCTGGATGATGGGTGCTTTGCCGTAGAAGGCTTCGAGGTCTTTGAGGTTGACGCGCTCGATGTCGCCGCCGATGCTGCCCTCGGTGAAGGAGAGCGCCATCCATGGCTCGAAGTGCTGGATGACGCGTGGCTTTACTTCGGGGTGTTTGTAGAGGTAGAAGTTGAGGCCGTCGGCGAAGGAGTCCATCAGGGCTTTGAGCCAGGCGGGGCTTGCGGCATATTGGGTCTTCAGGTCGGCGGGATCGATGAAGAGCTTCATGCGGAGGTCGAGGTAGATTCGGGATTCGCCTTCGGTTTCGGCGAGGCGACCCATGGCGTTGATGTAGTTGGTCTCGACGCGGTTGAAGTCGTCTTCGGCCTGCGCGTATTCCATGCCGAAGACGGCGTCGGCGTCGGTTTTGCCGTGGATGTGGGCGATTCCCCAGTCGTCGCGAGTGATGATGACGTTCGCGGCCTCTTTTTTCCAGCGTGCAACTTCGGAATTTTCCGTTGCGTGAAGAGATGTGAGGGACGAGGACGTGAGGATGAGAATGAAGGCCAGATTCTTCAGGCGACAACGGTTGTTCATGAGCTGCTCTTCTCCGTTTCGGGACCTTGCTGCACTTGTTGCAGGGACTTTCAGGTGCAGTTGCGGGGATGCCAACAGTTTACCTTCTGAGGTACTTCGTGACATGGAAGATGACTGTCGTGACCGCTTATTCCCCGTGACAGCAGATTAACGGTAACCCACGAAGATTTTTTGTGGACGACGCGAGAGATAGCTGCCTATACTGAGTTGCTTTCCGATGAACCTGTTTAAAGTGCAAAGACTCTTCGCGTAAACCTGCGATGCAGGTGATCTTCGGCTTACGCAAGATCGAAGTGTAATTTTCGGTGACAGATCAAAAAAAGGATACGAAAGAGGAGCCCGAGATGAAGCGATATGTTGGTATAGCTTTGGTTTTATTCGCATTGATGGTGACTGGAACACGTGTCGGAGTAGCCCAGAAACCGCTCTTTACCGCAGCCGATACCCAGGAGTTGCTGTCATTTAAGCTTACCGATCAGGGAGTAGACGGCTACTACAAGGCAACGATGGCGGTTGCCGCGTTTGCGAAGGCGCATCCGGAGATGAAATTCAACGACCCCGATGAGAACAAGGATGCGTCCGATACCACGCTCAGCGACATGGTGGCGCACTTCTCGAAGTTTCCGCAGTTCGATTCAATCATGAGGAGTAACGGCATTTCGACACGCCAGTATGTCGATACGATGATGGTTCTGGTTTCGGGGATAGTGATGGTTGATATGGAGCGCCAGGGGCTGAAGTATAAGCCGTCGCCGATTATTTCGGCTGCCAATTTGGACTACATCAAAAAGAATCACGATCACCTAACGAAGATTATGACCGAGATGGGTGGGGCAGGCGGCGACTAGTCGATAACTACGAGCAATCAGAAGTGAAGACGAATGGGATTCCTTGCGGAAGGACCTTTTGCGTTGCGGTAGTTATTGAAAATTGGGCCGATTTCCGCCCGAAGATGCTACGCTATCAGCCACCGGCCAGAAGAGATAATTTGTTTCGAGGAATTGAGAGGGATCTGGAGTTCGACGAAACGAAATTGGGAAGAACGAGCAGAGAATTTTAAATTCTTCCAGGACAAGGCACCGCGGCTTTGAAGCTGCAAACGGGATAGGAGCCGCCACACACAATCTTTGCCAAGGAGCGCATTTATGGTTTGCCCAGCCTGTAATGCTGAGACCGGAACTTCCACCTTTTGCCCGCACTGCGGTGCGAACGTAGCGACAGGAGCCCCCGCAGCAACCGCGGCCCAGCCGGGCGGTTTGTCGGAGACTGCTGCCGGTGCAATCGCCTACATCACAATTATTCCTGCGATTATCTTTCTGGCTATGGAGCCTTATAACCGCAGCTCGTTTGTCCGCTTCCATGCGTGGCAGTCGATCTTTTTTGGAGTCACCGCGTTTGTCGTGCACCTGGTACTTACCGTAATTCCCATCATCGGATGGCTTTTGATGATTCCAGTCGGCCTCGGGTTTTTGGTTCTGTGGATTATTGTGATCATCAAGGCCAGCAAGGGAGAGCGTTTCAAGATTCCATTTATCGGGAACTTTGCTGAACAGCAGGCGAAGTAAGCCGGGCGTGCGGGCTTATCGTGTCCACGGGAAGATCGCATGGGCGTGTGAGCCTGCAGCTGCGCGAAAATGTTCTGCCTGACATTGTTGTTGAGAGGTGCTCACCATGCCTGGCGAACCAGTCGAAACCGTTACGGTTGAATTTTCTCTGAAGGTGGGAGAGGGGAAGTTCGGTGCGAAGGTCGAGGTTCCGGCAGGCCGTACGAATGTAACGAAGCTGCTGCCGATTATTCAGTCGCTTGAGAATGCGATTGTCGGCGCGGCGGCGGAACAGTTAGAAAAGGCAGGCTATCCTGTCTCATGCAAGGCGGGATGTGGGGCGTGCTGCCGGCAGATGGTTCCGGTGAGCATCTTTGAGGCGCAGGGATTGAGCGAGTGGATTCGGTCTCTGCCTATCGAGGAGCAGAAGTCTCTGGAAGAGAGGTTTCATCAAGCTCTGCTGGCGCTAAAGGATACGGGGATCATCGAGCGGCTGGTGCACGAAGATTGGTATTTCGATAGCGAGACCGCCGAGCGGATGGCGATCGACTACTTTCGAGTTGGCGTTCCCTGCCCTTTTCTTGTGGATGAGTCGTGCAGCATTCATCCGCGGCGGCCGCTGAGTTGCCGGGAGTACCTTGTGACGTCTCCGCCTGAGCGCTGTACTGATCCTGCCAAGGAAAAGGTGGCCGGCGTCGAGCTTCCATTCAAGCTGTCGCGGGCGTTGTATCGAATGGGCGCCGAGCTGGAGCACGATCGCCGCGGTTGGATTCCTCTGGTCTTTTTATTTGCCTGGATGAAGAGCGGGGCGGAGCCGGGAGCAGCGTTTTCCGGAACTGGTCCGGAGGTTCTGCGCGAGTTTGTGAAACATCTGGAGAACCGATCAGATTAGGAGTAGCGGTCCGGTGTTTTCTTTCGTGCGCCCTGGTTTTGCTGACGTCTTATTTTTCGGGC
This sequence comes from uncultured Acidobacteriaceae bacterium, assembly GCA_963770055.1. GTDB lineage: Bacteria > Acidobacteriota > Terriglobia > Terriglobales > Acidobacteriaceae > Edaphobacter. The sequence continues at coordinate 528,689 of CAVYOC010000003.1, forward strand.
GTCTTATCTTCTGACCAGGCTTCGCCGTTTGGAAAGCTGTAGCGGGCCAGGGACTCGGGATAGATTTCGATGCTGTAGCCCGGCTTTTTCGGTAGCATGTATCTTCCCTTGCGGATCGTTACAGGATCGAGAAAGTGTTCGTGCAGATGGTCGACGTATTCGATGACGCGATCTTTCTGGGTCGTGGAGACGCGGAGAAAGTCGAACATGGCGAGATGTTGGACGTACTCGCAGAGGCCGACTCCGCCGGCGTGTGGGCAGACCGGGATCTGGAATTTTGCGGCGAGAAGGATGATTGCGAGGTTTTCGTTGACTCCGGCGACGCGGCAACTGTCGATCTGGCAGACGTCGATGGCTCCGGCTTGCATGAGTTGTTTGAACATGACGCGGTTGTGGCAGTGTTCGCCGGTGGCGATGCGGATGGGAGCGACTTCGCGGCGAATGCGGGCGTGGCCGAGGATGTCATCCGGGTTGGTGGGTTCTTCCATCCACCACGGGTTGAGGGGACCGAGGGCACGCGTGCGTTCGATAGCTTCGAGGACACCCCACTTCTGGTTGGCGTCAACCATGAGGCGATTGTTTGGGCCAATTTCTTCGCGGACGATCTGGCCGCGGCGAAGATCATGTGCGGGGACGCCGCCGACTTTGAGTTTGAAGTGCGTCCAGCCTTCGGCCAGACCTTCGCGGCAGAGGCGCCGGATCTTTTCGTCGCTGAAGCCGAACCAGCCTATCGACGTGGTGTACGCGGGATAACCCTCCTCTTCGAGATGGCGAAGACGGTCGGGCATGGTGGACTGACTTGCGCTGAGGATGGCTAAGGCTTCTTCTTTGGTGATGGCGTCGTCGATGTAACGGAAGTCGACCATCGAGACGAGTTTTTCGGCAGGGAGCTCTGCGAGCAGGCGCCAGACGGGTTTGCCCTCGGCCTTGGCGTAGAGATCCCAGACTGCATTGATGAGAGCGGCACAGGCCAGGTGAATGACACCTTTTTCGGGGCCGAGCCAGCGGAACTGGCTCTCGTCGGTGAGCTGGCGGGAGAAGGCGACAAAGTCTTCCGTGATGGAGCTGAGGGTGCGGCCTTTAACGAATCGAGCGACGTATTCGAGTGCCATAACGCAGAGTTCGGTGCCGCGGCCGAGAGTGAAGGTGAGGCCGTGGCCTTCGAGGCCGCTGTCTGTCGAGAGAATGCAATAGGCGGCGGAGTAGTCGGGGTCCTTGTTGACGGCGTCGGAGCCTATGCTTTCGCGTGAAGTTGGAAAACGAAGATCGACGACACGAACGGACAGAATACGTGGATCGGCCAAGCTCAGGACTCCTTGGTATGGCTTTTGCAATCATCGAAACAGATTTATTTGAAGCGGTTCGTCATCCATTGTTACATCTTCGTACGACGCGGATGAGTCGACGAGAGGTGAAGACTAAGGCAAGAGCAACGGCGAACCATACTGCATACAAGATGTGGACTACCCAGAGTGGAGCAGCGCCGATGTGACGTAACAGGGAGGGCAGGAAGTTCCACGTGGTGATGTGGGCGGCGTCCCAGGGATCTTCGAACATGGTGGGCGTGTTGAGACCCCAGACTGCGCGTTTGCCTAAAGCAAATGCGACGATGTTTTTAAAGCGAAGAAGGATGACCGAGGTGGGATGACCGAAGGTGTCCATCTGATAGATCTCGAGCGGAACCCAGAAGGCGAGAGAGGCGGATTGAATGATGACGCTGACAGCAGTGATTGCGAGTCCGAGACGGTAGATGTATTTTCCGAGGACTTCTCGATAGCGGAACAGTAGGGGGATAGCGAGCAGACTCGCGAGTTCGACGGTGCTTGAGATGTAGCGGGCACCCCAAGCGAAGTCTCCGGGCCACCAGAGGAAGCGGGAGTAGAAGGCTATGTATATGACCAGCAGCGAGCATGAGGTTATTAGGAAGGCCCGGATGGGTGGTTGCAGGCGCTTCCAGAGGAGGGCGGCAAGCAGCAAAGTTATTGGAAATAAAGGGTCGTAGAGGAAGATTGATTTTTCGGGGGAGAAGAGTGGGCCGAGGATTCCGGAGTGGAGACCGTGGATGATGGGGCCGTTGAAGGGGTAGTTTGCGGGACGGGAGGGGTCTAGTTTTCGCCCTTCGAGGGCGAAGTAGGTCATGTAGGTGGTGGTCCAGGAGTCGAACCGGATGTATTGGTAGAGGCGATCGAGGGCGAAGAAGAAGGCGTAAGTAGGGACGACGAACTTCAGGTAGGTTTTGTAAGTCTCTCGATTGATTGGCTTTTCTTTGCGGGTGAAGCGGGAAACCAGGAGGAGGAAGCAGGCTGCTGCGAAGATGTCGAAGACGGTGGTGATGCGGGTGAGAAGGTTGAGGCCGAGAGCGGCTGATCCCCAGAACAGGGCACGCTTGCTGCCCGTTGTAAACCATTGATATTGCATGGTTATGCCTGTGAGCGTGAGGAGGAAGATGTAGTTATTCTCCTGCATGTTCTGGGCGTAGTGGAGGTGGGTGGTGGCCAGGAGCAGCGCCAGGGTTCCAGCGATCGATTCTTTCGTCGTAAACCTCAGTAAAGTAAGGAGTTTGAAGGCTGCCAGCGCGGTAAGGACGTTGAGCAGGATGTTGGTGATGAAGGTGACTACGATGCTTCGGATGGCGGGATCTGTGGCGTTGGCAGTGTACTCATTCCAAAGGGGTAAATGACTGATTGCTGTGCCTGCGATGTCGGCGGGGAGCAGGAGGAGGGATTGGCCTATGCCGTACCAGGCATAGAGACGGCCGCCGCGGCCGTGGAGACCGAACTCAGGGTATTCATCTGGAAAGACTTGCGGCTCGCTGGTCCAGAAGGAATGGGCTACCTGAAGGCGGTGAGTGGTGTCGGAGGTGCCCAGTTCGCCGGATTGGATGAGAAAGGTGAAGAGTGCGGTGACGATGAGGAGCAGGGGGAGCGGTTTTGCCAGAAGACGCATTGGTTCCAATGGTACTTCTGTTTCAAAACGCTGCTGATTTTGGGTGGTCTTTGCGGAAGTAATTTTTTTTGCGTGGTGACTCCCTTGTTTTTCAAGGGGGTAGGGCGAATTTTTGCGTGAAAAAGGTGGGCGCAACACGGTTCTTATGCGCAAATATGGTGTCATTAACGCGGTGCTTAGGTGCTTGTTTTTCGGTCTGTTAGATTTTCCTCTTTTCTCAGGTTTATTTTGGGACGAGTCTAGTGGGTCGAGAAGCGAGTTTCTCCACGCCGCCGCTGCGCGGCTCTGGTCGAAATGACAACATTTCTGGTTGGTTCAATCGAATGCAACATTTGTTGGTCCGATCGATCGACGCCAGCGGATTTAGAAGTAGGCGGAGGCGAGGGCAGGGTCGGCGAAGAGGACGTCCCAGGATGGGTCGAGGTAGAGCCAGCGCTGGGTGCTGAACCAGCTGGTGGGCATCTCGGGGACGTGGAGCAGGCCGTGGCCGCTGATGCAGATGAGCTCGGTTCCGTTCCAGGCGAGGAAGTTTCTTGAGGGTTGGCCGACGCGCGCGGGGTGGTGAGTTTGCGGAGGCAGACGGGGCAGCGCTGGCGCTGGTCGCGAAGAGCCCAGCGGAGGCCGAAGAGGCAGATGGAGAAGGATGCGATGAGTTGAATGTACTCCGAGGTGTCCTGGTCGATGGTGGGGCGAGATGGGACGAGATCGAGGAGACGAAGAAGACGAGGGGAAGAAGGAGCGTGAGTTTGGCAGCAAGGAAGCTCCAGCGGCGGAGGCGGGTCGACCAGGAGAGCTTTCGGGAGCCGACCGATACTCGCCCAGTGGAAGCGATGTGGTGGCGGGAAGCGCGAGGCAGGCGAGGATGATGGCGAAGAGAAAGATGTTGCCGGGTCCTGGGTCGAGACTGGCGATGGAGATGCAGAGGAAGTCGTCGGGGGTGGGTCCGTCGGGGTCGGCGCGGACAGGTGCCAGCGATGGCCGAGAGTTTCGCGGTCGAAGGCGGTACGAGATGCGCGAGCGACGAATCCGTTCCGATCGGAGGGGATGGCGTCGTCGGGTTCAAGGAGCCACGCGTCGACTTTGCCGGGGAGTTTCCAGGAGCCGGCGAGAGCGATACCGACGACGACGGCTCGATGATGACCGAGCTGTATGAGTTTGTCCGACGATTTGCGGATCGCTGGGAATTCGCGCTTCCAGAGAGCATCGCTGAGGATGAGGCTGGGCTAAGCTCGATGGATGCTTTGATGTTTTGAGTTGGTTGGCGAACGATGGAAGGTCGAGAAGCTGGGGAGATTGGCGCGTCGAGTATGCGACGGTCGATGCGAGCGGCGGGTTCCTGATGAATTGTGGAGACGCTCCTTCGCGATTTGTAGAAGGCGAAGCTCGTCGAAGACTTGCTGCCGGCGATCCTTCCAGACGCGGAACTGCTCGACAGAGATGGTTGGCGGGAGTCTTCGGTCGCAACGGCGTTTTGGAGAGCACGAGGTTGGGTGCTGAGTGGATATCGTACTGACGAATTGCTCGCGAACGCCGGGGAGCAGGAAGATGCGATGGCGAGGCTGATGCAAGATGAGGCCTACGAGGAGGAGAGTGCATTGGGTGGCGGATCCCATGGTTGTGGCTCGGGGAATGCGTTTGGGTGCGGATGGGGTACTGAGAGGCTGGATATAGAAAGACTGCGCGCGGAGGTAGCGTGCGTCCTGAAAGGCTCCGAGGCAGAATGCGGCGATTTCGCGTTCGGCGGCCAGGAGATGCCGTGTTGGGCGTGCAGGCCTGGCGGACGTGCCATAGCTCGGAGCTCCACTCGCGCCACCACTCTGCGCGCTGATTGCGTGGGATCAGGAACGACGCGGTGCGGAGGACGCCGAGGATAAGTGAAGCGCGGGACTGAGCGCGGGACGAAGTGTCATACTCGCTCCTCCTGCGGCGAGGGGATGAGTTTGGTGAGGAGCGGGTAGCGTTTGCGCGAGGATTCGAGGGCTAGTCTTCCGGCGCGGGTGAGTTTGTAGTATTTGCGGGGCGGGCGCTGCTCGGCGTCGGCGATGGATTGCTGCTCCCACTGCGAGCGGATGAGCTCGTCGCGCTCGAGGCGGCGCAGGGCGGGATAGACGGTGCCGCTGGGAAGGCCGGTCATCTCCATGACGCTGAATCCGTAGAGATAGCCGGCGTTGACGGCCTGAAGGATCAGAGCGGCGGTGTGGGAGAGTCTGGCGTTCGGAGCCATGCGGAGGGAATTATACCTATGTAGCAGGCTACTTGACTAGTCCCTATAACTGAATGCTACATAGGGTAACAGAGGTAATCGCCATGCTTGAGGTTAAGATCGCTTTGCGAAACGGTATCGGGGGATTCCGGCGATTGAGAATGTGAGCTTTTCGGGTCGGGGCGGGTGAGATTGTGGGGTATGTGGGCCCGAACGGGTCGGGCAAATCGACGACGGTGAAGATTATTACGGGGCTGCTGGAGCCGAATACGGGGCAGGTGCTGTTTGAAGGCGAGAGCATACGCGACGAACCTGCTGGGGTATCGCGCTTCGTTTGGTTATGTGCCGGAGGAGGCACATGTGTATACGCATCTCTCGGGACTGGAGTATCTGCAGCTGGTGGGGCGGCTGCGGAATATGGCGGAGGGAGCTGATTGAGTTGAAGGCGAACAGGATGCTGGCGCTGCTGGGGCTGGAGTCGTGGAGGCACTCGCCGATCTCGCTTTACTCGAAGGGGATGAAGCAGCGGGTGCTGATTGCTGCGGCGCTGCTGCATGATCCGAAGCTGCTGGTGTTCGATGAGCCGCTGTCGGGACTGGATGTGGTTTCGGCGCGGCTGTTCAAGGATCTGCTGCAGCAGTTGGCCGCGCAGGGGAAGGGGATTCTGTACATCTCGCATGTGCTGGAGGTGGTGGAGGTGGTGTGCGATCGCGTGATCGTGATTGCGAAGGGGAGGATTCTGGCGGATGCGCCTCCGTCGGAGCTGAAGCGCTCGCTGGCGCTGGCGAATCTGGAGAGCGTCTTTGCGCAGCTGGTGAGCAGCAGGATACGGAGAGTATGGCGCGGGAGCTGGTGGATGTGATGGGGGTGCACCATGTCTAGATCGAGCGGGGTTGTTTGCGCGCCGGAGAATCCGGTGCAGTCGCTGAGCGTGCAGGCAGAGGCGGTGACGACCGCGACGGAGGCAGAACCAGTTTGGCGTGCTGGTGGCGCATCTGCTGTATCGGTTCTTTCATAACGAACTGCTGGCGTCGGATGATGAGACGAAGCGCGTGATGCTGATCGCGTTATGCGGTTGCGCTGCCGGGGTTGCTGGTCGCGCTGTTTCTGTTTCCGGCTTATCACGGCTTTTCCGCCGTATCCGCTGCCTCGGCCGTTCTGGTCGCAGGCGAGCGATCACTACTTCTATGTGATGTATTCGTTTGTGGTGATGGGCGCGGCGACGGTGTATGAGTGGGATCTGCTGTTTCCGGATCTGCTGGATATCTTTGTGCTGTCGTCTCTTCCGATTGCGAAGGAGCGATTGTTTTTTGGACGAGTGCTCGCGCTGGGTATCTTTTTGGCGCTGGTGCTGGGTGGGGACGAGTGTTCTGGGGACGATTTTTTTCCCGCTGGTTGCGGAGCAGCACAATCTTTTTCGGCATCTTCTGGCGCATGTGCTGGCGGTGACGATGAGCGGGATGTTTGCGGCGCGGGATTTCTGGCGTTGCAGGGAGTTCTGCTGAACTTGGTGGGGGAGAGATGTTTTCGGCGGATCACGCCAGTTGCTGCAGGGCGGGTCGATTATGGTGCTGCTTGCGATTCTGCTGCTGAATCCCACTCTTCGGCATCGCTTGCGGCGTTGATTGAACTCGGGCAGTCCTGCGGTGCGGTGCTTTCCTCCGTTCTGGTTTCTCGGGGTTTATGAGCGGATCATGGGAGGGCCTGCGGCGCTGCAGATATTTCACTCGCTGGCGCGGACGGGATGTTTTGCGTTGCTGTTTGTGATTGCGGTGACGTTGGTGACTTATCCGCTGGCTTACCGGCGCCGGGTGCGGCAGTTGATTGAGGGTGCTCGCGCTGCGGATTCGTTGCAGGAGAGCAGTGTTGCGTGCCTGGACAAAGTTCTGCACGCCACTGATTGTGCCTCTGCCGCAGCAGCGTGCCGTCTTTCACTTCGTCAGCCAGACGATTCTTCGTTATCAGCGGCAGCGGGTGATGGTGGCGCTGTTCGGAGGACTGTGTCTTGCGCTTACGCTGGCGGAGATGGTGGTGCTGCAGATTTCGACGGGACAGATTCGACCGGGGATTCTGCCGTAGGGAATTCGATCGGCGATTCCGATCTTGGTTTTCTGGACGGTGGCGGGACTTCGTTCAGTGCTTTCAGCACCGGTTGACCGGCGCGGGACGTGGGTCTTTGAGATCATCCTCGGACGGCCCGTGGGCGGAGCACTCTTGCGGGCACGCGCGTCTGGATGACGCGTGGGCGGTGATTGTCAGCGTGGTTGCTGTAGTTGGTTCTGCATAGGTTTTCGCCTGCGAGTCTGCAGACTTCGCGACATGTCTGGCTGGGCAGTTGATCGTTGCGGTGGGGCTCTCCTTGTGCTTCGCGATCTCTTTCTGTTTTCGAGGTTCGGACGCTGCCGTTCACGCATCTGCATAAGAGCTCGATTACGGATATGCCGTTCGCGATCGTACGTTATTTCGTGGCTCTTTCCGATGATGGTTGCGATTGTCGTTCACAATGAGGGGTGGATTGAGGCGAGCGCGGTCATCTGGTGGAGACCGGCGCTGGTGTTTGCTATTGCGCATCTTCTGTTGCGCGGCGCGCAGGAGCAGTCGGTGCAACGGTCGGTGATCGATACGGCTCCGGATGAGGCGGATGAGTTTCCGCAGAGTCTTGGATTGCGGGATACCTAGGTTCGAAGGGGTTACATCCCACCCTTCGCAAACGCGCGAAGGATGGGGCACCCGAGCATTCGCGCCTGGTGAGCGATGCGTGGACGAGGTGGCTTAGTCGGTGAGGTCGATGTCGATGACCTGGATGGAGTATTTGGGAAGGTTGTAGATGAAGAATGTTCCGGCGACGGTGATGTTGCCGATTGCAGGGACGATTCGGGCGGGATCGGTGATGGAGTTGGTCTGCTGCGTGGTTTCGCCGCTGAGAGTTGTGACTGAGGCGGTGCGGCGGACGTTGTCGGCTCCGTTCAGCGTGATCTGGACTGGCTGCGGTTCGGATGAGGCATTGACCAGCTTGAGATAGAGATGGCGGGTCTGGGAGTTGAAGGTTGCGGATTCGAAGAGGCGCGGGTTGCTGGTGTCGAGCCTGGTGGCGAGGATCTGGTCGCCGAGATGCGTGCTGAACATGACCTGCGCGTAGTAGCTGGGCGAGCCGTAGCTGATGAGTGCGTCGTAGCCGATGAGATCGCTGGGCCACTGCATTCCGCCGGGGTTGACGTTGACGAAGAGCGGCGCGTAGGAGGCCATGACGACGATGTCGGAGTTGCGTTCGAGGCCGGTCATCCATGCTGCGTCGCCGAGAGCTGCCCCGAGGTTGGTGGTGGGTGAGCCTTCGCGCGTGGCCCATTCGCCTACCAGGATTTTGGTGCCGTTGCGGTCGTAGCTGTCGTAGCGGTGGACGTCGGTGAAGAACTGTTGCGCGGTGCGATAGAAGTGAGTGTGGAGGGTGCGGTCGTTGTCGTCGAGGATGTCGGGGTGGACGAGCGTGACGGGGGCTGCGGCTACTAGTTGGATGTCAGGATGCTTTTGTTTGATGGCTTTGTAGAACTGCGCGAAGCGGGCATCGTAGGTGCCGGATTCGTCGTGGTATTCCTCGTTGCCGATCTCCATGTAGTGGAGGGGGAAAGGCGCGGGGTGGCCGTCTTTGACGCGCTGAGCGCCCCAGCGGGTTGAGGCGTCGCCGGTGATGTATTCGATCTCGTCGAGTGCGTCCTGCACGTAGGGCTCGAGTTGTTTGCCGGCGGGGATGAATTCCTGACGGAGCGAGTAGCCGGAGAAGACGGCGAGAAGCGGCTCCATGTGGAGGGTTTCGCACCAGGTGAGGAATTCGAGGAGACCCATGCCGTCGGAGGAGCGGTAGGTCCACGGAGTTATATGTGTGGGGCGATCGACGAGCGGGCCGATGGTTTTTTTCCACTCGAAGTGTTCGTTGAGGTGATCGCCTTCGAGATAATTGCCGCCGGGGAAACGGAGGAAGGAGGGGTGCATGGCGGCGAGCTTTTCCATGAGGTCGATGCGCTTGCCGTTGGGTTCGTTTTTGTAGGTTGGCGGGAAGAGGGAGATGAGCGTGAACCATGCTGTGCCGGGATTCTGGACGAGGAGTTCGAGGTGATTGTCGGCGGAGATGGGGATAGTGCCGGTCTTGAGAGTGAATTTGTATTGCTGCCACGAGTCGGAGAGCGCGGGGATGATTGCGGTGGCGGCGGTGGCTCCGGTGGTGTCGCTGACGAGGCGGAGGGTGAGAGCACCGATTGTGCTGTCGCCTTTGGCGTAGAAGGAGCCTTGGTATTCCGTGTTGGGATGGAGGGCCATGCCCCAGTAGCCGGTGTTGTAGAAACCTGCGTTAGATTGCGCGGTTGCGGCAGTGACGTTGAGCTTGAGGCTGTGCGTGATGGCGGCGCTGGGGCCGGTGGTTTTGTCGAGCTCGATGTTGGCGTGGGAGTTGCCGTTCTGGATGAGTGTCCAGCGTTCGAGATTGGGGCCGCGCATCGTCTGGAAGGTTCGGTTGCTGACGAGTTCGGCGTAGAGGCCGCCGTCGTAGGAGTAGTTGATCTCTTCGGACATGATGCCGTAGAGGGTGGGGCTTACCTTGGCGACGGGTTTTGCGGTGTCGATGCTGAGGGTGGCGGTGGTCTGGGCGATGGCGGCGAGAGGGGCGAACAGCAATGGCGCGAGGAGGATAAGACGCATGTGCTGTGATCCTTGTGCTGGCAGGGAACGTTTGCTCGGCTTGGTTTGCCCACGGTAGTTGAAGGGGCGGGTGTCGTCAAGTTTGCGTGGTCGAAGAGCTGGGGTGGTTTGAGGAAATACGTTCTGCGACGGGTTTGCGATGTACATCCCACCCTTCGCGATGAGACTGCGAAGGATGGGGCACCCTAGCGGCTTTGCCGGGTTAGGGAGAACGTTGCGCTCGATAACCCGGTCAGGCTAGTTTGACGAAATGCATGGCTGCGGAGTTCATGCAGTAGCGGAGGCCGGTGGGGCGGGGACCGTCGTCGAAGACGTGACCGAGGTGGGCATCGCACTCGCTGCAGCATAACGGCGGTGCGGATCATGCCGAGGCTGGCGTCTGCTCTCTCGATGACGTTCTCTTTCGCGATGGGTTGCCAGAAGCTGGGCCAGCCGGTGCCGGATTCGAACTTGGTGTCGGAGCTGAAGAGAGCGTTGTCGCAGCAGATGCAGCGGAAGATGCCCTTGTCGTGGATGTTCCAGGTGTCTGCCGGTGTAGGCGCGTTCAGTGCCTTCGCGACGGGTGACGTCGAAGGAGATGGGGGAGAGCTGTTTGCTTCCATTCGGCATCGGTCTTGACGACGCGCGGTACGGCGACTTTGCCGATCTTCTTGGCCGTCGGGGCGAACTGAATGATGGTGACCGTGCCGTGGATTGTGGTCGGCGGGGCTCGCGGCGTCGACGAAGGGTAGGACGGCGGAAGGACGCAGAGCGCGGCGAGACCGCAGCGCCTGCGGCTCCGATGAAGAAGGCTCGGCGGGTGGTGGGTTTTGCGATGTCGGTTTCAGTGGGTTCCGTGCTGGTTGGGGTTCATGGTTTGCCTTTCCTGCGAATCCTAGTTAATGATGACGCAGTGTTGGAGCGAAGAAGTTAGCCATTATCCGAAGGTGAAGGAGTAGGCTCGGACGCCGGGAGTGAGAAAGTCAATACGGAAGGTGCGATCTTTGACGGCATCCTGCTGGCGAATGAGTTGATAGAGGCGGTTTTCGGTGACGGTGCCGTAGCCCTGGGCGTCGGTGTCGGCTCCGTGGCTGGCTCCGGGGGCTTTGCCGTCGAGGGTGACGCGGAAACGGATTGGTTTGCCGTTGGCAGAGGGGCCGAGGACGAGGTGGAGATCGCGGGCGTGGAAGCGGAAGGCGATGCTGCCGGTGGGGGATTCGAGGGCGGCGATCTGGGCTGCATCGTGCCAGCGACCGGCGAGCGCCCACTGGTTGAGATTGAGGCCGTCGGGGACACGGTAGAGCTGGGGAGCGTCGTGGGTGAGGCCGCCGGGAGAGGCGAAGCTCGCAGCGCGCTGGTAGCCGAGGTAGGTTTCGGGGGACTGGTTGTCAGTGGAGTCGGCTGCAGCCATGGCTCCGGCGGCGGCGATTTGCGTGGGCGCGCCGGGGAGGGGTTTGTGGTTGGCTTGTTCGAGGAGGTAGCGAATCCAGTTGCTCGGATTTGTCGTAGTCGCCCTCGCCGAACTGGTGGTAGCGGAGCTTGCCGGTTGCGTCGAAGAAGTAGTGGGCGGGCCAGTACTGGTTATGGAAGGCTTGCCAGATGCGGTAGTCGTTGTCCATGGCGACGGGGTACTGGATACCCAGGTCGCGGACGGCTTTGCGGACGTTGGACTCGTCCTTCTCGAAGGGGAACTCGGGCGTGTGGACGCCGATGACGACGAGACCGGCGTCTTTGTACTTGTCGTTCCAGGCCTTGATGTAGGGGAGGGTGCGGAGACAGTTGATGCAGGAGTAGGTCCAGAAGTCGATGAGGATTACTTTGCCTTGAAGCGATGCGTGGAGTCAGCGCGGGGGGAGTTGGGCGGATTACTTTACTGCCAGAGAGTGGCTCCGGTTAGTTCGGGGAGGGTTGTGGGAAAGGAGGTCTCCGCTGCCGGTTACGGTGACGTCCTGATTGAGGCTTGGTCTGGTGGGCTGGCTGCGGTGGAGGCGATCGACGAGACCTTGTTCGAGGTTGGAGGTGCTGGCCAGTGAGAGGCGGGTGAGGATTCCGCGGTCGAGACCGAAGGCTGCGGCGACTACTCCGGCGAGGATGGCTACGCCGAGGATGCGACGGATCCACTCTTCGGCGCCGAGAGAGCGCTTCATGGCGGCGAAGACCCGGCCGCCGGCGAAGCAGTGCGATGGCGAGGGAAGTGGCTGCTCCTGCGGCGTAAGCAAGGAGGAGGAACGCGGTGTGGGAGGTGGCTCCGCCGAGGGCTGCGCCGGTGAGGATGAGTCCGAGGATAGGGCCGGCGCATGGGGCCCAGAGGAGGCCGGTGGCGATGCCGAGGAGGAAGGAGTTCAGTGCTGCTGGGGGTTGAACCGGATTTCTGTGAGAGGGTGTTGCCGAGCTGGACCAGCGGGCGGGAGAGTCGTTCGGCAAGCGAGGAGAAGAGGAGCGTAAGGCCGAAGAGTGCGAAGAGAATGAGGGCCGCGATGCGGCCGAATTGATTGGCGCGGACTGCCCAGCCTCCGCCGACAGTGGCGAGGCTGGCGACAGCAGCAAAGGTGACGGCCATGCCGGCGAGGAGTGGGAGGCCGCTTTTGCGGAAGGGCTGGTCGGCTCGGGCGAAGACGAAAGGGAGGACCGGAAGGATGCACGGGCTGAGGATGGTGAGGATGCCGCCGATGTACGCCAGAAGAAACAGAAGCATTGGGTGAGTTGCTCCTCCAGTTTTGGGATCGCTCTTTGCCTCAGCAGATCACGCACTTAGGATACGTTGTTCCTGATGATGTGGATTGGATGGGCTGATCGGCCGGAAGCGAAAATCTTATTTTGAGGTCGACAAAACAGCGTGTGCGGTGCCAGACAAAACCAAGGGATTCGATTATGTGAGCGATGGCCAAAGACACTGGTTTCGCGTGAATGTTCGAACGACCAGTGGTTCGCTGCTCATTCTTGGGAATCCGGTTTATCTCAATTTTTGAAGAGATAAGCGGAAGGGTTACCATGCAATCTTTTCAGGGAAGAATTCCGCAAAGAGATCATCGTAATAAGGTTTCAGTTCTTTGAAATTCGGCTTTGTGTGGCCCTTTGAGTAGAGATCGTAGACGTTGAATTTGTTCACCCACTCGAGCATCTCGATGTCATGCGGGTTCATCAGGTGGCGGTATGCGCCATGACGGTGCGCTGAGTAGAACGAGTGATATCGCAGCATGTACAACGACTCTTCCGGCATGTAGTTCTTCATGACTTCGCCGATGTAGCCGTCGTGTCCAAAGGACATGTGAACCTTACTCAGACCGCAGTTGGGTTCATAGATTCCATACGTGGTCTGATAGAGAGGGTTATTCGAGTCTGGATTTGCCTTGAAGTACTCAGGAAATACGATGTCGTCCGAGTAGGCGCAGCCAACGGGAAATGTGTCGCCGACGACTCCCCATTGCGGCTCTCCCCAGAGGCAAAGAACCTTGCCGAGATCGTGAATAAAACCGGTCAGGACAAACCAGTTTGGATGGCCATCTTTACGGATAGCTTCCGAAGTCTGGAGGAGATGCTCGATCTGAGTGAGGTCGGTGTCAGGATCGCTGTCGTCGACCAATGTGTTGAGAAACTCTGCCGCTTCCCAGATACTCTTCTCGCCTTTGTTGAGGCCGAAGTACTCTTTCTCTTTGGCTATTACGTAGTCGAAGGTCTGATACTGATGATTCAGGCGATAGAACTCGGCTACACCTGGGTCTGCCTTTTCGTCATATTGACGAAACTCATCTTTGCTCTTGCCTTCTTGATAGCGGCCAGTAAGAAAATCATCCCATTCGTCCATGTCTTTCAATGGGGCGTTGGTTTCAATCGCGCGTGTTGACATGGGATTGATCTCCTTTTATCGGGTTATCGACCGATCTAAAGCTGCGCTAACTATAAAGAGATCAGAATTGTGATGGCAAGACTATTGGGGTGCGTTTTTCACGCTTTTTAACTTCATGTTCGAGCTGTAAGGGTCCTAATAGAACGCAGTTCGACGCCAGAGACACAGGCCTCCTGCAATCAGGCTCAGGATGAGGAGCAGGCTCAAGACGACCGCCCACTTGAGGTCCATCGCTATGGGAGGAAGGTGCGCGTGAAGACCGATGCGAACGAAGATTCCGGTTGCAAGCAGCAGGATGGCATAGTCCCACCAATGTTTCCGCTCGCTTCTGCCGAATTCCTCTCCTGCCTGCGCCCTTATCGTGCGGTCATAGTCGAGTCCATAGCGATTGCATTCACGGAGTACGGCTTCGTTGGTTGAACTCATCTCCTTTGCCGATGCGACCGCCGTGCTGATGGCCAAGGCTCCCAGTATCATGATGAGCGAACCGCCGACGACCAATGCGATGTGGGTTCGGTCTGCTCCGTTCAATTCGCCAAAGACCAGCGCACCCCAGGCGAGTCCCCAGAGTTGATTTGTGTTGGAGAGTGGAATTCCGCGTCCGATTCCCAAATATTTAGCGGCGAACTGCTGGAACAAATCTCCGATGACCCAGACAAATCCGCCGAGAAAGAGCCAGAACAGGATCCCGGGCATGCTGAACAGATGGAAGGCCGAGGAGTGAAGACCGCCATCCAGAGCCAAGGTGAGCGCGAGAACGGTTCCGAGTTCCCCTACAGTAAAGGCGGTGACAAAAGATAACGGATTCATGCCGCTGAGGTATGCCTTGCGATAGGGAACGTACATTGTTCCCCACATCAGGCTTGCACCCAAAGCAGCGATGATTCCGCGAAACGCGTGGTTGCCCGTTGATTGCCCGTGGATTGTGCTGAAGCCCAGCATCACTGCGGCGACGACAATGGCCATCGCTCCCAACACGACTTTTACGATGTTCTTTCCGCTTGCCCCTTTGAGCTCGCAGAACAAGACGCGTCCCCAGAACAGGCCGATAAGCGAGTTTGCATTCCACATCGGGAAGGCAACGGCAAGACCAACATCACGAATCGCGAAGACGGTGAGCGTATTCGCAACTGCCCACAATGCACCGGCCAAAAGAGCCCATGCGATCAGATATTTCTTTTCTGCGAGATCGGCGAAGACGTAGCTTGTGCCCTTTAGCAACGTGGGGAAGGTCCAGCGTGCGGTAAAGACTCCGGCGACCATCGCGAGCGATATCGCAAACGGCGAAAAACCTGCATTCACCAGCTTAGTCGGCGCCTCGGCTGCTCCGAGCCAGACACCTGCTGTCAGTCCGCAGATGACTCCCAGCAGATGCAACGATATCTGTGTTTTGGGAGACTTCTGAACTACGCTGGCCATTCGGTGTTCCTACGGTTCTGACGGTTCGAGAAAAGAATCCAGGTTGGGCGATGCAACACTTAGTGCAACGCCACGAGCAAAGAAATTCCTACGAGAAGTGCGAAGAGCGGAACCAGAAAATGGCTGTCCGTCAGAATGGCTTTTATACCGCTAGAGAAGCTCATGTTTTCCATCTCGCTTTCTTGTGCCTAACCACTCTAAAACAGAGCGCCTTGTTTGGGCTTCAGGGATTCTCTGCTCTGCACCTGTCGAACACGCAACTACGCCTCCAAGCCACAACATGCGATCGTTACGAATTGACGACTTGGTGACGGCGCTAATCCGGCTTTTCTGTATACTGACGCAATCGAATGGAGACCTCGGTCGGCGACGTTACCGGTCTTGTTGCCGAAATTCGTGCGTTTCGCCCTTTCCTTCCCGCAAAGGAATTCGAGACGAGTCTGCGCTTCTACAAGGCGATTGGTTTCGAAGCCTATCCGCTCGGGGAGACTCTTGCCGAACTAAGCCTTGGGACTCACGCCTTCCTGCTCCAAGGCGACTACGTCAAGGAATGGGCCGAAAACATGGTGATGCATGTCCTCGTCGAAGATGTCGACGCGTGGTGGCGACATATCGATTCACTGGCTCTGAGCCGTCAATTCAACGTTTCGTCGCCATCGCCGCCCCGGGTCGAGCCGTGGGGCCTCACCGTAGTCTACGTATCCGATCCTTCGGGGGTGCTATGGCACTTTGCGCAAGCGACCCCAGAAAATCCTAATTCGGACCCTACCTAAAAACTTTTGGTTTTGATCCCCGACCCATCATCGCCATCTGCTAACAGAGAGGCAGATGGCAGGAGAATTCTCAGGCTGTAGTGATGAGTGCCTTGGCCTGCCAGCTATCGAAAAAAATAACAGCCCGGCAAATCCGCTTCAAACTATGGACTGGCTGCTAAGATTCAGCCAGTCTTCTCTTATGCTGCAGCGATCTGCCCGCCTTCAGTACGCTCTGCTTGCGCTCGTGGCTGTCCTGTCCCTGACGCACGTCTATCTGGGGACCGTCCAGAACTTCGGAAATCTTGCTCACGGTCAAGATCGCGTTAGCCAGCCCTTTTACGGCGGCAATCCTGGTAACACCCTTACCTCCGCACTACCTGAAGCCAAAGCCGCTGGTCTCAACGAGGGAGACACCGTCCTCACAATCAACGGCCACCCCTTCACCGGAGGCGCAGTTCTCCTCGAACAGATCACTCAAAGTAAGCCGGGTCAAACCTTTACGGTCACCTTCCATCCCCACGACGCGCCACCGCTGGCGCCGCCTTCCACGGCTGTCATCGTTCTCCGGCCGGAGCGTACCGTTCCAGCTCCACTTTATGCCTGGGTCATTAAGAGCATCTTTTTTTTCCTGCCCCTCTTCTGCCTGCTCACTGGCCTCTACGTCGTCTTTGCTCGCCCGCGCAGCGTATTTGCCTGGCTTATCCTTGGGATCCTCGCGTACTTTGACGCCCTCTTCATACCGGGCCATCAGTTCTACAGTCCGTTGTTGGCCGTAGCGATGTTCTGGTCAATGTTCGCGCAGACGGCGATGCCGCTTTGTCTCATGGCCTTCGGCATCTACTTTCCGGAGCGCTCGCAAATCGACATCCGCTACCCTTGGATCAAGTGGCTGTTTATCGTACCTGTCGTCGTTCTCTTTCCATTGGACGTCTTCTACGCCTACGGTCGCTTCTACAACTTCGCAGCGGACCATTGGCTCATCCCGTATCTTTCTTCCATTAATGCGATCGAGGGCATCTCCGAAGCCGGCGCCATCACCTACTTTTTCCTCAGTCTCGGTCCCAAACTACGCACGGCAACTGGAGACGCTCGCCGTCGTCTTCGAATTCTTTACGTTGGATCCTGTATTGGTCTCACCCCATTGGCCATCCTGGTAATCCGGTCGATCTTCTATAAAACAGATGTCGGCCAAAACGTCTCACAATGGATCATCATCGCAGTGTTCGGCACCCTGCTTCTCTTTCCACTCTCACTTGCCTACGTTGTTGTCGTCCAGCGAGCCATGGACCTCCGCATCCTCATCCGTCAGGGCACTCGCTACGCCCTTGCCCGCCAATCCATCAATATTGTTCGAATTGTTCTGGCAGTTTGGCTGTCACTTTCCATGTTGGACCTCGTCCGTCATCCCGGCCATCAGCGCAACGTCGACGTTGTTCGCATCTTTGGAATAATCATTGTCTTCTTCGCCTTCAGGTTCCGGCTTTCCAAACGTCTCCAGCAAAGAATCGATCAGCGTTTCTTCCGCGAGGCTTACTCTACCGAGCAGCTCCTCTCCGAACTCTCCGACGAGGCCGGCAACTTCACCGAAGTCGCTCCTCTCATCAACACCATCACCCAGCGGCTCGGCGATACCCTCCACATCGACCGCATCGCCGTCTTCCTCCGCACCGGTGACACCTTTCGGTTGCAATTCACGACTGGAGTCCCGCCCCTGCAGAGTACGGCAGAAATATTCTCGCTTCCCTCCGCTTCCACCACCATCACGACCCTCAGTCGCACCAAGGGCCCCGCCAACGTCTACCGAGACGATCCCTCCAGCTGGCTCGTCGACGCCACTGACGCCGAGCGTACTGCCCTTGCCGATCTCTCCACCGAACTTCTCGTCCCGCTCCCCGGGCGTAACCGCCTCGCCGGTGTGATGGCCCTTGGCCCCAAGCGCTCCGAGGAGCCTTACACCAAGATCGATCGCCAACTCCTCCAAACCATCGGTTCTCAGACCGGTCTTGCTCTCGAAAACGCCGAGCTCTTCGAGAACCTTACGACTGAAATCACCCAACGCGAACGTTTCTCCCGCGAAATCGAGATCGCGCGCGAGGTTCAGGAACGCCTCTTTCCCCAGAGTTATCCCAAAGTTGCCGGCGTGGACCTCGCTGGCTACTGTCGCCCCGCCCAGGCCGTCGGCGGCGACTATTACGACTTCTTCGTGCTGAGCGACGGGCGCCTCGCCCTCGCCCTGGGCGATATTTCCGGCAAAGGTATCTCCGCCGCGCTCCTCATGGCGAGCCTGCGCGCCAGTCTTCGCAGCATCGCCGGTCTCCAGCTGGGCGATCTCGAGAGCCTCATCCGCCATGTCAACAATCTCGTCTACGAGTCTTCAACAACCAACCGCTACGCCACCTTCTTCTACGCCGAGTACGACACCTTCACCCATCTCCTCACCTATGTCAACGCCGGTCACAACCCTCCCTACATCCTCCGCGGCGACCTGGCCATTCCGCTCGAAGCCACCGGCACTGTCGTCGGCCTTCTTCCCGACGCCGAATATGCGCAGGCAACGATCCTCATGCATCCGGGCGACGTCCTGCTCGCCTTTACCGATGGCATCTCAGAAGCAATGAATCACAATGACGATGAGTGGGGCGAGGAACGCATGATTGCCTGCGCCCAAAAGCTCCTCGCTCACCCCGGCTGCGCCATTACTGCACAGCAACTTCTCAACTGCATTCTCGAAACCGTCGATAAATTCACCTCCGGCGCACCACAGCACGACGACATGACTCTGCTCGTTTGCACCGTTGGCAATCCATTCTCTTTGAACCAAGAAACTGTTTGATCACCTAGCAGGCTAAAGCCTTCTCTGGCGATTCTCTGATCGCAGAGAGATTTGGCGTCAAATTGGGGGGAGTCTTGTCGGTATAAGCTTTTTTGATGAATAGCTTAGACTTGCTGGCGGAGAGTGGGGGATTCGAACCCCCGATAGAGCTTTTGACCCTATAACGGTTTAGCAAACCGCCGCCTTCAGCCTCTCGGCCAACTCTCCGCACCTTGTTTCTACCGGCTTTGGAGATTATACCGTGCTGGTGCCTGAGATTTGGCGGGAGTCGAGTAGATTTATGTCGGGGGAATGGCCAACGTTGACTGCTTGGCCGTTTTGCGTCTTTTCAGATTGGAACAACGGGCCTGACGCAAAGTCTGCCTCTAAGAAACAAGAGATCATCTTGAATGTCATCAGATCGCGGTGCGTATTCTAATTTGTCTTCGTCCCATTGACTGTTTAGGAGATGAAATGTTTGAAACAAGTAGTTCCGTAAATTTTACGCAGATTCTCATTCCAGCCGCATCTGGTTTGGCCGGTGTAACCATCGGGGGATGGATTACATTGCTCGGTCAAAGATTGGGTCGAAAGAATGATCGATTGAGGGAACAATTGAAGGAGTTCTATTCACCACTGCTGGGAGTTCGTTCTCAGATAAAGGCCAAAACCGATGTGCGAAAAAAAATCACCGCAAAGGCGCAGGAGCTTTGGCCATACAAATTTGCAGAAGCCAGTAGTTCTGAAAGCAGAAAGGTACTCCACGGAGAGGAGTCCGCTGCTTTCAAGAAGATGCTTGACTACAACAATACGCAGTTAGTGGAAGAGCTTGTGCCGCTGTATCGGCAGATGCTCGACCACGTAACTTACCACATGTGGTTGGCTGAGCCATCCACGATTAAGCATTATTCGGCGCTCGTTGAATATGTTGAGATATGGAATCGCTTCCTGGATCATTCAATTCCGCAACAGGTGTTGCTCGATATCGAGCACGACGAATCGAGTCTCTTTCCATTCTACGAAGATCTAAGACAAAACTTTGAACGCATAACAAGAGAGCTGAAGAGCGACAATCCGATGGACGTCTGGCAATAATTTTCTTGACGTCGGACATATCTATTTGCCGAGTGAAACTCATGCGGTTTTCACCGAACGAATGGTGATGGAAAACCGGCACAGATCGGGTAGATTTATGTTTGGCCGGTACTCTTTTTGGTTGGAGGTTCGAGGAGGTGGGGTGGCGAGAGAGTCAGGTGGGTCTTTGAATCAATCGGCGAATCAGCGACGGAATCGTTCTGGGAAGATGCGTTTGCTGCCGCTGATTGCGGCAACGTATTTTATGGTGTCGGGCGGGCCTTACGGGCTGGAAGACATTCTTGGTGAGGCGGGCTACGGGCGTGCGCTGCTGCTGCTGGCGCTAATTCCGTTGATCTGGAGTTTTCCTACAAGTTTGATGGTGGGAGAGCTGGCTTCGACACTGCCGCAGGAGGGTGGATATTACTGCTGGGTGAGGCGGGCGCTCGGTGGGTTCTGGGGGTTTCAGGAAGCCTGGCTGAGTATGGCCGCGAGCGTTTTCGATATGGCGATTTATCCGGTCATCTTTGTGACTTATCTGGGGAGAATTGCGCCGGCATGGACTGCGAATGGGCGCGGGACTTTGTGGGCGCTCGGGGTGGTGGCGCTTTGCGCGGCGTGGAATCTGCGCGGTGCGCGTGCAGTGGGCGAGGGTTCGGTTGGTTTGTTCTGTCTGCTGCTGTCGCCGTTTGTGGTGCTGACGGTGGTGGGGTTGTGGAAGGGGTTTGGCGCGGGCCATGGCCTGGGGGTGTTTCGGATGGGCCCGGCGGCTGGGATGAATTTTGCGGGAGCAGTTTCAGTGACGCTGTGGAACTACATGGGTTGGGATAACGCTTCGACGGTGGCGCAGGAGGTGGTGGAGCCGCAGAAAAATTATCCGCGCGCGATGATTGCGGCGGCGGGGCTGGTCGCAGTGACGTATGTACTGCCGCTGGCGGCGGTGGCTGTGATGGGGATTCCTGCGGACCGGTTTTCGACAGGGGCATGGGCGGATGCTGCGAGCACGGTGGTTGGGCCGTGGCTTGCTCTGGCTGTGGTGGCAGGTGGGATGATCAGCGGGTTTGGAATGTTCAACGCGCTGATGATGAGCTATACGCGCGTGCCCTATGCGCTGGCAGAGGAGGGATTGCTGCCGGATGTTGTGGCTCGGAAGACGAGGGCAGGGGTTCCGTGGGTGAGCGTGTTGCTGTGTTCGGTAGGATGGGCGCTGGCCGTGAGGATGTCGTTTGAGAGGCTGATCTCAATTGACCTGGTGCTCTATGGGGCCGCGCTGGTGCTGGAGTTTATCGCGCTGGTGGTCCTGAGGGTGAAGGAGCCGGGGCTGGTGCGGCCGTTTCGGGTACCGGGCGGACTGTGGGGCGCTGTCGGGGTGGGCGTGGGGCCGATCTTCCTGATTGGGTTTTCGATGTGGGCAGCACGAGGTGAACGTCTCGCGGGCTTGCCAGCGCTCGGGTTTGCGGCGATTGTTGCCGTGGTGGGGCCGGTGGTTTATCTGGCCGCGCGTGCGGTGAATCACATGCGGAAGAGTGCGGCTTAGAACTACGATGCCTGGATTTTGCGCTATTCGGAGACTCTTCTTTTTTGTTCGGCGGTCTGTTCAGTTTTGTGGGGGATGGGCCTGGGTTTGGGGTTGGTTTTGTTTTCGATGAAGGATTGTTGCGCCTCGCTGACCTTCGTTCGGGCGAAGGAGGCGTCGCGCCAGCCTTTGACTTCGACACGCTTGCCTTCGAGATCTTTATAGATGGAGAAGAAATGAGTGATCTCCCTGAGCATGTGGGGATAGATCTCAGAGAAGTTCCAGACGTCTTTGTAGCGCGGGTTTGATTTGCCGACGCAGAGGACCTTTTCGTCGGCGAGGCCCTGGTCGAGCATCTCGAGGAGACCGATGGGGCGGACTTCCATGATGCAGCCGGGAAAGCTGGGCGCATCGACGAGGACGAGGCAGTCGAGAGGGTCGCCGTCGGCGGCGAGGGTGCTGGGGAAGAAGCCATAGTCGCCTGGGTAGTGGACAGGGGAGTAGAGGTTGCGATCGAGACGAAAGACGTGGAGATCCTTGTCGTATTCGTACTTGTTACTGCCCTCGTAGGGGATTTCGATGACGGCGTTGATGACCTCGGGGCTTCCGGGGCCTACGGGGAGTTCAAGGTAATTCGGCATGATTCGGACGTCTCTTCTCTTGATGAAATTTCGTGGGTCGCAGAAATGTGATGGTCAGTGGTACTTGGGAGATCAATGGCGGCAGACGGTATAGCGGTCTTGAGAAAGCAAAAAGCGGCACCTTGTCTATAATCAGACAAGATGAAGGCCCATGTCTATGTCACGCTGAAACGAACGGTGCTGGATGCCCAGGGGCAGACAGTTGCGGATGCCTTGCGACGAATGGAATATCGCGGAGTTGCCGATGTGCGGCAGGGAAAGTATTTTCTTCTGACGCTGGATGATGGGCTGGAAAAGAGCGCCGCGCAGGCCGAGGTGGACCGGATTGCGCGTGAGGTGCTGACAAACCCTGTGATCGAAGAGTTTACGTTTCGGCTCGAGGCCTGATTTCCACGTCGGGATTGTGTCTTGTGTGCGATTCTCGCGGGACCGATCACACTCGGAGAGCGGCTGGAATGCAGACCTACGGGGTGCTAGGCTCAAATAAGGAGAGGTAATCCTTTTGATGAGCGTTTCCGCAGATCGCGGGATGACAGAGATTGCAGGCGAGACTGTGGGTGGAAGCCGGTTTGTGCGGGCTTGCCTGCGGCTGCCTGTGGACCGAACGCCGGTGTGGTTTTTGCGGCAGGCCGGACGATACATGCCTGAATATATGGCTGTTCGGAAGCATCACACGCTGCTTGAGATCTGCAGGACTCCGGAGATTGCCGCCGAGGTGACGGTTACAGCGGCGGAGCGGCTTGGGGTCGATGCGGCGATCATTTTTGCGGACCTGCTGCTGCCGCTGACGCCGATGGGGCTGGACTTTGAATTTGTGGCGGGTGAGGGGCCGGTGGTGCATACTCCGGTGCGAACGCTGGAGCAGGTGCAGGCGCTTCGAACGGATCGAACGGATGAGCTGAATTACGTGGCACAGGCGATTGAGAAGGTAGCGAAACATTTTGCTGCTCCACGAGTCGATGGCGATACGCTGGGGGTTATCGGATTTTGCGGTGCTCCGTGGACGCTGGCGGGATACATGATCGAGGGTGGCAAGCAGAGCGGTGGCGACCGGAACTATATTGCAACGAAAAAGATGATGTATTCGGATGGTGCGGCGTGGTCGCTGCTGATGGAGAAGATTGTTACTGTTCTGGTTGCTTATGCGCGGCAGCAGGTGGAGGCGGGGGCGGATGTAATTCAGGTATTCGATAGCTGGGTGGGGAAACTGGGACGTCGAAGATTACAGGAAGTACTGCCTGACGTGGACGACAGAGTTGGTGCAATCCATTAAGGCGATGGGTGTGCCTGTGATTTACTTTGGCGTGGAGACGTCGTCGCTGCTGCCAGCGATGAGCGAGACAGGGGCGGACGTGATTGGGTTAGACTGGCGCGTGTCTCTCGATGTAGGTTGGAAGGCGGTTGGCGCCGGATGCGGGGTGCAAGGGAACCTGGATCCGATTGCACTGTTCGCGCCTGAGGCAGTGTTGAAGTCGAAGGTGAATGAGGTGTTGCTTGCGGCTGCAGGGAGACCGGGGCACATCTTCAATGTTGGGCATGGAATTGTACCGGGGACACCAGTAGAGAATGTAATTCAGGTGGTCGAGTGGGTGAAGGATTTGAGCCAGTCGTGAACGAGGAGACTGCGATGCCCGAGGAACTGAGCCCAGAGGAAGAAAAGAGCGCGGTGTTGCTGTTGGCGCATGGAACTCCGGATGCGCTGGGGGAGATGGCGGAGTATCTGAGCAAGGTGACTGGTGGGCGAGCGTTGCCGCAGTCGGTCGTGGAGGAGTTGCAGCAGCGGTATGCGCAGATTGGGTTGCAGGAGACAGCGGGCGGCGAGGCTCCACCGCTGACGAAATGGACGAAGATGCAGGGGGAGTTGCTGGAAAAGGCTCTCAACAACGGCAAGGTCTATGTGGGGATGCGGAACTGGCATCCGTTAATTGCGGATGTGGTCGGGAAGATGCGAACGGACGGGGTGAAGCGGGTCAAGGCGGTATGCCTGGCTCCGCAGAATTCGCGGACAAGCGTTGGGCTGTATCGCAAGGCAGTGCTTGCGGCGGCTACGGGAATGGAAGTGGTGTTTGTGACGGGATGGGCAGAGAGTCCAGTGCTGGCGCTGGCCTTTGCAGAGAAGCTGTGGCCGGTGTGGGCGCAGGCCTGTGCGGAGTCGGGGAGGAGGGTGCCGGTGTTGTTTACTGCACATAGTGTTCCGTGCCGGACGATCATTTCGGGCGAGAATGCCGGAGGTTTGCTGGCGAGTTCGCCGGATACGTATCCTGTCGAGGCGAAGCGGACGGCACAGATGGTAGCGGATCGCCTGGCACCGGTGGGGTTTTGCGATGCAGATTGGTTTTTTGCGTTTCAGAGCCAGGGAGTGAGCGGCGGGCCGTGGATTGGGCCAACGGTAGAGGAGATGCTGAAGGCGATTCGCGACGAGGGTCATGTGGGCGTGGTCATTCAGCCAGTGGGATTTCTTTGCGATCACGTGGAGATTCTGTATGACATCGATATCGCGTTCCGTGAGGCGGCGAGCGAACTGGGGCTGAAGCTGTGGCGGGCGGAGAGTCTGAACGATTCGCCCGTGCTGATTCGCGCGCTGGCAGATGTGGTTTCGGGGGCGTATAAAGCTACGGTTGATGAAGTGACAATACCCGCAGAGGTATAGGCTGTCGGGAAGGGCAGCTGCGGAGGCTGCGGCTTCCGCTTTTTTTGTGGAGATTTTGGAGAGATGAAGAAGCGGGTGGCGATTGTCGGGGGTGGCGTGGCTGGGTCGGCGGCAGCGTATGAGGTTGCGCGGCTGAGTCGCGACGGTGCGGCGGTGCAGGCGGTATTGTTCGAGGCTTCGACACGGCTGGGCGGGATCGTCGAAACTGTGCGCGAGGGCGGGTTTGTGATTGAGTGCGGACCGGATGGGTGGGTGACCGAGAAACCCTGGGCGCGGGAGCTGGCGGTAGAGCTGAACCTGAGCGATGAACTGATGTTCTCCAACGATGATTCGCGGAAGACGTATGTGCTGATCGAGAAAAAACTGCGAGCGATGCCGGACGGGATGCGAATGATGGTGCCGGTCAATCTTGAGGCGCTGGATGCTTCGGAGTTGTTCAGCGCCGGGGCAAAACAGGCGTATCGCGATGAAGTGCAGCGAGCTGATGAGTTGCTGGCGGGCGCTCCTGCCAATGATGAGAGCGTCGGGGAGTTTGTGCGGAGACACTTTGGCGAGGAGGTGCTGGAGAAGATTGGAGCTCCTTTGCTGAGCGGGGTTTTTGGTGGCGACGTTGCAAAATTAAGTGTTCGGGCGGTGATGGGGCCGTATGTTGCCATGGAGCGCGAGTGCGGAAGTTTGATTGCTGCGTCGCGTGCCCGGGCTGCGGTTGGGAAGGCGGAGCCTGTGTTTTCGACACTGCGGAGCGGGCTGGGAACGCTGGTCGAACGAATGATTGCGGCGATTCCGGAGGATTGGATTCGACTTGGTGCGGGGGTGGAGTATGTTTCTCGCGGAGACGATGGGTGGCTGGTGGGAACCGCGCGAGGAGTGGAGCGGTTTGATGCGCTGATGATGGCGGCACCGGTTGATGTGGCCCGTGCGCTGCTGGAGCCTGTGGATGAGCGCGCTGGGCAGCTGATGGAGATGGAGGCCAGTTCGGCGGTAGTGGTGGGGTTTGGATTTGATGATGCATCGAAGGCTCCGGTGCCGGAGGGATTCGGGTTCCTCGTGCCGGCGGGATCAGACAGTCTGCTGATGGCTTGTACTTTTATGGATCAGAAGTTTGACGACAGAGTGCCGGAGGGTGGACGTCTGCTGAGGGCGTTTTTCGGCGGTAAGGCGGCGGAACGTCTGATGGGTTGCGGCAATGATGAGACGGCGGCGGTGACGCGGATGGAGTTGGCACGAATTCTTGGTCCGCTGCCGGAGCCGCAACTGACGGTGGTTCGGCGGTGGCCGCGGAGTCTGCCACAGTATGGGGTTGGACATCTGGAGCGGATGGCGGAGTTGCACAACAGAGTGACGGAGCTGAACGGATTGTGGTTGCTGGGCAATGGGTATCGCGGGGTGGGACTGCCGGATCTGGTGCGGGATTCGCGGGCTGCGGTGCGGGAGTTCGTTTCGCAGGCTTAGATGTCTCCCTTTCTCCGGTGATTTGTAAAAATTTGACCCGCGTGTGTGGGAGGGATAGTCTTTTGGTATTCCGGCGATGGGAAGACGGTGCGAATCCGTCACTACCCCGTAACTGTAAGCGATGAGGGTTTAGACAAGTTTCTGAAGCCACTGGGACGTGTCCTGGGAAGGCGAGTCAAAAGCCCTATGAAGCGCGAGTCAGGAGACCCGCCGGAAGCTGACCAGGCTTAATTCAGCTTCGCTGGGAGAGCTGAAGAGCATTCTCGCTGACTTTTAAAAGTCTGCCCGAGCGCTGCCTAAAAATATTCCCGCTCTGTTCCGTGGATTTTGTTCGCGGGCGAGGAGCTGACGATGCAGGAGACGCACCAGGGATCGGTGACACTCGTGCTTGGTGGTGTGCGGAGCGGCAAGAGCCGTTACGCGCAACAGCTTGCCGGGCAGTCGAGCCGCGTTGTCTTTGTGGCGACGGCGAAGGCGACCGATGACGAGATGCTTGCGAAGATTCAACGTCATTGCGACGAACGGCCGAAGGAGTGGCTGACGGTGGAGGAGCCGCTGGAGATCGCGAAGGTGCTGGCTGAGCGTGATCTGGAGAGCGAGGTGATCGTTGTGGATTGCCTTACGTTGTTTGCGGCGCATCTTCTGGAGGCCGATGGCGAGGATGAAGGCGCGATTGAACGAGGGATTGAGAGGTTGTGCGCGGCTCTGCGGGTCGCCCGCTGTCCAGTGGTTCTGGTATCGAATGAGGTGGGTAGCGGGGTGGTTCCTGAGTATGCAGCGGGGAGACGATATCGCGATCTGCTGGGTGAGATCAATCAGAGGGTGGCAAGAATTGCCGATGATGTGGTGTTGATGGTGGCTGGATTGCCGCTTGCGTTGAAAGGGCATCTCGAGGTGACGCTGTGAGAGGGATGCTGATTGCAGGCACGGCGAGTGGAGTGGGGAAGACGACAGTTGCGCTGGCAATTATGGCAGGGTTGCGCCGACGCGGACTCTCAGTGCAGCCGTTCAAGTGTGGGCCGGATTTTCTGGATACGAGTCATCACACGCGGATTTGCGGACGGGGTGCACGGAATCTTGATACATGGATGCTGAGCGTTGAGGCGAACCGGGGGGTGTTGCGCAGTGCCGCGCGTGGAGCCGATGTCGTGGTCGCGGAAGGGATGATGGGACTCTTCGACGGCAAGAGCGGCGGGTCGGAGGTTGGAAGCAGTGCGCAGATTGCGAAGTTAATGCGGCTACCGGTGGTTCTGGTGGTAGATGCGGCTAAGAGTGCGCGGAGCGTAGCTGCGGTGGTGCTGGGGTTTGAGAAGTTTGACCCGGAGTTGCCGCTGGCGGGAGTGATTCTGAACCGTGTGGCTGGTGACCGGCATTTTGAAATATTGCGCGAGGCGATTGAGTCTTCCTGCACGACGAGGATTTTGGGATGGCTGCCGACGGAACCTGTGGTTGAAATTCCGGAGCGTCATCTTGGGCTGCATGGAGCTGAGGAGCGGAGTGAAGATCGTTCCGAGATTGTGTTTGATGCGTTAGCTTCGCTTGCGGAGAGGCATCTGGATCTCGATGGTTTGTCTGGTCTGGAGTGCGGACTGGAGATTGGCTCTGATGGCGCCGAGCGAACTACTGATGCGCAGTGGAGCGACGCGGTGCGAATTGGAGTACCGTCCGATCGCGCGTTTTCGTTCTACTACGAGGACAATCTGGATCTGCTACGTGAACGAGGGGCAGAGATTGTCCGGTTCAGTCCGATGAGTGATGCGGGCTTGCCTCCAGAGCTCGATGGGCTTTATTTCGGGGGCGGTTATCCGGAGTTGTACGCGCGCGAATTGAGCGGCAATCAGAAGATGCTTGAGGACGTGCGCGTGTTTGCGGCGTCGGGACGGCCGATTTATGCAGAGTGCGGGGGGATGCTGTATCTGGGGGAGAGGCTTCGCGTTGATGACGCGAGTTATGCGATGGCCGGTGTGTTGCCGCTTTGCGGGCAGATGACCGAACGACTGGTTCAGTTTGGATATGTCACGGTTGAGTTGGTGGAGGATTGTCTTTTAGGACACCAGGGAATGGTCGCTCGCGGGCATAGCTTTCACTTTTCGCGGATTGCGTCGCGCGACGAGATGAGAACGAGCTACCGAGTGCATTATTCGCTCTCCGGCGAGGAAGAACTCGAGGGGTTGCGACAGGGCAATGTGCTTGCGAGTTACATTCATCTGCACTTCCGGTCGAATGTGATGGTCGCGGAGAACTTCGTTGCGACGATTCGGCGAGTGCGTGGATTGCAGGCGGTGGCGTCATGAAGCGGCTTCTTTTCCTCGTTGCGCTGATTGCGATTTTGCCGGCACCCTGTTTTGCGAGCCGCACCCTGACGGACGAGATGGGCCGCAAGGTGGTGGTTCCGGACCATCCGCATCGCGTGATCTGTTTGATGCCGAGCGTGACCGACGCGGTCTATGCGCTGGGTGCCGGAGATGACGTTGTGGGGATCAGCGACTACACGAAGTATCCTGTTGCGGCACTGACGAAGCCGAGCGTGGGCGATCTGATTAAGCCTTCGATCGAGACGATCCTTTCGCTTCATCCCGACCTTGTGATTGGATTTCAGCCGAAGGGCCCGATGGAAGTAACAGATCAGTTGGAGCGGGCCGGCATTCCGATCTTTCTGGTGAGTCCGCATGGGATCGCGGGGATCATGCGATCTGTTGAGACGATTGGGCAGGCGCTGAATCGAACGAAAGAGGCTGAGGCGTTGATCCTGAGCCTGCAACAACGCGTCGATGCGGTGAAGACAAGGACGAAGGGGCTGCGGCCGCCGCGAGTCTTTATGCCTGTGTGGTACGACCCGATTACGACGATTGGCAGGAACGCCTTCATCACAGAGATTATCGCGGCGGCGGGCGGACGTTCCGTGACGGGCGATCTGCCGGAAGAGTGGCCGACGATCAGCATGGAAGTGGTGCTTGAGCGCGCACCGGATGCGCTGTTGCTGGTTCGTGGCGGGAAGACGACGATGCAGGTACTTGAGAGCCGTCCTGGATGGAGCAGCATGAAGGCTATTCAAGAGCGACACGCCTATTACGTGGACGACCGGATCAACTTTGCCAGTCCGGTTGCGATCGATGCACTGGAGGATCTGGCCAAACAATTTCACCCCTGAGCTGAGCCGTTCAGCTTGCAACCATTTACCAACAGCAAGGTGTCGGGAAGCGCGGTGAGATTCCGCCACTACCCCGTAACTGTAAGCGCAGAGATTCTTGGCAGGGATTTGCAAGCCACTGGGAGATTCCGGGAAGGCAGCCAAGGTTCGATGAAGCGCAAGCCAGGAGACCGGCCTTGCTCCACCAACCCGAGGGGGGAAATTATGCGTTGCGTACTTCGTAAATTGTCTACAGCAATCTGGGTCACTTGCCTGTTTATCGTGTCTTCTCTTCCCGCGTCTGCAATGGACCAGGGTTCGCTGCACGGAACGGTGCGAGACCCGCTAGGAGCTGTTGTTGCGGGAGCAACTGTGGAGTTGCTGGACGGAACTAAAGTCGTGAAGACAACCACTAGCGATGGTGCTGGAAATTACAACTTCGATGTGCCAGGTTCGGCACTTTATCGTGTCAGAGCCACTGCCCCTACTTTTCAAAGCACAGCGAGCGAGTCGGTTTACCTTACAAAAAGCGTAAAAGCAGAGCTGAATATTACGCTGGCGACCGAGATCCTGACGCAACAGGTTTCAGTGACCGCGACGGCGACGCCTACGCCGATCGCACAGATTGGGGCGTCGGTGACGGTGCTGACTGCGGATGACTATCGGCAGTACACGCAGGTACAGGATCCTCTGCGTCAGATTCCCGGTTTACAGATGACGCAGACGGGACAGCTTGGCGGCACATCGGCGCTTTCGATTCGCGGGGGGAATACGGATGCGAACAAGGTGTTGATTGATGGTGTGCCAGTGAATGACATCGGCGGAGCGGTTGAGTTCGCCAACTTTGCCACGGTGGGGATTCAACAGATTGAAGTGCTGCGAGAGCCAAACAGTGCGTTGTATGGCTCGGATGCGCTGGCCGGAGTGGTGAGCATGACGAGCGCCCACGGCACAACGAAGTTTCCATTTCTTACGTATGCAGGTGATGGCGGCAACTTCAGTACGTACCACAACGAGCTGACGGGCAGCGGTGTGGCGCGTCAGTTCGATTACTACGGAGCATTCGGACGCGTGGACAGCCACAACAATCTTCCGAACGATTCATTTCACAACGCCACCTATGCAGGCAACTTTGGATGGGCTCCGAACACAATGAACGATCTTCGCTTCACGGTGCGTCATCTTTCAGTTTCGGGAGGGCAGCCAAATGGCATCCTGCTTTTTGGCATCCCAGACGATGCGGCGCAAAAGGCGCAGAACACCTACTACAGCGGCGCGTGGAACAACCAGGCGACAACGAAGTGGCACAACGAGATTCGCTACGGCGGACTGCGTTTGCAATCGCAGTTTGACGATTTTGCGCCGACTGGCATTCCAGACGGGTCTGGCAATTTTCTCGGTGCACCCATCACAATCAACGGAGCGAATGGTTACAGCGTTACAGGGCAGGCGATTTTTCAGTTTGCCGGCACTTATCCAAATCAGTTTTCCACAATCACTAATCGGGATTTTGTCTACGCGCAGACGGACTATCGCGTCAACCCGCACGTCGTGGCACTCGGAGGCTTCAAGTATGAAGTTGAGCGTGGCTCGACACAATCTACTGGTTTCCCTGCGAACAACATCAGCCGCGGCAATTACAGCTACACGCTGCAAATCTCAGGCGATATTCGCAATCGGCTCTACTACAACGTCGGCAGTGGCATCGAGAACAATGGACTCTTTGGACTCGCCGGAACTCCGCGCGCCTCGCTCGCCTATTATCTTGTTCGCCCCTCGGCGGCGGGCTGGCTCACCGGAACAAAACTGCATGCAAGTTTCAGCAAGGGCATCAAAGAGCCAAACATCTTCGAGCAGGGGGGTTCCCTGTTCGATATTCTTTCGGCGGTTCCAAACGGGGAGCAACTGATCGCGCAGTATCATGTTGGCCAGATCGGCCCGGAGGAGTCTCGCACGTACGATGGAGGTGTCGATCAACAACTTTGGAATGGTCGTGGGCGTGTGGGTTTGACCTATTTCCATAATGAGTTCACGAATGGAATTGAGTTTGTTCCACAGAGCGGCCTGATTCAACTTGGAATTCCTGCTGCCAACCTCGATGCTCTCGAGTTTGGCGCTTATGTCAACTCGGAGGCGTTTCGTACCCAGGGACTTGAGTTCGAAGCGGAGTTCAAGATCAACAACCGCCTGTTCGTTCGCGGAGGCTACACCTACACCGATGCAGTGGTGCAGCGCTCGTTCTCGAGCGATCAGGAAGGCGGCGGTACGATCAATCCGAATATCCCCGGAATTCCCATTGGAGAGTTCTCGCCCTTGGTAGGCGCGCGGCCCTTTCGCGTCGCTCCTCACACGGGATACTTCGGCTTGAACTATTCGCGCTCGAAGTTTTACAGCTCGCTGACTGGAACACTGGTCAGCCGGCGAGACGACAGCGACTTCCTCTCTCTCGATGCAGATTTCGGCCAGACAATGTTGCTGCCGAATCGTAATCTGGATGGAGCTTATCAGCAGCTCGACCTGAGCGGAGGCTATCAGATTACTCCGCGGTTCGGCGTCTATACCAACATTCAGAATTTGCTGAGTGAGCACTACGCTCAGACGTTCGGCTTCCCTTCACTACCATTTACCTTTCGATCGGGAATCAAGATCAACTTTGGAGGCGAGTTCTGGGGATTGAAGTAACTCCTGAAGTAACCCGGATAGCAACTTCGGCTTCAACGCCTGATCCCGCATCCTCTCGGGAACAGGCGCCGGAGACGGCACTTCACGAGCACTCGCGGCCGGGGAGGGGCGGCTTTGTGACTCTGATTGCAGTGCTGTCGGTCGCGCTCGTCGGGTGCGTTCTGCTTTCGGTTGCGACGGGAGCGGTTCGTATTTCTCCGACGGCAATTCTCTCGGCGTTGTTCGGGACTCATCCGCTGACGACGACGCAACAGGTCATTCTGCTGCAGGTTCGATTGCCACGAGTGCTTGCATCCGGGGTCGTGGGCGCTGCACTCGCAATGGCAGGGCTGATGTTTCAAGGGTTGTTTCGCAATCCGATGGCTGATCCGTATGTGATTGGCTCATCTGGCGGAGCGGTGCTGGGGGCGTGCGTTGGCATCTTTTTCTTTTCGCAGTTTTCGGCGTTTGGTTTCAGCGCTACGGCGCTGCTGGCATTCGCAGGTTCAGTGACCACGATGGTGATCGTTTATCTGCTGTCTCGCTCCAACGGCAGGACGAATGTGATCACGTTGCTGCTTGCCGGTTTTGCCGTGAGCACGATGCTGGGTTATTCAAGTTTTCTCTTTGAGACTTTCGACAGCAGCACCGGGTCGAGTCAGGCGATTCTGCTGTCATGGCTGCATGGTGTGATCGGGATACCGCGGTGGACCCAACTCTCTGTAAGTGTGGGGCTCCTGCTGGTTGCGAGTGTGATTGCATTTCCTTTGATGCGACAGCTGAATACGCTGGCGCTGGGCGACGAATACGCACATCAACTTGGATTGCGGGTCGAGTACACGCGCGTCGGAATCATTCTGACGGGATCTTTGCTTACGGCTGTGGCGGTTTCACTGGGTGGGCTCATCAGCTTTGCGGGACTGATTGTGCCGCACGTGGCACGTCTGCTTCTGGGGCCGGATCATGTTCGGCTGCTGCCTGTGACGGCGTTGTCGGGAGCGATTTTTCTGGTGATTGCAGATACCCTGGCTCGCACGGTGTTCTCACCGACCGAGATTCCTGTTGGCATTTTGCTGGCGTTTCTCGGTGGACCGTTCTTTCTGTATCTGCTGCGCAAGACGAAACGGAGCTACACGCTATGAATTCGCTTCTCAGCTTTCGCGATGTGAGCTTCGGGTACGGCGAGGCGGATGTCATTCGAGCCGTGAGCTTCGACCTAGAGGCGGGCAGTTGTACGGCGCTGATTGGGCCGAATGGCGCGGGGAAGACGACGATGCTTCGCCTTGCAGCCGGTACACTCCAGAGCAGATCAGGTAGTGTGTTCCTGCGCCATGAGGCGTTGCATACGCTTCCGCTGAGGACGGTGGCGCGCACGGTGGCACTTGTTCCACAGCAGCTCGATGTTCCATTTCAGTTCACTGTGCGCGAGGTTGTGGAACAGGGCCGCACTCCTTATCTTGGCCTCCTGCGTGGGCCAATGAGGGAGGATCGTCTTGCTGTCGACCGCGCACTGGAACTCGCAGATATTTCCGGGTTGCAACGAAGGGTCTTCAACGAGTTGAGTGGGGGCGAGCGTCAGCGCGTGAAGATTGCACTGGGACTGGCGCAGGAGCCAAAGCTTCTGCTGCTGGATGAACCGGCGCAGAATCTCGACATCGGGCGACAGGTTGAACTGATCGATTTGCTGCATTTTCTTGGAACGGAGGGGATTACCATCTTTGCCTCGATTCACGATCTCCAACTGGTCGAGGGAAATTTCTCATCTGCGATTTTGCTTAGTCCGGAGATGCCGCTGATGAAGGGAACACCAGACGAGGTTTTGAAGCCGTCGATTCTGGAGAAGGCGTTCAATTGCCCACCGCGCCGCCATCCTATGCTGCTTGAACGAATTGAGCGATATGAGAAGAGGGCTGGATGAAGACGGCAAGCGAATCGACGGTGTCGAAGATAGTCTCAGGGATTGGTTCGCCAAGTGAGCGATGGTTGTTGCGTGCGCGCGCGCATCTGGATTCGCTGACGAAGCCCCTTGGCAGCCTTGGGATGCTTGAGGATATTGCGGCACAGATGGTATCGATTCGGCAGGAAGAATTTTCTGATCCATTACGGAAGGCGGTGTACGTCTTCGCGGCGGACCATGGAGTGACAGTAGAGGGCGTGAGCGCCTATCCGAGCGAGGTGACACGCCAGATGGTGCTGAACTTTCTTGGACGAGGAGCCGCGATCAATGTTCTGGCGAGGCTTCATGGTGTCGATATGAAGGTGGTGGATGTTGGCGTCGATGCGGAGTTTGGCCCGATAGAAGGTCTGCTGGACCGCAAGATTCGCCGCGGAACTCGCAACATGCTGCGAGAGGAGGCGATGAGTGATACGGAGTTAGCACGCGCGATTGAAGTGGGTTTAACGCTGGCGGAGGAAGCGAAGCACACGGGGCAGAACCTACTGGCCGTCGGGGAGATGGGGATCGGCAACACGACAGCGGCCAGCGCGATTGCTGCGATGCTGACGGGTGTAACGGTAGCGCAGGTGACTGGCAAGGGAACGGGGTTGGATGCCGATGCCCGTGCACACAAGCAGCGGGTTATCGAGGGTGTGATCGAGAGGCGTTTTCCTGCGAGAGGAGTTGGATCGACGCTCGGCCCACTGGATGTGCTTCGTTGTGCCGGCGGCCTGGAGATTGCGGCGATGACCGGATTCATTCTTGGCGCGGCACGCTATGGGCTGGCTGTGATCGCTGACGGATTCATCTCGACGGCGGCGGCGGCGCTTGCGTTTGCGATGGAGCCGCGGGTGCGAGGGTATTTGTTTGGAGGTCATCAATCGGAAGAGCCAGGACATCGGGTTTTGCTCGAATACATTGGCTTGAGGCCGATTCTGTCACTGAATATGCGGCTTGGAGAGGGGACGGGCGCAGTGCTGGCGATGCCGATCATCGAGTCGGCGATGGCTCTTTATTGCCAGATGGCTACCTTTGCTTCTGCAGGAGTCAGCGAGGCGACACTGTGAGCGCGATTCGGCAGCTACGCAGACTGAGCACGGATCTGGGGGCTGCCTTTCAATTTCTGACGCGCATTCCGATGCTCTGGGTTACGTTTGAAGACGATTCACTCTCGAGGGCGGTGAAGTTTTTTCCGCTTGTTGGAGTGGCGGTCGGGGGTGGCGCTGTTCTGCTGGAGAAGATGCTGATTTCGCATCTGAGCCGCCCGTTGGTCGCGGTGTGTGTGCTGGTTTATCTCGTATTGATCACGGGCTGCTTCCATGAAGATGGGCTTGCCGACACGGCAGACGGCCTTGGTGGCGGATGGAACAAGGACCAGATACTGCTCATTATGAAAGACAGCCGGATCGGAAGCTTTGGCGCGACAGCTTTGTCTTTGTCCTTGCTTGCACGGTTTCTGTTGCTGGGCTCGCTCCCTGCGAACTCCTTTGCCGCGTATGTTATTTCGGCGCATGTTTTGTGCCGATGGAGTTCCCTGCCGCTGAGTTATTTTCTTGCTCCGGCGCGTGAACAGGATGGTCAAGGAGCACGAATTGCGAGGCTGACCTCTTTGTCTTCGTTGATATTCGGCTCTGTCTTCAGCGTTGCGGTGGTTGTGTTTGCACTGCGGAAGGTGGCTGTCGCTCCACTGGTAGTTGCGTTGCTTGCGGTTGGTTTGAGCGGCTGGCTCTACTCGAGAAAGATTGGCGGGGTGACGGGAGACTGCTTTGGCGCGACGAATCAGTTGACGGAGATTGCCGTCTATTTCTGTGGGGTCTGGAACCTATGAGCGAGATAATTTTTGTTCGCCATGCGGAGACAGATATGGCAGGGATGTTTTGCGGCCACTCCGATCCCGAGTTGAACGAACGGGGCTGGGGTCAGGTTGGGGAACTTATCAGCCGCCTTCGCATGGAAGACCTTGGAACGGTTTATACCAGCGACCTGCGACGGGCTTATCAGACGGGGCTTGCGCTTGCGGAGGCCTTTGAGGTTGAGTGCCGTGTGCGTCCTTCGCTACGAGAGATAGGCTTTGGCGATTGGGAGGGTCTCAGGTGGGAAGAGATTGAGCGGCGGGATGCAGATTATGCTCGACGCTGGCTTAGGGAGTATCCGCAGCTGCCCGCACCCGGCGGCGAGAACTTCAACAGCTTTGAGCGGCGGATCCTTGAGGAAGTTGGGACTCTCTGTAGCTGAGGCCGCGGAAGCTGATCACAATATCGCTGTTGTCACTCATGCAGGCGTTCTGCGTTCCGTGTTGCGCGAGTTTCAGGGATGCTCCAACGAGGACGCGTGGGAGCAGACCAGAACGTATTGTGCGATTGTGCGTGTACGTCCTGCTTCCTCTCTGGCGCGGACATCAGAGGTGAGGCTATGACGTACTCGAGTGTTTGAATCTGTGGGTTAAATTCAGCAGTTGCAAGGAGACGAAAGTATGAGCATCGCAACAACACGTGGAGATGGCGGAGAGACCGGGCTGGCCGGCGGGATTCGCATCTCGAAGGCTGACATCCGGGTGGAAGCCTATGGCACCGTGGATGAATTGAATTCAACGCTGGGCTTTGCTCGCAGCATCTGTACGAACAAGGAGATCCAGGAGTGGACCGAAGGGATTCAGCGCACGCTTTTTCGCGTGGGATCGGCACTTTCGACTCCACCGGAGAGCAAGAAGGCGCCGCCGTCGATCAGTCAGGAAGACGTTGACGCACTGACGAAGCTTGTTCATCAGATTGAGGCGACGGAGGGGATTCTGGGCGACTGGTCGCTGCCGGGTGCGCATACGGAATCGGCAGCCTACGAGATCGCACGTACGGTTTGCCGCCGGGCAGAACGCGCTGCGGTTCGGTTGGTATCGAATGGAGTGGAGGTGAAACCCGAGGTGCTTGCTTATCTGAACCGATTGTCGGATGTGATCTGGCTCTTCGGCAGATTGATCGAAGTAAACGCAGGAGTGGACGCGCGTCTGCGCACGGGCGACACGGCAGGGCCGAGGTGGTCGAGGGCATGGAAATGAAGAAGGCTCCAGGGTTCGATGAGAGGGCGCGGGAAGGGATCTACCGGGCAATCCGCGAACGCAGAGATGTGCGACGGGGATTTCTTCCGGAGCCGATTCCGGACGATTTGCTGTGCAGACTGCTGGAAGCTGCACACAGAGCGCCCTCGGTGGGATTGATGCAGCCGTGGCGTTTTATCGTCGTGAGAGATATCGATGTCCGACGGATCGTTCACGGGATTTTTCTTGATGCGAATCAACAGGCGTTGGCCAGTTATGAAGGCGAGCAACGCGAGAACTACGCGAGCCTGAAACTTGAGGGCATCCTGGAAGCACCGCAGAATCTTTGTGTCGTCTGCGATGCGGAGAGTCCGCAGGGGCATCGGCTTGGCCGTCATACGATGCCGGAGATGGCTGTCTACTCGGCTGTTTGCGCGGTACAGAACCTGTGGCTTGCGGCTCGGGCGGAAGGGGTAGGTCTGGGCTGGGTGAGTATCCTTGAGCCGAGCCGGCTGCGGTGTGCGCTGAAGATTCCGGAACACGTGATCCCCGTCGCCTACTTGTGCCTGGGGTATGTCGAAGAGTTTGCTGCAGACCCTGACCTGGAGCGTTCAGGCTGGGAGATGCGCAGGCCTTTGAAGAGTGTTGTTTCGTTCGATCAGTACGACAGCAGTTGGAGTAAAGGGCCGGAACTGTGAAGGCGCGGGCGCTCATGGTTCTCGGCACAAGTTCGCATGTGGGAAAGTCACTGATGACCGCCGCCCTGTGCCGCATCCTTATGCAGCATGGCTATCGGGTTGCGCCGTTCAAGTCGCAGAATATGTCGCTGAACTCGGCTGCGACGGTTGAAGGGCTGGAGATCGGCCGCGCGCAGGCGTTGCAGGCTGAAGCCGCAGGGGTTGCCCCCTCGGTGCATATGAATCCGATTTTGATGAAGCCGTCGGGCGAGACTTCGTCGCAGATTGTTGTTCGTGGGAGGATTTGGGGAAGAGTTACCGCGAGGGATTATCACCTGAGACGTGTTGAGGAGTTGCTGCCAGTGGTTCGGGAGAGCTATGAGACGCTGGCGTCGCAGTACGACGTGATCGTTCTGGAGGGAGCGGGGTCGCCGGCGGAGATTAATTTGAAGCAGCATGACATCGTGAATATGAAAATGGCCGAGTTGGCCGATGCGTCATGCCTCCTTGTCGGCGACATCGATCGCGGCGGAGTGTTTGCGTCTCTGGTGGGAACGCTGGATCTTCTGGAGCCAGAGGAGCGCAGGCGCATTCGAGGGTTTGTGATTAATAAATTTCGTGGTGATCTGAGTCTTTTGGAGCCGGGAATGAGGATGATCGAGCAGCGGACAGGGAAAGCCTGCGTCGGAGTCGTACCCTATCTGCATTCCCTACAGCTCGAGGAGGAAGACAGTCTTGGTCTGCCTGTTTCAACACAAACTCAATGGCCACCTGATGAGACATCCGCCATGGGACCTGACCGGCCTTTGCGTGTGGCTGTGATTGCGCTACCGTCGTTTTCCAACTTCACTGACTTCGATTCTCTTCGCTCAGAGCCTTCGGTTTCTCTGCTGTTCTGCCGGACGGCAGAGACAATTGCACAGGCGGATGTTGTTGTCCTGCCGGGAAGCAAACAGACCGTCGATGATCTCCTCTGGATGCGGGAAGAAGGTTTGGATGCTGCCGTACGGCGGTTTGCTGAAACGGGTTTGGTGGTTGGGATTTGTGGGGGCATGCAGATGCTCGGCGAGATGATCAGCGACCCATTCGACATGGAGCATGGGGGAGCAGTCGCGGGCCTTGGACTGCTGGCAATCGAAACCGTCATGGAGAAAGAAAAAGTGACTCGCAACGCCACAGGCGAGATAAGCGCGAAGATCTTGTTTGGCCACGCCGTCACAAACGGCATGGTTTCCGGGTATGAGATCCACATTGGACGTACGATCTATCGGGATGGAGCTGTGCCGTTCGCAGTTCTTTCAACAGGTGCCGCGATGCCCGATGTCGTGGAGGATGGGTGTATTCGCGATGATTCGCGGGTCTTCGGCACGTATCTACACGGTTTGTTTGACGACGACGGCTTTCGCCATCAGTTTCTTCAGGCGGCACGCGCCTTTTATCAACTGGATGAGCCCGGGGAGTTGTTGCGCTGGAGGGAGGTTCGTGAGGAGTCGCTGAACCGGCTTGCCCGCGAGGTTGAGAATGCGCTGGATATGGAGATGATCTTTGGATGGATTGGCCTTCCTTATCGGCGCACGTCTCAAATCGAAAAAGATGTTGACCGGTCGCGGGTGGAAAGTGCTCGAACATGGTGAGTGGGCGACAAGTTCTCGCGGCTTCCTATCTCTTCGACTGGATTGCGGGTGACCCGGAGTGGTTTCCGCATCCAGTGAGATTGATTGCCAGTGGAGCGGAGAAATGCGAGCGGATGCTGCGCAGGCCGGGCGATTCCAGGTCGATTGAACTGATAGCCGGTGGCCTGTTGACCGTGGGATTGGTTTCCGCCGCTTACTTTGTGACTGCAAGGACAACGGAATGGTTGAGCCGCTGCGGTCGTGTCTCGGGTTTTGTTGGCGAGACGTTGCTTGCGTGGACTTGCCTGGCTTCTCGCAGTCTGCATGATGAAAGCTCGGCGGTAGTTGCAGCACTTGAAGCAGGTGACATCGCTCTGGCGCGGCGACGGCTGGCGAGAATTGTCGGGAGGGATACGGAGGAACTGGACGCGGAGGAGATCAGTCGGGCTGTCATCGAAACTGTTGCAGAGAGTTGTTCCGATGGGGTGATTGCGCCTCTGTTTTACCTGGCGATGGGCGGGGTGCCACTGGCGATGGCGTACAAGGCGGTGAATACGCTTGACTCGATGATTGGACACACCGACGAGAGGTATTTTTACTTCGGTAAAGTGGCAGCCCGTCTGGATGACGGGGCAAACCTGCTACCTTCGCGTTTGACCGCAGTGGGGATTGTGATGGTCGCTGCGATTTTTCAAAGCACGAACGTGCGATCTGCTATGAAAACATGGTTGCGCGACGGCGGAAGACACAGGAGTCCCAACGCGGGGCAACCGGAGAGTGCGATGGCAGGCGCACTGCAGGTGCGGCTTGGAGGGGAGAACTTCTACAGCGGCGAGCTGATACCAGTGCCGGTGATGGGAGAGGAATTCCCTCAAGCGGAGATGCAAGATGCGAGACAGGCGATTCGTATTGCTGCAACGGTATCTATCCTTGGAGCGGTTGCCGCTTTTTTGTGGAGAAAAAGATGAGCATCCATACTGCCGCTCCTATGCATGGCGGACAGCTTCGCCAACTCGCGGCATGTTATGGAATTCCGGCCGAACAACTTTTTGATTTCAGCGTCAATGTGAATCCTGTGGGACCTCCACAGTCTGCGATAGAAGCGATAAGAGCCGCACTTGATAAGCCCACAATCCTCACCTCCTATCCTGATCTCGAACTGACCGAGCTGAAACAGACTATTTCGGATTGCATTGGAGTTGAGCTGGAGAATATTGCGGTTGCGAACGGCTTTGTCCCGTTGCTCGATTCTGCGCTGCGCGCGTTCTCGATCAGGCGCTGTCTCTTGCCGATACCTTCTTTTAATGAGTATCGACGTGCGCTTCGGAACGCAGGGGTTGAAGTTATTCCCCACAGGCTCTTGCCGGAGAAGGTGTTTGAGTATGAAGTTGACAGGATTCGGAAGGAGATTGATTCTTCCTGCGATGCGATTCTGCTTGCCAATCCACAGAATCCGTCCGGCACTGCCTGCGATGCTGAGAAGATGCAGCGGCTGATCGAAATCGCTGCGGAGCGTGGTGCGATTGTGATGGTGGATGAGGCTTTTGTCGACTACTGCCCGTCCGCTTCGATCGTTCGACCAGGCGTGGAACTGAAAAATGTCATCGTATTTCGATCGGTTACAAAATTCTTCGCGATTCCCGGATTGAGGATAGCGTATGCGGTGAGTACCTCCGCGAAGATTGGGATGATGAATGATCTGATCGCGCCCTGGCCGGTTAGCAACATCGCGTCGATCGCGGTCTGCGCTGCTTTGAAGGACAGAGACTACGCCGAGGAGACCCGGTTTGTTAATGAGCGACGGCGTTTGTGGCTGGTAGAGCAGCTGGCGAGGCTGGGGGTGGCAACTTATCCGTCGAGCGCGAATTTTCTTCTGCTGCAATTTCCTGCGGCCATCCAGGTCGACGTGCTCTGGGAGAGGATGATCGTCGAGGAACGGATCGTACTTCGATCCTGTACGAATTTTGAAGGATTAGAGCCCGGGCATCTGCGGATCGCAGTTCGTTCCGACGCAGAGAATGAGATGTTGATTCAAGGACTCGAGCGCGTGCTTGGTGGCAGGATTCACAGTTGAGCTGCTAACCCAATCAACACTAGTGACAGAAGCAAGGCAGTAAGAAGTAATAGGGTACAGTTCTGCAGGGTTGAACTGATTCACTGAGGTGAGCTTCATCAATGTCGGCCCGCCAGCTTCCATATGATCCGCTAATAAGTTCGATGGTTGGAGTTAGCCGAATATCGCTTTCACCGCGTAAAGTTTAACGAAATTTTCTCTTGTCAACACGAAGATAATCCGTATATTGTTTGGCGGCGAGGAAGGCGCTGGCTTAACAGGGTTTTTTGACGATTTGTGGTACAAGGGTATTTGTTTCTTCAGCCTTCGAGAATCATTGCGATTGGCTGATTTTGTGGAGAAATTTAGAACCCATGGCGTGCGCCCGATTGACACGGATGTTGGTTTTCTCCTCCCTCTTTGCGTTCGCAGGGATGCCAATGTTCGCACAGGGAGGCCAGGATTCAGGGGCGAAGCAGTACACCAAGACCTGTGCGGGTTGCCATGGGTTGGATGGCTCGGGCAGCGCAAAGGGAGAGGCAATTGCGACCATCCCGAGGGTAATCGCGCTCTCGGACGATGACCTGATCCGCATTGTGCGCGACGGCGTTCCGGGCAAGGGAATGCCGGGGGAGAAGCAACTCGGTGATGAAAAAATTCAGGCAATTGTGCGCTATATCCGCACGTTGCAATCGACGAGCCTAGCTGCGGCTTCAACTAGTCCGGCTGCGGCTAAGGCGTCGGACAATGTGAATGGTATGCCGCTGACGGAGACGCACGCGGCGCAAGAGAAACCCGTGAAGGCGGCAGCAGGGAAGGCTGTTGAGCCCGTCTCTGGCGGCGTAAACCAGATCGATGTGCAGCAGGCCCAACTGAATCAGAAGGAGATCAGGGAGAACTGGGTCTCTTACAACGGTGACTATACGGGACGGCGATTCAGTAGCATGGCCGAGGTGACGACGGCGAACGTGAGCCACCTGAAGACGGCCTGGGTGTTTCATACGAGCAACGCAGGTGTGATGGAAGTGACTCCGGTGGTGGTTGCCGGAGTGATGTTCGTAACGCGCTCGAACGATGCGTATGCGCTGGACGCGAAGACGGGCAAGCTACTGTGGCACCATGCACGCGCTGTCTCCGAGGGGCTGATCGACGACGCCTCGGGCCATATCAACCGCGGCGTTGCGGTGCTGGGAACGCGCGTCTACATGGAGACCGACAATGCGCATCTGCTGTGTCTGGACGCACGTACGGGCGAGATGATCTGGGATGTTGCCTATGCCACGGGCAACAAGAACTATGGCGCAACCAGCGCTCCGCTGATTGTGAAGGACAAGGTGCTGGTGGGAACGTCGGGCGGCGACGATGGCGTGCGTGGCTTTGTGGCAGCCTACGATGCGGAGACGGGCAAGGAGGCGTGGCGGTTCTGGACCATTCCGGCGCCGGGCGAGAAGGGATCGGAGAGTTGGCCGGGCGACATGTATCTGCATGGCGGCGGGACAACATGGATGCCGGGCACTTATGACGCCGAGCTGAACACCATCTACTGGGGTACGAGTAATCCTTCTCCTGATTTCGACGGTAGCGTGCGGCCCGGAGATGACCTGTATACGAGTTCGCTGTTGGCGCTGGACCCGGATACGGGCAAACTGAAGTGGTATTTCCAGTTCAACCCGCATGACCTGTATGACTACGACGGGGTGCAGACGCCGATTCTGGTGAACGCAATCTTCAAGGGCCAGCCGCGCAAGTTGGTGGTGACGGCGAACCGCAACGGATTTCTCTATATGCTGGACCGGACGAATGGAGCTTATCTCTACTCGAAACAGTTCAGCCCAAGCCAGAACTGGGCGAAGGGTATCGATGAGAATGGGCGGCCGATCTCCAACAACCTGATACCGGATGAGAAGGGAGTAACTGTATGTCCGGGCTACAGTGGCGCAACGAACTGGTACTCGCCGAGCTATGACCCGGACACGAACATGTTTTACTTCCGTTCGCTGGAAGCATGCAGCTTGTTCAAGGGGAAGACGGAGCCGTTCGAGGAGGGGAGTGGTTACTACTCCACCGGAGCAGAGCGCGCGCCGGGGATTACTCCCAATGCGGGATACCTTAACGCCTTCGATCTCAATACGCTCGAGTTTGCCTGGCGCAACCAGCTGACAGGCGGCCAAGCCATCGCAGGTGTAATGTCAACCGCGGGCGGACTCGTAGCCTTCGGGAATGACGTCAAACAGTTCGAGATCGATGATGCTCACACAGGAAAGAAACTGCGGACCTTTGACCTGCCACAGCCGATGCATGCGTCTCCCATGTGCTATGGCATCTCGGGCAAGCAATACTTCGCCGTTGCCGCAGGGGACGATGTGATTGCCTATGCGTTGCCGTAAGCCTGTTCATAATGCTCTGAATGTATTAAATGGTCGGCCCTAGTGGACGATTGTCGAACTTCCTTGACTCAGGACTGTGCATTCATTCCTCAGATTCGTCCATCTCGGCCGTCTTCACATGATGCTCAGACATTTATGAGATGGCTTCTAGCTCATTTGGGATCGGCGCGCTACCTGGGCCCTCGAACCTGCCCGGAATCGCAGCGTCCATCCCACCAATGCTCCCGCGGCACCGCTTAGAGGCACGACGGCAATGTGCCACAAAAGCACATGTGCGGCTTGGAAATTCGGGCAATGCAACTCCAGCACCCCCACGCCAGTCAGGCCGCCGAGCACTCCCACCACTAATCCTGCGGAGACCGAGTTGACCGCGAAGCCGCGCCGGATCAGCAACCACCCGAGTAACGCGGCAGGAACGGCGTGGAGGAAGCCGGTGAACAGACACGCGATGCCAACCGAAAAGAAGTGGTCCGTATGATAGTCGCGGAACAGGGATGCAAACACGCCAAGCAATACCGCACTAGCGAATCCGAAGAGGGCGCTTGGAGAGATGCGGCGGAGGCTGCCCGGAATCATTGCATGGACGAATTCACTGGCCGCCACGCAGGCAAGGAGAACGAGCGCAAGAAAAACCAGCAATCGCTCCAGGAGATCCATCTTGGCAAATCCAAAGAATCCCAGGTGCGCCGCGCCCGCCAGCGAGACGGCCGCGCAAACTACCACCAGTCCGCCCACCATCACCCACGTGGGCGAAAGCGGGCGCACGGGGCGGAGAGACGGTTTGATCGAATGAGCGACGC
Source organism: uncultured Acidobacteriaceae bacterium (assembly GCA_963770055.1). Classification (GTDB taxonomy): domain Bacteria; phylum Acidobacteriota; class Terriglobia; order Terriglobales; family Acidobacteriaceae; genus Edaphobacter. The sequence continues at coordinate 572,960 of CAVYOC010000003.1, forward strand.
GTTGCAGCATCTCCGGCTTCAGATTGTACGGAGCCCGCACAACCTTCGTCAGGGCATCGTCAATCTCTTCATCTTTCATGACAGACCTCCGCTTTGGCCCTTCCTAAACCCCGTGGCGTTCATCGTTTCCCTCAACTTCTTGTACGCTCTGTGTACTTTCTGCTTTACTGATCCCACGCTGGAAGACGTGGCGCGTGCCACCTCTTCCAACGACATTCCCGCGACCTTCAACATCTCGATCACCTCCCGCTGACTCTCAGATAGCGGTGCCAACAGCGCGTTCAGTCCGTCAGCATGATCGGATTCTCTTGGGACGGGGGCCACTTCTGTTGACATTGCCTCCAGTTGCCGCTTGCCGACTGCGGTCCGCACCGATTTCCGATAGTGGTCAACGCGAACGTGCCGGGCAATCGCGTAGAACCATGGAAGCGCCGGTTCACCCGGGCGATAGGTGTGCCGCACCTTGTGAATGCGAAGCCAGGTTTCCTGCAGCAGGTCATCGGCATCCGTACGGCTCTGCGACTGCGCGAGGAAAAATCGATGGAGCTGCGGGCTAATGCGCTCGATAAGATTCGTGGCTGCGCCAAAATCGCCCTGCTGATAGCGAGCCATCATCGCCTCGAGATTGCTGTCCGGGTGCATGGGTTCGAATGCCTTCCTGCAATCAATATCAGCACCAGCGTGCTCGCGCAATTCGTTCCCTGTAGTCATGCGCCCTCGCTGACCCATTTCGATCCCGTATCGAGTTATTCGATTGAGAGGGCCAGAAAGTTACGCAAGGTTAACTAAATTTCAGAAATTTTAACTGCCAGATATCGGCAAAGAAGCTTTACCGTAACTTTTCGGCGGTCCTGATCGAATACTCCTTTGTGAACATGTTTCGCGTCCGGGATGAGCCTGCAAGCTCGCGGCAGCGGCACATCTTCAACACGAACCGCAAGGAGATCGCAATGAATTTTCAAAGACACCAGAGATCTGGACTGTGGCGTTCCGGCCTTATGCTGGCAGCCCTGTGTCTCATCAGCCCCCTGTCCACTTTCGGCCAGAAGCAACGTAGCACCTTGGTGATCACAAGCACGAATAACGCACGCGGCAATGCTGTCTTAGTGTTCAAGCTGGATACCGCGGGTACGCCCTCTCTGGCATTGACGAGTTCGTTTTGGACTGGCGGTAAGGGCGGTGCCAGCACGAACGCGGGAATTCTCCAGTTCAACGACGATCTCGGAGCCGTGGCAAACTTCGGATCGAACACCGTCAACCAATTAGTGCGATTCGATAATTCCATTGTCATTGCAAAGACGATCCATCTCGCGCCTGACTGTGTCAACCCGGATTCTGTCGCATTGACCCGGGAGCATCTCTTCGTGGTCGGCACCAATTGTGCCGAGAGTCATGCGTGGCCTTCGGGCCATGTCGATGGCCCCGTGGTGAGTCTTACTGATCCTTCGGCAGCGCAAATCGCAGTCGGAAGGGACTGGGCGGCCGTCACCATGAGCTCGGGATCTCTGCTCCAATTGCCGCTCACACACGATGATGGCGTGTTGAACGGAATCAGCACCTCCATTCCGCTGCCCAGCGACGCGAACATGGTTCCCCTTGGTGCAGCGTTCTGGGGAAACGTTTTGGGCTTCACTCCGGCGCACAGTGCTGATAGTTTCGCCATTGTGGACGAGGACCAAAACCTTACCCCTATCCCCGGACCGACGCCGGCCTTTCCCGTCAATGCTCCCTGCTGGGTGGCGAAAGGACCGGGAAACATCTGGTACACGGGCAACTCCCCTGGTAACGCAATCTCCATCTTCTTCAGCGATAGCCATGGTGGGGTGTTTTACAAATCGGTGCCCTTGCCGGGCGCACCCACGGACATAACAGTATCTCCTGACCGCAAATGGCTGGCCGTCATTTATACCGTGGGCAGCAACGCTTACGTCGGCGTCTTTGCCATTAACGAGCATGGTGATCTGACCTCTTTCGCGACCTCAAGCCCAGTCGGTGTCGTCTCCTTCAACGGCGTGGCCATTAGTCAATAAGCCACTATGCGCATCATCGTCTTGCCTGGCGGGCACTCCTCGCCAGGCAAAACGACGGTTTAGATAGATCAGAATTGGAAGCAGCCATACCAGCAGACGGGCTGCGGAGACCGGCAGCAAGAGCTAGCTAGGCATCCCTTCGCGCGACTTAACGTCGACCCCAGAGTCTGGAATATCCAAGTCCAATAAGACCTGCGAAATTCTCTTGAAACCCGTTATGAATTCCTGGAAGCCAACAAACGTCTCTTCTGGGATATCGATTACAATCTCCTGTCCAGCCGACGTGTGTTTATAGAGATTGGCATCAACTGTCCAAGACTCCGATCCCATTTCACATCAAGACTCCAACACCAGCCGATACCGCTCCCGAACCCAACATCCAGATAACCCTCCAACCTTGGACCATTCAAGTAAGATACCGCCTCGAGACTTGTTAGTGCAGTTGCTACTCCGGGCAGCCGTTTCAATTCGATAGCGCGGTCTAGCAAAAGCCTTTTATCTCAGAGAGAGTTTCGAGTAGCTGCTTTGGTTCTTGTTCCCGCGATTGGTTGCTCATTTTTGGAAATTCGTCCTTGATTACTACCGCATCCTTAAAATCTTGCGCGGGAGCATTGACCGTCACATGTCCCGCAGCCTTGGACAGCCCAGCCAACTATGGCGGGACAAATTGAGGATGTCCAGATGGTCGGGGCGGAGGGATTCACAATAGAGCCAATTACACCAATAAACAAAGGGCCGCTGGCATATTCAATATTGTCGTTACCACGTTTCTTACCACGATTTCGGCTTCGATACCAATCGCTTTGACTGCGGATGAGTTTTCATAAACCAGCAGCGGACCAGCCGATTATCTCAGCTGCTCAGAATGAGTGCCCAATCGCCAACTCACTCACCGAACCGTGCGGGCGAAATTTTGGATTTCGGCGTTCTTAGAGTTGTGACGGGCAAACCGCACCTTACCGGTTGTCTTCCGGTCCGAATCGGTCGGTGGGCGGCGGCGGGTTATTGACGAGTTGCCGACCACACACCGGGAACTTGGCGGTGACCTTTGCCTGTGCAGGTCTCTCTCCGATAAACTGAACCAGCCCCGGAGAACACGTCAGTGCGCATCGCAAGTATTGGTCATGCGGTCTTTTCGGCCACCATGATCGGTCTCGGAATAGTGGGTCTTCTGTACCGCGATTTCGTCCCGGTGTGGAATCCTGTTCCAGCCAGTGTCCCCGCACGCGAACAATTCGTTTACCTCGGCGCCCTCATCTCCCTAACGTCTGGCATTGGTCTGCTTGTTCCGCGCATGGCAACCATCGCTGCGCGCTTGCTACTCGTCACTCTTTTACTTTGGTTGCTGCTTTTCCGGTTGCCAAACTTTTTTCATGCACCCCCTTTCGAAGCCTGCTGGTCCGTGTTTCCGCTCGCGGTCATGTTGGCCGCCGCCTGGGTGCTTTATGTCTGGTTCGCCGCTGACTGGGACCGTAAACATCTTAGCGTTATCAGCAGCAGCAACGGCCTGCGCATCGCGCGCGTACTCTACGGCCTCTCGTTGATCTTCTTCGGCGTGGCCCATTTCATCGACGTGAAAGACACGCTTTCGCTAATCCCTAACTGGCTACCGGCCCATCTGTTCTGGGCATATTTCACGGGCTGTGCCTTCGTCGTGGCGGGCGTCGCGGTGCTCATCGGCCTCTATGCACGAATGGCAGCTGCCCTCTCCGCCTTGCAAATCGCATTGTTCTTGCTTCTGGTATGGATACCCATCGTGGCAGCAGGCTCCAAAGTTCCCTTCCAGTGGAGCGAGACCATTCTTAACGCGGCGCTCTTGGTTGGCGCCTGGATAATTGCCGATTCTTACCGAGATACGCCTTGGCTCGCCACCAACAACCGATAACAGCGGCGCTGACGTAGGACTCGGCTGCCATCATGAGAGCCGACAAGTTTGACATAGGCTCTTTCGCTTTCTCCCTTTTTCCGAGATGGCGCTGAGTCGATAGATATGTAGTCCCCGAAAACGCGCTTTGCGGAAGTTGGCTGCGCTCGATCCGTGTAACTGACGAGAAACGCGCTAGTGTTTTACTGATTTCCAGTGGGTACTTTCCACTGGCTCGCTCTTAATGGAGTTCTTTGCCAGTCACGAAGCCGACAGGGGGATGTCGAGTGTGGCTCGCACGACTTCCAGCACCACCTACCGGGCATGATGACGCTAGATCTGAAAATCAGCCTCGAGGAGCAGCGTATCAGCAAGGATGGCACTGAAGCTCATCTTCACATCAAGGATACCACGCTGAACGGTTCGTTTTCCTTGGATAGAACTAGCGAGTTGAAGAAAAAAAAAAAAAAAAAAAAAAAAAAAAAAAAAAAAAAAAAAAAAAAAAAAAAAAAAAAAAAAAAAAAAAAAAAAAAAAAAAAAAAAAAAAAAAAAAAAAAAAAAAAAAAACCAGGCCAGGGCCTGATAGGCGGGACCGATGCCCCGGCCCGTGGTACCGATCTTGGCCTTGCCCAGATAACGTTCGGACACCTTATCGATCGCCACGTGGTAGGGCATGATCAAGTGTGCGTCGGCCGAGATGAACAACCGGCTGGTGTCGACGCCCCGTTCGTCGAGACCGCCCAGCTCGGTCAGCAGCACACCGGGATCGATGACGACGCCGTTGCCGATCACGTTGTTCACGCCTGCGGTCAGGATTCCGGACGGAATCAGGTGGAGGGCGAACTTCTGTCCGTCCGGCAGGACGACAGTGTGTCCGGCGTTGTTGCCGCCCTGGTAACGGACGACCCATTGGACGCGCTCGCCGTACAGGTCGGTCGCCTTGCCCTTGCCCTCGTCGCCCCACTGGGCGCCGATGAGGACCATCACCGACATGGCACACTCCCTCAAGATCGTGGCTGCGTACATGGGACCTGATCGCAGCTTCGTGCGACTGCCGCCAGAGGAAGGGTAGTGGGTGACGAACGTATCCGTGCTCTGCTGCCGATCCGATCAGGCCGCGGCCGAGTCAGACCAAAGCGTGCGTGCCGCGCTGGGCCGGTGCGGGAATCGGCACGTCGAGTTCGTCGGCCGCCGTCCAGGCAAGGAGATCGACGATGTCCTCGCCGATCGGGTGGTCGTGATCGGCGATGATTCCGACCTCGCCGCCGTGGTGCTGCGGCTGCTGCGGCGGGACCTGCTGACCTCCGTGATCATTGGATTTGCCACCGACCGCCCGACGGCCGTCACGGATCTCTGGTCCCTACCGCTGGGTGCGGCCGGCCTAGACCTTGCCGTTGCCGGCGATCCCGATCTGGTTCCGCTGGTGCGCGATGACGTCGGCGGCGTGCTGGTCGGCCTCGGGTCGCTCACCCCGGTCGAGGGGACGATCTACGTCGACGAGACGCGGGCGTTGTCGGGCCCGGTCGCGTATGTGCTGGTCGAACCCGATGCAGAGCGCGGTCTGGTGGTCACCCTGGTGTTCCGGCGCTTCCTCGGCCTGGGCCGGCGGTCGCGGACCTTCCGCGGCAGAGCCGTCCAGATCGGCACCACACCGGCCTCGGTGATCAGTGACGGCAAGGTCTTCGACCGGAAGATGGACCGTTGGACCTTCTACAAACACACCCAGCCGTTGCGGCTGGTCCGCGGCCGGTTGTAGGCGTCGGGGAGAGTTCGACTCAGGGCAACATGTCGGCCGGGATGGTCGGGTCCGCATCCAAGAGGAACGCCGTGATCCGGCTGACCTCTTCGTGCTCCTCGAACAACGCTGCCGCCTGGCCCAGCGCGGAGAGCGCCCGCAGGAATCCGCGGTTGGGTTCGTGTGCCCAGGGAACGGGGCCCGCGCCTTTCCATCCGTTGCGCCGCAACTGGTCGAGCCCACGGTGGTATCCGACCCTGGCGAAGGCATAGCCGGCGACGTCGTCCCCCCGATCCAGCGCGGCCTCGGCCAACTCCACCCAGACCAGGCTCGAGGTGGGGTGGCGGCGGGCCACCGATTCGGGCGAGTTCCCGGCGGTCAGTTCGGCCTCCGCAGAGTCGACGGGCAGGCGGACCGGTGGCGGTCCAAGTAGATTCGGTCCAGTCATGGTTGCCATCCTGCCGGTACCGAGCAGCTGGTGGTGACACCAGCCAGCGGCAATGGCCCCCAACCCGGCCCATCAGATTTCGAACTGGGCTGCGAGCGCCCGATCGACCTGCTGGTAGTACGCCCTGGCACTCCCCACCGCCTCGGCCAAACCCTTGAGCACCAGCTGCCGCTCTGCAGCTGCCGCGTCCCATTTCGCTTTGAGCACCTTGAACGCGACGAGTGCCTCCGAATCCATATCGGCGGTGGCGGCGATCGTCGAGTCGAGCCGGCCGAGGTGCGATTCGATTCGGCCCCAGGTCGACATCAGCTCATCCTGGCCGGCCGCCATCACGCCGTAGTTTGCTCTGATCGAAGACATCAGGCCCGTCCTCCCAGGCCCTGGGCCAGATCCGACTCGGCCTCCGCGAACTTGTGACCGGTCGCCACCAGGGTGGCGCCGTGGCTCAGTCGAGCCCGAGTGAGCTGGCCGGCCTGGTCCAGATAACCCTGCACGGTCCGGGCGAACTGCGGCGCGGCGGCGTCCGACTGCCAGCCTGACCTGATCTGGGCGAGCAACTCGCCCATGGTGGCGATCTCCCTCGTCAGCAGGTCTCCGACGTCGGACACCCCGACTCCCGCCGACGCGATGCGTTCTGAACTGACGGCGATGCCATCCATTGCTGTCCCCGTTCTTGGATTGCTCTTCCGGGCAAGTGTCGTGTTGTACGCAGCGGGCCCTCGTCCCACGCAGTGATCTACAACATCGTTTCGCCCGCTACCCGCGGCGGGAAAGGACCAGTGACGAAATGTGGATGGTCGGCCCGCATGGGGATAACTTCGTATGCCCGCCGTGGCCGCCGGTCGCTCGCTCAACTTCGTTGACGATTGCTGCGAAACTTCGTCTGACAACCTCGTCACCCTCGAACCGAAAGGCCCGTCATGGCACTACGTGTTCTGGTCACGGGAGCATCCGGATTCATCGGGTCCAGGCTCGGTCCAGCCCTGATCGAAGCCGGGCACCAGGTCCGAGCGATGACCAGGACGCCGGACAAATACACCGGAGCAGGCACTCCGATGGCCGCCGATGTGTCCGATCCCGACACTCTCCCGGCTGCGCTGGCCGACATCGATGCCGCCTCTACCTTGTGCATTCGCTGGATTCGGGCGACTTCGTCGAGCGGGGTAAGGCGAGCGTGTAGGAGCGGGAGTCGGTCGCGCTGTCGTTGAGCGCGAAGTCGCTTCCGACGCACATCTCGTCGAGCGTGATCGTGTCGCCGCTGTGCGCCTGATCGAGTGCTGCCTGTAGCCCGCCGCAGTCAGTCGTCTCGCTGGCAGCCTGAGCCGAACCTGTGAGCGCGGCGAACGCGGCGAGCAACGCGACGGACGCCCCAATGGCCCTCCTGGCCTTCATCATCTCCAACCCCCACGACGATCTGACAGCTGCGACGGTGACCCAGCCGACAGGGGCAACCGGCGTGCTCGCGATCATAGCCCTCGGGAGATCTGCGCGGGACCTACCTCTGCAACCTTTTCCCGTTCGGTGGCTGGTCGATCCGGATCAGGTTGCCCGATGGGTCGCGGACGGCGAAGTCGCGCGGGCCCCACGGCTGGTCGGCGGGCTCCTGGACGACCTCGGCACCCGCATCGCGCACGTGCTCGAACGCCGCGTCGACGTCGGCGGCGTGGAAGTGGACGCCGTTCATCGCGCCCTTGGCCAGCAGCGCGGCGACGGTGTCGACGTCGGACGGGCTGCCCTGGAGGTAGTTGGTCAGCACGATGCCGATATCGGGCTGGGAGGGGCGCCGACGGTGATCCAGCGGAACCCCGGTTGGCGACGTCGTTGCGCAGTTCAAGGCCCAGCGCGTCGCGGTAGAAGGCGAGTGCTAGGTCAGGGTCGTTGACCTGGACAAAGCAGGTCGAAAGTGAGAGATCCATGCGACCCGGAAGCCAGCGCCCGCCGGCGCTTCTTCGATCCTGCTCAACTAGCGGCTGGGCCGGGTGATGTCCCTCGCGATGCAGCCGGGCACCCCGGCCAGGTCGCCGTGGTCCCGTGCTCGATAGGCCGTCGGGGTCTGCCCCACCACCTGGGTGAAGCGGGCGCTGAACGAGCCCAGCGAGGTGCACCCGACGGCCATGCAGACGTCGGTGACCGACAGGTCGCCGCGGCGCAGGAGCGCTTTGGCCCGCTCGATCCGCCTCGTCATGAGATACGCGTAGGGCGTCTCGCCATATGCCGCGCGGAACTGCCGCGAGAAGTGCGCGGGAGACATTAGGCGGCCCGAGCGATCGCGGCGACGTCGAGCGGATGGGCGTACTGGCGGTCCATGAGGTCGCGCGCCCGACGCAGATGCGCGAGGTTCTCCAACTCCCTCGGGGTCACGGTCCGAGCGTAGCGGCGGGGAGCTCAGTCCTTCCGTCTGCGTCTGCGGCTCCCAAGGGGATTTCCCCAGCAGGTCGGTGACCTGCTGGCGTGGCGACTCGCTCGGAGGCGGCTCGTTCGCGGGCTCGTCAGTGGGGCGCCTCGCTCGGGGTTGACTCCGCGACGCGGCGGCAACTCAGGGTTCGCCGGCTCCGGGCCGACACCCGACTCCCGATAGACCCCCAGCCGCTCGAGCTCGGCGACTGTGTCCTCGGCGCGCTCGCGGTCATGATCGGTCACCTCGAGCGAGAGCTCCGACAGCGGCACGCCATGGTCACGGTTCTTCTGGCGCACGTAGGTGAGGTGGGAGACCTCGGTCAGGCGCCGGACCAGTTCGTCTCGGGAAATCGACAGGTTGCAGCTCCTCGGCTGACTTGCGGCCGAGGGGAACGAATCCGCGCGGTCAGCGCGAGACCCACGTCGCCAACATGGCGAGCCTGGCGGCCGAGGACCTCTGCACTCCGGGGGCATGCTCCAGCAATCGACCGGAGCGCCCGGTTGTGCCGCACCCGCGAGCGTTGATCCTCGGAGCGCCGGGTGGTGCCAAGCCCGGGAAGGAGCCGGACCTCATGCACCCCAACCGCAGCACCATCCCCGGATCGACCGGAGGGCCGCGACACGGCGGCGACGATCCGGGGGGAGATTGCTCCTCTCGGACGCCCGAACCCTGCGCTGTTCGCAACGAGGGTCGCTACCGCACCTTCGAGCGGGTGCTCGGGCTCGCGCGCGATCAGGCGAACCTCGCCACGGTTGTAATGATGATCGCGGCGGTTGACGCAGCGCGACGCAGTTGCGCGCCGCTGAAGCTGGCGCCGTCGGTCGGAGGCCTCGTCTTCGCCAACGCGGCGCTGAGAGAGCGATCCTTGCTCCCCCGACAACCCGGGGCTCCCGAGGTGCCAGCGTGCGGCGGTCTGCTCGCAGTCGCTGCGGGCGGGACGATCATTCTCGCGCTCGGCGGGTCGCTGGACGGAGTCAGAGCGGCGGTACGCGGGTTTGTCGGTCGGTACGGCCACCACGTGCGGCGTGCTCGGGGCGTGGTCACAGGCGGCGCGCGGCGTCTGACCGAGCGCGACTAGCGCCGTCCGCGCGACTCTCGCCGCCCTGCGAGGTCATCTAACCGACAGTCAGCAGCAGGCCGCGTGCGCCCCCCTGCTCCGTGTCGCCCCACCAAAAGAGACTGGCCCAGGGCGAGCCTGGCGACAGAGTTCGCGCCGTGCGGCGTTCCTCCGCAGACTCGGCGGGTTTGTCTACCTGTCCAGGGCAGGCCCTGGGCCAGCCACGGGTGATCATCTACCCCGAGTCGGACGCTGCCCGAACCGGGCGCGACCGCAAGTCCAGCGTCGCCGCGACGTTTGATCAAGCATGACCGCCGATCGGATCGATCGCCGCACGCTGCTCGGGCGGGCGGCAACGGTGGCGGCGTCGAGCAGCCTGCTGACGACCGGCACCGTCAGCGGCGCGGCGACGCCGGCTGCGAGGCCGCGGACCGTGCCGCTGCCCAGCCCGCACCAGGTGCGCGAGGACTTCACTCGCATGGTCGAGTTCGGGCCGCGGCTGACCGCGTCCCCCGAGCCACGACCGCTACATCTCGCTGGCTCGAGGACGAGTTCGAGCGGCGCGGGCTACGGGTGGCGGACTGCGACGGCTACACGACCGATCGGTGGCTGGCCGAGGACTTCGGGCTCGACGATCGGCACGGGCCCGGCGGCCGGCCCGGTAAAGATCGCCACGTATTACCCGCGCTCGCAGCAGACGCCACCCGCAGGGCGTCACCGGCCCGCTCGTGTACGGCGGCGCGGCCCCACGCTGAGCCCAGCGGGACCGACCTGGCCGCCGCTGGCCAGGCGGCGATCGAGCGCTATCCCTCCGAGCTCGAGATCGTGGGCCCAGGGCTCCGGGGCGCTGCGTCCAGGGCGGCACCGAGGGGACGATCCTGCTGGTCGACCTGCCGATGCCGGTCCCCCTCACCGCGGCGGCATTCCTGCCGATCGCCACCGTACCTGAACTGGCCCGGGCACACGATCGGCCGACTGGGCGCACGATCGACTACAAGCGCGTCTGGATCGAGCCCGGCCTGAGCGTCCCGCTGGCGCCGTTCCAGGCGCTCGGCGCGCCCGCGGCGTGGTGTTCATCTGCGACGCCTCGTACGCCGCGCTGAAGGGCGGCTACGTCCCGTTCACCCACGGCTTCGAGCCGCTCCCGGCGCTGTACGTCGACCGTGACACCGGGCGCATCGCTGCGAGCCCGTGCCGCCGGGCGCGGCCGACGACGACGCTGACGCTGACGGCGTCGCGCGCGCACGCGCCGACCCACGCGGATCACGGCGGTCCTGCCCGGCCGCAGCGACGAGACGCTGATCTTCAACACCCACACCGACGGCCAGGGATTCGCCGAGGAGAACGGCGGCGTCTCGTTCCTCGAGCTGGCCCGCCACTTCGCCTCGCTGCCGCCCGCACCAGCGCCTGCAACCGGACGCTCGTGTTCGCCGCCTGGCCGGGGCACATGGTCGCCGACCTGCCGCAGACGCAGGGCTGGATCGACTCGCACCCGGACCTCGTGCAGCCGCGCCGCGCGGCGCTGACGGTCGAGCACCTCGGCTGCACCGAGTGGATCGACACGGTCGATCGCGGCTACCACCCGACCGGCGACGCGGAGCTGTTCGGGATCTGGACGACCCAGGGCAAGATGTTCGAGCTGACCCGCGACACGTCCGGGCGCACGGCATCCCGCGGGCGGCGCTGCTGCGTCCGCCGGTGCAGTTCGGCGTCGGCGCCGCGTTCCAGTCGGCCGGAGTGCCGCAGATCGGCGCGATCGCCGGCCCCGAATACCTGCTCACGGTCTCGCCGGACGGCGACCTCGACAAGCTCGACGAGCGCCTGGCCGCCCGCCAGATCGCCTGGCTCGCCGACCTGGCACGGCAGCTCGACGGCGTCCCCGCCGCCGAGCTCGGCAGGGCGACCCGACGCTCGGCGTCGGAGCTCCGTCGAGCGGCACGCCGGCGCCGCACGTCGCCTGCGATTGACGCGGTCCGTTCAGCCGGTCGCGAGCGGCATGGTCGTCACCGGGTAGGGTGACGAGCATGACCCAGCTCGGCCGCACCGAACTCGACGTGTTCCCGCTGTGCCTCGGCGGCAACGTCTTCGGCTGGACCGCCGACGAGGCGCAGTCGTTCGCCGTGCTCGACGCCTACACGGCGGCCGGCGGCAACTTCATCGACACCGCCGACGTCTACTCTGCGTGGGAGCACGGACGGCGGCGAGTCGGAGACGATCATCGGCGACTGGATGGCCGCGCGCGGCAACCGCGACCAGATCGTCATCGCGACCAAGGTCGGCGGCGGCGCGCGGCGAGCTCGGCAACCTGCAGCGCGACGACGATCGACGCGAGGCGCGGAGCTCGCTTGCGCGCCTGCAGACCGACCACATCGACCTCTACTACGCGCACTTCGACGACGCGGAGACGCCGCTCGAGGAGACGCTGCGCGCGTTCGACGCACTCGTCAAGGCGGGCAAAGTCCGCTACATCGCCGCGTCGAACTACACGCCGGCGCGGCTCGACGGAGGCGCTCGAGCTCCAGCGCGAGCACGGGCTCGCGGAGTTACGGTGCCTGCAGCCGCACTACAACCTCGTGGAGCGCGACTACGAGCGCACGCTGCTGCCGGTCTGCCGAGGCGCGGGACCTCGCCTGCGTGCCCTACTACGGGCTCGCCAAGGGCTTCCTGACCGGCAAGTACCGGCCGGACGGCGAGGCCGATCGACCGCCCGCGCGCCGAGGCCGCGCCGCGCCTACCTCGACAGCGGCGGCGCCGCGGTGCTCGCGGCGCTCGACGAGATCGCGGCGGCGCACGAGACGACGGTCGCGGCGGTCGCGCTCGCGTGGCTGCGCGCGCAGCCGACGGTGGTCGCGCCGATCGCCAGCGCGCGCACGATCGAGCAGCTCGAGCAGATCCTGCCGGCCGCGACGCTCGAGCTGACCCCCGCCGAGCTCGACGGCTGTCGGAACTCGGTCAGCGCGCGTGAACCAGCGGTTTCGATCCGCGCTCGCGCGGTAGGGTGGAAGCTGTCGACACGCGGAAAAGGAGCGTCCATGGAAAGCACCCGCGATCACCGCCGGCGCACCCGATCAGCAGACTCGAACGCGCCGGCTTTCGCCACGAGCTCGCGCAGCAGCTGAGGGTCGATTCGGTCAGGGCCAGCGCCGCCGCCGGCTCGGGCCATCCCACCTCCTCCATGTCGGCGGCCGAGCTCATGGCCGTGCTGCTCGACGGGCATCTGAAGCTCGACTATTCCCGCCCCAAAGATCCCCACCGCGACCACCTGATCTTCTCCAAGGGCCACGCGTCGCCGCTCTACTACTCGATCCTCAAAGCGGTAGGGGCGATCGACGACGAGGAGCTACTCAGCTTCCGCAAGTTCGGCAGCCGGCTCGAGGGTCACCCGACCCCGCGCATTCCGCCCACCGACGTGGCCACCGGCTCGCTCGGGCAGGGCCTGCCGGTCGGCGTGGGGTTGGCCATCACCGGCAAGTCCTTGGATCGACTTCCTTACCGCGTTTGGGTGCTGTGCGGCGACTCGGAGCTTGCCGAGGGCTCGATCTGGGAGGCCTTCCAGCACGCCGGCTGGTCAGGGCTCGACAACCTGATCGCGATTGTCGACGTCAACCGGCTCGGGCAGACGCGCGAGACCATGCTCGGATGGGACCTTGCCGGCTACGCCGCACGCGCAAGCGCCTTCGGCTGGCACGCGATCGAGATCGACGGCCACGACATCGACGCGATCGAGGCCGCCTACGACGAGGCCGAACGGACCAGTGGACGGCCGACGGTGATCCTTGCCCGCACCCTGAAGGGCAAAGGGGTCAAGGCGGTGGAAGACAAGAACGGCTTTCACGGCAAGCCGCTCGCTGACCCCGAGGCGGGAATCGAGGAGCTCGGCGGCGTGCGCGACCTGCGGGTGACACCGCCTTCCCCGGCCGAGGAGGGCGAACCCCACCACTTCGAGACCGCGGCGGCAGAGCTTCCCAAGTGGGACCTTGGCGAGGAGGTCGCCACGCGCGACGCATACGGGCATGCCCTCGCCGCTCTCGGCCAACGGCGCGGCGACGTCGTGGCTCTCGACGGCGAGGTGTCCAACTCGACCCTTTCGCATGTCTTTGCCGAGGCACACCCGGACCGTTACTTCGAGATGTTCATCGCCGAGCAGCAGATGATCGCCGCCGCGGTGGGCATGCAGGCTCGCAGCTGGGTGCCGTTCGCTTCGACCTTCGCGGCGTTCCTCACGCGCGCCTACGACTTCATCCGCATGGCCGCGATCTCGCGGGCCAACATACGGCTGGTGGGCTCCCACGCGGGGGTCTCGATTGGCGAGGACGGCCCTTCACAGATGGCGCTCGAGGATTTCGCAGCCCTGCGCGCGGTGCACTCCAGTGCGGTGCTGCACCCTTCAGACGCAAACCAGGTGTCGCCGCTGGTGGCCCAAATGGCCGACCGCGAGGGCATCTCGTACATGCGCACGCTGCGCGGCAAGACACCCGTGCGCACCCGCCCGGACGAGGACATCCGCATCGGCGGCAGCCGCGTGGCCCGTGCCAGCGACCATGACGACGTCACCGTGGTCGCCTGCGGCGTGACGGTCGGAGAAGCCGAGGACGCCGCGCAGCAGCTCGAGCAAGATGGGGTGCAGGTGCGCTTGATCGACTGCTACTCGATCAAGCCCATCGACGTAGACGCGCTGCGCCGCGCCGCCAGGGAGACCGGAGCGCTCGTGTGCGTCGAGGACCACTGGCCTGAAGGCGGACTTGGAGAGGCGGTGGCGGGCGCCCTCGCCGACGCGGAGCAGCGGCCGCCGATCGTGCGCCTGGCGGTCCGCGACATGCCGATGTCAGGCAAGCCCGCGGAGCTGCTGCGCGCTGCCGGGATCGACGCCGCGGCGATCGTCGAGGCGGTCCGCGGCCTGGCCGGCTGACCGCAGCCGCACGAACGCGTCGCACACCTCGATCGCGCCCTCGATCGTCTCCCAGTGCAGCCCGTCGGGCACGTCCGACGGCCAGTGGTAGTTGAGCGGGAGCTTCGTCTCCGCCACGGACGCGAGCGTCACCGTCGGATAGCCCGCGCGCAGCGCGATGATCGCGTCGGTCGCGGCGACCGTCCGGATCCCGCGGGTGATCTGCACTCCCGCGGCCGACGCCGCCTCGGCCAGCGCCTCGCGCATCCGCTCGGGGTAGTCGCGCATCTTCAGCATCCCCTCGCCCTCGAGCACGATCAGCGTGGGGCCGCCGAGCACCTCGAGGCACAGACCTCGGTGCGCTCGCGGTCGAGCTCGGGGAAGTGGCGCTCGCCGAACGCCTGCATCCCCTCGCTGAACGACTCCTCGGAGCCGGTCGAGACGAGCAGCACGCGGAGGCCTCGACCGGCCGCTCGCGCAGCCTCGCGGCGAGCGCGATCAGGACGCCGACCGAGCTGAGGTT
>CAVYOC010000004.1:0-73178 GCA_963770055.1 uncultured Acidobacteriaceae bacterium
TGAAGGTGGGGTTGTGAGGTAGGAGCAAGCGTAGCCGAAGCCTTGATTGGCGACCTGCGGGCAATTTGTAACTGTAGTGGGTGTAATTAGAATGTGGCGCGAGGATGTGGGGAGTGCGGTGTCGGTGAGGGCGCTGCGGATGGTTGCGCCGGGGAGGCGGCCGTAGAAGAGGCCGTAGCCGATGCGGATGAGGCCGCGGCCGGAGCCGAAGGGCTCCCATGCGATGCCGACGCGTGGACCGAAGTTGTTGCGGTCTTCGGGGAAGACGCTGGTTGCGCCGGTTTTGCCGAAGGCTGCGTCGAGGATGGCGTTGGGTTGCTGGGGGGTGGGGAGTAGCTCGTATTCATAGCGAAGGCCGGCGTTAACGGTGAGGCCGGGTTTGAGGTGCCAGTCGTCCTGGAGGAAGGCGGCCCACTCCTGCGTGTTGAAGGTGACGGCTTGCTGGCCGAAGCTTTGAGTGAAGGAGCGGAAACAGAAGTCGTGGATGCGCGAGACGATGGAGGGACAGCCGCCGTTGGGGTTGGTGTTGACGTTGAAGGTGTAGTCGGTGATCCAGTCGACGAGGCCGCCGGCGTGGCCGGAGGTGGTGGTGCTGTCGTAGTGGAAGGTGCCCTGGGTGTTGGCGAGGGCGTTGATGTTGTCGTGGACGAAGCTGATGTCGGCGCCGAGCTGAAGCTGATTGCGGTTGTGAGTCCATGTGAGAATGTCGGCCAGCTGGATTTTGTTTTCGTTGGGGAATGCGTTGCGGCCGAAGGAGGATGAGGTGCCGAAGATGAAGCCGTCGGGGCCGATAGCTACTTCTGGCGCTGTGCCGCCGGGGCCTATGGCCGGTTCTTGTGGGAGAGGGGCGGGGGCTTGTTCGTATTGGAGGTCGCGGCCGTATTGTGCGCGGAGTTCGTTGCTGAGGGCGGGAGTGGAGAGCCAGAGCCAGCGGCCGAGGACGGCGTCGATCTTTGCGTTGCTGCTGGCGAGGCTTGCGCGGCCTACGTCGACGACCGGGGAGGAGCGGACTCCTGCGGGAGAGTTGGAGCGGGCGCGGTTGTATTGGAGGCTGAGACGATGATGCGGGTTGGCCTGCCAGTCAAGTTTGGCGAAGTTGATGGTTTGGTTTTGCTGACGTGGGATTTTTCCGGTGAGGCTATCGAGATAGTTGAGGGCGGCGTTGACTTTGGCTGTGGTTACGCCGCGATTGGCCAGCAGCGCTTTCTGGGTGGGAGTGAGGGCGAAGAAGTTTGGGTCTGCCAGGGTGGAGATGGCGGGGAAGTCGCGGGCTTGCTGGTCGTAGGCATAGAAGTAGAAGAGCTTGTCGCGGATGGCGGCTCCGCCGAGGTTGCCGCCGAATTGCTGGCGGAGATCGTGGGGTTTGACGTTCGTGCTGGTGACGAGGCCGTCGGAGTAGGTGGTGGCGATGGAGAAGGGATCGGCAGCGGAGAGAGCGCTGGTGCGAAGGAGGTAGAAAGCGGAGCCGTGGAGGTCGTTGGTGCCGCTTTTGGAGACAGTGGTGATGATGCCTCCGGCGGCGTGACCGTAGAGTGCGGAGTAGTTCTGGCTGCTGACGCGGAACTCGCGGACTGCTTCCTGCGAGAAGGTGTAGGCCATGCCGGAGTGGCGGCCGTAGCCTCCGCCGCCTGATGCGCTGCTTACGTGAACGCGTGTGGGTGTGCCGGTTTCGGCTGCGTCCTCGGCTTCGGCTCCGCTCTCGATTCCTGTGCCGCTGGGGACAGAGGCGAAGCTCTGGTCGTCGTCTGCGCCGTCGATGCGCGTGCTGTTTTGGGTTGAGTCGATGCCGCGGAAGGTGAGGAGACCGTCGCCTTCGGGGTTGTCGTTGATGCCGGGCATGAGTTGGGCGAAGGTTTGCCAACGGCGGCCGTTGACGGGAAGACCTTCTATTTCTTCGCGGGTGACCACGCTGCCGAGGGCTGAAGGTAAAAGATCATCCACGGTTACATATAGGGAGGGATCGGGCTCGGCTGTTACGTCGATGGACGTTGCTACGGGGCCGATTCGCAGGTGCGCGTCGATGGAGGTGATGCCTCCGACTTCGACTATTACGGGTTGCAGAGTGAGGCGGGCGAAGAGGGCGTATTCGACGGTCACCTGATAGTCACCTGCGGGGAGGTGGGGGACGGTGAACTCACCTTTGGCTTGCGTGGTTGCGTGAGTTTTGATTCCGGCGGTGTTCTGGACTTCGATGGTTGCGCCGGCGATGGCTGCTCCGTTGACGTCGACGACGAAGCCAGCGATGGCCCCATCGACGGCAGTTTGCGCGAAGATGTGAGGATGCCGGACTGCGAAGAGAAAGCAGTACGCCAGGAGGGGCAGGAGGATTTTTCTTACGGCCACGCTTCGAGGCGCGGGTTCGGCATGGGACGACATGCGTACTCCCGAAGATTGAGCTGCTCTGCGTAATCGCGGGAGGATCGAACCCCGGCTCTACAGTGACGATGATACGAGATTGGTTGAGTGGAGCGAAGGAGAAAGTTTTGAGGAGCACGTAAATTCAAAAGGGCGACAGCCGAAGCTGCCGCCCTTTCTTCCTGAGGTATTCGGTTAGAACTGAGCGCGGACGCCGAGCTGGATCTGGCGGGGCGCGTAGGAGAAGCCGCTGGTATTGGTTGCGGTTGCAGCGCCAAAGCCAGGGGATGCTGTGGAGAAGGTGAGAGTGTTTGTTTTGCTCGCCGAGACGTTGCCTACGGTATAGGCAGTCGCATTGACGCCGGTCACGTTCTGATGATTCGCAACATTGAAGGCCTCACCGAGAAATTCCAGCTTGTAGCGTTCAGCAATTGTGAAGCGCTTGGACAGGCGCAGGTCGGACACGATCGTGTGCGGCTGCTCAAGGCCGTTGCGCTCGAAGCCGGGCATGCGGAAGGTTCCGTTCGAGCCGTTGACGCCGCCAAAGCCAGCGATGAGAGCGCCCGACGGGGTGTATCCGGGGAGTGTTCCGGTGGTTGAGGTGAATCCGCCGGTGGTGCCGACCGAGTAGGGCAAGCCGCTCTGAATCTGAAGACTTGGCGATGCCTGAAAGTCGTTGAACAGATAGCCGCGCCAGCCTGTGTACTTCCAGGGGGCGGTGATGACGGCAGCCATCACAAGGCGATTAGGGATGTTCGTGATGGAGTTGCCGTATTCCTGCCGGATGTCCTGCGGATCGAAAAGGTTGTTGACGGTTGTAGCGGTTTGATTGTTTTGTCCGAAGTCCAACGCATGGGACCAGGTGTAGTTCGCGGTGAACTGGAGATGGTTGGTGAAGCGATGATTGATCTGGGCGACGAGGCCGGAGTAGTTGGAGTTCACGCCGCTGAAGATGTCTGTGAGTGAGCCGAAGTTGCAGTTAGGACGGGCGCTGGTGCAGCCGGGGGTTGTGTTTCTTGGGTAGAACTTGCTCGAGATGACCGAGCCAGCCGGCAACGGGCCCTTACCGGCAGTGTCAACGATGGTGTAGTTGATCGAAGTCGCAGGATTGAGATTGAGGTCGGTGAAGTTCGGCAGACGGCGACCGAGTGTTCCGAGCCAGGTCACGCCGACGACGGTGTTCCAGCCGAGATCCTGCTCGACGGTGAGATCGGCCTGATTGATCCAGGGAGCTCTGAAGTTGCTGTCGAAGAAGACTGAGTTCGGCGCACCTGCGAGACTGCCAGACGCGATGACCTGAGGAAAGGATGGGGTGGAGTTTACCGTGAATTGGCCGTTTGGCGATCCTGTGTTGATGAGGGCGTTGTAGATGGTTCCGTTGAGGATGCGAGCGAAGAAGACACCATAGCCTCCGCGCACGACTGTCTTGCCCGATCCAAAGACATCGTAGGCGAACCCGACTCGCGGACCGATGTTCGTTTTGTTGGAGGGCATGGCAGCTGTCTGGGGGAGAGCAGGAACGATGAGGCTGCTGAAGGGTGGGGGCAGTTGCTCGTACTCGTAGCGGATTCCCGCAGTGACAGTGAGGGCTTTGGTAAGTTTCCAGTTGTCTTCGACGAAGAAGCCGTAGTCGCCGGTCGTAAACTCGACGCCCGGAATGCCGAAACCCTGAACGTAGAGGCTGGTGTAGTTTTTAGCTTTGCTTGCGGTGGCAGGGCTCTGGGAGAGGTAAAAGTCGGAAAAGTAAGCTGCGAGATTGGAGTAGGCGTAAACACCGAAGCCCGAGAAGAGATTGTTGATCCGGTCGTCGGTATGAATGTAATCTCCGCCGAACTTGAAGTTGTGCCGTCCGTGGATCCAATTGAAGGTATCGGCAAGTTGCCAGCGGCGTTCATCGGGCAATGCAGCGCGGTTCAGGAAGTTCGGTGTTCCGAACGAAAAGGCGTTGGTGATGCTTACGCTTGGCGGAGCTCCCAACGGGTTTGTGTATCCGCCGCCCGTGGGGCCCATCAGATTGGTCTTCTCATAAGGAGTGGGCGCCTGGCCGTACTCAAACTCGAAGTCTCGCCCGTACTGATACCGGACCTGGTTGGTGAGATTGTTCGTAATGACTGTATCCAGCTTGGCGATGCCGAAGGTGACGCGGACGTAGTCGTTGCCAAAGCTGCTGATGCCGTTGGCGACCGTCGCTGCGGTTTGAATACCGGCCGGAGAGCCCCAGCGCAGGCGATTGACCTCAAAGGAGGCATGGTTGCGCGAGTTGACCTGCCAGTCGATCTTTGGAAAGAAGATCGTCTGACTGCCTGTACGCGGCACCGTTCCCAACATGGTGTTCAGTCCCGCGATGCCATTGGTGTAGTCGGTTGCGGCAGCTGCGTAGGTCGGAAGGCCGAGGTTTGTCTGCAGAGTGCAGGCGGCAGCGTCGATTGTGCTGGGAGCCGATGAGCCGGATGTTACACCGCAGACCTTGCCGGCGGGCAGGGTTGCATCTGGCAAGGTATAGAAACTAGCTGGACTGCTGGCAACTGCGACTGCCGGAAAGTCTCTCTGGAATCGGTCCCCAGCGAAGAAGAAGAATAGTTTGTTTCGGAAGATGGGGCCACCAATGGCGCCACCGTACTGCTTACGCACGTCGCTAGGTTTAAAGTGCTGCGAGACGAAGGGGCCGCCAGGTGTCGTCTGCACGGTCTGGACAGTTGTCGCAACCGATCCTGCCCATTCGGCATCGCGATCGAAGAAATAGAGATCGCCGTGGAACTGGTTGCCGCCGCTCTTGGTGATGGAGTTGACGACCCCGCCAGCGGAGCGGCCGTACTCCGTGGAGTAGTTGGAGGTGTTGACCTGGAACTCCTGAATGGAGGCCTTGGCGGTGGAGTATCCGGCTCGGGTGCGTCCGCGCTCTTCGGAGAAGTAGGCCTGATTGTCGTCGGCACCGTCGACTGTGACGTTATTCATGAGGGTGCTTTGGCCGCGGAAACTGAGAAGGCCGAACCCGCTTGCGTCGCCGACGACGCCAGGAGTGAGGAGCGCGTAGGCGGACCAGCGATAGTTGTTGACGGGCAGATCCTGCAGGGCGCGCTGGTTGATGAGGCCGCCGACTTCAGGAGAGGTGGTGTTGATCTGCGGAGCCTCACTGGTGACTTCGACGGTCTGCGATTCGCTACCGACAGGCAGACGGGGCGAGATGTCGGTGAGAAGACCGACCTGCACGATGACTTCGGAGGACTTGAAGCTTGCAAAGCCGGGCGCCGTGATGGAGACGGTGTAGGTGGAGGGCTGAAGATGGATCGCGCGGAAGAATCCAGAGTCGTCACCGATAATGGTTGTCTCGGCGTTGGTGGCGTTGTTTTGGATGATGATTTTTGCCTTCGGGATGGGGAGGCCGGAGGCATCCTGTACCGTACCGCCGATGGCGCCGTCTACTGCGGATTGAGCATGTGTGTAAGCTCCACCAACGCAAACCAGCACGCATAACAGAGCGCGCACCACTGCCGTCAGAACTGTCTTTTGCATCTGCATCTCGGTCTCCTTAAATTCATTTCAGCGGTTAGCAGATTCTTCTGGGCCCGTGCCTGCGATTCGCTTGTCTGATTAACCGCTTTAGATTCGCACATGCTGGTTAATAAGCGGTTACATTTGGAGACGTCAGTATAGGGAATGGATTGCTTCAGGTGCAATGGATGTTGGAGGTTTGCAGGGTCAGGATTGGCAAGGTGAGCAGAATCAGCGACGTGGCCCCAGGCGCGCAAACTTGTACACTTGAAGGTGCATGTTTATTGATGAAGCGCGAATCCGGATCAAGGCCGGCGATGGGGGCAATGGGTGCATGGCCTTTCGGCGGGAGAAGTTCGTTCCGCGAGGCGGGCCTTCGGGTGGCGATGGAGGGCATGGCGGCGACGTGCTGATGTCTTCTTCGTTGAGCCACAATACGTTGGTGCACTTCCGGTTCAATCCGGAGTGGAAGGCGGAACGCGGCGGGCACGGGCTTGGATCGAACTGTTCAGGCCAGGCGGGGGAGCACACTACGCTGAAGGTGCCGGTTGGCACTCTGCTTTATGACGATGCGACGGGTGAGCTGGTTCACGACTTTGCGCATCCGAACGAGACGATTGTGATTGCGAAGGGTGGACGTGGCGGACGTGGCAACCAGCACTTTGCGACGAGTACGCATCAGGCTCCGCGGGAGCATGAGCTGGGACGGCCGGGGGAGGAACGGACTTACCGGCTGGAGCTGCGGCTATTGGCAGATGCGGGGTTGGTGGGGTATCCCAATGTGGGGAAGTCGACGCTGATCTCGCGGCTTTCCGCAGCGAAGCCGAAGATTGCGAATTATGCGTTTACGACGCTGCAGCCGAATCTTGGCGTGGTGCAGGTTGGGGACTTTCCGCATACTCTGTCGTACACGGTGGCGGATCTGCCGGGGCTGATTGAAGGGGCGCATCTTGGGCACGGGTTGGGGATTCAGTTTCTGAAGCATATTGAGCGGACCAGTGTGATTGTTCATCTTGTGGATGTTTCGGACGCGAGCGCCGCAGCAGGCGGAAGTGCCCGGCCTGATCCGGTTGCGGACTACAAGGTGATTACGGAGGAGTTGAAGAGTTTTGATCCGGCACTGGCAGCGAAGCCGACGATTCTGGTGGCGGCGAAAGTGGATGTGGCGAATCCGGAGAAGCTGAAGAAGCTGACGGCGATGGCGAAGCGGAAGAAGCTGCCGTTCTATAAGATTTCGGCGGTGACGGGCGAAGGGGTGGAAGCGCTGAAGTATGCGATTGGCGAGCTGGTGGCGGCAAACAGGCCGCTTGAGATTGAGCCTAAGCCTGAGGTTGCGATGAAACTAAAGCCGCGCTATCCACCGCCTGCTCCGAATGCACGGGGACGCGGCTAGAATTGGCCTCGAAGCACACGTGGCGTGGTGATACCGTTGTGCGGTGAGAAAAGTCATGAACCGGCCCGCTGCTCTGTCCTCTGCCTTTTTCATTTTGGCGACTTTCTGTTTTTCAACTGCTCTGCATGCTGCGAATCCACTGCGCGTGAAGATTGATAGCGGTGAGGTGGAGGGTGCGTTTGCCAATGGGCAAAAGGTGCGGGCGTTCAAAGGGATTCCTTTTGCGGCTCCGCCGGTGGCGGATCTGCGGTGGAAGGCCCCACAGGCGTTGACTGCGTGGAAGGGTGTGCGGCAGGCGAAGGATTTCGGATCGCATTGCCTTCAGTCGGGGAGCTATCCGGATATGGTGTTTCATGATCCGGGGCCGAGTGAAGATTGCCTGACGCTGAATGTGTGGACTCCTGCGGGCGCGAAGGCTGGTTCGCTGCCGGTGATGGTTTGGATTTATGGCGGCGGGTTTGTGAGTGGGGGGACTTCGGAGAGCCGGCAGGATGGGCAGTTTCTGGCTGCGCGGAATGTGGTTGTGGTGTCGATGAACTATCGGCTGGGGATCTTTGGATTCTTCAATCACCCGGAGCTGACGATGGAGTCGCCGTTTCATGCTTCGGGGAATTACGGATTGCTGGATCAGGCGGCGGCGCTGGCCTGGGTACACCAGAACATTGCGGTTTTTGGCGGTGATCCGAAGAATGTGACGATCTTTGGCGAGTCGGCGGGGTCGAGCTCGGTGAGCGCGCAGATGGCTTCGCCGGTGTCGCAAAGCTTGTTCAGTAAGGCGATTGGGGAGAGCGGCGCGATGTTCCCCGGCGGTGAGACTGAGCCACTCTCGAGCGACGCCCTCGAGGAGCGGAATGTTGCGTTTTCGAAGACAGCGTTTGGGACCTCATCCCTTGCGGAGTTGCGGAAGCTTTCGGCGGAAGAGATCTTGCGGGCTGCAACAGCGAAGACTACGCCTCCACCGCCGCGGTTTGAGCCGAGTGTCGATGGATACTTTTTCCCGGACTCAGTTCCGAATACCTATGCCAAGGGGCTTCAAGCCCAGGTACCGCTGCTTGCGGGCTGGAATGCGGATGAGGTTCGCGGGCAGGTTCTACTCGCCAAGACCAAGACGACTGCAGAGAGCTTTGCGGCTGTGGCTCAGAAGGACTTTGACGATAAGGCGAAGGATTTTCTGGCGGTCTATCCCGCGGGGACTGATGCGGAGGCGGTTGTGTCAGCGGGGGATTACGCAACCGACCGGTTCATCGCTTACAAGACGTGGAAGTGGATTGAAGCGCAGACCCTTACCGGGAAGGCTCCGGTTTACCGGTACCGGATGGATCTGGGCTCGCCGGGGGATAAGAATCATGCTGCGATTCTGGGGGCGTTTCACTCGGACGATATTGAGTATGTGTTTGGAACACTGGATTCGCGGCCCGAAGCGGTTTTGAGGCCGGAGGATCGTAAGCTTTCGGATCTAATGGGGGCTTACTGGACGAACTTTGCGAGGACCGGTGATCCGAATGGTCCCGGGTTGCCGCAATGGCCGATTTATAAGCCGGAACAGTGGCAGGTGATGCATCTGGATGCGACTTCGGCGGCTAAGCCGGATGCGCAACGAGACAGGTACCTGTTTCTGGATAGCGTGTGGGGTCGTCCGAAGGACTAATTTTGCTTTTGTGACCGCTCGCGGGTTCCGTGCTCGTGAAGGATGCTGGCGCATGAGCGGTATACTTCCTGCGAAGAGCAGAGGCCTACGCCGAGTTCAGTGACTGGTATCAGCAAAGCGAGCTGCGGTTTTGCGGGGCTGCTCCTTTGTGTGCCTGTTCTGGTGTTTGGTCTTGGATTGGCTCAGCAGAGTTTGCCTCTAGCGCCTGCTGCGAATGCGACGGAGGGGCTGATCAAGCTTGACGTTGTGGTGACGGATAAGTCAGGAAAACCGGTGGGCGGACTTGAGTCCAAAGATTTTACGTTGCTGGACAACGGGCAGCCGGAGAAGATTGTTTCGTTTCAGGCGGTCGACGGAAGGACGGCTCCATCCGATCCTCCTGTTGAAGTGATCCTGGTTGTCGATACGTTGAACCTGCCACTTCAACAGATTCCGCTTGCGAAGGCGGAGGCCGAGAAGTTTCTGCGCCGAAACAACGGGCATCTCGCTCAGCCGGTGTCCCTCTACCTTCTTTCGCTTTCGAACTTTCTCAATCCGTCGACGTCCAATCCGAACGCAGCCATGACACGCCTCTCTGCCATGCCTCAGCCGTCGAGCGACGGAAATGCGCTGGCTGACGCGATTGCCCGCGGAAAGGAGTTACCTGTAGTTCGGCCGATTCCGACGTTCCGCGTCGATCGATCGTTCGGGATCAAGGTGTCGGGAACGGGACATCAAGGGCTCAACCCTTCGCTCAGTTCGCTTGGTTCGATCATCCTGACGGAACGGCGGAGGCCCGGCAGAAAGGTGTTGTTTTGGCTAAGTGGCCGGTGGAATGTCTGGGATAACGCCTTCGACGAGGTCACGGAGTTCTCGACACGGCTGCGCGAAGCCCGGATTGCCTTGTGGAGCTGGCCGTACCCGAATAGCGATTTTTCGCATCGGGGTTTCCTCGCTCCGGTCAGGTCCGCGAAGAGTGTGGTTCCTGAGCACCTGGGCCTGAACGTGCTGGCAATACAAAGCGGCGGAGGATTGCTGAACACAAGCACCGAACTTTCCGCGATGATCGGCGAATGTATTGAGGAGGAGAGTGTCTTTTATACGTTGACGTTTGATCCGCCGTTGACGAATCAGGTAGATGATTTTCATGATTTGAAGATCGTTTTAGGCAAAGGCGATTTGACTGCACGTACGAGGACCGGCTACTACAACGAACCGACCTATCAGGATCACACTTCGGCGGCGAGACGCGTCACGGCCGCTGAGCTGGAGCAGATGCTGGAAGCGGCGCGTGGCAACAAGGACAATGAGGTTGCTCAGGAGCTCTCGAGTGTGGAATTGATCGAGCGGCTGAGCAGCGCGAAGCTGTCGGCGTGGAAGGGGCGACTGCCCGGCGACCGATCGAAGGGTGCGCTGGTTGCGGTGGCGGACAGATCGGTTTTTCTGTCTGCACCGGCGGCGGAGATTCCAGCGACAGCAACGCCCGACCCGGCTACCCGACGGCAAATCCTGTCCCGCACGATCGATTATTTGAGCAAGACGATTGTGAAGCTGCCGGACTTCTTTGCGACGCGGACGACAGTGCAATACGACGAACCTTCGCAAAAAGATGACGAGGAGTGGAAGGCTGTGATGAGCGACCAGTCGTTGCATGTAACGGAGACGTTCAACACGACGGTGACTTTTCGCAACGGCAAAGAGGTTGTGGACGCAGAGGCGAGGAAGGGAAAGAAGCTGAATGCGCGAGAGCGTGATCTGGATACCCAAGGGACCTTCGGGCCTATTCTGGCGATGGTGTTTGCGGGGGCTTCGGGGACGCACAGCGTGTTTGCCTGGAGCCATTGGGAACAGGGAACGGATGGGCCGCTGGCGGTTTTTCGTTATGCGATTCCGCAGGATGCTTCTCGTTTTGAAGTAGGGTTCTGTTGCCTGGCGGATCCGGATGGGACGATTCCCTTTCGAAAAACGGCGGCGTATCGGGGGGAGATTGCGATTGATCAGGCGAGCGGAGCGATTCTTCGGCTGACGGTGGAGGCGAATCTGGAGCCGAGGTTGCCGATGCTTAGCTCGGGGATCATGGTTGAGTATGGCGCGGTGGTGATCGGCGAGAAAACCTATCTCTGCCCGATTCGGAGTGTCTCAATTTCACGGCAGCGGACGGTGAAGCTTTTGAAGGAGTGGGGAGAGAGCTTTGGAGTTTATGGACGGTTTGAGACGATTCTGAACGATGTGACGTTTGGGAACTATCACGTGTTCCGTGCGCAGTCGCGGATACTGCCGGATGATAGTTCTTCGCCGAAGTAACGGTTCCACCGCTATTTGTTAAGAAGACGCTCGAATCTGAGGCGAAGTCGCGAATATGATCGATGAGAAGCTTTGTCTCTGTCGTTTTGTGAAAAGGAAGCCTATGCACGCGTTTTTTGTTCGTCGAAGTTTGATTATTCCAGCTCTTGTTTTTGGTTTGTTGTCTTCCGGGTTCGCGCAGACGCCGGGTTCGTTGCCTAGTGAGACTCCTGCTGCTGTTACGCCGACGAATTATGGGTTTGATTATGTGCGGCGGGAGGTGATGATCCCGATGCGCGATGGGGTGAAGCTGCATACGGTGATCCTGGTGCCGAAGGGGGCGAAGAATGCGGGGATTCTGCTGACGCGGACTCCTTATAACGCGAGTGCGCTGACGACGAATTCGCAGAGCTCGCACCTGGGGTCGAGTTTGTATGGGTATGACAATGCCACGGACGTGATTGTCGATGGCGGGTACATTCGCGTGATTCAGGATGTGCGTGGGAAGTATGGGTCGGAGGGCGATTATGTGATGAATCGTCCGCTGAGGGGGCCGCTGAATCCTACCGCCGTGGATCATGCGACGGATACTTACGACACGATTGACTGGCTGGTGAAGAATACTCCGGAGAGCAATGGGAGGGTGGGGCTCATCGGGATCTCGTATGACGGATTTACGACGCTGATGGGGCTGATGCATCCGCATCCGGCGCTGAAGGTGGCGGTGCCGATGAATCCGATGGTGGATGGGTGGCGCGGCGATGACTGGTTTCATAACGGGGCGTTTCGCGAACAGGGCATGCCGTATATCTACGAGCAGGTGGGGACGCGGGATAACTCGGCGAAGTGGTGGACGACGAATTTTGATGACTACGACACGTATATGAATGCGGTATCGGCTGGTGAGCTGGGGAAGCAACGCGGGCTGGAGCAGATGGGGTTCTGGCAGAAGGTGATTGCGCATCCGAGTTATGACTCGTGGTGGCAGGCGCAGGCGGTGGATAAGCTGCTAGCGGCGGAGCCGATTGCGGTGCCGACGATGCTGGTGCACAGCTTGTGGGATGCCGAGGATATCTACGGCGCGATGGCGGTTTATAAGGCGATCAAGCCGAAGGACTCGGGGAATATGGTTCACCTGGTGATGGGGCCGTGGCATCACGGGGGAAGTATCGATGATGGGAGCACGCTGGGAGCGATCAGGTTTCCTGCGGATACTTCGTTTCATTTTCGCGAGAATGTTCTGGCTCCGTTTCTGGCGAAGTATCTGAAGGATGATGCTTCCGCGGCAGAGGTCGCTCCGGTGACGGCTTATGAGAGTGGGACGAATGTGTGGCGGAAGCTGCCTGCGTGGCCTGTTGCTTGTGCGAGTGGATGCGGGTCGGCTTCGGTGCCGCTTTATTTGAAGGCTGAGCGGAAGCTGAGTTTCAGTGCTCCGGCGAATGGCGATGCTGCGTTCGATGCTTATGTTTCGGACCCGGCTAAGCCTGTGCCGTTTCGGGCGCGGCCGATTCAGCCTGTTGGGTACGACAACGGGATGACGTGGCCGAACTGGCTGGCGGACGATCAGCGGGAGGAGTCTGGGCGGACGGATGTGCTGGTGTTTACTTCGGATGTGTTGACGGCTCCGGTGAAGATCAGCGGGCAGCCGGTAGCGAACCTGATCGCTTCGACGAGCGGGACGGATTCGGACTGGGTGGTGAAGGTGATCGATGTTTATCCCGATGAGGTTGCGGGGCAGCCGAAGATGGGCGGGTATCAGTGGATGGTTTCGGCGGATATCTTTCGCGGTCGGTATCGCGAGAGTTTCGAGATTGCAAGACCGATTGCTGCGGGAGAGCCGCTGCTTTACAAGTTCAATCTGCCGCCGGCGAATCATGTGTTTCTGCCGGGGCACAGGATTATGGTGCAGGTGCAGTCGAGCTGGTTTCCGCTGTATGACCGGAATCCGCAGACGTTTGTTCCGAATATCTTCTGGGCGAAGCCGGGGGATTATAAGAAAGCGGAACAGCGGGTTTATCATGCGCCGGGGCATGAGAGTTTTATTGAGTTGCCGGTGGTGAAGCCATAAGTTGAGCGCCATCAGCGTTTTATTCTGAGCGATGAGTATGAGGGCATGTTCGGATGGCACGGATGATTGGGATTGCATTCTTTGCTTTCGCTCTTGTTGTCCACGTCGCGATTGGTGTTGTTGGCGCCAGTGTTTTGGTAAATAAACACTCCAAGGATCCTGTGAGTTTCTTGCCAAGGTGGCCCGGAGATAGTGGGTCAGTGACGGAGATGTAACCTCAGCGGCTAAAGCCGCACCCACTTTTCCATTTCATTTGCGGCACGGCTGAAGCCGTGCCCTTAAGCAAGACAGGAAACTGACCTTCTTCCGAACTGTTGGTAGTGGTCAAGTTTCAAACTTGACCACTACAGAACCGTTCTGGGGGTTGCCGGCAGAGTCTGAGGGGCGTAGGCTTTTAGGTAGTCCGTGAGGTTGACGGGACAGACGGTATCCGGCCAAAGCTGCGGAGGTTGCGGCGCGCGGTGGAACTGCACTGGAGATTTACTATGAGTCTGATTACGTTCTCTCGGGAACGAGTTGATGCGCGTGTGGGGCGCGATGCCGATCCGAAGAAAATTACTGTTCCTTACCTGACAGAGAAGAAGTTGCAGCGTAAGCCGATTACGGCTGTGACAGCTTACGACTACGCAACCGCCCGGCTGGTGGATGAGGCTGGATTGGATGTGCTGCTCGTCGGCGATTCGCTGGCGATGGTGATGCAGGGCCATGAAAATACGCTTGCCGTGACGATGGAAGAGATGGTGCTGTATACCCGCGGGGTTCGGCGAGGTGTGCGGCGGGCGCTGCTGGTGGCGGATATGCCTTTCGGCAGCTACACGGATGCGCGCGAGGGTGTTGCGAATGCTGTTCGGTTTGTGAAGGAGGCCGGCGCAGAGGCAGTGAAGCTGGAGGGTGGACGCGAGCGGATGGAACTGGTGCGACATGTAGTGGACGCGGAGATTCCTGTGATGGGCCATCTGGGATTGACTCCGCAGAGCGTGCATCGCATGGGCGGGTATAAGGTGCAGGGCAAGACGATGGAAGCTATCGATGGGTTGAGAACGGACGCGATGGCTTTGGAAGAGGCTGGTTGTTTTGCGCTGGTGCTGGAGGGCGTGCCGAGAGAACTGGCGCGAATTGTTACCGAGGAGCTGCGGATTCCGACGATCGGGATTGGCGCGGGGCCGGATTGCGATGGGCAGATCCTGGTGCTGCATGACATGATGACGATGACGTTTTCGAAACCGGCGAAGTTCGTTAGACGTTATGCTGATGTGAGCGGCATGATGCGCACGGCGCTGAGTGAGTACAAGCGCGATGTCGAGACACGGGCCTTTCCCTCGGACGCGGAGAGCTACCATCTTTCGCAGGAGATGCGGGAGTTGGTGGGCACCTCTGTTGAGGTTCTAAAATAGGGCCCGGGTGCTTCGTTCCTTTACCGATTGAAATATTCTCCCTCGGGCTAAAGAGCCATTGAGATCGTTTTCCTTGCGGCAAAGCTGAAGCCGTCGTCCTTTCAAAATAAGGGCTTCAGCAGCCCATGTTGCATTTGTCTCATTGATGCCTTCTTGAAGAGCTGGGGTGAGAGATTGAAATGCGAATTGTAAAAAGTGTTGCTGAGATGCGGTCGGCGTGTCGCGATCTGCGGGCGGGTGGGTCTACGGTAGGATTTGTGCCAACGATGGGTGCGCTGCATGAAGGGCACCTGTCGCTGGTGCGGCAGGCGCGGGTGGAGTGCGATGCGGCAGTGGCTTCGATCTTTGTCAATCCACTGCAGTTTGGACCGGGAGAGGATTTTTGGCAGTATCCGCGGACATTTAAACGGGACTGCGCACGGCTGGAGGCCGAGGGCGTTGCGATCCTGTTCGCTCCGGAGGCGGAGGAGATGTATCCGGAGGGTGCGGTTACAACGGTGACGGTGGCGGGAGTGGGTGACCGCTTGGAAGGGGCCTCGCGGCCGGGGCACTTTACGGGTGTGGCAACGGTGGTGGCGAAGCTGTTTCATATTGTGGGGCGGTGCAAGGCTTATTTTGGGCAGAAGGATGCCGCGCAGGTGGCGGTCCTGCGGCGGATGGTCAGGGACCTGAACTTCGATGTGGAGCTGGTGAGCTGTCCGATTGTGCGGGATAAGGAGGGGCTGGCGCTGAGCAGCAGAAATCAGTACCTGAGCACGGAAGAGAGAGCGCGGGCGCTGGTGCTGAACCGGGTGTTGCGGCTGATCGAAGAGCGGATCAAGCAAGGGGAGCGTGAGAGTGCGGCGTTGATCGACGGGGCCAGGAGGGTGGCGGATTTAGCAGCGGGGGTGAAGCTGGATTATCTGGCGATCGTGGATGCGGAGAGTCTGCTGCCGGTGGAGACTGCGAGTGCAGGAACGCTGGTGGCGATTGCGGCGTGGGTGGGAAAGACGCGACTGATCGATAACTTTCTTGTGAGTTGATGTTCTTTGGGATATGTTTTGTATGGTCCGCGAGGTGAGTCAACCTGTGGGCATCAAAATGCTCTACTGTAGTGTGAACTCACACAAAGTATCCGATTGATTGAATCATCTACTTTTGACTATGCATCTCTTTGCATAATTCTTCTGCTAATTTTCCCTCGTCTCAAAATTCCTGCTCAGAAAATGGACTTAGGTCTGTTCAGGATTTTCGTGTTTGCTGATAGATTTGAGCACTTTTTATCAGGAGACCGTCATGATTCGAGCGAAGCAGTCGATTTCGCTGACGACGCTGGCTGCGTGTATTGGCCTTACTTCGTTAGTGTCCGCCCAAACCAGTCACAGCCCTTCACGAATTCGCGAAGCAATCAACAATGCACGGCGTTTTAAGGTTTCGGGCAATGTGCGGCCGGAAGCGACGGCGGAGAATGACCGCGGCGTGGTGTCCGATTCGATGGAGCTTTCTCATCTGCAGCTTGTCCTGCAGCGTTCTCCGGATCAGCAGGCTGCCTTTACGCAGTTTCTGGCTGACCAGACGAACCCGCAGTCGGCGAACTTCCACCATTGGCTGACTGCGGCTGAAGTCGGCGAGCAGTTCGGGCCGTCTGCAGAGGATATCGGCAAGATCAGTGACTGGCTGACGACAGAGGGCTTCAAGGTGGTGTCGGTCGATCCGGCAGGGACGGTCATCGAGTTCTCAGGTACGGCGGGTGCGGTGCGGAGTGCGTTTCATACGACGGTCCACAACATGATGGTGGGTGGAGAGGCTCACTTCGGCAACTACACCGACCCTGAGCTCCCTTCGGCACTTGCCGGCGTAGTGGCAGGCGTAGCTTCGTTGCATAACTTCATGCCGCATACGCAGTCGAAGCTGAAGCATGCGAGTGGAATGCCCGCTTCCACGCAAGGGAACGGAGGCAGCGGGTTCAATTATCTTTCGGCGGCAGACGTAGCGACGGTCTATAACTTCAATCCTCTGTTCAAAGCCGGGATTTCGGGTAAGGGGCAGACGATTGTCGTGATTGAAGACACCGATCTGTTCAGTCTGACCGACTGGGTGACTTTCCGTAAGGCGTTCGGGCTGGCTCGCGCGTATCCTTCGGGGACTTTGTCGCAGATTCATCCGACGGGGCCTGCTACATGCGGCGCACCCGGAGTGAATGGGGACGATGGCGAGGCGGCGATCGACGTGGAGTGGGCTTCGGCCGGTGCTCCGAATGCGGCGATTGTGAATGCTGCCTGCGCGAACACGACGCAGTTCGGCGGGTTCATTGCGCTGTTGAATATCTTCAGCGGGCCGGCATCGGGGATTCCGCAGGTTGTGAGCATCAGCTACGGCGAGGCTGAGGCTTTGCTGGGAGCAACGGAGAATCTGTTTATCAATAATCTGTATGCTCTTGGCGCGGCGGAAGGAGTTTCAATCTTCGTCTCCTCCGGCGACGAAGGCGCGGCGAGTGCCGATGCGAATCGCATTCGCGCGACGCACGGTATCGGGATCAGCGGCTTCGCATCGACACCGAATAACGTTGCTGTGGGCGGCACGGATACCTCCGTGTTCTTTACCAACACGACAAGCCAGTACTTCAACACGGCGAATGGACCGAACTTCCAGACGGCGATCTCTTATTTTCCTGAGATTCCGTGGAACGATTCGTGCGCCGGCACACTGGTGACGCAGTTCCTTGGGTTCGCGACACCGTATGGACCTAACGGCACCTGCAACAGGACCAATAACAACTTTGAGACGACGGCGAGCGGCAGCGGCGGACCAAGCGGATGCGCGAGTGGCGCGGCAAGCACCCGAGGCGTGGTTTCGGGAACCTGCGCGGGCTACGCCAAACCCTCGTGGCAGGTGGGAGTGTTTGGAAACGCGGCTGACGGAGTTCGGGATATTCCGGATGTTTCGCTGTTCGCTTCGAACGGGTTCCTAGGCGTTTACTACGACGTGTGCTGGTCAGATACGGCACGCGGAGGATCAGCGTGCGGAAGTGATCCGGCGTTGTGGGCGGGCTTTGGCGGGACTTCGGTTTCGAGTCCGATCTGGGGCGGGATTCAGGCGCTTGTAAACCAGAGAAGCGGAGAGCGTCAGGGCAATCCGAATCCTGTTCTGTATACGATTGGGAACTCGCAGTACGGCACGACGGGGGCCCCAGCGTGTAATTCGACGCTTGGCAACGCCGTTGGCTCGAATTGCGTGTTCTACGACGTGACACTGGGAGACATGGATGTTCCCTGCTCGGGGACGGTGAACTGCTTCCTGGGCGGCGGCGCTATAGGCGTGCTCTCGACCAGCAATACGGCCTACCAGCCGGCGTATCTGGCGACACCAGGATGGGACTTCGCGACAGGACTTGGTACGACAAACGCTACGAACCTGGTGATGGCGCCGGCCTGGCCGATGGCGCCGAAAAATTGACATTCTACAACAACTTAAGGTGTTCCCAGCAGTTCTCAATCCGTGGTTTCAACTTAACGATTTCATACCTAGGAGAAGTGACTCTATATGCGCAAATCAATTTGTATCCTTGCCGTTCTTCTGCTGACTCTGGCTGGCTCGAAGTGGGCCAAGGCAGATGATTGCAGCTCCGCGCCGGGCCAGCTTGTCAAGAACTGCGGGTTCGAGACCGGGGACTTTACGAACTGGACGCTTACGGGAGAAAACACGACAGCCAGCTTCGACGTGAACGTCGATGTATTCGAACCTTTCCAGGGAACCTTCGCCGCGTTCCTGGGGACGACCAGCAGCCAGACGATCTCGCAGACGTTTGCGACGACGTTTGACCAGCTTTATCTTGTGACGTTCGAACTGGTGAATGAACCCAACCCTCTTCCTAAGAGCGACGGGACGAACGATCTTTCGTTGAGCGAAAACGGCGTGACGCTGTTCAGCGAGACGAATGTCTTCCAGCCAAATGGCGACTTTAGCTATTCGCTGGTGACGGCGATCTTTTCGGCAAGGTCGAGTTCGACGACTTTGTCGTTCACGGGAGCGAATCCAGACTCGTTTTTCGACATTGACGATGTGAGCGTGATAACCACGACTCCGGAGCCAAGTACTTTTGTACTGCTTGGAACCGGGGCGCTGGGAGTCGCGGGAGCGCTTCGCCGGCGTTTGCTGGCGTAAGTCGCCCGACAATTAGTTCAAGACACTCTCGCAGGCGTAGCTCTTTTCGGGTTACGCCTGTTTTTTTGTATCCCACGATTGTGGGAGAAGGTGGGTGATTTTTGCATCCTGGAATTCGACAGGATCGATACGATTAAAGGGAGATTCCTTTGTAACTGTCTTTGTTGGTCAACGCGCTGATGAAAGGTATCGAGCAGCCGACAGAGGATAGAAGAAGGGCATTCGAGGGAATAGAAATTTAAAGATGCCAGACACTTCGATCCATGAGCTCGCGATTGCGGAGATAGAACGGCTCTCCCGTAAGGGATTCGAGCGGCTGTCTTTGCCGACGCCCCTTGAGAACGGCTTCGAGCAATCGACTCTTCTTCAGCGATCGGAGCGGCTGTGGGTGGAGGGGTTGATTGCGATCGGGTTTTTCAATCTCTATGTGATTGCGGATTACCTGATTCGCGGAGGCAGCTCATGGCTGCAGTTGCCGATTCGGCTGTGCGTGGTTACGCCGATCGCGCTGTTGATCAATTTCCTTGTGCTGCGGTCGACGAACAGAGTTTTTCGCGAGAGCAGCATTGCTCTGGTGAGTTGCCTGATTGGCGCGACGCATCTCTATCTAGAAAGCAATACGGACGTGGCCTCATCGGCGTATGCGCAAGTTGGGTTGATTGTCGCTGTGATCTTCGTGAATGTGGTGATGCGGCTGCAATTTGGGTATGCGTTGAGCGCGTCTGCTATTTTGCTGGCAAGCGATTTGGTATTTCTTGCGCAGGATCATTTTCTGATTGCTTCGGAGAAGTTGCTCGGGGTGACGCTGGCGGTTGGTGCGATTGCGATGACGGTGATTGCGAATTACAGCATTGGGCGCGATGAGCGGCTTGCCTACCTGATGCGGCTGCGCAGCGAGATTCAAAGTAAAGAACTCTCGTTCCTGAACATCGAGTTGAAGAAGATTTCATATATCGACAACCTGACGGGCCTGTCGAACCGGCATTCTTACGAGCTACAGTTTGCGAATTTGTGGCGTGCGGCGGTTGAGTCGGGACGGTGCTTGTCGGCAATTCTGATTGACATCGATAACTTCAAGATCACGAACGATACGCGCGGGCATCTGTATGGCGATCGGGTGCTGGTGCGGGTAGCGGCGCTGCTGTTGCAGAGCCTGCGTTGCAAGGAAGACTTTGCGGCACGGTTCGGCGGGGAGGAGTTTATCGTGCTACTTCCTGGGACGAACCGGGAGGGAGCGTTGATTGTTGCTGAACGTATCCGCAAGCTGGTTGAGGTTGCGGGATCGCCAGCGTTGCCGGATCCGGGGAGCCATCCCCGGCTGTCTACGGTGAGTTGCGGGGTGGCGACCTGCTGGCCGGGAGAAGGCAATTGTCAGGACGATTTGGTGGATTTAGCGGACAAGGCGCTTTATGAGGCAAAGGCGAATGGGCGCAACCAGGTGCGCTGGGGTGAACTAATCAGTAGCGCGAAAAAAGGTTCGGGCTCGGAGCGACGAGTGCAACAAAATGCAGTGAGGGGTGGGTCGGGTTCACGCGCGTGAATCAGAGCGTTTCGCGGGAGCCTGGATCTGGATCTGAGCTTTGATTTGAACCGCAGGTCAATCAGCTGCGTACTGATTACCGAAGCATGCACCAGAGAAAGCTGACTGTTTCAAAGTCAGAATTGCGCGCGGAAAGCTGCGAAACTCTGGTTTGACTGTGGTAAATTGCCGCTACTACATAAAGGCTTGAATCCATCCTCTGGAGGCACCTCCTTGGCACTCACAATTACGGGCCTGTCGAAGACCTATCCGAACGGCGTACGCGCCCTGAAAGATCTTTCGCTAACAATAGGCAATCACATGTTTGGCCTGCTTGGGCCGAATGGCGCGGGCAAGAGCACGTTGATGCGCACGGTTGCCACGTTGCAGGATCCTGACTCGGGCTCGGTTCAGCTTGATGGGTTGAATGTGCTGACTCAGAAGGATGAGGTGCGGAGGATTCTGGGGTATTTGCCGCAGGAGTTTGGAGTTTATCCGAAGATGTCGGCGCTGGATATGCTGCACCATCTGGCGATTCTGAAGGGGATTACGAATAAGACTGAGCGGACGCAGATGGTGGAGGCGCTGCTGCAGCAGACGAACCTTTGGGATTCGCGGAAGAAAGCGCTGAGCACATATTCGGGTGGCATGAAGCAGCGGTTCGGAATTGCGCAGGCGCTGCTGGCGAACCCAAAGCTGATTATTGTGGATGAGCCGACGGCGGGATTGGACCCTGCGGAGCGGAACCGGTTTTTGAATCTATTGAGTTCGATCGGCTCGAATGTGACGGTGATTTTGTCGACGCACATTGTGGATGATGTGCGTGAGCTTTGCCCGCGGATGGCGATTATCTCGAATGGGCAACTGTTGCTCGAAGGCGCCCCGACGGAGGCGCTTAATTCGCTGCATGGAAAGATCTGGTCGAAGGTCGTAGCGACGGATGATGAACTGCGCGCGCTGGAGACAACTTTTAAAGTAGTTTCAACGCACCTTGTCGGGGGATTGCATGAAGTTCGGGTCTATGCGGATTCGAGTCCTGGTGAGGGTTTCCGTGCGGTTGAGTCCGACCTTGAAGATGTCTATTTTCTCAATCTTACCAATCAGGCGAAGAACTAACCCAGCACAGGAGACGACGATATGGCCATGTTCTGGGAGTTTTTCACCTTTGAACTGAAGTTTCGATTTAAGAGCATCTCGACTTACATCTATTTTCTTGTCTGGGCCGTTTTCAGCTTTCTTGATGTTGCAAGCGAGAGCTTCGGACCGATTGGCAATAACAACGGAAAAATTCTGCTGAATGGACCCTACGCCAACATCGTCAATGACATCGGTGTGAGTTTTTTCGGTTTGATCGTGATTGCCTCGATATTCGGCACTTCGATCCTCCGGGATTTTCAACGAGACACAATTCAGATTCTGTTCACCAAACCGATTTCCAAGTCTGCGTATCTCGGCGGACGGTGGGCTGGGTCTTTTGTCGCGACGGTCTTTGCATTCTCCGGGCTGTTGCTGGGTGAGTTTCTGGGGACACTGGCTCCGTGGGCTGATCATTTGCGGATTGGGCCGAATCATCTTTCGTGGTATCTGCAGCCTTTTTTCTCGATTGTGGTGTTCCAGATCTTCTTCATGGGATCGCTTTTCTTTCTGGTGTCGGCGCTCTCGCGAAAGATCTTCATCGTTTACCTGCAGGGCGCTGCGATCTTCATGCTTTACATCATCGGCGTGAATGCGTTCAGTGTGACGCGCTCGCTGGAGCACTTCTGGTCGGGCATTTTTGATCCGGTTGGCTTTCTCTATCGCGACGCGATTTCGCGCTACTGGACTGTAGTGGAGAAAAATTCCCTTCTCTACTCGTGGTCTGCGCATGATTCGAACGGGGTTTTTCTCTACAACCGGTTGTTCTGGGGTTCAGTCGGGGTGCTGGCGCTGTTCGCGGTCTGGAAGTTCTTTCCGATGTCGGTCGAAGCTCTCACGGCGCGATCCAGTGGTAAGAAAGCCGCGCGAGCACGGGAGCAGGACATTATTGAGGCAAGGCCGCGGAGCCTGGTTGCGGCAAGGCTTCCGCTTATTCATCAGATCTTTGGGGCCGGGACTGAGGTTCGCGCAACTTAAATCTCTGACGCGAATCCGCATCTCGAATATTCTTCACGAAATTCCATTCTGGGTGCTTTTGCTCCTGATGATGGGGCTAGCCATCAACAATGGATACTTTGCAGGGAAGCTTGCTGACCGGAATGTCTGGCCGGTTACCTACCTGATGCTTCAGTCGGTCGAGGGCGGTGCGCAGTTATTCTTTTATATTGTCGCGACACTCTATGCGGCTGAACTTGTGTGGCGCGAACGGGATACGCAGTTCGCAGGAATTCACGACGCGCTGCCAATCAGCGAGACTACGGATTGGTTTTCGAAGCTGTTTGCTCTCTGCTTTGTCGAATTGATTCTGCTCACGGTGACGATGCTCTGCGGCATTCTGATGCAGACGCTCTCGGGCTACTATCACTACGAGATTTTTCAATACGTGAAAGAGCTTTACTTCATTACGTTCCCGCAGATTCTGATGTTTGCGTTGTTTGCGTTCTTTATCCAGACCGTGGTCTCGAATAAATTTATCGGGCACGGAATTGTGATCGGCGTTTTTGTGATCACGCCGATACTTTTCAACTTTGGATGGGAGAACACGCTTTATCTTGTCGGCAATACGCCGCCGTATATCTACTCGGATATGAACGGGTATGGGCATTTTGTGCCTGCCCTGCTCTGGGCCACGCTGTATTGGCTCGCGATTATGGCTGTGCTTGCGGTGATTTCAATTGCGCTGGCACGGCGTGGCTCGGATGAAGCATGGACGTCGCGGCTTCGTCTGGCGAAGCAAAGAGCTCCGCGGCTGATTCCCGCGGGTGCAGTGCTTCTCTTGATCGCGGTCGGAAGCGGTTGCTGGTATTACTACAACGCGCATGTGTTGAACGAGTATCTGACCGCTAAGGATCGGCGACACATTCAGGCGAACTACGAGCGCGACTTCAAGAAGTATGAGAATGTTTCGCAGGCCAAGGTGATTGGAGTCGACGCGAACATCAATATTTATCCGGAACGACGGTCTTTTGATGGCACTGCCCACTTCATACTGCAAAATAAAACGCCGCAGCCGATTAGCCAGATTCATATTACGAACCAGAATCAGTCTGTGACGAACGTGAAGTTCGACAGACCTTTCCACGTTGTGTCGTCGAGCCCGCGCAGTCTTTACACGATCTACCAGCTGGACACGCCTCTCGCGCCGGGCGAGAAACTCGACATGAACTTTAACGTGGGTTACGCGAGCCATGGCTTCAAGGATGGGAATGAGCGGCCCGAGTTTGCCTACTCGGGGACTTTCTTTGACTCCAGTTATTTTCCGACGGTTGGTTATGACACCAATATTGAGCTGGATGATCCTCGGCGACGGAAGGAAGAGAAGTTGCCGGAGTTGGAGGTGCTTCCGCCTCGCGGAGATTCTGAAGGCACAGTGACCAATATCTTCACACCTACCGCAGACTGGGTTACTTATCACACGACGGTGAGTACTTCAGATTCCGATTCGGAAGGCAAGCCGCAGATTGCGATTTCACCGGGATATCTGACGCGGGAGTGGCATGAGAATGGGCGTCACTACTTCACCTACGATATGGGCGCCGTGAAGACGCTGGATTTCTTTGCGTTTCTTTCGGCGCGGTATGACGTAACGAAAGAGATCTATCAAGGGAAGGAAAACCCGATTTCGATTGAGGTTTATCACATTCCTGAGCATAAGTTCGATGTGGATGACATGATCGCGGCTTCGAAGGCAGGACTCACTTACTACGAGAAGAACTTCAGCCCATTTCAATTCAAGCAGTACCGGATTATGGAGTTTCCGAGGTACAGGACCTTTGCTCAATCGTTTCCAAATACCATTCCTTATTCCGAGGGCATTGGATTCATTGGGCGATTGGAGAAGCCGAAGGATATCGACTTTAGTTACTTTGTGACGGCGCATGAGTTGGGGCACCAGTGGTGGGCGCATCAACTTATCGGGGCACGTGTTGAGGGGTCGAATATGTTGTCGGAGACGCTGGCGGAGTATTCGGCGTTGATGGTGATGCAGGAGAAGTATGGCAGCGACAGCATGCATCGGTTTTTGAAGCATGAGCTGGATCAGTATCTCCGCGGACGTGCGGGTGAGATTCGCAAGGAGAGGGCGTTGGTGCTGGTGCAGAACGAGCCTTATGTCTGGTATCAGAAAGGCGGCCAGGTGATGTTTACGCTGGCAGACTATATCGGCGCGGACAAGGTCAATCTGGCGTTACGGAATTTCCTGATGCAGTACCGTTATGCGAATGCGAATGACGCACAGAGTGGCCCTTACCCGGATACTCGGCAGTTTGTGGATGCGTTGCGGGCGCAGACTCCTCCGGAACTGCAGTACTACATTACGGATGCATTTGAGTCGATCGTGCTGTATGACAACAAAGCGGTTAGCGCTACGGTGACCGAGACTCCAGATAAGAAATACAAGGTTACCTTGAATGTGCAATCGCATAAGGTTTCGGCGGATGGGAATGGGAAGGAGACGCCGATGAACCTGAACGATTTCATGGATATAGGCGTGTTTGTCGGGAAGAAAGATGAGGAGAAGCCGCTTTATTTGAAGAAGGAGAAGATTACGCAGGCGAATCAGACTTTTGAGATTGTGGTGGATCAGATGCCTACTCGCGCGGGGATTGATCCTTACAACAAACTGATTGACCGGATTCCGGACGACAATATGATCGATGTTACTAAGCAATAGATTGTATTTGGCTTACGGTTCTATTTGCCTATGCAGAATTTGCTGAAGATGAGGTTCAGAATGTCGTCGGTGGTGGTGGTACCGGTGAGGGCGTCGAGGGAGTGGAGGGCCTCGTAGAGGTCAAGGAGGATCATCTCGTGGGGGATTCTTGTGGTTGTGGCTTTTTGGGCTCGGGCAAGGGCTGCCAATGTGGCTGTAACTGCTTGCTGCTGACGGAGATTGGTTAGGATTGCCGTTTCGGATGTCGGGGCTTTTTGGGTGATGAGATCAAGAATCGCGTGGCGGAGTTCGGGGATGCCTTGACCGGTTTTTGCTGAGGTTCGGAGGGTTTGAGTCTTGGTCGATTCGGTGGGTGGGGTTAGGTCTATTTTATTGATTACCAAGAGGTAAGGGCGATCTGTCAGGGTGGCGATGATTCGCTCGTCTTCCTCGTGGGGTTGCGTTGTGGCGTCCTGGATGAGGAGGACTACGTCTGCTTCAGCCATGGCTTCGCGGGATTTGGCGATGCCGAGCGATTCGGCTTCGTCGGTGGAGTCGCGAAGGCCTGCTGTGTCAATGAGTTGGACGGGGATGCCCTCGAGGGAGACGTGTTCGGTGACGAGGTCTCGGGTGGTGCCTGGGGTGGCGGTAACGATCGCGCGGTCGCGTTCGACCAAGCGATTGAAAAGGGAGGATTTGCCGGCGTTGGGGCGGCCTACGATGGCTAAGGTGAAGCCGTTGCGGAGGATGCGGCCGTAGGAAAAGCTTTGTTCTAAGGCAGTTAGCGGGGTCTGGATGGATTGGATCTGCGCGGTGATTTCGGTGGCGGGAAGGGTCTCGATGTCGTCTTCTGCGAAGTCTATGCCCGCTTCGAGCGTGGCGATGAGGGTTGTAAGTTGTTGTTTTATTGGGGTGATCTGTCGGCTGAGGGAGCCTCCAAGCTGCCGAGCGGCCAGGCGGGCCTGATGGAGGGTGGTGGCTTCGATGAGATCGCTGACTGCTTCGGCCTGCGTGAGATCGAGGCGGCCAGAGAGGAAGGCCCGCTGGGTGAATTCGCCGGGTTCGGCGAGGCGGGCTCCAGCGCTAAGACATTGACGGATAAGGAGATCGAGGAGAACCGGGGAGCCGTGGGCGGCGATCTCGACGATGTCTTCGGAGGTGTAGGAGTGGGGTTTTTCGAAGAAGGTTACGACTGCTTCGTCGAGTGTTTCGCCTGTGTTGTCGAGGATTTCGGCGAATCGGGCTTGGGCGGGGGACAGCGGATGTCTCAGTTTTAGAAGGGGTTCGGCGATGGCGCGGGCTTGTGGGCCGGAGAGACGGACGATGCCGATGCCTCCGCGGCCGGGTGGGGTGGAGATGGCTACGATGGTGTCGTTCTGTTCGGGCACCTTCTGATGGTAATTTGCAAATATTTTTTGGGCGGGTTTTTGGGTCGGGAAAAGGGTTCGTTTATTGGGGGTTTCGCGATTTCAACAGGGTTTTTGTGTGGTCTTTTGCTGGTGGTTAAGTGCATTTTCATGGTCGTAACGTGGCGGTTAGGTGCGCGTTTTCTGGGCGGGAAAATTTTCCTCTTTTTTGAAGTTTATTTTGGTGGTGTTGCAAATCGATGACTCCGTCACAAGAGCGAGTGACGTAAGCCAAGACAAGCGTGTTTTGTTACCAACCCAAAGCAAGTTGCCGAAAATGCGGGTTATAGGACCAATTGCCGAAACATAAGCGATCTGGGCAGCTCAATGAGTGACTTGGCCTGTTGGCAACAGTTGACCTTTGGCGGTAAGGAGAAACAAGTGCAAATCCAAACTACCGGTACGTGAACTGCGGCCAGCCACACAGTCTCAAAGCGATCGCAGCCCTTGCGCCTCCGCTTGGATCATCAATGCAACGCGCACATGGCTCAGGACAGCTTGTCGAAGAAGAGATAAATGGCGGCAATCCGGCCGTCCCGGGCGATGATGAAATCCGTTCCGGCGTAAACTGGCGCATCGCCAGGGCGGCCCGATACCCAAGGGACCCGCCCGCCATCGCCAACCTCCTCGGGCTCGGCAATTAGCTGATAGCTAAAGTCGGGATGAGTCGCCTTGATAGCGCCTGCGATGCGCTCGATCTCGTCGCGGCCACGGTAGACACCTTTACTGGGATCGTAGAAAACAACATCTTCGGTGTAGATCTCGTCGATCGCGGCGCGTCTCCGCTCCGGGTCGTTTTCACCGAAGACGTCCCGAAGATTCCGAACAAGCAAGGTCGAAATGCTGTTCGACATATTTGTCTCCCCCCTTTGAAGCGGTTGGGCCATGCGAGGACCGCCTCATTAATATCATCCGATATCGTATCTATCATGATCGAGGTCCCTGCAAAAGGGGGTTATCGACAACATCAAAGATGAAGAAGCGCCGATTCTCACTCCCGTTCTCCAGCTTCGGACGCGAGCAATTTATTTCCCCGATGAAACCTTTTTGCCTAAAAGGAATCTTCTTTATGTGGAGGCACGTGTGAATTCAAAAGCCGCGCAACTCACCGAGAATGGGGCAGAGATTGTCTGTCTGTTTGCACGGTTTGCGCTGGGAGTCTCCTTTCTATCCGCAGTGGCTGATCGTTTTGGCTTATGGGGGCCATATGGAGCAAGGAACGTATCCTGGGGAGATTTCGCTCATTTCGTGGAATACACGGGGGCGGTGACGTCTCTCCTCCCCCGTTCATTGGCGGTGTCGTTTGCATGGGCGGCTACTGTCGCGGAGACACTATTTGGGATATTGCTCATCGCAGGCTTCAAAATACGAATGGT
This sequence comes from uncultured Acidobacteriaceae bacterium, assembly GCA_963770055.1. Classification (GTDB taxonomy): domain Bacteria; phylum Acidobacteriota; class Terriglobia; order Terriglobales; family Acidobacteriaceae; genus Edaphobacter. Next base: position 27,843 of record CAVYOC010000004.1, read on the forward strand.
CTCCGTGCTGTCCGGTCTTCTCCTTTTGTCATTTGCCATGGGTATGGTCACAGGTCTTGGCGTCAAGACGCCATTCGACTATTCGGTCTTCTCTGCGGCCGCAGCAGCGTTCTTACTGGCGTTCCGGGAGCCTGACCGATTCACACTGGACAAGCTTCTGAATCGATCACGAAACTGAGCGGGAGATCCGATCACGAACAACACTGACTTCGATAGCGTGGACGCTACGCGTAATGGACACAGCGAATTCGAGGAGTAGAGCAATGCGAGAGATGAAAGCAATGGGGTTTACAGACAAGGACTCGACACAGGGAGGTGACCGATGAAGGCGATTGTAGTGACAGATCAGGCTGCGGGAACGGCCGGGGTGAGGCTGGTGGAGCGGCCCGAGCCGCAGGCGGCGATAAACGACGTCGTTGTTCAGATTCATGCGTCGGGATTCACCGGGGATGAGCTGACGTGGCCCTCGACCTGGACCGATCGCGTCGGCCGAGACCGGACGCCTTCAATCCCAGGACACGAACTGGCCGGAGTGGTCACCGCTCTCGGCTTTGGTACAACGGGGCTGTCGATTGGACAGCGGGTGTTCGGCCTCACGGACTGGTATCGTGACGGCACGCTGGCGGAGTATGTGGCCGTTGAGGCACGGAACCTCGCACCACTGCCGGGCGACGTTGACTTTACGGTGGGCGCGGCCCTCGTGATGCCGGGCCTGACCGCGTGGCAGGGGCTGTTCGAGCACGGCCGCCTTCAGGCGGGGCAGAGCGTCCTCGTGCACGGTGCGGCCGGCGTAGTCGGTTCGATGGCGAGCCAGCTCGCACGTGAGGCCGGCGCCTACGTCATCGGCACCGGGCGCGCTGGCAGCCGTCAGACGGCTCTCGACTTCGGCGCACAGGAGTTCGTCGACCTCGATAATGACGCCCTGGAAGATGTCGGCCGGGTCGATCTGGTTTTCGACGTCCTCGGCGGCGACCTCGCGAAGCGGTCTGCGGGCGTGATTCGCGCCGGAGGAACGCTGGTGACCATCACCGGCCCGACCGAGGCGCGGCCCGCTGACGGCCTGACTATCGACTTCGTCGTCGTACCCGATCGCGCCCAATTGAGTGAGGTCGGCCAGCGAGTCCGGAATGGTCGTCTGCGGACAAACATCGGCAACGTGGCTGCCCTCGACGATGCCGTAGCTGCCTTCAACCGGACCGAGCGGATCAAGGGAAAGACGATCTTCCGCGTTCATCCGTGAGGATCTATCTTTCATTTTGATGAAGGTGCGCACCAGGCTTGAGTTCTTATATACGAGAAGCCAATGAACTCGCAGAGGCTCAACTTCTTGTTTGCTTGTCATTCGGAGATAATCCACTATCTGCCGTCTTCCGTGCTATTTCGCGCGGGCTTTTATGGCCAGCCTGTCGTCCACCGGGATAACCCCCACGGCAAAGGGTGTTCCCTCATCGTCCCCGATGGATGGAAGAGGGTTCTGGGGGTGTTTGGTGCCAAGCAGCGTCTCGTAGCCGGGAAGGTAGACCATGATATGCGGATGCCAATGGCCCGACGGTCCAAGCACCTGGTCCGCCGACCACATGTAGGCAAAACACACTTCCGGGCGCCTGGGGATCTCGCCTTTGACGTAAGCGGCTTGAACGCCCTCGGCAATTTTCTCGGCTGTATTGCCTTCCAATCCCAGCTTTGTCCGAAGTTCGTAGTAAGGCAGCACGGTTCGCGCGGCTAGTGGGTCGAGACAAATGGGAGCCCGGGTTTTTGCGTCGTAATTGATGTAGTCCCGGACCTGGACCGGAGTGTACGTCGGAGCTCCGGTAAACCCGCGCATAACCACGCACACAAAGCCGTTGTCCCCTTCGTGCACGGTTTGAAATCCGGACGCCGTGAAGACCTTTATCGTCGCGTGGTCGGAAACGTAGTCCGGAGCCGCGCTCCTGGCCAGCGCAATTTCAGCATCTTGCGCCATCATGTATTCGCTGAGTGGAGGGTACCTGGGGCTTTGCGCCAACATGGGAAGAACATCCAGAGTTGCAAGTAAAAGAGTCAGAACCACTGGAAACTTTTTCATTTCAAAATCTCCTCGTCAGAAATCAAATTGCTTTTCACATCCGCTATTGCGACTATCGACGGCAGCAAGATACACATTCGGGCCGTCGCTGAGGATGATTCGAAGACGACGAGCTCAGGTGTCGGCCTGAGCTCGTCAGCGGCGCCGGACTAGCCGAGCTTCACGCCGCCCGTGTTGCGAGCGCGGTACGACCAACGGCACGCCGCGCGTCAGTCAAGTTGCCGCGATGCATGGTCTGATGCAGAGCCAGCACAAGGAAGCTCTGCCCATAGGTAGCGAACTCTCGTTCCCGTCCCTTGGGCGGCGAGAGAGTGGGCTTGTCGAGATCTGCCTCGCTGAGCGACTCCAGAATTTTCAGGTTCTGTTCGCGCAGTTGAAGATACTTCTCGCGAACCTCAGCGAAGGGTGGATAGGCGCCGACATCTGCGACTGATTCCGAGTTCTCGCCAAAGTACTGTTGCCACTCTTCCACGGGGTTTTTTTCCGCGAAGAGCGCCGTTGGAATCATGCCCTCAACAAGCGTGAGGTGCCCGAGGACCCAGAGCGGGTGACACCCGCCGTTCGGCGTCGGAAACGTCGTTGCAGCGTCGCTCATCTCGTCGATTACACTCAGCACCGATCCATTTGAAATGGTCAGCGCAAATTTAATTGCGTCTTTCATGTGCATTTTCATTTCTCCTAGAATTGCCCTTCTGCTCTGTACTACGGTCTCGGGACGATCGAGGATACGTGTTGCTGCAACATTCCTCAGGAGAGCTGGGTGACGACGACAGAGGCTGCCGAGAGAACCCACGGACAATGCGCGTAGTCCGTGATGTGCGCGATGTACTGATCTGTCACCTGGAGTCGAGCGACGGAACTGGGCCTCCATTCGTCTCCGTATTGGCGCAGCGCGACGACTGCCAACTCGCCGTCCACTTCTGCGACCGCAAGCCGCCACGGCACGGTCTGGCGTTCATAGTTCCCAAAGTAGGGCGATTCGTCGAAGGATCCGGCAAAGCGATCTGCGACGCGGAGTCGAGCATCTGCGCTGATGAGTTTGCGGAGTCCCTCCCAATCACGCTTATTGAATCGGTCGACGTAGAGATGCAAAAGCCGCGATAACTCCGGGCTCACTTCGCGGCGCGATGTCGCTGGTTTGGACGAGGCGGCCAATTTCAATCGGCCCCGGTTGAGCGCGGCTTTGACGCCGCCGACGGTTGAGCTGACGAGTTCCGCGATCTCTTCGAGCGTGTAATCAAAAATATCCTTCAGCAGCACGCAGGCGCGCTCCATGGGAGGCAGACTTATCACCAGTTGTTCAACCGCTCGACCTACACCGAGGACGGGGGGATCGCCAGGCATTACGGAATCCGGACCCATGGCAGCAGTTTCGGCCTCGACCCGGACACTCCGCCTGCGGAGGAAGTCGATGCATCGATTGTGCGCAATCTTGAATAGCCATGGGGCAAGAGGACGACTCTCGTCGTACTGGTCCAACTTTCGATAAGCCTCAAATACCGCTTCCTGAACAACATCCTCTCCATCCATCACCGATCCGGTCATCCGTGAACAGTACCGATGCAGGGGGGGCCGGAGTTGAGTGATGGTCTCAAGGAACGCCAGATAGCGTGCATCGAAGAGACCCTGGGCTTGCATGTCGCGCGTATGATCCATATTTATCTCTACGTAGCTAATCGCCTTTGGGATACGGAAAGAACCTCCAGGTTACGACGTCTGCCCTTGAAGCGGGGCGCAATGGCAGATCGCGGGAAGAACCTTCGCTGCCAGCACTGATCGAGAATGGAACGCGGATCACCTGGCCGAAAAGTCGGGTTTCTATGAGCAGGTCACTGGCGTCTTCCGATAATGCGACTTTGAGGGAGTTGACGGGTGTCAAACAGGCCGTTGCGAAAAAAACGAAGATGCCAATGCTCCGAGCGAGTATGCAATACACGAGTAGACGGGTGCCGTAAGCATAAGTTCGTACAGGCACTCGCTGCCTCCGCACGCACGGCCAAAGTAGGTGTCCCACACAGAGTCATACTTGGACATGGTCAGGTGCCACGACCACGCGCTCCAAACCAGAAACGCGAGAGGAACAAGCCAAACTACGAAGGCCGATTTGCTTGGCATTCTTGTGTAAAAGAAATACCCCGGAAACCGAGAGGATCATGGAGTTCTCAACCGCGGGAGGGTGTATTCCTAAGTGATTCAACACAAACGCCTATGAAGAGTGATGCGCCCCTGACCGACGATTTCAGAACATGGATGCACAATATCGTTCCTTCCGATTGCGCTAAACTTTTGCCCAGAGTTGTTGCTTGCATAAGGACATCACCTGGCCTTCTACAAACATGAGACGGAAGTTGGGGTTGGATTGCGAAACTTTCGACGCACCTACATGCGCCGACGGTATTCGATCCTGTTCTATTCTCTCCTGTTTATTTTGGTCGCAGTCCCTATCCTAAATGTGTTCAAGTACGGAGTAGTTCTAATTGATTCTCTGCTTGCCGCCAACCTGCTTGCCGCGATAATGCCAGTCAATCTAGGGAAGAATCGGCCCATCCTGCTCACCGTCATGATTGTCTTATGGTTGGGGCGACCCGTGGCTCTATGGCTTGATCACCGCACGCTATCCGTAATCACATTTGGGATATGGACGTTAATAGGTCTGACGGCTGCCGCAGCCGCTTTGCACTATGCATTCCGCGCCAAAAATGTCGATGCCGAGCATGTCTACGCAGCACTCAGTGCTTACCTCCTCGCGGGGCTCTACTTCGGCCTTTTGTATTGGGTCCTCGAACAACTCACATCAGGCGCGTTCGCCACATCAGGGAATTTTTCACGAACGACCGCGATCTACTTCAGCTTCGTGACGCTCGCAACACTAGGCTATGGCGACATCGTGCCCCGGACAGACCTGGTGCGAAGTCTGACCGTTTTGGAAGGTGTCGGCGGACAACTCTTTCTGGCTGTGCTTGTCGCGCGATTGGTTAGCCTGTATTCGACGAGGACAAGAAAAGAGCCATGAACAAGTTATGTGGAACGTCTGGTTGTACTCCAACTTACGTAGGCACGACAGGTCAGCGTGCCGTGATATGGAAGTGGTGCAATGTGCATGACACAAAGTCGGAACAGGCGATGTTCCCTTCCAGATCGAAGTCATCAAATTCACAATACTTGAAGTAGCTATCGTCCCACTCAACTTTGCCTGGGTCTTCTTTTCGGACGGTCTCGGATCGCGTAACTAGGCTCGGCTTCAAAGTTTATATTTTAGCGAGTCCATCCGTTGTTCCCTGAAAACGGTGCCGGCTCAACCGGTCGATGCAACACTATCTAATCAGCTGATCCACAAATGCTTACCCTGAAGAATCGTTCTGTTTGGCTGATGTGGCCAAACCTAGCCAGGGTAAGGTTCCGGCAGATCTAACCCTAGCCAGCGCTTTTAGCTTTTGTTTTCAATGAATGTGGGTCTGAGCTGAGTGTTGCGTCGACCCATTGAGACCACCGGGTTATCGGAAACTACGGCACGCTAAAGGGTGAACTTTCCGAAGACCCCGACTTTGCAGGCACAACGGAATAGTTTCCTAGTAGCCCGTTACTCGGGCTCAGACTCGCCGAGATCACACGTCAATGCTCATCGATAGGAGCTGCCGTACCGTCCGACCACTTGGCGACGGGAATCAGAAAGACGGTATGTCGCTCCGGAGCGTCAGTAAATGCCACAGCCACCGGGGACCCCGGCAAGCCTGTGCCCCAGTTCGCAGGCTCGGTTGGCGGAACGAAAAACATCAGGTGTGGATGCCAGTGCGGGTTGCGGTCGCTCAAGTAAGCTTGCCTGGATAACATGTAGCACATCGCGGCGGGTTCCAGCGCCGGCAATTCTTTTTTATCAATAGCGGTACTCATGTCCGCGAACATCTGAGACTTAGATCGCCCTGCCAATATCAGTTGGGTTCGCTTGACGGTTAGTGGGACGTTAAATCGCGCGGCGGGTGGGTTCAAGCAGACCGGAGAGCGCAGCTTGGGATTCCAAAACTCCGGATCGTCGATTCCGGCAGCCCATGAACGCCAGACAAGACACACGAAACCGTTCTTGCCTTTCACCGCGGTTTCGTAACCATGACGTCCGAGGACCATGATCTCGGCATCACGGGAGATGGATTCCGGAGCAGCGCTCCGTGCCAGCGTTATCTCGACGTCTCGATCGACAATGAGGTATTGGTCAAGCGGGGCCATGGTCGGATACGGCGACTTTGCGCCCTGTGCTTGTGATTGACACGCCGCGCCGAACGCGATAACCAACGCGAAGGTTCTTAACGCAATCGTTCTGAAAATCTTTCGTTGCATTGCTTCCTCCTGAGATGTGGGATTCTTGTTGATAAAAGCCGTTTCGTGCCGAATGCTCAGAAACGAATAATGATTTCCGCCCCGGGGTACAACCGATCAGGCACATGCGAATCGATAGCTGGAACCCGTCATATTCCCCCACAGCGGATAGGGATCCTTCCAATGTGGGTTTGAGATCAGCCCGAAAGAAAACGCGCGTCTGTACTTGACGAGATTCCGGGGTCCATTCCGACTGCCGGCAATTATCCGCATGGGTCGGGATCCAATCTTCGACCTCGCTACTGAGCAGCTTATCCCAGACATGACGGAACAACGGACTTGTGGCTGCACGTGGCAACTCGGAACTTCGGTCCGGGAAGCCGACGACCGTCGTCAGAGAAGGCACAATTGCGGCGGAAACGATTAGCAGTGCTATAAGCAGCGTTCTCTTCGTGTATTCATGCATTGTTCAAGTCTCCTTTCGCATCTGCCGACTTCGGCCTCTTACGAATTCTTGAGATCATCGAGGACATGCTCCAGGTGCCGGAGCGGAGTAACGAACCGTTTCCTGTTTTCAGCCCGGATGGCAATGAGGGACATCCCAACCCAGAGAGCGAAGAGGGCAAGGCTTGCCCAAGGATTCCCTTCAACGCCTCCCTTGACGAAGAGCGTGAACGTGACCAGGACAATGATCGCGCAGCTGACGGGAACACCAATCCAGTCCATGCGCTTCTTGAACTGGAAGAAATCGGCAAGCCGGGCGTACTCACCCTCCACTTTGAGCAAGACGTCAGGGACCATGGAGCCTGGCGCTTCCGGGGGGCAGCGGAACAATGTTTTCACCCTGCGTATCAGGGCAACCGTCAGCGGGATGTAGAGCGCTGCTCCCGCGAGACAGAGGACCATGATCCGCATCTCGCCCCAATGGCGGATGAGCGTGTGTGTAAGAAAAGAGTAGAGAATAGTCTGATACGCAATTGCAGCCCAGACGAACTGGCTAACTGTCGTGAACTCTTTCCTTACGCGCGACGAGATCATCGCCTGAAGGTCCTTTCCGGTGAGTGGCGCGAGGCCCGCTTCACGCGATTTACCTTCCTTCCATACATCCTCTATTTCATTGCCGTTTGCCATAGTTCCTCGATTATCGATTTCTTTGCAGGTAGTCTTTCAGCGCCCGCTTGATTCGCACCAAACGAACACTCACGTTTGCTTTGGTGAGACCGGTGATGGAGGCAATTTCGTCGTAATTCTGATCCTCCAGATGGAGCAGAATGATCGCCTTGTCGATGTCGGTTAGCGCAGCAATTGCTTCATGCAACAGACGCACCTCCTCCACGCGGCACATGTGCTCGTTTAAGTGGGGGGCACTGGCGATCGACTCAGTCAACTCTGCATTCTGAGGGGCCCGGGTACTCCGCCGAATGTGGGTGATCGCGGTGTTCAGCGCGACTCTGTACATCCACGTGGAGAATTTTGATTCCCCCTTGAACTGCGGATATGACTTCCAGAGTTGATACATGATGTCCTGGAAGACGTCTTCGCGCTCCATCGCATCGCGTCGGAAATAGGTATGACAAACCTGGTGAACAATTCCTATGTTCTGGTTCAGGTTTGCAAGGAACGATGTTTCCGCCTCTTTGTGCATCCTTCCGCCCTTTTTCCGTACATCCAATGTGTAGCCGGGGACGACAAAAAACTACACGGCAACCGAGAATTTGGGGAAGAAATCAGGAAATCTCCTACTAAGTCCATGAGCGGAGCGATCCGGTTCGCAAGCGAATGGATGAAGCATACTCGGGCCAGGCCCCGAATCGTCGGCAATTCGGAAACAATCCTGCCGACCGACGACTCCAAACTTAGCGTCGAAGTGCACGAAAAACGGCGTTATCGGAAACTTCGAATTTCCCCGACTCAAACTCACTCATTATTGGTCAGGCAAACTTATTGATAGGAACTACCTCCGCACCGGCCTTCAACTTGTCCAGGTAGTCCGCCCACTGCTGCATCATTTTCCGGCGCTCAGGCAGGTGCGCCGTGCGGTTGTAGGCGCGCCCGTTGGGGTCCTTCACGGCATGGGCTAGCTGGTGCTCGATAAAGTCAGGGCGGACACCCAGCACTTCGTCCAAGATCGTCCGCGCCACGGCTCGGAACCCGTGCCCGGTCATCTCCTCTTTCTCGATTCCTGCCCGTCGCATGGCCGCAAGAATCGCGTTATCGCTCATGGGGCGGGAGTTGGTCCGCGCACTGGGAAACACATACGTCCCCTTCCCCGTGAGCGGGTGCAATTCTTTCAGAATCTCAACCGCCTGCCGGGACAGAGGAACGATGTGCGGAGTTTTGGTCTTGGTGATGACGTAGCGCCACTGCTTCTCTTCCAGGTCGATGTCCGTCCACTTGGCCGTCCGAAGTTCCCCAAGCCGCACAAAGAGCAATGGAGCAAGGCGCATGGCACACCGCACGGGCAGCGTCCCCTCGTACCCGTCCATCGCACGCAATATCCCGGCGACAGCGTCAGGATCGGTCTTCGCGGCAAAGTGAGCTTTTTTTACTCTGGACAGCGCCCCGCGAAGATCGCCGGACGGATCGCGCGAGGCGCGCCCCGTGGCGACCGCATACCGGAAAACCTGCCCGCAGTTGCTTAGCGCACGGTGCGCCGTTTCCCCTGCCCCCCGCGCCTCGACTCGGCGCAACACCGTCAAAATCTCCGGCGCGTGGATGTCTCCAATCGGTCGATTCCCGATCCAAGGGAAGACGTCGCGCTCCAGCCGCCTCATAATCTTTTCGCTGTGCGTTGCCGCCCAAGTCGTGCCGTACTTGGCAAACCACTCTCGCGCGATGATCTCGAAGCTGTTGGACACATCCTCGATGCGACTCTGCTTCTGAGCCTTTCGATGTTCCCCTGGATCGACGCCATTGGCGAGAAGTCTGCGGGCCGCTTCACGGCGCTCCCGAGCGTTTTTCAGCCCCACATCCGGATACACGCCTAGGGCGAGACGCTTCTCTTTCCCGTCGAAGCGATACTTCAGCCGCCACCACTTCTTTCCGGTTGGCGACACTTCGAGGTAGAGTCCACGCTCGTCGGAGAGCTTGCACGTTTTTCCGGTAGGCTTGGCTTTTCTTATGATTACGTCGGTTAGGGGCATTGTGGGGGCATCTCCGGACCCAGGAAGTTAGTATGCCCCCATTGTTGCCCCCACATGCCCCCAGATGTCACCGGACGCAACAGGCCTGAGATGGACGATAGAGACGAAAAAAGCCAGCTTTTCCGCTGGCTTTAGGACCTCAGTGAACATCTTCGAATGTGTATTTGGTGGAGCTGAGCGGGATCGAACCGCTGACCTCCTCGTTGCGAACGAGGCGCTCTCCCAGCTGAGCTACAGCCCCCCACCAGACGCATCGCGCACCGCTCATCGCAGGCCCAACGCAATCAGAACAACACCTCTGAGTGTATCAGCAATCGCCGCCGCGCTCAAAGCATCCGCCGCACTCAGTGGTGTGTCAGTTTGAATTTTCGCGAGGACGACCGAAGAATAAAACATAGCCATCAGCATCTTTCAGCTCGAATCCACGCAGACCGTCAGTGGTATCGATTAGCGGTACGGAAAAGATGACGCCCCGCGACGTGAACTCGGCCGCTAACGCATCAGGATCGGGCGCATTGAGGTAAGCATCCCACCGGGCCGCGGGCTCGCGCGCGGGGTTGGGCAGCGGGTCCACCTCGACTGCCTTGACCATGAGCATCGCACCGCCGCGGCAAACGATCGCAAAAAAGGGATCATGCTCCGGTTCTTGGAAAGTAACATCGAAGCCAAGCTTATCGCGATAAAAGGCGACAGCGGCTGCAGCGTTGCGCACAATGAAAAATGGTGCGATGCCGTTGATTGCAGGCCGCGTCATGCTAGGCCCTCCCTTAAAGCACGCTCAGCGTACAGTCCGGTCGGAATGAAGTGCCCTGATCGGTTTCGCGTCAAAGGCAACCCCTTACTTTGCCGGGCCCTTCTGATGTGTAGATCATGCACGCGTTGATCTACAATTTCAACCCGAGACACTACCCCGCACTCATAGCTCATGCTCGCCCCCCACCCGGCCTGTTACCCGAGTTCCCGCACCCAGCGGCTTCTCCACAACATGCCAAACCTCACCCGCATCGACAAGCACGCAAAGCACCGGAACCACCAGCCTTGCACCACTCCGCGAAACCGCCTCCAAAATCCCAACATCCCCGGCGCGAAACTCCGTCCGGTCCAGCAACATCTGCCAACGCTGCCTTCCTGCCACCCGTGACTCCTCACGAATATCCGTCACCACACCAGCAAATTCCTTCACCACAGCCCTCTTATCTCTCACTCATCATTAAACATTGTCCCCCATCACTTTCAATCGATCACCCAACGCCCAACCCGCTACAATCACAGCACCCATGACTCAGACGATTCAGAAACCCCAGGCAAAGATCAACCGCCGTCGATTCCTGCTGACCTCCGCCGCCACCGCCGCAGCAGCACCCGTTCTCTCGCTGGCCGCACAGACTCATCAGTCCGAAAATCTCCCGCCCGCAATCGCCGCTCTCACCAGCCGTCGCGACGAAGCCGTCCCCATCACCCTCGCCGAACGCGAACAGCGCCTCGATCGTGCCCGCGCCCTAATGCACCAGAACAAGATCGACGCCATTGTCATCGCCACCGGTACCTCGCTCAACTACTTCACCGGCCTTCGCTGGGGCCAGTCCGAACGCTTCTTCGCATGGACCCTCCCAGCCAAGGGCGCTCCCTTCATCGTCTGCCCCGTCTTCGAGGAAGGCCGCGTCCGCGAACGCATGGAAGCCAAACCCGCAACACTTCCCTCCGCCGACACCACTCGCGTCTACACCTGGAACGAAGACGAAGACCCCTACAAACTTCTCGCCAAAGCTTTCAAAGAGGCGGGCATCACCAGTGGCCGCATCGGCATCGAGGAGCGCACCCAGTTCGTCTTCGCCGACGGCATCGCGCACGCAAGCCCCAGCCTCACCGCCTCCAGCGCAACGCCTGTCACCTTCGGTTGCCGCGGCATCAAATCCCCCGCCGAGCTCGCCCTCATGCAGCTCGCCAACAACATCACCCTCTCCGTCTACAAAGCCGCCTACGAATCCGCCAAACCCGGCATGACCAACCGCCAGTTCTCCCAACTCATCGACGCAGCCTACGCCCGCTGCGGTGTTACCGGCGACGCAAGCTGTCAGGTCGGCGAATACTCCGCTCTCCCTCACGGCTCTCTGCAACCGCAAACCATCCGCGAGGGCGAGATCATCCTCATCGACGACGGCTGTCTCGTCGAAGGCTACCAGTCCGACATCTCTCGCACCTTCGTCCTCGGCGACGCCACCTCGCCCAAACTCGACAAGGCCCGCAAAATATTCGACATCGTCCACCAGGCCCAATCCGCCGCGCTTGCCGCCGCCCGCCACGGAGTTCAATGCCAGGCCATCGACAAGGCAGCCCGCGACATCATCACCGCCGCCGGCTACGGCCCCGACTACAAACACTTCACCCACCGCCTTGGCCACGGCATCGGCATGGACGGCCACGAGTGGCCCTACCTCGTCCGCGGCAACACCACCCCGCTGGCCGCCGGCATGTGCTTCTCCGACGAACCCGGCATCTACATCACCGGCGAGTTCGGCGTCCGCCTCGAAGACGACTGGCACCTCACCGAAGACGGCGGCAAAATGTTCACCCCACAAAGCCCAAGCCTCGAACACCCCTTCGCCACATAAGCAATAATGATCCGGCCGAACCCATTACAAAAACAATCGGCCTAACCAAAAACTCTGGAGCACCCAATGACCAACCTCACCCGCCGCATCCTTCCCCTTATCCTCTGCACTCTCGCAATCCCCGCGTTCGCACAGGACACCGGCATCTCCATCCCCAACATGGACCCCGCCGTCCGCGCCGGCGATAACTTCTACCTCTATGCCAACGGAACCTACGTCTCCCAGACCAAACTCCCACCCGACCGCGCAGCCCTCGGCGTCTTCAACACTCTCGTCGATCTCAGCTTCAAACAAGTCGCCGGCATCATCGACGACGCTGCAAAATCCAACGCCCCCGCAGGCTCCGACGAACGCAAAATCGCCGATCTCTATCACTCCTACATGGATGAAGCCGCCATCGAGACCAATGGTATGGCCACACTCAAGCCGCATCTGGCGTTCATCGAGACAATCCATACTCCGAAGGAACTCGCAAACGCCCTCGGCCTCTCCCTCCGCGCCGACGTCGACGCCCTCAACTTCACCAACTTCCACACTGCGAACATCTTCGGCTTATGGGTAGCCCCCAGTTTCAACGACCCCGACCGCTACGCCCCCTATCTCATGCAGGGAGGCACCGAACTCCCCGATCGCGACTACTACCTCACCGACTCCGACAACATGAAGACCATTCGCGCGAAGTATCAGACCCACATCGCCGCGATGTTTCGCCTCGCTGGTCTCTCCGATCCCGAAGCCCGCGCCACCCGCGTCCTCGCCCTCGAAACTGCCATCGCCCAAAAACAAATCTCCCTCGAAGACAGCGAAGACATCCACAAGGCCAACAATCCCTGGCACACCGCCGACTTCACCGCCAAAGCACCCGGTCTCGACTGGCCCGAGTTCTTCCACGCCGCCGGTCTCGACAAACAGAGCGTCTTCATCGTCTGGCAACTCTCCGCTTTCACCGGCGAAGCAGCCCTCGTCGCCTCACAACCCCTCGACTCCTGGAAAGATCTCCTCGCCTACCACCTCATCGAAGACCATACCCCCGCGATCTCCAAAGCCATCGCCGCCGAGCGCTTCGCCTTCTTCGGCACCACGCTTAACGGAACCCCCCAGCAACGTCCACGCGACTTTCGCGCCCAGGCCCTCGTCTCCAACATACTCGGTGATCCCGTCGGCAAAATCTACGCCAGACGTTTCTTCTCTCCCGAAGCCAAAACGCAGGTTCAATCCATGGTCGCCAACCTCCTCGCCGCCTTTCGCGTCCGCCTCGAAAACCTCACATGGATGGCTCCCGCCACAAAGAAAGAAGCCATCGCCAAACTCGACTCACTCAAAGTCAGCGTGGGGTACCCTGACCACTTCCGCAGCTACGCCGCCTACCAGGTCTCGCCCGATAACCTCTTCAACAACCTCTGGAATGCCGATCTCTTCGAATACCACTACTCCCTAAGCCGCATCGGTCAACCCACCGACCGCAATGAGTGGTGCATGGAACCCCAAACCGTCAACGCCGTCAATCTCCCACTCGACAACGGCCTCAACTTCCCCGCAGCCATCCTTCAACCGCCCTTCTTCGATCCCAAATCCCCCGCCGCCCACAACTACGGAGCCATCGGCACCATCATCGGTCATGAGATCAGCCACACGTTCGACTCCGAAGGTGCGGCCTTCGACTCTCAAGGCCGTGTCCGCAACTGGTGGACCCCCGAAGACCTGAAACACTTCGAAACCGTCACCGCAGCCCTCGCCGCCCAATACGACACCTATGAGCCCTTCCCTGGCGTTCACGTAAAAGGCAAGCAAGTCCTCGGCGAAAGCATCGCAGACGTAGCCGGTCTCGCCGCAGCTTTCGACGCCTTCCACGCCTCGCTCAAAGGCCAATCCGCGCCAACCGTCGACAGTTTCAGTCCAGATCAGCAGTTCTTCATCGCCTTCGCGCAAAACTGGGCCAGCGTCACTCGCGACGCCGCTCTCCGCCAACAGGTCCTCACCGATCCGCACCCACCCGGACGATACCGCGCCCTCACCGTCCGCAACGAAGACGGCTGGTACACCGCCTTCGACATCCAACCCACCGACAAACTCTACCTCGCTCCCAAAGACCGCGTTCGTATCTGGTAATTGGACAACGCCTCACCGTCGCCCTTGCCTTTCGGATGTTGCCTTTCTTTTTTTAATTGTCGTCCTTCGCCGCAGGCGGAGAACCTGCTGTTCGTTCCTTCAGAGATTGCCGAAAAGGTCCGTTTTGCTTAAGGGCACGGCTTTAGCCGTGCCGTAAGCGCTTTACGACTAGTGCGGCTTTAGCCGCTGAGGTACGTTTTATCTCGCGAGGCACTCTTTCAGCACCCTCTTATAGTCCCCCTGATCCAACCAGCACCCTCTAGTGCTGCGGAACCACCAACACCTCAACTCCGCTGGCCGCATCCGCGCTCCGGTACACGCTCTCCGTCGCCTTCTTGAAATCCTCCGGCTTCGCGAACGGTATATCCACAAACGTCTGTGGGTTCCGGTCCACCAGCGGAAACCACGAGCTCTGCACCTGCACCATAATCCGGTGCCCGGCGCGGAACGTGTGGTTAATGTCCGGCATCTCGCTATTCACCTCGACCATCTTTCCTACCGGCAGCGGCGTTGGCTTCTCCCAGCTATCGCGGAACTTCGCACGCATCGGTTCGCCTCGCACCAATTGCTCATACCCGCCCATCAACACCGGCGCAGCTCCCAGAATCCTGTTCCCCACAGCATCCGACGGCGGATTCGGAAAATCATCAGGATACACATCGATCAGCTTCACAACAAAGTCCGCATCAGTCCCGGACGAAGCTACCTTCAGCCTCGGCCGCACCGGTCCGGCAAGCGTCACATCCTCTGTCAAAGGTTCCGTTTCGTACACCAGAACATCTGGTCGGCGTGTAGCAAACCGCTGATCGTCATCCATATACCTCTGCGGAACTGTATCCGTCGTGATGTTCACAAATGGCACCGGATGCGCCGGATCGCTCACATACTCATCCACGCCGGCCTTCTCTTTGGGCGCATCAAAACTCAGCTTCCCGCCCGCACGAAAATAAAGCGTCTTCTTCTCTGCTGTCTTCGGAGGCCACGCATCGTACCGCTTCCACTCATTCGAACCCGTCTCAAACACATAGGCCTTCGGCAGTGGAGCCCCATTTCGTCCCTTCAGGTAGTACTCAAAAAACGGAAACTGAATCTGCGAAAGAAAGAACACTCCCGTCTTCGAGCCGAAACTAACATCCCCTAGCCTGTCTCCATCCGTTCGGGCCCATCCCCCATGCGTCCACGGCCCCACCACTAGCGTATTCACCACACCCGGGTTGAACTCATCGATCGCATGAAACGTCTTGAACGGTCCCGAAAGATCCTCCGCATCGAACCACCCGCCAACCACCATCACCGCCGTCTTGATGTTCTTCATGTGCCGCGAAAGATCGCGCTTCTTCCAATAATCGTCGTAAGTCGTATGCACCAGTTGGTCATGAAAGAGAAAGTTCGATCCGTCAAACTTCTTATCCAGATTTTCCGTCGGCCCCGCATCCAGATAAAACTTGTAGCCGTCCGGTTTCCCCAAATCAAACGAAGTCCTCGGATCAGGCAGCGTTGGATTTTTCTGCGGTTTGAACCCCACATAAAACCCATAATTCGCCGACAACATGAACGCCCCGCCGTGGTACCCATCATCATTGAAGAACAAATCCGTCATCGGAGCCTGCGGACTCGCCGCCTTGATCGCCGGATGCGAATCGATAATGCTCGCCGACGTATAAAACCCTGGATAACTGATCCCCGCAATACCCACCTTGCCGTTATTGTTCTCCACATGCTTCAGCAGGAATTCCACCGTGTCGTACATATCCGTCGATTCATCCACGTCCTTGTTCGACTTCTTATCGTCGATATGCGGATTCATCTCCTGAAAAACACCCTCGCTCTGATACCGCCCGCGCGCATCGCCGCAAACAAAGATGTACCCCGACTCCAGCAGTTCCTGGCTCGGTCCCAGCCGCATCGGCATCTTGTCTTCGCCATACGGCCCGCAGCTATAAGGAGTTCGTGTCATCAAAAACGGGTAAGGCCCCGCATCCTTGAACGCCCCCATAACCGGCGTATACACCGACACAAAAAGCTTCACCCCATCCCGCATCGGAATCCGGTACTCATACTTCGCATAGTGTGTCTTGATGAACTCCTCTTCGTTCGACCCGGGAGCCTGCCCCGACACCTGCAACCCACCCATCACAAACAAGAACACCGCAACCAGCGCAAGCCTCATCTTCATGGAGTCCCTCGAAGAAAAATTAGAGTACTCGAAGTCTAACCGACGAACATACTCTCTATATCATTCTGACTATGCCAACTATGGACAAAGATCTCTGGACCTCCGTCGACAACTACCTCACGGACACCCTCGTCCACCCCGACTCTGCACTCAACGATGCCGTGCAAGCCAACACCAGCGCTAATCTCCCCGCAATCGACGTAGCACCCAACCAGGGCAAACTCCTTCATCTGCTAGCGCGCATCCAGCGAGCCACTCGCATCCTCGAAGTCGGCACACTCGGCGGATACAGCACCCTCTGGCTGGCTCGTGCCCTCCCACCAAACGGCAAACTCATTACCCTCGAACTCAACCCCGCCCACGCCAGCGTAGCCGCAGCCAACATCGAACGAGCCGGCCTGACCGCCCTCGTAGACCTCCGCGTCGGTCCCGCACTCGACTCCCTCGCTCACCTCCACGCCGAGAAGCCCGCCCCATTCGACCTCATCTTCCTCGACGCCGACAAAGAGAACAACGCGAACTATCTCGAATGGGCGATCAAACTCTCCCGTCCCGGCACCATCATCATCGGCGATAACGTCATACGCGACGGCGACATCCTCGACCCCAACCACTCTGACCCGCGCGTCACCGGCACGCGATCTTTTCTCGAAAAACTAGGAAGTCATCCACGCCTCGACGCCACTGCGGTCCAGACCGTAGGCAGCAAAGGCTACGACGGATTCGCCATAGCCCTCGTAAAGTCGTAACCATACCGAGCCAAATCCTGCCCAGCGCTCGCACGGAGAGACAACAACCGCCACCCCCAGAACCTCGCGCTAGGTCAGATCATCCGTATCAAACGGCGTCTTCTTCCGTCCCAGTGCCGACACATCCCGAGTCCCACCTACCAGTGTCTTCACCACCACATCAATCTCATCCTCCACCTCAGCCGTAGCCGTCATCGCCCCAACCGACTCCGGAATCCCCAGCCCCTCCAGCAATACCGTCGCATGAGCAACCGCCACGCCATCCTGGTTCAATCCCTCCGGCGTCTTGGCCTTGATCCCAACCTCACCCGGCTTCACCCCAAGCAGCTTCGCAACGCTCTCGCGCAACTCCCCGGCAATCGGAACAATCTTTGGCTTCGCCAACACCAGAACCGTATCCACGTTGACGATCCTGTACCCAGCCGTGGCAATCTCCTCCAGCGCCGTCTTCAAAAACACACTCGAAGCCGCACCCTTCCACCGCGGATCGCTCGGCGGAAAGAAAGTCCCAATATCCCCCGCACTCACCGCGCCCAACAAGGCGTCGGTAATCGCGTGCAGCAGCACATCCCCATCCGAGTGCCCCGCCAACCCCTCCGGATGCTCAATCGCAAGCCCGCCAATCACCAGCGGCACGCCGGCCTTGAACGCATGCGAGTCAAACCCATATCCAATTCTCATGCCCATACACTATCTTCCCACGGCTTCCAATTAACTCTTTCCCGCGCCCACGTTCTCGATTATATTTTTGCCTGACCCTGAATCGAACTCTTTCTACTTCTTAATCAAGGACTTCCACCATGGCGGACGTAACACCAGAAGTTCAGCAAGCCCTCGACGAGGCAATCGATCAAGTTTCCAGAACACCTACCCAGGCCTGCGTAAACGGATTTACTGCAATGGGAGCTATCGCTGGTGGCTCCTCCGCACTAGCAGACTTCGGCCTAACCGGTATTCCAGGCTTTATTGCGGGCGCAGCTATCGGCCGTGCTTTAGGTAATGTCATCTGCAAAGTAGTGTTGCCACTCGATAACCAGATCCAAAGCTTCAAAGTCGGACAGACACCGGCTCCGCCTGTGCATATCGTTGGCCTTCCCTCAAATATGTCCGTTGCGACGAATATCTCGCCGAACGATTTTGTCGACGAGCTCCGGCGAATCCGCGCAACCATCAGAGTACAGACCGCCTAAAGCTTAAGTTTTTCGTAGAACTTGATTCGGCCAGGCCTGATGATCACTCTGGCCTCAACTACATGTGCGTTCAGACGGTCTTCAGATAAAACTCCGCCAGTTCAATATCCCCAGGCTGTGTAATCTTTAAATTCTTCGCCGACCCCGGTACCACTGTCACCTCGATCCCCGCACGTTCCAGCAAACTCGCCTCATCAGTCCCCGAAAACTCATCCGCCTCAGCCTCAATAAACGCCCGCCGCAGCAACCCGAACAGAGCCCCCTGCGGAGTCTGCGCCTGCACAATCCTCTCCCGCGGAATCGTCGCCGTCACAATCGCTCCATCCGCCGTCCGCTCCACCTGTTTGATCGTATCCACCGCCGGCAGTCCCACAATCGCCGCGCCATGCTTTACCACTGCATCGATCGTCCGCTCAATTGTCGCCGGATCGATCAGTGGCCGCACTGCATCGTGCACCAGCACCACATCATCGTCATCGCACTCGAGCGCCGCCAGCGCATTGCCAACCGACTGCTGCCTGTGCTCGCCGCCTTCCACCATATGCACACGAGGCCCCAACTTGTGCTCCTCCATCTGCGCAGCCACCCGTTCCCGCTCCTGCGCCCTCACCGCAACGCATACGGCATCCACTCTCGGCACCGCGAGAAACGCCTGCACTGACCGCACCAGCACCGGTACTCCGCCAATCTCCAGAAACTGTTTTGGCGCCACCGTCGACGCCCCGCCCGCGGCCATCCGCGTACCCATACCTGCTGCCGGAAGAATCACAAAAACACGCATAACCACCGAATATACAAGATCGCCACAATCCCCCACCCAACTGAAATTTCAAGTTGGATACAGCCTTTACACAACCTAACTTTTGATTCAGGTAGACTTGAGGCAACTGGCGCATGACGTATCGCCGTCTTTTATCCTACAGCCCGTCTGGCCCATATGAGTTATTTCACCCGTTTCAAGAAACTCCTCCCCCTCTCCGTGCGCCGAAAGCTTGGCCCTTTGGCGAAGTATGTCTATCGGAACGACCTCAATCAACTAGCCCGTCACTTCCAGACCGACAAGTGGGGAAGCCACTGGTACACCCAGCACTACCAGCGCTACTTCAGCCCCATCAAGAACCACCGTCTCAACATCCTCGAAATCGGCGTCGGAGGCTACGAGAGCTCCCGCACCGGCGGCGAATCTCTCCGCATGTGGAAGGCCTACTTCCCCAACAGCCGCATCGTCGGCATCGACCTCGAAGACAAGACTCACTTCAGCGAACATCGCATCGACATACGCCAGTGCGACCAGACCGACGTCAACACCCTGCGTCAGCTCTCAGCAGAGTACGGCGGCTTCGACATCATCATCGACGACGGCAGTCACCTCAACGAACACGTCATCACCACCTTCCAGTTCCTCTTTCCGCTCCTGCGTCCTAACGGCATCTACTCCATCGAAGACACCCAGACCTCCTACTGGCCCGGCTGGGGAGGAGGCATGAACTGCCCAGAGTCCCTCATGACCTACTTCAAAACCCTCTCCGACGGCCTCAATCACGTCGAATATCCGGTAGAAAACTACACCCCCGACTACTTCGACCAGAACATCATCGAGATCTCCTTCTTCCACAACCTCATCATCCTCCGCAAAGGCGACAACACCGAAAAACCCAACGCCCCCGAGCTCGTCCAACAAGAGATCGAAGCAGCCCGCACCACCCGCTAAGACTCCGTCCCCGAGACCAAAAAATCGCGCACAGTAACATGAGGCTCATGGCAGTTGCTCCAGGCCTTCCCTTCTCCCGCGACCAAATCCACCCCGGCGATCGCCTCTGCATCGCCTTCTCCGGCGGAGCCGACTCCACAGCTCTCCTCCTCGCCCTCCACGCCGCCAACACCACCCAGCGCGACTCCCTCGGAGTAGGCCTCTCCGCAGTCCACA
This sequence comes from uncultured Acidobacteriaceae bacterium, assembly GCA_963770055.1. Taxonomy (GTDB): domain Bacteria; phylum Acidobacteriota; class Terriglobia; order Terriglobales; family Acidobacteriaceae; genus Edaphobacter. Next base: position 48,125 of record CAVYOC010000004.1, read on the forward strand.
TCAATCACCACCTCCGTGGGGAAGAATCCAACGCTGATCAGCGTTTCGTCGAAGACCTCTGCATCGGGCTCGACATTCCGCTCCACATCCACCACGCCGACATCCCCGCCCGCGTAGCCAGCCACGAAAGAGTCCATCGAAGAGGCGGCACGCAACGCCCGCTACGAATTCTTCTCGACCCTCCTCAACTCCGGCCACGCCGACGCCATCCTCACCGCCCACACCCTCGACGATCAGGCCGAAACCGTCCTCATGAAGCTCATCCGCGGAGCCTGGACCGAAGGCCTCAGCGCCATTCATCCCGTCATCACGCAGCCAAAAGGAAAGATCCTCCGCCCCTTCCTTCAGACTCGCCGCTCCGAAATCGAATCCTTCCTCCAATCCATCAACCAGCCATGGCGCGAAGACTCCACCAACGCTGACACCGTCTTCACCCGCAACAAAATCCGCCACGAGCTCCTTCCACAACTCCGAACCTACAACCCAAATCTCGATCAAAGCCTCGCCAACCTCGCCGAGCTGGCCCGCGAAGAAGAATCACGCTGGCAAAACGAGCTCGCCCGCATCCTCCCCCAGCTCCTCCTCCCCGGCAAGCCAGTCCGTGGCGGAGGCCGGGCCGTCAGCACCACCCCCGGCGAATCTTCCCTCTCCATCGAACTTGACCGTCTCCGCCCCTTCGACCCCGCCCTCCGCCGCCGCGTCCTCCGAGCCGCCGCCCGTCAGCTCGGTGCCCGCCTTACCTTCGACGAGACCTCCCGCCTCCTCTCCCTCTGTGGATTTCGATCCGACCCCACCGTCGCCGCCCGCACCAACTCCACCCTGCACCTCCCCAACGGCCTCCGCGCCACCCGCACCCCACGCGAAATCCGCCTCTATCGCACCCAATAGCTCTCAAACACATAAACCGTCATCCCCACCGTTGTCTTCTGCTCCCTATTTCCTACTCCCTATTTCCTATTCCACTCCCCGTTTCCTGCTTCATCACCCTTAAGTCACATCAACATTCCCTATTTCCACCCCGAATCCCCGGGCTAAAGAGTAGAATCTAACTAATTGATCGAGGAACTCTCTCGCTAGCGGGCCTGGCAAGTCCGCCGGCAACGGAACCTTCCTTCATTAGCTTTCGTCTAACAGTTGTGGCTTCCGCATTTATGCGGAGCCGGGTCTGACAAGCGCCAGTGGGGTAACTCAGGTGGCAGCAGACCGGAAAATGAGGAATTCGCATTGAACTCGACCGTCAAACAAATTCTGATCTGGGTCTTCATGATCACCTGCCTCGTCGTTCTCTGGCAGGTCGTCGTCAAAACAACGGGTGGCAGTCAGGAAAAGAAGATCAGTCTCACCCAGCTCCTCAACGACGCCGATCAGGGCAAGATCAAGGACGTCGTCGTCAACGGAGCGGAGGTTACCGGCCACTATCGCGACGATCCCAAGACTCAGTTCGAGACCACCATTCCGGCCAACTATCCGGACCTGTATAACGCGCTGCGCGGCCATGGCGTCGAGATCACCATCAAGGACCCGAGTTCCAATCAGTGGCTCAACATCCTGATCTCCATCGCGCCCTTCGCCCTGCTCTTCGGGCTCTGGTTCTTCCTCCTCCGCCAGATGCAGTCCGGCGGCAATAAGGCCATGAGCTTCGGCAAATCCCGCGCTCGCCTGCTCTCCATGCAACAGAAGAAGATCACCTTCAAGGATGTCGCCGGCGTCGATGAAGCCAAGGAAGAGCTGAAAGAGATCATCGAGTTCCTCCGCGAGGCTCAGAAGTTCCAGCGCCTCGGCGGCCGCATCCCCAAGGGCGTCCTGCTCGTCGGACCTCCGGGAACCGGCAAGACCCTCCTCGCCCGTGCAGTCGCCGGCGAAGCCAACGTTCCCTTCTTTTCCATCTCCGGCTCTGACTTCGTCGAGATGTTCGTCGGCGTCGGTGCCTCCCGCGTCCGCGATCTCTTCGAGCAGGGCAAGAAGAACGCCCCCTGCATCATCTTCATCGACGAGATTGACGCCGTAGGCCGTCACCGCGGCGCAGGCCTGGGCGGCGGACACGACGAGCGTGAACAAACCCTCAACCAGCTCCTCGTCGAGATGGATGGCTTCGAGTCCAACGATGGTGTCATCCTCGTCGCTGCGACCAATCGCCCCGACGTTCTCGACCCAGCACTCCTCCGCCCCGGCCGTTTCGATCGTCGCGTCATAGTCGATCGACCCGACATCCGTGGCCGCGAAGAGGTCCTCAAGGTTCACTCCAAGAAGGTCCCCATGGCCGAAGACGTCAATCTCAACGTCCTCGCTCGTGGCACTCCGGGCTTCTCCGGTGCCGACCTCGCCAACATGGTCAACGAGGCTGCCCTCACCGCCGCCCGCTACAACCGCAAGGCCGTCCACATGTTCGACTTTGAAGTCGCCAAGGACAAGGTCATGATGGGCGCCGAGCGCAAGTCCATGCTCCTTACGGACGAAGAGAAGAAGGTCACCGCCTATCACGAGGCCGGTCACACCCTCGTCTCCGCCCTCTGCGAGCACTCCGACCCACTCCACAAGGTCACCATCATCCCCCGCGGCATGGCTCTCGGCGTGACGGTCTACCTCCCCGAGGAAGACCAGCACACTGTCACCAAGGAGTACCTCGAAACCCGCCTCGCCACCCTCATGGGCGGACGTTGCGCCGAAGAGATCTTCCTCGGCAAGATGACCACAGGCGCAGGCAACGACATCGAGCGCATCACCGAACTCGCCCGCAAGATGGTCTGCGAGTTCGGCATGAGCGGCCTCGGTCCCATGACCTACGGCAAGAAGGAAGAACAGATCTTCCTCGGCCGCGAGATCGCACAGCACCGCGACTTCTCCGAGGAGACCGCCAAGCAGATCGACATTGAGGTTCGCGCCTTCGTCGATGTCGCCTACAAGGTGGCATACAATCTGCTCAACTCGAACAAGGAGATCATGCATCGTATGGCCGCGGCCCTGCTGGAGCGCGAGACTCTCGATGCCGTCGAGATCAAGCTGATCATCGAAGGCAAAGATCTCCCGCCCATCAAATCCGCTCTTGCAGCCGTCGATCAAGGCAACGGAGGCGAAGGCCAGAAGATCCTCAAACCCGAGGGAGGCCGCAAACCCGGCTTCAACGAAGGCCAACCCTCCCCCGCGTAAGAGAATCTAACCCAGCATCGAAAGAAAGGCAGCCACGAGGGCTGCCTTTCCTTTTGCTTCCGCCAACCGCAATCTTGGTTGTCATTCCGCCAGCGCTGCTGAGGAACCTGCTGTTGCATTTTGCATTTGCATTATGCCTCTTTGCTTGTCATTCCGCAGCGCAGCGGAGGAATCTGCTTCTTGCGCTTGCATCCCGAAGGGGATCACCCTCTCACCACCCCACAACCGCGTCATCTCGACCGAAGCGAGGAAAAGCTTCCCCGTTCCTCGCGCAGTGGAGAGACCCACATTTGCATTTGCTTTTGCACTTGCACTTGCACTTGCACTTGCTCTTGCCTCTTTGCCTCTTTGCCTCTTTGCCTCTTTGGTTGTCATAGTGGAACAAGCCGCCCGGTTATTTCGTTATCTCCTTATGCTCAACCGCCCACCGGTCCTCCTCCATCCAGCATCAGTCCCTGACCGCCGAACTAGCCCTCATCTGGATCGCCCACATCGCCTTCGACCGACTCCTTGGCTACGGGCTCAAATACCCAACCTTCTTCAAGGACATCCATCTCCAGCACATCCCATCCCACAGCGAGGCAACCATGAATCACGTTCAAAAACCCACAGAAATATTTTTCAAAAAGAGGAAAATTTTGACCCCCGAAAACGTGCCTGCTAACAACCACGTCTTTGCACTTAACAGCCGCGTTACAACCACAAATTACCACTTAAAAACCACCGCTTTTTTGCCCACCCCCCTTAAAAAGGCCAACAAAACCCGCAAAATAACGCTCACAACATGCCAAAAAAAAATAAGCAAAATGCGACAATAAAAACAGCCGCATGCGCCTTCTCACCCTCGTTCTCGCTCTCACATTAACCGGCTGCGGCTACCATCAGGCTGGCTCTGCGACCCACATCCCCCCTAACGTCCACAGCTTAGCCGTCCCCATCTTCGCCACCAACGCGCAGGCCTACCGCACCGAGATGGCCTTCACCCAGGCCACGATTCACGAGCTCAACACCCGCACGAAGTACCGCATCATCAACACCGACAACCCCGATGCCGACGCCACCCTCCACGGCACCATCCTCACCCAGACCGTGGCCCCCCTCACCTACGACGCCTCCACCGGCCAATCCTCCAGCTACCTTGTCACCATCACTGCAAAGGTCCTCCTTACTGCCCACGACGGCACAATCCTCTACCGCAACGATTCCCTCATCTATCGCCAACAATATCAATCTACCCAAGACCTCAACGGCTTCATCCAGGAAGACGGCTACGCCATCCGGCGCGTCGCCCGCGATTTTGCCCAGGCTGTCGTCAGCGACATGCTCGAATCCTTCTAGCCGGACACAGCGTCGGTAGCCAGCCGCGACCGCACTTGCCGAACATATTGTTCAACTTCCCTCGCCGCAAGCACAGCCCAAGGCAGAGTCCACTCCAACCAGATCCTCGTCTCACCCCACCTCCCGAAAAACAGCGTCACCGGCGCGCTTACCAGCGTGCACCACAACAGCAGGCGCTCCTTCTCCGTCAAGCGGCCCCGCTCCAGCCAGAGAAACACAATCAAATATCCGCCCACACTGAACATCTGCGGCCAATGATGCGGAAACAGCAGCTCATGAAAGTTCGCCGTCCAGTCAGTCCCGTGTCATTGGGATTATTCACAAAGCGATGCGCAATTACAATCCTCCAGGTAAGCCAGTAAGCCCCCATCGCCCCAGCCATCAGCCCAACCCGCACATTCTGCGATCCCGAACGCTTCCATGCCATCCACGACGTCGGCACTGAAACCGCCAGCAGATAGATCGACGTCTCTCTCAGAGGTACATCAAGCGCAAACAGCACCAGCATCGGAGCCCATTCGCTCTCAAATGCCACATCACCGCAATCCCAAACACATCGTATGCGGCAGATCATAAGGAGTCCACACATCGTGCTCGCTCCTCATCGTCAACGTCACCACCAAGATCAATAGCATCAGAAAACTCGGCAGCCACCAGGGTTCAATCTCCCGCCGCATGCTGTACCACACGCAGTATCCCAACAGCGCCAGCACAGAAACCATCCCTGCCACCAACGAAGTAAACTTCTCTACCGAGACCGGTTCCGAGTACTTCGAAGCCACAATCATCATCGACTCGTACTTCGCCGCTCCCCTAACCATCAACCCGCTATGCTCTGCCCATTGCAGCACAGGGATCATCCCCACCCGTCCCTGAAACGGCATCTGGATCTCGCCCGCAGCATATCCATGCCAGTCGATACTTCCGCTCTCATTCACAAAGAAATCGCTCCGCACGCAATGAATCGCAGCAAGAACCAGAAAAGCGAGTATCAGAAGATTCCGGCGGCTCCATCCCCGTCCGCCTCCACTCTGGCCAAATAAATTGTCCCGTTGCATTGCGCCAGTCTAGCAGCCGCTCTCCGCATCCTGCAGCACACTTGTATCTTCCGATGCCCGGCCAACAACGCGTTGGCGAAATCCCCCTCGACGCGTCATAGTAGATCTATGCCCTCCTCACGAGAGCATGCGCAAGGCATGCCCAGTCTCCGAAGTTTTGCCTCGACTGACCGCTTCATCGCAGAAATTGCCTCGCCAGCGACCCTTCGCCCCGGCTACATCCTCCTCGGCGACGAGGTCTTCCTTTACGACCGCTGCCGCCGCGCCGTCCTCGCCACACTTGCTCCCGAAGAGACCCGCGACTTCTGCCTGCACGACCTCGACCTCGCCGATACCAGCATCTTCGAAGTCCTCGATCGCGCCCAAACCCCATCGCTCATGGCGTCCTTCCAAGTCCTCTTCGTCCGCAACCTGAAGACCCTCTATGGCCGCGGCTCCAAGAAAGAGGAATTCGCGGCCATCGACGCCTACTTCCGTTCCCCCAATCCGCAAGCTCTCATCATTTTCGTAGCCGACCATCTCCGCATCCCCACTGACCTCCGCAAGATGGATTACCAGGACAAAGACCGCTACGAGCGCCTTGGCGAGACCCTCGGTGACTGTTGCGGCCTCGTCGAACTCGCCCGCGTCGACGAAAACGACGCCATCAAATGGGTCACCGCCACAGCCGAATCCCGCAACATCCGCTTCGACCCCGACGCCGCCCGCGAACTAGCGGACGCCCTCGGCGCCGACATGATGCTCATCGCCTCCGAGTTCGAAAAGCTCCTCCTCTACGTAAGCACCCGCGGCACAGAAGAGTTAGCAAAAAACCGCGTCACCCTCGGCGACGTCGAAACCATGGTCCTCGCCGCCAAACAGCGCAGCCTCTACGAGCTCACCGACGCCATAACCTCCAAAGACCGCCCCCGAGCCCTCGCGCTCCTCCACGGCCTCCTCAACGCCAGCGACGGCGGCGAAGACTCCGCTATTGGCCATCTCTACATGCTCGCCCGCACCTTCCGCCAGATGCTCATCATCTCTGAGAAAAATGTCCGCGACCCCCGCGCCATCTGGCAGGTTCTCTGGCAGGGCTTCCGCATGCCACCCTTCGCCGCAGAAGACCTCATCAAACAAGCCCGCCGCTACAAATCCCGCCGCGAACTCACGCGCGCCATCCGTCTCGTAGCCCGCGCCGACCTCGAACTCCGCTCCAGCCCTGCCAACAAACTCCTCGTCCTCGAACGCCTCATCCTCGACCTCTCCACCGAACCCAAACCCACCACCTACGAACCCTCCCACCAGTTCGCCATGGAACTCTGAATCGTTCCTTCTGACGTCCGGCTGCCCTCCAAATGTTGTGGCACTGCGAACATTGTCTCTAAAATGTAAAACGTTTGTCTCAAGCAGATTACGGGGCAACGTTACCCTCAGACCTGCATCCCATCATCCGGAAGCACACATCCACAGCAGTCGATCTTTTGAATCATCTCCACGCTTCCTGCTTGCCAGGCCTGTTACCTAACCGCATTTCTGGCGAATCCGCCAACCCTTAGGAGACCTCACCATGCTGCAAGATCAGCCCCTCTCCCGTCTAGCATTAGTCGTGTGCACCCTTGCTCTTGCGTTCGCTCCCGCATTTGCACGCGCCGATTCGTTCACCCAGACCAACCTAGTCTCCGACATCCCAGGCCTCGGCAAAACCACCGATGCCAACCTCATCAATCCCTGGGGCGTTTCCTTCAACGCCACGTCACCCTTCTGGACTTCCAATCAGGGCACCGGAACCGCTACACTATTCGACGGCGCCGGGAACATCAACGCGCTCGTCGTCACCATCCCAGGAGTTGCCGCCCCTCCTACCGGCCCCACGGGTACCGTATTTAATTCAGGCACCGGCTTTACCCTCAGCAACGGCAACTCCGCCGTCTTCGTCTTCGACACGCTCAACGGCACCATCGTCGGCTGGAACGGAGGCATAGGGACAACTGGTCAGGTAATGGCAACCACCACTGGCGCCGTCTACACCGGCCTCGCTGAGGCCTCGAATGGCGTGTCCACCCTGCTTTACGCAGCTAATTCCGCCCCGGGAGGAGGAATCAATGTATTCAATTCCTCATGGACGCCTACCACCGTCTCCGGAGGATTCCACGACCCTAACCTGCCTGCGGGATTCGTTCCCTTCAACATTCAGGCCATCAACGGGAACCTATTCGTAACTTATGCTCAGCTCGGCCCCGGTGGCGTTGCGATGCCGGGCGGATTTGTCGATGAGTTCGATGCAAACGGAAACCTCCTCCATCGCATCGCCTCCGGAGGATCTCTCTTCGCACCCTGGGGAGTCGTCATCGCTCCCGCCGGCTTCGGCTCCCTCGCCAACGACATCCTCATCGGTAACTTCGGCAACGGCGAAATCCTCGCCTTCGACCCCACCACCTTCGCGTTCGTGAACACAGTCGACGGATCCAATGGCTTGCCGATCACCAATGACAACCTCTGGGCCCTCGAAACCCGCACCGGCGGCACCAACGACAACCTCAACGCTGTCTATTTCACCGCCGGCATCAATGGTGAGAAGGACGGCCTCTTCGGAGAACTCACCGCTACCGCACCCGAACCCTCAACCATCGTTGGAACAGCATCCGGCCTCATCGCCCTCGCCCTTTCGAAACTCAAAGGCAAACTGCCCAAGCGTTCCTGACCAGGGAAGACGAAACAAAGGTTTACAAGACCCACTTTTTGCCTCGAAGACATCCGAATGCAGAAGGTGGGTCAACTTATTCCTTCTGTCATCTAAAATCTGTTCACAAATTCAATCGTGAACAACGATGCCCGAGCTTCCCGACATCACCGCCTACCTCTCCGCGCTTGAGCCACGCATAGTTGGTCAGTCCCTCGTGCACATACGCATCGCCAGCCCATTCCTTCTCCGCACGGTACGGCCAACCATCGAAGAGATCGAAGGTCAGACCGTCCGTTCACTCCGACGCATCGGCAAGCGCATCGCCATTAATTTCGACAACGGCTTCTGGCTGGTCCTGCACCTCATGATCGCCGGCCGTCTCCACTGGCGCCTCCCCGGAGCCAAACTCGGCGGCAAAAACAACCTCGCCGCCTTTGACTTCCCCCAAGGATCACTTGTTCTCACCGAAGCCGGCTCGAAACGCCGCGCCTCGATGCACCTCTTCCTCGACGAAACCGCCCTCAAAGACATCGATCCCGGAGGCATTGATGTCTTCACCACCGATCTCGAGGGCTTCCGTACTGCCCTCGCCGCCGAGAACCGCACCCTCAAGCGGGCCCTCACAGATCCCCGCATCCTCTCCGGCATCGGCAATGCCTACTCCGACGAGATACTCCACGCCGCCCGCCTGTCTCCCCTTCTGCAAACTCATAAGCTGACTCCAGCCCAGTGGCAACGCTTCTTCTCCGCCACCCGCGATACTCTCCAACTCTGGATCGACCGGCTCAACACTGAAGCGAGCCAGGCCTTTCCCGAAAAAGTCACTGCCTTCCGTGAAGACATGGCCGTCCATGGTCGTTTCGGCCAGCCTTGCCCCATATGTGGCGCGCCCATCCAGCGCATCCGTTACGCCGACAACGAAACCAACTACTGCCCTCAATGCCAGACCGACGGCAAGGTTCTTGCCGACCGCGGCCTCTCCCGTCTCCTCGGCGCAGACTGGCCTCGCACCCTCGACGAGCTCGAAACCCTGAAAAAACGCTGACACACCTTCGACCCTATAATCGGCTGGCCATGAGATCCTCTCGCCTCAGCTCCTTCTCCTCTTGACGATCCTGTCTCTTCCCTGCGCGGCAGTCTCAGAGCCCTCTGCCAGTAATTCCTATCTCGGCTCAGCAGAAGACAGAGCTGCCCTCCAGAAGACCGGTGAAGCCATTCGCAAGGCATTCGCCCAAGGCGACATAGACGCTGTCATGGCCTATCATCACCCAGCCTTTCGTCTTGAATTTGAGCAATCTCAAGTTGAAAACACATTCTTCCAGGGCGACACAGCCGTAGAACAATCCCAGTTCGTCATTAAAGGAACGCCCAAGAGCGGAGGAACACCTTTTGTCCTCCAAGGACGGTCCCAAGTCGTGTACGTGCGATACAAGGACAGCCCCACGGGATGGGCATCCATCAGGGAGATCATTCAACCGGTCCCCTGATCCGCTGCGGAGCCTGAGGCATCTAACCTAACCACGGAGTGACAGACTGATGCAAGAAAGCCACGAAGCGCCACCCTGGAAGCAGATCACACTCTTCCTCCTTACCCTGGCCGCCCTCGCCCTCTGCGCTCTCCTTCTCCAACCCTTCTTTTCTGCCATCGTGGGAGCGATCATTCTAGCCGTCGTCACCCGTCGCCCCTATGACTGGCTGGCCACGAAAATAAAAAGCCGCTCCGTCAGTGCCGCAGTCGCTCTCGCCCTCGTCACGCTCGCTGTCATTGTTCCAACCTTCTTTCTCAGTCAGGAACTCGGACACCAGGCCTACACTACCGTCAACGCCTTTCGCGCTGGAGCTCATCAGGAGAAGATCGCCAGCTTCATCGCCAACCGCCCAGCTCTCGCCGCTCGCCTCGAGGCCTTCACCAACTCAATCGACCTCACCAACGCCGCGCGCGGCACCGCAGCTTATCTCGGAGGCAACCTCGCAGGCTTCATCAGCAACTCCGTCCGTACCATCACCCAGCTGGTCGTGATGCTTTTCCTGCTCTTTTTCCTCTTTCGCGACCGCGGACTCGCGCTCGCCTCCCTGCGCTCGATCCTCCCCCTGCGCAACGACGAAGCCCAAGAACTTCTCACCCGTGTCGGCGACACGATCCTCGCCACCGCCCTCGGCCGTCTTACCATCGCCGTCGTTCAGGGCGTCCTTGCAGGCCTTGCCTTCTGGGTGTTCGGTGTTCCCGGCGTCATCCTCTGGGCCTTCACCCTCACGGCCTGCGCCATGATCCCTGCCTTTGGGTCCTTCCTCGTCTGGGGACCGGTAGCCCTCTATCTGGGACTCGAAGGCCACTGGGGCAAAGCCGCCGTCCTCATCCTCTGGGGTGGCCTGATCGTCAGTACCATCGACAATATCCTCTATCCCATTCTTGTGGGTTCCCACCTTCGAGCCCATACAGCCACGATTCTGCTCTCCGTGCTGGGAGGTATTGCTCTCTTTGGGCCCGTCGGCATCGTGCTCGGACCGGTCCTCTTCACTCTTGCCACTGGCCTCCTTGAGATCTGGCGCACTCGTACGCCTGGCGCGGCCTCACCTTCGTGATTACGGGCGACCTACAGGCCCTGGCGGACCGAGGATATGGATCGTATGCAGCCACGTCTCTGCAAGCAGAGGCCAATGCGAGATAGGCAAGTCGGTTGGACGGAGGCCGAAGCCGTGGCCGCCTTGGGTAAAGATATGCATCTCAGCAGGGATTTTGGCATCTTTGAGAGCCTGGAAGTACACCAGCGAACTCTCAACATGCGCGGTGTAGTCATTTTCTGCCTGAAGAAGAAAGGTTGGCGGCACCTGGGGTGTCGGTTGAAGTGAAAGATTAACTTTGCCGTCTGTTCCGCCGGTCCAACCCGGATAAATGATCATCTGAAAGTTCGGACGTGCGTCGATAGTAGACGCAGGAACATTTTTCCCCTGGAAGTCGGGATGGGTGCTGAGCACGGCGGCGAGGTGCGCTCCTGCAGAGAAGCCGATGACCCCGATGCGGTTGGGATCGATGTGCCACTCGGCTGCGTGGGCGCGGGTGATGCGCATTGCCTGTTGGGCATCTTCCAGGTCTTCCACGTTCTCGGGGTAGTGTCCTTCTTCTGGAACGCGATATTTAACGAGAATACAGGTCATCCCGAGGGAGTTGAGCCAGTCGCAGACCTCGGTGCCTTCGATGCTGATGGCGAGGCGAATGTAGGCTCCGCCGGGAAAGACTAGCGCGGCGGCTCTGTTGTTCTTCGCCGGATCCGGCGAGTAGACAGTGAGGCTGGACTTGCTGATGTTGGTGACGCGGGTGGTGACTTTGCCGGAGACGATACGGTTGGCGTCGGTGGTGGGGTCGAATTCGGGGCCGGTGATTTTTGACGGCTCGGGGTTGCCGTTGGGCCAGAGGAGCAATGTTGGATTTTGCGCCAGGGATGGCGCTGCCAGGAGAAGAGCGAGGAGAACCGCAGAAGTTCGCATGCAGACATGGTAGAGCGAATCTTCGAACTTGAATCCATGCTTTATTTGATGTCGCGCCAATTCGCTCCAACACCTATATCTGCCACAATCGGGATTGAAAATTCTGCAACGTGTTCCATCTCATGCTTGACCAGCACCTGCAGCTCTTCTGCTTCGTCCGGAACAACATCAAAGAGAAGCTCGTCGTGAACCTGGAGAGTCATCGCCGATTTGAGTTTACGGTCGCGGATGAGCTGATCGATCCTCAACATTGCGAGCTTAATGAGATCGGCCGCCGTGCCTTGCAGAGGAGTGTTGATTGCCGTGCGTTCGGCAAAGCCGCGCATATTCGGATTGCGTGATTGAATGTCGGGGATGGGACGAATGCGGCCGAAGTAGGTTGAAACGGATTGATTACGGCGAACTGTTTCAAGCGTCTCTTCGATGAACCGCTGTACCCCCTTGTAGCGCTCGAAGTAGGTTTCGATGTACTGTTTTGCGGTCTTCTGGTCGATGTTGAGCTGTGCGGCGAGCCCAAAAGGGCTGATGCCGTAGACGATGCCGAAGTTAACCGCTTTGGCACGAGCGCGTGTTTCTTTGTCCATTGTTTCCGCGTCAACACCGAAGACTTCGCTGGCGGTCAGAGTGTGGATGTCTTTGCCGGTGCGATAGGCATTCAGTAAAAGTGGGTCCTGTGAGAAGTGGGCCATCAGCCGCAGCTCGATTTGCGAGTAGTCGGCCGACATCAGCACGTTGCCGGGTGCTGAAATAAAAGCCGCGCGAATCTCTCGACCAAGCGCCGTGCGAACGGGAATGTTCTGCAGGTTAGGATTCGTCGACGAGAGACGGCCAGTCGCAGTGCCAACTTGATTGAACGTCGTATGGACGCGACCCTGTGCATCACAGAGTTGAGGAAGTGAATCCAGATAAGTTGACTTGAGCTTTGCGAGCTGGCGGTACTCGAGAACGAGTGCGGGGACCGAGTGTTTCTCGGCGAGTTCTTCGAGCACATCCACCGCGGTGGAGACAACCTTACCCTTCCCGTACTTCATGGGCTTGGGCAACTGCATCTTGTTGAAAAGTACGTCGCCGAGTTGCTTTGGGGAGTTGATATTGAAGCGGTGGGCTTCATCGCTTCCCATAGCGTCGCCGACCTGTTTGTAGATGCGTTCGGCAAGGTTGTCCATATCAAGGGCAAGGCGAGTGGACATGCTGCGGAGGAATTCGGGGTCGATGCGGACGCCGGCTTGCTCCATACGCAGAAGGACGGAAACGAGCGGCTTGTCGATAGTCTCGTAGACATCGAGGAGTGGCGAGGTACCGGTTGTCGAAGAGGCCGGGGTGGAAGAGGTGGCGAAGAGCATCTCTGGTGTGACGGCACCGCCAAGGCTCGGATCGTCAGCGGGGATAATGTGTTGGATGGGAGCGTATTCGGCAATCTGCCGGCTAAGAGTATAGGCCAGGCGAACGATTGCGGATGCGGCTTCGGGCAAGCGCTTGCGGTCGGTGGGATTGTCTTTTGTGAGTTGATGGAGCAGCGCGCGGCTGGTGCTTCGGGCAGCGATATCGGGAAGCGTGTGGGAACCGTGAGTGGGATTGATGAGGTAGCTGAGTAGCATGACATCGTTGCGAACGCCGACGAGCGAGATGTCGTGCGGAGCGAGTGCACGGAGAATAGCTTTGAGATCGTGGACGTCTTTGGAGAGTGCAGCATCGGCGAGGGCTTCCTTGATGCCGGGCGAGTCGAGTGAAACTTCGATAGCTAGTGAGTCTGTGACAGCGAGACCGAGGCTACAGGCTAGGTCTAGGAGTTTTTCATCCAACCCTTCGCGATGAAGTTGCGGAGGGTGAGGCACTCCGGCTTCTGTGGCGGCTTGGTCCCCGAAGAGTGACATGTTTTCGGCGGGCGGAGGCTCGGGTTCGAGGGCATCGTCGGAGGATTCTGCGGCGACTTCTTCTGCGATGGCACGTGCGTCTTCGAAGATGGCGATGGAGATGCCTTTCGGCTTGCCGGTGCTCTCGTCGATGGCGTGAGCTTCCTTCAGGAGTGCGGCTATTTCGCTGGGCGTAGGTTTGAGGTTGTAAACGGTGACGGTGTTGTCTGGCGCGGGAGAGAGCTCTTTGAGCAGGGTCGTGAACTCAAGTTCGGAGAAGAGGGCGCGACAGGCAGCGAGGTCGGGAGGCTGCGTGCGCATGCTATCGATCGAGTATTCAATTGGCACGTTGGTGTGGATGGTGACTAATTCTCTGGAGAGAAGGATATTGTCGCGATTATTTTGTAACGACTCTCGATATGTTTTCTTTTTTACCTCGCCGGCATGATCGAGCGCGGATTCGACGGAACCGAACTGCTGGATAAGTTCGACGGAGCCTTTGTCGCCGATGCCGGGTGCGCCAGGGATGTTGTCGATAGAGTCGCCGCGGAGAGCCATGACATCGATGACGCGCTCTGGAGGGACGCCCAGGGTGGCTTCAACGCCTGTGGGGTCGAGGATAAGATTGTCCTTGGTTGGGTTGAGGATGCTTACGTCTTTATTGACGAGCTGCATCATGTCTTTGTCGGAGGAGACGACGTAGACGTGGTGTCCCAGGGCGGCGAGCCTGCAGGAGAGAGTGCCAATAACATCGTCGGCCTCGAAGCCTTCGTAGTAGAGGATCGGAATGCGAAAGGCCTCTAACGCGCGGCGGATGTAGGGCTGCTGCTGGATGAGGTCGGGAGGTGTCTCGGTCCGATTGGCCTTATAGCCGCCATACTCTGTGGCCTCAAACTGTTGGCTTTTAATGTTGAATTTCTTGACATCTTTGAACTGGGTCGCGAGTTCGTTGCGGTGAACAGGAGCTCCAACGTCGTAGACTGCGGCGAGGTATTGGGGCTGGAAGTCCTTGCGGAGCTTGTTGATCATGTTGACGAAGACATAGGTTGCAGCCGTGGGGATGCCGGTACGTGTTGACATGGGCCGGGAGCGCTGCATGGCGTGATAGGCGCGGAAGATAAAAGCCATGCTGTCAAGGAGGTAAATCGGCGGCTTTGTTTCGGAGATCGGAGACGATTCGGACTTTTGTGTCATTGGTGTTTTGATGGTAGCGCGTAGCGTGAGATACAGGTTGAGGCTAAAGGAGAAGCATGCAATCGCCGTAACTGAAGAAACGATATTTTTGCTCAACGGCGTGCCTGTAAGCAGCAAGTACGAGATCTGTTCCAGCGAAAGCACTGACAAGCATCAAAAGGGTTGATTGCGGGAGGTGGAAGTTAGTAAGAAGGCCGCTGATGATGCAGAATTTGTGACCGGGACTTAGGAAGATATCGGTTTGGCCGGAGTGAGGTTTTAGAGGTTTTCCTGGTGCGATTTGAGCGCAATGCTCGAGGGTTCGGGTGGTTGTTGTGCCTACGGCGATGATCCGATTGCCAGCTGTTTTCGCATCGTTGATGGCTTCAGCGGTAGTGGCAGGGAGGGTGTAGTGTTCGGCGTGGAGGCGGATGTCTTCGAGGTTTTCGACTCGGACGGGCTGGAAGGTCCCTAAGCCTACATGGAGGGTGATGGTTTCGACCCTTATCCCTTTTTGTTTCAATTGGGTGAGGACTGCAGGGGTGAAGTGAAGGCCGGCGGTGGGAGCTGCAGCGCTGCCTGCTTTTTTAGAAAAAATTGTCTGGTAGCGTTCTCGATCTTCCAGAGTGTCTTCACGATGGATGTAAGGGGGGAGCGGCATGTGCCCTATTTTGTTCAGGATGGCCGTGAAGTCAGCGGTTGGTAAAAAGCGGAGGGTGCGCTCTCCAAACTCTCCAGCGGCGAGTATTTCTGCTTCCAGCAAGGGTTTAGGGTTGTTTGAGGAATGGAAGAGAAGGCGTTCGCCGAGCTGGACTTTGCGTCCCGGGCGGACTAAAGCGCTCCATTCGTTTTCTGCAAATTGCTGCGTCAGAAGGACTTCTATGCGTCCGGATGGATCGGGAGAGTTGGGCTGGGTGCGGAGGCCGGCGCGGGTTGCATAAAGACGGGCCGGAATTACCCGGGTGTCGTTAAGGATCAATAAGTCGTTTGGTTTGAGGAGATTCGGCAGGTTGCTAAAAAAATTAGCCTGGCAGGTGCGACTCGTGCGGTCGACGACCAGCATGCGGCTGGAACCGCGGATTTCCGCGGGCTTTTGGGCGATCAGCTCTTCGGGTAGATCGAAATTGAAATCGGATACGCGCATTTTGTGTTGTTTTTTGGGGTGCAGATCACGGTTGTTAGGTGCTTAATCGCGGTTGTTAGCTGGTTCTTATGTGCTTAATTTTGCCGGTCTAAAAACATGCCACGGTTCTAAATTATTTTTTCGCAGTATTCCCGGATTGGGCCAGAGCAACGCACCGATCGAGGGCTGCCTGAAGGGAGGGCAGATCGGCGGTGGCGGGACAGGTCCAGGCGATAGTGACTTTGGAGAAGGGTTTTGGGATGAGGAATCGGTCCCAGGAGCGGAGTTGCCAAGCGCGATGGGGATGGAG
The DNA here is from genome assembly GCA_963770055.1 of uncultured Acidobacteriaceae bacterium. Lineage (GTDB taxonomy): Bacteria > Acidobacteriota > Terriglobia > Terriglobales > Acidobacteriaceae > Edaphobacter. Next base: position 64,275 of record CAVYOC010000004.1, read on the forward strand.
ATAACAGGCGCGGACCGGAGCTCCGACAAGCTGTGCGAGATGGGCGGCTCCGGATTTGGCGACCATGGCCGGTCCGCGGGGACCGTCGGCGGTGATGGCGCAATAGTGGCCGTCGAGGTAGGCGCGCTGGAGATTGCGAAGTCCGGGAGCGCCGTCGCGCGAGCTGGAGCCGCGGACGGTGAGGAATCCCATGAGTTTTGCGGTGCGGGTGAAGAGTTCGCCGTCGAAGCTGCGGCTGACGAGGAGGGTGAGGCCGTAGTTGCGAAAGGGCCAGACACCGGCGAGCAGACAGCGATGCCAGAAGGCGTAGACGGCTGGCGGGGGAACGTCGAAGCCGACGGTAGCGCCTGGCTCGCAGATGTGTTCGAAGCGAAGGGTGGCCCCGAGTGCGAGTGCGACGATGCTGGCGATTGGCGGACCGATTGCCAGAAGGATGCGCTGCTTCAGGGTGTAGGTGGAAGACACAGTGTTCAGTTTACAGTTCTCAGTTGTCCGTTCTCAGTTCTCAGTTGTTGGTGGAGCTGATGATTGTTGGAAGAGATCTGAGAACTGACCTCTGGCAATTGCTGCGGGGGTATTCTCGAATTCAATGACGGGCTTTCCTATACCGGTTTATATCGCGGCGGGACTTATCCTTGCGCCGTTTTTGATTACGGCGTTCTGTCCGTCCTGGGTACGGGCGGCTGCACGGCTTCCTCTTGGCGTTCGGCTGGGTGTTCCCGCTTTGCTGTCCATTCCTTATTTGCTGGTGGCGTTGGCTTATGGGGAGTTTCGATGGGGGTGGCTTGCGGTTTATCTTTTGTTGCCTGTGCTGATCAGTTCGCTGCTCTACCGTGCGTCTGTTGTCGATCCTGAGCAGCGGGGAGAATGGCATGACTTTTTGATTCTTGCGGTGCTTGGGCTTGCGGTGGATCTGCGATGGTTTGAGCCGGCGTGGGCGCCTCATCTGGCCGTTTTCAACAAGATGCTGCTGCTGGATGCAGGGATCTATGGGTTTCTTGCGGTTCGCAGACTGGATGGCGTTGGTTTCGATCTGAGATTGCGTCCGGGTGATTTGTGGATTGGGCTACGGGAGTTTGGCTTTTATGCTCTGCTCGCGATCGTGCTGGGGCTGGCGCTTGGCTTTCTTCATTTTCATGCTCAGATTCCGTTGGTGTCACGCGCAGTCCTAGCGTGGGTTTTTACGTTCTTTTTTATTGCAGTGCCGGAGGAGCTTTTCTTTCGCGGGTGGATGCAGAATCTGCTGGAGCGCAGACTCGGGCGGTTTTGGGCGTTGCTGGTGACGGCTGTTCTTTTCGGGTTATCGCACTTCAACAAGCGGGCTGTTCACTTCAACTGGCGCTACGTCGTGCTTGCGGCGATTGCGGGGATATTTTATGGGCGGGCCTGGCGTCAGGCGCGGCGAGTCGGTGCTTCGGCAATCACCCATGCGTCAGTGGATACACTCTGGTCGCTCTGGCTGCGGTAGTTGTGCGGGGCTTGTTGACCGGATGATGGCCGATCGCCCATGCGCGGGTGATATCGGAGATAGCCGAGGCCTACGCGCATATGACGATGCAGCGAGTTGGGTACGGTGACTGCGATGCAGAGACCCATGATGCCGTGAGCAAGTCCGAGAGTGTAGATGTTGCGGTAGCGCAGGAAGAGGACGCAGGCAATGATTCCCCAGACGAGGGTGACCGGAGCCAAGATCGGATTGGGAAGATGTGCGAGCGCGAAGATCAACGCCGCAACGATGATGGCAGACGTCCTGCCATGCAACAAGCGCAGGAGACGCGACAGGAAATAGCTCTGCAGGATGAACTGCTGCATGAGCGACCATACGACGTATCCCCAACCATGCAGGAAAATTGGTGTGGGACCGTGCAGGCGGTGCAGGCTGTGAGTTCGCCATGCGATAAAGACTGCGATTGCCGAGAGAGCGAGCGCGACTGCGACGACCCAGAGCGATTGCAGCAAACCCTTGCTACCGAGGCCAAGCGATGTCCAGCTTTCGCGGCGTGCCCAGGTGGTTGCGATGATCCAGACGAAGGCAAGCCAGTAGAGAACCCGCTGGGCGGGATTGACCGACCAAATGGTAGCCATGATGAGGAAGTAGCCGACTGCAAGTTCCAGCAAGTCTCTGCGGACGGACGACGGGCCTTTTCTCCTCGAAATCGCCGTCGATGCCGCTTGTGCCGTCACTCAAAAGATTTTAGGCCGATCCGTAGATCCTTAGGTTTTCTGCTTTTCTGATAAAGCCCGTTGCCAGGTGAATTATTCCTCGGCGGCTAAAAGCCGCGCCCTTTCAAAGCCACAATTTTTCAGCGGCTCCGATACATCAGTTGTCTTTACGATCTTTTGATATCGAATATGTTTCGCTTAATGGAATTACCCAAGAGGTTTTTACAATGCGACTACTGTTGAATCGACCCTCAGCTCTTCTCTTTCTGTTCCTTGCCTCCTTGTCTTGTTTCTCGGCGAGCGCACAAACGACGCCAGCGAACGCTGCGGGGGGAGAGAACGATGAATTGCGAAGGGAGGTGCGAGACCTGGCGCTTCGTGTAAGCGCTTTGGAGGAGGAGTTGCACCGACGACCCGCCGCGGCGATGGAAAGTGCTTCGCTGAAGCCCGCGTCGCTGACCCTGCCTGCGATAGATATTCAGGGCAGTGTTGAGAGTATATCGAGCAGCAGTGTGGCGGAGAACACAGCTGGCCCCAAGGCCACGCAGGCTGCGACCCAAAGCGCATCGGTGCCATCGCTGCCGACGCAGTTGCCCGGAGGGTTTACGTTGAACTATGCATTCGACGGTTATTACGACTACGACTTTAACCATCCGATCGGAAGGGTGCAGTATCTGCGCGCTTTCGATGTGTTGAGCAATGTGTTCAGCTTCAACCAGGCTGATGTCCTGTTTGCTTTGGATCCGGATGTGGCAGCGGGGCGAAGGTATGGGGTGCGGCTGGATCTGCAGTTTGGGCAAGCGACGGAGACTTTGCAGGGAAATCCGACGAATGAGCCGCGGCCTGAGATCTACAGAAATATCTTTCAGGCCTATGGGACATATGTGGTTCCACTGGGGAAGGGCCTGACCGTCGACGTCGGGAAGTGGTCGAGTTCGCTGGGGATTGAAGGAAATTACACCAAGGATCAGGTGAATTATTCGCGGTCCTACTTTTTCAACTATCTGCCGTTCTACCACGCGGGCCTACGGACGAGTTATAAGGTAAACGACAGGCTGGCGGTGAACTATTGGCTGGTGAACGGGACGAACCAGTCGGAGCCGACGAACTCATATAAGGACGAGTTATTTGGATTTACTGCTCAGCCTGCGAAGAACGTTACGTGGAATTTCAATTACTACATTGGGCAGGACCATCCTGATGTGGTGGCTGCTACAAACTGCTCCACGCCGGTACAGCCGGGGCTTTGCTTCGCGCCGATTACCCCTGCGCCGGATGGCAAGGCGCACATCTTCGACAGCTATGCGGTATGGAATGCGACACCGAAGCTCTCCTTATCGCTTGAAGGAGATTATGTGATCTCGCGAAAGTGGGCCAATGGGGCGCCGGGTGAGTCGTCTGCGCCTTCGCATGTGGATGGCGGAGCGGTTTATGCGCGGTATCAGTTGACTCCGAAGATGGCGTTGGCGGGGAGGACGGAGTATCTGTCGGATCGGGGTGGGCTGTTCAGCGGGACGACACAGGCGTTGAAGGAGTTTACGGGGACTTATGAATATAAGTTCGGGGTGGGCTTCCTGACGCGGGTGGAGTTCAGGAAAGACTGGAGCAATGTGCCGTTCTTCCTGACGAATAAGCCGGGCGTGCTTTCACCAAGCCAGCCTACATTGACCGTAGGGGTGGTCTGGTGGGCTGGCGGGAAGCAGGGGGTTTGGTGATCTTGGTCGGTGTGAGAACCCACGTCCTAGCCGGACCCTTCGACAGGCTCAGGGCAGGCAGTGGGCACCCAGATGTGCGTGCTAGCTGTATTTGAGCCAGCGGAGGATCTCGGGCAGGTTGGGTTTTTTGCCGTACATGAGGATGCCGACGCGGTAAATTCGGCTGGCGACCCAGAGAACTAAGTAGATGGTGGCGATGAGGACGAGGATGCTGATTGCGATTTGATAGATGGGAGGTTGATGCACCACAACGCGGGTGTACATGATGAGCGGTGACGTGAATGGGAAGTACGAGAGCACCTGCGCGAGAGCGCCATCCGGATCGGTGACGACGCGAAAGATGACGACGGAGCATCCGATGAGCGGCAACATGAGGAAGATATTCATCTGCTGGAGTTCCTGCTCGGAGTTCGTCATGGCGCCGAGGGCTGCAGCGACGCTGGAGTAGAGGACGTAGCCGAGGATGAAGAAGAGGATGAAAAATATAAGTTGGGAGGCTGATGGTAGGAGCTGAATGCCGCTGCCGATGAGCTGCATCTTGGCTGCGGCGAGGGCAACGACGATCCAGATGCCGACCTGCGAAAGGCCTACTGCGCCGACGCCGATGACTTTGCCTGCCATCATTTCGGCTGGCTTGACGGTCGAGAGAAGGACTTCGAAGACGCGTGAGGTTTTCTCTTCGATGACAGAGCGCGCTACGTTCATTCCGTAAAAGAGGATGACGAAGTACATGAGGAAGAAGAGGCCGTAGGCGCTGGCAAAGGCGGCTCCGGAGCTCTTCTTTTGGTCTGTGTTGGCGCTTTCGAGGCTAACCGGTTTGAGAAGATCGTCGACTTCTTTGGCTCCCATGCCTGAGTTGGCGAGTTTTTCGCGAGTGAGTGCGCCGCGGATTGCGTCGGCGATGCGGCCTTTGGTGACGATGTCGGCCTTGGCTTTGGGATCCCACTCGAAGGAGCCGCGAGGCGCGTCAGTTGAGGGTGGAGTGACCCACAGGTAGCCTCCGAGGTCGCTGTTCTTCTGCTGCATCTCTGTGTTGAGACTTTCGCGGAGGTTCGGTTGCGTGGGCGGGTAGATGTCGACGGTAGTTTTGCGATCGCCGCCGGAGAGCTCGTTTTTCAGGTCTTCGGCAAACTGCGCGTCACTGGCGACGACGGCGATGTGGTTGGAGCCAAGGCTGCGGTTGGCGAGGCCGGCGCCGACGAGAAGACCGCCCATGAGCAACGGGATGAGGATGGTCATGACGAGGAAGCTTTTTGCGCGGACGCGCTCGATATACTCCCGTTTTGCGATGAGCCAGATGTTATGCATCCGCTTTGCCTCCTACGGCTTCGATAAAGATCTCTTCGAGGGTTGGCTCCATGACTTCGAAGTGGGAGATGTGGGTGCCGTTCTGAACGGCAGTGGCGAGGAGTTGCTGGGCAGCTGACTCGTCCCGGAGCTTAATTTCGGCATGGCCGGCGTAGTTTTTGAATTCGGCGATGCCGGGATGCTGGAGGAAGCCTGCGTCGCCTTCGAAGGTGACCTGGACGCGGTTGCGGGGATAGCGGCTTTTGACCTCGCGCATGCCTCCGGAGAGGACGAGGTCGCCGCGGTTGATGAGGACGATGGCGTCGCAGAGTTTTTCGACCTGATCCATGCGGTGGGTGGAGAAGAGGATGGATTTGCCCTGTTTGCGGAGGTCGACGAGAGTGTCCATGAGGAGGACGGCGTTGACGGGATCGAGGCCGCTGAAGGGTTCGTCCATGATGATGAGCTCGGGGTCATGCAGGAGCGTTGCGATGAACTGGATCTTCTGCTGCATGCCCTTGGAAAGCTCTTCGGTCTTCTTGGGGATGGCTTCGGTGATCTCCATGCGCTCGCACCAGACGTGGGCTCGCTTGCTTGCGGTGGTGGCATCGAGGCCGTGGAGCTCGCCGAGAAAGATGAGCTGGTCCATGACCTTCATCTTTTTGTAGAGGCCGCGCTCTTCGGGGAGATAGCCGACGCGCTTGAGGTGTTCGCGGCGGAAGGGCTGCCCGAAGAGGCTGACGGAACCCGCGTCGGGGACGGTCATGCCGATCATCATGCGGATGGAGGAGGTTTTGCCGGAGCCATTGGGCCCAAGGAGGCCAAACATGCTGCCAGGCTCGATGGAGAAGCTGAGGTCTGCGACGGCGACTTTGGTGTCGTAGGCCTTTCGGACATGCTGCAGTTCTACGATGGGCATAGGGTTGTGGTCAGTTTATCAGGAGGGATTTTTGTGCGAGTGCACGTGCACAAAGCAGGGTGTCCGACGGGGTGCACCGAATGGGGGTGGATGGACAGTTACTGCAACTGTTCGTACATGGAGAGGAAGTCTAAGAGCAGTCACATTACAGGGCCATGATTTGCGCGTGAGGGCACGAGTCAAGCATTCTTTTGCACATTGAAGTTGGTAGCATCGGTGTGTGCTGGAACTTTCTACACCAATGAAGTTTGTAAAGCGCGTGGGGGAGCGCGTTGCCGGGGAGTTGGCCAAGCGGGGCGTGGATACGGTTGAGGATCTGCTGTATCACCTGCCGTTCCGGTATGAGGATCGGCTGAATCCGATGCCGATCAGTGCGCTGCAGGCGGGGACGATGGCTTCGGTGATTGGTGAGGTACGCGGGTCGGTGCTGCTGCAGACCCGGCATATGCCGCTGTTTGAGATGACCGTGGGGCAGGGGCTGAATACGGTGAAGGCGATGTGGTTTCGCGGGTCTTATCTGCGGGACCGGTTTCGCGTGGGGCAGATGGTGGCTCTGTATGGAAAGCTGGAGCCTTCGAGGTCGAGTGCGGGGAAGTTCAAGATGATTCAGCCGCAGTTTGAGATTCTGCCGGGGCCGGGGGATCCTCATGCTGAATTCGCGATGCTGGAGGTGGGAAGGATTGTTCCGGTGTATGAATCGCTGGGTGGGACTACGGCGTGGGGAGCGAAGCTGGGGTCGAAGTGGCTGAGAAGGGTGATCTGGTCGCTGCTCGAAGAACTTGGATCGGAAGAGGAGGTAAAAGCAGGTTCCTCCGCTGCGCTGCGGAATGACAACAAAAAAAATGAGCACAAACAAGACACCGAGGAAGCGATAGAGACTTTGCCTGGGGCGCTGCTGGAGAGGTTGGGATTCCCGGGGCAGCTTGCGGCTTTGAAGGCGGTGCATTTTCCTGAGGCAGGGACGCAGATGACGGAGTTGATGTCGGCGAAGACTGCGGCGCATCGGCGGCTGATCTTTGAGGAGCTGTTTTATCTGGAGCTGGGGCTGGAGTTGAAACGGCGCAAGCTACGCGAACGCGAGGGGACGGCGTTTGCGACGGATGAGACGGTGCGGAAGGCGTTGAAGCAGGTGCTTCCGTTTCATCCGACGGCGGCGCAGAAGCGGGTGCTGGGTGAGATTGTGAACGATATGCGCAGGCCGCAGCCGATGCGGCGATTGCTGCAGGGAGATGTGGGTTCGGGGAAGACGATTGTTGCGATGCAGGCGGCGCTGGTGGCGATTGAGAATGGTTACCAGACGGCTTTGATGGCTCCGACGGAGATTCTGGCGACGCAGCACTATCTTTCTGCGCGGAAGCTGCTGGGTGAGGTGCTTTCGCCGAGGACGGGGAAACCGTATCGCGTGACTTTGCTGACTGGGTCGCTGGATGAGGCTGCGAAGCGGGAGGCGCGTGGGAGAATCTTTCGCGGAGAGACCGATCTGGCGATTGGCACTCATGCGCTGATTGAGGACAAGGTTGATTTTGAGAAACTGGGGCTGGTGATTGTTGACGAACAGCACCGGTTTGGCGTGCAGCAGCGGTTTCGGCTGATGAAGAAGCCGGGAGCGGACGGAACATTTTGCGAGCCGGATGTGCTGGTGATGACGGCGACGCCGATTCCACGAACACTGGCGCTGACGCTGTATGGGGATCTGGATGCGAGCGTGATTGATGAGATGCCACCGGGGCGGACTCCGATTGTGACGCGAAGAACGACGGAGGAGCGTGCGGCGGATGTTTGGGATTTTGTGAGGAAGCAGGTGGAGGGTGGGCGACAGGCTTATATTGTCTATCCGGTGATTGAGGGTGCGAAGGACGATCAACCTGAGTTGGATTTTCCTCATGATGAGGAGGCGGAGGAGTCAGAAGCTTCGGCCGGGAAGAAAACAGCAGGTCCCTCCACTTCCCTTTCGGCGAGCTCAAGGTCCGGTCGGGAGGACAACTCAGTGAAGGGTCAGAGAAAGACGAAGGCGATAGGAGCGAAGACAAAGGGCAAGGTAGCGGAGACGGAGAAGTTGTTTGAGCCGAAGAAGGCGCTCCGAGCTGCTTCGGATATGTATGAGGAGTTGCGAATGGGGCCACTGGTCGGGCTACGTCTGGGGCTGCTGCATGGGCGACTGAGCGCGGATGAGAAAGAGGTCACGATGCAGCGGTTTCAACGCGGCGATATCGACGTGCTGATCGCAACGACTGTAATCGAAGTAGGCGTGGATGTGCCGAATGCTTCGGTGATGGTGATTGAACATGCGGAGCGGTTTGGGCTGGCGCAGATGCATCAGTTGCGTGGACGTGTGGGACGTGGAACGGCGAAGAGTTACTGCATTCTGATGACGGGTGGGAGAGTGACCGAACAAGCGGAGGCACGGCTGGATGCGATGGTACGGACGCAGAATGGATTCGAGCTGGCTGAGCTGGATCTGCAGCAGAGGGGGCCTGGGGAGTTTTTCGGTACTCGGCAGGCCGGTTTGCCTGAGTTTCGCGTTGCCAACCTGGTTCGCGATCGTGATGTGCTGGAGCTGGCGAAGGTTGAGGCCGCGCGATTTGTCGAGTCACCCGATCCGGCGGTTTCGGGTGAAGAGCGTGACGAGGTTTGGATCGGTTGAAGCATCAATGGCAACGGAGATATGGGTTGGTTGAGGCTTAGGGAGCTGCCAGCCGTTAGCTTTTAGCATTTTTGTGAAGCTAACGGCTTGCGAGTTTTTTCTTACGATGCGGCGGCGTGGACGAATGCTGGCGTGGCTTCGGTTCGCGTGGATATGGTGGTAATGAGATGTCGTTG
>CAVYOC010000005.1:0-486629 GCA_963770055.1 uncultured Acidobacteriaceae bacterium
GCGTGCGAACTCGCCACGGTGGGCTGGTGTATGGGGCAAGTCGGCGATGCCCAACTACGCGCTACGCAGCAAATCGCGACCCCTGTTGTGGAACGACCTACGCCGCGGTGGTCGGAGTTGGCACTACTCGCGAGGAAGGCCTCCGCCGCGCCAACCTTGCCCGTCGCGCTGGTCGGCGGCGAGCTCCGATCACGGGAGAGGGAACCGAATCCAAGAAAGCGATCAGGCGCGCTTCTGTGGCCCGCCAGTCGCCTCGCACACAACCGGGACGGCACGAAGGACGCGCGCCAAGGTTACCTGTCGAGCCAGACGTCTTCCATGCGCCAATTGTTGATTATGCTGTTGACCATCATTGTCCACCCCTTCACCTGCGGCTGCCAGCAGTACGCGACGCGGTTGTAAAAGATGATCGGCCGCACACCATCCTCCGCTAGCAGCCATATCGCGCCCCAGAGTCCAAGCGACAGAAGCAATGCCACGATGAGCCCTGCCCCTGGGGTGAGCCACCAGATCATCGCGCTGCCACGTCCTTGCGAAACGGGGGCCGTCCACATATTGGTCCCGGTCGCTGTCAGGGCTTCAACAGCAATTTTCCGATGACCTGGCCGCTTTCGAGCAGCGCCTGGGCGCGGCCGGCTTCGGCGAGCGGCAGGCGGTCGTGGATCAGCGGGCGGATGCGGCCGGCGGCGAGGTGGTCCAACAGCACGGTCATCGTCGCGGCACGGATGTCGGGCCGGTCGTCGAAGCTATGGATCGTGAAGAAGCGCACCGCCGGGCTCTTGGCCGAATTGGCCCGCATCGCGGTCAAGAGATCGGCGTCGGGCGGGCCGTCGAGGCGGCCGTAGGAGACCACCATTCCGAGCGGCGCCAGCATGTCGAAATTGCGGCCAAAGCCCTTGCCGCCGATCGGGTCGAGGATCAGATCGGCACCGCGGCCTCCCGTAAGCTCGCGCACGCGGGCGACGACATCCTCGCTGCGGTAGTCGATCGCGTGTTGCGCGCTAAGTCCAAGGATCGCTCGGGTCTTCTTCTCCGAGCCGGCGACGCCGATCACCTCCAGGCCGGCGATCAGCGCCAGCTGCACCGCGGCGCTGCCGACGCCACCCGCCGCGGTGTGGACGAGCACCCGTTTCGCCTCGACCCCGCGCGCCGCAGTGTGCAGCACGTGATAGGCGACCTGATAATTCGAAAGGCACGCCGCCGCCTCGAGCGAGCAACCGGGCGGCAAGGGGTGTGCCGCTCGCGCCGGCACGGCGATGTACTCGGCATAGCAGCCGGCGCGGACCGGCAGGTCGCGGGCGCTGACGAAAACCGGCTGGCCGAGCGCCGGCTCGGCGGTGTTGGGGCCGTGCGCGACGACGGTGCCGCTGAGCTCGATGCCGGGGATCGCCGGCAGCGGCGGCATCCAGGCATAGGTGCCGCGGCGCACCAGCACTTCCGGCATGCTGACGCCGATTGTGTCGGCCTTGACCAGCACCTTGCCCTCGCCGGGAACCGGGGTCGGCACCTCGACATATTCGAGCGCCTCCGGGCCGCCGGGGCGGCGCAGCAGGATCGCCTTCATGCCTCGGCGATAATCGGGTTGCGCAGCACGCCGACGCCGCCGTCGATCTCGACCTCGACGACATCGCCCGGCTTCATCCACAAGGGCGGCTTGCGGGCAAAGCCGACCCCCTCCGGCGTACCGGTCGAGATCACGTCGCCTGCCACCAGCGGCGTCCAATCCGAGCAGTACGAGATCAGGGTCGGGATGTCGAAGATCAGATCGTCGATCCCGGTGTGCTGGACCTCTCTGCCGTTGAGCCGCGTCATCAGATGGAGCCGCGTCGGGTCCGGGATCTCGTCGGCGGTGACAATCCACGGCCCAAAGCCGCCCGTCGCGTGGAAGTTCTTGCCGGCGGCGATCGAGTGCTTGAACTGGATGTCCCGGATCGAGCCGTCGTTGAAGCAGGTGTAGCCGAAGATGTGGCCCAAGGCGTCGGCTTTAGCGATGTGCCGGCCCGGCTTCCCGATGATGAGGGCCAATTCGCCCTCGTAGTCGAAATCGCCCGAGATCTTGGGGCACACCATCGGCTGATTGTGCGCGACCAAGGTATTGACGAGCCGCAAGAAGACCGACGGGTTCTCCGGCGGGGCGCCGCCGGCCTCGGCGGCGTGGGCGCGATAATTGCGGCCGGCGCAGATGATCTTGTCCGGGTCGGTGATCGGCGGCAGCAGAGTGACTTGCGACAGCGCGATATCCGGCGCCCCGCTCTTTACCTCGGCTGCGGCAGCGCCTAACGCATCACCGGCGATCGCCGCGCGCAAGGTCGGATAACGATCGCCGAGCCGACGCCCCAGATCGAAGACACCGTCGCCGACGACGGCGCCGTAAGAGTTGCGCCCCGATGCCGCAAAGCTGACGAGCTTCATTGATGATCCTCCATTTGATGGCGGTGCTCGCCGCAATCATACCCTAACGCCCGGGATCGTCACGGTCGGGCGCGCAGGGTCAGGATGATCCCGGCGACGATCAGCACGATGCTGAGGACGACGTCGCCGGTCATGGGCTTCGAAGGTGAGGTTGGCGTGATTGTCCCCGGCAAGCTCGCCGACATCGTGATTTGGAACAGCGATCCGCTTGCCGATATTACCGCGCTGCAGCGGCCGAGCGAAATTTCGACCATCATCAAGGACGGTCGGGTCGTATTGCGCGGCGCCGCTTCGCCAAATCACTGCAAAAGTCGGGTCGCACGAAGCGTTAGCCTTTGCGCAGCGGGTTCGCGCTGGCGAGGGTGGGCGTGTATAAGTTTGGGTCATCTGGGAAAGTCTTACAATGAGGCGGCGCGATCTCGTTGCGATCAGCTTGCTCACCTTTTTTTCTCCTCCCGACCCAGCGGGCCACCCGCTTTCCTCCCCGGCCGCGCTCCCTCAGGCGACCAGATCGAGCCCGCGTGCCGGCAGCTCCACCTTGCCGCCGCACTCGCGCGCAATCACCGGCATCACCTCCTCGGCGAAAATCTGCATCTGCTCCTCGATTTCTTTGGCCTCGAAGCCGCCGAGTTCGAACCAACCGAGAAAGCAGAAATCGTCGTAGCCGCACTCGTTGCGCATCTTCATGATCGTGTCGATGACACTTTGTTGCACGGATCAGCAGCGAGGGCGAAATCAGCTCCCGGCATCGACTTTTCATGTAAGGCGAACGTATTCCGGTCGCCCAAGCTCCAGCATGCGGTTCAGACACGCGACAGCAATGGCCACCTCGGTCGTCTGCCGCCTCTCGGTCCGGGAGCGCAGCGCGTCACCGATCACGCGCTTGGAGCGGCGGCGCCGCGCACCGACCGCGGCGTCGGGCAGCACCCCCTCGCAGCGGTCTTCCGGGAACAGCGACAAGGCACTAGAACACTAGCTGCCGACAGCCGAGTTGGGGGACACTGCCTTGCGGCGTGCTTCTCAACCAGCCACTCACCGGGACCGCAGAGCTTGAGGCCGGTGCTGTCGACCAGCAGATGGACCGGTTCGCTGCCCGATCGCGGTTGCGACACCGGCAATGTCTCGCCGCGGCGGCTCATGGTTGAATGGTCCGGCGCCGCGAGATCGAGACCAAGCAGCCGAAGCGCGTGTCGGTCCCTTGTTTGAGCAGATTGCGGGCCCGGTTGCGTCGTTTACTGGTGATGGAGCCTACGATCGGGACGATGTCTACCGTGAGGTCGGCCGGCGTCATCCCGATGCGGCAGTCATTGTGCCGCCACGATCGAGCGCAGTGCCAAGCGCAACGGCACAGACCGTGCCGACCAAGCGCGACCGGCACCTTCAGCTGATCGCCGAGCGCGGCCGCATGGGCTGGCAGCGTGCATCTGGTTACAATTGGCGTGCCTTGGTGGAGGCCGATATCGGCCGCTACCGTTCGCGCCGGCAAGGTCCGCACAGGGGCATGAGGACGCTCCCGCGGCGAAGGCTTAGCCTGACTTGGCCGATTGGCGGCGGGGTTTCGGATTTTGGATCCAGCAAGTAATTGAGGGAAAAGGGATAGGGCGGGGTGGCTTCGCCGCGCCGTCATTTTGCTGCTTTTATAGGTCGCCCAATTCGCGGCGCGTCCGCCAGAGAAATGCGATGCCTGATTTCGGCCAATGTCGCCTCCCATTAGTAACCACTGGCGATGCAAGCGCCACTCGCTGCCCGGCGCCAACAGCCGGTAGGCAGTCAACAGCAACAGCACCTGATGCCAGCGTGTCCCTTTGCGGCTCGGGCCGAGCCGCTCGGCCCAGAACCCGTCGAGCGCCAGCTCGCGCCACAGGTTCAGCGCCAGCCAGCACCCGCCCCACTGCCGCGGCCGGCACAGCCGCAGCTCGTTAAGCTTCAGCCGGACGGCGTGGACGCCGATACTGGACAGATCATCGCCGCCGAGCTGACCGACAACGCCTTCCTCGAGCACTGCGATCGACTTGCGCCAAGCCAGTTCCTGCGAATCGTTGATCTCGCCCAGGTACATGGCGGCTGCCGTGCTCGGACGGCCATACGGTGTGACCAGGACCAGCCCAAAAAGTACCTCCTGGGGTCGCTCAATACGGGGGGTGCGATCCCCGACAATAGCCCATATGGCGCTGCACTCATCCGAGGGCTCGCGCAGCACGGCTACGAGCTGGATAAAAATTTGGCCGTGCTCCGCCGTGGGGCCGATCTTCACCTCGACCGCCTGCCCCAGCTCGTCGACGAGATGGTGGCTAGCCATGTCGATGTGATTGTTTGCTTTGGCTATGCCACGGCGATGGCCGCGAAGCAGGGGTCTGCTCTTCCGGTTGTTTCGTTTTCAGCTGGCGATCCGATTGGCACCGGACTGGTGGACAGCTTGGCCCACCCGGGCGGCCATGTTACGGGTATCTCGGATGTGTCGGCAGAGGTCACACCGAAGCGGCTCCAGTATCTTGAGGACTTGAAACCCAACCTTCGTAAAGTCGCAGTTCTGTACAATGCAGCCGACCCAGGGATGACGTTGCGCTATCGCGCCGCCGAGGCCGGTGCCAAAACGAAGGGGATTTTGCTTCAGCCCCTCGGCGTTCGCGAGCCGGAGGATTTCGACCAAGCGTTCGCGGCGATGCAGGCGGATATGCCGGATGCGATCCTGATGGTTTCCGATATACTTACCAGCCTCAATCGAAAGCGGGTGTTTGAGTTTGCGGCGACGCACCGCTTGCCGGCGATCTATGAGAACGACACCTACGTCCGCGACGGGGGCCTAATGTCATACGGCCCGGACATAAGTGAGGACTTGGGTCGCGTTGCTGCCCTCGTAGACCGCATTCTTAAAGGGGCGAAGCCAGCAAATCTTCCGTTCGAGCAACCGACACTTTTTCCGTTGGTCATTAATCTTAGCCCGACTTTCGCGAACTCGAGGCATAGAAGCCGCCAAACTCGAGGTTTTCCGAGGTGTACGGTCGAAAGGTCGGCACCACACAGGGCGGTGTCATGGCGCGGCAACGTCGGGCGAGGCAATCCTAGGTGACGGCTGAGCGGGCAAGTCGATCTTCAACTGGCGGAGCAGGATCAACTGGTCCAGTTCTGGCTCGGTGTAGCGCGACAGCAGGACCGTGCGCCCACCGGTGGTCGGCAGGTGCATGTCGACCATCTGGATTGCGGCCATCTTCTCCAACACCGACCGTGGCGTCAGCCCCGGCGCCAGGGACCGCAGCCGCTGCTTGAGCGTCACCTGCAGACAGTAGGCCAGGAATGCCACGAAGATGTGGGCTTCGATGCGCGCGTCGGTTTGATGGTAGATCGGGCGGATCGCCAGGTCCCCCTTGAGTTCTTTGAAGGCCTGCTCGATCTCCACCAATTGCAGATAGAACGCCCAGAGTTTCGCCGGATCGCCGCCCGTGAGATTTGATCGCAGCAGATAACTGCCTTCCCGCCGGCGTGCCTCCCGCAGCTTCTGCCAGTTCAGCTTGAAGCAGAAAGTCTCCGCCGTGACCGGCTGGTCCTTGTCGGGCAGCTGGATGTCGATGATCCGATAAGCGACCGGCCCCGCTTCCGTTCGTGCAGCTCCCAGCTTGATCAGCAGTTGATCCCGGGTCAGCTTCTGTTGGCGTAGCTCATGCAGGCGTTTGACCAGCTTCTTCAGCCGCCGCCGCCGCATCGCCTGCTCCTTGTCGCGTCGTCCGCCGCTGCGAGCCAGGATATACAGTTCACCATCCTGTTCAATCAGCTTCACCTGAACCGAATCGCGAACCTGTGCCCAGGGCCTCGCCAGGAATTCTTGCTCCAACTGGCTGAGCCGCGCGCGGGGTGTGCCGACCAGGTAGTGGGTCGGCGTCTTCGCAGCCCGCATCTCGGTCAGCACGGCTTCCGTCGGGATGCCACGGTCCATTACCCAAGTGCGCCCGGCTTTGCCATATTGGACCTCGATCCGCCTGAGGAAGTCGCCCAGCGTCGTCTTGTCCGAGGTATTGCCCGGCATCACCTCGTAAGTCAGCGGGAAACCCTCTGGGGTCACGATCAGGGCAATGACCACCTGGACGCAGTCTGATCTGTGGTCCCGCGAGTGGCCGAACCGCCGCTTGCCGGTTTCTGGCGGATCGCATGCGAAATACGTGCTGGTCAGATCATACAGCAGGATCTCGAAATCGGCCTGGAACAGCGTCTGCCAGCGCTGCCGCAGGAAGCTGAACAGCTCCTGCTTATGCGCCAGCAGCTTGTCCAGACACCGGTACAGGTTGTCCTTGCCGGCCACGGCGAAATCCTCGCCCAGCAGGTCGCCGATGGCGCTTTGCGCGTACCACTGCCGATGCAACCGCCACTCGCTGCCTGGGTCGACCAGCCGGTAGGTCACCAGCGTCTTCAGCACGTTCAGCCAACGCGTTCCCTGTCGCGAGGCCGGCAGTCGTGGCGACCAGAAGTCATCCAGCCGCAGTTGATCCCACAGATGGCAGGCCAGCCAGCAGGCGCCCCACTGCCGCGGCCGGTGCAGCCGCAGTCCGCTGAGCCGGACATGCACCACATCGCAATCCAGAACTGGCGCCGGGCGGTCCTCGGGGAACAGCGCGATCTGCCTCGAGTCCTGGCCAGCCTCGTCGAACGCTTCGATCGTTCGGCACCACGCGGCTTTCTGGCCGTCATTGATCTCGCCCAGATACAGCACTTGCCGCTGCACCGTCCGCCCGCCCGACACCCGGCGGTTCTCGACGATGCTCCAGTAGCGGTGCTCCTTGCCGTCCTTCCGGCGAACCTTGTAGCGCAAAAACATGCCGCGAGATTCTGCAGCCGCCGATCGTCCCGCAAGCTACTTGGTCGGCACCGCTGCCGCTTTTCCACTGTTCTTCCGAGATCGCACCAAGCCGATCAATCAGTTGCCGTTCAGCCCATCCGCAAAATTCCCCAAATCAGGGTCGAGTTGCGAAAGTCGGGTTAAGACTGCGAAGGCGCTCGACCTAGCCGTCCCGCAGCTGTTGCTTGCCCAAGCCAAGGAGGTGATCGAATAACCGGCTGCTCGCGAGCCGCCGGAATGCCAACTAAAGATCGGCTTAAGGCCTTCCGCCGATCGATCCAATGACGGCTCTCGGCGCGTCTCGCTCGTTGCCCCGCGTCCCCGCGAAGGTCCCTTGACTGAACGACCAGCAGACGCTCAGCGTGGGGCGCGAACCGCAATAGCGTGCGATCGGCCGGTCAGGAATTGTGCGGAGCCTTTCAACAGTTTCGGGGCCAGAATCGCGGCTCTGAACGCCTTAGGCAACGCGAAATCGCGCATTTAAGCGCCGGAAAAAGTCCGCCTCAAAGGTTAATGTTTAAGCGGGCCGGCATGGACGGCCTTCGGTCGCGCCCATGGGCGAGCATTCCAGCCCGGCCGCCATGCGTTTGTGCCGGAACCGCGTCGCCAGCCAGAAGCTGCCCGACAGGATCGCGCCGAGCGCCAGCGCGAGGCGCAACCCGAGATATTCGCTCAGGGTCCCCATCAGCACCGCGCCGACCGCCGGGCCGGCGCGGAAGATCATGCCGTAAAGCGCCATGACCCGGCCGCTCATGCGGACATCGACCGCCGCTTGGATCAGCGTCTGGGCGCCGGTGCCCGTGATCGTCATCATCGCGCCGGCGACAAACACGCAGGGCAGGGCGAGGTAAAACGCGTCAGTCGCGGTGAAGGCGAGGATCGCCAGCGACATGATCAGAGTGCAGACCAGCACGACATTGGCAAGCCCGGTGATCGCCGAGCGCAGCACCATCCAACTGGCGCCACAGATCGCGCCGAGCCCGACCGTCGAGGTCAGCATCGCCAAGCCCTGCGGCCCGCGGCCGAAGACCCGGTCGGCGAAGCCAGGAAACAACTCGATAAAGCCGCGTGTGCCGATCGTCGTTACGACAAAGAGCAGCAGCATGGGCCCGATCCCGGAATGCCGGCAGGCATAGGAGAACGCCTCGGCCGACGCGCGCAGCACATTTTGGCGGCCGACTGCTGGCTGAGGCGGCAGCCCGCGCAGGTTCAGCAGCGAGATCTGAAAGGCGATGTAGCTGACCGCGTTCGCGGCGAAAGCAGCGGCAATCCCGATTTCCGCGATCACGATGCCCGCCAGTGCCGGACCGATGAACCGCGCGAGGTTGAAGATAACCGAATTGATAGCCAGCGCCGAGGCTAGCAACTCGCGGTCGACCAGGGTCGGGATCAAAGCCAGGCGCGAGGGCTGCGCCACCCCGCTAGCGATCCCGAGCATCAGTACCAGGGCGAACAGGATCTCGATCGTCATCGCGTCACTGACGACCAGAATCGCCAACAGGCTTGCCTGCACACAGCCGATCCACTGAGTGATACGGATTGTCCAGACCCGGTCGCGGCGGTCGGCCAGCACGCCGGCAAAAGGTGCGAGAAACAAGACCGGCAGGAAATCGGCGAGCGAAATCAATCCGAGCCAGGCACCGGAATGGGTCAAGGTCCAGGTCAGCCAACCGACCGCGACCCGCTCAAGCCACCAGCCGATCAGCGAGATACTGTTGCCGCTGACGTAAACGAGGTAGTTGCGATGCGCAAAGGCGCGGGCGATGTTGCCTAGGCCGCCCGTTGTCCGTCGATCGGTGCGGCGGCGCAGCCCTTCAATGGCCAACAGAACTCACATCCCGAAGCGTTTCCCACCCGCTGGCGATCATAACCCCCTTCCCCCTGCGAAAGCGATGAAACCTATTTGCCTCTTCCTGTTTCGGGGCGATCCTGCTCGGCATAGGCGGGCTAAGGCGATCATGTCGCCCGGCGTATCGATCCGCACCTCGTTTCCGCGGTCTCTCATGACGCCGAAATCCTGCACGGGAGCGAGCTGCGCTGCGACGACGTGTGCGCTACACGGAATGGGCGTCGGAGGGTTTAGCTCACCATTTCGCGGTCGAGAGCGATGAGCTCAGGCTGAAAACGAACGTTCGCGGTGGTCCGCTCTCAGCGTGTCTGGGCCCATTTTCATGCGCGCCGACGAAGGTCTTCTAAATGAAGTGATAGCGGCCCCGCCAGAAACAGGGCCGCACTTGTGCTGGATCAGAGCTCGACTTGCTCCGAGATGCTGAGCGCATCGTCGACCTCGATGCCGAGGTAACGAACAGTGCTTTCGAGCTTCGTGTGCCCGAGTAGTAGCTGCACCGCCCTCAAGTTGCCGGTTTTCTTGTAAATCTGTGCCGCCTTGGTTCGCCGCAGCGAGTGAGTCCCGTAAGCCGAGCTGGCGAGACCAGCGCGCTCGACCCAGCGATGGACGATCCGAGCGTATTGTCGAGTAGAAATGTGTGGCTGGCCGTGAAAGCGGCTCGGGAAGAGGTATCGGCCGCTTGCTGGACCGGTATCGGCTAGCCAATCGCGGATTGCTGCTCGGGTTTGTTCGGTGATCTCGAACTGGACTGGCCTGCCAGTTTTCTGCTGGATTACCGTGGCTCGATCCCGTATCTGGCCACCAACGCACACATCATTGACTCGTAGCCGCACGAGATCACAGCCCCTCAGCTTACTGTCGATGGCGAGATTGAATAAGGCGAGGTCGCGTTTGCGCTGTTCAAGCTGGAGCCGGACCCGGATCGCCCACACGTCCTTCGGCTTGAGAGGGCGTTTCTGGCCGATGAGACGACCTTGTGTTCCATGGGGTACGCGCCAAACGAGGTAGCGGTTGGTTGCCGGTGAGCATGATCGTCTCCTCCAAGACCAACCCCGTCCTCCGCAGCGCGGGTCCTCGGTTGACCCGCAACACCATAATTTACCGAAGGCCGGCTCCGGTTGAAGAAAGCCGACCTCCGAGTTCCCTTTCGGAGTTGTTCGCCGGATGCCCATTGCGGCCATCCGTATGCATCACCGGGATCGTCGGAAGAGGGTGGTAAGCAGACATTCTGGTGTGGTGCGAAAATGAGGAATTTCGAAGTGCACCGGTGGGGTCCTAAACTGAAAAACTCGCGAAGCACTAGATGAAAGACGATACGCTGTGAATATAGGTGCCGATGGTCCCTCCAGCGACGCTGTGCCGGAGAGCGATCGGTTATGTCCTCCTGGGAGGGGCATCCCTTTCGGCCTGGATTCGAAGGACAAGCCGACGCACGTCACCCAGGTCAAGCCAGGGCACACCTACCGGTGTCCGTCCTGCAAATGGCCTCTGTCCGCGGTGCTGAACACTACTGGAAGGCGCCAGCATTTCCGGCACCGCAAAGGTGCTGAATGCTCCGACGCCTACGAGACTTCCCTTCACAAGGCTGCCGAGCAGGTCATCAAGGAAAGCAGCGAAATGTTGCTGCCAGCAGTGGTTGCCCGGCACGGCCGCCAGAGTAGGAACATCACCGACAAAGCTGGGAAATTCCAATATGATGACGCGCGTCTCGAAGTGCAAATGGACGGCATCAAACCGGATGTTGTCCTGCGTGAGGCACCCGTCGCAAAAAGGTCTGCGAGTGCCACGCGCGAGTTGCTAGTGGAAATCTTTGTCACCCATCGCACAGAGCAGCGAAAGATCGACCTGATCAGGGAACGGAGATTGCCGACAATCGAGATCAATCTTTCCAAGACACCTCGGTTTGTAACGGCAAATGAATTCAAGCGATCCGTTCTCTACGAAGCCAAGCGTAAATGGCTGTTCAACAATGCTATACACGACGCAGAGGCAGCGCTGCGGGAGAAGGCGGAAGAGCTATTTGGCGACATAGGTGCAAGCCTGAACGCCGCCTATGAAGTGGAATTCGTTCCCATTCACAACAGGTGGAGACAGGACATCGAGGACGCGAGGGTCGAGGACCTAGTAGGCACTCATGTTCCAGGGGACCGCTGTTTCACGGTCGCGCCGGAGATCTGGCAGAGCGCGATCCTCTCCCGCTTCCTGAGGTCGCCGGATCGCAGCCGCTTCGACGCCGAGGCCACGCTCGATTGGCTGGACCGCGAGAGGCTGCTGAAACCGGCGTTCCGGAGGCTTCTGGGTGAGACCGACCGCGACTTGCTCGCACACGTGCGCGCGGTCGTCCCAGAGTTCCGCCATCCGCTAAGGGTCGTCGAGGACTACGCGGGGCAGATGGTCCTGTATGGTCTCTTCCCCCATTCGCATTCTAATGGCGGCTCATCGGACTCGGAGCCCACTGAGTTTGCGGAGGAGTGTGCACGCCGCATCCAGATGTATTACTGGCGCCTCCGTGTGGCCGAGGTCGAAGAAGTCTTCAAGGCGATCCAGGCGGAAGCCAAGAACGGCCCTCTTATGGAATGGGAGTCCTGGCTGGATACCTTCCAGGTCGCCTTGAGCGGCACGCCGAGGGCAAGGATTACCGGACGCGAGGTTGGGTTCAGGGAGCTCATCGACCATCTAAACGCTCTGCGGCAGATGTTGGAGCCGAATGCCGAGATACCGGCCGCTGGACTTCTCGGTCTGCCACTTGAACCCGAGCGGGACGCTAGGGAGGCGGAACGCCGCTGGCGCGAAGGTGCGGAAAGCGCCCGAATGGCAGCGGAGATCGAGTGGAGGCGCCAAGCGGCCGAACAGGAAGCTGCGGCTGTGCCGAAGCCGCGTCATAAAGTTGGCTGGAAACGCAGGCTAAGGCAACGCGTTTCCCAAATGCGCGATCGCCTTTCCAAGCTCATTCGGCCTCTCAATCCGCGCGGTTAGCGGATTCGTTTCCGTCCGCTGGAACCAGAAGCCCGCCAAGTATCTCGCTATGCACCATTTTCGTTTGCACCATCATCACTTGGCGTCACGCCCTACCGCGCGATAGGCTCTAAGCGGCGCGGTTGTCATGCAAAGACCGTCTGATCCGCTTCGCCACATGTCCTTGCGGCAGCTGCCTTCAGCACCCTGCAATGGACGCTGTTTCAGCAGGCATCCTATCGCGGGGGCGAGCGGTTGCTATGGATTTTGGTCGAGCTGGCGGAGATCCAGCCACCCCGATAAGATTACGCATCCTCGTGCAGGAGGTATGCACAAATCTAAGAATTTCGGACCGTAGCGAGGCAACCAGATTTCAAAGGTTTAGGAGGTGCAGAAATCCGGTGCGAAATGTCCGCAAAGGGTCGAAATTCCCCGTTCCGGGATGAGGCTGGGAAGGTCCGGAAATCGGCACGCGCCCGTTGCCCCCGCGGCACCGCGGAGGTCCGTTAACTGAACCGACAGCGGGCGCTCAGCCTTGGCCGCGGGAACGCGTCCTCATGCCCCTTTGCCGACCTTTGCGGGGGTAGGGAGCTTGACCATCAGATAGCCCAGGCCGAGGCAACCATGCGCCAGAGCGAGGCCACTCTGCGCCAGACTGAGGCCCAGCGCGAGCTGGCCGCACGCACCTGGGCCCGCGACTCGGTCCTTCTCAAGGATGGCTGGATCACGCGGCAGCAGGGCGATACCGACCAAGCCAATCTCGCGGCCCTGACCCATGCCGTTGAGGCGGACAAGGCCGCGGTCAACGCACAGAAGGCGCAAATCCAAGTGCTAGAACAGCAGAAGGACTATCTGCGGGTTGTCGCTCCCTTCGATGGCGTCGTCACCCAGCGCAATGTTGATGTGGGCAGCCTCGTCCAGGCCGACGCGACGTGCGGCACCTTCTGTTCGCTCTCGCGCACAGCGATGTGCTGCGCGTCCAGCTCTATGTACCGCAGTCAGTTGCTTTGGGCGTCGCTCCGGGGGTCTCGGCGATCATCCGCGTGCCGGAAATCCCGGATCATCCGTTCCCCGGCAAGGTCACGCGGATCGGGATCAAGCCCGAGCCGGCCTGCATTCGCGTGCAGCCAAGCGAACACAGAATAGATGTCCTCCAGCGGCGCGGGGTGCGGCGCTTCCGGCGGGGCCCAGAGACGACAACTTGACGGTGCCCTCACCGGTAAGTCAGCAGTTCGCGGGCCGGGTATTAGGCATCACGTGCGGCACGGGTAAGACGTTCGAGCAGGTTCTCGATCACCCGTTTGTTTAGCTCACTCCTGCTGGAAAGAGCCGCGAGCCGGGTGCGGGCTTCGGGCGTGAGAGGCGTTACGTGCGCCTGAGCCGCAATTGCGCTTAATGAGTTGGCAGCAGCAAGGCTCAACTCGTCATCGCCGGATTCGATCATCGTGATGAGGAGGGGCACACTCCTTGCCGGGCTGCCCCTTGAAATCACGTCGGCAAACCTGTGTTGCCATTGAGCAGGTCGCTGGGTCCAGATTGCTTCCAGGCTCCTCCAATCCTCATCGGTGAGGCGCTCGATCGTTTCGCGCGCCAGCAGCACGAGATCATCGGACCAGTAGTCCTCCGAGACATCGCTGCCAAGAAGGTCATCTAACTCGGAAAAGAGTGTCATGAGCACCACCTCAGAATTGATTCGTTGGTTTGCCGCCGGTTGGGTACGAGGAAGTGGGGATTCCGCCACTGTTGCAGATCACCTCCCATTGTACGCCGTCTATTTCCTGACGATGGAGAGTTGCCCCATCTCTTGCCCGTATAGCTACAGGAGGTGAGTTGGCTACCCTCTCCGTGACTTCGATAATCTTATTGTCGGACCAGCTGTCTGGGGCTAAGGTACTCTTCTTTATTTTACTCAGATTGCCATCAGAGAACTGCTTCACGAACCTGACTTGAGTAGTTCCATCTGGATTTTCTGCCAAAACTTCGTAAGCACAATCCGGCTTTGCTCTGACGCTCGATGAGTGCCCGCCGATGACCTCGTTGGACATTCCATTAGGCGAGTTCGGATTAGCCACGCGCTGACCGTAGAGGATCTTTTCCTGCAGATTCGGCGAAATTTTAGGAGATTGCGGCGTTCCGCCTGCTGCGCACGACGTTGATGCGGTGACCGGGGCCGTCGAGAAGGAGTTTGGAACGGCGCTGGTCGCTGTATTCAAGGCCTGGGAGTTCGTCGCAGGCGAGCCGGTGCCGCCGCCGCTGCTGTGGGGATCGCTCATGCCAGCTCTCTGTCGCGAAAGCGCCGCTCGACAATCGGGATGATGCGGTCAAGCCAGGCATGATCGTGGTTTTCGCCAGGTTGCGGCGCCAAGTCCGCCCTGATGCCCCAGTCCGTCGCTTCGAAGCCAATGCCAATTAATGTGGCGAGATTGGCATAATGCGCGATGCCCCGCTCCGACTGGACACCAAGCCCCTTGGCGTGCTTGACGCAGCGCAACGCGAAGTTTTGCACGACAGCGTCGTCGCGCCCGACGAAGCGGAACGGAAAGAATTTGCGCAGATGAGCGGCGAGCCGAGCCGCAAATTCGCGCTCGAACTGCTCTTCGAAAAGTTGGATCTGCTCGTTTCGAATTGTCAGCATATGCACTGGAGATGGCAACCGTAGCCGAGGATCTGTTGTCACAGCCGCATCGCGCCTACAAATCCCGCATTCGCCAGATGACGCGCCGGTTTTGACCACGTACAGAGATGCTTTCGTCTAGAATTCAGCATTTTATTCAACCTGATCGGGATCTGCTCTGGCAGGGTGCCG
Source organism: uncultured Acidobacteriaceae bacterium (assembly GCA_963770055.1). Classification (GTDB taxonomy): domain Bacteria; phylum Acidobacteriota; class Terriglobia; order Terriglobales; family Acidobacteriaceae; genus Edaphobacter. The sequence continues at coordinate 14,851 of CAVYOC010000005.1, forward strand.
AAAAAACCCGCGTGTCATTCCGGGGCGACCCGTCAGGGGCGGGCCGGAAACCATGAGCACAGGCCAAGAGATTGAGTTCTCTGGTCCGTGTTCCTGGATTCCGGGCTCGCGGACAGAGCCGGCGTCCCGGAATAACGATGTTCCTGCATCCTTTCTGAAAGCGCAAGCGGGCTGGAAAGAGACCGGCGTAAATCACGACACCGGCACCGACGCGCGTAATCGCGGTCCGATGCGGGAGGGGTCGCCAGCGCAACCTCAAACTAGCCAAGGGCTCTGCCCTTGATATCCCTCACCTCTCGGCACGAACAAGGTGAGATGGCGATCGACTATCCTGCCGGCTTTCGGATCAGGGGAACTCGGCCATGAATGCGTTCTACGAACGTCACAAGGATAGCATCCGCTTCGGCTCCGCCGGCAGCGTTATGATCATCATCCGCTCGTCTCGCTGCAGATGGAGTATTCGTTGTTTTCGCGTGACGCGGAAGAGCAAGACCCAGATACCGTTAAGCTCACCGCTGGCCGAGCCGGCGAATCAGTCTGCAATAACCGCGCGGTAGAGGTGCCAGGTCGCGTGCCCGAGCACCGGCATCACGACGATCAGTCCGAGGAAAAACGGCGGCACCGCTACCCCCGCCTTGCCGTAGCGTCGTTCGATAGCGTAATCAGCCAGAGACCAAGTCTGGTTCGCACACGACTCTCCGCTGGAGGGAAGTGGATTTCGAACCACCGGTACCCGCATGCTCGTGATGCCTTGACGGCTTGTCGTGGTCTGTCTGCTGAAACGCGAGTGCGGGTGCAGCGTCAGTATGATCAAAGCGAGGGAAAGCGGCCGTTCCAGATAATTTCCGGTCATTTGCGCTGGCGCCAGCGGCGGGCATCCGGGAGAGGGAGCAGAAGTTCGAAGCCTGCTTCCTCCAAGGCCGTAGTCACGAGAGAACTCTCCTGGCATCGCGTTCCACCTGATGCCGATCACCCGATCGGGCGTGGGAGCGTTCCGCAACCGGGCCGCAGCGCTCAGTTGAAGCAGAAGACCCGCCGCACCGCGCTAAAGCCCCCAAGGGAGGCGCGTCTCGAAGCAACACATGACCGCAATGCAGCCAATTCCTGACACGTCTTTTGCGGGAGTGATGAAATAGCCCAAAATTAAAACCACACGAGGGAATGAGAGGGTGACATGACAGGGGATGCCAAGGGCGAATACCGCGGGCTAGCCTACCGCAACGATGCCGAGCTGCAGGCCTGGCTGGCGCGTCGGCCCCGCGAGGCGGCGCTCGAGCCGGAATTGCCGATCATCGACCCACACCATCATTTCTGGGACACGCCGCAGCGCGGCCGTTATCTGCTGCCAGAGCTCCTGGCCGATATCGGCGGGGGCCACAACATTATCTCAACGGTCTTTCTCGAATGCCGCTCGATGTACAAGAAGGACGGCCCCGCCGAGATGGCGCCCGTCGGCGAGGTCGAGTTCGTCAACGGCATTGCCGCGATGAGCGCCTCGGGCGGCTATGGCCCGTGCCGCGTCGCCGAGGGGATCGTCGGCCACGCCGACCTGACGCTCGGTGCCCGCGTGCGCGAAGTACTGGAAGCCGAGATCAGGGTGGGCGGCGGGCGCTTTCGCGGAATCCGCCACGGGGTGTCGTGGGACGAGCACGAAACGATCCAGAAATACGCGACCCGTGTCGTGCCGCCGCATCTCGTACGCGATCCCAAGTTCCGCGAGGGGTTCGCGCAGCTCGCGCCGTTGGGGCTCAGCTTCGAATCGTGGCAGTACCATCCGCAATTGCCGGACGCAATCGACCTCGCCCGCGACTTTTCTGATACGACGATCATCCTGAACCACGTCGGCGGCGTGCTTGGCGTTGGCCCTTATCGCGGGCGGCGGCAGGAGATCCTCGCCGGCTGGAAGAAAGACATCGCCGAGCTGGCCAAGTCTCCGAACGTCCACATTAAGCTCGGCGGCGTCGGCATGACCTCGTTCGGTTTCGATTTCCCCGAGCGCGACATGCCGCCGTCGTCGGAAGAACTCGCCGCGGCGTGGCGGCAGTACATCGAGCCGTGCATCGAGGCATTCGGCGTTGACCGCTGCATGTTCGAGAGCAATTTCCCACCCGACAAGCAGTCCGGCGGCTATACCGAGCTGTGGAACGCGTTTAAGCGCATCACATCGGGCATGTCGGCGGCCGATAAGAAGGTGCTCTACAGTGGCACCGCGGCCCGCGTTTACCGACTGACGGCGCCGTGACCTGACGCGGAAACTCGATCGGGCTCGCGCCAATGATGCCGGCGATGTTATAGGTAGAACGTAGGGTTGATCCCCTGGCGACTTTGAGCACTGGACCCATTTGCGAAGGGGTACTCCGGCGATGCCAGCGACGGCCCGTGCAGGGCCTGCGCGTCGCCATCTGAACGGGACCCCGACTGTCGCGGATTTCGACCCAATCCGCGCCAAGAAAGCTTGCCCACGGTCTTCCGCGGATCAAGGCCGACCCCGGCGATCTCGCTGGCCGGCTCGATTGCCAAACCGGTTCCGGGCTGTCGATGGCGCCGCTCACCAGCGGCGTGCCAATGGGGGCGAGCCACTGCATCGGCTACGTATTGGGCACCATGTTCGACATCCCATACGGCCACACCTCGTGCATCATGCTGCCAGCGCTGATGCGCTGGAACAAACCCGCCAATACCAAGCGCCAGGCACTGGTCGCCGCCGCGATGGGCCATCCCGGCGAGGATTTCGGCGACGTGCTCGACGCCTTCATCGCCGGGCTCGGCATGCCGCGCAGCCTCGCCGCGGTCAACATCCGGGCGGAGCATTTCGACCGTATGGCCGAGCAGGCGATGGGAACGCCGTGGGTGCCGCGCAACCCGCGGCTGATCGCCGGCTCGGCTCTGATCCGCGAAATCCTCGAACTAGCGGCGTAGGCGGGCGCGCGTCAGCCCTGCCCTCCAGCTGTCCCGAATTTCAAATTCGTGCACGATTCAGTCCCCATGATGCGTCGAACCCTAGCATTGGGGCTGGTGCGTGGCCTTCTGTGGCGCCTGTGCTGGCCGACGGTTAGTCGGCGGCCATATAGGCAGCATGGTTGATCGACCCCAACAGGGCCGACGACCTGAGCTTCTAAGTAGGAGTGCTCCATGGCCGACCCTGAAACGATCTATAACCGGCGTCATCTCGATGATCTGATAACGACATCCGGCCAGCCGACCGAACCGCAGCTGGCCGATATTTACGCTCTCGGCGTCCGTCACATCGTCAACCTGGGGCTCCACACCCATGAGAAGGCGTTGCCGGACGAGGCGGCGAGCGTCAGCCGTCTCGGCATGACGTACATCCACATTCCGGTGGATTTCCAGAATTCGACCGACCAGGATTTCGAGCAGTTCCGATCTGTCATGGAACGGCTGAAGGAGATCCCCGTGCACGTCCATTGCATCGCGAACTACCGGGTCTCGGCGTTTTTCTATCGTTATCGTCGCGATGTACTCGGCATGGACGAGACCCAGGCGCGCGCTGAGATGGAAGCGATTTGGCACCCGGAGGGCGCCTGGGCGGCCTTTGTGGAAGGGTAGGTGCGGGGCACGACTGCCCGAGATCATCCAGCACGCGGTCTGGCTGTACCTGCGCTTCACGCTGAGCTATCGCGACGTCGAGGAACTGCTTGCCGAGCGCGGGCTCGACGTCTCCTACGAAACGCGTTCGGCAGTTGGGTGCTGAAGTTCGGACCGACGATCGCGCGGCGGCTGCGCCGGCGTCGTCCTCGGCCGAGCGATCGCTGGCATCTGGACGAGAGTGTGCCGCGAACGCACGACCAGCAATGGGAGTGCGGAGCTGCATAGAAGATGAGGGTAGGCCCCTCGAAGCCGGCCGTCAGGGGCAGGCTTCAAACTACCGCAAGCTGCGACGGTAAAGAGCCGTGGTGGTGAGCGTTGCGGAAAAGGCGGGACCTGATCCCGTCAGGTAAGGTTCAGGAGAGACGAGCGTAAGCGAACCGCTGATGACGTGTCGAAAAGTGCAAGACGATGTCGAAACCGGGGGGAATTCGTTAACCCGGGACGAGTCTGGGGGGTGGCCTGATTGCTGCCCAGGCGGCATCCGGCATGAAGGCGGCGTGACCCTGAACCAGGCTTCTATGTGGAACGCGGGAACCTGTCGCTCCGATGCTAAGGGAGAAATCCAAATAGGTGGACCCTATGAGGGTGAGAGTACCGATGCGGGGCACAGGGGCGGAGCAACCCGTAGTAGTGATGAAGGTCCTGTAATGGGGCTGGAGCGAAGGGGTTGCGTTGTTCTGCTCTGGCCAGAGGGCAACCGGCAACGGGAGGACCCTCATGGATAGAGCAAAGCCGTATGACATTCCGAAAAGGGAGGTGTGGGAAGCCTATAAGAGGGTCAGAGCCAACCAAGGGGCGGCTGGCGTAGACGGCCAGACGATTTCGGACTTTGAGGCTGATCTTGAAAACAACCTCTATAAACTTTGGAATCGTCTGTCGTCCGGCAGCTACTTTCCGCCACCGGTGCGGCGGGTCGACATACCGAAGAGCGATGGCAGGACGCGCCCGTTGGGGATCCCGACGGTCGCTGATCGCATCGCCCAGATGGTGGTCAAACGGCATCTCGAACCGTTAGTGGAGCCACAATTCCACCCGGATTCCTATGGATACCGGCCCGGCAAATCGGCGCTCGATGCGGTCGGCATGGCACGGCAGCGATGCTGGCGTCGTGACTGGGTCCTTGATCTTGATATCAAGGCCTTCTTTGACAGCATTGAACCGGAACTGCTGATGCGGGCGGTGCGCAAGCACACCGATTGCCCGTGGGCGCTTTTATACATCGACAGATGGCTGAAAGCCCCGATGCAGATGGCGGATGGGAGCCTCATCGGGCGAGAGAGAGGGACGCCGCAGGGCGGGGTCATCAGCCCCCTCCTGGCCAATCTCTTTCTGCACTATGCGTTCGACTTGTGGATGCGCCGGAACTTCCCGGACATACTGTTCGAGCGCTATGCCGATGATGCGATCTGTCACTGTCGCAATGAAGACCAAGCCACAGCACTGCGGACTGCTCTTGAGACGCGGTTTGCTGAATGCGGACTGACGCTGCATCCTGAAAAGACGAAAATCGTCTATTGCAAGGATGAGAGTCGGCGCGAGAACCATCCGACCTTTAAGTTCGACTTTCTCGGCTACACGTTCAGGCCAAGAATGGTGAGCAAGAGGGTCGGGGGCATGGGCGTCTCGTTCAGTCCTGCAGCCAGCACAAAGGCGCTCACGGCGATCCGTCGGACTATCCGGAGTTGGTCGATGCATCGGCGGAGTGACAAAGGCCTGGATGATCTCGCGCGGATGTTCAATTCACACATTCGTGGCTGGATCAACTACTATGGGCGGTTCTGTCCTTCGGCCCTCTACCCAACCTTGCAGCGCATCGACCTGACCTTGGCGCGATGGGCGAGCGGAAAGTTCAAGTCCTTGCGCGGGCACAAGCGGCGATCCCGACACTGGCTGGCGCGCATCGCACGCCATCAGCCTCGGCTGTTTGCTCACTGGGGTCTGCTCTATGGACGCGGCCGAACAATGGGAGCCGGATGATGCGAGAGTATCACGTCCGGTTCTGAGAGAGCGCGGGGATGCAACTGCCCCGCGCCACTCGCCTGGTGGTCCGGATCGCCGGCGAGCGCATGTATCTTTGGCGTGCCGTCGACCACGAAGGCGAGGTCCTCGACATCCTGGTCCAGCGCCGCCGCGACAGCCGGGCGGCGCTGCGGCTGATGCGCAAGCTGCTCAAGAAGCAAGGGCTTCGCGCCGAAGTTGCTGATCACCGACAAGCTGCGCTCCTACGCGCTCGGCGTTCCGGCGATCTCGGACTGACCTGCCATCATGAGCAGGGGCTCAGGAAAAACAATCGAGCGGAGAATTCGCATCAGCCGGTGCGACGACGAGAGCGCAAGATGCAGCGCTTCAAATCGGCTCGATCGGCGCAGCGCTTCCTCAGCATGCATGCCGCCGTCCACAATACCTTCAACCTTCAACGCCATCTCGTCTCCCGATCGACGCTGCGGATATTCCGATCCGAAGCGGCCGCGCAATGGAAAAGCGCTGTCACAGCCGCATGATTCTTGGCCAGTTTTGGCTCTCGATGCGTACCTCCTTCGTTGCCGTGACAAAGCCCTCCTGATGCATATTGCCGGGCGCCCAATCTGGCTGACCCGACCGGACAAGTTGACGATGCCACTGAGAGCCATCCGGCACAGAACAAATCAGGCGACGAGCAGCAAGATCGCCGCTCTTATCTCCGGATCCTCGATCAGAAACTTGCAGACATCCTGGTTCGCATTCAACAGGACGTGCGGCTTTTCCCCTCCATAGCGATCGGAGACGGTGGCAGCGCTATGACCGGAGATGATCTCCCAAATCTCCCGTTTGACGGTCGGACAGTGGCGAGCTTCCTCAATCCAGGTGTCACGTAGCTCGTGAAAGGTCGGCAGCTTCGGATTTAACCGCCGACTAAACCGCTGGAACCACTGCGAGGCGACCTTCGAGATGTCCACGTCCGGATCAGCCGGTCGCGGAGCATCGAACATCCATCCATCGTGTGGGCGCTTCGCTATGTACCTCTCAAATGCTTCTCGCAAAAATCCGAGCACCGGGATCGCGTGCGGCTTTTTCCTCTTCGTCGCGCTTGCCGGGACCTCGATAAACCCGGTCTTGGGGTTCCACCATCCCACCTTTGCTGCAACGAATTCGCCGAGCCGCGTACTTGACGAGAGGCCGAGAATATAGGTCCACGCGGACCATGACCCCGGTTCCAGGGCCGGTAGTGCGGTTGCAATTTCGTCCCGCCTCCATGACCGCCGGCCACTGTCGTCGGGTTCCGGGACCGTAAGCTTCGACAGGTCGAGCGGCGGCATTTCGGCCTCGCGCCATCCAGCCCGGAGGATCGCTGATACGAGTTGAATCCGCTGATTGATCGACTTGGGCCGGTATTCGCCCCCATCGACCAAGCTGTCTCGCCATTGGACGAGATGGCTCCGTCGCACCCGCACAAGCATTTCCATGGGCATGACCTCGCCGTTCGGATCTATAACAGCCATCTTCGAGAACAGCAGGAATGCCTTCCAGTGACCTTTAGCGAGCTTGACTGTACCCGGACTATGTTTTCCTTGCCCATCGCGAACCCAACGATCCCATGCTTGCGACAGGGTGTAAGTCGGCGGTGACAATGGCATCATCGTCGGCACTGTCGAAGCTGTTGCCTGCTCCGCAGGAACCGCTGCGGCAGTTGGGGAAGCGGCTTGCCCCTCCTTCTGATAGTGAATCAGCGAAAGGATCCCAGCCCGGCACCGTTCGATTTGCTCGGGTGCAAACCCGTCCAAGAGGGTCGCGATCTCCCGACCAAGCTTCTTCGCCACAGACGCCTTAGTCAGGCTTTCGTCGATCTTCTGCCATGCGAGCTCCGTCGCCTTCGCCCGCCCTTCATCACTCAACGGGGCGTACTCAACCTCCCGCCTAATATGGCGGTAAGCGTTGATCCTCGGATCGGCCCGGAAAGGGCCATCGCCATAATCGATGCACACGCGCTCGGCGATCTTTTCGGCGATGGCCGCGGGATCGCTCGCCTCCCGGATCTCTCGGATCCGCCTGTCAACTTGGAGATCGATCGCCTTAGCGAGCCGCTTCGCCTCGGTGCGGTTCATCGTGTCTAGAGAGCGGGACTCGACGGACTTTCCGTAGGTCCGTTTGCAATCGGGTGGAATGATTCGCCAGTAGTGCCAGACGTTCCCCCGCTGCTGGATATGGTCGCCTGATCGCGGTTGCGGCTTCATGAGCCCCTCTCCTGAGGCGGGCATTATATGCAGGTACTTTATGCAAAAACAAGAGCGAAATCGGCAGGAAGTCAGTCAGATCTCGGCTATTGTGCATAATTGGCGGAGAGGGAGGGATTCGAACCCTCGGTCCCCCGTAAGAGGGACAACGGTTTTCGAGACCGCCCCGTTCGACCGCTCCGGCACCTCTCCGACTAAGCGGCGCCAGTGACTTACAACCAGTTTGCAGTGCGCTACCGAGGTCGGGAGTGGAGCGGAATTCGATATACGAGGGCGGCATGGCGCATCCTATCCCCGGATGAATTAGAAGCTGATCTCCAACGCCAGCCGCCGCGATTGACGCTGTTCAGTATCGTCAATGCAGCGATCCTGGAAGGGCTCAAACTCGGTTATTACAAAAAGCGACCTGGGAGAGTGGTCGTGGCACTGCATAATGGCCGTTCCGACCTACCTGGCCTCGCTGATTTTGCGCGGTTCAAGACACGGTTCGACAGCGTCCAACACTGCTATGTCACACTGACAGAGCCATACAAATGCGGCGCGACTGTCGGCGGGAATAGGTTCGATGTCGAGGTATGCGTTGTCGATACTCAGCTGCTTTCGCCGCCCGGCAAAAAGAAGCTCGACGACCTGGGGAAATCGTACCGATACCCAAAGATCGAGATCGGCAAAGCCCCAGATGGCCGGCCGTATATCGAAAACATGAATTTGCTGTTGCGCGACAACCCGGATTTGTTCGAGAGGTACGCGCTTCGCGATGCCGAGATCACAGTCAAACACACTTACGAGTATTGGAAATCTCTGACCGAGGAGTTTGGCCTCGATCAACCGAGGCCGCCGACTACCATTGGATCGTCAAGCCTCAAATTCTTTAAGAAGAAATGCAGCGATCTGGGTGTCGACATGGGTGATTTGCTCGGATATCGTATCGTGCAGAAACGCAAATGGAAACTTATAGGGACTGACAAGTGGCGAGTTGCAATGACAGCGAAGAAGAAGATCTACCACCCGCTTTACAAGCAATATATGGAGCTGGCGCGTCTCGCGCTGCATGGCGGCCGGAACGAGGCTTACACCTACGGCCCGACACCTGAAAGCGCTGGCACCGTCGACAGTCCGCCGTTCGTGGAATTCGACCTGTCGGGGGCGTACGGCGTAGCGCAGTCAGCTATTCAAATCCCAGACTGGTCGGCAATGAATTGCCGGCCCGATCTAACAGACTTCCAAGCCGGTGTTTTGGGTATCGCGTACGTGCAATTCACGTTTCCGTCAGACACCCGGTTTCCATCGCTAGCAGTCGAGGCTAGCGATGGACGAGGGTTGATATTCCCATTGTCGGGCACTGCCTATGTTACCGCGAGCGAGATCAGCGTAGCGGTTCGCCAAGGCGCCGAAGTCGAGATTATCAATGGGCTGATTATTCCATGGAGCAAGGGCAAGATCCTGCCTTTCATGGAGACGAACCGGGATTTGATGACCCGTCGCAAACAGTACGAGCCGAACACCTTCAACAACGAGCTTTGCAAAACCCTCAGCAACAGCCTGTACGGCAAAACCCTTCAGGGCACTACCGACAAAAAGGCCTTTGACACCCGTTTGGGCGTGAGCAAGCGAATTCCTGAAAGTGACATCAGCAATCCGTACCTCGGTGGCTTTATTGCTGGGATTATCCGCGCTGTGATGGGCGAGATCCTTGCCTCGATACCAGCGCATCGCATGGTCGTGTCTGTCACCACAGACAGCATCATCACCAATGCGAGAAAGGACGAGATCGACCTTACCGGGCCAATGTGCACCTTCATGTCGACCGTCAAAAACCAGCTTAAGGGCGATCCCAATTTATTGGAGATCAAATCCGAGACGAGCCAGCTGGTGCCGTTGGGCGATGGGGTAAGCGATGACCCGGTGATTTTAGAAGCGAAGTCTGAGACCCTTCAACTTCTGCCGTGGCGGACGAGAGGCATCACCACGATCAAACCGCAAGGCCCTAAGGCGAAACTGGCGCAAGGCGGCGTCCAAGCCCCAAAGGGCGTGCCTTACGAGAAGCTGGGCGATTGGTTCGTACGGACGATGCTGACCCGTCAGCCGGGAGACAAATGGACGTGTTGGCGGCCGATGGATTTTCCGGCGGCGCATCGGAAGAACGCCGACTACGTGCATCGGCCTATCGAGATCACCCTGAATTTTGAGCCAGACCACAAGCGCGAGCTTGTCGGTCCGATCATGCGGGCGGTTCGTGTTCCCGGTGATGATCGCACCGTCGAGCATCTGGCGCTCGATCAATCTCGGCCGTGGAATACCGTCGAGGAATTCGACGCGGTGCGCGACCAGTTCGAGAAATGGCGATGGAGCCGGAAGGGCGGTGATCAGCTGAAGACTTTGGCCGATTGGCGACGATGGATTGCCTTTCAGCAGGGTGCGGCGGCGTCGGCGGCTGGCGTCCGGCGATCGACCGAAAAGGGGATCGTCGACCAAGCTCGCCGGGCGGTCATCAGGGCCTTCGCGCGGAAAGAGTGGGGTTTGGGCGTCGGAACATTCCAAGAGGCGGCCGACCAGCTGACCCGCGCCGGATATCCCACCCTCCCGGATGACTTCAAAAATGCGCGACGCCGCAGTCGAGGTCGGCCAACATCAGAAAATTTGATCCCGCGCGATGGCGACGGTGTCGACGAATTCGTTCGCGCCGTGGACAAGATTTGGCACGGTTTCGAGTGGTGGAGATTGCTCGCCAAACCGACGCCGAAATTGACTGTCGCGGCGGCCAAAAAGGCGGTCGAAAACGATTGAACAACACCTAGTTTCGATCATCCGAAAACACGAAAGACGTACGCTAAACCTGTTACAAGCGTACGTGAGGGCCCTCTGAAACCCGCAGTTTTCCTCGAAGGTGTCACTTCAGGTAATAAGGAGATCATAGAAAGAAGTGACACCTGACACCTTGGAACGTTTCTAAAGTAGGCCGCCGGCCTCGCTAATTGACCACGATCTGAACCCCAAACAGAGGTATCCATGAAACTTAAAGAACGGACAGCTTGCCCGGCTTGCGGGTGGTCGACTTTCCACCCGGGCGCCGATTGTCGGCACTGCGGAGCGCCAATGCCAAGGCTGCGGCGGGAACGGGCGCACCCGAGCGGTTATCGTCGGCAGGGCGCCCACTCCGTGAGCGCGTCTCTTGATCCCTGATCGTTTTCCGCGCCAACCCTCGGGAGAGCCCGTCGACCCGTCAAATTTTACAACGATCGTTTCAGACCGGCGGGAACTGCAAAGCGACTCGGTGACGACTGAGGCGTTGGCCGCGCGCTGGCGTGGATTTCGGTGACCCGGTGATCGGCTGGGCATCCCGCGCCGGTCCCACCATAGGGCGAAATCGCCTCGGAAGCCCGCCAGCGAGCGAAACTTCCGGAGCCGCCTATCCGTGCGGTTCTTTCTTTTCCGTCTAGCGGAAGGAAACCACACGCGTGATGACGACAAAAGTTGAAAGAGAGATGACCCAAATTTTGCGCCCAGTCAAACCCGACTTGGACAGCCGGACGGGATTTCGCCATCGAGAATGGCAGAAATGCTGAAGGTTGATAAATCCGGGCCAAAGGTGCGGTGCTAAATTATAGTGGGGATAAGGTTATATCGCTTGACTATGGGTACGATCCTCAGATGCTAAGGGTATGTTCGCTCGCGACAAGCGTATTGGCCCCTACACCTACGTCTACCTGGTCGAGAACGTACGCGAGGAGGGTCGCACCAAGCAGCGCATCATCGCCAATCTCGGGCGCAAGGAAGTGGTCGTTGCGCGCGGTGATCTCGACCGGCTGGCGCGCTCCGTCGTCCGGCTGGCACAGCGTTCGATGGTGCTGTCGCTGGTCGAGGGCGAAGCCCCGCCCAATGCAAGGTGTCAGCGGATTGGACCGGCGCTGCTGTTCGAGCGGCTGTGGCATGAGGTCGGCGGCCGCGCCGTGTTAGAAGAGCTGGCCGCAGGCCGGCGGTTCGAGTTTTTTGCTGTCCAACATTTGCTGACTCACAGTAACGACTCCTCCTATCGAATCCACTACAAGGCCGAAGCGCTCGTCGCCCTCCAAATCTTCCATGACAAGAACGCAACAGCCTCCGCTCTCCGCATCCATCCCGAGCAGCGACTGAAGATTCACTGCCGTCAAAACCTCACCTCGATAGGGCACCACACCAGCAACAAACGAAGGCGACAGAGGTACCTGCTGCAACTCCCGTTCCCCAAGCACCTCGCGAATCTTTCTCGTATCGATGCCAAACATCTCACCGCCTGCATTGATCGAACAGAGGGACATTGTGTCGTTCTCCTCGCGAACCAGATCCAACATGTCATTTTCTGCGCTCTTCACGAGACCTCCAGCGGCAAGCGTGAACTCGTCGCGTCGAAATTTCTATGAACGACGGCTAGCTTTTCCTTCACCAACGCCAGTTCAATCCCGGCACCATCGCTCGCTGTGCCCTGCTGGAGCAACGTTCCCGCTGCAACGTCCAGCACCTGGCGCACCACGATTCCGACTCTCTGTGCTCCACCCTGACAGATCAGTATGGTCACCAACTCCTGTACCGGATCTGATGCGATCTTCGAAAGCACCTGACCCTCGTCCTTTAGCGGAAGCAGTTCGCCGCGATACTGCAGCAGCGGCCGTCCTCCTGCGTATTCGATCCGCTCCAATGCGACACTCTCAATTCGCTCCACCACATTCACCTGCAATACGCTTCGCTCCCGGGCGCTATCTTCAAAGATGAGGAACGATTCCTGCTGTGTCTCCTCGAGCAGCGCCTTGGGACTCGAATGAAGATTGACGCTTTCATCCTGTGTCGACTTCACGCCGACGCGGGCAGCAGTAGCCCCGATATCAAGAATCAGAGCCAACGTGCCATTCCCCAGAACCGTGGCTCCAGAGAAAAGCCCGATCGCGCGAAGGACTCGCGAAAGCGGCTTGACCACGATCTCTTCCGGGGACATGAGCTCATCGACCACCAGTCCAAATCTGCAGCCATCCGCTTCAAGCACCGCCATCGAGTAATCTTTGGCCGTCCGATCCTTGTTCGGCTCCAGAGCGAGCAGGCCGTCCAACCACACCATCGGCAGCAAGCGCTCACGGAGACGGTAAAATTCGGCCTCGCCGATTCGTTGCACAGCGCCAGCCAACTCTGCCTGCGTAATATCTACGAGTTCGACCAGCGCACTTTGCGGAAGAGCGAAATATTGCCCTCCACTCCGGACGACCAGTGATGAAACAATCGCAAGCGTCAGAGGAACTCGAAGCCGCAGCGTCGTCCCTTGGCCTCGGCGGGATTCGACTTCAACGCTTCCGCCGACCTTTTCAACGTTTGCGCGCACAACGTCCATTCCGACACCGCGCCCGGAGACTGTGGTTACAGCAGCGGCCGTTGAAAATCCCGGCAGGAAGATCAGCTGCAGAATCTCCCGTTCAGACATCCCCGCAGCCTGCTCCAGTGTCACGAGGTTGCGTTCGATCGCCTTCTCGCGTACCCGTTCCATCGGGATGCCCGCACCATCATCGGAGACCTCGATCACTACCGACCCGCTCTGATGAAAGGCTTTCAGGAACACACAACCCTCTGCCGGTTTGCCGGCAAGCACGCGATCGGACGGCGCTTCAATCCCGTGATCCACCGCGTTTCTCACTGCGTGGGTCAGCGGATCTTTGATTGCCTCCAGCAGACTTTTGTCCAGTCCCGTCTCCTGTCCGAAGAATTCGATTCGCACATTGCGTTCACATGTTCTCGCCAGGTCCCGCACCATTCTGGGAAACTTGCCAAAGAGATTTCCAACCGGCTGCATTCTCGCCTGCATCACCGTCTCGCGGAGGTCCGCCGTCACGCTGTCCAGCCGTCGTGCCAGTTCGGGAAAGTTTTCGGCTGTCTTGTCGCTCTGGAGTAGCCGGTTGCGTGTAAGGACCAGTTCTCCGACGAGATTCACCATACGGTTCAGTACATCCACGTCGACCCGGAGAGTCCTGTCGCCACCGCTGTTTCTATCATTGTTTGCGGAAGGGACAGAGGAAGCACTTGACACCTTCGAGCCTTCCGGTACGGACGCCGATGCATCGACAGCCCCGTCTACATCAACGACTGCATGCAACAGCTCCGGCTCGATCTCCGCTGGCGGCATCCCACCGTTCAGCAAAGCGAGCTCGGCGATCAGTTCTCCATCTTCATCGCCGGATCGAGTGCCCTCGACTCCGGTCTCCTCGATCAGCGCCAGAATCGCGCGTAGACCATCCAGCAGGTTCAGCAATCCGCTGATCAAGTCCGAAGTGACCGCCAGTCTTCCATCCCGCAGCGACCCCAGCAGATGTTCGCCTGCGTGCGCCAGTTTCTCCAGCCGGGCGAGACCCAGAAAACCTGTTGTGCCTTTGATCGTGTGGACGGCGCGGAAGATCTCGTCCAGGAGACGCTTATCCTCGGGCCGCGCCTCTAGCTCGGTCAGGCACTGCTCCATGCGGTCGAGCCCCTCCTGGCTCTCCGCTAGAAACTCTTTGGTCAGATCGTCCACATCAGGTATATCGGGCGCTCGCCCCTAACCATGAGTGCAACACGACTTGCTTCTCCCCTTCTCACCCGATAGCCTCACTCTTATGCCGTCCAGCCAGTCCACTCCGCTCGACTCCGCCGTGGCCTCCGACCTCCAGCAGCGAGCCGTCGCCGTCGCTCACAACGCGTACGCGCCGTATAGCAACTTTCGCGTCGGCGCTGCTCTTCTCCTCGCCGACGGTACTATCGTCACCGGCTGCAACGTTGAAAACGCCTCCTACCGCCTTACGGTCTGCGCCGAACAGGCCGCCATCGCCGCTGCTGTCAGTCTCTATGGCCCTGAAATTCGCATTCGCGCGATCGCTGTCGCCAACCTCAACGACGCCGCAAGCCAGCCCTGTGGGGCCTGCCGACAGACCATTTACGAGTTCAGCACACCCGACACGATCGTTTTTTTTCCGGGCGAAAGCGGGGGGTTCTCTCGAGCCACTATCACTGAACTACTTCCCGCGGCTTTTCTTCTCACGAATTCGTAACTGCTACGGCTACATTTACTGCGATTATGACCCAATCCATTCATCCCATCGACGTCATCCTGCACAAGCGCGACGGCCTCGTCCTCTCTGACGCGGAGATACAGGCTTTCATTCGCGCTGTCGTCGAACGCACTCCCGAAAAACAACTCGTCACCGACGCGCAGATCGCATCCTTTCTGATGGCTGTCTTCCAGCGCGGCCTCAACACCCATGAGCTCGCCGCCCTTACTGCAGTTATGCGTTACTCCGGTGAGACCTTCGATGCCACACCGCTCCACACCTTTACCATCGACAAGCACTCAACCGGCGGCGTCGGCGACAAGACCTCTCTTCTGATCGCCCCTATCCTCGCCGCAGCAGGCCTCGCATCGCCGACGCCAGTCGGAGTTCCCGGCATCTGCGTCCCCATGATCTCTGGCCGATCGCTCGGGCACACGGGCGGGACGCTCGACAAGCTCGAGACTATTCCTGGCTTCGACACCCAACTCAACCTGGCACAACTCGCCACCACGCTGAGAAAATGCGGAGCAGCACTGATTGGTCAAACGCCAAAGATCGTCCCCGCCGATCGCATTCTCTACGCACTACGCGATCACACCGGCACCGTCGAGTCTCCTTTCCTCATCACCGCCAGCATCATGAGCAAAAAACTTGCCGAGAGCCTCAACGCGCTCGTCCTTGACGTCAAGGTCGGTTCCGGTGCCTTCATGCAGACGTACGAGAGATCAAAGTTCCTCGCCGAGTTGATGGTCGAGACCGGCGAAGTCTCCGGCACTCGCACGGTTGCCCTCCTCACCGGCATGGACGAGCCGCTTGGCCGATTCTCCGGCAACTGGGTCGAGGTCTGGGAGTGCGTCGACATCATGAAGCAGCATCGCCACCGCATGTCCGCCGATCTTATCGAGCTCTCCAACATTCTCTCCGGCTGGATGCTCCATCTCGCGGGCCACGCCGCAACACCAGAGGCAGGCGCAAAGCTCTCTGACGAGATTCTCCGCAGCGGAGCCGCCTACGCGGCATGGCTCCAGATCGTTGAAGCGCAGAGCGGCGACACTAGCCTCTTCGAAGATCCGGCGGCACATCACAAACCTAAAGCAACACGTACTCTTATGGCCCGGTCCTCCGGCTACCTCGCCGATATGGACTGCAAACAAGTCGGCTGGGCCGTCCAGCGCCTGGGAGCGGGCCGCGCTAAGCCCGGCGATCCCGTCTCCGCCCATGCCGGGATCGAGATGCACGCCAAACTCGGCGACCGGATTCACGAAGGCCAGCCTCTCGTTACCCTCTACAGCGAAGACGGAGCGCTCCTTACCGAACCCGAGCAAATGCTCCTCGAAACGTTACAAATCGCTTCGGCACCACAACAACTCCAACCTCTTATCCGCGAAGTGATTGTCAGGGAGAGCATCAAGCCGCACTAACAAAGCACTTATTTTGCCATCGGCGAGATAGAACAGCATCCGAAGGGCAATCACCCCCCTGCGATCGCCCCAATCACCAGCAGCGGTTCCCTTCCCTCCGCCACCGCCTCCGGCAGCAGCTCGTCCGGCAACTGATGAGAGATATCTTCCATACAAGCAAAGAACCGCAGAAACGGTCTGCGTTTCAACGTCCCGTACTCTCGAATCGTTCCCTGCAGCATCGGATACCGTGCTTCCAGTTCATTCAGCACTGCCCGTAGCGTTACCGGCTTCTCAACCTGCAGCGTCACCTCGCCATTCACCTTTGCCAGCGTCCGCAAGTGCGCAGGCAATTCGACCCGAATCATGCGAGTGTCTGCACCTCAACCGACAGCACACCTGGCAAGTCCCTCACAATCGGAGCCCAGCTGTCTCCACCATCAGCCGATCCGTACACCTGCCCGCCCGTCGTGCCGAAGTAGACCCCGCACTTGTCCAGCGTATCCACTGCCATCGCATCGCGCAGCACATTCACGTAGCAATCCTTCTGAGGCAACCCCTTCGTCAGCGGCTCCCACTCATTGCCTCCGGACCGGCTGCGAAAGACCCGCAGCTTTCCATCCAGCGGAAAATGTTCGGAGTCGCTCTTGATCGGAACAACAAAAATAGTCTCCGGTTCATGCGCATGAACATCGATCGCGAAGCCAAAGTCCGTCGGCAGATTCCCACTCACTTCCGTCCACGAGTCGCCTGCATTATCGCTACGCATTACATCCCAGTGCTTCTGCATGAACAAGACACCCGGGCGCGAAGGATGCATTGCAATGTGATGCACGCAATGCCCAACCTCTGCGTTCGGATCCGGTATGCCCTGCGACCGAAGTCCCCGGTTGATCGGCTTCCAAGTCTTTCCTCCATCATCCGTCCGGAAAGCCCCAGCCGCAGAGATAGCAATGTAAATCCGTTCCGGGTTCTTCGGGTCGAGAATAATCGTATGCAGACACATTCCGCCCGCACCCGGCTGCCAGTGAGGCCCTGAACCATGTCCGCGCAACCCTGATAGCTCCTGCCAGTTCTGCCCGCCATCCTTCGAATGGAACAACGCAGCATCTTCTGCACCGGCGTATACCTCGTCGGCATCCTTCAGCGAAGGCTCCAGATGCCACACGCGTTTGAACTCCCACGGATGCGGCGTGCCGTCATACCACTGGTGCGTACCGGGAACGCCATCGTACAAAAACTTATTGCCCGCCTGCTCCCACGTTTTGCCGCCGTCGTTTGAACGCTGAATGATCTGCCCAAACCATCCACTTGACTGCGAGGCGTACAGTCTCTCCGGATTCACCGGCGATCCCTTCAAATGATAGATCTCCCACCCTGCAAAGTGAGGCCCGCTCACCTCCCACTTGTCACGCTTGCCGTCCGAGGTCAGCACAAAAGCGCCTTTGCGCGTGCCAACCAGCAACCTCACCTTGCTCATCATGCACCTCTTTCGAAATTGAATTCTTCAGCAACGTCGGAGCGAACCGTCTGCATCCTGAAGCCCAATTTATCACTAAAAATCCAGCGCAGGGGTCACGGTTTTGCGGGTACAGGAAGAATCCCTAGGGTTCCTTCCGCCACTTCCACAAAGTTCCTCTCTTCGCGCAGAATGAAGCGTTTGTTTTGCGCCGCTGCAAAGTTCTCACGCGCCTCTGCGTCGCCTCTCAATCGCACCTTATAAGACTCATACGCCGCCAGGCTCTCAAATGCGATCAATCCCCATCCGACATCGTTCGTGCCTTCGTAAGGGAGGAAGTATCCAATAAGATGGCCGCCGCAGCGAGGAATGATGCGTCCCCAGTTCTCAGCGTATTTCTTGAACGCATCTCGCTGGAAAGGGTCGATCTGATAACGGATGATGCAGGTAACTGTCATAGAATTTCTCTCTGATATCGATTGAACCGGCACACCGAATCCGACTCCTGAGGTAACACACA
The DNA here is from genome assembly GCA_963770055.1 of uncultured Acidobacteriaceae bacterium. GTDB lineage: Bacteria > Acidobacteriota > Terriglobia > Terriglobales > Acidobacteriaceae > Edaphobacter. The sequence continues at coordinate 33,090 of CAVYOC010000005.1, forward strand.
ATGCGGCCACCATCTCGATCGCGTCGCGACGATTGATCTCCGGCGGCAATGATTGCTTCGAGCGCATTCCCTATCACTATGCCAGTTGCCGAACGATAACACTTCGTCTAATGTCGAAGCATGGATGTTGCGCACGACACCGCGATCTCCGGGATCGCCGCCGCTATTGGCGAGCCTGCACGAGCACGGATCCTCGACTGCCTCATGGACGGACACGCACGCACCAGCACCGAGCTCGCCGTGATTGCTGGCGTCGCACCATCCACGGCCAGCGCTCATCTGCAGCGTCTTACCGCGGCGCATCTCATCAAGGTCTTTGTGCAGGGGAAACATCGCTACTACAGTCTCAACGGACCCGACGTCGCGAATGTGCTTGAAGGATTGAATGTCCTTGCAGGAGGCCGTCGCAATAAGTTTGTACCTAACACGCCAAACCGTCTCTGCCTTGCACGCACCTGCTACGATCACATGGCCGGCAGGGTCGGTGTCGCGATTCACGATCGCTTCCACGCACTCGGTTGGCTCTCGCCGCTCTCGAAAGACGAAAGGGACAACGAGTTGACTCCAGCTGGAGCGAGAGCGATCGAGGCTCTCGGCATCGATGTCGAAGAGACCCGTTCTCTCCGACGCCGTTTTGCTCCTGCGTGTCTCGATTGGAGCGAGCGCCGTCCTCACATCGGCGGAGCGCTGGGGGCCGCACTGCTGAAATCCGCTTTGAAAAAGAGGTGGCTCACGCGCGACCTTAGCAGCAGGGCTCTCACAATTACAGCCGTCGGCAGACGCGAGATGTTGAGCCGGTTCGAGACGTATTTCTAGCGACTTACTCCTTCCAGCTGGGCGACTGAGGCCAAATCACGCTGACAAGTCGTGCGGATAGCCGCGACAAAATCGTTAGGTAACGATACTGCCAGCCATTACACTCATCCCAACCGTTCATTCGACCCTTCGTCTGCAGGAGCGCCCTTTGTCCCGATTCACCGGCCTACTCGGCCTCATCACCTTTCTCGGCCTCGCCTACGCCTTCTCTACGAATCGCAGGGCGATCCGCTGGCGCACCGTTGGCTGGGGGCTTGGCCTGCAGATCACCTTCGCCTTTTTGGTCATTAAATGGAGCTTCGGCCAACGCATCCTCGGCAGCATCTCCTCGGTCATCACCGGTCTCCTCGGCCACTCGGCGGACGGCTCCTCCCTCGTCTTCGGCCGTATAGGTACCCCTGGGGATGCACTCGCTACCCTTGCCTTCGCCGTTCTGCCCACCATCATCTTTGTCAGTGCGTTTTTCGCGATCATGTACCACATCGGCCTCATGCAGCAGATCATCAAAGCCGTCGCCTGGATTATGCAGCGAACGATGGGAACCTCCGGCGCCGAATCCACCAACGTCGCCGCCAGCATCTTCATGGGCCAGACCGAGGCTCCGCTCACTATCCGCCCCTTCCTCAACGGAGCTACCCGCAGCGAGCTTATGACCATCATGACCTCCGGCATGGCCCACGTCTCCGGCGGCATCATGGCGGCGTACATCAGCTTCGGCATCAACGCTAAGGACCTCCTCTCCGCCGTCATCATGACCGCTCCCGGCACCATCCTGGTTGCAAAGATGCTGGTGCCGGAGACAGAGGTCCCCGCGACCGCCGGCACGGTTCACATGCCGCCCAACGAGGAGCACAAGAACGAAAACTTCGTCGCCGCCATCGCCCGGGGCACTATCGACGGCGGCCAGCTCGCCTTCAACGTTGCCATTATGCTCATCAGCTTCGTTGCTCTCGTCGGTCTCGCGAACGCCATAATGCTCGGCATCTCGAATTTCGCGTGGACGATCCACCTGCCCGGCACCAATCACGGCATCCCGTTCCCCCACTCGCTCAACGCAGTTCTCGGCGTAGCCGGTGCTCCCATTGCCTGGCTCATCGGGATCCCCTGGCATGAGGCCCGCACGATCGGCAATCTCCTCGGCACCCGCACGATGATCAACGAGTTTCTCGCCTTCCAGCAGCTCGGCCCTCTGAAAGCGTCGATCGATCCCCGCACCTTCTCGATCGCCACGTTCGCCCTCTGCGGCTTTGCGAACGTCGGCAGCATCGGAATGCAGATCGGAGGCATCGGCGCTCTCGTCCCCAATCGGCGCAACGATCTCGCTCGACTCGGACTGCGCGCGATGCTCGCCGGGACGATGGCTAATCTCATGTCCGCTTCCATCGTCTCCATGCTGCTTTACTAAACAGATTCAAAAATAAGGATTTCAACAGCAAAAACGGTTCCATATCTTGGAGAATTTCAACCACTCGCCTTCAAAATCTCCTGTAATTGGGCAAATCCGAAATGGTACTTAACGTGCTCATGCAAAAAACACGGTGGGTTGCGGTAATCGACTTCATCGTATTTTCCGAGAAACCTCCTCTGCCTTAAAAGAAAAAAGAAGCGGCCAGACACAGGCGCGATCGCATTTCTGCAGCCAGTAACAGGCTATTCAAAGTTATTCAAATCAGACCACCTCAATTCTGGAGAGGCTCATGAGCACACGTCTGTCGAAGGGCATTTTCTTTCTTTTTCTTTTCCTTGCCATCATTCCCGTTTTTGGGCAAAGCGCAAACACCTCACTCCGCGGCACCGTCAAAGACCCCACCGGAGCCGTCATTCCTGGAGCCAAAATCAACCTCGTCGACAACGGCACAGGCCTCACCTTCTCCGCAGAGTCCAACGCTGCCGGAGAGTATCAGTTCGCGCAGATTCCTCCAGCAAAGTACACCATCACCATTACCGCAACGGGCTTTGGCGCACAGACCAAGATGGCTGAATTACTCGTCAACCAGCCTGCCACCATTGACTTCGCCCTGACCGTCACCACGACCGAGGAAGTCCTCGACGTCACGGCCGAGGCGCAGACCCTCAACACCACCGACGCCTCGCTCGGCAATTCGACCAACAACGCCACGATTCAGGCACTCCCCAGCGAAACCCGCAACGTGCCCGATCTGCTCTCGCTGCAGCCGGGCGTGCTTTATCTCCCCCCACCGAGTAATCCCGCCCGGACAGCCGCAGCGGCGCGGTCAACGGCGGCCGCTCCGACCAGGGCAACGTCACCCTCGACGGCGTCGACGACAACGACCAGGTCGGTGGATTCGCCTTCAACGGCGTACTGCGCCAGACCCAGGACTCGATCGAAGAGTTCCGCGTCACCACCGGCAACGCCAACGCCGACGCCGGCCGCTCTTCCGGCGCGCAGGTCAGCATGGTCACCAAGTCGGGCACCAACAAGTTCCACGGTGCAGTCTACGAGTACCACCGCCCCACCATTCACGGTCGCCAACGACTGGTTCAACAAGCAGGCCCAGCTCAACAGCGGCCAGCCCAAATCGTCCCGGCAAGCTGATCCGCAACATCTTCGGCGGCGACGTCGGCGGTCCGATCATGAAGGACAAGCTCTTCTTCTTCGCCAACTACGAGGGCACCCGCCAGGCCGAAAGCGTCAGCAGGTCACGCAGGTTCCCGACCGCCGCCTACCAGAGCTGGCCAGCTTCACTACCCGGACGCGGACGGCAACACGGTGGTCACTTTCGCCAGCGCAGGTTGCGCCCTCGATGCTGGCTGTACAGATTTGCAACACCGCCGCTTACACGCCCGGCCCCGGACCCAATCCCAACGCATTCGCTTACTTCAAGTCCATGCCTGCCGCCAACGGATCGACGCTCGGGCGATGGCCTCAATACCGGCTCCTACTCCTTCTCGTCGCCCACTCCGAACACTCTCAACACCAGTATCGTGCGCCTCGATTACACCCCATCTGCCAAGCACCGCATCTTCGTTCGCGGCAATCTGCAGAAGGAGACACCGTCGATTACGCCGAGCAGTTCCCCGGACAGGGACCCTCTCACGTACTCGATCGACAACAGCAAGGGCATGACCTTCGGCGATACCTGGATGATCTCGTCCAGATACCTGGTCAACGACATTCGCTACGGTTATACTCCGCCAGGGATTCAGCGATCCGGCGTCGGCTCCGGGGGATTATGTCGATTTTCGCTTTCTTGACACCGCGACCGCGGAAACCCGCACCACCATCGTCAGTGTTCCCGTCAATAACATCGTCGACAATTTCAGCTGGAGTCAAAGGCAATCACACCATTCAGAGTCGGCGGCAACTGGCGCCTCATTCATCAGAATCACTCCTCCGATTCCAACTCTTACAGTGGCGCGACCACCAATCCTTACTGGCTCAACGGGAATCCTCCGGATCCCAGCGGATCTCGGTCTGCCTGTCGTGAATGACGGCTTTGCAAACTCCTACCAGCATCGCCTATGCCAACCTCGTCGGCACGGTTCCGCAGATCAACAAAGTCTACCAGTACAAGCTCACCAGCCCCACGGCCGGTACGCTCTTGCCGATGGCGCCTTCGTCGATCGCGCACTTCAACGCAAACGAGTACGAGTGGTACGTGCAGGATTCCTGGCGTGTGAAGCCCAACCTTACCCTTACCTTCGGTATCCGTCACACCATTCTGCAGACACCGTGGGAAACCAAGGGTCAGCAGGTTACGCCCACCATCGACACCCACGCCTGGTATCACGCAAGCGCGAATCCGCGGCCGAGGCCGGCCAGGTTTACGAAGACGATCTTCAATTCGCGCCCACCGGCCATTTTTACGGGAAGCCCGGTTTCTGGCCGAAGTCAAAGGATGATTTCGCTCCCCGGTTCGCTCTCGCCTACTCGCCCGACACCAAAACCTCCATCCGCGCCGGTGCGGGCATCTACTACGATCACTACGGTCAGAGCCTCGTCAACATCTTCGACCAGAACGGCTCGTTCGGTTTGAGTTCCAGTTCGGTCAGCAATCCGGCCGGCGTTCAGCATCATCGACAACGCAGACATCCGCCTCACCGCGCTTCCTCGATCGCCACACCTTCCTACCATTCAGGCAACGGAAGCGCTCCACCGACACAGACGTTCCCCTACTACGCGCCGTCAAGGCAACTTCGCCATCACCTGGGGCCTCGACAACAAGCTCAAGACCCCCTACTCCGAAGCCTTCGATCTCTCCGTCCAGCGTCAGACCCGTGGCGGCTTCACCGTCGAGGCCGCTTACGTCGGCCGCCTCGGCCGTCACCTGCTGCAGCAGCCTCGACCTCGCCGAACCGGTCAATTTCGTCGATCCCAAAGGCGGCGGCGACTACTTCACGGCCGGCGGCCAGCTGTCCGAACTCGGTGGATGAGCATGGAGGCGACCCCGGACGCAACCGTGGCTCCCATCCCCTACTTCGAACATGTCTTCCCCTTCATGGCTAACCTCGACTACGACGGCGAAAGCGCAACCCAGGCCATCTACACCAACGAGTGGGCTCCTTACCGCGGGGCCCTGGCGCAACCACCTCTCTCGCCGACATTGACTTTTTCTGCTCCTAAGGAGTCGGCGTTCCGCCTGCCCGGCGAACGGCAGTCGCACTTCTGGCAGGACCAGTTCTCGTCGCTTTACGCTCTCTCCACCATCGGCATGAGCTACTACAACGCTGCACAAATCACTCTCCGTCATCCCATGAGCCACGGCCTGCAGGGCGACATCAGCTATACCTTCTCCAAATCCATCGACTTCGGCTCCGATGCTGAGCGGAGCACCGAGTTCTCCAACAACGTCGCCGTCGGAAACAGCAGTATCATCAATACCTGGAACCCTGCTCTCAATCGGTCCATCTCCGACTTCGATACCACACACCTGCTTACAGTTGACTGGGTCTATCAGCTTCCCTTCGGCCGTGGCCGGCAATATTTCAGCGGCGCCAACGACATCGTCAACGCCTTCATTGGAGGCTGGCAGCTCTCTGGAATCCTGCGCGCCACCAGCGGTCTGCCCTTCTCTGTCAGCGATCCCGGATGGACTACGGACTGGCAACAGAGCGGCAACGGCGTCGTCACCGGAAACGTAAAAACCCGTCTCCACTTCGACAAGAATGGAAATCCGCAGTTCTTTGACAACGCCGACGCCATCAACTCCGGCCTCAATAACGGGGGGCCCATCCGGTTCTCCTATCCCGGCGAGAATGGCCAGCGCAATAAGTTCCGCGGACAGGGCATTCTCGACCTCGACTCCGGCCTTTCCAAAAGCTGGCGCTTCGGGGACCGTGGAGCTTTGAAATTCGGGTGGGAGGTCTACAACGTCACCAACACTAACCGCTTCGACGTCCCGGGAGGCCAACAGACTCAACTCACGAGCGGCAGTCTCGGCATCTCGAACTCTCTGCTGAGCGTGCCGCGCCGTATGCAATTTTCGCTGCGGTACGATTTCTAACACTTACTCAAGGAAACGTGAAGCCCGTCGGCTCATCCCCGGCGGGCTTTTTTCGTAGGAATTCACTCTCACCAATCTAGGAATACTCGCTCAAGCCACCAGCTTTAGATAATTGGGTTCATCCGCAATGGTGCGATACCGAAATGTCCGCACAATCTTCGGCCCCTTCAGAAAAAAGATCCCCGGCATCTGGTGTCCATCTTCCTTAATCATGCCTATCCCATGCTGAAACAGCGCACCCTTCAGCCAGCCTATCCACACCGAAGGCTGAAACAGCGTCAATGCCGGATTCATCCGCGACAACGCAAACATCGGAAGCTGATACACCTTCGCCTCCGGATCGCTCACACGCTCCACATCCCCAATTCCGTAGTAATCAAAGAACGGCTTCGCCCGCTCCGGCGTCCCCAGGTGCACGAACACCGGCCGAACCCCACGCTTCGCCAACTCATCCTTCAGATCCGCAACATCGCTGATCGCCTGCCGGCAAAACGAACACCCAAAGTGCCGCAAAAACACCAGCAGCACCGGTGAAGCCTCCGTCAGTTCCAGCAGGCTCGCGCCCGACTCCGTACGAATCGAAGCCAGTGTCTCCACAACATTGTTGGCAGAATCTAAACCCGCACTCGACATGGTCGTAACACTCTTCGAAACGGACACAAGTATACCCTCACGTCCCGGAAAACCTTGACACCTTCGCCCAGCGTTTGACTTCCAAAACCACCAGTGGGACAATTGCCTCCTTCCCCCGGGTGAATTTAAAAATGAGGCTTCTCCATGCCGATACCTGTCCCTATCATTATTGCCACTGGTTTTGCCGACGCTACAGGCAGCGACTATAGACAACTCACCGATCAACTCTTCATCGCGGACGCCGGCGCGAACAACATCGTTACCCTGACAGGCCACACCCACGTCAAGACCGTCGTCGGCACTGGCTACCTCAACCCATCGGATATCGAGCTCAGTAATGACGGCATCCACGCCTACGTCACTGAGAAACCGGGCAACCTCCTTCGTCTCAGCCTCACCAACCTCAATCGAGCTGCCGCCACCGTCGTCGCCTCGGGCTTCAACGGCATCGATCAGGTTGCGCTCGACGAGGCGCACGGCTTCGCCTACGTCTGCGAGTTCACGGCCAGCCAGATTCAGCGCGTGACTCTTGCCACAGGCGTCAAGAAGGTCGTAGCCAGCGTCTTCGCACCCCGCGGCGTCCTCGTCACCTCCGACGGCCGCTTCCTCTACGCCAGCAGCGACGCCGGCACAATTACCCGCATCGACCTTGCCACCAATACCAGCCTCGTCATCGCCAGCGGCCTCAACGGGCCCCGCCACCTGACCTTTGCCGACGCCGGCGAGAGCGTCATTCTTTTCCCGCAGCCGAACCCGACAGGAACTGTCTTCAAAGTTGATCTGACTGCGACTCCCGCCACCGTTACCGCCATCGCCGGCCCCACAGCATTTGCACCCTACAGCGTCAACGTCCTTTCACCCAATCAGATTCTTATCGCCGACGCCGCCAATATCCAGGAGGTCGATCTCTCGGCCTCGCTGATCTCCGCCGCGGGTCCCATCCTTCTCGCCATCGGCTTCGTCCCTAATGACGGCATTCACCTCCCCGCGGGGTTCGCCGACACCACTATGGATCCCACCTACTTCTTTCAGGTCAAAGACACCCCCTTCGGTGGAACCCTGCCCCTGATGATCAACTGGCAGAGCGCCCGCGCCACGGGAGCCAACTTTTACCAGGTCTTCATCAACGGGGTCATGGTTACGTCGCCGTTCTCCGACTATCTCTGGAGCGTTCCGCTCAACGTCTTTGAACTCCAGACCACGGTCCCGGTCGGCGGCTTCTACCCCCTGCGTTCCGCGGGACAGATCTGGCTCAACTTCTGGCTCGGCTTGCTGCTCGATACCACCGGCCAGCCCAATGCGCTCAACAACATCAGTGTCAAACTCTTCGCCACCCAGTCGGTAGCCACGGAGATCGGACACGGCACCGACCCCGGCCGCTTCGCCAACCTTATGATCGACAACACGCTTCCTACCGCGATCATCGAGCAGATCTTCCAACAGCCCGGAAACGTTCCTATCAACACGTGCGCCATTGTCACCACGGGCGCCCCAACCTTCACCTTTGAGATCACTGCCTCCGCACCCGCACATCTCCTCGGTTGGAGCCTTACAGCCTATTGGGGCGACAATAAGTCCAAAGCCGTCGCCTCCGACAGCTACTCCAATCACATCACGCCGTCCCGCATCTGGATTGGAATCTCCGCCGTTCAGGTTCCGCCGCCAGGCCCTACTCCATGGAATGCCTCTGTAAGCGGCGACCCCACATCAACCCACTGCGCCCACTCCTTCTTCCTCTACGCATGGGACCGCGTTATCAACGGCTGGGGCTATATCCACGGGCCAGCAAGCTATTCGAAATCCATCACCATCATGCTTTGAAAGAATCGCAGCCCGTCCAAGCCCAGCAAGAAAACGAGCTGTCGCTCCCCACACCGCCTTCGTCTTCGGCTTGTTCAGAAGAGAGGAAGGAAGCCCTCCGCGAAGCCCTCAACGGCTACTCCACGTCCTGCGTCCCCTTAGTCGTCGATCCAGCCATCGCCAAACCGACGAGCCAGTCGAGTGTATCTTCGCCATTCTCGCTGCCATCGTGTTCTCTGTTGTCAGTTCTCTGTTCTCACTGACAACAGAGAACTGACAACCTCTTCCTTCAAGTAAACTGTGCCAAGGGGATCGACATGGAACCAGTCCTCATCCAGCAATTCTTCCTCGGCTGTCTCGCCCACGCTTCCTATATGGTCGCCAGCGAAGGCGTCGCCGCCGTTATCGACCCGCAGCGCGACGTCGATCTCTACCTGGACTTCGCGTCCGAGAAAAATCTCCGCATCGAGCACATCATCGAAACGCACCTCCACGCTGATTTCGTCTCCGGCCACCACGAACTCGCCCAGCGCACCGGAGCCCGAATCTACCTCGGCGAAGACGCCCATGCCACCTTCCCTCACATCGCCATCAAAGACGGCGACACGCTCCAGTTCGGTAAAGCCCGCTTCGACTTCCTCCACACCCCCGGCCACACCATCGAGGGCATCTGCGCCGTCCTCACCGATCTCACCTCGCCGTCCACTCCGCGCGCCGTCTTCACAGGAGACACTCTCTTCGTAGGCGACGTAGGCCGCCCGGATCTCTCCACCGACCACACCCCGCAACAACTCGCCGCGCTCCTCTACCAGAGCCTCCAGGAAAAACTCCTCAAACTTCCCGATGCAACCGAAATCTTTCCAGCCCACGGCGCAGGTTCTCTCTGCGGCCGCCAGATGAGCAACGAGCGCTCCTCCACCATCGGCCAGCAGCGACGCACCAACTACGCGCTACTCGCCCGCAGCGAAGACGAATTCATTCATCTCCTCACCGACAGCCTTCCTCCGCGCCCCGAATACTTCGGTCGCGACGTCGAGCTCAACCGCCACGGCGCATCCTCCATCGACGAACTCCCCGCGCCTAAGCCACTGTCCGCCGCCGAGGTCAAACGACTCCAGTCCGAAGGCGCGGTTCTCCTCGACACGCGTCCCTCCGCCGACTTCGCCGCCGCTTACATTCCCGGCTCGCTCCACATCGCGCTCTCCGGCCAGTATGCCTCCTGGGCTGCGCGTATCCTGCGGTCTCGACCGCCGCATTATTCTCGTCGGCGAAGATGCCGACCAGCTTCGCGAATCCCAGCTTCGCCTCGCCCGTGTCGGCATCGAGCACGTCGACGCCTACCTCGAAGGTGGTATCACTGGCTGGCACAAAGCAGGTTACGAACTCGACTACATCCCGCAGATCTCCGTCCAGGAGCTCGCCAATCTCGAAGAGGAAGAGCCCAACAATCTCACCATCCTCGATGTGCGCGAACCCGGTGAAGTCGAAACCGGAGCCTTCGAAGATTCCATCCGCATCCCGCTGGGTCAGCTCACCAAACACACCAGTGAACTCGACCCCGGAAAGCTTCTCGTCGTTCACTGCAAAGGCGGATATCGTAGTGCCATCGCCTCCAGCATTCTTCGCCGCGCCGGTCTCCGCGACGTCGCCAACCTCACAGGCGGCTACGACGCCTGGAAGGCCGCAGAACTCCAGAAAACTGAAGCCACCCTCTAACCTCAACGGAAAACAATGCGGCGAATCGTCAAACTGTCTCTCGCAGCCGCTGCTATTCCAGCAGCAGGTCTGCTCTACCAGTGGGCAGGTGCAAAACGGGATCGAGAGCGCTTCCTTACTCCCGGCTCTCTCATCGATATCGGAGCAGGCCGCCAGATGTTCCTCTCGCAAAAAGGAACGCGCGGCCCAACCGTAATCTTCGAGTCGGGGATCTCCGCCACCAGCCTCAATTGGACCGATCTTCAACAGATCACCAGCATGTTCGCCCGCACTATCACCTACGACCGCGCTGGTCTCGGCTGGAGCAGCCCCTGCACCTCCGAACGCACGCCCTCCAACATCGTCGGGGAACTCCGACTCCTTCTCGCCTGCGCCGAAATTCCACCGCCGTACATTCTCGTGGGCCACTCCTTCGGAGGCGTCGTCGTTCGCCGCTTTGCCATTGACCATCCCGACGAAGTTTCAGGTCTGGTCCTTGTCGACCCGATGCGCCCTGAGGACTGGAATGATGAAAACGACCTGACGCGCGACGAACTCCACCAGGGCCTGCGCCTCACAAAGGTTGGCCTTCCCTGCGCTCACTTCGGCCTCGCGCGGCTTGCTATTACCTCACTTCTCTGCGGCTCGGGCAAGACCGCACGCGTCCTCAGCCACATCAGCGGCCCCGACGGCCAACGCGTCTTCGAACGTCTGACCACCGAGGTCAGCAAGATGCCTCGCGAGACTCACGCCATCGTCGCGGCCCACTGGTCCAGCCCGCACTTCTATCGGGGAATGGCCGCTCATCTTCGCGCAATCCCGGCAACCGTACTCGAGATGCGGGAAGCGACACCAATCCCGGATATTCCAATCGTCGTCCTGACGCCGGCCACCGCCGAGCCACTCTCCCGCGAAGCCCTCGACCGCATCGGCCCCACAGCCGAACAAATTATCGCCGAAAAAAGCACCCACTGGGTCCACCTCGACGAGCCTCACCTCGTCCTCGAAGCCATCCGCGGCATCGCGGAGCAGATTAGATCCGGTCCGCGTGTACCCCTGACAACAGTCCAAAAATAGATTTTCAGCGAAACCGGGAATAAAACTCTCGCTGCTCAGTTCACTTCCATGCACGCTCTCGTGCAAGGAGCCGTCATTGAGCAAACAAAACGCAGCCCTCCCCCTCGATTCGCTGGAAAAGACCAGTCAAACTAATTCAAGCTCCGACGGCATTGATCGTCGCGGCTTTCTCAAATGCATGGCCTGGGCTGGCACCGGCCTGGTGTGGACTTTCGCCGGCGGCGTTCCCGTCTCGCGCATCTTCGGCCAGGCAATGCACGCTCACAAACCCTCTGATTTCAGCTTCATTCAAATCAGCGACAGCCACATCGGCTTCAACAAACCCGCGAACCCCGACGTCACAGCGACCCTTCAGGCCACACTCGACAAGATCGACGCCGTTCCCTCCACACCCGATTTCCTAATCCACACCGGCGATCTCACCCACAGCTCCAAACCCTCCGAGTTCGACACACTTAGCACCGTGCTGGGCACGAAACGCCAGATCTTCTACGTCCCCGGCGAACACGATACTTCTGTCGATGATGGAAAGCTCTATCTCGAGCGCTATGGCAAAGACTCCAAAGGAAACGGCTGGTACAGCTTTGATCACAAAGGAGTTCACTTCATCGGCCTCGTTAATGTCGTTCAGCTCGAAGGCATGGGCAAACTCGGGCAGTCTCAGCTCGACTGGCTCAAAAAGGATCTCTCCGGACTGAAGAGCAGTACGCCTGTTGTCATCTTTGCCCACATCCCGCTCTGGGCCATCTATCCCGACTGGGGATGGGGCACCTCCGACAGCGAGCAGGCCTTCGCTCTGCTCAAACGCTTCGGCTCTGTCACGGTTCTCAACGGGCACATCCATCAGGTCTTCCAGAAGGTCGAGGGCAATGTGAGCTTTCACACGGCGATGTCTACCGCGTTTCCTCAACCGGCTCCTGGAACCGCGTCATCGCCCGGCCCCATGAAGGTTCCAGCCGAAAAACTGCGCGGCGTTCTAGGAATCACTGAGGTGCACTTCGTCCCGCAGCACCATTCCCTTGCTGTCATCGATTCGCCTCTGTCAGGAGGATCAGTCGATTCGGATAAGAAGGTCTCTCAATGAAGCTGGCGAGCCTTGTGCCCATCGCCGGGGCCATGCTCGTCGTCAGTGTCGCCCTTTCGTTCATTCATCCCTGGGGAGATGTGCGATCGCCTGCATCGGCGAACGCGCCTCTTCTAAAGGGGAGTGACGTCCCTGCCGGAGTGCAGAAGATCGTCGAGAACAGTTGTATGGACTGTCATTCCTCCAACACCCACTGGCCGCTGTACAGCCGATTGGCACCCGGTTCCTGGCTGTTGGAGCGCGATGTGCATGAAGGCCGCACTCATCTCAACCTGTCGCAATGGCAGCAATACGATATGGAAAGCCAGATCGATCTGTTCAGCAAAATCGCATCGGAGGCGAGGAGCGGCGAGATGCCCGTAAAGCAATATCTGCTCCTGCATCCCAAGGCCAGACTCTCATCTTCCGAGCAGGAACTGCTCTATAACTGGGCGAGGTCGGAACGGAAACGAATTAAGCAACAGTTAGCTATGCAGCACGGCGAAATGCAGGAGAAACCCGCAAATTCAGGACAAGGAAAAGATGCCTCACACTCTAATGATCAATCGACAGAAAACTAGACCACTCGGAATACCGCTCTCTTACGCAGGCTACCTCCTGCTGCTCATGCCATTCGCCGCATTTTGGATGTCCCCGTCGCCAAGCCGCGCTTCGGCAAGTGGCGCTCCCGCTGCAAATGCGGACTCGGGAAAAGCTCTCTTCGAGAAGCGATGCGTCGGCTGCCATTCGCTCGACCAGGACAAAGAAGGCCCCCGTCTCCGCAACGTCTACGGCTCCCACGCAGGACATGTCTCCACATTCAAATACTCTTCCGCTCTCAAGTCGGCTCAAATTACCTGGGATGATGCTTCGCTGGATAAATGGCTCACCAACCCCGACTCCCTTATTCCTGACAACGATATGGCCTTCCATGTTCCCAAAGCTGACGAGCGTGCAGACATTATCCAGTTTCTTAGAGTAGCCTCGGGGAAATAGAAATTTTCCGCAGGTCGGGCAGCAACGAAGGAATGAGATGGACCCTGAGTTCTTCGAGCAGGCGGCGATGCCGCTGTTCGACCAACTTTATAACCTTGCTCACTGGCTCACCGGCGACCGCGCAGACGCCGAAGATCTGGTGCAGGAGACCTACGCCAAATCGCTCAAAGGATTCCGATCGTTTCAGGAAGGAACGAATCTGCGTGCATGGATGTGCCGCATTCTACGCAACACCTTCCTCACTTCGCGCACGGGACTCGAAGCGCAAAAAACGCTCTCCCTCGAAGACGATCATCTCGAAGCGACCGATGCATTCAGCGAATTAGCGACACCCGAAAGCATCTGTCTCCAGCTCGAAGATTCGCAGGCTGTCATGGATGCTCTCGGCACGCTTCCTCTTCCCTATCGCGAGATTCTTCTTCTTTGCGAAGTGGAGGAGCTCTCCTACCGAGAGACAGCCGAGGTGCTCGATGTGCCTATCGGAACGGTCATGTCGCGTCTCTCCCGAGCCAGAACCGTGCTGCGCCGCGCTCTTACCGCACAGCCCGTCAAGAGGATTCCATGATGATTCCTTGTGATCAGAACCGCGAAGCCCTGGCTGCTTATATCGACGGAGAGCTCTCGCCCGAACAGGTGACGGCCATCCACCAGCACATACGAACGTGCCCCGACTGTGCTGCAGAGATTGCGGAACTCATCCAGCTCAAGCGTGGCCTTCGTTCAGCTCGTGTCCGCTATGCTCCCAGCGCGGCCTTCAGGCAGAAGATGCAGCAGCAGCTCGCACCCGCGAAATCACGCCCTGGACTGCTTCGTATTCTTCCGATGGCGCTCGCTCTCGCCGCCATCCTGCTCCTCACCGTCGGCTGGACCATCCATACCTTGCGCGTGAGCGCATTCACGGAAGCCGCCGACCTCCACTTCAACGCGCTCGCCAGCTCGAACCCTCTCGACGTCGTCTCCACCGACCGTCATACTGTGAAGCCCTGGTTTCAGGGACGAATTCCCTTCTCCTTTAATCTTCCGGAGTTCGCCGGCACCAACTTCGCGCTTCTCGGAGGTCGCCTCGTCTATCTCCACCAGCAGCCCTGCGCGCAACTTCTCATCGCCTCTGGCCAGCACAAGATCTCAGTTCTTATCGTTCAGGACTCGCCAGCACTCTCGTCGCTCTTTCCCATTGCCTCTTCGGCTGCAATGCACAACTCCATGCAGGTCGAAACCTGGCAATCTCAAGGACTCCGCTTTCTCGTCGTCGGCGACACGGAACGCACCACGATTGAGCAGCTCTCCGGCGCCTTTCAGCGCGCCAATCAGCCATGAAGAGCCATACACTGCGAATCTTCATCTTCCGCGCGAAAAAATGTGCGGCGAGTGCTGGATAATAATAAGTAACTTTTCACGATTGAAATCATGAACGATATCTTTACCAGAGCCCAATCCGCTGTCGAATACCTTCGTGCCGCATCCGATGTACGGCCAACCATCGGCATCATCCTCGGCTCCGGACTTGGCAATTTCGCCTCACAGGTTAATGACGCACAGAGAATTCCTTATACAGAAATTCCTCACTTCCCTCGCTCGACTGTCGAAGGTCACTCCGGGCATCTTGTCCTTGGGACCATCGCCGGAGTTCCCGTCGCCGTGATGCAGGGCCGGGTCCACGCCTATGAGGGGTATCCGCTCTCGCAGGTTACCTTCCCCACCCGCGTTCTCGGCCTCCTTGGCTGCAAAACCCTCATCGTGACTAACGCGGCCGGCGGCATCAACACAGGCTACCGGCAAGGCTCTCTCGTCGCCATCTCCGATCACATCAATCTCACCGGCTCCAATGCCGCCCTCGGTCCCAACGAGCCGCGCTTCGCCGTACTCTCCGGCGCCGGCCAGCGTTTCTTCGACATGTCCGCCGCCTACTCACCACGTCTTCGCAAACTCGCCGTCGAAGAAGCCGCGCGGCAAAGCTTTCAACTCGCAGAAGGCGTCTACCTCGCCGTTCTCGGCCCGAGCTTTGAAACTCCCGCTGAAATCCGCGCCTTCCGCACTCTCGGCGCTGATCTCGTAGGCATGTCCACCGTTCATGAAACGATCATCGCGCGCCACATGGGTCTGGAAGTCCTCGGCGTCTCCCTCGTCACCAACATGGCCGCAGGCGTCGTTGCCCCGGGACAAAAAGAGGCTGAAACAATCCACCACGAAGATGTCATGGAGGTAGGCAGACGCGCAGAGAAGCAGTTCACCAGCCTCCTCACAGCGCTGGTCCCCCAGATCGCAACACTTGCAAGCTGAGAAACTACGTCAGCCGAATTTAGACGGTCCTCGCCAGCTCTTCCTCGTTTTCTTCCATAAAACTCCTAGGCGTCCCGTCGCCAAGCTCCGCATACATCGCCGCAACGCGCGCCTGCGCCGTCCGAGACAGCACAAAGCGGTCCGCACGCTCTAGCACCTCGCCCCCAAACATTATCTTCACAGACAGCCCACGCAGCCCCATGAGCCGGAACACATGCGAGACGAATCCCATCTCGCCCCACCAGCAGACATCTTCGGCCACTGAGACGCTGCCGTTCCCGGCATCTTCCAACGAATACCGCAACGCCGCTGTTCGCAGCGGAACCCAGTTATTAAGTACCGAGTTAAAAAGTCCTCGCCGAAACGCCAGCACGTCAGCTCCATCCGTCGTTGTTCCTTCAGGAAAGAACAGCACTGGCAGCCCACTCCGGTAAGCCTCAGCCATCGCGGCGTTCACCGCGGGCCAACTCTTCGGTCCGCCTCCACGCTCCACGTATACCGTCCCAGCACGCGACGTAATCCACCCCAGCAGAGGCCACCCGCGCACCTCGGTCTTCGCCACCATTACGAACGGCTGCACCGAGCTGTACAGCAGGATATCCAGATAACTCAGGTGATTCGACACGACCGCACCCCCACGTGGAATCCATCCCTCCACCTCACACCGGAATCCCATCACCCGCACAATGCGCCTGCACCACCGATGAATCCACACCGCTCCCTCTGCGCCCAGCTTCGGCCTACGCATCCACCATTCCACAGCAGCCGCAAGCAACATCCCCACAAACGTCGCGCTTCGCAACACCGACCGCACCCAACCCAACACACCAATCCCCTATCCTTCAAGAAATCGTTTCGCCACCCGCGGATGCAAGGTCTGCAAATCAAGTAGAGTCAGAAAATCGATCGTCTTGAACTCCCGATCGATTGCTGGCTCGCTGCAGATCTTCGCGCCAATCGTCAAATAAGCCCGCAACAGCTTCGGAGCCTGCACATCAGGCAGCACAACTTTTGCATCAGGCAGCGCATAGGGTGCGGTCGCCACTGTCCGCAACTCCGGCGCGACCATGCAACCTTGCAGCGTTGCATACACAGCATGACCGGTCTCCGGGTCCTGCGAGGTCAGCGAACAGCATCCGACCATGTAGCGAGCGCCATTCACCAGCGCATAGCGCGCGATGCCACGCCATAACAGGTGCAGCACATCCGACGATCTGTAATCCCGATGAATGCATGCCCGCCCCAGCTCCACAATCTTGTTTCTCATCGACTCATACGGAGCAAAGCAGAACTCCTGCTCGCTGTAATAGCCGAAGTACTGCTTCGCCACATCGCCCATCTGCATCCGGTAGGTGCCAACAACCGCACCTGTTTTTCGGTCCTCGACAATCAGGTGGTCGCACACATCATCAAAGTGGTCCCTGTCGTATCCATCCGCGTAGGCTGAATCCAACCCCTCGTTCATCTCCAGGTTGAATACCAGAAAGCGTAGACGAAACGCCGCCATTCGTTCCTCTTCCGTCAAAGCCAGCCGGGCGACAAGATCTCCCGCCTCCAGCCGGATATCTCTCTTCGAAGGCAACTGCGGAGCGACAGCATGATTAGGAAGCAGGGCAACCGGCGAAGCCATGACTGTAAGCATCGAGTCTCCTCCCAGCGTCTGGAACGGAAGCATTCGATGTCAGTCTGCTTTGTCTTCTCTTACAGAGTGTTCATAGCAAATGAACATTCGTTGAATCAGAAATGGTGCATCTGTCCCGTTAACTTTTCCGGAGCTGCCAGCGTGGCAACAGCTGACCGCGCCTCTACCGCCACCATCTTCCGATGACGTCCATCATTTGAAAATTCAATGGGTTGCGACGCAAATCGAATCTCCGCCCGGACCCCGCGCAGACCCAGAAACTTAAAGATATGGGCCAGCATGTTGCGGTCTCCCCAGTAGCAGACATCGTCCGCCACCGTCACTCGGGGCCCGTTATCCTCCGCAAGACTGTATTGAAGATAAGCCGCTGTTACGGGCGAACCAACATCGATCACCTGCGCCAGCAATCCGCTGTGGAACTTCAGCAGTTGACTTCCGTTCGACGTCGTTCCTTCCGGAAAGAAGACCACGGGTAAGCCCGCGTCCACCGCCGACTTCATGCCGTCCCGAGCCTTTATCGCAGATCCTCCGTGTCCGCGCGCCACGTAGACCGTCCCCGACATCGTCGTCATCCATCCAATCACGGGCCAGTGCTCGACTTCCGCCTTCGACACAAACACGCAGGGATGGAGTGCCGCGAACACGACAATATCCGCATAGCTCAGATGATTCGAGATCACGGCCCCGTGTTTCGGAAATGTTCCGACGGTGCGAATCTCGATGCCCAGGCCCTGCAGCGCACGCGCACAGAAACGATGCAACCAGTCTGCCCGCTGCTGGCGCGTCTCAGGCTGTTTCACCGCCAGTTCCGTTCCAGCAACAACAAACATCCCCACCACTCGGATGCTCCGCCATGCAGCCCGAAAAAAGTTCACCAAACAGAATCCTCGTCTCGCGTCGCTGAACTTCTCACCAGCGCAGTCTATCCTGTAAGCAGTGCCTTCGAGCGAACCAAATCGCAACAATCCCACCCAAACCCAAACGCCTATCCACCATTCATGGATCTACCGCCGCGCCGTCCTGCCTATCCTCGCACTTCTTCGCATGGGAGCCTCGCCGGAAAAGTTAGCGTGGAGCCTGGCCGCGGGCCTGCTCATCGGCATCAACCCGATCCTCGGCAGCACGACCGTGTTCTGCCTCGTGATCGCGTTAGCCTTTCGTCTCAATGTCGCCGCCTCGCAGATCGGCAATCACATCGTCTATCCACTCGAGCTTGTTCTGATCATTCCGTTCATCCGCATGGCGAGCCGAATCTTTCATACCGCACCCATGCCTCTGTCAGCTGCCGAACTTCTTCATGCGGCACGCGAACATCCTGTCGCACTGACACGCCAGCTCTGGCTATGGGAGTGGCACGCCTTCCTGCTCTGGGCGATTCTCGCCGCCGTTGCCATTCCGCTCTTCGCATTCGCACTGATGCCGGTCCTGCGCAGGCTTCTCGCCCGTGTCGAACGCCATCAATACCCCATCCTCTCCATGGCTCCGCACGTTGATCCCGAACACTAACTACTCGGGGTGGTAATTGGGCAGAGGCTCCGCGCTCTTTACCCAAGCCGAATAGATCATGTTCCGAAGCTCCGTCGCACCCGCAGCCAGACGCTCCTCCGTAAACGTCTTGCCCTCGGAAGTGCCTGAGTCCGCAAATGCGCCCGCTTTCTCCAACTGATACGTCTTCTCGATCAGCGTATTCGAGTGCCGCAGATAGGCCATGTACTCGGTAAACACATCGCCCAGCACCACAGGCTTCGCAGGAATCAATGGGCCCACCTCCGCCGCCTTGATATTCGCGGAGACAAAGGTCGATTCGAACAGCGCGTGAATCTTGTGCTCCGTCGTATATCCGTTCGGATTCGGCCCCGTCCACCCGTTGTATTGAATCGTCGTATGCAGCGGCTGCGATCCATCCGCGACGTAGTGCCCCAGCCATCCGGCCAGAAAAACAATCTCGTTCTCCACTGACTTTGTATCCTTGTGATCAGCTTTCAGTTTGCGATAGTCCCGCATCGCGCTCTTGAGCCTCTCCCACACCTCCACAGACTGATACGGCTGCATCCCAACCTTTTCCGGGGATAACGGAAGATCCGGGTGCGACTTCTGTGCAAATGCCAGCGCCCGGACATAGTCATAGCGCCGTCGCGGAAACTCGCCAACCAGGTCCGCATACTCCATGTCCAGAAAATGATCAGGCGATTGTGCTGCATTCAGCTCCGGCTCTCCCGGCGACTTCCACCTGTCAGGTTCCGGCCCGTAGTACTCGAGCGCATCCAGCGCATCCTTCGACCGCAAAAACTCCGGCACATCCGTCGGTAGCGCCGCGCCAGCCAGTCGATTGATCATCATGTGCCCGTCTCTGCCCCAGGCAAAAGACGGCTGCACCGTAATCAAAGGAACCATCGCTGCAGCGACGATAAAACGAACTACATCACGAATCTTGGTCATGATTCGCAGTATATCTGGGCGAGTGATAGTCTCTTAACCTCGCCAACCTGGTCGCCGGCTGATCCCATTCACGCGCTCTTTGCTCTTTCAATCGGCACAGACGGTTCGTTCGCAGTCCTAACGGGAACTTTGCCATCTCCTGAACCTCCAGGAGAAAGATTCAAAACGCCGGGGCATGTCGTGTGTTTACAGAGCTTTATTATGAAAATTTCGCAAGTGCAGGTCGTCTGCGCAACACCTAAACTCTTTCGAAGCCATTCGATAGAGCAAATCAGGCGAGTCTTGAGGCGCGGAGGTATTGCAATTAAGGGAACAATCTTATTGACGTATAGCCAGCGTGTGCCAATACTGACGTAACGCTTCATAATTCTGCATCTTCTGGAAGGACCTCAGCGATATGCGCCTCCCCGCAAAATTCCTGTCTCTCGCGGTCATACTTATTACGGCCGTTTACGCCAAAGCCGATACTCTTAACTTCACCCTCACCGGCGACGGCAGTACCTTTACCTTTTCTCTGCCTTCCAATCCCTCACCGGATTCCGATACCCTTGGAACGAGCTTCACGCTGCTGAACATCCTCATTACGGACACCAATGGAGGACCAAGCACCTCCTTCTCCAGTGCTATAACCTTCGCCAGCCTCGGTCACGGTGGGGGACTGATGTTCACTGTGCCCACACCTCCGCCTCCAACCAACTTCGACCTGACCGGCCTCCAGCTCTATACGGGCATGGAGAGTTCCCCCACGTTCGGCCCGACGACGACACCTTTTGTCCTGAGTACGCCGAAAGGCGATGGAGACTTCACGCTCAGGATCGACGGCGACGCTCCGACTGTGCCGGAGCCCTCGAGCATCGTGCTGCTGACCACGGGTCTCGTCGCTATCACTGGAGTGCGACGCAGGCTGTAGCTCTCTGAGCGAAACAACAAAGCCTATCCTTCCACGCCAGGCGAAACGCAGCAATTTCTGGATGGACGGCGGTGTTTGAAATTCACACCAGCACCGCCGCACCGTCCACCGGCACGCTTCCGAACACCCTGCGATATCGTTCAACCTCGCTCTTCGGCCCTGTCGACTTGCGTGCGTTGTCTGACAACTTAACCGCGGGTCTCCCATTCACCGTCATCAGCTTGCAAACCAGGCTGATCGGATCCAGGGTCGACTCTCCCCATGGATGGCAATCGCGAAAATCGTTCGTCAGCAGCGTTCCCCATCCGGCGCTGAACCGGATGCGTCCGTGAAAATACGCATGCAGACGTAGAATCTCATCGACGTCCAACCCATCGGACGCGATCAGCCGCTTCCTCCGCGCGTCGCGGCCCTTGCGCAACAACCACGCGATGTATTCATCACCTGCAGCAAACGGATCCTTGCTGTCGCACCTCTGTCCCGTCCAGTCCGCCACCCAATCAGGCGCCCCTTCCAGGAACCGCGTCGTCCCGAACGTATCCGGCAACATAATCAACAACTCACCGCCATAACTTCTCTGCCACAGCTCAAGCACCTCGTACTGCGATCGATGCAGTGCCTCATCGCCGTCAGCGAGAGCTGCCATCGCCATCGGCAACTCATGAGCATTTGTTCCCATTGCTTCGAGATCGTGTTTATAGGCGAGAAAAGTATTGGAGGTACCCGCGAGACTCGGCCCTAACGCCACTCGCATCATCTCGACCACATACTCCTGCCACAGAAAGCTATGCCGGCGGCGTGTCCCGAAGTCAGAGATCCGCAACTCCGGCACTGCCCGCAGACGTTCGATCTTCTCCCACAGCTTCGACTTCGCTCGCGCGTACAACACATCCAGCTCCAGCTCGTTCAACGTGCTCAATGCAACGCGCGTCCTCAACTCGCTCACCAATGCCAGCCCGTAGACCTCCCACATCGTTACTTCGGTCCACAAGCCTTCGAATCGCACAACAAGCTGCCCATCGCTCTCCGAGATCGTGTAATCCGAAAGCCGGAAATCCCGTTCCAGCCAATCCAGAAACACCGGCTCGAAGATGCTGCGCGTTCCATAAAACGTATTGCCCGCAAGCCAGATGATCTCCGACCGCCGGAACCTGAGCTCTCGCACATGCTCCATCTGCTCCGCCAGCATCGCCATGGGAATCTGCTCAGCCAATCGCACCGATACGGTGCGGTTTGTAACCTCCGACGTTACATGAATTGCAGGAAAGTTCTTCCAGATAAACTGCAGCATCAGCAATTTGTAAAAATCTGTATCCAGCAGCGATCGCACAATCGGATCCAGCTTCCAGTTATGGTTATGCGCCCGCTCGGCAAAGTTCACATTCACGTGGGAATCCTCACGCTAAGCCTACCAATTGCCGCTCGACAGAGCGGATAAACGCCGTCACTCCCAGTTCAAAACCCCATCCGAAAAATAAATTGACAAGCACACTTGACATTATTCAGAGTTTATGTAAAGCTTAGTTGTCTTTATGGAAAGGAACATTGTCATGCTATGTGCTCCTAAATCGAAGGCTGAACGCCGCTACGTCTATCGTCTCGCTGTCATCACTCTGTTTTACCTGGTCTTTCTCTTCATCGCACAGTGGACATTTCACCACCTTCACCCCACAGGACCCTTCATCTATCTCCTCGCCGTGCTTCCCGCTATCCCTATGGTCGCTTCCTTTGGAGTCGTTGGCTTCTACATTGCCGAAGAGACCGATGAATTTGAGCGTTCGATCGCTATCCAGTCGATGCTCTGGGGCTTCGGCGCGGCTCTTTCGATCAGTACGTTCTGGGGTTTTCTCGAGGACTACGTTGCAGCGCCCCATCTCTCGCCCGTTTACCTGTATCTCTTCTTCTGGATCTTCATGGGAATCTCTCAACCTTTCATTCGCATGAGGTACCGATGAAAAACCGACTCCGCATCCTCCGCGCCGAACGCAACTGGAGCCAGGCCGATCTCGCGGAACGCCTCGAGGTCTCCCGGCAATCCGTCAACGCTATCGAGACCGGCAAGTTCGATCCCAGCCTTCCGCTCGCCTTCAAACTTGCTCGACTCTTCAATAGCCCCATCGAAGCCATCTTCTCGGATGAAGGGTAGGCGTCCCAAACTTTCTTCGTCATTACATCTGTCACGTCGTTTCCATGACGCGATTCACTGGCAGCCACACAACGCAACCGGCACACTGAAAATAGTTCCAAGGAGCATCGTTATGCCAGCATCTCGCACAACCCTCCGCCTCATCACCGTCCTTCTCCTCCTCGCCGGCCTTCTGCTCCTGAGAAAGCCCGTCTTCGGTCAGGCAACCACCGCCAGCCCCACACGCTTCTCCGTCGTCATCCAGGGAACCGCGCCCGGTAAAGGCCCCGACGTCATCCTTATCCCTGGCCTCTCCGGTTCCCGCGACGTCTACGCCGCCGAAGCAAAACTCCTCACCGCAAACTATCGCCTTCGTCTCGTCCAGATCGCAGGATTCGCCGGCGAGCCCGCCGGACCAAACGCCTCCGGCCCCATCCTCGCGCCAGTCGTCGAGCAACTCCACCAATACATCGTCACCAACAAGCTCCAGCCCGTTCCCATCATCGGCCACTCTCTTGGCGGCTTCCTCGGCCTCATGCTCGCTCAGGCACATCCCGAAGATGTCAGCAAGCTCCTCCTCGTCGATTCGCTTCCCTTCTACGCACTCGTCTTCGCACCCGAGGCGACGGTCGATGCCGTCAAACCGCAGGCCGCCGCAATGCGCGACCAGATGCTCGCCGTCCCACCCGACGTCTACGCCAACATGGCCAACCAAGCCGCAAGCCTCCTCGTCCTCAATCCCGACGCCCGCAGGCTCGTCGCCGCCAGTTCAATCGCTTCCGACCGCAACGTTCAGGTCAATGCGATGTACGAAGACCTCATCACGGACCTCCGCCCCCAACTGGCCGCCATCAAGACCCCCACTACCCTCCTCTACCCGTTCGACGCCGCTGCCGTAGGCCCAGACTCCAACAAAATCGACGCCGTCTACACCAGCGCCTACAGCACCATGCCCAACCTCAAAATCCATCGTATCGACGACTCCCGTCACTTCATCATGTACGACCAGCCCGCCGCCTTCGACAAAGCTGTTCAGGCTTTCCTCAAACCATGAATGCACAAAATCCGGATCGCCACCCTCTCTGTCTCACTACGAGAGGTTGGGTTTCCAAGGGACTCCGCGGGTCGATTAATCGAGTCCGCGGCATTCTCTCGCACATCAAATTCACATCGGAAGAATAAAGACCTTGCCGCCGGCAACCAATCGGTTCAGCCTATGCCTCGCTAGCCGGCACGTACCTCCGCAAAGGGAGATCCGTCTTGACATCCACCACCGGAACCCTCGAACCGCCCACTTCGTCCACCACCCAGCCATTCCGCGCCGATTGCCCGGAATGCCCGGAGCGCCCTTACCTGCGTGTCTTCAAGTCCACCGTCTACGTCAGCGATCACGACCGCAGCCTCGACTTTTATGTCAATACGCTTGGCTTCAGCGTTGTTGCCGACATCGCCGGTACCTATGATGGCCGCTGGGTCGCCGTCGCACCTCCGGACGGACAGGCCCTTCTCGCGCTCGTCGCTCCCAGACCGGGCACTGAGAAATACCGCTTCATCGGCCGGGACACGCAGATCGGCTTCCTCTCGGAAGACATCAACGCGACCTACGAGCTCTGGCAGCGCCACGGTGTGCGCTTTCACCAGCCTCCGCAGCAGACCATCTTCGGCATTACCTTTGCCCGCTTTCAGGACATCGACGGCAACGGATTCGAGCTGATCGGCACCGACCAGTTCACCCGCGAGCTCGAGCAGGAACGCCGAAATGCCGCCGAGAAGGTCGAATCTGACCGCCGTACTGCGCAGGAACTGGAGATCGCCCGTCAAGTCCAGGCCCGCCTCTTCCCCCAAACCCTGCCTCCGCTCAAAACGCTCGACTACGCCGGAACCTGCATCCAGGCTCGCCACGTCGGCGGCGACTACTACGACTTCCTCTCACTCGGCCACAAGCGTCTCGGTCTTGTCATCGGCGACATCGCCGGCAAGGGCATTGCCGCCGCTCTCCTGATGGCGAATCTGCAGGCCAATCTGCGCAGCCAGTTCACCATGGCCCGCGACGAACCCCAACTCTTCCTTCAGTCCGTCAATCGCCTGTTCTTCCAGAACACCACCGACTCGGCCTACGCCACTGTCTTCTTCGCCGACTACGACGACGCAGCCCGTCGCCTCCGCTACGCCAACTGCGGCCATCTCTCGGGCATTCTTCTTCGCCGCAACGGCAAGGTGGAATGGCTCCACTCCACCGCAACCGTTCTCGGACTCTTCGAGGAATGGGATTCGCCGATCAAGGAATGCCAGCTCTCGGCAGGCGACACGCTGGCGCTCTACACTGACGGCGTTACCGAATCGTTCAATGCCTCGGGAGAGGAGTTCGGGGAGCACCGGCTCGTCGATGCTCTGAAACAACACACGACAAAACCGGCGAAGCACACACTCAATTCAGTCGTCGAAGAGATACAAAGCTTCAGCCCATCCGAACAGCACGACGACATCACCCTGATCGTCGCAAAAGGTACTGTCAACTAAATAGATCGCGACAACTTGTTATGCCCACCAAGACTCTCGGATTACGCAGACGCTTCGGGTACCCTGAATCCGATGATTCATAAAGTTAGATTGTCTCGATTCCTCATAGCGCCCACCCTCCTCAGCATCATTCTCTATGCTCAGGAAGTATCGGCAACACAGCGCATCGTCTCGCTTCAAGGACTCAAACCCTCGCCTACACATTGCCAACTAGGCCCCAAGGTTCAATTTCTCGACGACACCACTCTGCTCATCACCAACGCAATCTGTGCCAAGGACGGCGTCGAATCCAGGTATCAACACGCCGTCGCCGATCTCAACGGCAGCATTCGAAACTCCGTCGAGCTTAGCGAGAGCTCCAACTATGCCTCTGTCGGACCACCCGGATACGTCCTCTTTCCTGCTGACCAGCAGGGGTGGCTCATCTTCGACACCGACCTACATCCAAAGGGGAACCTCCCGATCCCGTCCGGCGAGTTCCCCGGAAGTGTCACCCTCTCACCCTCGCCGCACCGCCATCGCACTATCTTCCGACTCCCCCGGCAATCACTACTGGACTCATACACTGGCAACTCCTCGCCGGAAATCCTCTCACCAAGACCGGCCAAGTACACCGGCCCGCTGCCATTCCCCGGGATCACCGACTCCGGCGCCCCCGCACCCGGGGCGCCAAATCTGCACTCGCCAACTTCGAGCCGACTTCCGGCGAACTCTGGTTCTTCGATAATCATTACCAACTCACGCGACGCTTCAAAAGCGGTACCGAAACCACACTTCCAGACGCCGCATGGCTCGCTCCGAAAAGCGAACGCCCCTTGGTGCTTTAGGCAGTCACTTTCAGTGTCCCAGCCACGTCATGTCCTCGTCTACTGCATGACAAGCTACTACCTTCCGACGGGCAATTGCGGCCTTCTCACCCACAGGCTTGCCTCTATTACCATCTCCGTCTACGTTGCCTACGATGCAACAGGCAAGGTCCTCACTAAAGGAACTTATCACTTCAATTCGCCTCCATCACTCTCTCCAAACGGACGACTGCTGGCGCTCACGCGGGGAAAGAATGTCATTCTCTACCAACTTCCTTAGAAACGCTTCTTCCGATCACAGAAAATTCACGAATTCCCCGCAATTACACTGTCCAACGTTGATATCCTAGTAAAGCTATGCCTACAAAAAAAGAACTCCTCCAGCGCCCCATCCAGCACCTCGACATCAAGCAGCACAACGTCGTCCCTTGGTCGATGCCATGGGCAACATGGCCTACTCTGCGCGTGACACCTACCGTGCCGCCAATATCTACGAGATGATGCTCCGCGACACCGACTGCGGCGTCATCCTCTGCCTCGCGGGCTCGCTCATCTCCGCCGGCCTGCAGAAGATCTTCGTCGACCTCATCCGCAACAACATGGTCGACGCCATCGTCTCCACCGGCGCCAACATCGTCGATCAGGACTTCTTCGAAGCCCTCGGCTTCAACCACTACATCGCCGGCGACGAGTACAAGTACGGCGCGGGCGACGCCGATCTCCGCGAGCTGATGATCGACCGCATCTACGATACCTTCATCGATGAGGAAGAGCTCCGCATCTGCGACGAGACCACCCACCAGATCACCAACTCCCTCGATCCCCGCCCCTACAGCTCCCGCGAGTTCATCCGCGAGATGGGCGCCTACCTCTCCAGGAACGGCAAGACTCCGCAGGCCGGTGGCCGCGACTCAATCGTCCTCGCAGCGTACGAGAAGAATGTCCCCATCTTCTGCCCCGCCTTCTCCGACTGCTCCGCCGGGTTCGGCCTCGTCGCCCACCAGCACGCGCGTCAGGGCAAAAAGATGGTTTCCATTGATTCCGCCAAGGATTTTTACGAGATCACCCAACTCAAGATCGCCAATCCGACCACCGGACTGCTCATGATCGGTGGAGGCGTCCCCAAAAACTTCGCGCAGGATATCGTCGTGGCAGCCGACATCCTCGGCGTCGAAGCCTCCATGCACAAATACGCTATCCAGATCACCGTAGCCGACGCCCGCGACGGCGCCCTCTCCGGCTCAACGCTCAAGGAAGCCTCCAGTTGGGGCAAGGTCGACCTCACTTATGAGCAGATGGTCTACTCCGAGGCCACTCTGGCCCTGCCGCTGATTACCGGCTACGCCTTCCATAAGAATGCTCAGGCCGCCCGAACAGGGAAAAGGTGGGCCGCTATCCTCGACCAGGTTGCCGTCCCCGTCTAATCCGTTTTTTCACACCAAAACCCAAAAGGGCCGTCATTCCTCGCGAAAATGGTGGCCCTTTGTTATTTTTGGTTGCCCCTCTTAACTTCCGCCTTATTGTCTCCGATGGCACTCCCCTTACGTGTTATTGCCGCTTAAGCAAAATTTCTGTCATCCTCAGCGTGCTATCTGAATCTCGCAACCTGAACAAAGGAAAAATGATCCCGCGTCCAACCAGACGCGGCAATCCCAATCAAGCCGGGAACCCAAGAGGAAAAACAAACTCTTTGGTGTTATCAACAGAGTTTTTTGCAAAGTCATTGCCACACGCTATCAAACAAAAATTTGTCGTTTTTTTGCACTGGTCACCGTAAAAAGTTACTAATTTTCGTCGCTAATAGTTACCATAGGCCACCGGCAATCCAATGCATATTGTTCCGCTACTTGGTTATCTCTCTCTGCTTACGACCTCGGCCATTTTGCTGGTTGCCTTTCTGCGAACTCAGCACACCACGCGCGAACTCGCCGAACAGCTGACTCAGGCCCGCGAGCAACACCATCAGCACACCCTGCAACTGACTCAGCGATCCGAGCTTGACACCCTCAAGGATGAGTTCATCTCCACCGTCTCGCACGAACTGCGCACTCCCCTCACCAGTATTCGCGGAGCCCTCGGTCTTCTCTCCTCCGGCATCATCGGCGACGTCGACGCCAAGGCGCTCAATCTTCTCCGTATTGCCGTTACCAACACCGATCGCCTAATTCGGCTCATTAACGACATCCTCGACCTCGAACGGATGGAGTCGGGCCGCGCACCTCTCCAGATTCGTCGCTGCTCCCTCCGCGAGCTTGCCCAGCAGGCAATCGACACCATGACTCCCATGGCCGATGCCAACTCGGTGCATCTCGTCCTCGAACCCTCAACCGTCGCCCAGGCCGCTTACCCTGAGGCCCTCTTCTTCGACGGCGACGCCGACCGTATCCTCCAGGTCCTCACCAACCTGCTCTCGAATGCGATCAAGTTCTCCCCTGCGAGCTCGACTGTCCGTATCCACACCGAAGCCACCTCCGACTCCATCCTCCTCAAGGTCGTCGACGAAGGTCGCGGTATCCCCACCGACAAACTCGACACCATCTTCGACCGCTTCCAGCAGATCGAGCCCAACGACGCTCGTCAGAAGGGCGGCACCGGTCTCGGCCTTGCAATCTGCCGCAGCATCGTTCAGCAGCACAGCGGCTCCATCTGGGCACAGCGCAACCTTGGCCTCGGAACCACTCTCTACGTCATGCTTCCACGCACGACCCGGGCCACCGACGTCATGCAGCCCACCACAGCAATCCCGACCCGGGGCGAAGGCGCCATTCTGATCTGCGACGACGACTCGAGCATTCGCACCGTTGTCTCCGAGCACCTGACCCGCCAGGGCTACACCGTCATCGAAGCCGCCTCAGGCGAACAGGCGCTCGTTCTGGCGGCGGAACATCACGTCGAAGCCATCCTCCTCGACCTTTACATGCCCGGCCTCAGCGGTTGGGAGACCCTCCAGCGCCTCCGCAACAATCCCATCACCGCCAACATCCCGGTCGTCATTCTCAGCGTGCTCTCCTCCACCCTTCGTCCGCAACTCACGGGCGACGCGCAAGGCTGGGTCCAGAAGCCGTTCAACGAAAATCTTCTCTTCGCAGAGCTAGGCCGCGTCCTCCATCACGGCGATGGCCCCGCCCACATCCTGCTCGTCGAAGATGACGACGATCTTGCCAGCGTTCTCACCGCAAGCTTCCAGAACGCAGCCGTCCGCATCGATCACGTCTCCTCGCGCCAGCAGGCCATCCGCCAATGCATCACTCGGCCTCCGGACCTGCTCATCCTCGATCTGACTCTTCCCGACGGCGACGGCTTCTCCCTAGTCGAGTGGCTTCGTCAGCAACCCACCTTGCGTGCCTTGCCCCTGGTCGTCTACTCGGGCCGCGAGATTACTGAGACCGAAATGGCTCAGCTTCGCCTTGGGCCCACCGAGTTCCTCACCAAGGCCAAGGTCCAGCCACACGAGGTTGAAGAGCTTGTCCTCTCGATGGTGCACCGCATCAAGACGCGGTACGCCGACCTCGTTACCGCAGGCCCAACCGCCTGACTCGGACCCATCCGGGGCGAAATCAGCCAGTTACCTCCCTTTCCGCGCGTCGCATGAGAGAATGAAATCGCTCATGCGACGCGTTCTAATTATTGACGACGAAGACGATATCCGGGAAGTCGCCGCTCTCTCTCTCGAAGCCACCGCAGGCTGGCAGATCCTCACCGCAAGCTCCGGCGCCGAAGGTATCTTCGTTGCGGCAGCCGAACAGCCAGACGCCATCCTGATGGACGTGATGATGCCAGGTGTCGATGGTCCCACCACCTTCAGCGCCATGCAGCAGAACCCTGCCATCGCGAACATTCCCGTCCTCTTGCTCACGGCTAAAGTCCAGGGAGCCGACACGCGCCGCTTTGCCGGGCTAGGCCTCGCAGGTATCCTCTTCAAGCCCTTCGATCCCCTCACCCTTGCCGAACAGATATCCAAGGTCCTCGGCTGGAAGGACTAGGCCCCGCTCCGATGAAAAAAACTCCGGGCCAGATCGATACCCAGATCCAGATTGACGCGGTCATTGCCCAGCTCTGGCAGAAGAACCTCCCTACGATCCGCGAGCGGCTCGACCTTCTCGACAAATTCGGCTTGGCTGCGACCTCCGGTACCCTCGACGAAACCACCCGCGTCGAAGCCCTCAACATCGCCCACAAGCTAGCCGGCTCGCTCGGCATGTACGGCTATCAACAGGGCACCGAAGTCGCCTCAAAAATGGAGCGCATCCTCAAATTCCCCACCCCCGAGACGCTCGCCACATTGCAATCCCTCGCGACCGACCTCCGCGCATCCCTGGTCGCGGGACTCCAGACTACTTAGCCTGCCGCACCGCCCACTCCGCCAGATCGATCGCCGCCGCAAACCCGTCATACTCCACCGGCAGCCGATTCCTCCGGTCCACATACTCGTTGTAGACCCACGGATCGACCACGGCAAACACAGTCCCCTTCCCATACTTCGCCGCCGCCATCAGCACATCGCCCTGATCCGTCACCACAGCCTTCGCCGGACCCGACACCCGGATCGTACAAATCTCCTTCAGATAGGCCTTATGCGGTTGCTCAAACACGCCAGTCCCCGCCGGAATCATCACCGTCCCCATCTCCCACTTATCCCCATCGACCTTATTCCGAATCACCGGATTGAAGTGAATCCCGAACCGTTCGCTCATCGTATTGAACTGAGCAAACTCCGAGTTCGTCACATCGTTCTCCATCAGGATCAGCACCCCGCCCGCCTTCACCCACGCCTGAATCGCATCCCCACTCGCCTTGTCCATGTAATGAGGCGCCGGATTCTTCACAGGAATATCCGGCGACGCGATCACATAAATCTGAGCCTTCTTCAAGTCAGTCATATTCGGCGCAGTCGTCTCCGTAGCGAGGTTGAAGCCATACCGCTGAAACGCCCGTCCAAAGAACGCAAACCCGCTATTTGCATCATCGTCCCACTTGTAATGAAACAGCTCCGTCTGCTCCATCGCATTCTTGCGTGTCTGCGAGTTGAACCACGCATCCAGCAGCACTGTCTTTCCCTGACCTAACGCCTCCGTCGAAGTCTGCTCCATCTCCGATCCCGCCAGCAGAAACGCACCAATCCCCTTCGAATCGTTCGCCTGCGTCTTCTCCCCAACGTAGTAGTCATACGTCCCGAACGATAAGGCGTCCCACCCAACCCACCCACCTTCACCGTCCCATTCAGCACCGTCAAGCCATCCGCGCTGGTGGTCACAAACTGCTTCTGAATCCCCTCCCACCCACGCTTCGCATTCGCCTTATAGCTCTGCGGCAGATACCCCATCCGCACGCCCTTCGCCAGCGAATAGACAAACATGCAACTAGCCGAAGCCTCAGGATAATTCCCAGGCCTCTCGCCCTTGTCCACCACTTGCCACCAAAGCCCCGACTTCGCATCCTGATACTTCACCGCCGCCGCATCCGTCCGCTTTAACGCATCCGCCAGCGCCGCGCGCTGCGGATGATCCTTCGGAAACCAATCCAATACATCCACCAGCGCCACCGCATACCACCCCATCGCCCGCGCCCACACCTCCGGAGATAACCCAGTCGTCTTATCCGCCCACGGCATCTGCTTCGACTCGTCCCACCCATGCTTCAACAACCCAGTCTTCGCATCGCGCATGTGCTCATCCATCAACAACAATTGCTTCGCAATATCGTCAAAATCCCCCGGCTCCTGAAACGTCACCGCATACGCCGCGCGAAACGGCTCCGCCATGTAAGCCCCATCCAGCCACATCTGGTTCGGATAGATCTGTTTATGCCAATACCCTCCACTCGCAGTCCGCGGCTGCTGCGCCAACTGATCATGCAGAAACTTCGCCGCCTTCGCATACTTCGCCTGCTGCGTCACCCGATACACCAGCAGCACCGCCCGTCCCATCTCAATGTCATCGAGCGTGTGTTCCTTCACCTTGAACCCGGTAATTGTTCCATCTTCGGTTACATATTTATCCACCGCAGTCTTGATGTACTTGAAATCTGCTCCATCCGCGGTCGAGTGCCACTCCGCCGCCATCCCATCCAGCAGCACGCCCTCTTCATAAGCCCACACACCCGGATGCGCCGTCGTCAGCACCGACCCATCGGGCCACATCTTGATCACCGATGCCGCCATCGTACGCGAAGGCGAGTTCCCCGCAATCACCCCCTGCGCCAAACCCACTCGAACAACCAACGCAAATGCCACCAAAACCAAAAACCGCTTCATCGCAAAGCCTCAAACTGAAAAATAAACACGCCCACCAGCATAAACTCACCAGCCACTTAAAAACTGAGAACTGAGAACGGGCAACTGAGAACTCAGTTACAACCCAGCGCCATCCACACCCCAGCCGCAGTCCCATTCGCCCCCGACACACTGAAATCCACAAAGTTCCCCGCCGCAATTGCCACATTCCCCGTCGTCGTGCACGCCGAACCCGAAGCCACTGAGCACGCAAGCCCCGTATCCAGCCATGTTTCCCGGCGTACCCTGCCGCAGCATCACCTTGATCGTGTTCGACTGCCGCGAAAAGACGCTCAACTGCGTCGCCGAACACCCCGCAGGTACCCACGTCAACACAGAATCGTCCTCACCAGCCGATGCGCCTGCGCCATTCACCGAATAAAACGAAAAGTTAAACGACACCGCGTGATAGAGCGAAGCAAACGGAATCCCGCTTGTTCCGCCACCTCCCGCACCGCTCCCTCCCACGCCCGGAGCACCCTGCGGAATCGTAAAGTTCAGCACCGCGGAATTCGCCGTGCCACTGTTCGTCACGCTCGCCTGCGAACCCGCCGCACTCGTCGTGACCGTCCCCACACTCACAGTCGCCACCGCACCTCCAGGCCCAGTCGCGCCAACAACTCCGTTCACCGCCAGCACCGCCCACTGCGCCGGAGAAAAATCCGGCTGCGATCCCAGCGAAGTCGTCGCCGCCAGATAACTTGCCCCGTTGAACATCACTACATCATTCGCGTGGTAGGCCGTTGCCGCGACCCAGACCCCACGATAAGTCACCCCAACCGTCCCCGGAGCACCCGCAGGCCCCTGCGGCCCTGCCGCGCCCGGTGCTCCCGGCGTCCCAGCCTGCGCCAGCACCGCCCAAAACGTCGGACTCAGATCCGGCTCTCGTCCCACATTCGCGGCGATCGCCACATAGCTCGATCCGCCAAATCCCACCACACTCCCAACCGTATACGAACTCCCTACCAGCCATGTCCCCTGAAAACTCGCCGGAGGTCCCGCAGGCCCGGCCGATCCTTGCGCTCCAGTCGCACCGTCAGCACCCGCCAGTCCCGTCAACCCTTGAAGCCCCTGAGGCCCAGCAGGTCCCTGAGCCGCCAGCAAAGCCCACTGCGTCAGGCTCAATGAGGGGGTATTTCCCACATTCCCAGCAATCAGCGAAATCCACGTCGACCCCGCAAAACTCACCGCATCATGCAGCGCATAGTTCGTTGTCGAAGAGTAGTTCCCCGTATAGTTCGCCACCGCAGGCCCCTGCGGCCCAATCGGCCCCTGAGGTCCTTGCGCACCATTGGCTCCAGCAACACCCGGGGCACCCGGCAAACCCTGCGGCCCCTGAGGTCCAGCGGGCCCCGTAGCTCCCGGCGATCCCGTCGCAAACAACCCCCACTGCGCAGGGCTCTGATCAGGAGTATTCCCCCGATTCCCCGTCACCAGCGAAACATAAGCCGAGCCGTTGAACAGCACTCCATCCCCAACGCTATAGTTCACGCTCGACGAGTAGTTCCCCTGAAACGTCATTCCCACTGGCCCCGCCGCTCCCTGAGGCCCCATCGGTCCCTGCAGACCCTGCGCGCCGTTAGATCCAGTCAAGCCCTGAGCACCCGCCTGCCCGGGAATCCCTTGCGGCCCCTGCGGGCCACTAGCTCCCGGAGGCCCAACCGACCCGGGAGGCCCCTGCACTCCCGACAAACCCTGCGGCCCCTGAGCACCCGTTGGCCCCGCCGGTCCCTGCGCTGTTAAAACTCCCCACTGCCCCGAACCGGCAGAAGGGGTGTTCCCATGATTCCCATCCAGACGCGAGGCATAGCTCGCTCCCTGAAAGAGCACAACATCGCCAAGCGCATAATTCGTCGCAGAAGAGTAGTCCCCGCGATAAACCAGCCCAGGAGTTCCCGCAGCGCCTGTCGATCCGGGTGGGCCTTGAGCTCCGGTTGGTCCGGCTGGTCCGGCGGCCCCAGTCAATCCGGGTGAACCTTGTGGCCCGGTCGACCCAGTGGGACCCGGCACGCCCACGGCACCTAAAGCCATGACGCCCCACTGTCCCGCACTCGTGATTGGCGCATTCCCCTGATTACCTGCAACGAGCGAGATATAACTTGACCCATTGAAGGTCACAATATCGTTCAATCCATAGCTAGCCGCCGAATTAAACATGCCCTGAAAAGCCACACCCACGCCATTGTTGGATCCACCCATCCCACCTTGCGCCACCACCGCCCACTGTGTTGTAACTCCCGGCGTATTCGCCTCATTATTCCCCACCAAAGAAACGTAGCTCGACCCCGCGAAGGTCACTACGTCGTGCAGAGAATAACTAACCCCCGCCGCATAGTCGCCCTGATAATTCAACCCCGGGAGCCCCTGAGGACCAACTGGACCCTGTAGTCCAGCCGGGCCCTGCGGTCCAATCGGCCCTTTAGAGCCAGCCGCCCCTGAGTCCCCTTTCGGTCCGGCTGGGCCAGTTGCTCCCGCCGCCCCCGCGGGCCCAGCCGGTCCCGTCGCTCCCGCAGGTCCACTTGAAGCCAGAGCTACATCGAGCACCGCCGCGTGCCCTGTCAGATCATTCTCCTTGCTATCGAACTGCACCACTGCCGTCCCCGCCGTCAACGCAATCCCGTTATTGGTTCCGGGAGAAGTCACCCACCCCTGTACCAGCGCCGTTACATCCACCGCAACATAAGTCCCCGCCTGGTTCACCCGTACAACCTGCGCCGCAGCCCCCAGCACAGGCAGCGTCGCAAACGTCACGCTGTACTCCCCCCACGCCGCATTCACCGGCTGCACACTCATCAGGCCGGCCGTATCCATCCGATTGCAATAGAGCCGGAGCGTCGCCCTCGACACCTGTGCAGCCGTAGTCCCTGTCGGCAACATCGACAGATCGAACTGCAGCAGAGCCGTATACCCGCCACCCACATTCAGATTTGAGATCGCTCCGCTATTCGCATCGGGCCGCGCGCTATTCACATGAGCGTCCGCCACCAGAGTCGCCTCCACCGCAAACGCCGGCAACCCCGCTGCCCACGCCGCCGCGAACCCAAACCCAAGCAGAATTCTCCGGTGAATCAGGCCCATTCAACCCCTCATGGACCCTCCACCCACACTCCAGACACAAAGAGAGCGGGCCAGCCCATCCTTCAACGATCCAATCTCTGCGATGCACGTCGCCGGCAGTGTCAAACTGGCCCCGCGATGTTTCCTCTTGATACAGACTACTGGGAGTATTTCCCTTTTAAGCTAACCCGAACGAAAACACAACAAAATTTCGCGTCAACTTTCGAATCACTTTCAGATTGCGGCTCCAGTAGAAGAGCCTCGCCGTTCTTCCACCTGTAGCCCGCATCCCATATAGTGGCCAGAGGCCGACATCCAACCGAGAGGCGCCCGCAGGTATGAGCCACATCGCACTCCCCACTCC
The DNA here is from genome assembly GCA_963770055.1 of uncultured Acidobacteriaceae bacterium. Classification (GTDB taxonomy): domain Bacteria; phylum Acidobacteriota; class Terriglobia; order Terriglobales; family Acidobacteriaceae; genus Edaphobacter. The sequence goes on from CAVYOC010000005.1 coordinate 69,049, forward strand.
CAACACCCCCGGCCAGCCACCCCTCCCCGAAAATCTCGTCGACATCTCCCGCCTCATCACCGCCTACTACACTTTCCACCCCGACCCCGCCACCCCCGCGCAACGCGTCGCCTTCGGCACCTCCGGTCATCGCGGCTCCGCCTTCGCCGCCAGCTTCAACGACGACCACATCGCCGCCATCACTCAGGCCATCGTCGAGTACCGCGCCACCCAGCACACCCTCGGCCCGCTCTTCCTCGCCAAAGATACTCACGCGCTCTCCGAGCCCGCTTTCGTCACCGCCCTCGAAGTCCTCGCCGCCAACGACATCGAAGTCCTCATCGACGAGCATCTCGGCTACACTCCCACCCCCGTGCTTTCGCACGCCATCCTCACCCGCAACGCCAACCTCAAGCTCCACCGCTGCGATGGCATCGTCATCACCCCCTCCCACAACCCACCCGAAGACGGCGGCTTCAAATACAACCCACCCTCCGGCGGCCCCGCAGATACCACCGCCACCAAGTGGATCGAAAACCGCGCCAACGACCTCATCGCCAGCGGACTAACCGCCGTCAAACGCATCCCCTACCCCGGCGCCCTCTCCGCCGACAAGACCTACCGCCACGACTACATCACCGCCTACGTCGACGACCTAGCCAACGTCATCGACTTCGCCCCCCTCCGCAACACCACCCTCAAGCTGGCCGTCGACCCGCTAGGCGGAGCCGGCGTGCACTACTGGCCACGTATCGCAGAAAAGTACCTGCCATCGTTACAAATCCTCAACCCCCACACCGATCCCACCTTCCGTTTCATGACCTGCGACTGGGACGGCAAGGTCCGCATGGACTGCTCCAGCCCTTATGCAATGGCCTCCATGATCGCCAACAAACAAAAATATGACGTAGCCTTCGCCGCCGACACCGACCACGACCGCCACGGCATCGTCACCCGCACCTCCGGCCTCCTCAACCCCAACCACTACCTCGCCGTCTGCATCCAATATCTCTTCACCCACCGCCCCGACTGGTCCGAAAAAGTCGGCATCGGCAAAACCCTCGTCTCCTCCAGCATCATCGACCGCGTAGCCAAAGGCCTTAACCGCCCCATGTTAGAAGTGCCGGTGGGTTTTAAGTGGTTTGTAGCAGGCCTCCTCGACGGCACCCTCGGCTTCGTCGGCGAAGAGTCCGCCGGCGCCACCTTCCTCCGCCGCAACGGCCACGTCTGGACCACAGACAAAGACGGCCTTATCCCCGGCCTCCTCTCCGCAGAGATGACCGCCGTCACCAGCAAAGACCCCGGCCAGATCTACGCCGAACTCACCCAAAAATATGGCGACCCCGTCTACGAGCGCATCGACGCCGCAGCCACCAAAGAACAAAAAGCCAAACTAGCCAAGCTCTCGCCCGCGCAAGTCACAGCCAAAGAACTAGCCGGCGAACCGATCACCGCCATCCTTACCGAAGCCCCCGGCAACCACGCGGCCATCGGTGGCCTGAAAGTGACAACCGAAAACGGCTGGTTCGCCGCCCGCCCATCCGGCACCGAAGACGTCTACAAAATCTACGCCGAATCCTTCAAAGGCAAAGACCACCTCAAACAAATCCAGACCGAGGCTCAGGACCTCGTCAACAAAGCCATCAGGTAAATTCATAACTAACCCGATGATCGCCCTGCTCACCCTAGCCTCCGCTCTCTCAACGCCAGTCTGCAATACCGCGAACCTGGTGCAACGCGTTCACATGGTTCAGGCAAGTCTCTTTTCTATTCATGAGTCTCCTGACGACATGCCCACCGATGCTCCGCCTTCTGCGCAGCATGGAGTGCCCGAGCTGCGCACCGCACTCTCTGCAGCAATCACGAGCTACGTGCAGTGCGACGCAACCGGTATAACCGATCCGGTTCCCCTTCAGTCCGGACTTGCAGCTGCATTGGGCGCAAATCGTCCTGTTAGCGCAGTCGAACAACAACGCGCGTACCCCGAGCACACCTACGGGGACGACCTTACAATTCAGGTAAAGCGCTTTCGGGGAAGAGAAAACACCATTGCCATAGATGCCTCCTTCAGCGTCGGCTGTGGCGAGGACAATATCCTTCTTCTTTTCAGGCGTGAATCTGATCACTGGTTTCGCATGCTCGACTGGCACAGTGACAAGTACACAAAATCCTCTGACGCGTTCGGCGATTTCTTTGTCTACACGACCGCGCCCGGCTCCAACGGAACCGAATTAGTCGCCATAGCTCACGGTCATCCCTGGTGCACCTCGCGTCTCAGCTTCTTTGACCTGGATTTGCTCCAGCCCGCGACCTCACAAACTCCGCAGCGCCTCATCGCCCATACCGGCAGCGATTACAGCCGCGGCGACACAGCTCCGACGCTCAAGCCGTTCGCGGATGGCATTTCCCTCCGCCTCGAAGCAAGCTCTCGCGATCTTGAAAATGCCTTTACCTACATCGGCGTCTTCCGCTACAAAACCACATCGAACACCCTCGACCGCCAGCCCGTGGCCAATAACGCTCGTGACTTCGTCGATAGCTGGCTCGATGAGCCCTGGCCCGTCGCCGAGAGCTGGTCCGCTCAACCCGCCAAAGATCTCCATCTGGTCCACGACCGCTTCGACTACTCTATTGGCTCAAAAGAGAAGAACGTACCGTCGATCAATTACGGCCCGCTTCGCGCTTGTTCCGATGCCAACAAATTTCAGCTTGAAATTCGACTCGACGATGACTCCGATCTGTACGCGCAGGTTCGCCAGAACACCGGCTCCTTCACCATGCTCGCAATAACCCCCAAGCCTGACCCATCCTGTAGTGGGCCCGATCTAAAGGCGAAACACCCCAAACGTTGAACGCTGTGACAACTTCACCAGCTGATGCATCACCACCGAGATCGCTAACCCCACTTACTCCGGTTTAATTCCAGCGTTTCATCTCCGGCCAGACCGTCTGTAACTTCCATTTGAATCCCCGGCAGTGATAGATGGGCAGCCACTCATCACGCTGTGAAAGCGGACCGTTCGTGTTCCCGATAATCGAATAGCTCGCGCATTTCGTCTGCATGTTGCGTTCATGACCACCTCGAAAGCCTCCGATGAATCAGCTCACATCCTCTTCGGCATCTTCAAAAAATCCTCCACTCCCAGCGCCGACCGCGTGAACCGCGTCTCAAAGATCGCTCCCTTGTAATAATCCACGAGATTAATCCGCACACCCACGGAAAAATGCCCGGGCCGCTGCGGCACAAGCTTTACCTCGCCCTCGCTCTGCAACTCATCCCCCACATAATTCTTCAGCATCTTCCCGTCATAGACCGTCGTCACCCGATACCACTTTCCAAATGGATACCGCTTCTCACAATTCAGCAGCGCCTTGCTCTGCCCGCCAGATGTGGCAAAGCTATCCAAACACCATTGCCCATCGCGAATCCGAATCTCAAACAGCATCCTCTCCTGCGGCACATCCTCGCCCGTCGCCGGATCGATCGACTGCAGATGAAAGATTCTCTGCTCCGCTCCACCATCCGCATCCGGCTTGAAGATCATCTCCCACGTCCAGGTCTCCGCTCCCGCCAGCGGATGCACACCGGCAAACAACGCGTCATCCACACCATTGAACGCAATCGCCTTCCCCATCGGCGTCTCAATCACCTGCGGATGCCCCAGCACCTTCGTCGCATGTCCACCGAGCGACGCCGTGTCATCGAATCGCCACGTCATCTGCTTCGCAATCTCCTGCGATCCAGCTTTCCCGCATAAAGCCAGGACGAACATCCTGCAAGAAGAAGCGCACGCTGGGTGTCCCATCTTCGCGACAGTCTTATCGTCGCTAAGATGGGCCTTCGCGCGATAGCACGAACCGCTTCACTCACTGCGTTACCCGCCGCTTCGCCTTCAACAAAACATCCACGGCCTCAGGCCGGTCATCCCAGTAATCCAGCCTCACTCGCCCATCCGGCAACTGCGTCACCGTAGCCGGCTCCGCGTTCTCCGTGCAATACCACCCACTCGGCAATACCACAGCATTTCTCGGCCGCCCCAGGCTCCGGTCGAACACCAGCTCATCTCCATCCAGCTTGTAACTCACCGGAGCCGTATACGTCTCCGCAATTCGCAGCCGTAGCGTCTCCCCTGCCTTCACCGCTGCAGGAAACGGAATTACCACCACCCGGTCCTTCGGATCGACAGTCTCCCCCGCATTGATCTTCGAAGCCACCATCTCCGCCCCGCTCATCTCCTCCGTCTTCAACTTCTCTCTGGTGTCGAGCACATACGCCGAAGGATTGCTCGCCACACTTCCGGTCCTTACCACATTCGCATAACCATTAATCCCAGGTCGTCTCTCCGTGTAGTCGTGATACAGGCTGAACGCATGCGTCTCCGGCTGCTGCAGAAAATAGACAATATCCCGATCCTGATACGCCCGCTCCGACAACCGCGCCCGCTCCGACTCCCCCGCAAACGGAGCCTCCCAGCTCTTCGCCGCCGTCAACTCCTTCGGCATCGCTGCCGCACCCGTCTGCGCATCCTTCACCGCACGCAACACCAGCGGAGCCTCACCCGTTCCCGCATGCATAAAGCTCACCGCAATCCGACCATCCTTCTCCGTCCTGATCTGCGAAGGCACCGTCAACCCCACCACCTCATACCCCGCAGGCAGCACCACCTTATTGCGCCGAATCCCCAGCGGACGATTGAATACAATCGTCTTCCCATCCGTGTAATAACTCTTCGCATCCTTGTACGTCTTCACAATCACCACGCGCCCCTGTCCGTTCTCCGGAACCGGCCGCCCCAGCGTTACCTTGATATAGTCCGTACCTTCATCCGCCCGCGCCATCAGCGGATCTTTCTTCGCTTCCACCCCGCTCACCACCGCAAACTCCAGAGGCTTGCCCGTCATCGCATCAAAAACAGATTCATCGCTCGCCACACTTCCCTTGCGGATCGGGTTATAGAAGTACTTCGCGCCCGCGGTCGTCGCCGTCACCTCGTAATAGATCTTGAAGCTCGCCGTCTCCGGAGCAAGCAACTCATACCGCGTATATTCGTCCGTTTCAGTTTGAGCACCCGTCGCTGACGGCAAAACAACCGGGTCCTGCGCAGCCTGGGACCGTCCAACCGCGCAGCCAAAAAACGCTAGACAAAGCAAAACTTCGGAACAGATCGTCTTCCTGATAAGCATGCCCCCGAGCATACGGCATCACAAGCAATCCCATGCAATAGTTCCTCAAATCACGTAATTTATGCCGGAATTCAGAAAAAAATCCATTGCAAAACCAACCTTTTTTCTGGCCACTCCGCAGGCATCCTCAGCGTCTTATGGCCCAGTAGTTCCAGAGCCTTAAGGAGAGTCCATGCAGGTTCAGATCAACAGCGACAACACGATCTCGATGCACAACAAGCTCTCGGATTCTATCGGAGATTACATCCTCAACGTCCTCCGTCGTTTTGAACCCTATCTCACCCGCGTCGAAGTTCATCTCGCCGGCGAGGCTAACAAAAACGGGACCGCCGGCCCGCGAGACAAGCGCTGTGTCCTGGAAGCGCGCCCCGGCATCACCAGTCCCTTATAGCCTCGGCCGAATCAACTGACATTGACGACGCCTTCGCAGGAGCAGCAGCCAAACTGCACCGCCTCCTCGAGAACACCTACGGTCGCCTCGGCGACAAACGCCGTCGCAAGCATAAGATGGCACCCGAACTCAACCCCGCCGCGAGTTCGCAACGGGTAAGCGCTCCATCCCGTTAGTGCACCAAGGTGAGGACTACCGCGAAAACCTCACTCCTCCGATCACCGTGATCGGCGCCCCCAGCGTCAGCAATGGAGTCCTCCCCGCCTCGACCGGCTGATTCAACAGGTTCTGCACCTGCAGATAAATCCGCCAGCGCTCACCAAACGAGTGCTCCCCATAGAGATCCACCTGCCCATACCCCGCCAGCCGGAACTGGTTCGCCGAATCGTCAAACTGATGCCCGCTGGTCCGCAGATCGACACTGAAGACTCCCATCCGTTGCCTGGAAAACCGCATCTGCACGGTCGCCATATTCCGCGGGACCTGCGGTGTCCATTTCCCCACGAGGGTCGGATCAGCCTGAAACTTCGTCACCGTGGAAAACGCCAGTTGATACCCGCCGATCACCGACATCCACCGGACCGGACTCAGTTCCCACTCCGCCGTCAGGCCTTTACTCGTCAACTGCCCCAGATTCTCCCGCATCAGCAACGTCGAAGTCGGCGTCGAACTGAGTGTCACCGCCGCGACCGGCCGGTTCACCTGGGTCCAGAAGTAACTCCCCCGCACCGAACCCCAACGCCCGACGCCCTCCAGCGCGCCAAACTCAAACCCCGTCGCTCTCTCCGCCCGCAAACTCGGATTCGCTAACGTGATCTGCTGCCCCACCTGCCCCTGGCGATAGAGTTCATTCATCGTAGGCCCGCGAAAAGCGCGGAAACCCGAACCGGTCAGCGACAACGCGCCGTTGATCTTCTTCACCACCCCAAGCCGCGGATTGAAGACATTCTCGCTGATACTCGGCAGCGGAGGCGGCGTTCCACCACTCTGCCGCGCATCGAAGCTCCCGAAGTGATCAAACCGCGAAGAGAACGCGACTGACCACGTCGAGGGCTGCCACAACACCTCGCCATACACCCCTTCGCCACGCTGCCGCGAACTTAAACTCACCATCGAGATCTGTTCAATGTCAGTTCCCCGGTTGTCCAGCACGTCACCGCCGGCGACAAAGGTCCACTGCCGATAACTCCGCGCCCACTGCGCCGCCCCACCAACCTGCTGCGACGGATCGACATGAAGCGCCGTTAGTTTTTCCGACGTTCGCGTCGCATTGATCGAAGAAAAGCTCTGCCGGTAGCTCTGATCCGTCCCGTAAAACCGCACCAGGAAACGGTCAGCACTACCATCGGTCCAGTCGCCTCCCGTAACATACCGCCATATGCGTGCACCATTCGTCTGGAGCGGAGTTCCGTTGCTCCTTGCCTCATTCAACACATTGCCGCGCAGGAACACGTCGGCATCGGCTCTGAACGCGCGCCGCAACTCGACCCTTCCGCTCTGCGAGTGGACGTTCGACGGCACATCCACCGGCCCGCGAACCTCCGGAGCCGTCAGGATATAGCCTCCGGTCCGAAACAGGCTCGTCGCCGCCAACCCGCTCCAGCCCTTCGTCCCAGCGGTTAACAGTCCATCTACTGTCGATGAATTCTCAGACGCGCCCGCAACATTCAACCCGTAGCCAAAGCTCTTCGGCACAACCGGAACGACATCGATCACACCGCCAATCGCACTTGACCCATACAGGTCCGAAGCGCCACCTCGCATCAGCTCCACATTTCGTGTGGCCAGCGCAGGAATCTCGCTCCAGTGAATCCATCCGCCGTACGCATCATTCAACGGCACCTGATCGCTCAGCACCAGCGTCCTGCTCGCGGCCGTCGACCCGAGTCCACGCAGCGTTGTTCCCTCGGTCGTCGGATTCGCGACCCAGGAACTCGTGCGCCGGAAGAGCTGAAATCCCGCTACCTGCCTCAAACGGTCATCCAGAGTAAACCCAGGAGCCTCTCGCAGCTGCCGCTCGGTCATGGTCCGCACGCTGCTGGCACTGGCATCGAGGGCTAATGGCGACCGGGCTGCCGTAACCTCGATCTCTTCAACATTGCCGGCCAATCGCATCACGACCACCAGATGGCTCTCGGGCCCCAGCAGACGAGACACGGGGCTGAAGCTCTCCTTCGTAATCTCCACACTCGTCTGCGTATCGACAGAGACCGTCCCGCAGCCATTCGAGTCGCTTACTGCGGCCTGCAGACTACCTGGGACCTGCATTCGGGCGCCAACGATCGGCAGACCGTGTTCATCGTGCACACAAACCCGCACTTCACGCGCTGCCGCATGAGCAGGCATTGCAATCCACAACAGACTAAGGATCCCCGGGGCCAGAGATTGCAGCAGCGCTCGCATTACCTACAATCCTATCGTCAGAACATTTGCTGCATTCGCGAAGCACGAGCTGTCCCATCATCGTGATAACCTTCGGCCAAGGCATCGTCGCTATGGCAATCACACGCCGCACCTTCTGTTCGCAATCCGCAACGCTGCTTCTCACTCCGCGTCTGCTCTCTTCTCAAACCACGCCGACTTCGCGTCCGGATGTCGCGAGTATCGATCACGACCGTATTCTGCATGCGGCAGAACACCATCTGACGCAGGCGCCTAAGCCGATCACTGCACTGCCTGCTCTGCGCAGTCCGGGCACGCCGCACGATTATTACTCCGAGGCAGAAGACTACTGGCCCGATGATGCAAAGCCTGACGGCCCGTTTGTGCTCCGGGAAGCCGCTAATCCTGAGGCATTTACGGCACATCGTGATGCCGTAGTGGAGCTGGGGATCTGCGTTCCTGCGTTGACGGCGGCTTTTGCGCTTACGAAGGAAGATCGTTATGTGCAGCAGGCTGTTGCGCATCTGAGGGCCTGGTTCGTGGACGATGCCACGCGGATGACCCCGAACATCCTGTATGGGCAGACGATTCGGCCTGCGAAGGCGGGACGGCCTGAAGGTGTTGTGGAGGCGGTGCATCTGGCGGAAGTGGTGCAATCCATTCCTTTTCTTTCGACCTCGGAGGCGTTTCCCGCGGCCGATCAGGTAGCGGTGCAGAAGTGGTTTGCGGAGTATTTTCTGTGGCTGAATTCTTCGCGTCTTGCAGGGCTGGCGCGGGATACCAAGGATCATCTCGGAGCCTCGTGGTTGCTGCAGGCTGCGGCGATAGCGCATCTCTCGGAAGCCAGGGATGATGCACCTTTGACGACGCTGCGGCACCAGTACAAGTCGAGCACGATCCGGGCACAGATTCGCTCGGATGGCCTTTTCCCTCATGAACTTACGACGGCGAATCCTTACCGCAATACCCTGTTCACGCTGGATATGTTTGCCGGGATAGGTGTGCTGCTTTCGAATCGGTTTGAGAGTGTCTGGGATTATGAGTTGCAGGATGGGCCGGGGATGCGGACCGTGTTTGCAAAGCTCTATCCGTGCATTCTGGATCGCGGGACATGGCCGTTTCGTGCCGACGTGGCACACTTTAATGATCTGCCGATTCGGCCTCCCAGCTTGTTGTTTGCGGCCCGGGCCTATAACCGGCCTGAGTATGCGGAACTATGGAAGAAGCTCAAGCCAGACCCAACGCTGCCGGAGCTTCAGCGTACGTTTCCGATCCGGCAGCCGCTGCTTTGGGTGACTCGCCCGAGGCCGTGAGCCTCGGAAACTTGTAAGTTTTTTCTGGCGTGGTGAGAGGTGCGTTTTTACAGGGGATCTGGCGTTTTCCACAACGTAAAAACGTGATTTTTAAGCGGTTGTTAAGTGCAAATTCGTGGCTCTAACGCGGTGCTTATGTGCACTTTTTCGACCTCTGAAAATTTTCCTCTTTTTTGAGATTTATTTTTACTTCTTCTTTTTAGACTCGCGGTATTCGTTGACGATGCTCAGGTACTTGCGAGCGCTGTCGGTGACGATCTCGGGTTTTCCTTCGGCCATGGCCTTGTGGTTGACGAGGTCGGAGCCTACGCCGAGCGCGAAGGCTTCGGCTTCGAGGAACTCTTTGGCGGTGGCGAGGGAGACTCCGCCGGTGGGGATCATGTGGATCTGCGGGAAGGGGCCTTTGAGGGCGGTGAGGTACTTTGCTCCGCCCATGGCGCTTGCCGGGAAGACTTTGACGACGTCGGCTCCGGCCTGCCATGCGGTGACGATCTCGGTAGGGGTGAGGGCTCCCGGGAGAACGGCGATGGAGTAGCGGTGGCACATCTCGATGGTCTGCGAGGTTGAGCGCGGGGCTGACGACGAACTTCGCGCCTTCGAGGATGCACATGCGGGCGGTCTCGGGGTCGAGGACGGTGCCTGCGCCGATGAGGATGTCGGGGCGCTGCTCGGCTAGCTTGCGCATGACCTCGATGGCTCCGGGGACGGTCATGGTGATTTCGAGGACGGTGACTCCGCCGTCGGCGATGGCTCCGGCGATGGCGAGGGCTTTGGCGACCGAGTCGGCGCGGAGGACGGGGACGAGGCCGATTTCCTGGAGGGAGTGGAGGACTTCGGATTTGTTCATCTGGACTTCAGACTCCTAGCATCATTTTTTAGGCCGCGCTAAAGAAAGCGTACCTCAGCGGCTAAAGCCGCGTTTATGTTTTGAGTTCTTGTGGCACGGCTGAAGCCGTGCCCTTAAGCAAGACAAAGACTAATCGCAGCGAACGTGAATCCTGTTTTGTACGATGACAATTATCGCTGGACGCGGGCGCCGCCGCCTTTCATGATGCGCTGGACTTCGTCGAAGGTGGCCATGGTGGTGTCGCCGGGGGTGGTCATGGCGAGTGCTCCGTGGGCGCAGCCGCAGTTGACGGCCCAGTCGGGGCCTTTGTCGGTGAGGAAGCCGTAGATGAGGCCGGAGGCGAAGGAGTCGCCGCCGCCTACGCGGTCGAAGATTTCGAGGTCGGGCATGGGGCGGGCTTCGTGGAATTTGCCTTCGTAGTAGCAGATGGCTCCCCAGTCGTTGACCGTGGCGGTCTTGGCGTGGCGGAGCGTGGTGGCGACGACCTTGAAGTTCGGGAAGGTGGCTACGGCCTTCTCGATCATCTTGCGGAAGTTGGCTGAGTCGAGTTCGCCGAGGTTTTCGCCTGTGCCTTCGATCTCGAAGCCGAGCGCGGCGGTGAAGTCTTCTTCGTTGCCGATCATGACGTCGACGTAGGAGGCGAGTTCGCGGTTGACCTCGGTGGCGCGGGCTTTGCCGCCGATGGACTTCCAGAGCGAGTCGCGGTAGTTGAGGTCGTAGCTGATGATGGTGCCGTGCTTGCGCGCGGCGATCATGGCTTCTTTCGCGACTTCGGGTGTGGTTTCGGAGAGCGCGCAGAAGATGCCGCCGGTGTGGAACCAGCGCGAGCCTTCTTTGCCGAAGATCTCGTCCCAGTCGATCTGGCCGGGCTTGAGCTGGCTGACGGCGGTGTGGCCGCGGTCCGAGCAGCCGAGCGCTGCGCGGACGCCGAAGCCGCGTTCGGTGAAGTTGAGACCGTTGCGCGTGGTGCGGCCTACGCCGTCGTACTTGGTCCAGACGACGATGCGACTGGTCGACGCCGCCCTGCAGCATCAGGTCTTCGAGGAGACGGCCGACGGGGTTGTCGGCGAGCGCGGTGACGATGGCGGTCTTGAGGCCGAAGCAGCGGCGCAGGCCTCGGGCTACGTTGTACTCGCCGCCGCCCTCCCAGACGTCGAAGCGGCGTGCGGTGGCTACGCGGACGTCGCCGGGATCGAGGCGGAGCATGACTTCGCCGAGGCAGACGACGTCCCATTTGCACTCGTCTTTTGGGCGGATGATAAGACTCTTGTTGTCGCTTGCGGACTCGTCACTGGTTTTTCCCTTCCTGGCGCTTGAAATCCTACAGACTAAAGAGAGTGCTGAAAAGTCTTGCCCCCTCCGTTGATTCCCTCAGGGGCTAAAGCCCCTTTTTCTCGGCGGATTTTACGGCACCCATTCGGCTTCGCTCAGGGCAGGCTCTAAAGCCGTGCCCTTAAGCAAGACGGCCAAGGTTTCGAGTGCCCGCTCATCCCTCAGACGCTTGCGACTTTTTATCGAAGGTCCGTGATAGCGACGGGGTCCATGTCGTCGTAGGCCTGATTTTCGCCGCCCATGCCCCAGCAGAAGCCGTAGTTCTTGGTGCCGACTCCTGCGTGAATCGACCAGCCGGGAGAGACGACGACCTGCTTGTCGGCGATGACGAGGTGGCTGGTGGCGTCGGGCGGTCCCATGAGGTGAATGACGCGGTGTGCCGGGTCGACGTCGAAGTAGAAGTAGACCTCGCTGCGGCGCATGTGGGTGTGCGGCGGCATGGTGTTCCAGTTGCTGCCGGTGGCGAGCAGGGTGAAGCCCATGACGAGCTGGCAGCTCTTGATGCCTTCGCGGTGGATGGCTTTGTAGATGGTGCGCTTGTTGCAGGTTTCGAGGCTGCCGAGTTCGAGGCCCTTGAGATCGGCGAACTTGACCATCGGCGGTCGGGTATTCGGCGTGAGCGGGATAGCTGAGCAGGTAGAAGTACGCCGGATGTTTTCGCGTCCTTGCTGGAGAAGGTGACGGACGTGGCTGCCGCGGCCGACGTAGAGGCAGTCGAGCTTGTCCAGGTCGAAGGCTGTTGCCGTCGACGACGACGGTGCCGGTGCCACCGACGTTGAAGACGCCAAGTTCGCGGCGCTCGAGGAAGTATTCGGCGCGCAGCTCGGGCTCGGTTTCGAGCTGCAGTTCTTCGCTGACCGGGACTGCGGAGCCGATGACGGTGCGGTCGAGGTCGACGTAGGCGAACTCGATCTCGCCGGGCTGAACATTTCTTCGAGGAGAAAGGTTTCGCGCAACTCCTCGGTGTTCATCATCTCGTAGCGGACTGCGTCCGCCATCTGGTAAAGCCGCATTGATCGCCTCCAAATCCTCATCCAGTATAGCCATGGAAGATTGTGTGCAAAGTGGGTGATGTTGGCAGACGACGATGGAATGTGATTCACTTTTTCGCATGGCCAACGATCAATCCCGCCGGAACTTTTTGCGGACGGCTCCGCTTGCCGCCGCCAGTCTTCCTCTTGTCGATAAACTTGCGTTTGGTGAGGGCGCGGCTCAGGGCTCGATGCCAGAGCCGTTTCAGCTTTTGCCGTCGGAGAAGCTCGTCGATGCGGTGAGGACGCTGCAGGCTAAGCCGGGGAATGACAACCTCTTCACGTCGAAGACACTGCCTTTCAGCATCGTGCTGACGATGGAGGAGAAGAAGAGCGGCGCGGAGTTCGAGTATCACGAGGGCCGCGACCATATCTTTCACATCCTCGAGGGCTCGACGAAGTATGAGCTTGGCGGGACGCCGAAGACTCCGCGCAATACCAAGCCGGGCGAGTGGCTTGCTCCGGCGTCGGAGGGCGCGAGCACAGTGACGCTGCATAAGGGAGATGTGCTGATTATTCCGCGCGGCACGCCGCATAAACGCAGCACGGAGGCGAGCGTTACGTTCACTCTGACCTCGATCGAGAGTCCGCTGAAGTCGTGATGCGGGTTGCTGGAAGAGAGTGCTGGCGGGTACATTGGGTTTTATGACCAATACACCTGCGAACATTCTTGATCGCTTTCGACTTGATAACAAAATTGCACTTGTAACCGGCTCTGCGAGCGGACTTGGAGCGGCGATTGCCGTCGCTCTGGCGCAGGCGGGGGCCACTGTAGCGTGCCATGGGAATCGGCGTGCTGCGACGGAGACGGCTGCGACGATTGGAGGACATGCTGCGGCGTTTCGCGCGGATCTTTCGACGACGGAGGGTGCGGAGGATCTGTTTACGCAGGTGAAGAAGACGTTTGGGCGGGTGGATATTCTTGTCAACAATGCCGGGACGATTCTGCGGGCGGCGGCTGAAGAGGTGAAGCTTGCGGACTGGCAGCAGGTACTGCAAGTGAACCTGACGAGCGTGTTTCAGTTGTCGCAGTTAGCGGCGAAGGACATGATTCCGCGCGGCGGGCTTGGAGTGAACTGCGGAAAGATTGTGAACATTGCATCGTTGCTGAGTTTTCAGGGCGGGATTCGAGTGCCTGCTTATGCGGCGAGCAAAGGTGGCGTTGCCCAACTGACGAAGGCACTGGCAAATGAGTGGGCGCCGAAGGGGATTCAGGTGAATGCGATTGCACCGGGGTATTTTGCGACGACCAATACCGAGGCTCTGCAGGCGGATGAGACGCGGAACCGGCAGATTCTTGAGCGGATTCCCGCAGCACGGTGGGGACAGCCGGAGGATCTGGCGGGCGCGGCGTTGTTTCTAAGTTCGCCGGCGAGCGATTATGTAACGGGCACCATCCTGACAGTGGATGGCGGTTGGATGGGGCGTTAGTAGCGGCTGAGGTGCATCTGATTGCGAGAGGAGAATTGCGATGCCACAGAGTCCACATGACCGCGCGGCGGAGTATCACAACAAGGCTGCTCATGCACATCAGGCCGCAGCGACGGCGCATGGTAAGGGAGATCATCTGACGGCGCATGAGTTTTCACGGCAGGCGCACGAGTATTCGATTAAGGCGTTGGAGCACACGAAGGAAGCGGTGGCTCAGTTCAAGGCGGGGAAGGAATTGTAGCGGCTGCTTCTACACTGAATGCATGGTGCGTGTTCCCTACGATGATCTTTATGCAGCGCTGCGCGAGGCGATGCTGCGGCTTGGAATGACGGAGGAACGTGCCGCCGTGTGCGCGCGGCTCTTTGCTGAGACGACCCGCGATGGCGTTTACACGCATGGGCTGAACCGGTTTCCGCGGTTCGCGGAGTCGGTTGCGAATGGCACAGTCGATGTGAATGCAGAGCCGACGAAGACCGCGGGTTTTGGCGGGCTTGAGCGGTGGGATGGACATCGGGGAGTTGGGAATCTGAATGCGCTCGCTTGTATGGAGCGGGCGATCGCCCTCGCAACGCAAAATGGAATCGGCGGAGTGGCGCTGGCAAACACCAATCACTGGATGCGCGGCGGGACATACGGATGGCAGGCTGCGGACCAGGGGCTGTTCGCCATCTGCTGGACGAATACGCTGGCAAATCTGCCGGCGTGGGGAGCGTCTACGCCAACGGTGGGAAACAATCCATTGGTGATTGCGGTTCCGCGGCCCGACGGGCATGTCGTGCTGGATATGGCGATGTCGCAGTTTTCTTATGGGACGCTTGCGGCTTACAGCAAACGCGGGCAGCCGCTGCCGGTCGATGGAGGGTTCGATCGCGCGGGTAATCTCACAAGAGATGCGGCGGCGATTGAGGCTTCGCAGCGTGCGCTTCCCGTCGGGTATTGGAAGGGGTCGGGGCTATCGCTGGTGCTTGACATGCTTGGGGCGATGCTTTCGGGAGGGTGGGCGACGCATGAGATTCCTCTGGAGCCTGCACGCGAGACAGGGCTGTCGCAGATCTTTCTTGCGATCGATCCGGGTTCGATTGGAAGTGCGTACGAGTTGACGAAGATCGCAGACGGGATTGTCGGCTCTTTGCATGAGGTGACGCGTGTTGATCCGGCGAAGCCTGTTCGTTATCCGGGTGAGGAGACTTTACGGCTGCGTGAGGAGAATCTGCGGCTCGGTGTTCCGGTTGATCCGGAGATATGGAACCAAATCAACGCGCTCTCTTCGACAACATAGAACAGACAACGGGGCTGAGTCGTTGCCTGTTTTATTTTGCGTTCGCGTTAGAAGTGGAAGCCCACCTCCGCCGTCATGGCTCGCGGTGTGACGTAGTGCGTGCCGCTGAAGGTGGAGAGGAAGTTGTAGAGCGCGTATTTGTTGGTGATGTTGACGGCGGTCAGCCGAAGACTCCATTTGTATCGGTCGCCGTGGAAGAGGTTGTCCTGGCCGACGGACGCATCGAACAGGTTCCGCGGCGCAATGCGCGGGGGGTTCTTGTCGTCATTCTCGGTGCCGGGCGCAGGGATGGAAACGAGCTTCGACGTGAGTTGCGAGGCAAGGCACTGGTTGCCTGGGATTCCGGCGAATGGAGTCGCCTTGATGCCGTTGCAGGTCAGGCCAGCCTGGAACTGCTGGTCAGGGGTTAGTCCGCTGAGGTCGATTCCCGGCTGCCCATTGATGGTGATCGATGGGCCACCGTTGGCGGGATTGCAGCGGCTGTTCGGCTCGGTGACGTTGTAGCACGGAACCGAGCCGGCGGTGAGTCCGCTGTCGAAGCGCCAGTTGAATGCCGATCCACGGAGAGTGTTTGTCCGGGAATCTGATACTGTGCAGTGCGTGGTTTGGTTGAAGCGCTCGTCATGGTCGATGCGGAACGGGAAAACCACTGAGGCCGACGGTCGCACCTGCACCTGCGACCTGCGGGGGAAGAACCGCGCTGCCACCGAGGACATGACAACGAACGCTGAGAAGTTGTGGATAGTTCGGAACATCGGCGCGTATTGCGAAGCCCGGAATCTTCGAGTTGTGCCAATCGATGGGGAACGTGATGGGCGTGTTGCCGAGCACGCTGAAGTCGAAGGCGTTGTGGGTGTACTTCCAGATGTATTCGCCGCTGATGACGAGGTTCTTGCCGAAGGCCTGTTGCAGGCCGGCGTGAAACTCGTTGTGGAAGCCGGGCTCAGGGTGCCGGAGACGCCGGGTGTGCAGAGCAGCAGTGGAGCGAGCACATCGCTGAGGCATCCCTGGCTGGAGAGTACGAGATTCTCGTTGAAGGGCGACTCCAGGGTTCGCGCATAGGAGAGACGCAGGACGGTGCTGGTTGGCTTCACGGTGTAAGAGACGCCGACACGCGGCTCCGCCTGGCGCGCGATGGTGAGTCCGTTGTAGAGGTCTCCGCGAATACCGACGTTGAAGAGCCAGTTCCCTGCTTTGATCTGATCCTGCGCGTAGAGGGCCAGCTCTTTGACATCGGTGTGGCCGAGGAAGTTGAAGTATCCGCCCGCCGCGCGTGAGATCGTATGGCAGAAGGACGGGGTTGAAGGTACCACCGACGGAAGGATCGTTCGAGATGAAGCCCGCCGCTGCGCATTGCGATGGATTGGTGAATCCGGGCTGCGGGCTGCGTTGACGTCGACGCAGGGAGAGTTGAAGGTGCGAGTCGACAACGCCAGTGTGTCGTTTTCGCGGAGGAAGGTCTGCGAGTAGCTTGCGCCGATTTTGACGTTGTTGATCCCTTTGACGTAGGAGATGTCGCTGTGGACGCCGGCGTTGGTGAGGGAGCGGTCCTGTGCGATGGTCTGGCTCTGGATGGGGCCGAGGTCGGCGAGAGGATTGTTGCTGGGATAGTAGTTGTACTGATCCTTGCGGACGTAGACGCCGAAGTTGAAGACGGAGTTGGTCGCCGATGATGTGGGTATAGGAGGGAGCGATGTTGAAGGTGCCGATCTTCGAGCGCTGATCGGTGTTGCCGACGTTGCCGAAGACGGGATTTGCGCCGGAGCCTCCGCTGATGACGTTCTGGATGTTCAGGTTGTCGTAGGCGTTGGGCGTCTGGAACCAGGAGCGGCTGTAGTTCAGATTGAGGTGGATGGAGTCGTGGTGTGATGAGCTGGCGGTCGATGCGATCGAAGATGTTCAGCTCGTTGCCCTTGTCGTGGAAGACGACGAACTCGGGCGGATCGAGGAAGCGTCCGGTGTTGAGGCCGTCGACCTCGATGAAGTTGCCCCAGTTCTGTCCGCCGTAGCTGAGATCGACCGCGCCGGCGGCAGAGCCGAAGCTGCCGTAGGAGGTGGTGACGCTGCCGGTGGGCTTGGTGACTCCCTGGCCGGAGCGGGTGGTGACCTGAATGACGAGGCTGGTCTTGCCGCCATACTCGGCGGGCGGGGCTCCGGAGATGACTTCGATCGACTGGACGGAGTTGGAGGGAAGCTGGTTGGAGAAGACCTTGCTCTGCTGGTCGGTGATCGGCTGGCCGTCGATGGAGAAGGAGTTGGAGGCGTGATCGCCGAGGCCGTGGAAGAGACCGTTGGAGTCGGCCGAGACGCCGGGCGAGGAGAGTGTGACGATCGAGCTGAGTGACGAGGACTGACTCTCGAGTGGGAGCTTGTCGATCATCTGGCGGTCGATGTCGGTGTGGAAGGTGGAGTCGGTTTCGAGCAGATCGGTGGCGGTAACGTTGACGACGGTCGACGACATGCCGATGGAGAGCTCGCTCTTGAGGACTACGGGAACGGCGGAACGGACGTCTACATCCTGGGAATAGGGAGCGAAACCGGTCGTGGAGATTGACAGGTGATACGGATTGAACGGCAGATTGGTGAACTGATAGTGGCCAGCGCTGTCGGATGTTGTGGACCTGCTGTAGTGGCTGACAGGGTTTTCAATGGTGACGGTTGCGCCGGGCACAACCGCGCCGGTTGTATCGGTGATGATGCCGGAGATAGTGCCGGCGCTACCTGCGGATTGAGCGAGCAGACCTGAAATACAAGATAATAAAATGATCGCAAATGATGCGAAGATGACTCGTCGATCGACGTGTGCATTGACTTCCCCCTTGAGTTGTAAGCCTTTTTTGTCAGTGTCTACGCGAGAACAGCGTCAACAGGCGGGGGTCGGGTGAAGAGTGCAAATGTCGATAAGGTCTGCGTGAGTGAAGGCGCGACGAACGCTTCTACACGCGATATGACAGGCGTGACATGAGAGCGTAACTGGCGGCTCGGCTACCTGAACGGCAAGGTGCGCCGTGACACAGAGTGCGCAGTCCGAGTGAGCAAGATCATCCTGAGGGTGAACGTGGACAGCCTGAATCGTGCCAACGGCCACGACCAGCGCAATGCACAGGAGCACGAGGAGAAGTCTCCATGAGCTCTGCATTTTCGATTTGGAGCCTAGGCTATTCATTTCGTGCTAAATCTAATATATCGCAGCCTAGCCACAATAGATTGGACGACGCGCTGCGCCGGTTTTGTTTGCAGAACCGAAGCTTTTGATCTGTCCGGGTGCAACTCCTTATACAAGTTGCAGTCTGATCTTCTTCGCACCGCGATCGAGCATGGTGATACGGAAGCTGCGAACCTGCCCGGCGCGGACGGGCTCTGCCTTGGATTCGGCGGCCGAGGGCCGTTCTTCCAGCGCGCGGCGAGCATGGAGCCGAGCGATGACAGATCGACTGTGTTGGCCTGCGGCGTCTCTTGCGGGGCGCTCTCGAGGACGAGGCGCGCGGTTGCGTGGATGCCATCGCCGAGCTCGACAGTTCCCTGCTCGCCGGAGATTTCGATGAGACGGCCGCTGACGACTTCTGCCGATTTTGTGTTCGGCGATGAACTCGTCGAGGCCGGTGGGGACGAGTTGCTTCATGCTCAGGCGTAGCTGGCGCTTCTCTTTGTCGACTTCGAGGACCTTGGCCTTGACGACCTGACCTGTGCGCAGGACATCCTGCGGGCGCTCGATGCGCTTCTCGGCGCTGATCTCGCTGACGTGAATCATGCCTTCGATGCCTTCGGCGAGCTGAACGAAGGCTCCGAACTTGGTGAAGCTGGTGATCGGGCCTTCGGCTTCGGAGCCGATGGGGAACTTTTGCGGTGCGTCGGCCCAGGGGTCGCCGAGGGTCTGCTTGAGGCCGAGGGAGATGCGACGTTCCGCGGGGTTGACGCCGAGAATCATGACCTCGACGACGTCGCCGGGCTTGACCATGTCGCCGGGCTTGCGGACTTTTTTGGCCCACGACATCTCGGAGAGGTGGACCATGCCTTCGATGCCGGGCTCGAGTTCGACGAAGGCGCCGAAGTCGGTGACCCGGGTGACTTTGCCGCGAACGCGCTCGCCGGCGGTGTACTTCCCGGGGACTGCGTCCCACGGGTGCGGCTGGAGTTGCTTGAGGCCGAGCGAGATGCGTTTGCCTGACGGCTCGATCTTGAGGACCTTCGCGTCGATCTGCTGGCCCACGGTGAGGATGTCGGATGGCTTTTTCGACGCGGCTCCACGCGATGTCGCTGATGTGGAGCAGACCGTCGACGCCGCCGATGTCGATGAATGCGCCGTAGTCGGTGAGGCTGCGGACGGTGCCGGAGACGATGTCGCCTTCTTGAGCTCGGAGTAGCGACGTTCGCGGTTGGAGCGGTCTTCTTCTTCGGCAACGGCGCGGCGGTCGACGACCACGTCTTCTTCGGTGGAGTCGAGCTTGATGATGCGGCAGCGAATCTCCTGGCCGACGAGCTTTTCCATCTCGGCGGCGTCGCGGGCTCCGCTGCGCGAGCCGGGCATGAAGGCGCGGACGCCGACATCGACGCGTGAGGCCGCCTTTGACGACAGCGGTTACGGTGCCGACGATGATGGACTTGTCGGCGAAGGCCTGCTCGAGGGCGGTCCAGTCTTTCGGTTGCTCGACTCGCAGGCGCGAGAGCTCGTAGTAGCCCTCTTCGTTGCGGCCTTTGACGGAGACCAGCAGCTTTGTGCCGGGTTCGACGGTCTCTTTTGCGTTTTCAAAGAGCGAGAGGGGCAGGACTCCTTCGGTCTTGTAGCCGATATCGACGAAGACGGAGTCGACTGAGACGGCAACGACTGTTCCTGAGATCTGTTTTCCGCTTTCGCCGGCACGTCGCTGATGGGTCTGCTCGAATTGCGAGAGGATTGCGTCGAAGGATTCGGTGGTTTCGGTGGGGTCGACGGAGGGCGTGGTGTCTGGAGTGTTCGCGGTGGACATGAAAAGCGGTGAGCCTCGTTCCTGCGGTTTTGGCTAGGATATCACCGCTTTTTTGTTGAGATGCAAGGTGACCTGGCGTGGCTGAAACCGGAGCCGTAGTCATCGCAGTAATCATAGATACACCTGTGGCGGATTGCGTTGCGTCGCGGACACTTCGCTCTTGTTAGACTGCTCTTAATGTTCCAGCTCAGGCCTAAAGTAATCCACGGTCTTATCGCGGCCCTGGTTGCAGTGCTACTTCCTGGACGCAGTTGCGTACGCCGTCGATAACGCGGAGGGCATTGCGCTTGAGATTGCGCCGGCGCAACTGGAGAATGGTTCGCCCTGCCTGTTCACCGTGCATTTGAACGCGAGTGCTCGCGCCGTGGAGGGGCAATGGCAGGGACATCCTGTAATTTTCTTCTCCGGCGCAGATCATAAGACTTGGTTTGCGCTCGCCGGTGTCGACGTCGAAGCGAAACCCGGAACCGCACCACTTACGATCGATTCGACACTTAACGATGGCACGCACCGAACGCTGCATCAGGATGTGCGGATTGACGAGGCTCCTTATGAGAAGGTGCCGCTGAGCGTGCCGGATAAGTTTGTCGAGCCGAATGCCGCGGCTTTGAAGAAGATCGCCGAGGACAAGGTTGTAAAAGACAAAGCCTTTGCGAATACCGCGTCGACGGCGCAGTGGAACGGCAACTTTCGTCCGCCGCTGCATCTGGCACCTCAGTCTGACTCGTTTGGGAATCAGAGGCTCTTCAATGGAAAGCTGGCGAGCGTGCATCGCGGCCTGGACTATCGCGCGAAGATGAGTACGCCTGTCGCGGCGATCAACTCAGGCCGGGTCGTGCTGGCGCAGCCTCTGTACTACGAAGGCGGCTGCGTCGTGATCGATCATGGACTTGGGCTGATGAGCGTCTATATGCACCTGTCGAAGATTCAGGTTGCAGTGGGCAGAAAGGTGCGCCGCGGCCAGATCATTGCGTTCAGCGGAGCAAGCGGCCGGGCGACGGGGCCTCATCTTCATCTTGGGGTGCGCTGGCAGGGCAGCTATCTTGACCCGGCGAAACTTTTTCAGATTCAGTTGCCGCAGGTCCGTCAGGAACAGTAAGGACTCCTAGCTTAGCGGTTTCGGTGCGGGCTTCGTGCCTTCCAGCTCCGTGCCAAAGAGCTTTCGCAACGGCCTGTGAATCGCCCGCAAAAGCGCACGCGCGGCAAGGATTGCTGCCACCAGAAGCGCCAGGGCGACGAAAGCGGCGATGAAGGGATGGTGCGTCGCAAACCACGTCAGGCCTATCGCGACGACGTCCTCGGTCGAACTGAGCGCAATATTGGTGACGGGCTCCGGGCTTGGCGTGACTGCTGCGCGCAAAGCCGTCTTGGTGCTGTGCGAGGCGAGGGCGATCCGCTGCTCCCAGCGCGGTCGACAGCATCTGCATCTGCGGCGTAAGCTCTGCGCTGGCGTGGTAGGCAACAAGGGCTGCAATCGGCACTCGCACGACGGTGTGCAGCACGTTCCACGCGATGTCGAAGGCAGGAATCTTGTCGGCGACGAACTCCATTGCGAACATGATGCCGCAGACCACAAGAACCCAGGTGTGGCCGAGCGAGTCGAGACCGGGGGGTAGCGCAACCCATTGGGTGCGCGCAAGAATTCCCAGCGTGAGCACGGTGGCATAGATGTTCAGCCCAGCCGCGAAGCTGGCTGCGACGATAAGCGCCGTGATATTCGCGGGGCTGAAGCTCATTTGGCTGGAATTCTACGCCCGTCAGCGGGCCGTTTTGCCCCTGATTACCAGAAATTCCTGAACTAGAAGCGGACAGTTCTCTTGATCTGGGCGTACTGCAGGAGGATGAAGGTGTCGGTCATGCCGGCGATGTAGTCGGCTACAACACGCGCGAGTCCTTCATCCTCGACCTCTTCAAAGTAGCTGACAGGCAGTTCCTCCGGATCGTTGATCCAGTGATCGAACAGCGCCGTGACCACCTCCTCCGCCTTGTCGTGTTCAGTTTCGAGGGGATCGCAGGTGTAGAGGGTGTCGTAAAGATAGCGCTTCTCCTGCAGACGTTCCGCTTCAATCTGCGGGGAGAAGAGAGCGAGTCGCGCGGGGTGGCGGCGGATGTCGGCGAGGCTTTCTGCGCCTATAGCGGCT
Organism: uncultured Acidobacteriaceae bacterium; assembly: GCA_963770055.1. Classification (GTDB taxonomy): domain Bacteria; phylum Acidobacteriota; class Terriglobia; order Terriglobales; family Acidobacteriaceae; genus Edaphobacter. The sequence goes on from CAVYOC010000005.1 coordinate 91,327, forward strand.
ACATGTCGGGCAGTCGTCTCGATCAGATCGTCGGTGAGGATGTTCTGCATCAGTTGCAGGGCTTCGTTGAAGAGAAATTTCTCGTCCACTCCGGCGTGTTCTTTTTCGACCATGCGATAGCAGCGCCCAAGAATGTCGACGTGCTCACGGATGTGGCCGATCTCGAGCAGGCCGGACTCTACGCCATCGTCAAGGTCAGCCGTGAGGTAGGCGATCTCGTCGGCGAGGTCGATCAACTGCGCCTCAATCGGTGGCCGCTGATCGAGAAGAAATTCGGCGAGTTCGGGATGCTGCTCGATACTATAGTCGCGCGAGTGCTTGATGATGCCCTCACGAACACCAAGCGTAAGGTTGAGTCCGCGATGTGCGGCGTAGCGCTGCTCGAAGTGCTCGACGATGCGGAGCGCGTGAATGTTGTGGTCGAAGCGGCGGCCGTGGCGGCTGAGGCAGCGGTCGAGTGCGCGCTCACCGGCGTGCCCGAAGGGCGGATGACCGATGTCGTGGACGAGAGCGAGCGTCTCGGCAAGGTCTTCGTTCAGGCCGAGCGAAGCCGCGGTGGCGCGGGCGATCTGTGCCACCTCGATCGTGTGGGTAAGGCGGCTGCGAAAGTGGTCGGAGGCGCGGCTGGTAAAGACCTGCGTCTTGCCGGCAAGGCGGCGAAAGGCACGCGACTGCACGATGCGCTCGCGATCACGCTGGAAGGCAGTGCGCGAGAGACGCGAGGGCGCAGGATAGACGCGGGTCAGGAGAGAATCGCCGGAATCTCCGGTGACCGCGCATCGATGGAGATCGATGGCCATAGTCAGATTTCAGTGTAACGGCAGAGGAGACTGCTTCAGCGCGAGGCTGCTGCCACCTTGGCCAGCTTCACTCGCGCATTCTCGAGTTTGTGCTGCACCTTGGCCACATCGATGGGATCAGCGTCGGCCGGCAGAGAGCTTGCGTACTCGGTCATCGATCGCTCCCACTGCACAACGGCCATCTTGAGATTGCCGGTCTTTTCGTAGACCTCGCCGAGATGATCGTGCACGGTTGGGTCGGAGTTGCCGCGCTCGTTAGCCTTGCGGAGATTCTCTTCCGCAAGCTGATACTGGCCGGACTTGTAGTAGACCCAGCCGAGCGAATCGAGGAAGGCGTAGTTCTGCGGATCGAGGTCGACGGCCTTGCGAATCAGTGTGAGCGCCTCAGGAAGCCGCACGCCGCGATCGGCAAGCATATATCCCAGGTAGTTCAGCACGGTCGGATTCTGGGGGTCGATAGCGAGGGCCTTGCGAAACTCCGCCTCCGCCTCGTCGTAGAGCTTCTGACGATCGTAGAGCGAACCACGCAGGAAGTAGACGTACAGCTTATCGTCGGGCTTGGTGCTGAGCGCATCGGCCTTGTCGAGTTCGGCCGAGGCCTCCTGCCAGCGCTTCAGACGCGTGTACATCGTCGCCAGCGCGAGACGCGTGTCACGCTCGTCCGGTGATCCGGCAGTGGCCGCAAGCTGTCCCTTGGCCAATGCGACGCCTTCGTCAACCTTGCCCGTGTCGGCAAGCTGTCCGGCGTACATCAGTTGAACAGCATGATCGCTCGAGAGCGTCTTCGCCGCTTCGGCTGCTACTGTTGTCGCTTCCTTCCACTGGTGGGCGTCGCGGTAGGCGTCGATCTGGCCGGAGAAGCTGCTCTTGATGTAGTCCCCGCCGAGCGGCATCAGCTTCTTGTAGGCGGCAACAGCCTCCGCGGTCTTGTTCTACTTCGCGATAGAGGATGCCGAGGCGATCGAGGAAGATGGAGCGATTGGTTTTTTCTCCGTCGGAGTACTTCCCGTCCGCACGCTCGCTATCGCTCACGAGTTTGGTGAGGACCGAGATCGCTTCGTCGTAGCGGCCGAGAGAGTCGTAGATGAGCGCTTCGTTATAGGTAAGTTCCTGCGAGTCGGGCGCCAGCGGCTTGGCCTTCTCGAGCGTCTTGAGAGCGTCCTCGTAGTGTCCCTGGCGGCGCTGAATGTCGGAGATGCGGATCTGCGATTGACCGTCCTGCGGCTCGAGGGCAACGATGCCCTGGAGCACACGCAAAGCTTCATCCAACTGCCCATCGTTCGAGAGGGCGTTGGCGAGCGCGCGCTCGGTGTCGAGATTGTCCGGGTCCATGTCGAGCGCGCGATGGTAGGCCCCCACCGCGTCCTTGTTCTTCTTCATCTGCTCGTAGCTGGCGCCGAGGGCAAACTCGATGCGAGGCGAGCGTTCATCGACTGGAATGCCGCTCAGAACTTCGGCAGCGCGTTTGGGATCACCCTGCTCGCTGTAGAGCCGCGCCATGTTCAGAGCGACCTCTTCGGAGTTGGAATCGATCGCCTGCGCAAGCTTGAACTGCGCCTCCGCCTTGGCCGAATCATGGTTCAGACCGTAGAGCTGGCCGAGCAGGAGGTGGGTCTCGACGTCGTCGGGCTTCAGGATCGCAAGCTTCTCGTACTCGCCGATGGCAAGCTGCAACATCTGGCCGGATTGCGAGCTCTGCATATCGCCAAGCGACCGCAGATAGACCTTGCCGAGCAGGGTGTGGGCTTCGATATCGTTGGGATTCTTGCTGACCTGGTCCTGCGCTGCATTAACCGCCTCGCGGATGCGCCCAATCTTGAAGTAGAGGTCGGCGAGGCCATCCTGCAGAAGGCGGGAGTTCGGGTCGGCGTCGAGCGCCAGTTTGTACTGCTCGACCGCCTGGGTGGCATAGTCGGACCGGCCTGCGTTTACGGCCATGTCTTCATAGAGACGCGCGAGTCCGTAGTGATAGTACGAGGCCGAGCGATCGGGCGCGGAAGCAGTCTCAGCCGGCACGGGCGTGACTTTTGTTGCCGAAGGAGCCTGCGCAACCATCGTATGAGCCGCGCAAAAAAGAAGAGCGGCAACCGGAAAAGGCAGGGAGCGCAGCGAAGAGGCACGAGAGAGCAAGGTCATGAGTTGTAGTTTCCTGTGCCGACGGAATGGAAGCCGAAAGCAGTACAAAGTCACCAAATTCTTAGACGATGCTGCCTGCGTATTGGATGCAGGCGGCAAGACTCGTCATTTTGCGCAGCATTCAGGCGATTATATCCACGATTGCTGCAAAAGCGGAGCACTATCCGTGCCGGAAGTGACGGACGCCCGTAAACGCCATGGCCACGCCAAGGCGGTCTGCTGCAGCAATAACCTCGGCGTCGCGTACCGAGCCGCCGGGCTGAATCACCGCTGTTGCTCCGGCATTAGCGATGGTCTCCAGGCCATCGGGGAACGGGAAGTAGGCGTCGGAGGCAGCGACAGTTCCCTTGAGCGGAAGAATGGCCTTCATTGCGCCAAAGCGGGCGGCATCGACCCGGCTCATCTGGCCTGCTCCAATACCGACCGTCTGGCCATGTCCCTCGCTGAAGCGGGCGTAGACGATCGCGTTTGATTTGACGTGTTTGCAGACACGCCAGGCGAAGAGGAGAGCTCTGAGTTCCTCAGCCGTAGGGTGACGTTGGGTGACGATTTTCAGGTCGGATTCGGTGATACGGAGGCGGTCCGCGTCCTGGACCAGAAGGCCGCCCGAAACCTGCTTAAGGACTCGCGGCGTCGCGGCTGGGGATATCTCGACAAGACGAAGGTTTTTCTTTGCGGAGAAGCGCTCTAAGGCCTCTGGGGTGAACGAGGGGGCGACGATTGCCTCGACGAAGAGTTTGGCAATCTCCTCCGCGGCAACGCCGTCGACCTCGCGGTTGATGCCAATGACTCCACCGTACGCGGAGACGGGGTCGGACTCGAGCGCTCGACGGTACGCCTCGACGATCGTTGCGCCGGTGGAGGCTCCGCAGGGGTTGGTGTGCTTGATGATGACGACGGCGGGCTCGTCAAACTCGCTGACCAGCTCCCAGCAGGCGTCGAGGTCGACGATGTTGTTGTAACTAAGCTCCTTGCCCTGGAGCTGGCGAGCGTTGGCGACGCCTTTGCCGGTGCCGTCAGTGTAGAGCGCGGCCTTCTGGTGGGGATTTTCTCCGTAGCGGAGGGTTTGCAGGAGCGGGTCGATGACGCGGATGATGCCAGGCAGCTTGTCGTGCGAAAAGACTGCCTTGCCGCTGGGCGACTCAATGCTCTCGAGCGCGTTCGCAATGCCTGTATCGTAGGCTGCGGTTACGGCGAAGGCTGCTTTGGCGAGACGCCAGCGTGTCGCGCGGCTCAGGCTGCCGGAGTTCGCCGCCATCTCTTCGGCAAGGACAGAGTAGTCCGCAATGGAGGTCACAATGGCAACATCGGAGAAGTTTTTTGCCGCGGACCGGACCATCGACGGACCGCCGATGTCGATGTTTTCAATGACGTCGGCAAAAGTGACGCCGGGGCGTTGCGATGTCTTTTCAAAGGCGTAGAGGTTCACAACCACCATGTCGATGGGTTCAATCGCATGCTCGGTGACGGAGGCCATGTGTTGCTCGTTATCGCGAATGTGGAGGATGCCGCCGTGAACCTTGGGGTGAAGCGTCTTCACGCGGCCATCGAGCATCTCGGGAAAACCTGTCAGGTCGCTGATATCACGTACCGGCAGACCGGCCTCGCGCAGTGCCTTTGCGGTGCCGCCGGTGGAGATCAGGTCTACGCCAAAGGAAGCAAGCACCCGGGCGAAGTCGATGAGGCCTGTCTTGTCCGTGACGGAGAGGAGAGCGCGGCGGATGGGGCGAAGATCGGCGGCAGGTGCGGACGGGTCAATGCTGTGTTCGGTGCTGTGTTCAATCATTACTTCTTATCTTATTCGAGCGAAGCCGACCGGCGGTGCGGGGCTAGAGCGCTCCCATCTGCACGGAACCCGTCAGCGAGCGAACTTCGGCGACGTCGTGCGCGGCACACCAGCGCTTCAGTCCGTTGGCGATGTTCTCGACGGCGCGTGGGTCGGCATAGCTCGCAGTGCCTACCTGCACCGCGGTTGCGCCAGCGATCATGAACTCCGCTGCGTCCTCGGCCCGTACGATTCCGCCCATGCCGATGACAGGAATTTTCACTGCATTCGAGGCCTCGTGCACCATGCGCACGGCAATCGGCTTGATCGCCGGGCCGGAGAGTCCGCCCGTGACATTGGCGATGCGCGGACGGCGCGTCTCCACATCGATCGACAGGGCGACGAAGGTATTCACCAGCGAGATGGCATCGGCGCCTCCATCCTCTACCACGCGAGCCATCAGTGCGATATCCGTCACATTGGGAGAAAGCTTCACGATCAGCGGCCGCTTTGACGCTGCTCTGGATCGAGCTACCAGCTCCCAGAGCGACGGCGGATCGGTGCCGAAGACCATGCCACCGTGGCTTGTGTTCGGACAGCTCACGTTCAGCTCGTACATGGCAATTCCCGGCGCGTCGTTGAGGGTGTGAATCACTGCAAGGTAGTCGTCCATCGTGAAGCCGAAGACGTTCGCAATCACCGCTGTGCCGCTGAGCTTCCGGAGCTTTGGCAGCTTCTCTTCGATGAATGCCTTCACGCCGACGTTCTGCAGGCCGATTGCGTTCATCATGCCCGCTGCGGTTTCGATGATGCGCGGCGAGGGATTGCCCGCCATCGGATCGCGCGAGAGGCCCTTGGTGACGAAGCCACCGATGCGGTCCAGCGAGACCACGTCCTCGAACTCGACTCCATAGCCGAAGGTGCCGCTGGCCGCTATTACAGGCGAACGCAACTCGACCCCTGCGATGGTGACGCGCATGTCGGGGCCTTTGTGGGGACCTTTATCGCGCACTACAGTCGCCCCTGGCTGCCTCTCGATGGTTGAAGTTCATCCTCTCCAGAGTAACCGTTCTTCCTCGCTTCCTCCCAGTGAAGAGTCCTCATTGGGGTGACAAGACGCTAAAATGCAAAGTAATGATTGATCTTGCATTTGTGCGGGCCAACCTGGCCCTTGTTGAAGAAAAACTGCGTGCGCGGGGAATGGATCCCGCTGTGGCCTTGCGAGACTTCGCAGCGATAGACCGCGAACGGCGCGACGCCATTACGCAGGTTGAGACGCTGAAGGCTCAGCGCAACAAACTAACCGAAGAGATTGCGAAGCTCCGCCGTTCCGGTGGCGATGCGACGGAGCTGACCGAGCAGACCCGTTCCCTCAAAGCCCAGGTCGAGTCGCTTGAAACCGTGGCGATGACAACCGACGAGCGTCTGCGCGAGATCATGCAGACGCTGCCCAACCTTCCACAGGATTCGGTTCCTGTCGGCAAAGATGAGCACGACAATCGCGAGGAAAAGGTCTGGGGCGAGCAGCCGAAGTTCGACTTCCCTGCCAAGCCGCATTGGGAGCTCGGCGAGGCGCTTGGCATTCTCGACTTCAACCGCGCGGCGAAGATCTCCGGGGCACGGTTTGTCGTCCACTTCGGTCAGGGAGCACGGCTTGAGCGCGCGCTGGCCAACTTCATGCTCGATCTGCACACGCGCGAGCATGGCTACACCGAAGTTCTGCCGCCGTACATGGTCAACTCGAAGTCGCTCTTTGGCACCGGGCAGCTTCCCAAGTTCGCCGAAGACCTGTTCCACTGCGACGACAAAGGGCCGTATCAGCCGGGCGAGTTTCAGGAGGGCGATCACTGGCTGATCCCCACTGCTGAAGTCCCGGTTACGAATCTCTTTCGTGACGAGACACTCGACGAGGCGCAGCTTCCTATTTCGTACTGCGCCTATACTCCGTGTTTTCGCTCCGAGGCTGGGAGCTACGGGAAGGATGTGCGCGGCATGATCCGGCAGCACCAGTTCCAGAAGGTTGAGCTGGTGAAGTTCGCGACGCCGGAGAAGTCGAACGAGGAGCACGAGGCCCTGACCCGCCACGCCGAGACCGTACTCGAAAAGCTCGGGCTTCCCTATCGCCGTATGCTCCTGTGCACGGGTGACATGGGCTTCGGTTCGTCAAAGACGTATGATCTGGAGGTCTGGCTTCCGGGCCAGCAGCTCTATCGCGAGATCTCTTCGTGCTCGAACTTCGAGGCCTTTCAGGCGCGGCGGGCGAATATCCGGTACCGGCCTACCGGCGCGAAGAAGAGTGAGTTTCTTCACACGCTGAACGGCAGCGGACTCGCCGTGGGGCGCACCTATCTCGCGATTCTCGAGAACTACCAGCAGGCTGACGGGAGCATCAAAATTCCAGAGGCGCTCGTCCCTTACATGAACGGCGAGACGGTTATTAGCAAGCAGAGCGGGCAGGAGATAAGTCATGTTCAAACTGATTCGCAACTATATCTTCTGGACTTACGAGCGCGGCAGCTTTCACTATGACGTTATGGTGACGCTGATTCTGCTCTTTATGTTCTTCTCGCCGCATTTCATCGAATTCAACGACAGGCCGGTTGAGACGGTCGCGCTTCACGCAAGCGAGGTGCTCGTCAAAGAGGCTGGCACTACTTCGACCGGAAGCAGCCGCTTCATGTACCAGATCCGTGCCGACGACATGGGTGAGACGACAACGGACGCCGAACGCAAGGCCGCTATTCTGCGGGTTATCGAACCGATCTCCGGTGAGGTTACGCTGGAGCGCTACGAGGCCGTCTACGACGCGCAACATAAGATTGTTGCTTACAACGCGTGGGTGCTCCGCTGACATCCGGCGCGGAAACAGCATCAAACTCAACCGGGAGTACTCGATTCATGCTTAAGTCACACCGATTGGCTGCATCGCTTCTCTCTTCGGTCCTTGTTCTGATAACGGTTCTGGCGATAACGCCTGCCGTGTCGCATTCGCAGCCCAAACCCGGACATCTCGATGAAGTCCTGCGGCAGATGGACGCGGCGAGCCTCAAATTTCAGGCAGCCGAGGCGAACTTTCGCTGGGACCTCTACGAGCGCGTCGTAAAAGAGACAACAACCCAGATGGGTACGATCTACTTCAAGAAGGTGAACGGATCAACCGTGATGGGCGCGAAGATCACATCGCCTGCGACCAGGTTCCTGGAGTATCGCGACGGCAGAATCCGCCTCTACGAGCCGGGCACGAATCATCTGACCATCCTTACCTCGAAGGGCAACCAGGCGCAGATGGAGAGCTTTCTGACGCTGGGCTTTGGCGGCAGCGGCAAGGATCTTGCCAAGGCATGGGCGATCTCCGATTTAGGCGACGAGGTCGTCGATGGAGTGCAGACTGCGAAGCTTGATCTGGTCCCGAAAGATCCTGCTGTCAAAAACAACTGCACCCACATGACGATCTGGGTCGATCCGGTGCGCGGCATCTCGCTGAAACAGAGCTTCTATATGCCGTCGGATGACTATCGCACCGCGGTCTACAGCAACATCAAGTACAACGAGAAGATCGACGAGAAGTTATACCAGATCAAGACCGACAGCAAGACGACGGTCGACCAGCACTAGAGCGGCTTTTGTCGAATCGGCACTGCTCTTGCAAAGAGAAAGCTCGCCCACACAATCAACAGCGGGAAGAACTCCAGCGTGTACCGCGGCTCCGAGTTGTCGAGTGTGAGCAGCAGCAGGCATCGCAGAAGGACGAAGCCCACCATCGCCACGGCCAGGGCAGAGTGGAGACCCCAGCCGCTCCGCCACCATCGCCACAACCCAACTCCGCCCAGAACAAAGTAGGCAAGGTTGATTGCAGCGAGTTCTGCGCCGAGGATGGTCATCTCGGGATGCTCATGCCAGCGCCACCATTCGAGGGGAACCTCCAGCATCTCGACACGCGGGCGAAAGAGCATGTCCAACAGCCTCGCAACCGGGAGCGCGGCGTAGTAGCGGATGGGGTCGTCGTGGATTCGTTCCTGAGCGAGCGCTTCGAAGCGTGCGTCAAGCTTCGGTGTGGCGTTGTAGTTGTGGTTGTACTCGTTCAGAGTCGCCTCCGTCCGCTTGTACTGGTTGTCGGAGTCGAAGGCGCGGGCGGGCAGGTCGCCAATCCAGATGGGCGCGCTGTCGTAGTTCCAGTAGACCTCCTCGGTTGAGGCGAAGTCGATAGCCCAGCTACGGTACCAGCGCTGAAAACCCGCGGGAATCAGCTCTCCAGGATCGGTCGCAGAGCGCGGAGCCAGCGGCTGGATGACATGAAAGGTTCGCCAGTTACGCAGCGTCCACGGCGCAAGCGGAAGCACAACACATAACGCCGCCACTACGACAGGAAGTGCTTTGAGTGACGAGCGTTGTAACCGGTTCTGACGCCATGCCATCCACAACATTGCAGGAATCGCTGACGCTGCAAGCAATCCCTGTTCGGGCCGAAGCAGAACCGAATAAGCCATCGCGGCCGCCGTTAGCCAGAGCCACCGATTGAAACCAGCACCGGCATTCCTCCAGCGTTCAATGCCATAGAAGGTCAGAGCGATGGTGAAGAGCGTCAGGACCTCCGTCAACGGAGCGGCGGTGTAACTCGCCATGAACGGACATAAAGCAGAGAGCCAGAGAGCGGCCATCCCTGCCCTTCTGCTGAACAGTCTTCCTGCCAGCGCCGCAATCAGCAGGCAGGTCGTGAGGTCGATCGCGCACTGGAGATACATCACGGTGGTGTAGTTCTCCACGCCGAAGACTCGAAAGCAGGCCATCAGGAAGATCGGATACCCGGGGAGCCGGATCAGAGTGGGGACCGGGCCGCTCAGCGACTCAGAAAAGCCATAGACTCCGTGCTGCATCCAGTTTTTGGCGATGCTTCCATAGAGCAGCGTATCGCCATCGACACGGGCAACGTGCGTGATGAACCAAAGACGCAGCGCAAGACCGGCCGCAAGTGCAAGCGCGGCATAGAGCCTGGTCTTCAACTGACTTCTCATCATGTCTTTGCATCATACTGCGGAGGTGAAGCGAGCTATGCGGAAGCGTTGACTAGGGCATCTGCGCTGCATACGATGGGACGTAGCCGTACGCGACGAGCGCCCTGCTTCTTCGATGAACAAACAAGTCTTCTACGACCCACAACGCAAGCGCTGGAAGCGGCTGCGCCGTATCTTCGACATTCTTGCGTTGATGGGGCTTGTCCTCGGCAGCATCTTTGTCATCGGGCTGGTGCGGATGAAACCGCTACCCGAGTTGTTCCTGCAGGCACAGAAGCACAACTTTCGCGCGCTTGCCAACCAGCCTGCGCCCTTGATCAAGCTGCGCCGCTCCGCTCATCGCAGAACCGACACCAAGCCCGCCGACGTTCCGCTGAACTCGGGCGAAGGTCTGCGCGCCGCTTATTATGTCGAGGATGACCCGGCCAGCTACTCCTCGCTAAAGCAGCATATCGCCCAGGTCGACCTTCTCTTCCCGGAGTGGCTGCACGTCATTACTCCGGACGGAGTGATCAAGGCCTACGCCACCGACAATGCTCCTTACCCGCTGATCGATCATGGCACGGTACATCACGTCGATCGCGAGTCAAAAGTTGCCCGAGCTATCGCAGCGAACCACGTCAATCTCGACATCTTCCCGCTCGTCAATAACTTCGATCCGAGAAAGGGCATCTCGGTCCCTGAGATCGGCAGCTTTCTCTCTGACGAAGGGCGGCGGGTCAACTTTGTCCAACAAATCGATACGTTTCTCGCGGCGAATCCCACCTACCGCGGACTGACGATCGATTTTCAGGAGATTCCCACCGCCGCGCAACCGGGATTCCGCGCCTTGCTTGCAGCGCTCTACGACGATCTTCATCCGCGCAATCTGCGCCTCTACGTCAACACCCCCGTGGGCGATCCCGACTGGGACCTGAAGTTCGTCGCGGACCACTCCGACGGCCTGCTGGTGATGAACTACGACGAGCACAACGGCGACGAGCCCGGACCGATCGCCTCGCAGGATTGGTTCCTCGACAATCTGAAGGAGATTCTCAAGACGGTTCCTAAAGAGAAGATCATCTGCTCGCTGGGCAGCTATGGCTACGACTGGAAGACGACGTTGCCTCCGCCGGACTCCGGCAAACCCGGCGCAAAGAAGAAGCCAACACCTGTTAAGACGCTGGACCAGACCCCTCTGTCGACTCAGGATGCCTGGCAACTGGCAGCGGACTCCGAATCGCAGATCGACCTGGACGACGATTCTCTGAATGCGCACTTCGCCTACGATGACGACGATGAGCACGTCCGCCACCAGGTCTGGTTTCTCGATGCCACGACGATTCTGAACCAGATGCGTGGCGCGCGGACGCTGGGCATCCAGACGTATGCGCTGTGGAAGCTGGGCTCGGAAGACAACTCGATGTGGAAGATCTGGGATCATCCTATAACCTCCAACCCGGTGAAAGAGCTGGCGCAGGTTGAGCCCGGGTACGACGTCGATACCGAAGGCGAGGGAGACATTCTGCGGGTCACACGAAAGCCGCAGAATGGCACACGTGTTGTCACGATGGATGACGACGATTCTGTGCCGGTTGACTATCGCATGATCACGCAGGAGTCGATGGACTCCTATCCGCTCTCCTACACGGTGGAGCAGTACGGCTACCATCCGAAGAAGGTTGCGCTCAGCTTCGATGACGGGCCGGATCCTGACTGGACTCCGAAGATTCTCGACATTCTCAAAGAGAAGAACGTCAAAGGAACGTTCTTCATGATCGGCGAGATTGCGCGAAGACTACGTCAGCGTGATGCAACGGGTCTATCGCGAAGGCCACGAGATCGGCAACCACACCTGGACTCATCCGGATATCAGGAAATCTCAAACCGTCAGGCTGACCTTGAGTTGAACCTGACGGAGCGGTTGTTCGCCTCGAAACTTGGGGTGCAGCCGCTCTACTTCCGGCCGCCGTACTCCATCGACCAGGAGCCGGATACTAACGACCAGGCCGCGCCGGTGGACCGGATCGAAGGCCTCGGGTACGTGATCGTCGGGAACAAGATCGACACCAACGACTGGGACGAGCATCCGCGCAAGACTCCGCAGGAGATCGTCGACAGCGTCTTTCAGCAGATCAAGGAGATGGAGAAGAAGCCGTGGAACCGCGGCTCGATCATCCTGCTGCACGATGGCGGCGGCAGACCGTACCGTCACAGTCGCCACACTGCCGGTGCTGATCGATGCGCTGCGCGCCCGCGGATACGAGATCGTTCCGGTCTCGGAGCTCGTCGGCAAGACGCGCGCCGAGGTGATGCCTCCTCTTACGCCTCGCCAGCGCTGGCAGGCCCGGGCTGATTCGATTACGTTCTTCTTCTACGGCTTCTTCCACCACTTTGTGGTGGGGGTGTTCTTTGTCGGCGACATTCTGATGAGCGCGCGGCTGATCATTATCGGCATGTTCGCCATCATCGACCGGTTCCGCAAGCGCAAGAACTTTGCCACACCCGAGTATCAGCCGACGAGTTGCGGTGCTGATTCCTGCCTACAACGAGGAGAAGGTCATCGTGCGGACGATTCGCTCTGTGATGATGTCGAACTACAAGAACATCCGCATCATCGTCATCGACGACGGATCGAAGGACAGCACGTTCGAGGTCGCGCGCGAGGCCTATCCGGCCGACATCGCCTCCGGTCGCCTGACTGTGCTGACCAAGCCGAACGGCGGCAAGGCCGATGCGCTGAATTTTGCGCTCGAAAGAATCGACGAGGAGATTTATGTCGGCATCGATGCGGATGGGGTGATCGCGCACGATGCGATTACGAACCTTGTGCCTCACTTTGCCAATCCGAAGATCGGCGCTGTCGCGGGCAATGCCAAGGTCGGCAATCGCGTGAACCTGTGGACCCGTTGGCAGGCGCTCGAATACATCACCAGCCAGAACTTCGAGCGTCGCGCGCTGGATCTCTTCGACGTGGTCATGGTGGTGCCGGGAGCGATCGGCGCGTGGCGGACGGCTCCGGTGAAGGCCGGTGGCGGGTATCACTCGAACACCGTGGCCGAGGACGCCGACCTGACGATGAATCTTCTGGAACAGGGCTACTCGGTGATCTACGAGGATCGCGCGCTGGCGTTTACCGAGGCTCCGGTCAACGCGGACGGCCTGGTGCGGCAGCGCTTCCGCTGGTCGTTCGGAATTCTGCAGGCGATCTACAAGCACAAGGGAGCGATCACGAAACATCGTGCGATGGGGCTGTTCGCGCTGCCCAACATTCTGATCTTCCAGATCATGCTGCCGCTGGTTTCTCCGCTGATCGACGTCATGTTCGTCGCGGGCGTGATTCATTACTTTATCGACAAACACTTCCACCCGGAGACTGCGTCGGCTGACAGCTTCTACAAGCTGCTGACCTTCTTCCTTGCGTTCCTGCTGATCGACTTCGCCGCATCGGCGCTGGCGTTCGCGCTGGAACGCAGGCATCCGGCAAGCAAGGGCGACGCGTGGCTGCTGTTTCATATCTGGATCCAGCGGTTTACCTACCGGCAGCTCTTTTCGGTGGTGCTGTTCAAGACGATAAAGCGCGCGTTCGACGGCAAGCCGTTCAACTGGGACAAGCTGGAGCGCACCGCGAAGATGTCGAAGGAGACGGAAGAGATCACTCAGTGACGTGAGTACGCACGACGAAATCCGCGCTTCACCATCGAACGAGAGGCGTGGAGCATCCAATAAAGGAAATATCTGATTTCATTCTCCGAAGCGCGACGGAAGACTGCCGCACGCGCTAGAATCGACCCGTTATGGCTACCGCAAACCTTACCCGCCCCGTTCCGGCCGCAGTGCCGCCGACTCCCTTCGTCAACGAGCCTTTGTCGACTTTACCCAGCCGGAAAACAAGCGCCGGATGCAGGAGGCGCTCGACGTGGTCCGCAACCAACTGGGCCGCGAGTATGACATGGTTATCGGCGGCAAGCGCCTGCAGACTCAGGGCAAGAACTTGTCTATGAATCCGGCGCGTCCAGCGCAGGTGATCGGCGCTCATCAGCGCGCAGGCTCTGAACTGGTGGAACTCGCGATGCAGGCCGCACAGGCGGCCTTCGCAACCTGGAGCCGGACGCCCGTCGAGGAACGTGCAGCATCTGCTTTTCCGCGCCGCAGCGCTGATTCGCGAGCGGCAGCTTCGAGTTCTGCGCGTGGCTGACGTTCGAGGTCGGCAAGAACTGGGCCGAGGCCGACGCCGATGTGGGCGAGACGATCGACTTCCTCGAGTTCTATGGCGCGCGAGGCGCTCCGCCTCGACCAGGCGACGACCCCGATTCAGTTCCCAGGCGAGCGCAATCAGCTTCGCTACATTCCGCTGGGCGTCGGCGCGGTGATTCCCCCCTGGAATTTTCCGTTTGCGATTATGGCCGGGATGACAGCGGCTGCGATCGTCTGCGGCAACACGGTCGTCCTGAAGCCGTCCGTCGACTCTCCGACCATCGCGGCGAAGTTTGTGGAGTTGCTCGAAGAGGCTGGACTACCGGATGGCGTCGTGAACTTCTGTCCCGGTGAGGGCGCGGACTTTGGCGCTGCAGTCGTCGCGCATCCGCAGACGCGTTTCATTGCGTTTACCGGCTCCAAGGCTGTCGGCCTCGACATTCACGAGCGCGCCGCAAAGACGAAGCCCGGGCCAGATCTTTATCAAGCGCACCATCCTCGAGATGGGCGGCAAGGATTCGATCATCGTTGAATCCGACGCCGATATCGACGCCGCCGTCGATGGCGTCGTCGCCAGTGCCTTCGGCTTCAACGGGCAGAAGTGCTCGGCGTGCTCGCGCGCGATTGTTGCGGCGGACGTCTACGACACATTCTGCGATCGCCTGCAGGAGCGCGTCGCGAAGATCAAGACCGGCGACCCGGCGGAGAATGTCTATACCGGCCCGGTGATCAACCAGAAGGCCTATAAGACAGGTCCTCGACTACATCGAGATCGGCAAAAACGAAGGTACGCTGCTGACTGGCGGCGACGCCATCGAGACTCCCGAGGGCGGCTACTACATTGCGCCGACCGTGTTTGCCGATGTCGCGCCCAACGCACGTATCTCGCGCAGGAGGAGATCTTCGGGCCGGTGCTGGCGGTGATCAAGTCGCACAGCTTCGACGATGCGCTGGCGATTGCGAATAACACGGAGTACGGGCTGACCGGAGCGATCTATACCAGCTCGCGCGAGAAGCTGGACCGCGCGCGCGAGGAGTTCCACGTCGGCAATCTCTACTTCAACCGCAAGTGCACGGGAGCAATGGTCGGAGCGCATCCGTTCGGCGGCTTCAACATGAGCGGAACGGACTCGAAGGCCGGCGGACCGGATTATCTGCTGCTCTTCACCCAGGCCAAGAGCATCGCAGAAAAGATCGGCCACGCTGGGCCAGTCGCTGAAAAACAATCTGAGCAGATGGGGATGTAGAAACAAGGCGTAACGGTGACCTCTGGATCACTGTTACGCTTTTCCTCTTCACTAGGCCGACTTCGTTTGAATCAAATTCCCGGCCTTCGCCGCGGCCTCAGCCAGGGCGCGATGATGGATCGTAAACAACGCCAGTTCCAGGCGGTCGGACACCCCGGTCTTGTCATAAATGCTGCGCAGGTAGTTCTTGATCACCTGCTCCTTGGTGCCAAGTTGCATCGCGATGTCTTTGTTCTTGCAGCCTTGCACGATCAACGCCACGATCTGCATCTCCTTGGGCGTAAGCCGGTCGCGCACCCGTGTGCCGACACTGTCGGCGGCCTGCATCGTGGTGACGTTCGATCGCTGCACAAAGCGCTGCCCCTGGGTGACGCGGCGGACGCAATCGACCAGGACGCTTCCGGTGACGTTCCGCGAGAGAACGCCGTCAAAGAGTTCGCCGAGATCCTCCGCCACCTGTTCGCCGTTCTCGGCAATCAGGACGATGCGGCTCCCCGCCGAGCGGGTACGGGCGACGAGGTCTTTCAGAGTCCATACGGAGGCTGGTCGCAACCAGCAGCACGGATCCTGCGCAGGGTGTCGATTGCCGCCAGCAAACGCTCTCCATTCTCGCACTGCGCCACGATGCGCATATCGTCCTCGAGCGTCAGCACCCGCGCCACGCCTGCCCGGAAGATCGCCTGATTGTCAGCAAGAATAAGTCGATTCATGAGGATCTTTAGTCTCCTGCCGCGACCGAGCGGCTCACCATCCCCTTATCGGTCAATTGTGGCGGAGAAGCTGTAATGTCTACAATTCGGACAATTTCGGCCCTAAACTTCGGGTCGATGCTACCCCTGAGAAAACGATATCTTTCTGAAACCCCGGAGGCCGTACCCGTAATCGAATCATACGGGGACTGTATCGGAAACTTGTCACCAAGTATAAAGGGATATGTCTAAGCCCATCTTGCTCGCCATCGACGACGACACCAGCGTGCTGGAGGCTGTGGTCCAGGACCTGCGTCGCCACTACGGCCAGGACTACCGCATCGTCCGCGCAGCCTCAGGTGCAGCCGCGCTCGATATCTGCCGCCAACTCCAGGAGCGGAAGGACACCGTTGCGCTCTTCCTCTCCGATCAGCGCATGCCCGGCATGACCGGAGTCGACTTCCTGCAGCAGGCGCTGACGATCTATCCCAACGCCAAACGCGTCCTCCTGACCGCCTACGCCGACACTGAAGCTGCCATCCGCGCCATCAACTCGGCCAAGATTCACTACTACCTCAACAAGCCCTGGGACCCGCCGGAAGAGAAGCTCTATCCCGTTCTGGACGATCTGTTGGAAAGCTGGAAGCTGGGGTACAAGCCTCCGTTTGAAGGTATCCGCGTCATTGGCGTGCGCTGGTCTTCTGCCGACCATGCCGTGCGGGATTTTCTCTCGCGCAACCGCATCCCTTACCAGTGGCTCAACCCGGAGACGAATCCGGACGCGCTTGGACTCCTGAAGGAGAAAGGCCTCGATGATGCGAAGCTGCCCGTCATCCTCTTCGGCGACGGCACGGCGCTGGTGCAACCGACCTTGACCGAAATGGCCGGCAAAGTCGGCCTGCGTACCCAGGCCCAGCAGGAGTTCTACGACGTCGTCGTGGTCGGCGCAGGTCCTGCCGGCCTTGCCGCTGGGGTCTATGGAGCCTCTGAGGGCCTGCGAACGCTGGTCATCGAAGCCTCCGCACCCGGTGGTCAGGCTGGCTCCAGCTCCAAGATCGAAAACTACCTCGGCTTCCCTGAGGGGCTCAGCGGCGAAGAGCTTGCCAAGCGCGCCTACCTGCAGGCCAATCGTCTCGGAGCCGAGTTCCTCACCCAGCGCGTCTCCGGTATTCGTATGGAGAATCAATATCGCATCTTGACCATGGAAGACGGCCGCGAGGTTACCTGTCACGTATGCCTCCTCGCCACCGGCGTCGACTATTGCATGCTCAACGTGCCCGGCTCTGAGAAGTTCAATGGCGCAGGTGTCTACTACGGCGCGGCCCTCACGGAAGCGATGGCGTGCCGCGAGGAGGCCGTCTACATCGTCGGCGGCGCAAACTCCGCGGGACAGGCCGCGATGCACTTCTCCCGCTATGCCGACCACGTCCACATGCTCGTCCGCGGCAAATCGCTTACCACCAGCATGTCGAAGTACCTCGTCGACCAGATCGAAGCGACATCGAACATAACGGTCGAAACGGGCACCGAGGTCCTTGCCATGGGCGGCAACGGCCACCTGGAGTGCCTGACGCTGAAAACTCCTCGCGGTGAAGAAGCACGCCCAACCAGTTCCCTTTTCATCTTCATCGGCGCTGAACCCAAGACAAGCTGGCTGCCGAAGGATCTCTGCCGGGACAACAAAGGCTTCATCCTTGCGGGACCTGACCTGAAGGCTCAATCTCCCAAGTCGTGGACGCTTGACCGTGACCCTTATCTGCTCGAGACCAGCATTCCCGGTGTCTTTGTCGCCGGAGATGTCCGCTTCAACTCGGTTAAACGATCGCGCCTCCGCTGTAGGGGAAGGCTCCATCGCGATTCAGTTTGTACACCAATATCTTGCAACCCTTTGAAAGGCAGCGAACCACTACCCCGATGAATCAGCCAACCCAGGTCGCCCAAAGCAATGGCGTGGAAACAATGAGTGAGGAACTTGTCAGACAGTTACGCAACGTTCCCATCCTCTCTTCTCTCAAAGACGATGAGCTTCATTGCCTCGACGGTGTCAACGAGGTTCGCTTCAAAGTCGGCGAGACGATCGCGCGCCAGGGTGAAGTCGCCCATTTCTTCTGGATTCTGCTCGAAGGCGAGCTGCGCGTTCACCAGCTTCAGCCCGATGGAACCGATATAACTCTGAGCAAGATCGAGACAGGAAATGCCTTTGGCGAACTTCCTCTGCTGACCAATGTTCCCAATGCGGGGGCCGTCGAAAGCACAACCGCAAGCCGCCTCCTCCGGCTTGACGAAGACCAGTTCTGGAATCTGATGATGAGCTGCCCGCAGGTTCGTAAGGCCATCCTGAGCAACATGGCCTACCGTTTCCAGAAGCTGCAGAGCATGACGCTGCAGCAGGAGAAGATGGCCTCGCTCGGCACGCTCGCCGCTGGGCTGATGCATGAGTTGAATAATCCCGGCGCAGCCGCTCGCCGAGCCGCCTCTCAGTTGCGCGAGAATCTGATGCGAATGCATCATCTCTCGTTGAAGATGAAAGAACGCAACCTGACCAGCGAACAGAAACACTGCATGTTCGATCTGCAGAAGCAGGCGCTCGCTGCAGACAAGCCGGTAAGGATGAACTCGCTCGAACAGAGCGACGCCGAAGAGGCTCTTGCAGAGTGGTTGGAATCAGCAAACGTTGAGAACGCGTGGAAGATGGCCCCGACGCTCGTCTCCATCGGCATGGATGCGAAAGAGTTGGAGCGCCTTCGTAATGACTTCAGCGGCGAGATGTTCTCGGATGCGCTCAGTTGGCTCGAAGCTTTGATCTCCAGCATGCAACTGGTCAACACCATCGAAGAGAGCATTGGCCGCGTCACCGATCTCGTCCACGCGGTCAAGTCCTATGCCCACGAAGGCAAGGGCCAGAAGCAATCCATCGACATCAACGACAGCATCCACGACACGCTGGTCATCCTCGCGCACAAGATGCGGGAGAAGGAGATCGTCGTCGAGAAGAACTTCGCCCCAGATCTTCCGCCGCTTCACAGCGAGTGCACCGGCCTGAACCAGATCTGGACCAATCTGCTTGATAACGCGATCGACGCGGTTCCGCAGCATGGCATCATCCGCGTACGCACCTGGGCTGAAAAGAACAACCTCAGCCCGGACGATTCACACTTCGACCTCTGCATCAGCGTAAGCGACAACGGCACGGGCATTCCGCTCGAAAGCCAGCAGCAGATCTTTGACCCTTTCTACACAACGAAGCCAGTCGGCGTCGGCACGGGGATCGGCCTCGGCATCGTCCAGCGCATCGTCCAGCAGTACGGCGGCGTCATTCGATTCAGCTCCCGCCCCGGGGATACTGAGTTTGTCGTGCGTCTGCCGAGCGATCACAAATAAAATATTGAAGCGGCAGGCGATACTCCCAACCAGGTCCGGTCGCGCTTCGCACCTGTTCTCGCCATCGTATGATGGACGCAGGAGAACGCCGTGAGCCTTACGCCTTTTCACATTGCCTTTCCCGTCGATGACCTTGATGCTGCACGCACCTTCTACGGCACAACCTTAGGCTGTCCCGAGGGACGCAGCTCCGCGCAGTGGATCGACTTCGACCTCTTCGGTCATCAGATCGTCGCGCACCTCAAGCCCGGCTCCTCGAACGGCAAGGAGCATCACAATCCTGTCGACGGCCACGACGTTCCCATCCCTCACTTCGGCGTTGTTCTCCCGATGAAGGACTGGGAGGCGCTCGCGGAGCGGCTGCGCAAAGCCGGCACCAGCTTCATCATCGAGCCCTACATCCGCTTTAAGGGCGAAGTCGGCGAGCAGGCGACGATGTTCTTCCTCGATCCCGCAGGCAATGCGCTCGAGTTCAAGGCGTTCGCCGACATCAGCCAGCTCTTCGCGAAATAAACACCACCCTCAACTCCCTTCGTTGCGTTGCGCTTCTGTTCGCGACACCCGCGCAGAGAGGAGTTCTATCGTTACAACCATGCCCGGGAACATACCCTGCATGAAGAAGTGGTCCTATTAACTTCCCTTCTAATTTCCCTTTCAATCTTTTGCAAGAAAACCCTTTACTATATCGATTTAGTTGATCTAGACTCTCGATGACTCCAGAATCGTTTTATCCGGGGGTCGCGACGCGCCGGGTTGGAAAGTCGCATAGATTTCGAAGGAGTTCCAATGCCGTCTTTTCGCCTGCCTCAAGTCTTTGCCGCCTTATCCGTCCTCGTAGTCATGGGCGCGTCTTCCCTAAGTTCTCCTGCCGCCTGCGTGCAGGACCATTCAGATGGGCCAAAGCCCTGGTGCAACAAAACGCTCTCGCCTGACGAACGAGCCGACATGGTTATCAGCCAGATGACGCTCGATGAAAAGATTCAGATGGTCCATGGCGCCGGCTGGGGCGTGCTGCGCGCAGGGACTCCGCTTCCCCCGGGATCCAACTTCGGTGCTGGCTTCATGGCCGGCATTCCCCGCCTCGGCATTCCCAACATCGACCTCGCAGACTCTGCGGTCGGTGCGCGCATGGCCGCCTACCAGAGCCGGTACGCAACGCTGCTCCCTTCGACCCTCGGCGCCGCTTCAAGCTGGGACCCTGATGCCGCCCTCCTCTACGGGGCCGTCATCGGACGCGAGTTGCGCGCGCAAGGCTTCAATATGTCGATCGGCGGAGGCGTGGATCTGATGCGGGAACCCCGCAATGGCCGCAACTTCGAATATGCGGGCGAAGATCCTCTGCTCGCCGGCACGATGACAGGCATGGTCGAAAAGGGTGTTCTCTCCGAACACGTGATGAGTGACATCAAGCACTACGCTCTGAACGATCAGGAGACCGGCCGAAACGTCGTCAACGTGCTGCTCGATAAAAAAGCGATGCGCGAGTCCGATCTGCTTGCCTTCGAAATCTCCATCGGCCTCGCCGACCCCTCCGGCGTCATGTGCTCCTACAACCTCGTCGAAGGAAACTACTCCTGCGAAAACGATTATCTGCTCAACCAGGTTCTGAAGAAAGACTTCAAGTTCAAGGGCTGGGTGCTCTCGGACTGGGGCGCAACCCACAGCACCGTCAAAGCCGCAATTGCCGGGCTCGATCAGGACATGCCCGGCGATGACAACTACTTTAGCGCACCCCTGAAGAAAGCCGTCGAGGGCGGCGAAGTCCCCATGCCGCGCCTCAACGACATGGTGCACCGCATCCTGCGCAGCATGTTCGCTGCCGGGGTCGTCGATGAGCCTCCCGTCCGCACCGTCGTCGATCCCTTCCGCGGACGCGACGACGCGCAGCGCATTGCCGAAGAGAGCATCGTTCTGCTGAAGAACTCCGGCCACATCCTTCCGTTAAAATCATCCGTCACCTCCATCGCGCTCATCGGCTCACACGCCGATGTAGGCGTTCTCTCAGGTGGCGGTTCCGCACAAGTCGATGCGCCCGGAGGGAATGCGGCGAATCCGCAACCCGGCGGGTCAAAGTGGGGCGAGCCTGTCTACTTCCCATCGTCTCCGCTCAAAAACATTCAGGCGAAGTCGCCGCAGGCCGCTGTCAAATACGCTGATGGCTCCGACACTGCCGCGGCCGCGAACCTCGCCAAATCTTCCAGCATCGCCATCGTCTTCGCGAATCAGCCTACGAGAGAGAGCGTGGATTCCGCTACGCTTTCGCTGCCTGACAATCAGGATGCTCTGATCGAAGCCGTCGCCGCGGCGAACCCGAACACGATCGTTGTGCTCGAAACCGGCGGTCCGGTCAGTATGCCGTGGGTCGACCATGTCAAAGGTGTCGTCGAGACGTGGTATCCCGGTATCGGCGGAGCGCAGGCGCTGGCTAACATTCTCTTCGGCGAGGTCAATCCCTCAGGCAAACTCCCCGCCACCTTTGCGAAAGATGACGCCCAACTGCCTCATCCCGTCGTTCCCGGTCTGGAGGGTGTTGCGCCTAGCGAGCCAGTTCGCGAGCACAAAGTGAAGCCCTTCGACCTCACCTATAGCGAGCGAGCCAGGGTCGGTTACAAATGGTTCGAATCCACCAACAAACAACCGCTCTTCCCCTTCGGCTTTGGCCTGTCGTACACCAGTTATGCCTACTCCGGCCTCACCATCGATGACGCGAAACACACCGTCCGCTTCACCGTTCGCAACACCGGCGAGCGTGCGGGAACGGAGATCGCCCAGGTTTACGTCGCGCTTCCATCCGCGGCAAAGGAAGACTACAAGCGCCTCGCCGCCTTCGATCGCGTTAAGCTGGGCCCCGGCGAGTCCAAAGACGTGACACTTACATTGCACCCGCTGACTCTCTCTGTCTTCAACACCGACCAAAACGGCTGGCAGCTTTTGCCTGGAGACTACACCGTGACGGCAGGCCCATCCTCGAGCGATACACCGCTGAAGGCGACGCTGCACGTTCATCCGTAGTCGGCATCTTCCGCACGAAGACTGCTTTTTCTTCCTGTGCGAAAATAACGATACGGTGAGGCCTTCCTTCGGAACCTCACTCCCATCCAAGGGAGATGAGGTTGCCGTGAGCACCCTGTTGCTCTCTCGTGGGCGAGGCGGCCGATACTCTCTATGCCCGCACGCCTCATCATCAACGCGGACGACTTCGGACTCACGCGAGGCGTCAACCGCGCCATTGAAGAGCTTCACCGCGCCAAGGTCCTGACGTCAGCCACCCTGATGGCGACCGGAGCCGCCTTCGAGGATGCTGCTGCAATCGCCCGCGCCAATCCAACGCTCGGTGTTGGCTGCCACATTGTCCTCACAGACGGTGTTCCCGCCTCGCCGCCTGAGACCATCCCGACACTCATCGGGCCTGATGGAAAAAACTTTCGGTCTTCCTTCGTCGACTTTATCCAGGCGCTTCTGCGCGGCAGGATTCGTGAAGAGGACATCCGACGCGAAACTCTGGCCCAAATCCAGAAACTCCAGCAGGCCGGAATCCATCCGACTCATCTCGATACCCACAAACATACCCACCTCTTCCCTGCCGTCTGCCGTCCCCTGTTAGTTCTGGCCGAACAAAACTCCATTCATGGCATTCGGCAGCCATTCGAGCAGCCGTGGAGTCTTGCCCTTGGTCACGGAAGACGCATTCGACGTCTTCAGGTGAAACTGCTCGGCAGCCTTAACAGAGATTTCGAGCAACAGCCGCAGATTCGAACCCGCCGCATACTCACACCGGATGGCACAATCGGAATCTCCGCCACTGGCAATCTCTACGGCGAGACGCTGCGCGAAATTCTGCACGGCCTGCCTGACCAGGGCACCTACGAGCTCGTCTGTCATCCCGGTTACAACGACAGCGATCTTGACCGAATTACCACGCGCCTTCGCACCCATCGTGACATCGAGCGCAACGCTATGCTCGCAGAGATCCCGACGATAACTTCGCATCCCACTGGACCGCAACTCATCCACTATGGAGACCTCTCGTCACAGGGAACCAAACAATTTACCTCGAATCAACAACAGGCAAGCGTCTAATCGAGCGTCATCCTCGTCCAACAAGGGCAATTGAACGAAGCAAACCCGGGAATTCTATGAAGATTGGCATCACGTGTTACCCCACCTACGGCGGCAGCGGAGTCGTCGCCACCGAGCTTGGCATCGAACTCGCCGCGCGCGGCCACGAGATCCACTTCATCACCTACTCGCAGCCTTTTCGTCTCACCGGACGCGAAGCGAATATCCACTTTCACGAAGTCGCCGTGACGAACTACCCGCTCTTTGAACACCCGCCGTACGATCTCGCCCTCGCAACCCGCATGGCGGAAGTCGCCGAGTTCTACTCGCTCGACCTCCTCCACGTCCACTACGCCATTCCGCACTCCGTCAGCGCCCTGCTCGCCCGCCAGATGCTCGCCTCGCGCGGCCATCATCTCCCTTCATCACCACGCTCCACGGCACCGACATCACCCTCGTCGGCCTCGACCGCTCCTACCTGCCAATCACCAAGTTCGGCATCGAGCAGTCCGACGGCGTCACTGCCATCTCGACGTACCTCCGCAACCGAACCCGCGAAGCCTTCAACGTCGACTCCGAGATCGAGGTTATCCGCAACTTCGTCAACTGCGATGTCTACGTCCGCACTCCCGAGTTGGTCGCCGCCATGCGTCCGCGCTTCGCCGAACCCAACGAGCGTCTTCTCGTCCATCTCTCAAACTTTCGCCCAGTCAAGCGAATTCAGGATGTCATCCAGGTCTTTGCCCGCGTCGCCAAAACCATGCCCGCGCGGCTGCTGCTCATCGGCGACGGCCCGGACCGCAGCGTCGCCGAGTATCTCGCGCGCGAACACAACGTGCAGGACCTCATCCACTTTCTCGGCAAACAGGACAACGTCAACGAACTTCTCCCCCTCGCCGATCTCATGCTCATGCCCAGCCAGATGGAGTCCTTCGGCCTCGCCGCGCTCGAAGCCATGGCCTGCAGCGTCCCCTCCATCGCCACCCGAGTCGGCGGTGTCCCCGAACTCATCTGCAACTCAGGAGACGACGGCGACAACGGCCTTCTTTTCGACGTAGGCGATGTTGACTCCATGTCCGAGGCCGCCATCAGCCTGCTCAGCGACGAAGACCGCCTCCAAACCATGGCTCGCTCCGCACGCAAAACCGCACAGGACCACTTCTGCGCCTCCCGCGTCATTCCGCTCTACGAGGATTACTACGACCGCGTTGTCCAGAGGACAAAATCTCACTGAGCGCTTCGCGTCATTACTACGACCGCGTCGTCACCCGTACAAAGCCAACATACCAGCGACGCTAAGACCGTGTCACTGCCCGCACCGCATCCTGCACCAGATGGCTGATCGCATCTCCTGCGCCGATCGGTCCCCACGCCTCGGCTCCCGCATCCATAATCGGCATAAGCAGCGTCACCTTCGTCCCACGCCCTGGACGGCTGTTGATCTCAACCGTCGCCAGCTTCCCGTACAAGACCTCCATGCGCTCGCGCACATTGCGAACGCCGATGCCTGTTCCTGGCCGCACCAGCCCGCTCGTCGGCGAAGCCTCGTCGTGCTCGGGAGCCATCCCCACCCCATCGTCCTCTATCTCCACCATCAGATGTCCTTCCTCCGTAATGCGGCTGCGCAGCGTCACTGTGCCTCCACCAATCCGCGGCTCAAGCCCATGCTTGATGCTGTTTTCAATCAGCGGTTGCAGTAGCATCCCCGGCACCACGATGTCCATCGTGTCTTCGGCAATCTCCTTGACGACCTTCAGCTTGCTGCCGAACCGCACCACCTCGATATCCAGGTAGTCGTCGGTAAAGGCAAGCTCTTCCCGCAGAGGCAGAAACGCCTCCCTATCTTTCAGCAACACACGCAAGATATTCGCCAGCTTTACCACCATCTCGCGCGCCAGCTCCGGCTGCGAACGCACCAGCGACGTAATCGAGTTCAGCGTGTTGAAGAGAAAGTGCGGATTGATCTGCCGCTGCAAAGCGTCGAGCCGAGCCTCCAGCAGCAGCCTTCCCTGCTCCTCCAGTTTTCGCTCCACACGAATCGCGTTCCAGATCTTCAGCGGAATCCCCACCACAATCGGAGCCGTCATACAGATCAGAAGCTCGACCCAGAGCTCGCGCGAGTTCAACTCAAAAAAATGTCGCGGATAAAACATCGCCAGCATGCTGGTCCCGAACTGCATCCCCGAGACCAGAAACAGGAGCAGAATCTGCCGGTCCAGCTTCGGCCGCCGAAGATTCCGCGTCACCCAGTGGTAGATGCTGAGGTCGATCATCGGCGAAAAGGACCACACATCCTCCGGATCGGTGAACCTGCCGAATGTACCCGCAATCGCAGCCACCACCAGATTCACGGGCAGCGCCCAGAACTCGTGGTGCAGCACCGCAGGAATCGCCAGCACGGCTCCGCCCGCCATCGCCGTAATCGGCCCAACCAGAATCCCCAGCAAAATCGTCGTCTCAAACGACAAGTCCGCCGCCAGAAAGTTCGGCACGATCGTACGCACCCACACACCCAGCGTCAGCGGCGCGCAGATCATCGCCACCAGCCACGCCGTCTGCTTCGGGGTCCTTCGCGGCGTCAGCAGCAGGTCCTTGAATTGCTTCGACCGCGCCAGCGAACTCGATACCGCTGCCGCCACACCCAGTTCGACCAGGAGCGTAATCAAAATCAGCTTGGAGTCGATCTGCGTCACACCTCTACTTTACCCCCGCATAGCTCGACTACGGATAACACGGATTGACGCGGGTCGCCGCATCGAACCCCTCCCGTCCCGAATCCAATCCCCATGAGCACCGAAACGTATAATCAAGCCATGCCGTTCGCAAGCGTAAAGAAAGTAGCCGAAGCCGACTTCCCCACCCGATGGGGACAATTCCGCATCTTCGGCTTCGAAGGCGTCGTCGAGAACCCTGCTCCTTGCAACGACAACGTCCCAGTCCCGGTTGTCCGCACCGAATCTGCCATCGCTCTTGTCATGGGAGACATCCATTCGGCGCCTCCGATCGTCCGGATCCACTCCCAATGCCTCACCGGCGACGTCTTCCACTCCCTGCGCTGTGACTGCCGCCAGCAGTTCGAGCTGGCCATGCTCGCCATCACCGACGCAGGAGCCGGCATCCTCCTCTACGAGCAGCAGGAGGGCCGCGGCATCGGCCTCATGGCCAAGCTCCGCGCCTACGAACTTCAGGACCAGGGTCTCGACACCATCGAAGCCAACCTCGAACTCGGCTACGAGGCGGACTGCCGTCGCTTCGAACTTCCCGCTCAGATTCTGAAGCATCTCAACGTCCCTGCCGTACGCCTGATCACCAACAACCCGGAAAAAGTCGAGGCCCTCGAACAGGCCGGAATCAAGGTCGTCGAACGCATCTCCGCAGAAGTCCCCTCTGAGCCAACGAACGAGCGCTATCTCCAGACCAAACGCGAAAAGATGGGCCACCTGGTCAGCTAACGGATTTCCTAACCACCTTCGCTGTAGTCACCAACTGCCCAACGTGGCGCTGCGTGTGATCCGCGCAATGCACCAGCAGCCCGCCCACGCTCGTCGGCAGCATCTTCCGGCCTACGCCACGTCTCTCTTCATAACTCTCCGGCGCAATCGCCCGAACCCTCTGCATCGCCGACTCGATCCCTCGTTCGAACTCCCCGAATAACTCATCTCGCGAAGCCGCACCATCCATCTCATTCCCAAGCGCCGTAAGCTGCCCCTCGCTCAACTGCCGCCCCTCCGCATACGTCAGCAGCCGGTCCAGACTCCGCACGATATGCCGCATCTGAAACCCCACCGAAGGTAGTCCGTGCGGACGCGCCTCAAGCTGCTCTTCCGTCAATTCGCCAGCCCATCGTTCGACATCCTCCCGAGCCAGTTCCAAGGCGTGCAGGACTCCGCGGCGCACCGCATCCACGTCCATCAAAGTCCCACGTAGCCATGGTTCAACCATCAAACCTCCCGCCGCTCTACTCTGAAATCGAAACACCCTGCACTGCCATCTCGCACCATCACATACTTCACAAGGGGATCACGCATCATCTCCTGGATCGTCGGCTCCTGGGCTCCTTCGGCTGCCCGTTCGCGGTGCCGCACCATCTGATTCGCATCGTATCCATCCAGTACTACGGGAAAACGCAACAGCTCCGACGGATATCCCGCGCTCCTCCGCGTAGCGCTCGCAGGTCTGGTCGTGGACGAATACCGGACCAGGCTGCGGTATAGCGGCTACACCCTCAAAGGGATTCAGCGTAAACAGAAGCCGAACATCCTCTCCCACAGCAAACGGTCTCAGGCAATGCCGACACGGTCCATGTCCCGTCGCAATCTTTGCCGTAACGGGATGTCCATATCCCGGAGATGTCTTCGTCGTCCTCACCTTCTCCGTCAGTTCGCTCGCAATTGCAATCATCCTCAGTTCGCTCATTTCCTTCTCCAGTAATTTTCTTGACCACTGGACTAATTCTGAACTGGTTGCATAGGATGCCACACTCCGAATTGTTACCTCAAACTCAGAGGCCCTTCCCCCTCCGAAACTCCCTCACCACATCTCCCACATCCTTGTGCTCCGAATCGACAGCATAGTTCATCGCCCGAACCTCATCCGCCGAAACCTTCCCCGCCAGCCGGTCCATCGCCTCCTGAATCCCCGGATGCCGCCGCAACGAATCCTCGCGAAACAGGGGCACGGCCTCGTACGGCGGAAAGTAGTTTTTGTCGTCCTCAAGCACCACAAACCCCAGGGCCCGAATCGGTCCATCGGTCGAGTTCCCTGCCACCATGTCGACCTGTCGGCTCGACAGCGCCCGGTAGAGCAGCCCAAGGTCCATCGTCCGTGGCGAACCGTCCAGCTTCAACCCATAAGTCTGCATCAATCCACTCAGTCCATCCGGGCGCGACTGAAACTCATACCCGACGCCCAGCCGCCAGCCGTTCGCAGTCGGCGAGTTGGTTACCGCGTCTGAGATCGTCTTCAAGACGTGCCGACGGGCATCGTCCCCGCGCACCACCATCGCAAAGGTATTTTGAAAACCCAAACCCGGTTCCACTTTGATTCGATATCTCGAGGCATAAAGCGTCCTCACGCGCTGAAAGACAGTCGCCTCGTCGCGCTGGCCGACGGGAGGCAGAGGCTGCTTCAGAATCGCTGTCAGGGCCGTCCCGCTGTACTCCACATAGCCGTCGATCCTGCCGCTCAGCAACGCCTGCTGGCACAGATAGCTCCCCGCCAGATAGAACCGCCGGTCCACTGGCTTGCCCGTCACAGCCTCAATCTCCTGCGCCAGCAACTCCCCCAGCACCACCTGCTCGGTAAAGTTTTTTGCCCCAATAGTGATTCGCGAAGGTCGCGGCGGGGCGCACGCCGTCAGCCAAAGACAAACCATCATCAACGTAAAAAACAGTGTTGTTCCCCAGCAAGCCTTAGCATCTAGGTAGCCCAAGGCTTTAGCCTTGGGTCTCTCAATGCCCCTGGAGATTTTGGGCTTTAGCCCCTGGGGTATGCCGTCCTTTGCGTCTCCACAAATTCCCGCAACGTCCTCTGACTTGACAAAGCCCCCTCGCCGGAAAGCGCCATATAAGATCCCGAACCGCCTAACGCCAACCGCGAAGTCCGGACCTAAAGTATCTGGTTCGAAGACTTTGCACACTTTAGTACGGGGAGGGGGGTACCTCATACCCGCCGTACCGTCAGCCGCCGCTCCAGCAACCCCAATCCGGTGTCTGCGGCAAGTGCGAGCAACGCCGCTGGAATCGCCCCGGCCAGCACGAGGCCATTATCCACACTCGCCACCCCCCGAAAGATCAGCTCACCCAGCCCGCCTGCACCAATCGCCGCAGCAATCGTCGCCACTCCAACGCAAGTCACCGTGGCAGTCCGCAATCCGGCAAGGATCACACTCGCAGCCAGTGGAAGTTCCACCTTGAGTAATCGCTGCATATTGCTCATTCCAAGAGCATTTGCAACGTCGATTAAGGCAGGATCGACACTTCCAATCCCCGCATAGGTATTCCGCAGAATCGGCAGCAGCGCGTAGCCTGTCAGTGCGACAATTGCCAGCCGCGCAGCGTTCTCCCCAAGCCACGGAACAGGCAGCAGCAGTCCAAACAACGCCAGACTTGGGATCGTCTGCAGCACATTGGCAAACCCGATCACCGGTCCCGCCAACCTCCGCCGCCGTGTCAGCAAAATCCCCACCGGCAGCCCAATTCCCAACGCCAGCACCATCGCAAAAAACGTCAGCCACAGATGCTCAAAGGTCAGACGGCCTATCTCCCAGCCATGGGTTCGCAAAAACTCCATCATGCCGACACCGCGCGATGTACAGCGGAAACATAATCCCTTACATAAGGATTATCCGACCCGACAATCTCCTCCGGAGACAGATCGGCCGCCACAGATCCCTCGGAGAGAAAGACCACACGCTGCGCCAGATAAAGCGCCTCATCCAGGTCGTGCGTGACCAGCAAAACCGTCTTCCCCACGCGCTGCAACAGCCCACGGAGCATCGTCTGCATCTCCGCCCGCGTCAACGGATCAAGCGCGCCAAACGGCTCATCCATCAGCAGCACCATCGGGTCCGTCGCCAGCGCACGGGCGAGCCCCACTCGCTGCCGCTGGCCGCCGGAAAGTTGCCATGGATATCGTGTGTGGAACTCCTCATAATCCAGCCCTACGAGCGCCAGAACCTCACGCACCCGCACGGCAATCTCAGGCTTGGGCCGCCCCGCCAACTCGAGCGCCATGCCCGCGTTCCGCTCCACAGTCATATGTGGAAACAGGCCCGTCTCCTGGATGACATATCCAATCCCCCGCCGCAGTTCGACAGTATCGTAGGCCCTCGTTGCCTTCCCCCCCACCCGCACCTCACCCGAGGTCGGAGACACCAGCTCATTCACCGTACGCAGCAAGGTCGTCTTGCCAGCCCCACTCCGCCCCAGCAGAGCCGTCGTCGTTCCAGCCTCCAGTTGCAGCGAGACGTCGCGCAATAGAAAACGCCCATCGGCCAACGCGTAGCTCACCTTCGCGAACTCAACGCCAACCGTAGGCATGTCTCCTACTCTAACTCGTCTTATCTTCCAGGCGAGCTACTCTGCAGTGTCGGAAACCGCTTCAGCCGCAGGTTCACCGGCCGTTCCCGGATGCCCCTTGACGCGAACGACGGTAATTTTCTCGAAGCCTTCCTTGAAAGTCGGCGGCTTCAGACGTTCTGCCATCTTCTGCATGACCTCGTCGGTTACCTGACGGTCGCGCTTCGAGTTGCGCTCCATGCAGACCGCCAGAGGCACATCGAAGAACACAGCCTGGACCTCATAGCCGAAGCTCTTCGCCATCTTGATCCACTGCTTGCGCTCATGCGGCGACAGGTTCGTCGCATCCACGTAATTCCACGGCATTTTGGCAATCAGCCGGGCACGTAGCAGGCTTCGCAGGGTTGAAAATACCAAGCCCTGATAACGCTGCTCCGTAATGTCATCGAACAAGAGGGATCGCAACAGATCGCTCGACAGCGGAGTCACGCCACGACGCTTGTACCACGTTGTCTTTCCCGACCCCGGCAGGCCAATCGTCAGCACCACGTAGCCTTTGGGCGACTTTGCGGCAGACTGCTCCACCGGCGGAGTTGCAAGCGACTCAGGCTGCGTCTCCACCACAATCCTGGGTTCGGGCTTCGCCGCGACAGGCTCGGCAACATGGGTTATCTCTTTGCGCGGCATCTCCGGCACACTGGGCAATGCCTCGGCACGTGCAGGCACGTCCTCCGGATAGTTTGGTCTCAGGGGGGCCGGTTGGTTAGCGGGCAACTCCTGCCCACTCTTCCCCGTGGACTCCGAATCATTCGGTCCACGTCTAGGGCGTCGTCTCATTTTTTCGCTTATCCATTCGCGCAACTCGCGCATATGACGCTTGTAACACAGCGTCGAATGCCGTCGCAAATCGCCGCACCTCCCGCAGTACCTCGCAAACTATCGTCTTGCAGTTATTTGCACGGCTTTGTTACCGGTGATACCATCCGAAATGGTGGGCGCTGGCGGTTCTGCCGCGCTCTCAAGTGTCAGTCCACATACAAACCACCGCACCAAACGACAGGAGCAACCGAAAATCATGGCACCAGTTAAGGTAGGCATCAACGGCTTTGGCCGCATTGGACGCAATGTGTTCCGCAGCACACTCGGCAACCCGGACATCGAATTCGTAGCCGTCAACGACCTCACCACCCCCGCCACCCTGGCCCACCTTCTCAAGTACGACTCCATCCTCGGCAACCTGAAGAACGAAATCACCCATGGAGCCGATTTCATCGCAGTCGACGGCAAGAAGATCAAAGTCTTCGCGGAGCGCGATCCCTCCAAGCTCGACTGGGCCAGCGTAGGCGCCCAGATCGTCGTCGAATCCACCGGCTTCTTTACAGACGCCGAAAAAGCCAAGGCCCACCTCGGTAGCACCGTCAAGAAAGTCATCATCTCGGCCCCTGCAACCAACGAGGACATCACTGTCGTCCTCGGCGTCAACGAGAATAAGTACGACGCATCGAAGCATAACGTCATCTCGAACGCGAGTTGCACCACGAACTGCCTCGCGCCCGTTGTCAAGGTCCTCAATGACACCTTCGGCATCCAGTCCGGTATCATGACCACGATCCACAGCTACACCAACGACCAGGTCATCCTCGACACGCCGCACAAGGACCTTCGCCGCGCCCGCGCCGCCGCTCTCAGCATGATCCCTTCGAGCACAGGCGCCGCCAAGGCTCTCAAGCTGGTCATCCCTGAGATGGACGGCAAACTCGACGGCTTCGCGATCCGCGTACCGACCCCCAACGTCTCCGTCGTCGACCTCACATTCGTCACCGAAAAGCCGATTGATGTGAAGAGCGTCAATGCTGCCCTCAAGGCTGCGGCAGACGGCCCCTTGAAGGGCTACCTCGGCTACACCGACGAAGAACTCGTCAGCTCCGACTTCAAGGGCAACGATCTCAGCAGCATCGTTGACAGCAAACTGACCAAGGTCATCGGCAACACGGGCAAGGTCATCAGCTGGTACGACAACGAGTGGGGCTACTCCAACCGCGTCAAGGACCTCATCCTCTTCCTGGTGAAAAAGGGCCTGTAAGCAAACGGTTGAAGCGGTCGAGCGTTATCTGGATTCTCGGAAGTACAGTGGCTGCGATTTTGTCGCCATTGTCGGATTTTTCGAGCGATGGATTCTGTCGAGATAATCAGCACGACCGCTTCGCCCAATCGCCTCGCCTTTGTGCTCGGTATGATAAAGACAGGCGCTTCCATGGATAAGACCATCCGCAAGTTCAACAGCTTCGACGAAATGAAGGACGAAGAATACCGCTATTGGGCAAGCGTGACACCAGCTGAGCGCTTTGCGGCTGGCCACCAATTCAGCGTCGAGGGCTATCGATCGTATGGCTATTCCGCCGATGGAACAGAACTTAAAAGAGTTGCTGTTCGCATTGAACAAGCACCACGTTAAGTACGTCATAATCGGTGGCTATGCTGTTTTCGTTCACGCGCAGCCACGCATGACCAAGGATCTGGACGTCTTCATCGAGTCGAGCCCAGCCAACGCTCTCGCTATCTATGAAGCACTTGCGGAATTCGGCGCTCCACTCACCCAGTTCACCGTGGAAGACTTTCATACTCCAACGGTCTGCGCGCGATTCGGCAATCCTCCCTACTGTTTCGACATTCTTCAACAAATTGCTGGCATCGACTTCGCCACAGTCTACAAAAACAGCGAAGAGTTGCTGATAGACGGCGATCTTCCCGCGCGCTACATCTCCGCAGCGGATCTGATCACCAATAAGCTAGCCTCCGGCCGCCTGCAGGCCTTAGCAGACGTAGAAGCGATTCGCCATCGTCAGCGGGCCGTAAAGAGCTGATGACAGTCGCTTCACCCCCAGATCGCCTCCGCATACTTGAATGGTCTCTGCAATCGGCTCTTCCAGAAGTAAGCCAGAATAATCACGCTCGCCACCGCGGCATAAGCGCACCACAACGAAGTAAAGGCATACCGCTTCACCGCCATCACTGTCAGCAGAATCGCAAGATTCGCAGCCCCGAAGATCACCATGTCACGAACCTTTGAAAAGAACAGCGAACCGCACGTCGCAATCACAT
Source organism: uncultured Acidobacteriaceae bacterium (assembly GCA_963770055.1). Lineage (GTDB taxonomy): Bacteria > Acidobacteriota > Terriglobia > Terriglobales > Acidobacteriaceae > Edaphobacter. The sequence continues at coordinate 124,713 of CAVYOC010000005.1, forward strand.
ACAACACCGCTAAGAACGTATTGTTGGTCCCGTCGTTGACGTAGACGATGCTATTCGCCTTTACAAAGATGTGCAGCGGATAGGCGACCAGCGCCCAAAGCATATACAGCGTGGTTCCCGTCCCGATCGCAAGAAACGGAAACATCCGTCTTCGGCTCTTCATATCCGGCTCAAACAGCACTACGCTCAACGGGATCACAAACGGCAGCAATCCCTGGGCATACAGCACGAACGCCGCACCCATATTGCGCGTTACCGCAGGAGACATCACCCCATCGAGCCCCAGCCATACGAAGCCCTCGATCAACTGATGCACCGCGAACAGCGTAGGCAGCGATGCGAACAATAGTTCTCGTTTATGCTTGACCTTGGTCAGGGTTGCAACCCCGATCGTTCCCAGTACCCCACTCCCGACAAAGTTCGCCGCCGCCGAAAAGCACACGCTAGCCGCCTCCCTGAGATTCTGGCATCTCTGATTCTGCCGATCATATCCGACTCCAACTGAATCGCCAGCAGAAATTCGCGTTGCTTGAATCCTTCTGTTACGCTGCGAATCTACACAACTGGCAGCGAGTCCACCTGCCCGGATCGAGAACACAATGGGTCGTCGCTTTTCAAACTTGGCGTTTACTCCCCTCGTCAAAGAACAGCAGCAGGAACACGGCAGTCGCCGCCAGTATGAACGCGTGGAGCAGACTGGGCCGCCCGGAGACGCCCTCGGTCCTGCCGAGCAGGAGTTTCTCAAACGCCGCGACAGCTTCTACATCGCCTCCGTCAGCGAGACTGGCTGGCCGTATGTGCAGCATCGAGGGGGTGCCAAAGGTTTCCTGCACGTCATCAATCCGAAACTCATTGGCTTTGTGGATCTTCGCGGCAACAAGCAGTACATTAGCCTGGGCAATCTCGAACATGACGCCCGGGTTGCCCTCTTCTTCATGGACTACCCCAACCAGGCCCGCCTCAAGATTCTTGGTCGAGTCGAGATTCATGAACATGACTCGGAAGCTGCTGCGCTGATGGAATCTTTTCATTCCGCGGACAAGGCGGATGTTGTCGAGCGGGTCATCCTCATCCACATCGAGGCCTTCGATTGGAACTGCCCGCAACACATCACTCCCCGCTACACCCTCGAAGAGTTGGAGGAAGTGCTTGCACCGGTCCGCGAAAAACTGGCAGGGTTGGAAGCCGAGAACTCGACGTTGCGCGATAAACTCTCTTTGTCGACGAAATAAAACAGATGACTCGCAAAAATATCTCCGGAACATCTCCCTTTGAGCCCGTCATTGGATTCTCGCGTGCGGTCCGCATCGGCAACCAAATCCACGTCTCCGGCACAGGCCCTGTCGGCGCGGATGATGCTGATGTCGCCGAACAGACTGACCAATGCCTCACCCTGATCGCCACCGCGCTCAAAAACGCCGGCAGTTCCATTGAGCATGTCTATCGCACCCGTATGTACCTCACGCGCGTGGAAGACTGGGAGGCCGTTGGGCGCATCCACGGCAAGTTCTTCGGACTGATTCGCCCGGCCGCTACTATGGTCGTCGTCGCGGCGTTGCTCAATCCAAAGTGGCGCATCGAGATTGAGGCCGACGCTTTTCTCCCGGAATAAGGAGTTTCGCGGCTACAATCATCTCCTCATGAAAACTGAGCCGTTGTCACGACCTCAATTCGCCAGGGCTATCGCCCTCTCGTGCCTGATCGCCGGAACTCTCGACCTCTCCGATGCCTTGATCTTCTACGGTCTTCGCGGAGTTCCGCCGACGCGTATCCTTCATGGCATCGCCGTCGGGCTTCTTGGGCGGGCAGCCCTCACCGGAGGGCCAGGCTCGACCGTTCTCGGCCTGCTCCTTCACTATTTCATCGCGACGACCGTGGCCACCATTTACATCTTTGCCAGCCGGAGCCTTCCGCTTTCGCGGCGTCCCCTATTGTGGGGTGGCCTTTACGGCGTCGTCGTCTACATCGTAATGAACTATGTTGTTATCCCTCTTTCAAGGATCGGTCCGCGTCCCACCCCTCCGCTGATCCCGCTGATCAATGGGGTCGCTGCTCTGGTCTTCTGCATCGGCATTCCGATAGCGCTCATCGCGCGACGTTACATTCCCTATAAAAACTCGTGAGCTTTATGCTCCTGCACTTTGGCCCAAGCCGTTAAACCGATATGATGGGCCTTGAAAATCGAGTTGATTCGTTCAAACCCAACTGTAAGGAATCTGAATGCCCAAGCTGTCTATTCGCAATCTGGATCTCACCGACAAGCGCGTTCTCATTCGTGTCGACTTCAACGTTCCCCTTAAGGACGGCATCATCACGGACGACACCCGCATCCGCGAGACCCTCCCAACCATCGAGTACGCTCTGCGCCACAAGGCGAAGGTCATTCTCTGCTCGCATCTCGGACGGCCCAAGGGTAAGCCCGTCGAGTCCATGAGTCTCCGCCCCCTCGTCGATCATCTCCGTACCTTGCTCGACAGCATTCTCGGTGACGACGAGAATGTGGCGTTCTCGCCCAACTGCGTCGGCATCGTCGCCAGCGAGATGGCCGCTAACCTGGAGTCAGGCCAGCCACTGCTGCTCGAGAACCTTCGCTTCCACCCTGAAGAAGAGGCCAACGATCCCGCCTTCGCTAAAAAACTAGCCTCCCTTTGCGACATCTACGTCAACGACGCCTTCGGCAGCGCACACCGCGCACACGCCTCTACGGAAGGCATCACCCATTTCGTCAAGCTATCAGCGGCCGGCCTGCTGATGGAAAAGGAACTGAACTACCTCGGCAAGGCCCTCACTGAACCGGACAAGCCCTTTATCGCGATCATCGGTGGCGCGAAGGTTTCCGACAAGATCGATGTCATCGACAACCTGCTCGAAAAAGCCGACGCCATCATCATCGGCGGAGGCATGGCCTACACCTTCCTCAACGCGCAGGGTCAGAGCACGGGCAAATCGCTCGTCGAAACCGACAAGATCGACGTTGCCAAAGCTGCGCTCGAAAAAGCAAAAGCCAAAGGCGTTCGCTTTCTCCTGCCAGTCGACCACGTCCTGGCAGACAAATTCGCCCCCAATGCAAAGACACAAATATTCTCCGGCAAGGGAGCATTCCCTGCCGAGATGATGGCGCTCGATATCGGTCCCAAGTCCATCGCACTCTTCGAAGACGAAATCGCCGAGGCTCGCACAGTCATCTGGAATGGGCCGATGGGCGTCTTCGAGATGCCCGCCTTCGCCCATGGCACCAACGCCATCGCTCACGCCGTCGCCCGCAACCACGATGCGACCACCATCGTTGGTGGCGGAGACTCGGTTGCCGCGATTCAGCAATCCGGCGTGGCCAATCGCATCACCCACATCTCCACTGGAGGAGGAGCCAGTTTGGAATTCCTCGAAGGCAAAACCCTACCCGGCGTCGCCGCACTCACAGACAACCAGAGGTTTCGCTAGGAACCACAAAAGCCGATGCATACGGAAGTCTTTCAACTCGCAGCATATCCCTTCATCTTTTTGATTGGCGGATGTTGCGCCTATCTCGCAGCACGACTGAGTCCCAACTTTTCACACGAAGCACCCAAAATACCGAGGCTGTTTCTTGCAATGGCGGCAGCGAGCCTCTTCGCAACCGCTCTGTTGGACCTGATCCTCTTTGCGGCTGTATCTTTCGATTTCAATCGCTTGCACTTCGCTGGCCCTCTTGCCTACGGTGGCTTCCTTCATCGCCAGCCAGCACTCATGCTCCACTTCCTCAACTTAGTCGCTGGCCTTTGGTTCGGCGCACGCTGGGTTTGCAACCGCGGTGACGAGCCCCCTTCTCCTAAACCGCACGCGACAAAATCCTGATCCGCAGATGCGCAGAGCACTTATACTCACCCTCGCCTTCGTGGTCTCGACGCTGCTAGGCGTAGTTCTGTTGCTGCTTATCGTCATCGCGATTGGCTTCGTACAAATGGCAATGCAACAGCGCAATCATTCCGGTATCGTAGCAGTGGCGGCGCTGGCATCTCCGAGATCTCAGTCTTCCTGACGCCTTTTCTGTTTGGTGTCATCGGGACGCTCATCACACTCCGCCAAATCGAGCGCAGAAAATCATAGGCATCATGTCGCTCTCTTCCCACGTTTCCGTGAAGATGAAATACTAAATTACAAATGCGCAAACTTCTGATCGCCGCCAACTGGAAGATGTACAAAACCCCTGCCGAATCGACGGCCTTCCTCACCAGTTTTTTCCCACTCATCAAGCAAAATGACGCCGCGGAGATCGTCCTCTGCCCTTCCATGATCTCGCTCCCCGCGCTCGTCGACTCTGCCCGCGGAAAATCCGTCTTCATCGGCGCGCAGAACATGCACTGGAAGGACGAGGGCGCCTACACCGGCGAGACCTCACCCATCATGCTCACCGCCATCGGAGCCACCCACGTCCTCATCGGCCACTCCGAGCGCCGCCAGTACTTCAACGAGACCGACACCACCGTCAACCTCAAGCTCAAGGCCGCTCTCGCCCATTCCCTGATTCCTATCGTCTGTGTCGGCGAGAAACTCGAAGAGCGTGAGGCCAATCTCACCCGCAGCGTCCTCGAGTTGCAGACCTCCATTGCTCTTGAAGGCATCGATCCCGCAGTCGCCGGCCCCATCGTCTTCGCTTACGAACCTGTGTGGGCCATCGGCACCGGCCGTACTGCAACGCCCGAGATCGCCGAAGAGGCGCACAAGATCATTCGTGAGCAGATCGCCAAAACGCTCACACCCGAACTTGCCGCCGCGATCCGAATCCTCTACGGCGGCTCCGTCAAACCCGACAACGCCAATGCTCTCTGCTGTCTCGAAGACATCGATGGCGCGCTCGTCGGCGGCGCCAGCCTCGATCCACAATCCTTCGCTCAAATCGTCATCAACGCAACTTCGAAATAATTCCTTCCAGCTTCTGCTTTAAACACCAGAGCCCGCGCTGCGAAACGCGGGCTCCTTTTCTATCTGTAATTTTCCAATGAGTGTCTTGTCGCGGACGCAGGGTGTTCCCGTTCTTCAAGTCGAACCGGCCTGGTCGCCCGCGCAAGAACCGGTTACTACGCGAAATAGCTGCTAGTGTACGACGCCAGCCTGGTCCATCGGCCAGTACACAAATGCCGCTTTACCATAGATCAGGTCGCGATCGACCGGTCCAAAGGCACGGCTGTCGCTTGAAATCGACCGGTGATCCCCCATCACAAAATACTCATGCAGGGGCACGGTCAGTTCCGACTCTGAACGGTCGTCTTCAAACTGCCTTGGCACGTACGGCTCTTTCACATGGGTGCCGTTGACAAAGACCTCGCCGTGATCGATCCGAAGCCGGTCTCCCGGCAGAGCAATCACGCGCTTGATGTAGCTCTTCTCATGGTCGCGCGGGTAGAGAAACACAACAACATCTCCGCGCTGGATATCGCCTACCCGGTAGGCCAGCTTGTTGATGATGAGCCTGTCCTGATCCTCCAGCATCGGAAGCATGCTAGTGCCTTCCACCACTACGGGCTGGTAGAGAAAGAAGATAATCAGCGTAGAAACAACCACTGCCACCAGCAGGTCCCAAAGCCAGGAGTGCATCGTCGCCCGTTTACTGACCGGCGCCTTTGCATCAGGCCTCTTCTCCGAATCCTGCCCGATCTCACTGTTTGTCTGCACGCCCTGTTTACCGACCTCTCCTGTTTAGACGCATCAGCCAGCAAGACGCCAACGCCTGCAGGTTGCCTTCACGTCAGGCGAACTGTAGCAAAACTGCCCAAAAACTAGTCGAATTTCTTCGGTTGCCAACTTATATATTACAGGGGACATTCGATTGCAAGTCCATTTTCGAACCACAGGAGAGCCTCAAAAGCGCCTATTCACGCCCTTGGAAGAATGCATCTTACTACACGATGCATACGGATTTTTGCACCGTGACATCTCCTGACCACAGGCGTATCCCTCACGCATCCTTTCTTAGAGCTTTTCCCATGCCATAGGAATAGAATGGATTTAGCAGCACAGCAGGAACATTTATGGCAACCCTTACCATGTTAGAGCCGGCAACTACTTCGAGACCCGTCAACCGAGGCGCCGAGGAATTCAAAGATCTCACGACGGAAACCGCAAATGCAGCATCCGAAGGGCTCGACACCAAGTCCGCCCTGGAAATTGCACGCATTATTAACCACGAAGACGCCAAAGTCGCAGCCGCCGTCAAGAAGGCGCTCCCTGAGATAGCCATTGTGATCGACACCGTCGCCCGCTCCCTCCGCGACGGCGGCCGTCTCATCTACGTCGGTGCCGGCTCCAGCGGCCGCATCGCCTCCCTCGACGCGTCAGAGTGCCCGCCGACCTACTCGACCGCCCCCCAACAGGTTCAGTACATCATGGCCGGTGGCCCGAAGGCGCTTGCATCAGCCTCGGATGTGAACGAGGACTCACCGGAGATCGGTCAGCGCGACATTGCCCGCCGCCGCCCTACACGCAAAGACATCGTCATCGGCGTCTCCGCCAGTGGCCGCACTCCCTATGTCGTTGGTGCCGTCGAATACGCCCGCGCCCGTGGAGCCAAGACCGCAGCCATCACGTGCAACCACAACACACCGCTCGCCGACGTCGCCGACACGACCATCGTCACTGAGGTCGGCGCCGAGGTCATCTCCGGCTCCACGCGTATGAAGTCCGCAACAGCCCAGAAGATGATCCTCAACATGATCACGACCGGAGCCATGACTCGTCTTGGCTACGTCTACGACAACCTCATGGTCAACGTGCACATGAAGAACGCGAAACTGGTCGAGCGCGGGATCCGTGTGCTGATGAAGGTCTGCGACATCGACCGCGACACGGCTATCCGCACCATCAAGTCCGCTGGAAAATCAATCCCAATCGCCGTCGTCATGCTCAAGGCCAACGTCGACAAGATGGAAGCTGTTCGCCGCCTGACCCAGTCCGATGGCAACGTCCGCCTCGCCATCGACGACTCGAGACTCGAACTTTAGCTCGTCATGACAAATCTCTCAACGCCACTTCAGGAGTTCAGGGCAATCCTGTCGATGTGCGCAGCCTCGTCAGCGGTCGTTTTCTGTCACATGCAGCGACACTTCACCGTTGCGCTCTCGCACCCGTCGACCTGGTATGCAGCAACAGAGCACCGGTGTGGATGGGCCCTGATTGCAACGTCTACGTGGTTTCTTTGCGAAACCGTCTATCATTTCTCTTTACGCGGCCGGCTCGTACTTCGGAATCTTCGAACGAAGAGCTAAGCCGTCTTTCGTTTCGTTGAGGCCTTTGCCGACGGCTTCACCAGTCCGATCCCCTTCTTTGAATCGGCCTTCTCGCTTGCAACAGGCTTCTTCGGAATGCGCTTGCTCGAACTCGCGTCGTCTCCGCCGAGGCTCTTGCGCAAGGCATCCATTAAATTGATCACGTTGCTCTTTGGCTGTTCGCCTTCATCCTTCGGCACCGGCATCTTGTTGATCTTGGCATCGATGAGGTTTCTGAGTGCAACCTCATAGCCGTCTTCAAACTTCGAGAGATCGAGCTTTGTCGATTTCTTCGCGATCAGCGACTCAGCAAGTTCCAGTGACTCCGCATTGATCTCCACCTTGCTGAGATCGCGGAAGTACTCCCGTTCATTGCGCAGTTCGCTGGAATACCGCATCGTGTACGCCATCATCCCGCCGTGCGCATCATCGCCTGCAGGCCTGATCGCAACAATATTCTCGCGGCCCGCGAACGATACCTTGCCGATCGCAACCTTACCGCTCTCCTGCAGAGCCTTTCGGATCACCGCAAACGCCTCTGCCTGACTGTCATTCTCCGGCACGACAAAATAAGGCTTTTCGATGTATTCGGGGCGAAGCTCATCGATGGTCACGAACTGATTGACATCAATCGTGTGCTTCGAGGGCACTTTCAGATTTTCAAGCTCGCTCGGTTCAACAAGGATGTACTCGCCTTTGCGATACTCATACCCCTTCACAATCTCGTCTTTCCCAACAGCAGTGCCCGCTGTTTCGCCATCAGACTCAGCCGCGCTCTGCAAGACCTTCTGGTGGCGGATTCTCTCGCCTGTGCTTCGGCTTATCTGATGAAAGCTGACCTGGCTCTTCGATTCGGTAGCAACGTAGAGTTGCACTCCAAACGAGACGAGAGAGACCTGAATTCGACCGGACCAATAGGGACGCGCCATTCCTGCACCTCAAAAACAAACTGGTAGTTCAGATTATCCACAATCTCCGGGAAAATCTTTACCTAAATGGGCCATTACCAACTATGCAAGACTCACATCCCGCAACTTCGCCAGATATTCGCCTCTGCCATTTGAAACAGTCGCGTCAGCTACCATGATCGCAGATGTCCTCTCCATTCCAGACCAAACCACAACTCCTTCGTTCCATTCGCCTTTGGCACTTTCTCTTTATTGTCGGCCTTATTCTGAGTGGACTCACTGCCTTCCCTCTCGAACACGAAACCCGCTGGCTTACATGTTCCTCTTCTCTCATCCCATACTTCCGGACTCGATCATTCGTTGGGTCACCAGAGTTCACGACGCCCTTGAGGACACAGGCAAGCGCTATCCCTTCCTCGCGTACGGAACTGACTGGCTTGCCTTCGCCCATCTCGTTCTCGCGATCGTCTTCATTGGCCCCTGGCGCGACCCGATCCGCAACAAATGGGTATTTCAGTTCGGTGTCATCGCCTGCGCCTCCGTCATTACTCTCGCCCTCATCGCAGGTCCAATCCGCGGTATTCCATTCCCCTGGCGTCTCATCGACTGCAGCTTCGGCGTCTTCGGAGCGATCCCTCTTCTCATCTGCCTGCAGAAAATTCGCCTCATCGAGAACCTTGAATAGGCCCGTTGAATCAGTCTTTTCTGCGATGCTCCGGGCAATGCGATCCTTCAAGCCGCGGAAACACCGCAACATTTTCCCTGCGGCGTGTTTTTTCTAACAGCATGCGGCAACCAACCCGCAACGAGGAGCAGCACAAACATGAACCGCTTTTTTCTCTCTACCTCCCTCGCACTGGCTCTCTCTGGTAGCCTTGCCCTCGCACAGCAGCCGGCCGCACCCGCGCCAGCCCCCGCAGTCAAACATCACCACCGCTCACACGATCCCCAGCGCGAGACTGCAAGGCTCAGCAAGCGGCTCAACCTCTCAGCCGATCAGTCCGCAAAGATCGAGCCTATCCTCGCCGACCGCGACCAAAAAATTGCCGCATTAAAGAACGACACAACGATATCGCCAATGATCGCGCACAAGCAGATGCATGCCATCCACCAGCAGACGCGTCAGCAGCTCGCCACGGTCCTCACATCCGAGCAGCTCCAGCAGATCCACGCCCATCACCGCAATCATGGCGCACCCACGCAGACGCAGCCGCTGGCCACTCCGCAAGCCGGTCTCTAACCACCAACGGCAGCCAGTCCTCCCCATTCGGGAGTTTCAGTTCTCCCTGGCTGCCGATTTTTCCTTCAGTGTGCGACCACATCAGGTACCCGCCCAGCTACTCATTTCCACGCAAAATCTCCGTAAACTGAACGGATGGACAAGTTCGTAGTACGCGGCGGCAACCCTCTTCTAGGCACCATCAAAGTCTCCGGAGCGAAAAACTCCGCTCTTCCGTGCATGGCCGCCGCTATTCTTACCGAAGACGAGGTCATCCTCGAAAACATCCCTCAGGTCCGCGATATCGAGACGGAACGTAAGCTCCTCACCAGCATGGGAGCTGAAGTTGAGCTGGGTTACGGCCGGGCGCAACATCGCACGCGGATTAAATGCGGCATTCTCTCCGACCCCGTTGCGAAGTACGAGATCGTCAAGACCATGCGCGCCAGTTCTCTCGTCCTCGGCCCGCTCATCGCCCGCACCGGCATCGCCCGCGTCGCCATGCCTGGAGGCTGCGCCATTGGTGGCCGTCCCATCGACCTCCATATCCTCGGCCTTGAAGCCATGGGAGCGGCTATCACCCAGGATCATGGCTATCTCGAAGCCCGCAGCCCCAACAACGGAAACGGGCGCCTCAAAGGCGCACATATCGTCTTCGACAAGATCACTGTCACCGGCACCGAAGACCTGCTCATGGCAGCCACTCTGGCTGACGGCGAATCAGTCTTCGAAAACTGCGCCCGCGAGCCGGAGGTCACCGATCTGGCCGCTCTTCTTACGGCGATGGGAGCCAGAATCGAAGGCGCGGGAACCGGCACTATTCGCGTCAATGGCGTGGACAAGCTCCACGGTGCGCGCTATCGGATCAACCCTGACCGCATCGAAGCCGGCACCTTTCTCGTCGCAGGCGCCATCACGGGAGGTGATCTCAATGTTGACTGCTGCGAGCCCAAACACCTCGGCGCGCTCATCGCCAAGCTCGAACAATGCGGCGTCCGCATCGACGTAGGCGCCGATAAGGTCCGCGTCCGTTCGGGCGGCGAACTCAAAGCCGCCGACATCAGCACCGAAGAGTACCCCGGCTTCCCCACTGACATGCAGGCGCAATACATGGCCCTCGCCACACAGGCCGATGGCACCAGCACTATCACCGAAAACATCTTTGAAAATCGCTTCATGCATGTGCAGGAGCTCATCCGCATGGGCGCTAACATCACCATCTCCGGCCGCACCGCGACCGTCCGCGGAAAGGCCCCGCTGCAATCTGCCGCTGTCATGTGCTCGGATCTTCGGGCCTCAGCGTCACTCGTCCTCGCCGCGCTCGTTGCTGACGGGGAAACCATCCTCGATCGCGTCTATCATCTCGATCGCGGCTACGAGCACTTCGAAGAGAAACTACGCGGCGTCGGCGCCCTGATCCGACGCATGGGAGATGTCTTCGGCAAGAAGTAATTCCAGCACTCAGGAGCCGGATAACTCCTTGCTATAAACAACCGCATCCAGGCCTGCGCGGCCATAGAATCCGCGGTGAACCCTCATCCGCCGATAGCCCATCGTCTCGTAGAAGCAGATCGCTCCTTCATTGCCGGTGAACACGTGCAATTGAATCCTTTGCACTCCTGCAGCCGCAGCCTTTGATTCCGCCTCGCTCATCAGACGTTGAGCAATTCCCTTCCCCCGATATTCGGACGCAACATCCAGCGTTACCACATACCCGATTAACTCCGACGCAATGCGCTCGAGGTGAAGAATCACAAACCCGGCAATTCCCCCACAATCTTCTTCGGCGATCTGAACGACAGCATTTTCCTCCTCGGCAAACTCCCGCATCGACTCTCGCTCAAAGCGAAACTCATCTGTAAAGCAGGCCTCGTCTAACCGAAACATCGCGTCGAGATCGGTGGGCCGGTAGTCACGAATAACAATCTCGCTGTTCATTCGCAGAATTTTCCACCCCACAGGCACGAATTGAATTATCAAATAAAAAATGCGCCCCGCTGAAGGCAACTCAACGGGGCGCATCCTATACGCTTCCCGGTTAGAAGACGAACTTACCGCTAAGCTGAAGCTGACGCGAAGAGCCGCCATCGCTTGTTGCGAAGCGGGTTGAGGAAATCTGGCCGAAGGTCGACGATGTAGTATTACCAACCGGCTGGCCAAAGTTCGGATGATTGAAGAGGTCAAAGGCATCGGCACGCAACTTGAATGTCAGACGCTCTGTAATCTTCGTATCCTTCTCTCCCGACACATCAACATCAGCGAACCCAGGTCCAAAGATCATGTTGCGGGACATATTGCCGAGAGCATTGCTGACGTTCACGAAGCTGCAGCCAGTAGAGGTTGCCGTCGCGCATACAGTTGACTGGATGAACGACACATTCGTAGTCGCCGCTTGCTGGACCCTATTGGTGACAATAGGACCAACAAGATTCGGCCTGATAACTCCCGCAACACCCGTAAACGTCGATCCGTTGTTGGTGAGATTGACAGGGTTGCCAGTCTGATACTGGATAATCGTCGAAAACTGGAAGCCCTCGACAAACCGGTTTCCCTTGAATGGCAACGCATAGATTGCCGTCGCAGCATAGTGGTTGCGGGTATCAAAGTCAGACGGCCCATAGTTGTTCGCGGGACGGGTGCTGTCCTGGAACGTATAGCCGCCCTGCGAACCCAACGAGTTCGAGTCCAGCGACTTCGACCAGTTGTAGTTCATGCTGAACTGCAATCCGTGGCTCATAGTCTTGCTTGCTGTGATCCAAAGCGCGTTGTAGTTCGAGAATCCAACGCTGTTGGCCTCGGAGATATTGGAGTTCGATGAAACTCCAGGATCGATCGGACTGGTCAATGCGAGCACCGGGTACGGACGAACTCCCGCTGCATTTGGCTGATTCTGGTTCGTGCGGGCGCGCAGGTGTTTGCCCGCAGATCCGTAGTATCCAACCGAAAAGACCATACCGTAGGGTCCGGCCTGCTGAAGATTCAGGTTGAACGTCTCGGTGTACGCATTCCTGAAGTTCGGGTTGGTTGAGTTAAGCGCGATGCCGGATGCCTTCGCTGAGGTAAAGAGTGTGGCAACCGGAATAGGCACAGCCGTGTTGCTGTACGCAACCGAGGCTGGCGCCGGAGGATTCGATGCAAGCCCGGTTGCTACACCCGATACTGGCTGATCCGACAGGATCGAGTAGCCTCCACGCACTACGGTCCGGCCCGTTGCAAAGACATCCCAGGCGAACCCAACGCGCGGCATGTAGTTGTAGTTCTGCTTATAAGGAAGATTGAATCCGTTCGTGCCGATATGGTAGAGAGAAACCGTATTCGGATCGAAGACAACGAAGCGACCGCCACCCTCCGTCGGAGTACCGTTCCACTCCCAGCGGAAGCCGTACTCAAGAGTAAGATACGGGTTCAACTTATAGTTGTCCTGAATAAACAGTCCCACTGCATTGATGTAGAGGCGGCTGTTAATCTGAGCCGGCGTAACGCTGTACGCCGTCGCAAGATCGTTCGCAAAGTTTACGGAGCCGGGTATGGCTGCGGTAGTGGAGGTTGCGGGCGTGTTCCCGTACGTCAACGTTCCAGTATCACTGGCGAAGCTTGCGCCGATGAACCGGCGATACTCGCCACCGAACTTGATGGAATGTCTTCCTCGGATCATCGTCGCAGCATCGGAGAAAACCCCATACGTATCAGCCCGGCCCTGCGGGAAACCTGCAGGCCCGCCGAAGGTCAGACTCAAGTCGGAGATGGTAGTTTGCGGCAATCCGACGTTTCCGTTCAATCCGCCCCCAATGTGGTAGGCCGCAGGATTAGACAGGTGTGTTCGGATTAAAGGCAATGTTGATGCGGTTGAATCCGAGACGCGCTTCGTTAACGCAGATTCGGATTGAAGATATGCGTCTCGTTCAGCGTAAGAATCTGACGGTGAGCGTTGCGATGATCTCCGAAGCCAGGGACCGTATCGCCTTGCAGGGCCGGTTCTGTGCGAACGTCACTCTGGAAGGCATAGAAAACGTGCAGAGAATCGGAAGACCGGATCTGCCAGAGGCCATCGCCAGTGTACTGATCGATCTGTACTGGTCCCGACGTAAAGGCGACATAGTTGTTTCCGCTGTTCGCAATTGGAATCACTGCCAGCTGAGCGTTTGCCGATGGCTTGCCCGCAGCCACGACCGCTGCGCGCTGAGCGGTACTCAACACCGTGCTGTTTTGTAGAATGCCCTGATGCTGCCGCAAACCCTCATAGCTGCCGAAGAAGAAAAGTTTATCCTTCAGGATGGGTCCGCCAAAAGCAGCGCCAAAGTTGTTCCGCTTTAGCGGTGCCTTCTCGCCGGCAACCCCCAATGAGGCGCCGGTGGTGGGATTTACCGGACGATTAAAGTAGTTGCGAGCATCCATCCACTCATTGCGGAAGTAGTCGAACACTTCACCGTGAAATGCGTTTGTGCCTGAGCGTGTGCTGACGTTCACGATCGAACCCGAACTCCTGCCGTATTCAGCACTGAACGTCGAGTTGTCGATCTTGACCTCGTTCGTCGTATTGATCGAAGGCTGGAACGTAATCTGGTTCTGGCTCATATCGTTCAGATTGACGCCGTTGATCTGGAAATTAACCGAGTCCTCGCGATTGCCGGCGGTAATAAAAGAGTTCGCACCTAGACCGCGGCTTGGGGCTGTCAAACTTCCCGCCGTCGGCGCAACAACGCCTCCCGGTGTCAGTACCGTCAAGTCGAGAAAGTGCCTGCCGTTCAGCGGAATATCCTGCACCGTGGTCTTATCGATTACCTGGCCAACGGTCATGGTCTGCGTTTCAATCTGTTGTGTGGAACTCTCCACCTGAATGGTTTCACCCGCCGAGGTCACTGCAAGCGCCATATTGACCGTGACGCGCTGGTCAACACCCAGGGTCACGGATTTGACAGTGTATAAGCTGAACCCTGACGCCTTTACTTGTACCTGGTAGTCTCCAGGTTCCAGCGACGGCACCACATAAAGGCCTGCACTGTCTGTTACCTGTTGACGATCAATCCCGGTCGCAAGTGAATGAACCGAGACCTGAGCGCCGGGAACAACTGCTCCGCTGGGGTCAGTAACCGTGCCCGACAACGTTGCCGTGGACTGCGCCAAGCACGCGCTCACTCCAACCGTCAGCAACACAACAAAACCTAGTAGTTTATTCGTGAACTTCCATGAAGCATTCATTCAAGCCTCCTGCGAAAAGATGCGCTGCTTTCCGCAAGACATCCGGAAAACAACGGCTGATGAATAGGGATCCCACTCGTTGACAGTGTGCAGAGACACACCCGATGGTCCCTAAGTAAAAGCCGATGGCCTGGTCTTCAATGCCCTCAAACATACTTCTCTGAACGGGGCGACCAGTTCCACAAATTAAAAGCTCAATCGGTGATATCTAAAATTTCATGTTTGGCCACTAATGTCAACGTTTGGATGCTGTTACGGCCAAATGTTTTTTCCATCAAATGGAATGCGCATCGCTTTGATGTGCTCGCTGGAAAAATTTGCTCCCAAGACAACCAGAACTGCAATCGGTCATCGCTGCATGCCGCTCTAGCCCGCAAAACTTCCATCTATCCCAAACCATGTGCAACTACCGATCAGGGTATCGACGAATCTCGGCAGGAAAGAATCGTGGAAAAGCAACAATGAACCGCAAATCAACCAAAAGAAAGACGTTCTTAGACTGAGAGACGAATCTCTAAAAGAAACGTCATGGAAATAATTTACCGAAGGACTGGAAAAACATTGTCATCAATTAACCTGCGATTTGTCTCTATTTTGTAACCGCGTCCTCGTCTCAACAAACTTTCTCATTCTCAGTCCCTGGTCGTTGGTACATTGCCAATGCCAAGGTGTACAACTATTGCTATATGTTGCACATCCACCCGGCGGAGCGAGGATGACAGCCAAGGGAAGGGCCATTTCCGAATCAGAGAGGCCGGCTACACTGAAAACGCTGGCTGACTATCTCGGCCTTTCAGCGGCTACCGTCTCCATCGTGCTGAATAACTCGCCGTTTGCGGAGTCGATCGCGGCGGCGACTCGGCAACGGGTTCACGCAGCAGCGAAGAAGTTCAACTACAGGCCCAACCCTCACGCGCGGATGCTGCGCTCCCGTATCACCAACACCATCGGGGTCATCGTTCCCGAACTTAGCGAAGGCTACGTCACCGGTGTCATGCTTGGTGTCGAACAACATCTGCTCCAGGAAGGTTTTCTTTCCTTCACCGTAAGTCATCTCGGCCAGACAGATCTCAGGGACGAGTACCAGGAGATCCTGATGCGCCGCCGTGTCGACGGCCTGCTCCTGATCAATACGGGCTTTTCCATCGACATACCATTACCTGTCGTCGGAGTCTCGATCCACAGTGAAGTGTCTGCCGTCACCAACGTGATGCTCGATCACGTCTCGGCGGCCCGTATGGCGCTTCGTCACCTCTACGATCTCGGCCACCGCCGCGTCGCTTTCATGAAGGGCCAGCGCTATTCGCTTGACTCTGAGACACGCTGGCAATCCATCGTGAGCATCGCCAAAGAGATCGGGATCACGGTTTACCCTGAACTCTGCATCTATCTCGAAAAAAATATCTGGTCGCCGGAACTCGGTTATCCTCCGGTCCGCGATCTGCTCACCCGCACCCGCGACTTCACTGCAATCTTCTGCTTCAACGACACCGCTGCTATCGGTGCGGTCCGTGCCATCGAAGATGCGGGGCTCAAATGCCCTCGTGACATCTCCGTTATCGGCTTCGACGACATCATCGTCGCCGAATATCTGAACCCGCGCCTCACTACCGTCCGCCAACCCCTGCACAGAATGGGCACAGAAGCCGCCCGGCTTCTTATTCAGCGTATCCAGTCGCCAGACCAACCGCATCCACAAGAGGTCTGGTTCGAGCCCGAACTGATCGTGAGAGAATCGACGATGGCAGTCACCCCAGCGGTGCGTCGCGCGAAAAGCAAACGATAACAGGAGAGCTTTGCGACAAGATCCTGAGCCACTCCAAAGTCGCTACCACCCTGCGAAGCCGATTCGCACACTTCTTCCCGTGTTTCTGTATTTTATGGCGGCCGGAATTGCGACAGTCATGCTTGGCCCGATCCTCCCTTCTCTCATTCAGCGCTGGCAGATTCAGGACGCTCAGGCAGGCACACTCTTTACAGCAAGCTTCGCCGGTCAGTTCTGCGGAGCGTGGTTCGCCACACGCAATCTGCGCGCCAGCGTCCTGTATGGCTCCGCTATCACCGCTGCCGGGTGCGCAGCCATGTCCTTAGTTGGTTTTGGAACTGCCCACATTGCTCTCTTCTGTGTTGGTCTCGGGCTTGGCGCAGGGCTCACCGCAGGCAACGTAATCGCTGGCACCGCCGTTCCTGCATCACGTGCACGTTTGATCGCCCTGCTGAATGTTGCGTGGGGTTTCGGCGCCATTGCATGTCCCGTACTGGTACGCCTGTTGTCCTCCGATGGAATTCAGCAATTCTTTTTCGCCATGGCAACCTTCCTCGCCATCGCCTCGCTTGTCTCTCTCACGATTCCCTTAGTACGCACAGAAGCATCGCCGGGCAACATACCTCAATCCTCGCAACCCCGCCTGCCTCTGCCGCCGTTCTCACTCTTTGTCTTCGCCGCGGCTATCTTTCTCTACGTCGGCGTCGAAAACGCACTTGGAGGCTGGCTCCCAAGCTACGCCATCCGCACCAACCCATCGCTACACGCTTCGTCTATCTCCCTCTACTTCTGGAGCGCCGAAGTCACCGCCCGCATTCTCGTCACCCTGCTGATGGCACACCTCGGCGAAGCTCCTCTCTATCGGCTCTGCCTCGCGCTGCTTATAGTCACCCAGATTCTGCTCTGCCTCGCAGCACACATCTCCGCAGCAGGAATCATTTCACTGACGATTTTCGCCGCTCTCAGTCTCGCTCCTCTCTATCCCCTGATTCTGTCGTTCCTGCTCGCGCGCACAGGCAAGCACGCAAGGCTTGGCCCGCTCTTCGCTACTGCTTCGTTTGGAGGAGCTTCGTTGCCTTGGCTCACCGGAGTCCTCTCTACACAATTCCATGGTCTCCGTGCCGGCCTCATCGTCCCCGCCGCTGGAGCAACCCTGTTGCTCTTCCTCTCGACGATCGTCACTGCCAGATCGCCTCGATCTTCCGAAGCGTAAGGGCGGCCACCACGTACGATCGTGATGAACTCGGAGTCCTCAGCAACTAAATAAAAAGGCCAGGAATTTTCCTGACCTCACGTCTGTCGTTCTCCCCTTCCAAGTCGGGGAGACAAAGAACCAAAAGCACATTTAAAGCTATTCCCTGCTCAGCCGTTTAGCGAGAAGGAATAAAGTGATCCCGAAGCTGAATAACTGCTATGACGATTAGAGCCGCCATCGCTGGTGCAAATAAGATATACACAAGCCCCTCCTTTTTCCCGAAGATGAAGCTGCAAAACCGTTCCGGCACAACGCCAGATCAACGAAAAATTCTCCTCGTTGATTCCTTCTTTATTTGTCGGTGCACCCTGTATCAAGCAAACGGAGGACCATTCCGCGAGGAAATCGCGTAAGTTCCTTTATCTATGGAGTTTTCGGGGAATCTAGCAGGTTAACATTAGCGGCTTAGTACTCAATCACCATGAGAGACAGCTGGAAGTGGCAAGCATTTTCCATTTTGTGCTGCAAGAACTGGTAACAACTTGCCACTCTCCGGTAGAGCAGCATCGAAGGGACTTAGGGATACAAAGGAAATCGCTGCTCAGGCTTAAACCGCGACGGTAAAAGTATCTTCACTCCGAGTCACGGCCCGATACATCGTGTCGCGCTCAAACGGCTTCCGCCCTGCCTCGGTAATCAGGCGAACCAGGTCGGCCCGCCTCATCCCCTGCGGAGTCGTAGCCCCGGCATCGTGGTAAATCTTCTCCTCGATCACCGTTCCGTCGATATCATCCGCACCGAACCGCAGCGAGATCTGCGCCATCTTCGGCGAAACCATCTGCCAGTAACTCTTGATGTGCGGAAAGTTATCAAGCATCAGGCGCCCCACTGCAATCTGACGCAGATCCATCATTCCGGTCGTCTTTGGAATGTGGGCCAGCGCGGTATTCTCCGGATGAAATGCCAGAGGGATAAACGTCTGGAACCCCTCCGTCTCATCCTGAACCTCGCGCAGCTTAATCAGATGGTCCACGCGATCCTCATCGTTCTCGATGTGCCCGTAAAGCATCGTTGCATTCGATCGCAGACCGATCTTATGCGCCGCCCTGGCTGTATCCAGCCACTCGCTGCCGTCGATCTTGTGGTCGCAGATGATGTGCCGAACGCGATCCGCAAAGATCTCCGCCCCGCCGCCGGGCATCGAATCCACCCCGGCAGCCTTCATCCGCTCCAGCGCTTGCGGAATCGTCATCTTGCCGCGCTTGGCCAGAAATGCAACCTCGACCATGGTGAACGCCTTGATATGCACCTTGGGAAATCGAACCTTGAGTCCCCGAACCAGATCCATGAAGTACTCGAACGGCAGATCCGGATGGAGCCCGCCGACGATATGAAACTCCGTCACCGCTTCCGTCAGTCCGGTGCCCGCAGTCTCCCACGCCTCTTCGAGCGCCATCGTGTAGGTCCCTGCTTCGCCCTTCTTGCGCCCGAACGCGCACAGCCGGCACGACGCCACGCATACATTCGTCGGATTGATGTGCCGGTTCACGTTGAAGTACGCAATGTTTCCATGCAGGCGCTCCCGCACCAGATTCGCCAGCCAACCCACCGCGAGAACGTCTCCACTCCGGTACAGCGTGACGCCATCCTCGAAACTCAGACGCTCGCCGTGCGCCACCTTCGCCGCAATCGGCAGCAGGTTCAGGTCGCCCGTCTGAAAGGAGTGCCGCGCTTGCGTATCGAAAGGCTCGAAGCTCATAGCTCGATTTTATTCCTCAATACCCGACTCCGCCTCAGTGACCCGCTACTTCGCTCGAATCGACCATGCGCGGCTGCACCACAATGCCGTCAAACAACGTCGCTCCCACCAGGTGATCTCCCACCGGCCGCAGCAATCTGAGTCCCCACCCCGAGTTCCAGTAGTGCAAAGCGTGGTCCGGCACGTGAACCGCGAATGCGATCGTATTCCGGTTATTCGCTGTGATCAGAATTCGCTGCGAAGCCTCATCGTAGAACAGGCTGTTCACATCCTTTACCGCGAGGTTCTTCAAACTATGCCACGTCGCTCCGCGGTCCTCCGAAACGAAGACACCTTCACGGCCTGCCATCCAGAGCCCGCCCGAATCGTCTACTGCCACCGCAGCGATCTGCAAGAGCGTTGACGGCGGCTGCAATGGAACCCATCTCTGGCCGCCATCCGACGAGAGCATCGCCGATCTTAGCGTCGCGGCAATCACCCACGACTTCGCGGCAGCAACAAAACTCCACTCCTCCCGTTCAGGACCAAGCATCAGCTTCCAGGTCTCCCCGGCCGTCACGCTGTGCAGCATTCCCGCAGACGTTGCGGCATACAACGTGTCCCCGGACCTCGCGATTGCATTGACATCTGCATCGAACGCACGAACCGGAGTTGTCGCCGTCACCTTCTTCGGAGCGGCACTGCGAGTCCTCCCCTGCGTCCTCGGAGGATCGACATCCTTCTTTTCCATCGCCGGCTCGTGATGTGGGGAATCGCCCAGCGAGACGTTGGTCACCGGACTCCAGACCTGTCCCTGCAGCCGATAGATACCATGCCCCGTCCCAGCCAGCACTGTGCCGTCCGAGGCCTGTTCCAGGGCAAAGACATCCTGCCCATTCAACCCTGCACTCTTCTGCGACCACGTCAATCCACCGTTGTCGCTGACAAACACTCCGCCCCACGCCTTATCGTTCACTACACCCACATAAATTGTCGCAGGATGTGCAGCATCGGCAATGTAGGAGGTAATCTGTCGAGCCGAGAATCCCTTATTCGCCGGAAGAAACGAGTAGCCTCCGTCATTCGAGGCCAGCACGCCACCGTGGTCCGTCGCCAGCAGAACTCTATTCGTATTCGACGGGTCAACATACACGTCGTTCACAATGAGTTCCGGCCCAGTCGTCCGCAGCCAGGTCGCTCCCGAGTCTCCCGTGCGGAACAGTCCTTCGGTCGTCCCGGCAAACACGATATTCAGATTCTTCGGGTCCTGCATCAGGACTCTCGTCCGTCGTGCCGTAGAAGGGATTCCCTGTATCTTGAGAAACTTCTCGCCCGCGTTCTGGCTCCTGTAAATCCCCGAGCAGGCGCTCGCATAGACCACGTTCGAATCCTTCGGATCCACGATGATCGAAAAAACATCCGAGTCTTCGATGATTCCCTGCTTGATGCTCGTCCAGTTCGCGCCGCCATCGATAGTCTTCCAGGGCAGATGCCAGGTCCCCGCATAGATAATCTGTGGATTCACAGGATCAATCGCAATCGACTCAACCTCATGAATCTCCTGGCTTCCTTCGGGACTAATCAGGCTCCAATGCTCCCCGCCGTCCGTCGACCGGTAGACCCCTTTGAGCGTCCCGGCAACCAAAATCTTCGGGTCGGACGGTGCAGCCGTGAGTGCGCGAATCGACTGTCCACGCATGTCGGCATCGTTCTCCCAGTTCACGCCGCCGTCTTTGCTGCTGTAGAGCCCGCCATCCGTGCTTCCAAATACCCATGCCCCAACCACAAGGTGCTTTGAATTGGAAGTATCCACTACGATTGAGTCCAGTGCCAGATCGTCTCGCTTGCCGAGCCATGCCAGGCGTTTCCAGTCCGTGCCGCCGTTCTTAGATTCATAGATCCAGCCAGTCAGCGTACCCAGATACAAATGGGAAGGATCTCGAGGATCGGAGGCGAAAGAGCGCGCATCACCGCCATCCGGTCCAAACGGCAACCAATTCACCGCATGGAGCCGAAGACAACATAGCGCGAAAAGAAAGGCCGCGCACCCAAACTGGAGTCTGCACCGTCGTTTCAAGGATTCTTCCTAAGTCTTAAGTCTAACTGTTTCCCGGGGAATTAATTGCAGGCCCCTTCAACACAAAGGCTGACTGGGAACCAACCCAGTCAGCCTTCGGTGTTTATTCCGTCTGTATTACTTCTTCTTCTTTGTTTTCGCCGGAGGCGTCCGTGGCTTAGCCTTCACTGCGCTCTCGTCCACTGGGGTGAGGCCCGTGGAGTCGAGCGTCGCGCCGGCAGGAATCAGGGTGGTCGTCACCGTCTTGCCGCTGGTCGGTCCCGTGTAGACCGAGATACGGCTGGCGTCGATACCCTTCTCCGTTACCAGGTAGTCCTTCGTATTCACGGCGCGTTCAGCCGCGAGCTCCGGACCCTTCTTCTCCGCTCCATCAGTCGACCCGACCACAGCGAGCTTCGCATCTGAAGCACTCTGCAGTTTCAGGGCAACGTCGTCAAGGCAGGCCTTGGCTTCGTTGTCGACACGGCTTGGACGCTTCGTATCGCGCTCGAAGCTGGCCGAGCAGAGAGCGCTCGTCATTGGCGCGGGCGGCGGCGGAGGCGCGTTGACCGTAACGGTCGTTGTCGCTGAAGCAGTCTGCCCCTTATCGTCAACCACGTTGCAGGTCACCGTAATCGTTCCCGGTGCTGCACCTGCCGTACTCAACGTTCCGCTCGAACCGCTTCCGTTCACAGAGCCCGCCGAAGCGCTGTAGCTGTAAGTCAACGGACGGTTCTGCGGGCTAATGCCGCTCGCAGTAATCGTCGAGGAGTCTCCCGGCGCCACGGTCGACGGATTCGCCGAGCAGCTGATCGTCGGTGGCTCAAACTGCTTCACAGTGTAGGTAGCGGAACAGTCCGCCATCTCACCAGGCTTTGTACCGCCCTGGATATGACCCTTGGCCGTATAACTTCCGGGGGCTGCATTCTTGGTGTCGATGGTAGCAGTGGAGCTGTTCCCGGAGATCGTGCCGCCATCAGCCGTCCATGTATAGGTGTAGGCCTTCTTCGGATTCATATTCGCTGCAGTGCCGGTAACCGTAATCGGGTCTCCCGGATATACGGTCGCAGGCGAAGCCGCGCAGGCATAGGTGACCGGCGGAGGAGGAATTATATGGCCGAAGTGAATCAACAAGCCGGTGCTCAACTCAGCGGCGCTGATGTTCGCACGGCCGCCCACCACGCCGGTAGTTGGGATCGTCGCTGCCGGACCATAGTTGGTATGGATGTAACGATAGTCCGCTTCAAAGAGCCGTAACGAAAACCGGTTATCCCAGAACGGCAGCTCGTAGTCCATTCCGCCGCCGGCCGTCAGAGTTGCCCCCCACCGATAAGGGTTGTGATAGATAAATGGATTTGACGAGTTCGGTCCGCCCAGGTTCCCGCCACCAACCAACCCATGTGCGAACAGAGTGAAATTCTGCATCGGAGCCCGGAAGATCGGTCCGGCGGAGATGGAATAGAAACCGTCATTCTTGCCATCCGGGTGCACCGAACCGACAATCTCACCGCCAGCGTACTTGTTGAAGTAATAAGCCATGCTGGTTAAGCCGCCGAGGTCGATCGAGGAGTAATTGATTCCTTGAGGCTTAAGCTGTCCATGAGCGCCGAAATAGGAATACCCAAAAAAAACATCGACTCGCGATGGGTTAATGCCCATAGGGGCGGCTGTGCTGGAGGTTTGCGCGTTCAGACTTCCAACTCCGAGACTGACTGCACAGGCAGCCAGCATTAACCGGCTTAAAGTTGCAAAACGGGCGATAAACCATTCGAGTTCCTCCACTCAAATTCTTACGTTTGACCAGTTATCCATTCCAAACAGGGGTCGTTTCGTTGTTCGATTCCAACCAGCTTACTGCAGTTGCTAGGGACCCGGATAAAAAATTACCAATTCGACACTCTCTTTTCAATACGTTACCAGCCACACCGGTAAAAACCTCCCAATACCGAGTCAAGCGAACCAGTCTGGTAACTAAATCAATCTACATCAAGAGTTACGACAAATTGAGGGTCTTTCGAAGGGTTCCACGTTCCCTCTGAATTTTTTCCTGCAACAACGTAATCGCATACAGCAACTGCTCAGGTCGGGGCGGGCATCCCGGAACATAGACGTCAACCGGGATCACCTGGTTTACCCCCTGAAGAAGGGCATAGTTATTGAAAACTCCGCCCGAAGTCGCGCAAGCTCCCATCGAGATCACCCATTTCGGCTCCGGCATCTGCTCATACAATCGTCGGATCACAGGAGCCATCTTCTGCGAAACTCGCCCGGCAATGATCATCAGGTCGCTCTGCCGCGGCGACGGACGAAAAACCTCTGCCCCGAACCGTGCGATATCGTACCTCGATCCACCCATCGACATCATCTCGATCGCGCAGCACGCCAGTCCGAACGTCATTGGCCAGATCGAATTCTTGCGCACCCAGTTGATCGCCGCATCGAGCGAAGCGAGAACGATACCCTCCGGCTGCTCATCCCCCCAGCTAACCTCGCGCAGCTTCTCCTGGTTTTTCGCGAAACTATCTAGGCTGCCGAAGAGATAGCGGTCGTTTTTCTGCGGAACTGCCGTCGGACGTCCGCTGCTTGTCGTCTCGTCTGCTGCTGTACCCATGTCTCTAATATAAAACCTCGACCCCGTCCCGCAACTGGCAAAAACACCTGAACCCCTTTACTCCTCCGCCAATAGCTCCCCTCCGGGACGTGGAGCCGATCATCCGGCGTACCGTGCGATCACACCGCATTCTCTTCAATCGCATCTTCCAGAGCTTTACCTAACTCCTGCTCCTCATTCTTGTCCAGCTTCGCTCCATTCCGCGTCAGGTAAAAGACGTCGATCGCCATCTCACCCTCCGTATCCACCAGCGCCACCTCGATATTGCATCCCTGCGCCGACAGCGTGAGACTCAAGGCTCGAAGCAGCCCGGTCGTATCCTGGGTCACTACCTGAAGCAGCGTACTGTGCGACGAAGCTTCATCGTCAAACTCCACCCGCGTATCCACCGCCACCAGCGGAGCCTTTCGTCGTCCTCGGCGTCGCCCGCTCAACAGTTTCTCGACGGTAACTGCGCCCGTCAGAACATCGTGCACACTCTTCACAAACGCCTCATGTTCCGAAGCGTTCATCTCCAGCGTGCGAAACGTATCAGTAAACCGGAACGTATCGACGACTACGCTCTGCCGGTTGGAAAACGCATCGGCCGTGACAATGTTCATCCCCCACGCTGCCAGCGCACCAGCGATTGTCGCAAACAGCTGCGGCCGGTCTCGCGTCACTACCGTCAACTCGCTCACCGTCGGCGCATACCGAAACTCAAGCTGCACCGGGTCCTCCTCCAGCCGCCGAGCCATCCCAAAGTGCGTCCGTACCTGTTCCGGCGTCCGCGTCAGCACATACCGCTCCGGAAACCCCTCCAGAAACTCCCCTACCGCCGCCTTTTGCCCTGGCAGCAGCGCCACCACGCGATGCACCAGTTCGCTCTCGCCGCCCGCGCTCACCCGTTCATCATCTACGCTGCGATCCAGATAGTTCGCCGTCGCAATATACAACTGCCAGAGATTCTCCGCCTTCCACGGAGTCAGGGCATCCGGGTGCACCGCATTGATGTCCGCATAGGTAAACAGGGTCAGCATTCGCAGCGCCTCCGGAGTATGTACCTTACCCGCGAACGCCCGTACCGTCTCTGCGTCGAAGATGTCCCTCCGCAGTGCTGCCGACATCTCAAGATGATTCGCAATCAGCCCCACCACCAGCCCGCTCTCATACGAATCCAGTTCCAGCCGCGCCATCACACTCTCCGCCATCCGCGCACTCTCCCGCGTATGGTCGCTGGTCGAGCGGCCCTTCCCCGTATCATGCAATAAAGCCGCCATATACAACAGCTCCGGATGCGGCAGCTCCCGTAATACACCGCCCAAACGACCAGCCCACTCGCTCATCGAACCCTTCTGCGCGCCTTCAAGTCCATGCAGCGTATCGATCAGCACAAACGTATGCTCATCCACCGTGTACCTGTGGTAGGCGTCGCGAATCACCAGCGCATCGATCCCATGAAACTCCGGAATCAGCAGCTCCAGCACCCCCAGCGCATGCATCGACCGGAGCGAATCTCCTGCATGAAACCCTGTGAGAATCCCTCGCAGCCTATGCCACAGAGCCGGTCCCTCTTCCAGATGCGCCGAGAATAACGGCAACCCATCGGAAAGCCGCTCCTCGGCCTCACGTCCCAGCGTGGAGCCCGTCTGAGCCATCGTCTCAAAAACCTGCAGAACCACATCGGGATCCTCTGTCGGTTCATGGCCGAACTCGCTCGCCTTCTGCAGAACCACCCGTCCCCGCTCCACCCGAAATCCGTGAAGTGCGGTCTCCGCCTTGCGTTCCCGTTTCGACCCTAGCAGTTTTCCGTTGCTCTTTCCGGCGGGAACCTCGTCCATGACCTGCTCCACCCGTCGTTCCACACTACGAGCATGACGAAAATAGACACGCATCCAGTAGGCCGCATCCGCCTTCTTCAGCCGGCGCCCGGTCAGTCCAATCATCGTTTCGGCTGCGGCATCCTGGGCCTGCCAGTCCAGCGTGTTGTCGTCCCGCTCATGCCGGTAATGCAGAAAACAACGCACCAGCCACAGAAACTCCACTGCCTCCCGAAATTCCCTATCCTCTTCTCCGGAAGCCGCAAACGACACGTTCTCGTTTCCCTTCTTCGCGGTCTGGACTGCCGCCTCCCGCAGCTTCGCCATCCACGCGCACACGTGCGCATCCCGCAGTCCGCCCGGACAGTCCTTGATATTCGGCTCGAGATGAAACAGCGTATCGCCATACTTCGAATGACGGGCACGCGTCAGTTCCAGTAGCCGCAACATCACTGCCTTGGATTCGCGCTGCAGAAGCTTCGGCACGCATTGGTCCGCCAGCATTCGGTAGACCGCGCCATCGCCCGCTACCAGCCGATGATCCATTAGCGAGAGAACACCCTCCGCATTCTCCGCATCGAAGCGCTCGCACTCCGCCACGCGCCTCGTCAACGGAGACGCCCGAATCCCCGAGTCCCACAACTCCTGGTTGACCCGCCGCACTGCTTCTTTCACATCCTTCTCCGCCACGCGGCCATCCAGCAGAAAGAGCAGATCCACATCCGAATAAGGAAAGAGTTCCCGCCGCCCGTATCCACCAATCGCAACCAGCGCAACCCCCACGCCTAATCGCGAATCACCCTCCGCCGCCAGTCGCCACAACCCGGTCACCAACTCATCGACCGCTGTTGCCCGCGCGGCAATCGTCACTGCTCCGGAAGCGCCTCCCGCCTCGAACGCACCGCGAATCTCCAGCATCTTTCGCTGGTAGCTGGCCCGCGCCCCGCTGCTTGTCGTCTCGCTGATTGGCATGGCAGTCACTCAAACGTCGCTGGCTAACAGCAGCCCACCTGAAACAGCCGACGCAGCTAGGCTCCTATCCAATCTAGCTTACCGGCACAACAAACCCCAATCGGTGTCATCAGTCGAAATCGGAGCTATGCCTTCATCGTGGATCTCAGTGAACATTCGCGGTCATGCTACAGCGCAATCTCTCCGCGCTCATCATTCCGAATCCGAATCGCCTCATCGATCTTCGAGACGAAAATCTTCCCGTCTCCAATCGCCCCGGTCCGGGCAGCCGTCATAATCGCTGCAATCGTCCTCTCCAGCATCGAGTCCGCCACCACCACCTCCAGCTTCACCTTCGGCAGCAGGTCGACCGCATACTCTCGCCCACGATAAAACTCCGTGTGCCCCTTCTGCCGACCATGCCCGCGTGCCTCGGTGATCGTCATTCCCTCCACACCAATCTCCACCAGCGCATCCTTCACCGCATCCAGCTTCGACGGTTGAATCACCGCTTCAATCTTCTGCATACCCCATTCCTCTCCTCACAACTCAAAGCTCAAAAACTCATTGCTCCCTAGTGCGCCCAATCGTACCCTTCTTCGCCGTGCTGCGAAAGATCGAGTCCCTCACGCTCATCCTCTGCGCTCACCCTAAGCCCGATCACCTTATCCACAACAAACAAAATGATCAGGGTACCCACAATCGAAAGACTCCACGCAATAGCAACGCCTACCATCTGGTTCAGCAGTTGCCGTCCGTTGCCTTCGATCACTCCTGTCGCCTTGCCCGCGCCGAAGATCGGATTGATCACGCTCGTCGCAAACACTCCGGTCAAAAGCGCACCAATCGTCCCGCCGGCTCCATGCACGCCAAACGCATCCAGCGAGTCGTCATAGCCAAACCACGCCTTCACCTTCACCACCATGAAGTAGCAGAACACCCCGGCAATCAGCCCAATCCACAGGGCCGACATCGGCGTCACAAACCCAGCCGCCGGAGTAATCGCCACCAGCCCGGCCACGCAACCCGAGATCGCACCCAGTGCCGAAGGCTTGCCCTGCCGAATCCACTCCGCCACACTCCATCCAATCGCCGCAGCCGCCGCGCCAAAGTGCGTCGCCACAAACGCCGAAGTCGCCAGCGTCCCCGCCGACAATGCCGAGCCTGCATTAAACCCAAACCAACCCACCCACAACAGACAAGCCCCGATAAAACTCAGCACCACCGAGTGCGGAGGCATCGGCACCTTCGGATATCCCAGCCTCTTGCCTAAATAAAGCGCTGTAATCAGCGCCGAAACCCCCGAAGTCACATGCACAACCGTCCCGCCCGCAAAATCAAGAGTGGGAAACCGTCCACCCAGCGAAGCATTCAGCAACCCACCCTTACCCCACACCATATGCGCCATCGGGCTATATACGAACAGCGCCCACAGCACCATAAACACGAGCATTGCCGAAAACTTCATCCGCTCCGCAAACGCACCCGTAATCAGCGCCGGCGTAATAATCGCAAACATTAACTGATACACCATGAACGTCTGCAGCGGAATCGTCGCCGCGTACTTCGGGTCCGGCGTCAGACCCACTCCGCGCAGAAACACATTATGTAATCCGCCGATAAACGCATTCCCTTCGCCGAAAGCCAGCGAATAAGTCACCAGCGCCCACAGCACCGTAATCACAGCCATCATGGCGAAGGTCTGCATCATCGTGGCCAGAATATTTTTCTTCCGCACCAGGCCACCGTAGAACAGAGCCAGCCCGGGACCGCTCATCATCAGCACCAGCGCCGCCGAAACCAGCATCCACGCGTTGTCTCCCGCCGACTGCGCCGCCGCGATCGCCGCCGCATTGTCGGCATTCTGCTTCTCCAGCGCCGCAATCCGATCCGTCTGGCTCATCGACAACGAAGAAGCCGCAGGCGAAGTCTGCGCCATCACTCGCGATCCTTCAACCGCTGACACACCCACAATCAGCACAAACAGAAGAGACAGATACACCTTTGCTACTCGAAGACACATGGTCAACTCACCGTTTCAAAGTTAGTCAAGACAAGTAAGAAAGAAAGACGCCCGCGACCAGCCTGACTCGCGGCCTCCAACTTACATCAAACAAATTCCTGGGCTTCGGCGACGAGGCACCTCTCGATCGCCCCCGTTTCGCTTACTCTACACAAGGGAGCGCGCAACACCAAGCAGGAAATGCATCTCCCGCCATCGTCACTCGAAAGGAAAGGCAGCCGCGCCATGTCCACCGCCACTCTCTACAGTTGGAACGACGTCGAAAATGAGCAGCTCAACCCACTCCTCTCCCGCAAATTCGTCACGGGCGAGCAGTCCATGTTCGCCCGCGTAGTCCTGGCCAAGGGCTGCGTCGTCCCACGCCACTCCCACCCCAACGAACAAATCACCTTCATTACTGAAGGCGCTCTCCGCTTCGACTTCGACGATGGCACCTCCCACACCGTCCACGCCGGCGAAGTGCTCGTCATCCCCGGCAACCTCCCGCACTCGGCCACCGCCGAGGAAGACTGCGTCGACTTCGACATCTTCACCCCGCCCCGTCAGGACTGGATCAACAAAGACGACGCCTACCTTCGCCGCTAAAAAAGAGGTAGGTCAGGTAGTCGTTTCAGACCGCCTGAACTTTTTGGCTAGATTGGAGGAAACCCATGTCGCCCCCGACGCCGTCATAAATACTGCCTACTACAGCTCGGTTCGCGCCCAGCAACCCAGTCGAAGGAGATCCGGTGCGGAAATATCTCCCCCTCCTGCACTCCAGATGGCCGGTCTTCGCCGCAATCGCAACTGTTCTGATCATCTTGCTGATCGGCATTCACACGCGGGGAAGTTTGGTTGCTGCATGGGGGATCCTTCAGGATTCTCCCCTCTCGCCGCACTTTGCAGATACCCGCACGATAACCCATTCGATTGATTGCCTTCTTAGCGGACAGAATCCATACTTCGTGCGATCTTTTGATCCCTGGCACCGCGTCTACAACTACCCTCCAATATGGCTGGGCGCTCGGTATCTGGGCATCTCCTCGAGCGCATCCAATTGGATCGGAACAGTTATGTCGGTCGCTACCGCAATCGCATTCTTGTTTCTTTTCGATGCGAAAAGATGGATAAGCGCGATCCTTATCTATTGCGCAGTCCTGTCGCGATCGGTTCTTTTTGCGGTAGAGCGCGGCAACACCGATCAAATCATCTTTTTCCTGTTGGTCTTCGGTCTCGCTTTTATCAATCGTCAACCCGCCGCTTTGAGATCTTTTTTCAAAGGAGTTCTGATTGGACTGCTCACGGTCCTAAAGATATACCCCGTTGCGCTCGTCGCCATCTTCCTGCGGAACCGTCGGAGGATCCTCACCACAACTCTCACCGCGGTGCTCTCCATAACCGCCCTCGTCATCACTGCGGGACACAGCCTTCCTCGTCTTTTGCGGAATACGCCCAGAGACTCCCTGCTGTCGTTTGGAGCCTATCCTTTTTTTCTCTCGATATGCGAGCACATTTTTTATCGCGGAGTGGCC
Organism: uncultured Acidobacteriaceae bacterium; assembly: GCA_963770055.1. Taxonomy (GTDB): domain Bacteria; phylum Acidobacteriota; class Terriglobia; order Terriglobales; family Acidobacteriaceae; genus Edaphobacter. The sequence continues at coordinate 154,929 of CAVYOC010000005.1, forward strand.
ATCATTCAGGACCATGCAATCGTGGCTCCCATGGGCGCACTCCTCTTAGGCGGTTTCGCTATGTTCGTCGGAGCAACCTGTGGCAGACGTCTCCACCGTTTCCTGCCTCCGCTTGATTTCGATCGAACCAAAGGATGGATTGCTATCGCCGCGCTGTCCATCTTCTGCTTCGCTTTTGTCTCGGGAGCGAGCTACGACTACCGTCTCCTCTTTCTTATGGGTGCATTGGCATATTTGATCGAGGACATCAACCAGGGATCGACACTCCGAGCCCTCCCGGTTGCCATTCTGATTCTTTTTCTTCTCTGGAAACCTTCACGGCTTTCGATCGTTGGCGAAGTCGTCGACGGGGCAGTCTTCGTCGTGGCGAGCATGTGGCTGGCAAATTCTCTAATACATCATGCGGATGCAGACAATGACGCGGTGCTCATGTCATCTCAGGGGATCAGAAGCATCTGAAGATATCCGCAAAAAAGGACATCCCGCACAAGGATGCAACACCGTTCACCCCACTCTCAGCGTCCCCAGCATCTCCTGCACAATCCCCTCCCACTCCACTCTCAAATCCCCACTCGCCACCGCGCGCCCGGCCCGCCGATACCAATACCCGGCATTCCCCAAATCCCCCTCCTTGCGATGCAGATAAGCATGCACCCAGGCACCACCCGGCCCGGCAGCATCCTGAGCAACTTCATGCGCCTTCTCCCAATCGCCATGAGCGTCCAACCAAAGCGCAAGCAAAGCCCCAGAGAAACCCGCCCCATCCGAAGCCACAAACTCCTCTAAAGTCATTAGCCCTCTACTCCCTATTCCCTACTCCCTACACCCTGCCCTCAAGGGGCCATATACCCGCGCTCCCGCATCCACTTCGCCACCAGATCCGGCCACACACTCAACTGCGGATTCGCCGAAGCCAGCCCAGCCCCATGCGCTCCATGCTGAAAGATGTGCATCTCAGCCGGCACTCCTGCCTTCACCAGCGCGGAATAAAACATTACGCTGTTCATCACCGGAACCGTCTTGTCATCCGTCGTCGTAAACAAAAACGTAGGCGGCGTATCCTTCGTCACCTGCGTCTCTGCTGACAGCGAATCCACCAGCGCCGAATCAGGCGTATCTCCCAGCAAAAACTTCAGCGACCCGCGATGCAGATCCGGCTCATGAAACGTGATCACCGGATACCCCAGCACCAGAAAATCCGGACGGCTGCTCTCGCGATCCACCGGATCACTCGCCGAAGAATTCCCTGAGTCAAAATGCGTCCCAGCCGTCGCCGTCAGATGCCCACCTGCAGAAAATCCCCACATCCCCAAATGATCGGTCGCAACGCCCCACTCCTCCGCATGCGCCCTCACCATCCGAATCGCTCTCTGCGCATCCTCCAGCTCCACCGGATGGTGATACTTCGGCCCAAGCCGGTACTGCAGCACAAACGCCGCAACTCCACGTTCATTCAGCCACCGCGCAATCGCGTACCCTTCCTTCTCGGTTGCCAGATGCGTATAACTGCCGCCCGGAGCCACTACCACACCAGTCTTCGTCGGGTTCGCCGCCACCGGCAGAAACACCGTCAGCGTAGGCTTATCGACATCCTCATCCCCCAAAGCCCCGGGCGCTCCCGCAGGCCAAAGCAGCATCGTCTTCCCCGCTCCACCCTGCGAGACCCATGACACCGTCGAAGACGGCGCCGGAGCAACAGGCGCCGCCGGTGTCACCTGCCCAAACCCAACCCCACACGCAACCGCGATCACAAACCCACAAACAAGCCTCTTCACCACGCCTCCAATCAAGACACAATTCCACAATCGAAACCCAACGCAGCCATACTACAACCACTCTTCGCCGCAATTACTTCGACAACCGCAACCTCAATCCCGTACCCTTGCCTCAGCACATTCATCCTCAGCCGGAGACCCATGAAGCACATCGTCCAGAAGCAGCTCGCTCAATCCATCGCCACCATGCAAGCCGTCCTCGCCGACGAAAATATCTCCGAAACCCTCGTCACCATCGCCGAACTCACCGCCACGGCCATGCGCACCGGCCGCAAGCTTCTCGTCGCTGGCAACGGAGGCTCCGCCGCCGACGCCCAGCACCTGGTAGCCGAGTTCGTCGTCCGCCTCACCGACACCCGCCCCGCTCTCCGCGCCATGGCTCTCACCACCGACTCCTCCATCCTCACCGCCTGCGGCAACGACTTCGGCTTCGACCAGATCTTCGCCCGACAGATCGAAGCCCTCGGCCAGCCCGGCGACATCTTCCTGGGCATCTCCACCTCCGGCAACTCGCCCAACATCCTCCAGGCCCTCGAACAAGCCCGCAAATCCGGCCTCACCACCATCGGCTTCACCGGCAACGGCGGCGGCAAGATGCGCGACCTCTGCGATCACAACATCATCATCCCCTCCACCGTCACCATGAACATCCAGGAATCCCACCTCGCCCTCGAACACATCTTCTGCATGCTCACCGAGTGTTACTTTTTCGGTAAAGACGTCGAGAAAAAAAACTGACGCCTCGCCGAATAAACTTAGCGTTCGTGGCTCGATGAGAGAGGTCTATCCGTGGCAAGCTGGTTCGACAAAGTTCGCTTCAAACTTCAGGGGGCACAAAAGTGGCCTTGGGCCGACGCCACTGTCTTCGACTACACGCTACGAGAGCTGAGGTCCGAAACAAACTTGCGACACGCAGAACTCAGTTACAGCTTTTGGATTAAGGGCCACATCTACTCCGGCATCGCTACCTGGGATGAAAGAGATCCGAGCATCTATAGCAAAAACGACGTGATCCAAATCCAATACAACCCCTCTGACCCAAACCAGTCCTATTTCCCTGAAAAAGAGGAAATTGGTACCGCCTTCTACCTCACTCTCCTCGGAACGACAGTCGCACTAGCCACCCTGATCTGGCTTGGAATAAACCTGTTCCATTCCTGAGTTTCCTGGAAGCACCCGAAACAAATCAGAAGCACCAGCCGTCACCTATACTCAGTTCATCCAAAAACCTCAGAGGTCAGTCCATGGTCTTCCCTTGGCGTAATCGTCGTGCATCGTTCGTCGTATTAACGATGGCATTCGTCCTAACTACTACCACCATCGGTTTCGCGCAGGAAAAGCCGGAAGAAAAACCCGCAGCCACTCCCGCCAGCAGCACCTCACGCTTCCGCAACTCCCACCACACCCGACTCCACCACCGAAGGCAGCGTCAACATCGGCGGCCAGTCCATCGCCTACCGCGCCATCGCCGGAACCATCACCGTCGGCGGAACCGACCCGCAGGACGCCACCATTGGCTTTGACGGCAAGCCGCTCCCCGATGCCAACATCCATCTTCCCGAGCGCGCCGAAGACGCGCCGCCCACCGCGCGCATGTTCTACGTCGCCTACTTCAAGAAAGATGCCCCCGCCGCCTCGCGCCCTCTCGTCTTCGCCTACAACGGAGGCCCCGGCTCCCCCACCATGTGGCTTCACATGGGAACCTTCGGACCCAAACGCATCGTCACTCCTGACACTCAGCATCAGGAGGGCGCACCCTACACCCTCGTCAACAACGAGTACTCGCTTCTCGACGTAGCCGACATCGTCTTCATCGACGCTCCCGGCACTGGCCTCAGCCGCACCTTCGGCAAAAACAAATCCGAAGCCTTCTACGGAGTCGACGCCGACGGCCACGCCTTCGAGCGCTTCATCCGCCGCTTCCTCTCCAGGTACGATCGGTGGAACTCGCCCAAGTACATCTTCGGCGAAAGCTACGGCACGCCCCGCTCTGCCGTCCTCGCCGCCGACCTGCGCAGCGTCGACCTCAATGGCATCATCCTGCTCTCGCAGATCCTCGCGTTCGACAACAGCGTCGACGGCCCCACCGCCAACCCCGGCGTCGATCAGGCCTACGCCCTCGCACTTCCCACCTTCGCCGCTACCGCCTGGTATCACCACAAACTTCCCAACCAGCCGCCAGCCCTCAAACCCTTCCTCGAAGAGGTGCAGAAGTACGCCCTCGGCGAATACATGACCGCTCTCCTTCAAGGCAGCGATCTCTCCGACGCCCAGCGTCAGGCCGTAGCCGAAAAACTCCACAGCTACATCGGCCTGCCAATCGACTATCTCCTCCGCGCCGACCTCCGCGTCACCGGCGGCGAATTCTCAAAGGAGCTCAAACTTGACGAAGGCATCACCACCGGCCGTCTCGACTCACGTTACGAGGGCCCCGATGCCGACCCGATGGGCGCAACCTCCGGCTACGATCCCCAGAGCGACGCCATCACCTCCGCCTGGAACACCGCCATCAACCAGTACCTCCACAACGATCTCAAGTACGCCACACAAGCCACCTACCTCATGTCCGCACGACAGGGAGGCGAGTTCAACTGGAACATGACCCACACGCCCCCGGGCCGCGGCTTTGGGGGTGGCGGCAGCACACCCGGCAGTGTCGAAACCGGAGCCAACGTCATGCCCGACCTCGCCTATCGCATGAAGATGAATCCGAAGATGAAGGTGATGCTCGCAGGCGGCTACTACGATCTCGCCACCCCGTACTTCGAGGGCGTCTACGAGATGCACCATCTCCCCATGCCCAAGAGCCTGCAATCCAACATCAGCTATCACTACTACGAGGCCGGCCACATGATCTACGTCAAGGACGACATCCTCAAGCAATTCAAATCCGATGTAGCCAGCTTCATCAAATCCACCGAAAGCGGCAAATAAATCACGCACCAAAAAAGCAAAAGCCGGGTGCAACCAAGCACCCGGCCTTCTACTCCCTATTCCCTACTCCCCATTCCCTGCCTCTTTCTGACTCGCAATCCAACGAGTCACCCGGGCATCCAGAACATCCAGCGGAAGCGCCCCGCCACTCAGGATCTCATCGTGAAATTTCTTCAGATCGAACTTCGGCCCCAACTGCTCCTTAGCCCGCTCCCTTAGCTCACGAATCTTCAACTGTCCCAGCTTGTAACTGCAGGCCTGCCCCGGCCCCGAGATATAGCGGTCGGTCTCCGACTGAATCGTCGGCTCATCGACCGCATGCGAGGCCCGCATATACTCCACCACCTTGTCTCGGCTCCAACTCTCATCGTGAATCCCCGTATCGACCACGAGCCGCACGGCGCGAAACAGCTCCGACCGCAGACGCCCATAGTCCGAACCCGGGTCCTGATAAAACCCGATCTCCTTCCCTAGCTCCTCTGCATAGAGCCCCCAGCCCTCCGTATATGCCGAGTTGCCTCCATGCTTGCGGAACTCCGGCAGTCCCGTCAGGCTCTGCTGAATTGTGATCTGAAGATGGTGTCCCGGAACACCTTCGTGATACGCAACCGCCTCATCGTTGATCAGCGACCGCTTCGTCGGGTCCGACACCGATACCGACACACGCCCCGGCCGCTTCCCATCCGGAGTTCCTCCCTGGTAGTGCGTCGCCGCCCCCGCCTGGAACGGTGGGATCGGCTCCACCGTCACCGCCGTCTTCGGAAGCAGTCCAAACAGCTCCGGCAACCGCGGCTCCATCTGGTGAATGTACTTCGCAAAATCATCCACAATCGCCTGCGCCGAAGCTGGCACATACTTTGGATCCGACTCGATCTTCACCCGGAAGCTCTCTAGGTCGGGATAACCATTCGCCTTCGCCAACGCAGTCATCTCCGCGGTAATCCGATCAACTTCCTTCAACCCAATCGCATGAATCTGCGCAGCCGACAGATCCGTCGTCGTAAAGCGACGCAGGGCAGCCTGATACCGCCGCTTCCCGCCAGGCAAACTCCCAATCGAAAGCGTCGTCCGGGTGTTCGGAATGTAATCTTTCTCGATAAACGTCGCGAACTGCTTATACGCCGGAAAAACCTCATTCTGAACCGCTGCATTGATCTCGTCAGTCAGCCGCTTCTTGTCCGCCTCAGAAAACGAAGCCGGAAACTTCTTCAGCGGAATCGCAAACGGATTCGCCTTGACCACGCCATCACACTGCCCCGGTACCTTCTCGGCAATAAACCGCACAATCACCAGATGATCCTTCACACCCGCTCGCAGCACCTCCTCTGTCTGCTGAAACGCTCTGGGAATCTGGTGCAGTCGCGAGACGTAATCCTCATAATGCTTCACCGAATCGAATGGCACCGACAACGGCAGATCCGCCAGCCCGGTATGAATGCCGCCCATCCCGCTGATCGGCATCTCGTACTCTTTCAGGTCGTAGTCCTCCACCCGCTGCTGCACCTGCCGCAGGAACAAGTCATGCGAAATCAAATCCTGCTCCGGAAAACCCGTCGCATCAATCGCCTTGATCTTCGCAAGCTCGGTCACATCGATATCGTGCCGGTGAGCGATCGCCGCCAGCGAATCGTCGCCGAGCTGATCGTTGTACCGGTAATCCCCCACCGCCGTGGCGCGTGTCGGAGACAACCGCAGCGAAGTCTGCCACGACTCCTCAAAGAGTGCGTTCTGCGCGGCAATCCGCGCCTCAACAGATTGAGCAGCAGGTTTTTGGGCCGGGGCGTGAACACAGCAGGACGCTGTGGCCAGAAAAATGGCTGAAACTGCAAAACGACGTATCAGCATGACTCAGAGACTACAGAAAATCATCAAAAGTTTCATCGGCAAATGCTTATGCCCCGAAGGTGGCCGCGCGACACCACAGTCTTCCGATTCACTTAGGGCTTGAGTTCGAATTCCGAGCCCTTGCTCTCATGCTCCAGAAGCCACCGCTTCCGTTCGATACCCCCGCCATACCCAGTCAGGGAACCATTCGCTCCAATCACTCGATGACAGGGCACGATCACACCAACCGGATTCGCGCCATTCGCCAGTCCCACCGCTCTTACAGCTGTAGGCCGCCCTATTCGTTCAGCAAGTTCCGCATAAGAAACCGTGGTCCCACACGGAATCTCTCGCAACGCACGCCAAACCTCACGTTGAAAGGCCGTGCCCTCTGTCTTCACCGGCAGTCCGTCGATCGCCCCAAGCTCTCCCGCAAAATACCTGCGGATTGCATCCGACAAGCCGTTGGGATTGCGTGCCTCTTCGAGCGTGAACCCATTCTCGCCATAATGAAGCCGAAGGAAGCGACGCATACGATCCTCACGATCATCCCAGTAGACCGCCCGCAGATTCCCGTCCGCGTCCGACACGATATGCATCTCGCCGATCGGCGTGTCGATTCGATCCATCAACAAATGTAGTACCTCACTCATGTGCACTCCCGTTCGTTGAAGTTACGTTCGCGTCCGCCGCCCACAGATGTTGCGCCGCATACGCACGCCACGGCCGCCAGGACTCGGCACGATCCAGAAGATTCGCCGCAGTCGACCGCACCCCATCCATCAAGGCAGCACTACGCAGCAAGCCAATATCCGAAGCAGGAAACGCATCCATCTCCCGCAAGGCCCGCAAAGCAATGTAGTGCGCCGTCCATTCACCCACTCCCATAATCATCCGCAATCGCACAATCGCCTCTTCAATCGTTCCAAACGGTCGGAACAGATTCGGATCGTCCACGGTCGCCTCCGCCAGCGCCTTCAACGATCGTTGACGCGCATTCGGCATACCGAGTCCGATTGATTTTGCCGAAGCAAGACCCTTCGCAGTAGGAAACACATGCGTCAATCCCGGATGGCCGCCTCTTCCCGCCGGTACAGCCTTGCCGTGCAACACAACCAGCTGTCCTGCCAAACGCCGCGCCGCGACAACGCTGATCTGTTGTCCAAGAATCGCCCGCACAGCCAGTTCAAACCCATCCCATCCCCCAGGCGCACGCAGGCCAGGACGCTGCGCTACCAGCGGTGCAAGCAATGGGTCACGCGCAAGGTGCGAGCCGATCGTCTCAATGTCCGCGCCAAGATCGAACACGCGCCGCACCCGGGTCACAATCGCCGGCAACGATCGAACGTTAGGAAACCGGATCGTAACCCCCAGGCTTTGCTGCCGGGGCAGATGCCTCACCTCGATACTTCCGCTAAAGCCATCGATCTCAACCGTGCGCCAGTAACTCCCGTTCTCCACAACCTCAACGCCGGGAATAGCACGCGTCCGCAGATAGCCGAGCATCGACTCCCAGTCATAAGGCGGTCGATAGCGCAATCGAAGCGTCACCTCAGCCTCGGCATGGCTCGCGGAAGTCTTTCTTCGCAAAGCGCTGGGAGAACGATGAAAAAGTTCCTGGAAGATCTCATTGAATCGCCGCACGCTGCCGAATCCCGCAGCCATGGCAACATCGGTCATCGACATCTGCGTCTCGTGGATCAGTTGTTTGGCAAACAGCACGCGCCGGGTCTGTGCCACCGAGATCGGCGAGGCGCCAAGATGCTGAAGAAACAATCGCCGCAACTGTCGTTCGCCCAGGCCAAGCCGCTCCGCCAGCTTCTCAACACTCGCGTCCTCTCCATCGAGCGCACCCTCGTTAATCAAAGCAAGCGCCCGCGAAACCGTATTCGAAGTCCCACGCCACGAGGCCAGGTCCGGAGCAGTCTCAGGCCGGCAGCGCAGACACGGACGAAAACCCGCCTCCTGCGCCGCTGCAGCCGAACTGAAAAACCGGCAGTTCTCCCGCTTAGCCGTCCGCGCCGGACAAACGGGCCGGCAATAAATGCCCGTCGAGGTGATCCCGACAAAGATCAATCCGTCGAACCGGGCATCCCGGCTATCCAAAACGCGAAGGCAGATCTCCCGGTCGGGCAGTTCCATAAACAAATTCTCCCACTTACCGTGACCCCGGACTCGCGATTTTCGGACATCGTCACTTCACCCGATTTTGAAGGTAAGGTGAGGTCCGCCAATTTTCGCTAAAGTCCACGACCCGTCACGATTTGTTTCCGAAAGAACACAGTCGCCTGCGGATTGTCGTTATAGCGTTCACATGGAACATAGCCGCGCCTCTGGTACAGAACGATCGCGGCCTTCAGGTCGTCGTAACTGTCCAGATAGATCCATCGCAGCCCCTGCCTGCGAGCGTATTCCTCTTGCGCATCCAGTAGCGCGTCCGCAATGTGCTGTCCCCGGGCCTGCGGCCGCACGTACAGACGTTTGCACTCTCCCGCGAACGGTATAGATTGGAGCTTCCGAAGCACGACGCACCCAACCGCTTTGTCCTCGAGGTAGGCAAGCCACACGCCGGAAGAGGGGTCATCGATCATCTCTCGAATAGCTTCGCGACTATCCCGCTGAACAACGCTCACCGCTTCGTAATACTCGTGCAGGAGTCGCAGCGCATCGTCATTGACCTCCGCTAACCGAACGATCCGAAGAGAATGCCTCTCAGCTTTACTCAAAATCGACTGGACCTTCGAGAGTGACTCAACCACCGTAGACCGCTCACTCTTACTAAGGCTTGCGAGCATTCCTCTTATCTGCAGCGCAGACTGCTCGTTCAGTTCGGCAACCTTCCGGGCGCCCAGCGACGACAGCGTGAGCAGCTTCTCGCGCCCATCCTCTTTGGACGCCGTCTGCCGTACCAGCTTCCGCCTGGTTAACAGCGCAAGCAGACGGCTGATGTATCCCGCATCAAGCCCAAGCGTGTTCCGCAGACAGGAGGCAGTCAATCCCGGGCATGACCCGGTCTCATACAGGATGCGCGCCTCAGTCAGTGAAAACTCTCCATCCAGATGCCGCTTGCGCAGCAGACCCAGTCGCGCCGTATAGAAACGATTGAACTCACGAATCGCCGAAACCTGTTCCGCATCCTTAGCAGACTTCATGCGCGCTGGCATGACAAAACGTTATCAACAATTAGTTGCTTTTAGCAACTAGATGAGATGAAAACTTTCGGTAGTGTCCTAATTTGGATTTAGGGCTATGTGTATTGGTTATAGCCCTTTGGTCCAATCTGGATGAGGTGACTAGGGTCGCCGGTAGTGTGAAAAAAGTACTGATAGCACCATCGCGTTTCATGCAGGCTTGTGTCCGAGTCCCCCAGCAAATCTCTGTAAATTATGGTTCCGAAAACATACAATTTAGCCTCTCCCGTTTGAACTCGGGTAATTGTTCCGAGTGGTTCTTGCTGAAATCGTTCCATAATGTCTTTTTTGGTCAGCGAGAGACCAAGTCCGATGGCGTTCTGGTCAGCCATAACAATGATAGGGGTATCCCGAGTAAGAGGTTTGCTGTAAACAGGCTCTTCGGGAAGATCGGTGTCATTTGCGACTATTTCAAGTTTTGGAGCGGAGAAAGAAATAATTTGCGCAGGAGTTTTACCTTTGTTCCAACCATGAATACCAAATCTTTCTATCCCGGAACTCAAAGGTTCCGTCGATCTCTCTACGCTAAGAAAAAGCCATGGTCTTTCGACATTAATAACAGCCTGTGCATTCAGACGAGCAGCATCCGCAGCCTTCCGCGTCTCGCTACTTTGCCAAGCAATAGCGAATCCGGTCAATATGATTGCCCAAGTTGTAATGCCTTCCGGCCAGCTAAAGAGTTCGTACCTCCATGGCAGGTAGTCTCTAGCATTTGTGCGTTCTTCTATGCAGCCTTTCTTTTGTTCTGCCGACGTAGTGAGAGCGGAGCAATATTCTGCGCGGTGGTTTTTATACTTATCGGTGGCGCGATGCTGTTGATAGGACATGAAAGATACGAAGATTACGCACCCTATAAATCCAATGATCCAACCCCGGAAACTAAGCAGTTTCTTCACAATAGAGAAAATGTATCACAAAAACCATTGACACAAATCATATATTTGTAATACAGTAATTACAGCGAGGAAGTCATGGCAAATGGCCTAAATATCGACAAGAAAATCGCGGTTATCGTAAGAGCGGCCATCATGCAGGAGTACAGAGCCAATGCCGAAGCCTAAGAAGGTTGGTCGTCCCAAAATGGCCAAAGGTGAGGCCAAAGGTAAGATCGTGCCTATCCGGTTCAATGCCGAAGACCTGAAGAAAGTTACAACCGCTGCCCGCGCCAAGAATCAGACCGTATCCGAATGGGTAAGGAGCACGTTATATGCCAGCCTACAAGGGTAAGGATTTCAAATTAGGACACTACAAACTTTCGGCCCTGGACAAGCCGCAGCCACAAGCTGGGCTGTCTTCGAACCATCGCAGTTTGATAGCCTTTCGTATCCTTGGCAACTCGTAACCAACTAGCCATGAGCGATCGAAACCATTGACAGCGCTGATAAACTTAAACCAGTAAAAAATCTAAGCCCGGCCCACGCCGGGCTTTTCGATTCAGAGAGCAACTAGACGCTGAAGTCCAGACCTAAAGTCTCTACTTCGAAGACTTTGCACACTTTTGACGGGGGAGGGGGGAGGGTACCATGCACCACAACAACGCACACCAGAGAAGCTCCAGCCCAGCCCCGAATCGTCGCCCAAACCTCACTCTCGCAACCCTCGCCACACTTTATTTATCCACAGCCTTAGCCGCCCATTCGCAGATTCAGCCCCAACCCAATCCCGCCCTCATGAAGTACGCCTGCGGCCCAGCTAACCGCACGTTCGCCACCCTCTCTCCCGCCTCCCGCTTCACCGATACCACTGCGGGCTTCGACCTCCTCCCCTCCCCCACCGTCGAAGCCAAATCCTGCACCAGCGATAAACCCTTCTTCTTCTCCGTCCCCATCCCCGAAGGCAGCTACCGCGTCACCGTAGTCCTCGGCGGCCCGAAGGCATCGGTCACGACAATCCGCGCCGAAGGCCGCCGCCTCATGATCGAGAAAATCCCCACTCAACCCGGCGACTCCACTCACCAGAATCTTCGATACGAACGTCCGCTATCCCGAAATCTCCGGCGATTCCGGCAACAAGGTCCGCCTCAAGCCGCGCGAACTCGGCATCCTCGACTGGGACCACAAACTCACCCTCGAGTTCAACGGCGACCATCCCAGCGTCCGCTCCATCGACATCGAACCAATCCCCAGCGAGCCCGTCCTCTACCTCGCCGGGGACTCCACCGTCGTCGATCAGTACTACGAGCCCTGGGCCGCCTGGGGACAAATGCTCCCGCGCTTCTTCCTCCCCGGCATCGTCATCGCGAACCACGCCGAATCTGGTGAAACCACGAAAAGCTTCGTCGGCGAAAAGCGTCTCGCCAAGATCATGACCACGATAAAGCCCGGCGACTACCTCTTCATGCAGTTCGCCCACAATGACATGAAGCCCGGTGCAGTCCCGCTCGACGAGTACAAAAGACTCCTCACCGACTTCATCGCCCAGGCTCGCGCCAGGGGAGCAACTCCAGTCTTGGTCACACCGATGAACCGCCGCACCTTCGACGACTCAGGCAACATCACCAACTCCTTCGGCCCCTACCCCGACGCCGTCCGCGAAATCGCCGTCCAGCAAAAAGTCGCTCTCATCGACCTCAACGCTATGAGCAAAACCCTCTTCGAAACCATGGGTCCCGAAGGCACTCTCAAAGCCTTCATGCACTACCCTGAAAACTCATTCCCCGGCCAGACCGCCGCCATCAAAGACGACACCCACTTCAACAGCTACGGCGCGTACGAACTCGCCCGCTGCATCGTCCACGGTATCCGCGAGGCCAACCTCCCGCTAACAAAATTCCTCGACCCCACAGTCCCGGACTTCAACCCCGCTCACCCCGACCCGCAACCAACCTTCAATCTCCCGTTCACCCCTATCCTCCTCAAAACCGACCCCACTAAAATCGGCCAAACCTAAAAACCTAAAAAAGCGCACGGCTCATCGTTCAGCCAGAAGCGCCTCAACATCCTCCCTGAAATCCTGCTCCCGCACCGCACCAACATAAGTCTTCGCAACGCGACCGTGGCGATCCACGAGCACAGTCGCAGGCAATCCTTCCAGCCCAAACTCCATCTGCGACATCTTCTCCGGCATCGTCACCGGATAATCCACCCGAAGCTCCTCCACAAACCGCCTCACCTTCTCCTCACCACCCTCATCCAAAGCCACCCCCACAACCGCGAACCCCTTCGGTCCCAACTCACGAGACAACCTCGCCAACCCCGGCATCTCCTCCCGGCATGGCCCACACCACGTAGCCCAGTAGTTCACCAGCACCACCTGCCCCCGATGCTCCCCCATCCTCCAGGTCCCCCCACCCAACTTCCTCATCACCAACTCCGGCATCACCCTCCGCTCACTCACCGGCCGAATCCTACCCCCCTGCCGCCCCCCGAAGTGCCACACCGCCGCAACAATCCCGAACGCAACAAGTCCGGCCGTATATCGCATCCATCGCCGATCTCGAACCGACATGACCTCCACCTCCCCGCCAGCCTACCCTTTCCCCAGTATCTTCATCCTAGGTAGAGTGTGTAGAGTCGAAAAAGACCAGGAACGAGGACATACAATTCTTTTCTCTCGACGCACCACCTTCCTGAAAACGACAGTCTTCCTGGGATTGCTTCTTGCGACGACACCAGGCGTTCCTTATTCGGTCCAATCGCACCAAGAACTGATTGATCTCGCCTGGAAGCAATCCATCCGTCCTATTCTCCTCAAGCACTACCCCACTCTCACCGAAGCGCAGCTCCAGCGAGCCCACGCCTACGCCTATGGCGGTTGCGCCATCCAGGACTTCGGCTACTATCCCTTCGGCAACGTCTTCTTCTCCGACCTCACCCACTACGTCCGCGCCGGCGACTTCGTCCTCAGCCTCCTCCGCAACGCCCACACCCCCGATGAGCTCGCCTTCGCCATCGGCGCCCTCTCCCACTACATCGGCGACAACATCGGTCACAGCGCCGCCGTTAACCGTGCCGTCCCCATCGAGTTCCCTAAGCTCGAGCAAAAGTACGGCACCACCGTCAACTACGACCAAAACCCCCACGCCCACGTCCAGACCGAGTTCGCCTTCGACATCGACCAGCTCAGCGTCGGTCGCTTCGCCCCTTCCGCCTATCTCGAACATGTCGGCCTCGAAATCCCCAACGGCCTCCTCCACCATGCATTCTTTGAAATCTACGGCATCGACATCGGCCAGATCGTCGGTCGGCGAGAGACCGCCATCGGCGTCTACCGCCGCTCTGTGCGGCACTTTATTCCAAACATCGCCCGCGCGGAAACCATCCTCCACAAGAACAGCTTTCCAACCGACACACCCAGCCCTGACCTCTCAACCTTCATCAATGAACTTCAACAGGCATCGACCGATAACAATTGGGAGGCCTATCGCAAGACGCCCGGCTTTCGCAGCCACCTCTACGCCGGCTTCATCTTCATCCTGCCTAAAGTCGGTTCGCTCAAGCTCCTCGCCATCAAAGGCCCCACTTCGCAGACCGAAGATCTCTACATCAAAAGCATCAATCGATCCATCAGTGTGCTCCGCAGAATCCTCGACGACTATGATCACGTCGATCGTTATCTCCCCAATCGCGACCTCGACACGGGAGCCTTCGTCAAGCCCGGAGCCTATCCGCCCACCGATAAAACCTACGCCAAACTCCTGGCCTTCATCACCAGGAACCCGGACAACATCGTTCCCCTCCAACTCAAACACGACCTCATCGAATACTATGCCGATCCGCAGGCACCCATCATTACGAAAAAGAACCCCGATCAGTGGGCCAAGGTCCAGGACAATCTCAAAACCCTTGCAACTATGAAGACCGTTGGAGAGCTTGACCAAGAGACGATCGATATCCTCAGCGGCAACTAGACCACGCCGGAACTCGATTCAATTGCACTCATGTAAGAATCGGAACAGCAACAAAGACAGGACAACTGTCTCACTTGCAGAACTGCATCCAACATTTTCCCAGGAGAAACGATGAAATTCGTTCACAGAAACCGACGCCCCTTCGCCTTTGCAGCTATCCTTATCGTTGCTCTGGCCTCCGGTTGCACCGGCGGTAAATCCGCACCCACGCCAGCCAACTTCACCCTGGCCATCAACAATCACTTCCTTGACCACAGGGACTGCCTCTTCACCGACACGCGATTTCCCTTCGAGACGAGCGATCCGGAAAAGACGAAGCAACTGGACTCTCTCGTAAAAACCTCCCTCCTGGAAAAGTCGAGCGAACCAAGCATTCATGTCAGCCGCTACACTGTCGCCACCAACGGCACCCGCTTCGCTCCGCACTTCTGCTACGGACATCGCGAGGTCACCAGCATCGACGGTTCCACCCCACTTGCCATCGTAGACGGCTTCAAAGAAACCACCGTCACTTACAGCTACACAATGAAAGAAGTTCCCGTCTGGGCCCTAAGCCACGACGTGCAGGCCGTGTTCCCCGATATGGCCAAGGCCACGACCACACAGGTCACCGCAAAAGCGACACTCGCCCAGACACCGGTTGGATGGCAGATCCCCGACTAACGCCGTTCCGGCATTCAGGCATGATGGAGTTGTGCTTCATCGGTTCCTCGACCTGCAACCTATAGACGGGATCCAACTGTCCTACAATCAACTCAGATGGATCTGCCATCAAAATCCGCCAAGCTCCAAGCCGCGCTCAAAGAACTGGGCAGCGTCCTCGTCGCCTACTCCGGAGGCGCCGATTCTGCATACCTCTCCTACGCCGCGCACCTGGCCCTTGGCGAAAAAATGCTGGCCCTTATCGCCGATTCCCCTTCACTTCCCCGCGAAGAACTGGCCGCCGCGCTCGCCTTCACCGCCGAACACAATATCCCTACCCAAGTCCTCCAGACCAACGAGCTCGACAGCCCCGACTACCGGCGCAACGACGCTCGCCGCTGCTTCCACTGCAAGGACGAGCTTTTCACGCAAATGGAAACCGAGCGAGCATCACGAGGCTTCGCCCACATCGCGTATGGACGAAACCTCGACGACGACGGTGAATTCCGCCCCGGCCAGCAGGCCGCCACACAACACCACGCCGTAGCCCCACTTGCCGACGCGCAGCTCACAAAATCCGAAATCCGTCAGCTTGCCCGCGAAGCCAACCTCTCGCTCGCCGACAAACCAGCCTCTGCCTGCCTCGCCTCGCGCATCGAGTACGGCCGCCCCGTCACCCGTGAAAATCTCTCACAAGTCGAACAAGCCGAAGCCGCCCTCCACGCGCTTGGCTTCCCGCAGGTCCGCGTTCGCCATCACGGCGACCTCGCACGCATCGAAATCGCCCGCGAAGACCTGCCACGTGCCCTCTCGACCGCGGTCCTTGAAAAAATCACCACCGCCATTAAGCCTCTCGGCTTCCTCTACGTCACCCTCGACACCGAAGGCTACCGTTCCGGTAGCATGAACGACGCCCTCCTCGACGCCGCCGCCATCCGACCAGCCTCCTGAAGCAACTCGTTCCGCAAAGATGAAACAATAGCCCCATGCGAATCGCCTACCTCGACTGCTTCGCCGGCATCAGCGGCGATATGTTCCTCGGCGCACTGCTCGACGCCGGCCTCGATCCCAAAATCTTTCACGAAACCGTAGCTGCCCTGAACCTCAACGCTACGCTCAAAGTCGAAAAGGTCGACCGCAGCGGAATCTCCTCCACCAAAGTTCACGTCTACGACATTGATCGCCCGGACGAAGGAGATCACGATCACAATCACTCTCACAGTCACACCGCCGACCACCCACAAACCCACGAACACAACCACCAGCACGGTCACGGGCGCTCTCTTACCGTTATCCGCAATCTGATCAACTCCGCATCACTCGCCGCCGAGGTCAAACAAACCTCTATCCACGTCTTCGAACTCCTGGGCACCTCCGAAGCCAAAATCCACAACGTCCTGATCGAAAAAATCCATTTCCACGAAGTAGGCGCGGTCGACGCTATCGTCGACATCGTCTGCGCTTCCGCTGGCATCCACGCACTCGCCATCGACAATTGGTTCTGCTCGCCCCTCAACGTTGGCGGAGGCATGGTGGACTGCGCCCATGGCCGGTTCCCCGTCCCTGCCCCCGCAACTGCCGACCTCCTCCGCGGCTTCCCCACCTACTCCGCCCACATCGAAAAAGAACTTGTGACGCCCACCGGCGCAGCCATCATTCGCGCGCTCGCCCCAACCTTCGGTCCGCAGCCGGCCATGCGCGTCCGGCAGATCGGCTACGGAGCCGGCTCCCGCAGCCCCAAAGACTTCCCCAATGTCCTCCGCATCCACATCGGCGAAACCGCGGACGCCCCCCACTCCGCCGTCGCTATTCTCGAAACCGCCCTCGACGACCTCAGCCCGCAGATCCTTGCCTACGTCACCGAACGAGCTTTCGCCCTCGGTGCCCTCGATGTCATGTCCACTGCAGTCCACATGAAAAAAGGCCGCCTCGGCACCCTCCTCACCATCCTCACCGACGACGCTCAGGTTCCTGCCCTCGAAGATCTCCTCCTCCGCGAGACCAGCACTCTTGGCGTCCGCATCCACCACGAACGCCGCTCCTGCCTTGACCGCAGCCACATCGCCGTCTCCACGCCCTATGGTGAAATTCGCATCAAGCTAGGCTCCCGCAACGGCGAAATCCTCAACGCCGCCCCCGAGTTCGAGGACTGCCGCGCCTCGGCCGAAAAACATAACGTCGCCGTGAAAGAAGTTCAGCAGGCCGCCATCGCCGCCTATCGACGTTAACTGTCTCGCGGCCACAAATCCGCATCCAACTCCCTACCGAAAGGAGCGCATTCATGGAGCGCCGAGACTTCCTCAAATCCGCCACCGCAGCAGGCATTGCCTCAACCCTTCCCATCGCACAGACCCAATCGAGCACCCCCGCCAAACGTCCGGAATCTCCCAACATGATCTACCGCGAGCTCGGCACCACTGGCGAGCGCGTCTCTGCAATCGGAATGGGCGGCTATCACCTCGGCAGGCAAACCGATTCTGCCGAGAGCATCCGCCTCATCCACGCCGGCATCGACGGCGGACTCACCTTCCTCGACAACTGCTGGGACTACAACGATGGCCTCTCCGAGGTCCGCATGGGCCAGGCCCTCCGCAACAGCTACCGCCAAAAGGTCTTCCTCATGACCAAAATGGACGGCCGCACCGCGAAGGAGTACAACAAGCAGCTCGAAGAGTCGCTCGGCCGCCTCCAGACAGACAACATCGATCTCGTCCAGTTCCACGAGATCATCCGCATGGAAGACCCCGACCGCATCTTCGCTCCCGGCGGAGCCATCGAAGCCGCTATCGTCGCGCGCCAGGCCGGAAAGATCCGCTACATCGGCTTCACCGGCCATAAAGATCCCGCCGTCCATCTCCGCATGCTCCAGACCGCACAGAGACACAACTTCCACTTCGACACCGTGCAGATGCCCATCAACGTCATGGACGCGCACTTCCGTTCGTTCGCCAAAGAAGTCATGCCGGTCGCCCTCAAACAAGGTATCGGCGTTCTCGCAATGAAGACCTTCGGCGACGGAAACATCCTCCGCAGCAACACCGTCCAGCCGATCGAGGCACTCCACTACGGCCTCACGCAGCCGGTTTCCGTCATCATCACCGGAATCGACAACACGCAAACCCTCGACCAGGCCTTTGAAGCCGCCCGCACCTTCAAACCCATGACCGAAACCGAGATCAGTTCCCTGCTCGCACGCACTGCAACCGCCGCCAGCGAAGGCCGCTTCGAGCCCTTCAAAACCACCGCTCAATTTGACGGCACAGCCGCCAACCCAAAGTGGCTCGGATAAGATTGTCTCAATGAACGAAACCACTCCGGCCAGAACGGCCTTTTCCCGCGCAATTATCTTTTCCATGATCCTTACTATCGGGAACTCGCATGCGCGCGCCCAATATGAGGTGGTGCTTGCGAAGCCCGTCGATGTTGGAGCACTTTCGGGACAGGTGCAAGACCCCATAGGAGGCAAAATAGAGGGGGCGCACGTTGATCTTCTCGATTTTCAAACAGAGCAAGTTCTCGCTTCTACGACAACTAACACCAAAGGGGATTTTCAGTTCAAGGACTTCGGTAAAAACATATATAAATTGAAGATTGCAATGCCTGGTTTCAATCTTCTGAAAGTGACAATCCGCATTCGAAAGCACTCACCTGCTCTTGTGGTCTTTAGACTACTCATCGCCGCATGAACAAAGCCACCCTTCTCGAAATCCTGGCCGCCGTACAATGCGGCTCCCTCACTCCTTCCGCCGCCACCGAGCGTCTAGCGAATCTCCCCTACGAAGACCTCGGCCACGCCCGCATCGACCACCACCGCGCCCTGCGTACGGGCCTCCCCGAAGTCATCTACGGGCAAAATAAATCTCCCAACCAAACTGCCGAGATCTTCACCCGCATGGCAGCTGCCGGTTCCGACGTCCTCGCCACCCGCGTCGACGAGCCCACCGCCACAGCCGTCCTCTCCGCCGTTCCCGCAGCCATCTACCATCCACAAGCCCGAGCCATCACCCTCCGCCAAACTCCTCATGAACCCAAAGGCGACATCGCAATCCTCAGCGCAGGCACCAGCGACCAGGTCGTCGCCGAAGAGGCTGCCATCACCGCCGAGCTCTTCAACACCACCGTCACGCGTCTCTACGATGTCGGCGTCGCTGGCCTCCACCGCCTCATCAGCGTCCGCGACCAGCTAGCCTCCGCCAATGCCATCATCGTCTGCGCCGGCATGGAAGGCGCTCTGCCCTCCGTCGTCGGAGGTCTCGTCGGCGTTCCTGTCATCGCTGTCCCAACCTCCGTCGGCTATGGAGCCAGCTTCGATGGGGCCGCCGCACTCTTAGGAATGCTCAACTCCTGCTCCCCCAACGTCACCGTAGTAAATATAGACAACGGCTTCGGCGCGGCCTACACTGCCGTGTTGATAGCCCGCGCAGCCGCTGGCGGCATCTAAACAATCACGGCGGCGAAGCGCCGGCAAGAACGAAAGGGGCACACAGATGCTTCCGAACATTCCCAATCTCCCGAACGCTCATAAACCCTGGGCCAAAAGAGTAGCTCGAATCGTCGTCTGGGCAACGATCGTAGGCCTCATCGTCCTGGCCTGGTTTCTCAAGACCCACAACACCCTCCGTATCCCGGAGATCGTCGGAATCTTCCTACTCTTTCTCGCCATCGTCCCGCCCAACCTCGCCATCATCTATCCCTGGCTGCTCTCCACCAAGCACATCCCCGACCATGGTCCCAGCGCAAAATCGACGGTGCGATAAACCCCCGGGGGGCCTCCCACCATGACCGTCTGTCTAGCGCAATCTAGGGTTCGAGCGTCTTGAGTGCTCCCAGAACCTAATCGCTTCGCAAGATTAAAGTTATTTATGATTAATATCTTGCACAAATCCCAGCGAGGGCACGCCTATTGATTCACGCCGCTGGCAAGGAAGCCACCGTCGACGACAAGGATCTCACCGGTTACAAAAGCAGAGGCATCACTCGCTAGAAAGATCGCAGAACCGACCAGTTCCTGGGTCTTGCCGAACCGCCCCATCGGAGTCCGCATCAGCAACTCCTTGCCGCGGTCGCTCTCATCCAACAGTTTTTGATTGAGTGCCGTGCGAAAGACGCCCGGTGCGATGGCATTGACGGTGACGCCATGCGAACTCCACTCGACAGCAAGAGACTTAGTCAAAGCTCCGACGGCAGCTTTGCTGGCGGCATAGGCAGTGACTTCTTTGAGACTGACGAAGGTATTGAGAGAGGCAATATTGATGATGCGTCCATACCCGCGTTCGAGCATGTGCTTGCCGAATATCTGGCACGCTCGCAGAGTTCCGGTAACGTTCGTGTCCATGATGCCGTCCCATGTCTCCTCGGAGACAGTCAGCGTCGGCTCCCGCTTGATCTTCCCTGCGCAGTTGATGAGGATGTCGACCTTGCCGAACTCCTTGACCGTCCCATCGAGCAGAGCCTGCAGGGTTGCACGTTCGGCAACATCTGATGTCAGACGCAGTGCCCGGCGACCTGTCGCTTCGATCGCCTTCGCAGCCTCGTCCACCTGCTCCTGCCGCCGTGAACTCGCCACCACATCGGCCCCAGCCTCCGCCAGCCCGATCGCCATCGCCAATCCAATGCCTGAGGTTCCACCCACCACGACAGCCGACTTGCCAGTCAAATCAAACAACGGATGACCCATGAAAATTCCTCTCCTACTCCAAAATCTTTTCCGCAGGTAACTCCTGAGCCTGCAGGATGTACTCCTGAATCTGATCCACAATTTCGTCCGGCGGACGATCATTCACAATACGAAAAGCATCATCCGGACGCTCCAGAGTAATCAGTTGACTGTCCAATAGATTCGGATTCATGTACTCATGCTTCCGTCCCGCTAGACGCTTTGCGATCAGCTCCTTCGATCCATCCAGAAATATAAACATGATATGCGACGGGGCGATGCCAGATTCGAGAACTTCGTGATAGTTCTCTTTCAGCGCAGAACATGCCAAGATTCCATTGATATTTTGCTCATTCCAGTGCCGAAGCAACCCATTCAAGATCTTAAGCCACGGCGCGCGATCTTCGTCGGTCAACGGATGTCCGGCAGCCATCTTCTGCTTGCTGGAAGGCGGAAAGTGATCGTCTGCGTCGGCAAACGTCCAGCCGGTACGACCGGCAAGAAGCTTACCTATCGTAGTCTTTCCGGAACCGCTGACGCCCATCAGCACAACAATCATCTTCGCTCCATGAAACCTGGTCTCCGAGTGCGAGAAACGCGCCGATATTCATCAACGCGTCCCCCAAATGGATCTATCGCTGGATACGTGCCGATCCTCCGGTCGCGAACGCCCTGACCTGCTCAACGGTTGCCATCGTGGTGTCGCCTGGGAAGGTCGTCATCAACGCGCCATGAGCCCACCCCAACTTGATTGACTCCTCAGCTGTCTCACCGTTCAGAAGCCCATAGATGAACCCGGATGCGAAGCCATCACCGCCGCCGACACGATCGTGCACGTGCAACTCGGTCGTAGGTGCAAAGACGGCTTTCCCATTGACCCAGGCAACTGCGCTCCAGCTGTGACGATTTGTCGAGTGCACTTCTCGCAACGTCGTCGCAACAATCTTGATGTTCGGATGACGGGCGACCACGTGATCGATCATCGACAGGAAGACCGAAGTATCCAGCTTGGAACTTGTACCCACCTCAGGGCCCTCGAATCCGAGGCCCTTCTGGAGATCTTCTTCGTTGCCGACGAGCACATCGACGTTATCTGCGATAGCTCCAAGGACCTTGTGAGCGCGCTTCATCCCACCCACGGTCTTCCAAAGCTTCTCGCGGTAGTTCAGGTCGAAGGAGCAGATCGCTCCGGCAGCCTTCGCGGCTTTCATCGCCTCAATGACTAGATCGGCTGTGGTTTCGGAGAGCGAAGCGAAGATGCCGCCACTGTGGAACCAGCGCACGCCTTCGCCGAAGATCGCCTTCCAGTCGAAATCGCCCGGCTTAAGCTGCGCCGCCGCCTCATTGCTGCGGTTGTAGAACACCACGGGAGCCCGGACTCCGAGCCCCTGATCGCTGTAAACAGTCGCCATATTGGGACCGCGCGTTCCATCATGCTCAAACCGCTTATAGAAGGGACGGACTCCCATTCCTCGCACGCGCTCCGCGATCAGATCCCCGATCGGGTACGAGACCATCGCCGTCGCGATCGCCGTTCGCTGGCCAAAGGCATCCGCGAGGTTCGCAGCAACGTTGAACTCACCGCCGCTCACATGAATTGTGAACTGGGTTGCTTTGCGGAAGGGAATGATACCCGGATCAAGGCGATGTACGAGGGCGCCAAGCGAAAGCAGATCGAGCGATCCGTTCTCGGGAATTTTGAAACCTAGACTCATGGTGTTACTCCTCCTGGATGCCCGATCCCGCGTGGAATCGAGTCAGTTCGCGATCATGATATTGCATTGAATGGAAGACGCGTTTTCATGCGCGGTCTATGCACCAAGGAACACCGGCCGAATGTGCCGGTCAAATAAATTCTCAGTTACGTTCCTTGCTACAACCTCTTCATTTGCCTCAAGGGCTTTGATATATCGATCTCCCATCTTCGCCGCCACTTTGAATCCCACATGAAGCAATTGACGGAAGCTCGGGTTGTAGGCCTTGTTGTTCTGCTCGTGACGCAAGGCAGACGTGTACTGCGCACTTGTCCAGAGGTTAACTTCCTCCGGTTTTGGCAATTGGCCGGCGTCGATGTCAATCACGGTCGCATAAGGGGCACACAGCTCCGCGGCATGCGCAAACGCCTCTGCGTATATTCCTTTAGCGATCCCCAATCCCGGCCCGCCAGCCTCGGCTAGCCCGATTAACTCTTCGAGCCACGTAGTACCAGCAGTCTTCAGGTGAACACCAGCATCAAATCGCTTCATCGCATCATGAATCGATTTGTAAATTGAGAACTTGTCAGAACCTGAGTGAACGCTAAGCTTCAGGTTTGCGGGCAAGCCATAGGTCTTTACCGCAAAGGCGATCGCCGCGAGATCCTCGTTGAACTCCTTCGTAAACTGAACCACATCGCCTACGTAGTCAACACCCTTGTTGAAACGGCCGGTAAACTTCGGTGCAATGGTCTGAATCGGTATCTGCTCGTCGGCAATTGCGGCAAGGATAATCAGCAACTCGACTGGAGTCTGCGGCGAATCCGTCTCATCCATCGAGACTTCGGGTATGAAGTTTCCTGCACCTTTTTTTTCAACCAGGAATCGATAGATGCGGCCTGCATCATGAACAGCAGCGAGAAACTTGTTCGCCACGCCAGTTACAAACGCCTCGTCGGTTTGAAACGGCTTGGCAATATGCGGAATCGTTACCGTTCCCACCAATTCCGGGTGGCATCCCACAAATGCTGCGACGTCCTTTGAGTTTGCCGGTTTTCCAATCATCTCAGCAACATCGAGCGTGAAAAAGTCGCACGGTGCCAGAAACCTCTCCACCGTGTTCAGATTAATGTGATCGGCATCGAGGAAGTAGGGCTTCGTCCAGCCCAGTTCCTTAACCGCCACATCAGCCGCAACGCGGGTTTGACTCGGCTCGGATCCGATAATCATATGTTCTCGGTTGGATTTGTTCCACACCGGTACAACCTCAACTCCGAACGATGCTGCCTTCACACAGGCCGCAAGTTGTGCCTTGGCCTGGTGGGCAAATCGATCGCCGACTCCCACCGAATACTTCGGAAGTTTCAATCCTTCACTCATAGAACCCTTCTGTGTTTTCCAAAACAAAATGGTCTAACCACTTTCAACCACCCCTAGCATACTGACTTGTTGGTGGAGGAGGCAAATTTTTGAGGTGCGCTGCTCAGAAAGTGGTTTTCGGTCAGGAACCTTTTGCTATTTACCTTGGCTCAGGGTTTTGTCTTTATTTCGGGGAATTTGTCGGCAGGCTAGTCTTTGAAACGGCCTTGATAGGCCCAGAGGCCAAGACCCGGGTTGGAGATGTAGAAGATCTCTTCTCCGTCTACGGTGTTCCAGCCGTCTTTCAGGATCTCGGGGTTGTACTTTGCCGTGTACTGCGGCGAGATCGCCGTATTGGAAGTGAACGCTTTCGATCTCCTGCGCGGGATGAGGTGGCCGGGGCAGTAGCGGATGGTGAAGCGGCCTTCGCTGGAGCCGTGAATGAGGTGGGCTGCTGCGCTGAGATTACCGGCGAGGTGCGGGGTCTTCTTTGACGAATTCAAGGGTTTGCGGCGTGCCGCAGTAACCGTACTTACGGATGAGGACGTCGATGGCGGCGTCTTCGCCGAACTCGTGGACTCCGGGAGCGAGGACGATCAGTTCGGCGTTGTCAGCGAGGGCCATGCGGGTACGGTAGACGCTCTTGTTGCCGAGCCATGTGCTTTTGAACTCGTGGGGGTCGAGGATAGACTACGGCCTTTTTGATCTCGCGATCGAGCATCTGGAAGTTGACCTTGAGGCGAGAGCGCGGCGGCTAGTTCGAAGCACTCCACGTCGTCGCCGATGTAGAGACCGCGGATAACGAGTTTGCCTGCAGCGTTTTTGCCAACGACGGTCTGGACGTAGACGATGGGCAGGTTTGTGGCGAAGTGGTCGCTGGCGTAGTTGAGGACGCGGCGGACGGGAGTGTCGGCGCGGCCCATCATGCGCTCCATGCCGTAGACAGCACCGAGAAAGTGGCGAGCGGTGGATGCCCATGGAGCCGCCAGTGCCGACGAAGATGTTCTTGTTGTAGTTGGCCATGCCGACGACCTCATGGGGAACGACTTGACCGATGGAGAGGATGAGGTCGTGGCCGCCGTCGCGGAGGAGTTTGTTGACCTGCGCGGGCCAGGGGTAGTCGAGCTTGCCTTCGGAGACTTCGTAGAGGAAGGAGCCGGGGACCTCGCCCAGGGTGACGATGTCGTTGCGCCAGTCGTGGACGCGGAAGAGAGAGCGTGGGGTGGCAGCCGTACATGGTCCGCTATCTCTTTGTCGGTCATGGCTTTGTGGGTTCCGAGCGCGGGAAGGACGTCGGTGAGTCTGTCGCCGTAGTATTTCCAGGCGAGTTCGGTGAGGAGGCCGCTCTGAGAGTGCATGCGGGTGAAATCGGGCGGGACGGCGAGAACTTTGTTGCGTGTGCCCAGTTTTTCGAGTGCATGGTACAGATTCGACTGGACTTCCTGCAGGGACATTTCTGTGGTAGGGCTGCCGGCGGCGAAGAATAGACTCATGTTGTCCTGATCTTACTCTTTGGAATTTTGGGAATATTTTTTTAGGCGTGGTGCGGAGACGAATTTTGGCGTTTTTGCTGGGTTTTTTGAAGGGGGTTGCGATAAAAGTGCATGTTCTTGTGCGGTAATTTGTGGTCGTTAGCGCGATGGTAAGTGCATTTTCGCGGTTCTTAGCTGGTCTTATTTTGGGCCTAAGGATTTTCCTCTTTTTTGAGATTTATTTTTGGTTCGACCAAAGAGCCACCTGTGGGTTTGATACTTACGATGGGTGCCAGGTCACGTCCACGCGAACGCGGATCTCATTTTTGATGGGGACCATGAGGAAGGAGGGAGGGTCGATCTTGAAATCCGTGAGGGTCGAAGGAACGATGCCCTTGATGTGGTGCGCAGTGCCTTCGATGGTTTGGGTGAAGGGCACGTGGGCATAATGCGCGGTGTTCCCTGCAAACTGGACTTCGAGGTCGCAGTCGAGTGCAGCGGATGAGAGGCCAGCCTCAGGAAGTCTAAGACGGACTGTGACGACAGGAAACTGCGCGCCGCGGGTGACCTGAAGCATGTGGAGGTCGCGATTCGTATCGCCGGAGTCGAAGGTTTTGACTGGAACGGCGAGTAGGAAATCACATTGCCCGGCGTGGCAGACTCCCTTGCCCTTTGCGGCGTGGCTGACGCCATCGACCTCGTGCATCGGATGCGACATGTGATAGGTGAGGGTCGATTGATCGAGGAGCCATACGTGGTCTGCGGGAGATTGGTTTGACTGGGATTGGGCTATTGAAGGTAACGCGAGAAACAGGAGAACGAGAAGATGACTATTTTTCATAGGTCAGCTTTCATGATCGGCTAGAGCTTGAGATGGATGGGCCAGGAGACAGCGATAATGGCTGCACCATAGGAGGCGGCTGTGACGACTGCTACCGCTCCATGCGCGGAGGCAATGCCGTGGACTTTTTGGCCGCTGTTGATCTGATTGAATGCCATGGCGCCGAGGATGGGGGTGAGAACCATTCCGGGGGCGTGGAGGTAGATGAGGTACTTGTGCAACTTGATACCGCCGCGTGCCGGTTCGTTGGAGACTTTTGGAGCGCGGATGGCGTAGATAGCCGTTGCAGCATACATGCCGAGGGCGACGCTGCCGAGGGCGACATGCACATCGCGTGAGGTGGTGTTTCCGTAGTTGCCGTGTTCAGGCGGAGCACCGATTGAGCTGATACATGCAGCGGCGACAGGAATAACGGTGATGAGGCCGAGGCGCTGATGAATCTTCAGCATCTCGGTCCGCTTGTCGAGCAGCGCCTGCTGTCTATCATCTCCGTTGGTCTGCTGCGGAGTCATCCCGAGATCCGCGAGGGATGGCGCTCCGGGCGGCGTTTGAGGAGTCTGCTCTCCTGGCTTCGGCTGCTGCTGGCTCTGCTGTTGCTTGTCCTGTTGTTGCGGGTCCTGTGCTGAAGTGGACTCGCCGATCTCTGGTGCAGGTGCGCTGTCTCTACGGATCAGAGCCGCTGACCGCGGAGCGTCCGGCAAGTCCGAATTCAGCTGAGCCGTCACCTCCGCCTGCTTTTGCCCAACAACCTGAGCATGGAGTGAAGCGGGTATCCCCGACAGAAGAACAAGAGCCATTCCGCCAACCAGAGCCCTGTCCACCGAACGCTGCTTTAGCATTGTCATTTCAATCTCCGTAACTCTGAGGAACATCTGTGCTCTTTATATAGGAGAGATGGGACAGAAAGTTTTGTACGACCCATCGACGGTCGGTGACATCCTAGCCTGTTTTGATTATCAGAGGTGATTTACTTTTCTCACCGCTCGACAAGCGGTAACTTTATTTCGTTGAAGCAGCTTTGCCCCAGACGGTAATCCTAAAATGGCTAACAAAACCGAAATCCAGATCAGAATTGAGCCGTAACCGATTTGTTTGGGCAACTACCGGGTTCAAAGTTAGAGTTTGTAGGCTTTGCGGACGAGGTTGACTGTGAGGTCCTGGATGACTTCGAAGGCTTCGTCTTCGTCGAGGCGGTGTTCGGCGACGAGGCGGCCGAGGAAGGCGCAGTCAATGCGACGGGCTACGTCGTGGCGGGCGGGGATGGAGAGGAAGGCGCGGGTATCGTCGTTGAAGCCTACGGTGTTGTAGAAGCCAGCG
This sequence comes from uncultured Acidobacteriaceae bacterium, assembly GCA_963770055.1. Lineage (GTDB taxonomy): Bacteria > Acidobacteriota > Terriglobia > Terriglobales > Acidobacteriaceae > Edaphobacter. The sequence continues at coordinate 182,483 of CAVYOC010000005.1, forward strand.
GTTTCGGTGATCTGTTCGCGGAAATCGCATCATGCCTTCGGGGGAGTCGTGGAACCACCAGGGCGGACCGAGTTGAGGGCCGGATAGTGGCCGGCCAGCGGGGCGAGTTCGCGGGAGAAGCTGGTCTCGTCGAGGGTGAAGAGTATGAAGGTGAGGCGGGGGTCGTTGCCGTACTTGTTGAGGAGCGGGCGGAGGTTGCGGGTGTACTCGGTGGGCGAGGGCATATCGGCGCCTTTGTCGCGACCGAATTTCTCGTAGACGAGGCTGTTGTGGTTGCGGACGGAGCCCGGGTGGAGTTGCATGGTGAGGCCGTCTTCGACAGACATGCCCGCCATCTCGGTGAGCATCTGGGCCTGGAAGATCTCCTGCTCTTCTGGGACGGAGCGACCGGAGAGGATGCGGGCGTAGAGCGACTCGGCGGTGGCCGAATCGAGGTCTGCGGTCATGGCGGTGAGGTGGCCGTGATCGGTGGCGGTGCAGCCCATGGACTTGAAGAAGGCGCGACGGTTGCGGAGGGCGTTGAGGTAGCCGTTGTAAGTGCCGATGTTCTCGCCGGTGATCTCGCCTAGTTTTTCGATGTTGCCGAGAAGTCGGCGTACTCGGCGTCGATGACGGAGTCGGGACGGAAGGCTGGGATGACGCGGCCCTTCCAGCCTGAGTCGCGGATCGCCTTGTGGTACTCGAGCGTGTCGAGGGGCGAGTCGGTGGTGGCGAGGACCTCGATGTTGAACTTCTCAAAGAGGGCGCGCGGGCGGAACTCGGGCGTCTCCAGCTCTTTGGCGATGATGTCGTAGTACTCGTCGGCGTTGTCGGACGCTCGAGACGCTTCTTCAAGGCCGAACTGGTTCTCCATGGCGTAGTCGAGCCAGAGGCGAGTCGGAGTTCCGCGAAAGAGATAGTAGTTGCTTGGCGAAGATGCGCCAGACTTCGCGCGGGTCGGCGTGCTCTTTGCCGTCGAGCTGCGGGATGCCCAGCGACTCCAGCGCAGACGCCCTGGGAGTAGAGCATGCGGAAGATGTAGTGGTCGGGCTGGATGAAGAGCGCGGCCGGATTCGGAAAGGGTTCGTTCTCGGCGAACCAGCGCGGGTCGGTATGGCCGTGCGGGGAGATGATGGGCAGGTCTTTGACGGTCTCGTAGAGCTTCGCAGCGACAGAGCGTGCTTCGACGTCGGCAGGAAATAACCTGTTCACATCCAGAATCTTCATCCACTCCCTCTCGGAACTCATGCGAGTCCCGAAATAACTTCAGCCAAGAAGGGTATCAAAGATTGGCCGGACCTCGAACAAATGGGCGGTTCGAAGGCCGGATAGGCATTTTGTGAAAAGAAAGAGGCGTCCCGAAGGACGCCCTTCGATACCGCCCGTTGATTCGGTTTAGGGGATGTAGTAGCGCATGCCACCAGAAGACCATGTTGTTGGTCGCCTTCGGGAGCGCCGAAGGTCGCCGTCGACGAGCCGTAGGTACCGCTGGTCAGACCAGCCCAACCATCGCGAGTCAGATAGCTATAGACGCCCTGATACTGCAGGCGGCCATACTTCGGGACTGTTGTAGACGCGGTACGTAAATCCAGCAGTTCCTTCGATCACAACACGGGTTGCACCGAGGCAGTTTGCCGGAGTGCCCGGGTTGTAGGGAGCCGCACCGGCAAGACCGTTGCCCGCAGAGGTCGGCAGTGTCTCGGTATTGCAACCTGCGTTCGAGCTCGACGGCGGAGCATAACCGATCAGCTTGCCGAAGTTCGGAGTGCCAGCCAAGCGTTCTCAGATACACGGTGCGCTGCGCATACTCGGCGCCCGCGTAGAAGAAGACGTCCAGCTTGGGATTCGGATGTGTCTCGATCGACAACAGAGCCTGGTAGGCCTTGATCGGCGCCAGCGTTCCGTCCGGATGAACCGTCGATATCCGGCAGCGTCGAAGTGCCGTAACGGCCGACACCCGTACCGCCGAGGAAGTGGAACCGATGTCGACATACTGCTTTATCGGGAAGCGAGCATTCGCGAAGAAAGCCACCGCCCGTCTTCGTGTTGTTCTGGCGCACCGGCAGCCGAAGGAACCGTCAACGTCTGGTTCGGATAGTAGCGGTCGCGGAACCAGCGAGCCAGGCCGCCGATCTCATAGTGACCCATGTGCCGGATCCGCCGTGAACTTCACGATCACATCCGGAGCAACGTTGTTCGAGTAGTTGGCCGACTACGTTATACAGACCACCACCGGTACCTGCATTGCCGATGAAGAAGTTCGCATTCGCGTTCGTCGCCGAGTAAATGATCTGCGCCTGTTCGACCGAGAATGCAGCCGTGTATATGCCACCAAACTTCTGCTGCAAGCGGATGCTCGGCTGACGCTCCCAGCTGAAGCCGACATGGTATTGCAGCGTCGACCGTCATCGGCAGATTCTCTGTACGGTTGTCAGTGCTTATCTTGGTCTCCGTCACCAGCGACCACATCTGACCGCCGGTAAGCTTGAAGCCCTTTCTGGTCGCAGCCTGTCCCCAGATCTGCCGCTGCCGCAGGGTGTAGCTGTTGCTCTGGTTGTCGTTGCTGGTTACGCCCGAGGAGAGGAAGTCGGCCTCGACGTAGCCGGCAGAGTTTGAATCGGCCCGGTCTTGCCTTCAAACAGACCACCGACGCGGCTCTGACGGCCGGAGAAGTTCAGTTCGCTGGTATGCGCCTGCGCCGCTCCCGTGTACGGGGTGGAGTTGAACGGAGTGTTGATGTCCGAGTTGATCGAACGTGAGCGGAGACACCTTCAAACGCGAAGAAGGCAACCGGAGTGATCGTGAGTCCCTTGTAGTGCAACGCCAGCGGAGACTCAAGCTGGTCGGTGATGTCCTTCTTCGTGTCGCTGATCGTCTGGGCCAGGCCGACGTTGGTGGTCTTCAGGTCGGTGACGGACGAGTTCAGCGGTCGAGACGGTCTCTGCATTGGCCGAGACGCTGGAGCTCAGGCTATCGGCCTTGGCAGAAGCACTGGCTGCGGCTGCCTGGGCACCTTCAGCAGCCTGCTGGGCGGCGGCGAGACGGCGCATCCTTGTCGGCGTTCTGCCGCTTCAACTCGTCGATCTGGGCCTGCTGGCTCTGCATCTGCTCGCGGAGTTCGCGGATTTCACGCTCAACCGGGCTCTCTACAGGTGCCTTTTTTGCAACAGGCTTGGCCGTCGTCTTTTTTGCAGGCGCTCCAACTGCGGATTGCGCCTGTAGCGAAATGGTGCTGCACACCAGTATCGCTGCCAAAGTGGCTCTAAGTTGCTTCGTCATGGGTCCTCGCAAATATTTGTAAAGGCACAGGAGGAACAAGAAAATCAGTAGAGCGCCGGGCGCTTCCTGCCTTTCTTTCCTTTGCTCTTTTGGTGATGGTCACAAAGAATTGTGAACATAGAAATAATTTGATGCGTATACCTGAAGAAAAAGAACGATTTCCACGTTGTCGTGGCGATCTTTACAGTCCTTTAACTTTTCGATTGGAACCTTCGTTGAAAGAAGGCGCAGGGAGCAGTTAGGTGCAACAACCAACTCGGCATGACATGAGGTGCAGCGTCGCGAGTTTGCTGGAGACCGTCATGTTTACGGCCAGTGTACATGATGACGGCTGTTCGGGGTCTGGCAGGACTGGATACCGATACCAATGATGTTCGAGCGAGCCCTGCTGGTACTGCAAACATGGGTGGATGTCATTTACGGTTAAGACATGCATATGTTTCGGTTCGCCTCCTTATTGCTGGCCCTGGTTGGTTTCGCCTCAGCGCAGTCTTCTCTCAAGTTGATACCGATTCCGCGTGACGTACGGGCGGGAGGACAGGAGGCGCTGGCTCACGGAGTGAGGATTGTCTGCGCTGCTCCTTGCTCAACCGAGGACCAGTTTGCGGCGGATGATCTCTCGGCGGCGCTGCTGGCTCGTAACATTCCCATAACAGAGGCGGGCGGGTTTCCGATTGAACTGACCCGGCTGACGGCGCACCCAGATGGAAAGTTTACCGACGAGATGAAGGCTGAGGGATATGCGATTCATTCGGCGTCGAGTGGTCTGACGGTGGTTGGCGATTCGGCTTCGGGTGTGTTTTATGGAGCGCAGACGGTAAAGCAGCTGATTGTGGGTGATGGGGCGGCTGCGACGTTGCATCTGGCGGAGATTCGGGACTGGCCGACGATGAAGTATCGCGGGCTGGATGACGACATGTCGAGGGGGCCGATTACGACGCTGGAGTTTGAGAAGAAGATGATTCGGACGATTGCGGCGTACAAGGTGAATCTGTACTCGCCGTATTTTGAGCACACGCAACAGTATGCTTCGAATCCGTTGATGGGGCCTCCTGGGAGTGTGACGGCGGAGGAAGCTAAGGAACTGGTGGCGTACGCGAAGCTTTATCACATCACGATTGTTCCGGAGCAGGAGGCGTTCGGGCATCTGCATAACAGCCTGACGTGGGAGCAGTATCAGACGCTGGCGGAGACTCCGCATGGCGCGGTGCTGGCGCCGGGGCAGGCTGGGTCGATTGATGTGATCAAGCAGATGTTTACGGAGTTGGCAGCGTTGTATCCGGGGCCGTTTCTGCATATCGGTGCGGATGAGACGGTTGACCTAGGCCTTGGACAGACGAAGGGAGATGTGGATTCGCGTGGGTTGGGTGCGGTTTATCTGGACTTTATGCAGAAGATCGTTACGGCGCTGAAACCGTTGAACCGGAAGTTTCTGTTCTGGGGAGATATTGCGCAGGACTCCCCGGATTTGCTGAAGGGCCTGCCGCAGTCGTTCAAGGATTCGACGATTGCGATTGCCTGGGTCTATAACCCGGAGCCTCGTGGGTATGACAAGTACCTGACGCCTTTTACGAAGGCGGGTTTTGAGACGTGGGTTGCGCCCAGCGTGAATAATTTTCGGAAGGTTTATCCGGACAACAACCTGGCGCTGGCGAATATTCAGCGGATGACGGCGGATGGGCAGAGGCTGGGTTCGACGGGGCAGTTGAATACGATCTGGAATGACGATGGCGAAGGGCTGTTCAATCAGGATTGGTACGGGATTCTGTTTGGCGCGGCGGCGGCGTGGCAGAAGGGCGAGTCATCGGTTGCGGCGTTTCAGGACTCGTATGGGCAGGTGTTTCATGGAGACCCGACGGGTGCGTTGGACGAGGCGCAGAAGGAGATGATGCTGGCGCACTCTGTGTTGCGTGACCAGGCGCATGTGGGGGATGGGACGAACAGCATCTTCTGGCTGGATCCGATGTCGGAGGATGGGTTGCGGATTGGGGCGCAGGTGAGGCCGTTTGCGCATGAGTTGCGACTTCATGCGGAGCGGGCACTGACGCTGATTGCGCAGGCTCGGGCAGCTGCGCCTGGGGCTCCTCCGATCAGGAAGGAGCCGGCGGTGTACGATCCGGCGGAATCCTATCCTTCGGTGGCGACTTCGCTGCGTGAGACGGCGGCGATCGATGCACTGGAGTTTGGCGCGAGGCGGATGGACTTTATCGGACTGAAGTTTCAGTTGTCGGATGAGATTGCCGAAGGGTATCAGCGTGCCTATGCGATGCAGAACACGAAGGACCGGAAGCAGCGGATGGATGTGGGTCGTGAGTTGTCGGACATTAATGGGGTCAATGGGCGGATTCAGGATTACATCAGCGCTTATTCGCTGCTGCGTGATTTGTTTGAGCAGAACTGGTACCGATCGAATCGGGCGTATGGGCTGCGGCCAATGCTTGAGCACTACGACTATACGATCGGGATCTGGTATGGGCGGAGTGACAAGCTACGGAGTGCGCAACGACAGTGGTCGGATACTCATACTTTGCCGACGGCTGCGGAGGTTGGATTGCCGGTGCCGATGGCTGCTGCGGCTGCTCATCCTTGATCGGAGATACGTCCCTCTGTTCCGGTTTTAGAGATTGCGTGCTTTCCAGAGGGCGCCTTCGAGGGCGTCAACTGCGCCTTCCTTGATTTTGATGTGGGGGGATGAGGTTTTCAAAGCGGCGATCATCGCGCTGCGAACTTGTGCGATGTGTTCGAGGATGCTTCCGGTATAGGCGGCTTCGACTTTGCGCTTGCGTCCGCCTGACTCTTTCATCTTGAGGGCGACGAGAGCAACTTGTTCTGCGAGTTCTATGCCTGCGCGTTCGAGGACTGCGTTGGCCAGTTCATCTCCGGCTTCGGCGCAGCGAGCGACGATGGGGGCGAGCGCAGGAAGGTCGGGGCCGGGGCGGGTGTTGGCTTTCTCGATGATCTCGCCGATGGATTTTGTCTTCCAGAGTTCGGCGAATTCGGGGAGCATCGTGGTGGTGATGTTGCGATCTTTGCCCCAGAAGCAGGCGCGAAGAGCTTCCTGGCCGATCCAGTAGCCTGAGCCTTCGTCTCCAAGGGCGGGACCCCAGCCCCCAGCTTGATACATAGTTCCGTCCGCGGCGCGGCCGATGACGTTAGAGCCGGTGCCCGCGATGACGAGGATTCCAGGACCGTCGTGGAAGGCTCCGTCGAGGGCGATCTCCTTCGTCGCCGACGAGAAGGAGTTCGCCGCCGACGGTGCCGCGAATCTCGCGCTCAGCCCAGACGCGGACGGCTTCAATACTGAGTCCGGCGAGGCCGATACAGGTGCGGCTGATTTTGCGGAGATCGACGCTGGCTGCAGTGGAGACTTCGGCTAGAAGGGCTTTCAGGTGAGAGGTCGCTTCGGGTTCGCCCACGCGCATGAGTTTGATGCTGCCGGTTGCGGCGCGGGCAATGATTTTTGTTTCGTCGGCGAGGAGGGCGCGGGTTTTGGTGCCGCCGGCGTCGATTGCGAGGTAGAGACTCATCAGGGAACATGATATGTCAGACGCAGTTTGCGGAGTTCGCCGGTGGTTTCGCTTTGAACACTGGCTTGCGGATTGCAGTGCAGTGGCTGGTTGTTGCGGCGATACACTAGCTCGAATGGTCACACGTCTTCATGCTTTCGATCTTGGGCTGATCGTCGTCTACCTTATCGGGATTACTCTGTTCGGGCTTCGTTTTCGGAGTAAGAAAGACGCAAACGCGCGTTCGCTGCGTAACTATTTTTTGGCGGATCAGAAGATTCCGTGGTGGGCGATTGCGCTGTCGATTGTTTCGGCCGAGACAAGTACCCTGACGATCATCAGCATTCCGGGTGTGGCGTTTGCGGGGGATTTTGGATTTCTGCAGGTTGTGATTGGGTACATGCTGGGGCGCGTGGTGGTGGCGCTGATCTTTCTGCCGAAGTATTTTCGCGGGGCAGATGCTGACGGCGTATCAACTGATCGATCAGCGGTTCGGACATACGCTGCATAAGGTGACGGCGGGTTTGTTTCTGGCAACGCGTGCGGCTGCTGAAGGTGTGCGGGTGTTTGCGGTGAGTATCGTGGTCGGGATTGCGATCGGGACCGGGGATGTTTTGTCGATTGCGATTATCTCCGCGCTGACGCTGCTGTATACGTTCGAGGGCGGGATGGCGGCGGTGATCTGGACCGATGTGGTGCAGATGGCGATCTATGTTGGTGGGACATTTGTTGCGATCTATACGCTGGGCGCGCATGTTCCGGGGGGATGGGGGCACATTCATGCGGTGGCTTCGGCTGCCGGGAAGTTTCACCTGTTTGATTTTGCGTTGAACCTGACGCAGAGTTATACGTTCTGGGCGGGAGTGCTGGGCGGGACGTTTTTGACGATGGCTTCGCATGGGACGGACCAGTTGATGGTGCAGAGGATGCTGGCGGCGAGGAATCTGCGCGAGTCGCGGATGGCGCTGCTGTGGAGCGGCGGGGTTATCTTTCTGCAGTTCACGTTGTTTCTGCTGATTGGGGCGGGGCTGTATGTTTTTTATGGGCTGCATCCGGCGGCGTTCGCTTCGGACGGACCGGATCTTTCCGACGTTTATTGTGCGGGAGATGCCGGTCGGGATTGCGGGATTGCTGGTGGCGGCGATTCTAGCGGCGGCGATGTCGAATTTGAGTGCGGCTTTGAATTCGCTTTCGTCTACGACAGTAGTGGATTTTTATATGCACTGGCGGCCTGAGGCGGATGATCGCGAGAGAATGATGGTGTCGCGAGCGAGCACGGTGGTGTGGGCACTGGTGTTGTTTGCGGTGGCGGTTTACAGCGTGCTTTGCCGGTGGGAAGGGGCATGTGGTGGAGGTTGGGTTGTCGATTGCTTCGGTGGCTTATGGGGGTTTGCTTGGAGTGTTTCTGCTGGGGACGCTGACTCGGTATGCGACGCAGGGTGGAGCGATTGTGGGGATGGTTTGCGGGTTTGCGGTGAATATGATTCTTTGGCTGCAGAGTCTTCGGCTGCTGCCGAATCCACTGGCGGGAGTACACTTCCCTGCTGTTGCGTTCACGTGGTATGTGCTGATTGGAGCGATTGTGACGTTTGCGGTGGGATCGGCGGTGAGTTTTATTCGGCCGAAGCGCGACGTTGGCGCGGGTGAGAGAAAGGTTGCAGCGCGGCTGGCGGGAGTCCTGATCGTCGCGCTTGTCTCGGGTTTGCTTGCGGGACCGGTTCGGGCTCTGGAGCCAGCGGAGGAGCAGCATGGCTCGTCGACCCATCTGGCGGAACGGTACGACTTCAGCGGTGTGTCGGCTGCGGTGAATCAGGCGATTGCGGCGAACAAACTGCCGGGCGCGGTGGTGCTTGTTGGGCATGGCGGGAAGACTGTGTTCGAGCAGGCGTTTGGGAATCGTGCCGTAGAACCGACAGTTGAACCGATGACGGTGGACACGATCTTCGACATGGCTTCGCTGACGAAGTGCCTGGCGACGGCGACCGCGGTGATGCAGCTTCATGAACAAAGAAAGCTCGGGCTGGACGATACGGTGGTGAAGTATCTGCCGGAGTTTGGCGTGAATGGGAAGGAGAAGGTGACGATTCGGGAGTTGCTGACACACTACTCGGGGCTGCCTGAGGATGTGAGTCTGAAGGATGACGTGGGGGCTGGTGAAGCCGGATAAGGCGGAGGGGATTCGGCGGGCGATGAATGCTACGTTGTATGGGCCGCCGGGAGTTACGTTCAAGTATTCGGATGTCAACTTTATTACGCTTGGGGCGATTGTCGAGAAGATGAGTGGAGAGACGCTGGATGTGTATGCCGCACGTCATATTTTCGAACCGCTTGATATGACGCATACACGTTCGGTTTCTGCGGTCCGGGAAAGCATTCGCAGTGCTTGTCGCAGATTGCGCTACGAGCGCAGTAGGGTGGACGATCAGGTGGAGCCGAAGAGCAGAGACGAATGGACGCAGAGTGAATCCGACTTCGATCATTTGCTGCGGGCGACTGTGCATGATCCGACGCACGCGGCGAATGGGTGGAGTGGCGGGTCATGCTGGGGTGTTTTCGACGGCGGGAGATGCTGCGATCTTTGCGCAGGCTCTGCTGGATAGGCTGGCTGGCACGGACCGAGCCATTTCCGCTTGAAGCAATCGACGCTGCAGCTGATGACGAAGGCGGAGCAGCCTGCAACGGCTGAGTCTCGGCCGCGACTGTCTTTACGGCGGATGGGAAGGCTGACGAAGGGTGTTGCGGTGCGGGGTTTTGGGTGGGATATCAATTCGGCTTACTCGCGGCCGCGTGGTGCGGTGTTTCCGATTGGGAGCTTTGGGCATACAGGGTTTACGGGGACTTCGATCTGGATGGATCCGGGTAGCGATAGTTATGTGGTGTTGCTTGCGAATGCGATTCATCCGCGGGGGAATCCGCCGATCTCGCCGTTGCGAGGTGAGGTTGCGACTGCTGCGGCGAAGGCGCTGGGATGGCTGTCCGAGGCGATGCAATCGTCTGACTACTTCCGCGGATGTGGCGCAGTAAATACGCGCCAGCCAAAATCGCTAATAAGTGAGCCGACGCTATGGACAAGACCCAGAGCGGTATCGATGTGCTGGAGTCGAGCATTATGCGGCTCTGCGAAGGCTGCGAGCCGGTCACGGCGGGCATCTGCGGCTGGGATTGCTGACGAATCAGACCGGGCTTGATTCGGCGGGACGCCGTACGATTGATGTTCTGCTTCACAGCAGGCTCCGAGGTGGAGTTGGAGACGCTTTTTTCGCCGGAGCATGGGATTTTGGGCGCGAAGGAGACGATGAAGATTGGGCATGAGGTCGATGACGGCGACTCGTCTGCCGGTGACCAGTCTGTATGGGGCGAAGGATGGACAGGCGGCCTCGCGTCGAGTCGCTGAAGGGGCTGGATGCGGTGGTGATCGACCTGCAGGATGCCGGGGTTCGGTTTTATACGTATGAGACGGTGATGGGATATTTTCTTGAGGCGGCGGCGCAGGCGCACATCGAGATTCTGGTGCTGGACCGGCCGAATCCGATTGGGGGCGTGGCGGTGCAGGGGCCGGTGTCGGATAATGGCGCGGAGTCTTACGTGGATTACATGCCGTTGCCGGTTCGGCATGGGATGACGCTTCGGTGAGCTGGCACTTTATTTCAACAGTGAACGGCTGGTTCCGAGTGCGACTTCGGCGAATATTCGGGTGCCGATTCGCGCGCAGCTTACGGTGGTGGCGATGCAGAACTGGACTCGTGGAATGTATTGGGATCGACACGGGACTGAAGTGGATCAATCCGAGTCCAAATCTGCGGAGCGCGAGAGCGAATGTGATTTATCCGGGAGTGGAGCTGCTGCAGCCGACGAATGTGTCGGTAGGGCGCGGGACGGAGACGCCGTTTGAGCATATTGGGGCTCCGTGATATTAATGGCGCGCAGCTGGCGGATTATCTGAATGCGCGGAAGATTGCCGGAGTGAGTTTTGCGCCGACGAGTTTTTCGGTGCTGGAAGACGCGAATCACTTCCCTTTCCATGGAAAGACGGTTTCGGGCGTTGCGTTTACGGTGAATGACAAGACAGCAGTGGATGCGCCGGAGCTGGGGATTGAGCTGATCAGTGCGCTGCATCATCTTTATCCGGAGTTCACGGTGGCGAAGGCCGATCATCTGATTGCGAATGTGGATACGATGCGGGCGTTGATGAACCAGGAGGATCCGCGGAAGATTGCCGAGGGGTGGAGTGCGGAGTCTGGCAGGGTTTGAGAAGCGGCGGGCGGGTTATCTGCTCTATCACTAACTCCCACGGCGGCGAAAATATGTATCAGTCGCGCACTCCTGTGCGGAATATTCATGGTCTCTTCGCCTTCTGTGCGTCAAAATAGAGAGATATTCGTTCGAGGTGCTCCCCATGCCCCGCATCAACTTTCAACAACAGCTTGCTGCGCTTAAGGACAAACTACTTGCCATGGCGGCGCTCTCGCAACAGGCGCTTTCGCTCTCGCTGGAGGCTTATCTGACCGGCGATGTGAGTCTTTGCGAGCATGTGAAGGAGATTGAACAGGCGATCAATGCGGCGGAGCGGGATGTGGATGAGATGGCTTACGACCTGCTGGCGAAAGAACAGCCGATGGCGGTCGATCTGCGGTTCATCCTGTCGGTGATCAAGATTAATGGCGATTTGGAGAGGATTGGAGATCAGGCAACGAATATTGCTTCGCGGACGCAGTTTCTGCATGATTCACCGAAAATCTCGTTACCGATCGATATTCCGGATATGGGAGAGAAGGTCGGGGTGATGATTCGTCGGGCGATCCAGTCGCTGCTGGAGGCGGATGCGAGGCTGGCGGAGTCAGTGCTGGCGATGGACGATGAGATCGACGATATGAACCGCGATGTGCAGGCGGAACTGGTGGAAGTGATGCAACAGCACCCAGTGGCGAGCGGGCAGGCTCTGAACGCGATTATCATCTCGCGGAACCTGGAGCGGGCGGCAGACCATGCTACGAATATCGCTGAAGATGTGATCTTCTGGGTACGCGGGTCGGATGTGCGGCATAAGTTTTCGCTGGCGGAGGCGGATTAAGAGCGCGGCGTAACCAGTGATCAGAGGGATCAAAGGCTATAAGTGAGAACAAGATGACGTGCTGATTGTGACTCATTTCCTTGACGTTTCGCACGATCGCCGCTAATCTTGTTGCATGGCTGGTTCTATGGCATGTCGGATGGATGCTTGTTGCGCGTGTTGTTGTGAGCGCGGGCGCCGACTTTGCCTGAACAGGAGACTTTTCTTCTAAGTTCCTACTTTCAGCCAAGCTACAGCGCCCACCTACCCGGTGGGTTTTTTCATTTAATTTCGGTCGAGACAAGGATACCCAGTATGAGTGCTCCCGCAGCAGCCACACCCAAAGAGACGAAGGCGCAGAAAAGCGAGCGTTTGAAGCTGGCGAAGAATCCCTGGGAGGCTTGGGAGGAGGTTCGGCAGTTTGCGCGGGAGGGGCGAGAGTCCGTGTTGCCGGAGTGGGCGGGGATCTACTTCAAGTGGTGGGGGATTTATACCCAGGGCGATGGAGTGGGCGCGACCGGCGGCGTAGGTGGAGAGGGTAAAGCGACCGAGTACTTCATGATGCGGATCGGGTTGCCGAATGGGATTCTGACGAGGGCACAGTTGCGGGTGATCGGCGAGTTGACGAAAAAATATGCGAGGAATCTCGCGGACATAACAACTCGGCAGAATATTCAACTGCACTGGCTGACGATTGAGGCTCTACCGGAGATTGTGGATGCGCTGACGGCAGTAGGGCTGAGTCCGAAGGGCGCCTGCGGCGATGTGGTGAGGAATGTGACGGGTTGCCCGCTGGCTGGGCTGGATGGGCACGAGCTTATCGATGCGTCTCCGCTGGCGGTGGAGATTGCACATAAGCTGATAGCTAATCCCGAGTTTTATAATCTGCCGCGAAAGTTCAAGATCTCGGCGACGGGATGCTCGCAGTGGTGCACCTATCCGGAGATCAATGATGTGGCGCTGACGGCGATCAAGCGCGTGGTCGATGGCGTAGAGGAGATTGGGTACACGTTGCGGGTAGGCGGCGGCCTTTCGACGGAGCCGCATCTCGCGGTGCGAATTCCGGCGTTTATTCGTCAGGATCAGGCCTATGCAGCGGTTAAGGCGACGGTTGAAATCTTTCGCGAGGAGACGGAGTTACGGGAGAACCGTACGCGGGCGCGGATCAAGTACTTGTTTATGCGGTTTGGGTGGACGGCGGAGTCGTTTCTTGCAGCGCTTGAGGAGAAGCTCGGGTACAAGCTCGATCCGAGTCCGACGACCGAGGATCGTGTGCCGGATGATGTGTATCGAGATCATGTGGGGATTCTGCCGCAGCGGCAGGCAGGTCTGTCTTCTGTGGGAGCGAGTGTGCTGCGGGGGCGGTTGTCAGGAGATCAGTTGCTGCGGCTCGCTGAACTTGCGGAGCAGTATGGCAATGGCGAACTGCGTACGACGATTATGCAAAACATCATCGTGGTGAATGTACCCTCTGAGAAGACTGCGGAACTGGTGGTTGCACTGAACAGCATGGATCTACAAGTAGATGTTTCGGCGTTCTGGCGCGGAGCGATTACGTGCACGGGGACGGAGTTCTGCAAACTGGCAATTGCGGAGACGAAGGGCTTTGCGAAGTGGCTGGTGAGCGAGATGGAGGAGCGGCTGCCGGGGTTTGATCAGCAGATCAAGCTGCACGTAACGGGTTGCACGAATAGCTGCGGGCAGCACTGGATCGCGGACATTGGACTTGAGGGCAAGAAGATTAAGAGAGACGGGCAATTGGTGGATGCGTTTTATTTCTGTGTGGGTGGTGCGGTTGGGAGATTTGCGCGGACGGCTCGGCCGCTCGGGTATCGGGTGGCGGCGGATGAAGTTCCGGATGCGATCGAGCGGTTGCTGCGCGGGTATCTTGCGGCTCGTACGCCCGAGGAGGATCTGCGCGGTTATTTTGCGCGGATGGATGACGAGAGTTTGCGAGCGCAGCTTGCCGGGACGGTGATCGATCCGGTGGAGCGTGATGCACCGCCGGTGGGCGCGGGTCGGCACGCGCCGGGAGAGTAGCGGATGGATATGTTTCCGATGTTTTTGAAGCTGACGGGCAGGCCCTGTGTGGTGATTGGCGCGGGGAATCTGGCTGAGTCGAAGATTGAGTCGCTGCGTGCTTCGCATGCAAAGGTGCTGGTGATTGCTCCTGAGGCTCTGGAGCGGATTGTTGAACTGGCTGAGGCGGGCGAGATTGAATGGAAACGGCGCGAGTATGTTGCCGGAGATTTGAACGGATTTTTTCTTGTGGTTGCCGCTACGGATAATGCGGCGGTGAATCGCGCGGTGTCTCGTGAGGCTGTTGAGACAAACGTTTTGTGCAATGCAGTGGATGATCCGCCGTTCTGTGACTTCTACTTCCCTTCTGTGGTACGGCGTGGCGATCTGCAGATTGCGATTTCGACGGCGGGTGCGAGTCCGGCGCTGGCACAGAGGCTGCGGAAGGAGATCAATGCGCAGTTGCCGCTGGATGTGGGCGATTGGCTGGAGGATCTAGGTAATCTACGGCGCGAGGTAGTCCAGAGAGAACCTCAGAATGAGGAGCGTAGGTTGCTGCTGCATCAGTTAGCCCAGCGTGAGGTTTGCGGGTTTGAGGAGTGCCCTTCGCGGGTGTTGGCGAGGGAGCATGCGCTAGTGAATCCGCTACCGGGAGGAAGAACATGAACTACGGCGCGGAACGAGGGACGGTTTATCTGGCTGGCGCGGGACCGGGTGATCCTGAGTTGTTGACACTGCGCGTGCTGCGGCTGCTGGAGACGGCAGATCTGATTCTGCCGGACGATCTGGTGTCGGCGGAGATAGTGGCGCTGGCTCATGAAGGAGCAGAGATTATTCCTGTAGGCAAACGCTGCGGACAGCCGCGGATTACGCAGGAAGAGATTCACTGGCTGATGATCGATGCGGCACAGGCTGGACGATCGGTGTTGCGATTGAAGTCGGGCGATCCGCTGATCTTTGGGCGCGCGGGCGAAGAGATTGCAGCGCTGCGCGAGGCAGATATTCCGTTTGAGATTGTGCCGGGGATTACGGCAGCGTTTGCGGCGGCTGCGAGATTGAAGACCCCGCTGACGGATCGCAGTGGGGCTTCAAAACTGATTTTCGCGACGGCGCATCATGCAGCGGGAAAACTGGAACTAACGCCGAAGTGGGAGGGATCGTTTCCGGCAGATGCAACCCTGGTGATTTATATGCCGGGGCGGAAGTTTCGCGCACTGGCGGATGATCTGATGGCGGCCGGGATTGCGGCAGAGACTCCTTGTGTCACGATCAGCAAGGCGACTACGACAGAGGAGTTGGTGCACAGCACGACGCTGGGGCGGATCGAGGATGGGGATGTGGGGCCGGCACCTGTGATTCTGCTGATCGGCGCGGCGATTCGCGTCGGTGAGCGGCGGGTGATCGAAGAGCAGATTACTGCTTGAGGCTGGTTATTTATTGATCCTGCGGCGAACTGCACCTGCTGCGCCTGCGAGTCCGGTGAACATGAGAACATAGCTTGCTGGCTCGGGGACGGGCGGTGGATTATCCGGTGGTGGGTTGGATGGTGGATTCGGATTACCCGGATTGATGGACTGAGTTCCGATTACACCTCGAGGTGGAGGGCCGTTGGTGAACGGCGGATAGCTCATAGGCGGGCCGCCGGGAGTGTAATTTGAATATCCCATTGGTGCCGGAGGATTGTCGTTCTCGGCAATCACGTTGTCGAGCTCCGCGGGCACCAGATCGATACCGTCGTTCAAAGAATGTTCTGGTTGATACGGCCCGAGAGTCTCTTCAGAGATGAGAGTTGTGTCCGACTCTTCCTCGGGGAGGATACCGCAGGCCAGATCGAAGTGATGAAGGGTCTGTTTGCGGTTCATCCTGGGGCCTTTTGCCAGGACGACGTGCGGCTTGGATTTAGGCGGAGGGACCTTCGTGGCGAGTTTACGCTGGGCGTAGAGTTTGGCGCGACGTTTTGCCGCGGCGATGCGTTGAAGACTGCGTGTGTGGGCGAGTTCGTGGCGATAGGCGACGTACCAGCGTTCGCAGTCGGTGGACGCGTTGACGCAGGTTGCCGATATTCCGACAAACGAGACCAGGAGCAGTAAATAAATCAAACGCCGCATAGGGTTCATCGGGGACCCATTTTTATCCGATTTGGCATAACCGGAAAATAGTCACACATCGAAGGGCAGCAATCAGAGAACCAAAGCCGAGATTGCAGTGTACCTGCTAAATCTTGCAGTTTTATTGCAGTTTTTGTGCACGTCTAGGAACATTTTACCCTCTTGTGGTATTTTTTTTCCCTTTTTTTTGGTGTAGAGGAGATTTTTTGTGGAAAGGGAATCTAAGCAATGGCCTACGGAGAGTTACGAGATGAGTGTTTTTGGGCCTCCGGCGCCGATTGGGGGTCAGAGTGGGTATGCGCAAACTATTGCATTGGCAATCAGCATGGCGTCTTGATAGGACAACCTTTTCGCCGTTTTCGCGTTCAATCAGATAGGATATTGGGCTGGTTTTCATAGTCCCGGATCTCGCAAAGTCAGGGCACCGAAAGGCGCGTCCAGCTTTGCCATAGGAGATTGAAAATGCGCTTCTTACGCTATCTTGCGTTCCTCAGTTTAGTCAGTGTCTTGCTGGTTCCCGCCGCGACTTCACATGCCCAGGTGTCAGTCGGCATTGGCATCGGTGCCCCGGTGTATGGGGCCTACGGGTATGCTCCGGTTTGTTCTTATGGGTATTACGGGTATTACCCCTATGCGTGCGCACCGTATGGATATTATGGGCCAGCGTGGTTTGCGGGCGGTGTCTTTATCGGAGCCGGACCGTGGTATCACGGCTACGGTTACCGGTATGGCTACGGCTACCGCGGCGTGTATGGCTATCGCGGCGGGTACTATGGACGGCCCGGTTATGGGTACGGCCACCCCGGTTATGTTGGACACTCGGCGTCTTATGGTGGCGGCTACCACGGGGCGAGCGTAGCCAGAGGCGGATTCGCCGGTGGAGCTCACGGCAACTTCAGCGGCGGAGGCTTCCATGGCGGCGGTGGACATGGCGGTGGCGGACACCGGTAAAGGTTTTTCCTTCTGCCGATTCACGGCATGAAGAAGCGGCTACAGGACATCGTTCCTATAGCCGCTTTTCTTTTGTCGGGAACGATTAGGCGAGCAGGTTTTCGGCTTGCCTGGTGGCTTCGTAAATTTGAGTGAAGGACTCGACGGCGTAGAGGACAGGTTGCATAGCTCCAGTGTCGAACTGCTGGTTGAGGACGGATTCGAGGTCGAAGTCCTTGACCTCGCAACCGCCTGCTAGGACGCGGGTGCACTCGCCGTGGGAGGAGATGAGGCCGCTGCCGTAGACTTTGATCTCGCCGTTCTGGCGGATGAGACCGAACTCCACGGTGAACCAGAAGAGGCGGCCCATTCGCTCGAGTTTTTCGGGATCGGTAAGGCGGGCGCAAATTTGGCCGTAGTTTTGAAGGAAGTCTCCGAAGACGGGGTGGGCGTGCATGGGGACGTGTCCGAAGACGTCGTGGAAGATGTCGGGCTCGGGCGTGTACTCCATGGAGTCGCGCGAGCGGAGCCAGGTGGTGGTAGGGAACATGCGCGCGGCGAGCATCTCGAAGAAGGCGTCGGGCGGGAGAAATCCGCTGACAGGGGTGGATTGCCAGCCGGTGCGGGGTTGCAGGCGAGCACTGACTTCGGAGAGGTTAGGGAGTTGGTCTTCCTGAAGGCCGATCTGGTGGAAGCCGTCGAGATACTCCTGGCAGGCATGCTCGCGAAGCTGAGGCATGCGGCGGCGGACGAGTTCGGCCCATACAGCGTGCTGCTCCGGGGTGTAGCTGACCCAGGATTGTTCGATGAGATAGGGTGCGGCTACGTGGAGCTTTCCCTGTGTGAGATTCGGAGTGGATGAAGCGATTGCCATGTTCTTCCTTCTTGGCGATTCTTCGCCTGGAGAAGCATACCTCTTCCTTCGACGCGATTTGTCAGGTGCTCGTTATTCGCACAGCCCTTGAAGGTACCCATATCGCCCCGGCGACAAACCGTTTTAAATAATGGGATACAGAGCGCGCCAAATATTCGATGATGAAGGGGTCAGCGTACCAGCTCGCCAGCGGTTTCGAGATCGTAGTCGCGATAGTAGGGGGCGCGAAAGCGGGTGATGTTGGCGGCGCTCTTGCCTGGAGTGCTGAACGAGGAGGCTAACAGAAGCCACTTGTTTCGCGTGCCATGGCGGACGTGCCTGAGGATGAAGCGGTCGACCGCGTCCTCGCCGACGTTCCATGCCATGCCGCCGATGGGGGTGAAGAAGAAGTCCTGCATGCCGGTTTCGTTGGTCCAGACATGGTCGGGCTGGCGGATGTAATAGAAGATGCCGGTGTTGCCGATGGAGGCTTCGCTGAGAGGGCCAACCTTCCACTCGGCACTGTACGCCGCGGAGTAGGCCATGGCGCGGAGGCGGCCCATCCAGTAGCGACGTGAGTTTTCATACATGAGTGCGCGCTGTTTGGGGTCGTTCTGCTCGTAGATGCTGCTGGTGACGGCGCCCATCATGGGATGGCCGATGTAGTCGACGCCAAAGGGGTCGTCGTCTTTCCAGCGCGACCAGCGATAGTGTTCGACGCAGTAGGCGTACTTCGACCAGAATTTTCCGTTGTCGAAACCATCCATTAGCTGGAGGCGGGTGTCGTGGTCCATCGCGATGTTGCCGCCATGCTGGGTGGAGAGGAAGATGAAGGACTCGCCGAGGACGCGGACCCAGCTTACGCGGCAGGGCTTTCCGTGCAGCGTACCGGTTTCGCAGTCGGTGTTGCGCTGATACTCACTCTGCAGCTTCGTTTGTCTGGGTGTGGGAGCAATCAGGACCGCTGCCGCTTCGTTGGGTGATTCAGTGTTGTCGGTTACAGCATCTGGTTTGGCTGGTGGCGACGGCGCGTCAATCAAGAGATACGATTTGTCGGGCTGAGCGAGGCTAGCAAGCGTGGGCGGTGACGGAGCACCGCTCTGCGCGCTGGCCGCGAGACTCGAAGATGCGCCCAATGCGAGGAGAAGAGCCAGGGTACGCCGCATTACGTGCATAGAAACCGCCCACGGTTACCAAGGTGTGGTCACGTGGTCAACGGTATGCCCGTGCAGAGCAGGTATCGATACAACGAAAGATGCATCGAGAGCTACGATCGTAGGAGATGAGTCAGGAGTAGCAATTCACTTGCAAGGGCCGCGAAGGAGACATGGGGCGACGAGGTCGCTGCGCTCAGTTCGCGCGAGCTTGTTTGACTATGACGTTTTTTATTGGTGGGATGTGGGACCGTCTTCCTGGGGGACTTCTTTGCCTTCGCCGGGGAATGGCCAGTTGCGGTTGAGGGGCTGTGTCTCTTCGCGGGTGGATTTGGGGTGCTTATCGATCTTGAGGTTTTCGAGAACGTGTACGCCTAGTTTGCCGGCGCTGGCGAGGTCGATGTCGCCGTCGTGATCGAGGTCGGCGAAGACGAATTGCGTTCCGGCGCTTGCTGTGCCGTTTGCGGAGAGGGTGATGCGGATGAAGGCCGGGTCGGATTGGCTGTCGGCGATCTGCATGGTTGGGTTTGCCGAGGGCTTTGCCGGTGCCAGGATCGATTTCGCTTTCGCTGAGGCGAGACTTTCTGTGGTGGGGAGCTCGTAGGCGTAGATGACAACGGGATCGTAGGAGCCGGGGTCGGCGCCGGAGTGGCCGCGATAGCGTTTTCCGGTGATGAGTTCAGGTGCGCCGTCGCCGTCGATGTCGACGAGCGCGAGCGCGTGGGATTGAGAGAAGGACTCGTCGATGGTGTGACGAATCCAGGTGCGGTGTTGTGGCGTGCCTGATTGTTCGAGCCAGTAGAGGCCGTAGCCGTGACCCTGGCCATAGATGAGATCGAGCTTGCCGTCGTGGTTGACGTCGTAGCCGAGGATGGGAAAACCGGCGTCGCCGAGTTCCCAATCTGCGTGCCATTGCCACTTGTCGTTGTTGGCGTCGATCTGCTCGAACCAGCCGTGGGTGGTGAGGATGTCGGCTTTGCCGTCGCCGTTGATGTCGGCAATGCCGATGCCGTGGCCGTCCTGCTCGCGGTCTCCGAGATGATGGACGCGGGGCTTTTCTGTACTGAAGTCGACCCAGAGAACGCCGGAGCGGTTGTAGTGCGCCAGGGCAAGATCGGGTTTGCCGTCGCCGTTGATATCGGCGAAGGCACCGCCTTCGGTGTCGAAGCTGTCGGTGATTTTTTCGGCTTTCCACATTTCGCCTGCGGCGATGGCTTTCGGGCCGGGGTTGCGATACCACCAGAGGCCGTTCGAGATCCAGCCGGCGGTGACGAGATCGGGAAGGCCGTCGTGGTCGACGTCGACGATCCACTCTCCGCAGTCGCTGACGAACTCGTTGTGAATTCCTACGGTGCGGAACTGGTGCTGCTTCCAGACGCCGCCGTCTGCGCCGGGGTTTTCGTACCAGTAGGCTCCGCTGAGAATGTCGAGGAAGCCGTTGTTGTTCATGTCGAGGAGAGAGATGCCTTCGGCGTGATCGGTGCCGAGACGATGAGCGAGGAAAGCGATGCGCGGCTTGCCATCGGGGCCATTGCCGGGGTGCTGCATGCGGAATTCTGTAGCGTGGGCTGGATCCTGGGCGCGGAGTGTGGCGGTGGCAAACAGAGGCAGGATGAGCAGGAGTGCGATGGTTTTGGATTTGAGGTTCATGGTGGCTCCATGCGGTTTGGAAGGCAAAAACAAAGCATCGGCAAGAAGCAAATGCGGGGGTTCCTCGACTCGCGCTGCGCGCTTGGCTCGGAATGACGAATTTTTTTTCGACGATCTTCTTTCCATGATCGTTTTCTTGCTACAACTTTTCGTTGCGTTTATGCGAGCTTCATGGTTTCGGGGTTCCAGTGGACTACGTTGCCGTGCTCGACGCTGAGGTTGCTGAGCAGGGCGGCACCTGCAGCGCGGAAGCCGAAGGTTGCGTCTTCGACTGGCTGCTTACGGGAGCGGACTGAGTCGAAGAAGTTGCGGAAGTGGTCGTAGCTGTCGGAGTAGCCGGGCGGGGCTGCAAATTTTTCGACTGCCTTTGCGGGTGGACCTTCGGGATGTTTCGCTGGGTATTTCTGGCGGTATTGCTCGATGTATTCCTGCTGCATGGCGTTGGCGAAGGTGGAGACGGTGTAGCCGGGTTCGGTTGCGAGTGGTGTGCGCGTGACGGTGACGGAGTTGCCTGCGATCTCCATGAGGCCTTCAGAGCCGGTGAAGAGGAAGCCTTCACTCTCTTCGCCGCCATCGACAAAGTTGACGCGGAGGCTGAGGTTGAAGCCTTGCGGATAGTCGAAGAGCGCGAGCAGGACATCGTAGACATCGCGGCCGTCCTTCCAGAAACGGAGGCCGCCGGTGGCCATGGCGCGGGTGGGGCCGTTGGAGCCGGTGATGAAGTGCGTGCCGCTGAAGAGATGGACGAAGAGATCGCCGGCGACGCCGGAGCCGTAGTCTTTCCATTTGCGCCACTGGAAGAAGCGTTCGGCGGAGAACGGGATCTTGGGGGCGGAGCCGAGGAAGCGGGGCCAGTCGCAGGTGGTGGGAGAGGCGTCGGGCGGGACGGAGTAGTTCCAGGCGCCGAGGGAGGAGTTGCGGTCCCAGCGCGCGGCGACCATGTTGAGCTGGCCGATGGCTGCCGGAGGCGAGGAGTTCTTTGGCCTTGGCGTAGACGATGGAGCTGACACGCTGGCTGCCGACCTGGAGGATGCGGTTGGTGGAGCGGGCGGTGTCGATGATCTCCGGGCCGTCGGGGTAGATGTGGATCATCGGCTTTTCGAGGTAGACGTCTTTGCCGGCATGCATGGCGTCGACGGCTGCCTGTTTGTGCCAGTGGTCGGGTGTGGCGATGAGGACGGCGTCGACGTCTTTGCGGGCGAGGATCTCGCGGTAGTCGCGGGTGGTGAAGAGGCGTTCGCAGAAGTGCTACCCCAGAGTTCTTTGGCGTGGGCGAGGCGGCCGTCGTAGCAGTCGGCAACGGCGACGAATTTGACGCCGGGAACCTGGAGGGCGGTGCGGGTATCGCCCTGGCCCTGAATGCCGGCTCCGATGAGGGCCAGCTGGATGGTGTCGTTTGGAGAGCGGGGCGCTGGTTGTGATGGCTGCGCGAGAAGCGGGTGCAAGCGGGTGGTGGCAGCGGCAGCGGTGGCGGTCTTTGCGGCGTATTGGAGGAAGGTCCTGCGATCGAGCATGATGGGTCGCCAAGAAGAACGACAACCATCTTAGGCGAAGAACATCAGGTGCGGCGAGGAATTCAGGGCGCGTCGTTCCGAGAACAATCTCGCGGGTTACATCTTGGCGCGAAGGGGTTGCATGGGCTCGGTCTGAACAGGTATCGCAGGATCCTCGGTCATGTACTTTTTGAGGAGCTCGTGGTGGAGGCAGTAGAGGGCAAGTTCAAGACGGTCGGAGACGCCGAGCTTGTCGTAGACCTTGCGGAGGTAGTTCTTGATGACCTGCTCGGTGGTACCGATCTGGTAGGCGATCTCTTTGTTGCGCATGCCGCGGGTGATGCAACTGATGATGGCTAGTTCTTTCTTGGAGAGCTTGGGCTGGACTTTGGGGTCGGTGAGGTTGCTGGCCTGGGCGCGGTAGGCTTCGATGACCCAGCTGATGGACTGGTTGTCGATCCAGGTCTCGCCTTCGGCGATCTTACGAACGCATTTGATGAGCAGATCGGGAGAGATGGAGCGGGGGACGACGCCACGGACGCCACGGCGGTAGAGTTCGACGGTGTTGGCCTCGTCGGATTCGCTGACCTGGACGATCAGCTTGGCTTCTGGGTGCTGGCGGACGAGCTCAGGAATGGCATCGATGGTGCCGGAGATGAGCTGGCCTTCGAGGACGACGACGTCGGTAGGATAGCGCTGGAGAGCGGCGTAGAGATTTGGGAGGGTTTCGACCTGGGAGACGACGCGGATGTCATCCTCGAGGGCAAAGACCTTCTTCATACCGACGCGATAGATGGCCTGCGAGTCGGCAAGGATGACACGGATGCCTGCGTGGGTGGAGCTATCTTCCGGACTTTCCTCATTACTCCGGGTTGGATCGATGTTTACTACCGTCATATTGGTTATGCCTTTAAAAAATACTCGTCGATTACTGCTGCAGCTTTCTTCTGACCACCCTGCAGGTAGTGGCGTACGACACGGCCGAGGCAGTGAATCGTAACATCGTTTTCGGTTCCCATGACAGCCGAAGGCATTGCGATGGTGAACTCGATCTTCGCTTCGAGGGGCGGAAGCTCCTCGCCCACGAAGAGAAGGCCGTTGGCGGAGATGTTTTCGGTTGTAGCTTCCATCTCACCATGATCGGTGTGAAGGCGGATAGCCAACTTCATGGGAAAACGTACTGCCGTGCGAACTGGATTGTCTCCGGCTGGAAATTGCCACTGAGCCACGTGCCCTCCTGACAGCGTTGGTGGGGATATAGCCCTGCGACGGGGCCCTATGTACCACATTGGAGTTTACCCCAGTGGATAACTGTTTATACATTTTTCTATATACCTAGACTACAACGATTGGGTGAGCGCGGCGGACCCTCCGACCCACTGCCTGTCGCGATTGTGGTCCACCCCCATCATCAAGCCGCGGCCAAGGCGTACGAGCGCGACGGCGGGCTGGAGATTACCGCCGTCTGGCCAGAGGTACATGATGCGGATCTCGGCCTGGGTGGGGCCGTGAGGAGTTTGGATGGTGGGCTCGAAGACTACTCGTTCCTGCAGGAGATAGAGATGGCGGTCAGCGGCAGGAATGGTGTTGAGGTCGGTGTCGGTGGGGCTGAATTGAATTCCCTTCCCCGCGAAGGAGTAAAGCGGCTTTAGAAGGAGCAGGTTGCGGTCGGCGGGCAGGCCTTCGAGGTTGCGGTGTGCGAACCAGTCGTCGAGGAAGACAGCTTTAGGTACTGAGGAATGATTGAGATAGGGGAGAGAGAATTTGCTGATGCGGAAGTACCAGTTGGGATGGCCCGCCCATTCAACCTGGAGCGGGTCGCGGTAGTCGAAGGGGAGTTGGATATTTTTGCGCTCCAACTCGTCGACGATGGCTCGGTTGTAGATGCGATGGATTGGGATGTCGCGGCCATCGCGTTGATAGAAGAGGCGATTACCTTGTTTGCAGAGTTTGGCTATGTCGACAGTAGTGATGTGGAGTTTGTCTTCGTAGACGTGGAAGTCAGGGAGAGTTTTCTGATGCTCGGGATCGATCTCGAGGAGGACTACGTTTTCCGGGTCGTGGTCGGCGATGATGACTTCGCGCAGGAGCTGCCAGTAGGTTTGCTCGTTCAGGTTGGCAAGGTAGCAGTTCAATGTTGGATCGAGGTTGTAGGTTTCGATGTATTGGTGGGCGAGGATGTCCTGGTAGCCGAAGATGGAGGGGAAGGCCTGGAGTTCGACGAGCTTTGGGCTAAGGGTGCCGTCAGGGTTCCGGACCAAGCCGAAGTCGACGGTCATGAAGTTGGGTTGTGGGTTTTCGTTAGGGACGCGGTATCGCTCTGGGATGGTTTGGTTGGAGGCCTGGAGATAGGTGGGGTTGCTCAGAAGTTGGTGGGTGAGTTCCGCGCCGGTGTTTGCTAATTCGTCCAGGAGTTCGCGAGAGAAGAAGCAGGGTGTTTCGGCTACCCGGAATTCGATTTGGGTTCGGGTGAGCTGGTTCAGGCGGGCGAGCAGGTCGTTGTATTGGACTTGGGTGAAGCGCGCGTTGAACTGGTCGCGATAGGGCTGCAGCATGGGAGTTTTAGTTTAGCTGCTGCGATTTGATTCTAGAAAAGCAGAACTTAGGGCACGGGGTGGGCTTCAAGGAAGGCGTTGATCTCGACGTACTCGGCATCGGTGAGGCGGAGGGTGGCGGCTGGGATGACGCCTTCAACTTGTTTGGGATTGCGGCCGCCTACGATGGCTGCTGTGATGGCTGGATTGTGGAGCGTCCAGGCGATAGCGATGACTCCTGCAGCGACGTTGTGGCGGGCGGCGATTTCTTTGAGCTTGTCGGCGATGGCGAGGTTGCGGGAGAGGTAAGGTTCCTGATAGTTTTTGGCGTTGCGGCGGAAGTCGTTCGACGGGAAGGCGGCGACGCGCTCTTTGGACATGGCTCCGGTGAGCAGGCCGGAGTGCATTGGGGAGTAGTTGATGACGCCGATGTTGTGCTTGAGGCAGAAGGGCAGATTTTCGGCCTCGTAGGTACGGTTGATCATGGAGTAGGGCGGCTGCTGCGAGGTGATGGGAGCGATTTTCATGACGCGTTCCATCTGCGCGATGGAGAAGTTGGAGACGCCGATGCAGCGGACTTTGCCTTCGCGCTGGAGGGCAGCCATGACGGACCAGCCTTCCTCAATGTCTTCGTCGGGCTTGGGCCAGTGGACCTGGTAGAGGTCGATGGCTTCGACTTGCAGACGGCGGAGGCTGTCTTCGCACTCGCGGCGGATTTGTTTCTGCGAATTGCTGACCTCGCGCTTTTCATCCCAGACAAGAGTGGACTTGGTGAAGACGAAAGGCTTGTGGGAGGTGGTTTTCAGGGCTCGGTCGACGACTTCTTCAGAGTGACCGAGGCCGTAGACGGCGGCGGTGTCGATCCAGTTGACGCCGAGGTCGAGGGCGCGGTGGATGGCGGCGATGGAGTCGTTGTCGTCCTGATTGCCCCAGGCCATGGCCCAGTCGCCTCCGCCGATGGCCCATGCACCGAAGCCGATGGGGGTGAGATGGAGGTCAGAGCTGCCTAGTTGTTTGGTTTCCATAAGTGGATTGGACGTGCGAAAGGAACATCAAGCTTCACTGGCATGTCAAAATCGTTAGCATGTGGATGGGAAAAAGCAGATTCCTCCCCCTTCGACAAGCTCAGGGTGCGGAATGACAAGCAAAAACAGAAACCTGCAACAACAATGGGTGCCCATGGATGACAAGAAGAAACGCGGATTGAGAATTGTTATGCGTCGATGAGGAACTGGCCGTCGCGCATGATCTGTTCTTCGCCGTCGGCGTCGCCTAGCCAGATGCTGAATTCGAGGCCGACTACGTCGATGTGGGTGGAGGATTTCCATGGAGCTCCGGTGTGGGCGCCGTAGGGGTCGCCGAAGGCTATGTGGATGCCGGGGAATTTTTCGTCCTGCAGGATGTTACCGATGACGCGATGGACGCCGATGTTGGTGCCGATGGCGAACTCGCCGACACGGTCGGAGTTGGCGTCGGTGTGGGTGTACGCCCAGAAGTCGCGCTCGAGAGCTTTGTTTTCGCTAACGACACGGGTGATGCGGTTGGCTTCGATGTTGATGGTGAGGGGCTGGTCGCGGAGGATGCCGTAGCGGGCGCAGAGATAGTCGCCGACTACTCCGTCGACAACGAAGACGCCGTTAACTTCGCCGGGCGCGGTGAAGCATTCACCACCAGGGAGGTTGCCCCACTTTTCCGTGGAGATGATGCCGGAGGTTTTGAACCAGCGGTAGTCGGGGTTGAGTTGGGCGTGGATGTCAGTGCCAGCGGGGGTGGTGGCGCGGACGTAGGTGGCGGCGCGGACTTTGTCAAGAACGGCCTGTGAGAGGAGGTCGATGGCGAGGAAGTCGGCTCGCATGCCCTGGGTCATGATCTCCGGGGTGATGTTGACCATGTGGGCGTGACGCATGCGGCGGCGATTGACGACGTCGGTCATCTGCATGCGGCTGTGAAGCTCGTTGGGTTGGACTTCGACGGCGAAGATGCTGACCTGCGAGGTCTCCATGTCGTCGAGGATGGCGGCGGGGAGATTGATCAGTGGGCGAGGAGCAAGGGCTTCGAGGACGAAGGCATTCCATGTGCAGCCAATGCGGTCGAGTTCAGAGACAAGAGAGGCGGCGATGGTGAGGCAGCGCTCGTCGGTGATCAGGGTGACCTTCTCGTTGGGCTGGATGCGGAGGCAGGTGGTGACCGCGTTGCGAGCTCCGGGGGTGAACTCGGCGGGGAAGGTGGTGGTGCGAAGGTCTGGTGCTATTGGTACAGCCTGATCAACCATGGTGCCTCTTCTCGGTTTTTATAACCTTGTGTTCAAGAATAACCTGTCTGGGGCCGGAGACCGCAGTTTTGCGAGGGTTTTGGGATTCGGGAGTGAGACTTTTCTGGAATTCCCGGCTCTGAAGTTGTTGAACAAGCGGCGGACGAGGATAGACGAGGAACTCTCGCAAGGTTTGCGTTTGGCTGACCATCTTTTTACAAGGGCGGGACATATCGGCGGGGAGTGAAGGCTAGGCTGGGTTTCTGGAGAGATGAAATGCCGGCTGCGTCTCAACTAATCTTTGAGTGCGATCCTTCGGTGTTCGAACAGAAGTTCAATCGCGTGCCGCACGAGGTACAGCACACGCTGGCGTCGAATCCGCTGTTTGAGCTTTCTGCACTGGCCGAGCTTGCGCAGCGTGTGGCCTCACGGGAGCACCCGCATCATCCTAAGGGAGATATTCACGTCGACTACAAAGACCCAAATGGAAGGTCGGGGTTCGACCTGCGCACTGCTTCGAAGAAGGAGCTTGTCGAGGTTGTTAAGCAGATTGAGCGAGGGCAGACGTGGATCATTCTGAAGCATATCGAACGCGAACCGGGTTATCGCGAGGTCTTCGAGGCGTGTATCTGCGACATTCTGGAGTTGACGGGTAAGAAAATCCTGAAGGACATCAAGTGGTTTGAGGCGATTGTGTTTATCACGTCGCCGAACCGCGTGACGGACTATCACCTCGACCGTGAGTGCTCGTGGCTACTGCAGATTCGCGGCGACAAGGAGATTCACTTCTTCGACCGCGCGGATAAGGACGTGTTGCCCGACGAGGAGCTGGAGCGGTACTGGGCGGTCGGCAACCTTTCCGCGAAGTACAAACCGGAGTTCGAATCACACGCGATTGTCTACAAGATGAGGCCGGGAACAGGAGTGCACAGTCCAGTAAATACTCCGCACTGGCTGCAGAATGGGGATAACGTCTCGGTCTCGTTGAGCATCAACTTCCAGTTTCACGAGTCTGCTTGGGAGAACCTGTTCCGGGCTAATTACTATCTTCGTCGCGCTGGATTAACACCTGCTTCTCCGGGCAGTCGGCCTCTGGCCGACAAGATCAAACGGCGCGCCTATACGACGGTGCAGGATCTGCAGCGAAGCTTGAAGAGAAAGCCTCGGGTGCCTGCGACAGAGGCTCGGGAGCACTATCACAGGATTGTGGAGATGTTGCGTTGATTAGTACGGGTGCGTGGGTTGAAAAAACAGCAGTCCCTGCGGGAGGACAACAAAGGGCAAAGAACGACAACCGCAACTATGACGGCAACTCAGATTCAAGAGCAACGCGCGATCTAGAGGCCGGCGCGGGTTTCGGCGGCCATGTAGTCGACTACGGCTTTAAGGTCGTTGGTTTCGCGGAAGACTTTGAGCTGGCGGTCGGCGCCGGAGCCCTGATGGAGCATGGTGTGGATGTAGGCGATCTCGCGGCGGCTGTCTAATTCGTCGAGAACGTCGTCGACGAAGGCAAGGTATTCAAGGATGAGGTCCCGGACGGGGACCTCTTCCTGCTTGCCGAAGTCGATGAGCTTGCCGTCGAGGCCGTAGCGGACAGCGCGGAACTTGTTCTCCATCAGAAGAGCGCGCGAGTATTGGCGGTAGTCGACGTTACGGGAGTGAAGCCGCCAGAGTTTGGCAGCAGTGGCCTGGATAAGCGCGGCGATGGCGATGGATTCGTGCGCGCGGAGAGGGATGTCGCAGATGCGGACTTCGACGGTATCGAAGAACGGATGAGGGCGGACATCCCACCAGATTTTTTTGGCGTTGTCGATGGAGTGGGTCTTGATGAGGAGATTTACGTAGCTCTCGAACTCGGAGTAACTGGCGAAGCTGTCGGGAAGATTGGTGCGAGGGAAGTTTTCGAAGACTTTGGCGCGGTAGCTCTTGTAACCGGTGTCCATGCCGAGCCAGAAGGGGGAGTTGGTGGAGAGGGCGAGGATGTGCGGAAGGAAGTAGCGGAGGGAGTTCATGATGCGGATGGCGGCTTCGCGGTCTTCGATGCCGACGTGGACGTGGAGACCGAAGATGAGGTTGGCGCGGGCGACGAGTTGGAGGTCTTCGACGACCTGAGCGTAGCGGGGGTCGGGGTAGATTTCCTGTACGCGCCAGTCGGCGAAGGGATGTGTGGCTCCGGCGACGAGGACGAGGTTGTGCTCCTTCGCGAGAGAGATCATGTTGCGGCGGAGGTCGAAGAGGTCTTCCTGAGCGACCTGTATGTTGCTGCAGACGCGCGTGCCGACCTCGATGACGGATTGGTGCATCTCGGCCTTGACGCGCTCTTCGAGGCGGAGCTTTCCCTTGGCGAGCATCTCAGTCGCGATGTGCGAGCGAAGATCGCGGGTCTCGGGATCCACGGTCTGGTATTCCTCTTCGATGCCTAGCGTGAAGGATGGACGCATTGAGTCTCCCGCTTTTGGTGGTGAGAAAAAGCGTACCACCTACGGGTTTTGCAGTGGCTGGCAATTCGCCCACATTGGCTGATACATTTGACTCCTGCACTGAACGTGGCAAATGCCATTGATCCTGGAGCCCCTGGAGCCCCATGAATCTCCGCATCCTCGCACTTGCGCTTCTCGTAACTCCGGTAGTCCACGCACAACAAGCTACGAAAGGAAGCCCTGTGTCCCATCACACGACCGGCAGCTTTGATCCCGGAGTCAAACCTCTCCCTGCAGACTTTCCCGCCGCACCGTCGCTCGGTCGCATGACCATCAACAAGCAGCTCCACGGCGGTATTGAAGGCACCAGCACTGGCCAGATGTTGACCGCCATGTCGGAGACCAAAGGTTCGGCAGGCTACGTTGCTGTCGAACTCGTCACCGGCAAAGTGGACGGCCTCGCCGGGAGTTTCTCGCTTATTCACATCGGAATCATGGATCGCGGCAAGCCAACCCTTACCGTCACCGTCGTTCCCGACTCCGGCACAGGCGAGTTGGTGGGTCTCACGGGCACCTTCACCATCAACATTGCTGCCGACGGTAAGCATACCTACGACTTCGACTACACGCTCCCGACGAAGCCATGACATCCACAATCAGGCGGTAAAGCGAACTGTACCCTACCTAGATTTCCTGATAGTTTTCTTTGCCGTTTTTTTTGTTGCAGCCTTTGGAACTGGGTTCGCCGCAGGTTTCTTTATCGAGGAGCTTGAGAGGAATGATGCCCAGTTCATCTGCAGCTTAGCTGGTGATTGAGCTTTGCTGACGGCGAGTTTTGCTACGGCGTTAACGATCCAGTCGAAGCTTTCTTTGCCTACGGAATGGAGATCAGCGTCTGGGGCGGGGTTCATGAAATCGATGGCGTAGGGGATGCCGTCTTCTACAGCGAACTCGACGGTGTTGAGGTCATAACCCAGAGCTTTGCAGAGTGTGAGGGCGTCTTTTTCTACTCGCTTCAATAACTTCTTGTCGTATTCAGGTGGGTCGAGGACGTAGCGGTGCTCGTGCGGGCGCCGCGGGTCGTAAGGCATAATGCGGACCTCGGACTGACCTACGACGTAGCAGCGGAAGTACTCCTTGAAGTTGACTGCGGCCTGAAGTGTCATGCAGAGATCGCGCGTCTTGTCGTAGGCGTGAAAGAACTCATCGCGGTTGTGGACGTGGTGGACGTCGCGCCAGCCGCCGCCGTCGTGGGGCTTGAGGAAGGCCGGGAAGCCGACGTAGTCGAAGATGCTGTCCCAATCGAGTGGGAATTGCAGGTTGCGGAGAGAGCGCTCTGTGATTTGCGGAGGAAATTTTTTGTGCGGAAGGAGAACGGTCTTTGGAATCGCTACGCCTAGCTTGGTGGCAAGGGCGTAGTTGAAGAATTTATCGTCGGCGGACCACCAGAAGGGATTGTTGATGATGTGCGTGCCCGTCAGCGCGGCGTTTTTGAGGAACGAACGATAGAAGGGCATGTCGTGCGAGATTCGATCGACGATGACGGCATAACCGGAGGGTTCTGCCATGCGGACGCCGCCGATGTGAACGAACTCTGCGCGAATACCCTCGATCTCCATGGAGTTGATGCGGTCGACGAGGGCGCTGGGAAAGGTGTTTTCCATGCCGAAAAGGACTCCAATTTTCTTCACGTAATCCTCCGAGTGGTTACTGATTTGTAAGACCGATCGCTCGTTCGTGACCAGAGAACTAGATGTAAGTTTGCAGCATGCGCTGCCACCAGGGCCAGTCGTGGCCGGTGTTGTCTCCCCAGACGTCGAGGCGATGGGGGATGCCTTTGTTGCGGAAGACCTGAGCCATGCGTTCGTTGGCGTTCCAGCACTGGTCGTGCTCACCGGTGGCGAGGATGTAGCGGTTATGCCGGTAGCGGTGGAGATACCAGGGGTCGCTGGTGTTGGCAAGGTAGTGCAGGGGAATGTGATAGTAGCAGTCGTCGTCGTAGTAGCTGGAGAGGAAGTTAGTGGTATCGAAGGCTCCGCCCATGGAGAGCATGGCGGTGAAGACGTCAGGATGGCGAAGGGCGATGTTCAAGGCGTGATAGCCGCCGAAGCTACATCCGATGGAGGCGAGGTGGGGGTTCTGATTCTGGAGGCGGAGGAGCGGGACGACCTCCTGCATCAGGTACTGCTCGTACTGCATGTGGCGGGCAATGCGCCAGCGCGGCGGGACGTCACGGTTGTACCAACTTTCTGAATCGATTGAATCGACGCAGAAGAGCTGCAGATGGCCGTGCTCGAGCTTGTCGTGAACGGCGTTGACCATGCCGCGGTCTTCAAACTCGAAGAAGCGTCCGCAGGAGGTGGGAAAGACAAGGCCGGGAAGGCCGGCGTGGCCGAAGACGAGGAGTTCCATCTCGCGCCCCAGGGATGGGGAGAACCATTTGTGGTATTCGCGCTTCATTGCCTTCCCCTCTGCTGGTGTGATGCAATCGTACTTTACCGAATGGACGTTATCGCATTGGAGCCGCAGATCGCAATTTCTTACAAGACAGCGTTCGGACCGCCGGATCGTGAGCCCGTCGCTCGAATTCCGGTTGGCGATCTGAGTAGAGAGCATAGCGCAGACGAGTTGGATTCCAATCCGCGATATAGCGTGCATGAGTTTCACTCGGAGATTCTGCCGGATGACCGGAAGGTCTCGGTCTATCTGCCGCCGCGATATGTGGAGCAGAAGGAGCGGCGGTTCCCTGTTTTTTATTTGCAGGATGGACAAAATCTGTTCGATGGGCGAACGTCGTATATCGTGGGCAAGACTTGGAACGCGCATACAACGGCGGACCGGTTGACCGAAGCGGGCGAGATTGAACCGGTGATCCTGGTGGGAATAGCCAATACGGGGCTGCGACGCATGGCGGAGTACACGCCGACCCGCGACTACAAGATGGGTGGAGGCGAGGGGCGGAGCTATGGCCGAGTGCTGATGGAGGAACTGAAGCCCTGGATCGACCGAAAGTATCGCACGCAGCCGGATGCGAAGAATACAGGGCTGGGCGGGTCGTCGCTGGGAGGATTGATCTCGCTTTACCTGGGATTTGAGCATCCGGAGGTGTTTGGGAAGATAGCGGTGATGTCGCCCTCTCTCTGGTGGGACCACCGGAGTATCTTCAGCTTGATTGGCGATAAAGAGACGAAGGCTGAGCTGCGAATCTGGCTGGATATAGGGACCGCGGAAGGAACGCGGCATGTCCGGGATGTCGGGCTTCTGAAGGGATTGCTGATAAAGCGCGGGTGGCAGATTGGCGTGGATCTCGCTTATGAGGAGACTGAGGGTGCGGTGCACGACGAGTGGGCATGGTCGGACCGTCTTGGAGGGGTGCTGCGGTTTCTGTTTCCGGCTTAATTACTGTGTTTTGAGCGTTTCAGCTTGCGAAAAGGCTTGGTTTCCGCGATACTTAGGTGTTGGGTTAAGAATGTCTGTCTTCCGTACTGATGGAAGACAGATGGGCCATCTGTAACTCATCAATCAAAAAAATGTTTTGAAAGGTATTGCCCGTGTTGATGATCCGTTTGGCGCGCGTTGGAGCGCGTAAGCAACCCCACTACCGTGTCGTTGTGATTGAGAAGGACCGTGCCCGTAACGGCCGTTCTGTAGAGGTAGTAGGCACCTATAATCCGCGCACGACCCCTGCGACTGTCGATCTCAAGCGGGACCGGATCGACTATTGGACCAAAAATGGAGCTCAGGTGTCGGAGCGCGTCGGAAAGCTGATGACCGCAAAGCCTGCTGAAGCCGCTGTAGCCTAAGAATTACCTAGTGACTTTGGGAATCCAGCAATGGTTCCCAAAGATAGCTGCCTTATTGGATTCCTTGCGTACGCCCGACACACCGTTTCACGTAGACTCCTTGGTATTACAGAGTTCAATCGTTTGACTCTGTAAAAGCAGATGTCCGGCAGAACCGGGCTGATAGCAACCGGCGTTTCGCTCGTTCCGGCACATCCTGGAAGATCTCGCATAAGACGAGACGAAGGGATGGGCATGAGCGGTACTTCGTGACTCCCGAATCCGAAGGTGTGTGTGATGACTCAGGCTACTCAATCTCCTGCAGGGGAAAATCCTGTAAAGAACATGACAGAACTTGTCTCCGAGATCGCGCAGGCTCTGGTCGATGACCCGGGCAGCGTCTCGGTGGAAGCGATTGCAGACGGCGACTCAACTGTGATTCGATTGCGTGTCGCGCCGAGCGATGTTGGCAAGGTGATTGGGAAGCAGGGTCGAACAGCGCGATCGATGCGAACGATTCTGAGTGCGGCGAGCATGAAGTTCAAACATCGCTTCGCGCTGGACATCGTGGAACAAGGCGAACGGTCTGATTCCTAGAATGGCTTTCGAATTCGAGGGGCGTCGCTTGGTTTTCTGCTGAGTTTCGCCTTATGACTCAAAAAGCTTCGACATGGATTGTGCTGGCGCACCTGCTTCGGCCGCAAGGGCGCAAGGGCGAGTTGCTGGCGGAGCTGTTGACCGATTTTCCAGAGCGATTCGAGAGCGAGAAGCGTGTGTTTTTGGCCGCGCCGGGATTTGATGGCGATGAATCCGAAGCGCGTGCGGCTGAGGTTGTGTCTTTCTGGCTTCCCATGGGTAGGAACGAAGGTCGCATTGTGCTGCAATTTGCCGGCGTCGAGACGATCTCGGAGGCCGAGGGGCTTGCAGGACTGGATGTGCTGGTTCCCTGCGAGGAGCGCCTTCCCCTGGAAGACGATTCGGTTTATATCAGCGAGTTGGTTGGCTGCACGGTCTACGACGGCTCGCGGCGCATCGGCATCGTGGAAGAGGTTCAGTTCGCGATGACTTCAGATGGTGGACGGCGGGTTGAGGATGCTGCGCCATTGTTGGCGGTGATCTCCGATGACGGGGACGAGGTTCTTGTTCCGTTTGCAAAGGCGTTTCTTGTTGTAGTGGATACGGAGACGAAACGTATCGAGATGAACCTGCCGGAGGGTCTGCTGGAGATCAACCGTGGCTCGGGTGACGTGAAGAACAAAGATCAGAAGCGATAGGAGACGCCCATTGAGACGATGGGGAAGAGCGGATACGCGCTGAGGTCTTTGTTGAGCTTCTGGATCTCCTGTTTGAGGCTGCTCTGTGCCTCGGTGTTTTGCGATAGATTGACGCAGCCCTGCGTTGTACAGATGGTTCCGCTGAGATTGAGACTGAGTTGAGGAGAGCCGGTGTAGGCGGCCCCAATCTCGAATGGGAACGAGAGATGCCGTCCACTGCGCGGGATGATATTGCCCAGGCCAACCAGAAGCAGCGGAGCAAACGAGTGGGGGTAGACGACGGAGGAGTTGCCGCCGATTGGGTCGTCGACACTGTTGAGGAATGTCTGACTTCCGAGCGTAAAGGTTTGACCAGGACCGACGTTGACCGGGGCCGTCATGGAGTTTTTGAACCACAGGATGCCGGAGCTGACGTAGACCTCGGGAAGAGGAAACCAGTCCAACGTGGTTTCACTGGATTTGAGATGGAGCCTTGCGTTGTAGTTGATTCCGTCGAGATTGAAGCTGTCGTTGAAGGCCAGGAAGTTGTAGCTCGAACGCAGATTGAACCGGAGTGAAATCGGTGTCGCGATTTCGATTCCTGCTCCAAGAGTGTCGGCTTTGAGACCGACAGCAATGGAATGGAAAGGTCTGCTTAAGGCCTCGGGATCTGTTACGGCACCGGGAATACGAGCGGAGCGGACATACTCGTGCCGGCCGGAGGAAGTCTCGCTGGATGCCGGTTCTGAGTTCATCGCAAGCTCACTGGCTGTGGATTGCGCTGCGGGCCCAGGGGGGGATTTTTGCGAACTGTCCTGTTGTTGCTCCTGCGCCGAAGAGATTGAAGACAACGCCAAAGAGATCAGTATGGCCACGAGTTTTACGGAAAACGTGATGCGGCCTTTGCAGGGCGCTGCAACTGCCGGACGGTGCTTGGGCTCGAAGACCATTACCTAGATTTTCAATGAGACTGATGGCTGGGCCTCTACAACTTCCAAGCCATATCGCGAGGTCGGCGGGGTCATCGTAACTGACAACATCGTAATGAGGTTGGTCATCGAAACTGGCCATGCGGTAACGATCGGTGGTAATGATCGTTCTATGCGCTTTGATATTCTTACGATCTTTCCCGGCTTCTTTACGAGTCCGTTTGACTACGGGATTTTGAAACGCGCGCGGAGCTCCGGTCTGGTCGAGATTGCGACTCACGATCTTCGCAGTTTCACGCACGACCGCCATCGGACGGTGGATGATCGTCCATTCGGCGGGGGCGAGGGCATGGTGCTGAAGGCGCAACCGATCTATGACGCAGTGCAGTCGCTGGGGATCGGACTCAAGGGCGAGCGGCAACGGAAGAAAGAAACCGTGATTCTGCTGTCGGCGCAGGGACGGCCCTTCGATCAGCCGCTGGCACAGGAGCTGGCAGAGACAAAGCGGGTGGTTATCCTCTGCGGAAGATATGAAGGTGTGGATGAGCGGGTGAATGAGTTGTTATGCGACCGGGAGATCTCGATTGGGGACTATGTTCTTTCAGGAGGCGAGCTGGCGGCTGCGGTGATCGTCGATGCGGTGGTTCGGCTGCTGCCGGGGGCGCTCGGGAATCCTGACTCGTCGCGCTTTGAGAGCTTTGGCGCGGAGGATGTGGTGGAAGAGGCCGGTGAAGCGGAGGGACCGCCGCGGTCGACGTACGGAGCGGGAGGGTTGCTGGATTACCCGCACTACACTCGGCCTGCGGAGTTTATGGGGCTTGCGATTCCAGAGGCATTGGCAGGAGGAAACCACGAAGCGATACGACGCTGGCGACGAAGGATGGCTTTGAAGAAGACTTTAGAGAATCGTCCCGATCTGTTGAAGAATGTCGAGATCAGCGATGAGGACAGGGAGATCCTTGCGGAGTTCGGCTGGCGCGAAAGCTGGGATGGATAAACTGCTGATCACGCGTGTTTTGTGTGCAATTGAGGCCCCAGATGCGGCGATTTCGTGTACACTGGAAGACGAGTCCAACATAGGAAAGTTGTGTCATGTCCATTCATCCGATTATGCAGAAATTGTCCGCCAAGCTGGAGCGGACCGACCTACCTGAGTTTGCCCCCGGCGATACCGTTCGCGTCCAAGTGAAGATTCGTGAAGGCGAAAAAGAGCGTCTCCAGGCGTTTGAAGGCATGGTGATCGCGTGCAACAAGGGAGCGCAGGGCTCCTTCACCGTTCGCAAGATGAGCTTCGGCCAGGGCGTCGAGCGTATTTTCCCCTACAATTCCAAAGTCGTCGATAAGGTCGAGAAGATTCGGTCGTACGAGGTTCGCCGTTCGAAGCTGTTCTACCTGCGCGGTCTGCGCGGCAAGGCTGCCCGTCTGCGCGAGGTGGAGCGCGCGTCGGTGTAAGAAATCCCAAGGTTCCCAGTTTTCCACTGAGCCACGACTTCGGTCGTGGCTTCGTTTTGCGCGGCGGTTATACACTCGAATGGAAGCGGCATGGCCTCCTCGATTCCCTACCCTCGCGCTCTCCGGAAAGTTACCGCAGCTACGGCAAAACAGCGGATGCTGAAGCAACTGATTTGCAGTGATGCGCCGGAGCAGGCGTTGCGGTATTACGGCTATGAGAGGATTGCGGGCGTTGACGAAGTCGGCCGCGGGGCTCTCTTTGGGCCGGTCGTGGCGGCTGCAGTGATCCTACCGGAGTGTATGGACGAACTTGCCGAGGCGGGCCTGAAGGACTCGAAGCAGCTAGTGCGCGAGGAGCGAGAGGCGCTCGACGGAAAGATTCGTGGGATGGCGTTGGCCGTCAGTGTGGCCGAGGTGGATGCCTCCACAATCGATCGTGTGAATATCTATCAGGCGACACGGATCGCGATGCTTGAGGCTGTGCGGGGACTGTCGATTACTCCGGATCATCTGCTGATCGATGCGATGCGTGTGGACCATCCCTGCCGACAGACAAAACTGATTTATGGAGACGCGCTCAGTCTTTCGATCGCTGCGGCCTCCGTGATTGCGAAGGTACATCGCGACGCCCTGATGCGGGAGCTGGATGCTGTGCATCCAGGGTATGGGCTGGCTTCGCATAAGGGATATGCAACGCCGCAACATCGGCGCGCGCTGGCGGAGATTGGGCCTTGTTCCCTGCATCGACGAAGCTTTGCGCCGGTGTATGCGGTCGATCCGGATGCGTTGACAGAGGATGCAGCTTCGGCGGAGTTGCTGTTCGAGGATGCAGATCTGGAGGCGATGGGGTGGGACTGAAGTTGATGTGCGTAACGGCGCATCCGGATGATGAGTGTTTTGGCTTTGGCGGAGCGTTGGCTCTTGCGGCGGACCGCGGAGTTGGGACGTATGTTGTTTGCCTGACGGACGGGCAGGCTGCTAAGAATCGGGGCGGTGCGGCTTCCGGTGAGGCGCTGGGCCAGATGCGGAGCGAGGAGTTCCGGCGATCGTGCGAGGTGCTGGGTGTTGCTCAATACGAATTGATGGATTATCACGATAGCCGGCTTGAGCTCATCGAATTCCCTGTGGCTGCGGGGAGACTGGTGGAGCGGATACGGCGGTTCCGACCAGACGTTGTGCTGACGTTCGGCGGTGATGGAGGTCAAAATACGCATTCAGATCACATGATGGCTTCGATGCTGACAACGGCGGCGTTTCACTGGGCTGGGCAGGCGAAGCGGTATCCGGATGCTGGAGAACCACACCAGGCGAAGCGGCTGTATTATGTGACGGCGAACTCTCATCTGCCGGACCGGCCACCAGCAATGACGATGCCGTGGACAGTGGAGTTGGATATTCGCTCGGTGCGGGAACGGAAGAGCGAAGCATTCCGGCAGCATGTTTCGCAAGCTCCGCTGCTTGAGCGAACGAAAGAGTATTTCGCGAAGTATGGAGCAAAGGAATTTTATGCTCTGGTGGCTACGACTGAACCGCTGGCTGCGCATTTGGGCACAGATCTGCTCGAGGGCTTGACCTAGTCGACCTTCTGAATACTCGCTGCGGTTAGTTAAATAATGCAGGGAGGTGTTTCAGGGATAGAGAAGCTCTTTCGTCCACTCGCCTTCTCCGCGTGTAAAGAGAACTCGATCATGCAGACGGCCTTCGCGACTCTTCCAGAACTCGATGCGCTCCGGCCGCAGGACATATCCCTTCCAGTATGCCGGCCTCGGAATCCTGTCTGGGAACAGAGCATCCAATTCCTTCACGCGGGCGAGCAGGACTTCGCGTGTGGGCAGAATGCGACTCTGTTGCGATGCTGCAGCCGCCAGTTGACTAAGGCGTGAGCGAGTGTAGAAGTAGTTGTCGGCATCGGTTGCGGGCAGTTCATTTACGCTGCCCGTAATACGCACCTGGCGATGCAGGGACTTCCAATGAAAACAGATCGCTCCGCGAGGGTTCTCTTTCAGTTCGAGTCCTTTTTGACTCTGTTCGTTGGTGAAGAAGGAGAATCCACGATCATCGACGCCCTTTACCAGCACCATTCGCACGCTGGGAATGCCGTCGGGCGTTGCTGTTGCGAGTGCCGCAGCGTTGGGATCGCTCGGCTCGCTTGCTTCCGCGTCGGCTAACCACAAGCGAAAGATTTCAATCGGGTCGATGGCGGAGTCGATGTGAATGTTGGCCACATGCTCTCCTTGCTCGATTCAAGTCTACGAGAGAGCACTCCCAAGAAGCGCGTCATTCAGTGTCTCTCTCGTCGCCGGCCAGTTGCGATTGCCCGATCCAGAAACGATTACTCCAGCGCACGGTAGTATCGATGGGACGGCCGGCCAGCCGACGCTGAGCTTCGCGATATGGGCCAATAAAGCGCAGAACCGGCGGTATCTTGTTGTAGATCTTTGGAAGCCAATACGATGCGCGCGACACGGCGCGATCGGACGCAGCATCCAGACTAAAGCCAAATTCTTCCCTGAGGCGAGGTGGCAGCCATGAGACAGTAAGCGCGCGGTACCAGAACGGCGGTCGAACCAGCGAGCCCGCTCCGCGCAGAAGGTTCCGGGCCAACTCGCGCGATTGATCGCTGACTCCGAGCGCATCGGATTGAACCATCTCTTCGCTGTACTTCACGAAAGCGGCCCAGTCGTCGGGAAGCGCTTGTGGGGGAATGCCAAAGAGTGCAGCCAGCGTCTTGCTTTCCGTGTAGTATCTTTCGCGCTCGGCCAGCGAAAAGGGTGTTAGTACACAGTCATGTGCGATCAGGGCGCTCTCAACCAGTGTGGTGAAGACCCATCGTAAAGCGCCGATCTCATTGGCCTCATAGTGAGATCCTTGTGGATAGCGCACTACACCTTCAGGCATTTCTCCGCGAATCCGGGTGTGTAGCGCATAAAGTTGGCGAGAGCTCCGGAGAGCCTGGTCGCGCGTGCCGAAGATCATGGTGAAGACGATGCGGAAGGTATTGTGGAAACGAGTAATCGGGCTCGCGAGGAATTTTGAGTGTTGCACCACTGCGGCCGCTACCCAAGGATGGGCTAACTGCAACAATGCGGCTCTGCCGGCGCCGAGGAACAAGGCGGACTCGCGATCAACTTTCCAGATAACAGAACCGGGACCGAAGATTCCGGCATTAGGATTGCCTGGTGTGCTTGCGATGGAGGTGAGAAGCGATTCGATATCGCGTGGCGCGACGAACGAAGCTTGTTCGTTGATCTGCGGATTCATGCTTGTCAATTCCCTCACCTGAGCCTCCACGCATCATCGCCTGGCTTTGATTCTATTGTTGTCCACTGGTACCATTCCGAAAAAATCTCATGAACCTCGGGGCACAGTGAGTTCTATCCGGTAAGCCGCCGGCGGATACCAAGCCACAGCAACCAGGATTTCTGCGAATACTTAGCAGCGCACCCGAAGTCGCTTCGACGGCCATTTTTCGGATCGCAAAGACAGCCACGCAGGCTCTCGACCAGTCCGCGGCGAAACGCCTCTGGCCGGTCTCTAAGAAACGAACTACCGGTAAGGCTTTCACTCGGTCGTCTTCTGCCTCAATTCCACCAGCCGAGCGATGAGGTATCGCAGATACTCGTTCATCCCCTCACCCGTCTTTGCCGAGACCGCGAACTGATGCATTCCGGGCCGCACGGCCTGCATGTTCGACTTCACCGCCTACTCGTCGAATTCAACGACTTCGGCAAGATCGATCTTCGTAATTACCGCGACATCCGCGCTATTGAAGATCGTGGGATACTTCAGTGGCTTGTCCTCACCCTCCGTCACAGAGAGCAGAACCAGCCGAAGATTCTCTCCCAGATCGTAGGACGAAGGGCAGACCAGATTCCCCACATTCTCAATAAAGAGGAAGTCCAGCTCGTCCGGCGAAAGCCGCGCCGTCTCAGACAGATTAAAGAAAAACCGGGCCCGGGTAACGTATCACCCCCAGATCGCGGCCTCATCTTCATCAAAACACGACATTAAGGTGCGATTTCCGCTCGAAGCACGCTCAAAGCTCTGGGTCGTCGCAATTTGTCCTTTAAATCCATTTACTAGGGTTTTCCATAATTGACCCGCTGACGGAAGACACATATAACCGTTCTGTACTTGGCCCCCTGAATACGTTTCCACCTTAAGAGGGAATGCCATGCCGACCAGAAACAAGCCCGCTGTCCCGCCTTCCTTCTTTCTGCTCCTCAGCCTCGTTTTGTGCACCGCCTGTTCCTCGGATAAGGCGAAGCCCACGCCGCCCCCACCCGGGGTGACTGTCGCGACGGTTGTCGCAAAGGACGTACCCCTCTCTCAGGAGTGGGTGGGAACGATGGTCGGCAACGTCGATGCTGAGATTCGACCGAAGGTAGACGGATTCCTGCTCACGCGCGTCTACACCGAAGGATCCTTCGTCAGGAAGGGGCAGACGATGTTCCAGTTGGATCCGCGCCAGGCACAGGCAGCCGTGGAACAGGCGCAGGGACAACTTGGAACAAGCCCGGGCCTTACTGTCGCAAGCCCAGATTGATATCAACCGCTACACTCCGCTCGTGGCCGAGAAGGCCGTGAGCCAGGCCGAACTCGATAGGGCGACAAGTCTTGAAACAATCGGCAACCGCCCAGATGGAAGCCGCCCAGGCTGCACTGGACAACGCGAAGCTGAACCTTAGCTGGACGACGGTCGTCTCCCCCATCTCAGGAATTGCCGGCATTGCCAAAGTCGCCGTTGGGGATCTGATGACGCCTACTACGATAATGACGACGGTTTCGGCAGTAGATCCAATCTACGTAGATTTCAACGTCGCGGAGCAAGACTACCTACGCCTTGCAAGGGCAAGAACTGGCCGCGCTGCCGGTCAAAATCTGGAACTGACTCTGGGAGACGGATCGGTATTTCCGCACCCTGGGCACGTGCTGGTGGTGAACCGCGAAGTGGATTCGCGGACCGGGACGATTCAGGTACGGGCTGAATTTCCTAACTCGGGAAACCTGCTTCGTCCGGGGCAATACGCACGCATTCGTGCGGTAACGGAAAACCGAAAAGATGCGCTTCTGATCCCGCAACGGGCAGTTGCGGAGTTGCAGGGGGTCTATCAGGTCGGGGTCGTTGACCCTGAGAACAAAGTGGCAATTCGTACGGTAAAGCTTGGGCCACAGTTCGGCGACATGTGGGTGGTCGAATCGGGCCTAAAGCCAGGAGACAAGGTCGTGGTGGATGGACTGCAGCGTCTTCGTGACGGAATGACTGTAGCGCCGACACCCTTTGTGGACACACAGGCAAATGCGGTTAAGGGTGGAGAGTAATCATGGCCAAGTTCTTCATCAATCGTCCAATCGTTGCCATTGTGATCGCCATTCTGACGGTCATCGCAGGTCTTCTGGCAATGACGAAACTTCCCGTTGCACAGTTGCCGGACATCGTACCGCCGCAGGTCAACGTCGCAGCCACATATACCGGCGCTGACGCTTTGACGATTGAGCAGTCCGTTGCCACTCCGCTTGAACAACAGATGAACGGCGTGGACAACATGATCTACATGATGTCCACAAACGCCAACGACGGCACCATGAACCTGAAGGTGACCTATGACATCGGCACCAATGTCGACATCGACCAGGTCAATACGCAAAACCGTGTTTCCCAGGCGAGTCCCAATCTACCCACGTCGGTGAATCAATACGGCGTCACCGTCAAGAAGTTGATGGGCCTCCCTCTCCTGGTCCTGTCGGTCTATTCGCCCAATGGCACCTTTGATAGTGGCTTCCTTGGAAATTACGCCACCATCAACATCAACGATGCGCTGTTGCGCGTCCCGGGTGTTGGACAGGTTACAAACTTCGGAACCTCCGACTACGCGATGCGCATCTGGGTCAAGCCAGACCAGCTGACGAAACTGGGAATGACTGTCTCCGATCTGACGAATGCGGTGCAGCAACAGAGTGCCGTAAATCCGGCGGGCCAGATCGGAGGCGAACCTGCTCCGAAAGGTCAGCAATTTACATACTCAGTCCGGGCGCCAGGCCGCCTCATCAACCCGGAAGAGTTCGGCGAAATCATCGTGCGCCAGAATCCTGACGGATCAACCGTACGGTTGAAAGACGTTTCTCGAATCGAATTAGGTTCGTTGGTCTATCAGCAGATTGGACGCTTCAACGGAAAACCGGCCGTAATCATCGCGGTCTACCAGGCCCCAGGATCGAATGCCCTCGCAGTAGCAAACCAGCTCAAAGCTCAGATGGAGGAGCTCAAGACGCGTTTTCCGCAGGGCCTGGACTACGCGATCTCTCTTGATACAACGCTTCCCGTCACCGAAGGTATGAAAGAGATTCTCCACACGTTGTTCGAGGCCATCGTCCTCGTCATCATCGTTGTCTTTCTTTTCCTCCAGGGCTGGCGCGCCACGCTCATTC
This sequence comes from uncultured Acidobacteriaceae bacterium, assembly GCA_963770055.1. Lineage (GTDB taxonomy): Bacteria > Acidobacteriota > Terriglobia > Terriglobales > Acidobacteriaceae > Edaphobacter. The sequence continues at coordinate 225,554 of CAVYOC010000005.1, forward strand.
CTCTTATCGCAGTTCCTGTTTCTCTGATCGGAACATTTGCCGTCTTTCCGATGCTGGGTTTTTCCATCAATACGCTTTCACTATTCGGCTTGATTCTCGCAATCGGTCTGGTTGTGGACGATGCCATCGTAGTCGTCGAAGCCGTGGAGCACCACATCGAACATGGGCTTTCACCAAAAGATGCAACCACGAAGGCGATGGAAGAGGTATCCGGGCCCGTTATCGGGATCGCACTCATCCTTGCGTCAGTCTTCGTACCCATGGCATTCATAGGCGGCATCAAGGGTCTGCTCAATCAGCAATTCGCAATAACAATAGCCGTCTCCGTCCTCATCTCCGCCTTTAACGCGTTGACGCTCTCCCCTGCGCTGTCAGCCTTGTTACTTCGCCCACGAAAGCAATCAAAGGGACTCCTCGCCCGCTTCTTCGGTTGGTTCAACCGTACATTTACAAAGATTACCGGCGGCTACGTGTCGTGGAGCCATGTTCTGATTCGTCGTTCTTTTATTGCAATGTTGTTCCTTGTGGGCTTCTCTGTGATGGCCGGATACATGGGCACCAAACTGCCAACCAGCTTCATTCCGGAAGAAGACCAGGGCTACGCCTTCATCCAGCTTCAGTTGCCCGACGCAGCGTCGTTACAGCGAACCGACGCCGTAATGCGCAAAATGGACAACATGCTCGCGCATACCCATGGTGTTCAGGGCTACGACGCCATTGCCGGCTTCAGCCTGCTATCGAATACCTCGTCAACGTATAGCGGGTTCTACTTTGTTCAGTTCGACCCTTGGGAAGAGCGGCATGGTCCGGGACTTTTGGCCAAGGAAATCGTCGCGACCCTCAACCAGAAAATACGTGCCGAGGTTCCGGAAGCAATCGGATTTGCCTTCGGGCCGCCCGCAATCCCGGGCCTTGGAACAGCCGGCGGCTTCAGCTTCATGTTGCAGGATCGAAGTGGCGGGACAGTCGAGCAACTCTACAGCAATCTGGAGAAGTTCGTAGCGGCCGCACGGAAACGCCCGGAACTCTCACCCTTGATAACGACCTTCCGCCCTTCCGTTCCGCAACTTTACGTTGACGTAGATCAGGATCGCGTGCTGAAACAAGGCCTTCAATTCGGTGAGGTTTATCAGACTCTGCAGGCGTTTCTCGGCGGAGCGTATATCAACCAGTTCAATCGCTTCGGACGTCAGTGGAAGGTGTACCTGCAGGCCGAACCCGAATATCGAGTCAGCGCTGACAAAATCAACAACTTCTATGTTCGCAACTCTAAAGGCGAGATGGCCCCCCTCTCCACACTGGTCACAATCAAGCGCGTCTCGGGACCCGAGTACACAAACCGTTTCAATCTGTTTCGAAGCATTCAGATCAACGGAGCACCCGCTCCGGGATACAGTTCGGGACAGGCAATGGCCGCGATGGAACAGACGGCAGACGAAGTTTTACCCAATGGAATGGGTTATGCCTGGAGCGACATGTCCTATCAGGAAAAGAAGGCAGCCGGAGGACAGGCAGCAGTCTTCAGCATGTCGATACTTTTTGTCTTCCTCATCCTGGCAGCGATGTATGAGAGTTGGTCGCTGCCGTTCAGCGTCCTGCTTTCAACACCTGTGGCGGTTCTGGGTGCCTACGCAGGTCTTCTGATGCGAAGGCTCGACAACAATGTCTTCGCCCAGATCGGCCTCGTAATGCTCATTGGCCTGACTGCCAAGAACGCTATTTTGATCGTCGAATTCGCCAAGTTGGAGCATGAGAAGAACGGAAGAGAACTTGTGGACGCCGCACTTGAAGGAGCCCGTTTGCGACTGCGCCCGATTCTGATGACCTCCTTCGCCTTTATTCTGGGCTGCGTGCCTCTCTGGACTGCGAAGGGTGCAGGTGCGGTCGGGCGTGTGGTTCTGGGAACTGCGGTAATTACCGGGATGTTAGCGGCTACGGTACTCGGAGTCTTTCTTGTGCCGGTGCTCTTTGTCTTAGTCGAGCGCCTGGGCAAGAAGAAGGAAGTCGCCCCTGTGACGGCTCCTGCAGAAGCGCCCGCCGAAGGGAGTGCTCACTAATGCGCAAGCTTGTTGGCGTTGCCCTTCCCTTGCTGGCGTTGGCAGGTTGCAGAGTGGGACCGAATTACAAGCGCCCCGTGATGACTCCTCCGGATACGTACTATACGGACCCTTCTCCCCAGGCAAATTCGATTGCTGATCTGGCCTGGTGGGAGCTGTTCAAGGACCCGGTGTTGCAGGGCCTGATTCAGGAAGCTCTTAAGAACAACTACGACGTAAAGATCGCGGCAGCCAGAGTCGAAGAGGAGCGGGCACAGATTGCTGTAACGCGTTCCTTGTACTATCCGCAGATCAATTATGGCCTCGGCATTTCCGGACAACGCGCCGCTCTCATTCCAAACCACACCTACTACGACTACAACGTTAATCTGTCGTGGGAACTGGATCTCTGGGGCCGGCTTCGTCGACTCAACGAACAGCAACGGGCCGTCTTTCTTTCAACCGAGGAAGCTCAACGCGGCGTCTGGTTGAGCCTGGTAAGCGACGTCGCTCAGGCCTACTTCGAGTTGCGGGCGCTCGACGCCGAACGGGAAATCTCGATCCAGACAGGCGAGAGCTTTCGCGAGACGCTGGATCTGTTCAACAAGAAACTGGAACACGGCGCTGCATCCGGACTTGAAACGTCGCGGGCTGAGGGCGCTCTCTCCAATGTGCTGTCTCAAATCCCGGACCTGGATCGACAGATAACGGCGAAAGAGAATCAGCTCAGCTTGCTCCTGGGAAAAAATCCCGGGCCTACACCGCGCGGGGCACTGCTGAGTGCGCAAAACGATCTGGACGTCGTGCCTGCAGGATTGCCTTCCACGTTGCTGGAGCGTCGTCCCGACATACGCCAAGCGGAACAGCAGTTGATCGCTTCGAACGCGGCAGTGGGCGTTGCTAAGGCGAACTTTTTCCCAGTTCTCGACTTGACCAGCCTTCTGGGAGGCGTCAGCCCACAACTCTCCGGACTTGTGAGTTCAGGGACGCAATGGAGCGTCGCCGCAGGACTGGCTGGTCCGCTGTTCAAGGGAGGTCAGTTGAAAGGGCAATATCATGCGGCTCAGGCGCGATGGGATCAGGCGCGGCTTTTCTACATGGGCCTTGCAACACAAGCGTTTGGGGAAGTCTCGACGGCCCTGTCGGCCCACCAGAAGCTGGCAGAATCCGTCAAGGAACAGGCGCACTCGGTAACCGCATACCAGGAGTCGGTGCGTCTGGCAAAGATCCGGTACAACAACGGTTTGTCAAACTACTTCGAAGTGATAGACGCCCAGCTGCAGTTGTATCCGGCAGAGCAGTTCGAGGTGCAGTACGACCTAGGACGGAAGGTCGCGCTGGTTAATCTCTACAGAGCTCTTGGCGGTGGCTGGAAAGTGAGCGATGTGGATTGGATGAAACCCGTTCCAGGCACACCTTCCAACCCTACAATTCCGTAGAATGACGCTTGCTTTATTAGCAACTAACAATCGTAGTTCGCAGGCAGTTCGGGATTTACTCGTAGTGGACGATGCGATTCAGAGCGGTAGAGTCTATTGCAGGATGGTAGACGGACTATGCCCGAAGACGAAAAACTTGATACCCATCAAAAAGCGCTATCCCTCAACCTCGATGGCACGATCTTTGGCTCATTTGCTGAGATCGGCGCGGGGCAGGAGGTAGCACGCTGGTTTCTCCGTGTGGGTGCCGCCTCCGGCACCGTTGCGAAGACGATTTCTGCTTACGACAAGGAGGTCAGCGACCAGCTTTACGGAGCAGGGACTCGCTATGTTTCCAGGACGCGCGTGCAAACCATGCTGGAGAGCGAGTGGGAGCAACTGCTGGCGCAGCTGGAGGCCACCCGAGGAGCCAACACCAAGTTTTTCACGTTTGTAGATACGATCTCTGCAAGAAATTACGCAGGAACCAATGACTGTCACGGTTGGGTGGGATTGCGTTTTCTCCGGCAGCCCGAGGACGCGCTGAACGACGTTATTCTGCATATCAACCTGATGGATTCCAGCAACGCGCAGCAACAGGAAGCGGTAGGCATTCTCGGTGTGAACCTGATTTATGCAGCGTATCATTCGCTTTCGTCAGCCAGAGGAGTTTCTCGCGAGTGTCTTCGGGGAGCTCGGACTGCAGCGAGTTGAGATCGACTGCCTGGAATGGAGTGGACCGGCCTTCGCTGATTGGAACCGGGATGAAGTTCATACCTTTCTCGTTGCCGGCGGGTACGCCGAGGCTGTGGTATTTCCCGCAGACAACCAACTGGCTCCCCCGAACGAATTGCTCTACAAGCGGGCTCTGGTACTGGCGCCAGGAAGGTTCGACAACGCAACCAGCCTTCATGCCAACCTGATCGATGACACTCTGGCAGAGCTGCCCGAAGAGTTGTTGGACGAGAGCAAAGGTGGACTCGGGTTGTTCTGTCTCTCTGTTGCAGGTAGCAGCGCTCCGGACAGCGAAGAGTCCGTTAAGGAATGTTTGCAACACGTGGTGATGCTTCAAGAGCTCGGCTATGGGGTGATGCTGTTTCGCGATCAGCAACTCTATGCAATGAGTGCGTTCGCGAGTCGATACACGAAATCAAGGATTCATTTCGCGATTGGACTCTCGGTGCTTTTGCGTATCCTGCAGGACAGCTACAAAGAACTGGCGGGGGCGCTGCTGGAAGGCATCTCGCGGCTCTTCAAGCAAAATGTTCGGCTTTGTGTGTATCCCATGACAGTGGAAGAACTGCGCGGGCGGGTAACAGCGGATCAGCTGACTGGATGGAGATGGAAAGAGACGGATGGAATGGTCAGTGCTGACAACCTGCATCCCGCAGGGGCGGTGGATTCGCTGTATCAATATCTGCTTGAGAGCAAATTTATTCTGGCAGCGAAATCTCGAGCACGCTAAAGTTCTGTCCGGCGACGTCAAAGTCCGTATCGCCGTAATACAAGAATTAGCGTGGCCTGGGTTCGATTAACTCAGTTCTTCTACCTGCCGGGAATCGAAGGAGAACACACTAACGATGAATCGCACTCCGGTCGAGCAGGCTGGTTTGCGATTACGGAAGTGGCGGATTCTCTACCAGCCTCCCTAGGGGTTTCCCAGTTTTCACAACGCTGCGCTTGCAGAAGAATGAATCAAGCAGGAGGATGATCATGTCAAGCAACCTCCCTTCCCATTTTTGCTTCAAACTCTGGGAGCCGGACTACTGTCAAATCTCTCAGTCGACATTTGCCATTCGCCGTTCTAGACTGCTTGTTGCGATTCAGCGCTGGCTCTATCGACACGGAACGGACAGCGCTTTAGTGCCAACAGGTTCTCGTCAGTTGCAATGCCTTACAACTGTGATGGGCGTCACTGAACACTCTCTGTACTTTCCCCTAGGTCTGATCGCAGTGGGCCCTGAACGAGTAAGGCCGAATGACTTGGTAGACCTCCTTTTCGGAGAGACAGATGAGACGGATGCTCTTCTGTGTGGCGCTCGTCGTATCGTTGTTCTGCTTCTGGAAAGCCGTGTCTGTGGACGCTGCAGGAAACGGTAAGCAACAAGCGACCCCCGATAAGCAGCAAGCCAGCGCCGATAAGAAGACAAGCGTCCCCAATCCCGCTGATTTTGTCGGGTCAGAAACCTGTGAGACTCTGTCACGGTGAGATCAACAAGAAGTTCGCTGAGAATCCTCACTCCCGCCTTGCGATGTTGCATGGCGGCAAGGGCGTTACGTGCGAGAGCTGCCATGGGCCGGGCAGAGAGCATGTAGAGGGAGGAGGCGGCAATCTGGAAACACTCTTCCGGTTCACCAAAGCGACGCCGAAAGCAGTCGATAACAAGTGCCTGGAGTGCCACGCCTCGGCACATCCTAATTTCGAGCGCTCCGCACACGGAGAGGCAGACGTAAGTTGCGCTGAGTTGCCATAGCATTCATAAATCCGGAAGCGAGGCCAGCCTTCTCAAGGTTTCGCAGCCGAAGCTCTGCTATACCTGCCACACTGACGTGAAGCCCGCTTTTGCGCAGCCTTTCCATCACAAAGTGGATGAAGGCTTGGTGAATTGCAGCGATTGTCACAATCCGCACGGCACCTTCAAGGACAAGGGACTGCGAAGCAGCGTCGCCGGGGATGCCGTCTGTGTGAAGTGCCATACGGAAAAGGCAGGTCCGTTTGTTTATGAGCACCCTCCAATCAAAACGGAAGGTTGCGGTTCGTGCCACTATCCGCATGGTTCTCCGAATCCACGTCTACTGACTCGGAACAACGTAAACACGCTATGTCTGCAGTGCCACTCTGCCCTCAATGAACAATTTACTGCGCCGGGCACTCCTTCATTTCACAACATGGCAAATCAGTACCAGGCTTGCACGGTATGCCATACGCAGATCCACGGTTCGAATACACACCCCGCATTCTTCCATTAGGGTGACCAAGCATGACGCTCGTCCTCTCACTCCCGTCACTTCACTCAGGATGCTGCGGTGGTGCGTTATGGAGTTGCATGAGACGCGTGGCTGCCGCCGTTCTTATGGTTGTCCTCTCTGTTGCGGCAAAAGCGCAGGCTACGCCACCTCCGACTCCTCAAGCGACACCACCCCCGGCACAGGAGGAAAAGGTTGCGGCAAAAACGCAAGCTACGCCACCCTCGACTCCTCAAGCGACACCACCCCCGGCGCCGGAGGAGAAGAGAGAAGATGATTAAGGGCTACATCACGCATCAATCGATCGAACTTGGCGGTCATATCGTGGACCAGTCCGGAAGCGGCGCGATGTACAACACTCTGGTCAATATCCAGTCCGGTCCGCGAATACTCACTCAGTCGCTCACGATGCGCGCTACAGATACTTCCCACGCGATCTTCTTTGACAATCTTTCGACGAGCAGCTTCGGCTACGGTGGCGACCCGATCAACGTTACCTTACTGAATGTCTCAAAGGGCCGCATTTATGATTTTCACGGCAGCTATCGTCGTGACCGTCAATACTTTGACTACAACCTTCTGGCGAATCCTCTGATCCCTCCCAACTCGAACCCTTTTGTTCCTTTGCTTAGCTCGCCGCATCTCTTCAATACGGTGCGCCGGATCACCGACCTCAACCTGACGCTGGCTCCGCTGTCGCGCGTGAGCTTCCGTGCCGGATACAACCACAATATCAACCAGGGCCCGTCGTACAGTTCGGTCCACGAGGGCACAGATGCATTGCTGCTCCAGAATTGGCGTAACTCCACCGATGCGTGGATTGCCGGGATAGATTGGAAGCCGGATACCAGAAGTACCCTCAGCTATGACCAGTTCATTACGCACTACAAAGGCGATACGAACTGGCAGCTGTCAGGGTTGAACTACACGCTCTCGAACGGAACGCCGGTTAGTCTGGGAGTCAATCTCTCCTCCGTATGGGGTACTCCCTGTTCCGCACCATTCAACAGCAATGGGACCGTGAACCCCACCTGCAATGCCTTTCTGGCGTATACCCGCTCCAGTCCCACGCGAACGCTGTTTCCGACGGAACAGTTCCGCTTTCAGACCGAGGCAATCCCCAATTTCAAAGTGAATGGCCGCGTGCTTTACAACGGCACGACGAGCAACCTCTATAACTTCAACGAATTCTTCAACGGATTTACTTCGCGGGGCACAGTGCGTCAAACAATCGTTACTGGTTCAGCGCGTGCGCGGCGCATCAATGTCAACGGCGATATCGGTTTCGTCTGGCAGATTACTCCGAAGATATCTGCCACCGAAGTTTATGACTTCTGGTACTTCCGGATACACGGGGCGAATTCGTTAACCGAAACAGACTATACCGGCGCATCGATGTTGGTTCCTCCCGGGAATCCCACAACAACCACTACGACGGACTCTCAGTTCCTGAACCAGGAGACTCACGCTACTACAGCTTCCCTCGCGTGGGATGTGACTCCCCGCGCACGAGTCTCAGCGGGATATCGATATCGAAGCCGGACGATTGCGCAAGTACGGGGATCTGATTCCCATCCATGAAAACTGGGGACTGTTTGGCACCTCCCTCCGTCCCAATCCGCAGTTGCGCATCAATTTCAACTTCGACGTCATGTATGCCGACAATACATTTACGCGTATCAGCCCTCGTCAATTGCAGCACTATGTAGCGCGGGCTACCTATCAGCCGCGTACGTGGCTCGTGTTTTCCGGAGCCGCGAATATCTTACGAGGCCCGCAACAACGTACAGACGGTGAATCATCTCGAGCACAATCGTTATTTCTCGTTCGGAGCCTCAATCACTCCTGGTGAAAAGTGGTCAGCAGATCTGAATTACTCCTATAACAGCGTGTTCTCCAGCACGATCTTGTGCTACGCCTCTACCCCGCCTCCTCCTAACGCGGGAATAGCTCCGCCAGTTTGCACTCAGGCAGGAACTCCGCTGCTCAAGCACCGGCTACTATAACGCGCCAACGCAGTTCGGCTCTTTCGGCCTTGTCTTCTCGCCAATCAATCGTCTCCACGGTAAGGCCGGATATCGCATAAGTGCCGTAAATGGAAGCACAGACACTATGAACATCCGTCAGGTTAACGGATCGCTGCAGTCCTACTTCCAAACTCCGTATGCGGAGTTGGTCTTTGATCTGGAACGGAAGTGGAAATGGAAGGCGGACTACAATTTCTACGGCTATGGTGAAGGATTACCGATTGGGCCCACGCTGCCACGAAATTTTCACGGAAATGTCATCACTCTCAGCGTCACTTACGCTTTTTAGACTACTGTTTGTCTGAGATATGATCGTCAACCGCTTACCATGAGGAGGTTTCAATAATGCTGAAATACATCGCTCGCATCTGTGTCGTTAGCCTGCTTACAGTCAGCACAATGGGCTTTGCTCAAAATTCTGGCGCGGATATCTACAAATCCAAATGTCAGATGTGCCATGCGGCTGACGGCAGTGGCAATACGCCCGCGGGAAAATCCACAAAGGCTCGGCCTTTTGATTCGCCTGAGGTTATGAAGTTATCAGACGACGACCTCATCAACGTTACAAAGAGCGGACAGGGCAAGATGCCCGCGTTATGCCGGTAAGCTCACTGACGATCAGATTAAGGCTGTCGTAGCTCATATTCACACTCTGCAGAAAAAATAAACAGATGAGACGCTGAGCGATGACTCAATCTGGAGAATTCGGCGAGAGGCGATTAAGGCCACTTGTTTTTCTTGCGCATAACCCAATCAGCCTAACGGGGATCGGGCTCACCACTGCGTCTGCTCTGACTCTGATCGGCTTCTGGGTTGTTGCCGTATTTGGCCATGGCGGCTCTGCAAATCCATACGTCGGTATTATTTTCGACCTTTGCCTGCCGGCTCTCTTTGTCCTGGGGCTATGCCTCATTCCACTCGGTATCTGGTGGAAGAAGCGAAGCCTAAAGGCGACAGGGCAGCTTCCAACTGAATACCCTGCAGTTGATCTTCGCAATCCTGTTTTCCGTCGTTCCCTGGGCTTTGTTCTTCTGGCAACAGCGATCAATTTTGTCATTGTTGGTACAGCAAGCTATCGCGGCGTCGCTCAGATGGATAAGCCGTCGTTCTGTGGTCAGTCCTGTCACGTCATGGCACCGGAGTGGACGGCTTATCACGTGTCATCCCATGCGCACGTGGCCTGTACGGAATGCCATATAGCATCAGGAATGTCGGGATACATAAGTGCAAAGCTAAACGGCACCAGGCAACTTGTGCATGTTGTGTTGGGCGACTATTCGCGCCCCATCATGGCTGAGGGCAAAGTGCCTGCTGCGAACAGCACCTGTCTGCACTGCCACAATCCAGATAAATTCATCGGCGACAAGCTGGTGGTGAAGACTTCATTTGGTGATGATGAAAACAACTCTGTTACACATTCTCTTGGTTCTAGTCCATGTGGGGGGCAAGGACATGGCCGGGCGCCTCAGCGGAATCCATGGCGCGCATCTCGGTCATATCGAATTCATTTCCACTGACAATACAAATCAGACGATTCCCTGGGTAGCCACGACGAATGGTGACGGCTCTGTGCGCGAGTTTGTGTCGGCGGACACAAAGGTACCCGAGGGTGGCCAAAAACATCTAATGAATTGCATTGACTGCCACAACAGGGCCGCGCATTCGTTCGATACACCAGAGAATGCGCTAAACAAAGCGATGGCCAGCGGACGGCTCAGTGCTTCTTTGCCTTTCCTGCACAAGGAAGGTCTTGCCCTGATCAAAGCCGACTATGCTTCGCAAGCAGATGCGGAATCAAAGATCACGGCTGGCCTGGAGAACTTCTATCGCTCTCAGTATCCGGACGCCTGGAGCCAGAAGAAACCTCAGATTGATGAAGCGGGTAAAGTGCTGAGCGCGATCTATGGTGAGAATGTGTTTCCGTTCATGAAGCTTAGCTGGGGCACACATCCGAATAACGCCGGACATAATGACTATCCGGGCTGTTTCCGCTGTCACGATGGAAACCACAATACGAAGGATGGAAAGAGCATCGGTAACGACTGCTCCACCTGCCATAATCTGCTGGCTGTCGATGAAGTGAATCCTAAGCAACTTGCTGATCTGGGCTTTCAGTGAAACGGCGTTGGTCGCGTATCCTTCTCGACACAAAGGATACGAGAAGGCACTTAAGTGTACTTCCTAAGATGAAGCCTCATTTACTCTGAGCGATTGCTTCGGAAGTTTATCTAAAGCTCTTGATGGCCGCTAATACCGCTCAGTTTCGTCGTGACATTTCGTTCAGCACGACTCCATCGGCACTTTACAAATTGAAGAAATGTCTCCCAATGGCCTGGTAACCTTGCTCGAAGGCCCAGATATTGATCGCGCTCGAAGCGACGTCGTCGGGTACGGGCAGCGTTTCGGCGTCTTTTGTCATATCGATGGATTTCAGATAGCCGCCGCATGAATCACAAGCCTCGACTCGAATATGCGCCCATGCATCGAAGCTGAAAACCGAGAGCCTGGACGCTTCCTGCTCTCCGCAACGCAGACATCCGAGACGCGCGACCGCCCATTCGCTTGAGCAAAGAGAACACAGAGCAGATCGCCGCCTGCCCATGCCCTCTTCTCGCGCGATCGAACACAGGATAGGAAAGCCGCAATGCGGGCAGCGATCAGGTGTTGTTTCCATCTCCCTGTGTGGCAAGACGGAAAGCTCGGTGGCAAAAACTTCCAGGACAAGTCGCGCCGCAAAGTCCCGGGGGTACTGGAACTCCTCTACCTGATTCCACAGCTCTTCAAGCAGATTCAGCGATTCACCTGGCGGCTCCATCTGCTCCTTCACCCTCACCTCGCGCGCGGCGAGAGCGAGGAGCGGACGAAGTGCTTCTCCATTGAAATAGCAGAGAAGAGCGCGATCGCTATCCGTGTGGGGAACATCTAGTGTCCCGATCAGGATGGAACTGAGTCTCGCCTGGAGCGAAACCAGCTCAATGTACCTGGTCAGCAGCGGGTTCACCGCCCCAGCATTCAGCTTCTCCGCGCGCTCCCGGTAGGCGGCCCAGATTCGTTGTCCCCGCGCAGAACGCCATACAGGATTGAGACAGCTAGCCATCGGTGTGTTCCTTCGTGACCCGCGCAAGCCAGAGGCGGTGATGATGGTAGGCCCAGGCCCGCGTGACTTCCCCGGTGACGATCTGGCCGAAGCCACCCTTCACAAGAAAGATTCCCATGTAGATATGGATCATCAGCCCGCCGATGCTGACAAAGGCGCAAGCAGCATGAAGGATGATCGCGAGGAACTTGATCCATTGCAGATTCCAGGGTACGTACTCGGGAAACCACAGTACCATGCCTGAAATCACCAGGCCGACACCTGATGCCATCATCATCCAGAAGAAGATTTTCTGGCCAGCGTTCCAGCGGTCAATCGGCGGCAGGTCGTCGTCATGGTTGGTGATGTACGCTTCCATGTTTCGCATCCAGCCTTTGTCGGCTTGGTTAAAACGCAGGTCGCGCCGCCACATCCACCACATGTAGACGAGGAATACAAAATAGAACAAGCCCAAAACCGGATGAAAAAAGCGCATCGAGGCCGGCCCGCCCAGGACCGACGACATCCAGAAGAGATAAGGAGTATGCAGGGCCAACCCGCTCAAGACCAGATAGACGCAAGTGACGGCAACAATCAGATGAACGGCACGTTCGTGAAACGTATAGCGACTAACATGCTCTGGATCCAATTTGCGCCATCGGATTTTAATCATGGGGCTTCTCCGTGCTATGACTTTCTTCGTCGCTGGGATCAGCCTTCGGGCCGAAGAGGAAGAAGTGAGCGATCATCCCGATCAAGCCGCCTACCATCGCCAGGTTTCCCATCCACTTCAGCGGGCTTTTCCATAGGCCGATGCCGGCCGAAATTCGAGGATCTTTCGGCAAACCGCCGTACTGTTCGGGACGGGTCACGTCGTGCAGGACATAGATCACGCCGGTACCACCAACGCCCGGAGGATCATAAACCCCGGCGTTCTCGTATCCGAAGTGCTCTCGCAACTGCTCCGCTCTCTTGTGGGCGACGTGGAGCATCTCTTCTTTTGCTCCGAACTGCAGACACCCGGTTGGGCAGGACTTAATACAAGCCGGCTCAAGGCCATGCTCCACGCGATCGGCACAAAGAGAACATTTGAAGACTTTCTTCGTCACCGGATTGAACTTCGGCACGTTGAACGGGCAACCGATTGTGCAGTACTGGCACCCAATGCATTTGTCGTGATCGAAATCAACGATCCCGTTTTCGTATTGGACGATGGCACCCTCTGCCGGACAGGCCGCCAGGCATCCTGGATCGGCGCAATGCATACAGCCTTGCTTTCGCAGGAGCCATTGCAGGGTTCCGTCTTCGCGCTCGACCTCGTTCATCTTGATTAACGTCCACAGATTCCAAGATGTATCGGGCATGGTCTGGTGGTTGTTTTGAAACACCGTATCGGCAAAGGGGAGATCGTTCCACTCCTGGCACGCAATCTCGCATGCTCTGCAGCCGATGCAAGTGGTCACATCGATCAGCTTGGCGACCGTCTCCTCGCGGACGGTTCCTGTGCCCGGTACGGGTCCAGCGTGCCCGGAGATCCTCTGGATGCGACGCGACTCTTCGCTCATAGTTTGTCGACCTTTTCGACTTTTACAAGAAATGTCTTGTACTCAGGGGTTCGCGTATTGACGTCGTAACTGGTTGGCGTGAGCAGATTGACGAGAGTGCGCGAAGTTCGTCCGGCATCTTCGGAAATTCCGCGGAATCCCCAACTAAAGGGAATGCCGACCTGGTACACATGTTTTCCGTTTACCTGGAGCGCCGGAAGCCTCTTGGTAACCATCGCCCTGCAAATGTGCGCGCCGCGCGCACTGGAGATGCGAATGAAATCGCCGCCGCTGATCCCGAGCTCCCCGGCCATCTGCTCATTGATCTCGGCGAACGGTTCCGGCGCCAACTGAACGTTGGCAGGATTGTTCTTCGTCCAGAAGTGATAGGTTTCTGTGAGACGCATGGTGAATGCGACAGCCGTATAACCCTCGGCCGCTGTGCCGAATTTGTCGAAGGCAGTCTCTATTTTCTTGCCAAGGGGATTGGTCGCTACAGCCGGGTGAAGAGCATTTTCGACCAGGCTCTCGATGGGTTCATAATGCTCGGGGAATGGTCCATCTACCAGCAGCGACAGCGGCGCGAAGAGCCGGCCGACCCCTTCGTTAGCCATGATGAAGGGCCCCATGCGGTCCTTGGGAGCGGATGTCACCATGAAGTCGGGGACATCATGACCCTTCCATCGACCCGCCGATTCATCCCACCAGACCGAGGCTCGGCTTGGATCCCAGGGCTTCCCCTGAGGATCGCAAGAAGCGCGGTTGTACAAGATGCGGCGGTTCATCGGCCAGCTCCAGGCCCAGTTCGGATGAATTCCCATCCCTGACGGATCTTCCGTGCCGCGCCGCTTGGTCAGGGCGCCCCCTTCTGGCCACGAGCCACAGTAGATCCAGCATCCGCTTGAAGTCGAACCATCGTCGCGGAGCCAGGCGAAGCCCGGCAATTGTGATCCCGCCGCGAGCGTGTTGCCTCCTTCGGTCACGGGTGCGAGCGCCCGTCCGTTCAATTCTTTAGCTAGTTCTTCGGCGCTCGGCCGCTCCGGGTCCTCGTAATCCCACGTAAGATTTAGAATCGGGTCCGGAAACGCCCCGCCCTCGGTCTTGTACAACTTGCGCACCCGCAAGAAGATCTGCGCGAGAATCTCCAAATCGATTCGCGCATCGCCGAGTGGTGGTGTCGCAGCGTCTCTCCACTGCATCAGACGGGATGAGTTGACCATGGTCCCCGACTTTTCGGAGAAACCGGCCCCCGGAAGGCGATAGACAGTGGTGCCAATCTTTGCCTGTTGCTCCGCCGTGGTGCCTGGGGCACGCCAGAACTCGCTGGTTTCATCCGGAAAAATTTCGCAGACCACCAGCCAGTCGAGCTGACTCAGGGCGGCGAGGGTCCGATTCACCGATGGTGCCAGCGCGAGCGCGTTCATACCGAAGCAGAATGCGCCCTCCACCTTGCCTTTAATCGTTTCTTCCGAAATTGACCACCAGCCGGTCCCATCCGGGCGCTTGGGCATGTAATCGTAAGCCCAGTCGTTCGCCGCCGTCGCCGCGGGACCATAAAGGGCCTTCTGCAGTGAGACGGCAAAACGCGGCGTGTTGCTCCCGTAATTCATTGACTGCCATTCGCTGGGCTTTGAAGGCGCGGGTGTCGTTCGCTTCATCCAGCCGGCAAAGCTGCCGTCGCCTGTGGTCGGGGGCTTCAGATAACCAGGCAAGCTGTCCCAGGAGATTGCGAGGTCCGTTGCTCCCTGTACATTGGCGTGTCCCCGCAGCGCGTTCACGCCTCCGCCGGGACGTCCAATGTTGCCGAGCAGGAGTTGAAGAATAGCTCCGGTGCGAATAGTCTGCGTGCCGATGGAGTGGTGCGTCCAGCCCAGCGCATACATGAGGGTCCCGGTCTTGGTCATGTCGCCGTTGCGGCGTATCCCGGCAAACTCTTCGGCTACCCGCACAAACTTAGCCTGAGGAACGCCGGTAATCCGTTCGACCATCTCCGGCGTATAACGTGAATACTGCTCGCGAAGAAGCTGAAAGACGCAATGGGGGTTCTGCAGGGTAGGGTCGGTCCGCAACATTTTCCGGCAGGTGCCCCGGCGTCTCCGCTCCTGACTTCGGCTGGTAATTCCAGGTGGTCCGATCGTAGTCCGATTTCACTGCATCGAATCCCGAAAAGAGACCATCGTCCGCACAATGAAAGTCCTCGTTTACGAGGAAAGACGCATTCGTGTAGTTGAGCACGTAGTCGCGTGCATAGAGATTGTTCTCGATGACGTAGCGAATCAATCCGCCGACAAAGGCAAGGTCACTGCCTGCCCGGATGGGCACGTGGAAGTCTGCCGTCGCCGCGGTTCGCGTAAAGCGCGGATCGACCACGATCATCCGCGCATTGCGTAGACGCCTTGCTTCGATCGCCCACTTAAAGCCGCAGGGGTGGTTCTCCGCCGGATTCGCGCCGATGATCAGCATCACATCGGTGTTAGCGATGTCATTCCAGCTATTAGTCATGGCCCCTCGGCCATACGTGGTTCCCAGACCGGGAACCGAAGGGCCGTGTCAAGTTCGCGCCACGTTTTCGTGGCGCACAACCCCCAAAGCTGCCATTGTTTTCACAACGGTCCAGCAAAATTCATTCGTATCAGTGGCACCGCCAAGAAACGCTATATTCTCGCATCGGTTGACAATCCGCTGCTGGTCATCCATATGTACAAATCCGGAATCGCGAGAAGTTTTCACCTTGCGCGTGATCTCATCGAGCGCCTGGTTCCATGAGATGTCTTCCCAGTCGGACTTGCCCGGTCGTCTCACCTGCGGCTTGGTCAGTCTCCGCTCATTCACGCAATCCTGTTGCAGAGAGGCGCCCTTAGGGCAGAGAGTGCCGCGGTTAATCGGGTTATCTGGATCGCCCTCGACATGCACAACCTGAGGGATCACATTCTTCGACCCATCGGTCATTGTGTGGATAATGACACCGCAGCACACGGCACAGTACGGGCAGTTCGAGCGGGTCTGGGTTGTCTTTGAAGTTTTTAGGGTACGCGCCTGGGCTACCAGAGGCTGGACATCCACTCCGAGCCCGACCGCACCGGCTCCAGCCATCGAGCAAATGAAATCTCTGCGAGAAACTTGCATTCGGCCTCCTCAGCAGAATCCGCGGGGACAGAGAACCGCTTCCAAGAGGAATAATCGACTCCAAGGTTACCAACAAATTAAGAGAACGAGACCTGTCAAAAACGACAGTGTTCTTGAACTTCTCGATAGTCTTAATCTGATTTGGTTGGAATGGCGGAAGCGCGTGTGAGTCGAACACACCGTCGCCCGTGAGGACGACCACCGGTTTTGAAGACCGGGAGGATCACCGGAGCCTAGGCACTTCCATCGCAATCTATACTACGCGGCTGGGATCCCGATCGAACCGGAATCCAAATCAGGACATTTCATTGGAAACCTCTTCTCCCGTCCGTCTGACACAGCAGGTAAAAGCCGGCGGATGCGCCAGCAAACTCGCCCCCGGATCTCTCCGGGCGGTTCTCGAAAGGCTTCCCGCGCAACACGATCAAAACTTGCTCGTTGGATTTGAAACATCCGACGATGCCGGCATCTATCTGATCGCGCCGGACGCAGCTCTCGTGCAAACAGTCGACTTCTTCACACCTCTGGTCGATGATCCGTTTACCTTCGGTCAAATTGCGGCCGCCAACGCACTCAGCGATGTGTATGCAATGGGAGGGCGGCCATTGACGGCGCTCGCAGTGGTTTGTTTCCCGCAGGACGGAGACATGGATGTCCTCGAACAGATCATGCGTGGCGGTCTGACCAAGATGGCCGAGGCCGGATGTATCGTGGTAGGCGGACATACCGTGCGTGACGCGGAAATCAAGTTCGGCTATGCCGTAACAGGAATGATCGATCCAGCCTGCGTCTATACAAATGCAGGGGCGATTCCGGAAGACGTGCTTCTTCTGACCAAAGCGATCGGGACGGGAGTCATTACAACCGCCCTGAAACAGGGAAAGGCAGAGCCGCTTTGGGTAGAGAATGCAATACGATCCATGACGGCGCTCAACAGGACTGCGGCGGAAGTCATAACGCAAGTCCGTGGCGTTCACGGCATGACGGACATCACAGGCTTTGGGCTGATGGGGCACGGACGCGAGATGGCTATGGCAAGCGGCGTCACTCTGGAGATTGAAGTAGAGGCTGTGCCCCGGATTGATGGCGCCCTTGAAGCAGTGCGTTTGGGTACAATTCCGGCGGGTTTATTGGCGAATCGGGACTTTGCGGAGTGCGTCATCGCTGAAGCGCCAGGGAGCAATATCCCGGACGAACTGCGGACACTGATGTTTGATCCGCAGACCTCGGGCCCGCTACTTATTTCTGTCGCGGCGGAGAGCTCCGAACTGCTCCGCAAGGCGCTTCGCGACGCTGGACTCGCCGCGGAGAGAATCGGTCGTGTCGCGGGTGTTTACAGGCCGGGGAGCGGCAATCCGGCGATCATATTGCGATGAAGAACGATGAATCCAGCAACGAATTCTACCGGCTCCTGCCGTCGGTGAACGACCTTCTATTAACTCCAGGAGTGAAGGCACTGCTTTGTTTTCACCCACATGACGCTGTCGCATCTTCGATACGGGACACCCTGAGTCGTATCCGAAAAGAAATCTCGGATGGGCAGCACAATCGTGCAAGCCTCGAGGACCGCCTGGCATCTCTGGAAGCCGGTATCGTGGATGAGCTCGTGCGCAAGGGGAGATATTCGTTGCGGCCCGTTATCAACGCAACCGGCGTCATACTCCATACGAACCTTGGGCGGGCATCACTTAGTCAAACTGCGCTCGATCATATGGTTGAAGTCGCGAAAGGCTATTGCAATCTCGAGTTTGACTTGACCTCTGGCGAGCGTGGCAGCAGAGACGTCCACGTCGAGTCCCTGATACTTCGCGTCCTGGCGAAGAAGACTGGCGCGAACGAGCCTTCGGATACCCATCGAGCCCTGGTCGTCAACAACTGTGCTGCCGCCACTTTCATTGCCCTGAATACTCTGGCCGAAGGCAAAGAAGTCTTGATATCGAGAGGCGAGCTTGTCGAGATAGGCGGGGGCTTCCGCATTCCTGAGATTCTCAGGAAATCAGGCGCCACACTTCGCGAGGTCGGAACGACAAACCGTACCAGGTTGAGTGATTACGAGCAGGCCGTTTCACCAGATACCGGATTAATTCTGCGCGTGCATCAATCGAATTTCAGCATGCGAGGATTCGTCACAAGGCCACAGATCTCGGAATTGGTCGCGCTGGGAAAGCGATCGAATGTGCCGGTCTTCGAGGATCAGGGCACAGGCCTTATCTTTTCGCTTGAGACGCATGGCATTCTGTGCGAAGAAAGCCTTCTGGAAGGTTACCGGCAAGGCTCGGACCTGCTAGCCGCCAGCGGGGACAAGCTCCTGGGCGGCCCACAGTGCGGTTTGTTGATTGGCAGGAAGGATCTTATCGAGCGCATCCGGCAAAATCCGCTACTGCGGACTTACCGTGTGGATAAGCTGACCTATTCGGCTCTTGAAGCTACATTGCTCGACCACGTTTCCAGCGCTCCGGACTCGATTCCGACACTGCGCATGATCGGCCTCAATGCAGAAGAGATCAGGATTCGTTGTCACTGGATAGCCAGCAAGATACACGCAGAAGATCTGTTTGTGGATGTTGTTCCGGTGATGAGCGTCATCGGAGGTGGGACGACTCCTGATGCCAGGTTATCGAGCTACGCGTTGTCGCTGCGTCACGCAACATTGACCGCAGATGAACTGCTATCCACTCTCCGCCAGTCGAATCCGCCAGTGATTGGAAGAATCAGCGAAGGCAGCGTGCTGCTGGATCTGCGCACCGTGGATGCAGACTTCGATACATCGCTGGCAGCCCTTCTCAATGGCCATCACGTTGCGATGCGGGCGTCGGTTCAAATGTCTGACAGATAGGCGCATGCTTTCACACGAGACAATCCGACCGCGGTCCATCGTGATCGGAACAGCCGGCCATATCGATCACGGAAAGACCACGCTGGTGCGCACGCTCACCGGTATCGATACCGACCGCCTGCCGGACGAGAAGCGCCGCGGGATCACGATCGACCTCGGTTTCGCTTCCCTTGAAACAAAAACTCACAGCGGCCTGCCGCTGCGGTTGAGCTTTGTCGACGTTCCGGGTCACCATCACTTCATCCGAAACATGCTCGCCGGCGCAGGTGGGATTGACGCCGTGATGCTGGTTATCTCAGCCGAAGAGGGTGTGAAACCGCAAACGGAAGAGCATCTGGCAATCTGCGAAATGCTGGGGGTTCGTGCAGGCCTTACTGTTGTCACAAAAATCGACCGGGTCAGCGCGGACCATTTGCAAAGGGTTTGCGATTCAATCCGGGGATTCCTGAGCGATACGTTCTTAAATACCGATAGAGCACCTATCGTCCCTGTGTCCGCACATTCAGGACAAGGTTTGGATCAACTGAGATCCGAACTTGCATCGCTCGCAGCCTCCGTTCCGGCCAGAAGCTCCGACGCGCTGCCGCGGCTGCCCATAGATCGGGCATTCGTCATGAAGGGCTTTGGCACAGTGGTGACCGGCACTCTGCTGGCGGGATCGTTCGAGTGCGGACAAACACTCACGATCGAGCCGGGGAGCCACGCGGTAAGAGTACGTGGCATTCAGGTCCACGGCCATACGGACCACGTGGCACACGGCGGCTCGCGAGTTGCTCTGAACCTTGTCGGCATAGAAGCCTCAGAGATACACCGCGGACAGACTGTATTGGAAACAGGCACGCTAGCCGCAGCCGACACAATCGATGTCGAAGTCACCATGCTGCCCAACACACCAAAGCTCAAACATGGCTGCCGTGTTCATTTTCATGCTTTCTCAGCAGAGGCTCTCGCGATGGTGTCGTTGTACCAATATGAGCCTGTTGCGCCAGGCAGTGCCCGCCTGCTGCGCCTCAAGCTTAAGAAGCCCATCGTCCTCGCGCCAGGCGACCGGTTCGTGCTCCGTCAGCCATCGCCTGCCATGACAATCGGCGGCGGACGCGTATTGGATGCGCAGCCAATTTCACGCCTGCGGAAGTCCGAATGCCTGAAGTGGCTGGAGCAATTAAGGAGCGCTCCTGTCGCGCGACAGCTTTTCCTGCGAATCAGCAGACGAAGGTCTGCGCGGGCTACATCTGTCTGGGTTGTCTGCAGAATGCGGCTTAACCGCGGAAGCCATTGCCACGCTGACAAATCCACTCATAGTCGCTGGAAAGCTGGTGCGCACCCAGGACGATCTTCTTTTAACGATAGAAGACCTTGAGAGCGCCGAATGTTCCGTCATGAGCGGGTTTGCCCGCCGAGCGAAAGGTACCGCGAGTTCTTCGGTCAGGCGCTCAGAATTGAGAAGTCACACCAGACTCAGCCCTGAACTCTTTGACTTTGTACTGGAACGACTGGAACGCGAGCGCAAACTGCGGGTTCAGCAAGACTGGGTCTTTCCCTTTGATTCCGATGGCCAACCTTCCGAAAAAGATCGCAAGCTGCTGTCCTCGGTTGCTGAATCCTTCGAAGCCGCCGGACTATCTACTCCTTCCTCCGAAGAAGTCGCGAATAAACTCGCCATCGATCCCTCTGAGATGCGCCGACTTATGACTCTGCTCTTGCGCGACAAAACACTCGTAAAGATGGGAACGGAAGAGCTCTACTTCCATCAAATTGCTCTTACAAAGCTGCGATCACAAGTCGCTGACCTTCGAGGTCAGACCATCGATGTAGCGCGGTTCAAACAGTTGACTGGTCTGTCGCGCAAGTACGCCATCCCGCTACTTGAGTATCTTGACCGGGAGCGAGTCACTCGTAAGGTTGGCGAGCGTCGGCTGGTGCTGTAACGTGCAGCAATCTCGTCTATGGGGAGCCGGAATGACCCGCCCTCCCGGTAACTCTGGGCTGGGGCAAAAGTCTCCCCCCCGGCATCACTCCTCACTAGCCGGCTTGGCGATACTAATTGGGCACGTGATTTGCGACGGATCACTCGTGGACACGATGCGTGCGTCACCTCGCGACTGAGAGTATCCATCCCAAGTAAGATGGCCGCCTTAACAGGAGGCCATTCTCATTCCCATTGGCTTAGTGGCTTAGGCTCTGAGGCCGGGCCGAACTCTCATAGAAGTCTCGGCATAGGAGACAGAACACAAGCGCCGGTCCAACTGAAAGGCTGTAGATGTCGTATGTCATTCCTCCCGCGACAACAGCGAAGATCAACATGCCAAGGGCAACCGCGGCTATCGGGAGAACGTCCCATACCGTTCTCAACCGAGGGTGAACATGCCGCCTCCAGAGGAGCGTCGCGAGCGCCGAGCAGCTAATCAACAGGATCACTCCTTGCGGCTTGATCAGCTTGCTGCGCAGTGGCGATCCCATCTTATGGTGCATTTGGTAGGTCATATGTGCTCTAAATAGGTCTAGATGGTGGACGATTCGGAATGATTCGGCTGAGATGCTGATGACTACCACTGCAAAGATGATCCACCCCGTCACCGCCTTAGCGTCACGGTTTGCAGCCCCCTTGAGAGGTGTTACACAAGCAATCACGATATATCCTGCGGCCGCGATACCAAGCGCAGGATGCAATAGCAGGCTTCCAGCCAGGAGTGATCCTGCGGCCAAAAGATATCCATGGACATGAAGCAGTAATACAAGGGCAATCAGCAGAAAGAGCGGGGCCTCCATCCTGACCATGTTCGCCGCAAATACGACTGGTGGAGTCAACAGCAGGAGTGTTGTCAGCATTCCAATCTTCCAGGAACCCGCAAGCTTGCGGAATCCAAGGGCGAACAACGTCACCCCTAGCGACACGGCGCACTCGCAGGTCGCGCGCGCAACCTGCATCGTCTTCCCAAAGAGGCGAAGCGCCAATCCGAGGAAGATGGTAAACCCGTCTGGAACCCAGAAGATTCCGCTCGGCGCGTGCAGATTGGTTGGCGAAAGCGAAAAGTGTTCTGCCCACCAGAATGCAGGCAGATAGAACCTGGCTTCGTCGTTCCATGGAAATGGAAAGGTGGTCCTGTTGGCATAAGCGAGAGCAAACACATAGCATCCGGCCAATATGGCAAAGACCAGATATCCTCCCCCATAGACACGGTCCTTTACTTCCATTTCACGTCATTCTCCACAGAGCATGGATGCCGATACAGAGCGAAGCCAAATCGTTCATCGTTCGACACCCAACGGTCCATTAGAATCCATGGACTCGTATCCAAGGTGTTATAGGTTCGCAATGCCGCCTCGTAGTTTTGATCCGCATAGGGTGGCCCATATTCACGGATATAGACGACATTGCAGCCGTCCATTTCGATCTTCGAAAAGGGCGTCACGAGCGTCTCGCGGATCACCATACATCCACCCAGACGGTCACCCTCGGTCAGGATGTAAGGAAGTGCACTGTCCGAATCATCGAACAACAAAGTATTTAAGTTGCCCCCATTGCATGCCCTATGCGCAGCTTTCGACAAGCCGTCGATCATGACAGCGAAGTCGGCTTGATCGGTCATTCGCGAAGTGGAGAATATCTTATTTGGCCCTATTCTCGAAGCATACTTCCACTGGATGGCAAAATATAGAATTGCAATAACGCATAGCACGCCGGCGAATACACCTTTACGCGAGTCTTTACCGATGCGTTGTGAACGCTGATTCCTATCGTTCATTCCACCTTCTACTGGCCGCTCAGGGCAATCCTGGTCTGCTCCAAACTATCGCATAGTAAGTAAACGAGTCGAAGCGTTAAATCTTCAGCTCGCCATTCTGAAGCGTGAAGGATCGAGATGTCCTTCCCCGGCAAAGACGTGTGTAAAGTCTTCCAATGGTGGAAGATAAGGCTGGACTAAGGATGGACCTCGGGTTATCGCCACCTAGGTACCGGCGGTGACGGTGGAGATGGCGCGCGATTGGGTGGTGGTGGTCTGGGGCGGTATTTGTCAAGAGAAGGTGTTTGTTCAGGGGAGCTCTGGCAGTCAAGGACGCGTTTAAACAGCAGTTGTCCCTCAAGCATTGCGCTCACGCGGCCCACCTTAGCGACGATACCACCGTCGCGAAGATGGGGCACCCAAATTTTAGATCTGGGCCACCCGCCCAAAGTAAGACTCGATTGCTGTCGATCCCCAGTACGCTATGCCCCCGATGAAGTTGCCGGAGTTCCAGTTGGCGGAGAACTTGCCCTGGGCGTCGAAGATGTTTTCAACATAAGT
The DNA here is from genome assembly GCA_963770055.1 of uncultured Acidobacteriaceae bacterium. Taxonomy (GTDB): domain Bacteria; phylum Acidobacteriota; class Terriglobia; order Terriglobales; family Acidobacteriaceae; genus Edaphobacter. The sequence continues at coordinate 248,870 of CAVYOC010000005.1, forward strand.
AGTAAAAGTAGACGAGTTGTAGTCAAACCGCACCTGCTGGTTGAGCGCGTTGTAGGTATAGCGGAGCGTCGCCGAGCCGGTATTGGCCTGGATCAGGTTGCCCTCCGCGTCGTACTGGTAGCTGTTGAGGCCGTCGTTGAGAACGTTGCCGGCTGCGTCGTAGGTGTAGCCGGAGACCTGGTTGGTGGCCTTGTTGAAGGCCAGCTGCGGCGACGGCCCGCCCAGAAGTGCGTTTCAGATGTGGGCCACCCAGCCACAGCTACCCCCAAATCTTCTCTACCAGTTTAATGCATCCGTACACGATGGCGTAGTCGATTAACGCAATAGGTAGAAGAGAAAGACCTGGATAGCTTGTATTCGTCCAGGGAATGAGCTGCACAAGAAAAACGTTAAGAGCGACTAAGGTCGTAAGAGTTGCCCAGAACCACACGTGTTTTCGTAAGTCCCATCGAGCTCTGATAGCAATCAGAATCACCGCCGCACAAATTGCTGCGGCTCTTCCCTTTCCGGGATTCCCTAGATAAGCAAAGAAGAAGAAGAATGGCAACGAACATAGGAGCACAATAAGAGCAAATTTCTGATTGAGTCTCCTAGGAGCTTCCGAGTTGCTACCCTTACTCAGAATTGTTTCACGCATGTCTGATAATCACCATATGTAGTCCACAAATCATTTGCGGTTGCAATCCCGTTCACAACAGTACCGAGTACTGGAATCGACTTTGCAAAAGCTCCTGTAAACTCGAATGCAGCTGATAACGAGGTTGCAGTTGTTAGCCCAGCTCCGGCTGCGGCCAAAGAATAGCCAGTAACATCATTATGATAGGTGCTAATGCCAGCAGAAGCGAATCCCACTAACAACTTAGTCGTGGTTGCGGCAACTCCTACCCCAGGAATAAATGATCCCGCATCAAGAGCGAGGGAAGCTCCGTTTTTCTTAAGTGCTTGGCCAAAGCAGTTAACTTTAGACGGCTCCGGGTTATTTGGGGCAATAGCACGATCCACAGCCGGTTGATCTCGGTCACTCCTAATCATCTTCTAGAATTCAGGAGGGAGAGCTGATGTTCTTCCTCTACGTGCTACGAATTCCCGCCAGAGCGGGCCACGCAGGGGTAGAACAAGTAAGAGCAATGCTACGAGCACGGGCCGAAGAGCAATTGCCCACAAGAATGATTTGGCCGTAGACAAACCACGGCCAAATCCGTCGGTCTGGTACAGAATGACGAGTGCGGTTATGGCAGCCATGGCCAAAAGTAAAGATGCTAGGCGAGCTGACAATAGGCTCACTAGCAAACCCGCAAGAACGCCGAAATACACGATCTCAATGAAAAACGTGACGGTGTCTTGATGTGGTCCAGAAACAAACATACTGAGGCCAGCACCTTGAAAAGCACTCACCAGCCCCCAAAGACCTAGTAAGATCAACAGCGGCGTCTCAAGCTTCGAGAGATTTATGGATGACATTGTGCCCCCTGCGGTACCGCTAATGCAAAATACCAATAGATTTCTAAGGCCGCCGCGCTTTGGCTCAAGTTCCATGATGGAATAGTGGGGTAGATCGAAGCCATGGCATTACAGAGGTCTTGATTGGCTTGCTGAACGCCGATTTGCTGCTGCTTGTTGAGCTTATTCCAGTTGGCATCGCTTTGCATGTTAGTCCAGTCGGCTCCCGTATTTCCGAACTGTCCGTCATGCGTTTGGCACGCGGTGTCGATGGCATTGATCGGAGTACCCATACCTCCTGCTCCACAGTAGTTGCCATAATGCCACGGTCCGTGGACCGGGACCTGTCCGTTGTTTGGGGCGCCCCCCGAAACCGGAATTAGTGTACCTAAAGGTAAATTTGTAATGATGGTGACTTCGCTGCTGCCGTCGGGCGTGACAGTAACACTCTGTTGAGCAGTTACGACAGACCCGCCGCCAGCTTCACAATCAGCGGCACCTTCCAGGTCATCCTCCAAATCCTCGCCACCTTGATCGCTGGAGCCATAGTCACAGAGAAGTAGCCCTAATGGATCAACATAGCGGAGGGGATTATTCAGCACATAGGAGTAGCGATTCAAGCTCTGCGGGTTGCCGGCATCATAGCTCCCGTCGTAGGGGTCGGGTTGCAGCCATCGGCCTGTCACGTTGGAGTAATCGCGGAACTGTGCGTGGTTGCCGCTTGGGCTATCCGGCATTCCGGCGAAGCCATCGTTGGTATTGCGGCTCCCCGATACCGCTGTGGTGCCATCGCCAAACGGCAGCGTGTAGCGGTTGACGGTCACGGCCCCGGTATTGTTAGTCTCGAAGCGCATACTGCCAAGCGCGTCCCGGAGCAGGAAATGCGCGGTCACGCGGCGAAGGAAAGTAAGACTCGATTGCTGTCGATCCCCAGTACGCTATGCCCCCGATGAAGTTGCCGGAGTTCCAGTTGGCGGAGAACTTGCCCTGGGCGTCGAAGATGTTTTCAACATAAGTAGTAAAAGTAGACGAGTTGTAGTCAAACCGCACCTGCTGGTTGAGCGCGTTGTAGGTATATCGGAACGTCGCCGAGCCGGTATTGGCCTGGATCAGGTTGCCCTCCGCGTCGTACTGGTAGCTGTTGAGGCCGTCGTTGAGAACGTTGCCGGCTGCGTCGTAGGTGTAGCCGGAGACCTGGTTGGTGGCCTTGTTGAAGGCCAACTGCGGCGACGGCCCGCCCTGGAGTGCATTCTGCTGCCAGCGATTCCCGTAGCGGTCGTAGACGTAGGTGAATTCGGTATTGCCCGCAGAGCTGCGCGAAGCAAGGCGGTTGAACTCGTCATAACCGTAGTTGAGGCATTGATTGAAGCCGGTATCGCGGAAAATCATAGTCATGGAGAGGATCCACCTTAGCGACGATGAACGGTCGCGAAGATGGGGCACCCGGATTCTAGATGTGGGCCACGCGCCCCTAAAGCTGATGTAAATTCGAATCATCAACGATCGTTGTCGATCAGAAGCCTAGTTCCGGTGAATTCGTTTCATCTCAATCGAGGATTAGCCAAGGAAGCGATCTAACTAGACGTATTGGAGGATGGCGATTGCGACATACATTGCTGCAAACCATGTGAACTTTCAGTGCTCGACGAGATGAGACAACTTAGTCGACACCACACAATGCACCAGGACGAGAGCCATCTGAGCAAATAAGATGCGAGATTGGATCGCTCCGCTACATTGCACGAGATCGTCGAGGAAAAACCGAAAACATGCCGCTGTTAGAAACGCAAGAGCGCAACTTGTGTGACAGGAGGTCGGGTCGTCATGACACGCCCGATAGTAATAGCGATGAAGCAGCATGATCAGAAGGCCTACGACAGCGTAGAGTATCATGTTGTTTTGCACTCTGGTATCGAAGCGATTGTCGTCTGATCGAGTATCTCCCATCAGCGTGGGGCTCGCTGCACGACACACGCGTTGCGAATCTGAGAGTCCTCGATGTCCACAAGTAGAGACTCTGAAACTCGTTGTGTTCGTCAGTTGGAGACTAGATATCCGCCATTACGCCCGAAGCAGCTCGACTTCAGTGGCTGGATCGGCATCCACCCATAATATTCTGGGTCACTGGATAAATAGCGGCCTGCGGTTGCTTATATGTCGATCCTGCTGTAGCTGCCGAACCCTTCAAGGCCGCTCGTAGCCAGCCCGGACATGAAGTACTGATTCAGCATCATCCTGAATGACATGAGCTTAGACCGTGTGGCCATCTGAAGTTGTGATACGGCCGATTGTAGACCAAATAGATCACTGCCTGAGTCCGAGTTCCTGACGAAGAATTCGGCGTGTCATCCGTGCGATCAATGTAGCAGTCTGCATTACGAAATATTGGCCTGCACTAGCTGAACTCGGCGTGACAGTTATCGGCTTTTGTTTGAGTGTGGCTGCAGCCCCAGATGCCTGAATCGTGCTGGAATACTCCAGGTCGCCGCGCAGCGGATCTAAGCACGCTCCTCAGATGGATCACAAGATTCCCCGTAGACCCGAACTCGCGAAGTCGCCTGTCGCAGGAATTCGTCGCGAACCAATAGTGGGAGTAATCCCACACGCACTCTTGAGCGGATGGATCGACGTACCTTAAAGGATTGTTGAGCACGTAGCAGTAGCGATTCAAGCTCTGCGGATTGCCAGCATCGTAGCTTCCGTCATAGGGGTCGGGTTGCAGCCATCGGCCTGTCACGTTGGAGTAACCGCGGTACTGTGCGTGGTTGCCGCTTGGGCTATCCGGCATTCCGGCGAAGCCATACCTCCGACGCAGTAGAATGCACTGCTCCCGCTACAGAAAGATCCTCCGTTCAGGCGGCCCAGCGCGTCGCGTGTGGACACATTGGTCAGCCCGTTGCCGAGGTTGTAGCCGAGCGGCCCGTTGGGCCCGTTCTGCACATTGGACACCAGCGTACCGGGATGCGTGGCGTCGTTCAACGAACTGGTGATCGTCTGCACTTCGCTCGCCGGCGAGTAGGTGTAAAATCAGCGGCACCTTCCAGGTCATCCTCCAAATCCTCGCCACCTTGATCGCTGGAGCCATAGTCACAGAGAAGTAGCCCTAATGGATCAACATAGCGGAGGGGATTATTCAGCACATAGGAGTAGCGATTCAAGCTCTGCGGATTTCCGGCATCATAACTGCCATTGTAGGGGTCGGGTTGCAGCCAGCGGCCTGCCACGTTGGAGTAATCGCGGAACTGTGCGTGGTTGCCGCTTGGGCTATCCGGCATTCCGGCGAAGCCATCGTTGGTATTGCGGCTCCCCGATACATTCGTGGTGCCGTCGCCAAACGCCATGGTGTAACGGTTGACGATCTACTTGGGGCAATACTGAACACACTAGCGGAGAACTCCGTCGTACAACTACTCACGCTCGTCGTAGTCATGTTCGACCGCTGCCATCCTGTTCGTCGGCGTCAGAATCGCTGTCTGTTGCCTGTCGCGCTAGAAGCATTCGGCAAAGATAGATTGCTCCAACGGCACATATGCCTACGATAGCTTTCCAGACGTCCTTCCACCCAAATATTTCAGCAAGTTTGTCTTGCCAAAAGAACTGAGTAACCGAACACGGTCATGAACAGGATTGTGCATAGGAGGACTGTTTTCATGCGGCGTGTTGAGCCGCCTACGGCCCCCATGAAACCCCGTGACATTACCGCGAACAAAGCCACCCCTATGCCGGGGACGAGAATGCGCTCTCCTATGCTCAGGCTCATTTGGTAGCACACGAGTAGTAGCCGACGAGGAAGGTTCCCAAGTCTAAACCGAACTTGGCGATGCCGACGCCTGAAGCAAACTCGCCCGCAGTCAGCCCGCCTTGCGCTGCGAGTGTACCTCCTTCAGCCGCGATAGAAGAGATGCCGCCCGATTCCGTAGCTGCATTGAAGATGCCCTGAATGGCAGTCGATCTGACAAAGCCGGAAGCACTGCCATACAAAGGATTGGTCTGACCGCCGCTGAAACGTAAGACATCATTTACCGGTAGCCCCATTCCAATACCTGTAAGGTTTGGTGGACTTGAGAATGGTTGTTGGCCTGAGAGACTAAGGCCCAGATTGACAAGGCTGCTTACAGAGTTGCCGCCAAGGAAGTTGGCTACCGTACCTCCGCCGAAAAGAGCACCAATACTATGAGCTTGGCCGTACTTGGCAGCACACTTGAGATTCTTAGCTACGTTACTTGGGGCGATAAAATTCATCACCCGTCGTACATGTATGTCATTGTCGGTTGTCTCTATCACGCTCTCTTCGCGACCTTCTCTGCCAGCTTGATACATGCCCACACGATGGCATAATCCACTACCGCAACGGGGAGGAGAGTGATGCCGGGATAGCTCTTACTGGTCCAGGGGACGAGCAGAATGAGAGGAATATGAAGAATAATCACAAGCGCCAACGTTCCCCAGAACCACCCGTAGTTTTTCAAGTCCCAGCGTGCTCTAGCGGCAACGATTACAACCGCAACACAAATTGCTGCTGCTCTTCCTCTTCCGGGATCTCCTAAATAGGCTAACAAGAAAAATGGAAGCAAAGAGCATAGGCCTGCTACTAAACCCCACCGTGAAGTGAGTGCGTTCTTGGAAGGAGTTGGATCTGCGTCTATCTGCGTCATTAGTGACCCACCAAACAGTTCTGATAGTCTTTGTACGTCGTAAGTAAATCGTTTCCGGCACCGATAACACTGACCGCCGTTCCAAGCACCGGAATCGCCTTAGCCCAAGTTACGCCCGCTATCTCCGATGCAAAATAGGCTGCTCCTGTTGATGCAGTCAACGCGGTGCCGCCAGCAGCGAAAAGTGCACCACTCGAATCGTTGTGCCAAATGCTATTGGCAAGAGAACCCTCGCCTGCGGCCACCTGCAAACCTATTTGAATTCCAGCACCGACAACAGTTCCACCCGGAATAAATCCAGCCCCAATACCAACTGCGTCAAGTGCGAGCGACACTTTGTTCTTATTCAGAGCTTGGCCTGCACATTGAGATTTCGTCGGTGTGTTATTTGGGGCAAGTCCAAATGCATTAACGGCGGACGTCGTCGTACATCTAATCATCGCCGTCGTACAGTCAGAAGTCGTTTCGGGATTACTGATCGTCCTCATCAAAGGAAGAGCCTTTCGAGAACAGCTTTTCAGCGAGCCCGAGAGCACCGCTGATGAGCAGGAAATCAACGATTCCGAGCGGTAAGGAATAGACGATGGTGGGGACATTGCTTTGCGGCCAGTGGACAAGGAATAACAAGGGGACGTGGAGCAACAGGACGAAAATGATAGTTCCCCAAAACCATACATGCTTTCTCAGTTTCCAGCGAAGCCTGACGGCGATCATAACTAGCCCTAAAACAAGCATCACGTTGAAGCCCAACTCTGCTTTGCCCAGAAAAACAAAAACAAAGAACACGGGCAGCAGCATGACCCCGATGATGGTGCCTGACCAGTCGGTGGGACTTTTCTTTTTGGGAGACTCGTAATCAAACATGCCCGCTCCCATTAGTGGCCTGCCATGCATGATTGATACGTCTTGTAGGCTTGGTAACCGTCCCACCCTAGCGTGGCTACGGACACAAAATTGCCTACGATAGGAATCGCCTTGGTTCCAGCTAAGGACGCATCTGCCAACGCAAGCCCGATACCTGCTCCTGCCGAAGCTGAACCAAAGAGAGAATCTGCGGCCTCTTCAGGCCCAGCCGTCACGCCTCCATAAGCCCCGTATAACCCGGATCCAACAGCAAAAGCTGGGCTTGTAATTGCGTGATTGACTGCGATCCCGGCACGAACGATTCCAGCACCTGCCGACACCGCATTGCCTACGGCTGGAATAGACCCAAGAATGTCGAGCCCTATTGAGACGCCCTTCGCGCTTGCCGCCGCCCCTAAGCAGTGCGATACGGTCGGCGCGTTACTTGGGGCCGGAATTACACGGTCCATAGTACTGTTCGTCGGAAGCCAGCCCATCAGAAGGTCTGCGCCAGTTCCGATTTGAAAGTACCCGTAACCCCAATTTACGACGGAAGCCGTATACGGAGATCCTTCGATGCTGCCGGACCAAGACTGCGAAGGAATATATGCAAATCCGTAGCCGTAGGCCGGTATTTGTAAAAAAGCAAACTCATCGATGCCAGCAATGAGTCCGTCATTTATATCCGAGCCGCCGCCGTAACACGGTCGTATTTGGCCATAATGTGTAGGGGGAGGACACAAGCCACTCGGATCAACCAATAAAAGCGGATTATTGAGCACGTAAGAATACCGATTGAAGCTCTGTGGATTCGATGGACTGTAGCTGCCGTCGTAGGGGTCGGGGCTCATCCAGCTGCCCGTACCTGCGTTGTAGTCTCTAAATTGAGCGTGACCATAGAGGCCATCCAGTAATGCAAAATGGTTTTCATCTCCATCTGGCCCGCCGTTGCCGTAACCGCCACCATAGCCATCACCAAATGGAAGAGAAGTGTAACTGCTGGTCCATCCATCAACGTACCCGCCAATGTAGTTGTAGTTGGTCTCTGCCCGTTTCGTTCCGAAGGCATCGTAATGAGTAAAGTTCGTGCCTACGCCGTCGAAATAGGAGACCATCTGCCCGTTCCAATCGGTGGCAGCCTCGATAAGAGTGGGGGTCGAACTGGTACCCCGCCGCATCGACACTCGCTGACCCTTCGGATCGAAAGCATATTGCGTGTTGTTGCCATTCTGTACGTATTGAACGCGATGATTGAAGGCATCAAATATGGAAGACATGGAGGAATACGAATTTGCGACCATGTTGCCTTCAGCGTCGTAAATAGACGTGCTGAAACCATTGCCAATCAAATTGCCGGCCGCATCATAGGCGTAACCGGCCACCTGATTATTGGCGCGGTTGTAATTGAACGAGCTATTGGATCCCTCGTAGTCTGCGGAGGTTTCAGCCCAGCGATTGCCGTAGCGGTCATAGGTGTAAGCAGACGTAAGCTGCTGCCCCCATAATAATGATTTACGGTGGAAGTTAATCGACTGAACTCGTCGTAGGTCATCGTAAGATCGCGTTCCAATGAAGAATCATAAAGCTTTGAAACCTGAGAGCCTTTAATCGTCGACCACATCTGGTAGGAGTAACAAGCAAACACACACTGGTTTACATCAGGAGGGCCGTAAACATTCCTTTGCTGTAAGCCTGCCTAGGCTGTCGTAAACTGAGGTTCCCTGCCTGCCGTTGCCGTATAGATAAGATATAGGCCCATTGGCTCCGCCCTGAATGCTTGACAGAACAACACCGGAGTAATTAGTTGTGCCAGTCAAAGTGTTGCTGATCGCCAGGACCTCACCGGCGGGACTCATTGTATAGTTGGTGTCTACCTGGGTTCCCGAACTCGCTCCCATAAAATGCGTGTCTTTGGTGAGATTGCCAGCCAAATCGTATGTAAACCCCATGTTGACATTGAATACGGGGTTGCCGCATCGATTCGGGAGGCATTGCATGGACTGTGTAATATTCCCCATATTGTCGTAGACAAACTCGCTGGCCGTGGTAATTGAACCTGTCCAAGCATAGGCCAGTTGGCCTTTACTCGCACCTAAGACCGCCCATCAAAACCGTGCCCGAATCGTAGGCGAAGGTCTTCGTTGGGGTTCCGTCGTCATAACTGATCGATAGAACCCTGCCAACCGTGTCGTACTGAGTCGTTGTGGTTGTCAGCACATTCGGATTAGTCTGATTGGCACGTGGTTTCTTTCGTGTTACGACCAACCCTGTGCCGTTATAGGCATAGCCATACGAAGTAATGCCCCGCTCGGGTTCGGTGACAGTGGTCGTTCTTCCGGCGGCATCTGTTTGAAAAACCCTCGTTTGCAGCCCTTGTGCGATGGTGGTTTTGTGGTTCACGAGATCGTAGGTGTAGTTCGTTAGGAAGCCGGTTCCACCGATGTCGCCTGGACAGGTTTGCGGCGAATCGCCCTGAAGCGTGCTACTCGAAACCTCGCAAACAGTCGAGATCCTTCCCAAAAGGTCATACTGGGTGATCTTTTGAACGCCGTTTACGTCGGTAACCCTCACTGCTCTCCCGTAGTACTGAGTGGTGGCTGTGCCGTCTGCATTTGCGCTACTGGTCATCCGCCCGAGTGCGTCGTAGGTATAAGTAGTCCCATTACCTGAACACTGCTTCGGCGTGCCCCAGCCGTTTCCAGAATAGGGGACTGATTGAAATTGCAGCAGACCGGTTGGGTCATAGCAATAGTCGGTCTGATACCACACGTTACTAGACTGGCCGTTATAGACGGCAACCCGGCTCTTCCTTCCAAAGGCGTCTACGAGCGTTCTCACATTCACGCTTTGACCATTTCCCATCGTTTGAGCCGTGCCGGTGTCAAATACGTTGTAAAACGTATTACTGATCTGACCGCCATTGGGGAGAGAGACCGATACTGGACGGAGTAAGCCATCATATTGCGTGACTTGCGAAGTCTGGCCTGAGTTCACCCCAGTTGCCGATAGTAGAGCACCCGATTGTTGGTCATAGCTTGCCGACGTCGCGAGTACGACGCCGCTTGAGGGAGTCGGAAGCGTGGTCTGCGTTGCGAAGGTCTGGGTCGAATCATAGCCATATTGCGTCGTTCCGTTCGGTGTCGTAGTGGAAACTGGCATGCCAGTGTCGTAATAGGTCGTGGTCGTGTCAATTGTCGAACCAGGTGCCGTCATCACATGGGAAGACGTTTGATTCCCTGGAGTGCTGGTAATGACGCTATGTTGCGGAACGCCCGATGTCGCGGTGGGAGCAAAGTCATCATAGCCATAGGTCGCCTGCGACAGGAGATTGTTGGAAGCGTCATAAGTAGAGAATGAAGTAGGTTCCTCCAAGCCGTTGTAGACCCAACTCTGCGTAAGGAGCGTCACACCGAGCCACGCACCTTTTGTGCTGGAAGTCAGCATTCCAAACGAGTCGTACTGGTTATTAACAACGTCTTGCGCCGCGTTATTGCCATTTGTAACGATGGTTGTCTGAGTAAACGGTGGAGTGACCAACGCTCCATAGCAATCTGGTTGCACTCCGTTGTAGCACGTGTATCGGTCGAGGAGCGCTGCTCCACCGATCGAGCCCTGATAAATCTGTCGGTGTGTCTCATAAAACAGGCCATCTGTAACTTGAGAAAACATATTTAGACTGGTTTAGCTTCTCATCCTGTACAGTTGTGCTGGTCGCGTTGTTGTTGATCCAACCCCGAGTATAGGTGCGGGTTCCGTCCGACGTGGATCGTGTCAAACTGCCTACGGTACCGTCTGGATTGATGCCGCTGGTGCCGTTGCATCCGCCTGCGATGTACGAATAATTGATCGTGCCGCCAGTAGGCAGCGTAATCGACGCCAACCGGCCTGTAACGTGACCGGATACGCCGGGGGTAGGCTCATAAGTGAAGCTATAGGTGCTTCCAGCACTGTCCGGCAAGGTAATGTGGTCTATCAGGTCAACGCTCGTAGCCCCATATTCACCGATTCCTGAACACTGAAAGCTCGTCTGTACCATATAAGTGTGGTAGTAGATAGTTGCCGCTGCGGTGGTGGTGGCCGAACTAGCTTGAAGAGTGACCGGATAGGTGAGCGTAAGGGGACTTGTGAACGACCCCGTTCCTCCAATGGTTAGAGCAGTGACGCCGAGAGTGTCGGTAAATGTTCCGTCTCCGTGATTAGTAATCGTATTGCCATTGGAATCCGTCTGGGATCCTGGTGTGGCACCGCCCAATATAGGATCAAATGGAACGTTTATGATACCTCCAGATCGTGTATGAACCTTTGCATCGCTAAGGCCATAAGAGTATCCCGATCCATCGGATGATGATCCGTCCCCCGTAACTGTATTACCGGAACTGCAGATTAACTCTGAGTAATTGAAGAGATGACTTTTTCCGGATGGATCGTGGTAGGTGAGATTGGTAACGAGCGTACCCAAGTTCTGCTGATGGGTATGGCCATTGGTACCGCAGTTACCACCACTTCTCTGCGAGCTCGTTAAATATCCAATGACGCCTGTTCCCCCAAGTTCACCATGGAATCCCCATTGGCCGTCGGGGGCCCAGGTAGTAAGTCCGTTGGCGGTCACTGGCTGCCAGATCATTCCGTCATAAGCAACGGTATAGCTGAAAGGAAGCCCACGCCCTGGTTTGCTGACAATGGGAATCTCAAAGTGAGTATTAAGACTTCCAATATTGATCGAATCGAAACCCCTCGAATCAAACGATCCGAACGCATACAAGCCGGTTCCCAGGTTTTGGGCAAGCGCCGCAGAAGTGAAACTCAGCAGAAAGACGCACAAGATACGGACAGAACGATTCATGGAGAACCTCTGGCAGAGATGCAATCTATTGAATGGAAGTGTTCGTTAGGTCAAGTTTGAGCTGGAGCGTGTGATTGATGAATCTCTCGATGTGCATAGGCAGCATCACACCCGATGCAGACTGATAGTTGCTGAACGTGACTCTCACAGGCACACTCTTCAAGTCGTCATTATCGGCGTGGATGGAATATTCGAGACTGGAGGGCAGATGAGTCTCCGGATCATAGAAGACCTTCACAGTGCTCTGTTTGACCATTCGATCTGTGATCGATGTACTTGCGCCAGTCAGCTTCAGGAGATAACTGACCTGATGGAACGATGAATTATCTTTCGACACGACGCCATCGTCAGTCGTTTCGAGAAGAGCGGGGAGCACAGCAGATGATTGAGCAAACAATCCGGGCGCAAACCAGGGAATCGCAATCTGACAGTTCGGTCCAAGAACCTCGTGACTCGTTGCCGCGCTGTCGGTCCACGTGCAAGTTCGAGAGGTATCAGTCTTGGTCTGCACCTCAGTTCGGCTTGCTTTCCCGAGAGCCAGTTGAACGTTGGTGGACCCGTCAACATTGGCTTGCAGTTGCGCGGTTCCGGTCTCGTGATCCGAACCGGCAATCCATTCAGCCGTCGCCGTGAGATTCATGGCGCTGAACGTTCGTCCCCCAGACACTGCCGCTTGGGTCTGTTGCTGGAAGGTTGTAGGGGTTTGGGTAAATGCGGGACTCGAAAACAACAGGCAGAATAACGCACAGAAAAGAGCAAGGATCGTACGCATCAGTCTCTCCAAATACTCGTCATGGGACTTCAGCTAACGGAAGACTATGGGGGAAGCTCTACAAAATTCGACTTTAAAAGGAACCCATATTACCTTGTCTAGTTTTTTTTTGTTTGCTAATAATGAGCGAAACGTGACCGTTTGGCAAGAACTATTTTTGGGAAAAGAAACGTCGCGGAAAGTAATGAAGGTTGGTTAAAGTAGAAACCGCCGGTTGCAATGTGGTGGTTTCTGTTCTAAATCGCATCAGACTATTACTTACAGCTAATCCGAGCACTCAGATAGCTCTGCCCCTCAAGGATTGGAGCCATGTGAAACTTTACGGCATTTCATAAGTGATCCCGACCACTTTTGACCCATGAGGCGCTGACATATCGACACCGCAATAGATCGGAAGACTGGCAATATAAGGAATATCCGGTTCTGTTGGGGGAGTGCGGCAGTGGTTTCTGTGTCCCGCGCGAGGATGTAGGCGCCTTCCACTCAAACCAAAAGGAATGCATGAGACGACCTATAGGAAACTAGCCAGACAATTCCTGAGGCTTGAGTCGGTGATGGACTGCGCGGTAGCGGCACGATTTAGTTTTCAGTGCCTATGATCATGGCGCGAAATCGTTCTTCATTATCCGCCAAAGCTAACATTCGTGGCGCGCGAAGATCCGGTCACTAACTCCCGTTTGCCCAGGCTAGAAGGTTATCCTCCCACCAAGCTGCACGAGTCTTGGAAATCCAAGCGTTCCTTGAATTTGTCCAAAGTTAACGTTCTGGATCTGGGTGGCGTTCGAGGCGCCAAATCCGTTGAATTGCGGCGTATTGAATGCATTGAGAGCTTCAGCGCGAAACTGAGCGTTGATTCTTTCCGTGACCTTGAACGACTTGTTGAGAGACAGGTCCGTGTTCAGATAGCCCGGTCCATAGCAGTTTGTGGTGCGCGGCGCATTGCCATAGGTGAATACAGGAGCGGCGGAAAATGCTGCTGTATTGATGTAGTTCGTCAGCCTGCTCTCAGGCGATCCGCTGTAGCATGGCTGGGTCCCGGTCATGTTGGGGCGCTGCACGCTTCCCCCAATGGTGCCGTTTGCACCTGTCACCGCGTTGGCGTTCACCTGCGTGACCGGGAGAGGCATTCCGTTCTGGATGATGGTAACGTCGTTGAACGTCCATCCGCCTACGGCCATATCGATGAGCCGGCCTGCTCCACCGAGGAACTTCTTGCCTCGACCGAAAGGCAGGTCGTAGCTGCCTGTAAGGGTATAGCGAACTGGAATGTCATTAATTGCGCGAGAATACTCCGACTTGATGGACTGCTGGTAGGAGGTCGGCGTACTGGTGTCCCAATTCTGAGGACCGTTGTTGCCGGGGTTAAGCGTGTTGGATGCACCCCAGGAGTTGTCCCAGTTCGACGACCAGGTCAATGCAGTCAGCAGAGTGAAGCCGTGAGAGAAGCGCTTCTGCAGTTTGACGTCCAGAGCGTTGTAGTTGGAATATCCAACGCTGACGGAGTCGCTGATGGTCGTGTATTGGGGGTACGGCAACAGTGTCTGTTCGTACGGAATGGTGGCTTGGCCGATGAGCCCGGCGCCACCTGCTTTGTAGTAGGGGTTAGGAACTTTCGCAAGCAAAGCCGTCTGGCCCAGGGAGAGATATTTGTCGGGCAACTGGTTGATGTTGGCGGTCAAGGGGAGGCTCTTTCCGTGGGCTCCAACGTAGCCGATCTTGAGTGCGAAACCATATCCGAGGTCCCGTTGCACATCGGCAGAGTACTGCATCACGACGGGAGCGTGACGATTTGAATCCAGCAGTGTCAGCGAACTGCCCACGCCGGTCAGGTAGCCAAGAGAGTTTCCCGTCGGACCGACCAGACCATTGGGGAATGGATTGCTCAACGAATACGACGCAGGTACGGGTGCTGTCGAAGACGCGGCAACCAGGCTATTCGTCTGGGTGTATCCGGGAGCGTAGGACGGGCTGGTGGAGTAGACGAGAGGCGAGTAAAACACTCCGAAGCCTCCGCGAACTACCGTGCCCGGGTCCACGCTATAGGCAAAGCCGACACGGGGAGCGTATTTGTTTCCGCTGTTGCAGCAGGCGGTCGGATATCCGTTCTGTCCGGCAAATTTCACGCCGCCCAGGATGGTCGTACCTGGCGCCGTTGTGGCCGGATTGGTGACCGTTGGATCGAGACCGACGGCATAGTGATTATTTCGTTCGTGAATGCCGGGCTCATTCTCATAACGGAAGCCATAGTTGATCGACAACTTGGGAGTTATGCGATAGTCGTCCTGGATGTAGAGCGCGTTGTAAGGAACGTTCAGAGCCAGTTGGGTCGTGAGGATCACCGAGCCTGATGACGGCAGGCCAAGGACCATCGACGCGGTGTCGGCACCGGTTGGCGTGGTGCCTGTTGCCGGTGTCTTCGAGCCGCTGCTTGAGGTGTAGCTGCTGTCGAAGGCATAGGTGCCGTTTCCGGTGCCTATATTGGTGAAGGTGACGCTGATGCTCCGGTAGACGTAGCCCGCTTTCAGCTCATGCTTGCCGAGCGATTTCGAGACGCCCAGGACGAAGTTACGCGAGTAGAAGACGGCAGGCCCGGAGTTCAACGTACCTTCTGTCGCAAGCGATTGATTGGTTATCTGAGGGAAGGCTTGTTTCTGTAACGCACTGACGTAGCTTGACGGAAAACCGAGTGTCGTCTGGTCAAATCCATTGCTGATATCGAGGGTTTTGTTCGGAAAACGGTTGAATCCGAATCCTGCGGTCACGATCATCGTCGGGCTTACGATGATGGCGTTGTTTACAGCGAACGCGTCCACTTTGCGGTAGAGAAGGTACGAGCTGGAGCTGCCTGCGAAACTTTGCAGAGCATTTCCGCCTGGCTCCTTGCTGCCGTAGTGCATGTAGGAGACATTCGCCTGCCATCGCCGTAGAACCTGATGATCGATCTTACCGACGAACTCGTCTGCGCGATCGCCCAGCGTGTCGCCGCCGGTAAAGTTATTTGTGCCATAGGCCAGTCCTTGTGTGCCGACTGGATACGCATTCGCCAAGGCTACGCCGACTGGGTTCAACCGCGACTTGGGAATTACGTTGTCTGTCGGTATGCCGTTATGAAGACCTGCATTGCCGGTTGCAACGGAAAACTGCTGCCGGGATCCTCCGGTAAACGCGGTCGCGGGGTCATAGACATTGAGCGGGACGAGCGCCTTTGTGGTGGGGTTCACGATGAGGGTTTGCGAGAAGTCTCCTGCGCGCTCCAACGCGGTAGGTACGACGAAGGAGTTGCTCGCGGTCAGCGGCGATCGCTGACGGTACCCTTCTTCGGTTATCCAGAAGAAGGTCTTGTTCCTGCCATCGTAGACGTGCGGGATCCAGATCGGGCCACCGATTGCTCCGACGTAGCTGTAGAATTCGGCGGCGCCGCGCGGGATTTGTGGCGTGCTGTGATTGTTGAAGAAAAGATTCGCGCCCCAGTTCGTCTGGCGCGTCTCTCCTTGCAGTACGCCATGCAGCGTGTTTGAACCAGACTTCAGGGTTGTGTTGAAGACGCCGCCGCCGGTTCTGCCCATCTCCGCGTCGTACGAGTTCTGCTGGACCTTGACCTCGTTGACCGCTTCAATCGAAGGAATGATCACTGCGCGATTGCTGAAGTCGGTGATGGGAATGTTGTCGATTTCATAGTTGTTGCCGCTGATCGGGCCGCCGGCAAGGGAGATAGTGGAAGAGCCGGACTGGTCTTGAAATCGTACAAAGCGTGGATCGCCAACCTGTGTCACGTTGTTGTCCAGCTTGGAGAAGAAGAACGGGTTGCGGCCTGCGTTCGGCAGATTCTGTAACTTCTGCGAGTCAATGACAAGGCCATTGGAGGAGGTCGCGTTGTCGATCAACGGTGAGGCCGCGGTCACCTCAACGACCTGGCTCATCTCGCCCAGGGACAGCGTTACATCGAGGGTCACGGACTGCTGTGTTGCAATGATGACGCTCTTTGCCTCGTATTTCTTAAATCCGTTTGCCTCCACCGTGAGCGAGTACGTTGACGGATCAAGAGCAGTGAAGACATACTCGCCCGAGCCGTTGGTTTCAGCCGACCGTTTGATGTGAGTCGCATCGTTGGTCAGAGTCACCGTTGCCTGCGACATGGGAGCACGTGTCTTGTCGACCACGAAGCCGCGAAGGCTTCCGTAGTAGGTCTGAGCCTTCGCGCCTACGGCTGCCGCCACCATGAGAACGAATACAAGTACGCCGCATACCTTCCTAAGGTTACGCATATTGGCCTCCAGTGGTGATCTAGCGTTGAATTCAGTGCATCTACTGAAGCAGCTGTCGTCGTGTTAAGCGGTAGTTCACTGAACGATCGGTGGGAGATGAAGAGGTAAGCCTAAAGACACTTCAAGCTGGGTTGCCATCGATAGCATCCTGCCCGGCAAAATAGATACCTATTCCCGGTCTTGCTCAGATTTCCTTAACTTGTCTTTGGACTACTGAATCGACTAACTGAATCGTTTGCTCTGCTGTGGGGCAACACTGCCAAGGTTAAGGTGGTCAGGTGATAAGCAAATCGAATTACACGAGGCGGGGAGTAGAGATTGGCTAGCGCCTTTGTCTTCTCCAAGGTTAGGAACCTCACGGTACAGTAAAGGCAAAATACACTTCCGTTTAAGAAGCCGTCGAGATTGCTCTGTTTCAGTAACGTGAAAATTTGCTTTTTGGTGTAATGATCAGACGCTAATCAACTATGCGCAGCGTGTCAACAAAATAATTTCGTTGTGACGGGTGACATATACCAAAGCTGGATTTGGAACCGCCGTAAGCCACGCGCTTCTCACGATGTTGCGGGAGGTCTGCGAAGGAAAAAACAACTTTGGCGTCCCCGATGAGATTCGAACCCATGTTATCGCGGTGAAAGGGCGTTTCGGGGAACCTTGCTGTTGTTTGCAAGCATTGGTAAGAACTAGCTAAAAGGCAGTGTTTATGAGGCTTTGCGCCATCTTCCATCTTTGCACCAGTTTGCATGTCTTAGGTGTTTTAGTCTTCAATCGTGACCGCATCGTGACCAGTCACATTCAATGCGACAAGCCCTAGGCACTTTCTTTTCCCAGTTGCATCGGCTTAAAGATGGCATCCAATCGCTTGATCGAGGTCGATAGACGGTCTCCGCTTAGATGGGCGTAGCGGTTCGTCATGCGAAGATCACGATGTCCGAGCTGGGCAGCTACATCCTGCAGGTCGGCACCTCCCATTCTCATATGTGATGCCGAGATGCGAGCGGGTCAGCTCCTGAAGCGCCTGGCGATCCTAGACTCTGGCATCCACGCGTAGAAGTGGCGCGATCCGAGAAACATCCACGTGGCAGATAGGGCTCACGCTCAGAAGTCAATGCTTTCCCTCGGCGACTTGCCCATCTGGATCGCAGATCAGTCTGGATTGAACCCCCGCCAGATTTCAGCCTTGGCGCGAAAGATGCACGCCGCGGGCGCCCGCATAATCTTCATTGACTTCATTCAGATCATCAACGAAGACGGCCGCGACCGGAGAGAAGCAATCAACCGTGTCTCTTCGGCAATTCGTGATACCTGCAAGGCTTTGGCTATACCGTTTGTGGTCCTCTCACAGCTTTCCCGCGGCGATAAGGATTCTAACCGCAAGCCGACAAAAGAGGATCTTCGCGAATCCAGGCTCGCTTGAGCAGGACGCGCATAACGTCCAGCTCCTCTACCGGGAAAAAGGCGAAGACGGCCTTTGGACTGGTAATGACTTAATCATCATCGACAAGGCGCGCGAGGGCGATATTGGCCCAGTAGAAGTCTCTTACGACCCCAAAACCCTGACTTACAAGGATAGGGGTTAGGCCACCGCTGCCTGGCAGCCTTTCACCTTACGAAACGGCGACGCAACGCTCCTGCGCCAAGCACTCCCGTAGCTAGAAGGACCAGCGTACTCGGTTCCGGAGTAACGTCAGTCGAAAGGTCAACTGCCTCAAAGATCTCCTCATTCAAGCTATCCGCAAACGCAATATCTCCGCTTGCATTCATGACGATCGAGTCGGCTATAGGCCCATGTAGAAAGTTTGCGACAGCCGGCCCAGTGTACAACCCTTCCGGGGCACTACCACTTATTCCCGATTGAAACGCCTCCCGCCCGTTGTTGCACACTCCGTGGAGGAACTCAAAGACGCCAGGAGGCAGGCTGGGAACGCACGGAGTCCCATCGTCGTAAGCAAGGGAAGGGATCGTGGCTGACAGGGAAGAGAGGACGCCACCAATAAAGGTCTCGTAACAAAAGTCTACTAAAGGCCCTAAAGCTTGGCAGTCATTTAAACCAGCGGAGATGACTACGTCGCCTGCGGTGTCGATTCCGAAAAGGTCGTGATTGTTGTCAGTTTGAAGAGCCAATATCTGGTAAGTATCGGCACGTGCCGATACTGGAAGAGTAAACAGTACAACTGCGACAGCAAGGATCGCAGCCCGCGAGATCAGCTTGGAGGATGCCATTGTTCGTCCTTTCTAAAGCGGGAAACACATTTAGAAAAGCCGCATCGACCCCGAAACGGCTTTCCCCTTCGAGCCCGTCATAGTTAGGCCTGCAAGGAAGCGGGGGTCGTTAACCGCGCTCTACTCGCAATTGGTGAATGGATACTAGCAATTTATGTTTCCAGAGACAAGCGCATTGACAGTCAAAATTGTCCGAAAGAGAGATATTGACTCCGAAATTGACGGTGATTTGCCGGGCAATTCAAGAGGGCGATTCAAGTGGCACAGAGGGGTGATTCAGTAGCGCCGTATTCGGTGTTTGTTGGCATCGAATGCAGCGCGTTTTTGTTTGCTCTCTATCGTGACCACATCGTGACCAGAATCGGGATATTGCTGGAAGGGCTTGTAAGTTATTGAATAATTGGCGTCCCTGATGGGATTCGAACCCATGTTTACGCCGTGAAAGGGCGGTGTCCTGGGCCGGGCTAGACGACGGGGACGCGCTACGAGGCTATTCCAAGGGAAACCTCACCAGAATCAACGCTAACAACATCACTAGACTGTGTCAAAGACTGGCCGGGTATTCCCGCACACGGCATACTGGTGGTGACACCATTTGTCTGAAACAGTTCAATTCGAGGCTGCGGGAGCGATCAGGCGCAGCTATAAGTATCTTGATGCGCTCACGACAGCGTTCGTGGTGATCCTGCTCGTCTCCAATCTAATCGCGCAAAAAATCTGCCTCATCGGACCGTTCTCAGTCGGCAGTTGGTCGATCGGCCCGTTTGCGGTCAGCGGCGCCATCATCCTTTTTCCCATCACCTACATTTTTGGAGATGTCTTCACAGAGGTATATGGCTACGCAGCTTCGCGCCGCGCAATCTGGCTCGGCTTCTTCGGAACTGCACTTCTCTACGTGATTGGCTCTATCGTCATTGCTTTGCCGTCGGCTCCAGGGTGGCGGAACGAGCAGGCCTTCGCGGTGGTCTTCGGCTTTATTCCACGAATTCTTGCCGCAAGTCTGATTGCCTTCTGGGGCGGCGAGTTTGCGAACTCGTACACCATGGCACGGATGAAGCTTTTGACGAATGGCCGCATGCTCTGGACCCGCACGATTGGTTCGACCGTTGTGGGTCAGCTGGTAGATACGGTGCTAGTCATCAGTCTGACATTCGGCGGGATCTATCCCCTCCGCACCCTTCTAAATATCATAGCTACGGGCTATGCTTTAAAGGTTGGCTATGAGGTGCTTGCGACGCCGTTGACCTATGTGGTAATTCACTGGCTCAAGAGAGCTGAACACGCCGACGCCTTTGATCGCCACGAGAGCTTCAATCCATTCTCTTTTACGGACCGAAGCAGCCTGGATGCCTGAAAGACCGGCTTCCGGCTTCGTAACATTGGATGAAGATTTTTTTACGTCTTTTTGAATCACAGATTTCGAACCTTTCCGGCCCACCGCGTCATCTAAAAATGAAATTCATATGATTGCAAGATAAGGCATTGATTTACTGGAGTTTGCAGCTTCAATGGGCGCTTTGCAGGATTTTCACCAGCCGAGCCCGCGGTAGAGCCAAGAAGTCACATCATGACGAATTGAAGGAGAAGCACTGTGCCCCCGATTCTGAACATCCTCCGCGTCGCATCGATAATAGGTTGCGCCACGGCACTTCTGATTTCCGGTTGTAAATCGGATCCTCCCGCTGCAGCGCCGCCGCCGCAGGCAATGCCGGTGCAGGTTCAGCCGATTACGTTGTCGGCTGTTCCCACCTCGGACACGTATGTTGCCACGATCAAGAGCCGCCGCTCGTCGACGATGCAGCCTCAGGTCGACGGGAATCTGGTCAAGATCTTTGTTAAGTCCGGCGACCTGGTAAAGCCCGGTCAGGTGTTGATGCAGATCGATCCCCTGAAGCAGGTGGCCACGGTCGAGTCTCAGCAAGGAACACAGGCGCAGAAGAAGGCAATCTATGACTATGCCAAGATCGACCTTAACCGGCAACGTCAACTTTTCGAGGCAGGCGTTGTACCTCGCGAGGCCTACGATCAGGCGACTCAGGCATATGAGAATGCTAAAGGCGACTACGAATCCAACCAGGCGCTGACGAACACACAAAAACAGCAGCTTGCCTACTACGAGATTCGTGCTCCTTTTGCCGGCGTTGTCGGCGATATCCCTGTGCATGTCGGGGATTACGTTTCTCCAACCACCTTGCTCACGACGGTAGATGAAAACGCAGACCTCGAGGCCTACATCTACATTCCAACCGAACGGGCCGCGATGATCCGCCAGGGCTTGCCGGTTGAGATTCTCGACAGTTCGGGCAAGACGCTGATCAAGTCGAGGATCAGCTTTCTTTCGCCGCAGGTCGATAACGGTCTGCAGAGCATTCTTGCGAAGGCAGAGATTCCTCGCACGACGGAGATTCTTCGCAACCAACAACTGGTTACCGCCCGCGTGACGTGGAGTACTGCCCCGACGCCGGTTGTTCCCGTTCTCGCTGTAAGCCTGATTGGCGGGCAGTCGTTTGTCTTTGTTGCGACTCCGAAGGGAGATGGATACATTGCCCACCAGGTCCCGGTGAAGCTTGGGGAGACTGTCGGGAACGCGTATCCGGTTCTAGACGGCCTGAAACCGGGCGATAAAGTGATTACCTCCGGTCTGCAGTTTTTGCAGGAGGGGGCACCAGTCAAGCCTCTGGGGTAAGCAGAGAGGCTTTTTACTACTTCCTGCGGAGTTGATGCGTCTTCGCATTTGTCATTGGTTTTATTCGCGGGCCAGCCGCCCCGGCCAGAGGTCAACTTGTTCGTCGATTTCTTTATTCGCCGCCCGATCTTCGCCACGGTCTGCGCTCTTCTTATCGTCCTGGCTGGCGCCGTCTGCATTCCTACGCTGCCGATCTCACTTTACCCTACGCTCGCGCCGCCACAAGTGGTTGTTACCAGCGTCTACATTGGCGCCAACTCCAAGGATGTTGAGTCCGCCGTCACTACTATCCTCGAACAATCGATCAATGGCGTCGAGGGTATGCGTTACATGAGCTCGACCAGTTCGAACGACGGCACCTCGGCGATCACCGTTACCTTTGACACGGGCTATAACCTGAATATAGCCGCCGTTGACGTTCAAAATCGCGTTGCCTCGGTTCAGGGCCGGTTGCCCGCTGTGGTGAACAACACCGGCATTACCATCACCAAGGCCAATCCAAACTTCGTTCTCGCGGTTGGATTCATCTCTCCGGACAAGTCACTTTCAACTGCTTTCATCTCCAACTACATCGACGTCTACGTTAAAGATGCTCTCAAGCGAGTTCCCGGGGTTGGCGACGCCATTATCTTCGGCGAGCGTAAATATGCCATGCGTCTGTGGCTCGATCCCAGTCGTCTAGCCGCCCGCGGTCTGACCGCGCTTGACGTTACCAATGCGCTGACGGAACAGAATGTGGAAGTCGCCGCAGGTCAGGTCGGACAACAGCCATCCGACCCCAAGCAGGCGTTTCAGATGGCGGTCCGTGTTGTCGGTCGTTTATCTGATCCCAGGCAATTCGAGAACATCGTACTGAAAAACAGCTCCAATGGCGGCGGAATCGTTCTCGTCAGAGATGTAGGCCGCGCCGAGATTGGTGCCGAAAACTACAACACCAGTCTTAAGTTTTCCGGCGGAGGGTACGAAGGCGGCGAGGCGATCGGCGTTGGTATCCAGCAACTCTCCAACGCGAACGCGCTCGATGTCGACAAACGTTGTCGCGCCGTGTTGGCCGAGCTTGAAAAGTCCTATCCTCCGGGCCTTCGGGGCGTTATAGCGGTAGACACGACTCTGGTCATTGGCGAATCCGTGCATGAGGTCGTTACGACAATCGGTCAGGCCATCATCATCGTTATCATCGTCATCTTTCTCTTTCTTCAGGACTGGCGAGCGACGATTATTCCCGCGGTCACCATACCTGTTTCGCTCATCGGCACTTTCGCGTTCATCAAAATCTTCGGTTTCAGCATTAATTCTCTGACACTCTTCGGCATCACACTTGCCACTGGCCTAGTTGTTGATGACGCCATCGTTGTTATCGAAAACGTGCAGCGTCACCTTTCAGGAGGTGCGATCGTCCCTGAACGCTCTGAACTGACCGAGCCGGATCCCTACGCTCCAGATGTACTGGATCACTCAAAGGACACAGGTAGTGGCAAAGGGATGGAGACGGTCTCATCAGACCCTCACGAAGCCACCAGCATTGCAATGGCCGAGGTCACCAGCGCCGTTATTGCAACCTCACTGGTTCTTATCTCGGTCTTCATCCCGGTCAGTTTCTTTCCCGGAACCACAGGCATTCTTTACAAACAATTCTCTCTGACCATCGCCTTTTCGATTGCGATCTCGGCATTCAACGCTTTGACACTCTCCCCCGCGCTAGCCGCCATCCTCCTTCGCGCAGAACGCAAGAAAACCGGAATCATGGGTCTGCTTCTCAATCCGATTGAGAAGCTCATTCAGTGGACGATTCGCGTTTACGCACGTGCCGTTACCTTCGTTGTCCGTATCCGCTATGTAATGCTGCTTATCTTCTTCGGCGGGCTGGCTGCAACAGCCTTCATGTATAACCACGTCCCGACGGCCTTTATCCCCCAGGAGGATCAGTCCTACTTCCTTATCATTATCCAGACCCCTCCGGGAGCGTCGCTCAGTTACACTACAGCCTTCGCCGACCAGGTCTCGGCCCAGGTACGCAAAAACGATGGCGTCTTCGGCACGTTCTCGGTCATGGGCTTTTCGCTGTCAGGAGGCAGTTCACCGAACTCCGGTCTCATCTTCGCTCCGCTCAAGCCTATTAACGACCGCACGAAGATGGGCCCGCAATTCACGGCTCACGCCATCGTTGCCGATGTCGGGCCGAAACTTTTTGGCGTTCCTGGCGGGATCGCCTTCGCCGCCGAGCCTCCTGCAGTCGCCGGCATCGGCACCGTCGGCGGGTTCCAATTCATCCTGCAGGACTCGGGACGAAACACGTTCGGTGACATCGATCGCATCGCGCATACCCTGGTCGGTCAGAGCCGTGCTCCCGGTTCCGGGCTCACAGGTATGAATACAACCTTTACCTCGAACGATCCGCAGCTTCTTGTTTCGATCGACCGCGAAAAGGCTAAGGCCATCGGCATTCCCTTCAATCAGGTCACTGCTGCTCTCAATACCTTCATGGGATCGACCTATGTCAACGACTTCGACTTCAACAACCGCTCCTACCGTGTCTACCTCCAGGCGGATGCGCCTTACCGTCGCAACGCTCAGGATATTCATCAGTACTATGTACGTTCCAATTCCGGTCAACTGATTCCGCTCGACAATCTTGCAACTATCAGTGAGACTTCCGGGCCGCAGGTGATCAATCACTACAACATCTTCCGATCCGCCGAGATCGATGGCTCGCCTGCAGCGGGCCTCAGTTCAAGCCAGGGCCTGGACGCTATGGTGAAGTTGTTCGACAAAAACAAAATGCCGGGGATGTCCTACTCCTGGACCGGCCTGGCGCTGGAAGAGGTCGAATCCGCCGGTAAGGCGATCATCATCTTCGGTCTTGGCTTGCTGGTTGTCTATCTCACCCTCTCGGCCCAATACGAATCCTTCGCGTTGCCGTTTATCATCCTGCTCGCCGTTCCTATGGCCATCCTGGGCGCACTTTCCCTCGTTGCTCTCCGCGGGCTCGTCGACGACGTCTACGTGCAGATCGGTCTTGTCATGCTCATCGGACTCTCCGCGAAAAACTCGATCCTTATTGTTGAGTTTGCCGAACAACTTCTGGAGCAGGGCCGATCGGTTACGCAGGCTGCCATCGAGGCGGCCGAACTGCGTCTCCGTCCGATCCTGATGACTTCGATCGCCTTCATTCTCGGTGTTGGTCCCCTTTACTTTGCGACCGGCGCGGGTGCGTATGGCCGGCATTCGGTTGGCACGGCCATCGTAGGCGGCATGGTGCTCTCCTCAGTACTCAACCTGTTCTTCATCCCGGTCCTCTACGTCATCCTGAAGACCCTTCTGAGAAAATTCTCTAGCAAGGCCAAGGCACCCGCAGGCAGAACAGAACTTCCGCCGCCGCAACCAACCCTCTAACCCAGCTTCGAATCGCTCAACGCATCTCGATCTGCCTTTGCACTTCCTGTGTCGTTGCTTTCTTGGTTGTCATCGAAGGGGATCTGCTGTTGCGCGGCCAACGGCACGTCGTATCAAGCATCCCTATCCCAACCCAACACGCGGAGCTTCCGGTTCTGCGACCTTCAGCGCTATCATTCCC
The DNA here is from genome assembly GCA_963770055.1 of uncultured Acidobacteriaceae bacterium. Taxonomy (GTDB): domain Bacteria; phylum Acidobacteriota; class Terriglobia; order Terriglobales; family Acidobacteriaceae; genus Edaphobacter. The sequence goes on from CAVYOC010000005.1 coordinate 274,171, forward strand.
CATGGCCAAACGAACCGCGGCGTCCCATCAGAGCTGGCTCCCGGAAGCCAATAAAACCACCGCAGACTTCCCTCTCACGCACCTGCCTTACGGAGCATTCGAGCACGAAGGCCAGCAACATCTCTGCGTCGCCATCGGCGCTCACCTCCTCGACCTCCACGCCTGCGCCACGTCCGGTCTGCTGCCCCGAAGCCTCGTCGAAACATGTCAGGCTCCCATTCTGAATCCACTCCTGTCACTCGGCCATCGCTCCTGGACGCTCCTCCGCGAAACCCTCACCACACTCCTCAGCAAGGACGTGGAACCTGCCCACAGGCAGGCAGCCGAAGCCGCCCTGCACTCTATCGTCGGCGCGAACCTCGGCAGACCAATCCATATTCCCAACTATTCCGACTTCTACGCCTCCATCCATCACGCCACCCGCGTCGGCCAGCTCTTTCGTCCCGATCAGCCGCTTCTCCCCAACTACAAATACATTCCCATCGGCTATCACGGTCGTGCCTCCTCCATCATTCCCAGCGGCATCCCCGTCACCCGTCCAGTTGGTCAATCCCGACCGTCCGAACCAGAACGCCAACCTAACTTCCTTCCGACCAAGGCATTAGACTACGAGCTTGAACTGGCGCTTTATATCGGTCAGCCCAGTCTCCTTGGCACCCCCGTTCCAATCTCAGATGCCGACCATCATCTCTTCGGCGTCAGCCTTCTCAACGACTGGTCCGCGCGCGACATTCAGTCGTGGGAGTATCAACCCCTCGGGCCCTTTCTCGGAAAAAGCTTCGCCACTACCATCTCCCCCTGGATCACTCCCATGGCTGCCCTCGAACCCTTCCGAGCACCAGCAACACTTCGTCCCTCCACCGACCCCAAGCCACTCCCATATCTTCATTCCGCTGCCGATCAGCAGCGGGGAGGTCTCAATATAAAACTTGGGGTATTTCTCTCGACCGAAATCATGCGCAAAAACAAGCTGGATGCATTTCCGCTGAGCGAATCCAACACTCAGGATCTCTACTGGACTCCAGCCCAGCTCATCGCCCACCAAACCAGCAACGGCTGCAATCTCCAAATCGGCGACGTCCTCGCCACCGGCACGATCTCCGGACCTGCCGAATCCTCCGCCGGCTGTCTGCTCGAACTCACCCGCAACGGCGCGCAACCGATCCTCCTTCCTACCGGCGAATCACGCGCCTTCCTCGCCGATGGCGACGAGATCGTCCTCCGCGGCTCCTGCGAAGCCCCTAGCCATCCCCGTATCGGCCTCGGCGAGTGCCGCGCCGCCATCCTCCCTGCCCACATGAGGGAATAGCCATGTCCGATCAGCCAGGTATCGCGACTGACCAAATTGCCATTCGCGATCTGCTTTCCCGGATTAATGACGCGTGGCTAAAGCAGCGAGGCGAAGCGATGACGGCCACTCTGAACCAGTGCTTCGCCGAGGATGTAGTGATGCGAGGTCCTGATTTTGCCCTCATGGGAAAGGGGCGCGACTACGCCGTACAGAGCTATCACGACTTTGTCAGCCATGCTGAAGTAAAGCGTTTCTCGCTCGATGAGCCCGAAATTGATATTGCCGGCCAAACTGCAACGGCTCAATACAAGTGGACCATGACCTATACCCTGAACGGACAGGAATACACCGAACATGGGCGCGATGTCTTTGTCTTCGCCCGACGGGACAAAAAGTGGCTGGTTGTCTGGCGTGCGCTGTTGCCAGAGGCTGGCTAGCAATTGCGCAACCCTAGCCAATCCTCACACTCGTGAACTATCCTCAACGGTGCACAGACGGTGCAACAAACCGTCATCGGAGATCCCATGGCGACACACACTCCAACTCTTACACAGACCGAATCCAAAACCCCTGACTTTCTCCCCCTCAAAGGCACCGACCACGTCGAGTTCTACGTCGGCAACGCCCGCCAGGCCGCCTACTTCTACCGCGCCGCCTTTGGCATGTCGCTCGTCGCCTACGCCGGCCCCGAAACCGGACAGCGGGATCGCGCCAGTTATGTCCTCCAACAGGGCAAGGTCCGCTTCGTTCTCACCACCGCCCTCCGCACCGACTCCGACATCGCACGTCACGTCGAGAAGCACGGCGACGGCGTCCGCGCTATCGCCCTCTGGGTCGACGATGCACGTCAGTCGTGGCTTGAAACGACAAGCCGCGGCGCCCGCAGCGTACAGGAGCCCAAGGAGTTCTCGGATGCCGATGGCCACGTCGTCACCGCCAGCATCGCAGCTTACGGCGATACGATCCACACGTTCATCGAGCGCACGCCATACACCGGAGCCTTTTTCCCCGGGTACCGAGCCATCGCCGAAGATTTCGTTGCCCGGCCTGTTGGTCTTCTCCACATCGATCACATCGTCGGCAATGTCGGTTGGAACTCCATGAACGAGTGGGTGGACTTTTACGCGAACGTTATGGGCTTCTCGCTCTACCAGCACTTCGATGACAACGACATCTCGACCGAGTACTCCGCCCTGATGTCCAAGGTGATGGCCAATGGCAACGGCTACGTTAAATTTCCGATCAACGAGCCCGCCGAAGGCCGCCGCAAATCCCAGATCGAGGAGTACCTCGACTTCTATGGCGGCCCCGGCGTTCAGCACATGGCGCTCGCCACCAACGACATTCTCACTACCGTCTCGCAGATGCGCCGGCAGGGCGTTGACTTCCTCACCGTCCCTCACTCCTACTACACTGAGCTGCAGAACCGCATCGGCAAGATCGACGAGCCTATCGAAGAACTCGAAAAGCTCGGCATCCTCGTTGATCGCGACGACGAAGGTTATATGCTTCAGATCTTCACCAAGCCCGTGGAAGACCGTCCTACCATCTTCTACGAGATCATTCAGCGCAAGGGCAGTCGCAGCTTCGGCAAAGGCAACTTCAAAGCTCTCTTTGAAGCTATCGAACGAGAACAGGACCTACGCGGGAATCTGTAGGCCTGGAAGGCCTTCTGAGCTGCCACGGAAAGCTCTCTCAGAGAAGGCTGGAATATGTATAAATATCCGTTACAAATCGAATAATCATTCGTATTGACGGGGGTTTTCGCGTCCGGCATGCTTGATCTGGAGCATACGGCCATGAGCACACACGCATCCCACGCCTCCTTCAACCTCAACCACCTTCCGGTTGTCGACCCGTCACGACCCACGTTCCTGATGTGTCCGCCCACCCTCTACAATGTCGACTACGTCATCAATCCCTGGATGGCTGGGAATGTTCACGCTTCATCGCGCACCCGTGCCTCGCAGCAATGGCAGCGTCTCTATGAGGCCGTCAGCCGGGTCGCCAACGTAGAACTCATCGAGCCTGAACAGGGCTCACCGGACATGGTCTTCACAGCCAATGCAGGCCTCGCACTCAACGGCATCGTGGCCATCAGCAGCTTCTTTCATCCGGAACGGCAAGGTGAAGAGCGGCACTTTCGCCGCTGGTTCCAGCAAGCCGGCTATGCTCTCGTCAATATTCCGCGCACCACTCCATTTGAAGGCGAAGGCGATGCACTCTTCTCAAGTGATGGACATCGCCTCTGGGTGGGCCATGGTCCGCGCACCGCTGCGTCGAGCCTCCGCGCACTTCGCGAGGCATGGGGGGTACCCGTCGCGGCGCTTCATCTCATCGACCCGCGCTTCTATCACCTCGATACGTGTTTTGCCCCGCTTGAAGGTGGCTACATCATGTACTTTCCGGATGCCTTCGACCACTTCTCGCTTCACAGCATCGAGTCGTTCTACTCTCCAGAAAAGCGGATCATCGTTCGCGAAGCCGATGCTGTCAGCTTCGCGTGCAATGCCATCAACGTAGGACAGACGATTATTGTGAATAACATCAGCAGCAGCCTCAGTGCGCAGCTCGAACAATCAGGCTTCGATGTCGTCCAGGTCGAGCTCACGGAGTTCCTCAAAGCCGGAGGCGCAGCCAAATGCCTCGTGATGAAGATAAGCTCTCGTTGTTCCTCCGCGGAGAAGACGGCAGACTAACGGCCCTCAGCCAGCACTTGCTCATAAGCGGGCAAAGTCAGGAACTCGGTAAACTTCGGCGCGCGCACCAGGTCCCGCATCAAGGCAGCCGCTTTGGTGTACGCGGTAAAGCGTTCGGGATTGACAGTTGCCTTTGCCCGCTCCAACTCATCTGCAATCACCTCGTCTAACATCTCCGCGGTCACGGGCAGCCCGTCGTCCATCACGGCCCCGTGATGCACCCACTGCCAGAGCTGCGCGCGGCTGATCTCCGCCGTAGCCGCATCCTCCATCAGGTTGAACAATGGGACACAGCCAATCCCACGTAGCCAGGCTTCGATATACCCCAGCCCAACCGCAACGTTCTGACGTACTCCTGCTTCGGTGATCGTTCCTTCAGGAATCCTCAGCAGGTCATCTGCAGTCGGGTGATAGTCCGGTAATTGCTTCGCGATCTGATTCGCCTGGGGCATCACGCGATTGAAGACCTCGAGAGCGATCGGCACCAGTCCCGGATGCGCAACCCATGTCCCATCATGTCCATCCGTGGCCTCTCGCTCTTTATCCGCGCGGACCTGAGCCAACGCCTTCTCATTTGCCACCGGATCGCTCTTGATCGGGATATACGCGCTCATCCCGCCCATCGCACTCACTCTGCGACGATGGCATGTCTTGATGCACAGCTTCGAATAACTCCGCATGAAGTGTGTCATCATCGTCACTTGCCCGCGGTCAGGCAGTAAAACATTCGTATCCGCAGCGAATTTTTTGATGAAGCTAAAGATGTAGTCCCATCGCCCGCAATTCAATCCAGCCGAGTGATCTTTCAGCTCCCACAGAATCTCGTCCATCTCAAACGCTGCCAGAATCGTCTCGATCAGCACTGTCGCCTTGATCGATCCCGTGGAGATCCCAAGCTCACCCTCCGTCTTAATGAACACATCGTTCCAAAGCCGCGCCTCCAGATGGCTCTCCATCTTTGGAAGATAGAAATATGGTCCCGACCCACGGGCGAGCAATTCCTTCGCATTGTGGAAGGCATACAAACCAAAATCGAAGAGCGAACCCGACATCGGCTCGCCATCAACGATAAGATGCCTTTCCTCCAAATGCCATCCGCGAGGCCGGACGAAAAGAACTGCCGGGTTCTCACTTAATTTGTAACTCTTTCCGGTCTTTTCATCCTCAAACCTGATCGTTCTCCGTATCGCATCCCGCAGGTTGCTCTGCCCCTCCATTAAGTTGTCCCATGTTGGAGTGGTTGAGTCTTCAAAATCCGCCATGAAAACCTTCGCACCCGAGTTCAGCGCATTGATGATCATCTTCCGGTCGACAGGCCCGGTAATTTCGGTTCGACGATCCAGCAGATCCGCAGGCAGAGGATCTACCATCCATTCGCTCTCGCGGATATGCTTTGTCTCTTTTAGAAAATCTGGACGCTCTCCTGCATCCAGTCGCTTCTGCCGAACGGTTCGAGCTTCCAGAAGTTCCTTCCGCTGTTGGTTGAACGTACGTTGCAGTCCGACAACGAAGGCCACCGCCTCGGAAGTCAGAACCTCTGAATACCGACTCTCCAGCGGAACTACAAACTCGACACTCTTGCTCGAACGCATTTCATCCTCCTCAGTGGTTGTCAGTTATCCGATCTCAGTTGTCAGAAAATCAACCACCGCGCATGAAATCTTAGCGCAAATAATGAGTGGACCTGAGACTCCTGTCTCGCTCCTACTTCGCCGGGCCTGCCTTACCAAGGCTCAGGAGGTTCGCAAACAGCCGATAGGCGCCTGGGACTCCCTCAGGTAATTCGCGGTACAACGCCAAAGCCACATACACGTAGATGCCTTTGCCTGTCTTGGCCATCAGAAGTCCACCCTTTTGCGGGTCCTGCCCAGGGTCATGCGTCTCGAGCGGTGCAACATACTCGGAATTCCAGCTCTCCATAAACCCGTGGCCACGTTCCTCCACCCACCCGTCGAAATCGCTCGCGGTAATCTTGTTCGGCCAATTCAGCAGTGGGTTCTCCGGAGCGACTAACGATACCGGCGCCGTCTCATCGACCACCTTCTCCGCGCTTCCCAGAGAGTATGGATAGGGGCCATAGTTAAACGGACTGAGATTGTACTGCACAATCACGACGCCGCCGTTTTTAGCGTATTCCAGCAGCTTCCCATTCGCTGCCGCCAGCCCAGGATTCGCCGCATACGCGCGCACTCCCAGCACGATAACGTCGTAACCGGAGAGTTTGCCTCCGGAGACGTCATCCATCGTCAACGTCGTCGCATGGACACCTAGATTTTCAAGCGAAGCCTGTACTTCATCTCCGGTTCCCGGCAGATACCCAACCTTCAGTCCTGGAGCTACCTTCACATCCACGCCGCGTGAGCGATACGTAGCCGCAGTGTACATATTGGTCGGAGTCAGACCTTTGTAGCCAACGGCGCGAAAGCCCTCACTCGTCACGCCGTTCGTCGTTTCGGCGATCGCCTTCAGCGTATAACTCTTCTCGGTAAGCGCTTCGGGAGTCACCCAAAAGGAAAACATCCTGGTCTCACCAGCGTGGCTGAAGGAAAACTCCGCGTTCCGCGGCTCCGAATGCCATCCCTTCGGCAACTCCAGCCGCGTGCTTCCGGCAATGCGTTGCAGCTCCTCGCCACGAATCGCGACGCTGACCATAAACCTTTTCTCAGTAAGCGGAATGATTCCCGCTGACGGACGGATAGCCACGCTCAGCGATGGAACGAAAGCCATCTGTGTGTCGGCGTCGCCGGGCATCGCCTTGGTTGCCAGAACCACCTGTCCCATCAGCAGAGACACGCCGTCATAGTTCGCTCTCACCCAGAAAGTCTCGGGTGGAGTCTGAGAAGCGAGCCGAAGCGCCGGATCGCTGATATCGTAATAAGGCTGTTCGATGTTCTTTCTCGTGAAGTACGGCCTCGTTGTTGGGTCTTGTTTTGTCGGCGCAGCGCCTTCCACCACTACTGTCCCTAAATATCCACGTTCAAAAAATGAGTCCAGCGTCTTCCCCGGTTCGACCTTTGCCGTCTCGGGTGCCCAGATCCGCTCCTTGCTCGCACTCACTCCCGTTGGCGATGTGAAATCCGAAACCACAGTGACTGCCGCCTTGCCATCATTGACGACCTTCGTCTGCACATGCGCGACGCAGCCCGGGGTCACCGCGCTTGAGCATTCGTCAGGTTTTCCCGTTTCCATCCGTGCTACAACCCGCAGCCCCAGCGCCTGCACCAGCGCATCGTTGAACTGGACGCGCTTCACCCGCAGCTCATGCAGCACATTGGTCTTCTCCTGTTTGGGCAACGTGCTCGCCTCCACCTTCGCAATCAGCGAATCCACGCCCTTCAGTCCCGCCGCCAGATCCGGCGCGCACTTCTCCGGAGCGTCCACCGAGAATGCCTTCGCCGCCTGCGCGGCATAGTCGTTGATCGTCTTCAACGCAGGCTGTAGCCATTCCTTGCCCGTCGGAGCCAGCGTTGCAATACCTTCGAGCGTCACATCGACACCATCAAAAAAACTCTGCTCCGTATCTGCAGTCTCAACACGAGAACCATACCGGTGATAACTCACATCAAACGCACCTGCCGGAGCAAGTCTTACACCCTCGCCAATCTGCGTCTTCTGCAGCGTCAGTCCCTTGCGCGCAAACTGCACGTAGCTCATGCCCAGGACAGGACTCATCTCGCCTTCATGCACTACCACGTTCGCGCGCGGAGTGTCGTTCGACCATGTCTTCGTCACATAGTTGTAAAACCTTGCCGGAATGGATTTATTCGTCGCATAGTCATACATCTTTCCGTCTGACACGCGCGCAAACGGCACCCGTGCATAAACCTTCATCGGCGACCACGGCTCCAGCCCCATCTCCGGAAACACCTTCGGATCCCCCGCCGCTTCAAAAACCTCCTGAGCCATCTCACCCGAGACCTGGTGCTGGCCATGCCCGTCCGTTGGGCCGCCCTCAAAGACACTGGTCACCACCAGCGGTCGGAAGAGCCGTACCGCGCGTACGGCATCGTAGAGCACGCGCTCGTGAGTCCACTTTGTGAACGCCTCTTCCTTCGTCTTCGAAAACCCGAAGTCTACCTCCGTCCCAAACATCTGGTCCACGCCCAGATAGCGGTCGGCGGCAAGCAGTTCCTGCGTGCGCACTAGACCGAGCGCATCGTCGAAATCTCCCGACATCAAGTTCTGTCCACCCTCTCCGCGTGTCAGCGTCAAAGTCGCCGCATGTACGCCCTGTCCGCGCGTCTCATACGTCAGCATTCCGCCGTCTTCATCATCCGGATGAGCCACAATCATTAGTAGACTTGCCCGCGTCTGCAACTTGACGAGACTCTGTTCCAGAGCAAGCGCCCCTTTGTTCGCCGGGATCGGGTCTTCTGTAACCGAAGCCCGCACCCGTTCTCCAGCCAGGTTTGCCGGGTCGTGCAAAACCTGTCCCAGCGCAGATATGCCTGCCATGGCAAGCGTCATCCCCGCCCATACACTCAAGTCCACAAGCTTCCGTGTAGAGATCATTAACTTCTAATCTCTCACACCCTGACGCCGCAAATCACGTGTAATCCTTCTATTGCCTGTCATTTCGACCCCAGGGTGGACGGAAAAATTTCGACCCCGGATCGATGCTTATGGAATTTTTCAGTAGTCAGGGAGTCGATCTGCGGAGGCAGCCGCGGGACTGATAACATTATCCTTTTCGACAGGAGGGCCGGTTATGTCCGTTATGTCCACCGTATCTGCTTCCCTTCCCACAGATAGAAAGCTGCGCGAGATTCACCATTGGATCAATGGACGAACCGTCGCCGGGACATCGGGGCGATTTGGAGAGGTGTATAACCCCGCGAGCGGAGAGATTCAGGCGCGAGTCACCCTGGCGACAGCGGCGGAGGTTGACTCCGCCGTGGCCGCCGCCGCTGCTGCCTTCCCAGACTGGTCGTCGCAGCCGTCGCTCCGCAGAGCACGCGTCCTGTTTCGCTTTCGCGAGATCTTTGAACGACGTCTTGACGAGGTTGCCGCGCTTCTGACGAGTGAGCATGGCAAGGTCTTCTCCGACGCACGCGGCGAGGCAACACGCGGGCTGGAGGTGGTGGAGTTCGCAACCGGCATTCCGCAGTTGCTCAAGGGGGAGTTTACCGAACAGGTGGGCGTCGGCATCGATAGCTGGTCAGTCCGTCAGCCACTGGGAGTGGTCGCAGGCATTACACCGTTTAACTTTCCCGCGATGGTCCCGATGTGGATGTTTCCCATCGCTCTGGCGTGCGGCAACACCTTCGTCCTGAAGCCGAGTGAGCGCGACCCAAGCGCCTCCCTGATGCTGGCCGAGATGCTGCAGGAGGCGGGACTTCCTGATGGCGTCTTCAATGTTGTCCAGGGAGACAAGGTCGCTGTCGATGCTCTGCTCGCCAACACAACTGTGCAGGCGGTCAGCTTCGTTGGATCCACTCCGATTGCCGAATACGTGTACCGCGAAGGAACAAAGCATGGCAAGCGTGTACAGGCGCTCGGCGGCGCGAAGAACCACATGATTGTGATGCCGGATGCGGATCTGGACCAAGCCGCAGATGCTCTCGTTGGTGCGGCTTACGGGTCGGCCGGGGAGCGTTGCATGGCGATTTCCGTCGCAGTGACGGTCGGAAGCGCAACAGCCGATGCACTTCTGGGCAAGCTCGAACAGCGTATCGACAAGCTGCAAATCGGCGATGGGATGAAGGAAGGTGCGGAGATGGGTCCTCTCGTCACCAAGGCACATCTTGAACGAGTTACAGGATACGTTCAGCTCGGCAAAGAGGAGGGAGCCAATCTGGTCATTGATGGGCGAGAAAATGCTCTTGCCAAGGGAGAGGGATTTTTTCTGGGAGCTTGTCTCTTCGACCATGTCAAGCCGGAGATGCGGATATATCGCGAAGAGATCTTCGGGCCAGTGCTTGGAGTCGTGCGCGTCAACAACTTCGAGACAGCACTGAAGATGATTAACGAGCACGAATACGGGAATGGGACGTCTATCTTCACGCGTGATGGCGACACAGCGCGCGACTTTGTCCATCGCGTTCAGGTCGGCATGGTCGGAGTTAATATTCCGATCCCCGTGCCGATGGCCTTCCATAGTTTCGGAGGCTGGAAGCGTTCTCTTTTTGGCGATCAATCGATCTATGGACCGGAAGGAGTGCGCTTCTATACGCGGCTCAAGACGGTGACCTCGCGCTGGCCTACGGGTATTCGCACCGGTGTGGATACCTCGATGCCGACCCTGGGATGAGATTAGTGCTCGACTGCCGCGTCGGCGATTGCGAGGTGCTTGTCGAGAGCTGCAATGCCACGGTCAATCTCTTCTCTTGTCACAATGAGCGGCGGAGCGATGACGAAGTGCGACACCCAGGCCTGAATTGTCACACCTTCGCCAAGCATCTTCGCAGCGATCTGATCGACCAGTAAAGCCTTGCCTGAAACTTTATCCTCGTAGGTATTGAAGGGTTCTTTCGATGCGCGATTCTTCACCAGATCGACCGCCCAGAAAAGCCCCTTCCCTCGAACGTCGCCAACGCTCGGATGTCTTGTCTTAAGCTCATCGAGCTTACCTTCAACATACGGCGCAAGCTCGCGAGCACGCTCAACAAGGCCCAGACGCTGCATCTCATGAATCGTTGCGACTGCAGGCGACAGGGTAAGCGGATGCGCTTCATAGGTATGGCCATGCGCAAAGTAATGGTCCTGGAAAAACTCCGCGATCTTTTCACTCGTGGCACACAGGCCAAGCGGGACATAGGCTGAAGTGATGCCCTTTGCCGTGACGAGTATGTCCGGCACAACGCCCCAGTGATTCATCGCAAACCATTCGCCCGTGCGCCCCCATCCTGTCATTACTTCATCCGCGATCAGGAGCACCCCATATTCATCGCATATGCGACGAAGCTTCGGCATATATTCGTCCGGCGGAACGATGACTCCGTTCGTGCCAACAATTGGTTCGACAAGAACTGCCGCCACGTCGGATTCGTTGCGGATCATGTGTTCGATGTAGTCAGCGCATGCAATGCCGCAGCCAGGATAAGTGTGCCGAATGGGGCATTTGTAACAGTGCACTTCGGGAGCGAAGAGAATTCCCTGCCCCTTTCCGCTGGGCTCCATTGCCCAGCGACGAGGATCTCCCGTCGCGGCAATCGAACCCGCCGTCGAGCCATGGTACGAGCGGTATCGCGCGATGATCTTTGTCTTGTCGGTATACATCCTGGCGATCTTAAAGGCAGCCTCGTTTGCCTCCGTACCTGAAGTCGTAAAGAAAAACTTGTTCAACCCCTTCGGAAGAACCTCCGTCAGAAGTTGTGACAGCTCAGCGCGTGCGGTCGTGGCATACCCTGGCATGGCATAGCTCAGCTGCTGTGCCTGCTGCGCGATGGCATCGATGACGGCCTGATTCTTATGCCCGAGATTGGAGCACATCAGTTGCGATGAAAAATCCAGGTAGCGCCTTCCTTCACCATCGATGATGTAACATCCTTCAGCGTCGGCAACGTGCATTGGGTTCCAGTTCTTCTGGAATCGCCACGTTCCGTAGTTATATCGCCGCGTAAGTTCGACAACCTGTTCGCTGGTGAGCGCTTGCGGTTCGACGTCGGTGGTGTTCATGATGGCCATCCTACTCCTCGGCACTTCAGTGAGTCGCGCTACTCGATTGAGGGATATTCATCTTATATTGCAACATCAAAAGAAAGTAGCTTGCAGCCGAAACAAAAAAACCGACAAACCATGCGTAGTTATAGAGAAATCGCAAAGCTGGCACAGCGAGGCCGATCAATGCTACGACGACACCGGCAACAAGCGCAGCAATCGCTCGTGGATTGACACCGCGCGTGTACTCGTATGGCCCTCCGCGCTTATAAAGAGAGACCACGTCTAATCGAGTTCCGCGAATCAGGAAGTAGTCAGCAACCATGATGCCTGCAACAGGGCCGAGCAGGCCGGAGTATCCGATCAGCCATCCAAAGATGTAGCTGCCGAAGGTGCTCATCAGCTTCCACGGCATCATCGCAAGTCCCAGCAGGCCGGTAATCAAGCCGCCAATACGAAAGCTGATTAGATTCGGAGCAAGGTTGGAGAAGTCGTTCGAAGGAGAGACCACATTTGCGCCGATGTTGACATTAAGTGTCGCAATCAACAGCGCAACCAGGGCGAGCAGAGCAGCCAATGGCTGATGAAACCGTCCAAGCAGTGTTATCGGCGACCACACTGGCTCACCGAAGATCGTCACCGATGCCGACGTGCAAGCAATTCCGATAAACGAGTAGAGCACCATGGCCACTGGAAGCCCAAACGCCTGACCGGCGATCTGCGAATCTTGTGATTTGGCGTAACGCGTGAAGTCAGGAATGTTCAAAGAGAGTGTCGCCCAATAACCCACCATCGCCGTCAGGGATGGAAAAAAGAATCGTAAGAATTCGCCTCTTGTATGAAAACGGCTTGGCGCCGAAAGCATCGGCCCAAAGCCGCCAGCCTTGTGCAACATCCAGAAGAGCAGGATGAACGACATGATAAGCATAAAAGGCGCCGAAAAACTTTGGAGGAATCGGATAGATTCGACGCCACGCCACACGACCCACATGTTAAGGAGCCAAAACCCTAGAAAGCTTGCCCATAACACCGAGGGCATCTGAGCCGTCGCAGGCCACAGCACCGCGAGCATGGCAGCGATCGCCTGCCCACCCAGCCATGATTGAATTCCAAACCACCCGCAGGCCACCAGCGCGCGAAGCATCGCAGGAAGATTTGCCCCGCGAGTTCCGAAGCTGGCCCGCACAAACACGGGGAACGGAATTCCGTATTTCGCTCCCGCATGCGCATTCAACAGCATCGGAACCAGCACGATCAGGTTGCCAAGGAGGATGGTGAATATCGCCTGCTTCCAGTTCATTCCACCCGCTATCAGCGATGACGCGAGCATGTAAGTTGTAACTTCCATTGACATGGAAAACCACAGAGCAATGTAGTTATAGGTACCCCAGGTGCGCTGCGCCGACGTCGTCGGAGCAAGATCATCGTTGTAAAGATGCAGGTTGTGGTCGACCGCGAGCACTGTCGCAGAAGAATCGACAACGCCAAGAGTCGAGCTCACCGCCATGCCCCTCCCCTTGCCTCGCGACGCAGATACTTGCCTCGCCCCGCAGCTGCAACATAGTTCCCGTCGTCAACAACGAGTTCCCCGCGAGAATATACCTGACGTACATTGCCTTTTACTTTCCAGCCTTCAAACATCGAATAATCGCATCGCATATGGTGAGTCGCAGCAGAGATCAGATGCTCAGCCTTCGTATCCCATATCACCACATCCGCGTCCGAACCCGCTGCAATCGTTCCCTTCTTCGGATACATGCCGAAGATTCGCGCAGGTGCCGTCGCGGTGATCTCCACAAAGCGCTCCAGCGTAATTTTTCCAGCGTTCACTCCAAAGTGAAAGAGCAACTGGAGGCGGTTCTCGACACCCGGACCACCATTGGGGATTTTGCTGAAGTCGTCTTTGCCCAATTGTTTCTGATCCGCGAAGCAGAACGGGCAATGATCGGTCGATACTACCTGCAGATTGTCTTTGACCAGCCCGTCCCAAAGCTTCGGTTGATTCTTCTTCTCGCGCAGAGGGGGAGTGAAGACATACTTGGACTCTTCAAAGCTCTTTCCTGGCATCTGGTCTTCCAGGGAAAGAAGAAGATACTGGGGACATGTCTCGGCAAATGCAGGAACTCCTCTATCGCGAGCCTCCCGAACTTGGTTCAACGCATCTTCGCTCGAAAGATGAACGATGTACACAGGCACTCCCGCCATCTCCGCAAGCGCGATGGAACGATTTACCGCTTCGGCTTCAGCTTTGGTGGGCCGCGTCAACGCGTGGTAGATCGGCGCCGTCTTTCCTTGCGCGAGCGCCTGCTGCACAAGTACATCGATGGCGCTGCCATTCTCCGCATGCATGCAAACGAGCGCGCCATTCTTCGAGGTCTGCTGCAGCGCCTTGAAGATCGTTCCATCGTCTACCATAAGGACATTCGGATATGCCATGAAAAATTTGAAACTTGCGATACCTTCGCGCACCATGTCATCCATATCGTGGAGTCCCTGTTTGCCATTGTCTGAGCCCAGGTCAGTCACGATCATGTGCAACCCATAGTCGATGCAGGCCTTGCCGTCTGCCTTCGCGCGCCAGATATCAAGCGCATCCCGCATTCGCGTTCCTCTGGCTTGGATCGCAAAGTCAACGATCGTAGTGGTGCCGCCGATCGCAGCCGCGCGAGTGCCTGTGAAGAAATCATCCGCCGAAACCGTCCCGCCGAACGGCATATCCATGTGAGTGTGTGCGTCAACCCCGCCGGGCAGGATGAGAAGCCCGGTAGCATCCTCAATCGTATGCCCCGTGCCGTCGATATCCGCGCGCACCTCGCGTATTACAGCGCCTTCCATCAAAACATCGGCCTTTTCGGTGCGCTCTGCCGTGACGACGGTGCCATTACGAATTAAAATCCCCATCTTCACTCCAAACGATCAACAGATTCGGGTCACACAACAATCGCAACAATTCAGGAAGAACAGGCTCAACTATTGGTATTCATTACCACCTCGGTTCCCGTTGGCACCAGACCTTTGGCGGTGCGATCTTCCCAGCTATCGAACGGCAAGCCGTTATCGATACGCTCCATCGTGATGCAATTCTCTACCGGACAAACGAGCGAGCAGAGATTGCAGCCGACACAGTGCTCTTCATCAACGCGCGGAATACGTTCAAGCGGGGTCACAGCGTTGTTGTGAGCTGCACTGGCTGAATCGAGTTTGGGAATCGGCGTAGTCGAGATACGGCGAGCGGCTTCGGCCTCTACCATTGCTGGCGTTCGTGTTATGTCGTGTTCGGGCGCTGTTCGGTCCAGATGGATGCATTGATGCGCCCCATCCCAACAGGCGGTGTAGCAAAGCTGACAACCGATGCACAGATCTTCGTGAATCCGCGCGACAATTTGATAGTTCAGATTAAGTTGCTTCCACTCACGCACATTAGCAAGCGATAAGCCGCGAAAATCATCGAGGGTAGCGAATCCCTTCTCCGACATCCACGAGAGCAGCCCATCCTGCATGTCTTCGACGATGCGATAACCATAGTGCATCGCTGCGGTACACACTTGCACAGTCTGGCAGCCAAGCAAAATAAACTCCGCAGCATCGCGCCAGCCCCCAATTCCACCAATTCCCGATAGCGGCAGTGCACTGGCCGGATCTGCCTTTATCTGCTGAACCATGTTGAGCGCGATCGGCTTGACCGCAGGTCCGCAGTAGCCGCCGTGCGAGCTCTTGCCATCAACATTCGGACTCGGCTGAAATGTATCGAGATCAATTCCTGTAATTGAGTTAATCGTGTTGATCGCCGAAAGCGCATCGGCGCCACCGCGTTTGGCCGCACGCGAAGCAATGCGGATGTCGGAGATGTTCGGGGTTAGCTTGACGATGACCGGAGTTCGCGCCTTCTCTTTCACCCACGCTGTGATCTGTTCGCAGTATTCGGGTACCTGTCCGACGGCGGAGCCCATGCCTCGTTCGCTCATACCGTGAGGGCATCCAAAATTAAGTTCAAGGCCATCGGCACCGGCATCTTCTGCACGCTGCACGATATCGTGCCACGTCTCGCGTTTGCTCTCCACCATCAACGAGGCAATAACAACGTGCTTCGGATACCGCCGTTTTACCTCAGCAATCTCCTGCAGGTTTGTCTCTGTCGGACGATCGGAGATGAGCTCAATATTATTGAAGCCCATCATGCGACGTCCCTCCCAATCGATCGACGAGTAACGCGAACTGACATTCGTAATCGGTGCGCCAATTGTCTTCCATACGGCCCCGCCCCAACCCTGATCGAAAGCCCGCATTACCTGTTCGCCGCAGTTCGTCGGTGGAGCGGACGCGAGCCAGAATGGATTCAGACATGGGATGCCGCAGAATGTAGTTTTCAGTGTCGGCTTAGGTTTTAGCATGCTGTCCCTCCAGCCACGCAGCGATGCCGATACCTGCACGTTTTCCGTCGGCAACCGCATCTACGACTTCGCGACCACCATTGGTGCAATCTCCGCCGGCAAAAAATTTTGGATCGGTTGTTTGTCCCGTTGCACGATCGATAAAGATGCGCCCTCTTTCGAGTTGAACCCGCGCGCTCCTTCTTCCAGACTCAGACAGAAAACCCGTATGGGTGACCTGCCCTATCGACAGGACAACCAGATCGGTTACCAGTGAGAACTCTGAGTGAGGTTGCGGAACCAGTGATCCATCCTCGGTCGAATCGAGCCTTACCAATTCAAGGCTATGAACCGCGATATCGCCGCTGATGCCTGTAGGCTGAACATGCCAGATAAACTTCACACCTTCGTCGCGGGCATGATCATATTCGAATGAGAACGCCGACATCTGCTCCGGACCGCGTCGGTACACTACAGTTACGTCGACGGCTCCAAGCCGAACCGCCGCAATGGCTGCATCAATCGCTGTGTTGCCTGCTCCGATGACTACGACACGTTCGGGTACGCTGATTCGTTCTCCGGACTTGTAGCCGGCGATCAAGTCCAGTGCACTCGTCACACCAGCGAGAGATTCTCCAGCAATTCCGAGCTTTTGAATTGCTCCTAATCCGATTCCCAGAAAGACTGCATCATGCCTCCGCTCAATTTCAGCAAGCGCTGCTGCATCGACGACCTCGCCAAAGTGAAAATTCATTCCAAGTTTCGACAACATCTCGATCTCACGCAGGCTTTCGGCAAATGGAAGTTTGTACTCAGCAACGCCGTAAGTGTTCAGGCCTCCGGGCAGCGGTCTGGCGTCGTAGAGTTCTGCGCGAATGCCGCGACGCCGAAGCTCGGCTGCACATGCGAGTGACGCCGGACCCGCACCAATCAAGGCAACGGAGAAGCCCGTGTCAGTTCCCTGTTCAAACGGCAGCGGAGCTTCGCTCTCGTAGAACGAATCCATCGCAAATCTCTGCAGTCTCGCGATCTGGATTGGCTGCTTGTTATATCGATGCATCACGCAGGCGCCTTCGCACAGCACTTCAACCGGACATGCTCGAGCGCAACTCGCGCCCAGAATATTTGCATCGAGAATCGTGCGGGCAGAACCTGCAATATTCCCGCTGGCAATTTTCTTGATGAAGCTTGGCACGTCAATATGCGTCGGACAGGCCGTGGTGCAGGGTGCATCGAAACAATAGAGGCAACGATTCGCTTCAGGAACAGCGGCCTGCCTGTCAAAAGGCGGATGAAGATCGCCAAAGCGCTCGACTATCTCCGGCTTTGTCGTCATCTGTTGATGGAATGGGATTTGTTGGCTCATCAGGACAAAGCCTCCTTCCAGCGGCCACGGAGAGCGCAGGAGTTAGACGCGACCGCAGCATGAAATGCCCAGAAGAGATTCACGCGACAGCGCAATCGCTTGCAACCCAATAGCCTAGGCTCTGTGGAAGACGTCAACGACCCTCCCCTCGCTCGAACCCGTCTTCGGATTCAGAAGTGACTATTATGCACTATCGCAGCAAAAATGGGTGGCGCCACGAGTGAAATCTCTCTTCGAACATTGAAGCTAACCTCCACTTTGCCCGGCCAGCCAATTCATGGTTTTTCTCGCCAGAAGATCGAAGGCCTGAACCGCAAGTTTCAGATCATCGGCGCGAGTGTCCTCCGCCTTGTTGTGACTCAGGCCCGCAAGCGATTGAGTGAACATCATCACCGTCGGAACTCCCGATCGAGCCACCTCTGCCGCGTCGTGCAAGGGCCCTGAAGGCAACCGATGGGAGGATTCCGCCGTCTGGCGAATCGCGTCCTCGCAAAACTCGATCAGCCGAGGATCAAAGGCGATCGGCTCAATACTCCAGATCTTCGACCATTCCACGGTACAGCCCTCCTCCGCAGCAAATCGTTCACTGGCCGCCCTGGCCTCTGCCAGCATAGTGGCAAGTACCGTCGGATCCAGGTCGCGCATATCGAGAGTTATTTCACACCGTCCGACCACGGCTGTGACGATGCCGGGAAATGTCTTCACGCTGCCCATCGTCGCAACAGCATCTGGATGTCTTCGAGCAATCGGGCGAATCTCCAGTGCGAGTTTCGCAGCAGCCGCCAGTGCATCGCGGCGTGCACCCATCGGCGTCGATCCCGAATGCGCCTCCTGACCGTAGAACGTGATCGCATGGCGCTCGACGCCTTTGGTGCCCAGCACGACCCCGAGCGGAAGATGCATGTTTTCGAGAACGGGCCCCTGCTCGATATGCAATTCCAGATAGGCAGCAGCATTTCGGCGTTCCGCACCCGCGTCGCCGATGCGGTCGATCTCGACATGACACCCGCGAAGAGCGTCTTCCAGACTGATTCCGTCGCGGTCTTTACGAACACGGTCCACGGCGATCGAATGTGTGCCGGCAAACGCGGACGAGCCAAAGAGACTCCGGCCAAAGCGCGCTCCCTCTTCATCGGCCCAATCCACCAGGCGAATTGTGATGGGTGGCCGCCCGCGAAAGTCCTGAATCAACCCCTGCAGAACTTCAAGTCCAGCCAGCACCCCAAGACAGCCGTCCAGCCAACCGCCATTCGGCACGGAATCAAGATGACTGCCTAGAAGAAGCGCACGATCCGAATTGCCCTGAAGCGTAGTCCACGAATTCCCAGCGGCATCGTAGTGATGCTCGACGGGCAGATTCTTCAGCTTTTCCTGAAACCACGCCCTGGCCTCTAGCCATGTCGGACTCCACGCGATGCGTTGAGCACCGTTCGCGTCGGCCGTAAGCGTGCGGAGTTCCTGAAGATCTGAGATTACCCTGTGTGAATCAACCGGCATGCCCTTCCTCCTGAAGAAGACAGGTTACTCCGACGACCGCGAACCCGATTATTCGTTACTTAACACCGCGACGCCGTATTGTTCCAATTTCACTGAGTCAACACGTGTGGAGGTCAGGACATTGGTCATCTGCCGCGGCAACGGCACTGTTGCGGTATCTTTGCCGAAGTTCACCAGAATCCACACCATCTTTTCCCTGCCGTTAGTAGCGCGGCTGCGAAGATACAGATCCACACTTTTCGGCAGATTGACGTTTAAGGGATGAATGCCGCTCGCCTCCACCATCCACTTCGCCGCGGCATCCATTGTCTTCTCATCCAGCCACGCGCCGATATAGGTGATGCTTCCGCTACCCACGGCTCGCGTGATTGCTGCCGGTTGCCCGTCGAGCCAGCCATTGCTCTTGCCGTAACGCATCAGCACTCTGGCTTGAGGGTCCTTTACGCTCAGTTGCTCGGCCCAGATACTTCCCGAACCTGAACCCCAATCGCCGGCGACTGGAACGTCCTCATCCAGTGCATAGAACTGCTCTACTCGCCCACCAAGCATGCCTGCAAGTGGCCCGGGTTGACGTTCTGGCTGAAGCCCGTTGTCATCGTTCTTCATCGCGCTGCGCTGCCCCAGAACCAGATGGCCGCCATTTCGGACGTAGTCCATTAGGTTCTTCGCTTGTGTATCGGTCAGTAGATTCAGTGCGGGCGCAACCACCAACTTGTACTGGCTCAACGACACAGACGGCGAGACGATATCCACATCATGCACTAGATTTCGCAGCGGGGCATAGTAGCTCAGCAGCGCGTTGATTGGGTCGAACGCTTGGTTGTGCCGCTGCCAGTTCACCGCCCAGCGACTGTCATAGGAATGCAGGAGGGCAACTTCGGAGTGGGGTTCAGTTCCGCTCAGTGCCGGTCCGGCCTTCTCGAACTCGCGGCCAAGCTGGGCTACCTCATCGTAAAGAGGAACGGGCGTGCCATCAGCGCCCACCAGCGTGCCGTGATATTCCTCCTGGCCGTTGAGAGCGCTGCGCCACTGCCAGTACGAGACCGCATCCGCGCCATGACCGATATCGTGCCATGCCATCGCTCGCACCTCACCTTTGTCGAGCGCATTGTTGTCCTTCGACCAATTGACGAAGCCGGGCTGCGTTTCCATCACCCAAAAGTTCTTACGCAAAAAGCCCCGCGTCAGATCGTGCGCCGCGCCGTTGCGAACAGGATCAAGGTGCCCAGTCCCAACGTAGTCGTCCCACGCGGCAATATCGAGATCCTGGCTAACAGTGTAGTGATCATAGGCATCGAAGTAGCCCATCATATTTGTCGTGATGAATTGCCTCGAATCGCTATGCTCTCTGATCTTGTCGAGCTGGACCTTCTGGTAGCTGCGCCACGTATCGCTCACGAAGCGTCTCCAACTCAGCAACAATCCTGGATTGCCGTATGCCGTCTCAATCGGGAACTGACTCCAGTCGGAGTAGGTCTGGCTCCAGTAACTCGTTGTCCAACGTGCATTCAGGTTGTCGAGCGTACCGTAACGAGCCTTCAGCCACATCTGAAATTGTGCCTTCGTCTCCGGTCCATAAGACGCATTCGCATATTCATTGTCAATCTGCCAGCCGATTACGTTCGAATCGTGTCCAAAGCGCAACGCCATCTGCTCTGCCATTTTTCCCGCCAGTTCGCGGTATTTTGCATTCGACCAGTCGAACTGCTGACGGTTTCCATGTTCATCCTTGCGGCCATCTTCCTTCGTGCGCAGCGTCTCGGGATATTTGGCCGTCAGCCATGCAGGCGGCGCGGCGCTGGGTGTGCCGAGCACTACCTCAATGTGATGCTTCTCCGCCAGCCGAACTGCACGTTCTACCCAATCCAGGTCGTAGTGGCCCTCCCTCGGCTCCATCGTGCTCCACGCAAATTCTGTGATACGCACGAAGCGAATATGCGCCTTCTCCATCAGTTCCAGATCGGCCTCCCACCGCGACTCTGGCCACTGTTCCGGATACCACGCAGTGCCGAGATAAAGCGGGATCTTCGGCTCGGTCCTTTGTGGTGTCTGCGCTCGAACCGCACCGGAAACAACCAACGCGGAGATGAAAAACGCAAATGCGACGACACGAGCGATGCTACGGATTGGTCTCATGACTTTCCTTTGTGATGAAGGGGTTATATTCTCCTCTGCGTCTAGGCAGAAATCTGTGAGCCAGCTTGCCGCAACACTTCAGCCGCAGACTCCGGGGTGATGTCTCTCTGTGGGGAACCTAGGAGTTCGTACCCAACCATAAACTTTCGAATGGTGGCTGACCGCAGGAGCGGAGGATAGAAGTGCACGTGAAACTGCCATTCGGGATGCTCCTTTCCATCGCATGGCGCAGGATGCAACCCCATCGAATACGGAAATGGAGTATCGAAGACCTGATCGTAAGTACTGGTGACCGCCTTCAGGATGGCCGCGAGATCCTGCCGTTCCATCTTAGAAAACTCTTGCAATTGAGCCACATGACGTCGCGGCAAAATCATCACTTCAAACGGCCACACTGCCCAGAAAGGGACCACCGCCACAAAACTGGCGTTCCGCACCACCACGCGTTCCCCGAGCGTCTCTTCCATCTTCAGGAACTCGCAAAGGAGAACCCTGCCATTCTTCTCGAAATATTCCTGCTGCCCTGCAAGTTCGGCAGTCACCTCGTTGGGAACCGACCGGCTGGCCCATATCTGGCCGTGCGGGTGCGGATTGCTGGCTCCCATCATCGCCCCGCGATTCTCGAAGATCTGCACATAACCGATGTCGTGCCGCGAGCCCAGCTCGATATACTGCTTCGTCCACATGTCCACCACGAGCTGAATCTCCGCGACCGACATCTTCGCAAGAGTCAGATCATGCCGTGGTGAAAAACAGATCACGCGGCAGGTTCCGCTTTCACCCGCTGCGACCAGCAGGCCTTTCTCGTCTTCATCGATTGAAAATTGAGGAGTATCCAGCTTCAACGCTGCAAAATCGTTTTCAAAGACGTAAGTGGTAGTGTACTTCTCCGTTCGCAGCCCTCCCGCGCGCAGATTTCCGGGACACAGATAACATTCAGGGTCGTACGAAAGCAATGTCTCTACCGATTTCGTTTCGGTCTGCCCCTGCCACGGCCTCTGCGTCCGGTGTGGCGAAACCAATACCCACTCTCGCTTCAGAGGATTGAACCGCCGGTGAGGATTCTGCTGCGCCAATGGGTTCACGCGGCATCGCCTTTCTGTGCCAACGCAAAGGCGCCATCTGACGGCGCACAGATAAAGCAATCCGCATCGATCCCGGTCTTCGCTGCATACTCCAGCCGCAGCGTGGCAACAAACTCTTCCGGCGAATCCGCACGTACGATATTCACCGAGCATCCTCCGAATCCGCCTCCGGTGATGCGTGCGCCGAAACATTCCGGCTGCTCGTTGGCGATCGCGACCAGCACATCGACCTCGTCACAGCTCGCGGCAAAATCATCCCGCACGCTGGCATGCGCTTCAATCAAGAGCGCCCCGAACCGCTCCATATCTCCTGTCAAAAGCGACTCGCGAGCTTCGATTACACGTGCGTTTTCCGTGATGATATGTCGGCACCGCTTGAAACTCGCGGCGGACATTTTGCCGCTGCAGGCCTCCAGGTCTTCGAGCGTCGCGTCTCGCAGCAACTCCACACCCGGCCGCTCTCGCCGCAGTACTTCTTGCCCCGCCAGCACCTCGGCGCTTCGGTCGCCATACTCGCCGGTCGCCACAGCATGCTTCACCATGGAATTGCAGATCACCACTCGCACCTCATCCGGCAAAGGCAACAACTCGTATTCGAGAGACCGGCAATCGAGGAGCATCGCTCGATGCGCCACACAGCCTGCAACCGCAAACTGGTCCATGATTCCGCTCTTCGCACCGACATAATCGTTCTCGGCCCGCCGACACAGTGTAGCAACCTTATCCAATGGCAACTCCGCACCCGCGTGATCGAGCAGCGCCATCGCTGTCGCAACCTCAACCGACGCCGACGAACTCAATCCGGCCC
This sequence comes from uncultured Acidobacteriaceae bacterium, assembly GCA_963770055.1. Taxonomy (GTDB): domain Bacteria; phylum Acidobacteriota; class Terriglobia; order Terriglobales; family Acidobacteriaceae; genus Edaphobacter. Next base: position 297,022 of record CAVYOC010000005.1, read on the forward strand.
CCAACGGCACATCTCCAGCCAGGCTCATGCTGAAGCCGCTAACGTGAACGCCTTCCTTGCCGAGACTCCACAGCACGCCTGCGGGATAGTCGCTCCAGAACCCGCTGGTCGTTCGCATCAGCAAAGCGATATCGAAGCCAACTTCTTCGTTATAATTCGCTGAATAGAAAACCGCGCGACCGTCCTCGCGTCCGCTCACTGCGGCGACCGTCTGAAAGTCGATCGCCATGGGCATCACAAATCCGCCTGTGTAGTCAGTATGTTCCCCAATTAGATTAACTCGCGCCGGAGCAGCAAACGACCGCCCCGCCCGTCCAAAGCGCTGCTGGTGTGCGCGCAGCACCTCTTCCTTCGCCACCTTCATTCACTCTACCTGCGTAATTGAAATTGCAAGACAAATTTCATCCTACAACCCAATCGTTCTAACCGCGCTTATGAGCTCTTCCCGGCCGCGGCAGAGACGCTCTCCATGCGCCGAATCTCGCTCCCCGCCATCAGGAACGCTCCAACCCCATAGGTGTAGCTGGCGGTTGCCTTGAAGGGCGCCGGTTCAGCACCCGTCTGCTGGATGCAGCCCAGTCGCCCATCGCCGTAGACGTGCTTCAACATGCCACTCCAGGCCTTCGCAACAACAGGTCGATAGACCTTTCTGTCCAGCACGCCTTCGTTGATACCCCACGCCAACGCATAGGTAAACAGGGCGGACCCGGAGATCTCCGGTTCGGAGTAATTCCCTGGATCCAACATACCCGAGCGCCAAAGTCCGTCCGGCCCCTGCAGCGAAGCCACCCGCGCAGCCATCTCCTTCAACTGAGTTATGTATCTCTCCCTTGCGGAGTCGTTTTTCGGCAGATATTCGAGCGTCCTTACAATTCCGCCCATCACCCACCCATTGCCCCGTGACCAAAACATCTTCTTGCCATTGGCCTCAGTCTTAGTCAGGTAGTCCGCATCTCGAGCATAAAGATGCTCCTGTTTGTCATAGAGGAGGTCGGAGGTCTTCGCCCACTCTTCATCGAGATACCCGATGTAATTGCGATCTCCGGTAGCCGCATACATCCTCGACCACACCGGCGGCGCCATAAACAACGCATCGCACCACCACCACACAAGCGGCTTTCCTGCTTTCTTGGAAACATGGGGCTCAGGCAATAACGCATCCAATTCCGTTCGAGTCGGCGCGATCATCGCCGGATCCTTCTTCAACAGATAAAGCTCGAGATACGTCTGCCCGATGCTCTGATCGTCTGCATCCGGCAGATGCGACCGAAGCTGCCAATCATACTTCTTCCCCATCGCTTCCATGGCATCGCGATACTTTGCATCGCCTAATGAATCCGAAGCGGCCATAAACCCGCTGTATAGCACGCTCCATGTCCAAATCCTGTCGAAGTACTCCTGCGACCGCGCCAGTTGCCAATCCCCAACCTTGCGCATCGCCTTGCCTACCGCAGCCGGATCGAGCGAAGCGGACAAATCCGTCGCGATCGGCCCACCGTCATCCGGATCGTCCCCAAAGTGCCGCGAATTATCCTTTGCAATCCCCGCCAGTTGCTGCGCAGTGGCATGCGCGTACGACACCTGCTGGGCAACAACCTCTTGCGGCCGCATTCCCAATGCCCAGATACTCGCAAAAACGAGTGCAGCTATGCGCAATTTGTCTTCTCCATTCATGAGACAACCTCAATTTCGGATCCTAAAATGAACCAAAGCCAGATGCACTCTGTATTGTGCCATCTGGCTTCGGGTACTGAGTTGAAAAATGCAGCTTAGAAGTTCAGCCTTCCTGAGAACTGGAAGTCACGGCTGCCCGTATTGCTTGTGGCACTCGTCGGTGCCCCGAAGTTAGCGGCGTCGACATTGACTCCAATGCCGCCAAATGTAACCTTATTGGTTACGTTCTGGCAATCCACCGCGAAGATGAACTTCACCCGCTCCGGCGTCACGTTGAAGCTTCGACGGATACTGGCGTTCAGGTTGTATACGCTTGGATTTCTCAGCCCATCGAAGGACATCACGCGGGCTGCATCGCCAAACATGAAATTCCCTGCGTTGCAGAACGGGCCAGTGGCAGTAGCACATGGAATCGCCGCGCCCGTACTGGTAACTCCTCCAGCTCCCTGAGTCGAGGTGCCGACATAGCCATTGAGGTAGGACTTGCTTCCCAGAGTCGCGGCGGTTAGACCTTGGCCCCAGCTTCCATTCGTGCGAATGGTCTTTCCAGTGAAGTTCGGATTGATATCCGGCATGCATTGTCCTGCAGTAGGCTGAAAGGAGGTGCTGCATGGCGAACTAGCTGCGCCAACGATCAGGAGCGGTGTGCCTGATATGTAGGTAAACACACTCGAGAAGGTCCATCCACCAGCCAGATTTCGCACCAACCAGCTGTCGTTTCCAATCCCGCCTTTGCCAAAGGGAAGGTTGTAGACGCCATAGATCGCCAGATTCTGCGGGACGCTGTTGGCGCTGATCGACCTGTCAATACGGTTCGCCTTCCACGATTTCCCGCTGAGAAGCAGGCTACCTGGAATCGCCCAGCCGCTGCGCATCGTGCCCGCATCGTCAATGTTCTTCGCATACGTATAGTTCAGGTTCAGCGTCAGCCCATGCGACATCCGCTGCGCCAGCGAAACCTGCACAGCGTGATAATTAGCGTTCGCCGACTGGCTTCCCCATATGTCCGAAACACCCGAGTACTGCGGCATCCAGGTCAGCGCCTGTCCAATCGTCGCTTTACCCGCGCCCGCACTCGTCGCCGCAGCCAATCCGAATCCGGCATAGGGCAAGTTGATCGCCGGAAGATTGTTCGCGGTCGCAATCTTATTAGCAGCAATTAGATTGGTTGAATTTGCAGGCATCGTCAATAAAGAGCCTAGCGCGTAATAGATCGGGTTGATCTGGCCACTCTGCAGACCGCGTAGATTGCTTGCACCGGCAATAAAATGACTCTCGCTGCCGGCGTAATTCACCATCAACGTCGTGTCCTTCAAGACCTGGCGCTGAATGCCGAAGTTCCAGAAGTTGAACTCCGGAGCCCGGCCGGACAAGATAGAAATCGGCAAACGCCGGCCCACCGCTCGCAGTGATAAACCCTCCCGAACTATTCACCGTATTGCCAACATTAAGCGTTTGGCTGATCGCTCCCGGTGGAGAGATGACCGGCACGGAATATCCCGGTCCGCCAAAGTTCGAGTTGGCGTAGGGCTGTCCGTTAGGCATGTTTCCCAGCGCCACAAAGGCTGCACTTGTATTCAGGTAAAACGCTGGCGCAGCCGCTGGACCCGCAGCGCCAGGATTGAAACTGGGAGCACTTGTAAAGCCCTGCTGAGACGGTCCCGTTCCCGCTCCACCCGCACCGCCGGTGCCGCCGCCGTGAGAGTACAACGTGGAGAACCCGCCCCGCACAACTGTCTTGTCATTGATGGAATAGGCAAAGCCCACATGCGGGCCCCAGTTCTTCCAATAATTGTTGACCGGAGTCTTGCATCCGCAGCTCACCCCCGGCCCGCCATTGCTTCCCGCGAACTCCAGCGCTCCCATATTGCCCGTCACCGGATTCTGAATGTTTGGGTTCAGGTACGAAAACCGGTTCTGAACTTCGGTATAAGTCGGTATGTAGTCCCACCGCAGGCCCAGATTCAGGGTTAGCTTGGAATTGACCTTGAAATCATCCTGAAAATACGGCGCGATCGGCCGGTACCGGCCGCCCAGGACAGAAAACGGTTGCAGGGCGATGCTCGTTGTATCCACTGCGCCGAGAAGAAAACTCGCATAAGCGTAGCCCGTGTTGCTCGAAAAGCTGCTTCCACTCTCCTGAGCTGTCTCGTTAGGATTCCAATTTAGTGTCAGTCCACCCGTGGGCCCATCAGCGGTGGATGATTGAAACTGGAGCCACTGAACCTGGATGCCAAACGTCAGGTTATGCCGTCCCTTGCTCCAGAAAAGATTGTCAACCGCGGTGAACGTGTTACTCACGCTGGTGGCCGTCACAGGCATTAGACCCGTTTGCCCTGCCCACGACGTCTGCGTATTACTGCCGGCGAAGATACTGTAAGGAAAGTTCGTAACAGCCTGACCGTTGGCGGGAACGCCGGTAAAACTAATCCCCATCAGGTTCGCCGCATACTGCGTATTCTGCGTAATGCTCCCGACCGGTGGGCCGCCAAAGTTGCTGAACCCGAACTTGAACTGATTCACAAGGCTCGGCTTGATCGTGTACGAGTCCGAAAGATCCGCCCAGTGTCCGGCAACCGTCGAGAAGGTAGTCGCCAGGTAAGGCAAAGGAAGGACCACGCCCGTCGCGGTAACCGACGTATAGGGCACGGCGTGGCGATTGCCGCCGGTCACTGTTCCAGATAAAGTCTGCTTCGGCGAAATCGTGTAATCACCGCGCGCTGAATAAAGCCAATTGTCAAAACCATTCGGAGTTCCACCGAAGTAGTTGTTCTGGATGCCCGAGACCGACGGCTCCGGCAAATACGACTGCATCTTCTGTGAGATCGGCGATATCTCGCTCGCCGGAATAATATTCGGCGTCGGCAACCCATTCTTGATCCCCGTATAGGCTTTGCGGGTACAACTGCTCCCTACACAGGACTGCGTCGTCGGATCGTAGATCAGATAGCCGGGGCCATTCTGCGCGCCTGCGCCTGTGTTGGCCGACTGCGTGGGATTCAGCAGTTCCGTGAAGTCGCCCGACTTCATCAGGGTCGTTGGCCCCGACGCCGTCGTATAGCCCGGCGCCACCCGCGCATGCGCCCGGTCATAAGCCAGATAGAAAAACAGCTTGTCATGTCCATTGAACAGGTGTGGAATCCTGACAGGCCCACCGAACGACGCTGCCAGTTCATTCTGGTGGTCCACCGGCTTGCCCACAGGAACTGTCGTGATGACGCCATTCACCAGTTTCTTCTGGGTCGCGTTGATCGCCACGAATCCCCACGTGTCAAAGATCGTGTTACGCACAAAATCCGCCACCGTCCCGTGATATTGGTTCGTGCCCGTCTTCATCGAATAGTTCACCGAACCCGCACCCTGGTACTCCACCGATTGCCCGCTGGTCAGCGCTCCCACCTGGTCGATACCCTCAAACGGAACGATGTTGAAGATCGGGCGGTTGTCCCCAATCTGGTTGATCGTCGTCAGAGGTATACCGTTCAGATAGACTTCATTCACTCGATTCGCCGTACCGGAAAAAAGTGATGACCGGCTGCCAGGCTGCGCGCCCGGCAACAGATTCGAGAACGAAGTGATGTCGCGCTGCTGGTTTCCGGCCACCATCAACGGCAGGTTGGCGAACTCCGAGCTCGAGATCGTGTCGCCAAGCGTTGCATTTGCTGTATCCAGTTGGGCTGGAGCTTCAGTCACCGTGACAGACTCAGTCTGGCTGCCGACCTTCACGACTGGATTCAAACCAAAGATCTGGTTCTCATTGAGAACAATGCTCTCCTGGATATACCTCTGAAAACCCGTTGCCGAAACCGTCACCGAGTAGGTCCCGATAATGAGCGGGCTGATCTGATACACACCAGCCGAGGAAGTGATACGTGTCGTATCAACTCCCGTGGCAACATTGTGAGCCGTAACCGTCGCACTGGGAATGACCGCGCCTGACGAATCCGTCACAGTTCCGGTAATCGCGGCTTCGCCCGCCGTCTGTGCCATTGCAACCGGCAGCATCCATCCGGCAAACACCAGGATGGCAGTAAACGCAATACTGCTCATCCATCTCCTTACAGAATTCCTCTGCATCGCAGTCTCCTAAGTACTTCAGTCGTGGCGCGCTGTCCGTTTCAGTCAAAATGGTTCGACCAGATCGGGTGAGTTATGGCCCGCACCGAAATTTACGGGAGCATGGAAACGAATGTCAATAGAAAAATAATTTCCTCAAATGAATCAGCTCAGCCGACCGCTCAAACTTCCCCACTTGACAACTCCAGCCCCCGGATGCGGCACACCACAACGACGGAAATACCGGGGGGCACCTTCCGGAATCCGTTGGCGTCCTGTTGAAGTCCAGACCTAAGCTATCTGTTTCGAAGACTTTGCACATTTTTGACGGGGGGAGGGAGGTCCACAATCCAACAGGCAGATTATCTTCCTCGCAGTGGGTATCCCTACTCTTCGCGCAAAACCTCGAGCGGTTTTCGCCCCAGGATGCGGTGGCTGGCCATCCAACCCGTCGCCACCGTCAGAGCCGCAGTCCCTGCCAGGGCAGCAACCGTCCACGTCCACTGAAAGTGATACGCGACCGTGAGCCGTTTCAGCAGCACTCGCGCAATCAGGTTGGCAAACGCAATCCCAACGACTCCCGCCACCAGGCCGAGCACGGCAAATTCAATGGAAAAAACCGCAGCGATACGCCGCCGCGTCGCACCCAGCGTCTTCAAGACCACAACCTCGCGAATTCGCCTGTATCGCGTCCCCGCAATCGAGCTGGCAAGAATAATGATCCCCGCAAAGATCGAGAACGCTGCGAGAAACTGGATCACGTACGTAATCTGAATCACCAGCGCTCGCACCGTCTCCAGCGCCTGGGCGACGTTGATCACCGTAACCGTCGGATACGTGTTGTACAGGGCCCGTTGCACCTCGCCCACATGTGCCGGATCGACATGCACTCCTCCATACCAGACGACTGGCAGACCCGCGAGCGCAGCCTTCGGCAAAGTAAACTCCGCGCGCGAGTAGGTATGTTGCCCATCCACTTTCGTCAGCGCCACCACCGTTGCGACGAGTTGCGTATCCTGTGCTGCGAACGTGATGTGCGATCCAACATGGACCCCAAGCCGTTCGGCCTGCCTGCTCTCGATCGCAACCACGGGCGCCTTCTCATCCGGAGACCACCACTTCCCTGCCACCACCGTCGTCCCTGGAGGTGCAGCCTCCGACCACGTCAGGCTGATCGACCGCAGCATCCGCCGGGGCAGATTCTTCAATTTCGCCTCGCTCGCAGAGACTCCGTCAATCGCCTCAACACGCGAGGAGACTATCGGCAACAACTCCGGATCAGCAGTAACGCTGTGCTGCGATTTCAAGAGCGTTCTTATCCCATCGACCTCACCGCTCGTGATATCGATCAGAAATACGTTCGGCAGATTCGGCGCTGCAGAGATATGGAGTTCGGACACGACTGCCTTCTGTACCAGGTAGACCGTCATGATCTGCATCACACCCATTCCCAATGCAGCCAACAGTGCAGCAGAAGGATTTCCGGGGCGATAAAGATTCGCCAGCCCATGCCGTAACGCCGAGGGAAGATGCAACCGCGTCTTCGACAGAAAGAACCGCAGCCCTGCCAGAACCGCCGCCGAGGCCGCGAGCAAGACCCCAAGCACAAGCACAAGTCCCACCGAAAAAACCTGGCCCACAATCACAGAGTCGCTTAAGGTGGTTGCGATCACCGCGAGACCGGCGAGAATCAGCGCCGCTGCTCCGATCTGCACGATATTCTTCGTAATCTTTCGCCAGATCCCGATCACAAATGGATCATCTGCATCATCCACGGCTCGGCGAAGAATCAGGATCGGCCGCACTCCGCGAATATCGAGCAGCGGCGGTAGCGTAAACAGAAGCGTCGTCAAAATCCCGACAGTAAGCCCCGTAAGAATCGTGCTCAACTGAACATGCAACTCCGTGTCTACGTGGATCAGCTTCGCCAGAAAATAAGGAAAGCTCAGCTGCACGGCAACGCCAAGCCCAACCCCGAGCACACCTCCGGCCGTCCCCAGCAGAAGTGTCTGCAGCAGATAAATTTTGATGATCTGCCCCGACCGCGCCCCCAGCGACTTCATGATCGCAATCGTATCCAGCCTCTGCTGCAGATGCGCACGCATTGCCATCGCTACGCCGATGGCGCCCAGTACAAGCGCGACCAGGCTCATCAACGAAAGCAGGCTCGTCGCGCGATCAAGCCCCTGCGTCAACGCTGGATTCGTCTCGCGATAGTCGATAATCTGCGCTTCGGGCAATAATTTTTCGAGACGCGCCTTCAGATCAGCTACAGCTTTGTCCGAAATAGGAGAGCCATTCCGCGGCTTCGGCACGCGAAACAAATACCGCTGTCCCGCATGGCTCCCCGGCGCAAGCAAACCGCTGGCTTCCAGCCCTTGGCGCGAGATCAGTACCCGGGGCCCGGCCGCAAAATTTCCTGACAACCGGTCTGGCTCATTCACCACAACCGCGGCAATCCGAAAAACCTTCGTCCCGACCTTGAGTTGATCACCGACTTTGAGCGTCAACCGCACCAGAAGATCATCCGCAACCTCCACAGAGTCGGCTGTCAACGAGTCCCTCAGCGCCGCTGCCGGCGACAGCTGCACCTCTCCATAAAACGGATACTTCGCCGGATCGACCGCCTTCAACGAAACCAGCAGCGGATCCAATGTCTTCGCAGAAGAGGCCATTGACAGAAGTTCCGTCACGGGAGTGATCTCTACCCCGCTTGCCGCGATATCATCCAGTCCTTTCTGCTGCTCCGGAGTCGGCTGCTGAAACATGCGTGCAGAAAGATCCGCAGCCATGATGCTCCGCGCCTTGTCCAGGAGCGTGCTTCGGAACGAACCCGAAAAACCCCGCACCCCGGTCAGCGCCGCAACGCCAATCGCTACCGACAAAATGACAAAGAAAAATTTCCCCCGCGACGAGTGCATCTCCCGCGCAGCAATCTTCGCGGCAGAACGATAGCTCAGCGCCGGCATCAGCCCTCCGCCAAGGCTGCTTCGCGCGGAGAAGCAGCCGGATTCGGATTCATCTCGTCGGCAATAATGAGCCCATCGCGCAACACAATCCGGCGGTCTGCATAACTCGCCAGCATAGGATCATGCGTCACCAGCACCAGCGTTGTGCCCTCGGTGCGATTCAGGTTTAGCAGAAGCTCCAGCACATGCGCGCCATTCGTCGTATCCAGATTTCCCGTAGGCTCGTCTGCCAGCACAATCGGCGGCCGCAGGATGAAGGCCCGTGCCAGCGCCACTCTCTGCTGTTCGCCGCCAGAGAGCTGCACCGGATAATGATCCATCCGGTCACCCAGCCCAACGCTCGTCAGCAGTTCCCGAGCCCGCACCAGCCCGCTCTCCCGGGACTCCGAGTTCAGTTCGTAGGGCAGCAGAACATTCTCGAGAGCCGTCAGCGTAGGAATCAGTTGGTACGACTGAAACACAAACCCAATTGTCTTCCCCCGAACCTGCGCCAGTTTGTCCTCGGGCAGATAGCTGATCGCCGTGCCGTTTAGAAAAACATTTCCCGCGCTCGGCATATCCAGCCCGGCAAGCAGCCCAAGCAGCGTTGACTTCCCGCTTCCACTCGATCCCATCACCGCCGCAAACTGACCCTGGGGCACGGTAAAATCTAGCCCCTTCAAAATATCCACCGTGCGATTGCCGTTACGGATGGATTTGCGAAGTCCTTCAACAGAGATCATCGGTGTCGGTTGGCTCAACTGGGTAGTTCCCCTTCTTCATTACTGTTGGATACGATCTCGACGGCGATTTGGTTCTCTCGCGAATTCCTGCGTCGCTCCTCGAATCCGGTCGTCACTCGTAGATTTGTTACTTTGTAGACATGCGGAGAACTGCATTTCCAGTTATTCTAGCTGGCCTGACGATCGCCCTGACTGTCCTGCCGCACTGAAAGCACCGCAAAATTAACCTCTCATGCCGCTCCGCTCACTCCGATTCCTGCGGATGAGGCTCCAACACCGCTACCGCTGTCAGCGGCGATCAAAGATACGCGACCCCTGATCGTCTGTTTTGGTGATAGTCTTACTGCCGGTTACGGAGCCGAGCTCGGCAAGAGCTACCCCGACTATCTCCAGGCCGACCTCGACGCCAAGGGTTATCACTACCGCGTCGTCAACAAGGGCATCAGCGGCAACACAACAAAAGACGGCGTCGAACGCGTCAACACCATTCTTGCTCTGAAACCCGCCATCGTCGTCGTCGAGTTCGGAGGCAACGATGGCCTCCGCGGCCTACGAATCGAAGGCACGCGCGCCAACCTCGACAAGATCCTCACCACCCTCAAAGCCAGCGGCACCAGAGTCGTTCTCGCCGGCATTACTCTGCCGCCCGACTATGGCCCCGACTACATCCGACAGTTCAATGAGACCTACACCCTGCTCGCCAAAAAATACAATGTTCCGCTGTTGCCCTTTCTTCTCAAAGGAGTCTTCGGCGTCGACGGCATGATGCAGGCCGACAGAACTCACGCCACCGCACAAGGAAACAAGGTCGTCGCAGCAAACGTCCTCGGCCTCATCCAGCCTTTGCTAAAAAAATAATCAGAAACATTGCAGCAATCAGGATTTAATTGGATCCATGGGAATTTTTGCCAGGTCAGGCAGGGATTATGGTGCGCCCGGAAGGAGTCGAACCTCCGACCTACTGGTTCGTAGCCAGTTGCTCTATCCAGCTGAGCTACGGGCGCACATTGCAGGGGATGCAACCTCTTAAGAATATCGGATTTTACCCAGCAGAGCAACCCACACGCACCCCATAGGCGCTCATCGCTCTTACTTCAAAGAGAGTAGCTCACACATCTACACCCGCAGAACTCAGGACTCGCTCCGCAAACAGGGGCGTGCAGGAGTAAGCTGCGCATTTCTGCAGTATTCATAGCTCAGGTATCACCGCTATGATTAGCAGCCATAACTGACTTAGCAGGCTCTCTGCGCAGGGAGACACAACCGTTCGACAGCAGTATCCAGCAGCTCAACTTGCACACTTCAGCTTCGGGGTAGTTCACAGGCCGTCTCGATTAATGCTGAGCGTGGTTTTGCGAGCAACCGTCAATTCGAGAGGAACAGGCGATGAAAATTCTTCGCGGGTTATTAAGTACTGGGGATCCTTCCGCAGGCTCGAGCGGGCAGACCTTCCACCGACAATTCGTTCGCTGGCCTGGTCGTACGGGAACGTGGCTACGGGATCGGTGCTCACAACCGCAGAGGTTGGCTACATCACGGTTCCCTTCGCCTGCACGATTGTAGGCTGGCACATTATGGCCGACTCAGGAACAGTCATCATCAAAACTGCTCGGGTCAACGGCGGCGAAAATCTTCCTACACTCCGATCGAACTCTATTTCGACTTCGGGAGTCTCGCTCTCAAGGGGAACGAAAGTTGATTCCTCCGCCGTGGCGGATTTCAAATCCACGGCCATCGCGCCTAACGACACACTGGGGTTCTTTCTCACCGACGTTGCAAGAGCCAGACAGATTACCTTTTCCATCGATTGCGCCGAATAGGACACGAGACATGAGACGATTCGCGCAAACATCTTCATGGCAAAGTGACATGGTTCTACGAAGTTCCTTGGGAAGAATCCGGAAACCTGTCCTTTTTGCCTGCTCACTTCGTCGAACCTAACCGTCTGTACAGGCATACGTTTCTGCCCACTAAGTCGGTTATCGGAAACTACAGATCGCCCTTTTCGAGGAGCAGGAGTCTTGGTGCGCCCGGAGAGATTCGAACTCCCGACCCTTTGGTTCGAAGCCAAATGCTCTATCCAGCTGAGCTACGGGCGCGCAAAACAGAAGGTACAAACAACAACCTAGCGGATAATCCGCTCCACGGCAACTAGGTAGCAGCAACCGGCTCCGCGGGCGGCGGCGTCACGAACATCGGCATCCGCTCCAGAATATCCAAACCGGCCCTTCGCAGAAGCTGATGGATCACCGGCTCGGTCAGTCTGCTTGCGTCGTACTCCACCCTTACTGTCTTCTTCGCTTCATCCAGTTCTATCCGCCGGACGCCGTACACCTCTCGCACCTTCGCCATCGCCAGCACGGCAGACTCTGTCGGCGGGGTGCCGTACCGGTAAAGAACATCTAGCTGTGTCATACCTCTGATGATACCAGCGGTCCCGCGAGCTATAGCCGAGCCAGGTAACCCGTAATCTCCGGACTTGTCCAATTCTGCGCGCTCACAAACTTCCGCCTTAAAAAGCCCTGCCGGTCGATGATGTAAGTCTCCGGAATCTGTGCCGTGCCATAAAGAGCGTTGACGCGCTGATCCGCATCGCGCACGGTCACCAGGTTGACATGATTTTTCTCAAGAAATCTGCGATAGACATCCGGGTCTTGATCGATACTCACCGCGACGATCACAAGGTCCGGCATCTGCCGCTGCAGCGCCAGCAAACTCGGCAGTTCTTCAATGCACGGAATACAGTAGCTCGCCCAGAGATTCAGCACCACCACCTTGCCGCGCAGTTTGCTCAGATCCACCGTTCTGGTTCCATCGCCCACCACAAACTGCGGAGCAGGCTTGCCCAGATTATTCGGATGATCCCCACGGTCGCATCCCGCCACCAGCAACGTCCCCAACACCATACCTGTCCACAATCGACGCACGGCACACTCCACTTCCTATAATACGAACTCGTGACCCACACCGACCCCACGTTGACTTTGAACCCGACCAAATCTGCCAGCTTCGAGCTTTCGGTTATCGTTCCCGCGCGGAACGAAGAGCGCTCCTTACCCACCTGCCTCGCCTCCCTCCTCGCTCAATCGGAACCCGGCTTTATCCTCGACCAGCAGTGGGAGATCATCCTTGTCAACGACGACTCCACAGACCGTACACGCGCCATCGGCGCGGAAGCCGCCACTACGCACGCCGGCGTGACCCTGCTCGACGCTCCGCCTCTCGACCTCACAAGCCGAGGAGGCTTCACCGGCAAGAGCAACGCCTGCTGGACCGGCGCGCAAGCCGCACGCGGACACTATCTCCTCTTCACCGACGCCGACACCATCCACGAAACCAGCAACCTCTCCGGCGCCCTTCGCGAAGCCGAACGCCACAAAGCCGCTCTGCTCTCCTACTCTCCGCGCCAGATCGTCGCTGGTTTCTGGCAGCACACGGTTATGCCGCTCGTCTTCTCAGAGTTGGCCTCCGTCTACCCATCCAAAGAGGTCAACGACCCGGTGCGCCCGCTCGCCGCGGCCAACGGCCAGTTTCTTCTCATCGAGAGCGAAACCTACTTCGCCGTCGGAGGTCACCGGGCCGTCGGACGCGAGATCCTCGAAGACGTCGCCCTGGCCAGAAACGTCAAACGCAGCGGCCGCACAATTCGTTTTCGCTATGCGCCCGAAGCCCTTGCCACCCGCATGTATCGCACCACCACTGAGATGATCGAAGGCTGGACCAAAAACCTCGCACTCCTCTTCCCCAAACCAGTCGTCCTCGCTCTCTGGCGCATCCTGGACCTCTTTCTCTTCTTCGGTCTGCCCGTTCTCGCCTTTGGAATCGTCGGGCTCGTCCCTTGGCAGCGCGCCGCACTTCTCATCATCTGGATCCGAACCCTCTGGCGCTTTTACGCACGCGTCGCTCGCTCCAATTTTCCTGCGCTCGATGTCGCAATCTCCATCTTCGGAATCCCTCTCTTCGCCTATCTTCTGGTCCGCAGCGTCATCGATCACAGCGTCCGTAAAAGCGTCGCGTGGAAGGGCCGCAATTACAATACAAACACCTGACAAAGCGGGCCTTTGTAACCAAACTACCGCCAAACCATCTAATTAACAGGACCGAATGATCTTTCTCACCCGCAAAGCGGAGTTCTCCTCCTCCCACTTCTACTGGAACGACCAATGGCCGCCCGAGGAGAACCAGCGCGTCTTTGGCAAGTGCGCCAACCGCAACGGTCACGGTCATAACTACACTCTCGAAGTCACCGTTGCAGGCGAAGTCGACCCCACCTCAGGCTTCGTCGTCGATCTCAAGCAACTCAAAGACATTCTCGAGCACGAGGTCGTCAGTGTCTACGATCACCGCCATCTCAACCTCGAGGTCCCAGAGTTCAAAAACACCATCCCGACCACAGAAAACATCGCCGTCGCGATCTGGCAGCGTCTCGATGGGAAGATCCCCAACGCAAAACTACACCGTGTCCGCGTCTACGAGATGCCCGACCTCTTCGCCGACTACTATGGTGAGCCATGAAGGCCTATCTCAGCCGTCGCTACCACTTCAGTGCCTCACACCGCCTCCACACGGATGCGTTCGACGCAGCGAAGAACCGCGAAGTCTTCGGTAAATGCAACAACCCGCACGGACACGGCCACAACTACACCGTGCAGGTCACCTTCAGCGGCCCAGTCGATCCCGCAACCGGCATGGTCTGCAACCTCGCCGATCTCGATTCCTTCGCACAGAAAAATCTCCTTTCCCGCTTCGATCACACCAACCTAAACAACTCGGACCTCTTTGCAGACAAGGTATCCACCACCGAAAATCTAAGTATCGAGATCTACCACATCTTCCGGAGCTTTTCTGCAGCTCATCTCGAACAGGTTCACATCGAAGAGACCAGCAACAACTCCTTCGACTTTGCTGGCGATCGCGCCCCCTTGGAGATGCGAACGCCCGGCACGATCTAAGAAAGGCACCCTATGCCAGTCACACCGGCCATCGAAACTCCGCTCGACAACATCTCCACCCAGGAACTCTACCGCGAGATACTCATCCGCATCGGCGAAGACCCGAACCGCGACGGGCTCCTCAAAACCCCCGAGCGCATGGAGAAATCCCTGAAGTTCCTCACTCGCGGCTACACCATGAACGTCGCTGACGTCCTCCACAACGCCCTCTTCGAGGTCGACTACGACGAGATGGTCATCGTCAAAGACATCGAGTTCTTCTCGATGTGCGAGCACCATCTGCTTCCCTTCTTTGGCAAGGCGCACATCGCCTATGTCCCCAACGGGAAGGTCATCGGTCTCAGCAAAATCCCTCGCCTCGTCGACGTCTTCGCCCGCCGTCTGCAGGTGCAGGAGCGACTCACCACCCAGGTCGGCGAGGCCATCACTGATGCCATCAATCCGCAGGGTGTAGCCGTCATTCTCGAAGCCCAGCATCTCTGCATGATGATGCGCGGCGTCGAGAAGCAGCACTCGCACACCGTCACCTCCGCAATGCTCGGAGTCTTCAAGACGCAGCTCCAGACCCGCAACGAATTTCTCTCCCTCGTCCGCCGTCAGGGGAACTTGTTTTAGCTACTAAACTGGTAGCTGCATGAATGGCCTTCTTGTACTCGATAAACCCTCCGGCATGACCTCGCATGATGTCGTGGCCATCGTTCGCCGTGCTACCGGCGAAAGATCCATCGGCCATCTCGGCACACTCGACCCCATGGCCACCGGTGTCCTCCCACTTCTACTCGGCAAATTTACCCGTCTCGCCCAGTTCTTCAACCAGGCCGAAAAACACTACACCGGCCACATCCGGTTCGGCTTTGCCACCGACACCTACGACGCCGAAGGAGCTCCCACCAACGAACCCCGGCCATTCTCTCGATCCCTCGAAGACCTTCGCAACCTGAGCAAGAGTTTCCGGGGTGAGATCGACCAGGTCCCACCCATCTTCTCCGCAAAAAAAATCAACGGCACTCCCGCCCACAAACTCGCACGCGCCGGAGTCGAAGTCCCCGTCAAGGCCGCCACGCATCACCATCCACGACTTCCAACTCACGTCACTTCACAACGACACCGCCGCCTTCACCATCTCCGTCTCCGCCGGCGGCTACGTCCGCTCCGTCGCCCATGAGCTTGGCCAACTCGCTGGATGCGGAGCCCATCTCTCCTCCCTCCGCCGCACCCGGGCCGGAGCCTTCACTCTCGATCACGCCACCACCGTCGACCAGCTCAAGACCTCCACCCCCAACGAACTCGAACGACTTCTTCCCCATCCACGCACCCTTCTGCCTGAGATGCCCTCTGTCACCGTGGACGATCAGCTCGCTGGCCGCCTCCGCAACGGAATGCAGGTTAATCTCCCCGACTTCGGGCAAGCCCCGTTCATCAAGATCTTCACCACCCCCACCGACCTCCTTGCCATCGGTCGCCGCGTCGCCGGAACCCTCATGCAGCCTGTAGTCGTCCTCGGCTAGCCAATCCCTCAAAGGCCAATCGGCACCCGTTTTCCGATACCGGACTGAAATTGTCCGAAAGATTGACGACCAATTTAGTCCGCAATACACTAAATAATGGGAACCAGGTCAGATTTCCGCTCCCGCGGGCAGTTCCCGCAACCTCCGGGACAAGTCATTCCCAGGGGAAGAAAGACGTTATGCTGCAAGCATTTATCATCACTCTTCGCGAAGGCGTTGAAGCCGCCCTGATCATAGGCATCGTCTTCGCCTATCTCAGCAAGATCGGCCGTCCTGAACTCAAGCGCACCGTCTTCTGGGCCCTCGGATCCGCCGTCATTGCCAGCATTGCTGTCGCCGTCGCCCTCGCCCACACCCCCTATAACTCCGACATTATTGAAGGCTGGGTCATGCTTGCCGCCGCCGTCTTCGTCATCAGCATGATCTGGTTCATGCACCGGGCCGCCCGCTCCATGAAGGGCGACATCGAACAGAAGATCGCCCAATACACCGGCCCCGCAGGTGTCTCCAAAATCGGCCTCTTCTTCTTCGTCTTTCTGCTCGTCCTCCGTGAAGGCGTCGAGACCGTCCTCATCCTCTCTGCCGTCACCCTCAACTCCACCGAGCTCCTCAGCTTCACTGGAACCCTCCTCGGCATCGCTGTGGCCGTCGTTTTCGGGGTCCTCTTCATTCGCGGCAGCGTCAAGATCAACCTGCAGCGTTTCTTCCGTGTCACCACCGTCATCCTTTACTTCGTCGTCTTCCAACTCATCGTCAGCGGGTTGCACGAACTCAGCGAAAACGGTGTCCTTCCCTCCAGCACCACCGAGATGCGGTTGATCGGCCCGATCGTCCGGAACGATCTCTTCTTCTTCGTCACCATGCTCGCCCTCGCCGGCCTTATGATGCTTCTGGAATTCAAGCGCCGCACCACAACGACCCTCGGCCCCAACGCCACACCCGCCGACCGCCGCCGCGCCGAGTGGTCTCAGCGCCGCGAAAAGATGTGGATGAACGCCGTCGTCGCCGCCAGCTTCCTCTTCATCTTTCTCTCCACCGCCGAGTTCATCTACGCCAAAAGCTCCACCGCCCTCAGCCCCACCTCCTCCGTCACGCTCGTCGGCTCGCAGGTCAGCGTTCCTCTCGCCGACGTCAACGACGACAAGCTCCATCGCTACGGCGTCCACATCGACGACGGCAAAGGCGGCAACGTCGAAGTCCGCTTCCTCCTCTTCAAAAAGCCCGACGGCAACATCGTCTCCGTAGCCGACGCCTGCCAGATCTGCGGCCCGGTAGGCTTCTACATCGGCGACCAGGGCATCACCTGCAAGATGTGCGCCTCGCCCCTCAACGCCTCCTCGATGGGCCAGAAGGGCGGCTGCAACCCCATCCCCCTCAAATCCACCACCACCGCCGGTCTCCTCACCATCCAGGCCAACGACCTCCGCACCCTCGCCCAGGTCTTCGAACGCTAACCATGCCCTTCAAGTCCCACCACTCAAAGTGCGTCATCCCGACCGAAGCGAGCGGAGTGGAGAAGCCTGTCCTGAGCCTGCAGAAGGAACCCCCGCAATTCGCTTTTGCCGTGGTTTGTTCTTTTCAACGTGCCACCAATCTTCGGGTGCCCCATCCTTCGCAGTCTCACCGCGAAGGGTGCGACGTAAAACCTTCCCCCTCCGGAAAGGAGGCTGCATAAATGTTCTTCCGCCTCCTGATGGAATCCTTCCGCCGCCAGCGCCGCCGCAAGCTCCTCGCCGGCATTGCGATCCTCCTGGGCACAACCGCAGTAACCGCAATGCTCGCCCTCGCCACCACCATCGGCGACCGCATCCACAAAGAACTGGCCGTCTACGGCGCCAACATCATCGTCTACCCCAAGGCCGACCAGCTCGAAGTCAAAGTAGGCGGAGTCGACATCAAACCAGCCTCCAGCGGCACCTACCTGAAAGAAAGCGACCTCGCCAAACTCAAGACCATCTTCTGGGCAAACAACATCACCGGCGTCAGTCCTGAATTGACGCTCGCACACTGCGACAGCTACTCTCACAGTGAGCAGGGCGTTATGTAGATGCAATCGGTCTTTGGTTCAACCAGTCCGTCTCCGATGCACTCGCGACCGGAGCTCCCAGCCTTCATCCGTGGTGGAAGCTCAGAGGCAAGTGGCCATCAAGGACAAGATCAGAGGTGTTACTCGGCACGAGCTCTCGCTGGCAAAGCTGCCAAGTCGCCGCACTGGCGACAGCATCTCAGCGATACTCCGATATCACCAAGCACCTGACGATCAAATCGAATGTCGGCTGCTCACGTATTTACAAGGCTCGATCACTGGCATCGTCTCTACTGGGGACAGCACAGACAACAAGCTGCTTCTTCCCGCTTGAGCACCGCCCAATCGTCGACCAACATCCCCGACGCCATCTCCCGCGTAGAAATCTCCGCCCGCACCAAACCCGAAGACGCCTTCGCCCGCAAAGACCCCGACACCCTCTCCCCCAAAGATCACGAGATCTGGTACTGCAGCCCCTACGCCAACTCCATCGCCTACCAGATCCGCGAAGCCATCCCCGGCGCACAGGCCGAACAGGTCCGCCGCGTCGAACAATCCGAGGGCAACGTCCTCAAGCGCATCAGCGGCCTCATGTGGCTCATCAGCGCGGCCGCACTCCTGGCCGCAGGCTTCGCCGTCAGCGCCGCCATGGCCACCGCCGTCCTCGAACGCCGCGGCGAGATCGGCCTCATGCGCTCGCTCGGAGCCAGCAAAGGCGCCATCGCCCTCCTCTTCTACGCCGAAACCGGCCTCCTCGCCATCTTCGCCGGAACCCTCGGCTACCTCGCCGGCTCCGGCCTCGCAGCCTGGCTAGGAGCCCGCATCTTTCGCGGCGACGGCGGAGCCCCCGAAGCCATCCTCATCCCCGTCCTTCTGCCCGTAGTCGTCGCCCTCGCCCTCGTCGTAGCCATCGGCGGAAGCACACCCTCCATCCGCGCCGCACTCCGCATGAACCCGTCCGCCATCCTGCGAGAGGACGCCTGATGGCCACGCTCAGCCTTCCCGGCATCCTGCGCCGCTCGCTCATCCATCGCCGCGCCCGCAGCATCTCCGCCCTCATCGCCATGACGGTCTCCGCAGGCGTAGCCACTGCGCTGCTCACCCTCTACGCCGACCTCGACCAAAAACTCCACAAGGAGTTCCGCAGCTTCGGCGCCAACATCGTCCTCACCGCACCAGCCAACACGGCACTCCCGCCAGAAGCCCTCGCACACGTCCAGCAAGTCGCTGGCCCCGACGCCTCCGCCGCCGAGTTCGCCTACGCCGTAGCCACCACCAACACTGGAACCCCCGTCGTCGTTGCTGGAACTGACTTTGCCGCCGCAAAAAAACTCAACTCATGGTGGCAGGTGGACGCATGGCCCGATCCTGCTGCTCCCGGCGTTGCCCTCTTCGGCCAGCGGGCAGCAACTGCCGTAGGAGATAGCCAGACCATCACGCTAACCTACTCAAGCAAGCCCATCACCCTTCAGAAAACCGGTCGTCTCACCACCGGAGGCGACGAAGACAGCCGCATCTACATGCCGCTAGCCGCCTTTACGGCATGGACAGGTCTCTCGCCCAGCGTCATCGAGCTTCAAGTCCCGGGTGGAGGGAAGCGAGTGGAAGCCACCATCGCGCAACTCAAGCAGCAACTCCCTAAAGTTCAGGTCGAGCCCGTCCGCCAGCTCGTCGAAGGCGAATCCAGCATCGTCGACCGCACTCACGCCCTTATGTACGGAGCGGTTTTGCTCATCGCACTTACCGTCGCCGTCAGTGTTCTTGCGACACTTTCCGCCTCGGTCCTCGAGCGCCGCCGCGACTTTGCTCTCATGAAGGCCCTCGGCGGCTCGCAGATGCAGCTTATGGCGATGTTTCTGCTTGAAGCCCTCGTCCTGGCGCTTGCGGGCGTTGCTGCTGGCTTCCTCGTAGGCTCTGCTGCGGCATGGGTCATCAGCGAAGGGAACTTCCATACCGCAACACTTCCGCATCTCTCTGTCCTGCCCATGGTGTTGCTGGTGAATCTCGTCATCGCCACGCTCGCGGCTCTGCTGCCCTTGCGCGTCCTGCGCAGACTCCAGCCCGCCGCGCTCCTCAAGGGTGAATGACAGGGAGAATGAGAGTATAGAAACAGTGAATCAGGCCGAAGTAAAAACCGGACCCCTAAGTGCTTCGTCATCAGCGGGTCAGGCTGAATCGCTGATCGATCAGACGACGCGGCCTGATTGCGCCGTCATTGCGTTGCATCATGTCACGCGCGAGTACAGCGGTCATGCGGGTGTCGTGCGTGCACTTTACGATGCGAGCTTCTCCATCGTTGCGGGCGAATGGGTTGCCATCACGGGTCCTTCCGGTTCCGGTAAGAGTACTCTTGTCAATCTGATAGGGTGTCTTGACCGGCCCACCTCCGGCGAGCTCAAGATCGACAACGTCGACGTCGCCTCGATGAGCGCCACCGAGCTCGATCGCTTTCGCGCTGATAAGATTGGGTTTATCTTTCAGCAGTTTCATCTGATCCCCTATTTGTCGGCGATTGAGAACGTCATGCTCGCGCAGTACTTCCACTCGATGACCGACGAGGCTGAAGCAAAGACTGCGCTGGAGAAGGTTGGGTTGGGTGACCGTATCTCTCATCTTCCCAGCGAGTTATCGGGCGGGGAGCAGCAGCGCGTCTGCATCGCCCGCGCCCTGATCAATAACCCACCTATCCTGCTGGCCGACGAGCCCACTGGCAACCTTGACGCCGCCAACCAGACCATCGTTGCCGAGCTGCTTCAGGGTCTCCATGCCCAGGGCCATACCATCGTCATGGTCACGCATGATCCGGAGATGGCGGCGCTGGCTCAGCGGAAGATTGCGCTGAGTCACGGGAAGGTTTTCTGCCATCCTGTGGGTGCTCCGGTTGTCACTTTGCGGCGTTAGTTCTCAAATACTTTTTTTTGCCGGCAAGAGTGCCGTATTTACAGGGGTATTTGCGTTTTCAACAGGGTAAAAACGTGGTTCTTAGCTGGCTGTTAAGTGCATTTTCGTGTCGCTTACGGGGTTTTTAAGTGCATCTTCTGCGGGCGCGAAAATTTTCCTCTTTCTCAACTTTAATTTTTGGGTTTACCGTTCCGGGGATTCCCTGATCACCGTTCGCCCCATTTGAGTTTGGAGCGGAGAACGCTGAAGAGTCCATGAGACTGGACACGGAGCAGGCGAACGCTCGATTCAGATCGCTGGCAGTGGACCTGGTCGCCGAGCTGAAGCGGGACTGCTTCCTGACCGTCTACGGTGAGGTAGATCTCGTTGGGCACTCCGACTACGTGGACGTTCACGGTGGCTTCTCCGGGGGTGACGATGGGGCGGATGGTCAGCAGGTGGGGGCAGATTGGGGTAACGAGCAGCGCGTTGACGCTCGGCATGACGATGGGGCCGTTGGCGGCGAGGTTGTAAGCGGTTGAACCGGTCGGAGTGGAGACGATGACGCCGTCGGCGCGGAAGGTGGCGACGGGCTGGCTGTCGATCTCGACGGAGAAGTCGCCCATGCGAGAGATTGTGCCTTTGGCGATGACGACGTCGTTGAGTGCATCCCATTCGCGGAGCACTTCGCCATCGCGGATGTGGGCAGCGCGCATCATGCTGCGAACTTCAACATCGGCGCGGTTGCTGCACCAGGCTTCGAGGGTGGAGTAGAGATCGGAGAGCGGGACTTCGGTGAGGAAGCCGAGGGCGCCGAGGTTGACGCTGAGGATGGGCGTCGTGGTGCGGGCGAAGGCCCGGGCTGCTGCGAGAAGCGTCCCATCGCCGCCGAGGACGATGACGAGGTTCGGCTTGTGTTTCGGCAGGTCGACGCGGTCGATGGGGTTGGGCGCATCGATATAGGCGGCGCTGTCGGGGTCGAGGAGGTAGTGGTAGTTGCGTGCCTCGAGCCACGCGATGAGATCGCGGAGGATGCCGGCGACCTCAGGCTTCTGGGGTTTGGAGATGATGGCTGCCTGGAGCATTGCTGTCTAGTGTAATGCGCCCCATGTCGAACTCATGGATACAGCGCCAGAATGCCAGAAACGATCGTCTGGTTTGACACGATGTTCCGCCTTCCTTGCTGGCCAGTTCAAAGTTCGAAGCTAGACAGGCCCGTTCCTAAATGATTCCTAAGACGCCGACGCTCTGCCGCGCAGACCCACTACAACGAGGACAGAGGAAACGACAATCGCAACGCCGACACTCATGAAGCCAACCGTGACTAAGCTCTCTTGCCAAGGCTGACCGGTGCGGCCAGGCGCCGTGATTGGCGACAGGGCCCCAGTACCGAAGACCGCGGCTAACGAGGTGATGAGCCAGTTCACATATGTGCCATACAGCGCAGTCCAAAATGCGATCGTTTTTGTGACTGGCGACAGTCTCACATTGGTCCAGATGGCGCCCAAAGCAATCAGGAAGGTGCCATTCATCACGCCTTCCAAATGCGCGGCAAGGCCCATGCGCACGTTGGCGAAATGCTGCTCGGCGAATCCGGTCAGTAGTCCCAGCACAAACAGACACATTCCATGGAACATCAATCGGCGGTTAGTTCCCTCGATATCTACAGTCAATAGACAGCCCCGTCTCCCGCCGCTGTTCTCGATGATCTTTCAGTCGGCCACCCATTGTGCCTCATGTTCATAGAAATTGCTTTCTTTTTCGATTACGAGAGCCTGCTGCGATCCAGCCTTGACCGCCATTCCAAGGAACGGCGTTTCCCGGACGCCGCAGGTGCGGACCTCAACAAAGGATTGAGGCTATCTAATGTGCGGCGAGGTCGGGAACGAAGGTGGTTTCGGGGAACCCATCCACCATCCTTGAATGTCGGTTTCACCGGCTGACCACATAGGGCGCAATAATAGGCACAGAAAGTTATCCCGTTCTCTTCGATAATCTCCTGCACGTCTCGTTCAAAGTAGCCTGGACATTGCGTTGCATTCATCGTCAACAAAGGTACCAAAGAGATGTCTCGCGGATGGATCTGTCTGGCGATTTGTAATTTTAGGCAACGAACACGAACGCCCCATGAAGAGGCGTCCGTGTCAATGATCCCGCTCTTGCGAACGGGTCACTTGAGATCGAATTGTACTGCCGGAAGAACGTTGGTTCCTTCAGCGCGAACAGCGTCGAGAGCCCAGGGATCGATACCCAAGGCTTCGAGGATGGTAGGCGCCACCTGCGCGGTGCCCACTTCGGCGTGGACCGTCCTGGGTTCGAAGCCCGGAAGGGACAACAGCAGCATGACATTCGTGTCGTCATGCGCGAACCCGCCGTGTTCCTCCTGCTTCGCGCCGCTGCCCGTGTACGTAACGCCGACGTTCGGAGTCACGATGATGTCCGGCGTGCGCGGGTCAATAGTCGGGTCGTTGTAGTTAATCGCGAGCGACGGGCCGTAGTAGATCTGCCCAAGCGCGACTCCGGTGGCGGAGGCATTGGCTTCGAGGATTTGGACGCTGGCGTCGGTCTGGGAGGAGCTCTTCAGCCAGAGCAGCGAGACGTCGTCTTCCGTCGGTCCGATGCCGGTGGGGTTGCTGGGAGCTTCAGAGAACGGAATGAAGCCGGCATTGTCGAGCAGAGTGGCAGGCGAGGTGCCGATCTTGAGTTGAGCGACGTAACGGTGTGGGATCGATGGGCGACTGACCGTGCTTCGCAGTGATCACGATCAGGGTCGAATCATAAAGACCCTTGTCCTTCAGTTCCTCGACGAATGCTCCGATCGAGGCGTCGACAAACTTGAACTCGTCCAACAGAGCCGCGCTGGGCGTGCCAGCGGCATCCAGATATCCGCCCGTCACTCCATTGCTCTTCTCGATGAGCTTCTGGGCCACACTGACGGCCTGAAAGTTCATGCCAAAGATGGTGGGAACCTGTGTCCTTTTCGTGCCGAGGTGATTCTTCCCGTCGATCTCGTTAAGGATCGCGTCGACTTTCAGCGTGTCATAGCACTGAATATTCTGGAAGCTGTTGGTCCAAGCGGTGAGGTCCGAGCCTGGATCGAGGATTGCCGCGCAGGATACGCCGGTTGGTGTCTTGACGCCGGGGAGTGCGACTACGTTTGAGTTGATTTCAGGGGAGTAGAAGTCGTCGAGCGCACTAGGCCCAATACCCGAGGCGACCGACGAGTAGGCAGGGTGCTTGTCGGACCAGGCTGCGTATCCGCCCGCCTGGTGAATGACGCTGAAGATACTGTTAGCGCGGACGAACTCCCACGGAAAGACAGGATTGCAGTGGTTCTTTGGATCGCGTGGGAGTCTCATTGGATCGATGGAAGCGAGCCCGCCATCGGTCAGCGAGGCGCCGAGCGCACCGCCGTTCAGCTTGGTCTGATCGATGTCGATGCCTTCTTCATACTCGGTTGTCGTACCCGTAGGAGGCGTATTGGCGGTGCAGGGACCAGCCGCGACGCCGTTTCCTGTGGTCTTCGCGGGGGCGTTATAGTTCCGGGAGTAAGCGACGTCGTAGTAGACGCCAGTCAGGGCCGGGCTCCCACCAGTGATGATCGCGGTCAGGCCGGGGAAGGAATCGGAGGGCTTCGAGGTGCTGGCGTCGACGTAGTTAACGCCGGTTCTTCCAAGAGCAGCAAGTGCCGGGCAGTAAGGTTGGCCAGAGTTGACGGTGCTGATGCCGTTCGCGCAGTTCGCGAAGTCAACAGCGTGCATGCCGTCCACGCTGATCAACAGAACGCGTTTGATGTGGCCATCGTGGTCGTGGTCATGGTCTTCGGCTATCGCGGTGACTGCCGAACAGGCTACTGCAAGGGAGAGTAAAGCACACAGCTTTTTCATTAAAGCCTCCGCGGACAATAGTTGCCCAGCCGGTGGCGTGTTTTCATTGTAGAGATGTAAAAATTGGATGAACTAATACGACCGCGTGGGCGTCATGAGGCCCCATGCATCCTCAGTTGGTGATAACCGGCAAATCACTCGTCCGGTCTTTGGTTCAGCCTCCCAATCGAGTTAGTGATGGTAAACGCGAGGCGTGCTGACTCAAGATCAGCAGAAGCGAGCGTGGAGAAGGTATTCGTGGTTGCCCTCCATGCCATGGATGGGGGAGTCGATGACTTCGATGGCGGTGCCGTGCTGCTCGGTGACGCAGCTGCGGACTCGCTCAATGGCGGCTATGCGGGCTTTGGGGTCGCGGACAATGCCGCCTTTGGCGATGTTTTCGCGGCCGGCTTCGAACTGTGGCTTGACGAGGATGACAACTGTGCCCTGCCACGGGTGTTCCGGAGTGCGGAGGGCCGTCAGGACTGCGGGGATGACCAGGGTGGCAGAGATGAAAGAGACGTCCATGGCGAGGAAGCTGGGGGCTGTGAGTTGGGAGCTCTGAGGTGCGTCTGAGTTTGTGGGCGAGATGGGGTTTGGGTTTAGGAGGAGTTCGCCCGGGCCGAGAAGGCGGGCGTTGGTTCGTTCGCGGAGGGTGACGCGTGAGTCGGAGCGGAGTTTCTGGGCGATCTGGCCATAGCCGGTGTCGACTGCGAGGACAGTGGCTGCGCCGGATTGAAGCATGCAGTCGGTGAAGCCGCCGGTGGAGGCTCCGATGTCGACGCAGTGGAGTCCGGTGAGGTCGATGTGCCAGTGGGTCAGAGCGTGCTCGAGTTTGAGGCCGCCGCGGGAGACGTATCTGAGGTCGGAGCCGAGGAGGCGGATGGCGGCGTTAGCAGGGACGGAGGTGCCGGGCTTGTCGATGCGCTGCTCGTCGACGAGGACGCGGCCGGCGAGGATGAGGGCCTGCGCGCGTTCACGGGAGGCGGCGTGGCCGTGATCGACGAGGAGCTTGTCGAGACGTACTTTTGCGAGCTGATTCTTTTCTGCACGTTTTTTTGAGGGGGTAGCCATTGTTGATTTTTGGGAGGCGTTTTTAGTCGAAGATTCATCCATCTTTTCATGGTTACTGACGTGGCGCTTCGTCCAGAACGCTGGTTCGATCGTCGTTTTTTTCGGATAAGGTTAGACTGGTGTCGCTTTCTGACCGGGCTGCGGCGGATGTGCCGGACCGAGGGATCCAGCCGCAAAGAGTTGAATTTTATGCAATCTGCTTTAGATTCAGGTGCGTTTTATGTATAGGGAGACGGGACTCGTGAATGCTTCCCCAACGTCGGCACAGGATGATGCTGCGCTGCTGGCGCTGGTACAGAAGGGCGATGACCGGGCGATGGCTTCGTTGTTCGACCGTTACTCGAAGGTTGTGTACTCGGTTGCGTTGCGGGTGCTGCGCGATCCGTCTACGGCCGAGGATATTTTGCAGGAAGTGTTTATGCAGATCTGGCGGAACCCGGAGAGTTTTGTTGCGACGCGAGGCAGCCTGGGCGGCTGGCTGGCGGTGGTCGCGCGAAACCGGGCGATCGATACGCTGAGAAGAAAGAAGCCGATGGACCAGGTGGACGATATGTCGCTGGCCTCGAACTACAACCTGGCGAATGAAGCGGAGAGAAACAGTTTGATGGAGAAGGCGCGGTCGGTGATCTACAAGCTTCCGACAGAACAACGCAAGACGCTGGAGATGGCATTTTTTGATGGGCTGACGCACTCGGAGATTGCGGAGATGACGGGCGATCCGCTGGGTACGGTAAAGACGAGAATACGCAGCGCGCTGACGACGCTGAGAAAGGCGTTTACTGCATGAGCGATCCAAAGCGTCCAAACGATCCAAAGTATCCGGGGCCCATCAGCTCGGAAGACCTGGCTCTGTATGCCATGCAGTTGCTGCCGAAGGAGGAGAGCGCGGAGGTTGCGGCTCATCTCGCGCAATCGGCTGAGGCCCGGCAGGAGCTGGCTGAGATTCTGGGCGACCTGGCGGTGTTTGCGCATACAGTCGATCTGCATACGCCGCCGGCGCAGACTCGTGAGCGATTGATCAAGCAGCTGGGGCGGGAGAAGAAGGCCGTTCTGAGCGAAAGTGCGGCTGTTGCGGAACCGCCCCCGGAGGCGGCTGTTACACGGCGAGGGACGGTGTTTGCCGAGGCGGCCGAGCGGATCAAGGCAGCGCAGATTGAGCGTCCGGAAGAGGTGCGCGCTGCTGAGAGCGACGAGACCCCGGCCGTAGAGGAGATGCCGAAGCGCGGTGTTGCGGGCAGGGTGCTTCCGTGGATCGGCTGGGCCGTGGCGGCGGGGCTCGCGGTGGCTGCGGGGAATCTGTATCACGAACGCGATGGTCTGCGTAATGAATTGACTGAGCAGGCGACGCAGATGGACCAGATGAAGGCAGAGACGGCTGCCCAGATGGCTGCCGCGGAGCCGGCGCGACAGGTGATGGAGACGATGAAGGACAGCTCCGCGATGCGGGTGACGCTGACTACCTACAAGGCGTCGACGGCTCCCATTGGACGCGCTACTTATGTGTCGAATCAAGGCGCGCTGATCTTTATGGCGAGCAATATGGCTCCGCTGCAGCCGACGAAGGCTTACGAGCTTTGGCTGATGCCGATGACGGAGGGCATGAAGCCGATTCCTGCGGGAATGTTCGTGCCAGATGAGCACGGCAATGCCAGTGTGATTATGCCTTCGCTGCCCAAGGGAGTCGAGGCGAAGGGCTTTGCGGTGACTATGGAAGATGAAGGTGGAGCAACGACGCCGACCATGCCGATCGTGCTCAGCGGCGAATAAACCGGAGCTTTCAGAGAGAGACAAAGGCCATCCTGATGCGGATGGCCTTTGCTTTGGCGCTTGTTTTGTGTGTATCGCTTCCCGGTCGACTAGGGCGCGGTCATTCGGACTGAGATACCGGCGCCCTGAAGCGGGATCGTGGTATCGATGGTATCGGTGTCAGTGCGAATGACGGTCATGAAGTTGGACTCGGGTGAGGTGACATAGACTTTGCCGGTTGGCGTGCCAGTGGTAACGGCGATGTAGTTGGGATGGCCGTTGATGTTTGGCGCACCGCCTGTAATGGGGCTGACTGGCAGAGGAATTGTGGCCGTAACAGTGTTGGTTTTGAGGTTGATTACCGAGACGGTGCAGTTACCCAGAGGAAGAGAGGCCGACGGAGGCGCGCAGGGCAGGCTTGCGTTACCGCCGTTCACGACGTACGCGCGGGTACCGTCCTGGAGGACGCCAACCATGCGAGGGTTGATGCCAACGGGAACCGTCGCCAGCACGGTACCGAAGCCAACGGCGTCGACAGGATTGTTGGGATCGCAGTTGGGATTGATGGGCAGGGCGCTGGCTGAGCAGAGGGGAATGCTGATGATGCTGACCGATCCCTGGTGAGTGCCATCGCCTGCGTTGGCGACGACGAGTTCATTGAGGGTCGAGGCGAAGTCTGCCCAGATCGGTGATGTGCCGACGGTGATTGGGTTCGTGGCTCCGGTGGGTACTTTGTCGAGCTGATTGGTCTGGGAGTTGATGACGCTGACGGTGCCGTCGGTCTGGTTCAGGATGAAGGCGCGCCTGTTATCGGCTGTCATGACTCCATAGACGGGGCCCTGGCCTACCGGAATGGGGCTGGGATCGATGGTGTTGCTGGCAGTCTCAATGGTGGAGACCTGGCCGATACCGACGCCGACACGAGGGGTGATGACATAGAGGCGCGGCGCGGCGGCGGAACCGACGACGTAGATGGGATCGAAGGCGGGGTCGATGGAAAGCTGCTGCTGCAGATTGAGGGGCAGGCCTGTGAATTGAGAGACAGCCTTCAAACCGGGATCGGAGACATAGGTGCTGCCACCTCCGGGAAAGATGCTCGCGGGATTTGCACCGGGAAGCAGGGTGGTCTGAAGGATCTGGCTTTCGAGAAGCTGAGTGCTGATGTCAAAGGTTGTGAGGGTGTGGTCGCTGTTGAGCGTATAGCCGGTAGTGCCGCTGTTGTTGAGGATGAGGTAGTAAGGGTTTACACCTATGTTGGTGGTAACGAGGGTCGTGTCTCCAGAGAAGTCGATGAAGCTGACCAGACCGGGCGCCGGACTCGCCTGAGTACCGGGGCTGGAGATGACGACGGCGAACTTTTGCGGCTGGGCGGCCGGCCCCACGGGATTGATGGCACTGACAACCGGGCGATAGGTGTTGCCGCAACCGACGATGGAGACCAGAGCCGCGGCTGCCAGGGCGAGGCCGGACGCTGACCGTAGGACCTGTGATGCGGACCGAGAGACGCGCCGGGTTGGCCGCGACTGAGTGCTTCCTTCTGCTTCGATTCTTGCTAAATGCAAAACTGCTCCCGCGATGTGTGCTGGTGTTGGCTATGCTCAAAGTTGATTGTAAATCAGTGCGGCAGGTACGGTTGGGCGATGGGCGAAGAAATCCAAGGGGTCGAGAGAGATACCGGGTGGCGGAAGGCGATTCCGGAGGCTCGGGACCGGCTGCAGTCGCGGGTGTTGGTGGGTGTGGTGGGGGCGTTGCTGGCTGCCCTGTGCGCGTATTCGGTGTTTGTGGCTTACCCATCGGCAACCAGTTTCATCGCTTTGCCGGTTGAAGCAGCAGAGATCAGTCTTGGTTTTGCGATTCTCGTCAGGTCACTTCGGGCGGCGACACCTGGCGGCACGGTATGCGGCGGCATGATTTGCTTCCTCATTACGTTTTGGACGGGATCGTATACGGAATCGGTTCTCAGGACTGAATTGACACCGCTCATTTTTCTGTTCGTTCTCACTTTTGTTTCGACGCGGGCTGGCAGGAGAAGGAAAGCGGGCACTGGACTTGCAGAGAGCAGGCGAGGAAGGAGCGGCGCACAGGTGATTGCGAATCTTTCGATTGCGGCTTTGAGCGTTTCTCCGTACTCAGTAGAGCTAGTGCAACGATGGATGGCTTATTGCTGCGTCTCGGGACTCTACGATGTCTGGGCAATTGAAGTAGCCAAAGTAATGTGCTTGGCAGCGTTGGTGGAGGCCACGGCAGACACGGTTTCTTCTGAGATTGGGCTGGCGTTTGGCGGGCGACCGGTGATGCTGGTCGGATTTCGGCAGGTTGACGCAGGAACGGATGGGGCTGTGACGCTACTGGGGTCTGGTGCTGGGGTTGTCGCGGGAGCGCTGGTGGCTGCCGTAGGGATCTGGGCTCTGCGATTAAGCGTTTTGGACGGGGCGATTGCGCTGATTGCGGGGGTTTGCGGTTTGTTTTTTGATAGCTTGCTGGGCGCTACTGTCGAGCGGCGGGGTTGGATGGGGAATGATCTGGTGAATTTTTCCTCGACCGTGTTTGCCGCGGGTGTGGCTTTGGGTGTGCGCTGGTGGATTTGGAAATAATCGAAAAAATGCGGGGGTCTCTCCACTACGTTGCGCGATCAAGCTGCGCAACTCCGGTCGAGATGACGCTGCTTTCCTGGTCGAAGGGCAAAGAAAGACAAATCGAGGATTACAGATTCAGGTGGAGGCGCATGGCGGTATAGCTGACGATCTCGTGGAAGTAGCGCATGGCGAGGTCGTAGTTGCTGATATGCCCGACGGTGGGGCGGGGTGAGGTGTAGACGTCGAGGCCAGCGTCTTTGCAGAGCTCGCGGACGCGGAAGAGGTGGGTTGCGTCGGAGACGACGACGATGTGGTGGAGATTGTTTTCGTGAGCGATCGCAGCGAGGCGGTGGACCTGCTGCTCGGTATCGACCGAGTGGGTTTCAGCGACGATACTGTCGAAGGGGATTCCGTTGGCGAGGAGATAGTCGCGGCCGACGCCGCCCTCGGTGTTACCGGAGTCCTTGTCGCTGCCACCGCCGAGCGTGATGACGAGAGGGGCGATCTGTTTGCGGTAGAGCTCGACGGCGTGATCAAGACGGGCGTGAAGGACGGGGGAGGGACGGCCGGAGTACTCGGCTGCACCGAAGACGGCGATGGCGTCGGCGGTCTGAGCTTCGTCGTGATTGGCGACTTCGGCGATCTCCATGTAGACCCAGATGCTCCATGCGGTGGCGATGATGAGGATCAGGGCGAGCAGGCGGCGGAGGATCAGACCCCGGGCGGTGGTTCTACGGCGCAGATTGGAGGCAGGGGCGATCATGAGCTCAGGCAGAAGTGCCTAGTGTACGGGTTGGTGGCGGTGGAGCAAAAGATAAAAACGAAGATGCGGGTGGCCGTTCAACTTCGCTCCGGCAGGCTTCTCCGCTGCGGTGCGCGATGAAACTGCGCAACTCCGGTCGAGATGACGAATCTCTGACAAGAAAAAGGTCTAGTGCTGGAGGGTGAGGGCGATCTCGTGGGTGGGGATGGCGCCTTCGCGAAGGATCATCCAGGAGTTGCCGCCGCCGGAGAGATCGACGATGGTGGTGGGGATGGTGCGGGCGGTGGGGCCGCCATCGACAATGAGCGGGAGCTTATCGCCGAGCTGCTCGCGGACGCCGCTGGCAGAGGTGCACTCTGGCAAGCCGGAGAGGTTGGCCGAGGTGGCGGTGATTGGGAGACCGAGGCATTTGACGACGGCGCGGGGGATTGCGGCTTCGGGGACGCGGAGAGCGAGGTTGCCTGTGTTGGCAGTGACGCGAAAGGGAAGTTTCGAGCCCGCTTTGACGATGATGGTGAGAGGGCCGGGCCAGAATCGTTCGGCGAGGCGGTCGAAGGCAGAGTCGATCTGGCGGGCGAGTTCGTAGGCCTGGGCGGTCTCGGCGATGAGGAGCGAGAGCGGTTTGTGGCGGGCGCGGGTCTTGAGCTCGTAGATGCGGTCGACGGCATGGAGATTGACTGGGTCGACGGCAAGACCGTAGAAGGTGTCGGTGGGCAGGGCGACGACGTTGCCGCTGTTAAGGCTGGTGGTGACGTAGCTGATGAGCGTAGGCTCGGGCTCGTCGGGATGAATGCGGAGGGTTTCGGCCGTCAAAATTCTGGCTCCTGTGCCGGTGCTTGGCCCATTTGAATCGGGTGCTGCGAAGAAGGACCGCAATCTCGCACCTTAGCATACTGTGGCGGCCTACTCAACGTGACGCCTGAAAGGAGAAGACTTCGACGGGGTAAGATTCCTTGAGATGCCTATTCCTGAGCCAGTGATTTCGAGCAGGACGAATGCGCGGGTGAAGCAGTTGCGGGCGGCTTTTGCCGGACATGCGCGGTTGAGTGGCGGGCTGGTGGCGATTGAGGGAGATCATCTGCTGGAAGAGGCTCTGCGGAGCGGGATGGTCTTCAAGACGGTATTTGTATCCGAAAGCCGCGAAGTGCCGAAGATAGTACCGCGTGGAGTGGAAGTGGTGCGGCTGACAGAGGATGTGTTTGCAAGTGTGGTGGAGACGCAGTCGCCTCAGGGGATCGCTGCGCTGCTGGTGCCTCCGGTGTTTGGGCTCGACGATGTGATGGGAGGTGATGGGAGCTACTGCGGCTTTGATTCTGGTTGCGGCTGGGTTGCAGGATCCGGGGAACCTGGGGACGCTGGTGCGGTCGGCGGAGGCTTTTGGGGCAACGGGGGTTTTGACGACGCCGGGGACGGTGAGTGCGTGGAACCAGAAGGCTCTGCGGGCTAGTGTGGGGAGTGTTTTTCGCGTGCCGGTGGTTGGGATAGAGGCATCTGGGTTGGAAGAGTTGAAGGCGCGCGGGGTGCGGTTGATTGCGGCGGTGGGTGAGGAGGATTCGGGTGTGGTGGCTGCGTCGGAGATGGATTTCACGAAGCCGTGTGCGGTGTTGATTGGGAACGAGGGCGCGGGGTTGGCAGCGGAGTGGATGGAGATGTGCGATGCGAAGGTGACGATTCCCTGCCCTGGGCATGTGGAGAGTTTGAATGCGGCGGTGGCGGGGAGTTTGTTGTTGTATGAGGCGAGCCGGCAGCGGAGAGTCAGGGAATAGGGATTAGGGAACAGGGAGTAGAAGGCAATGTGATGCGTCGTTCAGAGGTAGAGGATGAGTTTGTTTGATACATCGCCGGTGAGTGCGGCTTCTGAGCGTGGGATGCGTGCGGCTCCGCTGGCGGAGAGGATGCGGCCGCGGACGCTGGAGGAGTTTGTGGGGCAGGAGCATCTGCTTGCGCCGGGCAAGCCCCTGCGACTGGCGATTGAGAAGGATGATCCGACTTCGATGATCTTCTGGGGGCCTCCGGGGACGGGGAAGACGACGCTGGCGAAGATTATTGCGCAGATGACGCAGGCTAGCTTTATCGAGTTCTCCGCGGTGATGAGCGGGATTAAAGAGATCAAGGCCGTGATGGTGGACGCGGAGAAGGCGGCTAGCTTTGGGTCGCGGACGATTTTGTTTGTGGATGAGATTCACCGGTTCAACAAGGCACAGCAGGATGCGTTTCTGCCTTATGTGGAGCGCGGGACGATTCGTCTGATCGGGGCGACGACGGAGAATCCTTCGTTTGAGATTAATGCGGCGTTGCTGTCTCGGTGTCGGGTTTATACGCTCATCGCGCTGACTGAGGAGCAGATTGTTTCCCTGCTGCGCCGGGCTCTCAGCGATGCAGAGCGTGGGTTGGGGGCGAGTGGAGTGAGCGCGGAGGAAGATGCGCTGGCTACGATTGCTTCTTATTCGAGCGGGGATGCTCGGAATGCGCTGAATGCTCTTGATGTGGCTGCGAAGTTGGTCGTCTCTCAAGAAACGGAGGGACGTGGCGAGAAGGTGATTACGAAACCGCTGGCTGCGGAGGCTTTGCAGCGGCGTGTGCTGCTGTACGACAAGAAGGGCGAGCAGCACTATGACATTATTTCGGCGCTGCATAAGAGTGTGAGGAATTCGGATCCGGATGCTTCGCTGTACTGGTTAGGCAGAATGCTTGAAGCGGGTGAAGACCCGATGTATGTGGCTCGGCGGGTGGTGAGGATGGCGGTGGAGGATATTGGACTGGCTGCTCCTGAGGCTTTGAATCTTTGCTTGAGCGCGAAGGATGCGATGCATTTTCTGGGGCATCCGGAGGGGGAGTTGGCGTTGGCGCAGGCGGTGGTTTATCTGGCGCTGGCTCCGAAGTCGAATGCGGTTTATACGGCTTATGGGGCGGTGCGGGCGGATATTGAAGCGACAGCTGCGGAACCGGTGCCGCTACATTTGCGGAATGCTCCTACGAAGCTGATGAAGGAGTTGGATTACGGCAGGGATTATCAGTACGCGCATGATTTGGAGGGGCGCGTGGCGGATATGGAGTGTCTGCCGCCTTCACTGACGGGGCGACGGTACTACCTTCCTACGAATGAAGGGCGGGAGAAGTTACTGGCGCAACGGATGGAGGAGATTGCTCGGATTAAGGCCGGGAAACGGGGAAAAGAGAGCAAGTAGAGAAGCGGGTTTCTCCACTCCGCTTCGCTCCGGTCGAAATGACAACAAGTTCCAAAGGCGAGTTGAATGGCGGTAACAGCAAAAAAGGAAGCAGCAAGAAAAGCAGATTCCTTTGCTGCGCTACGGAATGACAATCAAAGGTGCGATACCTAGTGGGCGTATTTGACGCTGCAGCCGTAGGGGCGTGTGGTGGTGACAGCCACTGGTTTGCCTGACATCGAGGCGTTGAGAGCATCGTTGAGGTAATTCTGCGCTCCTTTGAGGTCGGCCTGATCGGTGCTGGGTTTGTTGTCGATGGCTCCTTCGTAGATGAGTTTGCCGGTGGGGTCGATGACGAACATGTGTGGCGTGGTTTTGGCTGAGTAGAGGCGGCCGATCGCGCCAGTCGAGTCGAGCAGGACAGCCGTGGGTGCGGCATGCATCGTTTTCAGGTAGGTGTTCTCTTCGGCAGGTGTAACGTAGCCCTGCTCGCCCGGAGCTGAGGAGATGACCGAGAGCCAGACGACTCCCTTGGCAATCCATTCCTTTTGCAGAGCTTCCATGCTGCCGCTGAGGTAGTGCTTCTGATCGTAGGGGCAGCCTTTGTTGGCCCACTCGAGGACGACGTATTTGCCGCGGTACTGCGAGAGGTTGTGCTCGACGCCGTTGGAGTCGGTGCCTTTGAAGTCGGGGGCGAAGGTGCCGGGGGCGACGGCGAAGGCTGAGATAGTGGCGAGGGACAAGGTGAGGGAGAGAAGTTTGCGGTGGGACATGAGGGCGCCTCCACAACTGCTTTCTGGGGATATTTTGCGATGAGTTGGGCTGGGATGCAAGTTTGAGGTTGGGTAAAAACAAGCAACGGCAAAGACGTTGCCGGGGAGATTTTACGTCCCACCCGCAAGAGCGCGAAGGATGGGGCACCCGAGCTTTGGGTGCATGGTTCCTTAAGAACAAGAAAGAGCAACGCAGGCACATCGGCAGACTCTCCACTGCGCGATGGACGATGACCTGTCCATCGCTCCGGTCGAGATGACGACGTCTGTGGGGACGAATGATATTGAGTGCGAGCTTCGGGATGCGCTATGGCATGGCGATCAGGGCGGCCATGGTTTCGATGCCGTCCCAGAGGTTTTGCAGGCGGAGGTTCTCGTTGGCGGCGTGCTGGTTGTCGTCGTGATTGGCGATGGGGACGCTGATGGTACGGGTGTTGGCGGCTCGCTCCATGGCTTCGAGCGGGACGGTGCCGCCGGAGGTGGGCAGCAGGATGACTTTGCCGCGGGCGCTCTCGACGGCCGGATGACGTCGGCGGCGATGGGAAGGTCCATGGGAGTGCGGGAGGCGTTCTCGCCTTCTTCGGCCAGGACCCAGGCGACTTTGGGGTGGGCGAGACGTTCTTCGCGGGTGGCTGGGGCGTGTCGGTGATGAAGTAGCCCTGCGAGCGGATGTAGTCGATGACGCGCTGCTGCTGGGTCTTCCAGTCGATGCCGACGACGAGGCGGAGATCGAGGTTGGCGATGGCGGTGGGTGGGATGGCGTTGGTGGAGTGAGCGTCCGGTCTGGCCGGAGGCGATGCCGTTGATGTTGAGCGACGGCTGGTTGAGGAGTTCGAGGAGATGTTTGCCGGCGCCGTCGGTGTGGCCGAGGGCGAGTTCGTTGCGCAGGAGATCATCGTTGGCCGGGGCGTCGGCGAGGGCCTTGCGTTCGATGGGGCCGAGGGGGACGATGCCGTCGTAGAAGTGCGGGATGAGGACGTGACCGTCGGCGTCCTTCATGCCGGCGAGGAGTTGGACGAGCATCATGGCCGGGTTGGGAGCCCAGTTGCCGTAGTGGCCGCTGTGGAGCGCAGCGGTCGGGGCCGTAGACGGTGATCTGAACGTGGGCGTCGCCGCGTGCGCCGAAGATGAGAGTCTGGCGGCGGGTCTGGTCGACGGGGCCATCGCAGACGAGCCAGACGTCACCGTGGATGAGGTCGCGGTTGGCGGTGAGGATCTGCTCGAGGTGAGCTGAGCCGGCCTCTTCTTCACCCTCCCACACGAAGCGGATGTTCGCCTTGAGCGGGATGTGTGCGGCCTGGAGGGCGTCGAGTGCAGTGAGTTGGGCAAAGATGGCGGCCTTGTCGTCGCCTGCGCCGCGGGCGTAGATGCGGAGTTCTCCGTCTACCTGCTTCACGACTGGCGTGAAGGGTTTGCCGGTATCCCACTCGGAGGGTGTTACGGGCTGACCATCGTAGTGGGCGTAGAAGACGATGGTCCGCTTGGCTCCGGGTGTCTTGATCTCGCCGAAGACGACGGGAGGGACGGTTGCGGGGAGGCCGGGAGCGGTGAGGAGCTTTGCTTCGGCTCCGCGCAGTTGGAGCTGGCGGACGAGGAATTCGGCGTTTCGGCGAAGGCTGGCGGGGTCCGCGGCAACGTTCGGAATTGCGAGAAAGTCAGAGAACTGCTGGGTGAGTAGTGGCTGATGCTCAGCCGTATAGTTGCGCGCTGCGAGCGGTGGTGCGGGTTGCGCGACGAGAGTAAGTGACGATGCAAGGAGGGAGAACGTCCAGGCAGAGTTCCGCATCAGAGGCATGATGAAAACTTAGCATGCCCTTCCTGATGCGCTAATTGAAATGGGCTAGGCGGGCGTGAGGAGGTTGTTCGTCCGTTGGATGAACCTCCGATAGCTGGCTCATTTTTTCGTGTCCTTTGCATCTTTTGCGAGGGCTTTGAGGACGATGTCTTTGGTGAGGAGTTCGGGGAGCACGTCGGGCGCAGAGTTCACCGGCGCGGGATAGATGACGTAGGTGGGGACTCCGCTGCGATGGACGGAGGCTAGCTGTTGGGTGATGGCGGGGTCGTACTGGGTCCAGTCGGCGCGGAGGAGGGTCACGTTGTTCTTGCTGAATTGGTGCTGGACTTCGGCGGATTTGAGGACGAGACGCTCGTTGACCTGGCAGCTGAGGCACCAGGCGGCGGTAAAGTCGATGAAGACGGGATGACCGGCGGCCCGGGCCTGATCGAGAGCTTGCTGGGAGTAGGGGGCCCAGACGAGGTTGGTGTCTTTGGGCTGGTAGAGCGGGATGGCGAGGCCGAGAACGGCGATGAGGATTGCGGCGATGGTGCTCGACCAGCGGGCGGGCCATTTGCCGAGAACCCAGCCCGGCGACGGCGAGCATCAGGAAGCAGCCGAGCAGAAGCGCGACGCGATAGATGTCCTGGTTGCTGCTGCTGCCGCCGGAGTAGAGCGAGCCGTAGACGTAGGTGAGCCAGATGACAGTCGCAAAGAAGATGACGGCTGTGATTTGCTTGAAGACCTCCATCCATGCACCGGGGCGAGGGAGGATGCGTGTCCATGCGGGCTGAAAGCTGAGCAGGAGATAGGGCGCGGCGAGGCCGAGAGCAAGGGCGGTGAAGACGGCGAAGGTGATGGCCGCGGGTTGCGCGAGGGCAAAGCCGATGGCTGCTCCCATGAGCGGCGCGGTGCAGGGAGTGGCGACGACCGTGGCGAGGACTCCGGTGAAGAAGCTGCCGGTGTAGCCCTGTTTCTGGGCGAGGTCGCCGCCGACGCTGGTGAGAGAGAGGCCGATGTCGAAGAGACCGGCGAGCGAGAGGGCGAAGAAAAAGATCGCCGCTGCAAGGAAGGTGAGGAAGATCGGCGATTGAAGCTGGAAGCCCCATCCTGCCTGGCTGCCTCCGGCGCGGAGGATAAGCAGGGCTCCGACGATCGCCCAGAAGGAGACGAGGATGCCGAGGGTGTAGACGAGGCCGTGGCTGCGGAGATGCTTGCGTTCCTGGCCCGAGGACTGGAGGAGCGCGAGGCCCTTGAGGAAGAGGACCGGAAAGACGCAGGGCATCAGGTTGAGGATGATGCCGCCAAGGAATGCGAGGCCAATTGCGGTGAGTGTCGTGACGCTGCCGGTCGAGGTTCCGGGGGCATTGCCGAGAGGAGCGGCTGCGACTTCGCCCGGGACTACAGGAGCCGTGACGTCGTAGGCGATGGCGTCGGAGAGTTTGAAGACGCCGTGAAGAGTGGGGGGCAGCGTCTTGAGGTATTCGGAGCGGCGGACTCGGAGACGCACGCCGTCGGAGAGCGATTCGATCGGTTGCGGGGCGGCGTTGGCGATCTGGTCCTGGTCGAAGGGATAGAACTCGGCGTTGGTCTCGCGCTTGCCGGTGGTGAGGGTAAGAACGAAGTCGGTCTGGCCTCCGGTGACGGTGAGCTTTGCGCCTTCGGGCAGAGGTCTGGGGATGAGGTTGAGAGCTTCGCCGAGCGCACCGACGGACTGGCCGGGAGCGGCGTTGGGATCGACGGTGAGATCGAGGCCCAGGTGGGCTTTGCCCGGGATGCAGACGCTGGCGCAGACGATCCAATCGACCTTCGCGTCAAGGTGGATGGGGCCCGGTTTCAAGTCCGGCGCGGCGGTGATCTGGACGGGAAAGGCTACTTCATCTTCGTAGCCGAAGTCCATGAGGGGGCCATTGGGAAGATGGCTGGGAATGGGAAACTGCATTGGGCCAGCAGTGATGCCTGTCGGGGAGGGTCCAGGTGATCTTCGGCGGTTCGCCCGCGTCGCCGGCGTTGATCCAATAGACGTGCCAGTGTTCTTCGAGGGTGAAGACAAGGCCGACGTTGAGTTTGCCGCCGGGAGCGATGCCGGGGGCGAGCGAGACGAGTTCGACGGTGAGATGCTGAGCTTTGACCGGACCCGGGCCGCCATCGCCGACAGCCTGAAGCTGGGCGTTCGCGGGTGTGAAGGCGAACAGGGCGCAGACGAGAAGAAACAGCGCGGGGATTGGGCGTGCGATTTTCATTCCATTTCGATTGTATGGGTTGCGACGTGCTGTCTTGTCACCGGGATGTCAGACTGCGGTGCTCGACCATGATGCAACGGTCCATGACGACGTGAATGCCTCCGGCTTCAGCGCGGGTGGCGGCTTCCTGATTGACGATTCCCAGTTGTACCCAGAGGTTCGGCAGGCCGAGATGGAGCATCTCGTCGACGATGGCGGGGATGAATTTGGGAAGACGGAAGACGTTGACGATGTCTGGCTTGATCGGAAGATCGGCGAGGCCTGGGTAGGATTTTTCGCCGAGAACCTCCTGAATGGATGGGTTGACGGGGTAGATCCTGTAACCGTGCTGCTGCATGTACTCGGAGACGTAGTGGCTGGGTTTGGAGGGCGCTTCGGAGAGACCAATGACCGCGATGATGCGTGGGTTTTCTTTCGCCGGAGAGTCGAGCATGGAGCGGATGAGTTCGGGTTCGTTCATTCTTTGTGCCTGAAAATTGGGCCTGAAACAAGTTTACTTGTGCCATGCGCCTAGAAGACGGCGGACAACGATGAGTTCGCCGAGATGGTGGGAGTTGTGGTCGGCGAGAAGAAGAGCCTCGCGAAGGAGGTTCTGGCCGTCGCCCCAGCGGAAGGGTTTATAGAGGTCAGCCTTCGGGTCTTCAATGTGTGCGATGAAAGTCTTGAGGTCTGCGTGAACGGCAGCGATGGCCTGATCCCAGGCGTGCGGGGAAGGAGGCTGCGGGGATTTGGGCCAGTAGGCTTCGGGCCATTGGGTGGGATGGTAGCCGCCGGTGGGAGGCGCGGAGAAGTCGAGGATGTCGCGCTGGGAGATGCGGATGTGTTCCAGAATCTGCCAGGCCGAGTAAGGCAGGTTAGAGGGAACGGTGCCGCAAAGATCGGCGGGAAAGTCTTTGACAACGTCGTCCAAGGTGGCATGGGCCTGGCCGCCCTGAAGAAGCTCGACCAGTTGCTTACGAAGAGGTGCCTGTTCGTCGTTTGTGTGTTTGGATTTTTCCGTGGCTTGGGTTGCGCTCATCTCCGGTTGCCCTCCGTTGCTCTTTCTTTGGATGCAACGGAGGACGGAGGGTTACATTGGTTTGCTGGCGATGACGACCGTGAGCGGAGGAAAGGTCGTGATGAGGCTGCCGCGCTTCATTTCAACGATGAGTCCGGCGGCGCGGAACTCGTCGGCGTACTCGCCGGTGCGCTTGTAGTCGGAGATGAGGGCAATGCCTCCGGGTTTGAGGACGCGGACGATCTGGTGGAGCGCTTTGCGGCGAGTTGGGCCGTCGTAGATGTTGTGCAGGCAGAGATTGGAGAGGATGACGTCGAAGGACTCGTCGGGGAACAGCATCTCCTGTGCCGGTTGACTGACGAGAGTGCAGATGGAGGAGACGCCTTCGAGGTCGAGGTTGTGTTGGGTGGCTACGGCGGAGTTTCCGCCCATGTCGACGTTGGACCAGACGTCGATGCCGGTGGCGTGGCCTGTGCCAGAGAGGGCGGCGATGCGCTTTGCCGCTCCTGCGAGCAGGAGGCCGCGGCCGCAGCCTACATCGAGGACGTTCTCGTCACCGCGCCAGTTATGCAGGCGGAGCATGAAGTCGCGATGGCGAAATTTGCCGACTTTAACGTAGAGCAGAAAGAGTAAGTCCTTCCGCGATGAGGAAAGCCTGCAGGCCAGTAGAACGAGTGCGAGACGAACGAAACAGGACCGAGATGGAGTGGGTTCGGAGCAAAGATGGCGAAGAGCAGGCACAGGGTGCCAAAGAGAAAGAGATTGCGCATGACGGCGGGCGCGTCTACGCCGTAATCAAGCTCTGCCTGATGTTGGGATCGTCACGAGAATGGCTCCTGTCTGAGTTGCTGAAGGAAGCATCGCAGATGGGGTGCCGGGGAGACAGTGTTGCCTGTCAGAAAACAGGGGTGACGATTGTCATCCCTGTTTAAAGTTGAGTTGTTGGATTGCAGAATACTTCCTGGGTTCGGAATTGACGTCTTTGGATCGCAAAAGAACCTAGTTGTGGCTGCCTGAGGTCTCCAAGACGCTGGAGTCGGGCTTTGTATCTCGAGCCTGCGGCTGCTCAGGAGTTGCTTCGGAAGTAGCGGTAGCGGGTGCTCTGCGATCGCTGTAGCGACGATTGTGCGTCGGATTGTTGCCGTCGGAGCGGCGCTGCCGGCGGTCGATAATGAACCTCTTCTTGAACATCTCGTCTTTAAACTGCGTGAACGCGATTACCAGGATACAAAGCGTTGGAATCGCAAAAAGCCACACAACACCGTGATTCATAATGAACCTTTCCCTGAGGGGTTTCTCTGCATTACCGCTCTGGATAGCGGGTGGATTGCCACGTGATCAGAATGACATTGGTGGTTTTCCAGACCTATCCCCCTTTTGGGTCAGGCCCTTTCTTATGAGTAGTCTCGGGGAGATTGCGGAACCCGCTTCAGGCCATCGCAACGCGGCCGAAGCTCGCCACTGCGGACGAACTTCGGCGCCAGAATGGCTCCGATTTGGGCGGGATTGTAACTAGTTCAGATCGTCGTCTGCGGTCTCGGCGGGGAAGTTGCCCTCACGGCGCATTCGGAGGTAACCACGGATGAAAGGTTCGAGGTCGCCGTCCAGAACTTTGTCGACATCACCCACTTCGACGCGGGTGCGGAGGTCCTTTGCCATGCGGTACGGCTGGAGGACGTAGCTGCGAATCTGCGAGCCGAACTTGATGTCGAGCTTGGAATCTTCGAGTTTTTTGCTGACGGCTTTCTTCTTCTCCAACTCGTACTCGTAGAGGCGGGAGCGGAGGAGCTTCATGGCCTTCTCTTTGTTCTTGTGCTGCGAGCGCTCGTTCTGGCAGCCGGCGACGATGCCCGTCGGAATGTGGGTAATGCGGACGGCGGAGTCGGTGGTGTTGACGTGCTGCCCGCCTTTGCCTCCGGAACGATAGGTGTCGATGCGTAGGTCGTCGGGCTTGATGTCGATGACGATGGTGTCGTCGATCTCGGGCGAGACGAAGACGCTGGCAAAGCTGGTGTGGCGGCGCTTGGCGGAGTCGAAGGGTGAGATGCGGACCAGGCGATGGACTCCGGTTTCACCGTTGAGCAGGCCGTAGGCGAAGTCTCCGGAGATGGTGAAGGTTGCGGACTTGATGCCAGCCTCGTCACCGTCCTGGATCTCGTTGATCTCGACCTTGAAGTTCTGGCGCTCGGCCCAGCGCATGTACATGCGCATGAGCATCTCGGCCCAGTCCTGGCTCTCGGTGCCGCCTGCGCCCGGGTGGACGACGACGATGGCATTGAGCGGGTCGGTCTCTTCGGAGAGCATGGTCTTCGATTCGAGCTTGTCGGCGAAGTCAATCAGCGCGGGGATCTCGCGCTCGAGATCCGGCTCCGTATTTTCGCCTTCGCGGGCGAGTTCGAAGTAAGCCTCGATGTCATCGGAGCGACGAGCTAGTTCGGAGTCGTCTGCGAGCAGGGTTTCGAGGCGTTTGCGTTCGCGCATAAGCGGCTGCGAACGTGAGGCGTCGGCCCAGATGGTGGGGTCTGAGATTTTTTCTTCTATGGTGGCTAGTTCGCGGCGGAGTCGGGTCGAGTCAAAGATACTCCCGCAGATCGCGCACTTTGTCGCGGACCGGGGAGTAGGTGTATTCGAGATCGGTAATCATATGTGTTTTTAGTTTACGGCAAGTTTGCGTTGAAGACTGAGTATGAAGGCGATTGTCGTGATCAAGGCGCAGGCGTAGGCGAAGAGATCGCCGTGCGCGGCGTAGAAGGTGAGGTCGTGCTCGTAGCCGAAGTGCACGCGGATACTGGTTCGCTGATGACGCGGTGCGGCGGCGGTGACTCGGCCGTAGGGGTTGATGGCTGCAGTGACGCCGGTATTGGTGGAGCGCAGTATCCAGCGGTGGTTTTCGATGGCGCGCATACGAACCATGTTGAGGTGCTGCCAACCTGCACTGGTGTCGCCGTACCAACCATCGTCGGAGATGTTGACCAGGACCTCTGCGCCATTTTTGACGAACTGGCGGACCTCGTCACCGAAGATGGATTCATAGCAGACGAAGGTGCCGTAGGTGTGACCTCGAAAGGGAAAGACGGTGCGGATGGAACCGCGATCCATGTCTCCGGCGCCGGCGGTGAGTTTGCTGGCGAAGAAGAAGAATTCCTTGAAGGGAATGTACTCTCCCCACGGGACGAGATGGATCTTGTCGTAGCGAGCCTGGTAGCCCCCATCGGGAGTGAAGATGGCTGCAGAGTCGTATTTGAAGTAAGGGCGGTCTCTTCGTGGATTAGGATTTGGATCGATGCCGATGCTACCGATGATCAGCAGTGCCTGGCTGGAAGCAGCAAGATCGTTCATGCGCTGGCGGAAGTTAGGGTCAGTGGTGAAAAAGCCTGACGGCGCTTCGGGCCAGACGATCAGATCCGCCGGAGTTGGCGGGTGCGCGCTGGCTTCGGTTCC
The DNA here is from genome assembly GCA_963770055.1 of uncultured Acidobacteriaceae bacterium. Taxonomy (GTDB): domain Bacteria; phylum Acidobacteriota; class Terriglobia; order Terriglobales; family Acidobacteriaceae; genus Edaphobacter. The sequence continues at coordinate 340,229 of CAVYOC010000005.1, forward strand.
CGCCGCTTGCTGGCGGATGAGATAGACCGAAGGCGTGTCGGAAGCTCGGGAATTCCCAGCAGGAAGCGCGGCGATGGGTATCGGCTGAGATAGGAGAAGGATTCGAGGAACTGCTGCGTCGTAGGTTGAGGACCTGTGTTGGCGGCTCCGACTTCGAGGTTCTCCTGAACAAGAGTCGCTGTCGCGGTGGTAGGAGATGCCATTGGATTGGCAATGAGGCGAAGTCCCACGACGTAAACCACAATGATGGCGACTCCGACAGCGGTAAGAACGGGCCGAGTGTAGGGGTGCTCGCGAAGCCGAATGCGAATGAGCCAGAGGGCGTTGACTGCGGCGATGATGAACGAGAGTCCGTAGGCTCCTGTGATGGGTGCGAGGCGAGTGAGCAGCGGGTTATCGACCTGGGCGATGCCGAGAAGATCCCATGGCAGGCCTGTGATGCGGGCACGAGCGAGTTCGACGGCGACCCACGCGAACGGAACTAGCAGAAGCGCGGCCTGGCGGCCGAAGCGGCGGTGGAAGGCAACAAACAATGTGCCGAAGAGCGCATGGTAAAGGCCCAGATAGAGACAGAAAAGGATAAGAATTCCTGCGGCGATGGGCTTAGCGAGCCCGCCGTAGAGATACATCGTCTGGTAGATCCAGTAGCAGTTGCCCAAGTACCAGACGAAGCCGCAGACATAACCAAGCCAGGCCCCTTGCCTGAGGGTAAGTGGATTTCCCGTCTTATCGTTAGCGAGAAGCGCCCAGAGCAGCGGGAGAAGCGCGATCCAGCAGAAGGCTGTGCGCCACAGCGGCGTCGGCCCTGCGATGGGAAAGGGCAAAACCTGAAGGAAGGCAGAGAGTACGGCCATGGCCCAGAGTCGCAGGGGGATTCGTCGCATCGCGTCTGAAGTCTAACATTGCAGCTATCAATTCGCAGCGAGTTGGGAGATACAATCAACCAGTATGGATTTTGTGATTCATCTCGTTGCCAAGAATCGTTGTTCCACTGTTCTTTATCGGGATGGCAGGCTCTGCCGTTGTAATCGTGGTTAGCTTTGTAGAGGATTTGAAGGAGTTGATGGAAGACGAAGATTAACTGCCAACGTCAAGGGCTGGACTATAAATTCACGCTCTTGGGTAGTGACGGCCTTCCACTCAGAGTCGAAGGTGCACCTCTTGCTGCCGAAGCGGTTCGATGTAGCGGGTGGAACGCACTCTTCAACAACAAACCATAATGGCCTCAAAACAAACTATCTCTAAGCCGCAATCGAACCGGGTCCGCCTGGTTGTGGCCTCGTCGGTGATGCTCACCTTTATCTCTTTCTGGCGAGCGGCGGCAATCGTGCTGAACGACCTTGGGTCTTCGGCCTTTTATGCGGGCGGCATTGCAGAAGAGGCGGTGGGCAAGGCCGCGCCGTGGTTCATCCTGGGCGTCATGCTGTTCAGCTTTGCCGTGCGTGCGGTCTACGTCGAGAGCTGCAGCATGTTCACGCGCGGCGGCGTCTACCGCATCGTGAAGGAGGCGCTGGGCGGCACCTTCGCCAAGCTGAGCGTCTCTGCGCTGATGTTTGACTACATCCTGACGGGGCCGATCTCGGGTGTGTCCGCCGGGCAGTACATCGTGGGGTTGCTGAACGAGTTATTCCGGCTCTGCGTGGCGCATCACTGGATGGGCATGCTGGCGATGCACCCGGATGGGACGGCGCGTCAGTTTCCCGTGGATGGGACCTCGGCCGTCATCGCCGGCGGTGATCACCATCTACTTCTGGTGGCAGAACACCAAGGGCATCGAGGAGTCCAGCGACAAAGCCCTGAAGGTGATGAAGATTACGACGGTGATGGTTGTGATTCTGCTTTCGTGGGGAATCTTTTCTGTATTCCATGTGGGAGCGCACCTGCCTCCGTGGCCTACACCAGATAATCTTCACTTCAGCGAGGATGCGCTCGGCTTTCTGAAGCACACCGGATTTATGCGGACGCTGGGACTGTTTGGTGTGTTGATGGCCTTTGGACACTCGGTGCTGGCGATGAGCGGCGAGGAGTCGCTGGCGCAGGTGAACCGCGAGATCGAGCATCCGAAGCTGAAGAACCTGAAGCGCGCTGCAATCGTCATCGCGATCTACAGCTTCATCTTTACCGGCATCGGCACGCTGCTGGCCGTTATGCTGATCCCCGACTCGGTGCGGGTCCCGGTGTACCGCGACAACCTGATCGCGGGCATGGCGATGTTCATGGTGGGACCGCTGGCGCTGCGGATCGGCTTCCGCGTCTTCGTGGTGATCGTCGGGTTTCTGATCCTTGGCGGCGCAGTGAATACCGCGATCGTCGGCTCGACCGGCGTGCTGATGCGGGTGGCCGAGGATGGCGTGCTGTCTGACTGGTTCCGTAAGCCGCAGCGCAGGTATGGAACCAGTTACCGCATTGTGAACCTGGTTGCCGGACTGCAGATGTTCACGATCATGGCAGCTCGCGGCGACGTGATTATGCTGGGCGAGGCTTATGCGTTCGGTGTGATCTGGAGTTTTACCTTCAATGCCCTCGCGATGCTGGTCCTGCGCTGGAAGTATAAGGGCGAACGCGGCTGGAAGGTCCCACTCAACCTGCGAATCGGTAAGACCGAGATACCTCTCGGGCTACTTTCGGTATTTTTAGTTCTGTTGACTACGGCGATTGTGAACCTATTCACAAAGTCGGTAGCTACAGTAAGTGGAATTATCTTTGCAGCAGCGTTCTTTCTGATTTTTTCGCTCTCCGAGCGCGACAACAAGCGACGTCACGATATTGCGACGAGACAAATGAAGGAACACTTCCAGCTTGAGCATCAGGACAATGTAGGACGGGAGGCACTGGACATACGTCCGGGGGCTGTTGTGGTTACCATGCGTGACTGCAGCAACTCCCTTTGCGCTGAAGTGGGCGCTGACCCATACGAATACCGACGATCAGGACCTGGTTGTGCTGGCTGCCCGGATGATGGGGGCCGGTGGCCCGGAGTATGTCAGTGCCTCCGAGCAGTTATTCAGTGAACACGAGCAGATGCTTTTTACCAAGGCGGTATCGGTCGCTGAGAGCTTCGGGAAACATATCTCTCTGCTGGTAGTTCCTGCAGGCGATATCTTTGCAGCGCTGGTGCAGACGGCTAACTCGCTTGATGCTGCGGCTGTAGTCTCGGGGTTATCCACTAAACTTACCGCAGAGGAACAGGCTTATCACGTCGGGCAGGCCTGGGAGGCGCTGTCGGAACCTAAACGGCAATTTACGTTCTATGTGGTTAGGCCGGACGGCTCGTCGCTGAACTTTCACATCGGACCGCACGCGCCGGCGATTGAGCCGCATGAAGTCCAACTTGTGCATCGGCTCTGGCTGAATCTGCGACGCGCGCCTAACATGCAGAACTTACATCACAGCGACATTCTTTCTTATGCACTTACTCGAATGGCCGCTGAGTTTGCGCGGAATAAAGAAGGCACTCTGAACGATCTGCAGAGGTGTATTGAGGAAAGTCATCATCGCCATGGATTAGGTGGGGTACGCTTCGAAGAACTGGATGAAGTTGCTCCAGGATATGCAATGACCGCTTCCGCATCCGAGACAAAGGCTAAGAAGGATACAGTTAGTTCGACACAGGAGAAATAGTGCGAACTAAGGTTACGCAAGGAATAATTTGCGTGATAGTAATTCCTTCTGTATTGTCATAACGTGGTTTAAAAATTCTAACGTCCTGGCGGAGAAATATCTCAGAGCTACTCACGCCGACCGGAGGCAATAAGTGGAAGTTAGACGCATCCTTGATGAGATAGATGCCCAGATTTCAAAGTTGCAGCAGGCACGCGCGCTGCTCGCTGGGACGACGGCACCTGCAGGACGGGGCCGGCCTAAAGGCAGTAAAAATACTTCCGCAGCAGCGGCACCTCGCAAACGTAAGTTGAGCGCCGAGGGACGCAAGCGCATCGCTGATGCCATGAAGAAACGATGGGCGGAGCGGCGGAAGCAGAACGCAAAGGGTTAGCTTTTCAACCTGTATCAAAAAAGTAAAAGCCTCGACCTTCGAGGCTTTTTACTTTTGGCGCTAAGTCGCTCGCTGCAGGGTTCGTTGAGCAGTTACTCTACCGGGTGATAATTACTTCCCGAAGACTGTCCTTTGCGAGAAAAAATCTGTAATTACTAAATCCGCTCAGCATGTTCTCAATCTTGCGATTGTTGTAGACATTCAGCAACGGATAGTTGCCGGCCCGCTGCATCTCCACGACATCGGTATCGGTGAGATGGTACCGGCAGAAGACAGTATCCGGACTGGATGCCTGATGGAAGAAAGCAAGCATCAGGCCTCCCGGCTGCAGTACATCGTGAATCCGCGATAATACGGGCGCCACCAGCGGCTCTGGCAGATAGTCGGCTGTGTCCCAGAGTATGACAACGTCGAAGACGCGGCCGGAGAAGTTAAGAGTTGCTCTCAAGGAACTTGTCTACTGCAAAGGTAGGCTCCGCTCCCTCCTCGCCGGGAACAATCCATTCCGGTTTGGATGCTTCTTCGACTACATTCGCCATGTAGATGCTGTGGCCCAGGCTGGTGATGTAGTTGATGTTGGTGGAGGACGTAGGCCCGATGTCGAGAATGCGCAGCGATTCCTGCGTTCTCAGGTACTTCATCAGCTCATTCCATCCACTGGAGTGGCGAGGGACACGTCCGGTACTTCGGCACGGGAACTGCTGGTATTGGCACCCCCGAAAAGGTTGCGCATAAGTCCGCTTCCCTTTCTGACCTAAGTCGTGGGTTGAGGGAACAGAGGCGCGTTCACCTGATCTTGTGCGGACTTCGATACGGTGGGAGCGGGAGAGGAAGTCTTTGGTTGCCCCTCGGCAACCGCTTTGAGTTCAACTTTCCCGGTAAGAACCGCGCTCTCCTCGATCGAGAGTCTGCCGGCAAGGATATCCCCTTTCACCTGCGCCGACTGACGCAGTTCGACGCGACCGGTAGCCTGGACGTTGCCTGTGAGGTGACCAAAGATGACGACGTCGCGAACGCTCAGATCAGCTTGGACTCGCGCGTTTGGCCCGATGGTGAGGCGGCTCTCAGGCAGAGTAACAGTTCCTTCGACATCTCCGTCGATGTAAAGATCTTCACTGCCGGAGAGTTCTCCCCGGACGACAACCGACTTACCGATGACGGTGGAACCTTCGGCTGGCTTCATAGATTTTTTCTTCTCCTGCGTCCTGGTCTATCGTTCGTATGCCTTGCCCGAACTATACGCAAGCTCATGAGATGAGGCAACCTGCCCCAACTTTAAGACCGGATTCGGCGTCTTACGTAAGATAGGCAAAGTGGGCAAAAAAGCTGCGAGGTGTGGGTTTGGTAAGAATAGCTTCTGGTACGCCTGGGTCTGCTTCCTTCTGGGCGGTCCGAGCTGAAACGATCTCACGGCGGCAAAGACTATGGCAATGGATTGCAGCCTGCTCTCTTGCCGTGGCGTCCGCAATTTCAGCCTGCGATCTCAAAGCACAGAGCGCCAATGCCCCGCAGGATTCGACCGGCATTGGACTGCCGTCAGTTCCGCCGCGTTCCCTGGTAGTCGATGCCGCTCGAAATGAGTTGATCGCCCTTCATCACAAGGATTCGTACCTTCGTTATCGAATGCAGACGGTGAACGAACGAGGCAATCAGGTTCGCGACGTGATCGAGAGCAAGGACGGCACAGTGGCGCGACTGATTCTGAAAGATGGAAAGCCTCTTACTCCCGAACAGGACAAGGCGGAACGGCAGCGGTTGAACGACGTGATTGCTTCGCCGGCAGCCTATGCCAAGCATGTCAAGAACACGGAATCGGAAAAGAAGATGGCGGACACGCTGGTGCCGCTGATGGCGGACGCCATGATCAACACCTACACTCCGGGACAGCCGCAGAGTGGCAGGAACAACGGAGCGCCGGAGATCGTTCTGGACTACAAGCCGAATCCAAATTGGGTTCCACCAACGACGGAGGCTCAGGCGCTGACCGGACTCGAAGGAAGAGTCTGGATCGATGCGAAGACGCACTACGTGGTTCGCATGGACGGAACAGTCTTTCGCGGAGTGAACTTCGGCTGGGGAATGCTGGCCCACATCTACCCGGGAGGCAAGCTGGTCTTGAATCAGATGAATGTGGGCGGCAACCGCTGGATCTTTACCGATTTTGCCATGGAGCTGAGCGTGCGCGCCCTGATGGTCAAGAGACTGGACATCCACTCCAGCGCGAAGACAAGCGGAGTTCAACCGATTGGCCCGATGAGTTATCAGGATGCGATTCGACTCTTGCTGGCAACGCCGCTTCCGGATCAATAAAAAACGTCAGGCGGTCACACGGGCCTTCGCGTGAAGCGTGTGGCGGCGAACGGTGAGAGCCTCTATCCGCTCGCGTTGTACCGCGAAGCCACGCCCAACCTCGGTTGGCACGACGATCTCCCCCTTGGCACTCACAGTGACCGCGGGTTCAATGATGTCCTGGGTCCAATAACGGCTGGAAGCGGAGACATCGCCGGGTAGCGAGAAGTTAGGCAACGACGACAGGGCGATGTTGTGGGACCGGCCGATCCCTGTCTCCAGCATTCCGCCGCACCAGACAGGAATGCCGCGCTCCTCGGCGGCGTTGTGGACGGCAATTGCTTCGCTGAAGCCTCCGACACGGCCAACCTTGATGTTTACGATGCGGCATGACTCCATATCAATTGCGGCTAGCGTATCGCGCCGGTTGCGAATGGATTCGTCGAGACAGATGGGCGTCTTGAGACGCTTCTGCAGCATGGAGTGGAAATAAAAATCGTCGTACCAGAGAGGCTGCTCGATCATCAGCAGGTTGAACTGGTCCCAGTCGGTGATGCGGTCGAGGTCTTTCATCCGGTAGGCTGAGTTGGCGTCGCAACTGAGAGTGATGTCAGGCCACCTGTTGCGCACCGCTTCGAAGATCTTCGTGTCCCAGCCAGGTTTGCACTTCAGCTTGATGCGCTGATAACCAGCCGCCAGTTCGGCGGTGATCTTTTTCATCAACTGCGCCGGGTTGTTTTGAATTCCAATCGAGACGCCGCATGGAATGACCGGACGGGTTCCTCCGAGGAGTTCGGCGAGGGAGATTTGTTCGACCTGGGCTTCGAGATCCCATACTGCATTTTCGAGAGCCGCCTTGGCCATACGGTGACCGCGCACCTGCCGGAAGATCTCAGGACAGCTTCCGCCACGTTCCACGTTGGCGTCGAGCAGACTGGGTCCGAGTTCGTTTTCAATCATGAGCCACGCGGTGTCGACGGTTTCGTCGCTGAAGTAGGGATGCTCGCCCGCGACGCACTCGCCCCAGGCGGTAAGACCCTCCGACTCAAGCTCTATCAAAAGGATGCGGCGGGCCGTGGTGAGGCCGAAGCTGGTCTCGAACGGATGAGCCAGCGGCATGTTGATCTCGCGCATGTGGATGGCGTCGATGTTGAGCATATTTCTGTTCCTGTCTTTTCAGATCGGTGAAGCGATATAGCTGGGCGAGCAGCGTCTGGGATCGTTTTCAGACTTCTTCTGATGCGTTGTCACTTGTCTCAAGTTTCTTTGCAGTGTCCAAGGAGAAAACTACCGTTGCCTTCTGCATCGCGTTCGTAGCCGATAACAGCAAGGCCGCGGCGGAATGCCGATTCCAGCGCCTTGCGATTGTTGCTTTGGGTGGCGAGTGCACGACTTCTTTGCTGGGCATCCTGCTTCCACTGGTAGATGGTGTGCGGGACGGTAACACGTTCGACAACTTCGATTGGAGGGGCTTCCCCGCGAAGTATACTCGTCACGCGGTCGGAACGCAGCCACCACTCCGCGTATAGCCTATCTGTCGGCAGGCCTCCCTGCAATGGGGAGGTGGAGGGCCCGTAAAAATCGGCCTGGTAACGCCGAACGATGACGCCAAGCCGGGCGATGTTTAGATGGGCATTGCGAATCTCCAGAGGATCGAAGGTCCATTCCATCAGTTGGAAGCCCCGGGCGATGGCGTCGTCGCGTTGAGCGAGCTTGAGGCGCCGGCCAGTTCCGCTGTTGCGATATTGGGGCAGCACAGCCAGCATGTGCGAGTGCAGATAGGGTTTACCGTCGCGGTAACCCGGCAAAGACATAGCGAAACCGATGATCGTATCGCCGTCGAAGGCCCCGATGACCTGGCCGCCGATGCGCGACGCGACCACAAAGACCCGCCGCGGAATGACGTCGCCATCGCTGTAGCCCCAGACTTCAAGCTGGAGCACGATACAGCGTTCAAACTGTTCCAGAGTCGTCAGAGGCTGGATGTGAATTGCGGTCGGAATGCTGGTGTTCATGGCCGTGGCGTCTCGCGGGTGGCGTTCTTCGCTTGATTCCAAAGTAAGTCAAGCTGCGCCGGCGTCGAAGCCGCCAATGCGTCTCTGCCTCCGGCAACAGCCTCCATGGCAGCAAAGCGGCGGCGAAACCTGGCATTGGTACCGCGGAGCGCGGACTCCGGATCGACCTTGAGATGCCTCGCGAGATTGACGACTGTAAACAGGAGATCGCCTAACTCTGCTTCGATCTCGGATGTCGGTTGTGTTTCGGGAGTTGCCGTGATCTCCGCCTTGAGTTCGCCGATCTCCTCGTGCAGCTTCTCAAAGAGCCCGTCGGCATTCGGCCAGTCGAATCCCACTTTTGCTGCGCGGGAGCCGAGCTTGCCAGCCTCCATCACAGCCGGCATGGTGCGAAGGAATATCGTCCAGCATCGAATCCTGCGTCTTTGCGGACGCTTTCTTCTCCGAATGCTTGATCTGCTCCCAGTTACGCAGCACTGTGCCGGCGTCCTGGGCCACGACGTCGCCAAAGATGTGCGGATGGCGGCGAATCAGCTTGGCGTTCAGGTTCGAGGCAACATCCTGGATGGTGAAATAACCCGCCTCAGAGGCCATCTGGGCATAGAAGAGCACTTGCAGAAGCAGATCGCCCAGCTCGTCCTTCAGATCGGGCCATGCGCGGCGCTCGATAGCATCGAAGACCTCGTAGGTCTCCTCCAGCGTGTGTCGTTTGATGGAGTCGAAGGTTTGCTCGCGGTCCCAGGGACAGCCGCCCGGACCTCGAAGACGCGCCATAATCGCAACTGCTTCAGCGAGAGGATCGCCTGAAGCGTTTTCGTTCGCAGGGTGGTCCGGTGGAGACGGGGCCATACTGTCACTTTACCTGAAGAGGTTGGGTTTTCGGGTTGCCCTCGGATGCATTATGCTGGCAACCTATGGCTCACGATCCAGCGACGAAGTCGGAACCAAAGCAACGCAGAAGCTGGTTAGTTCTTCTGCTCGTGCTTCCTTATCTTGGGCTTTGCTTTCCGCAGCTCTACACGCACTCAACACCGGCGCTGTGGGGCTTTCCATTCTTTTACTGGTATCAGTTTGCCTGGGTGATTGCCACCTCGGCTTTGCTTGCGATCGTCTATCGAAAATTGAAGACCTAGGAGTCTGGTTCCCCTGAAAGAAGCTGGCAGGGTCGTGTCCATGCTGCCCTGCCGCCGTGGGGAGAGAGTTGCAACGCGCCGGCAGCATACCGCCGCGTTGCATAAAGGTGGGTTGTCGTACGTGGGTTGTGCTGCGGAGTTTGAAACCCTTCTATGTGGAGACAACAGTCTCGTTACTGCTCGCCATTCCGCGGACCTGAAGTCGCCGACGATGCCGTTGTGGACTGGTCGTTCATGTTGGACATCAGTTTGATCTCGACGCGACGATTCTTGGCGCGTCCGGCTGAAGTGCTGTTACTTGCCACTTCCTGGTCCTTGCCGATTCCGACGAGATAAAACTTATGCGGGGGAATGTTGTACTTGCTCTGGAGATAGTTCGCCACAGCATCGGCACGGCGCTGGCTCAACTCGTAGTTGTACTGCGCATCGCCAACGGAATCAGTTCCGCCGGTCAGTTCCAGGATGTAGCCGCGTGAACTGGTCAGGTGAGCCGCCAGGTCGTCAAGTTGCTCTTTGTCCGAGGCAGTGAGCACGTATTTGTCGAAACCGAACGTGACGCTGACATCGGAGAGCTGCTTGTAGTTATCCAGGTTCGCCACGACGCCGTTGAGCGTGTCGACGCGGTTGTAAGCGTCCTGGGCCGCCTTGTTGGCTGCATCTGCAGACTTACCCGCCGCAAGAGCGTGCTGATCGGCTGTGTCCGCTGCGCTTTGTGCACCGGCGATTCCGGTCTTGGCTCGCTCGTCGGTGTCAACGATGGCGCGGTGATCGGCAGCAGTCTTGGTGTCGAGTTCGTTGGTCTGCTGAATGAGGGGGGTTGTCTGGGAACGGACATAGTTCTTGCTTGAGCAACCAACTGTAAAAGTTATGGCAAGAGCACTGGCTACAACAAAGGTCGAGGCAGATCTGATTTTTGTTATTTGATTGGGGTTCATCGATTCATTCTCCCTGGTTAAGAAATACAGCAACGTGGTGATAACAGCAATTAGGATGCCAAAGCGGTGCTACCGCTAACTTACATAGTTTCCTATATTTACCCGAATAACCCAGCGACTTGTTCCCTTGCTATTGGCCCTCCTCCGGGAACTTTTGATGCGATAACGCGTCAAATCTACCGTGCGAAGGTTTGCGCACAGGGTGGACGTCTACACTGCAAACACAAGCCTTTAAGACAGTATGGATCTCCAGCAGAAAATCCGGACACTCCCGACTCAGCCGGGTTGCTACCTCTACAAAAACGCCGAAGGAGAGGTGATCTACGTCGGCAAGGCGAAGAACCTTCGCGCGCGGGTGCGTTCGTATTTTCTGGAGGCCTCGCAGGCCAACGCGAAGACCGGCTCGTTGATGCGCGAGGCCGTCGATGTCGAGTACATCACGGTGGCCAACGAGCACGAGGCGCTGGCTCTCGAAAATAACCTCATCAAGCAGCACAAACCGCGCTTCAACATCCTGCTGCGCGACGACAAGACCTACCCCTACGTCAAGCTGACGATCGGCGATCGCTACCCAAAGGTCTTCGTGACGCGGCGGCTCCGCAAAGACGGAAGCGTGTACTTCGGCCCTTACTTCCCCGGAAACCTCGCCTATCGGCTGGTCGACCTGATCCACCGCAGCTTTCTGATTCCAAGCTGCAAGGTCGACCTGTCGCGCTATCATCCGCGCGCATGCCTGCAGTACTACATCAAGCGTTGCCTCGGGCCGTGTGTCGAAGGGTTGACAACGCCTGAGGCCTATCGCGAGAGCGTGCGCGACGTGCAGCTCTTTCTCGAAGGCCGGCCGAGCGAACTGGAACACTCGCTGACGCTGCGCATGAAGACTGCAGCCGAGACCGAACAGTTTGAGCTCGCCGCACGGATGCGCGACCAGATCGTCACCGTGCACCAGATGCAGGACAAGCAGCGCATCGCAACGACAGACAATGAGGACGCTGACGTCTTTGGCTACCACTACGAAAACGAGATGCTCGCGGTGAATCTCTTTCACATGCGCGGCGGGAAGATCGTGGACCGTCGTGACCTCTTCTGGGAGGATCTGCCCGAATCGCTGCTGGATGCGGTGACCGAGGCCGTCTCCGAGGCCATCTCCGAGGTGGATGAGTTGGAGACGATCCCTCGGATCGAGCCCCATCCTGCAGCGCCGGCGCCGGAGATCGGCGAAGGAGTTCCGGTCGTACAGCACACTCCGATGTCGGAATCGGGCGCAACATTCAGTCCGGCGGTGTTCTTCTCCGCGTTGCTGAAGCAGATCTATCTCGATCAGAGTTACGTTCCGCGAACGATCCTTGTGCCCGTTGAGTTTCCCGACCGGGCGGTGCTGGCGGAGCTACTGGCAGAGAAGACGGGCAGACGCGTCGAGATACTCGTGCCGCAGCGCGGCGAAAAGCGTTCGCTCGTCGATCTCGTGTGCCAGAACGCAAAGCAATCGTACGATCAGCGTTTTCGTGTGCTGCAGCCGGGAATGAAGGCGATCCAGGAGGCCTTGCAGGACGCGCTGATGCTCGAAGAACTGCCCCGCCGCATCGAATGCTTCGACATCTCGCACATTCAGGGCGCGGAGACGGTCGCCTCCATGGTGGTGTGGGAAGACGGAGCGATGAAGAAGTCCGACTACCGCAAGTTTCAGGTGAAGACCGTCACCGGGGTCGACGACTTCGCCAGCATGCGCGAGGTGATCCATCGCCGTTACAAGCGGCTGCTGGATGAGAAGAAGCCGTTCCCTTCCCTCATCCTGATCGATGGCGGACTTGGCCAGTTACACGCGGCCTATTCCGCTTTGGAAGAGATTGGCGTTACGCTGCAGCCGCTTGCTTCGATTGCGAAGCGCGAGGAGATCATCTACGTCTACGGACAGGAACACGAGCCGATTGTGCTGGACAGACGTTCGCCCGTGCTGCACCTGGTCCAGAAGATTCGCGACGAGAGCCACCGCTTTGCCGTGACCTACCATCGCAAGCGGAGGCAGATGCGCGACCGCGACAGCGAACTGCTTTCTATCCCGGGTGTGGGCCCGCGAACGCGTCAGAGGTTGATCGAACACTTTGGCAGCGTCCGCGGCATCCGTCAGGCCTCTCCCGATGCTCTCACCGCCGTGGTTAACGCCGCGACAGCGGAAAAGATTCGCAACTACTTTCAGGATGAAGGCAAAGCAGTGTTGCCGGTGCTGCAGTAATCTTCCTGCATTCGCTCGGTAAGTGCCTTCGCTGGTGGGTACGCCGCCGCCGATCTTGAAGGTTGAGAGAGTCGGTGGAGTCGTTGCACCTCTATGCTACTCTCCGAGAACCGATGCAGAACCCCAGGTCCGAACTTCCCCGCGTTCTGAACGCTTCGCACGCGACATCCATCGTCGTGGGCATCATTATCGGCAGCGGAATCTTTCTGGTTCCGCGCGAGATGATGGCCGCCGTTGGATCGTCCCGCGCGGTCTACGCCGTGTGGATTGTCGGAGGTCTGCTTTCACTCTTTGGAGCGATGACCTATGCGGAGATTACCGCTGCGCATCCTCGTTACGGAGGCGAATATGCCTTTCTTCGCGAGGCCTACGGCGATCTCACAGCCTTTCTCTATATGTGGACGCAGATCACAGTCGCCAAGCCTGCTTCGCTTGCGACCATCGCCGCGGGACTTGCACGCGTTCTGGGAACCTTTGCAATCTTCAGCTCCTTTTCGCAGCCGGCATTCGCGTATTTGTTGTGGGGCCAGGTCTTTGCGATCGCGATGACCTGGCTGATCGCCGGCCTCAACATTATCGGCACAAGAAAATCCGCCAATGTGCAGCTTCTGCTGACATGGCTCAAGGGCCTGCTGATTCTGGTGATTGCCGGCTTCTGCTTCGGAGCGGCGGGCCAGCACGGCTTATGCAACTTTGCGACTGAGTTCACAGGTGCGCGCGGCGGTTTTTCGGGCTTCATGATCGCGCTGGTCGCCGCGTTATGGGCTTACGACGGATGGAGCGACGTTGTAACCATGGCCGGTGAGGTCGAGCGGCCTCAACGCAGCCTGCCGCTCGCACTGGTCGGAGGCGTCGCCATCGTCGGCGCGCTCTATATGCTGACGAACGCGGCGATCCAGTACGTGCTTCCCGCAGCGGCAATCGCCACCGCCGATCGGCCAGCCGCCGATGCAATGCGGCTCGTCGCAGGACAATGGGGAAATTCGCTGGTCTCGATTGGCATGGCTGTCAGCATCTGCGCAACCTTCGTCGGATCGTCGCTCTCCGGCGCCCGCGTCCCGTTTGCCGCCGCACGCGACGGACTCTTTTTCAAGCAGCTGGCGCACGTGCATCCGCGGTTCCATACGCCTTCAACAGCGCTCATCCTGCAGGCCGTGATCAGTTCCCTGCTGCTGCTTTTCATCGGCAGGTTTCAGGCGCTCTTCTCGCTGGCCATCTTCGCGAGTGGCTCTTCTACGCTCTGACCGCCAGCACCGTCTTCGTCTTTCGCCGCCGCGAGCCGAAAGAGACGCGACCCTACAGCGTCTGGGGATATCCTCTGCTCCCCGCTCTCTTCATCGTTGCCGCTGTTGTCCTGCTGGTCTTTTCGTTCGCAGATCAGCCGCGAAACTCTCTCATCGGCACCGGTATCATTCTGCTTGGCATTCCGTTGTACTCCTGATGAGGAAAAAACAGGCAGCCTAGCTACGGTTCTGGATCACGCGCTCGTACACGCGCACATACTCCTTCGCAGGAGCGTTCCACGAAAAGTCCTGCGCCATGCCACGCTTCATCATTGCCGTCCACTCTTCTTTGTTCTGGAAGGTCTCCAACGCACGATGCAGCGCGTCCAGAAACGCCGACGGGCTGTAGCCCCAGAATTTGAAGCCGTTGCCGCCGCCGTCGGGCTGCTCGTCGATGGTGTCTTCGAGACCGCCAGTCGCGCGAACAACGGGAATCGTTCCGTACTTCAGGCTGTAGATCTGGTTCAGGCCGCCTGGCTCGTAGCGTGACGGCATCAGGAAGATGTCGGAGCCGGCCTCGATCTTGTGCGCCATCACGTTGTCGAACTTGACCTGCACCCGCATCTTGGCCGGATAGCGGTCCGCCATCTCGACAAGCAGCCGCTCGTAGTACTCCTCGCCGTTGCCGAGCATCAGCAGCACCATGTCTTCCTGAACCAGCTTGTCCATGATCTCGACGATGAAGTCGAAGCCCTTCTGCGTCGCGAAGCGCGAGACGACGCCAATGACAGCGGTCTCATCGCTGACACCTTCAAATCCGAACGCATGCAGCAGATCGCGCCGGCACTCCTTTTTGCCTGTCAGCTTTTCCGCGGAGTAGTGCGCGGCGATGTTGGAATCGGTCGCCGGATTCCATTCATCGTAGTCAACGCCATTCAGAATGCCGAAGAGATCGCCGCTGCGCTTCCGCAAAACTCCCTCAAGCCCGTTGCCGAACTCAGGTGTCTGAATCTCCTTGGCGTAGGTACGGCTGACCGTCGTGATCGCGTCGGCGTACACGATGCCGCCCTTCAGAAAGTCCACCTTGTCGTAGTGCTCCAGCTTGTCGAAGGTGAACATGTCCCACGGCAGCAGCAGCGTCTCCATGGTCCGCGGCGGAAACCACCCCTGGTATCCGGCGTTATGAATCGTAAGCACGGCAGGTACATGCCGGAACACCGGATCGAAGTAGTAGGTCGATCGCAGCAGGACCGCGAGCATCGCTGCCTGCCAGTCATGGACATGAAAGACATCGGGTACACCCATCACCTTCGTCGCTTCAATGACGGCACGGCTGAAGAGGCCGAAGCGTTCAGCGTTGTCGGGATAGTCGCCGGACGGCGTCGCATAGAAGCTTTCGCGATCAAACAGTTCCGGACAATCGACGAAGTAGGTCTGCACTCCCGCGGCCACGCCGCCGTCCAGAATGCGCACAAAGCGGTTGTAGGAAGGAAACGGAATGGTCACGCTCGGAAGAACGACCGGAGCATTCGGCACGATCTTCGCGACCTGCCGGTAGTACGGAATAAACACGCTGATCTTGTGCCCCATCTTCGCGAAAGTCCGCGGCAGGGCGCTGACCACGTCTGCCAGTCCGCCGGTCTTCGCCCAGGGAGTGCACTCCGATGCTGCAAATACGATATGCATGCTTCCTTTTCCTTCCAGCCAAACCGTTAGTCTATAAGAGTGCACTACAAGTCATTCGATGCAGATGAAACACAAGCCAAAACTCGGCCAGAATTTTCTCGTCGACGACGCAGCGCGCCATGCCATCGTCGACGCTCTCGGCGATGTTAGCAAGCGAACCGTCATCGAGATCGGCCCGGGCCATGGTGCCATCACGGAGATTCTCGCCGGGCGTTGCCACCGGCTGATTGCGCTCGAACTCGACCGCGCCCTCGCTGCCGAACTGACATTTCGTTTCGCGACCAACCGCAAGTGCAGATCATCGAAGCTGACGTCCTCAAGACCGATCTTCGGACACTGACACCTGAAGGCGAAACGGCTGACGTCATCGGCAACCTGCCCTACTACATCACCTCGGACATTCTGCTGAAGCTCTTCGCGGCCGGATCGGCGGGACTGCTCGCACGCGCCGTTCTCATGATGCAGCGCGAGGTCGCCGACCGCGTCTCGGCTGCACCCGGGGTTCGTGACTACGGCCTGCTCTCCGCGACCGCGCAGATGAATGCCAGGGTCGAGCGGCTCTTTACTCTGCCGCCGTCGGCGTTTTCACCGCCGCCCGAGGTCCACTCCACCGTCCTGCGACTGAATTTGCGCCGCGATTTACCGAACTCGGAGTAGATCCCGTTGGCTTCGTCGCTTTCTGAAACAGAGCTTTGCCCAGAAGCGCAAGACACTGCAAAATAACCTGCGCGCCGCGGGATACTCCGCCGAGGAGATCAGCGACGCGTGGCCGGCGAGTGTTTCACCCCAGGCACGTGCGGAGTCGCTGGAACTGGAACCGATGGCAGAACTCTACCGCTCCCTAAGGAATCGACGCCTCTCGTGCGCCTCAATGAACCTTGCTCTAAGTGATCTGCGGAAGACCTCAATGTGCTTCGCAGCCACCAGCTCCAGCATCTTCTGCGCCTTCAAACGCACACGCTGAATGATCGCATTATCATCAACGATCGCCGCCAGTGTCGGCGAGATCAAGCCGAGTTCCATCGCGCGTCCCGCGTCGTACTCCTGCCCGAAGGAGATCATCTCCGCATCGAGGCCGAGCCGGTCGTAGCGATGCAGAAAATCCAGCCTGCGACCCTCGTCCATCGTGTAGGCGATCGCGAGAAAAGTGTTCGTCACGGTATCGACTGTCTTGTTCTCGGAGTAGTTATAGGTGCAGGACCCTGAACCGTCGGAGCCTCTATAGCTCAGCGTCTTCTTCCCGGTGTCGGCGATGTTCTTCGCCTTCGACTCGCACTCGACATTGAAGTAGTTTACCGTTCGCGCCGTTTTAAATATCTTCGCAACCGTTGTCTTGCTCACGTTATCTGGCGATCGATATGTTGCGCCGCCTGACCTCGCATCGAGTTCGCAGTGGCAGGACGCTCGGCCTGCTCCGCCTCATATCTGCCTGTTCCATCCTCGCGGATGCGCAGCGTAAATTTCGGCACCGGCAGACCTGGGCGCTCGAATTGAAAGCTGACCTCCGCAGGAGCCTTCGCAGATGAGGAGGCCGGTGGATCGGCCGTTTGAGAACGCGATCCAGCAGCAGATCCAAAGAGTGCGATTCCGAGGAAAATCGGTGCGAAAGCTCTCATCAACGCACACCCTGCTGTTCGAGAGTCTGCGCCGTGTGAATGTGGCAGATCGCTATCGCCAGCGCATCTGCCGCGTCGGGCGAATCAAAGGCGTTCTCATTCTCAAGCAGCCGTCTCACCATAAACTGCACCTGCTCCTTCGCCGCGAGGCCATAGCCGACAACGGAACTCTTGATCGACAGCGGGGCATACTCCGCCACCGGCAGGCCACAACTCGCAGCAGCCAGCATCGCCACGCCTCGTACCTGCCCGAGCTTCAGCGCGGACTTCGCATTCGCCGAGAAAAAGACCTCTTCGATTGCAACGATCTCCGGCTGATGCAGCGCCATCAGCGCCGTCAGCTCGGTGTACACCTGCGCGAGCCGCTGCGGAGTCTTCTCTTTCTTGTTGAGCCGGATCGTTCCTGCCGCGAGATGGACGAGGCGAGGCATACGGGCATCGCAGTCCAGCTCCACCACACCGTACCCGGTGAACTCCGTCCCACAATCGATTCCGAAGACCCGCATTGGCGAAGTTTACTGCATTCGCTTGAGTCTTCCTATGACCAGGAATGCACTTTTGAAATCTAAATTAGACCGAGGACGCTCTTCGATGGTGCATCCTTTTGCTTGCGAGTCGGCCGGAAGGACTCAGAGAGCGCCACCAACATGAATTCTTCCAGTATTCCGGCGGCGATATCGAAGAGAAGATCAAGCATGGAAGTCTACCGTGAGATTCCCTCAAGCGGCGAACTCGCCGTCGCATACAGCTTCCGCGGCATCCTTCCCGAAAGAAACGCCTGCCGCCCGCAAGCACAGCGTGCTGCATTGCCTCGGCCATCAGCAGCGGATCCTTCGCCGCTGCAATCGCCGTATTCATCAGCACGGCGTCGAAGCCCAGCTCCATGGCAATCGCCGCATCGGAGGCCGTTCCCACACCCGGCGTCGACGATCAGCGGAACCTCCGTGATTAGTTCGCGCAGGATGCGCAGGTTGGCCATGTTCTGCAGGCCAAGCCCGCTCCCAATCGGCGCGCCCAGCGGCATCACCGCCGCCGCACCCACATCGATCAGTCGCTTCGCAAAGACAATGTCGTCGGAGGTATACGGCAGAACCGTGAACCCCTCCTTCACCAGCACGCGCGTCGCTTCAAGGGTCGCCTGAACGTCCGGATACAGCGTCTGCTGGTCGCCGATCACCTCGATCTTCACCCAGTCCGACAGCCCAACCTCGCGCCCCAGCCGCGCCGCGCGAATCGCCTCGTCGGCGGTGTAGCAGCCGGCGGTATTCGGCAGCAGAAAATAGCGTCGCGGATCGATGAAGTCCAGCAGCGACTCGCTGGACCGGTCGAGATTCACGCGCCGCACCGCGACCGTCACCATCTCTGCGCCCGAGGCCTCGATGGCGGCCTGCGTCTCCGGCCCGTCCTTGTACTTCCCTGTGCCAACAATCAGCCGCGACTGAAAGGCCCTTCCCGCAATCACCAAAGGTTTCATGGTTACCATTCTAGCGCGTTGCAACCAGTTAAAACGCAAACGGCTCGCACTCATCAAGAGCAGCGAGCCGTCTGGCGGTGAACTGTTGAGATTGACCTGAGGCGTCCATATCTCGGACTTGGCCTCGGCGTGGACCTTGCAATTACAAGACCGCCAGGACTAGAGCATGGACGCTCTAAGCCTCAGTCACCTCACGTATTGTTGTGCAACTCTTACTGTCAATTTTCATAGGCTGGATCATCCTCCTTTCCCGTGTAAAAGCAGATTACTCCTGACCCGCACCACAGACAAGTTCCATGAGAAAAACTGCAATCGAAGCATCTGGATGGTCATCCGCTGGCATCCCATCACACTGCTTTGGAGAGGCTAAACAAAGAAATGAAACCAGCAACCATCATCGGAATTCTTCTGATCATTGTCGGACATCATCGGATTCGCAACCGGCGGGCTCAGGTTCACCCATGAGAAAAAGGACGTTGATCTCGGCCCGGTTCAGATCTCCCACAAGACGCAGGACACGCTTCCGCTCTCGCCGATCTTCAGCACCGTTTCGGTAGTGGCGGCCTCGCCCTGGTCGTTGTCGGTGCCAAAGCCAGATGAGACGTTACTTCAGGTAAGCCCGCACCAGATCGATCAGATCTTCGCCCAGGTCTGGCGTCAGCGGGGCGTGTCCGTCCTTCAACAGATGCAGTCGGATGTGGTCCTCCAGCACCTCGGCCATCAAGCCGTTGATCCCGCCGCGCACCGCAGCGAGCAGCATCAGAACGTCGGCACAGTTGTGGTCTTCCTCAGCAAGTGCACGCTCGACGCTATCCATCTGGCCCCGAATTCTCTTAACCCGGTTCAGCAGCTTGATCTGTTCGCGATTATTATGTGACACTTGTCGCCTCCCTTATACCGTACCGGGGTATACTATACAGATTGTCAGCCCGCCGGAGAAAGTACGAGCACTTTCCACGCAGAAAGGAGGAGTCGGCCAATGATCCAGATTCAGAAGACAAGCCGCGATCTTTCCATGCGAACCACCGGCAACTGTCCTCGCGCCGAGATCGTACGGCGCTGGGTAGAAACTGCGGATGAGCGATGCCCGCTTGCCGGTGTCTGGCTCGCCATGCCGGCGATCGATCCAGATCAGGTCGTGGATCAGGATGTAGATCAGGACGATGAGTCCAAATCACCTTGGCCTGCCTTCTCCTCTTTTCGTTGGAAGGCAGGCTATTTGCATCCTATTCACACTGTTCCTGCACGATTAATCCTGGCGCAATCCTTGAAGAATTCCTTGAATAACTCAAAGAAGAACTCAAAATACACAATCGCAGCTCTCCTGTTGGTGACGCTCTCGTTGGTCGCGAAGGGTCAGTCGGACTTGGCCAAGCTCCCGGATGCGCCGGATTCTTCCGATGACCGCACCGACGATGTTTCCCCATCCGGAAAACTCCCGCTTTCTTATCTCCGGACAGGCCAACATCATCTTCCAGGCGCACGGGCCGTTCCACTCGCCTTATGAAGACGAACACAGTCTTCTTAGCCGGGGCGAGTACAAGACTTCCCTGGTCGGCACGCTCTATCTCGGAGCGCAACTGCGGCGCGATCCCAAGACCGAGACCGATGCGATCTTCGACCTCGAGTCGGCTGGCGGTCGTGGCATCAGCGAGGCGCTCGGACTCGCCGGTTTCACCAACCTCGACGTAGTCCGCAATCCCAACCTGGGGTCAACGCCTTATATCGCCCGCGTCCAGCTTCACCAGACCATCGGGTTTACCGACAAGCTCGTGCAGGTGGAGCGCACGCCGTTCTCGCTCGCGACGCAGGTGCCCGAGCGCCGCCTCGAGTTCCACGTCGGCAAGATCGGCCTGCCCGACTACCTCGACCTCAACGGCATCGGCACCGACAGCCACCTGCAGTTCATGAACTGGACCGTCGACAACAATGGCGCCTGGGACTACGCCGCCGACACCCGCGGCTACACCTACGGCCTCGTCACCGAGTACGACGACAAGGACTGGTCGGCACGCTACGCACTCGCGCTGATGCCGACCGTCGCCAACGGCATCGACCTCGACTGGAACCTGCGCCGGGCCAGCGGACAGAACTGGGAGTTCGAGCTGCGCAAACCTCTCTTCGGCAGGCTGCTTCCTCCCGAACGCAAAGGCACCGTCCGCGTCCTCAGCTACGTGAACCACGCGCACATGGGCCTCTACCGCGAAGCCGAACAAGGCCTTCCTCTCCGGCGAAGATGCAACGCCCGACATTACGAAGCACGCGACCTTCGGCGCCGTGAAGTACGGCTTCGGCCTGAACGCCGAGCAGGAGCTCACCGAAAATCTGCCGCGTCTTCACCCGCATCGGCTGGAACGAAGGCCAGCACGAGTCCTACGCCTACACCGAGGTCGACCAGACCGTCGCGTTCGGCGGCGACTACTCCGGCCGCTCGTGGTCGCGCCCCTACGACAAGCTCGGCCTGACCTTCGTCTCCAACGCCATCAAAAAAGATCATCAGGACTACCTGAAGCTCGGCGGCCTCGGCTTTCTCCTCGGCGACGGCAAACTGAACTACGCCCGCGAAGACATTCTGGAGAGCTACTACAACCTGCACACCTGGCGCGGCGTCTATTACGCGCTCGATCTCCAGTACATCAACCACCCCGGCTACAACCAGGATCGCGGCCCGGTGCTGGTTGAATCGGTGCGCATGCACGTCGACTTCTGAGCTTCCACCCCATCCGATACTTTTGCGCAAAGTCTTCAATCGATAGTAGCTTAGGTCTGGACTTCCGCTCCCAGACTTCACATAGCGAGTGGCACTGACCGTATACTCTTCAGTGATCCTGCACCGTCCTCTTCGAACTCTCGCCTTCCCTTCCTCGGACTGCTCTTCGGCAGTTTTCTGAACGTCTGTATCTCTCGGCTGCCGAGGCACGAGTCGGTCATCCACCCACGCTCGCGCTGTCCTCAATGCGGAGCGGCCATCCGTTGGTACGACAACATTCCCCTTGTGAGCTGGATCATTCTTCGAGGCCGCTGCCGTGACTGCCAAGCAATCAATCCCATGGCGCTATCCGCTGGTTGAGCTCGCCATCGGTCTCTGGTTTGCATCACGCTGCAACTGTTCGCCTCTGGGGCGCTACCTCTATATGGAGCTCGGCTGGCAGCCATGATCGGTAATACCTCGTCCTCACTTCGACGTCGATCAGATCTATCGTATTGCCAGCTGGCCATCGCCATCCTCGGCTTCCTCCTCATCGGCCTGATCGTCATGGACTGGCAGACAATGCTTCTCCCCGACGCCTTCACCCTCACCGGCATCGCCATCGGCCTCTTTCTCGTCTGCACTGCAGGCCGTCTTTCTCGGCTCCCGGACGAAGATCAGGTCGTCCTGAACACAACCCATCAGCTTCGCCTCACCAGTCCCGGCAGCTTTGCCAGCCACGGCAACGTCTTTCTCACCGGACCGGAGTCCCTGATCTTCGGCCGAGTCGCCGCTGTCTGTCGGAGCGGCGCTTCTGCTCCTGGTCATCCGCTGGATCTACAAAGCCATCCGTCACCGCGAGGGCATGGGCCTCGGCGACGTCAAACTCCTCGCCATGATCGCCGCCTTTCTCGGCTTCTGGCCGTCGATCCTCGCGCTCTTCATCGGAGTCCTCGCCGCCAGCCTCTACGGCGCGGTTCTGCTGATGCGAGGCAAGGCCGGAGCAGCCTCCAAACTAGCCTTCGGCAGCTTTCTTTGCGTCGGCGGACTGGCCAGCGCACTCTTCGGCAATGCGCTCATCGACAGATACATAGCCTTATTTCGATGATCGCACCATCCCACCGCCCGCTCGCTTGACACTTGCCAGCCGCACTCTTAGAGTCGAAGATGGCCATGCACAGTTACCCATACATCTGGAACTATGTTCCGCTGGTCTTTCAGATTCTGGTCGCCGCCGGTTTAGCTTGCGGTATGGTTGGGGCTTCTTTCTTCATCGGTAAACACAAAAACTCCCGCACCAAGGCCAGCGCCTACGAGTGCGGCATGGACCCCATCGGCGACGCCCGTGGCCGCTTCTCCGTCCGCTTCTACATGGTCGCGATGCTCTTCATCCTCTTCGATGTCGAGGCAGTCTTCATGCTTCCCTGGGCTGTGATCTACCGCCGTCTGCCAGCCATCACCGGTTCGCGCCTGTTCGGCTTCTGGGAGATGCTCGTCTATCTCGGCTTCGTCGCCGTCGGCCTCTTCTATGTCTGGAAGAAGGGCATTCTCGACTGGTCGCTCGATAAGGGAGACCTCTAATGTACGATCCCGCCTCAGCGATCAAGGGCAAACAAGCCGTCTTCGAGGCGCATCCTGAAAACGCCGCAGTCAAAGCTCTCGCTGAACTCGCCACTGACGCCAAATTTGATCGCGAAGAGCTAACAATCACCGTCGCCCGCGAAAGCATCGTCGTTGCGGCGCAGGCGCTTCAGCAGGCCGGGTACAACTTCCTCGAAGACGTAACCGCAGTCGACTGGTATCCCTCCGAGCCACGCTTCCAGATCAGCTATTCCATTCTTTCGATTCCGCTCAAGCAGCGCGTGCGTCTTGTCGTCCGGCTCGATGGCGAAGATGCCTGGCTCGACAGCATCACTCCTGTCTGGCCCGCCGCCAACTTTTATGAACGCGAGATCTTCGACCTCTTCGGTGTTCACTTTGGCGGCCACCCCAACCTGCGTCGCATCATGATGCCCGAGGACTGGAAGGGACATCCGCTGCGCAAGGACTACCCCGTGGAGGGCTACCGCTAATGGCTCCCGTACACGACGTTGAAGAGATTACCGGCGCAGCCGCGATCGACCCAGGCATCGAAGACGTCATCGCCAACGCTGCCCGCAATCGCCAGAATGAGCCCTCCAAAGACCAGACCATGGTCATCAACATGGGTCCGCAGCACCCGTCGACTCACGGCGTCCTTCGCCTCGTGATCGAAGTTGACGGCGAAACCATCGTCGCGACTCGCGCCCGATATCGGCTACCTGCACACCGGCATCGAGAAGACCTGCGAGGCCAAGTTCTACCAGCAGGTCGTGCCGCTGACTGACCGCATCGACTATCTCTGCCCCATGACCAACAACCTCGCCTACTGCCTCGCGGTGGAGAAGTTGCTGGGCCTTGAGATTCCCGAGCGCGCACAGTATCTCCGCGTGCTCTTCAACGAGCTCACGCGCATCCAGTCGCACCTCGTCTGGCTCGGCACGCATGCCATGGACATCGGCGCGCTCACCGTCTTCCTCTACTGCTTCCGCGAGCGCGAGCAGTTGCTGCGCATCTTCGAGGCCGTCTCCGGCCAGCGCATGATGACCAGCTACGTCCGCATCGGCGGCCTCAGCCTGGAACCGCCGCGCGATCTGTATGCGACGATCCGCACCTTCCTCAAGGAATTCCCCGCGCACATTGACGAGTACGAGGGCCTGCTGCAGAACAATCCCATCTGGATGAACCGCCTGAAAGGTGTCGGCTATCTCTCACCCGAGGACGCCATCGCTCTGGGCGTTACCGGCCCCCCGCTGCGCGCCTCCGGTATCGACTTCGACGTTCGCCGCGACATGCCCTACTCGGGCTACGAGAAGTTCAAGTTCAACGTTCCCACCTCGACTATCGGCGACGTCTGGGCACGCTACATCGTCCGCATGCAGGAGTTTCGCGAGTCGGTCAAGATCTGCCTGCAGGCACTCGATGGCCTTCCTGAAGGAAGCATCGTCGCCGATGCGCCGAAGATCATTCTTCCCAACCGCGAGCAGATGAAGACCCAGATGGAATCTCTTATCCATCACTTCAAGATTGTCACCGAGGGTTTTGGTGTACCGGCTGGTGAGGCAACGAGCTCCGTCGAAGCGCCGCACGGCATGATGAACTACTACGTCGTCTCCGACGGCACCGCCAAACCGTACCGAGTCCACATGCGCAACCCGGGCTTCGCAACGCTTCAGGCATTAGAAGTCATGTGCAAGGGGCGACTACTTGCTGATGTCGTTGCCGTCATCGGATCGATCGATATCGTGCTTGGAGAGATTGATCGCTAGTTTGAGTTTCAACGAAAGGGGGTCTCTGAAATGGTTGGCGTTCTGCTCGTTCTTCTGTTCGTCGCAACATTCCTATACGCGGTAACGCGTACGGCAAGAAAAGTGAGAACGCTGATGATCGGACTTGGCGTCATGGTCGGTACTGAATTGATCGCGGTTACGGTGAGCGTTCTGATCTCTGTACACGAAGGCTCCAGCCGTCATGGCCTTGCATTTGGTACAGGCTTTGTAGGCGTGCTCGCCCTTCCGGTAGCTATTCTCGTTGGCACGGTCGCCTCACTAATCGTCTCTAGCAAGAATATTAAAGCGCTAACAACTGAGGTTAGACGCTGAACTCAACGCTCCACACCGAACTTTGGACCTCCTGGGCCTCGCTGCTTCGCTCTTACGCAGCCGCCCACGGGTTGAACAGCCGGCATCATGCAGTCGTTGAGGTCGGCGCAGACGAGATTACGTTGCGGGTTGCAAGCCGATGGCTTCGCTTCACGCACGATCAGATGGAAGACAGTGACGGGAATCGATCCGGCTTCAGCCTTCAGGAAGACGGGACAGTTAAAATAGAAGGTATCGCCGAAGAGATGGACATCGCAGCCGAAGCCCTGGCGCGGGAGATGATGCAAAGTGAGTGATGTTTTTTGGTTGTCATTCCGCAGAATTGGGGTCCCCGGCCAGCTTGCTGGCTGGGGCAATAGCGCAGCGGAGGAATCTGCTTCACCTTGCCGCCTGGGATTTTACGCATGAGCACTATCGCCAACACGATCTTTTCGCCCGAGCTGGCCGCCCGCTTCGACCAGCTCGTGACGCTCTATCCGCTGAAGCGTTCGGCACTGGTGCCGATGCTGCTTTACGCGCAGGATGAGGTCGGCTACGTCTCCGAGGCCGTCGTCACCGAGATCGCCGAACGGCTCGACCTGCTCGAACTCGACGTCCGCAACGTTCTCAGCTACTACTCGATGCTCCGCACCAAACCTGCGGGCAAGTACAACGTGCAGGTCTGCACGAACATCTCCTGCATGCTGCGCGGCGGCTACGAGATCCTCAGCCACTGCAAGGCAAAGCTCGGCATCGGCCACAAGGAGGTCACCCCCGACGGCATGTTCTCGCTCGAAGAGGTCGAGTGCATCGGCGCCTGTTGCTGGGCTCCGGCGATTCAGGTCAACTACGACTTCCACGAGAACCTCACACCCGTGAAGTGCGACGCCATCTTCCAGATGTATCGCGAAGGCAAGGGAAAGGACGAAAAATAATGCCAACCCTCGTCTCGCATCCTGATGAAGTCAGAGTTCTCTCCCGCCGCTTTGGCAAGGGAGCTGCCAACATCGATAAGTACATCGAGCTCGACGGCTACAAGGCCGTTCAGCAGGCCATCGCCGAAGGTCCCGAGTGGATCATCAACACCATGAAGGCCTCTGGCCTGCGCGGGCGAGGCGGAGCAGGCTTCCCCACCGGCATGAAGTGGTCGTTCGTGCCCAAGCAGTCCGAAAAGCCGAAGTACGTCCTCGTCAACGGTGACGAGTCCGAGCCCGGCACCTGCAAAGACCACGTTATCTTCCTCGAAGACCCGCACGCCGTTATCGAAGGCACCATGATCGCCGGCCTCGCCATCGGATCGAAGCTTGGCTTCATCTATCTGCGCGGCGAGTACCGTTATCTGCTCAAGATCGTCGAGAAGGCCGTCGCCGACGCGTACGCCAAGGGCTTCCTCGGCAAAAACATCTTCGGCAAAAAAGGCGTCGACTTCGACATCGTCACTCAAACAGGCGCAGGCGCCTACGAGGTTGGCGAAGAGTCGGCGTTGATGGAGTCGCTCGAAGGCAAGCGCGGCGTTCCGCGCATCAAGCCTCCCTTTCCTGCTGTCGTCGGCCTCTATGGCGGGCCCACGGTCATCAACAACGCCGAGACCATCGCCTCCGCACCGCACATTCTGCTCATGGGCGGCGAGGCCTACGCGAAGATTGGCAGCGAACGCAACGGCGGCACACGACTCTTCGGCATCAGCGGCCACGTCGAGCGTCCCGGCATCTACGAACTTCCGATGGGCTACAACCTCAAAAAGGCGATCTACGACGTCGCCGGCGGAATCAAGGACGGAAAAAAACTGAAAGCCGTCGTCCCCGGCGGTTCATCCTGCCCGGTCCTCACAGCCGATGAGATCGACGTTGGCCTCGACTTCGACCAGATGGGCAAAGCAGGCACCATGCTCGGATCCGGCGGCATCGTCGTACTGGACGAGACTGTCTCCATCGTCGAATTCGCCCTCCGCACCATCGCTTTCTATCAGCATGAATCCTGCGGATGGTGCATCCCCTGCCGTGAAGGTACGGACTGGATCAAGAAGACCCTCACCCGTGTCTACAACGGTGGCGGCAGCAAAAAAGACATCGATAACGTTCAGTACCTCGCCGAAAACATGATGGGCCGCACCTTCTGCCCGCTCGGCGACGCTGCTGCAATGCCAACCCTGGGCTTCGTCAAGAAATTCCGCAAAGAGTTTGAGGACTACATCGCACGGCCACAAAGCCGGAACGCCAATTATTACGGTGGAGCAACTCGTTGGAGCAGGACACTAATGGCAGACGTAAAATTCACCGTCGACGGCAACCAACTTACTGCACCAGCGGGCACGCTGCTCATCGACGCCTGCAAGTCCGCCGGCATCGAGATTCCCGCCTTCTGCTACTATCCCGGCCTCTCGCTGCAGGCAGCATGCCGCATGTGCGTCGTGCGCATCGAGAAGATGCCGAAGCTCCAGACCGCCTGCACCACGCCTGTCGCTGAAGGCATGGTCGTCGCGACCGAGACTCCCGAGATCGCCCAGGCCCGCAAAGCTACCCTCCAGATGCTCCTCGGCAATCACCCGCTCGACTGCCCCGTCTGCGACGCCGGCGGCGAATGCGAGTTGCAGGACATGACCTTCAAGTACGGCGCGGCCGACAGCTTCTACACCGAGCCCAAGAACCATCGCGAAGAGCAGAAGTGGTCGCCAGTCGTTTACTTCGATCGCCCGCGCTGCATCCTCTGCTACCGTTGCGTGCGCATGTGCGGCGAAGGCATGGACGTCTTCGCTCTCGGCATCCAGAACCGCGGAGCCTCTTCCGTCATTGCTCCGAACATCCCGGCGAACCTGTCGCCCGACCATCTCGCACACGTCGACTGCGAGCAGTGCGGCATGTGCATCGACGCCTGTCCCGTGGGAGCCCTTACTTCAGGTACTTATCGATACAAGACCCGCCCCTGGGAGATGAATCACGTCGGCACCATCTGCACTCACTGCGGCGACGGATGCAAGACCACCCTCGGCGTGCGCTCGACGTCCGACGGCTCTGAAATTGTTCGTGGAGATAATCGCGACAAGTCCGGCATCAACGGCGACTTCCTCTGCAACAAGGGCCGCTACGCCTTCGACTTCGCCAACAACGCCGAACGCATCACGCAGCCTCTCGTCCGCCAGCCCAACGGCGAGCTCAAACCCGTAAGCTGGGAGGTCGCGCTCGACTACGTCGGCAAGGAACTCCGCGAACGTCGCGACAGCCGCGGCGGCAAGAGCATCGGCGTTATCGGCTCCAACCGCATCACGAACGAAGAAGCTTACCTCCTTCAGAAGTTTGCCCGCACCGTTCTCAACACCAACAACATCGATCACCATCGCACGGCCGATTACGTCTCCTTCGCCCAATCGCTCGCAGGACAGAAAGATCGCACCGGATCACTGCGCGACACGCTCAACTCTCCTGCAATCCTTATCGTTGGCGGCGATCCGACCATCCAGGCCCCTGCAACCGCGTGGAACATCCGCACCAACGTCCGCAATAACCGCGGCCGCCTTTACATCGCCAACTCGGCAGAGATCAAGCTCCGCCGTCAGGCCAAGGCGTTCCTGCGCCTCGCACCCTTCGGCTACAGCGCCCTGACCTCCTACCTCGCAGGGAACAAAGCCTCGGCTTCCGAAGCAGCAGCCGACACCGACGCTCTCGCGAAATTTCGTGACCAGATCAAAGCGGAAGAGAAACTTCTCATCCTCATCGGCTCCGAGCTGCGCGGCAAAGACCTCAAGGCCCTCATCGACTTC
This sequence comes from uncultured Acidobacteriaceae bacterium, assembly GCA_963770055.1. Taxonomy (GTDB): domain Bacteria; phylum Acidobacteriota; class Terriglobia; order Terriglobales; family Acidobacteriaceae; genus Edaphobacter. The sequence goes on from CAVYOC010000005.1 coordinate 368,932, forward strand.
GGCGTGACGATGCCCGGCGCAAAGTTCGCACTCCTCTCCGACTATGCCAACTCGCGCGGCGCTGCCGACATGGGCCTGCTCCCCGACATGCTTCCCGGCTACACTTCGCTAGGCTCAAGTGCATTCCGCGAGTACAACGCGCCGGCAAACCCTGGTCTCGATATGCTCGAGATCTTCGAAGCAGCCGGGCGCGGCGAACTCTCAGCCCTCTACGTCGTAGGATCGAACCCGATCAGCCGCTACAGCGTCGATCCCGCCGTCCTCAAAGACACCTTTGTCGTCGTGCAGGAGATGTTCCTCACCGAAACCGCTCAATACGCCGACGTCATTCTTCCCGCTGCAAATCTCTACGAGAAATCCGGCTCCGTCACCAACAGCTATGGCGACCTGCAACTCGTCAACAAGGCCGCAGACCGCGCCGGCGTCCGCACCGACTTCGAGATGATCGTCCGCATCGCCGATAAGATGGGCGCGGACGTCAGCAAACTCGTTCCCTTCGGCAAGGGGGTTCGCGCCGACATGGGCCAGAGCCGTGGCGCACAGTCTGGCGAAGCCGACCGTCACGCCGTCTGGCTCACCGCGCAAAACCTCGAACCGAAGCTCAGCCCCTTCGATCCGTTCGCAATTCTGGATGAGATCCAGCGCCTCGTCCCCGGCTATGACTTGCTGCGTCTTCAGTTGCTCTCCGGTAACGATCAGCACCTTCAACCAGCAGTCGCCCCCAGCAATCTCGTCCAGATCGGCAATCGTCGCGACCTGGTTCTTCCATCGAACGATTCCCTCTTCACCTCGGGCACGCTTGGCCGCTACTCCGTCATGCTCAACGACCTGCAACAGAACGAAAAACTTCGTCCACCAACGGGTCTCACCCAGATAGAATCCGCAGCCGACTGAATTAACGCTTTTGGAACCATACGAACGCAGAAAAAACTCAAAGCTCTCAACTCAGAGCTGAAAGCTGACAATGAGCCACCTCACCGAGCTTCAAACATTTCTGCTGCTCAGCATCCTTAAAAGTAGTCGTAGTCATCGTCATCACCCTGATGGCTGTCGCCTACACGGTACTGCTCGAGCGCAAGGTGCTGGGCCGCATCCAGAACCGCTGGGGACCCTCCCGCGTCGGCCCCTTCGGTCTGCTGCAACCCCTCGCCGACGGCATCAAGCTCTTCCTCAAAGAAGAGCTGATTCCGATCGCCTCGGAACGCCCTCTGTTCATCATCGCGCCGGTGATCGCGCTCAGCTGCTCGCTGATCTCCATTGCAGTCGTGCCGTTCGGCAAAGTCACCCACGTCACCGCCAACGGCGTCTCAGTCGATATCTTCAACGTCGCCGACATCAACATCGGCCTCCTCGTTATCCTCGGCATCACCTCCATCGGGGTCTACGGCATCGCGCTCTCCGGGTGGAGCTCGAACAATAAATTCGCTCTCCTCGGCAGCCTCCGCGCTACCTCGCAGATGATCAGCTACGAACTCGCCCTCGGCCTCTCGCTCGTCGGTGTCGTTCTCCGCGCACAGTCGCTTAGCCTTCGCGACATCGTCAATAGCCAGTCGGCTCACGGTGCGTGGAGCTGGAACGTCTTCGGCGGCCTCCAGTTCGTAGCCTTCTTCATCTACCTGATGGCCGCCTACGCCGAGACCAACCGCTCCCCCTTTGACCTGCCCGAAGCCGAATCCGAACTCGTCGCCGGCTATCACACCGAGTACTCCTCCATGAAGTTCGCGATGTTCTTTATGGCCGAGTACGCCAACATGATCACCGTAAGCTGCGTCGCCTCCCTGCTCTTCCTCGGCGGACCCTCCAGCCCCCTCGGCCATCTGCTCCCCGACAACTTTGGCGGCCCTATCCTCACCGCCATCTTTCCGGTTCTCTGGTTCGTCGCAAAAGTTCTCTTTTTTCTCTTGCTCTATATCTGGGTGCGCGGCACACTGCCTCGCTTCCGTTACGACCAGCTCATGCGCTTTGGCTGGAAGTTTCTCCTTCCCGTAGCTATGGCCAACATCGTCATCACCAGCCTTATCCTTGCGTTTCGCAGTTAGCCGCAGGACATCGCTTCAAGCTGTTTTACAATCACTGGATAGCCCGAGAAAAACGTTTCTGCTCTGTTTCAAATGCTTTGCAGCAAGAACAGGCCACGAAAGAATTAGCCGAACACCATGCAACTGGCACTTTTCATCATCTTTGGCGTGCTGGCCGTCGCAGGAGCGCTCAATCTCCTGTTGCAACGCCATCCTATTAACAGTGCGCTCTCTCTCGTCGTCGTGATGATGTCGCTCGCCGTCCTCTACTGGTCGCTGGGGGCCGAGTTCCTCGCCGCCGCCCAGGTCATCGTCTACTCCGGCGCTATCATGGTCTTCTTCGTCTTCGTCATCATGCTGCTCAACGCAGGTGAAGAGGAGCGTACCCACGGCAGCCGCGCCGCCTACTACGTCGGCATCCCCGGAGCAGCTGCCATTTTCTGCCTGCTCAGCTTTGTCTTCCTCTCCGAGCGCAGCCACCTCGGCGCCTCCGTCATGGGCGACTATCTCAACCAGGTGACCAGCAACATCTCCGAGCTCAGCTCCGTCCTCTTCACCAAACTCCTGCTCCCCTTCGAAGTCACCTCCGTCCTCATCCTGGTCGCCATCCTCGGAGCCGTCGTGCTCGCACGAAAGGAGCAGTAGATGATGACAACCCTTCCTGTCTGGATCGCCCTGCTTTTCGCAGCTTATATCGCAGTCCACGTCTCACGCCGTGGGAGGTCTAAGTAGATGATGGTCCCCACCGCCGCTTATCTAATCCTCGCCGCCGTGCTCTTCTCCATCGGAGTCGCTGCCTTTCTCATCAAGCGCAATCTCATCACCATCTTCATGTCCATCGAGCTGATGCTCAACGCGGTCAACCTCACCTTCGTCGCCTTTGCGCACATGTGGCATCAGGTCTCAGGCCAGATCTTTGTCTTCTTCGTGATGGTCGTCGCCGCTGCTGAAGCCGCGGTCGGCCTTGCCATCATCATCGCCATCTTCCGTACCCGCGAGACGCTGAACGTCGACTCGGTCGACCTGATGAAATCGTGAACTCTATGCCTTCTGACTACGTCTGGCTGATTCCGCTTGTTCCTTTCGCTGGCTTCCTCATCAACGGAACCATCGGCCGCCGCTTTCCCCGGGCTCTTGTCTCTGCAGTCGCTCTCCTCTGCACCGCCATTCCTGCCGCTCTCGTCGCCTGGCTCTGGATCACCATGAAGTCGACGGGCGCGCCCGAAGCTCTGCACATCGTCTCGCAGCCCTGGATTCAGATCTCCGGCCTCACCGTCAACTTCGCCTTCACGGTCGACCACCTCACGCTCATCATGCTTGGCGTCGTCACTGGCGTCGGCTTCCTCATCCATATCTACTCCGTCGGCTACATGGCGCACGAAGAGGGTTACTGGCGCTTCTTCGCCTACCTCAACCTCTTCATGTTCTTCATGCTGGTCCTCGTCCTTGCCGAAAGCTTCCTCCTGATGTTCGTCGGCTGGGAGGGCGTCGGACTCGCCTCGTACCTCCTCATCGGCTTCTACTTCAAAAAAGACTCCGCCGCGAACGCCGGAAAAAAAGCTTTCATCGTCAACCGCATCGGCGACTTCGGCTTCCTGCTCGCGATGTTCCTCATCGCCCGCGAGTTCGGCTCGCTCGACTTCGGCCACGTCTTCAACGCGATAAGCGTTAACCCGGAGTGGCATGGCGGCGTTCTCACCGCGATCGCACTTCTGCTCGCCCTGGGCGCCGCCGGCAAATCCGCGCAGATCCCACTCTACGTCTGGCTCCCCGACGCGATGGAAGGCCCCACGCCTGTCTCCGCGCTCATCCACGCCGCCACCATGGTCACGGCAGGCATTTACATGGTCGCGCGGTGCCACACCTTGTTTGACCGCAGCCCCTACGCGCTCGGCGTCGTCGCCATCATCGGAGCCGCCACCGCGATCTTCGCCGCCTGCATCGGCATGGTGCAGCACGACATCAAGCGCGTCCTCGCCTACTCCACCGTCTCGCAGCTCGGCTACATGTTCCTTGCCTGCGGAGTCGGAGCCTACACCGCCGGCATCTTCCATCTCCTCACCCACGCCTTCTTCAAAGCCCTGCTCTTCCTCGCCGCAGGCTCCGTCATCCACGCACTCTCCGGCGAACAGGACATGCGCAGGATGGGCGGCCTCTGGCGTAAGATCCCGATTACCTTTTGGACCATGACTGCAGGAGTCTTCGCAATCGCAGGAGCACCGGGCCTGTCCGCATTTTTCTCAAAGGACGAGATCCTCTACCGGACCTTCCTCTCCGGCGGCCTCGGCAAGCTGCTCTGGTTCGTCGGCCTCGTCACCGCCGGCATGACCTCCTTCTATATGTTCCGGCTCTGGTTCAAGACCTTCTTCGGCCCGGCGAACTTCGAAGAGCACCCCAACCTCCATGACGAAGGCGCGCTCGTCCACTCCTCATCGAGCAGCCACGCCGTCATGGTCGCCGACCACGAAGAAGATCACGCCGTCCACTCGCATGGCGTTCACGAATCTCCCGCGATCATGACCATTCCGCTGGCGATCCTCGCCCTGCTCTCAATCATCGGCGGATGGGTCGGCATTCCCTTCGCCTTAGGTGGTCACAATGAAATCGAACATTTTCTTCAACCTGTCTTCCACCCACTAGCTCCCGGCGAAACGTCTTTTTATCCGGAACGTATTTGGCAAGGACCACAAGAACTCATCCTCGCCGTAGTCTCCGTTCTGGTCGCACTGCTTGGCTTCTACGTCGCCTACCTCTTCTATTACAAGAAGCCACGCACCGCAGCGGCTCTCGCAGCCAAAGCACCTGCACTCTATCGCCTCGTCGAAAACAAGTTCTATATCGACGAGATCTACTCCGCCGTTATCGTCACGCCTCTGCTAATGTTCTCCCGAATCTTCCTCAACGGCCTCATCGACGGCGGTATCGTCAACGGCGCAGGAGCAGCCGCAGGCGGCACCACCAAAGGTCTCAGCTCCCTCGTCCGCCGTGTTCAATCCGGCAACATTCGCTCGTACGCGGGCTGGCTGGCACTAGGCGCCGCAGCAGTCTTACTCGTCATGGTCTTCGGCCGGGCCATCTGGCCGCACTAACGCTTTTGTTTTGCCGTTGCTTGTTTTTTAGTTTGTCATCCCGTAGGGATCTGCTTCTGTAGTTGCTTTTGCTTTTCGATTCACCCGTAGCTGCAACACCCATAGGAAACGATGAACCCGCAATGAACTTAGATAACATCATCCTGACCGTCATCACTTTCGTCCCACTCGCGGGAGCGGTCCTGCTCGCCCTGATGCCCGACAGAGGCAAGCTGATGCAGTGGGGAGCGCTCGCCGTCACCCTCATCACCTTCGCTCTCACCCTGCATCTTCCCATCCGCTACGACTACACCGCGGCATCCGGCACCTTCCAGTTCGATCAGAACTCCGCGTGGATCAATTCCCCCGCCATCCGCTATCACCTCGGCGTCGACGGCCTCTCGATGTGGCTCGTCGTGCTCACCGGCTTCCTCGCCCCCCTCGGCGTCCTAATCTCCTGGAACGTAATCTCCGAGCGCAAGAAGCTCTTCTACACCCTCTTCCTGCTCCAACAGGTCGCGATGCTCGGCATCTTCGTCTCGCTTGACCTCTTTCTCTACTATGCCTTCTGGGAGCTTTCGCTCGTCCCGATGACGCTGCTGATCGCCACCTTCGGCCGCACTGTCAACCGCCGCCGCGCCGCCATCAAATACTTCCTTTACACCTTCATTCCCTCGGCGATTCTGCTCGTCGGCATGCTCTGGATCTACGCCCGCACCGGTACCTTCCAGCTTCCTGACCTCACCCACATCGCCGCGGCCCATGCGATATCGGATAATCCCCGCGCTCTCTGGCTGGCCTCACTCGCCTTTCTTGCAGCCTTCGCCGTCAAAGTTCCCGTCTTCCCGCTCCACGGCTGGCTCTCCGACGCCATCGCCGAGGCTCCCACCGCGGCCGTCATGGTCCTGGCCGGAAAGCTCGGCCTCTACTCCATCCTGCGCTTCTCTTTCAGCATCTTCCCTGAAGAATCGCATCGCATCGCGCCTCTGATGATCGCTCTTGGCGCCATCGGAATCGTCTACGGCTCACTCATCGCTCTCGTCCAGAAAGACCTCAAGCAACTCGCCGCCTACGGAACCCTCGGCCACGTCAGCGTTGTCATCCTCGGCATCTTCACCTTCACCATCGCCGGTATGGACGGAGGCATCTACGCCACCATCAACGAAGGGATTGGCGGCGGCGCACTCTTCATGCTCCTCGGCATCCTCTACGAACGCTATCGCACATACGACATGCGCGACTACGGTGGTCTCGCTGCAAAACTCCCGTGGATGGCCACCTTTTTCGTCATCACCTCACTCTCTGTCATCGGCTTACCGATGCTCAACGGCTTTGTCGGCGAGTTCCTCGTCCTCACCGGCGCCATGCAGTCCGCTGTCACCCATCACACCCGCTGGACGGTCCTCGCTACCACCGGCGTCATCTTCACCGCCTCTTACATGCTCTGGATGATCCAGCGCATCTTCTACGGCAACCTGAACGACAATACCGCTGACGTGCCCGCCCCGGACCTTGACGCCCGCGAACACCTCGCCCTCTGGCCGATGGTCGTACTGATGCTGCTGATGGGCGTCTTCTCTCCCATCTGGATGCGCGCCATCGATACCGCCGGCACAATGCTCTCCGGACAGCCCGCCGCTCAAACCTCTCCCGCGACGGACAATACAGTCGATGCATTCGCTCCGCACCCCGGCACCACGTCCACAGCCCCATCAAAGCAGAACCCTGTAACGGAGGCCAGCAAGTAAATGTCCACCAACACACTGGCTCTGCTCCCCGAGATCATCCTCACGCTCGCCGGCGTCCTCATCATGCTGGCCGAGCCATGCCTCAAGCCTGCCTCCAGCCGCAAACCCCTGGGATGGATCGCCATCGCCGGCACCGTTGCCTCCCTCTTCGCAGCCTGGTACCAGGTCTCTCTCGGCGTCACGCTTCACGCCTTCTCCGACACCATCCAGGTCGACGCCTTCTCAGTCCTCTTTCACTTCGTCATCGGGGCAGTCCTTGTCGTAACCCTGCTTGAGTCGCTCGACTACTTCGAGGGCTACGCCAGTCACGCGGGCGAATACTTCGCCCTCCTCTGCTTCGGCGGCGTCGGCATGATGCTGATGGCGAGTTCCGTCGAACTCCTAATGCTCTTCGTCGGCCTCGAGATCTCCTCCATCACCACTTACATCCTCTGCGGATTCCGCAAAGGTCAGGTCACCGGCACCGAGTCCTCCATCAAGTATTTCCTCCTCGGTTCCTTCGCCACCGCGTTCTTCCTCTACGGCGTCGCCCTCGCCTTCGGAGCCACCGGCTCCACCAACCTCTACGCCATCGCGCACGGCCTCGAGACAACGACAACGCCCTACCTCGCCTTCACCGCTCTTGCGATGATCCTTATCGGCCTTGGCTTCAAAGTCTCCGCCGCTCCGTTCCACGTCTGGACACCGGACGTCTACCAGGGCGCGCCCGCTCCGGTCGTCGGCCTGATGTCCACCGCACCCAAAGCAGCCGCCTTCGCCGTCCTGCTTCGCATCACCTTTACCGGCTTCCCCACCTACCAGCACCGCTGGTCCACTCTCCTGTGGATCCTCGCCGCCCTGTCGATGACCATCGGCAACCTCGGCGCCCTGCTCCAGCGCGACGTCAAGCGCCTGCTAGCCTACTCGTCTATCGCCCACGCCGGTTACCTTCTCGTCGCCTTCACCGCATTCCCCTACGACGGCATCGCCGCGGCTTGCCTCTATACCGCCACTTATGCCGCCATGAACGTCGGTGCCTTCGCCATCATTACGCAGATCGGAGGCTACGACGAGCGTGCTCGCACCATCGACGACTACACCGGCCTCGGCCAGAAACGCCCGTACCTCGCCGCTCTTCTTAGCTTCTTCCTTCTCTCGTTGATCGGAATCCCCTTCACCGGCGGCTTCTTCGGCAAGTTCTACGTCTTCACCGCCGCCATCCACAACGGAAACATCTGGCTCACGGTTATCGGCCTTCTCAACAGCGGCATCGCCTGTTTCTACTACCTGCGCCTTCTCGCCGCGGTCTACACCAAACCCGGCAGTGAGAGCACGCGTCTCGATCAGCTTCGTCCCATCAGCGTTCCCGCAGCAATCGGCCTCGCCCTCGCAGCAATCGCCACGCTTACCCTCGGCATTCTGCCCAGCGGAGCCGTCTCCTTCGCCGAGTATGCGAGCCACTCCACCCTCATTGAACAGGGCCGCCAGGAATGTGCCGCTCACAACGGGGACTGCCACATCCAGCTCCAGTTCGACGTCCACTAAACCAACCGGCGGGTTCTGCAAAGAAATTAAATTAATTGAGCTGTCCCAGGAGACAGTTGGCAGCTCTCGGTGTATTCTGCGTGCAAACCGACTCCCAGGTCATCTAAGGCACCATACTTTGTGTCTTGACAGTTGATAGAAAATTCGCTCGATCCAGAAGAGTAGTGGAAGGATCACCCTTTGATTGACCTTAGAACTATCCACGTTACGGCTGTTATCTTTGCATGCCTTTGCCTCTACATGCTGCTGATTTACCGCAGCACCCCGGGCCTGCGCGGCGTTGGCCTCATCACGATCGGCTATGCGGTCTCAGGCGCAGGAATGGAGTTGCTTGCTCTGCGCGGCCTTATCCCCGACCTGTTCTCCATCACCGTCGCCAACTCCGTCCTCGTCCTCATTAATGTCTTCCTCTACTGGGGCATCGCCGATCTTCTGCAGCTCCGCCGTCCCCAACCCTGGCTGCTCGCCGCCTCCGTCATTCCCACCGCGATCATCAGCTTCTACTTCAGCTATATTCGGCCTGACGTCGCCGTCCGCATCATCGGCATCAGCGCCATCGTTGTAGCGCAATACGCACTGATCGTCCATCTTCTCTGGGGACCCGGTCCCCAGAGAGTCCGGATTCCCCGGCTTGGACTCGCCGCGCTCTTCTCCCTCTACATCGTGATCAACATCTATCGTGCATGGGAGGCCTACCTGCACGATCCGCGCAGCCTTCTCCGCTCCTCCGGCACCAGCGCCTTCGCCTTCCTCACACCAATCCTTGTCGCCGTCATGACCGCTCTCGGAGTCATCTGGCTTGCCATGGCACAGCTTCAGCACGAGCTCGAAGCCCAGTCCCAGACCGACTCCCTCACTGGCCTGCTTAACCGCCGCGCTCTCGAAGAGATCGGCGCTCAGGCCATCGAGGTCGCCCGTAGCCACAGCGGCGCGCTCTCGCTCATCATCCTTGATCTCGACCGCTTCAAATCCATCAACGACGAGCACGGCCACGATGGCGGTGATATCGTTCTGCAACACGCCGCGCGATGCCTTCGGGCCAACCTTCGCGACAGCGATCACATCGCCCGTCTCGGTGGCGAAGAGTTCGTCGCCGTCCTCCCGGGCGCATCCCACACTGAAGCCGCCGAGATCGCCGAAGACCTCCGCCGATGTCTCGCGTCCCTCTCTGTCGAGCACCTCAGCCAGAAGATCCGCCTCTCCGCCAGCTTCGGCGTCGCCACCATGCTCCCCGACGACGCTACATGGCTCGAAATCCTCCGCCGCGGCGACCGCGCCCTCTACCTCGCCAAGGAGCAGGGCCGCGACCGCGTCGCCGTTCTCTAAATCGCCTGCCAAAACAGAAAGCCCCCGCAATCGCGGAGGCTCTCTTGCATTGCAAGTAAGTCGAGTTTAGCTCGTCCGAATGAAAAGAAGCACAAAGGTGAAGAGGGTAAGAGACTCGATGAAGGCGAGGCCGAGAATGAGGAACAGTTGAATTCCGGGACGCGCGCCGGGGTTGCGAGCGAGGGCTTCAGAAGCCGACGCAGTGGCGCGGCCTTGACCAAGACCACAGAGGCCGGCGGCGATTCCCATGCCGATACCGACAGCTAGCGATCCATAGGGGTTGCCGGTGGAAGCGCTTCCCTGCGCGAACGCGGGCACGGCAAGGAACATCGCGGCCAGCGACATGAAGAGGTACTTTGAGAACTGAAGCAAACGAACCATAGTTAACTCCTTGCCCCCGTCAGAGTGTTCGCCGCCAGTGGGTGGTTGATGCTCACCGAACTGGCACCCTCACGCTATGCGGCGAGTGTTGCAGCCAGCCGAGAGGGGGCGCCCCGCGACCGGCAAACCTGGACCCTAGTGGTCGTGGGCCACGGCGAGCGAAAGATAAACGGTCGCCAGAATCATGAAGACATAGGCCTGCACGATGGCCACTCCGAAGTGGAGGCCAAGGAAGACGAGCGGAACCCCGATCGGAATGAGCGAGAAGAAGGCGAGCGTGACCATGTCGCCGGCAAACATATTCGCGTAGAGACGAACCGTCAGCGAGAGCACGCGAGCGAAGTGCGAGATGATCTCGATCGGCAGCATCAGTGGATACAGCCACCACACCGGTCCGAGGAACTGTTTGACATACGAAAAGCCGTGAACACGAATACCGTGGTAGTGGTAGTAGATAAAGGTGACGAGCGCGAATCCGAGCGGCACTACGGGGTTGGCGGTGGGCGACTCAAGCCCTGGAACCAGACCCATCAGGTTGCCGATAAGAATGAAGAGGACAAGCACGGTGAGATACGTGGTGAAACGTTCGTAGCCGCGGCCGACAATGCTCTCGCTCTGCGAGCCGACAAACTCATGGGTCATTTCGGCGACGTGCTGGACTGTGCCAGGGGTCTCAACGGAAAGCGTGGCCCGAACGATAACGAAGTACGCCATCAACGTGAGGAAGATGAGTAGCTCCATCGCGAAGGCGTTCGTGATAGGCGCGTTCGGATACGCAGGGGAGATGTGCAGCGCCGCCAGCAGGCTATCTACCTGCGGGGCAAAGTGCTGGTTCAGAAATCGCGTAAAGAGAAGCTGAGTTGGCATAAATAAGAAAAATCCGTGGCTAAACGGTCCAGCGTTTCATAAGCCTGAGAGCTTCGATCGTCAGCGCCAAAACGCCTAGGCCGAGGCCCCCCGCAAGCGCGAAAACCGTGCCGTTCAGGTACTTAAGACTAACATAGAGAACCACCACTGTCAGGCCGAGGCGGAGGAAGAAACCCGCCAGAATAAGCCCCATCGGACGTGGAGTTGCACCACTGTCCATGCTCTGATTCACAGCTGTCATCAGCCGCAACCACTCCCACAGCGAGGCCGCCGAGATGGCCGCGCCAATGACGACGAGCAACGCCCCTCGCCATCCGGACTTCCACCAGAAAAGCGCCGCTACAAAGACGGAAAAGATCGCCACCAGGCGAAGCGCGGCGAGAATGGCATTTCGGAAATCCGCATCGGTAAGCCCGGTCGTCCATCTGGAAGGTTCGGGCTGTCCTGTCATCACTCACCTCGTTTTGTAAGGCGCGCGATGCTGGTAAAGATCTGAATGAATCCACCGGCAGCTCCGATAAGCATGCCGGCTACGCTCATCCAGTGCTTGTGAAAGTGGCGGTCGAGCCAGTAGCCGAGCAACAACCCCACAAAACAGCCGGCAGGGACAGCGAGCGCCAGCTGAATCATCGACTCCGCCTTCGCCAGATCGCCCAGCGGACCTTTACCCCGCCCGTTTTTCGCCTTGTCGTCGCTTCCTGGTCCGTCATCCGCCATAGCAGCACCATTAAATCACGCACAGCACAATCAGGTCACATACGCTCGGGTGCCTCCGACGATCGGGTGCTTCCGACGATCGGGTCCCTCTGACGATCGGGTGCTCTATCCTTCGCAGTCTCATCGCGAAGGGTGGGATGTACACCTCAACCCAGCCCGGAAGCCGTACCGTCGTCTCTCAAATCGGTGAAATCGGTGCAAATCGGCGTTAAGCCTTTAGCCCACAACCATCGCTATACTAAAAACTCAGCGCCCCACACCAAAGGAAATCCAGTGTACGAGTCGGAGTTCGAAAAAAATCTCTACCAGCAGCGTCGCGACAAGCTCAAGCAGATCGCCGAGCTCGGGATGGCCAACGGCCTCAAATACGACGAAGCCACATACCCCAACAGCTACTCCGCCACCCACACCATCCCCGAGCTGCGTGCTGCCTACGACTCGCTCACCGCCGAACAGCTCGAGTCCGCGCCCTCGCCCATCAACGTCTCCATCGCCGGACGCATCATGGCCATCCGCGTCCAGGGCAAAGCCGGCTTCGCGCAGCTCCAGCAGGGCGGCCAGCGCTTCCAGATCTACGTCCGCAAAGACGACGCCGGCGAAAACGCCTTCGCCCTCTACAAACTCCTCGACCTCGGCGACCACATCGGCGTCCGCGGCCATCTCTTCCGCACCCGCACCGGCGAGCTCACCGTCCACGTCGAGCCGGTCGACAACAGACCCGCAATCACCTTCCTCGCAAAAGCGATGCTCGCCCTGCCCGACAAGTACCACGGCCTCGAAGACACCGAACTCCGCTACCGCCAACGCTACGTCGACCTCTTCATGAACACCGGCGCAACCAAGACCGCCACCGCGCCCGCTGCAACACCCGCAAGCACCCCCGCTTCAACCGCGGGGAAAATGCTGCCACAAATAAAGATGCCGTCATCCTGAGCGATGGCGGCGCAGCCGCCGAGCCGAAGGACCCCGAGGGTGCTAGCCCCGCCACAACCGCCACACCACTTTCCGCCACAGATGCCCCAACAGCCAGAACCCGAAACCCCAAACGTCCGCGAGGTCTTCGTCAAACGAGCCGCCGTCCTCCGCGCCATCCGCAAATTCTTCGACCGCCGCGGCTACCTCGAAGTAGAAACCCCCATGATGCACCAGATCGCCGGAGGCGCAGCCGCGCAGCCCTTCACCACGCACCACAACGCGCTCGACCTCGACCTCTTCCTGCGCATCGCCCCCGAGCTGTATTTGAAGAGACTGGTAGTCGGCGGCCTCGACCGCGTCTACGAGATCAACCGCAACTTCCGCAACGAGGGCATCAGCACCAAACACAACCCCGAGTTCACCATGCTCGAGTTCTACCAGGCCTACGCCAACTACCACGACCTGATGAAGCTCAGCGAAGAACTCATCAAGTTCGTCGCAATGGAAGTCAACGGCACCACCATCACCCACTTCAACGGCAACGAGATCGACCTCGGCAAGTGGACCAAGCTCTCCATGCGCGAAGCCATCATTAAGTGGTGGCCTGAAGAATTGGTCCAGCGCCGGACGTGATAGTCTGATTTCAGAATCAGCGCAGTGCATTCGCACGGCTTTGCAAGAAGCGGTAAGATATCCCGAGCGCAGAACATATGCTGTCTGAGATCAGACGATTTGCGGAGATTCAACAGCCTATCCGATCGCAGATAACAGTTGACTTCGTGCATGGTCTCGCAATGACTGACCGACTCGGCAAAGATGATTGCCGAGTTATTTGAGGCTGTCGCCGAAGAGCATCTCATCCAGCCCACGATCATCTACGACTTCCCCCTAGCCGTCAGCCCACTCTCCAAGAAAAAACCAGACGAGCCAGACTGGGTCGAACGCTTCGAGTTCTACATCGGCGGCTTCGAAGTAGGCAACGCCTTCTCCGAGCTCAACGACCCCGTCGACCAGCTAGCCCGCTTCGAACAGCAGATGACCGAAAAAGAACGCGGCGACAAAGAAGCCATGCAGATGGACGAGGACTACGTCCGCGCCCTCGGCTACGGCCTGCCTCCAACCGGAGGCGAAGGCATCGGCATCGACCGCCTCACCATGCTCCTCACCGACTCGAAATCCATCCGCGACGTCATCCTCTTCCCCCTCATGCGCCCGCTGCAGAAGTCCCCCGAACAGCTAGCCGCGAAGGACGCCGAACCGCACGGAGAGTCAGCCGAGTAGCGCCACACGCGCATACTCCAAACGCGATATCCTTGAATTGTGGCCACCTCCGCGACAACCGATCGCATTCTCGCCCCGGCGAGACCCAACTCGCGACCCCACTCGCTGATCCGCGACTACGCCACGCTCTTCAAAGTCCGCATCTCCCTGATGGTGATCATCACAGCCGGGGCAGGCTACTACCTCGGCAGCCTCCAGAGCGGCATCAGCCCCTTCCAGACCAGCATGCTGCAAGCCCTCCTAGGGATCACCATCGTCACCTGCGGCTCCAGCGCGCTCAATCAGGCCCTCGAACGCAAGACCGACTCCCTGATGCACCGCACCATGGATCGCCCCATGGCCGCCGGACGAATCTCGCTCACCCACGGTCTCGTCCTCGGCTTCGCAGCTACATTCTTCGGCTCGCTCTACCTCGCCTACACCACTAACCTCCTCACCGGAACCCTCACGCTCCTCACCGCCATCGGCTACGTCGCCATCTACACGCCGCTCAAGCGCATCACCACCCTCAACACCTTCATCGGCGCCTTCCCCGGAGCTCTCCCGCCCCTCATCGGCTGGACCGCCGCCCGCGGCATCATCGAGTGGCCCGGCATCGCACTCTTCGCCATCCTCTTCGTCTGGCAGTTCCCGCACTTCATGGCCATCGGCTGGATGTACCGCGAAGACTACGCCCGCGGCGGTATCCGCCTCACCGCCAACCTGCCCAACACCCACTACGCCGCGCAGAGCAGCGTCGTCCAGGCCCTCTTCTACGCCGTCCTCATGATCCCCGTCAGCCTCTGGCTCAGCTGGCTGCACGTCACCGGACTTCCTTACACCATCGTCGCCACCGCACTCGGTCTCTGGTATCTCTACGCAACTATCCGCTTCGCTCGTATCGCACGCACCTCAGACGAGTCCGACACCACCTCCGCGCGCAATCTCCTCAAAGTCTCCGTCATCTACCTCCCACTGCTGATGCTGGCCATGATCCTCGACGCCAAAGGACGCCTCCTCTTTTAATGCCGACCCAGACCGCCACAGGCCCAAATCTCCGCACGCCCCCGTCAGTCATCGCCGCCATCATCGCGATCAGCGCCGTCGCCTCGCTCTTCCTCACCTGGCTCGTCTACTACCATCCTCCAGTCGACGTCGCCGGCACGCATCTCGCCTTCCTCCCCGCGCTCGACGCGGTTCTCAACGCACTCTGCGCCGTCTTCCTCATCCTCGGCTTTCGCTACATCCGCCGCCGCCAGATCATCGCCCACCGCAACAGCATGTTCGGAGCCTTCATCGTCTCCAGCGTCTTCCTCGTCGCCTACATCGTCAACCACATGCTTCATGGCGACATGCTCTTCCCCAAGGCTTACCCCACCGCTCGCTTTATCTATCTCTGGATTCTTCTCACCCCGCACATCCTCTTAGCCGTAGTCTGCCTCCCAATGATCCTCTTCACCTTCTTCCTCTCCCTCACCGGCCGCTTCCCCGCCCACAAAAAACTCGCCCGCTGGACCTATCCCATCTGGCTCTACGTCTCCATCTCCGGAGTCATCGTCTACGCGATGCTCGCAGCCTACCGCTAACCCCGCTCTCTACTCCCTATTCCCTGATCCCTATTCCCTGCCCCTATGCAGCCTGACACTCGCAAACTCCTCCGCACCGGTCTCCTCATCTTCGGCATCGGAGCCCTCGCCGCCGCACTTGTCTTCGTCGCCTTCGGAGGCGTCACGCATCAAGGCCCCAGAACCAACTCCGGCTGGATGTCCCTAATCGTCGCCATGGGATGCATCCCCACCGGCTTCCTCACCCTCCTCTTAGCCACCCTCAAACTCTTCGGCGACCGCCGCCGCTGACCACGATTACCCGCCCGTCCACAATCCTCCATCTGTTATCCTCAACCTTCAAAACCGCAATCCTTCGGAGCATTCGAAAATGGCAAAAGGCGTCAATAAAGTTTTTCTGCTCGGCAACGTAGGCAAAGACCCTGAGATCCGTTCCACCGCCGGCGGCATGACCGTCGCCAGCTTCTCCCTCGCCACTGCCGACCGGCAGAAGGACGCACAGGGCAATTGGGCCGACAAGACCGAGTGGCACAACATCGTCTGCTTTCAGCGCACCGCCGAGGTCGTCCGCGACTACGTCAAAAAAGGCACGCAGCTCCTCATCGAAGGCAAGATTCAGACCCGCTCCTGGGACGACAAGACCAGCGGAGAAAAGAAGTACAAGACCGAGATCCTCTGCAACGAGCTCACCCTCCTCGGCGGCAAACCCTCCGGCGAAGGCGCGGGCACAGGTGGCTACTCCAAGTCCAGCACCGCCAGCTTCGATCAGCGCACCCCCGCCAGCCAGTCCGACTACGCCGACCAAGGCATCACCGACGACGACATCCCTTTCTAAAAAACTCTTTCGCCATAGGCAACAACTTCGGCTGAATCCATGCGATTCAGCCGAACCATTTAGAGCCAATGTCCGGGGGCTCCATCGAACGCATGGGTGCCCCATCCTTCGCAGTCTCATCGCGAAGGGTGGGATGTATATCGCCCGCCCAGCTCATTTCCAAGGACCGAAATTACGAACAGAAATCGGTAAATGCAATCAAATGACCACATCCTGACAGCTCCATGACAACCATCCTCTCCTCATCCTCTACTCTTTTCTAGTCGGACAAAGGCGCTCTTTGTCCGGATGGCTGCGCCTGGCCGTGCAGCCAACCTATGTCTGAACTCCACCAGCCGCCTGCATCCTGGGGCGGCTCTTTTTTGCCTCAAAACCATGTTGTACGATGGAGTCAATGGGAATGAGGTCTCCCAAAACCGCCGGTAACCCTGGCTGATGACCTCTGCCGATTCAGGTTCTCAATCTAGCGAAGAACGAGGCAGATATGTCTTATCTCTGGGTTACAGTCGGTAGTGCTTTGGGCGGACTCCTGCGTTACGCCTTGACTCGGCTCACGCTCTCCTACAGCAACGGATTTCCTTTGGGCACAGTCTCAATCAACGTGCTCGGCTCCTTCATCATCGGCTACTTCGGCACGCTCACTCTGCACAGCGGCAAATACCCTGCCTCCGAAAACGTCCGCCTCTTCGTGATGGTCGGCATCTGCGGAGGATTCACCACCTTCTCCTCCTTCAGCCTCCAGACCTTCGATCTCGCACGTTCTGGAGCATGGGGCCGGGCACTGGCTAATATCGTCCTCTCGGTTGTGTTGTGCATCGCCGCAGTCGCCGCAGGCCATCGCCTCGCTCAAAGCATGGTCCCGGACGTCGCCATCGCCGAAACAGCCGAAGAAGAATACACTGGCTGATCGTTACCGACAGACCGCAGGTTGCTGAAAAAACTCTCGTTTTGAAAGGACGCGGCTTCAGCCGCGGAGGGAAATATTTTTAGGTTCAGCATTCCTCCTCCAACTCAAAGATTTCACGGCTTGAGCGATTACCGCACAAGCATTGCGGTAACCAGCACGTGCGTTTATCGTTATCTCTAGGTCGTCTATCGAACATCCCGTTCGGCGACCGACGAAAAGGAACGCTCCATGAGCCTCGCCGCCCAGCAGCAATCAACTCCCGCCATCGCCCCAGTGATCTCAACTCCGCCGCAACCCAAGCCCACCCCGGCAGCCGCCCTCGACGTCTTTACCGGCGATCCCAACTTCATGACCTCCCTCGCCCGCGGACTCGTCGTCATCCAAGCCTTCACCCAGCAGGCTCCGCAGATGACCATCTCGCAGCTCAGCGTCAAGACCGGCCTCTCCCGAGCGGCAGTTCGTCGCTGCCTCTACACCCTCACCAAACTTGGCTTTGCCGGCGCGGAAGATGGCTCCCGCTACTCCCTCCGCCCGCGCATGCTCTCCCTCTCCCACACCTACACCACCTCGAACACCCTCTCCAGCGCCGCTCAGCCTATCCTTGAGCGCATGTCCGCTACACTCCGCGAATCCTTCTCCGTCGCCACGCTCGACGGCGAAGACATCGTCTACATCGCCCGTACCCAGGTCAACCGCGTCATGGCCGTCGACCTCCACATCGGGAGCCGCCTCCCTGCCTACTGCACCAGCATGGGCCGAGTCCTCCTCGCCTATCTGCCCGCCGAGCAGCTTGAGCAATACCTCGCCAAGGTCAACCTCGTCCCGCACACCACCCGCACCATCACCTCGATCGAAAAACTCCGCCTCGCTCTGCGCAACATCCGCCGAAACGGCTACGCCATCTGCGATCAGGAGTACGAAGTAGGTCTCCGCTCGCTCGCTGTGCCGGTCTATTCATCCTCCGGCCGCGTCGTCGCAACGCTCAACCTTAGCGGCAACGCTCCGCGCCTCTCCGTCCTCGAAATGCAGACCCGCTTCCTCACCCCGCTCCGCAACGCCGCCAACGAACTCGGCGTCTTTCTCAACTAGCCTGCATTCTATCTACTCCAAAATTGTCATCCTGAGCGAAGTTGCTCGCGCCTTTGCGAGCAACGCAGTCGAAGGACCTGCGGTTATCTTTTTTATTGTTCGACTATTCCGGTGCCTCACATCGCACAAACGAAACACCTACACCCGTCTCAACCGTAACTCCGCCGCTTCCAACCGGCACCACTACAGCCTGCCCGGGAATCAGCTCCACCTGGCCATCCGCTGCAATTACGACCCCCCTCCCCGATAGAGCTACGAGACATCCCGGTCCTGCAAACGAAACGACTATTTCTTCAGCTTTTCCAATCTCGAACCGGTCCACCACAAAATACTTCTGCTCAATCAACCGCGTAAACCCATCCATCACCCGAGGAGCAACCTTCCCGGCAGCAGTCTTCGGCTTGATCACCTTCAAACCCTTCTCCAGATGCAGCTCGCGCGGCCGCCCATAGTCATACAACCGGTAAGTCACATCGCTCGTCTGCTGCGTCTCCAGCAGCACGACTCCCGGCCCGATCGCATGAACCGTGCCCGCATCCACAAACAACATATCCCCCACCGAAACCGGTACCCACCTCAGCAGTTCTTCCATCGTGCCGTCAGTAACCGAGCGCTCGACATCCGCGACTGAAACCCCATCCTTCAACCCAAGCGCCACCGCCGCCACCGGCTCAGCCTCAAGCACATACCAGCACTCCGTCTTCCCGCGCGTCTCGCCCAACGCCTGCGCCCAGGCATCATCCGGATGCACCTGCACCGAAAGTTTCTCCGCAGGAAACAGCAGCTTCACCAGCAAAGGAAACTCCCCGCCCATCTCCGAGCCAAGCGAAGCCAGCATCCGTCCCGCAAACGCACCCGTCTCCACCAAGCACTGCGGTCCTGTCAGCCAGGCCTCGCCCACCAACTCCGTCGTCCCCGTCTCCGCATACCACGGCAGCAGATTACGTCGACCCCAGGGCCGCTCACTAAACCACGGCCTCAAACGAAACGGCACAACCCCCATCCCAACTCCTTAAAAAATGTTCGAATGCTCCATGCAGCCCGGGTGCCCCATCCTTCGCGCTTTTTGCGAAGGGTGGGATGTAAATCTCATCCTAACCAAAAAGCCTTCTACTCCTAAACCCTACTCCCTGCCTTAATCATCATCATCCTTCTTCAACTTCTTCCTCTTCTCCAGCAACAACGCCGGAACCGGCTGCTCGCCCATGGCATCCTTCCACAGAATGACGTTCAGCTTCCGCGGATCAGCCCGGTCCTCATGCGTAAAGTCCATCTTCGCACTATCGCGAGCACCAACCGCAGACTTCTGGTTCGCCGCATAGATCAGCCCATTGTCGCGATTCGAGTAGTCCGCCGAATAGGGAGTCTGATCTCCTGCCCCGGTAAACAGCGTGCTGATCATCGAGCACAACGCATCATTATTATTCATCGGCGGAACACCCAGCAGCGTCTCCATCGTCCGAATCACACTCACCGTCGAATAGAACCGGCTGTCGACAAACGCCGATCCATCTGCCTTCTTCGGGGAATACTTACTCACCACCAGCGCAACGCTGCGATGCGCATCCACATGGTCAGCACCATTCTGTGCATCATCTTCCAGAATAAAAAACGCAGTATCGTCCCAATACGGCGAATGCGAAACTGCCTCAACCATTCGCCCCACAGCAAGATCATTATCCGCAACCGACGACTTCGGCGTCGGCCCTCCCGGAGTAGTACCCGCAGTATGGTCGTTACCCAGCCGCATCACAATCAGGTTCGGCATCGTATCCTTGCCACTCGCACGATCCGCAATCCACCCCTGCAGATGCTTTAGCATAATCTCCGCGCGTATCTGGTCCGGAACTCGCAGATTGAAGTCCGGCGACTCCGGTGCATAATGTCCAACCAGCTCCGGCTTCGTCGGCGTATTGCTCGCCAGCAGAGGAATCGCCCACTTCCACTGGTTCGTCCCGCCGCCCCATTCCTCAGGAATTGCCTCACCCGGCTGAATCGCTCCACGCATGCAACGCAAGCCCTCAAGCATCGGCCCCTCCTCCGACCACGAACTCTTTCGCTCATTGCAGAAGCTCGAGCCGATGTACTCGCCGAAGTGATAGTAAGTCTTCCCATGCCGAGCCATGTTGCCCCACAGATACCCGCTCGCCGGCTCATTCACATCCGGAATCTTCTGCAGCAGCGGATATCCCTCCGCCACCACGCCCTCAAAATCATACGTGCGCTGCCCGCCCCGGTAGTTCTGCTGCCATGTCTTCTCCAGGTAGTCCGTGCCAATCGCCGCCGTCGACCACACATGTCCGTCGCCCGATACCTCACCCGAATCGTAAAAATTATCCAGCACCCCAAACTGCAGCGTCAGCTTGTGCTCATTCGGAGTCACGACTCTCGCCATACATCGCAAGACTTGCATCGCCATTCCCCACACCCTTCCCATTCTGTTTCAGATCGCCGAAGATCTGGTCGTAAGTCCGGTTCTCCTTAATGATGTAGATCACGTGTTTGATGCGATCCGCGCTGCCATCCGCAAACTGAATCTTCTCCTCCGCCGCCTTCATCCGGTTCGACTCCAGCACCTCCGCCGTCCACTTCGCCAGTTCCGGTTCCATCGCCTTCACGTCCAGCACTGCCAGCGACCCATAGAGCAGCGTCCCGATGTAAGTGGAATCCCCACGCCGTCCGCGCCCTCGAGCCGCCTGCTTCTGAGGAAAATTATTCGGTCCTGTCCCTTTCCCTTTCGCAGTGGCAACATACAACTTGCCCCCCGTAAAACCCAGCGACATCGGCATCCACTCCGTCGGCACAAACCCGATCGGCTCCACCATACCCTCCTTCACTGCCTTCGCCGTTAGCTTCGAAGTATCCATCACCGCAATCGCATCCGAGATCGCATTCGCCACATACAGCCGCGACCCATCCGGCGACGAAGCCAGCGCCTCCGGCTCCGCCCCAAAGAAACTCTGCTGCGGCAGTCGCGTATCAAAATACCCCTTCACTGAAAACTGCTCTCCCCCAACATTCACCGCCGCCACAACATCGCGATTCGCCAGCGCAACATACATCGTCTTGCCATCCGGAGAAATCTCCAGCGCACAAGGATGCGTTCCCGCCGCAATCGCGCTCTCCGGCTTCAGCAGCGGCAGCTTTCGCCCCACAATACCCTTCTTCAGATCCAGTTCCACCACCTCACTCGCATTCCACAGCGCCACAAACGCCCGCGCCCCGTCCTTCGACAAGGCAAGAGCCACCGGATAAGTCGAAGGCACCGCATCGTTCTCCGCGAGATCGAATCTCTTCTCAATCACGCCCGTTGTCGCATCCATCAGCAGCACGTCGTCGGAAAGATTGTCCGCGACCAGCAGCCGTTCGAGATTACCGTCTTCCTTAGGCCCAGCAAGCACCACAATCGCCGCCGGAAACGGCACTCCCTTATCTCCCTCTTTACCTCCAACCAGCATCGTCTTCCGTCCCGCCGCCAGTTGCTGCAGCGGAATCTTCATCATCCTTTCCTTAACAACCTTCACCCCACTCGCATCCGCACTGAATCCATAAACCACCACGCCACTCCCGGTATCGCCACTCGTCGCACCCAGCGGATCGGCCTCCGAACCGATGCTCGCGTAGAGATGCTTTCCGTCTCGACTGAACGCCAGCCCCGAGTACAGCGTCTGCTTCGCCCGTCCCGAGGTATCGGCATCAGGAAAATCTGCCACCTTCCCCGTCTGCGTATCCATCACCGCCAGCGACTGCATGTAGTTCGACTCGAACGTCCCATACCCCGCATTCACCGTCGCCACATACCGTCCATCCGGCGACACTGCCATCGATATTGGCAGACTGTTCACCCTCTGCGGCCCCCCCGGCACGGGCCGCACAATCTGTTTACTCGTCGGGAGATCGATCGCCTGCCCCGGCGCCAATCCGCGCCCCAACACCAAAAACCCGAACCCCAATGTCATCTCGGCCGAATATCGTCGCGTCATCTTCATGCCAACACATTACCAACTAACACCTTTGTGGAGCATTACAAAAGTCTTACAACCGCATCTTTAATCTCCTGCTAACTTCAATATCAGCAGCACTAACGAGAAGGAAAACATTAAATTATGACTCCCCTCACCACCATCGAAGAAGCTCCAGTCAGGACCGCGCCAAAGCTCGCCACCGTCGTCCCGGCCGTCGCCGAAGTCACCCAGAAGGTTAAGCAGGACCTCCGCATGGGCCGTGAGCACCAGCAGGGCCGCATCAACTGGATCACCACCATCGCCATGGGGCTCTTCCACGTCGGAGCCATCATTGCCCTTTTCTTCTTCTCCTGGAAAAACCTCGCGGCCTTCGTCGTTACCTACTTCTTCGCCATCAATGTCGGCATCGGCATGGCCTACCATCGCCTGCTCACGCACCGCGGCTACAAGACTCCCCGATGGGTCGAGTACTTCGTCACCATGTGCGGCACTCTGGCGCTTGAGGGCGGCCCCATCTTCTGGGTAGCCACCCACCGCGTCCATCATCAAAACTCAGACCAGGACGGCGACCCGCACACTCCGCACGACGGCACCTGGTGGGCCCACGCCGGATGGATTCTCTCTGGCCGCGCCCTCCACTCCGAGACCGCTCTCCTCGGCCGCTACGCTCCTGACCTCACCAAAGATCCCGTCCACGTCTGGCTCAGCAAATACCACTGGATTCCCCTGGTCTTCACCGGCCTCATACAGCTCGCACTCGGCGCAGCCCTCGCACCCGCTGGGCATCACATCATCGGCGCCCTCGGCATGGTTCTCTGGGGAACCTTCCTTCGCGTTACCGTCGGCCTTCACGCCACGTGGCTCGTCAACTCCGCCACGCACATGTGGGGCAAGCGTCGCTTTGAGACCAAGGACGACTCCCGCAACAACTGGTGGGTTGCTCTCCTCACCGGAGGTGAAGGCTGGCACAACAACCACCACGCTCACCCGGTCAGCGCGCGCCACGGCCTCGCCTGGTACGAAATGGACATCAACTACTACGGCATCTGGTTCCTCTCGAAAATCGGCCTCGCCGAGCGTATCCAGACCGCCAAGTTCGATCCCCACAACCCAAAGCCTGCAGGCATGTAAAATCCTCATCCAATCGCAGCAATGGCCGTCCTCATCAAGAGGACGGCCATTTTACTTTTGTCCCTTAAAGCCGCGCTGCAAACGACATCGATCAAGGGAATCCTTCCAAGTCGAAGCGAAATCTCTCTCACACCTTCGGAGAAAAATCCGTCAGCGTCATAAACGTAACATCGTGCTTCTCCACAAAAGCTCCATTCGCCTCACTCTCTGCCTTCAGCTTCACCCACTCCGGATCCTTCGTGAACCTGGCCCAGTTCTCTGTCGCAGCCGCGCGGCTCTTATGCTTCAGCATGTACACCAGAGTCCTCCCCTTCAGCGGCTCATCATCCGGAGTCCAATATCCAACCCCATGCATCTCCAGCCGCTCGAAGATCTTTGTCTCTTTCTCACGAAACCGTTTCAGCAATGCCTCCAGCTTGCCCTCATAAGTGTGATAAATGCGCAGCTCATACACCGGCCCGGCCGCATCTTCGCTCTGAGCTTCAACCCCGCTCGCCGCCGACATCATCATCGCCGCGCCCATTCCCTGCAACACTTCACGTCGGTTCATCGTCTCTCCTCCGCGCCGAAGCGCATTCCGCTTGATTGAACCAGCATCAAATCGCCGGAGAAAAATCCGCCAGCGTCATAAATGTAGAGTCCACCTTCTCTACCAGCTTCCCACCCGCCTCCGACGCAGTCGATACCTTCACCCACTCCGGATCATCGTGGAAGCTCTTCCAGTTCGCCATAGCCGCCTCTCGGCTCAGATGCTTCAGGATGTAAATGAACGTACTTCCCTTCACCGGATCATCAGTCGGATTCCAGTAAGCCACGGGTTTCAGTCCATGTTTCTTGAAAAGCGCATCGGTATGATCGCGAAACCGCGCGACCAGGGCGTCCCGCTTTCCCTCCATCGCGTGATAAATCCGCAACTCATACACAGTTTCTTCCCCCGCACTACCCAGCGCCTCCTTCGCCTCAGCCTCGCCGCTCACAAAAGGCATAATCGCCGCCGCAGTCATCGTCTGCAACACTTCACGTCGATTCATCTCATTCCTCCGTCCGTTCGATCCTGCATGCTCCTCATGGCAGACCTTCAACTAACGAACTATACCGAATCAAGTCCCCGGCTGCCGATAGTGCGCGCCCGCAGCAAACACCCTCTCCGCCCCACGCGGGTCTCTCTCCACACGCGACTCATTATCGAAGATCATCGTATTCCTATCCTTCAAATCGTAGCTGGGCCAATGCGGCACCTCTTTGCAGTTCGGATCGCCCGTCTTCGCAAACGCAATCAGCATCTCCGACATCTTCGTCGCCAGAGGTTGTGCCGCAGCCTGTTCCTCCTCACTCGCCCCGCACATCCCCGGAGCCAGCGCGACGTTATCAAACACAAATGGCAGATCGATCGTGTGAATCGCCCAGTGCCCCGGAAACGGGACCTTCCAGTCCATCCTGTAAACCCACGTATGCGGCTGGCTCCGCGCATCAGCCGCCCTTCGATCCGCCTCAATCACCTGTCCCGGCCACGCGCGAAACGCCACCGCTGCCGCAACCACAACATGTGCCGCATCGCGATCCGGATAGATCTCCCTGTATCGCCGAATAATCTCCTCCGGCGTATAAGCCCCCAGATACTGCCCCACGCTGTTCTTCAAAGCCTCGGGAGCCTGCTCCCATGTCAGCACGCCCGTCCTGCCTGCCGCCGAAGTCACTGTCTCATCATGCGTATTCGCCAGAATCATCGGCACACCCGCCGAGAGCCCCGGTGCATCCGGATCAAACGGGTCACGCGGCAGCACTCCGCCATCCATCACCGGCAGCCACGCCGAGCTCACCCGCGCCGCCTCCTGAATCTTCTCCATCGGAAGCGTCTTCAGTGCATCCAGCTCCCCATACTTCACACCAAGCCTGTCCAGCACATCCTTCGTCACCTCCGTCGCAATCGCCGTAGGCTTCGCCGTCACCTGCTGCCCGCTCATCGTCAGCACGCGATGAAACAATCCCTTCGCCGCCGGCATCGCCATCAGCGTCGCGCACTTCGCCCCGCCGCCCGACTGCCCGAAGATCAGCACCCGCGAAGCATCCCCGCCAAACTCCGCAATATTCTTCTTCACCCACTCAAGCGCGAGAACAATATCCAGCATCCCCGCATTGCCCGAATCGGCATATTCCTTCCCCCCAAAATCCCCCAGGTACATATACCCAAACGCATTCAGCCGGTGATTCACCGTCACCACCACAACATCCCCGCGATGACACAGCCGATTCCCGTCATACAAATCGCAGTTCACCGTCCCGTTGTTGTAAGCGCCGCCGTGAATATAAAAAAGGACCGCCCGCTTCTTCCCATCGCGCAACCCCGGCGTCCACACATTCACATGCAGACAGTCCTCGCTCTGCTCTCCCTTATCCGGAGGTAGATGAAACCCAGCCCGCTCCTGCTGCCCACCCCCGCCGCGCTCCGCCGTCAACTGGGGCGTGCGCGTCGACCACCCCACACACTCCTTCACTCCGCTCCACGCCGCCACCGCCAGCGGAGCCTTGAACCGCGTCTTCCGCGTATCCTCCCCATACGGAATCCCACGAAAAACATTAATCCCGTTCTCCACCCTTCCGCGCACCTTGCCTGCCGCGGTCGTCGCCAACGGCGCATCCTGCCCAAACGCAAAACCCTCCGCACCAAATACCACCGAAGCCGCAGCCGCACCCTTCAAAACCTCACGACGATTCCAACCCATTCCCGCGACCCTCACGATTTCATGGTTTCAATTCCTCCACTATCACAGAGCGTTCAGGCCGCCATGTCAACTGACACCCGCTCCGCTGAGCGTTTTCTTTAACGGCTTCGCGCCAAACATCTGGACGACGCCTCGGCCGAGTTGAGTGTGAATTTGTGTTGATGGACGGCCACGCCTCCCTGCTTCCTGACCTATACTACAGGCCTGTAATACTTCCGCCCGTTAGCAATCCGGAAGTGATCCACATCGCCCGTCACGCTGTGAGCAACTAAGCATGGCCAACAAAAATACCGTAATCGTGACCGGCGCCTCGCAAGGCATTGGAGCGGCCATCGTCCACGCCTTTCTGGATCGCGGCTATAACGTCGTTGCAACCTCGCGCAGCGTTTCCAGGGCCAACTTCGCGTCGTCACCTAACCTCGCACTCGTCGACGGAGACATCGGTCAGGCAGCGACTGCAGAGAAGGTCGCACAGGCCGCGATCAGCAAGTTCGGCACGATCGATCATGTTGTCAACAATGCCGGCATCTTCTCAGTCAAACCGTTCACGGACTACACCATCGATGAATTTCGCAGATTCGTCTCAACCAACCTGGAAGGGTTCATCTTCATCACTCAACTTGCAGTGAAGCAGATGCTGTCGCAGGGCACCGGCGGCAGCGTGACTACCATCACCGCATCGCTGGCCGACAACCCCATCGCAGGAATTCCGGCATCGATTCCGATGATCACCAAGGGCGGGCTTAATGCGATCACACTCAGCCTCGCGAGCGAATACGCGAAGAACAATATCCGCTTCAACGCAGTCGCGCCTGGCACTGTCGACACTCCTCTGCATGAAAACAATCCGAAGGACGCGATGAAGACTCTTTCACCGATGGGCACGATCACCGAAGCGAAGGATATCGCCGAAGCTGTCATTTATCTAACGGAAGCTCGTCACGTTACCGGGGAGGTGCTGCACGTGGATGGCGGTGCGCACGCAGGACGATGGTAGGCGGTAAAGGTTCGCAACCGGACGGTGCAGAACGCCGCCTGCAGGATCTTGGCATTCAGCTCCCAGCCGCGCCGACGCCCTTTGGCCCCTACGTAGAGACGCTTCAGACAGGCAATCTGCTCTTCTTGAGCGGAATGCTCCCGGTTGTCGACCACAAGCCGAAGTATATTGGCAGGCTCGGGAAAGAACTCGACACCGAGGCTGGACGAGATGCCGCCTACACTGCGGCTCTGAGCGTCCTCGCCGCGGCCAAAAAGCATTTGGGTTCGCTTGATAGAGTGACTCGCGTCGTCCGCCTTGGAGTGTTCATTGCAACCTCGGGTGATTTCTTCGACCAGCCCAAGGTCGCGGACGCGGTCTCGGACCTGTTTCGAGATATCTTCGGCATCGAGAAGCTGCCGGTTCGGCTCGTGATCGGCGTCGCCAGCCTGCCGCTTGGGATGCCGATAGAACTCGACGTCATCTTCGAAGTCGCAGAGTAGATCGAAGCAACCAAAGCTTTTGGTCCTCTGCACGATCTCTCGTTCGATCCCGGCGAGCCGCAACACTATCGCAAGGATGTATCGAACGCGCAGGTCCACGGGGGCATTCGCCTTTTGCCAGTCACTGCAAGGCGGGCGGATGGCCGGGCCCCCCAGGCGCCCCGCACTCCTTCCAAAGCTTCTCCCAATTCCAAATTCCTGACATCACTTGAGTCGGCAACGGGAATCCGAGCTGATGCGCGAGCATACACACCTGGCCGCGATGGTGAGCTTCGTGAGCAATCATGTAGCACAGCATCTCCACGCCAGCCGGCCATGGCCGAGCCCAGCCATCTCTGCTGAAACTTCTCCACGCGGCCCTCCCCGCCGAGCGCTTCACCAAGCATCTCCCCACAGCGAGTGGCACTCTCCGCCAACCCGCACGAGCCTGCTGTGGCGTGCAGAGCGAGCGGTTGAGCTGCTGTCGGAACCTTCAGGTGCGGAGCGGTAAGCCTTACCCACTTACAGCGAACATTGTGCACATGCGTGAAGATCGCCGCAATCGTACGAACCTTCCCCGGCGGTTGCGCTCTCCACGCCGCAGGGTCAAGATGCTCAATCAGAACCTGATTCATGCGGTCATTGACGGCAAATATCTGTACCGCTGCTCGGTCGAGTTGAGTGTGAACCTTACGCTGACGCATGCCCCATACTACTTCCGGTAGGTCGGCCATCCCGAGATAAAGGATGACCGATTCCCTCAGAAAGCATAACCAAATCCAACGCTGAAGATAGGAAAGAACGAGGCATAGCTCAGGTTCCTGTTATTACGCGCTATAAATGCCGTAAGGCTTTGCTGAAAACCGGCATCCTGGCTCACAGACTGACACCCAATATCCGGAGGCACCGACGGATCGCATGCGCTCCCGCTAAAGCTGACCTTCAGCCCCGGCTGGCCCGCATAATAAAACCCTGCCTCGACAGGAACGCTGAAATGGCCTTTCTTCCTCGGAATCTGATTCCCGAAACCGACAGAAAACCCCGGAGAGATCCTCCGAAACGTTACAGATCCACTCCCCTGCAAAGGATCGCTCTGGCTGCTCACAAAGTTCTGTCCATCCAGAGTCACATCGCTTCCTGCCGGAATAATCGCAGTCGCCAGCACTCGATTGTTATTCGCAAACACCATCTGTGGACTCACGCGAAACCATCCGCCAAACGGAAACCAGTCCAGCCCCGCATGTCCCGACTGCATATGCAGCTTCACCCCAACATTCGCGCCCTCTTCCACAAAGTTGGCCGAATACCCGAAGAAGTCAGACCCCACGCGAAGATTGAACCTCTTCGCCATAGGAGTCACCACATCGAACCCAATCCCCGCAACGCCCACACGCGAGTTAATGCCCACACGCGAGAACGGCCGAAACTCTCTGGGCGAAGCAACACCCGTAGGAACAGGTCTCACAAAACCGGGAGCTGCCGCCGCCACCGAACCGTCTCCTGAACGAGCGTCCGCGCTCAAAGCATTCAAAGAGACAGAAGCAACATCCTGCCCAAACCCCAAACTGCTCGCAAAAGCGAAAGCCACAACCATCATTCCCAAGGAAAATCTTCGCAAATTCATCTGCAGCCGTCCTCATCCTCAAAGTTGAGAGGACACCATCGCTGGTCATCGCCAGACCGACGGCTGAAAGCCTCTCACGTTCCGTCTATCGTCACGGATCGGGGAAGCCATCAGATCGAAATCAAAAAAATAAACACTAAAGTGCATCGGGCGAGAGATGAGCGGCACCGCCGGAGAATTGCTGTCGACTTCTGCTGCCTGACTACTCGGCTCGAAGCGCTTCGACGGGATCGACAGCAGCAGTGCGGCGCGCGGGCAGATAGCTTGCCAGTGCCGCCGCAGCAATCAGGGCAACTGGTACGGCGGTGAACGTGACCGGATCGAGCGGACTGATGCCAAACAACAGCGTTCGCATAAGGCGCATGAGTGCGGCTGCCGCGCCAAGGCCAACAGCCGTGCCCACGCCGGTAAGCACCAACGCTGAGCGAACGAACATCCACAGCAACTCGCTCTTGTTCGCGCCCAGCGCCATCCGTATGCCGATCTCGCGAGTGCGCTGCGAGACCGCATAGGAGATCACTCCGTAGATGCCGAGAATGCCCGAGAGCGAGCGCCATCGTTCCGGCAATGGCCAGCATCACCAGCGTGAACGAGGTGCGCGCCATCGATTGGCTGTAGATATCCTGCATGGTGCTGATTGACGCAACCGGCAGATTCGAATTGACCGACCAGACGGCCTGCTGCATTTCGTTGATGAAGGTCTGCGTTCCGGCGCGGCTGCTCCGCAAGGCAAAGTAGACGGTGCGCCTTGCATTGGGAGGTCCAGGCCCGTAAAGATCGCGCATCATCGAAGGCCAGTACACAGTTGCGGGCGAGCTCTGATTGACACCGTTCTCGCGCACATCCTGGACCACTCCGACTACTTCATGCCACGGCATGCTGGGATATTCGCGGAAGCGCTTGCCGATGGCCGCGCTGGGCGATCCCCACAGCTCGCGGGCCAGGTTCTCAGAGACGATGCCCACCGGCCTCAGGCCGTATATATCCGTCCACGCAAAATCACGCCCGGCAACGATTCTCGTGCCGGCGGTATGGAAATAACCGGGCGAAACGTAGTTGTACAGGCGCAAGGGAGGTTCTTCGCCTTTGATAGTCTTTTCCTTCGATGTAGATCGTCATCCCAGGCCGGTTCTGCTCCACTCATGGGAACGGAAGCGGCGAAGCCCGCGGAGGAAACCCCGGGAATTGCGGCCAGCTTCATCCTGGATGCTGTTCTGCATCCGCAGACTGTCTGCGGATCGTGAACCAGCGTCTCCGGAATCGAAATGCGCATCACCTGCAGCGATGCGGGATCGGAGAAGCCCGGATCGACGTTGCGCATTGCATTGAAGGTACGGATCATCAGCACGGCGCTGATGAGCAGCACCAGCGCCATGGCTACCTGCGCCACGACCAGAAGGTTGCGGCCGCGCTGCCGCTCGCGGCTCACGCTTGCCGTTCGCATGGCACCGATCAGCGGCACGGCTTGCCGCGAAGGAGCATAACGCAGCACGGGAATGGAGCCGAACAGCAGCCCGGAGAGCACCGAAAGAATCAGGGTGAATGCGAGCGACCGGCCGTCGAGCGAGATCTCGCTCAGACGCGGCAGATTCTCCGGCCCAATCGCCGTCAACAGGCGCAGTCCCGCATACGCAACTCCCACGCCGACTGCACCGCCCAGCAGGCCAAGCGTCACGCTCTCCAACAGCAGCTCGCGGGCAATCCGCCATCGTCCCGCCCCCAGCGCCGAGCGGACCGCAAGCTCCTGCTGGCGCCCATCCGCACGTACCAGCAGCAGGTTGGCCACGTTGGTGCACGCGATCAGCATCACCAGGCCGATCGTCGCCATCACCACCCACAGCACATTGCCGATACTGCCGACCACTTGCTCCTTCAAAGGCCGAAGCGCCGGCGTGATCTTCCAGGTCAGGTAAAAGTGCGGATCGCTGCCTGGACCGTTCGTCCACGAGTCCATCCAGACATTGAGCAGATGCGCCACATCGGCGTCGGCCTGCGAGATCGTAACGCCCGGCCGGAGCCGCGCGATGCCGCGATACGCAAAGCCGGCCAGTATCTGCTTGACCGGATCGAAGGCCAGCGGCACCAGCAGATCGAAGTCGTAACTGACCACCTTGAATCCACGCGGCATCACACCGGCGATCACGCGCGGCTGGGAATCGACACTGATGGTGCGACCCACCACACCCGGATCGCCGCCGAAGCGCCGCTGCCAGTATCCATAACTGAGCATCACCCGCTGCGCTCCGCGTGGGTTCTGGTCGGCCGCGGTAAGCCATTGCCCGGCGGCGGCAGGCACATCGAGCGTCTGCAGAACGCCGTCCGTAATCATCGCCGTGTTGACCTGCTCCGGTTGTGCGATTCCCGTGATGCTTGCAGTCCCAGGCAGCCACACGCCCATCGATTGGAAGCTGCTGTTATGCGCGGCGAAGGTGAGATACATCGAGGCCGACAGGCGCAGTTCATCCCGGAAGTCGGCCAGCCCCGGCGCGCCGGGGGCGTTCAGATGCAGCGCAACCAGTTGCTGCGGCTCAGGGTAGGACAGCGGCCGGATCAGCACGCTGTTGAGCACACTGAACACAGCTGTATTCGCTCCGATGCCAATGGCCAGCGTGAGCACCACGGTGACCGCGAACCCCGGCGACCGCCTTAGCCGGCGGCATACATGCTTCAGATCCACCAGCAGCGATTCGAGTCTCTGCCACTGCCACACTTCACGGCTCCGCTCACGAAGGAGTGTCACATTGCCGAAATCGCGACGCGCGGTTCGTTCGGCCTCATCGCGCGACATGCCCTCTTCCATCAGTTCATCGACCCGCTCGTCGATGTGTTCCTGAATGGAGACAGAGATGTCGTCATACCGGCGATTTCTGAAGAAGAAGCGATTGAACAGTGACACGCAACACCTCCTATGCTTTGGCTGCGGCAAGCACACGCGTAAAACCTGCAAACATCCTCTCGAAACTGACAACTTCGCTTTCGAGATGACGAATGCCCGCAGCAGTGAGCCGATAAATCCGCGTTGGTCTACCCTTGGCCGAGGTCCCGGTCTCAGCTTCCAGCCAGCCTTCCTTCAGCATTCGCTGCAGCGCCGGATAGAGCGAACCCTCTTCCACCTGGAGCAGGTTGTCGGAGACCTGCTTGATGTGCTTCACCAGCGCATAGCCATGCATGGGCTTCAGCCGCAGCGATTGAAGAATCATGATCTCCAGTGCGCCGGGGAAAAGGTCGCGATGTTCGGGGTTCTTCGCCATTCCCGGAATTATAGGACCAAAATACCTATTTTGAAAATAGCTATCTTGCAATAAATCCTCTTGACTTAATTTTCTGTCAGATCAGGCCGACAATACGCCCACAGGCCTCTGAGAGTAGGATCACCTCTGAACCAGAGTCGAGGTGGACCATTGCCTCCCGACCGAACATCTTCCAGTCCGAAACGTGAAGCAGCCAAACAATTCCGAATGGAGAAAGCGTTGTGCTGCGCACTCCTGCTGAGTTTACTGTTGCTGTCGCCGCTGCTCTCTTGTGGAGGCGGCAGCAACGGTGGCGGAACGACGTGTAACGCACAACTTGGGACGAGCTGCCGGTCTCTGACCGTTAATGGCGTGACTCGCACATACTTGCTGCATGTTCCGTCCAATTTTATGAAGGACACCGGCGCTCTCGTCATCGTCCTGCATGGATCAGGGGGCAACGGATTGGGAATGGAAATTGGGACGGGCTTCAGTACACTTGCGGACCAGGATGGGTTTGCGGCCGTATATCCGGATGGCTTGTTCGAGTCGAGTTCCGGGCAAACTGATTGGTCATATTTCTTCAACGACTTCGCCGACGACGTTGGCTTCATTCGCCAATTGATCAATACACTGCAGGCGAGTGTGGGGCCCGATCCTAAGAGAATCTACGTCACAGGTCTTTCGTCGGGGGCATTGATGTCACACCGGCTCGGTGTGCAGCTTTCAGATCTCGTCGCGGCGATTGGGGTGGTCGAGGGCGCACTGTTTTCAAAGGGGAATCCGTCACCGGTACCTCCTCCAGCAGGGCCAGTTTCTGTTCTGATCCTCCATGGCGATCAGGACGAAACCGTCCTGTATTGCGGCACCCCGATCGAGGCGTCCCAGGAGCAGTCGTTCAACTACTGGTCTGGCGCTTCGGCGGATAAGTGTTCCAGTTTCGATACACCGGCTCCTTTATGTGACGACCAGGGGAACATCAGCGCAGTGGTTGAAAAGGACGCCACGAGTTGCAGTGGGAACAGCGAAGTAAAGTTCTATAAGCTGATCGGAGGAATACACACGTGGTATACCGTCCCCATGAACGTTTCCGGTCAGATACCATTTAACCCTGACTTTAGTTTGGACACTGGTGTCGCAACGAGAGATATTTTGTGGAGCTTCTTTGCGACGCATTCCAAACCCTGAGATCTGATCATCGTATTTATTTTCCCTTGAAGGCGCCGAAATAGTGGTTTTCGCCTGCATCCTCGTATTCCTCTGCAACCAACATGCCAGCGGCTCCGAGTAACTTCCTGTACTCCTCGGCCCCTAAGGAGATTGACTCCAACCCTGTCATTACATCTTTCCAAACGCCAGGTTTGGCGGGTGAGGTGAAGAGCAGACGGCCACCCGGCACTAGGATATCGGCGAATCTCCGGATCAGGCGATGCTGCTCTTCAGCTTTGAGAAGGAACATCAGCCCAATCGACAAGACAGCGTCGAAGGTTCGATTGAACAATCTAGACTCTAAAACGGATTCGCAAACAACGGGTATGCCGGGCAGGTTGAGTTGGAATGCCGCAACCAGCGACGCTGCTGCATCCACTCCGAATACTTGAAGTCCTTCTTCGACCAGTACAACCGTGATGGGAAAGCCGGGCCCACAACCTAGATCAATAACGCTGCTGCCGCGCGGCAGCGTTCCCGCCCACTTCCGCACCTCCCTCACGCCGATTGCAATAGACCGAGTCCTGCTGTTGCCTCGACGCGCTAGAAATTCTTCCGATACTGATTCGTATCCATTCGATAGATCCATCCTGTTGATGCTAGCAAGCCGAGCAACTCTTCTTGGTAACAGGTCTTCCGGTATCTGTAAAACGCGCTCCTGATGAACGGCGCCCTGCTGACGAGAAGCCGACTTGTGAGGACTCACTGATCTGCCAACGCCGCCTGTCTGTAGAATCGCTGAGCGAATGAAGATTGGTAGCGACACGTGCTGCGGTTCACTATGTCAGTTCCCGGAAATTGTCGCGTTATCAGCGAGCTCACAAATCGCATAAGCTAGAGGATCGACGCTAACAACCGGATTCCTTCTCGAATCTCCTGCTCACTGAGGCATGCGTAGCCGAGGATGAAGGCAGGACGCGCTGGTCGGCCAAGCCAACAGTGCGCCATTCCGTAGATTCCGACACCCCTTAGTGCCGCCGCTTCGACGACTTCTTGCTCCACCACCTTTTTGCGCGGCCACAGCACCACTTGCGCTCCTGCACCATCGCCCGTTACCTCCACGCGATCCCCCAGATAGTTCGCGACAGATTCCAGCAGCGCTGATCGACGCGCTGTGTTCTTCTTCCTTAATCGCCGTAGATGACGCTCATACATGCCGCCCGCGATAAAGTTCGCTAGCGTTTGCTGCTCGAGCGATGGCGAGTGCAGATCGCTCACCCATTTTGCCGCGGTGAGTGCCGGAACCAGCGACTTTGGCGCGATGACGTAGCCGATGCGCATGGAGGGGAAGACCGTTCGCGAGAACGTTCCGATGTACACGATGCGCCCTTCGCGGTCGAGGCCCTGCAGCGATTCCACAGGACGGCCTGCATAGTGGAACTCGCCATCGTAGTCGTCTTCGACGATCACGGCGTTTTCGCGCCGCGCCCAGTCGAGCAGCGCCAGCCTTCGCTCCAGCGAAAGGATTGCGCCGGTTGGAAACTGGTGCGAGGGTGTGACTAAGACCAAGCGGGCATCGTCGGGCAGCCGCGCCGGATCGAGACCTTCGCGATCTACAGGAACTCCGCGCAGCCGCGCTCCTGCTGCGCGCAATGCCCCACGGATACCGTCGTAGTGGGGGTCTTCGAGCGCAACCGTGTCGCCGGGATCGACCAGAACGCGGATCACCAGATCGAGTGCCTGCTGCGATCCGTTGACGATGAGCACCTCTTCCGGCTCGCACACCACCGCACGCGAACGGCGCAGGTGCGCGCAGATGGCCGCACGCAGTTCTGCATTGCCTAAGGCCGATCCGTAGTCGAACTGCTTTGTCGATCCCTCGCGCGCCTGCCGCGCAAGCAGCCGACGCCAGACGGCGAAGGGAAACGTGGTCAGGTCACTGCGGCCGTAGATGAAGTTGTAGCGCGGAGCTTTGGGACGGGGCAGTGGGGTGTTCACCATCGCAATCGATTCGCTCACAACTTTTCCGAAGCGTGATAACTGCATGCGCGCGAGGCCGCGGGTGCCCGGAGCCACGTTGCGTGACATCCCGGCGGAGACGAAGGTGCCTGCACCCGCTTGTCCGGTAACGAATCCCTCCGCGAGTAGGTGGTCGTAGGCGAGCAGGACCACTGTTCGCGAGAGGCCGAGCTGCTCGGCGAGATCTCTGGTCGAGGGAAGACGCTCGCCGGGGCGCAGCGCTCCGCTTAGGATCGCCTGACGTACACCGCTGTATACCTGCCGAAACAGCGGATCACCTTTGCGCGAGATTGGTATCGCAAGTTGCATAAAAAGTGGCTCTTTCAGATTACCAGCGGAAGGCTCACTATTACCTACGTCGCGCCTGAGCTTGCGACGCGCGACTTTATTTGTTCTTGAGGAACACGATGCGATTCGCTCTCCTGCTTTCGATCCTACTGTTCGCGTGCTGCGGCGCTCAGGCCCAACGGGCCACGACGCTCGTCGCGGTTCCAGCTCCATCCGCGGCGCACGACGGCGCGCATGACTTCGATTCTGTCTTGGGGAATTTCACGTTTCGCTTGCGTCGTATGCAGCATCCGCTAACGAGCAACCCTGACTGGATGGACATGGCTGGCACCGGCGCTTGCTATAAAGTGTGGGGCGGCCGCGCGCAACTCGACACGGTAGAACTCGACAGCGCGGACGGAAGTCATATCGAGGGCCTTACCCTCCGTCTCTACGACCGGGAGGCGCGCCAGTGGCGGCTTTACTGGGCCAACAGCCGCATCGGTCGACTCGACCCTCCTCAGATCGGAGAGTTCCGGGACGGTCATGGCGATTTCTACACCACGGATACGATTAACGGGAAGACGACCCTTATTCGCTTTGACTGGTCGCGCATGAACTCCGGCACGCCGCACTTCGAGCAGGCTTTCTCGCCCGATGGAGGCAAGAGCTGGGAGGTCAACTGGATTACCGACCAGACCCGAACGGGCGATGCGAAATGGGGCCAGCCGCAGTCTGGACGTCCCAGCACACAGCCCGCCGGCGCGGACGCGCCCGCGCAATCCCCCGCCAGAGGCGGCCAGCATGATTTCGATTTCGACTTTGGCACTTGGAAGATGGAGATTCGACGACTCGTGCATCCGCTGTCTGGCTCTTCGGAATGGACAGAGATGAAAGGGACCACGGTCAACAATAAAGTCTGGAACGGTCGCGCCAACCTTGCCGCCGTCGAGGCAGATGGTCCTTCCGGGCACCTCGAACTTCTCGCGCTACGCCTCTACGATCCGCGCGCGCAACAGTGGAACATCAGCTTCGCAACCAGTGACTCGGCTGTGCTCAGCGTTCCTGCTGTTGGTGGATTCAACGACGGACGCGGTGAATTCTACGACAGCGAACTCTTTCACGGGCGCAACATTCTCGTCCGCTTCATGATCTGGCCGGTATCCGCGACGGAAGTCCACTCGGAGCAGGCGTTCTCCGCTGACGGCGGCAACACCTGGGAGACGAACTGGATTAACACATATACCCGAGTCAGCGACTAGGCATTCATGTGAAGGTTGCGACCGCTAGTCGACCTTCCCGAAACTGAATCATAGATCCTATAAACCTGCTGGCCTTCGACACGGGTACAGACTCATCGATTCTCAAGTGTTGGATCGTCCTGATAAACGCACTTGGCTTGACTAACACTCCCACTGATCCGCACCCAACGATCAAAAATAAATCCCAAAGAGGAGGAAAAATTTCAGTGCCGAAAAACATGCACTTAACAGCCACGTAACGACCACGAAAATGCACTTAACAACCGTCTAAGAACCGCGTTTTGACCCTGTGGAAATCGCAAAACCCCCAATAAAAACGCTCCCACCGCAATATTAAAAATATTGCATGACAAGCGAGAATCAGCCCACTCTCATCGCTTACTCCCCACCACCTCCACCAGATCCTTCTCCGAAACCACTGGCAACGCACTCCCCGAGCGCGAAAGCTTCCCCGCCACCTCCGACCAGTGAAGGTGCGTCAGCTCAAACTGTCCCTTTTCATAGTTATACGTAGTCCCATCATCGCGATAGAGATCGAAGTCCGCATCCGCCCCCGGATAAACCCGCAAAGTAGCAACCCGCTGACGCTCATTCGTACTCTCCACCGGCTCCCCCAGCGGAAGAATCGATCCCGCCTTCACAAACAGCGGAATCACATCGATCGGCGCATCCACCGTAATCGTCTGCCCGCCGGGCACGCGCTCATTCGTCCAGTAGTTGTACCAGTCCACTCCTTTCGGAAGATACACTTGGCGCGAAGTCACACCCTGCTCCGTCACCGGAGCAACCAGCAGCGCAGGCCCAAACATATACTCATCCCCGATATCGACAACCTTCGGATCATCCCCAAAATCCATAAAAAGCCCGCGCATGAACGGTGCCCCGTTCTCATGCGCTAAGTGACCCAAGGAATAGAGATAAGGCATCAACTGATATCGCAAACGAAGGTACTTCGCCAGAATCGGCTCAGCCTGTTTGCCATACGACCACACCTCGTTCTGCGGCCGGCTTCCATGGCTGCGAAAGTTAGGCTGAAACGCCCCATACTCAAACCAGCGCACATACAACTCCGGATAATCGTCGTAATGCCCAATGTTTTCACGAGCATCCGAGGGATCAAGCAGAGGCGGCCTGTCCGGCTTGTGAGACCCTGGCAGATACTGCCACCCTCCAATATCCGTGCTCCAGTAAGGCATCCCCGACGCTACAAAATTGATTCCAGTAGGGATCTGGCGCTTCAACGTATCCCAGTTCCCACTGATATCCGATGACCAGAAGATCGTCCCATTATGCTGCGCACCTAGATAGGAATCACGAGCCAGGATCAACGCGCGGCTCTCCAGGTCTTTACGAAAACCGTTGTAAAACGCTGCTGTATGAAACAGCGGATAGACATTGAAGAACTGCGTACCCGGACCAACGTGGAAATAGCTGCCATTCGGCGGCAGGTCGGGTTCAGTCTCATCGGCCCAGAACGCGTCAAACCCTTTGCTGACGTAATTTTCCTTCACGATGCTCCAGTACCACTTCGCCGCCTCCGGATTCGTCGTATCGATGTCCGATCCCGCGCGATCATAGGGCAGGCCATTGGTAGGAGTGCCATCCGCCAGTTTTTCAAACCAGTCATTCTTCAGAACAGTTTCGTAGTAGCGATCCTCAGGAATAAAACGGGGCCACACGCTGATCATCGTATGAAAATTCATCGCATGAAGTTGCTTGTTCATTCCGGCTGGATCAGGCCACTTCGCCGGATCCATGTCCATCTGACCCATCTTCGTATAGTGAAACCAATCGATAACGAGATCGTCGATAGGATAGTGCCGGTCGCGATACCCTCTCGCCACAGCCATCAACTCATCCTGGCTCGTGTATCGCTGTTTGCACTGAATATAGCCGTACGCAGACTTCGGCAGCATTGGTGTCTCACCCGTCAGCAGACGGTAACCGGCGTAAATCTCGTCGTACGTCTTGCCGGCAATCACAAAAAACGACACGCGCTGGCCTACATCCGAGGTCCAGCGTGTTGAATTATTAAAGCCAAAGGCCACTGTCGTAGCCGACGGATTGTCCCACACAATCCCGTAACCTTTATTGGTCACAACGAACGGAACACAGACGCTCTGGCCCGACGGAGCATTGTAGTCATGGGCGCAGCGGACAACGTGTCCCCGGCGATCGAGATATCCCTCCTGATTCTGCCCCAGCCCATAATAATGTTCGTCCGGCGGCGAGGCGAAGCTTGCTCCCACCTGAAAGAACGGTGGATCGGTAGGCCGCCGGTCATAGAGGATATCCGCATTGCCATCCTTATGGTTCGGCACCGACATCTGCCAGCCGTGCATCTGCAGAAGCGAAGCGCCTTCCGGAGTCTTCACGGATAAACCAACGCCGGGCGTCGAACCGTTAAAGAATTTTGCAATATCAGCCTGTGTTCCTGTCGGGACCCACTTGCCTCCCTCCGATGAAACTGTCACAACCAGACGCGCCGATCGAAGCACATCGCCCGACTGATCTTTCTCGGCGCTCCAACCAGCCGTCTGCGGCTGGGCCAAAATGCCGTATCCGGGTGCCGCCAGAGCATCGTCGCGGCGAAGGCTCAGGCTGACGCGTACGATGTTCGGCGCGTAGGGTTCCACAAGTACCGTAGCCTCACTCCGGGTAAGGTTCAGCTGTTGCGCGCTGGCAGACGGAACCGCACACAGCAGGCAAACCGTCCCGGCAACCAGCGTGAACCAACCTGTCAATAATCTGCTCAATGAAACGTTCCATACCCTCATACCCTAGCCTCTTTTTTTTATTGAGCGCGAAGACACCGCTATCGTGAGACATTGATCGTCCCGCGAAGCTTAATATCGTTCGAGCTGTTGCCAACCCGTACTTCCACAGAGCCAGGTTCAACCACAAATCCGCTTCCCTCGTCCTTCCAGTACGCAACAGACTTCCCCGCCAGCCGAAAAGAGACAGTCCTGCTTTCTCCCGCGTGCAACGGGATTCGTTCGAAACCCTTAAGCTTCCTCAATGGGCCGCGCAACCGAAGAATTTGGATAAGCCACATACATCTGCACGACCTCGTCGCCATCGCGCTTGCCATCGTTCTTCACATCGACGCTAACAGCGACTTCTCCCTTGCCATCCATTCTTGCCGAGCTGAGCCGAAGATTGCTGTACGCAAACGTCGTGTAACTCAACCCAAAGCCGAAGGCATAAAGCGGCTTCTCGCGCAGATAAAGATAAGTGCGGCCATGCCGGATATCGTAGTCCATCATTGGCGGCAGTTGATCCATCGACGCAACCCACGTCTGCGTCAGACGCCCTGCAGGGTTGTAGTCGCCGAAGAGCACATCCGCCAGCCCCGTGCCCTGTTCTTCCGAGTTGTGCGTCATCTCGAGAATTGCCGGTACGTTCTCTTCGGTCCACGTAGTCGTATAAGGAAAGCTCGTCTGAAGAACGACAACGGTTCGGGGATTCGCCGCATAAACCGCCTTTGCAAGGCTCTCCTGTTCAAGCGTCAGGCTCTTGCGATCGATCGCCTCCTTCCCGTCGCTGGGCAGTGGGCACTTGAACCAGCCCGCGTCGCACGTTGGATGGTTCCCGATAATCACCACGGCAACATCAGCCTTTGCAGCCAATGCGCCTGCTTCGATCGCATCGGCTCCGTTGGACGACGTTACCTGTACGCCACTCCCCGCACGCGCACGAATACCTTCAAGCGGAGTAATCGCAAAAGGCGGCGTCCCGCTATACCAGTCAAGCGCAACCCGGTCGGCAAGCGGTCCGATCACCGCAATCGATCTGACTTTACCTGTATCAATAGGCAAAAGATCTTCCGCATTCTTCAGCAGCACGATGGATTCGTCGGTGACGCGTCTCGCCAGCGCCTTATGCTCTTGCCAATTCCATGGATCACCCTTCGCAAGATTGCTGAACCCAATTGACGTATACGGCGCTGCTTCATTCGGATCGAGCATGCCAAGCCGAATCATCACACGATACACACCACGCAGATTCCGGTCGATCTCCTCCGGCGTAATCAGTTTTTGCGCCAGAGCATCCCGTACCGGCTGCTTGTAATCATCGAGAAACTGATTGATACCGGCATGAATCGCAGCGGCCGCAGCCTCCGGCATTGTCTTGAATACATGATGCGCCTTCACCATGTTCGTCAACGCGCCGGCATCCGTACAGATAATCCCGTCAAATCCCCACTCCTTCATCACAACGTCGCGCAACACGGGATTCTCTGTCATCGGCACCTTGTTCCACGCGTTGTACGAGGTCATAAAGGCGTTCGCGTGGCCGTCCTCGATCGCCATCCTGAACGGCACTGAATAGTATTCATGAAACAGCCGCTTATCGAAGTCCGAGGACGAGCCATCCCTGCCGTCCTCATTGCTGTTAGCCAGAAAATGTTTGAGGAGCGATGCCGTAAGCCAATCGCGCCCGTCTGCTCCCTGAAGACCTTTGGCAAACGCGGTCGCCAAAGTGCCCACCAGAAACGGATCCTCCCCATACGATTCCTCGCTCCGTCCCCAGCGCGGATCACGACTCAGGTCAGCGTTCGGTGCGCGGACGACCAGGCCGCCACGATGATATTTCCCGTAGGCATAGCGAGTCTCATAGCCCTCCACCGCAGCCGCCTTCTCAATCAAGGCAAGGTCCCATGTCTGTCCCAGGCCGCGCGCCTGCGGAAATTGCGTTGTCGGGATCACGGGC
The DNA here is from genome assembly GCA_963770055.1 of uncultured Acidobacteriaceae bacterium. Taxonomy (GTDB): domain Bacteria; phylum Acidobacteriota; class Terriglobia; order Terriglobales; family Acidobacteriaceae; genus Edaphobacter. Next base: position 410,693 of record CAVYOC010000005.1, read on the forward strand.
AGATTCCGTCCCTCCCAGCCTCCCGGACCTCCAAGAGCGAGTCCATGCAGACCCTCGACATGTCCGGTCCCAACCACCCCAAGCCGGGGCACGCTGGGATTTGTACTCAACGCTCCGATCTTCTCTTCGATCGTCATGTGAGCCAGTAGATCGGTAATGCGTTCCTCGGCCGAAAGCCCTGCATCTTGAAACCGGTATGTCTGGGTTGGGCCACCCGGCTGCTGCGCCGAAAGCGCCAGAGTAAAGATCAGAACCGAACAGAAAGCAGTTTTTCTCATAGGAAAGGTGCCCGCACCACTCTAAATTGCACTCTGACGGAGTGTATAGCGAAAAAATTCCCTCTAGAATATCGATTTAGTGTGCCATTGGTGGAACGGGCAGCGCCACTCCTGCGTAAAGCAAAGAAGCGGAAACGGATTCGAGAAATGAGACGGTCAGAACGAACCGGAGATTGCTACTGGAATTGCCTGCTGCAACTATGAAATCGCCGCCAAACAACACGTCGGGCGTGGCAAATCGATTGGGAGAGCGTGCGTTTGCCATCGCCAAAGTGATTCCAAACGGATCTGGATTAATTGAGGATGACCAGCCACGTCGCCGAGTGGTAGAACTAATCCAATCCATGAAAGCCAAGCCCACTAAGAACGAAGACCGCCCGGTTAGCCTGAAATCGCTGGCCGAGTATCTCGGCCTCTCACCGGCAACAGTCTCCATCGTCGTCAACGACGCCCCCGGAGCAAAGAGCATTCCACTCAAGACCAGAGAGCGTGTGCTGGAAGGCGCGAAGAAGTTCAATTTCAAACCCAATTTTCTCGCTCGCTCTCTGCGCATGCGCCAGAGCTTTACCATCGGCGTCATCGTGCCCGAGTTCAGCGAAGGCTACTTCACCATGGTTATGAACGGGGTGGAAGAGCACTTGCTACAGGCTGGCTATCTTCATTTTGTCGTCAGTCATCAGGGAAAACCTGACCTCATCGACGGTTATCCAAGGTTGCTCACCGAACGCGCCGTCGATGGCTTCATCCTCGTCAACACGCAACTCCACGAGCTCGTCGACGTCCCAGTCGTCTCCATCTCCGGTCATAAGAAGATGCGCGGCGTCACCAACGTCATGCTCGATCACGATCACTCCGCCATGCTCGCGCTCCAGCATCTCTACGACCTCGGTCACAGGGACATCGCCTTCATGAAGGGCCAGCCGCACGCACTCGATTCAGAGTCACGATGGGAGAGTATCCGGATGCTCGCCGAACAAATCGGGATTCGCATGCGGCCCGAACTCTGCGTTCATATCCGAACGAATTCCTGGTCTCCCGAGCTTGGCTATCCTGTCGTGCGCGATCTGTTAGCCAGCCATCGTGACTTTACTGCCATCTTTTGCTTCAACGACATCGCCGCCATTGGCGCAATCCGCGCTATCGCCGATGCCGGACTGCGCTGTCCGCAGGACATCTCCGTAGTCGGATTCGACGACATTACCAGCGCAGCCTTTCATACGCCGAGCCTCACGACTATCCGGCAACCTCTGCGACGCATGGGAGAGATGGCAGCCCAGCTCCTGCTGAAGCGCATTCAGAATCCGAAGGAAGCCTATCCGGATACGGTCATGTTTGAGCCGGAACTGATGGTGCGGGAATCAACCGCACCCCTGTCTCGCAAGGCCACATCCAAAAAATCGAAATAAGGGTCGAGACTATGCTGCGATCCCGCCATGCTCGCCTGCGCGATTCTCAACGATGGCGATTCTTCTCAGCGGTGCCAGCAGAGGCCGGCAAACTTAGTTTTGTTGTCTTTTGAATCCCGCTTCCCTCAACAATCTGGTAGAGATTGTCTGCCGGAATATTAACCAGATTCTCCGTAAAACCACTCGGCCATTCGATCTTCACGCTCTTAATCACCGCCTCGGAGCCAAGACCGAAGTGAAGCCGCTGATCGTTGGATGAAAGATAGCTGCCGCCTCCTCTGACCTCGTCAATCTGAACAAGTGGTCCTGCGGTCACTTCGACGCGAGCGCCGATCGCAGCGCGGTTGCGCTTCTTCCCTACCAATTGAAAAAGAACGCGATGATTGTTCGATTTTGTCTCGTTCAAAAAGACCGACGGAGGGCCGCCAACGTTATAGACGATAACGTCCATATTGCCATCGTTATTGATGTCACCGAATGCAGTGCCTCGACGAGAATGGAGCGCCCCGTCATTCAGTCCGGCTGCATTTGCTATCTCGAGAAAGCTCCCGTTTCGCTGATTGCGAAAAAGTTGAATCGGTTCACGGTATCCCAGATCGTGCGGCAGCTTGTCGACCATCGAGCTCACATTTCCATTGGCGACAAAAATATCCGGCCAGCCGTCGTTGTCGAAGTCCGCGAAGCCGGCACCCCACGCAACCAGTTGGTCTTTGGGCTGAGCAAGCCCGGCAGCAAACGCCTTGTCGGAGAAACCCGCCTCGCCTTCATTCTTGTAGAGGCTCATCGGCTGATAGCCATAGCGAGTCACGACAAGATCAAGCGTCCCATTCCGGTCGTAGTCAGCAAAGTCCGCGGCCATATTCCCCATCGACCGGCCTTCCACACTCAACGCCGTTCCAGAGATCAGTCCAACCTCTTCGAAGGTGCCGTCGTGTTTGTTGTGATAGAGAAAGTTCGGACCCATGTCATTCGTGACAAATAGATCAGGCCATCCATCGTGATCGTAATCGCTCCAGACAACTCCCATGCCGAGCCGCTTGTCGGGATTGCTCACTCCCGCCTTTTGCGAAACCTCTTCGAACGCTCCGTCGCCAGTGTTCCGGTACAACAAATCCGTCTCACCCTTCAGAAGCGGCACCTCGATCGGCAGCCCCTGATACTGAAAGCCCTTATCTCCGGGCTTAGGAAGATGTCGCAGGTCAGTATCAACATAGCGCGAAACGAACAGGTCGAGTCGTCCATCGCGGTCGTAATCGGCCCACGCCGCACCTACGCTGAATCCTCCGCCAGTCAAGCCTTTCTGTGCGGTCACATCCTCAAACTTGCACCCTCCAAGATTGTGATAAAGGACGTTATGTCCGTAGCCGGTAACGAATAAATCCGGGAGACCGTCATTGTCATAGTCTCCGACAGCAATACCCATACCCCATCCCTTGACGGTAAGACCCGAGGTCGCGGTGACATCCGTAAAGTGAAGAGGTCCATTCGGCGCCGTGTCCTGATGGTAGAGCGTGACCATCAACTCACCCCCGTGAAGGTAAGTGTCCACAGTAGAGTCTGTGACGGTGACGATGTCGAGCTTGCCGTCATTGTCGCAGTCAAATAAAGCAACGCCGCCGCCCATCATCTCGACAAGATATTGCTTCACCGGTGCAGAATGCGGCACCGTCGTAACCCCAGCCTCGACGCCGACGTCACGAAAGCGCAGAGCGGGGCTCGTTCCAGCCTGGCCGTTGCCCGGCAGCGTCAGGGCAGCCAGCGCGGTGGTCACGACAAAATCTCTCAGTAGGCGCATGCGATCAGAGTTGCGGGGACGGTTTCTTTTCCAGATGAGCTAGAACCAGCGCCAGTTGACTCGATGCCTCCGCATCCGCCGCATTCAAATGCAGAGCAGTTGTCAACTCCACGCGAGCCTGCTGGTACTCGCCGTGAGAGGCATAAGCTTCGCCGAGCGCCCGATGAACCTCTGCGATAGAAGGGTTGGTCTTGCTCACCCGCTGCAACCTGGCCACGCCTTCGTTATAAGCACCTGTGAGAACGAGCGACTGCGCGTACATATAATCCAGCTGCGGATTGGAAACCAGATCTTCTTCAATAGGACGCAACGTCTCCACCGTTCGAGCGTAGTCCTTGATCATAAAGAGACTGATCCCGAGCGCCCGGCGAGCTCCTTTCTCCTCAGGATTCGCGGCAAGGTAGCGGCTCAACGGCGGCGCTGCTTCAGCATAAAAATCGGCCGCAAACGCCGCTCGTCCCCAGTTGTAGTCGAGCCCTTCAAGAGAAGGATTCCAATTCGCCGCCCTTTCAAAGTAGTGCGTGGCGATCGCGAACTCGCTGTTTCCAGCAGCAATCGCTCCCAGGTTGTTGTAGCTGTCCGCAAGAGCGGGCGCTGCACGTGTAGAGAACTCCGCCACCAGCTCTTTCGTTTTAAGATCGATCACTGCAGGCGGCGCCGACTGAAGCTGAGGCGGAGCAGCACCCTCCAACCTTGCCTGGTCGCGCACCATATTCTGGTTCAAGAGATCCTGAGACGCCTGCATCTCCTGTTTGCCTTCTTCCGTGCGCCCCGATTGCATAAGCAGACGTCCCAGGAGGTAATGCGCTCGTTGCACCTGGTAATGATTTCGCGAGAGGTCCGTCGTCAGCGCGATGGACCTCCGCAGAGCCTCTTCCGCCTTCGCCGGCTGCTCGAGTTGCAGATAAACCTGTCCCAGGAGCAAAGGGTTGTCCGGATTGCGCGGATCGAGTGCGGCGGCACGCTTCAAAGCTGCCTCTGCCTCCTGCGTGCGATGCTCCGTCAGAGCGATGTAGCCCAGTTGCGAGAGACTGAAGTAGTCGTCAGGGTGTCTTGCGAGCTCGAGATGAAACTCCCTGGTAGCTTTCGCAAATCCTTTCTCTCCCTCGCTCAACAGGTAAGTCGCACCCAGGCAGTAATGCGCCCCCGGAAGCGTAGGATCTCTGGCAATCGCTTTGTTAAACTCCGCAATCGCCTGTTCGGGAAGGCCTGCCTCAGCGTAGGCTCGGCCGAAATCTAGATAAATCACAGCCTTGTCGCCAAAACTCGCACTCATCTCAGCGAACAGGTGCGTCGCACTCTTCGTATCGGATACCGCGAGATAAGCGGTCCCCAACGCCAGGCCATTCCTGTAGTTCGAATCGAGCGCGACCGCAGCCTCTAACTGTTTGCGAGCCTCATCGTTCTCATCGGCTTGCAGCAGCGCCTTGCCCAGAATCAACCGCGCTTCAGAGCTCTTTGGGTTCGCGGCTAACACTGCTTGCGCAAGCGATTTCGCTTTAGGAACATCCCGTGCAATGAGGGCTGCCTCGGCATACGCCAGACCGATGCTGCCGCTTGCGTCGGTAGGCGAAACAGCCAGGGCCTCCTCAAAAAGCTTCGCAGCAGCGGGATAGTCTCCAACATGGACCTGCCCGTCCGCAATCCGCTCCAGGGTGCCAGCAACAAAGTTTTGATACTGATGCGACGCCTGCGGAAGATCGCCAAGAGACTGGGCGTGCTGCGCGGAGTCATACAACTTCTTAAGTTCGTCAGGAGAATGGACAGGCGTCCGCGTACCTTGCGCTCCGCAAAGAGCCACAGCAGTCGTACAGACGAAAACTGCAATCAACAGAGATCGTAGATGCCTGGCCCTTCGGCGCGTCAACTGCGGCTGCATGATTGGCACCGGTATGAAGCATGAAGCCATTGCAAAAGTATAGCGAAGACAAGATAGCCTTCGCTTAAGTGGAACCATATGGAGTCGTTCCAGCCGTTTGTTGCGAGGACCGACAGGGAAGTTGAACGATTCGTGATTCAAGGTTTTGCTCATGGCCGCTAACAAAATCGATTAAGTAGACACTGAATCGTTACCATGACCGTACCACGACTATCAAAATTTGCTGGACCCTGGGTCGGAGAACAAGCTCCACCCCGGAGGAGGATATGTTCTTCCACGCCACGAAACTTGGAGGACAAAGGCAAAGCCAACTATCATTTCGACCTATAAGGTTGATAGATGACTCAGTTCCCTCAGACGGGTGAAGAATCAGGTACCCGACAACATTCGCCGCATCGCAATGGCTTGGAATCGCTCTTCGGTCGAGAAGCCCCGAGACAGATCGACCTCGAGAGCATGGAATACCTCCATGTGCTCGACGAAAAGTGCGTTTTTGTCACGGGAGCAGGGGGATGGATCGGGTCCCGCCTCGCAATCCGGCTCGCCAAATCCAGAATTCGTAAACTGGTACTGCTTGATTCATCGGAAAGCGCTCTCTACGAGATCGATCAGGCTTTGGCCGGCACTCCGGCCGAGCGCGTAGCCGTCTGCGCCAGCATCTGTGATCCGTCCGCCCTCATTGAGGTTTTTGAGCAGCATCGACCTGGCATTGTCTTCCATGCAGCGGCACTCAAGCACGTACCGTTGATGGAGAGCCACCCCTTTGAAGTCATCAAAGTCAACTCATTGGGCACTGTGCGACTCGCGGAAACTGCACAAAGGTTCGGCTGCGACCAGATTGTAATGATCTCCACCGACAAAGCCGTGGATCCGGCGAGTCTTATGGGGGCCTCGAAACGCATCGCCGAGCTAGCCATGTTCGGCCTCGTGGGGGGAACCATGCGAGTGCAGGTAGTTAGGCTCGGGAATGTCCTCGGATCCTCCGGCAGTGTCGTGCCGCTTTTTCTGCGACAATTAGCGCAGGGAGGACCGCTTACAGTCTCCCATCCCCAGGCGCGACGATTTTTTATCACCACCGAAGATGCTGTGGAAGAGGTCCTCGATTCCCTATCGCCCAATTGTCCCGAGGGACTGTTAGTTACGACACCAGGCGATCCAATTCGCATCGTCGATCTCGCGAACTTCCTCATCGCCCGTAGCGCGAAGATCGCTGCAAAACACGGGTTGGCCGAGCCCGAAAAGGCCAATTCAATCTCAATCGTCTTCACAGGACTTCGCCCGGGCGACAAGCTGGAGGAATCGCTCATCTCCCGGCGTGAGTCGTACTCGGGGCAGGCCAGAGGTCTGCGCCGGCAGGTCATCACGCCCGTTCCGCTACCAGGCCAGCTTGAAATCGGCATCAACGCTCTCGCCTCGGCAGTAGACAGACGCGATCTTGAAGATCTTCTGCAGGCAATTCTTCAACTAGTTCCGGAATATCGTCTAGGCCCTCTCGTTCAACAGTCGCGCGCGGCTTGCGTCGCGGAAATGGCACAATGAAGCGCATCATCGCAGTCGTAACTTCCTCCCGCGCCGACTACAGCCACCTTTACTGGCCGTTGAAGAGTCTCGCAGCTCATCCCGACGTCGATCTGAAACTCATCGTGTTAGCGGCGCATCTCTCACCCGCATTCGGGTGCACCGTTCGCGAGATCGAGCAGGATGGATTTCCCATAGCCGCGCGCATTGAATGTCTGCTCAACTCGGACACCGATACCGGCATGGCCAAAACGCTCGGACTCGCAGTGCTCGGCCTCAGCGACGTGCTCTCGCAGATGCGTCCTGACCTGCTACTTGTAATCGCGGATCGATACGAGATGCTTGCGCCCGTCAATGTCGCTCTCACGCTTCGCATCCCGGTCGCACACATCGAAGGCGGCGAGATCAGCGAGGGAGCCATCGACGACGCCGTTCGCAACGCAATCACCAAAATGGCGCATATTCACTTCACCTCCACGCACACGGCCCGGCAACGCGTCATCGACATGGGAGAAGAGTCCTGGCGAGTCCATCGCGCCGGAGCCCCCTCCCTCGATCATCTGACCCACAGCAGACTCTTGTGCCGTCAGGAACTTGAGCAGCAACTTCAGATCACCCTCAACCGTCCCGCGATCGTCGTCGCCTACCATCCTGTGACCTTGCTTCAAAATACGACTGAGGAAGCCGATGCGCTCTTTGGTGCACTCGCACAAATGGATGGCCAGATGTTGTTCTGTTATCCCAACGCTGACGCCGGGAGACACAAACTGATGCGAGCGCACGCACGACTTCCTCAACACTCATGCCAACGGGCGAATATTTGTGAATCTGAATCCGGTGACCTATTGGAGCCTTCTCCGTGAGGCGGATCTTCTGGTCGGAAATTCCAGCAGCGGCATCATGGAGGCGGCATCCTGTTCGCGCTGCCCGTCGTCAACGTTGGTCTGCGGCAATACGGTCGCGAGCGCGCCGCAAATGTGCTCGATGCCGAACCCGCCATCGATTCAATTCTGCGAGCAGGTCTCCACAGCCCTGACCCCCGCGTTTCGCAGATCGCTCGCGGGAATGGAAAACCCTTACGGCGACGGCAACGCCTCCCGGCGAATCACCGAAGTGCTGACAACGGTGCCGCTCAAAAACCTGCTGAGGAAGCGCGCCTTCTACCATGAAGAGGGAAGACAACCTTCATGAAGATTCCGCTGTCCTCCCCCGACATCACCGAGGCGGAGATCGAAGCAGTCACTGCCGTGATGCGTACCTCGCGCCTCAGCCTCGGTCCGCAACTTGACGCATTCGAAGCGGCTTTCGCGAGTTACATCGGGGTGGACCACGCCATTGGCAGTCAGCTCCGGCACTGCGGGCTTGCACCTTTGCATCCGCGCACTGGACATCGGCGCAGGAGACGAGGTCATCGTGCCGTCGTTCACCTTCATCGCGGCCGCCAACGCAATTCGCTACGAACACGCGCGTCCTGTCTTCGTCGACATCGAACGCGAATCGCTGAATCTCTCTCCCGCCGCTGTCGAAGCGGCGATCACACCCAGGACCCGCGCCATCATGGCCGTCCACACCTTCGGCAGTCCTGCCGAGATGACCGCGGCTTCTCGAAATAGCTCACCGCCATGATTTAGCCGTCGTCGAAGACGCCTGCGAGGCGATTGGCGCGGAGTACAAAGGTCGCCGCGTCGGTTCCTTGGCGATGCCGCCGTCTTCGGTTTCTACCCCAACAAGCAGATCACGACCGGCGAAGGCGGCATGGTCCTCACAAGAAATGCAAAGCTGGCAGAGCGAATCCGTGCCTTACGCAATCAGGGCCGCTATCGAGATCGAGGACTGGCTTCAGCACTCCGAGCTCGGATTACAACTATCGGCTCTCTGAGATCAACTGCGCGCTTGGCCTCACTCAATTGAAACGCATCGACGAAATCCTGCAGTTGCGCGAGCCGCGTCGCTCGCTGTATCACGAGCAGCTCTCGGGAATCACCGGACTCATACTGCCTGCTATGACAATGGCCGACGGGCTGATGAGCTGGTTTGTCTATGTAGTTCGCCTGGACGACACATACACCGCCAGCGATAGAGACAGGATGATTGAGAGACTCACAACGGCAGGGATTGGTTGCGCGCGCTACTTCGCACCAGTGCATCTTCAACCCAGTTATTCCGACTGGCGCTTCTCCCAGGCACTCCCTGTCACGGAAGCACAGGGCGAGCGTACGATAGCCTTACCATTCTTCAATCGAATCACGGACGATGAGGTCATCGATGTGTGCGCGACCTTGCGTGAGGCACTTCTCGAATTACGTACAACTGGAAAGGACTTGGAATGTGCTGCAGAGGTAGGTTACCGGGTCAGGTGCACGGCATTAAAAGGGTTCTGCGCCCTCTGCTTCTTCTTTCCCTGTTCTGTCTTGCGTTATGCGGAACGGCGGTGGCCGCAACTCCCGCTCAAACACGAGGCAGTCCGCATCAACAACATTGGCGTCGCTCTCATGAGCCAGCAACTGCTGGAGAAGGCCGCCGACAGATTCGATGAGGCCTACAAACTCGATCCATCGCTTGCGGCTGCCGAGTTGAACAAAGCTATCGCACTCCTCTATCTTCAGCGGTTGCCCGAAGCGGCGGCGGCTCTGCAACACGTTGCCGCACAGGCTCCGCAGAATCCTCGCGTCTGGTACGTCAGCGGTCTGCTCTATCGCAGCGAGAACAAGCCACAGGAAAGCATGACGGCCTTCCGCAAGGTTCTCAGACTCGATCCGTCGAACGCGGACAGTCATTACTTCCTCGGCTCCTTCCTCATCGATCAGCAGAATCACCCGGCCGCCGAGGCGGAGTTTCGCGCCGCCCTGCAACTGGCGCCGTTCCATGCCTCTGCCCTCTTCGGTCTCGCACGCGCCTTGCAGCGCGAAGGAAAAACAGAAGAGGCACGCGCCTACTTTGAAGCGCTTTCGGCAGCTGACAACTGCGAAGCTTGCTTCTCCTTTCTCGCATAACTATGGCGAAGAAGGAGCCCTGGCAGCGCGGAGGACGCCCCCGAACGCCCCCAAAGTAGGGCCGATGATTCCCGTTACGTTTTCACCAGAGCATGGCACGCGAACGCCGTCACGCAGAAGCGCCGGAAACACCAGCCCGTGCCGGAGGCGCGTGCCTGATCGACCTCGACGGCAAGGGACACGCCAGTCTTGATCGTCATGGGTCACGGTCAGTCGGCCGTCCGCTCATATCGGAGCAACGGAGCGGACGGCTTCGATTTGCGTACACCACGACAGGGACGGCCTCGTAGCCCACGGAGACGGCGTCGCTTGCGCAGTGGGCGACTTCGACAACGACGGATTGCCGGATCTCGCACTCGCGATGAGCGATCGCGTTCTCTTATTCCGCAATCTGGGCGACGGCCAATTCGCCGATGTTACGAAGGAGTCCGGCATCAATCCAGTCAATCATCCTTCCGACATGATCTTCGTCGACTACGATCACGACGGCGATCTGGATCTGTTCGTCACCGGCGAAGGAATCAACGGCGCCGAGACCCAACGTCCTCTGGCGCAACAATGGCGACAGCACCTTCACCGACTGGACCGAGCAGGAGGGCATGGCGTGGCACCGGCAGCACCACAGCCGCCGTACTCTCCGACCTGAATAACGATCGCGCCGTGGACCTCGTCGTCACCGGGTCAGGCGCCGCACCAACGTTCTTTGCCAATCCACGTGATGGCGCATTCAAACGCACGCCGTTGTTTTCGGAAACAGCGACTTCCGCCCACCACCGGAGTGGTTGTGTTTGACTTCAACAAGGACGGGTGGATGGATGTCGCGTTCACCCATGCCGGTGCACCGGGCGTGACGCTCTGGAAAAACATGGACGGCAAGCATTTTGAACGTGTGCCTCTTCCTTGAAGGACGCAACAAAGGGGCTGAGTCTCGCCGCTATTGATATCGACAATGACGGGTGGCTCGATCTCGCAATGGTCGTCGACGACTCCGGCGGACCTGCAGTTGAAGGTGCTTGCGCAATCTCGGCCCCGAAGGATTCGCCGACGTGACGGCGCAGTTGAAGTTGAATGAAGCGAAGTTGCAGTCCCCGCGTTCTCTGTTAGCCGCCGACCTCAACGGAGACGGCGCTCCCGATCTCATCGTCACACAGGCTGATGGTTCAGCCGCCACGCTGATTAATCACGGAGCGGAGCGAAACCACTCCTTGAGAATCTCCCTCACCGGCCTTGCCGATAACAAAAGCGCCCTTGGAACCAAGGTCGAAGTCTTCGCCAACGGCCTCTGGCAGAAATGGGAAGTAACGACTCCGCAGGACATCATCGCCGGTCTTGGCGGAGCTGACAAAGCCGACATTGTGCGCCTGCTGTGGCCGACCGGCGTCCCGCAGGATGAGATTGATGTGACGGCATCCAAAAGGATGACACTCACCGAACTGGATCGCCGTGGCAGTTCTTGTCCAACCCTCTTCGCCTGGAACGGAAACAAGTTCGGCTTCATCTCCGATGTCATCGGCGCCGGAGTCGTCGGACATTGGACAGCTCCCACGCAGCGCAACATCCCGGACCCGGATGAGTGGATCAAAATCGACGGGACCCAACTGAAGGCGCAAAACGGACGCCTGAGTCTGCGCTTTGGGGAGCCGATGGAGGAAGTAAATTTCGTCGATCAGGTGCGTCTCGTCGCGGTCGACCACCCGAAAGATACTCAGGTCTTTCCGAACGAGAGATTCCTGAGCGAGGAGCCGTTCGCAGAGACGAAAACGATTGTGAGCCAGGGTGCGCACCCGCCTTCCGCGGCCTTGGACGACCATGGAAACGACGTGCTTCCTCTCTTACGTACGGTCGATCACAACTACGTCAAGGACTTCACCAATCTGCCGTTCGCCGGATTCGCCAACATGCACAAGCTCACCCTCGATCTCGGCGCGTGGTCCCCGGAAAAATCCTTGGTTCTGCTGCTTCACGGGTTCGTCGAATACTTCTCCGCAAACTCGATGTACGCAGCGTGGCAGGCCGGAATCGAACCCGTAGCCCCCTATGTCGAAGCCCGGTTACCCGACGGCTCCTGGCATCGCATCATCGATGACATGGGTTTCCCAGCAGGATTGCCACGCACAATCGTCGTCGATCTGACTGGAAAACTTCCTCCTGGCACCCGTCAGATTCGCCTCGTCACTAATCTGCAGATCTACTGGGACCAGATTCTCGTCGACAACGAGCGGACAATCCCACACATCGAAAAACGCTCAGCTTCTTCAGACCGAGTTGCCTCTCTTGAAAGCCTCACTCGCCTTCCGTGGATATCCCAAACAGACCGACGGTGCCACATCCGGCGACCTGAACTACAACTACCAGCGATGAGCCGCACCGGTCCGTTTGTCGCGCAGCGAGGGGCCTACACGCGCTATGGAGATGTAACGCCGCTTCTGCAGCACGTCGACGATGAGTACGTCATCTTCGGAACCGGTGAGGACATCGACCTCGAATTCAGACCGGCAGCCCAACCCGCGCTGCCATCAGGCTGGGTTCGTGACTACTTCTTCTACGCGAACGGGTTTGTCAAAGACATGGACTTCTACGAAGCCTCTCCCTTCACCGTGGACGCAATGCCCTTTCATGCGATGAGCAGTTATCCCTATCAAACCGGCCAGCACTATCCTGACGACGCCAAACATCTCACCTACGAGCTCGAATGGAATGATCGCTTTGAGTCAGGCGCTCCTCACAGCTACAACTTCCGCTATCTGCCGGTACCCTCAGAGCCTTCCGCAACGCCAACGAGCTCTCTCAAATGAGCAGTGTAGTTCTGCGTTCCGCAACCGAAATGCTCGCAATGCTTAGCTCTCGGAAGATCTCTCCGCTTGAACTGGCCGAAGAACACATCCGACAGATCGAAAGACTGAACCCGCAACTCAACGCGTTCGTCGACTTCGATCCGGACCGCGTGCGCAGGCAGGCCGCAACCCTTGCTGACTCCTGTCACTCCGCAAGTCCGCCGTGGCATACTCCACGGTCTTCCGATGTCAGTAAAAGCCTCGATCGCCGTCGCAGGACATCGCTGCGAGACCGGCAGTCTATTGAATCAGGGCAACATTCCCGCAACCGATGCAATTGTGGTTTCCAGAATGAGGCAGGCCGGCGCAATCGTTCTCGGAACGACCAACTGTCCCGAATTCCTCATGGCGTACGAGACCGACAACCGGCTCTACGGAAAAACATCGAACCCCTGGGATCTCGAACGCTCCGCCGGTGGATCGAGTGGTGGCGAATCCGCTGCAATCGCCGCCGGCCTCTCCGCAGGTGGCATCGGCAGTGACGGCGGAGGATCGGTACGCGAGCCGGCGCACTTCACAGGCATCTGCGCGCTCAAGCCAACACCCGGCCGAATCCCGGGAGAAGGCCACCTGCCTCCATGCCTTGGACCATTTTCGCTCTTGGGAGCCATCGGGCCAATGGCACGCACCATCGAAGACGTATCCCTCTTCTTTCATGCACTCTCAGGCTGCGACGACGCCGACCCCGCAGGTGCGCCAGTCCTTCATCAACAACATTTCATGGAGGAGCTGAAACAAATTCCGATTGGGTTCTTCGAAGACGACGGCATCACCCCGGTTACCCCCGAGACGCGCGAAGCAGTCACCAGCGCGGTCCAGTCGCTCCGTCGGCAAGGCTTCCGCGTCGAACCATTTCGCCCGCAAACGCTTGAGGATGCTCGCCAGCTCTGGTGGAAGCTCTTCGTACGCGCAGGAGGTATGCTAGTCGACCGCGTCACCAAAGGACGAGAGTCCGAACTAAGCCCCACCCTCGAAGATTTTCTTCGTATCGCTCATACCGAAAAACCTCTGTCGGGCGAAGAACTGCTCACCGCCTGGCAGGAGTGCGACACAATCAGAGCCAGACTGCTCACAGAAATGCGTCAGTTCCCGATTCTGCTGATGCCCGTCTGCTCCGTTCCTGCGTTTCGTCACGGTGAACGAGCGTGGAACATCGATGGCCAGACAGTAGCCTACCTGGACGCCATGCGATACACCCAGTGGTTCAATCTGCTGGGTGCCCCAGCCGCCGCCGTTCCCGTAGGCCGCTCGCGCGAAAACCTCCCCATTGGAATCCAGATCGCAGGTCGCCCCTACCAGGACGAAATCGTCCTCGGCATCGCCGGTGCGCTGGACCGCGACTTCGGCTATCGACCGCCACCTTTGGCAACCTGATGACGACTCCCTTCGCTTGCACGCCAAAATCCCTTTGGCCGCGAACGTCTTCGAAAACTACAGAAGCGCCACCGCTTCATATAACTTAAGCACTGACACATCAGTAAGGACCAGGGAATGTCTCTTCGCCGTCATAAGCTTCTACCCCCATCCGTGCATCATTTGCCTGCAGTCGTATGCCTTGGCGTCCTGCTATTCCCTTGCGCCATCAACTCAACAGCCCAGACCCCGCAGCCCCAGCCCGGCAGCGCGCAATCCCAGATGGGCGGCGTCAACACCGGCGCACCGCACGCAGCGGTTCTCGACAAGGAACACAGGCCAATCACCGCCGGCGGCTTCGTCAAGACCGGCCCCATCATCTTTCAGGACATCGCCCAGAAGGCCGGCCTGACCACCTGGAAGCACACCATGGGCACTCCCGCGAAGAAGCTTACATCATCGAGTCCAACGGCTCCGGCGTCGGCCTCATCGACTACGACAACGATGGCTGGCTCGACATCTATCTCGTCAACGGCTCCACCTCCGACGCCCTGGCCGGAAAAGCCCCCGCACCCAAAGCTGCGCTCTTTCACAACAATCACGACGGCACCTTCACCGACGTCGCCGAAAAAGCCGGCGTTACCAACGAGCGCTGGGGTGTCGGCGTCGCCATCGCCGACTATGACAACGACGGCTGGCCCGACATCTACGTCAGCAACTTCGGCAAGAACCGCCTCTATCACAACAACCACGACGGCACCTTCACCGACGTCGCCGAAAAAGCAGGCGTGACGCTCGGCAACTGGTCCACCGGCGCAACCTGGGGAGACTACGACGGCGACGGCCGCCTCGATCTCTTCGTCCCCGGCTACGTTCACTACGACATGGCGAACCAACCCGCCTCGCAGCAGCCAGGCGATACCACGCTTATGCCAGTTCCGCGGCGAAGAGGTCATGTGCGGCCCGCGCGGCCTCAAGGGCGAACCCGATCACCTCTTCCACAACAACGGCGACGGCACCTTCACCGACGTCAGCGAAAAGGCCGGCGTCAGCCGACAAGAACGCCTACTATGGCCTCTCCTCGCTCTTCATCGATGTCAACGACGACGGCAAGCCCGATCTCCTCGTCGCCGACGACTCGACGCCGAACTATCTCTATCTCAACAAAGGCGACGGCACCTTCGAGGACGCAAGCTACGCCTCCGGTTACGCCCTCAACGAAAACGGCCGCGAGACTGCCTCCATGGGCATCGCCTTCGGCGACTACCGGAACAACGGTCTCGTCGACTTCTACAACACCACCTTCTCCGACGACTACAACCCGCTCTACCGCAACGACGGCAACGCAAACTTCACCGACGTCAGCTACCAGATGGGAATCGCCGAACCGACCATCCCCTTTCTCGGCTGGGGCGACGCCTTCCTCGACTTCGACAACGACGGCTGGAAGGACATCGTCATCGCAAACGGCCACGTCTACCCCAGCGTCGACCGCACAAGCTGGGGCACCACCTGGGCCCAGCGTCCTCTGCTCTTTCGAAACGTCGACGGCAAAAAATTCGACCTGATGCCAGCCGTCGAAGGCACCGGCCTCGCAAATGTCTACGTCGGCAGAGGCCTCGCCGTCGGAGACCTCTTCAACGACGGCAAACTCGATGTCGTCATCAACGTCATCGACGGCCATCCCGCCCTGCTGCGCAACGTCTCACCCGACACCCACCATTGGGTGGAACTCAAACTGGTCGGCGGCCCAAAGAGCCCGCGCGATGCAGTCGGCGCAACCGTCTACCTCACTGCAGGCGGACAAGCGCCAGCGCGGCGACGTCGTCTCCGGCGGAAGCTACGCCTCCACCCACGATCCACGCCTCCACTTTGGACTCGGCGATGCCACCACGATCGATACAGTCGAAGTGCACTGGCCAAGCGGCGCCAAGGAGAAATTTTCCATCCCCAAAGTCGACCAGATCGTCACCCTCGTCGAAGGCAAAGGCACGAAGCTCTAGCGCGATCGGTTAGCCGTCGATTCAGGAACGCTAATGCTGCGGATTGCCCGGATATCTTCTACCCTGTGGAATGTATTGAGCGGCCATCGCACGAAACGCCGCAACCTGCGCCTCTTCCCACGTCTCATCCTTGTCGAGCTCCGCCGCAAGTAAAGAAGCAACAACCGGCGCAGCTTCAACCGCAGCACGCGCATTCAATAGAAGCGACCGCGTGCGTCGCGAAAGCGCATCGTCAACCGTACGTGCCATCTCATGCCGCGCCGCCCAGACTACCTCCGCGGCAAGATACGGCAGATCGGCATGGAGCGGCCTCGCCAACTCTGGTCTCTCTTTTGCCAGCGCAAGAATCGCCGCAGCATCCGTACCGTACACCGCCAGACTACCCAGTTCTTCAGGATGCTCGTGGAAGCCGTGGATATGCGTCATCGCGGTCACACACGTCTTCTCCTCGAGACCGCCAAGCGTGATCGCATGTTCCACGCAATCCTCGGCCATGTGCCGATAAGTCGTCCACTTCCCACCGGCAATCGTCACCAGCCCCGCATGGTCAATGTGGATCGTGTAGTCGCGCGAAATCGCCGAAGTCTTGCCCTCACCAGCGCCAACCGCCTTCGCCAACGGACGAATCCCCACAAACACGCTAAGGATATCGTCGCGCGTCGGTCTGTGGCTCAAATAGCGGCCCGCCGTTTCAAGAACGAACTCAATCTCTTCCTCAAACGGCAGCGGTTCGTAGTCGATCGTATCGATAGGCGTATCGGTCGTGCCTACCAGCGTCCGGTTGTGCCACGGAACGGCAAACAAGACGCGCCCATCATCTGTATGTGGCACCAGAAGTGCAGTGTCGCCAGTAAGAAAAGACCGCTCAAACACCAGATGAATCCCCTGGCTCGGCACCATCATCGGCTCCGCGTTGGGTTCCGCAAGACGGCGCGTCGCATCGGTAAAGATGCCCGTCGCATTCACCACGGCGCGCGCAGCAATCGTATGACGCTCACCGCTTTCGCCATCCACGGCAATCACACCCCGGACGAACCCATCCTCATCCTTCGTCAGTTCAACCACGCCGGCGTAGTTCAGCAGCGTCGCACCATGTTCCGCCGCCGTCATCATCAGATGAATCAGCAGACGAGTGTCGTCGAACTGCCCGTCGTGGTACATCACGCCGCCGCGCAACCCATCCTGGCGAATCGTCGGCAGAAGCTCCAGCGTCTCCTCAAGCGAGAGCGTCTTCGACGAACCGAAACTGTACTTGCCCGCAAGCATGTCGTAGACCTTCATGCCGATGCCATAAAACGGAGCCTCCCACCACGAGTAATTCGGCACGACAAACGCGCAGATCGCGCACGATATGCGGCGCATTCTGCAGAAGAATCCCGCGCTCCTTCAGCGCCTCCATCACGAGCGAGAGATTGCCCTGCTCCAGATAGCGCACCCCGCCATGCACCAGCTTCGTTGCTCGGCTCGACGTCCCCTTGCCGAAGTCCTCGCGTTCCAGCAGCAGAACATCATAGCCGCGCGTCGCCGCATCCACCGCGACCCCGGCCCCCGTAGCGCCGCCGCCGATAACCACAATGTCCCACGGCTCCGTGCGATTGCGCACGCGAGCCACCATCTCCTCGCGATTCATCGGCTCTCCCCTGCCCAGTTGCGGCAGCGCGTCACTGCCTCTCTCCAGTTAGCCTGAAGTCTTTCCATCTTCGCTCTGTCCGCCTTCGGATGAAAGACAGTGCCGGCCGCACGATGCTGCTTCAATTCATCGACGCCATTCCAAAAGCCGGTGGAAAGTCCCGCAAGATACGCCGCACCCAGCGCCGTCGTCTCAAGAACCGCTGGCCGATGCACTGGCACACCCAGCAGGTCTGCCTGAAACTGCATCAGCGCATCGTTCGCCGCGGCGCCTCCATCCACACGAAGCGCCGTCAGCGGACTCTTCGAACTCGCATCCATCGCCCGCAGAACATCCGCCACCTGAAACGCAATGCTCTCAATCGCAGCCCTCGCAATGTGTCCGATCTGCGTCCCTCGCTCCAGCCCGATAATCAGCCCGCGTGCCTGCGCATCCCAGTAAGGCGCTCCGAGGCCTGTAAAAGCGGGCACAAACACAACGCCGCCCGAATCCGCAACCGAGTTTGCAATGGCCTCAACCTCCGACGACTGCCGAAAAAATTTCATATTGTCGCGAAGCCACTGCACCACCGCGCCACCCACAAAAATACTTCCCTCCAGCGCATACGCGGGTTTTCTCTCCACGCTGCAACCCAGTGTCGTCACGAGCCTCTCGCTCGAAAGCGCGAACCGCTCACCGATGTTCTGCAACAGAAAGCAACCCGTCCCGTAAGTATTTTTTGCATCACCGGGCGACACGCACAACTGCCCGAACAGTGCCGATTGCTGATCCCCAGCGATGCCGGTAATCTCAACTTCGCCAAGCCCGAGCGTCGTCGTCACCTGCCCCACCCGCTCACTCGACCAGACCACCTCCGGCAACATGCTCTTCGGCACATGGAACAACTTCAGCAGATCGTCATCCCACCTGTCTTCCACGATGTTGTAGAGCAACGTGCGCGATGCATTCGTGCGATCGGTGATATGTCGCCGTCCACTCGTCAGATTCCACACCAGCCAGCTATCCACCGTCCCAAATGCAAGCTTCCCTGCCTCTGCCCGCCCGCGCGCCCCTTCAACATTGTCGAGAATCCACGCAATCTTACTCGCGGAAAAATATGGACTCAACAGAAGTCCCGTCTTCTGCCGCACCGTCTCCTCAACACCGTCATCGGACAGCCTTTTCATCATCCCCCCCGTCCGGCCGTCCTGCCAGACGATGGCGTTGTAAACAGGTTTGCCCGTCTCTCTATCCCACACAATCGTGGTCTCGCGCTGATTCGTAATCCCAAGTGCAACTACATCCCGCGGCCGCGCTCCCAGCTTCCCCATCACTTCAACCGCAGAGCTGAGCTGCGAGGTCAGGATCTCGAATGGATCATGCTCCACCCATCCACTCCTCGGGTAAATCTGCTGAAACTCATGCGCCGCGGTTCCCGCAACGCCGCTGTCATGATCGAAAAGAATCGCCCGCGAGCTCGTCGTTCCCTGGTCAAGCGAAAGGACATACTTCATCTCATCTCCTTGAAACACCCTACTAAAATCACTGCAGCACCGGCATCGCTGCCCTATGCCTTTGCGTTATCGAGAAACGCTCGCTCGCGTGCAGGAAGAAATGGACGAATCAGCCCCTGGTAAGCTCCACCCCCGACGATCGCACCAATCAGCGGAGCGACAACCGGTATCCACCAGTAGTTTTGCGGCGAAGGAAAAGCAGACGCTCCCCAACCCATCAAAAAGCAAAACAGCCTCGGTCCAAAGTCGCGCGCCGGATTCAGCGCCCAGGCCTCGAGATATCCCATCGATGCTCCGATCAGCGCAACCAGCAACCCGATCATCACGGCCCCGCCATTCGCCCCCGGAGCCATCTCGTTGTACTGCTCCGTAATCGCAAAAATCCCCAGAATCAGAAACGCCGTCAGAATAATCTCATCCCCAAACGCATGCATCGGTGTAATCGCAAGCCCCGGATGAGTAAAGAAAACACCAGCCGCCCCACCCGAGGCTCGCGAAAGATTGTGCGCCACATTGAAGTAATCGATAACCGGCGAAAACAGCAGATACACCACTCCCGCCCCAAGAAATCCACCTACAAACTGCGCGGTGCAATAAGGAACAACCTTCTTCCACGAGAATCCGCGATACACCGCAAGTGCCAGCGTCACCGCAGGATTCCCATGACATCCGCTCACGGACCCAGTCGTATAGATCGCCAGAGTCACAGCTAATCCCCATGCAATACAGACGCCCCAGTAAGCCTGCTGATACGGACTGGGGCTGTAAAGCGTATACATCGCCGCGACAGAGTCGCCGAACGCAATGATAATGAACATCGCCATCGCCTCGGATATCAGTTGCCCCGCATAGGTTTTAGTCATGAACCGCAATCTCCCGCGCGTAAAAGTTACGTCTCTTATCGCTTTGATAGCTGACCCTATTTATCGACACCTGTCCAGACAGATTTTCTCCCCCCAATCCCGCATAATGGAGAGTCGGGAGCACTCATGGGCCTATTTCGTAAAAAACTGAAGCAGGAACACAAGATCATGCTGCAGCACGACCGCGCCGCCGGTCAGCTCCAGCCGGAGATGCATCGCCCCACACCCGAATGCCCCGAGCCGCAGCACTGGGCCATGATCGACTCCATGACCGCCGAGATCGAGGTGCTCGAGTTCATCGCCACCCTCGTCACCACCATCAAGCCGCGACTCGTCGTCGAAACCGGCTCCTTCCTCGGCATCTCCACCGAATGGATCGCCCGCGGCCTCGAGCGTAATGGCTTCGGCAAAGTCATCAGCTGCGAGTTCGACCCCGTCGTCTACACCCGCGCCAAAGAGCGCCTCGAAGCATCGCCGCTCAAGCCGTGGGTTGAACTCCGCAATCAATCCAGCCTCGAGATGGCAGTCGAAGGCACCATCGACCTCTTCTTCTCCGACTCCGACCCGGACATCCGCGAGCAGGAAGTTCGCCGCTTCCTCCCGCAGATCAACCCCAACGGCATTATCCTCATCCACGACGCCAGCTCTCATCACAAAGTCGTCCGCGACGCCGCCCGCGCCATGGAATCCAAAGGCTTGCTCTCGGTCGTCTTCCTGCCCACCCCGCGCGGTCTCGTCATCGCGCAACCCCGAGCGGGACGCAGCTAATGCAGGACCACCCCACAAAAGACCCGCAACCGGAAAAGAGACGATCCCTCTTCCGCGCGCCATCCTCCATGTTCTGGGCCGGGTTCATCATCCGAGTCCTTTACATCACCATCGTCCACACCTATCGCATCCGTCCTGAAGAAGACCACCTTCAATTCGGTTGGGAGATGGGTCGCATCGCTCGTGCACTCGCCACCGGTTTCGGCTATGCAGATCCCTTCACCAGCCACTCCGGCCCTACAGCGTGGTCGCCACCGCTCTATCCATTGCTGATGGCCGGCGTCTTCAAGCTCTTCGGCGTCTATACCTCAGCCTCCGCCTGGGTTCTCCTTGTCATCAGCAGCATCTTTTCCGCCGCAACCTCCTCGGTTATCTACGAGATCGCCACACGCTGCTTCCATCGCACCGGGCGCGCCAGAAAGATCGCCCTCTGGTCAGGATGGCTCTGGGCTCTTTACCCCGCCGCCATGCAGTTCGCGGTGCGTTGGCTGTGGGACATGTGCATCACCGCATATCTCTTTTCAAAGATCATCGTCATCGCCCTGCGCACACGCGGAATAGGAGAAGACTCACCCGCACCGGATTCCCCGCAAGATCAAACCCTCGGCAGATGGGTCGCCTTCGGCCTCCTCTCCGGAATCGTCGTCCTCTTCAACTCCACTCTCCTCCTGTTCCTTCCAGCCTGCGGTCTGTGGATGCTCGCCGGCGCATACAAAGCCAAAGCCCCGCTGCTGCCGATGCTCCTCCGCTGCGCCATAGCCTGCGGACTCGCTCTCGCGTGCATTGCCCCGTGGACAATCCGCAACTACAACGTCTTCCATGCCTTTATCCCAATGCGCGGTAACCTCGGCGCCGAGCTCCACCAGTCCATCCTCGCGGAACATCAGGGCTTTCCCTGGGGAGCGACCATCCCCGTATGCGAACCCTGCCCCGTCTTCCAGCAATACCGCCAGATGGGCGAGGCTGCCTACGTCCGCAGCGAGGGCGAGCTTGCCAAACGGGAGATCAGCACCCACAAACGCCGTTTCGTCGACTACAGCCTCAATCGTTTCTACTTCTTCTGGGTCAGTCTTCCCAAGCCTCCCGAAAAAGGCATCCTCATCGAAGCAGCCCGCGAAGCCAACTACTTCTTCGTCAGCCTCGCCAGCCTTCTCGGCCTCGCGCTCGCACTCAGGCAGCGCATTCCCGGAGCAGTCCTCTTCGCATGGGCCTTCCTGCTCGTGCCCCTGACGTATTACTTCATCACCGTGCAGGCACGCTTCCGCCATCCCCTCGAACCCCTCATGACCATCCTCGCCGTCTACCTCTTCCAATCAGCGGAGAAGCGAAGAAAAACCGTATCATTAACCCAATGACGCACGTACTCATCACAGGCGGCTCCGGTTTCTTCGGTGGAGTCCTCAAACGCAGGCTTCTCTCCGAAGGCTACGCCTGCACTAACATCGATCTCGTCGCCGATCCCGACACGCACCCTGACCTCACCAGCATCCAGGGCGACATCCGCGACAAATCGCTTCTCCAGAAAATCTTCACCACACAAAAATTCGCCGCCGTCCACCACTGCGCCGCGCAACTCGCCCACGACGCCATCGATGACAATCTTCTCTGGACCTCCAACGTCGACGGCACCCGCAACCTCGCCGAAGCCGCAAAGCAATCCGCGGTTAAAAAATTCATCTTCCTCTCCAGCAACTGCCTCTGGGCCAGCAACCTCGGCCACGACGTCACCGAAGACGAGCCCCCCAACCCCATCGAGCTCTACGGCCGCTCCAAATTAGAGGGAGAAAAAGTCCTCGCCGAATTCACCAGCGATCTCGACATCATTACCATCCGCTGCCCCACCATTATCGACAGCGGCCGCCTGGGCCTCCTCGCCATCCTCTTCGAGTTCATCGACGACCACAAAAAAGTCTGGGTCGTCGGCGACGGCAGCAACCGCTACCAGTTCATCTACGCACAGGACCTCGCCACCGCCTGCATCCAGGCGCTCAACTACCAGGGCTCCAACCTCTTCCACATCGGCTCGGAGAACGTCGTCTCCCTCCGCAACGTCTACGAAGCCATCATCCGGGCCGCAGGAAGCCGCTCCCGCGTTGCCTCACTCCCAAAGGCTCCCACCATCGCTGCTATGCAGCTTGCCCACAAGCTGAACCTCTCCCCGTTGGGCCCCTATCACTACCGCATGATCGCCGAAAGCTTCGTCTTCGACACCACTCGCATCCGTCGCGAACTAGGGTGGACACCGACCCTCACCAATGAAGAGATGATGGTCCGCGCCTACAAGTACTACTCCGACAACCGCAACGAGATCCACGCACGCATCGACGTCTCCGCGCACTCCCGTCCAACCTCTATGGGCATCATCCGCATGCTCAAATGGCAAGGTGCCGCTGGGCCGTCATCCTGAACGGAGTGAAGGACCCCTGTCGTCCTTTTTTTGGTCAGCGGCGAAACCATTCCGCTGGATCCCTAAAAATCCCCGTCCCGCCCAATCCGCCACGCCTTCGCATACTTCCAGCTGATATACCCCGAGTGATACAGATGCAGCAGCAGCCCCTCCCGCCCATCCAGAAATCCCAGCCGAAAAAAATAATTCCAAACAAACGTCAGCATCGGAACAAGAGCCACGTTCCAGCAGAACGCCATCCATGATCCGCTGACCTTTCCCTTCCCCGCAGCAATTTTGGCCCCCAGCGTGCTGTACCGGTTCATATGCTCGAGATAAATCTCCAGCTCCGGATATCCGTGATGAAGAAAATCCTTCTCCATCGTCTCCACTCGCCCGGCGACCTGCACCGACTCATGCACTGGCCTGTCCGTAAAGTGGGCTGGTCCTTCCTCAGTCACTCGCCGGAACAACCTAAGCTTTAAATCCGGATAGTACCCCCCGAACCGCATCCACCGGCCCAGAAAAACATGCCGCAGACGGAGCCGATACCCATCCACCGGCGGAGTCACCGCTCCATCCGCCTCCAGCATCGCGCGAATCTCCGTCTCCAACTCCTCCGTCAACTCCTCATCTGCATCGAGCGATAGCACCCACGTCCCCACGCACTTATCAATCGCCGAGTTCTTCTGCCGCGCAAATCCCTTCCACTCCTCGACAAACACCTTTGCCCCAAACGACTTCGCAATCTCCGCCGTCCGGTCCGTCGAACCCGAATCGACCACAACAATCTCATCGGCAAACCGGACACTGGTCAGCGTGCGTGCCAGGTTGCGCTCTTCGTTGTGAGTAATGATGGCTACTGAAAGTGTCGATCGCGGCATTCCTGCCTATTCTATTGGCCGCCCGCCCCACCAACCCTAAAAACCCTTCACAGACAAGCAGAAATCACTCCATCAAGGCCAAATTCGCTGCCACGTAGGTTGTATTGGCCCACGCGATTCCCGACTCTACAGTGGTTCTTGGCGAGGTTCCGTCAGGTTCATAACCTGTTGCTTCTGCAACGCCTTGCTGAGCCGTTTGAGGCATTCATGACCGAATTGATTCAAAGGTACAGGCACGCGGGCTCTGGAATTGTAGTAACTTCAGCCACCTTGATCGCTCTGGTGGCCTGCGTTGCTCTCTTTCTCCAGTCGCGTCTAGGCGCGCTGCACTACCCTCACCTCGCCCTCACAACAAAACTGACCGCAAATCTCGCGTTCGAAAAAATTATCTGGGTCGCCTGGTTTGCCTTGGGAATCTCCCTGGTTCTTCTCGTCTACGAGTGCCGCAAAGACAAGTTCATCCGCTGGGTCGTCGGAGCCTTTCTCGTCTTCCTCATCGCCGATCTCGTCAACCGCGAAATCGCCATTAGTTCCCTCTCTGCGCAGCACCCCTGGATCGCACGGCTCTGCGCAACCTTAGGCTCCCTCGCGGCAACAGTCTTTGTCGGCGGCCTTCCCCTCTCCGTGCGTCGCCTCGCTCTTATCGTGCGCGACACCACCCGTTCCCGCGATAACGAGCTGCGCCTTATCACCGCCGCGGAATCCAGCGCCGACTCCGTCATCCTCTACGACAGCGTCCACGACGCCGGCGGCGAGATCTGCGACTTCAGGTTCATCTTTCTCAACGGCAACGCCGAACGCATGATCGGCAAGCATCGCGACGAGGTGCTCGGAAGAAATCTCTACGAAGTCTTCCCCACCATTCGCTCCGAAGACCTCTTCGAGCGCCACAAACGCGTCGCCCTCACCGGTGAGCCCGCGCTGATCGAGATCACCAGCTCCACCTTCAAATCCGGAGATCAGCCCGCCCGCCATCAGATTCAAGTCGTGCAGCTCTCGAACGGAATTGCCACCACCATCACCGACGTCACCGCCCGCTACCAGCACAAGGAAGATCTCACGCGAGCGCTCGGCTTCAATAAATCCATCATCGCCAGCTCCCCCTTCAGCATCATCGTCACCGACAAAACAGGCAAGATCACCACTCTCAATCCCGCCGCGGAGAAGATGCTCGGCTATCAGGAGAGCGACCTCCTTGGTCACAACAGCGCCGAACTGCACGACGAAGAGGAGCTCCGCCAGCGCGCGCTCGACCTCTCCGTCCAGTTCGACACCGAGGTCGAGCCTGACCATCATGTCTTTCGTGTGGGCCCCGAAAAAGGCATCATCGACGAAAGAGAGTGGACCTATATCCGCAAGGATGGTTCGCGCATCCCCGTCCAGCTTGTCGTCACAGCACTCCGCGACAGCGACGAGCACATCGCCGGCTTCGTCGGAATCTCCTACGACCTCACCGAGCGCAAGCGCGCCGAGGAGTACATCTACCACGTCGCACATCACGATCATCTCACCGGCCTGCCCACACGCACACTCCTGCGCGACCGCCTCGAAGTCTGCATCGAGCGCGCAACCCGGTCGCAGGACAAGCTCGCCGTTCTGATGATCGACCTCGACAACTTCAAGCGTGTCAACGACTCACTCGGACACCAGGCCGGCGATACCGTCCTCTGTGAAATCTCCAAGCGGCTCAAAGCCTGCGTCCGCAAATCCGACACCGTCGGCCGCATGGGCGGAGACGAATTCGTCATCCTTCTCCCCGACCTTCGCGCCGACAAAGACGCCGAGGATATCTGCCAGAAGCTCCTCACCGCCGTCGCCCAGCCCATTCGCGTCGGCAAGCACGAGATCATCGTCACCGCCAGCATCGGCATCAGCGTCTTCCCCATCTGCGAGGACGTCGACAGCCTCTTCAAGAACGCCGACTTCGCCATGTACCGCGTCAAGAACAACGGCCGCAATGGTTTGCAGGTCTACACGCCCGGAATCGCCATGCAGGGGCTCCAGCAACTCCAGATGGAATCCGCCCTCCGCACCGCCCTCGAAGGTCAGGAGTTTGAGATCCTCTACCAGCCGCAGATCTCCTTCGTCGACGGCCGCATCCTTGGCGTCGAATCTCTCCTCCGTTGGAACAGCAACGAGTTCGGTCTTGTCGGCCCGAACACCTTCATCCCCCTCGCCGAAGAGACCGGACTCATCGTCTCCATCGGCGAGTGGGTTTTGCTTCAATCCTGCAAAGAGATCGCCGCATTGCAGCGAAGGCTCGGAACCGAATTCACCGTGGCCATCAACATCTCTCCCCGCCAGTTCCAGCAGAGAGATTTCCCCTCCACCGTAGAACAGGCCCTCCACATCAGCGGCCTCAAGCCCGAACAACTCGAACTCGAAATCACTGAGCATCTCCTCATGGTCGACTCCGAAGAATCGCTCGAGATCATGCAGCGCGTTCGCAAACTCGGCGTCCGCTTCTCCATTGACGACTTCGGCACCGGCTTCTCCAACATGGGCTACATCACCCGTTTCGCCGTTGACCGCCTCAAGATCGACCGCTCCTTCATCTCACGCTGCGACACCGATGAGAACAGCCGTGCAGTCACTGCAGCCATCATCGCTCTCGCTCACAGTCTCCAGATCGAGGTGATCGCCGAAGGAGTGGAAACCGAAGGGCACGTTCAGACACTTCGCCAGATGTCCTGCGATCAAGCGCAGGGCTACTTCTACTCGCGGCCTATCAAACTGATTGACCTGCAAAGCTTCTCTCTCCAGAATCTTCACGAACATCCGCAGCAGATCAGCGAAGCACCTCGCAAGCCCGCTGCAAACGTACTCGCTCTGTCAGCTCTGGCCTCAATGGCCCAGGCCTGATCCCGCTCACCCTCAACACGAAATAGAGAAGGAAACTCGTTCATGAGCGAGCGAAACAACAGAAACAGAAGCTGTATCGTTTTGCTTCCCCCGGGTCCCCACTACGAGCGTCTCTTCGACGAGATACTCGAACCCATCATCCTCAACGTCGGTCTCTCGCCTTATCAATTCCAACAAAGCCTTCCTTCTCCAGTTCCGATTGACGTCTTCGTCGACGAGATCGAGCAGGCCAAAGCTCTCTTGGCTGATCTCTCGGAGAACACCGCCGAAATCTGGATCGCCACAGGCTGCGCCCTCGCACTGGGAAAGCCTCTCTGTCTCATCTCCTCCGGCCTCGACGCAAGACCCCCCCTCGGAATCCAGTACCTTCCCCTAATTCCCTACCCCGCCGACGCCTTCCCCGGCGACTTCGTCCAGCTCCAGCAGAGCATCTTCGATCGCCTCTCAGCGATTCTCTCTTCCGCAACTGAGGCGGAGATCCAGCAGTTGGAAATTCAGCGACCGTCCCTTCCCTCAATCCCCATTCCGCCCGCCGACGATCTTGCACCCTACGAAATCGTAGCGCTCACCATCATCGACGTCCGGGCCACCGATACCGGCCTCAGTCCGCGCGACCTCGGCATCGAGATGAAGATCCACGACTCCGCCCACCTCACCAGCCACGCCATGAACTCCCTCAAGCGAAGACAGTTTATTGAAAAACGACCGGTCCAGCTCAGCCACGGAGATGAAGTCCACTTCTCCGAGAATCTCTTCCTCACCCATGCGGGAAAAGACTGGCTGATGCGCTACCACAGGCACGGAGCCTCACACCGCTCCACCAGCCGCGCGCGAAACCTTCTCCACAGCCGCTAGCTTCTCTCTTATCGCATCCCTTACGAAACGACGGTCGTGGACCGCTGCCCCAGCGCCACATGCCTGTACTCCGGCTCAAAACCAAGCTCACGCGCGTAGTTCAAAATCTTCTCAAAATCCAGGCTGATCGTCGCTCCGGCCTTCTGCGTCACCTCATCTTCAATCGGCAGATCAAAATCATCCGCGCCGTACTTCAAACCCTCCAGCGCCCGTTGATTCTGCGTCAGCACCGAAGTCCGAATTCGCGGAATGTTGTCGAGATAAATTCTGCACAACGCCAGATGGCGCAGATACTCGGCTGTCGAAATCTCAATTCCGCCCAGCTGCGTGAAGTAAGGCTTGTACGTCCAGCAAAGAAAGCTCACCAGCCCACCCGTCTGGTTCTTTGCAGATAGAAGCTGGTCCTGAAACTGCCGTGTCCGCTCCAGATGCTCCAGCCGCTCCTCAAGACTCTCGTCAAACCCGATAACCATCGTCGCCGTCGTCTTCAAGCCCGCCTCGACAATCGCACGCTGAGCCTCAAAGTACTCCGCCACCGTGTACTTGAACCTCGAGTGCCGCGCGCGAAACTCCTCCGTCAAAATCTCCGAACCGCCTCCCGTAATCCACCGCACCCCCGCAGCCTTCAGCCGCACTGCCGCCTCCGGATAACTCAGCTTCGCGTGGTCCGCAAGGTACATAAACTCCGCAATCGTCAGCGCATAAAACTCAAGCGTATCCCCATACCGCGCACGGATCGCCGCAAACAGCTCGCAGTAGTAGCTCAACGGCAGATGTGGATTGAACCCTCCATTGAACCCCGCCAGATCTCCACCCAGCGCCAGCAACTCATCCAGCTTCGCGAAAACCTGCTCATGACTCAACACATAACCGCCATCCTGCGAAGGCAGTTTGTAGAAGGCACAGTAGTCGCACTGAGCGACGCACACATTCGTGTAGTTGATGATCCGCATCACCAGGTACGTGCACGAACCCGCCTTATGAAACCGTCCGCGAACCACGCCCGCAAGCGAGCGCAACTCCTCATCCGAGGCATTCTCCCATATCCACCGCGCCTCGTCCCGTCCTATCCGCAACCCCTGCGAAATCTTGGCCGCAACTCCGGCAGCCGTTATCTCCAGCGAAGTAGAAGAAGAACTCATGCCTCCAGTGTAGTGCCGTCGCTCGAAACGGCTCAAGAAAACCTCTGATTGAGTCCTTGTTTTGCAAGGGAGTGGCTTTCAGAAGATGTTGAAAAAGTCTTTGAAAGGGCGCCGCTTCAGCGCGCCGCAAGTTCAATCTATGGAACGCGGCTTCAGCCGCCGGGGAACCTTTCATACTGCTGCGCGGATACCGGTTTAGCTTGGACAGGTCCTTAGATGACGAAGATGGTTTTACGGAGTCAGCTGTCTTCTGATTGATGTACAAAGGCTGTGGGACTGCGCGCGGTCGCGTGAGTGAAACGCGGACGGCGAATTTGTGCGTGAGGTTTTTAGTCGATGCGGGTTGTGGAGAACGTGCTGGAACTGGTAGGACAGACGCCGATGTTGCGATTACGCCGGCTGGAGCAAACGAGCGGGGCAGGATCGTGCGCGGAGATCTGGGCGAAGATGGAGTTCCTGAATCCGGGCGGAAGTGTGAAGGACCGCGCGGCGCTGGGCCTGGTGCTGGATGCGGAGCGGCGTGGCGTGCTCGAGCCGGGAGGCACGATTGTGGAGGCGACGGCGGGCAATACGGGCGTGGGGCTGGCACTGATCGGGGTGAATCGCGGATACAAGGTGGTGCTGTATGTTCCGGAGGGGTTTGCAGAGGAGAAGGTCACGCTGATGCGCGGGCTGGGGGCGATCGTGATCAGGACGCCAGAGAAGGACGGGATGGCTGGAGCAATTGTGCGGGCACTGGAGTTTGAGAGAGAGACGCCCGGGACGTTCGCCGCGCTGCAATTTGAAAATCCTGCGAACCCGGATTTTCATGAGCAGACAACGGCGGTGGAGATCTGGAAACAGATGGAAGGGCGGGTGGATGCGTGGGTGTCGGGGGTGGGCTCAGCGGGTACGTTCACTGGAGTGGCGCGTTTTTTGAAGAAGCAACGGCAGGAGATTCTGACGGTAGCGGTTGAGCCGCAGGGGAGCGTGCTGGAGGGTGGCGAGCCGGGACCGCACAAGGTGGAGGGGATTGGTGTCTCATTTATTCCTGCGACGTTTGACCGCAGCGTGTGCGACCGGGTGATGAAGGTGATGGATGAACCGGCGTTTGCGATGGTAAAGAGGCTGGCAGTCGAAGAGGGTGTGTTTGGAGGGTCGAGCGCTGGGGCAATGGTTTGCGCGGCGGTGGATGTAGCGCGTGAGCTGGGCGTAGGCAAGAGAGTAGTGACGATTATTCCGGATTCGGCGGAGCGGTATCTGTCGAAGGGATTATTCGACTGACGGAGCGATGACGCGATGACGAATGAGAGCCCTGAGAAGCAGCTGGATCGTTTTCTGGATGCGTTTACGCCGGAGGTAGCGGAGGTTGCGCGAAAGGTCCTGGCGAAGATGCGCAAACGGCTGCCGAATGCGATTGAACTTGTTTATGACAACTACAACGCGCTGGCCTGTGGTTTCTCGCCTAACGAGCGTGCCTCCGATGGGATCTTTTCGATCGCGGTGTACCCGCAGTATGCGACTCTTTTCTTTCTGCAGGGAGCTGCGCTTCCCGATCCTGCTGGGTTGCTGCAGGGAGCGGGTTCTCGAGCGAAACATATTCGGCTTGAGGATGAGAAGACCCTGGACCGTGCCGATGTGAAGGCGATGATGGCGAAGGCAATGGAGATGGCTGAGGTTCCGTTCGATAAGAAGACCAAATACAGGCTGGTGATCAAGTCGGTTTCGGCTAAGCAGAGACCGCGGCGGCCAGATGCGGGTAAGGCGAAGCGTAAGAAGTAGCGAATTCAAGAGAGACGAGGAAACGATGGACGCGAAGAAGAGAATGGGATTTGCGACGAGGGCGATTCATGATGGGCAGGCTCCGGATGAGCTGACAGGCGCAGTGAATGTGCCAATCTATCTGACGTCGACGTATCAGCAGGAGGCGATTGGGAAGAACAAGGGACATGAGTATGCGCGTCTGACCAACCCGACGCGGGATGCGCTGGAGGAGAGCCTGTGCTCGCTGGAAGGCGGGACGAGTGCGCATGCGTTTGCCAGTGGTATGGCTGCGATTACCGCGATGTGCACGATGATGAAGTCGGGCGACCATGTTGTGTGTACCGACAATATGTATGGCGGGACGGGGCGGCTGTTCGACAAGGTGCTGGCGAATTATGGGCTCACCTTTACTTATGTAGACACGAGCGTTGCCGACAACGTTGCGGGAGCGATTCGTCCGGAGACAAAGTTGGTGCATATCGAGACGCCGACGAATCCGATGATGACGATTACGGACATAGCGGCAGTGGCGCGGATCTGTCATGCGAAGGGTGTGGAGTTGAGTGTGGACAACACGTTCCTGTCGCCGTATCTGCAGCAGCCGATCGCGCTGGGTGCGGATATTGTGATGCATTCGACAACGAAGTTTTTGAATGGCCACTCGGATGGGTTGGGTGGCGTGCTGGTATGCACAAAACCAGAGCAGGCGGAGACATTTCGGTTTGTGCAGAAGTGTACGGGAGGGATTCTGTCGCCGTTTGAGAGCTATCTGCTGCTGCGCGGCGTCAAGACGCTGGCAGTGCGGATGAAGCAGCATGATACGAATGGACGCGTGGTTGCTGACTTTTTGAAGGCACACAAAAAAGTGCAGCAGGTATTTTATCCGGGCCTGGCTGAGCACCCGCAGCATGAGTTGGCAAAGCGGCAGCAGCGCGGGTTTGGGTCGATGATCTCGATGGAACTGGGGTCGCTGGAGAAAGCGAACCGGTTTGCGAGTTCGTTGCGGCTGGGGTTTCTTGCCGAGTCGCTGGGCGGAGTGGAGACGCTGATCTGTCATCCGGCGACGATGACGCACGCGGCTGTTGGAGCGGAGGGTCGCGCGCGGCTTGGGATTACGGATGGGCTAATGCGGATCTCGGTGGGAATTGAGGATGTCGAGGATATTGTGTCGGATCTGGATCAGGCATTGGATCGTATTTGATTTGGAAGTACTTCCACGGGAAAAAGGGCGTTGGCGCGGCTGTCTACACCTCTTTTTTACATCCGGAATTCGCATCAGCGACGAACCTTTTACATTTGCAGGTTAGCCCGTGTATGCATGGATGTGATACATCTATAATTATTGATTATGTGAACGGAGGGTCAGAAAATGTTCGGATTGACCGAGGAGCAGAAACAGTTGCAGAGCGCGGTGCGGGCGTTTGCAGAGGGCGAAATTGCTCCGCATGTGAGCGAATGGGATGAGAAGAGCGAGTTTCCTCATGCGGTGGTGAAGAAGCTGGGCGAGATGGGGCTGCTTGGCGTGATCTTTCCTGAGGAGCTGGGTGGCGCGGGGATGGGCTATGTCGAGTATGTGCTGGCGGTGGAGGAGCTTTCTCGCGTGGATGGCAGTGTAGGGATTATTGTGGCCGCGCACAATTCGCTTTGCACGAATCACATCATGCTTGCGGGGAACGATGAGCAGAGGAAGCGGTGGATTCCAAAGCTGGCGAGCGGGGAGTGGCTGGGCGCGTGGGGTTTGACGGAGCCGGGGTCGGGTTCGGATGCGGGTGGTGCGCGGACCACGGCGGTCAGGAAGGGTGATACGTGGGTACTGAATGGGTCGAAGACTTTTATTACGAATGGGCGCTATGCAGGCTGTGCGGTTGTGCTTGCGGTGACGAATAAGGAGAAGGGCGCAAGCGGGGGAATTTCGGCGTTCGTCGTGGAGAAGGGGACGACCGGGCTTTCGGCCAGGGCGGAAAGAGAACAAGTTGGGGCTGCGGGCGAGCGACACGTCGGAGCTGATCTTTGAGGATTGCGAGATTCCGGCGGAGAACCTGATCGGCAAGGAGGGCGAGGGGTTCAAGGACGCGATGCGTGTGCTCGATGGGGGAAGGATTTCGATTGCGGCACTGAGCCTGGGGATAGGACGAGGTGCTCTGGATGCGGCGATGAAGTATGCGCAGGAGCGGACGGCAGTTTGGGAAAGCTATCAGTGAGTTTCAGGCAATTCAGTTCAAGCTGGCGAATATGGCGACGGAGCTAGATGCCGCGTGGTTATTGACGATGCGCGCCGCGCATATGAAGGACGCGGGGCAGAAGGTGACGAAAGAGTCGGCGATGGCAAAGCTGTTTGCGAGCGAGGCGGCTTGCAGAATCTGCGATGAGGGTGTGCAGATTCACGGTGGGTATGGTTTCATCAAGGACTATCCGGCGGAGAAGTTTTATCGCGATGTGCGGCTGTGCCCGATTGGCGAGGGGACAAGCGAAATCCAGCGCATGGTGATTGCGCGCGAACTGCTGGGGAGTAAGCCGAGCCGCGGGTAGGCTACTGCCCAGCGAGAGTCTGGAGATCCTGAAGTGAGCCTTGGAAGCTGTTGACGTCGACGCTTCCAGCGACGCCGGGAATAGGCTGCTGACCGAACTGCCAAAGGGTGTACTGGGGCCACGCTCCGAGGGGGAGGGGGGGATTGCTGCTGTACTGGGCGATCCAGAGGGGATAGTTTGAGAGGATCTTCGGGTTCCCGAGGGTGTTCTTCCAGAAGCTGGTGAAAGTGTAGAGGAGGGGTTGTCTGCCGGTGGCGTCGGCGATGGTCTCGAGCCAGAGTTCGGCAGCGGCGAGGATGGTCGCGCTGGATTGATTGCCGGTGATCTCGAGGTCGAGGGTGACGGGCAGATCGCCGGGCGCAAGAGTGGCGGATCCGTTTGCCTTGCTAAGGGCGTCGAGGAAGTGCTGGGCCTGAGCGGCCGCGTCTTGATCGGGATGAAAGAAGTGGTAGGTGCCGCGAAGAAGACCGGCAGCTTTAATACCATTCCAGTTGTCTGTGAAGAATTGGTCGGTGACGCCGATGGATTCGGTGGCTTTGCAGAAGGCAAAGAGTTCACCGTTGGCGGCGACCTGGGTCCAGTCAACATGGCCCTGGAAGTGCGATACATCGATTCCTGGAAGTCCGTTCGGTGGAAATGCCATGGCGTGTCCCTCTCTGATTTGCCTTGAGTGTAGACATCTGTAAAGAAGTGATGCTACGCGCCAGAGAAGAATTAGTAAATCTTCGAGGCTGGCAGTAGTGGGTCAGTTTGAAAGGTTTTGTTAAGGGCTCGGCTTCAGAGCCCGCCCTGAGCGAAGCCGAATGGGTGCCGAAAAGTTGAGAAATGGCAAGGGGCTTTAGCCCCGGAGGTACGCTTTTTCAAACTAACCCACTACCAGGCTGGCTAAAAACTGCGAGTGAGAAGCGGAGCGGTAACGGGCGCAGCCTTGAGAGTGATGGTGGCGGGTGAGATGCCTTCGGCTGTTGCGGTGATGGTGATGGTGCCGGAGGGTGCGGTGGCGCGGAGGATTGCGATCGCATGGCCTTCGTAAAGCTTGCGGTCGGTTGCCTGGAAGGAATCGTGGTCGAGAAGATTGCCGTTGTCTACAGCAATGATTTGGCCGGGGCCGGTAGTGGAAAAGTGGATTCGGGTTTCGCTGTCAGGGATGACAATGTTGTTGGCGTCGACGAGTGTGGCGGTGATGTGGGTTACGTCGTTCCAGTCTGGCGTGAGAGTGGGAATTGTCTCGCGTACGGGCGGGTTCGTCAGTTGTGCAGCGGTTAGGCCGGTGGTGAGGAGAAGGCGCGCGGGTTTGCCGGCAGTGCGAAGTTCATCGTGAGCGACAATTTTGTTGTTGGTGCGAGCAATGGCTTTGAGAGTTCCGGGCTCGAAGGGGACTTCGTAGGTGATGGGAGTGGCGTCGGGGTGGAGCTTTTGCGTGCCGAGAGATTTGTCGTTGAGGAAGAGTTCGACCTCTTCGGCGTTGGTGAAGATTTCGACATTTTCGGTGTGCGGTGACTGGTCTTTCGGGGTCCAGTCGAGGAGGAGTGGCTGACCGAAGCGTGTAGTTGGATCGAGTGGGGCGTTGGGCGCGGTTGTGGCGGATTGATTGTTGGAGGTGGGTGAGGCGTAGCCCGGGTCGACGGGGCCGCGACGGGCAGCTTGCACACGGCGGGCGATGCGGACCATGGGTTGCGTGGTCGGGTCTGCCCACCAGGACTGGCGCTCGAAGGCTCGGGCTCGTGGGAGCGAGGTGGTGAGCAGGAGACCGCTGCCAGCGCCGATTCCGGGCCAGCGGCCGGCTTCGCCAAGGTAATCGATACCGGACCAGAGGAACTGACCGGAATACTCGGCGTGGTCGCGCATGGCGACCCATTGGTTGCGGTCGTGAGTGTTCTCGGTGCCGATGATCTTGCGCGTGGGTTTGTCGGCGTGGGCTTTGAGGATCTCGTTTTCGCGGTAGTTCTGACCGACGACGTCGAGGAGGTCGGCGAGGCCGTCATCGTAGTCGTGCGAGACGTTGGGGCGGAAGAGCGCTTGTGTAACAGGACGCGTGGGATCGTTGGCGTGGAAGGTGTCGACGAGAGATTTGAGGATGGGGATCGCGATGTCGGGCTTAGGTGTGTCGTGGATCTCGTTTCCGGCGGACCAGAGGATGATGCTGGGATGGTTTCGGTCGCGCTTCACTGTGTCGGCGGTATCGCTGAGAGACCACTCTTTGAAGTAGAGGTGATAGTCGTAAGGATTCTTAGCGACGGTCCAGCAATCGAACATCTCGTCCATCACGAGAAAGCCCATGCGGTCGGCGAGATCGAGGAACTCGGGCGCGGGCGGGTTGTGCGCAGTGCGGATGGCGTTGACGCCAAGAGCGCGGAGTGCGGTGAGGCGGCGCTCCCAGGCGGCGAGTGGAACTGCGGTGCCGAGTGCGCCTGCGTCGGCGTGGAGAGCGACGCCGTAAATTTTGTGATGGACACCGTTGAGGAAGAAGCCTTGATCGGGATCGAAGCGGAATTCGCGAATGCCGAAGCGGATGTTTTCTGAGTCAATGGGTTCGCCGTTGTCTAGGAGGGTGACGTGAACGGTGTAGAGTGTGCCACGGGCGATGTCCCAAAGAGCTGGCTTCGGGATGACTGTTCCAGTGCTGATCTCGATTGTTTTCCCAGGCTCAACTGGACTGGGAATATCCATTGAGGCAAAGGTCTTGAGGACGCGGCCGTTCGGGCCAATGAGCGAAACAGAAAGCATGACGGCGGCTAAGTTGCCGGAGTCGTTGGTGACGGTGGCACTGACGTCGATGGTTGACGATTCTGCAGAGACCTTTGGCGTCGTGACGAAGGTTCCCCAAGGGGCGATGTGGACGGCGGAGGTTGTGATGAGGCGGACATGGCGGTTGATCCCGGCGCCGGGGTACCAGCGGGAGGCGGGTTGTTGCGAATCGTCTACGCGAACGGCGATGGTGTTATTTCCGGCGTGGAGGTGCGGGCTGAGGTCGTAGTTGAAGCTGACGTAGCCGTACGGGCGGTGACCGAGGAGTTCGCCGTTGCAGTAGACGTCGGAGTTGGCCATGATGCCGTCGAAGGCGATGAAGATGCGCTTGGTCGGATCGAGTTTTGGCAACGTGAGCGCGTGACGGTACCAGGCGACACCAGTGGGA
Organism: uncultured Acidobacteriaceae bacterium; assembly: GCA_963770055.1. Lineage (GTDB taxonomy): Bacteria > Acidobacteriota > Terriglobia > Terriglobales > Acidobacteriaceae > Edaphobacter. Next base: position 447,043 of record CAVYOC010000005.1, read on the forward strand.
AAGAAACCTCCGGCAGCGCGGCTGGGAGCGTCTTCTTTGACGGGACCGGCGATGCTCCAGTCGTGGGGAAGGGTGACGGTCTGCCATTGTGCATCGTCGAAGGAAGGAGATTGAGCGCCGGCAGGGTCGGACTGGGAAAAGCGCCAGTCGGAGTCGAACGGTAGGATGACGCGGGGTTCTATCAAGTGCAGGGCGGCGAAGGCGTGGGTAGTGAGGAGAGCAGTTGCGAGAACGATCTTGCTGCGCATCGGATTCCTTGGGAAGTGGCTGGGGGGAGATTTTACTTCCCACCCTTTCCGATGGAGCCGGAAAGGATGGGCACCCGTTCATTTGTGCTGCTTTGATGTTCATTTTTCTGTAGTGGTGGGTGTGGGTTCGACGGGGTTGTATTTGCGGGCGAGGTCGGGCGTGGATTGGACATCCGCAGCGGGTGGATTAGCCGCTTTTGCGACCTCTACGCCGAAGATGTAACTCGGACCGAACATATTGCTCGTGAAGAAGACGAGTTTTTTATCAGGGCTGAAGCGAACATTGGGTTCGGCGCGGTAGTTGTGGTGGGACATGTTGACGAGCCGCTCAGACTTGAAAACTCCTGGCTGAAAAAAGTCAGGGCCGCTGAGCGCGTCTTCACCCTGCGGGATCATGTGCGGGTAGAAGAGTTCGATCCACTCACCGTCCGGAGCCTGTGCAACCTGGCCTGGGTCGCCACCATCGCCGGTGAAGAGGTCGAGGTCCTTGGTGAGGTTAAAGTGAATCGACCACTCGTTGCGCTGCATGTGATAAGCAGTGCGTTTCCCGGTATCGAGGTTGTAGCTGGCAAGGAAGAAATCTTCACCCTTGGGATATTGCCAGTCGTACCAGATGGTTTTTCCGTCGAGCCCCCAGAACTCGTGGCCGGCGATCTCCATGGCCATCGTGCGCTTGTGGATGAGCGTGTTGTGGGTGCCGTCGGTGTGGATGAGCCAGATGCGATCGACCTTTTGCCACATACCTTCGTGGCAGTACATCAGCAGAGTTGAATCAGTGGGGGAGAAGAGAAGGTGATTGACCCAGTCGGTGGAGTGAAGGAGCGGCTTGATGAGCCCGGGCTTTTCGCCGTTCGGGCCGGGCTCAAGCTGAATGGTGAAGAGGACGAGCGGGATGCGCGCGGCGAGGCGGCGCTCCATCATCTGGCCTTTGTCGTCGGCCTGGACGTGTGCTCCGCCGAGGTTTGCGGCGGCGTTGGCATTGGCTGGGCGCGGCGGTGGTGCGCTGACGACGAAGGCATTGGGCGCGTTGGGGTCGCCGCCCGGAACGTCAGCTTCGTTGTAGGTGCCAGCGCCCAGCGTCTCGTCGGCGTTGATGCTGACGATGCCAAGGCGGGCGGGAAGCTCGATGAGCTTGCGGACTTCGCCGGTGGTATTGGCCTTGTACAGCGCGTTTTTATGCGTATCGGGATCGGTGCGGGTGAAGAAGACGCTATTAGTCTTGTGGCCGACGACGATGGCGTGAGCTCCACGGCCAAATCGGGCCATAGGTGAGTTGTCGGCATTGGCGGGTGGCGGAGGATTGGGCACGAGCATCTTCGTCTTCATGGTGTCGAGATCGAGAACACGAATGCCCTGAGGCGAGTTATAGACCATCTGTTTGTGGTCGGGGGTATAGGCATTGACGTTGAAGTAGTAGGCGCCCGAGTTAGGTTCGTCGGAGATGCGCCAGACGCGGTGGCCGGTGTCCTTGTCGACCCAGGTCTTGGGAGGAAGCTGTTCTGTTGGCGCGCCCGATTGAGCCTGCGATGCAAAGAGCAGGACCATGAGGGCAAGCGCAACAAAGAGAGAAGGACGGGCCATGCGAGACTCCTGTTTCTACAACGGTAATGTCGGAACCGGCGACGAGTTTAATTGGTTGGGCTTAGTTGTTTGGAACGACCGGCCCTTTGCTGTTCGGAGGATCTTTAGGGTTGAACTTGCGGGCCAGGTCCGGCGTCGAGACGACATCGGCGGCGGGCGGATTCTCGGCCTTCTTCACTTCGACACCGAAGACGTAGCTGGAACCGAACATGTTGCTGGTGAAGAGCACGAGCGATTTGTCCGGGCTGAAACGCACGTTGGGCTCTTCGCGATAGTAGTGGTGCGACATGTTGACGAGGCGCTCGGACTTGAAGACGCCCGGCTGCCAGAAAGCCTGTTCATTGAGCACGCCTTCTCCGAGTGGAAGCATATGCGGATAGAAGAGTTCGATCCATTCTCCGTCAGGAGCCTTGGCCACCTGGCCAGGATCGCCACCGTCGCCGGTGAAGAGTTCGAGATCCTTGGTCAGGTTGAAGTGAATCGACCACTCGTTGCGCTGCATGTGGAAGGCAGTGCGTTTGCCGGTCTTCAGGTTGTAGCCGGCGAGGAAGAAATCTTCGCCTTTGGGGTACTGCCAGTCGTACCAGATGGTCTCGCCGTCGAGTCCCCAGAACTCGTGGCCTGCAATCTCCATCGCCATAGTGCGTTTGTGGATCAGCGTGTTGTGGGTGCCGTCAGTGTGAATCATCCAGATGCGATCGACCTTCTGCCACGGGCCTTCGTGGCAATACATGAGGAGATCGGGGTCCGTCGGGGAGAAGAGAAGATGGTTGACCCAGTCGGTAGAGTGGAGGAGTTCCTTCATGTCGCCGGCCTTCTCACCATTGGGGCCGGGCTCGAGGCGAACGGTGAATAAGACGAGCGGGAGACGGGCGGCAAGGCGAGTCTCCATCATCTGGCCTTTGTTGGGTGGCTGGTAGTGCGGCCCCTGAGCGGCTGTGCCGACTCTGTTGTCCGATGCACCTGCAGGCTGGGCGGGAGCAGGAACGTTCGAGCCGTACTCCCTGCCAGTGGCATCGCCTTCGATATAAGTACCGGCAATGAGGGTCTCGTCGGCATTGACGCTGACGACGGACATGCCCGTGGTGTTGGGTTTGGAATGAAGCTCAACCAGTTTACGGATGGCGCCGGTGTTGGTGTCGGCCTTATAGACGGACGTGATTCTGTTGGCGTCGGTCGAGGTGTAGAAGATGCTGTTCGTCCTGTTTCCAACCACCAGAGTGTGGAGCATGCCGGGGACGGGGACGCGCGTGCCTGGCTGCGGGTCGACTGCGGGACGGAGCGGGTTGGGAACGAGAAGCTTCGTCTTCATGGTCGCCATGTCGAAGACATGAATTCCATCGGGTGCGGTGTAGACCATCTGCTTGCCATCGGGCGTGTAGGCGTTGATGTTGAAGTAGAAACCGCCCGAGTTCGCCTCGTCGGAGAGACGCCAGACGCGATGGCCGGTGTCTTTGTCGACCCAGGTCTTTGGCGGCGTCTGAGCGTAGGCGATCGAGGAGAGAGCAGTGGCGAGAGCGAGGGCGGAGGCGGTGCGTATCAGGGAAGGCATGGTTGAATCTCCGGCAGTGCGACGAAGCACGAGTTGCGCGCCTCTGCACGGACTTTTTTCGACAAAAGGAAAACAGCTCGGCAGGGTGCGACGGATTTATACACTGGGACGGATGCGAATGGGAAATAGTTTCTTGGAGGGAATCGGCAGATCGAACAGATTCAACTACATTCCAAAAATTCCCTTAGTAGCTGAGCCTGCACGAGCAATCCGCGATCAGGGGTTCTTCGGCGGATCGGCAAGGCTTGCCCGAGAGCCAGAAGCCGTGACGACCCTCGGATAGTATCCGCTCCGTGTCCGCACCGAAAGCCGTCCCATGCTCTTCGCCTTCGCTTCCACATGCACCTCGCGATACCCGCCCAGCGTCGGCGACTTCGTCGAGTGGTACGAGATCGTGTACTGCGTCCGAATATCCTGCGCCACCTCCGCAGCAATCTCGTCCACCTGATTCACCGACTTCGGAAAATATGCCGCCCCGCCCGTCTGCTCTGCCAGTGTCTCGAGCACACGCCGCGCATGACGCGACTCGCGCTTATCCGTGTCCTCGCCGAAAAGCAGCCCCACACAATAAATCACCGGCCCATCCAGGTCCTGAATCCTCCGGATCGTCTGCTCCAGCGTCGCGGTCGATGCATTGTCCTCTCCATCGGTCACTACCAGCAGCACCTGCTTCGGATGCTTCGCATTCTTTGCCAGATAATCCGCCGAGGCTACCAGCGCGTCATAAATCGCCGTTCCGCCGCTCGACTTGATATACCCTAACCCCTCACGTAGCTTATCGATATTGTTCGTAAAGTCCGTATCGATGAAAGCTTCCCACGAGAAGTCCACCAGAAACTCTTCATCCTGTGGATTCGACAGCTTCACAAAATCCAACGAAGCCTTCTCCACTGCCACCCGTTTGTCGTACATCGACCCCGAGCTGTCGATCAGCAGCCCCAGTGAAACCGGCAGATCCTCATGCCGAAACGAATTGATCGTCTGCTGCACTCCATCTTCATAAACCGTGAACGCGCTCTTATCCAGCGTCTGCACCGACCGTCCGCTGGCGTCCAGCACCGTCGCATTCAGCCGAACCTCATACGCATCCTCGTGCAGCGTATACTTCCCACCCTCACGCCCAATCTGACTCGGCTGCCCACCCACTTGCGGCGCACCCGCCTGACTCTTAGCCGGAACATCAGGATCAGGCGAAGGCACAGGATCGCGATCTACCGTCAGCGAAGGTTCCTGCACGGTTGATTGTTTCGCCGGAGTCTGCACGGCAGGTTGTTGAGCCCATCCGCTCGCCCCACCAACCACCGTCATCAGCCACCCAGCCACGGCGACCCGTGGCAACAAGCTTTTACTGCGAAGGTGCATAGTACCCCTGGCGATTGTGTACCGTCAGCTGCGGAAGTCCCGGTGGCGGCACCAGTCGTATCTTCAATTTACGCCAGTTCCCATCCTGCTTTACATCCGAGGGCCTGTACCCGATCACATATTCGTTCCGCAGCTCCGCGCTGATACGCGACGCAATGTCCCCCAGATCGTTGATATCCAGCACCCTGAACATCCGTCCGCCAGTCATCTCGCAGATATCATTCAGCAGAATCGGCCCAAGCTGCTCTTCCGTCGTCGGCGCATACTGATCGAAGATTCCAATCGAATAAATCTGGACATCGCTCTCACGCACCACCCGCCGCAGCTCACCCTCGGTATACCGGCTCCGGTTATCTCCGCCGTCAGAGATAATCAGCAACGCCTTCCGCTCATACTTCGCCTGCTTCAGCTTGTCCACACCAAGATAGATCGCATCGATCAGCGCAGTCCTGTTCTCAGGCTTCAGCATCACCATCCGCGCCTCGACATCATCCACGTCCGACGTATAGTCCACAATCACCGCTGGCCTGTCGTTGAACCCGATCACAAAAAACTCATCCTGCGGATTCGAAGTCCTCAGGAACTCGCTCAAAGCCTTCCGAGCCCGCATAAACTTCGACGACATGCTCCCGCTCAGGTCAAAAATAATTCCAATCGTCACCGGAGCATCTTCTGTCGAAAAACTTTTGATCATCTGACCGATATTGTTGTCGTAGACCTCAAAGTTCTCCTTCTCCAGCCCGGTCACCAGCCGGTTCATCGGATCCGTCACCGTCGCAGGAACCAGTACCAGGTTTACATCCACCCGAATCCGCGCATCCCGCCTGGAAGTCGCCAGCTTCGCTGCATTATCCGCCCCTTCGATCACGGGTTTCGCATCCTCAGGCGTCTTCGGTGGCGGAGGAGGAGTCGGAGTATGCACATTGCTCAGCGGATTCTCCTGCCCGTAACCCACCGCACTTCCAGTCAATCCCCACAGCAATGCTCCCACCAGCATCACTGCCAGCCCAAACGCTGCGCGCCGAAACCCGTTCCCTCGTTGATCGTTCTCGTTCCGCATGTCGATGTCCATACTGGCACCCCATCTCGTTCCAAACCCTGAATCGATACCTCTCGATCGGCCGCATCCTGAATCCTGATTCATCCACCGATCGTCCTGCCTGAGACCACGTAGCCTATAGGCCATCAGATGCCGAATTCAAGAAAATAATAGACCCCGGCGTTCATCCGGTTGTCACAGATTTATCTCGTGGCGTCTTTCTCGCTACTTACCCATATGCGTCACTTCAACAATACGCACCGGTCAGCCTAAGCGTTGCCTTCACGCACAGCCCGTACAATCTACATAATCTAAGACGTTTGGAGAACCAAAACAGCATGGCCCGTCTCTACCCCTTCCGCGCCCTCCGTTACGATCCCGCCCGCGTCAACCTCGAAGCCGTCGTCACCCAGCCTTACGACAAAATTACCCCCGACATGCAGCAGCGCTACTACGAATCCAGTCCCTACAACCTCATCCGCGTCATCCTCGGCAAGCGCGAGCCCGGCGACACCGACCCCCAGGAGTTCCTCACGCCCGGCGAACAGGCCCACAACGTCTACACCCGCGCCGCCGAATACCTCCACGACTGGCGCCGCGAAGGCATCCTCGCCGAAGAATCCGAACCAGCCGTCTACGGATACTCCCAAACCTACACCGTCCCCGGTACCGACGAAATCCGTGAGCGCAGAGGCTTTATCGCACTCGGCCACCTCTACGACTACGCCGACAAGGTCGTCTACCGCCACGAGCAAACCTTCCCCAAGCACAAATCCGACCGCCTCGCCCTATTCAAGGCCACCCGCGCCTACTGCGAGCAGATCTACATGCTCTACTCCGACCCCGCCTTCACCGCCGAAAAACTCATCTTCGAAGGCTCATTTCCGAACGGCTTCGACGACAACCCAGCTGACCTCGCCATCACCGATGAGTACGGCGTAGTCCACAAACTCTGGAAGCTCACCGACCCCAACCTCATCAATCTCCTCCTCACCGCAATGGCCGACAAGAAGCTCATCATCGCCGACGGCCACCACCGCTACGAGACCTCCGTTACCTACGCCAAAGAACGCTCCGCCCAACTCACACTCCCCCTCAACCAGCCCCGCGACGAAGATGAAAAGCTAAGCCCCAGCCATCTCCCCACTCCGGCCTTCCCCGAAGCAGCCATGATGATGACCTTTGTCAACATGGAAGCTCCCGGCATCACCATTTTGCCCACCCACCGCGTCGTCCAGGGCATCGAAAACTTCTCCTCCCCAGACTTCATCACCAAAGCCAGCAACTTCTACACCATCACCGAACTCGACGACGAAACTCAGGCCCCCGCACTCATCGACACCCTCACCAAGTCCCCCGGCGACTCCTTCCTCGCCGCCACCGGCGATGGCAACTACCTTCTCACCCCCAAACCCGAAGCCATCGCCCCGCTCCTCGCCAACCTCCCCGCCAGGCAACGCCAGCTCGGAGTGGCCCAGCTCCACACCGTAGTCCTGGACCATCTCCTCGGTCTCACCGAAGACAAGGTCCGCGCCACTGGCAGCATCCAGTACCTCCGCGAAGCCGCCGAAGCCGTCGGGCTCGTCCAATCCGGCGAAGCTAACATCGCCTTCCTCATCAAACCCATCACCCTCGATCAGCTCAAAGACGTCTCTCTCTCCGGCGAAGTCATGCCCCAGAAATCCACCGACTTCTACCCCAAACTTCTAAGCGGCCTCGCAATCTACACCCTCGACTAATTCTTTGTTAATTGCTTGTCATTCCGCACCCTGAGCGGAGCCGAAGGGGGAGGAATCTGCTGTTCTCATCCGTTGCGGCTTAGCCAGGTGCCCCATCCTTTTCGGCCCCATCGAAAAGTGAGGGTTCGTCTTTGCTGTTGCCGTTGGTTTTTTTGCATAGCAAACCGCACGGGTGCCCCATCCTTCGCGTTCTTTGCGAAGGGTGGGATGTAATCCATCAACCAACCACGGCACCACCTCAAATACAATCAACCAGACAACCTTGACCCTCCGCCCCCGACATCTCGCGCTTCTGTTCGCTCTCTGCGCAACACTCGCGCAAACCCAGCAACCCACCCCGCGCACCATCATCTTCCTCGACCCCGCCCACGGAGGCCCCGACCCCGGAGCCCATCTCCCCAACGACCTTCTCGAGAAAAACTTCACCCTCGCCTTCGCCACCCGCCTCCGCGCCCTTCTCTCCAACAGCGGATTCGCCATCATCTCCACCCGCGACGCCGACCCCACCGTCCCCTTCACCACCGACCAGCGCGCTGAGATCGCCAACCACGCTCACCCCGCCGCCTGCCTCATCCTCCACGCCACCGACAGCGGCAGCGGCATTCATGTCATCACCTCCGCCCTCACGCCGTCCACCGACGCAGACGACCCCCGTGTCCCCATCCCCTGGAATACCGCGCAAGCCGCCTCAGTCCCGCAAAGCCTCGCCCTTGCCAACGAGGTTGGCCTCGCCCTCGAGCGCGCCAAACTCCCCGTCATCCTCAGCCGGGCCTCCATCCGCCCCGTCGACAACCTCCTCTGCCCGGCAATCGCCATCGAAGTCGCGCCCCAAGGCACAGGGGACGACCAGATCGCCATCACCGACGCCAGCTACCAGCAAAAAATCGCCAAAGCCCTCGTCAACGCCCTCACCAAATGGCGCACTCGCCAACTCGCCTCAGCAGCAGTTGCCCCAACCGCCGCTGGAGCGCAAAAATGATTCCCCGCTACCAGCGCATTCTCTTCTGGAGCCTCATCGGCAGCATCGTCCTCATGGCCGCCTTCCTCCTCCACGGTTGCCAGCAGGCCCGCAAACGCCTCGACGCAACCGTCGACACCACCCCCATCGCCGCGCCCAACTCCACCGCCACCGAAGACGTCACACTCTACGTCGCCAACGACGCCGACGCCTCCATTACCCGCACGACCCAATCTATCGCTCTCCCCCCGCAACCCACTCTCCGCGCCCGCGCCCTCATTGAACACCTCCTCGCAGCCTATGCCACCCCATACTCAGGCCACCCGCTCCAGGGTGGCCCCACTGTCGACGACGTCTTCCTCCTTACCGATCCCAACCCCGCGGCTGGCGAGCGGCCCGGCCAACTCGCTGTCATTAACCTCCGCAGCAGCTTCGTCAACAACCACCCCTCCGGCATTCAGGTCGAAGCACTCACCGTGCAATCCATCATCGGAACCCTTCACGCCGCAAACCCCGACATCACCTCCATCCGCTTCCTCGTCGACGGCCAACCCCACGACACCCTCGCAGGACACGCCGACCTCCTCCGCACCTACCCCGCCACCGACACCAGCGCCAAACCCACGCCCCCAATCGAAACCGACAACTGAAAACGACCTCTGAAAACGGAGAACGGACCCCTGACAACTCAACCAACCATCGGCGTCTTTGACTCGGGCTTCGGCGGCCTCACCGTCCTCCGCGCTCTCCTGCCTCTCATCCCCGAAGCCAGCTACATCTACCTCGGCGACACCGCCCGTCTCCCCTACGGCTCCAAATCCCACGACACCATCGCTCGCTACGCCGTCTCCAGCGCAAAATTCCTGCAAGAGCAGGGCGCCGAACTCCTCGTAGTAGCCTGCAACACTGCCACCGCCCTGGCCCTCGAAGACATCCAGCAATCCCTGCCCATCCCAGTCATAGGCGTGATCGAACCCGGCGCCCACGCCGCCCTCGCCGCTGCAAAACCCACATCCACCCCGATCGCCCAACCCACGAAGTTGTCATTTCGACCGGACCCCGAGCGAAGTCGAGGGGGGGTGGAGAAACCTGCTTCTCAACCTCAGCCGACTGACCCGCCACAAAGCCGGGTGCCCCAGATTCGCGACGGTCTCATCGTCGCTAAGGTGGGTGACGTGCCACAACAATCGAATCCGTTCCCCCACGTCCTCGTCCTCGCCACCCAGGCCACCGTCCAATCCCATGCCTACACCCGAGCCCTCGCAGCCCTCAACCTCGAAGCCCACGAAAAAGCCTGCCCTCTTCTCGTCCCACTGGTAGAAGAAGGCTGGATCAACCACCCCGTCACCGACGAAGTCCTGAAAATCTACCTGAAAGAAGCCCTCGTCGAAGCTCCGAACGCCCAAACCCTCCTCCTCGGCTGCACCCACTACCCACTCCTTGAGCCAGCCATCCACCGCGTCCTCGCCACCCTCAACCATCCCCTCACCATCATTGACTCCGCCAGGGCCACAGCCGAAGCCGTGGCCAAACACCTCCACCAAAACTCCGCCATTTCGACCGTAGGCGGCGCTTTTGCCGCCGCAGTGGAGAAACCCGCTTCTCTGCCACTTACAACCCAACCCCACTGCCTCTTCTACGCAACCGACTCCATCGAAAAATTCGAGCGCCTCGGCTCAGCCTTCCTCGGCCAACCCGTAATCGGAGTCCGCCACATCGACCTCGGTGGCTAGGCATGGCGCTATTTTGACTTGTCATTCCGCACCCTGAGCGTAGCCGAAGGGGAAGGAATCTGCTTTTCGCCTTTTGCATCTGCCAGCCCGAACCCTGTTGACGGCCCGGAGAAGCAACCGTATCCTCGCCTCAACTCACTTCAAAACTCAGGACAAACCCTCATGGCGCATCCCGTAATTCACTTTGAGATCGGCTGCAAGGACAAAGAAAAGACCTCCGCCTTCTACCACGATGTCTTCGGTTGGACCATCGACTCCGGCCCCGCCGGGATGATCAATACCGGCGCCGACTCCGGCATTCAGGGACACATCGCCGCCTTCGGCCACGAGCCACATCAGTTCACGCACTTCTACATCGAGACCGACGACCTCGCCGCTTCCCTCAAGCAAATCGAAGCTGCCGGAGGCAAAACCGTCGTCCCCCCCGTCGAAATAACGGAACCTTCGCCTGGTTCTCCGACATCGAGGGCAACATCGTCGGCCTCTGGAAACCAAAATAAGGATCTCCTACCGTCCTTCCTTATTGCCTTCTTTCACCGATTCCTTGTCCGATTTCCTCTCCCATTGGCTTGCCGTTTTCATTCCCTCAAACCTTGTCATTCCGAAGCGCAGTGGAGGAATCTGCTTTTGCATTTGTCAGCTGTCCTCTGAAGCAACTCTTTTGCAATTGGTTTTTTGCTGCCTCTTCGGGTGATTCATCCAACCGAACAAGGGCGCCCCGCACTTGACAAAACACACCCCCGGGCTGGCTATACTGTTAGTCGAAAACCGGCCCGAAGCACGAAGACGACAACCCGTAACCCTTTCCGTTCGAAGACTTTGCAACAACCAGCGATAAAAAATGGGACTTTTCACCAATTCACCACCTGAAGTCCAGACCTAAGTCTTCTCCTTCGAAGACTTTGCACAAAATGTACGGGGAGGGGGGAGCCCTCCCGGAAACGAGCCGGAACCGATGCCCTACCTGCTGAAATCCGAACCCGAAACCTACTCCTTCGACGATCTTGTCCGCGACGGCAAAACCACCTGGGACGGCATCTCCAACCCCCAGGCCCTCCTCAATCTCCGCAGCATGAAGTCGGGCGAAAAACTCGTCATCTACCACTCCGGAACCGGCAAAGCCGCCATCGGCACCGCCAAAGTCCTCTCCGTCGACGCCGCCGATCCCAAAAACCCCAAAGTCGTTATCGAACCCGGCAAGCGTCTCAAGCAGCCAAAAACCCTCGCCGAGATGCGCGAAGCCCCCGTCTTCAAAGACTCCATCCTCTTCCGCCAGTTCCGCCTCTCCGTAGTCCCCCTCACCGAAGCCCAATACAACTGGCTCACAGAACCCTAAGAAAAATCCGCGTTTTCCGCGAGAATCCTCGGTCACCGGAAAACCAATTGGTCATCCGTAAAAATCGGTGTTAAGCCTCACACTGCTATCCTTACCAACGGAACCAAAACAGGAGTAACGAACCACCATGATCGACCTCAAAGGCAAAGTCGCCGTCGTCTTCGGCCTCGCCAACAAGCGCAGCATCGCATGGGGCATCGCCCAGAAGCTCTCCGAAGCCGGCGCCACCCTCGCCATCTGCTACCAGAGCGAGCGCCTCCAGCGCGACGCCGACGAACTCGCCTCAGAGCTCCCCAGCGCCAAAACCTTCCGCTGCGATGTCGCCGTGGACGCCGACATCGACGCCGTCTTCGAGCAGCTCAAAGCCGCCTACGGCAAGCTCGACATCCTCGTCCACTCCATTGGCTTCGCCCCCAACATCAAGAACACCGTCGTCCAGACCTCCCGCGAGGACTTCCGCGTCGCCTTCGACATCAGCGCCTACTCGCTCATCGCGCTCGCCCGCGCCGCCGAGCCCCTCATGCCCGAGGGCGGCTCCATCCTCACCCTCACCTACTACGGCTCCGACAAGGTCTTCCCGAACTACAACATCATGGGCCCCGCGAAAGCGGCGCTCGAGTCGGTCGTCCGCTACTTAGCCTCAGATCTCGGCGCTAAGAAGATCCGCGTCAACGCCATCTCCGCCGGCCCCATCAAAACCCTCGCCGCCCGTGGCATCGGCGACTTCACCAAAATCCTCGAAGCCGTCGAGCAGCGAGCCCCCCTCCACCGCAACGTCGACCAGCTCGAAGTCGGCAACGCCGCCGTCTTTCTCTCGAGTCCCCTCGCCAGCGGCATCACCGGCGAGATCACGTTCGTCGATTGTGGCTACAACGCAACCGGCCTCTAAGCTTTTTGTCTTGTCATTCCGCACCGCAAATTTTTTTTGTCTTGTCATTCCGTAGCGCAATTTTTTTTGGTCTTGTCATTCCGTAGCGCAGCGAAGGAATCTGCTTTTCGTTTCGCCAAATACTTAATGAAAGGAATTTGCAATGAAAATCTCCGAACTCCTCCTCCAGGACTACGACATCGAGATCTCCAACACCCGCCGCACGCTCGAGCGTGTCCCCGAAGGCAAGAACGACTGGAAGTGTCACGACAAATCCATGCCCCTCGGCAAACTCGCCATGCACTGCGCCACTCTCCCGCTCTTCGGCCACTACGTCCTCGAAGACGAAGGCATGGACATCGCCAACTCCAAACGCTCGCACCCCTCCCTCGAATTCACCACACGCGAAAACGCCCTCAAGCAATTCGACGAAAGTGCCACCAAATGTCGTCAGTCCCTCGTCAACGCATCCGACGATGCCTTGGACGCCAAGTGGAAGTTCAGCTACGGCGACCAGGTCATCTCGAACGGCCCCCGCTCCCTCGCCTTCCGCCAGATGTTCTTCAACCACCTTGTCCACCACACCGCGCAACTCGGCGTCTATCTCCGCCTCAACGACATCCCCGTCCCCGCCCTCTACGGCCCCTCCGCCGACGAGCAGTGGTCTGCGAAGTAAATAAACGAAGTCGGCGGTAAAAATATCGTCATCCCGAGCGACGCCCCTGAGCGAGTCGAACGGGGCGGAGTCGAGGGACCCCGCATTTTGTTTTTGCTGTTTAAGGCCGTTGGTAAACCACCCCATTCTTCATCACAAATGAAACCTTCGTCGTCACCGAAATATCCTCCAGCGGATTTCCGGGCACAGCGATCACGTCGGCAAAATACCCAGCCTTTAATTCCCCAATCTGCCCACCCCAACCCAACAATTTCGCCCCATTGATCAGATCCGCTTGCAACGCATCTCCGGGCTTCATCCCATACTTCACCATCAACTCCAGCTCATGCGCCTGCGTCCCATGCGGAAACGGCCCTACATCGCTCCCCATCGCCATAGGAACGCCGGCCGCCAACTGCTTCCTGAACTCCGCTGCATGATAAGCCTGTTCCGCCCGCCCACGCTCTGCCCTCTCAGGTGTAGCCGCATGATCCGCGAAGTACTCCGCAATGGCAAACGTAGGCACCGCGTAGATCTGCTTCTCCTTCATCATCCGCATCGTCGCCTCACTCAACTGATACGCATGGTCTACCGAAGCCACACCCGCCTCAACCGCATAACCCGTCCCCGGCTCCCCGGTAGCATGCACCGCAACTCCACGCCCAGACCCTACGCCACCCCCGGTACGCTCCGCCTCCTTCACCGCCGCAGCCAACTCCGCCTCTGTGTACTGATACGGTGTCTTGAACACACCATCCCGATACGAATCCCGTCCCGTCTCGTAGATCTTCGTGAAATCCGCGCCGCCTTTACGCTGCTCCCGCATCACCTTCACAATCTCATCGGCTGAATCGGCATAGTCCGCGTTCGACAATACCTTCTGCGCGGGGTTATACCCAATCGCATCCTCGTGGCCACCCGTCAGATCGATCGCATTGCAACTCATCCGCATCCGCGGTCCTGGAATCAATCCAGAATTGATCGCATTCCGCACAGCCACATCCGCGCACCCCGCGCCCTCGCTCCCCATATCCCGCTCAGCCGTAAAACCCGCCATCAGATCCGCCTTCGCTGCACCCGCAGCAATCAGCGTTCGCTCCGGCACGCTCTCCTGAATCGTCTGCAAATCTTCCGCGCCCACATGCAGGAACAGATGCACATGCGCATCGATCATCCCCGGCATCAGCGTCGTATCTCCCAGGTCGATCACCTCAGCCCCCGACGGCCTCTCCACGTGCGCGCCAGCCGCCACAATCCGCTGCCCTTCAACCAGCACCTCACCCGGCGTTACAATCTTTTCGCCGGTAACATCCAGCAGCCGAGCCGCATGCAGCACCACAACATGCCTCGGTGCCGCCGCTCCCTGCCCAAGACACGACACCGCCGCCATCCCAACAACCAACCTGCAAACAAAATTCTTCATAGTTCCTGCAGAATATCGCGAACGCTATCCTTCTGCCGCAGGAAGCGCGAATATAGCCGCAGTTTCATCCAACCTTTTCAGTCAACTCCGCCCACCGCGCATACAGCCCATCCGCCTCCGCTTGCGCCACATCCATCTCCGCCAGCGCCGCAGTCAGCCGCACCGCATCCACTGCCACCGCAGGATCTTCGATCATGTGCCTCGCTCTCTGCAACCTCTCCTCTGCCGCCTCCACCGCAGCCTCGATCCCCGCATACTCCCGCGCTTCAAGATACGAAAGCTTCTTCTTCCCTCCGGCGCTCTGCGGAGGCCCAGCCGAAACCGAAGCAACCGCCTTCCCCGTCGCCCCCGGAGCAATCGCTTCCTCCACCTTCACCCCTCGCCACTGCTCCCATTGCGAGTAATCCGCAAACATCTCCGCCCCGCCGCGGCCATCAAGCCCCAGCACCACTGTCGACACCCGATCCAGCATGTAACGATCGTGAGTCACCAGCACCAGCGCACCAGAATACTCCAGCAGACTCTCCTCCAGAATCTCCAGCGTCGCAATGTCCAGATCGTTCGTCGGCTCATCCAGCAGCAGCAAATCCGCCGGCTCCAGCATCAGTCTCGCAATCAGCACTCGAGCCCGCTCTCCTCCACTCAACCTTCCCACAGGCTGATTCAGCTGCTCGCTCGTAAACAAAAACTTCGTCGCATAACTCGCGACATGCACCACTCTGCCCTGGTACACCACCGAGTCCGAATCCGGAGCCAGCGCCCGCCGCAGCGTCACGCCCTCCTCCAGCTCGCGCATCTGGCTGAAATAAACAATCCGCAACGAAGCCGCTCGTTTGATCGCCCCCGCAGTCGGCTCCAGCTCTCCGGTCAACAACCGCAGCAGCGTCGTCTTGCCACTCCCATTCGGCCCCACCAGCCCCACGCGCATTCCCGCAGTAATCAGAAAATTCAACCCCTCTACGATCTTCCGGTCGCCCAGCACAACCGAGACATCCTCCAACTCCACCAGCCGCTTCGTCTGCCGGTCCGTCGCCGAAAAATCAATTCCCGCGCTCGACGTCTGCACCCGCGAGTTGACCTCCTTCAACTGCCCAATCAACTCCTGCGCATTGTCGATCCTTGCCTTCGCCTTCGTACTCCGCGCCTTAGGCCCGCGCCGCAGCCACTCTACTTCAATCTTCACGCGGTTCTTCAGCGCATCCTGCAGCTTCGACTGCGCCTCCATGTAAAGCTCTTTCCCCTCAAGAAACTTCGAGTAGCTCCCCTTCACCCGCAGCAGCCCATCAGCATACACGCGGTTCAACTCCACTATCTCCGTCGCAACATTCTCAAGAAAATAACGATCATGGCTGACAAGCACACAAGCAAAACTACCCTCATTCAGCAACTCCTCCAGCCACACAATCCCGGCTAAATCCAAATGGTTCGTTGGTTCGTCGAGCAGCAGCACATCCGGATGCGTCACCACCGCCTCAGCAATCGCCAGCCGTTTCCTCCACCCCCCGCTCAGCGTCGCGGCCTCAGCGTTCAGGTCCGGAAACCCAGTCCGCCCCGAGGTCTCCCGCAGCCTGCCCTCATGCTCACTTTCAGCCACTTTAGCCCGCACCAGCGCAGCCTCCAGCACCGCCCGCACCGTCATCGCTGGCGCAAAGTTCGACTCCTGTTCCACATACCCCACGCGCGCCCGCTTCCGCACCGCAACATCACCGGCATCGGCATCTTCGTCTCCGGCCAACACCTTCAGCAGCGTACTCTTCCCCGCCCCATTCGGCCCAATCAGCCCAATGCGGTCCCCATCACTCACGGTAAAACTAATCTCACGAAACAAAGCAGTCGCGCCAAAGGCCTTCGTCAACCCCTGCGCATTCAAAATCGGCGGCATCTCTCAAGTTTACCGTCTATACCATCTCGTTCCTAATCGAGGTGGATGAAGCTACCTCGCGATCAAGGAATATGATGACGTAACACCGAAAGAATCCGCCTGTGAATGTCGAAGTGATTCCTGCAACATCGGAGCAACAGCCAATTCTCGTGCATCTGCTCGAGTTGTACGCGCACGACTTCAGCGAGTTCCATGACATGGAGCTAAACGCCGACGGCAGATTCGGCTACACCAAACTGCCCCTCTATTGGCTTGAACCGAACCGGCATCCCTTTCTCGTCATGGCAGATCGCAAATTGGCAGGACTGGTTTTGGTCAAGAAAGGCTCTGAAATCTCCGGCGATGACGCCGTCTGGGATGTGGCAGAGTTCTTCGTCGTTCGCAGGTACCGCAGGCGCGGAATTGGCACTGAAATAGCGCACACAATATGGAGCCGGTTCCCAGGCCGCTGGGAAGTACGTGTGATGGAATCGAATCATACGGCAGATCATTTCTGGGAGCGTGCTATCGCGGAGTTCGTCAGTAAACCAATCCCATCAACTCGCGTAGAAAAAGAAGGCAAGTTCTGGCGACTCTTTTCGTTCAACTCCGCTGGTCCCGATCAACCTCTCTAAGCGGAGTCTTCGCCTTCTCCACAGCCTGTTTCACGCTAATCCAGATCAAAGTCTCTCAATGGCCGGTCAGTCAGCGGAGTCTCCTTCGCCTTCTTAACCGCCTCGGCAAACTTCTTCGCCATCACATCGTCTTTATTCTTCTGCGCATCCACACTCTGCTGAAAGATCGAATCCCTCCGCGCATCGGCCTCACGCAGAGCCTTCGCCGCCTCGCCAAAATCCTCAAACGTCCTCTTCTTCGGAGCAGACTTGTGCGCAATAATTGCCCGCGAAACCGGGTCCACCTTCAACATCGCCCCACAATCCGGACACATTACCTCAAACGGCTGATCGCTCAATCCCATGGAACATACCCCTTCCAGCTATTCTAAAACTCGCTAGGAAACCGTGCATATTGACGTGAAAGGCTACGTTACACTCGTCGGAGACCATGCAGAGACCCTTTGGAATCACGATCACAACAATACTAATGTGCTTTACCAATGCGATGGGCTTTCTTCTCATTGATTGGCAGCTACCCAATGCAGGCGTACTTCTCTTCCTCTTCAGCCTGTTCATAGTTCTTGGATATATCGCCCTTCGGTTCTTTTGGAAGGGTCGCAGCTGGGCTCGCTGGCTCGTTATGCTGACGTGTCTCCAATGCCTCTGGAATCTAAAGGCTTTAATTCATCCGAGTCACTTACTCATACGGCGAGTTGAAGTTCCAATGGTCTTGCTGGAAGGGATAATTGCGATCTACTTACTCTGGTATCTAAATACCAGGCCGATTCGCACCTGGTTCGCGGAAAATCATTACTAGCCTCTACAACCGCACAACCACATGCCCCGGACACTGATTCGCCGCCACTCCCACCAGTCGCTCCACCAACCCATCCCCATACTTCGCCATAAACCACAATCCAGCCACCACCCGTTCCTGGGGATGCCCCTCCGGAAACACATGCATCGTAATCGCCTCGGCATGTTTCCGCAGACTGGTCTCCTTCTGCAGCTCAAAAGTAGCCGCCATCCTCCGCAGCCGATTCATCTGATACCGCATCTTCGACCCCGAAACCTCCGCCGCCTGCCCAAGCGAAGCATCCATTCCACCGAGATACTCCGTCAGCGCGCTCAACTCTGCATCCAGAGCATTGCCCACTGCAGCCAGCTTCCTCTTACCCTCAATCGGCATCGATCGCGCGCCCAACCGTTGTGCCAGTTCGTCTGCGGTCGTCATCGCGTCCGGCAACTGCACCTCATCCTTCTCCATCACCGCTGCAATCGCCGGCTCCAGCAGCGTCGCACTCAACCGAGGCAGCACCGGCGTAATCTTTCCAAGAATCGCCTCATACAACACCGCACTCTGGGCAAAATAAGCAATCTCCGCCGGTCCGCCCACATAAGCCGCCGTCGGAAGCACCGTATCCTGAAACACTGGCCGCAGCAGCGCATTCGGGCTTAATCTCTCCGGCGCCGTCTCCAAAATGGCAATCAACTCAGCAACCGAATAACTTCGGCCGCCTGCCTTCCACTGACCATCTCCATTCCGCCGCAGAGCCACTCGCTCCCCGCTCGCCTCATCCAGCAGAAACAGCTGCGATCCACCCTCCGCCACCGTCACCTGCGCGTGATACCCCGCCTTCCCCAGGTCCTCACCGCGAGCAATCAATGCATCCTGCAGCTCCGCTGCATGTTCAATCGCATACCGCAGCGTCCGTGCCCCAAGCGCATGAAATCCGCGCGAAGCCGCATCCATCACAATCAATCCCTGCTCTGCAAAGATTCGAGCTATCAACCGCCCAAACGCCAGGGCAAGCGTAGGCCGCGCACCATCCTTAGGCAGGTAACACTCCCGCAGCCACTCACTCACCGGAGCAAACTCCAGCAACTCGCTCGCTCGCTCCAGCACCCCGTCCAACTCAGGTCCCGGCACTACTCGACCCACCGGTACGGCATAGGCAACCTTCAATCCTAACCGCAGCGTCTCCAACGAATCCTTCGTCAGAAACGAAACCTGGGCTGCCTCCTCCAGGTCATGATCCTCCGTCGCTAGCCAGAAAACCGGCACATGATCAATGCCCGTAGCTTTCGTGGCCTCCTGCGCTCGGGCCACCGCAGTCGCCGCTTTCAGAAACGTCAGCAGCGGTCCACCGAACAACACAACCTGTTGCCCCGTCACCACCACCCGGGCTCCATTTCGCAACTTCGCAATATTTGCCTTCGCAGCCTCGCTTGAGCCAAACTCCGCCGCCTGCCCCTCCAGCAGATCTGCCAGCAGACCAGTATCTTTCACCGAAGCAGCCTTCCCCATCCACCTTCCGGCAAATGGTTCTGCTCCAAACCACCTCCGCACAGCCGCATCGCCGGCGCTATCCGTTATCGCAATATAATCGCGGTACAACTGCGACAGATGCGGCAAAATCGTGATTGGGAAACACTCAGAACTCGTCAAAACGGCCCTCAATCTCACACGCGGAATCCGCGGCCAGAGAAATAGTTTTCCGGTCACCCGTTTGGATGCCCACCACCTAAGTCTAGATGCAGGAATGATAACTTAGCCCTATGTCTCCCCAAATAAAGACACCAGCCGCTCCATCCTCCATCGACAAAAAAAAACCGCTCCCTAAGCCGCGTCTCATCTCCTCCAGACTCGCCTACAAAGGCAAGGTCTTCTCTGTCGTTACCGACAAAGTTGAAGAGCCCGGCGGCCACATCAATACCCGCGACGTCATTCGCCACCACGGCTCGGTCGTCATCCTCGCCCTCGACGACTCAAAGAACCCAAACGACCCGGACATTATCTTCGAGCGGCAGTACCGCCACGCCGCGGGTCACACCCTCATCGAGCTCCCCGCCGGCCGTTGCGAGCCCAACGAAGCTCCGCTCGCAGCCGCCAAGCGCGAACTCATCGAAGAGACTGGCTATCGCGCTAGACGGTGGACCCTCCTCACCAAATACTTCGCCAGCCCGGGCTTCCTCGGTGAATGGATGCAGCTCTACCTCGCCCGCGACATCCGCCAAGGCGCATCCGCCCCCGAGCCCGACGAAAACATCGAAGTCTTCCGCCTCACTCTCTCCGAAGCTCTCGCCCTCGTCGACGCCAACAAGATTCACGACGGTAAAACCCTGATCGGCCTCATGCTCTATGATCGTGCCCACAAGGCTAGCCGTCTTTAGTCTTCCCGGCGCACCGCATTTAGACCGCAAAACCGCCTAAGAAATCAAAGACCTGACAAAAAATTGGCACACTCCACCTTTCCAGAAAACTCCCCCTCCGCCTTTTGCGTCACACTCTTTGAGCGGCGTTACCGTTGAAGGGCTTTCACTTCGCGGGAATGTCCGGCTTAGACCCGAAAGCAAGGGAGTCGCTCCATTGGCACAGTACAGAGGCACCGTAAAGTGGTTCAACAACGCAAAGGGTTACGGCTTTCTCGGCCGCGAGGGTGGCGCAGACGTCTTCGTGCATTACAGTTCTATCCAGCGCGAGGGCTACAAGAGCCTCAAGGAAGGCGACGAGGTCGAGTTCGACATTATCCAGGGAACCAAGGGCCCGCAGGCCGACCAGGTCTGTCGTCTCAAGGAAATCGATCACGAACCAAATCAACAGGCCCAGTGATCCAGTGGCAAGCGTGGAATCATGGTTCTGCGCGCGCCTTCCTGTCTTGAGTCCCGCCTCCTCCTGTTGCATACTGGGCGAGTGACCGCGCCCATCTGCGGACTCTGACCGCACCCATGGACAACATCTCGATCGCCCGCCTTCTCGATGAAACCGCCTCTCTCCTCGAGATCGACGCCGCCGACCCTTTTCGCGTCCGCTCCTATCGCCGCGCCGCCGAAGCCGTCGAGCAGCAGACCACCCAGCTCTCCACCCTCGCCGACGACCCCAAGGCCCTTCTCGCCATCCCCGGCATAGGCAAAGGCATGGCCGCCAACATTCAGGCCGCCCTCTCTACCGGCACTCTTCCCTTGCGCGAAGAGCTCTTGCAAAAGTACAAGCCCTCCATGCTCGAGCTCCTGCGCCTCCCCGGCATGGGCCCGAAAACCGTAGCTCTCGTCTGGTCGGAATGCCAGGTCTGTGACCTTGACTCCCTCGAAACCGCCGCCAAAGCCGGCCACCTCACCAGGCTCCCACGCATGGGCGAAAAATTCGTCACCAAGCTCCTCAAAGGTATCGAGGACTATCGCAAAAACTCCAGCCGCTTCCGCATCGACAAGGCCCAGTACCACGCCGAGATCATCAGCAATCTAATCCGCGAGTTCCCCGGCATCGAAGAGATCACCCCTGCAGGTTCCCTCCGCCGCGGCCGCGAGACCGTAGGCGATCTCGACCTCCTCGTAACCGGCCCAGCCTGCGAGCCCGGCGTCGTCTCCGCCGCAGTCGAATACGTCGCCGCACTTCCGCTCATCGACAAGCTTCTCGCCAAAGGCCAGAACAAAGTCTCCTTCACCCTCCGCAACAACCTCCAGGTCGACGTCCGCCTCCTTCCCCGCAGCGGCTACGGGGCAGCCCTTCAGTACTTCACTGGCTCGAAGATGCACAACGTCACCCTGCGTCAGCGAGCCATCAAGCGCGGCCTCACCCTCAACGAGTACGCCCTCCTCCGCGTCGAAGACAACACCATCGTTGCCTCTGCCTCCGAAGCAGAAATCTACAACGCCCTCGACCTCGACTACATCCCACCCGAGCTCCGCGAAAACTCCGGCGAAATCGAAGCCGCCGCCGCCCACACCCTCCCGCACCTTATCACTCTCGCCGACATTCGCGGCGACCTCCACATGCACACGAACGCCACCGACGGCCGCGATACCATCCGCCAGATGGCCGAAGCAGCCTTGGCCCGCGGACTCAACTACATCGCCATCACCGACCACAGCAAAAATCTCGCCATGACCAACGGCCTCGACGACAAGCGGGCCCTCGCTCACATACAGGCCATCCGCCAGGTCGACGCCGAACTCGGCGAGGAGTTTGCCGCCGGAACAGGTCCTCAATGGCGTGCCTACGAAGCCTCCAGGGCCCAGCAGAAATCGTCTTCTACTCCCGATTCCCTACTCCCTGCTCCCTCGCCCTTCCGTGTCCTTCCCGGCATCGAGGTCGATATCCTCGCTGATGGGGCACTTGACCTCGACGATTCGACTCTCGCCCAGATGGACATCGTCGTCGCCAGCGTCCACTCCCTCTTCAGCCAGCCCGTCGAAGAGATGACTGCCCGCGTCCTGCGCGCACTCGAAAATCCCCATGTCCGCATCCTCGGCCATCCCACCGGCCGCAAGGTCCTTGGCGCGAAGGCTACTCCATCTACATTGACACCGTCCTCAAGCGCGCCGCTGAACTTGGCGTAGCCGTCGAACACAACGCAAGCCCTGCCCGAGCCGACCTCAACGACCTAAACCTCCGCATCGCCAGACAATACGGCTGCAGGATCGTCGTCAACACCGACGCCCACTCCACAGAAGAGCTGGACCAGATGCGTTACGGCATCACTCAGCTCCGTCGCGCCTGGCTCACCCCAGGCGACATCCTCAACACCCAACCCACCGCCGAACCCCTCCTTAAGAGCACCCCCGCCCCAAACCATAATCCCTATAAAGATTAGGGTTTTCGAAGCGGTCTCAGTCTTCGTCTACCACTTTCGTGTATTGACCAGCGCACTCGCATGCCGTACTTTCCGACATGGGAGAACCTCAATGAAGAAGTCCGCCCTTTTGCTACTCGGCTTAGCTCTCTTCCCATTCATCACTCTTCCTCTGCATGCACAGGGCGGCTGCGAAAATTCTCCCGAAAATCCAACCGCCATCCTCGCGGTTGTCGGCTCGGCGGGAGCACTCTTCACCTCGGTACGGGCTCGCGTCAAAGCCCGCCGCGCAAAGTAAGCGCCCCAAAAGTTCCGCAGAAACAAAACCTTGGTTTGCCCAGGGTCTTGTTCTCTCTAAAATTCCCCCAATTGACGAACTACTTGCCCTTTTTCATCCGCTTCACCACCCCTGCCAGCGAGTGTTCATTCATCGCGCCCACAGCGTCCCCTCGAACCTTCTTCAGCCATCCGCTCACGGCTTTGTCATCAACACGTCAGCCAATCCCCCGCCGTCGCCTCGAAAATATCCCCCAGCCCGATCTGTTTCGCCGGAAGCTTCAGCTTCGCTCCCCCATGCGGTCCCTTCCGCTGCACAATCAACCCAGCCTTATGCAGCAGCAGAAACGTCCTGCGCACCATCACCGCGCTCTCCTTCAGCGTCGCCGCAATCGCGGACGACGTATGCATCGTATCCGGCTCGCTCGCCAGCACCGCCAACACCCGCACGCTCAGTTGAAACCGCCCGCTCTGTGCCATGCAAAAGAAACTACCACACCCTGAACCCAACCCGCCGAACTCACCACATCCCTGACTGATTTATCCGCGTTATCCCGTTCGATCCGTGGTCTCTGCCTCACCATGTAAACTCGTCCAGTGAACATCCTTTTTGTCGGCGACGTCTTCGGTTCCGCCGGCCGACACATCGTCCGCGAACACCTGCCGCACGTCCTTGAAACCAACGCCGTCGACCTCCTCGTCATCAACGGCGAAAACGCCGCCGGCGGCTTCGGCCTCACTCCCGCCATCGCCGAAGAGCTCTTCGACCTCAGTGCCCACGTCATCACCACCGGCAATCACGTCTGGGACAAAAAAGAGATCTTCGAATACATGACCGTCCCCACCGACTCGCACGAGCGCGGCCGCCGCGTCCTTCGCCCCGCCAACTACGCCGTCGGCACCCCGGGCTTCGGCCTCTACCAGGGCGAACTCCCCAACGGCCAGGCCTACGCCGTCATGAACCTCCAGGGCCGTGTCTTCATGTCCTCCTGCGACGACCCCTTCCGCAAAGCCGACGAGCTCCTCGCCCAGATCTCCCGCGAGTCCGGAGCCAAAGTCGTCCTCCTCGATCTCCACGGCGAAGCCACCAGCGAAAAAGTTGCCCTGGGCTGGTATCTCGACGGACGCATCACCGCCGTCATCGGCACCCACACCCACATCCCCACAGCCGACGAGCGCATCCTCCCCAACGGCACCGCCTACCAGACCGACGTAGGCATGTCCGGCCCCTACGACTCCGTCATCGGCGTCCAAACCGAGTTAGTCCTCAACCGCTTCCTTACCGGAATGCCCGGAAAATTCGAAGCCGCCAAAGGCAACCCAAAGATGTGCGCCGTGCTTATCTCCTGCGATGGAGCAACAGGCCGAGCCCACCGTATTCAGCGAATCATGCTAGGCGAATAGCGACACCAGAGCCTGCACAAAGTCTGTTTGCGTAGTCTGGACCGCCCCAGACGTTGTCATTTCGACCGAAGCTCTCGCGCACTTTGCGAGCAGCGTAGTGGAGAAACCCGCTTCTACCTAAAAATTCGA
The DNA here is from genome assembly GCA_963770055.1 of uncultured Acidobacteriaceae bacterium. Taxonomy (GTDB): domain Bacteria; phylum Acidobacteriota; class Terriglobia; order Terriglobales; family Acidobacteriaceae; genus Edaphobacter. The sequence continues at coordinate 471,397 of CAVYOC010000005.1, forward strand.
AGCATCCCAGCACCTCTAAGCGAAAAACGCCGCCAGCCCGGAACTCAGGACCAGCGCACTTCCGATCACACCCAGCCGAAGCCAGAACTCCCGTGTCTTCTCCATAAAAGAGATCATCTCTCCCACACTAGTAACCACGCACTCCCACGAACGGGTCACGCCGCACGGTAACATTCATAAATCAATCCATTTTTTGTCTCTGTGGCGGTACCGTAGTTCGGGTGCCCCATCCTTTCCGGCTTCATCGGAAAGGGTGGGATGTAAATTTATCGCGCGAGCTATCTCCCGCGATAAACTGGCCCAACCGCCATGCGCCGACTATCCCGCCGCACCTTCCTGCAATCCGCCACCGCCGCCAGCCTCGCTGCAAACTGAATCCCGTCTCCGCACAAAACCCACCCCAACCATCCCCTACCCCGAAAACGGCACTCTCGTCCCCGACGACGACTGGCGTCTCTGGATCGACGAAAAAGCCGAGTGGAAGAACGACGAACTCTTCCTCCCCGAAGACATCTCATGGCAGAACGGCGTCCTCTGCGGCAAATCGGAACCTCTTCCCGTCAACGAACCCACCGAAGGCTGGGGATCCCTTCGCGCCAACAACGGCATCAACGTCACCCTCCCCACCACCGTCGAGCAGCACCACTGGGGCAAATTCGGCCAACGCCCCTATAGCCCCGACGAGTACCGCTACGCCGCCGACGACCCCATCCCGCAAAACGGCGCCTACCTCGGCGTCTCATGGTGGGGCAAGCAGATCGACATCCCCGCCGAATGGAAGGGCAAACGCATCTTCCTCCACATCCGCGGAGCCCGCCTCCGCGCCGAAGTCTTCCTCAACAGGAAACTCGTCGGCTACTCCATCATGGAAGAGCTCCCCTTTGAGTGCGACCTCACCAACGCCGCAGACCCCGGCGGCTTCAACCTCCTCGGCATCCGCCTCACCAATCCCTTCGGCCGCTACGACTGGGTCGACGGCCTCAACGCCCAGTGGGGAGCCGTCAAACTCTATCGCTCCCACGGCTTCGGCGGCCTCGATCGCGGCATGACGATCAGTACTTGTAAATGGATTCGCATTCAGGATGCTTGGGTCCTCAATACCGCCGAGCCTCACAAGATCAAATTGCAAATGGTGACGGAATCATTTCGTGACAATCCGTCCGGCAACACACGCTTTCAGATCATTGACCCGAGCACAGGGCAAGAACTTCCAACGAAGGGTCATGGAGAACCTTTTGACAACAGAACCGACGTGCTGAGCCAATCCCCTGCAAGAATCATCAACTACTTCACCATGGAGTGCCCAACCGCAAAGCTCTGGGATCTCGACTCTCCAAAGCTGTACCACCTACGCATAACTCCCAACCAGGAAGAACCCTACACCATCGCCTTCGGCTTCCGCACCTTTGCCCCCACCGGCCTCGGTACCAACGCCATCTTCCGCCTCAACAATCGCCGCATCAAACTCTACAGCTCTATCTCCTGGGGCTTCTGGGGAATCAACGGCCTCTTCCCCACTCCCGAGCTAGCCGAAAAAGAAGTCACGCAAGCCAAAAAGTTAAATCTCAACTGCCTCAACTTCCACCGCAACTTAGCCAAGGAAGACGTCCTGCGCGCCCACGACCGCCTCGGCCTCCTCCGTTACCTCGAGCCCGGAGCAGGCAAGCTCTCCATCGGCGCTCCCGCTCCAACCGGAACGGGCGAAGGCGCAATCGCCAACCCAGGCGTCAAGCTCGCCAAACCAGAGTCCGAAGCCGACAAGTTCGCCCAGAAGTTCATGGCAGCCAAGTGCGTCGAGATGGTCAAAGCCTATCGCTCGCATCCCTCCGTCATTCAGTACACCCTGCAGAACGAGATCGGCGCCGACCTCTCGAACCCCGCGGTCTTCGAGATCCTCGAAGCCATGCACAAAGAAGACCCCAGCCGCGCCGTAGTCCTCAACGACGGCTTCTCTCCCCCGCCCCGCAACGCCGCACAGGCATGGTACGAACCATGGAACGACAACATCCACCGCTCCGACAAGGAACCCTTCGCCCTCTGGTGGAACAATCACCAGGGCGCAGGCGACCAATGGTACGACGAGTTCTACAAGTCCCCCACCGAATTCACCTACCGCTCGCCCTACCACCAGTACCTCACCGAGTTCGGCGAGATGGAAGGCTGCGCCACCCCCGACAACCACGCCCTCATGGTCCATCAGATCACCGAGACCTACCTCATGTACGGCGGCAACAGCTACGACCTCACCGACCACAAAGAGATCCTCACCGCCTACGACAACTTCCTCGACAAATGGAAGTTCCGCAGCGCCTTCCCCACCGCCGAGCATCTCTTCAACGCCCTCGGCAAAAAGTGCTACGACACCTGGCAGAACTACCTCGAAAACGCCCGCATCTCCGACGACCTCGACTTCGCCGTCATCTCCGGTTGGGAGTCCACCGCCATCGAAAACCACTCCGGCATCGTCGACAACCTCCGCAACTTCAAATCCGACCCCGCGCCCATCAGCGCCACACTCCAACCCATCCGCCCTGTAGCCAAACAGCGCAGCGCCTGTACCGCCCGAGGCGAATCCGCCACCTTCGACCTCTACCTCCTCAACGACAGATCCGAACCAACCACCGGCACCCTCACCTTCACCGCAGTCACACCCTCCAACAAACTCCTCAAACTAGCCGAATTCCCCGCACCACAACACGTCACCGACCAGTTCAGCTACCTCGTCAAAGAATCCCTCCAAACCCCACCCCTCACCGAAGAAGGCCTCTACCGCTTCAAATTTGCCCTCTCCTCTGCACCTCAATCCACACAGACAAAAGAAATCTGGGTGACTGAGATTCATGCCTCAGGTGCTACCGCTCGCACTAAAGACACCGTCAACGGTGTGCGTCGATTAACTAATTTCACGCAAACCAAAGTCGGTGTCTCAGGCGTGACACCGGCACTCATCAAGCAGCTTTCCGATATCCCACAACTCTCCGTCGTAGACTTCGCAGCAGGTGGTACCTACGACGTTATCGTCTCCTCGGGCCTCACCGCACACACCTCAGCCACGCAAAACGCCGGAGACACCACTGGCCTCGAAGCCCAACCCGCCGCACGGCCGGCCAACGCTCCCGGAGTAGGCCGCCCCGAACCCGGCGAATCCGCCCCCATCACCCAACTCGGCCAGATCGACCCCGCTGTCCTCGAAGCCGTCCGCGCCGGAACCCCGCTCCTCGCCATCCCGCAAGCGGACACTCTCTCCGAAGGCGTTGCCAAACAACTAGCCGCTGCCGGAGCCTTCACCTACAACGGCACCGTAGGCGACTTCCGCGCCCCCTGGATGGGCAACTGGTACTTCGTCCGCGAACACCCCATCTACGCCGGCCTCCCCGTCAACCAGGCCATGGGCATCCACTACCAGGCCAAAGGACGCCAATCGAATGGCCTCCTGGTCGAAGGCCCGAACGTCGAAATCATCGTCGCCTACAGCCGCGACCACGACCGCAATATCGGAGCTGGCACCTTCACCACCACCTTAGGCACAACAAAAATCCTCTACCAGCGCGTCCCCGAACTGCATCCCGTTCTCCAGCAACGATTCCTCGCCAACGCCCTGACGTGGCTCACAACCTGACCCAACGCCATCCCATATTTCCCAAAGTGGGAAACGTGCAAAATAAACCTCCAAAAAGAGGAAAAAAATAACAGCCGAAATAAGACCACTTAACAACCGCGTTTTTGCACTTAACACCGCGTTAACGACCACGATTTACCGCTTAAAAACCCTGTGGAAATCTCAAAAACACCAACAAACAAGCCGTTCCACCTCCGATTTAAAAAAAAGAGGCAGCCCGCAGGGGCTGCCTCCGTCTTTCCAATCAGTTTTAGTGGTGAGGCGCAGGACGGTGCGTCGCCGTAGGTTTAGCCGGCGTCTTCTTCGGCAGAACCACGGTGCCGTCACTCATGATGATCATGATGGGATTCGGCGTGTACGAAGCATAAGTGCCCGTCAATGTCACCTTGGATCCGACAGCAGTCGCCGCAGCAACATCAGCCGCCAGTTTCTTGGCAGCAGCAACTTGGGCAGGAGTCTTGCCTTCGTCGGGAGCTGCCATGTTGAAGGTGAAATCAGCAGTCTTCGCCTGCACTGCATCGTCCGAGACCGCTACCTTGAGCACAGTAGGAGAGGACTCGATTACCACAGCGTCCGGAATCTGCACCGACTTGCCCTTGATGGTATCCCACACCTTCGCGGCATCCTCAGGCTTGCCGTTCTGCAGGATGAACTCCTTATCGCTGATGGCCAGAGTCGACAGATCAGGAGTCGTGGCAATCACGTTGACCACGATATCCGCCGGAGAAGGGGCCGGCTTGATTTTAAAGTCCGCCGGAGGAATAAGATTCGCCTTTGCTGCAGCAACCACGGCATCATAACCGTCATCGGCGCCGTGGTACTTCTTGTAGCAATATTTGGCCGTCGGCTCATACTGGGCCTTCAGATTGTCCGGAGCATATGCCGCAACACGCGCCGCATAGAAAGCGCAGTTGGGAAGGTCCGGAGGAGTCGATTGAAGATAGGCCACCGCCAGGAAGAAAATATCCTGCAGCACCGATCCCGGCGTCTGGGTCGCCGCCGGCGGCACAATCGCCAACTCCTGCTTGTAGTTGCTAATCGCTGTCGCAGCATCTTTCTTGTTCAGCGCCGCGATTCCAATGGCACTGTAGAGAATCGGATACGTCCCTCCCTTCAGTTTGGTCCAGTCTGCATCGTTCATATCCGCGGGCTTTGGCGCTGCGAGCCCTTTCTGGGCGTAACCGGCAGCCTTGTCGAGTGCCGCCTGCTTCGCCGCCGGATCGGTCGTCTGATCCGCCTGCGCCTTACGGAAGAAAGTTTCGGTGGTCAGGCCGCTCAAGTTGTTCGGATCAACCTGAAGCAGCCGGTCGGCCGCATCGAGTGCCTTTACGCCATCAATCGAGCTATACGCCTGCATCAGCTGCTGCAGAACGGACGCCTTCACCGCCGACTGGGGATAGGCCGTCAGATACGCCTCAAGGGCCGGCGCCATAGCTTGCGGCGTCGTCTGCGAAATCGCGCTGTTGTACGCGTTATATTCCGCCGGAGACATTTGGACTCCGCCAGCGGACTGCGCATTGGAACCAAGGTTAACCTGGGTTTGTGCTATTGCCGGGCCCGCGAACCACGCCATGCCAGCAACGGCCAGGAGAGACGCAACGACTACCTTCTTCATTCCACACTCCTCAATAAAACTTCTCTTTCAATGTGTCACCGATGCTTCCGGGTCACTTGTACTCAATACAAAGCACAGCCTGATCATATTGCATTCCGGCTGAAGGCTTCGCCATGCCCGGCCCGGGGGCCGGAAGATTGAAGTGTTCGTGGCATCTCGGGATGATGATGCGGATTATAGAAACCCTGTTGCTCAAAACGCAAGCTTTCATGTGGTTTTGCAGCAAAATCAAGTTTTGGATACTGGATAACCCTTGACAATAATTCTCGCAGCTAAAAGCTTTAGCCACGTAAGACTGGATGCGCCGGTCTCCGACACATCCGCACATCTTGTAAATTCGCCTTGGCAAAGATTACAGCTGCTCCGATAGATCAATCCGGCTCCATCCGAAAAAATATTTCTTGCGAGTAGTGATTTCGCCCAGCAGTTATCCTCTCCACCTGCTTCAATTTTTTAACTGAAAACTCTCATTAGGACCGCCCACAAGTACCGATATTTCAGCAATTCCCATCCATGGGTGGTATTACATGCTTCTTATCCACAATCCATAGTATTGTTCCCGTTGATTCCCCCGCAAAACCCAACTAAAGTTGTTCTAGTCATAATTTGTAGGAATCAAAGCCTTCATCCAGAGAGGTCGTACTTGCTCAAGCTAAAGAAGGTCCAGATACTCGGTTTCAAATCCTTCTGTGATCGCACTGAGATCCAACTCTCCGGCGAAGGCATTGCAGCCGTCGTTGGACCTAACGGTTGCGGCAAGTCCAACATCTCCGACGCTATCACCTGGGTCCTTGGGGAACAATCAGCAAAATCCCTCCGTGGCATCAAGATGGAAGATGTTATCTTCGCTGGCACTCGAGATCGCAAGCCAACAGGTATGGCCGAAGTCTCCCTCACTTTGGTCGATCCTGAAGTCTACGATGGGGCCACCAGCAATTCTGGTCCCGAGATCATCATCGATGAGGCTGCTGCCAAAGATTGGGACGAGGCTAGTCTCCGTCAGCAGAATGCAGATGCGACTGAAGAAGCTGTCGCCGAGGCCCAACCGGGCACAGTCATCGAAGGTGATGCCGGAAACTCCGCGGCGACAGAGCCCACAGTCGATACAGAAGGAACCGCAAACAACGTTGTCCTGAAGATCCGCCGTCGCAAGTTCGGCCGCGCTCCCGTACGCGCCGGTGAACTTACCATCACCCGGCGCCTTTTTCGCTCTGGCGACAGCGAATATCTGCTCAATGGCAAGATCTGTCGGCTTCGCGATATTCAGGACATCTTCATGGGTACTGGCCTGGGTGGCGAAACCTACGCAATCATTGGCCAGGAGCGAATCGGCCAGATCCTCAGCTCAAAACCCCTCGACCGCCGCGCGATCCTCGAAGAAGCTGCGGGAATTACTCGCTTTAAGACAAAGAAGCGTCTCGCTGAACTTCGCCTCGAAGCCGCTCGCCAGAATCTCGCCCGGGTCAACGATATCTTCGACGAAGTCACCCGCCAAATGACGACGCTCAAGCGACAAGCTTCCAAGGCTGAGCGCTACGGTGCCCTTCGTGAGGAACTCCGCACACGACTGCGAGTTGTCCTTGCCAGCCGTATGTCTCAACTTGACGCCGAACAAGCCGAGACCGCAAAAATGCTTGTCACGTTGGCAGCCCAGATCGAAGCTCAGTCCACTACGGTCGAAGCGATGGATGCGCAACACAGCGACGGTATTCGCAAAGGTTACGGACTCGATCAGCAGATTCGTGAGACGGGAAACCAAGCCAACCAATCCGCCGTCGAACTGGAGCGCATTACGGCGCGCACCGCAGCCAACACAGACCGCATCGCCGAACTTTGTAGCAGGCGATCATCTGCTGTGGTGCCAAATGCAATGGAGTTCACTGTCCGGGTGTGGCCTACGAGAGGCTCACCTACAAGGACGTTGCTAATCGGGTCCGATAGCCACACTGTCCCATCGCTGCCAGCAAAGGCAAGCAGCAGCCGGCCATCTACGGTGGTGCCAAATGCCACCGAATTCACCATTCTGCTGCGATCAGCGGAGTACCTGGCCTTGCGAGCGCGGACAATCGGGCCCGAGGGGAGGGTGCGAATGTGAGTGCCGGCGACGGGGTCTCTCACCCGCACCTTCCTGTCACTACCGACGGCGGCGAGCAGCAGCCGCCCATCGGCCGTTGTGCCAAACGCCACCGAGTTCACCAGGCCGGCGCCCCCAGTATGGCGTGGCCGCGATGAGGTCGGCTGCGTGCCACAGTTCTACTCTTGAGAGCTTCCTTGCCGAGCTCACCGGAGTCGGCTTCTGTGGCACCAAGTATCTCCGACAGCAAGCCCCGTGCGGTCACTGGCGTACTGGGCGACAAGGCCTCCGGTTACCGGGTCCCACAGCCTGACTGTTCCGTCCCTGTTGACAGCGGGCGCCAGCAGCAGCCGCCCATCGGCCGTTGTGCCAAACGCCACTGAAGTCACACTATCGGCGTGGCGAGCCGAGGGCTGAGAGCGGCAAGGCCTCCGGTGACTGGGTCCCACAGCCTGACTGTTCCCTCCCGTCGGCAGCGGCTAGCAGCAGCCGCCCGATCGGCCGTTGTGCCAAAAGCCACCGAGTTCACCAGGCGATGATCGGCGAAGGGCTCGCTTGCAGGGGCTTGTAGTGGTATCCCATAATCTGTACTGTCCGGTCGGTGCCCACAGCAAGCAGCACTGTCTCATTGGCTCTGGTGCCAAACGCAACTGAATTGACAGTTCGGGTGCCGCCGGTAAGGGATTTGGTGGAGGGACGCCGATAACTGGGTCCCAGAGTCGCACTGTTCCATCGCTGCCGGCACGCCAATACCAGCGATCCGTCCACCGCAGTTCCGAACGCCACCGAGTTCACGATGCCGAGCGTGACCAGTAAGGGGCTCGGTTGCGGGAGCACCCGGGTACCCGGTACCGATAGCTGCACTGTTCTATCGCCGCCCGCGGACGAAGCAGCGGCCCGGCCGTCGCGGTGCCGAACGCCACTGATGTCAGGTTGCCGGTGCGGTTGGTGAAGGTGTCGCCGACGGGTGCTCCGGTCTCTGCGTCCCACAACTGCACCATCCGGTCGGTGCCCACGGCGAGCAGGAGCCGTCCATCGGAAGTGGTGCCGAACGCCACCCGAGTCCACCAAGCCGCGCGGCCGGTGAAAGGGTCGCCGACGGGTGCTCCGGTCTCTGCGTCCCACAACTGCACCATCCGGTCGGTGCCTACCGCGAGCAGGAGCCGTCCACCGGAAGTGGTGCCGAACGCCACCGAGTTCACTCGATCGGCGTGGCCGGTGAAGGGGTCGCCGACGAGTGCTCCGGTCGCTGCGTCCCACAACAGCACCATCCGGTCAGTGCCCACAGCGAGCAGGAGCCGTCCACCGGAAGTGGTGCCGAACGCCACCGAGTCCGCCAGGTCAATTTGTTCCGTGAAAGGGGTGCCGACGGGCGCTCCGGCGGCCGCATCCCAACCGCACCATCCAGTCGGTGCCCACAGCGAGCAGGAGCCGTCCACCGGGTGGTGCCGAACGCCACCGAGTTCACCAAGCCGCGGTGGCCGGGCGAAAGGGTCGCCGACGGGTGCTCCGGTCTCTGCGTCCCACAGCCGCACCATCCCGTCGCTGCCCGCGGATACAAGCAGCAGTCGGTCCTCCGTGGTGCCGAACGCCACCCATGTCACTCATCCCGCGTGGCCTGTGAGGGTAAGGAGGCTGTTGTCCCTCCGGACTCGATGCCGAGTGGGTGCGGTAACGAGGTGGTATCCCGACGTCTCTAGCTGTGGCGCTCATGCCCGTAAGCGCCAAAGTCAGCTTCCTGCAGGTAAGCGGCGTTGGCACGAGCGTCGGCGCCCAGCAGTGGCCAAGCGCGTCGATAAATTCTTGGCATTGCTCAGCTCCGGAACCGCTGGCGCAGCAGAGGGCTCAGCGTTAGCGGGTCTCGGCCATGGCGACAAGTAGAAAGTCAATATCCTGAACGAGTGCCGCGAGGGGGTCGCGTCCCGGCAGCAACTGCATGTTGTGCAAGGTACGTACGCAGATATGGGTGCGCAGACAGCCAGTCCCGCCCTGCCCGCACGTCAACTGGTACAACAGCGAAGAGCAGTGTTGTAATAGCCTTCTCCACGCGGCGACGACGCCTTTCCCACCTTCTCCCCACAGCCGAGTCTGCAGCTATCTGTTGGGAGCTTGGTTCGCCCCGTAGGTGCATTGCGAGCAGGTCATGGACGGCTCGAATACCGATCGTTGACCGGACCCGAGATCCTCGACGAGGACGCACCAGCCTTGTCCAGCAGCCACCTCACGTCTTCGTTGGTTATCAAGGGCTGGTACGCAGCTCCACCGGCGTTCTGCCAGTGCTTTGGCCACGGCGACCCAGATCGTTTCCCAGGGCAGTCCGGGACCCTTGGCCCACGCCAGCGCTTCAAGCAGTACCCGCGCCAAGGGCGATTTGTTCCCGAGGCGCCCCAGGGCTCCGTCCAACGCCGGGCTACGCTAGTTGGCAGTTCTGATTGCCAGCCTGGACTGGTGACATCAGCTGGCTCCGGGCGTTCGCGAGCAGAGCGCGAGCAGCCGCCCTATGAGGAACGACTCCGGCCCCCCGTCGCGGGCGGTGGCGCGCTGCGCTATCGCCGGCGCTACTGCCGCAGCCATCAAGCGCAGCATCCCAGCGCCAGGAGCAGACTGATAACAGGCGGCGACCTCGGCTTTCAGCAGCGACGAGCAACTGAAGAATGTAGTCAGCAAGGGCTTGCGGATCATGGAGGCACTGCTGTCCAGATCGATGGTCGTTTCGAGCATCAACGCCCAGACCCAGTATTGGTCGGCGCGCTCCCACTACCACCCGCACGCCAGGGTGGCGCGACAGCGGGACCAACAAGCCACCCAACATCGTCGCCGGGGAGATGGCCTTGTTGACGGCATCGACCACCACTACCCGTTCATTCTGTTGAGGGAGGCGTCAAGGCTTTCCAGGAGCCCGAAGGTGTCACATCCCGGCCGAAGAGCTGGCGCGAAGGCGCCCGCGACCTGGCTGGAATATCAGCTCACGGGCGTGGACGGCGGTGACAGGGTTTCTGCAGGGATTATACTGGCGTATTCAATCAGCGAGCCGTGAGTGGGCGCACGACAACAGGCCGACGCTGGCACTGCTCGAAGCAACGCTGGCAAGGCAAGCAAAGCCGATTTGCCGGTACCAGGGCTGCCGGTTACGCTCTTGGACGTGGGATCCGTTATCCACTTGGCGAGGCGCTCAGCGGCGCGCAGGCGACGGGTCTTGCCAGAGTAGATCCGGCCGTGGTTTCGTCGGGGCCGCCACGCACCCGCGACAACCAGTGCTGCTGGTCAGCGACGGTCAGGCCCGCTAGGCGAGCATGATGGCCGGGATTAGGGAAGAACGGGGGGATGCCGGTCGGGTCCCTGCTGGAAACACCCTGGCCTGCTGCGGCTCGGTCGCCGTACGCATCGTTGACGGCTTGAGCGATGGCTTCGAGGCTATGAACCGCTGGGAAGGCCCGGTAGGTGGGTTCGTCGCAGCGCATCGCGGAAGGCTTCTGCGAACAGGCCCTGCTGGGCGTATTCCAACGGCCCGGCGCTGGCGATGACCCAGGTGTTGGGGTTGCCGATCCCGCGCAGCGCGTCTTCGGAGCACCGCCATCCCGGCCGAGCCGGAGTAGCAGCAGTCGAGGATGACCAGCACCGTGGGCTGGTCGGCGAGCGTTCTCACCATGGTCGTCGCGAAGGGTGAACAGCTCCAGCAGATCCCGCGCGGCCAGGGCTGACTCGCTAAGGTCGGCGGGCCGCGACTTCTTGCTCACCAGGTAGTAGGTGCCGCGTTCCAGGTCAGCGCCATGACCGGTGTAATACACGACAACCACCGGGCGCCGCTGCGGCCTTCCGCATCGCTGCGCGCAGGCTGTTGAGCCGGGTCAAGGCGGTAACCGGGGGATCGGGCGACGGTGGTGAAGCCGAGGTCCTTCAAAGCCGCGACGACGGTTCGCAGCGCGTCCGGCACTTTGTCCAGCGCCGGGAAGTCAGGGCAGTCATAGGACGCGGTGCCCGCCGCGAGCAGCACCCGTTCCGCCGGGCCTGATCTGTCAGCCGAGGACATCGCCGAGCGCGCTCCCGGTCTGGCGGGCGTTGAGGTAACGGTCGATGGCATGGGGCTCATCGCCGTTGTCCACCAGGCGGTCGGCGACCGCCTGCCCGGCGCGGCCCCGGGGAACAGCGGGGCGAGGTCCTTGCGCAGCGCCACGATGTCGTTGGGTCGGCGACATTCACCCAGGCGGCCACCGCGCCCGGCCAGGCGCCAGCCCCGCTGGCCGGACGGGGGGTGAGCTTGTCAAAGACCACGTTCGGGATACCCAGTGGCGAGCCGAGCGTCACCAGCAATTCCACCGAGTTCGGCCGGTCATGGCACAGGTACTCATAGGCGACCACCGAACCCAGCGAATGGCCGATCACCACCCGGGTGTCCGTGCTGACCAGCTCCCGCACCCGTGCCAGCACGTTCTGCTTCACCGTGGGATCGGTGAGAAAAGCGGTCACCTGTTTCAGGTTCCCGATGAAGGCACGCTCGGCGACCCGGGCGAAGGTTGTCGAGCGTGCCAACCGTGCCAGCATGAGCCTGGACGGCCGCCTTCCCGGCCCCATCGCCCCCTCTGGCACACCGAGCGATGGATCCTGGTCCACCGCCGCCTCGTAGAAGGCAGTCAGCAGGTCCCGTTCCGCGCCCGGCTGAATGTCGGCGGCCGAGTACGGCGGCTCCTGTACAGCCATCGTTCCGGGCGGCCGGAACAAGTCACCGAAGAACGCCACCCGCACATCAGTCGGTGCCAGCGCCTCCGCCACCCGCCGGTCGCCGGCGGCGACCAGGCCGTCCCGCATCGCGTCGTACCACACACTCCCAGCTGGTAACCGCCCCCGAATTGCTGGGCGATGCCATGGATCCCCACTATCCCCGCCATACCAAGGTTGTAGCACGCCGCAAGCATGACCACCTGCATGAAATAGGTTTCGAGATTTGGGATGCTGGTCACCGAGGGTCGGTGATCAGGGGCGTAATCCTGTGGCCTGCCGGATGTGAGCTGCAGGTACAGTCCGCAAGACGGGTCAGCCCTGGGAGGGGCGGAGGATTTCCTGTGATCGCAGATGTCGAGCGGGTCCTTGTGATCGTGGCGCACCCTGATGACGCGAGTTCTGGGTTGGGGGCACAGTCGCTGGATGGACGGACACCGGCATCGAGGTGAGCTACTGCGTACTGATGGACGGCGATGGTGGCGGGTTCGATCAGCCGATCCATGAGCCGAGATTCCAGGTATTCGCTGGAGAGAACAGCAGGAAGCAGCGGCGATGCTGGGTGTCCGTGAGGCCCGGTTCCTGGATGAGCCGAGGGCAGCCTCCGCGACGCTCCCCGCCAACTTCATGAGCATCTGGTCCGTCTCATCCGGCAAGTGCGGCCGCAGCGGGTGGTGACGTGGAGCCCGGAGTGGAACTGGCAGCGATTCCGCAGCTGTCACCCCGCGCACCTGGCAACCGGGACGGCTGCGCTCAGGGCGATCTATCCCGACGCAGGCAACAGGTTCGCTCTGCCGCATCTGCTCGAAGACGAGGGGCTTGAGCCGTGGACGGTCAGAGAGGTGTGGCTGATCAACAGCCCGGCGCTAGAGGTCAACCACTACGTGGACATCACCGCCACCTTTGACCGCAAGGTCGAGGCGGTCCTGGCACACGCTAGCCAGATCAAGAACCCCGTGACGCTGCGCGAGCGGCTTCGTGATCGGATCGCCCCGAACACCGCCGCAGCAGGGTTGCCTCCCGGCCGGCTCGCAGAAGGGTTCCAGGTCGTCGTCACCGGCTAGACGGACGGGTCGCCTGCTGGCGAGCCTCGGGCATGCTACGCGGCCCCATCGGACCCCGGGCTTCCAGCAATTCCCGCGCCTGGCCGAGAAAGTCCGCCGCGACCGGGGTCCTGTACCCGGCGAGCTGCCAGGCGAGTTGGGCGATGTCGCCGAAGACGTGGCTGGAGTGCAAGGTCCAGGCCTCCCCGACGATGTGCCCGGCTGCCGCGGCCGCAGCGTCGATTTCGCCCATGCGCAGGTCGGCGACAGCGTGGATGGCGTAGCGCTGGGCGCGGGTGCGGCCGTGGGCGGGCAGGCACAAGCCGACGGACTTCTGAGCGGCCTGCTCGGCGTCGGCGAGCCGACCGAGATCGCGGTAGGCGCGGGCGGCGTGACCCCAGTAGCCGCCCTCGTCGAAATCCAGCCCTTCAGGTTCTGGCTGCGCGCCGCGGCGGAGCCCGATCGCCTGAGCGGCCTGGTCGAGTGCCTGGTGACAGCTCGTCTCGTCACCGGCAGCGGCATGGGCGCAAGCCTGCATGGCCGCGAACATGGCGCTACTGCGCGGTGTGGCGACGATCCGGGCGGCGGCGCGGGCGGCCTGGGCGTAGTCGATGGCCTGGCGGACCCGTCCGAGGTAGATGGCCTGGTGACTCATCGCGGCGAGCACCCGCCCGCCGAGCAGCCTGTCGCCGGCCACGCGGGCCAGCCGCAGCGCTCGGGTGAAATTCTGCGTGGCGAGTTGCTGTTCGGCCGCGTCGTAGGCCATCCAGCCGGCGTCGAGCCAGGTCAGCGCGAAGACGTCGATCAACGCCCGTGCAGTGGGATCAGCCGGCTTGAGCCCGTTCAGCAAAGGTGCTTCCTGGCGTAGGTACCCCATCGTCATCGGCAGCGCGGTACCGCCGCCGTAGGCGTTGTCGATGCTCTTAAGCTGTTCGCGCATGCCGCGCAGCCGGATCACGTCGCCAGGATTGGCGTGGCGGGCGCTCCCGGCACCGGGTGCGCTGCCGGCAGCGCTTCTTCCCGGACTCGCTATCGGCAGCGGCGCCGTATTCAACGGACTGAGATCGGCTAGCTCCGGGGACGGCACTGGCGCGTGAGGATTTTCATAGTCGAGGGTAACAGCAGGCACCGGTTTATCCGCCTGCCGGAGCCGGGCATGGCGGGCAGCGCTGACTCCGCGCGCTGCGGCTTGCCGGTGCTCGTGCAGCGAGGCCTGGATCTGGTCGTGGGCACTGGCCAGGACCGCGCCGGTGCGCAGTGCCGTGTCGGCCTGTTCCCAGAATGCCCGCGGAGCCTTCTGCCGCCCGATCTCGACATTCGCGATCGTGCTGCGGCTGTATTCTCGGTGAACCGAGCGAACTGAGCCTGGGTGTAACCGGCCGCGCGACGGTAGGCAGCAAGCTCCACGCCCAATGCGCTCCGCATGTTTCCACCCGCCTCCGGCTCCCTACCGCTGTTCTCCGTTCAGCAGAGAATGTATACATTGTCGCAAATCCCGACCGGTGCCGCCTGCTCGCTGGTCACTGTCAGCTTTCATGGGCTCACGTCATGTTGGCACTCAACGAGATCGAGGCAATCAAGTAGATGGCGGGTGACCTGGGCGGATCGGGTGAGCTCTAGCAGGGCCTGGCGTGGAAGGTGGGGAATGCCGGGCCTTCTCCACAGTCCTGCCAGTGCACGGGCTGGCGGCCAAACTGGCGCGGCGGGCTACCCAAGACACGCTGGCCTTGTGGGAACTCCCCCATCTTGGGGAGACTGCCGGATCGCCCGCGTCTCGAACTGGTCAGCAATGCATTGTGCACGCCCGCGCCAGTCCGGTGCTGAAGTTGGAGCTCGAAGCCATGGCACGTATCTGCGGATGGAAATCCTCGACGCCAACCCAGATCCGCCGTTGCCGCGAGCCCCTGCCGCTCTGGACGAGTCAGGATTCGGCTTCGTGCTCGAGAGGCCCTTGCCGACAAGTGGGGAGTCCGTACGACCGCCGCGGGCAAAGGCGTCTGGGCTGAGCTCGGCACCGAAATGTCTCTGGAACAACGGACCAGCCAGCGGGCTGTCTCCCCCGTCGGCCGTCCAGCAATGGCGGCCCTGGCCGGATGCACGACGCCTAGACCCGGGGGAGCGCCTGACCACAGACCTGCAAACAGAGATCATGAGGTGGCTGATCAT
>CAVYOC010000006.1:0-1240052 GCA_963770055.1 uncultured Acidobacteriaceae bacterium
TCTGGCCTCGTTGCGAGTACGTATTGATGATGTCCTGGATGTCGCTCATTTCGAGTACCTCAGGGACGAACGGCGATGCGGACCGGCCGGGTTTCCGCTTCGTGAGCAAAGCCCGGTTCACTTCGGCCAGTGGATACGTCGATTCGACCAGTCCCGCGAACGGATAGACCCGGCCGAACCGCTCCAGAAACGCGACGGCGGTCCGCAGGTCGTTCGGACCATAGTTGTGCACGCCATGAATCGAGAGACAGCGGCGGACGACGTTCTCGGGATCGATCGGCGACGGGGCGCGACTTCATCACGCTGCCGACCAGCACGATGTGCGCTCCCACGTCGCCGAGGCGATACGCCGCTTCGACCGCCTCCGGCGATCCCGACAGTTCCAGAACCACGTCGAACAGGTCGGCTCCGCACTGCGGTTCCGAATTCCATTCTACCCGACGGTCCGCCCCGAAGAGAGCCGCACGCTCCAGCCGCCGGGCGTCGACGTCGCAGATGGTGACGCGTGGCCGCCTGATGCGACCGCGCCAGTGCGGCCGCGGTGAGGCCCAGCATCCCCGCTCCGAGGATCAGGACGCGACGGCCCGCCGCCGCGTCCCGCGGTCCGCAACGCCGCGGCGATGGTGGCCGTCGCACAGTTCACGGGGCAGATCACTTCCGGCGGCAGGCCGCCGAGTCACGCGGATCGCTGCCGAGCCGCGGCGCAGCAGCAAGAACTCGGCGAGTCCGCCGCTCAGTGCAAACCGGCCCGTCGGCCCGTTCGTGACCGTACTTGGCCAGCGTCCGGCACTTCTGAGGCAGGCCACCCTGGCAACGGTCGCAAGTGCCGCAAGAGACCGACGTGGACCAGGTGATGCGATCGCCCGGTCGCAGCGGGTCTCCGTCCAGGTCGCAGGGAGGCGGGTCGCCGATCCGATCGACCACGCCGACGATTTCGTGTCCCAGAACCGACGGTGTGGCCTCGGTTCGTGCACCTTTGAACGTATGCAGATCGCTACCACAGAGCGTACAGCATTCGACGCGGACGAGTGCTTCTCCCGCACCGGGATCGGGCAATGGGAAGCCTGTGGAGCTCAAGGCTGCGCCCCGGGCCGAGGAACACGGCGGCCTGGCAGGTGCCGGATCGGCTTGAGTCGGCAGCGAGGATCGGTCATGCCTCCGGCCTCATTTCGCGGGCGCGAGTTCCTCGGGAGGAAGGGACGGGAGCCCCGATCCGATCGGCCTGCTGCTCGCCGGCCAGCACGCGCTCACTATAGAGGATCGCCAGGAGCAGTGCAAAGGTGGACGTCACGGCCACGATCAACAGGGTCCCGCGAGAGAACGGGAGCACTGGTCACCGACGGACCGAGCACCGTCTTGAGGACGATGACGACGGCATAGCCGAGGTAGCCCACCGCGTCGGCCACGTACATCAGAAAACCAAGGTTGCAGGGCCGCCGGGACGCGGCGATCAGCCGTTCGAAGACGCGTGGTGTGAAAGGCCACGTAGGGAACATACAGCCCCACGCCGCAGGCCACCATGAAACCAAACGGCGAGACCTGGCCGGCCACCTGGAGCAGCGCCGAGCCACCGACGGCGGCGAAGGCGCCGCACATCAAGCAGGGCGGTCACGCGAATCGCCGTGAGGTTGTGCCTGATCCAGATCGCCAGGGCATTGCGAGCGGTCACGCCAATCGCGATGATCGTTTCGGTCGTTGCGAAGATGGAAGGTGTCTCGTCAACGCCCAGCTCCCGCCAGATCTCTACGCCGAAGTCGTCTCGAATCGTCCGGACCACGGTGAGCGCTGCATAGACGAACACGAGCAGGAGCAGACCGGGCCAGTACGCCGCGAGGAACAGCCGCCGCGCGGTGTGGTCCATCGCATCGCGTTGCCGTCGGAGCTGGCGGTCGGCCTCATCGGGCGGCGGCGTCGCTTGGAGGAGCCAGACCGAGACAAGAGGGGCGGTAAGAACATCAGCCCGACCAGCATCGGCATCTGGTACTCGCCCACGCCGACGTTTCCAGCAGCCACTGGCCGACCGATTTCACGACGCCCGCCGACGCGATGAAACTCGCGCAAGGGCGGCCGACAGGGCCTCGGTCTGTCGTCTCCCCTCGAGATACGCCAGCACGAGCCCGAACACCAGGCCGAGCGGCAGCCCGTTCGCGAATAGCATGATCACCTTGAGGGCACGGGTACAAACGCAAACCCGACGAGGGCCGCCTCGGCGAAGGATCAGGCCGACGATCGCCGGGCGCGGTATTGCCTGCGCATCTCGGAGATCACCTTGATGCCGATGAACTTCGAGAGCATGTAGCCCGCAAGCTGAGCGATCACGAGCACGGTCTTGAGCCCGATGCCGAAGATCTCCTGCCCTCAAAGGTCGCCGCCGTGAACGGCTTGCGAAACGCGTACATGCAGAAATAGGTGCAGAACGCCGCTCCGGCGGCGACCGGCAGATGCGTTGGCTCGAGCGGGAAGGCTGCACCATGTTCCGGTACTCGGCAAGACGCGGCGTGGGTGCGGTGCTCGTCAAGCTACCAGATTTGTGTGAACAAATGGTGTGAGGCGGTCGCCGATTCAGGCCGCCAGTCGCCCGGTCCACCAGCCGCATGACGACACTGACGACGCCATTGAGCACGCAGCCCCAGGCGATGTCGGCCAACGTCAACCGTACGGTCCAGCGATCGAGCGTGGCCAGGTTCGTCAGGTCGTACACGCCGTACAGGACCAGCCCGTACAGTGCGCCCCAACCAAAGGCGTGCCAGGCCGGCACGTTCGTACCGAGCAGGGGTCGAACGAACAGGACCATTCCCGCGGGAATCAGCAGGTAAACCAGGATCGCGGCGCCCAGCGGGGCGCGAGCGACGACCCCTGTCGGCGGGCCAGATCGCCGAGCTCGTGGCTGTAAAACCCAGTCACGACCACGCCCAGCCAGAGCAAGTCGATGAGCAGGAAGATCGGCACGATGATCGCGTATAGTTTCCACCCTGGCATTGCCGTCGCGCTCCTTTAGCGGGGGTCGGCGGGTCGGGGAACCCGGACCAAACGGCGCGGAACCTGCGCCGTGATTCCGCACCGGATTGCCCCCACAACACGTGATGGGGCACGGACGCAGGTCCCAGACGAGTCCGAGCCGCGCGAATGCCACGAGCACATAATACGTAAGATCAACTTCCCACCAGAAGAATCCTTGCCGCGCGGACGACGGGTAATGGTGGTGGTTGTTGTGCCAGCCCTCGCCCAGGGTCAAGAGGGCGACCAGCAGGTTGTTCCGGCTGCTGGTCCTTCGTCGGGATAGCCGCCGGCCGCCAGCGAGGTGAGCCAGCGAATTGACCGAGTAGGTCGACATGGTAGAGCAGAACGGTGGACACGAAGAAGCCCCAGACGAAGAGCTGCGGCCCATCGGTCCCCAGGCCCGGTGCCGTTCTGCGGAGCGCGTTCGCCGAGGCAACAGCGCCGACCGCGAACAGCAAGCGCGATCGGACGCGAGCCGCTTTCGAGCCAGCGAAGCTCGGGAAACCGCATCCAGTCGCGAACCCGTTCGACACGTAGTTGCCGGTTGCGGGGCGTGAGGAACCATCCCAGATGGGCCCAGACAAAGCCGTGCGTGTGGGGCGAGTGGACGTCACCGTCCGCCGTCGCGAGCTGCGGTGATGCTCGCGGTGATGAGCCGCCCACCAGAGCGGCCCCTTTTGCAGGGCCAGGCAGCCGACCGCCGCGCGGCAAACTGAAACCAGCGGGACGTCCTGAAGGCCCGATGGGAAAAGTATCGGTGATAAAACGCGGTCAGCCCGAACGCTCGGGTCAGGTAGCAGACCGCAGCCAGGGCCACAGCCGTGGTGCTCGCTCCCACCCAGGGCACGGCAAGACAGCCGAGATGCATGAACACCAGGGCGGCCAGCCGTAATCGATCGGGCCGGTCCTGATGGTCCGGCAAGGACGCATTGCTCACGATCGTACGCACGCTTGCCGGAGCCGGCGGCGTCGAGAGTGCCTTCATGGGCTCGATCTCCAAAACAACAGGTTCGGGATGTTCTTCCATCGAGCGGGCGTCACCCTCCTGGGGGCGTTACCGCGGACTTTTCTTCAGTTGTGTGAGAACGGCTCAGTGTTCTGGCGAAGCCTTCGAGGTGCTTCATCGTGTCACCAAACGCCGAGTACGACATTCGCTGCCGCAAGCGTTCCGTGAGTGCCCGGCCCCCCACGACGAGGGCCGTTCCGCCGCACTGCAGGCCTGGGACAGCACCGCGAATTCCGCGATGAAGTCCAGGTCTGGCCGGATGTGCGAGACACTCAGCCAGAACAGCTTCGGTTTGGTCTGCTCAACGGCCTTGACCAGCGAGGGGAACGGGATCGAGGTGCCCAGCGCGGCCTGGCGGAAGCCCGACTCGCGCAACACCAAGTCGGCCATCGCCGACGGAAGCGCGTGCCAGTCGCCCTCGATCGTCCCCCCCGTCGCCAGCCCGCTCGTTTCCGGAGTCCGTTGCAATTGCCGCAGCTCGCCTAGGATCCGCTGGGCGATCTCGCAACCCCGACGTTCCTGGTAGACCTCTACGCGATCACACACCCAGCGCGCTCCGATCTCATGGAACGCCGCAGCGATCACGTCGTCGAAGATCACGCTGAGCGGGTGCTTCGCCAGGTAGAGGCCGATCACGATCTGCCGCGCGAAGGGCTCGTCACCAGCCAGCAAGGCATCAACCAGCCGGGACCGCCCGCGCACCAGGCCGGCTGCCGCCCGCTCGCCGGCGGGCGGCAGGCCAAGGATCTCGGGTGAGCCAAGTTCGTGATCATGCTCGCGAAGAAACCGAAGAACTTCCGCGATCGCCATCTTGCGGTGTCCCCCGGCAGTGCGTACGGTTTCGATCAATCCCTGGTCACACCAGCGCTTCAAAGATGATTCGCTGACGCCGATCGCTCGCGCGACTTGCTTCGGAGAGACGACGGCCGGCCTCTTCACCATATCCTCGCCACTAAACTTAAATGGACGATTTGGACGATATTCTAGAGGGGGCCAGCTCTCTGTCAAGTCCCTCCGATCAGCGAGAACCGGGTATTCTTGTAGGAAGCTGGCAATTCATGCTTCTCGGCACTTGTCAAATCGGACGAGCAGCGGTAGGATCTGTTGAACGTTTTGAACGTTTTTCAGGGCATGCGATCGTGGGCGCACGGCACCTCCTCGGGAGCTCGCGAATGAAGCTGGCGATTATTGGTTCAGGCATCTCGGGACTGGTCGCCGCGTATCGGCTGCACTCCGAGCATGAAATCACGGTGTTCGAGGCCAATTCCTTTGCCGGCGGGCACACGAACACGGTCACCGTCGAGCTCGATGGCGAACGGCACGAGATCGACACGGGGTTCATCGTTTTCAACGACTGGACTTACCCGAACTTCATCGCGCTGCTCGACGAGCTCGGGGTTCGATCGCGGCCCACGACCATGAGCTTCAGCGTTCGCGACGATCGCACCGGCCTCGAATACAACGGCCACTCGCTGAACACGCCTTTTTGCCCAGCGCAGAAACCTCTTGCGGCCGCGGTTTTATCGGATGCTGGCCGACATCCTCAGGTTCAATCGCGAGGCCCGGCAGCTTGTTATCGGGCAGGACAGCGAGATGACCGTCGGCGAGTTTCTCGCGCGGCATAGGTTTTCGCGAGCGTTCGCCGATGATTACCTGCTGCCGATGGGTTCGGCGATCTGGTCCTGCCCGATCGGAACGTTCGCCCGGTTTCCGATCCGGTTCATCGTCGACTTCTACCACAATCATGGCCTGCTCAACGTGGTCAAGCGGCCGACCTGGCGGGTTGTCGATGGCGGTTCGCGGATTTATGTGCAGGCCATGATTCGCGGCTTTCGCGATCGGATCCGGCTACGGACCCCGGTGGAGACGGTCCGGCGCTACGCGGACCGGGTCGAGGTGCAGCCGCGCGGCGGGCGGGCCGAGTCGTTCGACCACGTGATCTTCGCCTGCCACAGCGATCAAGCGTTGCGGATCCTCGGGGCAGATGCGACGGGGACGGAGCGGGAGGTGCTCGCGGCATTCCCATACGAGCGAAACGTGGCGGTGCTGCACACCGACGTCTCGCTCCTGCCGTCGCGGCGACGGGCATGGGCAAGCTGGAACTATCGGCTCGGTGGCGACGACTCGGCGCCGGCAAGCGTCACGTACAACATGAACATCCTCCAGGGCATTCGCTCGCGGCATACCTTCTGTGTGACGCTCAACGACGAGACGCGGATCGGCCCCGAGCGCGTCCTGCGGCGGATCGAGTATCACCATCCGGTCTTCACGAACCGCCGCGCGGCGGCCCAGGCTCGTCACACCGAGTTGCAAGCCGCAAACCGGACGTCGTTTTGCGGGGCCTACTGGCGAAACGGGTTTCACGAGGACGGTGTGACGAGCGCACTGGCGGTGGTCGGTGCGCTCCGGCAGAGCGTCCGGGTTTCTCCCGCGGAAGAAGCGGCCAGGTTCGGGGGCACAACGCCCGCGGCGTCACCGCTCGCCGGAGTCAGCGAATGAGCCCACAAAGCTGCCTTTACGAGGGCTCGATCCGGCATCGGCGGTTCACGCCGCTGCGCCGCGAATTCCGCTACCCGCTCTTCCTCGTGTACGTCGACCTGGACGAACTTCCCTCGCTTTTTCGCCGCCGCTGGTTCTGGTCGGCGGAGGGCCCGAACCTGGCATGGTTTCGCCGCGGCGACCACCTGGGACCGGCCGATCAGCCGCTCGCCGAATCGGTCCGCGACCTTGTCGAGGCACGCACCGGCCGGCGGCCGGCGGGAGCCATTCGGCTGCTCTCCCACTTCCGCTACTTCGGGTATGCGCATGAATCCGATCAGCCTCTATTACTGCTTCGACGCCAGCGACCGCGTCGAGTTCGTCGTGACCGAGGTGACCAATACACCCTGGGGCGAACAGCATTCTTATGTGCTCGATGCCCGCGGCCAGGTTGCCGCGCGATCGCTGGAGCTCCGGGCGGAAAAGGGCCTCCACGTTTCCCCGTTCTTGAGTATGGACTTCAATTATCGGTTTCGATTGAATACTCCTGGCTCGACGCTGACCGTCCACATCGAGAACCAGCCGCGCTGCGCCGGCGATGGTCGTCCCGCATTCGATGCCACGCTGCGGCTCCGTCGTCGTTCGCTCAACGGCCGCGGGCTGGCACGCGTGCTGTGCCGGTACCCACTGATGACGGTTCAAGTGATCGCAGGAATCTACTGGCAGGCTTTTCGACTGTGGTGCCTGCGAGTGCCGTACGTGCCGCATCCCCGCGGGAGAGTTCACTCATGAGCGACGTTGCGGAAGTTCATTCGCCGCCGGCCCTGTCCCTGGGCCTGATTGATCGGCTGGCCCGGCGCGTGGTGACAAGCCAGCTCGCCGGCCTGCGCCGCGGCAAAATCACCCTGCACGACGCGGCCGGGGCGGTGCCGCTGGGCGCGCCGGGCGAACTGGAGGTGACGCTCCAGGTGCATCGGCCGCGGTTCTTTCGCCAGGCCGTCCTGGGCGGAACGATGGCGGTCGCCGAGTCCTACCTGCGTGGCGACTGGGACTGCGACGACCTGACGGGTCTGATGCGGATCTTCGTGCGGAACCGCAGCGCCTCCGACCAGCTCGATCACGGTGTGGCACGACTCGTCAGCCTGGCGCACCGAGGTTTTCACTGGTGGCACTCCAACACCCGGCTGGGGAGTCGCCGCAACATCGGCGCTCACTACGACCTTGGCAACGATTTCTTTCGATTGTGGCTGGATGACACCCTGGCGTATTCCTGCGCCATCTTTCCCGAGCCCGGCTCATCGCTCCGTGCTGCGTCGGTGGAAAAGTTTGACCGCGTTTGCCGCAAGCTCGATCTGCAGCCCACCGACGACATGGTCGAGATCGGCACCGGCTGGGGGGGCTTTGCGGTCCACGCGGCCGGCGAGTACGGCTGCCGGGTGACCACCACCACGATCTCGCGGCAGCAGTGTGCCGTCGCACGGCAGCGGATCGATGAGGCTGGACTATCAGGCCGGGTCACGCTCCTGCGAGCAGGACTATCGCGACCTCCGCGGCCAGTATCGACAAGCTGGCCTCGATCGAGATGATCGAAGCCGTCGGGCACCGGTTCCTCGACCAGTACTTTCGCCAGTGCGGCCAGTTGCTCCGCCGGATGGCTCGATGGTCTTGCAAGCCATCGTGATGCCCGAACGCGGTTACCGGCAGTACCTGAATTCCGTCGATTTCATCCAGCGGTACATCTTCCCCGGTGGCTGTCTTCCCTCGCTCGGCACGATCCTGGACTCGGTCGGCCGTGCGACCGACCTTCGCTTCGTGCACGCCGAGGACTTTGCTCCTCACTACGCCGAGACGCTGCGGTGCTGGCGCAACGCGCCTTCTTCCTGCGGCGCGACGAGGTGCGCGGGCTCGGATACTCGGACGAGCTGGTCCGGCTCTGGACCTATTACCTCTGTTACTGCGAGGCGGCGTTCGAGGAACGCGCGTCGGCGTCCTGCAGATTCTCTTTGACAAGCCGGAGCGCCGTCGCGACCCCGTGGAGCTTGGTCGGGACGCGGCTCGGGTTGACGGATCGCGCTGCGGATGCCGGACCGAACACAAACGCAGCAGGCGGTGACCCATGTCTCCTCTGGCGCAAACGCTGTCGACGAGCCTGGCGGTGCTCCTTCTGGCGATGATCGTTCTCTGGCTGGTCGGGGACGGTCCAGCGTGACGCGAGTATCGTCGATCCCTTCTGGGGCGTCGGGTTCGTGCTCATCGCGGGCGTGGCATGGCTCTTGAACTCACCCCATCCCGTTCGAGTGGTCCTCCTCACCGGATTATCTGCGGTTGTCGAGCTATCGACGGCACAGGAGCGCCGGGCGGCGCATCGCGCCCTGGCCGGCGTGCGGCCGGACGAGGCCCAGCGGCTGGCGTGGCATCTGGCCGAGGCGAGCATCGGGCCTGATGAGCGGGTTGCGGAGATGCTCGAGGCCTCGGCGCGGCAGATGCTCGGTCGCGGCGACCCGGTGGGCGCGGTGAGCGCCCTGACGCGCGCGGCCGAGCTCAGCCCGGCGGAGCCAATAAGCTCAGGCCTCTAAGTAACATAATCATCCGCAGGTTACGTCCGCGGACGATCGATAATGTCGTCGATAATCCCGTACTCCTTCGACTGCGCGGCCGTCATAATGAAGTCGCGCTCAACATCGCGTTCGATCCGCTCCAGCGTCTGACCGGTGCTTGCGCTCATCAGCTTGTTTGTTATCTCGCGAATCCGCAGAATCTCCCGAGCATGAATGTCGATGTCGGTCGCCTGTCCGCTCAACCCGCCCATCGAAGGCTGGTGGATCAGAATCCGCGAGTTCGGCAGCGCGAATCGTTTGCCCTTCTTACCCGCCATCAGCAGAAAAGCGCCCATGCTCGCTGCCTGCCCAATGCAGAAAGTCACCACATCATTCTTGATGTACTGCATCGTATCGTAGATCGCAAGGCCAGCAGTAATCGAACCGCCCGGCGAGTTGATATAAAGTTGAATGTCCTTCTCCGGATCCTCGCCGCTCAAAAACAGCATCTGCGCAATGATGACGTTCGCGATATTGTCGTCGATCGGCGTCCCCAGAAAAATGATGTTGTCGCGAAGCAGACGGCTATAAATGTCGTAGGCGCGTTCGCCCCGACTCGTCTGCTCGATCACCATCGGTACTAATCCCATAACGCTCTCTTTCTTTGTTATGCAGCCCGCACCTGCACTCTACGAAGCCAGCTTCTCATAGAGCACGCTTCCCGTCTTCTCGCGACGCATCTGCTCGCGAATCCGGTCCAGTCCGCCATCGCGGGACAATCTCTCGCGCAGCGCTTCCAGTGGTTCCCGTGACTGAATCGAAAGCATCAGCAACTCACGGTCCACATCCTCATTGTCCACCGTCACGCCTTCGGCTTCAGCAAGCCGGTCGAGAATCATTGAAGCCTTCACCTCGTTGATCGCCTGCTCCCGCTGAGCCTCACGCAGCCGACCGAAATCCAACTTCCGCATATCTTCAACCGACATCCCCTGTTGCGCCAGAGCGCGCAATCCGCGATCCAATCGCGCCTCAATCTGTTGTTGTACAAACGCCTCGGGAACAGGGAACTGGAACCTCTGAATCAGATCACCCAGCATCTTGTCCTTCGCGGCATTATCCAGCGAATCCTTCTTCCGGCCTGCTGCATGATCTCGAAGCTTCGCTTCGAAGTCCTCCCAGCTCTCGTGGTTCCCAAGTTGCTTGGCAAACTCCGCATCCCGTTCCGGATAGCTCTTATGCTTGATCCCCTTCACAGTCACGTCGTAACTCACGCTCTGTCCTGCAAGCCGCCGCTCGCCAAAGTCCGCAGGATAAACCACTTCGAACTTGAGCTCTTGCCCGACCTTGGCGCCGCGCAGCGCCTCGTTGAACGCCGGAAGAGTATTCTTCCCGCCAATCTCGATCAGTACATCCTCGCCCATAATCGGAGCCTGTGCCGAAGAATTCTCGACGCCGCCCTCCGTCACCGTCTGAGCCAAGTCCTTCACCTCGCCTCGAAATTGAATCTCCGCCCAGTCTCCCTCGACCAGGGCACGGTCCTCTTCCACCGGCTCGACCGTCGCATGGCTATCCAGAACGCGGTTCAACTCCGCCTCGAACTCATCATTCGTCAGCGCAACATCAGGCTTGCTTACGTGAACCGAGTCGTAACCAGCAATATCGATCACGGGAGCAACTTCGAACGCCGCCGTAAACTTCAAAGGCTGCCCATCGAACAGCTGCAACTCCTTCAGCTGTGGCTCCGAAACAGGACGCAGCTTCTGTTCCTCGATTGCCTTGCGAAATCGCTCCGAAACCAGGCTCTCCAGAACTTCCTGACGAACCTCCTTCGCAAACTTCGATCGAATCAGCGACTCCGGAACCTTGCCCGCGCGAAACCCGGGAATCCGCGCCAGCTTCTGATACCGCTTCACCACCGTCTTGAAGCTCTTCGAAACCTCATCCGCTCCTGCCTCCACCTCGATCTCGCGGGTTAGCTCGGGATTCAGCGCAGGAGCATGCTGGTGCGTATGCACGTGCTCATGATCATGGGTGTGTTCGTGTGTGTGTGTCGCTTCAGACTGCTGTTCGGCAGTCTCATTCGTCTCAGTCATCTCAGTCGCGGTCAAAATCTATGCCTTCCAGAATGCGTTTGCGTTCCCGCGTCCCTTCGCAATACACAGCGAGCGCGGTCCATGCTTCTATCTACTGTACGAGTCTTCAACGCAGAGGGTCAAACCAGCTCGGCGAATTCATCCGCCAGAAGCTACAGGTGATTCCTCTGGCCCGCACTCAAAGAAAAGATCTCCAGCCGAATCTTCCACTGCGTCGTCTGTCCCGGTTGCAGCACCACGATGCCGGTATCTTCGCCTTTCGACCACTCCCTCCCGAACGGATCGTCGAAATTGAACTGCGGCTGAATCGAGATGAACGACCCGTCCAGCGCCGCATACACTCGCATTGCCTTGATCGTGGGTGTCATCGCTGTAATTCGCAGGCCGTAATCGTTCTCCGGATCGCGCAGTTCCGCCACCGGTCCATTCTCCATCATCCCAGGCTGCAGATGAACGAACGTGTCATCCAGATTGAGCGCCCCCAGTTGCATTCCGGTCCGCGCCGTGAAGTCATACTCAGTTCCTTTGACCGGCAAAAGCCTTCCGCTCAGCTGTCCTGTGCGCCTGTCCTTTACCTCTACTCTCTGTCCGTCAGGCAACCGCAGCGTCATCTGTCCGCGATGCCCGTTCAGAATTGCAAACCGCGGATGCCAGCCGATCCCAATCGGTTCCGGTAAATTGCCCGAGTTGCGCGCGATGATCCTCATATCGATCGCCCGGCCATTTAGCTGCACCGTCGTCGTAATCTCTGTCTGCGAGGGCCAGTGCCCCTCGAAATTGCCTGGACGAAACGTTATCCGAGCCTCTCCTCCATCCGGCATCACTGTCGTATTCACAGACTCCGATGCCTGCTTCAGGAACAGGCCTCCGGCAGCCGTGGCCCCGCCAATCTCATAGCTGCTCTTCGTATCTGCCGGTAGAATCAATCGCTCGCCCTGCCACATCGCAGTTACGTTTTTTCCGTCCGGTGTCGCAACCCCTGAGATTCGCCCCGCCCACGGCAACTCGATCGCCGCTCCCATCGCGAGGCTCTTCGCTCCCGTAGCATCTGCCCCGGTTCCGCTCAGCATCTTGGCCTCTTCGCCCAATGGTGGTGATACAAGCAGATTCACCTCGCCCTTCTCCGGCAGATAAGCCCGAATCTGCAGCAGATTCAGCCCGCGTCCAGGCAGCAGTGTTGCCGAAAGAAACTCCGGCCCATCGCCCCCCAGCATCTGCGAGCGTTGCAGCTGAATGATTTCCCGTCCTCCCGGCTGCATCGTCACCACCTGCACGGGCGGCTTCCTCAACTCTCTCTTCAATTGCGCGAACTGGCCGAGTCTGTGCTCACGCCATAAGAACGCAAGGCCGCCCAGCACCATAAGCAGAAGCAGAAACGTCAGCACCCCGGACCGCATCACTGCTGCACGCCACATTCTTCGGCGCAACCTGGTAGCCCCTTGTATCAGGAGTGCCCAATACATTCTGCTAAGTCTTGGATCTTCCAAACGCCTCGCCCTTCTAATTCGTCGCCTTCAATGGGCTTCGCTCAACCTTTGTCCGTAGTGTCCCAACCATTCTACGTAAGCAAAAGCCTACGTCAGAACAATCCCCGGCTCACTCCTACTATCATGGGATACAGTGACACACACAGACGCACTGAATACGCCTCAGCTTCTGCCGCAGATTCATCAGAACATCATCACCTGCGAACGTTGCCCACGCCTCCGCACCTACTGCCGCGGCATCGGCGAAACCAAACGCCGCGCCTTCCAGGACCAGACCTACTGGGCGCGCCCCGTTCCAGGCTTCGGCGACCCTCGCGCCCGCATCCTCATCCTTGGCCTCGCCCCCGGAGCCCACGGAGCCAACCGCACCGGCCGCCCCTTCACCGGCGACGGCTCCGGCGACTTCATGTACCCCGTCCTCCACGAGCTCGGCCTCGCCTCCAAACCCCGCGCCATCGATCGCAACGACGGCCTCAAACTCCATCACTCATGGATCGCCTCCGTCGTTCGCTGCGCCCCTCCCGGCGACAAGCCCCAACCTCAAGAGATCCGCAACTGCGCCTCGCACCTCGCAGCCGAGATCCGAGCCCTCCCCCGCGTCCGCGTCGTTGTCTGCCTCGGCAAGATCGCTTTCGATGGCTACCTCGCCTTCCTTCTCGAAACTGGCGTCATCACCCGTAAATCCGACTACCGTTTCATCCACGGAGCCGAATACAAACTTCCCAATGACCTCTACCTTCTCGCCTCCTATCATCCATCCCTGCGCAACACCAACACCGGGGTTCTGAATCGCACCATGTTCACCCGTGTCTTTCTGCGTGCAAGGGAATTCGCTGGCCTCCGCGTCTGAGCCTCGCTCAAAAACTCTCTTGGCCTTGTCCTCTCTGAGAGTTATCTTCGACAAACCTGAAAAATGACGGATCCGCAATCAAACCAACCAATCCTCACCGGCCCGAATCCAAAACTCAAGAGAAGCTAAAGAAAGCATGAGGTATTACCAATGAGCGCAAAAAATTACTGGCTCGCCTTCGGAGTCGGCGTCGCTGCAGGAGCCACCATCGCTCTCCTTTACGCTCCACAGACTGGAGCCAGAACTCGCAAACAGCTCCGCAAAGGAGTGGAGGACGCAGGAGATTATCTCGAAGACGCAGCCAACTACCTCAAGGAACAGGCTGAGCGCCTCAGCAAGGAAGCCGAAAAAGCCATCAAGAAAACCCGCGGCCGCGTCGAAGATGTCGTCGACAAAGCAGGTGACGTCGTGCAGAGCGCAATGAAGTCGGCCCAGTCACTCGTCTAAGCCACTCCGCCTACTCGAAAACCCCGGCCAACCCGGGGTTTTCACAGTTAAATCCGCGACGCCGAACATCCGCCATGCTAACGTCAAACGCATGTCCGACCCCGTTCTGGAGCAAGTTGCAGGCCCTTACACCTCCACTCAAAAAGAACGCCCCTGGCTCTTCGGCCTCCTTGTCGCGCCGAACGCAGTCCTCGCCTTCGGAATCATCAGCGGTGTGCTCTCGTATCTGCTCCGAAGGCAAGGTGTCAGCATCGGCCGCAGCTCAGAGATCATTGCGCTTCTCATTCTTCCCCAAACCATCTACTTCCTCTGGAGTCCCATCACCGATTTCTGGATTCGCCGCCGCTCCTGGCTCATCGTCGGAGCTATCGGCTCCGCTCTTACCCTGGCTATCGCCTTTCACGGCAGCAGACTCGACACGCCATCGTCGGTCGCGCTCATGTTTCTCAGTGCATGTTTTGGTCAGTTGATCGTCTCTAGTTGCGGCGGAATGATGGGTACCCTTCGCAGCGAAGTGATCCGCCGCAAAGCCAGCAGCGTCTATCAAAGCGGTGCACTCGCCTTCGGCGCCTTGGGCGTCTTCGTTCTGGCACGCCTCGCTGAGCAAATGGGCATGGGCCCTCTCGGCTGGATCGCCGCAGCCCTCATCGCCCTCCCGGCCTTCGCCGCCCTTGCAGCTCCGGAACAGCCGCGGGCGCAGGAACACGGAATCAGAGAAACATTCGCCTGCATCTGGCAGGAGTTCAAAGCCACTTTCTTCCGCTGGCGAGCCGTTCCCTATACCCTCCTCATGCTCTTTCCCATGGCCAGTGGAGCCCTGATCGGTCTTCTTCCTGGCATAGCGCAGGACTACAGCGTCAGCGGCCAGCAGATGGCATGGATGAACGGCCTCGCGGGAGCTCTCCTCACCGCCTCGGGATCGCTCGCAGCCACCCTGATTCCCGCCCGCATCCGTGCATCAGTAGCCTATCTGTCTGTCGCTCTCTTCAACGAATCTCTCCTCGTTATCCTCTGGCTCGGTCCACTCAATTCATCGACGTACTTCATCGGAGCCACTCTCTATCTCTTCACCATCGGCACCTGCTACGCGCTCTTCACCGCCGTCGTGCTGGAGTTCCTCGGCCAATCCGGCAAAAGCGGCTGTGGCCGCTACTCCATCATCAACTCCCTCGGCAACGTTCCCGTTGTCTACATGACAGCGCTCGACGGAAGAGGCGCGAAAATCTGGGGAGCCCGAGGCCTCGCCGCCACCGATGCAGTCATGGGAGGAATCGGCGCCGCGATCCTCCTCACCTACTTCCTCACCCGCAAGCGTACCGAAACACCAGAAGCAGCTCTAACGACGATTCCGCGGTGATCCTATTCCGGCGGCCCTACCGTCACCACAAAATAAGTCACCAGCTTATCGCTCGTATTCGCGATAAAGTGTTTATCCCCCGCGCAGCAGATCCCCACATCACCCGCCACCATCGTCCGCGCCACACCATTGGTCGTCAGTTCCGCCGTCCCATCACGCACCAGCCATATCTCGCTATGCAGATGCGTCCCCACCGCCTCGTGCTCCGCTCCCGGCTCAATCGTCGACTCATGCATCTCCAGTCGAATATTCCCCGCCTTCAACATCCCCGCCACATACCGGCTCGAAGAATGTCCGGCGATCGACCCAGGCTTCGAAGGCGAAGGCTTGAACACCCCGGACTCCAGCACAGGCAAACTCGCACTCTGACCCTCCGCTAACAGAGCCCGCCCACCCAGCAATACCGGCAGCAAAGCTGCAAACTCCCGACGATCCATATCTCAAAACCCTCCCACCAAAACAATACGCCCCGGCGATTCCAGCCGGGGCGTATTGTTCATCGGGAAGGGAAGCGTTACACCGTACTCAACGCCATTCCCGCCATCTTCTCTTCGCCATCCACCGAAACCGGCCGATAGAAGAGTTTATTGTTTTCCATATAGACCTCAAGGAATGCAGGCCGCTCAGCAATCCCGCCGGCGATCAGCGCTTCCGACAGAGGATCCTCAACAAACTTCTGCAATGCCCGACGCAGAGGCCGCGCACCATATGTCCGATCCGAAGCCGTCTTCTCGATAATCCACTTCTTCGCGTCGTCGGTCACAGAGATCGTGATCGCCTTGTGCACCAGGTTCACGTTCAACTGCTGTACCAGCAACTCGAGAATCTGCATCAGGTCCGTATCCGACAGAGACGTAAAGATGATGATCTCGTCCAACCGGTTCAAAAACTCCGGATTGAACGTCCGCTTCACCTCACCGCGAACCAGTTCCTCCATCTTGTCCATCACCATATCTTCCTTCTCGCTCTGGAAGCCAAGCCCCTGCCGTTTCTGCAGGTGCTTCGCTCCAATATTCGAAGTCATGATGATGATCGTGTTCTTGTAATCGACCGTGTTGCCAAGCCCATCCGTCAGTTGTCCGTCTTCAAACACCTGCAGCAGCAGGTTGAACACATCCGGGTGCGCCTTCTCGATCTCATCGAGCAGCACCACGCAGTAAGGATTCCGCTTCACGCGCTCAGTAAGTTGACCGCCCTCTTCATAACCGACATACCCCGGAGGCGAGCCGATCAGCTTGCTCACCGAATGCTTCTCCATGAACTCCGACATGTCGAACCGGATCAGCGCCTTCTCCGACCCAAACAGGAACTGCGCCAATGTACGCGCCATCTCCGTCTTACCGACACCCGTAGGCCCGAGGAACAGGAAGCTCCCAATCGGCCGCGCTGGATTCTTGAGGCCAGCGCGAGACCGCCGGATCGCCCGCGCCAGCGCATTGATCGCCTTATCCTGCGAGATCACACGCTTGTGTAGCTCCTCCTCCACGCGCAACAGCCGCTGCGTCTCCTCTTCCTTCAGCGAAGTAATCGGCACGCCCGTCCATCGGCTAACCACATCTTCGATATCCCCGCGTGTCACAATGCCTGCAGAAGAATCATCCAGGTGATACTTGTCCCGCAGAGCCCGCAGGTTCTCGCGTTCCTTGCGTTCCTCGTCCGAGTAGAACCGTGCTTTCTCGAACTCATGGTTCGCAATCGCGTTCTCCATCCGGTGCACGATAAACTTGATCCGCTTCTGAACCTCGGTCAACTCCTCAGGCATCGAAGTCTGCCGCAGCTTCACCCTCGCGCCTGCCTCGTCGATCAAATCAATCGCCTTATCCGGCAGGAAACGATCAGGAATATAACGGCTCGAGTGCGCTACCGAAAAAGTAATCGCATCGTCGGTATAGCTCACCGCGTGGAACTTCTCGTACTTCTCCTTGATCCCCATGATGATCTTGATCGCGTCTTCTTCATTTGGCGGAGGTACCTTCACCGCCTGAAAACGCCGCTCCAGAGACCGGTCCTTCTCAATCGACTTCCGATACTCCGCAGGAGTCGTTGCGCCAATGCATTGAATCTCGCCGCGGCTCAACGCAGGCTTCAGAATATTCGCCGCATCAAGCGACCCCTCCGCCGATCCCGCGCCAACCAACGTATGTAGCTCGTCAATGAACACGATGGAGTTCTGATTCTCCATCAGCTCCTTCATGATCGTCTTCAGCCGTTCTTCAAACTGCCCCCGATACTTCGTGCCCGCGACGATCAACGACAGATCCAGCGCCAGCACCCGTTTGTCGGCGAGAAAACTCGGCACTTCGCCATCAGCAATCTTCTGTGCGAGTCCTTCAACGATCGCAGTCTTACCCACACCCGGCTCTCCAATCAGCACGGGATTATTCTTCGTCCGCCGGCACAGAATCTGGATCACCCGATCCACCTCCGCATCCCGCCCAACCAGCGGATCAAGAAGCTGATCGGTAGCAGACTGAGTAAGGTCACGCGAAAACTCCGCCAGCATGCTCTGCTCGCCGCGCTGAGCTTTGCTCGACTGCGAAGAAGGAACCTTCTCCTGCGTCGTTCGCTGCAGTTCCTCGCGAATCATCGGCAGCCGCAAACCGCGCTCCTGCAAAATCTCCGCCGCGAAACACTTCTCCTCGCGCAGCAATCCCAGCAGCAGATGCTCCGTCCCAATATGTTTATGCGAGAGCCGTTCTGCCTCCTCTGCCGCATAAGCCAGAACCCGCTTGCACTCATTCGACAACGGCAGATCGACAGAAGTCGACACCTTCTCCCGGATCGTCGTATGCCCTTCAATCTGTTTGCGTATCGATTCCACTGACGCGTGCGACCGCAAAAAGCGATTTGTCAGCGCCTTGTCCTCCCGCAAAAGTCCGAGCAGCAGATGCTCAGTCTCGATGTAAGGCGACCCAAACTGACTAGCCTCATACCGGGCAAAGAAGATTACCCGGCGCGCCTTCTCTGTATAGCGTTCGAACATGTTCTCCCCTTCAAGCCGGCCGCCACCCCAGCCCGAAGGCCGGAACGGCGTCCTTGGTCCCAACAACCATCCCCTTGACCGCTCCACCTCAGGGACTAACCAGGCTACTTCAACCTACAAAGCACCCATTTCACTCCTACAGTGTAGCCGTCCGTACCAAATCTTCGAAATCCCTCAAAAGTTACTGCCTAACTTAGCACTCTTTTAGATGCTTGCGGTGTAAAACCCGCACCAAACTAGGTGCAACCTCACCAATTCAAACCCGAATCGACCACGATCATGAGAATGAAACGGATAAAAGGCAATAGACGGTATCCTCAACTACTCATGAGCATTTCAGGATAATCGCAAGAAAACAAGGTCTTTAAAATGCGCGCTTTTTCCGTATCAATCCCCGATCGGCTCAGCTTGCGCATCAATCAGTCGCCCATCCCGCAGCCGCAGAACCCGGTCGCACCTCTCCGCAAACTCCAGACTATGCGTCACCAGTACGCTCGTCAGGCCATGTACCTCATGCAGTCGCCGGATCAACTGAAACATCGCCTCAGCCGTCTTTCCATCCAGATCCCCCGTCGGCTCATCGGCCAGCAGAATCTTTGGCTCCGTCACCAGCGCTCGCGCCAGACTCACCCTCTGCTGCTCTCCGCCGCTCAACTCGCCAGACCGATTCGCGACCCGGTCTCCCAGCCCCACCTCTCCCAACCAGAACCCGGCCCTTTCCATCGCCGTCGCCCGCCCTAAGCCCCGAGCCAACAACGGCATCGCAACATTCTCGACCGCCGAAAACTCCGGCAGCAAATAATGAAACTGCCACACATACCCCACATCCCGGTTCCGGAACTCCGCCGCCTCCTTTGTGGTGAACTCACTCAACCGGCTCTCACCACACCAGACGTCCCCCGCCGTAGGTTTATCCAGCGCAGCCAGCAGATGCAGCAGTGTACTCTTTCCCGCGCCGCTCTCTCCCACAATCGCGACCATCTCCCCGCCAAAAATCTTCAGATCCAGCCCGCGAAACAACTCCAAAACCCCGCGCCCCGCGCCATCCGCATCCGAGATTGCGTCATAAATCTTCGTCAATCCCACCGCCCGCATCACCACTATCCGCTCCCGTCCTATCGGCAGCGGCTCCAAACCTCTCTCGGCATCGTTCAAAAAGGCGTCTTGACCAGGCGAAGCGACCTGTTCCGACGAAGCGACCTGACCGGCAGCAGCGCCCTTACCGCCCAGGTGGAGAAACCTCCGAATTTTCTTCCCGTCTTCCGCCACTTATCTCTCCACCGAAACATCCCGATGCGCATGTTCCGAGTGCCTTCCCAGCGCAATGGAAATCCTGTTCCACGCATTGATCGTCGTAATCACCAGCGTCAGATTTACCGTCTCCACATCCGTGAACTGCGCTCTCACCTCGTCAAACAACACATCCGGAGCATGCCCCTCCTGAATATCCGTCACAGCCTCCGCCCACGCCAGCGCCGCCCGCTCCTGCCTCGTATAAAGATCCGACCCACGCCAATCCGCCACCTCGGCAATCCGCTCCGCAGCCTCACCCACCTTCTCCAACTCCATCGTGTGCAGATGAATGCAATACTCGCACCCATTCATCAACGAGACCCGCAGCCGCACCAACTCCCGCAACGAAGCCGGCAACCCCGAATCCGAGTTCAGGTAATGCTCTAGCTCCCGCATCTTCGCCAAACCCTCAGGCGCCAACTGCCCATACTTCAATCGCGGTTCACTCATACCGTAAAGCCTCCGCCGGCAGTACCTTCGCCGCACTCCCACTCGGATAAAGCGTAGCAATCAAGCTCACCCCAAGCGAAACGGCGGCCACAATTACCGCATCCCAAACCTTCGGCGCGAACGGCAGATAGTCAATCGAATAAACCGACGCGTCCAGATGAATAAACCGGTAGTGCCCACCCAGCCAGCTCAGTACATACCCGCCAACCAACCCCAGCACCGTCCCGATCACGGAAATCAACAAACCCTGCAGTAGGAAGATCCTCCGCACCTGGCTCTCCGTTACACCAAAACTCATCAACACCGCAATATCCCTGGTCTTTTCCATCACCATCATGGTCAGCGCAATCAGAATATTCAGCGCTGCCACACAAACAATCAGCGCAAGCACAATAAACGTCACAATCTGCTCCAGTTTCAGCGCGCGAAACAACTCGCGATTCTGCTCCATCCAGTTCGTCGTCTGAAACCCCTTCCCCGCCTCAGCCTCAATCACCTTTCCCACACGATCCGCATGATAAAGATCATCTACTTTGAAGCTGATCACCGAAATCCAATCCGGCTCGCTGAACAAACTCTGGGCGTCTTTCAACCGCGCAAACGCATAGCTCGAGTCATACTGATAAAACCCCGACTTGAAAATCCCCACCACCTCAAACCGCTGATACCGAGGTACCAGCCCCAGCGGCGTCAACTCACCTTGCGGACTCGTCACCAACACCGAATCCCCCACCTTCACCCCAATCGAATCCGCCAGATCCTGCCCAATCACAATCGGCGGAATCGCCTGAGCCGCCGAACCAGCCACAGAACCGCCGGGTGCCCCAACCTTCGCAGTCTCACCGCGAAGGGTGGGACGTAAGCCGTTCGAAGCAGCCACCAAAGGCCCAACAGGCTCCAACTCCGACGCCGACCCCTCCTTCACACTCTGCAGCAAATCCCCAACCGTCTTCTCATCTGCCGGAATTACACCCTTAATCAACCCACCGCCACTCCGCGCGCCGTGCGAGATCAGCACCTGGCCATACAGTCCCGGAGCCGCAGCCACCACGTGCGGCACTTTCCGCAACCGTGCCAGCAGAGGTCGCCAGTCCCTGATTCCATCTCCCGCAATCCGCATCAAGTCCACATGCGAAGTCGACCCCACGAGCCGCTCCTGCAGATCCCGCCGCATCCCATTCGTAATCGCCAGCGCAATAATCAGCGAAGCCACACCCGCAGCCACGCCAATCACGGAAATCGCTGTAATCACGCCCACAACCGCCTGCCGCCGCTTCGCCCGCAGATACCGCGCCGCAATAAAAAGCTCAAATCGCATCGAGTCTCAGCTTACTATCCAACCCAGGAAAACAATGCGCGCCCAATATCATTTCCGCCAATCGTCCAAGGGCCTCCGAGCCTGGAACGTCCACCGTCTCGTCGAGCTCTCTTTCACTTTGCCGCGAGAGCGCATCCCCTCTCTCCGCCATCCGCGAAATCGATGAACCCTACTGGGAAGGTGATCCAACAAAATCGATCACCTGCCGCCAGATTGCCGAACACGCCCGTCTTATCCGCGACTGCGATCTCGCCTTTCCCGTCATCCTTTCAGCGACGGCCATGTCATGGACGGCATGCACCGAATCTGCAAAGCCCTCATCGAAGGTCTGGCAGACATCGAAGCCGTTCGCTTCCCGCACGACCCAGAACCCGACTACATCGGTGTACGCCCAGACGATCTCCTGTACAGCGGCTGACACGGAGCCACCCTGGCATCAGTGAACGACCGCCTTCACTGCTGCCACATTCTCATACCTGTCATAAACCCGCACCGCCAGCACATGCTCCTTCGCATTCTGCTCAGGTCCAGCCACCTCTGGTGCGTCAACCGTAAAGTCATACACCTCCGTCATCGAATCCGAGACCTTTCCTTTTGGTTCCAGATACTGCCATGGCCCTGCATCGATGGAATACTCCGCATGAGCGATCGGCGAAGTCGCATCTCGCGCTTCGATCACCGCATGAATGCGGACCCACGAAAGTTCGTTCGCACTGCCAGCCCCACTCTTCGTCATTCCTCTGGCGACAACCTCTGCTTTCAAGACTCCAGGCACCGGAGGAGTCGTGTCCACCACGAACACCTCGCTCACCTTCTCCCCGCTCAACGCATCCGCATCTGTATGCACCGGAGCATCGCTCGCCACCACCTTCAACTCATAACTCCCATCCGGCAGCAGAGCCGAATCGAAGCTGTAAGCCTTCTCTGTGATCTTCTCCTTCAGCAATCTCCAGTTCGCCTCCCCCACGCCGCGATACCAGACCGCGAACATCAGATCGTCGCCATTATCGTCATGAGCCATCCACCGCACCGTAATCGCGCTCTTGTCTTTCTGCGCCGTCAGCGGCTGCATGCTCGCATCCGGAGTAAAGCTCACCGCAGGTGCAGCCCCCGCAGCAGGAGGAAATGTCACCTGCACCGTAGCCGCATTCGCAGCCGCAGGATTCGCCGTCACACGAGCCCCCGGCACCACCACAATCTCATCCACCACCGGAGCCAAATTCTTCTGCAGATAATTCAGGCCCACCGAATCAACCGAACCCCCACTCCGCAGCACTGCCTTCCACTGCACATATCGTCCCGCAGGCACAGCGAAAGCGCCATCCGGCCCCACCTTCACCCAATCACTCCAGCCCATCAGCGGACTCTCCACATTTCCGCTCCGTACAAACAGATCAAACCCCGCAGCCGCCCCCGCGCGAATCTCTGCCCGCCCCCACTGTGCGAATCCCTGCGCATCGAACACATCGCTCGTATACGTAGCATTTGCCGCAACCGCATCGCCGAGCCGGAAAACCTTCCCGCTATTACTCGTCGCGACCAGCAACCCATCCTTCACCGGAGCAAACGCCATCCCCTGTGCTGCCTCCAGGTGCGCGACATCCGCAAACCGCCCCGCCCCATCGCTATCCACCCGATACACGCGCCCGCGATTCCCGGTAGCCGCCAGCAGGCTCCCGTTCCTCATCGCCAGCGCATACACCACATCATCCTTCAAGGTCACCAGCTTCATCGGAGACCCATCCACCGCAATCCTGTAAATCTCCGATCCATCCGGCACCAGCGTATTCGCACCAGCCGCCGTCGAAGACCCCGGCTGCACAAACGTAATCGACACCCCCACACTCCCCGTCACAGCCAGCGGAGGCAGCGCCGCACGCCCCTTCGTCCCCACCCCGGCCGCATAAACATTTCCAGCCGGATCCATCGCCAGCGCGGTAATCTCCTTGCGTCCCGCCGCATAAACCGCAAATGGCTTTGTCCCCACGGTAGATTTAGCGCCTGCGGCATATTGAGCTCCCGTGGCATATTTATAGATCACCCCAGCCCCATCCGACCCAGCCCATAACGTCCCATCCGGCCCCATCAGCAAGCACCGGATATGCTGGTCCGCCGTTTTGAATAGAACCTCTGCCCTTCCGCCATTCGCGGGCACACGGTAGACCACCGCCGGGGCCCCTGCCGCAACATAAATCTCACCAGCTTTACCCACCGCCAGATCCCAGAGATACTTCGGCTTCTCCTCCGTCGTACTCGGATCAAACACCACTATTGGCGCGGCAGTTCCACCTGTTCCGGTCCAGCCCGGAGGCGGAACCCGATAGACTTTCCCGTCCGGCGAAGTCGCAACCAGCAGACTCCCATCGACAGCTGCCCTCACGGACTGCACCGCCAGCTCCTTCCCCTCAAAAACCTGCGAAGCTTTTCCATCCGGCGCAACCTTCATCACCACACCCGAACCCGAAGTCGTACCGCCAAGCGCTAGATAAGCGTTCCCCGCCGCATCGCTCGTCATTGACCATACATAGCTCTTCCCCGTCGCGTAGAGCAGGGAACTCGCCGGCCCTGCCTCCAGCCTTCCATCGCTGCGAATCGCAACGCCCTCGGCCGTGCCCTTTTCCATCTCGTCGTAGCGTCCCACGCTCCACAGCTTCGTGCCCTGTGCGCTCGCCAACCCAGGCAGCAGAAAACACCCCGCCACCAAACCCGTCGTCAAAACCTGTCTCATCATGCTGTTGATGAGTCTAAAGCACTCCACCCACAGAATCCGCATGAACAGAAACAGAAAGGGTGAAAAGTCAAGACCCCTCACCTTAGTCCGTATTATGTTTTTTAGTCCCTCTTGATCCGCGAAGATTCGCGGGCGCCCGTCAGTTCACCAGCACCGCCCGGTACCGCACCTGGCTCTTCTTCACCCGGGCCACCGCCTCATTCGCCTTGGCCATCGCAAACTTCTCCGTTACCGCCCTCACCCCGTGACGAGCCGCCACATCCAGCATCTCCGAAATGTCCCGTGGACTCCCTGTATTGCTTCCAGAGACTGCCCGGTTCCCCCCAACCAGCGAAAATCCCTGTACCGGCACCGGCGAAGGTGGAGCTCCCACCAGGCATAGCGTCCCCTTCGGCCGCAAAGCCGCAACATAAGCCTGCCAGTCCTGGCCCGCATTCACCGTCGACAACAGCAGATCGAACGATCCCGTAATCTTCTTCAGCGCTCCGGTATCCCGCGTGTTCACAAAATTGTGCGCTCCCAGAGTCCGCGCCTCAGCCTCCTTATCCTTCGAGGTTGAAAACGCTGTTATCTCCGCCCCAAAAGCTTTCGCAAACTGAATCCCCAGATGCCCCAGCCCGCCGATCCCGATGATCCCCACCCGCGAAGACGGCCGCACCCCGTGGTTCCGCAGCGGACTGTAAACCGTAATTCCCGCGCAAAGCAGCGGAGCAGCGTGTTCACTGTCCAGCGCAGCCGGTATCGCCACCACAAACCGCGAGTTAACCCGAATCTTGTCCGCAAATCCCCCATTTCTTCCCACGCACGTCGGCTGTGCCTTCGCGCACAGTTGTTCCTGCCCCTGCCTGCACCACTCGCAGATTCCGCAGCTGTCCGCCTGCCACCCCACTCCAACTCGGTCGCCCATCGTCCGGTCCTTCACACCCGAACCCACCGCCACCACCGTCCCCACAATCTCGTGTCCCGGAATAAACGGATACTTGCTGATGCCCCAGTCATTGTCGATCAGGTGCACGTCGCTGTGACACACCCCGCAGTGCGAAATCTTGATCTCCACCTCATTGGTACCCAACGCACCCGGATCATACTTGTACGCAAGCAGCTGTGCACCGGCGGCGTGCACACCAAAACCATGTATCTCACTCATTCAGAATTTCCCTTTTCACGCAGACATTGCCGCCGCGTCGTTCTCTGATGCTACAACACCCCGCAGAGCAAAATTTCACACCAGAAAATAAGGCCCAGGTGGGATTGCGTTCACCCATTCGAACCGCGACAGCTCCACGCAGTCGTTGTTGAATCCTCTCAATACCTAACCCGTTCTATTTCACCAGAAGGTTCAACACCTGCGAGCCGCTCACCGCATAACCCACATCGATCGACCCCGCCTCCACCACGCTCTCACCCGTCAACTGCATCTTCTGTGCATCCTTTAGTGGCTCCAGCACATTCGCCATCGAAAGCGGTACGCCTGGTAGCGCCTCACCCTCCACCACTGCCTGCGCCGAATGGTTCAGCAGCGTCACGTAAATCCGATCATTGGGGTGTATGCGGTTCAACTCCGCCACCGTATCCGCCAGCCCCACCGAATGCGTCGTCCCCGACCGCGTCGTTAATCGGTCCACCGTCGCGCCATCGCTCACGAGTACACGCATCGGCCCTGAAGCCAGTTCCGCCGGCAGCTTCACCTTCACCTTCACCATCCGCGGCTCAGTCTGATAAGGATGCAGCGTTACCTCCACCTCAATCTCATCGCCCGCCCGTGCCTCGATCCTGCTCAACCGCGCCGACTCTACCACCGCCGTCATCCTCGCCGGAATAGCCTCCGCCTTCAGCTTCAACCCCGTCACCAACGGCTGCTCCAGCGGATTCCCATACATCTTGCTAAACCGGTCATTCACCAGCAGAGCAGCATTGATCGTCCCAGGGAAAAACTCATTCTGTGCCATCATTCCCTGAATCCGCACCGGTTCCAGCCCCTTCACATCCAGCTCGCCCGTCAGCTTGTAACTCATCTCCTCGGCCGCTGTGTTGTTCGTCTGCAGGCTCTGATACACCGACACCAGCATCGCCGAAGGAGTCAATTGCCGGTTATCTAACACCTCAAAGTGCAGCGTTTTCGCTTTACCCGCAGGTTTCTCCACATTCGCCGGTGGCACCACTTCGACTTCGACCGGAATCATCCGCGCCGTCATCCCGAACCGCCCCATAATCGCCGAGGCTCGGTCTTCCGTAAACGCCCCTACCGTCTCTGTCGTGTTAATAATTTTGAATGAATTCAGTGGCGATGCCAGTGAAGTCAGCACCTCCGCCTTCGTCATCGGCATATCCACCGGCCCGTATTGCGTAATCGGATGCCCGCAAGCCAGCAATCGTGTCGCATCCACATAAGTCACTGTGCACGTTCCCGCCATCGACAGGTCCCCCCGCACAAGCACCGCGCTCACCGCGCTTCCCGGCACCAGCGGCTCCGGCTGCACCGCCTTCGGATCAGCTCCACCCAGCCCGGCAACTGGTGTCAAACCCAACTCCCGAAACTTATCTCCAAACCGCTCCACCGTCTCACGGCTGAACCCGCCAAACACCAACGGCGTCTCCATCGGAACCATCCCCGGCTGACCGTCGACATTCCCCGATTTCACAGCCGCCTTCGTTCCCGTCGCCGCAGCCACCTCGCCATCCCGTACCTGCAGCATCGCTTCAATCGGCGTGATCCCTGCAATCGGCTCCTTCGTAAACTGCCCAATCCTGTAACTGATCGCTCCCACCAGCCGCCCGTCGATATAAACGGGGCTTCCGCTCATTCCTGCAACCACCCCGGTATACTCCGGCTTCTCTCCATGCAACCGAGCAAGAATCATGTCCTGCCCCGGCCCCAGCGCATCTCTCAACACGCCCAGGATCTCCACCGGCATCGGTTCCGGATTCACCCCTTCGAAAACCGTATAAGCCACGCCCCTCATCCCACGCCTCACCTCGGCCAGTGGAAGCACCTTCGTCACTGCCGGTGCAGCCGGAGGTAAAACCATCGAATTCCACGACTCAGAAGACGCACTCGCAACGCTGGTGCTGTTCGCCGCGACGTTCACTGGGGTCTGGGCCCACACCCCTCCCGTCAGCACGAAAGCCATAGCCATGCCGAGGCCCATCCACCGGGTGTTTGTTCCGGGAATCACGTCTTACAGACTACTAGAACATGTGTTTGGGCAGCACAGGATGTGGGAAATCAAAACGAATCAGCTGGGCAACAGCGCCGCATACACGCAAAGACGCTTGGAGGAAGCTGATCCAGGTTAGCAAGAAGACCTTCGTCGTTTGACTGCGCAGGGTCCTCGCTCAGGCGGGCAGGGTATGACGGAATTTCCTGGCTGCGGTGATGATGGCGACAATGAAGAGGATGAGTAGAAGGAGTTGGGCGATCTTGAAGGGCGCTTCGGTCTGAGTAGGAGCGAGAGCGTGGATCAGGGGAACCTTCGCGAAAAGCTGAGCGACGAGGACGAAGACGTTGAAGTAGAGCGCAATCATGGCGGTGACGACATAGGTGGTCCGCCAAGCGCCTTTGAGCTGGAAGGCGTAGAGGGCGAGAAGGGCGATGGCGAGGACGATGAGCGAGAGAATGCCGAGAATGATGCCCGGGGTAATCTTTTCGAACGGGAAGAAGAAGCCGGTGACGCTGGTGAGGACAGTGGTCAACAGGAACACGCCGTTCCAACTGCCGAGGAGTTTTCCGTTGAGGAGACCGAAGAGGACGATGAGTCCAGATCCGATCGCGATGAGGCTGATAATGACGTGCACGATGGTGTAGGTAGCTAAGCTCATTCCAAGAACCATGGTGAATTTCCCTCTTTGGTTGGAATTGTTGCAATGATGCCCGTTGTTGGTAATCAGCGATGGTTGAAGCGAGGAGAACAAGTTATACCGCCAATGTTGTTTCGTTGCAACGTTTCTCCACTACGACAAGTGCACCGGCTTCAGTCGAGATGACGAACTTTTAGAGTGAGGGTGGAACGCAAAAGCAGGTCTGCGCTGCGACGAAGGATGACAACTAAAAAGAGCGGGTATTGACGTTAATAGAGTAGAACGGCGATGTGGTAGGTGGTGAACTCGCCGGATGACTTGCCGGAGCAGGCTCCTACGGCAGCT
Source organism: uncultured Acidobacteriaceae bacterium (assembly GCA_963770055.1). Taxonomy (GTDB): domain Bacteria; phylum Acidobacteriota; class Terriglobia; order Terriglobales; family Acidobacteriaceae; genus Edaphobacter. The sequence continues at coordinate 28,174 of CAVYOC010000006.1, forward strand.
GAGGTGTATTTGGATTTATCGAGGTGCTGGACGAGCGCGTCGGGAAGCTGGCTGATGTCGGAGCCGTCCCACTGGATGACGAGTTTGGGTGTACCGGCCTGGTGCTGCGGCATGGTGCAGGTCTTGCGAGCGTCTTCGTTGGAGGGGGCGGGCCGGAATCCGCGGGCCTGAAGAAGTCTGGCGACCTGATGCTCGACTGCATCGGGCGTGAGATTTGGGACGCTGTGCGCGAAGTCTGCGACGGCGAAGAGGAGGCCTTGATTTTCGGCGACGGCGATGCCCACGACGTTCAAGTTCGGATCAAGCAGGTTGGCGCGGTGGGGTGGGGTGGCCATCCAGATCTGCTGGAGTGCGGCGGGCTGGTCACCGTGACCGGCGATGTTTTCCGAGATGGTTCCGAAGTGTGCTCCAGCGCTGGCTCCGCGGGTGACGAGATCGGGTTCGCCGGAGTATTGGTGCTGCAAGTCGTTGGGATTGCGGAGGACCCATTGCAGGTGGGCTTGCGCGGCCTTGGCCAGTGTGTTGTCCCATTGGAGCGGAGGAAGATTGTGCTGGGCGCGGGCCTGGTTAGCGAGTTGGAGGAGGGTCTGTTCAGGTGAGGCTTCGGTCTGCGCTATGGCCTGTGCTGTAGCGATGAGCAGGATTGCGGAGGTAAAGACGAGGAGGGATTTGGAAGGCCTGATTTTCTTGTCCATATTCCTGTTCATGGTTGTGAGTTGGATGCAGCGAGTAGAGTTGGGTTAGGCACAAAGGTTTTTCAGTCGTGTTCCGATAGACTGGATGCACGGAAGCCAGATCGATTTTCGGGGAACCCTCCCGTTCGGGCGGCACCGAGTGTACGAAAGCCAAAGGATTCTTATCTATGAAGTTGCGGTTCCTCGTTTTTTGTCTTGCGTTTGCGATGATCAACCATGCTGCTCGTGCTCAGGATAATCCGTCTGCCGTCAACGCTCCGAATGCTAGTCAGATCGATGTGGGGGCCGGAGATGTTGGGTTGTATTTAAATCCGGTAGGCATGCACATTACGAATTCGCAAGCCGATTCGGGGCCGTTCGCCTTTCTGGGGGCGAATACGACTTCGCGGATGTTCTGGGGAGCAACGTTTGGCGGGTACGTGAACTTCGTTCATAACCCGAAATTCGATGCGGGCATCGATTTCCGGGATACGGTTGTTTCGGGGAACAATGCGAGGCTGAACAGCTTTCTGGTTGGAGCGCGGATTCTGCCAAAGCCGATTGCGGAGAAATTCAAGCCTTATCTGCAGGTGTCGATCGGTGTGGGAAGCTCGAAGCCGCCGACAAGCCCGATTCATCTGAACCGGCTGGAATATGGGATCTACGGCGGACTGGACTACACACTGGCGAAACATGTGGACTTCCGTGCGTTTGAGGTCGGGTATGGAGCAGTGTCAACGGTGAATAGCGGAGATTTTGGCGGGACGACGACGTTTCCTTCGTCGAGGTTGCTGAGCATTACCTCGGGGCTGGTGTTCCGGGTTCCGTAAGGATGCTTTTGGGGCCGATGGGACCGGCCCCGAAGCATCGTGCGACTAGGGATTCTTGGTGACGTGGATGATGACGATCTTGGAGTGACTGTCCTCCGGGGTGATTGTAACCATGACGCTGTTTTTGTCCTTTTCGCCGGCGGAGATCATGGTTCCGTCGCCGGTCTGGACGATGGAGATCTGATCACCTAGTTTTCCTTTGTAAAAATCGACGACTTTGTCTACCGGGTCCGAGGTGGTAAAGACGGAAGTGACCATCGAGCCGGTTGGGGTCTTCATGTTCATGGAGCCGTTGTTGGTGTGGCTGGAACCGGGATAGGGGTCGACGCCGAGGTCGGCGGTGCTGACCGTGGCAGAGGTGCCGGTGGTGATGGTGCCGCTCGGCGTGGAGATGCTGACGTTGCCGTTACTGTCTTTGTGGACAGCCTTGGAGACCTTGTAGACGCCGTATCCGACGACGCCGGCGACGATGACGCAGAGCAGGACGATGATACCGACGACGATGAGAACGACCTTGAGCACCGTGTTACCAGAACTGGCCGATGGCGGTGGCTGAATAGGGGTGGGCACGTTCTGATAGGCAGGGTTGGGAGGAATGGGAGCGCCAGCACTCATCGCGACACCTCCTGGTTGAGAAGTGCAGGACGAAGCGTGGTGGGAACTTTCATTGAACTCTCCTTTTCGATTCGGTTCTGAATGCAGCGCAGCCACGAGGGTGGGACGATGGTGAGATATTCCCTCCGCCGAAGTAGCGAGGTTACTGGAAGGAAAGGGGGGAAGTCGATAGAAAAATTGTAAGAAGGCGGATCAACGTGGGATGAGCTGCATCAGGAGAGGGGCACAAGGACGGAGGGTGATCTTGGCCTGCGGAATCGGCGGAGTAGCACCGAGATAGATCATGCGCCAGCGACTCGCGAGGGTCGCGATGCTGAAGACGCCCTCCATCCAGGCGAACGACTCGCCGATGCATTGGCGGTTGCCGGCGCCGAAGGGGAAGTAGGTGAACTTGCGGCGGGCGGCCTTCGCTTCGGGGGTGAAGCGGTCAGGATCGAAAGCGGAGCGGCTCGGGAAAGTATTGTGGGTCGCGGCCCATGATGTATTGGCTGAAGAAGAAATGCGCGCCGGGAGGGATACGGTAGGGGCCGAGTTCGACGGACCTGGTTGACTGGCGGCCCATCGCCCAGGCTGGTGGGTAGATGCGCAGCGATTCGGCGAAGACCTGTTCGGTGTACCGGAGAGAGGGGTAGTCGGCGAGCGCGGGAAGGCGCTTTTGGTCGCCGGCGCCTAGGACAGCGTCCAGTTCGGCGTGGAGGTTCGCTTCGACCTCGGGATTCTGGCTCAGGAGATACCAGGTCCAGGTGAGGGCGTTGGCTACAGTTTCGTAACCGGCGAGGAAGATGGTGAGGACCTCGTCTCGAATTTGCTCATCGGACATGCCAGTGTCGTTGCCCTTGGCGTCGGCTTGTTCGTCGCGTGAGGTTAGAAGCATGGAGAGGAGGTCGCCCTCGTCGGGTTCGCCATTCGCCGCTCCCTCGCTACGGTTTGATTGTTCTGCCCGACGGTCGCTGATGAATCGGTTAATGATGGCGTCGAGGCGCGCTCTGGACTTGCGGAATTTGATGAGGCCGGGGATGGGAAGGTGAAGGAAGTCTTCGAGACGGGGGAAGGCAACAATGAAGTTGTAGAGGCCCATGATGGTGTTGACTTCGTCGTTGATGCTGCGGACGTCGGCAGTGACTTCGGTGTTGAAGAGGGTGCGGGCGACGATTTCGAGCGAGAGGGACATGCTGGCGGCGGAGATGTCGATCTGCTGGTGAGGCTGCCAGGTTTTTTGCTGTGCGTCGGCGCATGCGACGATCTGGTCTCCATAGGCAGCGATGCGCTGGCGATGAAAGGCGGGAGCGACGATGCGACGCTGGCGCTTGTGGAGCGGATCTTCGGAGGTGATGAGGCCTTCGCCGAGGAGAACCTTCATGCGGCGGACAGTGCGCTCCTTGACGAAGCTCGAGGATTGGTTGATGAGGATCTCGCGGATGTAGTCGGGGTCGTTGATGAAGATGATCGGCGTACCGAGAAATTTGTAATGGGCGATGTTGCCGTATGTCTTGAGGAGGTGTTCAAAGAGACGGATGGGATGGCCTAGTTTGACCCATGGTTTGAAGGAGTAGAAGGGGAGGGAGTGCTTGAGGCCGGGGGGTAAGCGCCAGTTCGTGGATTCGAAGGTGGATTGTGGAGGGGCTTCGAGGGTGGGGGGAGGGATGGTCATGTGCTGTTCGGGCTGTTCAGAAAGGCGTAACAGTAATCGAAAGGATAAAGGCTGATTAGAGTCAGTCTGGTCGCTCGCGGTGGAGCTATGGTTTGGGTGCTGCCAGGCGAGTGCTGACGATCTTTTTGATGCAGGCCTCGATCTCTTCGATGCGGGCGTCGTCGCGGATGGGGATGACGCGGTTGGGTTCGCGGGCGGCGATCTCTTCGTATTTTTCGTAGATGCGGCGGTAGAAGTCGTCGGGTTCGCGCTCGAAACGGTTCTCATCTGTGCCTTGTTGGGCGACGTTGCGCAGGTTGCGGCGACGGGCGCGTTTGAGCGAGGCCTCGAGCGACGGCAGGAGGAGGATCGTAAGGTCGGGCTGGAGGTTGTCGCACGCGGCTCGGTGCATTTCGAGGATTCGTTCGCTTCCGAGCTGCCTTCCGCCGCCCTGGTAGGCCTCAGAGGAGTCAGTGTAGCGGTCGCAGAGGATGATTTTGCCTTCGTTGAGGGCGGGACGGATGATCTCGGCGATGGATTGGGCGCGATCGGCGAACATGAGAGCCATCTCGGCGGCTGGGGCGATGGGGCCGAGAGCGGCTTCAGATTTCGAGTCCAGAAGAATGCTGCGGATACGGTCACCGAGGACGGTGCCGCCGGGCTGGCGGAGAGTGATGACCTGGTGGCCTTCGGCTTCGAGCGAGGCGGCAAGGCGACGAAGCTGCGTTGTTTTTCCTGAGCCGTCAAGGCCTTCGAAGGTAATGAAATATCCGCGGGGCATGGACTTCAGATTACCGTACGGAGGCCAGGGGCATCTTACCAGGGAGGCGTTGATGATGCGGGCGGCCGGAAGAGGGTTTTTATGTTGACCATTATCTGTATTGCGATTGCGATGGTATTGCTGGCGATCGGCGGAGTGATTGCATTGATGGCGAAGGATAGCAACCGGCGAAGTCAGAGCGGCGGGCTACATACCGCCAGTACCGCGAGGCAGGGGCGAGCGCCAGGACTGGACTGAGCCGAAAGTCGCCGCAAGCAGTTAGCGGAATTTGATGTCAGGGACGGGAACGACGGTAACAGCGGGCTGCCACAGGATGTTCTTATTCGTGATGAGGATGGTGAGAGGACCTTCGGCGCCTTCTTTGAGGAGGGGACCGTCCGCCTTGTGCTCCTGGTGAGTGCTGTCTGTATAGGTGAGCTTCATGTTTCCGGAGCCGATGACCTTGAAACGGTAGTGGAAGTCAGCGCCTGGAGCAAGGTTCTGGGTGCCGAAGCTTGCGCTCGGGTAGTCCACTTCGAGGAGTGCGATGGGTTGGGTGGTGTGGTTGCTTACGGTCGCTGTTACGTAGGCAGAGTGGCAGCCGGTGATGGCGAGACAGGCAAATAAAATGAAGGTGGCAGAGAGGCGCATCGAGATAAGGGTATCAGGATGAAATTCGCGGTGGGAGTAACCTGGTCTTGCCCGGAATTTGGAGAGTTAAGACGCCTCCGTCTGAGTCATTTGTCCCTGCCGATAAGGCTGCGAACCGATAGCACACGGATTTGGGTTGCACTGAGCTAGAGGAAGGGGAGGAAGTCGGAGCTGCGTGGGGGTTTTTCGAGAATGCGGGCGGTGAGAACGGCTCCGCTGCGGCTGTCGTGGAGAGTAATCGGGAAGGCGAGGACGCTCCAGGTGAGTTGCGTCTCATCGGGGCGGGGATGGTTGAGGAGTCCGCGGCGGGTGCGGTCGATGTAGGTCTCGCGGCTGTGGCAGACGGTCTGGATAACCTCGCGCCAGTCGCGCATATGGGGCTGGAGTTCATGGAAGACGCAACGGCCGATGAACCAGTCGCGGGGATGATCGAAGTAGTCGGCTGCGGCATCGTTGCAGTGCTGCCAGATGCCATGCTCGTCGAATATCTGGACGAGGACATCCGAGCCGATGGTGAGCGACAGGCGGGAGTAGAAGAAGTCGCGGGCATCGACGACGACAGGAGCGCCGCGGCGTTTGGCACCGAGGGAGCTGAGCGCGTCGAGAAGGTCATCGATCGAGCTGTGGCCCTTGAGGAGGTGCATATCTTCTACGCCGCCGAAGAAACGGTCGAGAGTGGCGGAGAGGATGATGATCGGGACGTGCGGTCGGCGGCGGCGCAAAAGGGAGGCAACTTCGGTGCCAAACTGGCCCGCGCCGAGATGGTAGTCAAGTACCGCGATGTCGATGTTGTTGAAGAGCTCGATGGCCTCGTCGATGGTGCCCGCCGGGGAACACTCGTAGCCGTGCTGGCGAAGGATGGCGGTGCGGAGGTGGAGGTTATTGGGTTCGTCGTCGAGCAGAAGGACGCGCACGGGTTGTGTGTGCGTGTTGGGCATCAGGTGAAGGGCGGTGGTCGTGCTCTCCGGAGGCTCCATCATAGCCATACCCCCTTATGATGCTTCTTTCTACGACTATAGTCACCAAAAAGTTGGTTATTTTAGTTTACTTTTTATCTCGCGGAGCAATTCTGGAAGGCGATTCATAAGAGCAACTGACCGAAGCCATTGGCGATTGTCGATCGCGGGATAGCCACTGACGATTGCTCCGGGGGCTACGTCGCCGGGGATTCCGCTCTGGGCGGTGGCGATCGCTCCGTCGCCGATGGTGTTGTGGCCGGCGCTGCCGACCTGGCCGGCGAGAATGACATTTTTGCCGACGGTGGTGGATCCGGCCAGGCCAACCTGGGCGCAGAGGAGGGTATTGTGGCCTACGGTCGATCCGTGGCCGACCTGGACGAGATTGTCGATCTTGGCTCCGGCGTGGATGCGGGTCTCGCCGATGGAGGCGCGGTCGATACAGGCGTTGGCCTGGACTTCGACGTTGTCCTCGATGACAACGGGACCTGACTGGAGGATCTTGTACCAGGTGCCGTCGGACTGGCGGGCGAATCCGAAGCCATCGCCCCCGATGACAACCCCGTTTTGCAGGATAACGTTGTTGCCGAGGCGGCAGTGTTCGCGGACGACAGAGTGGGCATGGGCGAAGAGATTGTTGCCGGCGTGGGCGTGGGGATAGAAGACGGCATGGGGAAGGATGGTGGCGTGGTCGCCGATCATCACGTTGTCGCCGATGACGGCGTAGGCTCCGATGTGGGCGTTGGAGCCGATGTGGGCAGTGGGAGCGATGGCTGCGGTGGGATGGATTCCCGGAGGGTAGGCAGGGGCGCGGTAGAAGAGTTCAATGGCAAAGGCGAAGGCGAGGTAGGGGTTTTCGACGCGAAGGGTGGCGGTTGGGATATCGGCGAAGCTGGGCTCGACCACGATGGCCGTGGCTTTGGTAGTGCGGGCGAGGGCGGAGTATTTGGGGTTGGAGACGAAGGTGAGATCGCCTGGGCCAGCAGTTTCGATGCCGGCGACGCGGGTGATTTCAGCAGAGGGGTCGCCGCGGAGGGTGGCATCGAGGTACTGGGCCAATTTAGCTAACGTGAGGGACTGCATGGGGCAAATTGTATAGGCTATAAGGCTCAGAAAGCAGGTGTCCGTTCTCAGTTCTCAGTGACGGACAATGGAGAACTGACACCTGACAACTACTCCCTACACCTTGCTTTCAGTTGGGGCGGGTATTTGGTGGCGGGGCGAGATTTTCGAAGAGGTCTTCCTGCATGGAAGGAACAGAGGTGACTTGGAGCGGTTTGCGGCGGGAGGGGGTGGTGACGACGGCCAGGAGTTGGAGTTCGGAGAGGGAGGTGCGCGGGATGTAGACGCGCTGTGTGTTTGAACGGGTGTCGGGTGGAGTGAGATGGAGCCCTGTGTTGTGGATGAGGTCGTCCATGAGGGTAATGTCGATAGGGGCGAGGCCTTCGAGCTGATCGCCGGTGCGGAAGGTGGCGCGGAGCCACAAGCCTTCGGCGCGGGGACGGGCGAGGAACGTGCGGCGGGTGAGTCGCTCGGGATTGGTCGTGTCGTGGAGGTTGAAGTCGCGGACATAGCAGATGTGCTTGATGTCGTTGAGGAAGAGGGTGATGATACGGCCTTCGAGATCAAGGAGATCAAGGCTGAGGTTTCGAACAAATCCTGTCAGCGGCAGGTAGCCGGGGAGGGTTTCTCCCGTGAAGCGCCGGACGATAACCTTTTTGTGGGCGGAAGACATAGGTTTGGATCTACTGGGATTCTAGTCGGGCGAGATTGTCGCACATCGGCCTGCGAGCTGGTGAAAAACCTGCCTGTAGCGTAGTCAAATCGCTAATGTTGTGTTAGACTTACGTTTTGTGCCTACGTGTCATGATCTTGTTAAACACTTGATTTATCTGAACTTAAGTACTGGTTCGGACGACTTGAGTTTACCGGTTCGACCGGCTTGGAGTAAACCTACCCTTTATGGCTGACTACATTTATTTGCTGGAAAATCGTCTTTCTGCGGCTCAACAGGCCGCTCTGTTGGCAGTACGCCAAATGGCTCGCGCCAAAGGGCTTACAGTGTTTCTGGTGGGTGGCGCGGTGCGGGATATGACGAGCGGATCGCCAGTGCGGGATCTGGATGTAGTGGTTCAGGGTAATGCGATTAAGTTGAAGAAAGATATAGAGAAGGCAGGGGGACAGATCTCTGGTGAAAATGAGACCTTTCAGGCGGTTTATGCGCGATTTCCGGGTGGCGTTCGCATGGAGATTGGCAGCACTCTGACGGTCTCTTATCCGAAGCCGGGGAAGCCTGTAGTGAAGCCAGCGACGATTCTGGACGATCTGCGACGGCGCGACTTTACTGCGAATGCGATGGCGCTCTCTCTGAACGACGGGTCTTACGGGCTGCTGATGGACCCGCTGAACGGGGTTGCGGATATTGAGAACCGCGAGTTGCGGCTGGTGAGCAACTACGGATTCATCGAGGACCCGGTGCGGATGATCCGGGCTGCTCGATTGATGGCCCGTCTCGGCTGGCAGATGGATGCAAGGACCCAGGAGCGGTACGAGACGGGCAAGAAGGAAGGGTACATCTCAGCCATAGATGCGTTTCATCGCGGATATGAGACTGAGGAGGTTTTCCACGAAGAGGATCCGCTGCGAGTGCTGAAGCGGCTTGAGGCGGAGGGGTGGATAAAGCATCTGTTTCTGGCGCTGACCTCGTCGAAGGCAAATGTGGCCGAGCTGGAGCGGCTGCGCGAGAGCCAGATGCAACTGGTGATGCAGGGAATCTACCCTGAGATGGCGCCGGCGAATTTTCCGTACCTGACCGCAAAGATGGCTCCGAAGGATGTTGCTGCGCTGAAGAAGAGTTTTCCGCGGAAGGGGTTTGTTGCAGAGATTGCTGCCCTCGAAGGTGAGGCGAAGACATTTGCAACGGAGTTTTCGGGCAAGGGCGCGGCGACGCCTTCGCAGGCATGGAAGCTGCTGCACTCGGCCAAGCCAGAGTCTGTGTTGTGGGTCGCGCACACGTCGAAGAATAGCTCGATTCAGGCGCGGTTCAAGGGCTTCTTCACGGAGTGGGCCCAGGCGAAGCAGAAGATTCCGTATGTGTTAATGCAGGAGATGCGGATTACGCCGGATCTGCCGGTCTATAACGAGCTGCTGGACAAGCTGTTCTTCGAGTTGATGGATAACAAGCTCGGCACGGTGGAAGAGATGAAGGCTTATCTTGAGCCTCATTCGCCTCCTGCTCCGCCTCCGCCTGTGCATCTGCGGCGCGCACGTCGGCGAAGAAGGATGCGAAGCCGCCGAAGAGCAGGAAGAAGGCCGCCGTGGCTGCTGCCGAAGGCGAGCCTGTGGTGGCAATCGCTGCTGCTGCGGGTGAGGTTAAGACGGAGCCAGTGGAGAAATCGGTAAAAGGCGCTCCGGCGAAGGTCCGCTCCTTCGAAGACTGGAGCCGTTCCTGCGAAGGCGATCGAGGCGAAGGCTGCTGCGTTGGCGAAGGGCAAGGTTGTGCTGAAGGCCTCGACGAAGAAGGCATTGTCGAGAAGAAGGCTGCGGCAAGACGTGTGCCGGCGAAGAAGTTGCGCCGAAGAAAGCGCCAGTGAAGGCGGCGGTGAAGAAGGCGGCTCCGCTGAAGAAGCCTGTGAAAAAGGCTCCGGTGAAGGGAAGACAGCAAGCGAAGAAAGCTCTCCGGCCAAGAAGACCTTGTGAAAAAGTCCGCACCAGTGAAGAAGGCCGCGAAGAAGGTGTTGGGCTCCGGCGAAGAAGCGCTGCCAAGCCCGCGTCGAGTGAAAGCGAGGGCTACCTTAGGGCTGGAGGCGATTTTTAGGAGCTATTCAGTTTTACGAAGCATGGTCCAGATTTCTGATAACGGAACCTAGCTTGATGCCGCGGTACGATGAGCCCAGAGCTTCGGCTGGCGATTGTTATACTGGCTGGGTCACACCTCATACGATAAATTTTGATGGATTGTCGGGAACGAAGCAGCGGACAGGTGCGTATATCTGCTGAACGAAAGCATTTCTGCGCGACAGGAGTGTATCGGGTAGAAGCATTCTTTAAGAGTCGTCCGAGAGGTGCTTCGCGTCTTAACGAGCATCGCAAATGATTGTAAGCAACTCCTGCAATAAGAGTGCGGGATGAGACAGGGCTATGAATTCGACGGTCCGGCAGAGGGGTTCAGGGCGACCTGGAGCCTCCCGGCAAAGCGCAGAGAGAGAGTTGGAGAAGGCATCGTGAGATTAAAAGATATGCAGGCGGCAGCGAGCATTGCACTGTTGCTGATGAGTGGATGGACGCAGCCCGGACTGGCGCAGCAGACGCAATCCAACGACCCAGACGCAGCCGCAGACGAATCCGAGCAGCGCCGGCGCACCCCAGCCAATCGCGAACGACACGACGGGCCAGCCTGGATTGCCGCAGGCTCCGGCACCAAAGCCGACGGAGCCCCTGTACCTGCGGGATTCGCCAACGACTATACGAAGGCGAAGAGCCACTTCTGGAATCCCTTCGCGCCATACACTGCGACGAACTATCCGGAACCTCGCCTGGGAATTACTCCACGGCTCGATCAATTGCTGCAGGATGGCAAGATTTATCTGAGCCTCTCGGATGCGGTGACGCTCGCTCTGGAGAACAACTATGACGTTGCGATTGCACGAATCAACCTGAACATCGCGGATACGGATATTCTGCGGGCGAAGGCAGGGTCGTTCCTCCGCGGCGTTTCGACTGGTCTGGTGGCGAATACGTTGGGCGGATCAACCTCGACGATTTTAGGTGGCGGAGGACCAGGAGCGACTTCAGCGGGAACCGGCGGTGGCGGCGCTGGTGTTGGAGGCTTCGTAACGAGCACGAACGGCGGCGGTCCTGTTCCTGAGGGGCGAGACCCTGTGGTTACGGGGCAACTCTCGTATGAAGCGCAGAGTTCGCCGCAGATCAACACGCTCTTCAGCGGCGGTCTGTCGGTATTGAATACCGACACGGCAACCTACAATTTCAATTACGTCCAGGGTTTCGAAACCGGCACGCAACTTACGGTTGGCTTCAATAACACCCGGGTGACGACGAACAACGCATTCAGCAACTATAGCCCGTCGTTTACTACAGGCTTTCGGGCGACGGCGACCCAGCATCTCCTGCAGGGCTTTGGTCCGGGGAATCAATGGACGCTTCATTCTGCAGGCGAAGAACGACCGGCGGATCACTGACTCGTCGTTTCGGCAGCAGGTGCTTTACACGGTGAACCAGGTGGAGTACGTTTACTGGGCGCTGGTGAGCGCATACGAGGACGAGCAGGCAAAGGAACGAGCGCTGGCGCAGTCGACGCAGTTGACGGCGGACAATCGTAAGCAGCTTGGAGATCGGGACTCTGGCTCCGCTGGATGTTGTGAACTCCGACAGTGCGGTCGCGACCGACAAGCAGGCGCTGGTGGCGTCGAAGACCGAATCTGGAGTATCAGCAGCTGCTGATGAAGCAGGCGATTGCGCGGAATCTGAACGATCCGCAGCTTGCGAATGCGCCGGTGATTCCTACCGATCGAGTGAGCCTGGACCGGTTGGCGGAAGAGGACATGCCGGCTGAGGATCTGGTGAAGGAGGCTTACGCGAACAATCCTCAGATTGAGCAGGCAGCTCTGGCTTTGAAGAACAACGAGATTACGATCAAGGCCTTCAAGAACGGTTTGCTGCCGACGGTCGATGCATATGCGTTCTATGGCGGCCAATGCGCTGGGCGGATCGCAGAATCCGACTGCTCTTGACTTCACTACCGGCAAACCGCTACCCTGCCGGAACTTTTCCGACGGTCGACTATGGAACGGCATTCAGTAATCTATTCAACAGCACGTGCACCGGATAAAGGCGTAGGAGTGAACATCAACGTCACGCTGCGAAACCGGACGGCGCAGGCGGACCAGGCACGGTCGCAGATGGAGTACCGGCAGACGGAGATGCGGTTGCAGCAGCTCTACACGCAGATTCGCATCCAGGTGATCAACCAGCAGTATGCGTTGACCAACGACCGGGCCCAGGTGCTGGCGGCACAGGCGGCGCGGGACTATGCAGCGCAGAGCCTGGATGCCGAGCAGAAGAAGTACAAGCTTGGAGCTTCGACGACGGCGAATGTGCTGCAGCAAGGAAGAAACCTGGCAATCGCGGAGAATACGCTGATCTCGGCTACGGCGGCGTATGCAAAGGACCGGGTCGCTGTTGCGGCAGCTTCTGGCGAACACTCTGGATACGTACGGAATCAGCATTGAGAGTGCGGCAGCCGGGCAATTGACAAGACGCCCGTAATTCCGGGGCTGACTGCACCGAAGCCTCCAGAGCCACCAAAGCCGATCACTGTGAATCCCACTCCGCCGAAGTAGCGTTGCAGCAGTGAGCGTTGAGGCTTATTGTGGGAAAGGCCGCCTCGGTGAGGCGGCTTTTTCATTTTGCAAATTCTGATGAGGGAACAAGCAACAATCAGAAGCGGATCTTTGCTTGATACCAAGCAAGGTCAGGACTCTGCGTCGAGGAAGACAAATGTTGAGGGTCCAGGTGTCGCGCCAGTCGCCGTGATGATGAAGCTCTGGATAACGAATGGGGTGACGTTGCCGGTGCGGTGTTGCGATGCTTGTTGGTCGCTGCTACCGGCGAGTTCCGGGGACTAGATGCTAAGTGGTTTGTTTTCCACTAGACTGGAGTCCTATGAGCAGAGATAAGAGCATTGCGCAGCGGAATGCGCTTGCGAGGGCGTCTTCTGCGTATCTGCGGTCTGCGATGCACCAGCCGGTGGAATGGCAGGAGTGGGGCGAGGCGGCGTTTGCGAAGGCGCAGGCAGAAGACAAGCCGATTCTTCTGGATATCGGGGCGGTGTGGTGCCACTGGTGCCATGTGATGGACCGCGAGTCGTACGAGAACGCAGAGACAGCGAGGATTATCAACGATCACTTTGTTGCGGTGAAGGTGGATCGCGACGAGCGGCCGGATGTGGATACGCGCTATCAGGCGGCTGTGTCGGCGATCAGCGGGCAGGGAGGGTGGCCGCTGACTGCGTTTCTGACTCCGGAGGGCAAACCTTACTTTGGCGGCACGTACTTTCCGCCGACAGATCAGCATGGACGGCCCGGGTTCCCGCGTGTGCTGCTGACGATGGCTGAGGCCTTTCAGAAGCGGCGCGATGAGGTGAACGATTCGGCCGGAAGCGTGATGGCGGCGATCGAGCACAACGAATCGTTCATGGGACGAGCAGGGAATCCAGGACCGGAGCTGGTGGCGAAGCTGGTGGAATCGGCGCTGAAGCAGTTCGATGCACGGTCGGGAGGGTTCGGATCGCAGCCGAAGTTTCCGCACTCAGGCGCGATCGATCTGCTGCTGGATGCTGCATCGCGGGTCTCGGTTGGGGGCACTGCGAGTGTAGGCGAGCAGGCGAAGAATGCAGCGATGGCGACGCTGCAGAAGATGTCAAAGGGTGGCATCTATGATCATCTCGCAGGTGGGTTTCATCGCTATTCGGTGGATGACCGGTGGGTGGTGCCGCACTTCGAGAAGATGGCGTACGACAACAGCGAACTGCTGAAGAACTACGTTCATGCGTTTCAGACCTTTGTTGAGCCAGAGGCTGCACGGGTGGCGCGGGAGATTATCCGGTGGATGGACGAGATGGCTGAGTGACCGGGAGCGTGGTGGGTTTTACGCTTCGCAGGATGCGGATTTTTCTCTGGATGATGACGGCGATTACTTTACGTGGACGCTCGATGAAGCGGCTGCCGTGCTTGACGCCGGATGAGATGGCGGTGGCCAGCGCTTACTACGACATCGGCGAGATCGGCGACATGCATCACAATCCGGCCAAGAATGTTCTGCATATTCGCGGAACGCTGGAGGGAGTTGCGAAGGCGAACAAGATCACTCTGGATGCAGGCGAGGGAACGGCTGGAGTCAGCGAAGGCGAAGCTATATGCGGCGCGGTTGAAGCGGCCTACACCTTATGTGGACAAGACGGTGTATGTTGGATGGAACGGGATGTGCATCTCGGCATATATCGAGGCGGGACGTGTGCTCGATATGCCGGAGGTGCGCGCGTTTGCGCTGAAGTCGCTGGATCGCGTGCTGGCGGAGGCGTGGGATGACAAAGGCTGGCATGGCGCATGTCGTGGCGTATGGAGAGGCGGAGTGGCGGCGGGACGAGTGGCCGGAGTGCTCGACGATTACGTGTTCGTGGGCCACGCGGCGCTCGATGCATGGGAGGTGACCGGCGAGATGCAGTACTACGAGAGCAGCCGAGGCGATCATGGAAGTGCTGGTGCGGTTCTACGATCCGGTTGGGTGGCGGGTTCTTCGATACGGAGGCTGTGGCGAAAGGGGAGAGACGGCTTGGCGCTCTGACGACCCGACGAAAGCCGTTGCAGGACTCGCCGACTCCTGCCGGAAATCCAGTGGCGGCGGCTCTGCTGCTGCGGCTGGAGGCGCTGAATGGACGTGAAGACTATTCGGTGAAGGCGCTGGAGACGCTGGAGACGTTTGCCGGGGTCGTCGAACACTTTGGCCTCTATGCCGCGAGCTACGGACTGGCATTGCAGCGAATGGTGCAGCGAGCGGCGCAGGTTTGCGTCATCGGCGACGATGCTGCGGCGAGAAGGCTGGAGGCTGTGGCTCTTGCACGGTATGCGGTGAACAAGAGTGTGATTCGTTTGCAGGCGGGATCAGTTGGGGGAATTGCCTCCGACGCTGGCGGAGACTCTGCCGCATCTTCCTGGATTGAAGGATAGCGTGGGAGTTTTGCGGTGGTGTGCAATGGGAAGGGGTGTTTGCCGCCGGTGTCGACCGTGGATGAGCTGATTGCGGCGATGAATCAGTCGCTGTGAAGGTTGAGTGAGGCTAGGTGGTTCGTTCGATGTTGGTTGCGATCAGCGGTGGGCCTGGAGCAGGGAAGACTACGCTGTTGCTTGAGCTGGAGCAACGCGGGTTTCGCTGCTCGCCTGAGGTGGCGCGGCAGATTATTCAGGAGCAGGTGCGGAGAGGCGGCGATGCGCTGCCATGGGGCGATCGCGTGAAGTATTGCAGGCTCATGCTGGAGCGCTCGGTGGCTGCTTTTCTTGAGCACGAGGATTCGGCGGAGATTGTTTTCTTTGATCGCGGGATTCCAGATGCGCTTTGTTATTCGCGGCTGGCGGGGCTGGGGCTGGAGGAGGAGATTCTGGCGGCCTGCCGACGTTATCGTTATGTTGCAAAGGTCTTTCTGGCGTCGCCTTGGGGTGAGATTTATGTGACTGACCCCGAGCGGTGGCAGGATTTCGATGAGGCGGTGAGGACTTACGAGTTGATGGTGACGGCTTATCGTGATTGCGGGTACGAGGTGGTGGAGATTCCGCTGGTGTCGCCGGGGGAGCGTGCGGATTTCATTGTCCGCGAGTTAGCCGGATAGTTCTTTATGCGAGGATGCGGTCGCCGTGGCTTGGGGGCTGGCTGGTAACGATGATTCGCGTAGGCCCTATGCTTCGGTTGAAGGCCTGATGCTTCTGGCCCGGGGAGATCTCAATTCCGTCGCCTGGATGAAGAATGAAACTTTGATCTTCGACTTCGAGGGTGAACTCTCCTTCGAGGACATAGAAGAACTGGCGCGCGCGGACGTGGGAGTGGCGAACCTCGGAGGCTCCAGGCGGGATGAGCTCTTCGATGACGCTGAGTTCGGGTGTTTTGACGAGGTGCCAGCCGGCGCAGTCGGTGCCGTTCGGACCTCCCCACTTGTAGTGTTCGGCGGATTTTATGTTGGCGATTTGAGAAGGCATATGACAACACTTTTCCATGGTCAAAGGATAAGTCAGTCGGCAATTAGCCGCGAGACGTTGTTGAATCGTTGGGACGATTGGATTTATGCAGGGTGGTTTCAGAAACGAAACAGCAGATGGGGCGCGGGCGTATACTCCCCGCCATTCTGGATCAGGAGCTGAATATCCAACGGAAGGAGCAGCCATATGCGAATCACTCGAAATCTACTCGCCCCGCTGAGTCTTATGGTCGGCCTCGTTACCGTAATCGTACCTGTTCGTGCTCATGGAAATATCATCGGAGTCGTTGACGAAGGAAAGCAGCTAACCATCAACGGGTTCACGATAACGAATAACAACGCTTTCCCAGTCGCGCTGGCTGGACTAACAGAAATTGTCTTCATCCCTAACTTTGCCGGAGACCCTGGGGACTTTGTGACTACCGTAGCTGACGTCGGAGGGACGTGTGCTTTGGGGCTGGTATTGGCGGCAGGCGGCGGGTGTACGGTCAACCTGATGTTCACCACGCCTCCGGCTGATGTCGGCGAGCCGATTGATTTCGGGGTGAGTCAGATCAGATTCGCCAGTACCTTCACTCAAGGCCCCTCGTCAGCCCTACTCTTTGAGATACAGGTGAATGACGCTCCAGTGCCAGAGCCTAAATCCGCGACGCTGGTCAGCTTAGGCATTGCTGTCCTGCTTGGTGCAAGCTATGTTGCGAAGAAGCGTGAGTTTCATCCACGGGCATCCTTCAACTAAGGGCGTAGCTATTTTTCAAATGGAGCCTTAGGCCGCACCAGGCAGTATTGCCGTTTGCATGATTCTGCCGCAGCTTCGGCCGTTGAGGAGTCATCGGAGAAATCGGATACCATCGGTCACTGGCCGACGAGGGGCTGCTGTGCCGGTGGGGCTGTGGGGTTGGGGACGCGCAGGATGAGCATGTTGGCGGGGTCGTTGCCGAGAGGGATGCCGTTTTTCTCGAAGGCGAGGATGATGCGGCGGCGCAGTTCGCGCAGGATGATATCGCGCTTGTTGGTGTGGACGCGGATCTGGACGGGATAGGTGACGGAGCGGCCTTCGATCTTGTCGACTCCGAGGACAACGGGATCGGCGACGGCGATGTCCTTGAAGCCGACGTCGTTGCGAACCTGGGTTGCGACGTCAGTGAGCATGGCGATGACCTTATCCGGATTTGCGCTGGCGTCGACGCTGATGTTGAGAGTGGCGACGGCGTAGTCACGGGAGAGGTTGGAGACGGTGGCGATCTGGCTGTTCGGGATGATGTAGAGGGTGCCGTCGGCGTCACGGACGGTGGTACGCCGGAGGGAGAGGTCTTCGACCGTGCCCTTGAGGCCGGCGACGCTGACGATTTCGCCTACGTTGTACTGGTCTTCGATCACGATCAGGAAGCCGTTGAGCATGTCCTTGAAGATGCTTTGGGCGCCGAGGCCGACAGCAATGCCCAGAATTCCGGCCGAAGCAAGCAGCGGCTCGTAGGGGATGCCGAACAGGTTGAGGACCTGGAGGAAGACGATGAAGCCGAAGATGGAGTACGAGGTGGCGCGGACGATGGCGGCGATGGTGCGAAGCTGGGCGGCGCGGTGGAAGTTGTAATGTTGATGGTCGGCGTGTCGGCGTAGGCGTTTGACGGAGAAGAGGACCAGGCGGTGCAGCCCGTAGACGATCGTGAGGACTGCGAGGAATGTTGGAAGCTTGTCTCGAATGATGAAGAGGATGTCGTTCTGCCAGTCGCGCTCGATGACGTTGACGATACTGCCAGGTTCAGCTTGCGGGGCCACGTACGGAAGGTGCATCATTACAACATCTCGACTTTCGGGGTCTGTAGAACAGAATGCGTTAGTTAGCCGTAAGATGCAATTCCTGCTGAAGGGCGAGGCCGGAGGGCGCCTGCGGGGCGGAGATGGGGGACGACCATGAAGATAGCTCGGAAGATAGTTTACTTGGCGATGATTGGAGCGGCTTTGTTGACAGCGAACTCGGTGAGGGTGAGCGGCGGCCAGATGTTTCCGTCTCCACAGCAGCCGCAAACGATACCCGGACAGGGACGCCAGAGTCCGGGGGTACCGCGATCCGGACTGCCCGATGAACCGGGACCGCTCGACCCACACCGCGAAGAGCAACAGGCCAAGATGCGAAACGATGACCGCCAGAAGCGGCTGGTCGCAGACACGGATAAATTGCTTGCGCTAGCGACGGATCTGAAACAGCAGGTCGATAAATCGACCAAAGATACCCTATCGGTCGATGTAATCAAGAAGGCAGATGAGATCGAGAAACTGGCCCACAGCGTGAAGGAACGGATGAAAGGGTGAAGCGGAAGGAATATGCATAAAGTGCAGCCGGCAGGTGTGGCCTGCAAGATCCTGCGAGTTTATCTGGAAGAACTACTGCTAACAAATTCACGGGGTTTGGGTTAGGGCCGTTGCGGCGTTGACCAGCGGGACGGGCACGCCTGGTGTGGGAATGGCTGAGTTGCGCATCGCAGTGACGATGGTGTCGGCGGACCAGTCCGGGTGGACTGCGCGGAGAAGGGCGGCGACCCCGGCAGCGAGGGGGGCTGAGGCGCTGGTCCCCATAGCTTGAACGTAAGACGCGTGGCCGAGATTGAAGCATCCATAACTGTGATTGGAATCGGCGGGGAGGCCGTCGACAGTGTTGGGTTTGCCGGAGCTGCAGGCACCGCGAATCCACCCACTGACAGCAGTGTCTCCTCCATCCGGATAGCTGCCGCCGGGTGCGGCGAGAGCATTGAGGGGGCTGCCATAGTTGCTGTAGTAGGCGAGAGTGACGGGACCGGGAGCACAGCCGGCCCCGGGCGTGATGTTCTCGGCACAGGCAGGATTGGTCGAGGCAACGAGGGCAAGAACGCCTCGGGATTGTGCCGGGAGTTCTACATAGCGAGGACTGGAGAGGTTGAATGCGTCGTTGCCGGCGGAGGCGACGAGGACAATGTTGGCCTGTTCGGCTGCGTACGTGATGCGATCGAAGGCGGCGAGAAGGCCCGCCCCGTCTCCGGTGGAGAGGTCCGCGATGGCGCCGATCGAAAGACTGATAACGTCGGCGCGATTGGTAATGGCGTCCTCTATGCCCTGCATAACCCAACTCAGAAGTCCACTGGCCTGACCGGCCTCGCACTGGTCTGCAGAGTTGGTGTTGCCGGCGATGACGGCGGGCATGCGCTGGAGCACCTTGATGTTGAGGATGGTCGCCGAGGGAGCGACGCCGATGACCTGTCCCGTCCCGGGACCCATGGCTCCGGCGGCGAGAGAGGCGGTCCAGGTGCCGTGGCCAGTCTGGTCCTGCGGAGTGCCGTCGTCACACGGGCTGGGGTAGGCAGTCTGATCCACCTCAGTGAGGTTGAGGGCGAGATTGGGAGCGATGTCAGGATGCGACTGGTCAACACCGCTGTCGATGATGGCGATGCGGACACCCTTTCCCATCGTCGTATCCCAGGGGCCATGCGCGGGGCCACCGGGAACGTTGTTTCCGTAGCCTCCGACCTGCTGGACGGCCCAGCTTTGCGGAGTGATGTAGTAAGTATCATAGGGCGAAGGCGAGGAGGATATTGGGATTATTGGCGGTGCGGTATTGATCGCGCCATGGGAGGGAAGTCTGCCGCTCGAAGGGGGCGGGGCAGGAGATTTATTAGTTCTGCCAGGCCCGACGGTAGCTGGGTTCACAGAACGAACTCGCAGGCTGTGTGCATAGACGACGCGATCGCGGAGGATAAATTCGACGTTGGGTTGAGCCGCGAGTCGATGAAGAGTCGCAGCGTCGTCTTCCTGTGGCGCCGATTGGACTGCAGCGATGCCAAGATGTTCATTGCGATGGATGAGGCGGGCTCCGGCGAAGGCAATCCGGGCCTCGGCGTCGGCGGGAATTGTCGCATTGCGATAAAGGATAAGGAAATGATGGGGAGCTATGGTGGAGGTATCGATCTGAGCGACAGCACGGCGTGCAAGGAGAGGCAGGAGAATGACGAGCCGCGTGCATAGAAAGAGA
This sequence comes from uncultured Acidobacteriaceae bacterium, assembly GCA_963770055.1. Taxonomy (GTDB): domain Bacteria; phylum Acidobacteriota; class Terriglobia; order Terriglobales; family Acidobacteriaceae; genus Edaphobacter. The sequence continues at coordinate 48,056 of CAVYOC010000006.1, forward strand.
GCCACCCTGCGGAGGGTAATCATGCGGAGACCTGGCGCACGAACGCTCAAATTATCGTTAAACGGCATCGCTCACCTCGTTGTTGTATTGAGGTGTTGATCGGCATGAAACGGATTTGGATGAGGATAGGTGGGCTGGTGTGCTATTACTTTGGTTTGGCTATTTAACGTAATGAACGAATTTTCGGTGCGAATATCGGCATCGAAGTAACCGTCAGGGAAGCCTCAGACAACGCATCTGAGGACACATTGACCCTCCTCGATTTGACGTGCTCTAATTGCCGCCTTTGTGAAACAAAGAGAAATTTTGTGTTGTAAGGAGATCTTTGAATGCATGTAGTGAGTTTTCTGGCAGCAGCTGTACAAGAGCAGGTTCCGGGCACGCCTGCCTATGTCGGCGGTAACGATGGAGCGATGTATCTGTGGATTGCGCTGGGGGTGGGAATACTGGCGCTGGTGGCTGCGCTGATGCTGGCGCGTGCGGTAATCGCCTCGGATACGGGAACGGTGGAGATGCAGGCGATCTCGAACGCCATCCGCGAGGGAGCTGAGGCTTTTCTGCGTCGGCAGTACAAGACCATCGGCGGGATTGCGGTGGTGCTGGCGGTGGTGCTGTTCTTCGGCTACAAGATGTCGCCGCGGACGGAGCCGTTTGCGGTCAAGACGGTGGTGAGCTTTCTTGTGGGTGCGGTGTGCTCGGCGCTGGCGGGATATACGGGGATGTATTGCTCGATCCGTGCGAATATCCGGACGGCTTCGGCGGCTCGCACGAGTCTGAATAAGGCGCTGCAGATGGCACTGCGTGGCGGAGCGGTGACAGGCCTGGTGGTGGTGGCGCTTTCGCTGCTGGGTGTCGGCTCTCTGTTTCTTTTCTTCGGCGGGCTGGAGCATCCGGAGGCTGTGCCGTATCAACTGGTCGGGTTTGGGTTTGGCGCTTCGCTGGTGGCTCTGTTTGCGCAGTTGGGTGGAGGTATTTATACCAAGGCCGCGGATGTGGGCGCGGACCTTGTGGGTAAAGTTGAGGCGGGAATTCCGGAGGACGATCCGCGGAACCCGGCTGTGATTGCGGACCTGGTGGGCGACAACGTCGGCGACTGCGCGGGGCGTGGCGCGGACATCTTTGAGTCGACCGCGGCGGAGAATGTGGGCGCGATGATTTTAGGTGCGGCGCTTTTCCCGGTGTTTGGCGTGAAGGGGATTCTGTTTCCGCTGATTGTGCTGGCGATCAATCTGATTGCAAGCATCGTGGGCGTGTTTGTGGTGACACACGACGGAAGACGAAGACCCGATGCATGCGTTGAACCGCGGGTTCTATGTGACGTCGGGACTTGCGCTGCTGGGATTTGCGGGTGCGGTGTACGTGATGCTGAACGGGCCGCAGGTGCAGTGGCTGTGGCTGCTGGGATGCGGCGTGGTCGGATTGATTACTTCGTTTCTGTTTGTGTGGATTACGGAGTACTACACGGAGTCGGCGTATCGGCCGGTGCAGTCGATTGCTGAGGCTTCGCTGACGGGGCCGGCGACGAATATCATCAGCGGACTGGCTGTCGGGATGGAGACCCCGGCGCTTCCGGTGATTGTGATCTCGGCGGCTTTGCTGCTGAGCTACTACTTCGGCGTGCGGGGACTGGCCGATGTCGCCGGCATCAGCGACTACGCGAAGGGAATCTACGGAACGGCGATTGCCACGATGGGCATGCTGAGCTGCGCGGCTTACATTCTCGCGATGGATACGTTCGGGCCAATCACGGATAATGCCGGCGGCATTATCGAGATGTCGCATCAGCCGGATTCGATTCGGGTGCGTACAGACAAGCTGGATTCGGCGGGCAATACGACGAAGGCTCTGACGAAGGGCTATGCGGTTGGATCGGCTTCGCTCGCGGCGTTTCTTGCTGTTCTCGGCTTACCTCGAGGAGATTAAGGTCATCGTCAGCGCGAAGGTCGCGAACGCGGGTGGGTTTATGCCTCCGGGGTGGAGCTTCACGAACGTCAACCTGGCGCAGGTTCCGGTGTTTGTCGGAGCGCTGCTCGGCGCGATGCTGACGTACCTGTTCAGCTCGATGGCGATCAAGGCCGTCGGGCCGGACCGCGCAGATGGTGGTTCAGGACGTGCGAAACCAGTTCAAGGAGAATCCGGGGATTATGGCCGGGACTTCGAAGCCGGACTATGGGCGGTGCGTTCATATCGTGACCGGTGCTGCGTTGAAGGAGATGGTTTTGCCCGGAGTGCTGGTGGTTGCTCTGCCGGTAGCGGTCGGGTTGATCTTCCGGCACTTCAGTGCGAGTTATCAGGCGAATACAGCGATCTTTGCTGCGGGAACGGTTCTTCCTGTGCCGTCGATTGCGGGTAAGGCGGTGAATCTTGCTGGAGCCGAGGCTGTGGCGGGGTTACTGATGGTCGGGACGATATCGGGCGTGTTGCTGGCGATGCTGATGAATAACGGCGGCGGTGCCTGGGACAATGCGAAGAAGTTCATCGAGACAGGGCAAGTATGGCGGCAAGAAGTCGGAGGCGCACAAGGCGGCAGTCGTCGGCGATACTGTTGGCGATCCTTTCAAGGACACGGCTGGACCGAGTCTGCATGTGCTGATCAAGCTGCTGGCGACGATTACGCTGGTGCTGGCTCCGCTGTTTGTTTAGGCATGGGAATGTTTTCTGAATAGGCGGCCTTCGGGCCGCCTATTTTCGGCTATTTGTAAAATCTGAACGCATGGTCAAAAAGTAGATTTTGTGGAGGCAACTCCGGTAGCTTCCCGGTACAATCTTTGTGGGTGGCCTGAAAAGGCTGTGCTTCAGAGTAAAGGACAGGTTCATGGCAAGACAGTCTGGATCCGGTGTGCAGGAGAGAAGGACGGCGGTCAAGGCAGCGGATAATTCGTCGCTGACGCGCGAGCAACTGGTGGAGTTTTACCGGCTGATGTATCTGTCGCGACGGACGGATGATCGCGAGATTGTTTTGAAGCGCCAGCAGAAGATCTTCTTTCAGGTCTCGTGCGCGGGGCATGAGGCATTGCTGGTGGCCGCCGGAATGGCGATGAAGCCGGGCTATGACTGGTTCTTTCCCTACTATCGCGATCGCGCGATCTGCCTCGCGCTAGGAAATACCGTTGAGGAGCAGTTGCTGCAGGCTGTGGGTGCGGCGGATGACATTGCGAGTGGTGGACGGCAGATGCCTTCTCACTGGTCGAGCAAGAAGCTGAATATCGTTTCGTCTTCTTCGTCGACTGCGACGCAGTGCCTGCAGGCGGTGGGTTGTGCGGAGGCGGGACAATACTTCACGCGGCATCCTGACGCGGCGAAGAAGCACGATGGCGACTATCGCGAGTTCAAGGACGTCACTTTTCACGGCGACGAGGTTGTCTATGTCTCGATCGGTGAGGGATCGACGAGCCAGGGAGAGTTCTGGGAGGCGTTGAACTCGGCTTCGAATGGGAAAGCTGCCGGTGGTGTTTGTCGTCGAAGACAACGGATACGCGATTTCGACGCCGGTGGAAGTGAATACGCCGGGTGGAAACATCTCGAAGCTGGTGGCAAATTTTCCGAACTTCCACTTTGCCGAGGTCGACGGGACGGATCCGATCGCCAGCTACAAGGCGATGGCGGAGGCAGTCGCTTACTGCCGGTGCGGGGAAGGGGCCTGCGCTGGTGCATGGGCATGTGATTCGGCCTTATTCGCATTCGCTGAGTGACGATGAGAGGCTGTACCGTTCAGCAGAGGAACTGGCGGAAGATGCGGCATGTGATCCGATCTCACGGATGCAGATGTGGCTGCTGCGCGAAGGGATTCTGGATGCCGACGGGATCAACCGGCTTGAGAAGCAGGTGGATGAAGAGGTGCAGCGGGCATCGGATCGTGCGGTGATGGCGACGCTGCCTACGGTGGCTTCGATTACGAAGTATGTGTACTCGGAAGACCTTAGTCCGATGGATGCGCGGTTCGATACCAGAGCCCGCAACGACCGCCGATGCCGACGGAGCGGACGATGGCGGACCTGATCAACTGCTGCCTGAAGGACGAGATGCGGCGGGATGAACGGATTGTGGTCTTCGGCGAAGATGTAGCTGATGCGAGCCGCGACAAGGCTCTGCGTGAGGGCAAGATTAAGGGGAAAGGCGGAGTGTTCAAGCTGACGGCAGGGTTGCAGGCCGAGTTTGGCAACGATCGCTGCTTCAACTCACCGCTGGCGGAGGCGAATATTGCAGGACGCGCAATCGGAATGGCAGTGCGTGGGTTGAAGCCTGTCGTGGAGATTCAGTTCTTCGACTACATCTGGCCGGCGATGCACCAGATGCGCAACGAGCTTCCGCTGATGCGGTGGCGGTCGAATGGGGCGTTCAGCTGCCCGCTGGTGATGCGTGTTCCGATCGGCGGATACCTGACGGGTGGGTCGATCTATCACTCGCAGTCGGGCGAGAGCATCTTTACGCATACGCCAGGCGTGCGGATTGTGATGCCATCGAACGCTCTGGATGCGGTGGGATTACTGCGGACGGCGATTCGCTGCGACGATCCGGTGATCTTTCTCGAGCACAAGCGGCTTTATCGCGAGACGTTTGGGCGTGCGGCTTATCCCGGATCTGACTACTGCATTCCGTTTGGGAAGGCGAAGATGGTGCGGCCGGGGACGGATCTGACTGTGCTGACTTACGGAGCGGTCGTACCGCGGGCGCTGCAGGCGGCGCAGAAGCTGCATCGCGACACGGGCATTGACGTCGAGCTGATCGACCTGCGGAGCCTGACTCCATACGACTGGGAAGCGATTGCCGAGAGCGTGAAGAAGACAAATCGCGTCATCGTCGCGCATGAGGATATGTTGAGCTGGGGCTATGGCGCGGAGCTTGCGGCGCGGATCGGGGATGAGCTGTTTCATGACCTGGACGCTCCGGTGCGACGAGTAGCGGCGATGGATACGTTTGTGGCGTATCAGCCAATGCTGGAAGATGCAATTCTGCCGCAGCCGGAGGATCTTTACCGGGCAATGCAGGAGCTTGCGGCGTTCTAAACGAGGTTTCAGGGTGAAATTCTCCGCAACTGGCCGCCCGGACGCGGGTCTGAGTGAGCAGAACATCTCTCTGGCTTGTTCGCATTGAGTAGGATTGAGCAGGAGCGCAAGTGAGCAGGAGCGTAAAGAAGGAGTAGGTATGCGATTCAGGCTGGAGTCTCAACGGTCTTGACTCGCGCGGCCCGGGCTTTGATGGCCGGTGTTTTATGCGTCCTGATGGTGGAACAACCGATCGCGTTAGCTGCCCCGTTGAAGAAGCCCGCGAAGGGAAAGCCGATTAAGGGGGAAGACAAGGTTCTTCACGCTCTGAACCGGTTTACGTTCGGGCCACGACCGGGCGATGTTGCGGCTGTGCAGGCGATGGGGCTGAAACAGTGGTTTGAACGGCAGTTGAATCCTTCGACGATCGACGATTCGGCACTTGATGCACGGCTGGAGATGTTTCCTGCGATGAGGATGGAGCAGGTCGAACTATTGCGGCGATATCCGGGACCGGTGGTGTTACGACAGATGATTGACAGGAATCTACCGCTGCCATCGGACCCTCTGGAGCATGCGATCTACCGCAGTGAGATTGCTCTTTACAAGGCACAGCAGGCTAATCAGCAGGCGAAGAAGGCAGAGGCAGCGCTGGACGCTAATAAAGTGCCGATTTCCTCGACGACAGCTAACAGGAATGTTTCCAAAGAAATGACCGCTCTGCCCGGAGACAAGGTCGATCCGTCTGTTCCGTCGATGTCCGCGCACGAGGAGCAGCTTTATTCTGGATTGGAGTCGGTGAAGATTATCAATCTTCCACCGGAAGAGAGGATGCAGCGGATTCTCGCGATGTCGCCGGAAGAACTGGTTAGCTTCCGCAAGGGTTTAAACGCGCAGGAGTTGGAATATGCCGCTGAGGGTCTGACGCCAATCCAGCGGGAGACGCTGACTGCGTTGCAGGGTTCGCCGAGGATGATCGCGGCGGAACTGTTGGAGACGCGGATGCTGCGCGACATCTACAGCGAGCGGCAGTTGGAAGCAGTGATGACGGACTTCTGGCTAAACCACTTCAATGTCTACCTTCGCAAGAACCAGGATGAGCCTTACCTGCTGCCCGCGTATGAGCGGGAGGTGATCCGGCCGAATGCGCTGGGCAAATTTGAGGATTTGCTGGCGGCTACGGCGAAGAGTCCGGCGATGTTGATGTATCTCGACAACTGGCAGAGCATCGGACCGAATTCCAAAGCGGCTGGAAATGGGCCGAGGCTTGCGCAACTGGCGCAGAACCCACAGGTGAAGCAGGCTCTTGCAAATCGCGGATTGAATGAGAACTATGCGCGCGAGCTGATGGAGCTGCATACGCTCGGCGTTCAATGCGAGGTGAGCCAGGACCATCCGGTGAACAAACTCGACAAGGCCTGCGGGCAGGGGTACACCCAGCACGACGTGACCGAGGTGGCGAAGGTGCTGACGGGCTGGACGGTCGATCAACCGTACCGCAGCGGCGCATTTCAGTTTGACCCGCGGAGACATGAGCCGGGCGCTAAGACGGTTCTGGGGCGGACGATTGCCGAGGGTGCCGAGAGCGAGGGATTGCAGGTGCTGCATATACTGGCGACCAGTCCCGCAACCGCGAAGTTCATCTCGACGAAGCTTGCGGTGCGCTTTGTAAGCGATACTCCTTCGCCGCAAGCTAGTGGACAGAATGGCGAAGGCTTTTGTGATGAGCGACGGAGACATCAAGACGGTGTTGCGAACGATGTTCGACTCGCCAGAGCTCTGGTCGAGCGAGGTATACCGGGCGAAGATGAAGACTCCCGAGGAATTTGTGGTGTCTGCAGTGCGTGCGAGCGGCGCGGATGTGAAGAATGCGATTCCGTTGACGCAGTCGCTCGACAGGCTGGGGATGCCGCTGTACGGGATGCAGACGCCGAATGGCTATAGCTGGATGGCGGAGCCGTGGGTAAATGCGGGCGACCTGGTGAGCCGGATGAACTTCGCGCTTGCACTCAGCAGCGACCGCGTAGGGGGTGTCCAGACGAATTGGACCGGGTTGCTCGGAGGCGCGAAGTCGGCGATCCAATCAGCGGTTTTGACGAAGGGTTTGGCTGGTACAACAACCGATGCTTCGATCAAGGAATTGAAGCTGGAGTCGGTGCTGCTGGGGCAACCGGCGAGTGACCGGACGAGGGAAACTGTGCTTGCCCAGTTGCAGGATCCGACGATGATGCAGCAGGCGACGAAAAATTTTTCCATTCGTCCGAACGACTTTGAGCCGATGGCGCAGGTGCTGAACCCAGCTGCTTTGAATAGACCGGTGCGGCCACCTCTCGATCATGAGGCAGCTACGATGGCCGGACTGCTTCTGGGATCGCCTGAGTTTCAGCGGCGGTAGCGGTTATTGCGGCGGCGTTCAGATTTTTTCACGGTGTTCCGCCTGTGATGGAGTAGTCTTCGACTGGCTGAAAACAATCAGGATAGCTGTCTCAGCACAACATCCTCCGTCATGAACGTTGCACAACTCGATGTAGGCGGCAACTTCTAAGCCGCAGATGCGTTTCTAGAGACAGGGACTAACGCCGCGAGTACGATTGGCGACGGAACAGGAGCAGGCAGATGGCGGACAGGAATTGGTTTGCGGACCATAGCGACTGGGGATGTGACATTCATGGGCGGGATGCGGCGCAACGGGGCGTGACACGGCGCGGATTTATGAAGGGTGGCGCGCTGGCTCTGGTGGGCACGTCGACGATTCCCGCATTTCTCTCTCGCAGCGTGCTCGCCGAGGTGACGACGGCTGTGGCGAACAAGAAAAAACTCGTGATTCTCTTTCAGCGAGGCGCGGTCGACGGTTTAAATGTTGTGGTGCCGTACAAGGAGAAGAACTACTACTCGATGCGGCCGTCGATTGCGATCCAGGAGAAGGAGGTTCTCGATTTGGATGGATTCTTTGGATTGCACCCTTCGATGGCTTCGTTCAAGCCGCTCTATGATGCCGGGAATCTCGCCATTATTCATGCAGCCGGTTCGCCGGATACGACGCGGTCGCACTTCGATGCGCAGGATTACATGGAAAGCGGCACCCCTGGGGTGAAGTCGACGACAGATGGGTGGTTGAATCGGGCATTGCAGGTCGAACCGAAGACGGACAAGTCTTCGGCGTTTCGCGCGGTGGCTTTGGGTACACAGGTACCGCGTACGCTGCAGGGGAAGGTCCCGGCAATTGCGGTGAATAATCTTTCGGATTTTTCCGTCGGCGGACGGGGGCCCACAACCTCAGCCGTGAGCGATGCATTTCAGGCAATGTATGACGAGAGTACCGATGCCGTGCTGCATGGCACCGGGCAGGAGACATTTGAAGCGGTGAAGATGCTGAAGGCGGCTGACCCGGCGCATTACCAGCCGGCGGCGGGAGTGGCATATCCGAATACGCCGTTTGGCAACAGCCTGAAGCAGATTGCCCAGTTGATGAAGGCGAACCTCGGTGTCGAGGCGGCGTTCTCCGATATCGGCGGATGGGACACGCATCAGAATCAGGGGAACACCAATGGTCAACTGGCAGGCCGGCTGAAGGAGTTCTCCGATACGATCGCTGCCTTCTGGAGAGACATGGGCGACGACGCGGAGAACATAACTCTGGTGACGATGTCAGAGTTTGGCAGGACGGCGCGACAGAATGGCACCGGCGGTACCGATCATGGCCACGCGAATGTCATGTTCGTGCTTGGCGGCAAGGTCAGGGGCGGCAAGGTCTATGGCCGATGGCCGGGACTGGCGAATGAGCAGTTGAATGAAGGAAGAGATTTAGCTGTGACGACGGACTTCCGCAGAGTGCTGGGCGAGACAGCGTATAAGACGTTGGGAACGAAGAACCTTGAGCTTGTATTTCCTGGTGCGCAGGTTGCGCCGAGCCAGTTTCTGAATCTCCAGCTAGTGTGAAAACTTCTGCGCATTGTTTGAGATGTAAGCAGGGTATCGTGATTCTGTTTATGGAATGTAAAAAGATTCCGTCTACAGAAAAGTGGAAAAAACAGGACAACTTTTCGGAGAGACTGGCGTCTTACTGTGTGTAGTTAGCAATTGCCGGAGTCACAGTTCCCACGGTTCCGGCTTCCCTTATCTGCAACAAAAACTCCCCACCTATGTAAGGGCCTCCAGAGTATCGGGGGCCTCACGCCTTTGCTGGCAAAGAATTTCTTCGTCGGTTCACGCGAGGCCGAGTTTACGGTCGAGTGCCAGGGAGCCGGCGCCGTAGAACATAATCATTAGCGCCAAGGCAGCGAGGGCGAGAATGTAATTGTAGATTCCAAAACCCTGATGAATGCCGACGTAGACGAAGGCGACCAGCATATCGATGGCGACGAGTGCGGCGGTGAACCGCGTGAGGAGGCCGAGGATCAGAAGGATACCTCCGGCGAACTCCGTAAACGCCGAAATGTAGCCGAGCCAGTACGGAATACCGAGGGACACGATGTAATGGGCGTAATGAGCGAGTGCGCCGTGTGGGATGACCTTTGGGTATCCGTGGACAACCATTGAGGCGCCAAGCGCAAGCCGCATGAGCAACGCGCCGAAGGGTTGCAGGCTGTTAAGCCATTTCGTCATAAGAATCTTCCTGAATACAAATAGTAACGTGGGTGCAATTGAGGATTGCGACGCCCTAGCGGGCGGGTGCCGGGGAAGGCACGAGTGAGGGGATTGGGCGTGTGGATAGGTATTGGTCCAGAAATCGCGTCAGACTCTGGTTGTAGAGAGTTGGCGAGGGGGAAGTCAATTCAACGGTTAGCTTGGGATCTCTTGCGTTGCGGAAGGATTGATCGGGTTCGGTCGAACGGGAGAGAAGAAGCTTGGGCGTTCGCAGTGTGGAGAGCGGCTCGGCAAGCGGGAAGCGTTCGTGAAAGAGAAGACGTACGGGAAGGATCGAGGCGCGCGGATCGCGGATGGCCAGGTCGAGTAGATCGGCGCGAGGCGAGTCAAGGATCAGGACGGGAATACTTTCATGGGAAGCAGCCATCTGAGTCGCGATGGAGGCGCCGGTGCCTGTTCCGTAGGGGATGATCTGCTGTGCGAAGAGATTACGGGAAGTGGTGAGGTACTGCCAGGCGGCGTCGGCGTCGCGGCTCATGCCTTGCTCGCCGGGGCGTGCGTGGACGCTCTGACCGTAACCGCGATAGTCGAAGGCGAAGACATTAATGCCGAGATTGTGCAGGCTGGCGAGGGTTGGGATCGCGTCGACAAGGGAGCCGTTGCCGTCCGCCAGGAAGAGGGCCGTGATTCGAGAGTAGCGGCCGCCGGGTTCGGAGGGAATCCACCAGCCAGTGAGTTGTGGAGTAGCGGATTCGTCGGGGTTGAAGTGGATGAGTTCGTAGGAGGCGCCTTCAATCGACGCAGGGCTGGCGGTAGTGCGGGTCGGGTGCAGCACAAGCTGCCACTGGCCTTGATAAAAGAGCAGGCAGAAGGTGAGATAGGCGCAGACGAGCGCAGCAAAGGCGGTGAGGACGATTCCCTTGATCAGCCAGATTGGGCTGACAACCTCGGGTTGCGTAGGCGCTGGCGTGGCACGCTTGTTTGGCTTGGAGACAGGGCGAGGCATCGAAGTCTGTTTTCGACTTTAGCACTTGCAGCCGGAGAGTGAATCACTAGGCGAGTGGAGGCTTTAACATTGGTGGAGAGGATTTTGCGTTGGCGAAGTGGGTTCGGTTGTGTGGGTTGGCGGAGGCTCCGCCGGCGGGACAGGTTGTGGAAGCTGAAGTTGAGGGCGTGGCAGTCTGTCTCGCGAATGTGAATGGCGAACTGTCGGCGCTGGATAACGTGTGCCCGCACCGCCAGGGACCGCTGGGGCAGGGCTGGATTGAAGGTAATGCGATTGTGTGTCCGTGGCACTCGTGGGCGTTCGACGTAAAGACGGGGCTAGCAGAGTATCCAGCGTCTGAAAAAGTGGCTATCTTTCCGCTGCGAGTGGAGGGCGAGGATGTTCTGGTCCATATCGAGCGACCGGAGCAGCGGGGAATCAAGCTCGGAACATCGTAACCAGAAATATGTAGTGCGAAAAATTCACGACCGCGATAGGCTTCCTTTAGGTAACATCGCTCACAACGAGCGATTGCGGAGAGAATCAGATCATGAAGTTACGCATCGTGTTTCTTGCTGTTGTTGCTTTGGCTGTTCTGACGGTCGCGGTCGTTCCTGCGAACGCGAAACGTCACCACCGTCACCACCATCCTCATCACCACCGCTAAAAACTGAGCAGTTGGCGAGGGAGAGCCCGGCCTTGTGCCGGGCTTTTCTTTTGCCGCAGACTGGTTTCGCCTGCGGTGAGGATTTCCAGCGTAAATGCTGATAGAATCTATTAAATCCACTCCGGTTGGGAGAGGCAATGCAGGCAATTCTGGCGCTTGAAGACGGGCGCATTTTTCGCGGCAAGAGTTTTGGCGCAAGGGCGGACAGCTCTGGCGAAGTGGTCTTCAATACATCTCTAACCGGCTACCAGGAGATCTTTACCGATCCCTCGTACGCAGGGCAGATCGTCGTTCTCACGAATCCTCATATTGGCAATTACGGAACGACGCCAAGCGATGCGGAGTCGAAGAAGCCCTATATCGAGGGACTGGTGACGCGGGAGTTCTCGCCGGTGAGTTCGAACTGGCGCTCGACGCAGGTGGCGGATGAGTATCTGGAGCGCTACGGTGTTCCGGTGATCGCCGAGGTCGATACTCGCGCGGTGGTGCGACACCTGCGGGCCAATGGCGTGATGCGCGGCGTCATCGCCTCTGGTGAAAACCTCGACGCTGATGCGCTGGTCGCAAAGGCGCGTACGATCCGCAAGATGGAAGGCACGGACCTGGCCAGCGTGGTGACGACGAAGGTCGCGTACGAGTGGGACGCGAACGAGCCGAAGAATCAGACCGGGGACGCGCTGCTCACCAAGGCTGAGGGTGGCGTGGAACAGATGCACGTGGTCGCCTATGACTTCGGCATCAAGGAAAACATCCTGCGCATGCTGACGCGCGAGAACTGCCGCGTGACCGTGGTTCCGGCGACGACTCCGGCGAAGGATGTGCTCGCGATGAACCCTGATGGCGTGTTCTTCTCGAATGGCCCGGGCGATCCCGAACCGCTTGAGTACGCGGTTGAGAACTGTGAAGGAGCTGCAGGGGAAGAAGCCGATCTTCGGGATTTGCCTTGGGCATCAGATCTTCGGCCTCGCGCTCGGCGGCAAGACGTACAAGCTGAAGTTCGGACACCACGGCGGAAACCACCCGATCATGAACCACCAGACGGGCAAGGTTGAGATTACGGCGCAGAACCACAACTTCAACGTCGATCCTGATTCGCTGCCTGCTGATGTCGAGAAGACACATACAAACCTGAACGACCAGACGCTGGCCGGGTTGCGGCACAAGACCGACCCGATGTTCAGCGTGCAATACCATCCGGAGGCCAGTCCCGGGCCGCATGACTCGCATTATCTCTTCAAGGATTTTCGGAAGATGATGGAGGAGTGGAAGAAGTGAGAGGAGGTTCTGGTGGATTTTGAATGGGTAACGGTATGTTCTGATGAACCGATAGCCTTATTCATTTGGCCCGGGAACCGGTCTCAAGATTTCTGGAGAATAAATATTCAAAGCCCGCTGTTTATCGATGGACGGTAAAGTCCGGAAATGATTTACGAATGGTAGTACTACGGCGAAGCTGAAGCATTACGGTCTAGTCGCATTACGTAATTACCGACCGAGGTCACCCATCGGCAACGAACAGCTGGACGGATCGATAAAACCTTTCTCGCGTTGGATTCCGAACTGCGCATTGGCCTGGAGGTGTTGCATTCGAGCCATTCTTATTGGACGGGGTTGGAATACGATGAAGCCGTCAGGCTCCACAAAGATTATGTACGCTGTTTCTGGAAAATGCTCATTGATATGTGACGCTACCTTCAGGTGTAGAATTACTTGAACAAAGCAACATCTGTAAAAGAGAAACAGATAAAAAAGGCATCTCGATGTGATTCTGAAGCTCGCTCGCCCGTCTCAACGACGGACGTCAAAGAAAACTTGAAACGCGAAGCTCAAAAAGCAAGGGTAATAGATGCCACGCAGGAATGACATTGCGAAGATTTTGGTGATCGGCTCGGGGCCGATTGTGATTGGACAGTCGGCGGAGTTCGACTACTCCGGCACGCAGGCGTGCAAGGCGCTGAAGGCCGAGGGATATGAGGTTGTGCTGGTGAATTCGAACCCGGCGTCGATCATGACCGATCCCGAGGTTGCCGATCGCACGTATATTGAGCCTTTGACCGCGGCATATCTGGAGGAGATTCTTCGCATTGAGGCAGAGATGCTAGACCCGGATGGACTCGGCGGCAAAGGGAAATTCGCGCTGTTGCCGACAGTCGGCGGACAGACAGCGCTGAATCTTGCCGTGGATCTTGCGGACTCGGGCGTGCTCGACAAGCTTGGCATCGAGTTGATCGGCGCGAAGCTGGAGGCTATCAAAAAAGCCGAGGACGGTTGCTCTTCAAGGATGCGATGACGAAGATCGGCCTCGATATGCCGCGGTCCGCGTTGATCAACAATCTTCGCGATGGGCTAGAGTTTGCGAGCAAGATCGGATTCCCGGTAGTGATTCGGCCTTCATTCACGCTGGGTGGCTCTGGCGGCGGAATCGCTTACAACCGCGAAGAACTGATGGAGATTCTGTCGCGCGGGCTCGATCTGTCGCCGGTGCATGAGTGCCTGCTTGAAGAAAGCGTGCTCGGCTGGAAGGAGTATGAACTCGAAGTTGTGCGCGACCTGAAGGACAACGTCATCATTATCTGCTCGATCGAAAACTTCGACCCGATGGGCGTGCATACGGGCGATTCGATCACGGTGGCACCCGCGCAGACGCTGACCGACCGCGAGTATCAGGCGATGCGCGATGCTGCGATTGCGGTAATTCGCGAGATCGGCGTTGAGACTGGCGGAAGCAACGTGCAGTTCGCCGTGAATCCACTGAACGGACGCATGACGGTCATCGAGATGAATCCGCGCGTCTCGCGTTCGTCGGCGCTGGCTTCGAAGGCGACGGGGTTTCCGATTGCCAAGATCGCAGCGCGGCTCGCGGTTGGCTACACGCTGGATGAGATTCAGAACGACATTACCAAAGCGACGCCTGCCTGCTTCGAGCCAACGATCGACTACGTCGTCGTGAAGATTCCGAAGTGGCAATTCGAAAAATTCCCGAACGCCGATGACGTGCTCGGCCCGCAGATGAAGTCGGTCGGCGAGGTGATGGCAATCGGCAGAACCTTCAAGGAAGCGATGATGAAGGCGGTGCGTTCGCTTGAGACGGGCAAGAAAGCTACGGCGGACGACATTGAGCCGCGACGGCTCACTCAGCGTCTCGTCACGCCACACCCTGATCGGCTCGCCTACATTCGCTATGCGTTCGAAAAAGGTATGACGGTGCGCGAGGTCGCGCGCATGACGTCAATGGATCCGTGGTTTCTGCTATCAGATCAAACAGATCACCGACGAGATCACGGCGATCGGCAGTGTGCCGATGGTCGAAGTGACTGCCGAGCAACTCCGAACGGCGAAGAGAATGGGCATCTCCGACGAGCGCCTTGCGGCCGTCTGGGGACTGAAGGGCGCTGAGGGAACGGCTGCGGTTCGTGCGCTGCGAAAGAAACTCGATGTCATGCCTGTGTACAAGCTTGTCGATACCTGCGCGGCAGAGTTTGAAAGCTACACGCCGTATCTCTACAGCTGTTACGACGAAGAGGACGAGGCCGCGCCCACGAAGAAGAAGAAGATTCTGATCCTTGGCAGCGGCCCGAACCGGATCGGGCAGGGAATTGAGTTTGACTACTGCTGCTGCCATGCTGCGTTTGCGCTGCGCGAAGATGGTTACGAGACCATCATGGTGAACTGCAATCCGGAGACGGTTTCGACGGACTACGACACGAGCGACCGGTTGTACTTCGAACCGCTGACGCTCGAGGACGTGCTCGGTGTATATGAACATGAGGCCTCATCAGGCGCAGAGATAGGGATGATCGTGCAGTTCGGCGGACAGACCCCGTTGAATCTTTCGCTACCGCTGAAGAAGGCAGGCGTGCCGATCATTGGGACTTCGCCGGAGTCGATCGATCTGGCGGAGGATCGAAAGCGGTTCGGCAAGCTGATCGAGGAACTCAAGATTCCGCAGCCTGAGGGCGCCATGGCGACCAGCGTGGAAGAAGCGGTTGCTGGGGCGAATCGCGTCGGTTATCCGGTGCTGGTGAGGCCTTCGTATGTGTTGGGCGGACGGGCGATGGTGATCGCATACGACGATGCCGCGGTGGTGCAGTACATGACGACGGCGATTGAGTACTCGCAGGAGCGGCCGGTGCTGATCGACCACTTCCTCGAAGATGCGATCGAGTGCGATGTGGATGCTTTGTGCGATGGCGACAATGTGGTGATTGCAGGAATCATGCAGCACATCGAGGAGGCTGGAATTCATTCCGGCGATTCTTCCTGCGTGCTGCCCGCGGTTGATCTGAGCGAAGATGTGTTGCAGACGATTCGCGAGTACACGCGCAAACTTGCCTTTGCGTTGAATGTGCGCGGCTTGGTGAATATTCAGTTTGCCATTCAACGCGGCACAGTTTACGTGATCGAGGTCAATCCTCGCGCGTCACGCACGGTGCCTTATGTCTCGAAGGCGACAGGGATTCCACTGGCGAAGGTTGCGTCGCGCATCATGGTCGGACGGAAACTGAAAGACATGCTGCCGGAACAGGTAGCGAGCGGCAGGGATCTCGAAACCGGTTCGCACTACTACGTGAAGTCACCGGTGTTTCCGTGGGGCAAATTTCCGGGTGTCGATACCGTGCTCGGACCGGAGATGAAGTCGACCGGCGAAGTAATGGGAGTCGCGGACAACTTCGGCGAGGCCTTTGCGAAGGCTCAGATCGCCGCTGGGCAGATGCTTCCGGGCAGCGGGACCGTCTTTCTCAGTGTGAACGATCACGATAAGGCGGGCGCGATTGTTCTGGCGCGTCAGTTTGTGGAGATGGGTTTCCACCTTGTGGCAACGCACGGAACCGCGGTTGTGCTGGAACAAGCCGGGCTGCAGCCGGAGCGTGTGCACAAGGTGAAGGAGGGCCGGCCGAACGTTGTTGACCTGATCAAGGGCGATCGCATCCAACTCATCGTCAACACGCCGCGCGGGCAGGATACCTTCTTCGATGAGAAGGCGATACGACGCGCCGCGGTACTGGCAAGAATTCCGACAATTACGACATTGGCTGCGGCTCGTGCCGCGGCCGAGGGAATCGCCTCCCTGCAAAAGGGAACATTGAGTGTGTTTGCACTGCAGACGCTGCATTCGGATCGCTTTGGCGTCGAGGCCAAGGCCGTCACGGGCGTGAAGTAGGATCTCCGCTCGGAAATCTTCGTGGGTTAGAGGGCGAACTTCGCGCCGATGGCGTAACCGATCATGGAGAGCGGCATCCACGTGCCGATCAGAAGACCGTCGCCGCCCATTAAGCCGCTGCCTTTGTTGAAGGTGAAGAACGTGCGCCAGATCTTTTCAGAGGCGCTGCAGCTCTCGCAGAGCCCTCTGCCAGTAGGCAGGCCGAGTACCCACACGCACACGAAGGAAAAGAGGACAAGGCCTGTGATCCAGACGTGGCTGGCCGCTGCGTTACGATGGACCCGCGCCAGGAGAAAGCTTGCAATCAGCGGAACGAGAAAGGCAAGGAGGGTCCCGATAAGCTTTGGCATTGGAGAGTCGGGGTCCGGATTGTTCAGCGACATGGCCCCGACCGCAACTGCGAGCAGGAAAACGGCGATCAGCGTGTGGACGAGAAACAGCATGGTCTCTCGCGCGAGATCGCCCGGTGTTTTGCCCTGCGGCATGTCGCGTCCATCAATCATGATGCCCTAGCAAAGGTTACTTCAGCCAAATTGTGCTGAGACTAAATTCTGTTACGCCTTTCGTGGCATGTGCGTTTTGATTAACAGGTGGGGCAGATGCGGCGGGTTTAGCTTTTAGAATAGGGGGATGCTGCTTGAAGGACTTCAACTTCCGCTGACGACGCCGTTCCATGCTGATGGACGTCTCAACCTTCCTAAACTTGAGGCGAATGTGACGCGGTACTCGAAGACGCCAGTCGCGGGGTTGGTAACGCTGAGCGACGCCGGTGAACCGACAATGCTTTCGGATGAGGAGACGCGGCAGATACTGCGAAGCGTCGCAGAGGCAGCTGCTGCTGAGAAGGTGCTTGTAGCCGGGTGTTCGCGCGACAGTCTGGTCGGGACGCTGGATCTTGCAGAGTTCGCTGCAAATGCCGGCTTCGATGCGGTTCTGGTGAAACCGCCTTCGCTGTTTTCGGTGAACGGTCGCCCCGAAGATGCGAAGAGCCTGATGACTTACTTCCGGGCACTTGCTGACCGCTCAGCGCTACCGGTGGTGCTATATAGTACGGGTCTGGATCCGACGGAAGCGTTCCAGACTGATGTAATCGCCGAGCTTGCTGGGCATCCGCAGGTCATTGGCTTAGTGGATTGCGCCGGCAGACGCGGAAGGCTTGAAAAGATAATCGGCGCAACAGCCGGTTTCGAGCACGAGGCCACGGTGACTGCGGTCTTCGCGGCTGTAACCAGGAGGATGCAGGTTCGAAAGGAAGCCGCTGGAGAATGGATTGCAGTGGATGCCTTGAAGGGTGGGATGGCCGCGTTGGCAGTTGCACCTCCGAAGGCCGTCGCCAGGACGCGGAGAAAGAAGGTTGGCTTTCAGCTCTTGGCAGGAAGTACTGCGCGCATGCTGGATGGATTCCGAGCAGGCGCGGCTGGAGCTATGCCGGCATTTGCGGCGTCGGCCCCGCAGGCCTGTTATGAGGTGTGGGCTGCGTGGAAGGATGGGGACGAGGATCTGGCGGAGGAGAAACAGCGTCGCCTGGAGCGGGTCGCTGAGAGGATCGAAGAGCAGCTTGGAGTTGCAGGCATTAAATTTGGCTGCGATTTAAACGGCTACTTCGGCGGTGCACCCCGTTCGCCACAGCTGCCTTTGACGGGCGAAGAGCGCAGAGAGATCGAAGCGCTCATGCACGAAATGCGCAACTGAAGATTGCAGGCTGGAGAATTAGTCGCGGGTCTAATCGTGTGTTTTGGGCGTAACGGTGATACCCATGCCGCTGAGTTTACTGCGCGCCTGCATGGCTTCCGGGGAGTTAGGGAATCGCTGGATCAGGCTGCGAAACTCGCGGACACCGGCGTCCTTCTGGTTCAAAGCCACGAGCGCCATTCCTTTGTGCAGATGCGAGACGGGTACTTTGTTGCTGTCGGGATACTGCTGCAACACGCTGTCGTAAGCCTTGATCGCGGGAGCGTAGCGACCTCCGCGATAGTCGATCTCCGCCTGGTAGTAGTAGGCGTTGCCCGAAAGGGGATTGTCCGGATAGTTTTTGACGACGTCACCAAACTCAGCTGCGGCGAGCGCATACTTGGCAGCCATATAGTCGCCGAGCGCAGTCTTGTAGAGTTCGTCGGCAGGGGCAACGTCTGACCCTGGATTCGCCGCTGGTGCGGCTGCGAGAGGAACCGCGGCCGAGGGCTTGCCTTTTTTCACAGCGGGAGCAGGTGTCGGCGGAGCCTCGGGTTGTGGGTTCACAGGGGGAGGGGTCACAGCCATACCAGCCCCGCCGCCTTGGGGATTACTCTGCATGTTGGCGCTCATGGACTGCTGCTGGCTCTGGACGTCCTGCATGAGCTTCTGGAGAGAGCCGAGCCGCGCCTTGATCTCATCAACTGAGTCGTTGAGGGACTGGATCTGGCCTGAGACCTGGTCGACCTTTCCGGTCTGCGCCTCGTGTTGTGCCTGCATCTGCTTCTGCAACCCGTCGAGAACGATTGCCATCTTGTTGACGGAGTCGGCGCTTTGCTGGACGAGATCTTTCATCACGCCCATGCGTTCATCGTTCGATTGCTGCAGCCGGGCCACTGCGTCCTGCAGCTGCTGAATCTGGGTCTGAAGCTGCACCATGTCTTTGTTGACGGCGAACGCGGGCGAAGTGCTCAGAACAACGGCGGCGAACGCAATGGCGGAGGCGCGACAAAGCGGCCTGACGAAGTCGAACCTCTTCGGAGGGATAAGTTGATTGGCTGAATGAGTCATGGGCGTAACACTCGGCTTTCTGTCTTCCCGTCGGCCCCGCACGATGGATTGCGCGAGGCCGAGCTGAAGTAAGACCGCAGGAGTTAGCGGTCGAGTGAGAACTGTGCCCGGCGGTTCTGTTGCCAACAGGACTCGTTCTCTTCGGTGCAGAACTGTTTCTCCTTACCGTAGCTTATGACGCGGAGGCGGCTGGCCGAAACTCCAGCAGAGACCAGCGCGGTGCGGGCGGCGTTGGCGCGGTTCTCGCCGAGCGCGAGGTTATATTCGGCTGAACCGCGATCGTCGCAGTATCCGCCGACCACGACCTTGATGGATGGGTGAGCGTTGAGATAATTGGCAGCCGACGAGACAGAGGACGTGGCGTCCGGGCGCAGATCAAAACTGTCGTAGTCGAAGAAGATGTCCTGAACGTTCTGGTGGAAAGCGGCCTCGCTGCCCATATCGGCGGCGGGCGCTTCGGGCGCGGTAGGCGCCACAGGCACGCGGACGGTTACCCGAACATTGGCCTCCGTTGTGCCACCGTCTCCCTTCGCAGTGAGATGAAAGTTCGTAGAGTTCGATGGCGACACGGTCTGCGTGCCGTTGGGATTCACCTCGCCGATACCATCGATCGAGACAGAGGTGGCATTCTGACTCCGCCAGTTGAGGACGACGGACTGGCCAAGGTCGATCGCCAGCGGATCGGCAGTGATGGTAGCAGTAGGAGCGGCAGAAGCAGCGGGGGGCGGGCCGAGAGTGCTGGGATTCACACCGCTTGCCTTTTTGTGGCAGCCTGTTACGGCAAGGATGCCGAAGGTAAAGGCTACGGCCAGAGTCCGATTGATCTTGTTTTGTACTGGGTATCTTGCTTGTCGTGCACTCATTCGCATATCTCCTGCCACTCGTTAGTATTTCAAAAAATAAACGTAACTCGCGAAGCAATCTGCGGAAAAAATGTTACTTCCAACTCCAGTTCGGCATATCGGCGCCGGGACCGGTCAGTGCGCGTTTCTGCGTGCCGTCGGCGAGCATGCTCATGATCTTCATGTGGCTGGCCTTGCCGTCGGCCGTGTTGGCATAGACAATGTGGCGGCCGTCCGGCGACCAGGACGGGAAGTCACAGCGGCCGCCGTCATGGGTCAGCTGAATCCAGCGCTTGGTGGCGATCTCCATCACATAGATATCCTGTCCGCCGGGTGCGCCGGGGCCGTACTTGCGATCCCAGGCGAAGGCGAGAAACTGGCCGTTAGGCGACCACGAAGGAGAAGTCGCGTAGCCGCCATCCGTCATGCGCTGCACCGCCGAACCGTCGGCGTCCATGATGTAGAGCTGAGGCAGGCCGGTTCGTCCGCTGATCCATGCAATCTGCGAGCCGGTGCGCGGGTTGAAGACGGGCGAAACATCCGGCCCTCGAAAACTGGTGATCCGGCGCGCAAGGCTGCCGTTGGCGTCGGAAATCCATATCTCCGGGTCGCCGGAGCGCGAGGAGGAGTAAGCGATGTCCTTGCCATTCGGAGCCCAGGCAGGGGAGAGGTTCGTTCCTCCGACGCCAGTGAAAGTGACCATTCGTCCCAGGATCAGCGAGAACATGCGAATCTGAAAGCCGTCCCTACCTAGCGACGAAAAAGCGATGCGCGAGTTGTCAGGAGCGATGCGCGGTGAGATCGAGACGGTGCCCAGTTTCGTGATGGGGTGCTGGTTCGCGCCGTCGTAGTCCATCTCCCATATCTCTTTGTCCGCGCCGTTTAGCTTGACATAGACAATCTTCGATTCCGCGATGCCCTGACTGCCACCGCTGAGCCGGAAGATGATCTCGTCGGCGAAGCGGTGAGCGATTTGGCGGGCGGAGTCTTCGCTGGCGTCCTCGCTGTACTGCTTGGCGAGAATCTGAGGGAACTGAGTGTTCTTGGCGTCAAAGAGAAAGCCGTTGCAGGTGATCTTGCCGCTCTCCACGTTGAAACTGCCAAAGGCAACCATGGCGGCGGAGGCTGGCGCGACGGCCCATTGCTGAATGTTCATCTCGGCGGGTGAGCCGGGAGTTGCTTGCGGCTGAAGGCTCTTGGAGACGACGTCGAAGATGCCTGCGTTGGCAAGATCGGCGTAGAGCGTGCTGTCAAAGGTGCCCTTGAATCCCTGCGCGTCGCCAGAGCTGGGTTTGAAGTCGGCAACGGCGATGCGAATGTTCGTCACACCAGTCGAAGTTTCGGTGTGAAAGCCTTCCTGCGCATGTAGCGTCAAGGCACTGGCAAGCAGGAGCAACAGGACTGCGAGACGGGAACGATGGGCGCTTCGTTTGTGGGGCTTTCGTTGCGGATTCGGCATTCTGTCTAATGTTAGACGCAAAAAAGACGTGCCGGGTAACCTGAGTGCCTCTGTAAGGTAATCAAACGAATACCGCTTGTACGCAAATTACTGGGGTCGGAAGTGGAAGGTGAACTCGACAGTGATTCGGTTGCCAGCTGGCAAGGGACCGAACCCGTCCACTCTCTGCACCGCTCTCAGGGCCGAGAGATCGAGCGACGGAGAGCCACTACGCGTCTCGATCTTAGCGTTTGAGGGAACGCCCTCCCGGTCGATGTCGAAGACGATCGTGGTGCTCTTGTCCATCGATGCGATCGGGTCGGCCTCCGACTTGAACCAGTTCTGCGAGACCTTGCTGTTGACGATGTTCACGTAGTACGCGTAACGCTCGCCGAAGCTGCGGTCCTGGATTGAAACGCTCGAGGTCCCGTTCTTGAGCTCCATGGTGGACTGTGCAATGCGAATGCCGGCCGTCTCGCCCGTGACAGCTTTGGTTGGCGGCGGCGTGATGGGCTGAACATGCTTCGGCGGCGCGGGGGTAGGCTTATCGGCGATTTTGGGAGGCTTAGCCTTCTCGGGGATAGCAACTGAATCGGGAGTCGGCGCGGTTTCGGTCTTCTCCTTCGCTGTGACTGGTGCGGGGCTCGGCGCCTCTGATGTCAGGACTCCGGTGTCGAGGGTGCGCTGCGTCGGCGGCAAAGGAATCGATGAGACCATCGTGGCCTGGATTGCTCCGGCGTTCGAGGCGTTCTCGCCCCAGTTGACGCCCTTGCGGTGAAAGAGGAACGCCGATCCAACAAGAGCAGCAGCGACGAGGACGTGGAGCAGGAGCGAACCGGCGAAGTTGAGGCCGAGCTTCTCCCTTTCGATGTAGTCGGCGCGGCTGAGTTGCAGTTCGACGGCTATGGCACCCTCCTCATGGCTTCAGCGGCTGGGTGACGATGCTGATGTTGGTAATGCCGGCCTGTTTGACCGCATCCATCACCGACGCGAAGGCCCCGAACGGCACACGCTCGTCCGCGCGGAGGTAGATGATTCGTTTCGCAGCAGGGGCTCCGCGCGGAACCCGCAGCAACGATGGAAGGTCGTTCACGTTGACGGGCTTGTCCTGCAGGAAGACGTTCTGTTCGCGGTCAATGGTGACGACCATGCGCTCCTCGGTGAGCTGATTGACGGAGCGCGTCTTCGGAATTGCCACATCGACGCCCGACTGTAGAACCGGCGCGGTGAGCATAAAGATCAGAAGAAGCACGAGAACGACGTCGACCAGCGGCGTGACGTTGATCTCGGCGAGAGATGTCTGCGTGTGCCCCTTCGAGGAAAAGGCCATGGCTAGAACGTCCTCCGTCTCTGCTCCTCCGGCTGTGGGGGTGGCGTCATCATCGCTGCATTTTCGATCGCGTTCAGTAGCTCGCGGCCGAAGTCGTCCATGCGGGCGGCAAACTCGTGCAGCCTTGCGGTCAACTGGTTGTAGCCGATGACTGCCGGGATGGCGACGACGAGACCGGCGGCGGTGGTAATCAGGGCCTCCGAGATGCCAGGGGCTACCGCGCGAAGGGTCGCCGCGCCTGCAGTGCCAAGGCCGTGAAAGGCATCGATGATCCCCATCACAGTGCCGAAGAGCCCGATGAACACCGAGATATTCCCGATGGTCGCAAGCCAGGTCATGTGGCTCTCCATGGAGGTCAGGGCTTCGCTCGAAGCGGTCTGCGCGGCCCGCTCCAGTGCGACCGGGTTGCGCGGAAGGCCGCGTCCGCCGTTCTGCCGCTGGTACTCGTCGTGGATTTCGCTGAAGACGGCTACGAGCGGGCTGGGTTTGAACTGATCGGCGACGGCGGCAATCTCGCTGAGCCGGGTTGACTTGCGAAAGGCACGGAGGAAGCGTGCACTCTGCGTCTGGGCTTTGGCGAAGCGGGACCACTTCGAGATCATGATGGTCCACGAGAAAATACTCGCGAGTAAAAGAACTACGAGGACAGCGAAGGCGACAGGGCCGCTGTTATGAACCATCTCCAGCAGGGCGCCGCCGTTGGCCGCCGCAGGAGCTGCGGCAGAGGAGTCTTCCTGAAGGAGGTAAGAAGCGAGCATCCAGACCATAGTTGTTATCCACCAGACCTTAGTGTAAATCCGGTTTTTGCAGAATTTGCCCCGGACATCGAATGTGATGCCGGTTTCAGGTGCACATGATGGTTCGCGGCGCAGGCCAACATGGTTTGTTATTCTCGCGTTACGACGTTGCTTTGAGGACCCTATGCTGCTGGAATTACGCGCGGAAAATTATGCTGTGATCGACCGTGCGGTCGCCACGTTTGGATCAGGCCTCAATCTCCTGACAGGAGAAACCGGCGCCGGGAAGTCCATTTTGATCGATGCCTTGGCACTTCTGCTTGGCGGCAAAGCCTCCTCGGATGTAGTGCGTCATGGGGAAGAGAAGGCAGTCGTCAGTTGCGTCTTCGAGCTTACTCCGGGCGCGGAAGCGATCCTCGAAGCGAATGGGATCGACTCTGAGTCCGACCACATCCTGCTTCGTCGCGAGATTCTAGCCAACGGAAAGGGCCGCGTCTTCGTCAACAACCAGCCTGCGACGGTCGGAGTTTTGCGGCAGCTTGCGCCGGAGCTTGCCCTCGTTCATTCGCAGGGAGAGACGATGGGTTCGTTCGACCTGGCGCAGCAACGGGGCCTGCTGGATCGGTTCGGCGCTTTGAATACCGAGACGGTTGCCGAAGCTTTTGCTGCCTGGAGAGCCGCGACAGACAAATTGAATGAGCTGCAGTCTGCGGAACAGGACCGCCTACGGATGGCCGACCTCTGGCGGTTTCAAAGCAAAGAAATCGATCAGGCTGCGCTTGCTGCGGAAGACGAGGATGTGCAGCTCGAAGCGGAGAAACGCGTTCTGGCCAATGCGGAGAAGCTTCACACCGCGGCGTTGAGCGCACACGAGCTCTTGTATGAGTCTGAGAGTTCCGCGGAGGGCGCACTGGGCGGAGCGTTGAAGCATCTGGAGGAATTGGCCCGATACGATCTGCGGTTTCAGGAGCCGGCGCAGCAGTTGGCCGCTGCGAAGGCGATCGTCGAAGACGTCGATGCGGAGGTGCGCGACTTCGCCGACAAGATCAACGCAGCACCCGCACGCTTGGAGGAGATTGAAGACAGGCTGGCGGCGCTCGATCGCTTGAAGCGCAAATACGGTCAGACGCTGAAAGAGGTCGTGGACTTCGGCGCCGAGGCTGCGCACAAACTCGCCGAGGTGGAAAATCGGGACGCGCTGCTGATCGAGCTCAAAACCAAAGAAGAGAAGGATGCAGTGGCTTATCGCGAGGCGGCGACTCAACTCACCGCCAGCCGCACCGACGCGGCGAAGCGGCTGGAAAAGCTCGCCGAAGCACAGATTAACGACCTCGCCATGAGCACGCGCTTTCACGTGCAGGTCACCGCGCAGAAGGTCGCAGAGAACTGGACAGCACACGGCTGGGACCGGGTTGAGTGCCTGATCGCCACCAACGCAGGAGAGCCACTGAAGCCTCTCGACGAGATCGCCTCGGGCGGCGAGATGTCGCGCGTCATGCTGGCCCTGAAGGTGACGGTCGAAGAGGCCGCGCCGAAGGGGCCGGGCAAAAAGAAGAAGACAGTGTTGCCGCGAACGCTGGTCTTCGACGAGATCGATATCGGCATTGGAGGCAGGGCGGCGGAGGCGGTCGGAAAGAAGCTGAAGACCTTGTCGCGTGGCCAGCAGGTCTTATGCATCACCCATCTACCGCAGATCGCCGCCTTTGGCGACCAGCACTTCCTAATCGAAAAGACAGAAAAGCGCGGACGTACCCAGACCGAGATTCGTCAGATGGAGGAATCGGAACGGACCCGGGAGATCGCACGAATGCTGAGTGGCGCCAAACTTACCGAGACCAGTCTGAAGCACGCCGCGCATCTGTTAGAAAGCAGTAAATAGCTCTCCGTCTCGGCATCTCACCCCTGCAGGCTCGCATCCCAAAGCATATATTTGCAGGAAGAGCGATGCGTTAAAGCCCCGATAAGTTCCAGTATTTTTTTGATTTTGCCGGAAATCAGTGCACTTCATGATTGCACCAAGATTGGTTCAATCATGCTCCCAGTCACGGGTTCTACGCGGTATACTTAACGATGTGACTACAACCACCCTCGACCACGTCTCGCTGGCCGGAAGCGGCGACAATACGAAAACCAAGCGGGTCCTTCTCCTCAAGCCTCGCGGCTTCTGTGCCGGGGTAGTCCGCGCTATCGATATCGTCCAGATCGCACTGGACACCTTTGGCGCCCCGATCTATGTCCGCAAGGAGATCGTGCATAACAGCTATGTTGTCAACGATCTGGCAAAAAAAGGCGCAATCTTCGTCAACGAATTGGACGAAGTCCCTGAAGGCGCACGTGTTATCTATTCTGCACACGGCGTCTCTCCGGCGGTTCGTCAGCGAGCGAAGGAGCGCGGCCTGAAGGTGATCGACGCAACCTGTCCGCTGGTTACGAAGGTGCACGTCGAGGCGATCAAGTTTGCCAAGCAGGGCTATTCTCTCGTGCTCGTGGGGCATCGCGACCACGAAGAGGTTGAGGGAACTCAGGGAGAGGCCCCGGATGTCACCCAGGTCGTTTCGACAGTCCAGGAGGTTGAGGCGCTCGTGGTCCCCGATCCGAACAAGGTTGCCTATCTGACCCAGACAACACTCTCGCTCGACGAGGCGCGCTACATGATTGAGGCGCTCAAAAAGAAGTTTCCCAATATCGTGGGTCCGCACGCACAGGACATCTGCTATGCGACGGAGAACCGTCAAACTGCAGTGAAGAACGTCGCGCATGATGCCGACCTGGTTTTGGTCGTCGGCTCGCGCAACAGTTCCAACTCGAATCGGCTCGTGGAGGTTTCCAAGAACTTGGATACCAACTCCTACCTGATCGATACCGCCGATGCAATCCAACCTGATTGGCTCGAAGGGGCGAATACAGTTGCTGTCACGGCCGGCGCCTCCGCACCGGAAGTGCTGGTGAAGGACGTAGTGGAGTACCTCCAGACCATGGGCTACGGTTCAGTCGAAGAGGTAGAAGTGATGCCGGAGAATGTACGTTTCGGCCTGCCTGCTGAAATCGTTCAGGCCATCGCGTCCGCACCGGCCGTAGCCGCTCAGTAACGAATTTTTCCGACAGAGAATCGATCTTTCATGGGTATTTCTTCAAGCAATCCGAAGGGTGCAAACCAACCGGCGCAGCCGCGCTTTGGTCGGATTGATCTTGGCCTTGACCGCATCGCGGACGGCGTCCAGCGAGCGAAGGGCTGGCTCCTCGGCCAGCAGCACTCCGACGGTTACTGGTGCGGCGAACTCGAAGCCGACAGCATGCTCGAGTCTGACTACATCTTCATGCACACGCTGCTGGGTACCGGCGACCCCGGCAAGATGGAGCGCGCGATCAACGAGATTCTCCGCCACCAGAATAAAGACGGGGGATGGAGCCTCTTTCCCGGCGGTCCCTCGAACATCAGCTATGGCGTGAAGGCTTACCTTGCTTTGAAGCTCATGGGCTGGTCGAAAGACCATCCCGTCATGGTAAAGGCGCGCGAGTGGGTGCTGGCCAACGGCGGCGTAGTGGAGTGCAATACCTTCACGAAGATGTATCTCTGTGCACTGGGGCAGTACGACTACGACGCTGTTCCTGCCATTCCGCCCGAGATTGTTCTGTTTCCCAACTGGTTCTACTTCAACCTGTACGAGATCTCTTCGTGGTCGCGCGGAATTCTTGTGCCGCTATCGATCATCTATGCGAAGAAGCCGTTCAAAAAACTCGCGCCGGAGCAGGGAATCGACGAACTATTCGTAGACGGACGCCAGAACTCGAACCTGCATCTTCGCTGGGATAAGAAGCGGCCCGTCAGCTGGCGCAACTTCTTCCTCTTTACAGATCGCATGATTCACTGGTTCGAGCGTGTCCACATCCGTCCGTTGCGCAAGATGGCGATCAATCGCGCCAAGGAGTGGATGCTCGCTCGCTTCGAAAGATCCGACGGTCTGGGCGCGATCTACCCGGCCATGCTGAACTCGATTGTGGCGCTTCGCTGCCTCGACTACTCGCTCGACGACCCGCAGATGATCCGCGCAATGGATGAGTTTGAGAAGCTCGGCATTGATTGTCCCGAAGGCACTCCGGACTATCCGATCCCGACCTTTCGGATGCAGCCGTGCGTTCCCCCGGTGTGGGATACGGCACAGGCGATGTATGCGCTTGGCGAAGCGGGAGTCAGCCGCAAGGATCCACGCATGCTGAAGGCTGCAGATTGGATTCTGTCGAAGGAAGTCCGCACAAAGGGTGACTGGGCCGAAAAAGTTAAGAACGTCGAACCCGGCGGATGGTACTTCGAGTTCAACAATGAGTTTTACCCGGATGTGGATGATACGGGACAGGTTTTGATGGCGCTGAATTGCGTAGAGAATCCGCGCGAACGCTATCAGTACGAGATCTGCCAGCGGGCCATTAACTGGGTTTGGGCGATGCAGTGCAAGAACGGCGGCTGGGCCAGCTTCGATAAAGACAACACGAAGATGATCTTCCAGTACATTCCGTTTGCCGACCACAACGCGATGCTCGATCCGCCGACGGTCGATATCACAGGCCGAATGCTCGAGATGCTCGGGCAATACGGCTTTACCCGCAAGGATCCGCGCGTTGAGAAAGCCATTCAGTTCATCCTGAAAGAGCAGGAGCCGGACGGAAGCTGGTTTGGTCGTTGGGGTGTGAACTATCTCTACGGCACCTTCCTCGTCCTGCGCGGCCTGGAGGCCATGGGGTTCTGGAACCACGAGCCGGCGGTGCAACAAGCTGCAGAGTGGATCCGCATGGTGCAAAACGCCGACGGCGGATGGGGCGAGACCTGCGGCACCTACGACGATCCGAACCAGCGCGGTATTGGCCCAAGCACACCATCACAGACCGCATGGGCTGTTCTCGGCTTGCTGGCAGCGGGCGACACGCGGTCCGACTCCGTAGCTAAGGGTGTTCGCTGGCTGATCGAACGCCAACACACAGACGGAAGCTGGGACGAACTTGTGCCTGGCCGCAATGGCGAAAGTTATTACACCGGAACGGGCTTCCCGCGCGTTTTTTATCTTGGGTACCACTTATACAAACAGTACTTTCCGCTGCTCGCTTTGACGACCTATGAGCGGGCGATGCAAAGCCCGGTGGTGTAAGCCGGAGCACAAAAATTTTTGATGGAGGAGACACCGGATGGCAGTCCCAGTCTCGCAAGCCTGGACGGTTGCAACTTATGTTTTGAAGCAGAAGCTCAGCGGGCGCAAGCGGTATCCGCTCGTGCTGATGCTCGAGCCGTTGTTCCGCTGCAACCTCGCCTGTGCCGGCTGCGGAAAGATTCAGTACCCCGCGCACATCCTCAAGGCCGAGCTCTCTCCCGAAGAGTGCTTCAAGGCAGTCGAAGAGTGCGGCGCGCCGATGGTCTCTATTCCTGGCGGTGAGCCTCTGCTGCACCCGAAGATGCCGGAGATCGTCGCCGGTCTCGTCGCGCGCAAGAAGTACGTCTACATGTGCACGAACGCTCTTCTGCTGAAGGAGAAGCTGCACCTCTTCAAGCCGAGCAAGTACCTCTCGTTCTCAGTCCACGTTGATGGTCAGCGTGAGCATCACGACTTCTCCGTATGCCGCGAGGGTGGCTACGACATCGCGATGGAAGGCGTGCACGCTGCGGTTGCCGCGGGCTTCCGCGTCACCACCAATACGACGCTCTTTGACGGAGCCGACCCGAACAGCGTTCGCGCTCACTTCGACGAGCTGATGGCCGCGGGTGTTGAGAGCATGATGGTCTCCCCGGGCTACACCTACGACAAGGCTCCCGATCAGAACCACTTCCTCGGCAAGGCGAAGTCGCGCAGGATGTTCCGTGCCATTCTCTCGAACCGCAAGAAGACCTGGAAGTTCAACACGCATCCTCTCTTCTCCGAATTCCTTATGGGCAAGCAGACCTTCGAGTGCACTCCTTGGGGCATGCCGACGTTCTCGATCTTCGGCTGGCAGAAGCCCTGCTATCTTCTGCAGGACGGCTACGCCGACACCTTCGAAGAGATGATGGCGACAACGCAGTGGGATAACTACGGCGCCAAGAGCGGCAATCCGCAGTGCGCGAATTGCATGGTGCACTCCGGTCATGAGGCCAGCGCCGTCGATTACAACTTTGGCTCGTTGAAGGGCTTTCTTGTAACCGCCAAAAAGTACATGTTCCCGTCCACCTATCCGGATGAAGGCGCACAGCAGCTGCTCAACGAATGGCGGCCCGAGCACACTAGTCCGCTGGTCCAGATTCAGGCATCTGCAAACACTGTCGGCAACGAGCTACACTCAGTCTCGGGAGATTAATAGTATGGCGACTGAGCAGCAGGAACATCTCAAGATCGAACAGCTCCGGCAGCACAGCGCCGACGAGCTCGAACACATCGAAGGCCGAGAGAAGGAAAATCTCGAGGGCTGGATTCCGTCCATGGCCAGTGACGCCGAAATCCGCGAAGCCCTCGAGAAGGCCTTCGACTATCGTGGCGACGTAACGATCACGCGCAAGGACGGCACTCAGGTCGTCGGTTATCTCTTCGACCGCCGCACCGGATCGTCACTCGCAGACTCCTTCGTTCGCATCATTCCGTCGAACGCCCCCACCAGGGTCAACGTAGCCTACTCCGAGATCGCCGCACTCGCCTTTACGGGCCGCGATACGGCCGCGGGCAGGACGTTCGAGGCCTGGGTCAAGAAATACTGGGAGAAGAAGGCCGCCGGCGAGAAGAACATCCAGATCGAACCGGAGAAGCTCGACTAGGAAAGAACAGCAAGTGCGCGTATTTATCACGGGAGCGACGGGCTTCGTCGGCAGTCATGTGGCCCGGCAATATGCGGCGGAGGGCGCGAGCCTTCGATTGCTGACCCGTCAAACCAGCCGCATGGATGCGCTCGAAGGCATCGATGCCGAGATCGTCAAAGGCGACCTGCTTCAACCTGAAAATCTTCGTTCCGCGCTGATGGGCTGCGATGCTCTTGTCCACATTGCTGCGGACTATCGCCTGTGGGTTCGCGATCCCAAACAGATGTATGCTGCCAACGTCGATGGAACGCGCGAACTTTTGAAACTTGCGCGCGAGACCGGCGTCCAGCGTGTCGTCTACACCTCAAGCGTCGCGACCATGGGTTTCAAGGCGGACGGAACTATCGTCAACGAGGACACACTCGTCTCGCTCGCCGACATGATTGGCCACTACAAGCGCTCGAAGTTCCTCGGAGAGCAGGAAGCGATCAAAGCCGCCCGCGCAGGCCAGCACGTGATGATCCTCAACCCCACAACGCCGATCGGACCGGACGACGCCAAACCCACGCCAACCGGCCGCATCATCGTAGACTTCCTCAACAGAAAGTTTCCAGCCTACGTCGACACGGGCCTCAACCTCGTCGATGTATCCGAGGTCGCGCGCATGCATCTCGTCGCACTCGATCGCGGCACGTCGGGGGAGAGGTATATCCTCGGCGGTGAAAATCTCACACTCAAACAGATACTCGATCGCATGTCAGCCATCACAGGTCTGCCTTCGCCGAAGATGAAAGTGCCGCACGCTGTAGCGATGGCCTTCGCCTTCTTCGATGAGACGATCACAGGCAAACTAAGAGACAAAGAACCCCGCGCGACCGTCGAAGCGGTTCGCATGGGAAAGAAGATGATGTTTGCGTCGTCTGCAAAGGCAGAGCGCGACCTCGGCTTCAAAGTTCTCCCCGTCTATCACGCTTTGCGCTCGGCAATCGACTGGTTTATCGCGCATGGATACGCGCCAGCGCCATGAGAATTGCGATCATCGCAGCACTGCCCGGCGAGCTGAAGCCTCTTGTAAAAGACTGGCAGCCGGTCCCCATCATCGACCGCAGAACGAAGCAGTGGACAACTTCTCGCGGCACAAATACATGGATTGCGGTTTGCGCGGGTATGGGTGCAGATGCGGTGCGCAGGGCCTATGCCACTGCGACCACAAACGGGCCGGTCGATTTGCTCTTCTCGGTCGGCTGGGCAGGCGCGCTCTCTTCCGAGATCGTACCCGGAACCGCTCACATCCCAATGGTAGTCATTGATGCCAAGACCGGCGAGCGGTTCCCGCTCTCAAAAAGCGAGAGAAAGCACACCCTCGTCACTGTCACACGTGTGGCCGACTCGGCAGAAAAGCAGCGTCTCGCAGCAACCTATCCTGGAGCTCTTCTTGTTGACATGGAGGGGGCGACAGTAACACGCCTCGCAGTGATGAATGGAATTCCAGCGCTTTGTATCAAAGGCGTTTCAGACGCCTTCGATGCAAAGCTGCCCGATCTGAATCCCTTTATCAACCAGGATGGCCAACTGAGCCTTGCGCGGCTTTTGCCTCATCTTGTCCTTCGTCCGCAATACTGGCCATCTTTGATTCACCTTGGAACGAACAGCACACACGCCGCACAGGCCATGCGAGACTTGATCATGGAGTTCATGAAGGAAGGAAATGTCGAAAAACTCATTCGTACAGGAAGCTTCTGACAACATGACGTCCATACCGGCGACGATGCGAGCCGCAGTCTATCGCGGTGTGAACGATGTGCGCGTCGAAACTGTCCCTGTTCCCGAAATCGACCCAGGCGAAGTCATCGTCAAGATCCACACCTGTGGAATCTGTGGCACCGATCTCAAAAAGATCCACACTGGCTCCCACTCTGCGCCTCGCATCTTCGGGCACGAGATGTCCGGCACTATCGTCAAAACCGGGGAAGGCGTCAGCGGTTTCGCAGTTGGCGATCGCGTGATGGCGTATCACCACATCCCGTGCGGTGAGTGTTACTACTGCCGCAAGCAGACCTTCGCGCAATGCGAGACCTACAAAAAAGTCGGCTGCACGGCTGCCTTTGAGCCCTCTGGCGGAGGCTTCGCCGAATATATTCGCGTCATGGACTGGATCGTGCGTGGTGGCCTCATCAAAATTCCCGATGGCGTTCCCTTCGAACAGGCTTCCTTCATCGAGCCCGTCAATACCTGCTACAAGGCGGTTCAACTGCTTAATCTGAAATCCGACGAAACCGTGCTCGTGATCGGACAAGGCCCCATCGGAATTATCCTCGCAACCCTTGCGAACAGGACCGGAGCCACTATACTCACCAGCGATCTGTATTCCGAGCGTCACGCCATCGCTGCGAAGTTCGGTCTCAATCACCCGCTCGACGCGCGCGGAGATGTCGTTGCAGCGGCCAAGGCTGCGACGGAAGGCCGAGGTGCCGACGTCGCTCTGGTTGCCGTCGGCGGCGATGTGCTGATCAAAGTCGCAATGGATGCGATTCGCCCCGGTGGCCGGGTGATGCTCTTCGCGCAGACGCAGCATGGCGAAGCGCTCTTCGACCCGGCCGCAGTCTGCATGGATGAAAAGACGCTGATGGGTTCCTACAGCTCGTCGGTCACTTTCAATGATGAGGTGAATCGACTTGTCTTCGAGGGATATCGCGGCGGCTTCGATCTTACCCAGCTCATCTCGCACCGCTTCTCACTCGAAGATGCGGTTGAGGCAATCGAACTCGCCTCCCACCCGCAGGCTGACTCGATGAAGATCGTGATTCAGCCATGAATTTCCTACTGCGATGACCGCGGATGTCACGGATAGCCGCGGATTTTAGAGCATAACAAAGACACCGAAATCAAATTAGTTCTTAATCCGTTTGATCCGTGCAATCCTTCTTAATCTCGGGCACGTTTCTTGACCTCGATATTCAGCCGCTTGATCTTCTGATTCAGCGTCGAGAGCGGAATCTTGAAGTACTCAGCCGCTTCAGTCTGGTTCCAGTGGCAGCGTTCCAGCCGGTCGGAGATGATACGCCGCTCGATCTCTTCCATCAGATCAAACAGTGAAGCATTCGGCTGATGATCCAGCAGGTTTGTCGAGTACGTGCCGCCTGTCAACTGCGTCGGAAGCAGATCGGGGTTGATCGTGCGCGCGTTTGAAAGCACGACGCCGCGCTCCATCGCGTTCTCAAGCTCGCGAACGTTACCCGGCCAATCGTAGTCCATGATAATGCGCATCGCTTCGGACGAAAGAACGCGGTCATTCATCTCGTTTTCATTTGCGTAAAACTTCAGGAAGTGCGCTGCAAGCAAGGGAATGTCTTCACGGCGGGCGCGCAGCGGCGGCAGTTCCAGGCAGATGACATTCAGTCGATAGAAAAGATCTTCGCGGAAACGGCCGTCGCGCACGGCGTCCTGCAGATTGACATTCGTCGCGGCGATAATGCGGACGTCGACCTGAATCTCCTGCACTCCACCCAGATGCATGAAACGCCGGTCCTGCAGCACCCGCAGGATCTTCGCCTGCATATCCAGACCCATGGTTCCAATCTCATCCAAAAAGAGTGTGCCGCCGTTGGCGACTTCGAAGAGACCCTTTTTCGCCGTGACCGCCGAGGTGAACGCTCCCTTGACGTGACCGAAGAGTGTCGATTCGAGCAGGTCCGAGGGCACTGCGCCAGTGTTGACAGGGACAAACGGCCGGTCTTTGCGAGGTGAATTCGCATGAATTGCCTTCGCGATCAGTTCCTTGCCCGTGCCGCTCTCTCCCTGAATCAGAACTGTAGAGCGGCTAGGCGCAACCTGGGCGATAAGGTCAAAGAGCCGTAGCATCGGCTCGCTCTTGCCGACGATGTTCTCAAAGTTGTAGCGCTGCTTCAGCGTGCGCTTAAGCTGGACAACCTCTTCTTCTGCCCGGTGCCTTGCAACCGCGGCGCGAATGTCGGCGAGCAGTTTCTCGTTGTCCCACGGCTTTTGGACAAAATTTTCTGCTCCGGCACGAATCGCGTCGACAACGTTTCCTACCGTCCCATACGCCGTGATCATAATGACCGGTAGATTCGGGTGCATGTCGACGATGCGCGGAAGCAGGTCGATGCCGCTCTGGCCCGGCAGAGCCAGATCCAGCAGCAGCAGATCGTATTCATTGCGCGACAATAACTCCATGCCGGAAGGCCCGTCGATCGCGGTGTTGACCGCGAAGCCTTCCAGTGTGAGCAGTGTGTCGAGCGATTCGCGAATCGCTTCTTCGTCGTCGATGATGAGAATGCGCGGTTCGCCGACGACCCGGATGTTACGTTGAGCCGGTAGAGTCTCGGAGACAACTTCAGTCAGTTCAGGCATGGATTGTCTTTCTTTCGCCATCGTGCGCTTTGCTCTTTGGCAGGTCGGCGGCGATGGCGGGGCGAGTGCCGGAGGAGGGGAACTCAAGTTGGAAAGCGGTACCAACACCGAGTTCACTCTCAACATGAATCTTTCCGGCGTGTTCCTGCATGATTCCGTAGCTTACGGCGAGCCCCAGGCCGGTGCCTTTGTGCGCACCATCCTGCGGTTTGGCTTTAGTCGTGAAGAAAGGATCGTAGATGCGGTGCAGATGATCTTTTTCGATTCCTGCCCCCGAGTCCTGAATACGTACCAGCACGCGACCCGCACCGTTGAAGGTCGCGATCTTGAGCGTGGCATTGGGCAATCCAAACATCGCATCTTTCGCGTTCAGCATTAGGTTCAGGATCACCTGTTGCAGCTTGCCCTGGTTTCCGTGGATGCGCGCCAGATGCGGATCGAAGTTCGTCTCCACTCGAATCTGCGATGTCTTGAACTGATGTTCCAGCAGGGCAACCGTGTCGCCGAGAAGGTCGTTCAGGTTCAGGCTGGTGAACTCTGTGCCGCTGGTGCGCGAAAAGTTGAGCAGACCATTCACGATCTCCGATGCACGGAAGGTCTGCTGCGTGATCTTTTCGAGTACTGGTGCAAGCCGCTCATCATCGCGCATGTGTTTCGTCAGCATCTGCGTGTAGCTGGAGATAACTGCAAGTGGCGTATTGACCTCGTGCGCAACGCCGGCGGCCAGCAACCCGATTGAAGAGAGCTTCTCCGATTGCGTAAGTTGCGCCTCCAGCTGAATCCGGTCCGTGATGTCATCGACGAGAATAATCCGCCCCACCGCCACGAAGTTGCGCGTGACCAAAGGTGCGATGGCGATGTTGGCGATGCGCTCGCTCCCATTGGGCAGCGTCAGGCGGAACTTGTAGAGCGTATGCGTGCCATGCTCATCGCGCACGCTGTTGAACCGCGCAACAAACTCCGGCGCCAGCACCGCGGAGATGGGCTGATGCAGTACCTCCGCGCGTCCCTTCTCGTACATCGTCTCCATCTGCGTATTCCAGCTCTCGATGCGGTCGTCGAGATCGACTGCGAAGACGCCGATGTTGATCGATTCAACGATATTCTCGTGGAACTCCTTGAGGCTTTCAAACTCGGTGATCTTCTGTTCCAGACGCTGGTACAGTTGCGCATTCTGAATAGCGATGCCGATGTAGCCGGCCAGCGACTCCAGCAACTCCATGTCTTCACTTGAAAGGAAGTCGCCATCGTCCGTGCGGCCCAAACCGATCACAGCGACGGTGCGGGCGCCGCCACCCTCGCGATTGGCAACGCGGCAGGGAAGGTAGTAGTTCAGATCCAGTCTCGCCGCGCTGTAGCGTTGCGCCTCGGGCAGGCGAAGCACGTGCTGCGGGTTTTCGAGAAAGATGTGATTGTTCGCTCCCGGCCTGTCGAAGTCGAGGAAGCGAAGATCAAGCGCACGCATGTCTGCAGCCTGAAGATTGGCCAGCCCATGCGAGGCGGCTAGTTCAAAGCGTCTCGAACTCACCAGCCTCTCGTCGCCCTCCGGGGCCAGAAAGACAGCAACGCGGGTTACGAGCAGTGCCTGCGGCAGCCGCTCCACAATGGAGTCCAGCAGAGCACGCAGATCCGTCTGCGAGTTGATACCACGGCCGAATTCGACCAGCGTCTCGCGATAGTCGAACCGCTTCTGATCGAAGACGCGATCGACTCGCGCCTGAATCGCCCGCTTCAGCGGATCGAAGACGATGCCGGTAACAATCACGGCAGCCATCAATCCCCAGATACCCAGGCTCTGCAGGCGAGTGTGCACCAGCTCGGCCATCAGCGCAACAATACCGAAGTAAAAACCAACCAGTGACGCCGTCGCGAGTGTGTAAGTGACGCCACGCTTGAAGATCAGATCGACGTCCATCAGCCGGTAGCGGACGATCGCCCAGCTGAAGGTCAGCGGAAGAATGACTAGCGAGAGCCCGGCAAACTTCGTCAGTGGTGTCGGCACCGACCAATCGGCAAGGTAGGGAATTACGTTCAGCAGTGTGAACGGCGTGACAGCCAGCAGGGTTCCACGAGTCAGCCACTTTAGTTGCTGACGCTCAAGGCCCGACTCGGCCCGACGGTAACGCAGCCGGAAGACGACTGCGGCAATGACGTAATACAGCGCCAGATACCCAAGCGAGATCTGGTCCAGACGATGAACCAGAACCTCAGTCGCCGACCAGAAGCGAATCGCCGTGTACTGGAGCCCGAGGAGGAAGATTCCCGGTACGTAGAGCAGGGCGCAGGCCAGCCGCCGTCTGAACCGGTTGCGCGGGTGGGGCGTGTAGTTGTCCGAGAAACTTATCGCAAAGTGCAGGAACAGGGCCGGCTGCAGCGCCTGCGCCACCATATTGCCCCAGTCGAAGATCCCAAGCTCTCCCGTTGAACGGAAGCTGTAAAACACAAAGGAGGCCAGGCAGAAGACATAAAAATGGACGGATTTCGGCGCGGTCCATCGCCGGAACAGCACGTAAATCCCAATACAGAGATAGACCAGCGCGATAAACCGCAGGTATTGGTTGAAGGATCGATCCTTCTCTCCCAGGATGACCGGGATGTCGAGCCGAGTCGCGCCGTTCAAATCAATCGATTGCGGAACCGGCCTGAGGAGGGAATAAGTCGCCCGTGCAAAGCTGCCGGTATGGAACATCTCACGGCCCAGAGAAGCGACCCGCGTCGTGGGCTGATTGTTGACATTGATAAGAATGTCGCCTTGGCGGATTCCAGCCCGATTTCCAGGAGAGTCGACGGGAACCCGCTCCGCCCGCAAACCGCCGTTCGCTTCTACCCACCAGACGCCGTCCGTCGGAGTCGCGAGCCCATTTTCGTGCTCGAAGTTCATTGCCGCCAGAAAACAGGCTGCAACCGTCGCCAAAGCCAGCACGACGGCCAGAATGCGAGTTTGCGCAGCGTTTTTCATCCGAACTCGACTATGGCTAAGCACATCAAGGCCCAAACGGACAACTAACAGAACAGCGTTATCTAAAGGTCTGGTAAAGGTCTAGCGTACTT
The DNA here is from genome assembly GCA_963770055.1 of uncultured Acidobacteriaceae bacterium. GTDB lineage: Bacteria > Acidobacteriota > Terriglobia > Terriglobales > Acidobacteriaceae > Edaphobacter. The sequence continues at coordinate 85,703 of CAVYOC010000006.1, forward strand.
AGTCCTACAAAAAATCATAACCTATTCTGTAATTCACATAAACGACCTGGTGATATCTTTGCATACCTGATGGACGCGTATCGTCCGTGGAAGAAACACAGAGACTGGATATTTCATTACTTTCCGTCACAAACACGAATTTTGGACTTACAGCGAACCTTTTCCAATAACAGGCCCTCCAATAATTAACATTGCTGTAACATGAACATCGGAAGAGAACGACTGGCCTTAACCTGGCGCGGCGATCTCCCAAGACTCACTGAGATGGCGGCGACTGTGATGCAGGCAACCCCGAAGATTCAAGAAGCGTTTGTCCTTGTCGGCGAAGCCAAGGTCCACTATCAGAAAGCAGGCGCTGGACGTCCTCTGCTCCTGCTGCACGGGCTCGTAGGTTCTGCAAAAAACTGGCGACGCAACATCAGCTTCCTTTCGCGCAACTCCAGCGTCTACGCCATCGACCTCTTCAACATGGGCGAGTCCGACCGAGTGCCTGGGCTCGATGCGGGTCTCGAAGCAACCGCCGATCGTCTGGCCGCTTTCATGGACGCGCTCGACCTCGATGAAGTCGACATCGCTGGACACTCGCACGGCGGCGCCGTTGCCATGATGTTTGCCGCACGCCATCCCGGCCGTGTCCGCAGACTCATCCTGTTCGCTCCTGCGAATCCCTTCTGCGATCTCGGCAACCAACTCATCCGCTTCTACCAGACACGTTACGGCACCTGGTTCGCGCGCAAGGTTCCGTTCCTGCCCCGGATGCTGAAGGCGACGGCGCTCAGCCGCATGTACGGCGATCCCAGACGCGTTGCGCCCGATGCGCTCGACGGATACACCCAGGGCCTGCACATTCCCGGAACGGTCGACCATGTCCTCCAGATCGTCCAGCGCTGGTTTGTCGATATGGGACTCCTTCGCTCAGCTCTGACCGGGCTGGCCGGGAAGCCAACTCTGCTGATCTGGGGCGATCGTGATCGTGCCGTCGGCCTTAACTCCGCGCGAGAGCTGCAACGCACGCTCCCTCAATCACAGCTGCTCGTGCTACCCGGCGTGGGACACATTGCCTTCGAAGAGACTCCCGACATCTGCAATCAGGCGATGCGCGAATGGCTCGTCGATCCTCAACCCTCCGAGCCCAAATCCCAGGTACGACGTCATCAGGATCGTCCGTCCCTCGTTAACTTTCCCAAAGCCCGCGGCGCAGCTTGATCTAACCCAATCGAAACTCATTCCGCAGCCACTCGCGAATCTCCTGCTGCATCCGGTCTAGCTTCGCTCCGGGCGAATCCGTCGTTCCCTGAAAGAAATGATCCGCACCTTCGATCCACACCAGCCGCTTCGGTTCAGGAGCGCGCTCACAAACGCCGTCCAGTACTTCGCGCGGCCCGTACTGATCGTGATCGCCGCTAATAAACAACTTCGGTACAGTACACTTCGGCAGAAATCCGTAACCGTAGTCTCTGCCCTCCGCGCGGACCGGCAGGCCCAACCCAATCAAACCCTTCACTCGAGCGTCGCCGCAGCACGCACGCATTCCAACGTTCGAACCAAACGAAAATCCTGCAAACAGAATCGGCAGACTAAACTTACGATCCATCCAATCCAGTGCCGCGCGAACATCCTCCTGCTCGCCCATCCCCTCATCATGCTCGCCCTCGCTCAAACCAACGCTGCGGAAGTTAAAGCGAAGCACAGGCAGACCAAAGGAAGAGAATGCTTTCATCGCGTGGTACACAACTTTGTTGTGCATCGTGCCGCCGCCCTGCGGATGCGGATGACACACCAGCGCGGCATACGGAGCATCCTCGCGGCCTGTATTCAGGAGTGCTTCCAGCCGCCCCGCAGGCCCGCGTAGATCATCAATAGATTTAATCTGTGAGGAAGGTTGCGTCACCTCCTCAGTGTATCGGTTCGACGTCATCCGTCGTTTCACGCACAGTGTCGTATGCTGAGACAATGCCGATCGACCCTATTCAACTCACAAAAAAACTCGTGGACATCGAATCCACCACCTATCACGAGGGTCGAGCCGGAGCTTTTCTCCACGAATATCTCGCAGCTCAGCGCTACGCCATCGAACGAATGCCGGTCGATCAGCCAGATCACGCTACAACTCCGGGCGCAGGCAGCGGCGAGCGCTTTAACGTCTACGCCGCTCTCCCCGGTATTACTCCCGACGTAGTCCTCTCAACCCACATGGACACCGTCCCGCCGTTCTTCGGCGCCAGCGAGGACGACGAGTTTCTCTACGGCCGCGGCTCCTGCGACGCCAAGGGCATCATCGCCGCGCAGGTCGCCGCAGCGGACCGGCTGCGCGAGGCAGGCGTCAAAGTCGGCCTGCTCTTTGTCGTCGGGGAAGAGCGCGACTCCGCTGGAGCCTTCGTCGCTAATCAATTTCCCAGGGGCTCTCGCTTCCTCATCAACGGCGAGCCCACTGACAACCGCATCGCAATCGCATCAAAAGGCGCCCTGCGCGTCGAGCTTCGCGCCAAGGGCCGCATGGCGCACTCGGCCTATCCCGAGCTCGGCGACTCCGCGATCAACAAACTCGTCGAAACACTCCACGATATCCTCGCCATGCCTCTCCCATCAGAACCCGAGATCGGTCCCGCCACGCTGAACATCGGCATTATCTCCGGAGGCTACGCGCCCAACGTAATCTCCGACAAAGCCGAAGCGCATCTCCTCATCCGCACAGTCGGGCCTGCCGATGAGATCAAACAGATCAATCCGAGCCCTCGTCCGCGACCGCGCAGACGTTGATTTCTCGCTCGATCTGCCGTTCGTCCGCATGCGTAAAGTCGGAGACATGCCGACGATGATCGCCAAGTTCGCGACCGATATTCCTGCCCTCACCAACTGGGGCGAACCCTTTCTCCTCGGCCCGGGCTCCATCCACGTCGCCCACACCCCGCACGAAAAGATCGCCAAGAAGGAACTCCTCGAAGCTGTGAATCTCTATACTGATCTCGCCACAAGCCTGGTGCGGAGACTCTAGCCGAGCCATGCCAAAGATTCTCCGCCGACTCCTCGCGATCGTCCTTATTCTCCTTCTAATTGCAATCCTCGCCCCGGTCTTCGCATATCGAAGCATTCCTGCCGAGAACACAACTCTCACGCACTTCGACACCATCATCGTGCTCGGCACTCCCGCGAGACCCGATGGCTCTCCCTCGCCCGAGCAGCGTGAGCGCACGCTCGAAGGCATTCGAGAATATAAAGCTGGCATCGCCCCAACTCTCATCTTGACCGGTGGCCCGGCCCACAACCAGTTCGTCGAAGCGCATGTCATGGCAACGCTTGCAGAATCCCAGGGCGTCCCGCCCACAGCCATCATCGAAGAAGAGCACGCGCAGAACACAATCCAGAACATCTTCTACAGCCGCCACATCATGGAAGAGCATCGGTTGGAACACCGCCGAGGTCGTTAGCTCCCCGAGCCACCTCCCGCGCACCGCGCTCATCCTCGAACACTATCTCGTTTCCGTGGACACCCACGCCGCACCATGGCCGCCCGAGTACGCTCTGGCAGCGAGCCGCGCACTACATCGTCGAGGCAGAAAACTGCCTCAGGCTTAGAATCTTCGGATTTCCTAAAACACGCTTTCTTCCAAACCAATAGGCGAACTTCGGCCCGAAACAACCCCAAACGGCAGCTCTCCCCGATTATCCTCGGCCACTACTGCCGTCTCATCGGGATTCGCCGGGTTGTACCGCACCGTCACCTTCGGCTCTCCCTTCGCCTTCGTCTCCGCCTCATGGTGCGTCATCGGAACGCTCCGCAGATAACCGCCGTAATACTCTCCATTCACCTTGAAGTGAAACCCCGCCTCAATCTGATAAGGCATGCCGGTCGTAACCACGTCATCATCGGCATTCACCACCTGCCAATGGTTGACCTCACCCTGTACCATCGGCCAACTCTTCGCTGCTGCCAGCTTCCTCTCTCTCGCACGGCGCCGAAGCGACCGTCGATCCCATCGATAAAAAAGATCCCTGCCATTTGGCTTACGATTCTAATACTCTCCGCCAAGGATGCCCGTTATCTCCTCACGACGCCGGCCTCGCAGAAATATTTTGCGTTGGGAAGGAACCAAGGTGAATTACGCCCCACTTATCCTCAGCGAAGCGGCCGTTGCCAACGCCTTAGAATAGATACATGGCGGCAGAGTTTACCCACCTTCATCTCCACACCGATTACTCACTCCTCGATGGCGCCTGCGACGTAGACAAACTCGCCGCCCACCTCAGCAAAATCGGCCAGACCGCCGCCGCCATGACCGACCACGGCAACATCTACGGCGCGGTCCACTTCTTCGACGCCATGCAGAAGAAAGGCCTCAAGCCCATCCTCGGCTGCGAGCTCTACATCTGCAAAAACGAAGACCACCGCGGTGCTCCCGAAGGCGACACCTACAACCACCTCCTCGTCCTCGCCGAAAACGAAGCCGGCTATCGCAATCTCGTCCGCCTCACCAGCGAGGCTGCTCTCCACGGCTTCTACCGCAAGCCGCGTGTCAGCAAAAACTTCCTCGCCAAACACTCCGAAGGCCTCATCGGCTTCTCCGGCTGCCTCGCCGGCGAGGTCAACCAGCACCTGATGGCAGGGAAGTACGACGAGGCAAAACGTACCGCTGGCTTTTACCAGGACCTCTTCGGCAAGGGCAACTTCTTCCTCGAAATTCAGGACCACGACCTCGCTCCCGACAAGGCCGTCTGCGAAGCTCTCTTCAAGATGGAGCGCGAGCTCGACATTCCGCTCATCGCCACCAACGACAGCCACTACGTCGCCGCCGACGACTCCCGCGCCCACGAGATCCTGCTCTGCGTCCAGACCGCCGGCAGCATGAACGACCCCAAGCGCTTCAAGTTCGACACGCAGGAGTTCTACATCAAGTCCGCCGAGGAGATGCTCCGCACCTTCTCGCAAACGCCCGAGGTCTGCACTCGCACCATGCAGTTCGTCGACCGCTGCAACCTCAAGATGGTCAAGGTCGACAATCCGTTCCCCGACTTCGCCGTCCCCGAAGGCGAAACCCTCGACAGCTACTTCGAACGCGTCTGCCGCGAAGGTCTCGAGATGCGTCTCAACACCGCCGTCGCCCACCTGCGCCAGCGCGGCATCCTCAAAAAGACCATCCCCGAATACCACGCCCGCCTCGATCTCGAACTCGCCGTCATCAAGCAGATGAAGTTCCCCGGCTACTTCATGATCGTCTGGGACTTCATCCGCTACGCCCGCGAACACAACATCCCCGTCGGCCCCGGCCGTGGCTCCGCCGCCGGCTCGCTCGTCGCCTACGTCATGCAGATCACCGACATCGATCCGCTCCAGAACGAGCTGCTCTTCGAGCGCTTCCTCAATCCCGAGCGCATCTCCATGCCCGATATCGACATCGACTTCTGCATGAACCGCCGCGGCGAGGTCATCGACTACGTCACCCGCAAGTACGGCCGCGACCAGGTCGCCCAGATCATCACCTTCAACACCATGGCCGCCAAAGCCGCGATCAAAGACGTAGGCCGCGCTCTCGACATGCCCTACGGCGAAGTCGACCGCATCGCCAAGATGATCCCGACCACCATCGGCATCACCATCGAGCAGGCCCTCGAAGACTCACCCCACCTCGCCACCGCCTACGAAGACCCAAAGATCAAAGAACTCATCGACGCCGCCCTACGCCTCGAAGGCCTCGTCCGCGGAGCCGGAGTCCACGCCGCCGGCGTCGTCATCGCCCCCAAGCCCCTCACCGAGCTGGTCCCCGTCACCCGCGCCAAGAACGACGACATCGTCACCGCCTACGACATGAAGGCCGTCGAAAAGATGGGCCTTCTCAAGATGGACTTCCTCGGCCTGACGACCCTCACCGATCATCGACGACGCCTCAAGCTCATCAAGGCGACAGGCGTCGAAATCGATCTCGACAACCATCCCGCTCGACGACCACGAGACCTACGAAAAGGTCTTCCATCGCGCACTCACTTCGGGCGTCTTCCAGTTCGAATCCGGCGGCATGCGCGACGTTCTCCGCCGCTACAAGCCCACCACCGTCGAAGATCTCACCGCTCTCAACGCCCTCTACCGTCCCGGCCCGATCCAGGGCGGCATGATCGACGACTTCATCGAGCGCAAGTGGGGCCGCCGCGCCGTCGAATACCTCTTCCCCGAACTAGAGCCCATCCTGCACGAGACCCTCGGCGTCATCGTCTACCAGGAGCAGGTCATGCAGATCAGCTCCGTCATCGGTGGCTACTCCCTCGGCGACGCCGACCTGCTCCGCCGCGCCATGGGCAAAAAAGATCCCGCCGAGATGGCCAAGCAGCGCGACATCTTCATGGCCGGAGCCGCCGAGCGCAAGTTCCCCAAAGACAAAGCCGGCCAGCTCTTCGACCTCATGGAGCAGTTCGCCGGATACGGCTTCAACAAGTCGCACTCCGCCGCCTACGCGCTCCTCGCTTACCACACCGCCTGGCTCAAGACCCACTATCCGGTCGAGTTCATGGCCGCGCTGCTCACCAGCGAAACCTCCAAGCCCGACAGCGTCGTCAAGTACATCTCCGAGTGCCGCGAGATGAACATCCCCGTCGTGCCGCCCAACGTCCAGGTCTCCGACGCCAACTTCACCCCCATGTCACGCCAACGGCAAGTCCATCGGCTTCGGCCTCGCCGCCATCAAGAACGTCGGCCACAACGCCATCGACTCCATCATCTCGCGCGCGCGCTGAGCTTCGAGCAGCAGGGAAGCAGGGCTTCGCCAGTCTCTGGGAGTTCTGCGAAAAAGTCGATCTTCGCCTCCTCAACAAGCGCGTCCTCGAATCGCTCATCAAGGCCGGAGCCATGGATGCCTTCGGCAGCCGCGCTCAGCTCACCGCCGCGCTCGACAAGGCCATGGAACGCGCCCAGAAGACCCAGCGCGACGAAGCCGCCGGCCAGCACGGACTCTTCGGCATCTTTGACTCCGACCTTCCTGCCTGCGAGCACAACAACGAAGACGCGCTCCCCAGCGTAGCCGAGTGGGACGAGCACACCCGCCTGCAAAACGAAAAAGAAGTCCTCGGCTTCTTCGTCTCCGGCCACCCCATGGACAAGTACCGCGAGAAGCTCCGCAACATGAAGGTCGTCGACACCGCCACGGCCGTCGAGATGAAGCCTGAGCCACAGGTCTTCCGCCGCCGCGGCGAAGAACCGCAAAACGAAATCTCCATCGCCGGTGTCATCACCGGCCTTAAGGTTGCAAAATCCAAGCGCTCCGGCGAACTTTACGCCCAGGCCGTTCTCGAAGACACCGTGGGCAAGATCGAACTCATCGCCTTCTCCACCAGCTACGAAAAACTCAAAGACAAGCTAAAGATCGACGTCCCCGTAGTCGTTCGCGGCGTCCTGCGCGGCGAAGAAGACTCCGCCCCCAAGCTCTCCGTCTCCAACATCCAGGCCCTCGAAGACGTAAAGATCAAACTCCCCGACTCCCTCCGCATCAAGGTCCCGCTCCACAACCCCGACACCGCTCTCCTCGAAAAAATTCACGCCGTCTTCCTCGGCGCCCCCGGCAAGGGCAAGGTTCTTCTCGACCTCGAAGAGCCCGGCGAGTTCTGCGCCGTCCTCGAACCCCACAACATCATCGTAGCCGCCGACCGTCTCTTCATCGACCACATCGAAGAACTTGTAGGTCGCGGCGGCGTGCGCGTCCTCGACTAAGCACGCACAGGTCAACTTTGGGGCAACGTCCTGAACCATACCCCGTTTGTGGAGTAGGACGGATCTTTGCCCCCCTCCATAATCACAAGAGAGGTCCTCCCAATGGATCAGGCGCTGGTAGACGTGTTCGAACAGGCCCGGAAAGTGGTAGCGGACGCGGACCGCAAGATCGCAGAAGAAGAGGAGCGGCGCAGAGAGCACGAACGCGAGAGACTCCTGCAGCAGCTCGGTTCGCGCATCGAGGACGCCTTCGACTTCACGAGCAAGGAAAAGCTGGAGTTGGAGCCTCGCCTCGATGTTCAGGGCGGCGTTGGTGTCGTCGAGTTTGTAGTCCGAAGCCAGCGAGCCATCTTTCTGCTCCAGCCGGGCGAAAGCAACACGTGGACGCTCCAGGTGGTCGAAGATGGCCATCAGCCGCAGGTGCTCAGCGAGTTTCAGGGTGGAACGAAGACCGAACAGGCATCCCGTCGTCTGGCAGCGGCGCGCATCGTAACGGCAGTCGGCAACTGGGCTCAAAACGTCAAGGGACCGCAAGCTGTTGCCAAGCCGAAACAACCTGCGAGATGGCAGGACCGGGACGAATCAAGGCAGCAGGAGCCAAGGCCAGAGCCTACCTACGGAACCATGGGAAAATTCCTCGGCTACTAGAGGGACACTCCTTCACCACCTGAAGGTAAAGCCTAAGCAGCACGCAAGGCAGGGCCCTCCGGGAACCTCGCACTGCCCCGGTTATCTACTTCACGATGGGTTCAGATACAAACGCGATATTGCTGTGTATGGCGAACCTCCTGAATTTGGAGGTACAGCACCGACCTGCACATGTTTCCCCCCGTTCATCGCCGCTAGAGCCACTGCCAGCATATGATTCTGTCCTCCTTGCGCCGCATAGAACCACTGCCCAACAAAAGCGGGAGGAGTAGTTCCCGTATCCGTCAGGTTGATGTAAACCACAGGAGCACTTGTCTCCGTACCGTCTGTTGCTGGCCCAACGTTATTCACAGTACACGTGTACCAAGCCATCGTTTTCCTTCCCTTCTATTCAGATCTGATCTGCGCACTTCATACATCGACGAAGCGATTACGAAACTCTCAAAGCAAAAGGGGCACCAGATAAGACATGTCCGACAACGGGTTTGAATAAGGCGTGGGGAATACGCCAATGGAAAAGCCGCCCGGGACAGAACTATTTACCTGCACAGTTATGCCGTTGCCGGCCGCGAATGATTGTCCTACCGTGAGCGCAGTTTTCGTGAGCAGGTTAAGGGGAGGCATCTCGTTTTGCGCGTTTCCGAGTGGGTCTGTTGTTTGGACCTGGTACACAATAACGCCTTCGCTGGGAATATTGGCATCGAATTGGTCGGCTCGAAGACGGGCTTCGACCATGAGGTAGGGCACCTGCTGACCGATTTGCAGGGCGGCTATTCTCCCCGTGGGAGGCGGTTGGATGAGACTGATTGAGTGCAGAGTGTAAACACCCACCTGACCAGTGTGCAGCGGAATGGTGGAAGGATCGAGCCATCCGATGGCTCGTTTCGTCCATGCCGAGAAATGAACGGCGAGATAGCCAGCCTCCTGGTCAAAACCATACGGGGGCTCGTCCGGATATTCTTTGTTGAAGTCGAACAGGTCGGGGAGATTGCATAAGGCAGTTTGGTGCACGAGCTCACCAACCCAGTTACCGAGATTATCGGACATACAAAAACGCGACCAGTAATCTGTCGTGCTTCCGCCGCCGGGTCCGCCGAGCATCACAATCGCCGCGCCATCGAAGCCCTGAGCCCGCAACTGGTCACCCATTGTTGCCTCGAGAGCATTGGGCGCAATGTCCTGCCCAGCAATGGTCTGCGGCTCCTGTACGACGAGATCGAGGTCCGCCAACCCGGAGGATACAGTGTGGATGTATGCGCGGAGTGATCGGTCGACGCCGTTGCTCGGGTCGAAGAACACCCGTCGCATGATCTGTGCGGCCCAATCAGTCGGTATGATATCCGGCGGCTGGGAGTTTGTCCGAGACAAGGGGATGAATGCGAGTTTCTTCCGGCCTAGCCAAGCCATGCCGCCCTCCGAGGAACGCGATAGCTCCGACAGAAGCATACGCTTCTCGTCACAAAATGGTGTGGGCTGATGGCAAATCGCCGATGCGCTCATTGACCCCTCCACCTAACTAACCCTTGTGCCTGTGAAGTCGGGGTTTTTCGTAGACTTCAGTCATTGACCTCCAAACTGACCCATTACCGAACTCCGAACCATCCCCACCGCCTCCGTTACAATAAATACAATGGCCGAACACGAAGCAGGCAGAACATCGCATTCCCATCCGGCACCGTCGCCACCGCCCGAAGCCTGGGTCAGGACGGAGCTGGCCCGGCACCCGCAGCGCCCATATCCGATGGACTTTATTCAGGCAATCTTCACCGATTTCAGCGAGATCCACGGCGACCGAGCCTTTGGCGACGATGCAGCCATGGCATGCGGTATGGCTTTCTTCCACGGCGAACCGGTCATGGTCATCGGCAACCTTAAGGGTCGCACCACCAAGGAGCGAACCGTTCGCAAGTTCGGCATGCCTGACCCGGAAGGCTATCGCAAAGCCCTTCGCGCAATGAAGATCGCCGAGAAGTTCGGCAACCCTATCTTCACTTTCATCGATCTCTCCGGCGCGAACCCCGGCATCGGAGCGGAAGAGCGCGGACAGGGCGAAGCCATTGCACGCAACCTCATCGCGATGTCCCGCCTTCGCGTCCCCACCATTGCCACTATCACCGGCGAAGGAGGATCGGGCGGTGCACTGGCGCTCGCCGTGGCCGATCGTGTCCTCATGCTTGAGAACGCCATCTACTCCGTAATCTCCCCCGAAGGCTGCGCCTCCATTATGTGGAAGGACGCCAGCAAGAAGCAGCAAGCCGCCGCCGCTCTCAGATACACCGCTGGAGACGTCAAACTTATGGGCTGCGTTGACGACGTGCTTCTCGAACCTCGCGGCGGAACCCAGAACGATCCTGACGCCACCATGGCGATGGTGAGCGAAAAACTGAAGTACCATCTTGCCGAACTCCGCGGTCTACCGCTCGATCTTTTGCTGGAGCAGCGTTACACCAAATTCCGCAACATGGCCCAGTTCTACACCGCCGTCTAGCCGCCCGCACCACCTGGAGTAGCCACCGTTGCACGCGCTCGAATCCACAACTAAACGCCGCTCCGAGCGCACGCTGCAGCTTGCCCTCTTCCTCACCTCGTCCGCGTGGTTCCTGGCAGCCGACACGGTAGCCGCACATGCCGCCCGCGGCATCGCCGAACGTTTCAATATAGAGTCGGCACGTCTCCTGCTCACCTCGGTCTTTCTGCTCTTTCTGCTGGCTTTGGGTTTTTCGCTTCTCCAAACCATCGCTAACCGGCGTTCGACTCTGCGCGAAGTTCTCGGCCTCCCAAAGCGACCCACATCCGGTCGTGAATGGATGTTCGGCGTTGCACTCGGCTGGGGACTCCTCATCCTGGCCATCTTGCCAATGGCGCTTGCAGGTACTCTCACTATCCGGCTCTGGACACAACCCCGCGCCTTCAGCCTGCTCCTCCTTAACCTCGTGACCCTCGCAGTCGCTGGTCTCGCAGAAGAGGTCGCATTCCGCGGCTATGCCTACCGTCGTCTTATCCAGGCCATCGGGCCAGTGGCAGCAACCATCATGATGTCGCTTCTCTTCGGAGTCGCCCATATGCTCAATCCGGGAGCCACATGGACCAGCACCGTCGTCACGATGCTCGCCGGATTGCTGCTCTCCATCGCGTGGCTCCGCACCCACGGCCTGTGGCTCGGCTGGGGATTCCACTTCGCCTGGAACGCCTCCATGGGAATCCTCTTCGGCCTGCCGATTAGCGGCATCACCGACTTCGCCAGCATCGTGGAGACACACACCTTTGGCCGGCTCTGGCTCACTGGAGGAGACTACGGCCCCGAAGGAGCAGTTTTCACAGTGGTCGTCCTGCTCGTCGGCATCGCCATCCTTGTGCGCATCACCCGCGACTACGCCTGGCACTATACCTACGTCCCCATCGTCCCCGCTGGCTACCCGATGGAGGCCCCTCCGCCCGCCGCTCACGTTGCGATGGAGCAGCAGGCCAGACCAGCCTCCGCGCCGGCACTGGTGCAGATCCTTCCCACCACGCCCAAGACCAGATCCGTCAGCGACGAGCCACAACCTGACCCCGACTCGGAGCCCTCCCGAAAAATAAATCCCGTGAAAGAGGAAAATCTTCAGAGCTTTGAAAACGGCACCTAAGAGCCGCGTTAGAACCGCAAAAATGCACTTAACAACCGTGTAAAACCACGTTTTTTGCCCTGTGGAAATCGTCAGATTCCCTATAAAAACGCCCTTCTCGCCGCCCCGAAAAAATATTTCCTGCAAAGGTACTAAAAGTGTCGCTTCCCCTTGTCAAAAGCAAAGAGAAGGCGCAAGCTGTTCTATATCTGAGGTGCTGCCATGGCACTTACATGCAGATCATACAGATCGGCCCTCATCACAGGCCTTTTGGTCTTAATCCCTGCTGCCATACAGGCCCAGGTCTTCGTCGTAGGCGAAAAGACCGCGACTGACGGCATAGCCACTGACTTCAAACCAACCCACGTCGAGCTTCCTGAAGCAAAACTCACAGAGCGCGGCCGCCGCGAACTCATACGCAATCTTGAAGCAGAGCAAGGCTTTGCCCACCGTGCGCTTCCCGTGGGCGCGGGCCTTACGCTCATGGCCAACGGACACGTAAGCCCCAGCCCCGACACCTACAAGAAGATGCTCTACGAGAAAGGGCAATCTGCCGCCCCGGGCGATCGTGTCGTCATCACGGCATTGGAGATCAAAGGGGACCGTATCGTCCTCGACTTCAATGGTGGCCCCTACGTGAAACACCGCTTTTTACGCCATATTCAGATCAACGATTCTCCCATGCCGATGGCTGGTGATCCTGCCGAGGTAGCGACTGGTTCGCGCATCACTCTCGTCTTCGAAGGCGGCATCCCCGAAGTCTCTGGCCCCGAGGTCAAAGCGCTTCTCGAGCCGCTCATCGATTTTGGTGTAAAGACCTCAGAACAGGCCTACGCCGACACACTTCCTGACCCGCTGAAAGAGGCGATTGCAGCTCACGAAGTTCTCGTCGGAATGAATCACAGGATGGTTCTTGCCGCACTGGGCGCACCCGAAAACAAGATGCGCGAACAACAGAGCGCCGACCCCAGCGGAGGACGCTATGAAGAGTGGATTTACGGTCACGTGCCTCAGACGATTCGCTTCGTCCGTTTTGTGGGAGATCGCGTCACGATGGTCGAGATAGCTGCTTTAGGCAAGCCTATCGAGATTCATGATACGGACGAGATGGGTGGATTCAGTCCCGGAGCTCCGACTCGCGAGGTTGCTCTAGGCGACCAGAATCAGCGAGGAGCCGAGGACAAGCCCGCAGCACCGCCGAGTCTGCGCCTGCCGGGCGACGCTCCGCCTCCCGACGGGCCAGGGAAAGTGCAGTTTCCAACGAACACTCCGGTGGCGCCTATTCCGGCCACTCCTTCTGCAGATCCGGGACCGGTCGATACTGGAGCCAATCCTGGCATGGGGCCCGGAACAGGAATTCCAGGAGCAAACCAGGGAGCAAATCCTGGGACAAATCCGGGAACTCGCCCCGGATCAAACCCTAGGCCGCCCATGCCGCAGCCTTAGTCGTGTAAACTTATTGAAGAGCCTCAATCGCAGTTCTTCTCCTTCCGATTCATGCCGTGGACGAGTTCCCGGCCAATCTATATGGGAAGTCAGGATGACTCGATCTGTTCGCCCGCGTGGGCGCCGATCGGGACATTCAGCGCGTGAGCCGCAACATTTGTCACAGGGAGAGTAAGCATTATGGCGAAGATTGCCAAGACCGGCGACCGTAAGAAAGTTATGGATACCCACAAGAGCACAGATTGTCCGAAGTGCTCCAAACCAACTCGCATCGTCAAGCGTGTGAAAGACCGCGAGCGCGGCACTCCCGGCGGAGTGTATATTTCCTGCTCAGCGTGCGACTTTTTCGAAAAACTCTAATCAGTTTCCAGTTCAGTTTGATTCGAGAGAAGAGCCCTTTTCCGGGCTCTTTTTTCGTTCCCGCGGAATTGAGCGGCAAATCTCGTGGTCCCACCATGCACCAAAGTTGTACTAACAATTTACCGGGAGGCACTTGACGAGCGTTGGTGGAGACGGGCAGACTCAACGCTGGAAAGTAGGATCCGAGTTTTTATGACTACCACGTTGTCTGCGTTGTCCTCTGCTTCAGGCTTGGCCTCACTGCCTCATTTCAACCGCCCCACCTACCTAATGTGTCCGCCGGAGTGGTATGACGTCGATTACGTCATCAATCCGTGGATGGCGGGCAATGTTCATCAGCCTTCGCGCGACACTGCCTTTATGCAGTGGAAGAGCCTGTATCAGGAACTGCAGCGGTTTGCGGATGTGCGGATGCTGCATGCGCGGGAAGGTGCACCGGACATGGTGTTTGTTGCCCACGCTGCGGTGGTGCAGCACGGGGTTGCGGCGGTTTCCAGTTTTGCCCATCCGCAACGGCAGAGCGAGGAGCGCCATGTCACTCAGTGGCTTGAGGATATGGGGTTTCTGGTCTGGGGGACTCCGCGCGAGACTTCGTTTGAAGGAGAAGGGGATGCGCTCTTTGATGCGGACGGCTCGCATCTTTGGGCAGCGCATGGTGTCAGGACGTGCAGGATCAGCCATCGTCATGTGGCCAATGCATGGCATACGAGCGTGACTTCGCTGCATCTCGTTGATCCGCGGTTTTTTCATCTTGATCTTTGTTTTGCGCCACTTAGCGGCGGGCACCTGTTGTATTTCCCGGATGCATTCGACGGCCCTTCGCTGGCGAAGATTGAATCGGCGTATGGTTCGGACAAACGTATTGCTGTCAGTGAGTTCGAGGCGACGCAGTTTGGCTGCAATGTCATCAATGCCGGGCGCGAAATCGTGATGGGCAAGGTTGATTCGAACCTGGCTAAACGGTTGAGGGAGCGTGGTTTCGAGATAACTGAGCTGGATTTGAGCGAGTTTCAGCGCGGTGGCGGGTCGGCTAAGTCTCTGACGCTCCGTTTGAGCGATATGGATATAACCCATGGGGCCGCAGCGGGGGGCGTGGCGACACAGCTTTAGTTGTTTTTAATTTTTCACGGTGAGAATAGCGTTTTTACGGGGGTTCTGACGATTTTCAACATGGTAAAAGCGCGGTTTTTTACACGGTGTTAAGTGCATTTAAGCGGTTCTTACGCGGCTGTTAAGTGCATCTTTTTCGCCGTCGAAATTTTTCCTCTATTTTCAGATTTATTTTTCGGCCTACGGGTTTTTCCTGCTGAGAGCGGACTGGGCTTCCTCGATCTCTTGGAGGATGTTCTGAGCGGCGGCTACAGGATCGGCGGCGCGTGTGATGGGGCGGCCTACGACGAGCAGGGAAGCGCCGTCGGCCATGGCTTTGCCGGGAGTGGCGATGCGCCTCTGATCGTCCCCGGAAGCGGCATGTCCGGGAGGGCCGCTGGTCTCGTCTCCGGCCAGGCGGATGCCGGGTACGACAAGCAGGGAATCGGGGCCCGTTTTTTTGCGCAGCATTGCGACCTCTTCGGAGGAGCAGACGAAGCCGCTGATCCCGGCGTTCTGCGCGAGTTTTGCGAGGCGAAGGACCTGGTCCGCTGGTGAAACGGTGATGCCGATGCCGCTGAGCTCGTTTGCGTCCATGCTGGTGAGAACAGTGACAGCGAGGAGGCGAGGCGCGCCGGGTGACGCTGCGGCGACTGCTGCTGCGGACATCATTGCGGCTCCCCCAGTGGCGTGAATAGTGAGGAGCGAAGCGCCGGTCTGCGAGACGGTACGAACCGCTGCGGCGACGGTGTTAGGGATGTCGTGGAGCTTGAGATCGAGGAAGACGTTGAAGCCGCGGTCACGGAGCCGATGGACGATGGCGTCTCCCGCCGCATAGTAGAGCTCCATGCCAACCTTGTACCAACTGCAGGTGGAGCCGAGGCGGTCGACGAGAGCGATGGCGTGCGTGGTGTCGGGAAAGTCGAGAGCTACTGCGAGGCGGTCTTTGGCGGAGAGTCTCTCTGCGGCGTAGGGCATGGCTCTAGTTTAGCGTCTTGTTTGGGTATCAGACGTAATGAGCTTGCGGATGGCGGTTGCAGGTTCTGCGCGTCGTTGTGTTTTGTCGCAACGATCCGCTGGAGCGGGCTCCCTTGTCCCCAGTTTCTTCGCAAAGAGCCACAGCAGGTGCCGTCCGCTTACTTACTGTCAACTTAAAAAAAACGGAAGGCGAATAAATCGTTCGCCTTCCGTCCGCACTGGAGGGGTGCTAGAAGAAGTACTTCACGCTCAGGGTGATAATGCGCTGGAAGGGAGCTCCCGTCTTGCTGTCCATTATGCCGAAGGTGTTGGTGTTGTAGTTTTTCGCGATGGCTTTCGTTGTATAGTCCGCTGTATAAGCTATCCCAAGCGGGCTACCACCTCCCGCTCCGCTGAAACCCGGTATCGGGTGATTCAGCCAATTGAAGGCGCTGGCCCGGAACTGGACTTGCTGTCCCTCATGACCAGGAACACGGAAGGCCCGGTAGACCGCCAGATCGTTATCGAAGTAGGCTCCAGCGCTCATATAGGGATAGTTTTGACCGCCCTGCGTACCGATTGCCGGCGCGTTGAAGCAGTTCCCATTGACGCGCTGATAGTGGACGAGGCCAGAGGTTGGGTTGCAAGTTAAGACAGGCAGAATCGGAACAGCAGCATCCGTGCCAAAGTAAGTAGCACTCCCGATACCGCTGCCGATGCCCTGGGCCTTGGCAGTTGCAGGCAGACCGGTATAAGAAATCCCCAGACTGAAGTTTGGCACGCCATTCCCCAGAGCAGCGGGAATGTAACCGCCAGACTGCCACGTTGAGATTCCGGAGATGGTCCATCCTCCCAACAGTTGATTGGTAAACGCCTGGGACGTATGGAGCTTCCCAGTGTTGTAGTAGTAGCTGGAGTTGAAGACAAACGGCCGGTCCGTAGAGGTTGGGCCATAGTTCAGGTGGACATCAAACGGATTTGTCTGCAGAGCGGTTCCCAGCGTCTTCGACCAGGTGCCGTTGATGTTGAAGCCGAGCTTGCCGGTTGTCTTGATCCATGCCACCTGCAGTGCGTTGTAGTTGGTGTAAGCGGTGCTTTGAATCATGGCAGCTGCCGCAGTACCGTAGGCGTAGCCGTAGGGGTGATAGTCTGCCGCTACGTTTCCAGTCGCGGTGGTTCCGGATCCGTTAGGATTGTTTCCCAGGTTTTCCGGGTTGGTGGAGGTTACACCAGTGACTGGGTCTGGTTTGAAGAAGGATCCGATCGGGGTTTTGTTCTGATCGGCGAGTGCGGCAAAGTTGCTGCCTTCGATGCCTTCGCTGTCGTCGGAGAGCTGGCTGGTCTGGCTTCCGACGTAGGCGACATCAAGTATCGAATTCCACTTTATCCTTTGGTCGATCGTGAAGTTGTAGGCATAGGTGAGCGGCTGGCCGTAATCGCCCGGATCGAAGCCCGCCTGTCCTCCGTTCACGCACTTTGACGTACAGGGGACATACGCCAATTTGCCGAGTTGCGATAGCATCACCGTCCTGCCGCCCGGCAAGTTGTAACCGAGAACGTGCTGCGCGGTTACCAGCGGTGCCGAGACGTCATTGACCTGGGTGACGAAGCGGTAAGCGCCCCACCCGCCTCGAACCATGGTGTTGCCTGTCCCGAATAGATCGTAGGAAAGGCCCAGCCGTGGATCAACATAGGCAAAACGGTTTGGCTGACCGCTCAGAGGGACGCCGGCATCGATGGCGTGCCAGTAATATCCCGGAGCGTACTTGCCAGAGTTGAAGTCAGACAGGACGCGATCCGGATAGAAGACTGCCATACCGATGTGTTGACGGTCATACCAGTGGCCGATATGCTCGAAGCGCGCGCCAAGCTCCAAGGTCAAACGCTTGCTTGCTCTCCAGTTGTCGGCAACAAAAAACGCTGTGGCCTGGTAAGCAGTATCGGCAATGGGAGAAGAGTTATTTTCGCTATAGCCGGACAAGATACCCATCGTGAAGTTGGCCACGCGATTACCCGAGCCCAACTGGTTTCCGGTGAAAAGATTCACATTCGAACCCCCGGCAATACTGAGGTTTCCATCCTGAAAGGTGCTGAAAGTGCTCTGGTAGTTATCGGTGTTCTGCGTGTATGCACCCATCTTCACCGTGTGAGCGCCCCAGACCTTGGTAAACGTGTCACTGAATTGGGGGAGCTTCCTTTCTGACCGCATACTTACCCGGAGGGTTGTCAAAGATAGAGGCTTGGGAGAAATCCGGGTTGGCATAGCTCGCGCCGCCGTAGGCAGGGATGTTCAGAGAGGCGGTTTGAAAGACCTTGCCGTAGTTATAGCCCAACGTGCTCCGGTAGGCCGCCTGTGGGTCCGGCTGAACAAATGGGAAGTCGCCGAAGGTCCATGCCGCCATGAAGTCGTTGGTGCTTGTGGCACCGAAGTTGTGGACGAAGTGGCCTGCCAGCGATTTACCGCGGAAGGCCTCGGACTCACCGCCTCCTGGGTAGGGGATGGCATTGCCCGGCGTCCAATAAAGGTGAGCACCATTGCCCTGCGCCAGTTGCTGGTCCCATGCCTGCTGGTAAGACCCGTATATCTTGGTATTGGGTCCCAATTGATAGTCGACGCGGAAGCGGTAGATCCAGCCGTTATTGATATTCGGAATGGGCTGATAGTAGTTGACGTGACCGATTGAGGTCGCCGGGTCGGCGTTGGCCTTGGGCCAGATTTTGGCAAGTGCCTGGGCGCCGGGATCGATGAATTGCGCGGGAATCCTGTTGCCAGCGTTCGGAATGGTGGACTGGGCGCTGGTTTCGCTAGGAATGCTGCTGCCGTCCGGGAAGTTTGTGCCGGAAAGATCGTTGCACCACCCACCCTGCGGGTAGCTTGACGCTGGCGCACCATAAAACCCGTTGGGGCAAACTTTGTTGTTATCTGCATTATCGGTGGTGAAATTACCGGCCATCATCTCCGGCGTGGGTATAAAGGCCGACAGCACATTCGCATTACCCTGGTTTTGCAGCCACCGTTCGTAGCCGCCCCAGAAGAAGAGTTTCGTGTTGGTATGCGGCACCGGACCGCCGAAGTTACCTCCAGGATAGTAATAGGACTGGGCTCCCTGGGGGACTCCCGCGTGGTTGTGCTGCCAGTCGTTCGCGTTCAGGACGCTGTTTCGCGCGACGAAGTAGGCTTCACCATGATACCTATCGCCCCCCGATTTACTGATGGTGCTCACAACGACCGGACCAAACGGAGTGTCCGCACCGAAGTTCGACGCCTGCACGCTGACCTCGGCGGTCATCTCCGGGTTGATGATCGAGACCGACGACGCCATATTGCCCGGATCGATGACGTTGGCTCCGTCGGAGAGCAATGCCGTTCCGCCGCGATTGACCGCGCCATTAATGTTGATCCCATTGCCGATCGCACTCTGCTGTACGCCCGTGTTGAGATCGCTGTACGCCGGAGAATTATTGGTCAGCCCGGCGGACATCGTTGTCGCGCCCGGAAGCACTTTCAGTAGCTCTGTAGTGTCACGACCCACGAGAGCAAGATTCTCGATGTCTTTGGAAGACAGCACATTGATACGCGCCCCGTTTTCCGTGGGAATCATCTCGGCGCTGGCTTCGACTGTGACCGTCGCCGTCTCAGAGCCAACTACCAGTGTTACTGCCGGCACGGAGAGCACATCTCCGGCATGCAGGGAAATTCCAGTTATTTCCTTGGGCTGGAAACTCTTCGCGGCGACCTTCACCGAGTAAGTGCCGGGCACCAGTGAGGGGAAGGCATACAATCCCTGACGATTCGTTTGTACGACGCGTAAGAGACCGGTTGACTGGTCGGTCAGGGTTATTTCTGCCCCCGGAACCATTGCACCAGAAGGATCCTGCACGGTCCCTGTCAATTGGGCCGTAGTTTGCGCGTGGGTGAAGGATGCTGACAAAAGCAATAATGCGACTCCGATGAGAGGAAGAATCCACCGGGTTCTTCCACAGAGTTGTCGCAGGTCTCGCTTTAGTCCTCGCCTGGTGAGAACGCTATTCGTACTGTTCATTGTTTGCCTCCCAAAGATTTACGCCGACATACGAGCTGCCGTGAAGAAACCTGTGTGCCCTTTTATTCGTCCAAGGCTCTCGATTTTGTTAGCGACCGAAACTATAGGCGAACATTTTTAGTGCTGTCAAGAAGAAAAATTAATTTTATTGGAAAACGCCGGATTTTCGAGGTATTCCGCAGCGAAAACCGAGGGCTGACTAACGGTTAGCCATTCGACGGCTGTGGGAATCTGACTTGAGTCCTGCCGCCTCCTGGGCTTATCCCGGGTTGTCCCAAGGCTGAGATCGTCAAGTCCCTGACTCGGAAAAAAAGTCTTGCCTCGGTATTTCATTTCCTATAGAAACTATTTGTGGGGGGAAATTTTTATCTTTTTCGTGAATATCCGCTCCTGATGGTATGCTTCGTTATTTCCGGCAACTACCGCGGTCGTTATCTCAGTTTGAAGCGTTTATCGCATTCCTAACAATAGAGGTTGCAATCATTGCGGCATGACAGGCATAGCTTAAAACGCATCGATCTCGCTGAAATGCAGCTCGCCTCGAGTGAGACTGCGCGGATCATCAATCGGGATATCGTTCTTGAATTAATTCGAGCCAGCCAGCCCATCTCGCGCGCCGACCTGGCGAGGCGTTCGGGACTCGGGAGAAGCACCATCTCACAGATCGTGGAGCAGCTCATCGGTGAGAACTGGGTGCGCGAAGGCGCAGTGGGTTCGCTACCCCGAGGACGCAGACCAACGCTGGTGGGATTAAATGAAGATATTCTGGCGATCGCGGTCGACATTCATCCCAGACAAGCCAGCGTCGCCCTGGTGGACATGAGCGGACGACTGCAACGCTGGCCGGTGTCGATCACGTCCGATCCGGTGGCATCGATGAGGATGATCATGGATTGCATGCGGGAGATTCGTCCCACAGCCCCGCACAAATCCATTGAGGGAATCGGCATCAGTCTGCCCGGAAGAATCGATCCCACAACCCAGCGGCTCAATCTTTGCTCCGAACCTGAAATGGCCGGAGTTCGATATCAAGAAGATGGTCGAGACCGAGATGGGCCTGCCCGTGATGTTGGAGAACGATGCAACCGCGTGTCTGCTTGCGGAACTCACCTTCGCGCGCATGGATGGAGTTCGAGACGCGGTGCTGGTCGCGGTTGCAGAAGGTGTAGGAACCTGTGTTCTTGCCAATGGGCAGCTGATCTCCGGATACAACGGAATGGCGGGTGAGTACGGCCACATACTCGTCGACCCCAATGGCCCGCCTTGCGGATGCGGAAAGAACGGATGCTGGGAGGTTTTCAGTTCCTCCCAGGCCGCACTGCGTTATTACCGGGAGCTGAGCCCGGAGGGGCCAATCCTTACCTTTCAGGAGCTGCTCACTCAGGCAGATGACGGTGATTCCGATGCTGCGCAGGCTCTCTCGATGCAGGCCATGTGGATTGGTCGCGGATTGCGAACCATCATCGCCAGCGTCTCTCCTCGCACGATTCTGATCGCGGGCGACCTTACCGCGGCATGGCATCGTTTTGGGCCGGTAATCGAGAAGGAGGTGGCGGACCTCACCTTGGCCGGCAGTCCTCCTCTGGTCCGGCCGACCCATGAAGGCGAAATCGCCCGACTCCGCGGTGCAGCTGCGCTCGTATTTGAGCGGAAAGCGCGCCGCACAACCTCCACTTCTGTGGCAGCAACTGCAACCATGCAGGTTTGATCACCGCACTCGCAGGCGGACCGCCTGACAAGAATTCCCACTCAGGATTTAGTATGGTCCCGGAATTATCGCAGAACATATCGGATCGAGGAATGCACGTGCGCTTTTCTTCCAGATGTCATCTCGGTTTTCTCTGTCTAGGGTTTGCGATTGCCGGCCAGCAAGCCGCCTTCCCTCAGAGCTCCACTTCGAGTGCCGTTCTGCCGTCGCCGGTCACCTTCACTGCCGATCAGGACCACCAGAACATGATGGATCAGCTCGGCATCAAGGCGCTGCGTCCGGGGCCGAGCGGCAATGAAAAGGCTCCTAATCACGCCAACTACGATGAGTCGAAGGCAAATCCCTATCCCAATCTTCCGGACCCGCTCACATTGAACGACGGCCAGAAAGTCACCACTCCGCAGATGTGGCGGGAGAAGCGCCGTCCTGAGATCGTCGAGATGTACGAGAAGTATGTCTACGGCCGCATTCCCAAAGATGTCCCGAAGGTGACGTGGAGTGTTACCGCCGTCGACCACGAGATGATCGGATTCAATCGTGTCATCGCCAAGGATCTCATCGGGCAAGTAGACAACTCGTCCTATCCTGTCATCAGCGTCAAAATTCATATGACGCTGGTCACACCGGCAAACGCCGCGGGACCGGTTCCGGTCCTCATCATGTTTGGCCGTGCAGGATTTCCGGCTCCCAATGAACCTGCGGGCGGAGATCTGGACCGCATCAATGCGGCATGGAAGGCGCTTCTCGTACAACAGGATCCATCTCTGAAAGATGTGCTGGCAAGTCACCCGGCATGGCAGCCGGTCAGACCCACGCCGTTCCAGCCTCCGCAACTGAATGCGGACGGCGACCCGCCCAACACCTGGCAGCTGATCGCAGCGGGCTGGGGATTCGCGCTCCTCGATCCCGCCAGCGTACAGGCTGACGACGGCACTGGAATTACTCGCGGCGTCATTGGCCTGGTCAACAAAGGCCAGCCGCGCAAACCCGAAGACTGGGGTGCGTTGCGAGCCTGGGGTTGGGGGGCGGGCCGAGCTCTGGACTACCTGGAAACCGACTCCTCGGTCGACGCGAGGCATGTTGGCATCGAAGGCGTCTCGCGATATGGCAAAGCTGCGCTGGTCACCATGGCCTTCGATCAGCGTTTCGCGATGGTTCTCGTCGGCTCGTCAGGCAAAGGCGGCGCCACAGCATTGCGCCGCAACTATGGAGAGGCAGTCGAAAGCCTTACCGGCGGAGAGTACTACTGGATGGCTGGAAACTTCCTGAAATACGGTGCATCCGAGGCGACGTTTGGCAGCAAGACGCCCGGAGATATTCCCGTCGACTCCAACGAATTAATCGCACTCTGCGCGCCTCGCCTGACATTCATCAGCTATGGAATTCCCGAAAAAGGTGACGCTCACTGGCTCGATCATGAGGGAAGCTTCATGGCGACTGTGGACGCGAGCCGCGTGTTTACGCTGCTTGGCGTCAAAGGGCTCGATGTGGAGGGGGATTATCACACGGCGAAGATGCCTCCTGTGAATGAAGGCCATCTGGCCGGCCAGCTTGCATGGCGTCAGCATGACGGTGGCCACACCGACGCGCCGAACATGAAGTATTTCATCCAATGGGCTGATAAATTCATCGGACACACCTCGCCGCAACCGTAGCACGAAGCCAGACTCGTTCCGAATGGAAACAGAGCAGAAATCTAATTTTTCGATTTGCGCTCAATCGTCGATGCACTCGGCCGGTTGAAAACCACATGTGCGAATCGATCCAACTATAGCCTTGCGAAGCTCTACTACTAAATTGATGAGAGAAAGAAGTAATTTCTTTCGTCAAACTCAGCCGATTCCCATCCGCATTCATGCACGTCGATGGTCTTTTCAGACAGACATTAAAGATAACTCCATGTATCCACTTAGCTGGCTCTAAGTAGAACTACTGGGTTTCCAGGAAATCTTTTTATGTCTGCCTTTGAAAGTACTAATTTATGTTGACCGGCCCGCCCGTTCAGAATAGAGTTCAGGAATCATTTCTCATTTTTAGTTTTCGACTGTCGCCAACCATTGTTGAAGTCGATTTACCTATATAAAAAAAACCCAGAATTTTTGGGTCACGGACAGTTGCGCCCAAAATACCTTCCGCCAGTTACTCACAGTCAGGAGTCTAAGATGCCCCATCTTTGGAAAAGATACTTGTCGATGCTTTTCGCCTTCCTTGTAACCGTGTCCGGCCATGCACAGACGTTTCGCGGCACGGTCTCCGGCGTAGTTTTAGATAGCCAGGGAGCGGTTATTTCAGATGCTTCTGTGCAACTGACCAACCCCGCCACCGGCCAGACGCTGAATGCGAAATCCAGCAAAGAAGGCGAATTTATCTTTCCTGAACTTACCGTAGGTATCTACCAACTAACGGTGAGCACAAGCGGATTCCAGACCAAGAAGATCGACAATATTAATGTGGAAGTTTCCAAAGTTCAGAACCTTAAGGTCGAACTCAGTGTCGGAGCCGAAAGTACTTTCATCGATGTTCATGCGGACGCGATTCAGACCGACGTTACTTCAAGCGCGTTAGTTGCCGTTATCGATTCGAAGTCTGTGCAGGAGATGCCGATGAATGGGCGCAACTTTACCCAGATGACTCACTTTGCACCTGGGGCCAGTGCACTTACGAACTCGGTGAACGGCTCGCGGACTGCCAGTATCAATTTTCAGGTAGACGGAGCCGACAACGTCGATCCGTGGCTTGGCATTGTGGCTTCCAATCAGGGTGGTATCGCGAGTGTTGCAGGTGGCCTGATTCCAATTGAGGCGATCGATCAGTTCTCCATGCAGTCCGGTGGTGAAGCTGACCAGGGCCGCAATGCAGGTGCTAACTCCAACATGGTGCTGCGGTCCGGAACAAATCACATTCATGGCGACGTGTTTTACTTCGATCGCAACGAATTTTTCGCGGCGCTCTCTCCGGTTGCGCCGGTTGGCAGTCGCAAGACGCTGATCCGCAACCATCAGGGTGGATTTACGCTGGGTGGCCCAATCTGGAAAGACCATACTTTCCTGTTTCTCGCTGGCGAGATTCAGGTGGCAAAGGCTAATGTCGCACTTACCGATACCGTACTTTCCGATGCGTGGATCAGCGATGCGACTGCGTTTCTCAATAAATACGGACTTAAGCCTAACCAACTCAGCACGAATCTCTACAATACTCTCTATCCTGCGAATTCCAAGTCTGGTCCGGCGAGCACGAGCAACTACTTCGCTCAGGGAACTTCGAACTACAACAGCTTTAACGGCATCATAAAACTCGACCATACTTTCAGCCAGAAGCAGACCCTGTCCACTCGGTATCTGGGAACGACTGGAAAACAAACCGCTCCGACTGCTTCGGATTATGCGGATTACTTTCAGACTGCTCCGATGCACATTCACAACTTCTCAGTGGTGCATAGCTATATCTTCAACAGTCATCTTCTCAACCAGGTTACGCTGGCAACGAACTACTTTCTACAGACGTTCAATGACGCTAACCAGAGTTTCAATCCACAGGCAAATGCGGGCTTGAATCTTGGTCTTCCGGCGGGAGGCATTATCGCGGCCGGCGCTCCGAGCATCATCTTTACTTCCACTGTGTTTGACCAGACGGGCGCTACGCAGCCCGCGGGACGCACCGACGTTACAGGACACATTACAGATTCGCTGCACTGGACCCTGGGTCGTCACGCACTAAAGATCGGCGGCGAGTACAGGCACTCAAATGTGAATCAGCTTTATTTTTCGAGCGCGCGCGGCACGTTCACTTTTGATGGAACGCGCGGACCATGGTCCGCAAACAATGCGACGGACAAGGCGAACTGCGCCGGGCTTCCTGTACCTCAGGTCACCAGCACGGGAGCGTGCAATACTAATATTCTGGCACTCGCGGATTATCTGAGCGGCATGCCTACTAACTCCTCGGGCGCGAAGCTTCTTCAGGGTAATGCTCAGCGCGTATGGACGCTGGATACTGAAGATGCCTGGGTGCAGGACAATTTTCAGGTGACGAAGAAGCTGGATATCAATTACGGCATTCGCTATACGATTCCTGGGGCGATCCAGGCTGCGAAAAACGACGTATACAGCTTTGTTCCCGGCGCAACTCCCGGGTTCAAGCTTGGACTTTACAACAACTACTACGGCGCGGTTGCACCGCGCCTCGGGTTTGCTTACTCGCCGCTGGAGAATAACAACACGGTGATTCGTGGTTCCTTCGGTATCTTTTACGACTTCCCCGCGATGAGCAACTGGGTTACCGGAACTACGACAAACGGCGGCGCTAACTATGCGCAGAACAATCCTGCCGGGACAGACGCGGCTGCTATCTTCGTGCAGAAGAATGTTCAGTGGCAGGTTGGTGTGAATCCTTTTGTCGGCGCAAACGCTCCACAGGTTGGCGCGTTCGGTGTGAACCAGGACTTCAAGATGCCATACGCGGAGGTCTTCAGCCTTGGCATTGAACAGCAACTCTCAAAGAACACGCTTTTTACCGTGGGCTATGTTGGTAGTGAGGGCAGGCGCCTCTCGGTTCTCTATGACATCAACCAGCCTCTTGCTAACGGGACGGCCACACCCAGTGTGCGGCCCTATACACAGACGGTCTACCCCAACCAGAAT
Organism: uncultured Acidobacteriaceae bacterium; assembly: GCA_963770055.1. Taxonomy (GTDB): domain Bacteria; phylum Acidobacteriota; class Terriglobia; order Terriglobales; family Acidobacteriaceae; genus Edaphobacter. Next base: position 111,892 of record CAVYOC010000006.1, read on the forward strand.
CCAACCTTCAGCGGCCAGCCGCTGCTCGGCATCAACCAGCTGAACTTCAAGGCTTCTTCGAATTACAGTTCGCTGCAGGCTACGATCAAACAGGCTGCGTGGCATGGAGTGCAGACGACGCTGAATTACACGTGGGGCAGGTCGATGGATGACGTTTCCTCGTCCACTACGCCTATGAACAGCTACAACCTGCACCAGGACTATGGGCCGAGCACCTTCGACAATCGCCATCTGCTGAATGGGTTCGTCTACTACACCGTGCCGCAGCTCTTTCATGCAATGCCACGGCTGACCAAGGGCTTCCAACTCAATGCGATTTACACCTACTCGACCGGTATTCCGATTAGTCCTGGTATCACGACGGACGTGAGCAAGACGAGCCAGCTTCATGACCGGCCGAATGTTGTTGCGGGCATCAATCCTTACACGGGAGGGAAGCTTTCTTCGAGCACGGCGAACGGCCGTCAGTATAGCTGGATGACGAACTCGGCTGGAGCTTTCACGACTCCGTCTGTTGGAACCTACGGCAACGAGCGACGCGATGCTTTTTATGGACCGAACTTCAGGACGATCGACTTCTCGCTGTTCAAGCACACGCCGATTACCGAGAAGGTGATGTCGGAGTTCCGGGTTGAGATATTCAATATCTTCAACTTCAATAACTTTGCTAACCCGAGTGTCTCGAACATAACCAGCAGCACCTTTGGGCTCATCACCAACACACGTAACGGCGCGTCCGCTCCCGGTATCGGTTACGGCGAGCCGTTCAACATACAATTTGCAATGAAGGCCACCTTCTAAAGAAGGTTAAGTTTGCAAAGGAACGAAACTCGAATGAGATTGCTGAAGTGCCCGACCGTAGTGACCCTCCTGCTTGCTGTCATGCCAATGACGGCGCAGGAGGGGTCAGAAAAGATCGACCTCACTGTACTCCACGAGATCAAGAGCCAAGCTTTTCAGCACTCGCAGGTGATGGACCACCTGTTCTATATCTCGGATGTCTATGGGCCGCGCATTACCAGTTCGCCGAATCATCATGCTGCGGCCGAGTGGATTGTGAAGCGGCTTCAATCTTACGGGCTGCAGAATGTCCACCTTGAACCGTGGGGTCCGTTCGGAAATTCCTGGCAGTATAAGAAGTTTTACGGAGCCCTCGTGGAGCCGAATTACGCTCCGCTGATTGGATTTCCTCTGGCGTGGACTCCGGGTACGGATGGTCCGGTAACGGCTGAAGCGGTGCTTGCTCCGATTCATTCGCAGGAGGACTTTGCAAAGTACAGGGGCAAACTCAAGGGGAAGATTGTGCTCATCGCCGACCCTAAGGTGGTTCTGATGCACACCGAAGTTGAGGCCCGCCGACTTACCGATGAAGAGATTGCAGCGCGCACTGTCGTCCCAGATCCTTCGCGCCTTGGTGCTGGTTTTGGTGGCGGCCGTCCGGTTGCTGCTGGGCCGGTAGCGCCTCCTCCCGCTCCCGGGGCTGCGCTTCGTCTGCGCAATGACACCAGCAAGTTTCTCTCTGAGGAAGGCGTTCTTGTGGCTATCAACTACGGGACGAACGGCGATGGCGGAACTGTCTTCGCTACGTTTGGCGGCTCTCAGAATCCGGCTGACCCTACGCCTCCACCAATGGTGGCTATCACTCCTGAACACTACAACCGGATCGCGCGGCTGATTCAACACGGAATGGCTCCTAAGCTAACCTTCGATATTCAGACCGAGATCTACAAGAACGACCAGATGGGCTTCAACGTCGTCGGCGAGATTCCCGGAACTGCCAAGAAGGATGAAGTTGTGATGCTCGGGGGGCATCTCGACTCGTGGCAGGGCGGTACTGGAGCTACCGACAATGGCACCGGCTCGTCGGTTGCGATTGAAGCGATTCGCATTCTTACTCAACTGCACCGGCCGATGGCTCGCACGGTTCGCATTGCGCTGTGGGGTGGAGAGGAAGAGGGATTGCTCGGGTCGAAGTTTTATGTTCAGCAGCACTTCGCGCCGCGCGACACGATGAAGCAGACTCCTGAGTATGCGAAGCTCGACGCCTACTATAACGACGACTCGGGCAGCGGACGCTTCCGCGGCATCTCCGCGGATGGCAACGACGAGATTGCCTCGATCTTCAAACAGTGGGCTGCTCCGATTCGCGACCTCGAGTTCCAGACCGTTGCAGGAGCCACGTCTGCTCCAACCCGCGAGCCCGGCGGCACCGACTCCACAAGCTTTTCGTGGATTGGGCTTGATGGGTTTGGCTTCATGCAGGACCCGCTTGAATACGGCAGCCGGACACACCACTCCAATATGGACCTTTATGACAGAGTGCAGGTTGGCGATGTCATGCAGGGGGCGGCGATTGAGGCGTGGTTCGTCTACAACACAGCGACGCGGCCATCGATGCTGCCTCGGCTCGATACTCCTTTACCGCTTGCTCCGCCTGCAACTGGTAACGAGTGAGGCGAACCGGATTTTTGCGACGGGAGATTCCTGCCGCAAGTTTCAGAGCTACATCAAACGCTTCGAGACGGAGATGGAAATTCATGGGGATTACAAGACGTGATTTTTTAACACGTGTTGGACAGGCCGGCGGCTATAGCGCTGCGTTCCTGACCATGCAAGGGCTTGGGCTTCTGGAAGCGAGCGGATCGACACCGGAGTTTGTGCGTGCTGCCGCGGATTCAGGCAAGGGAACGAGGGTTGTGGTTCTCGGAGGGGGCATCGCCGGACTGGTGGCTGCGTACGAACTGCGTTCTCTCGGGTATGAGTGCACGGTTCTTGAGGCGCGCGAGAGACCGGGTGGACGGAACTGGACCGTGCGAGGTGGAGACAAGGTCAACTTTCTGGATGGCACGACGCAGTCCTGTACCTGGGATCAGAGTCACTACCAGAACTTCGGTCCGGCGCGTCTGCCGTCGATTCACAAGACGATCCTCGGATACTGCAGGAAGCTCGGCGTGGAGATGCAGGTTGAAGTGAACATGAGCCGCTCGGCTTTCCTGCAAAACGACAACGTCAACGGAGGCAAGCCGGCGGTGATGCGCCAGGTGGTCAACGACACTCGCGGACATGTAAGCGAGCTGCTGGCCAAAAGCATCAACCAGGGAGCGCTCGATCAGGAGCTCTCGAAAGAGGATCGCGACCGTATGTTGAGCTTTCTGCGGACGTATGGATCGCTCGATGAGGCAGGGAAGTACAACGGCTGCGACCGTGCGGGCTACGCCAAGACCGCAGGCGCAGGCGATGACGTTGGCTTGTTGAGTCAGCCGATCGACATGCATACGTTACTGGATGAGAATTTCTGGCAAGGCATGCTCTTTGACGAGCAGTTCGATATGCAGGCGACAATGTTCCAGCCGGTGGGAGGCATGGACCGGATTCCGTATGCGTTTGCAAAATCGCTGGGCGGTATTGTGAAGTACAGCTCGCCGGTGACTGAGATTCGTAAGACTTCGAAGGGTGTCACGGTCGGCTATAAGGAGAAGGGGGTGGCGAAGACGATCGAAGCGGACTACTGCATCTGTACGATGCCGCTGACTCTGCTTCGGACCACGCCAAACGACTTCAGCAATCCTTACAAGAAGGTGGTCGACGAGTGTACTTACGCAAGCGCGTACAAGATCGCGTGGGAGAGCAGACGCTTCTGGGAGCAGGATTACAACATCTACGGCGGGCTTGAGTTTGTGACGGCAGGGTGCAGCCCGATCTGGTTTCCTTCCGCAGGGATGTTCAGCGAACGGGGCGTGCTGGTAAGTGGATACACGGATGAGTCGAACTCACCCTTCGGGAAGCTGACGATGGAGGAGAAGCTGGCGGAGAGCCGCAAGTCGATTGAACGGCTGCATCCGGGGCATGGCAAGGAACTCGAAAAACCGATGTATGTGAGCTGGGGCAAGATCCAGTACAACGAAGGGTCGTGGATTCGAAGCTATGGACCGGGACAGCAAAGGTCCCAGGGTGTGCGCTTGACGCCGCAGACGGGACAGGCACAATCGGCTTCGGCCGCGCGGACGCTCTCCAATCCCGGCTACGAGACTCTGATTGAGCCCGATGGCCCGATTGTCTTTGCGGGTGACCATGTCAGCCATATCGTTGCCTGGCAGGAGGGCGCGGCGTTGAGTGCGCTCCGGGCAGTTCAGCAGGTTGCCGAACGTGTGAAGGCTGCGAAGCTGGCCAGTGGCGCGATAGGTGTGGTGTCGGCCTGAAATCAAGCTTGCGATTTTAAGATCGCGGAGGGGCGAAACTTAACTGTAAGCTGCTCGTATCAAGTCCATACTGCAACAACTCTCACGAAGCACTCAACGTGAAAGCCGGTGCCGAGGGTCGAAATCCCTCGCCCCGACTAAATGCTGAAGTGATGCGTTGGAGGAGAGAAATATTATGTCGCGCAGCCTTCTGCTTCTTACCGCCGCACTGGTTTCGCTGACTTCTGTAACAGGCTCGTGCCAGCAGACGAAACCTGCGTCCGATGGAGTGTCGATTGTGCAGCCGGGAGCGCCGGGGCACAGCAATAAGACTCTGACGGCGGAGACTGCCGCCGCACCGCCGCGAAAACCTTCAACCGATGATGTGAAGTTCATGCAGGGCATGATTATGCATCACTCGCAGGCAGTTGAGATGACGGAGTTGTTGAAGACACGGAGTCAGGATCCGGCGATCCAGGCGTTGGGCAAGCGCATCAGCATCTCGCAGACCGATGAGATGAGGTTCATGAGGCAGTGGCTGACGGACCGCGGCGAATCGATCTCCGAGCACGGCTCAATGGATATGGCGGGCATGGATATGGGTGGAATGGATCACGATCATATGGACCACATGAACATGGGCTCGATGCCGATGATGCCCGGGATGCTGACTCCGGAGCAGATGAAGGCGCTGGCGGCGGCGACGGGGCCACAGTTCGACCACCTGTTTTTGACCGGGATGATTCAACATCACACCGGCGCGCTGACGATGGTGAAAGATCTGTTCCGTTCGCAGGGTGCGGGGCAGGATCCTCAGTTATTTGATTTTGCGAGTGACGTCGATAACACGCAGCAGGCGGAGATTGATATCATGCGGCACTTGCTCAAGGAGAAACAATGATCGCTGAAATGACTTCAAGGTTTTCAGGCAGGGCCGTGACCATCGCGACCGCACTCTCTGTCTCTTTCGCGACGATTTGCCTGGGGCAGAACAACTCGGTCTACACCAATCCACGTGCGGGTGCGGATGACCCGCGTGTTGGGTTGAAGGCCGGTCTGTACGACGCGGGCGAAGCATCGTTCGGGATGGAGAGGCTGATCTCTCTGCCGAAGCCGGCGGGTTTCGCTCCGGACCTTGCGTCGATCGCTGTCTTCGATGCTCTTCCTGCACCTCCGCCGCCACCAGCTGGTACACCTCCGCCGCGCGGGCCGCAGGCTGGTCCTCGCGCGAACTATGGAGGCACCAACTCCGACCTGGCATTCCATGGCACAACTCTCTTTGTAGGGAACTACAGCGGCATCAACTTCTATGACATCTCCAACCCGGCGAAGATCAAGCTGATCACGTCGGTGGTCTGCCCGGGCGGCCAGGGAGACGTCTCGGTCTATGGGCATCTTCTGTTCATGTCAGTAGAGGCGGCCAATGGGCGGCTCGACTGTGGGACACAGGGATTCCCGACGGCGGCAGCTGCACCTGCACCTGTGACTCCTCCTCCGACGGCCGATCCGGGATCGCCTGACGCTGGACCACGGCGTTCTCCACCGCCTCCTCCGAGCGCAGACCGGATCAAGGGCATCCGTATCTTCGACATTACCGACGCCTCCCAGCCCAAGCAGGTCGCTGAAGTACAGACCTGCCGAGGCTCGCATACGCACACACTAGTGATCGACCCGAAGGACAAAGACAACATTTATGTCTATATCTCGGGGTCGGCGAGCGTGCGTCCGGCTGAGGAGTTGGGGGGCTGCTCGGGTGCAGACCCTGATAAGGATCCCGACACTGCATTGTTTACTATCGTAATCATCAAAGTTCCGCTGGCTCATCCTGAACAGGCTAAGGTTGTAGCCAGTCCGCGCATCTTTACCGATCCCGAGACCGGAAACATGAACGGCCTCTGGAAGGGCGGCGACCATGGTGAGGGTACTCAGACGACGTCGATGACGCGGGGCTGCCACGACATCACCGTGCGCTCTGATCTCGGGCTTGCCGCAGGCGCGTGCTCAGGCAACGGAATTCTGCTGAACATCTCCGATGTTGTGCATCCTGTGCGCATCGACGCAGTCACCGATCCGAACTACGCCTTCTGGCACTCTGCGAACTTCAGTAATGATGGCACGAAGGTACTGTTTACAGACGAGTGGGGCGGAGGAGGGCAGCCCCGCTGCCGTGAAACCGATCCGATGAACTGGGGTGCTGATGCCATCTTCAATTTGAAGAATGGTAAGTTGACGCTGGCCTCCTACTACAAGATGCCGGCACCGCAGACCGAACTGGAAAACTGCGTGGCGCACAACGGGTCGCTGATTCCGATTCCAGGACGGGATGTTGAAGTGCAATCGTGGTATCAGGGCGGCGTTTCGATCGTGGACTTCACCGATATCGCGCATCCGGTTGAGATTGGCTACTTCGATCGCGGGCCGGTTGATGGCATCAAGCACGCGATGGGCGGCCAGTGGTCGACCTACTGGTACAACGGCTATATCTACGGCTCTGAGATTGCGCGCGGCGTTGATGTGTTTAAGCTGGTGCCGAACAAATACATAACGCAAAATGAGATCGATGCCGCGATCCAGGTTCATGTCGCCGAACTCAATGTTCAGAACCAGGACAAATTTGTATGGCCTTCAAATTTCGTGACTGCCAAAGCCTATCTTGATCAACTGGCTCGCAGCAATGCCGTCGACGCGAAGCGACTGGCTGCACTGAACGAGGCGATTGCCAAGGCCGAGGCGTCTCACTCCAAACCAAAGGACGTAGCCAGGCTTCACTCCCTGGGCGCAAGCATCGAGAAGGATGTTGTTTCGGCCAAGACACCGGCAGATGCGTATCGCATGCATGCGCTGGCGGGAATTATGGCTGGAGCTTCGGCGCAATAATCGACGACAGTTTTCACTACGCAATCAACGCAGGCACGAAGGCGCATTTATACTTACTTTTCTGGAGCCGCTGATTCCTCCAAGGGATGGCGGCTCCAATAATTTTGTTGCGCTTCGGAAGTCGGGAGTGATGCGATGAAGGCCGTGCTGACGATTGCAGGGTTTGATCCGTCATCGGGTGCAGGGGTGACGGCCGACCTGATGGTCTTTGCAGCGCATCGTCTGTTTGGGACTGCGTGTGTGACGAGTCTGACGGTACAGTCGACGCAGGGTGTCCGGTCGACGATGGCCGTTTCGGCTGAGTTCGATACGAGAGACGCTGGATTGCCTGGAGAGCGATCTGCCGGCGGTGGGGATCAAGATTGGGATGTTGGGCACGGCCGCGAATGTGGAGGCTGTCGCGGAGTTCTTAGAACAGGTGCGCGGCAGTCGGCGAGTGCCGGTGGTGCTGGATCCGGTGATGCGGTCGAGTTCGGGAAGGGAACTGCTTGATGCGGAAGGAGTGGAAGTGCTGCGGGAGAGGCTGCTGCCGCTGGTGGATTGGGTGACGCCAAATCTGGCGGAGGCTGAACTATTGACCGGGCGTTCCGTGCTGCGTCGGGAGGACATGGTTGAGGCGGCGCTGACGCTGCAGGGAATGGGACGTGAGTTAAATGTCGTGGTTACAGGCGGGCATCTGGACTCGCCGGATGATTTGTTGTTGAGAGCTTCGGGAGAGGTTTCGTGGTTGACCGGAGCGAGGATTGAGAGCAGGTCGGCGCATGGGACGGGGTGTGTGTTTTCGAGTGCTTTGTTGAGCCGGGTTGTGTGGGGCGACGAGGGACGCGATGCAGTGGCGAAGGCGAAGGAATATGTTGCGGAAGCAATTCGGCGGGCGGTGCCGATGGGTGGGGGTGTGGGTCCAGTGGATTCGCTTTGGCCGCTAAGAGGGGATTAGCGGCGTTGGAACTCAGGTGATCCGAAGAGGAGGCCAGCGGCGAGGGCGGATTCGCTGTCGATGTTGCTGAGGTCACCGTCTTGGCGTCTGCGGGGAACGACAGCAAGCGGGTCGCGGCGTCGGTCTTTCATGGCGACCTGGCGGAGACTGGACTCCTGTTGTGCGCGGTCGGTGGTGATCTGAGAGAGGATGGTCTGGCGGGTACGGTCGCTGACAGAGATGTGCAGGAGCATCTGTTCGAGCGCTGCGGATTTGGCTTCGGGGGTGAGCGGGGTTTCGGAGTGGCCGAGCAGGGAGGGCCAGTCGGTGGTGACTCCGGCGACGCGATTCGAGGCAAGGGCGAGGGCGAAGTTCATGCGATCGATGAGAGCGGCGGTGTTGTTCCAGGCTTCGGCCTTCATGGAATAGCCGTTGGGGGTCTGCATACCGTACAGTGGCTGGCCAAGGTCGGCCAGGACGTCGACGAGGGCGCCGGGACTAGCGACATTGGCTGCTGAGGCTCGGACAGCGGAGACAACGAAGTCCTGCGGGGTTTTCATCTTGACATGGTAGGTGCTGCGGGTGAAGAACTCGGGAGAGTTAATCATTGTGAGGAGAACCTGGCGGATATCGCCTTTGGTGGCGGTGAAGGTGCGTGTCATGCGGTCGATCATTGCGGTAGGTGGGTCATCGCTGACGAAGCGGACTGCGAGTTTGGTGGAGATGAAGCGCGCGGTTTTCGGGCTCGTGGCGAGCATATGGAGGACTTCGAGGCCTTCACGCTGGCCATTGTCTTTGATCGTGACGCCCAGGACGAACTTGGGGCCCGGCTCGTGTTTGGTGGGGTCGAACTGAGGCTGAATGTCTTCGCCTCCGAAGGGACGTTTGCCAACAGTCCAGCCAGTGAAGACCTTGGCAACTTCGGTGACGTCACTCTGGGTGTATCCACCGTTGACGCCGATGGTGTGAAGCTCCATGAGTTCGCGGGCATAGTTTTCGTTGAGGCCGTCGGGGCGCTTTTTCTGTTCGGGCCGTGACCGGGAAGCGAAGAGCGAGTGGGGGCCAATGCTGGAGGCGTTATCGAGGTAGTTCAGCATGGCGGAGCTGGTGGCGCTGGCCAAAAGGAGATTTTCGAAGCTGCTGAGTGCGAATGGGCGGATCTTGTCGCGCTCGTAAGTGGCAATATAATAAGGAGCTTGCTGAGATTTACGAATGTAAACGTTGAAGTGATTGAGCCAGAAGTCGACCATGACCTCCTGGAGCTGACGCTCGGTGTAGATGTCGCGGAGCAGCTTGGTCTGGGTGTCTTCGGCGACGATGACTCCCTCTGGCCGGTTGAAGGCGGCGAACTCTTCCAGTTGCTGCGGGGTAAAGCCGTCGGTGAGGTGTTCACGCTGTTCCGGTGTGAGAGAGCGGCGCAGTTGCTGGAGTTCGGGTAGACGCATCTTGCAGAGTGCCGAGAAGCGTTTGTCTGGGGGAAGGTCGACGAGTTTCGCGGTGATTTCGGGTGAGAGGAGCGGCATGTCGCCGGGTGGTGTGTCCGAATTTTTGGCATTCTTCTTCTTGTCTTTTTGGCGAGCCATCTGGTCGGCGTAGATGGCTTTTTCTGCCTCGCCCCGGGGAACGCCTGAGCCGCGCCCGTTGATGTCAGCGCGGATCATTGCGTTGGTGGGGTAGCGTTCCATCATCTGCTGGAGCGGGAGTTGCATGGCCGGGTAGGCGGCGAGGCGGGCTTCGAGGGCGCTGTCGTCGATCTTTGCGGGATTCATCTGCTGGTTGAACCAGGCCTGGAGGCCCATGGCGCGGACCCGCTCGAGATCGCCCGGGCGGGGGCCATAGGTGAAGCGGTTCAGGGCCTGAAGAATCTTTTCATCGGGGGTTAGAGGAGCGGTTGAGGCGGAGGCTGCCGGAGCTGTGGAGTGAATCGAATCGGCTGTCTGAGCAGGCATTTGCGCGACGAAATCGGTGGGGACGGCCAATTGCGCGGCTAACAAAGAGACAAGGCCGGCGTGCAGAATCTGAGTTGATGCGGGGCGGGGCGTTCGAAGTTGGCGTTGCGAAAGGGAAGCCGACACGGTGGAACTCCTGTCGCTGATGACGGGCGCGGTAGTGCCTCGGGCGCAACTGCCTCATTAAAACCCAAAGACGCGTGGGACGACTCGTTTTTTGTAAGGGAATTTCGAATAAAGACGCAGGGCGGCGGGCCGATAGGGAGGAGAACGGAGGATTTACGGCCATGGCCACAGCTGTTTTTCCCGGTCCACACGGGCCTGCGCCTGTTCCACCGCGGAAGGCGAGGGGTTTTCCCAGCCTTTCGAATGGAAGGGCGGTTACGAGCGCGGGGTACCTGACGATTCATCGCGTTACGAAGACGCATCATGGACGGACGCTGCTGACGCTGGGCCATGCGGCGGAGTATCTGGCGAATTCGTTCAGGTATTCGACACGTAAGTTCGATTGCGAGGCGCGTCTGGAGGCGATTCATATCCTGATGGGGCTCAGCCGGTGTGTCTTTGAGGAGTTTGCGGAGCAACGGAGGCCGCACCAGAGGTTTCAGGATTGGCTGGTAACGTGGGTGGTGCGGCTGATCGCGTGGGGAACTGGCAGTTGGAGTAATGTCTGATAATCCTCGGGTACGGTTATCGGGTGTCAGCTGCTAGGCTGGAGTGGTATGGCGCTTACGCTGATTGTGAATGGGCAGTCCCGGACGTTTGAGACACTTCCGGAGACTGCGAGTCTGGAGAAGCTGGTTGGGGAGCTTGGTTTGAAGGGTGACCGTGTGGCAGTGGAGCATAACGGAGAGATCGTTCCGCGGGCGGGTTGGGCTGCAACCGAGTTGAACTCGGGGGACCGCTTGGAGGTCGTTCACTTCGTCGGCGGGGGATCGTCTGCCAGTCCGATGGAGCACCCCACCGGCGCCTCATTTGTTGACTATACATAATATGTGTTATCGGACATTGAATTTGGGAAGATAAAGTAAGCAAAGAGGCTTTTGTCTCACTAATATCTGTCTGGGGCGTCTTATTTCTGCCAGGTACTGTGAGGTGGTGTTCGTGTTTCCAGCCCGGTTTGCGTGCCGCTGCCTTCGACCTTTCGGCCTGCTGGTTCTTGTTCTGTCCGGTTTCGTTGTCCTTCCAGTTCCCTCCTGTTTTCTGCGCGGACAAGTTATGGGCGGCGTGATGGGTGGCATGCAGAATCCCCGATCACAACCGGGGCCGCCTACGACCTCGATAACGTCCGCATCAACTGCGGCGGTTCCAAGCACGGTGGCGGGCCAGGTGATCAATGCCAAGACGGGCGCGCCGGTACCCCGGGCTCTGGTGCGGATGAACAACCGGGCCGTGTTGACCGATCATGATGGCAAGTTCCGGTTCGACCAGAACACCGACACGAACGCGAATTTTATGGTGACGAAGCCGGGCTATTCGGCCAGCCTCGAGTTTCAGGAATCCGCGAATATCTTTTTGCAGGGCGCCCAACTGGGCGGGCCGATTGAGCTGCGTCTTTACCCGGAGGCACTGTTGACCGGAACATTGATTAGCCCTGATGGCACGCCACTTCCGAACATTGCGGTGAGTGCCATGGCTAGTTTTTTTGACGATTCCGGGCACCGGTGGCTCCCAGTGGCAACCACAACGACTGACTCCCATGGGGACTTCCGGTTGCCGGTGCAGCCCGGAGAGTACAAGTTGGAGACAAGATATCAGCCAATGGATCGTACTGTTGGAGAAGCCGTTCTTCCTGTGGTAGTTCCCAGTGAAACTTCATCGAATACTGTACATAGTATCCGGGTCAGGAGCGGCGAGGAAGAGCACTTTGAACTGCGGCCTGTCGTGAGCCCGACCCATAACGTCATCCTGTCGGGTTTGGGCGGCGGACGGGACTTTATGAGAATCACGGCGCGTTCGAGCAACGGAAGCCAGTTGCAGGTGAATACTCAGATGGACGGCGCGACCGGGGAGATGAAGATTCAGCTTCCCTTGGGCACATACACGCTGCGGGCGACGCGAAACAACCAGGAGTCGGCGGAAGAGGCTGAGGCGACGGTGACGGTGGCAGATCATGATGTGAGCGGGCTGATGCTTCAGTTCTCTCCCGTTCCTTCGATTTTTGTGGAGCTTGTGGTGGACAGTTCTGCGACGTCTGATAACGCGCAGCAGCCGCCGAATCTGCAGCAGCTTGGCCTGATGCTGCAGGGTCAACAGGCGGATCCCGAACGTGGCGATACCACTGTGCGGCCGACAATGCGGCATGACCAGAGCTTCGTTTTTAGCGCTGAGCCCGGAACTTATCGCCTGCAGGGGCGTGGCACTGGTATGTGGTACATCAAGTCGGCGACGTATGGGGCGTCGGACCTGCTGCTGCAGGACCTTGTGGTGGTTCCGGGTGCTGCGGGTACGCCGATCCGGGTGACGGTCAGCAACCAGACAGCGAGTTTGCAGGGTACGGTGGCCTTGAACGGCAATCCTGCTGCATGTTGGATTTACCTGATCCCGACAGGACCCACTGCGCAATCCGTGATTACGTTGCGCAGCGGCAACTCCGGCAGTTACACCGCGGCCCACCTGCCTCCGGGAAGCTATCAGGCGATTGCGTTTGAGCGGCGGCACTCGGCGAACTACCGTGATCCGGAGAGTCTGGCGGCGTTCAGCACATTCGTGCATTCGGTAGCAATTCAGGCAGGGGATAAACCTACGTTGAACCTTGATGCGGTTCCGGTTGCGGAGGTGGCTCCGTGAAGCGGCGTGACGGGTGGCGGATTTTGATTGCGTTGACTGGGCTGGTTACGGGTGCGGGATTTGCTCAGACGCCCAGGCGTGACGCTAAACCTAATCCGTCCGGGACGAAGTATGAGATTACGGGCGTCGTGATCAACAGCGTGACGCGCGATCCAGTGCCGCGCTGTCATCTGTCGGCGACCTTGAATCAGCGCGGAGGATATGGAAACCGGCAGTTCCCTGCCCCGGGAAATCTCCGCCAATTTTCTGGTCAGGATAATGACGTCAATTGCGAAGCGGGCGGCCATTTTACGCTGACGCTTCCCTCTGCGGGTTCGTGGCGGCTGACGGCAAGTGCGCGGGGATTTGTGAGTCAGGCTTATGATGCGCATCCGCCGTATGCCTCGGCGATTGTGCTGACGCCGGAGGCGCCGACGAAGGACCTTGAGTTCAGGATCAGTCCGGAGGCAAGCATCGTTGGAGTCGTTCTGGACGAGGCGGGCGAGCCGGTGCGGAATGCTCAGATCATGTTGCAGACTGTTCCGAAACCGAGTCCCGGAGGGCATGGGCCGGTTGGAGCGACGCGAGGCAATGCGCGCACCGATGATCGCGGCATGTATGAGCTGCCAAATCTTGCTGCGGAAGATTACCGCCTGAGTGTGCATGCGCAGCCGTGGTATGTCGCCGGAGGTCAACCGATCCGCGCGGTCGGGCAGCAGGATTCTTCTTCGCTTGATCCGTCGCTTGATTTTGCCTATCCGCTGACATGGTTTCCGGGTGTCAGCGACGCGGCGCAAGCGGAGACGATTACTCTTCACGCAGGCGATAAGCGCCAGGCGGACTTCAATCTGGTTCCGATACCGTCGATTCATCTGAAGATACTGACTCCTCCGAGGGTTACCAACAACGGGCCGGGTGGTGGACAGAACCAGATGGCGGGTGAGGGCAGCCGCGCTTCCGTGCAACCGTTTCCGATGGTGCAGCAGATCAGCTCGGGCGGTGGCGGGCCGGGTTTTGTCCAGACGACGATGCGGCTCGAGGGAGAGGGACAGGTTGATGTCGGCGGGCTGACGCCGGGGGTGTACCAGATTCGAATGGCGGGCCCGGGTCAGGAGGGACGCGCGGCGGTAATGGAGGTGACGGCGAATTCAGCGCGAACACTGGATATGAGCGCCCCTCCGCATGATATGGCAAGGATTACGGTGCACGTGGACGGACTGGAAGATGTTGATTCTGATCCAAGAGGAGGACGCGGCGGCGGTGTGCAGATCGCGCTGATCGACAGGGATAACGGCAATGTGCCGTTTGTTGCAAATCGCGCAGACGCAACGGGCGGATTGCGGCGCGATGTGAAGGATTCGGGCGCCGATCGCGTGATGGAGGTTCCGCCGGGACGGTACGAAGTAGTGTTGCAGGGGCGTCCGAATCTCTTTGTGACAGGACTCGTGGCCAAAGGAGCGGAGACTGCCGGGCGCTACGTCACAGTGGCAGCTGGCGAGTCGACCCTGACGGTGTTTGTGGGGAGTGGTCGTGCGAGCCTTAGCGGCGTTGCGACGCTTGATGGAAAGCCGTCGGTGGGCGCGATGGTTCTGCTGGTTCCGATCACGATCGAGGATCCGAACTCGATTACGTTTCTCTCGCAGGACCAGACGAATACAGATGGCAGTTTTGAGATAGCGAATGTTATTCCGGGACAGTACATCCTGGTCGCGATCGATCATGGATGGCAGATCAACTGGGGCGATCCGTCGACGCTGCGAGGGTACCTGATGCAAGGGGTTCCGGTGGAGTTGAAGTCGTCGGCGATTGTAAAGCAGAATATCGTTGCGCAGGCTCCTTGAAGGGGTTCGGTGGTGCTGGTGGAGTCTTAGGAATCAGGCCGCGATTGTGTTAGATTCAAAAAGGCCCGCAATACCGCGGAGAGATGGCCGAGTGGCTGAAGGCGCACGCTTGGAAAGCGTGTATACCGCAAGGTATCCAGGGTTCGAATCCCTGTCTCTCCGCCAAAGCCTTTTATTTCAATAACCTATAAGCAAAACCTAAAATAACTTATGATATAAGTGCTTCGCTGTTTTTTATTTACAGCCGACTACTAAAGTAGATAAAAGGCGGTAGGGCTGCCAGGATGAAGCAAACGAAACTTAGCCGATATCTGCTTGATGGGATTGGGTTTGAGTTGGTAGACGCGGAAGGAATCGAACCTTCAACCTGTCGATTAAGAGATGACGAGAAGCCTATTGCTTGCTGATATCTATTAGTATCTCTAGGCTTCCGCAATCAAACACTTAGGCCTCACCTCCCTGCCCCGCCGGTTATCTATTCACATCTGCTGATTTCTGGATAAATCCCCCGGTATTTTCAGGGCTCCGGGTTCGGGGCGGAGGTTTGTTGACGCTGAACATAATTAGAGTGATATGTTCCTAGGCCTACTCTCACTATGCTGACAGTAAGGGTTTTCTGTGCTTTCAACTCTCAGAGGTGTCAAAATGGCGATTTGGCTCAGAACAATTCTATGTATCTGCGGCATGTTGCCGCTACTTACCGCCTTGCCAGCTCCGGGGCAGCAGGTACCTAACGGAAGCTACCTTAAGTCGTGTGGGCAATTCCGAATGAATGGCACGATGCTCACCGCGTCCTGCGCCACAGGGGGCGATCCGGGAGCGTTTGTGTCGACAATCGACACCAGCGCATGCGGAAGCGATATCTCCAACAAGGCTGGTGCGCTCTTCTGCCTCGCGAAACCCGGGACATGGGGCGTTGGACGCGCTGTTCCCCGTGGCAGCTATCTTGAAACCTGTGAAGGCGCATCCGTTAAGGGAACTTCACTCTCAGCAGGATGTACAGCTCGCAATGGAATCTCGAGGCTTGCCAAACTGGACCTGGCAAGCTGCCGCATGGGAAACAATATCACAAATATTGACGGACAATTGGTTTGCATTCGCTGATCAAGTCGACCCTCAGCGCAGTCACTCAGCCTGAAAATAAGTTGGGTAGCCAGCAGAAAAGTTTTGCGTGCAGGGATATCGCCGAGCTTTACGAGATTGTGGCCCCTGATGATATCGGCGAAGATTTTCTTCGCAGGCTTTGAGCTTCTGGCCTTCGTCCTCAAAGGAGCCGCGAGGAGCGACGGGCGAGTCCATGCCTATCTGAGGAGATTGAGGAAGTAAAGGTTGGCCCTCAGATTCCGTTTGAGTCGTTACACCCTGGATGGGTGTTGTGTCGGACGAATATTTGATCCCGAGCGCTCAAACTCGGAGCTTTGCCAGAAGATCCGCAGGATGGACGGGTTTCGACCGGCCAGGGGAACCGCTTCAAGAAGCGCCTTTATTCGCGCAAGTCTATCCGAGGGCGTACCGTCTGCAATGCTCCAGATAGCCTGCCTCATGCAGTGCGGATAGATCGAGCACCCCACCCCATAACCATCGCGGAGCATCGAGACCTTTTAGGTGACGACCTTTAAGCTCCTTGGCCCATGCCTGACGCTCAGCCACCTTAAGTTGCCGCCCATGCGCTCTTCCGACAACGCCTGCCATTACACGTGCTATCCCGATCGCTTCGGCACGCTGAAGTCCCTGCAACTCAAATTTCAGGTCCTGGGGTCGGAGTTCGCGGATGACAACTTGCCGGCCACTGATCTTGGCGGCAATCATCCGTTCACCGAGAAAAGGCGAGAGATGGCGAGCACCCGTCACGACACGCTCGGCGTTATTTGGTGGCATTTTGGCAGACTTCGAACATGGCGCTGCCGCAACAACGGCTTCCTTTATATCCAGCAATCGATACTCATGCCGCTTTTTTGCTCCAACACCAACCAGAGCCGCATAGCGAAGGCGTCCCAACGAGCTACAGCCTTTCATCCAGTAGGCCGCATCGAGCAGCCTGACATTCTTGGGTTCTTCATGACCTGCAATCGTTTGAATCAGCTGATGAAGGCCGTGCTCGTCGAAGAGTCTCTGAAGTTCCTTACTCTCCTGCGATGCAAGCTTCCAGAACTTTGGCCCCAACGGGATGGTGGGCTTTACGTCTTCGATTCGTTCCTCCGCAAGGTGCCTCCATTGGCGGTTTTGTGCCTCTCTCATCACTCTCCGAATAGGCTCGATATCTTTCGGATCGACTCTCGGGGAGCGACCGGTGAGGCCCGAAAGATAACCTTCGATCATCTCTTCGAGCATCAGCGCAGTCGTCACTCCAGGAAGATCTGAGCTCCTCGCAGCCATTGCCAGTGAAAGTCCGAGCCTAAGTAAGTCATGCGCAGGATTGCCGATCACGGTCTGATCGAGGTCGCGTATCTGGATGTCGATGTTGCCTTCGAGGTCGGCAACTGGCCCGAGGTTCCCGGTATGGCAGTCACCGCATATCCAAATATCGGGTCCCACCGGAATCGATGCCTGAACGGATCTGCTGCGTAGCCATTCGTAGAACTGAACTGTATTTCCACGAACGTAGGCATGGGCAGATGTCGCCATCTTTGCGCGTCTGCGCTGGTCAAGGATAGCTTTCCGATTTGTGGGGGTAATGGTGGCTTCCAATAAAGCTATCCTCCGAGTCAATCAGTCAGCGTTCACTCGAGCATAGACAACCCGGGCTTCGCGCTGTCAATGTGGCAGTCTCGACCATAAGATGCATCTAACCGACTAAGCAGTCGTACATAGATACCTGTGCTGCCGCTCAAGAGCTCAATCCTGTGAATAAATCTGCCATTGAAGTACAACCGCGAACTAGTAATGATTGGTTCGGTAAGTTCGCAGCCTCAGCATCGGGCTGGTTGGGCTCCAAGTGGGAATTTGCAGACGCAGGCTTGGTGATTGTTATTTGGGCGGCTGTCGGACCAATCTAATGAATCGTTTCAAATTTTGGTTCGCTTGCAGCCTGTATTTTCTGAGATGTCTGGATCTCTCGACTAGCGTCCTCTGCGCGTCCCAACGAACGATATGCCTGCCCCAGCAGGCTATGCGTTATGTAGTTATCGGGATCCATTTTCTCAGCGCGCTCAAGGTACATCTTCGCGCTTGCAGGGTCTTGCTGTTTGAGCAGTACTTTGCCCAGCAAAATATAGGGTCCGGTGGAGTTTGGCTCCAGCAGCAAGGCACGTTGCAGGGACTGCTGCGCCTTCGTGTAGTCGCCCGCACGGGTGTAGGCATCTCCGAGCCTGTCATATATGCCACCCTCGAGCGGGTTGCGGAGTCGCTCGTTCTCAAACTCCGCAATCGCCTCGTCGAGGTGTTCACCCGCCAGTGCAATCTCGCCAAGTAGAGCATGCGCAAGCGGCAACTGCGGATCCAGTTCCAGCGCCTTCTTGGCAGACTGCTGAGCTACGGGAAGGTATTCCCGGCGTAGCAACATTCGCGCAGCCAGCAGATAGGCAGGCGCCGAGTCCGGTGGAAAGCCATATTGAGCGGCGAAAGCCCGACGTGCGTTGTCATAATTGCGCGTATCGAGGTAGCAGAGAGCCAGCACGTAACTCGGATCAACTCTGGTTTGCGATGTCCAGTCATGCGCCGATTCGAGCAGTGGAATTGCCTCGGCAGGCCTGCCCAGCCGAAACAGCGTCAGCCCGCGCAACTGCGCCGATTCTTCATCATGGGGGTCTTGCTTCAATGCACTCGCGAACGCAGCGTCCGCTTCAACGAATTGGTTCTGCGAGTACAGAGCGAGGCCGCGCAATCTATTGACGCCGGGCGGTGCAGGTTGCTGGGCGGACAGCGGATTGAGCTGCTTCAAAGCGTCTGCAGATTGACCGCGATCGATCATCAGGCGTAGCTGGACTAGGTTCGGTGAGGAGCCAGCGGCAGCCGCTCCGTTGGTGGCCGCAGGTGCATCTGGCGCTTGCATTGCAGGCGCAGGCCGTGGCGGGCTCTGTGCACGCAGCAGCGGCGACGATAGGACCGCAAGCGCAAGGCTCAAACAAAGAAAGACCAATTTTTGCGGACGACGCATAAGAAGATTCAGACTAAGTGTAAATGGAATAGAAGAGGGGAGCCGCAGCTCCCCTCTTTCTGGGAATACAGCCAAGTTAGAATTGCACCCGCAGCGAGAGCTGCAGCTGACGCGGATTAGCGGTACCATCCTTGCCGGGTCCGTTGCTGATCGTGCCGTCGTTTCCGCTAGGCGAGCCGAAACTGATGTAGTTGAAGGCATTGAACATGTCCATGCGGAACTGAATCGAAGCAACCTCATGGATCGGGAAGTTCTTCTGCACCGCGAGGTCCGTGTTGAAGAAATTCGGCCCATAGAGGCTGTTTCTTCCAAGGGTTCCGATCTGGTCCAGACCGGGCGTCGTGAAGATGGTCGACAGGGTCGTCTGAATTGAAGTAGCGGAGTGTAGTGTACGGTGCGCCGGTGATCTGGTGCTGGAACTGCGTCTTGGTCTCCATTCATGTAGCAAGGAGCCGAGCCCGGAATCCCCGGACATCCACCAAGGGTTAGCGTAAACGGCAACCCACTGGAGTAGTTCAGGACGGGACTCAATTGCCACCCTCCGATGATCTGGTTCGCGATTCCGCCCACGTCGCTGCCGAACGTCTTGTTTCTCCCGAACGGAAGTTCGTACAGACCGTAGAGGATGAACTGTTGACGGCGAAGGAAGCCGTCGGTCCCCTTAGTGGCCGCGTGGCTCCAGGTATAGTAACCGCTTTGCCAGCTGACCGCGTGCTGCCAGGCATAGTTTGCGTTCATCGACAAACCATGGGTGAACTGTTTGGCGAGCGTGACCTGAAGCGCGTTGTAATGGGTATTGAAGTCATCGCTGTAATCGGTGATGCCGTTGGTCCAGCCGCACTGACCAGTCCCGATGAGCGGATCGCTGATGTGATAGTTGGGGTCTGCGCATGCTGGAAGCTTCCCACCGTAGTAACGCGTCAGATAGGTTTGATTGTTCGTTCCTCCAGAGGGAGAAATGCCGGGTACTGGTTTACCGTTCAACGCTATGACGCCCGGGAAGAACGTGCTCGAACTTACCGATGGATCGAAGTGCAAGGTCTGGCCAGTGATGCTGTACTGTGCCGGTAGGGTGATCGCAGCCTCCATCGGGTTGGTCGTATTGCCGCTCCCGTCGCCAAGAGTGTGGGTGCCCTTGTTGCCGACGTAGGCGATCGTCAACGAGAGCGTCGGCGTCAGGGACTGCTGGAGGCTCGCGTTCCATGCATCGAGGGTCGGAAGACGGAGCGGGTTGGGTCTGGCACGTGAGTTGACCAATGCGCCAGGATTCGGCAGCAGACCGCTGGCCGGGACTGCGGTGGGCGTTGGCACGGGAGGACCCTGAGCCAGTGTGAAGGCCGCGCTATTTGCTCCTCCTGTCTGTGTCACCTGCTGGCTGGAGAGAACCGGAAGATTCTGGGTCGCAGCGTGTCCAAAGATCGAACCGAATACGCCGATGTCGAAGCTGCGCCCATAACCGGCTCGAATGACCGTCTCCGGACGCACCTGGTAGGCTATTCCGATTCGTGGACTCCACGTGTTGGTGGTCCTGCCCCAGTTCATGTTGCTGGCCGACACCACCGACACCTGCGACGTACAGATAGCCGGTATCCGGGTTCAACAGCGCTCCGTTCCCTGGGGCGTTGATCGTCTCGGGGAAGTAGAACTCATAGCGAAGCCCGTAGTTGACCGTCAGCTTCGGGGATGCTCTCCAAGTATCCTGCGCATAGAAGAAGTCGCGCTTCTGGAACTCCTTGGCGTTGGTTGAAGTGCTGACATAGCGCAGGAAGTTGGTCACCTGACCCAGAGCGAAGGTCGCAAAGCCCAATCCGCCTATCGGGATAGGAGTGGCGAGGTTTGCATTGCTCGGATTAGAGGTGTAGTTGTTGCTGAAATAGAGGATGCCGGTACGGTCGTTGTCGCTCGGGACGCGGAGATTACGCGCATAGCGAAGGTCGGCTCCGAACTTAAGCGCGTGGTTGCCAAGAATCTTGGTCCAGTTGTTTACGACCTGATACTGGTCTTCCTTCTCGATCAAGGGACAGTTGCAGCGGTCCACGTTCAGGCCCGCGCCATACTGCGGTCCCGTGGCCTGTGCGTTCGATGGAGACGCTCCGCCCAGTGAGCCAACCTCCGTCAAGTTGGAAGCTCGGAGCACCGCTTGTGATCGAAGTACCCGTATTCATCCCGGGAATACCAAGCTGAGTGGCCAGATTGGTGCCCTGGTCATACTTGCTGGTGTTGATGTTGTAACGGAAGTAACCGAGGCGCACGTCGGTCACCAGCTTCGCGTTGATTGCGATGTCGGTTCCAAGCGCAGCGCTGTCATTGGCTCCCTTTGAGGTTCCACCGTACCCGCCGAGACCGAAGCCGGCGCCGCCGGCCGGACCGAACATGACCGTTCCGCTCAGGACATCGGTAAATCGGCTGAACCGGCCAAAGATGTGGACCTTGTCATTCATCTGGTAGTCGCCGCGAACGTCCCACTGGTCGCTATTCAGACCGCCCGTGCCGGAGCCTGCATAGTTATTTTTAAGCCCGTTGAACGAACCAGGTGTATTCGGCTTGTACGGCTCCAGAAGAGCGAGGAAGTTCTTCGCCTGAGTGGACACCTGCGATGCAGGAATCACATTCCTCGGATACGGCTGCACCGTTGGTCTGATAGATAATGCCCGTACCTGCAGGCGTCACATTCGCTGCATACTCGCTGAAGTCGCAGCCCGGAATTCCGCTAGGCCGCCACCTGTTTGCCGAGACATGTCTCCACCAGCAGCGACGATGGAACCGTCTGAACGTTGGCGGTTCCGACCTTCTGGCGTACACCCTGATAGTCGGCAAAGAAGAACACCTTGTCTTTGAGAATCGGTCCGCCGATGGAGCCGCCGAACTGGTTCTTGAGCTGGCCCGGGATACCGGCACGTCCCGGCCCTTGCGTGAACGGATCCTTCGCCAGATTGGCCCCGCTTTGGCGATAGTCAAACGCCGAACCGTGGAACTTGTTCGAGCCCGACTTCGTCTGCGCCGTCACTACCGACGAAACGGCCTTACCGAACTCCGCGTCATAGTTCTGCGTCGCGATCTTTGACTCCGACAGCGAGTCGAAGTTTGGATTGACGACAATGATGCCGAGGATCGGATCCTGGTTATCGGTTCCGTCTAGCTCATAGGCCGTGCCGGCGAAGGCTTGCCCGTCGACCATGATCTGTAAGCTGCCCTGCGGATTCTCGCTGGCGGCGTGGCTCCATCCAAGCTGCTGCGCGCCCGGCAGCAACAGTTGCAGGCCGGTGAAGTTCCGGCCGGGAATTGGGAGGTCCTGAATCTCCCTCGATCCGAAATTTGTCGACACGTCAGCGCGATCCGTCTTGAGCTGTGGAACCGCATCCGCGTTTACTTCGACGGTTACCTCGGACCCACCGACGGTAAGCGCGGCAGCTGACCTTTACCGCGGTATCAGCAAAGACCTGGATTCCCTTCTGCTGATAGCCCTTGAAGCCACTCGCGTCAACCTTTACGTCATAGACGTCCGGAATCAGGTGCTCTACCGTGAAATCACCGCTGCCATTCGATTGCGTCGTTGACCGAAGTGCCCTTCGCCACGTCCGTCACGGTAATGTTTGCGCCTGGAACGATCGCTCCCGTAGCGTCTGTGACGGTCCCGTAGATTGATCCATAAACCGCCTGGCCGAGCGCAAACGGTGATGAATGTGAAGAGACATATTGCGACTACCAACATCGTTACTCGCGTCGCGAATCGCATAGTAAAGACCTCCAAAAAAACTGCGTGCTCCTTAGTTCCCTTGGCGATGTGGTATTCATGGTGCGTCGCTCTTGATTAGCCTCCATCGAAGTAGGACGAATGACAGTTGTTTCATCTGCCCTCGACACGAAATACATTCCTTCTAAATTGCACAAGAACGTACGCGCGAGGTATGAAATGTGTCAATGGCGTTCCCATGTTGATTTCCGTGTGGTTGCAATTAAATGACATATCAAGAAAAGAAAATGTGAGGCCATTAGATTGGTGCGACCTCTGCCGAGTCGGGAGAAGGGACCTATCCGCAGCACCCCTTATTGAATCAGCGGCATTTCCTCCGTAGATCACCTGCTAGGAGTAAGTTGGCTTTTGGGGGAGTTAACAATCAACCGAAAGGTTGACCACTTTAGGGAGCAAAAATAACGCACAAACCCGTGTCCATGAGGATTTGTCTACACATTAAACACAGCGAGCAGCGCGGACGTCGGTGCAATGGCAATCGCAAACGATGTTGCAGCTCGTAAGTGAAACCCCGATCTGCCCACATGCGACATTCTGCTGCAGACCCGTACCGTCGTTTGCAAGTCGTGCGGGGCGCATCATTCTTTCTCTCATAAACTCACTGAATAAAAGTGCTTATTATCCTTCTGCGAAATGGCGTTCCGAGCACCGACTGTAAATTCGCTTGGGGGACGTCCGATGAAGCACACCGCACGCACATTCGCAACTCTACTCGTTGTCACGGTTCCGTTCGCGGTCGCAGCCCACTCTCAATCGTCCAGGCGTGACTCACATGAAAGCGCAAAAAATACTTGAATACATTGACAACGGTTCGAACAGCCTCTCCCGCTCCATGACCCACTGCAAATCAATCATCGATCCAAAGGTCCCCACTGCAAAGTAATTGCCTGCTGTTTGTAGCCTTCACCTGACGGAAACTTCACTATCAGGGAATCCAGACCAGACTCACGCTTTTCCGGCGAAATGTTCGCACCTTCCACACGAACATTAAGTTTAGGAGCATTGCGACGAAGCTGAAGCTCAACCACCGATCCCGCATCGGCCTCCAACTCGAGCTTCAGCGAGTGAGTTGTCACAGTCTCGGCCAGTACCTTCATTTGCGATGTGCGTGCGCCAGGCAACGGCAACTCAGGCGGCACTTCTACTTCGACTGGCGGCAATGAAAATGCAATCGACAATCCATCGGCCGCGGTTCGGGCATCCTTCACCGCGGTCTCCAGCCGAACAATCGGACCGGAAATGGTTACGGCCTTCACGATGAGGCTCTGACCCTGGCGCTGATAGTCCAGCGAGCACACCGACCGTCCCACATGAAGTCTCTCCACCTCGGCTCTATCCCAATCCGCAGGAAGATGCGGATCAAGATGAACCGATCCCGAAAGCCCGTCAACGTCCACACCAAACATCCCTCGTAGCGCAGGTGTGATCACCATCGCGGAGGACCAGAGCTGGTGACTCGTGCTTCGGCCAAAAGGCTGAAAGAACGCGCCCGACAACAATTCCGTCACCGCGCCCAAATCCTGGGTCGTAGTCTGGTTCGCGTTTTGCATCAGATGCGCGTAGCCAGAGAGTGCGTGACCCGTGCGGTACTCCGCAATCGAAGTCCAGCCTGTAAACAATGGCCAAACCGAGCCCTGGTGATAGCTGATGGGGTCGTATACAGGATCGTTCTGGGCCACATCACGCAGCCCCCAGTCGGTCGAAAAATCGTGCGATGCCCACCGCCGGAAGCTCGCCTGTGAATGTTCCAGACCCTCCCCGCCATTCCACCACGCGACGACGGGAAAGATGGTTGCGGTGCTGTCCGAACGTTCCGTTGGCGCTTCGGCTGAAGGCATACTCCTGTCGCGCTGCAGTCGTAATACTCAGCCTCAATCTTCTTCGTCAGATCAGCAGCGCGTGCGCCAGCGGCATCGGCTGTTGCCTTGTCGCCCAGCAGGCCGGCGAGCTTCGACATCGCCGTGGACGCCTGCTGGTCAAGCAACGCAAGATACACCTCCTGATGCGGCATTCCAGTGGGCCAACTCTCCACCCAGCCTGTGCCCTGCGAATTATCGTAGATGCCATCTCCGTCGCTGTCGTGCGTCGTTTCGAAACGCCACGCCTTTTCGACGATTTCGCGATGTAGCCGAAGAAACTCAACGTCCCCACTGCTCCGCACGTAGTCCAGCATCGTGGTTAGAAAAAGGGGTGTCGAATCAGCCGCAGCATACGCATACGAAAATTCCTTCCAATCAAAGGACGCTGCGGTCTGCGGGTACTCGTGCATGATCTTTCCGTCATCACGCTGGCGCCTCATTAAGAACTCCAGCGCCTTGCGCGCCAAACTAAAGTCGCCAAAACCATTCACCGCATATAGCGTATACAGCGTATCGCGGCCGAAGTACCAACCGAATCCGGGCCGCGCCGAGTCGCCGGAAGAGTAGTATCCCGCCACAAGTCCTGTCTCCCCGTCAGGCTGCGCCTTTGCCTTCAATTGTTCGATCGACATCTCCGCCCATGCAAAGTCATCGTTCAATTGAGTGTCAGGAGTGTGGATAGCGGTCAACTCCTTCTTCATCGCCTCGTATCGCGCTGCATGTTTCGCGTATATCTGCGGCAGCGTAGCGTCCTAGTCGATGCAACTTTTCCTGCAACGATGACATTCGTCGCCGTCTCCACTGTGGTTCCCACAGCCATCAACAATGGAAAATAGCGGTTCCGTATCGCGCTTTGGGTCGTAATGGAGAATCAGTTCCAACGGATAAAAATGCGGCTTCTCCTGGTATGGCGCCATGATTCCCGGCTGTGTATCCGGCATGGCCAC
This sequence comes from uncultured Acidobacteriaceae bacterium, assembly GCA_963770055.1. Classification (GTDB taxonomy): domain Bacteria; phylum Acidobacteriota; class Terriglobia; order Terriglobales; family Acidobacteriaceae; genus Edaphobacter. Next base: position 137,078 of record CAVYOC010000006.1, read on the forward strand.
GGCGCCCGCAAGGTCAGGAAAATCAGTGTGCAGCACATAAAATCCTCCTGACTCCCGCTTCACCCACTCCGCCGATGGCAGACCCTGACTACGCTCTGGCCACATCGGTCGCATCTCCGGCGTAAAACTGAAGGTCAGATCCATTGGCCGCGTTGAGACGATCTGAAACAGCACTAGAGCACCTGTTTCATCCTCTGCGTCATCCGGAGCGAACATGATCTGTCGCACCGTGAAGGCAATGTGCGAATACGTGATCACCGTGTGATCGGGAAACACCTCGATCTCCGCCGCGTCGGCATTCAGGTCGATTGGCACCGAGTAGCCTTCGACATTCGCACGAATGGTGAAATGGCTGAGCAGTTTGACAGGCAACACCCACGCCTCGAACGTCCCTTCCTGCTGCCCGAGCATGACGCCGCGTGAACCAGCAACAGTAAAAGGTTTACTCGCCTCAACGTGCCGCCTGATCGCCAGCCCATCCTCTTTCATTGAGAACGCATCCACAGGCCGGAACAGCGCAGTCTGCGCAGCCGCTACTCCGCCAAGAATCACGAGCACAGGAAAAAACGCCGCCTGCATGTTGCCTCCATCGCATCCTCAAAGGACCACCAGTCTACATGTCGCTGTTTCCTCTGGAGGCAAGGGACGATGCGATCTATAAGATCGCCACCATAATTACAATAACGTCGAGATGCAATTTTCCCCCGCACGGTCGTTATTCCTGTATGGCGCCATAGCGTCTATGATTCTGCTGGTGCGGGCACAGACCCCCACCGCACCTGCCAGTCAAAAGGCTCCTTCAGAAGCCAGACTGAGGTTGGCTGATGAAGCGTTTCGCGCCGGCTCCGCTGCCTATCTTCGGAACGATCTGCAGACCGCGCATGTGCAGTTTGCGAAGCTGGTGCAGCTTGCTCCGAGAGTGGCCGCCGGTCATACCGCATTCGGAACCGTATTGCTTGCTGAAGGCGATGCACGTTCCGCCGCAATTCAATTTCAACTGGCGCACAGCCTCGACCCCCAGGACGCAGGCGCGATACTCAATCTCGCACTGGCCTACTCCCAGCTTCACGACTATGCGAAATCAGTGAAGATGTTTCAGCTTTTAGACCAGACGAAGAGCGACTCATCGCAGACGCTCGCGCCTCAGGATGCAATCGCCTATGCAGTCGCTCTCTCTGCAACCGCAAAACCCACAGCCGCGCGTGAGCAGTTGGAGGCCGCTCTTACTACCTCACCTGATAGCGCGGCACTACACGACGCCCTCGGAACGCTCCTCGCACAGCAGGAGAACTACGGCGAGGCTGCGGATCAGTTCCGGCTTGCCCTCTCGCTGGATCCAGCCCTGGCGTCCGCGCACTATCACCTCGGCTCTGTCTTCCTCCATCAAAACGAACCTGCCACGGCCGTCACAGAACTTACCCAGGCAAATGACCTTGCCAAAGAGAACATCGAGTATGCGCTACAGCTAGGCCGGGCTCTTCGCGCAGACCATCAAGACGAGACAGCCCTTGCCGTGCTGCGTCATGCATTGACGCTCGACCCCGCATCGGTGGACGCCAAATACGAGCTCGCGCTCACTTTACAGGCAAACGATAACGCCCACGAAGCACTGCCTCTCTTCGAACGGGTCGTTGCGGCACGGCCCAACGACTCTGCCGCACTCGCGAACCTCGGCCTTGCTCTCGTGCAGACAGGCGACGCAAAAGGCGCAATTTCTTTCTACCTGCGCGCCCTCGCCTTGAATGCTAAGAGCGCGACGCTCCACCAGGACCTCGGGGTAGCTTATCTGCAGCAGAACGATCTCAACCATGCCATGGAACAGTTCCGCGCAGGCCTTCTCATCGAACCGGACAATCCTCAACTCCACTATGATCTCGGTCTCGCTCTCAAGCTGAAGGACGATCCCGCCGAATCTGCTGCAGAACTCGAGCGTGCCGAAAAGCTAGATCCGGAACTGCCCGACCCACCCTACACGCTCGGCGTTCTTTACATGCAGCTCGGCCGCTTTGCCGAGGCTCGGGTTGAACTGGAAAAGGCGACTGCGCTACGCTCGGATAACGCCGACGCATGGGCTATGCTCGGCAATGTCTACAAGGAAACGGACGAGCCACAGAAAGGAGTTGCCGCGCTGCGTCGCGCTATCGAATTGTTGCCAAATCAGCCAAGCCCCCATATCAGTCTCGCCGCAATTCTTATTCAACTGGGCGATACGACAGGGGCAGCCGAAGAACGCAAAAAGGCCGCCGACCTGAGTCGCATTGCCGTCAGCCGTCAGCGCGCTAACTTCGCCCTCAATTCGGGCAGGGCACTATTGAAGCGAGGTCAGGTCGCTGAAGCTCTCGTCCAACTCCAATCAGCAGTCGAAGCAGATCCGAATTATGCGGAGGCCCATTTCGCTCTGGCCGACGCACTGGACCGACAGGGGCGCAGCGCAGACGCCGCACTCGAGCGACAGAAGGCCGAGAAACTTTAAAGACTCCCCGCACCTCAGGCGACGTTGCCCCCGCTCACCCCTAAAGCCCCTCGCTATCATTGGAGTGGAAGCGCTCATTGCCTCTCCTGCGAAGGCTTCTCTATACTCAGTCAACCGCCTTCGAAGCTCTTTCAATCCGAAGTAAGTTTGATGCAACCATTACCTCGGAAACAAGGCTCTTTGAACGCCAGTGCTGGGCAAGCAGTCTGCCTGAGGGGGGGTGTCCGTTTTGACGTGGTCCCGCCGTAATTTCCTCACATCGCTTTCTGCCACTGCACTGGTTCTCACGCTCGACGATGTTTTTGCTCTGGCGGCTTCGCAAAATCCGCAACCGCCCCCTCAGTTGGGATCGCGTCCAGCTTACAATGCTGTACCCCGGCCTGCACCCAAAGGCCCCCCCTCTCCGGTCGCCGGCACTCCTCTCGGAGTCAGTTTTGTCGATGTAGCGCGTCAGTCGGGTCTGAACGCGAAGACGATTTATGGTGGCGAACACAAGAACAAATACCTCCTTGAGACAACCGGCTGCGGCGTGGCTTTCTACGACTACGATCACGACGACTGGCTCGATATCTTCCTGGTCAACGGTACCCGGCTGGGAGGCTTTCCCAAAGGACACGAACCCGTCTCTCACCTCTTCAAGAACAATCGCGATGGCACCTTCACCGATGTCACCGTCAAAGCCGGACTCGCCCGCGGAGGATGGGGCCAGGGTTGCTGTGTTGGCGACTACAACAATGACGGCTGGGACGATCTCTTTGTCAGCTACTACGGCCAGAATGTCCTCTACCGCAACAACGGCAATGGCACCTTCACTGACGTTACCGAGAAGGCGGGCCTTCTTCAATCGAAGACGCGGTGGAACTCCGGCTGCGCCTTTCTTGATTATGACCGCGATGGTCACCTCGACCTGTTTGTCGCCAACTACATCGACTTCGACATCAAGACGGCACCGCTTCCGGAGTCCGCGGGTTGCACCTACAAAGGCATTCAAGTGGCATGTGGTCCGCCAGGGTTGCAAGGCGGCAAGAACATCCTCTATCACAACAATGGTGATGGCACTTTCACCGACGTCTCGCAAAAGAGTGGCATGTGGGACACCATCGGAACTTATGCTCTCTCTGTTGCGGTCTCCGACATCGACGACGATGGTTGGCCCGACATCTACGTTGCCAACGACTCCACCGCGGCCACCTTCTACCAAAACCAGAAAGACGGCACGTTCAAAGATGTAGCCACCGAGGCGGGTGTCGCTTACTCCCCCGACGGCAAGCCCCAGGCAGGCATGGGCGTCTCCGTCGGCGACTTCAATCGCGACGGCCGCTTCGATATCGTGAAGACGAACTTTGGCGGCGACACCGATTCACTTTATGTGAATCTTGGCAACGGAGACTTCGAGGACCACACCTATTTCTCCGGGCTTGGCGTCAATACTCGCTTTCTGGGGTGGGGCGTTGGCTTCTTCGATATGGACAACGATGGCTGGCTCGACATCCTCGTCTCTAACGGACATGTCTACCCCGAGGTTGATGGAACCGATGTGGACGCACCATACGCCCAGCACAAGTATCTGTATCGCAATCTGCGCAACGGACAATTTGAGGACATGAGCGCACAGGGCGGCCTCGGCATCACCACGCCCGCTACCGGTCGCGGCTGCGCCTTCGGCGACTACGACAATGATGGCGACCTCGACGTGGTTGTCAATTGCATTAATAACCTCCCCCAACTGCTCCGTTGCGACTCAACTACTGGCCGCAACTGGATCAAGATTCGCACTGTCGGCACAAAATCCAACCGCACCGGCATCGGCGCAAAGATCAGCGTCACAACTTCTACGCCGGACGGCGGCAAGCCCTTTGTGCAGATCGACGAAGTCCGCAGCGGAGGCAGTTACTTCTCACAAAACGATCTCCGAGTTCATTTCGGCCTCGACCACTGTGCGAAGGCAGACTCAGTCGAGATCAGGTGGCCCTCTGGGGCGACCGACAGGCTGACAGAGCTCGCGGCCAATCATCTCTATGTCATTCAAGAAGGCGGAAAGATCCTGAAGACCGTAGCCATGGGCTCCTCAATGCCATCAGTGTCCAGTCCACCGACCTCCTCCCCGGCGTCGAAACCATGAAGCGGCAACTCCACGTTCTCACGGGCACGGTCATTCTCTTTTCGGCGATCTCCTTCGCCCAGCAGCCCTACCCTCCCACGACCAATCACCCTCCCCCTGCATGGTTCGTCGATGTCGCGTCGAAGGCTGGTATCACCGTTCGCAACGTCAACGGCAGCGTCGAAGCCAAACGCTACATCATCGAGGCCACTGGCTCCGGCGTCGCCATTCTCGACTACGACCGCGACGGATGGCCAGACATCTTTCTTGTCAACGGCACCACCCTCCCAGGCGCAGACACTGGAAACAAACAGGACAAGCCCACCAACCATCTCTTCCACAACAACCACGACGGCACCTTTACTGACGTCACTGTCAAGGCTGGCCTTGTCTCCGCAGGCTGGGGCCAGGGCGTCTGCGTCGGCGATTATGACAACGACGGATTCGAAGACATCTACGTCACGGCTTACGGCAAAAACCGCCTCTTCCACAACCAGGGCGATGGGACCTTCATGGAGGTAGCCGAGCAGGCAGGCGTCGCCGGATCGGGCAAAGAATGGGGCACCGGCTGTGCATTCGTCGATTATGACCGCGACGGAAAACTGGATCTCGCGGTTGCCAACTACGTGCACTTCGACCTCGCCCACGCGCCCACTCCCGGCCAGTCCGCGATGTGCATCTGGAAGGGAGTTTCTGTCATGTGCGGCCCCCGCGGCCTGGAGAGTGCGCCGAACATTCTCTTCCACAACCTCGGCGGGGGAAAGTTTGAAGATGTTACCAAGCCCAGCGGATTCGAGCACACGAACGGCCACTACTGCTTCTCAATCACTACACTTGACTACGACGACGACGGATGGCCTGATCTCTACTTTGCCTGTGACTCCACCCCCTCTATCCTCTATAGGAACAACCACAATGGGACCTTCACCGACACTGCCGCGGACGCTGGCGTGGCCTTTAACGAAGAGGGACGTGAACAGGCTGGCATGGGCTCAACCTCAGCCGACTACGACGGCGACGGCAAACTGGACCTGTTCAAGACCAACTTCTCCGACGATACCTCCACCCTCTACCACAACAATGGCGATGGTTCCTTCGCGGATATGACTTTCCCAGCTGGACTCGGCATTAATTCGGACGCCCTCGGCTGGGGTGTAATGTTTGCCGATGTCGACAACGACGGATGGCCCGATCTCCTCGTCGTTAACGGTCACGTATACCCTGAAGTCGATTCCGCCAAACTAGGTTCCTTCTATCGCGAACCTCGCTTCCTTTACAACAACCTCGGCAATGGCAAGTTCCGCGATATCAGTAAGACATCCGGGCCTGGTCTTGCAGATCTGCGTTCCAGCCGTGGACTCGCCGTCGCCGATCTCTTCAACGACGGACGCCTCGAAGCCGTGATCAACAACCTAAGCGACCGGCCCATGCTCCTCGTCAACCTCGCAAAGAATCAGAACCATTGGCTCGAACTACGCCTCATCGGCACATCGTCTAACCGTGATGCCATAGGAGCACGCGTGACCCTCCAGTCGGCGAAGCGTCTCTGGGTCGACGAAGTGCGCAGCGGCTCCAGTTACAACTCCTCGAACGATCTCCGCCTCCACTTCGGCCTCGGTGCCGAGGCGCACCTTACAAACATTCAAATTCGCTGGCCAAACGGCAAGATAGAACTCTTCGACCCGCCCGCAGAGATCAATCGCCTGATAGAGCTGACCGAGGGGAAGGGTCACTAAACGCTAATAGCGGAGCGGCCATTAGAGAATTCTCTGAGATCCAAGGCTAATCGGTTCCTCGATGAGTGCATTGGCAATTTATCACTCACCGAGATTCAGACGCACTGCTAAGTTCCAGATCGCCGACCATTCCGGCCGGAATGTGCGGGTGGAGAACGGCGCATCTACGTATAACTCTCTTCTTCGAGATTTGACCATTCGGCGGTCACTCTTGCGATGAAACGGAATCAGCCCCCGCTTCACAATACTTCATTACTCTGGGTTAGCCAGCGGAATTCCACACCGATTGAAGTCCAGCATTCGTGCCCCAATTGCTGCTATCTCCTTTTGAATGTCGAATGATCGGTGAAAGCGCCAGTGCGCACATTTTCAGGGAGTAACTCCCTTATGAAGACACTCGTTCGATTACGAAGTTTCTTTCTTCCGGCTAGCATTGGCTTCCTCTTAGTCGCCGCGGCTGGCCTCTATAACTTAGTTTGGCTCCCCTCCGAGCACCGCTACTTAGACGACCGAAATTTCCGTCTTTTGACAACGCTTAGTGAGCAGATCAGTGCCAGCATCAACAACTTCGACAAGATGATGGACAATGCATCTGACTCGGGTATAAGCGACACCATGTTAGAGTCCTACCTCAACAAAGTGGCTCCTCAGTTGAAGAGCGTGGACCCCGAAGACGGGAAAATACTTGATGGCGCCTACGGCGATCCACCGAATATAGCGATCCAGGCAGACGAGGGGACGCATTTCCTCTATCTCGCGTTTCGACGCGAAAGGAATAATACCAAGTACGCCGTTCGCACGGATCTGGACGGACTAATTCACAACGTGCTGCCGCCGGACAATCGCAATCCGTTCGATGTCGTACTGGTTGCGCAGGGCAACGGAACGGTTATCTTTCAGAAATCATCACCCGGGCTTGCGATAGCACGAATCGACACTCTGGAGGACATATCCGAAGCAACGAAAACCGGTAAAACCGAGCCTGCGGTGAAACCGCCACCGCAGTCCAGCAAATTCTCATTCAGCAGACTCTCGGAGATCACACTGGGGGGCGCTCGCTACCGACTCTATTCACAGCCATTGCAGATTTCACTCCCGCAGATCGATCCCGCGAAAAAGGGTGCGCATGACAATATCGCCCAGCCCGAACCCTGGGTTTTGTGTGGATTGGTGCGTTCGGAGGCGTTCCGCTCAGAAAGCCAGTCGATATCGTATACGTACCTTTTGTGGCTTTCTGTTGCCATCTTGCTGGTGGTAGCGGCTTATCCGTTCTTGAAACTGCGCGTTTCCAGGCCCTCAGAAAGACTTCGGGCAAGCAACGTAGTCGTCACCGCGATTTTCGTTTGCGCAGCGACTACGACGTTAACCTTCGTTTTATTGGACGTCTACTACTTGCGAAGGAACTTCGATCAATCTCCTGGTAGAACTCCCGCGCTGAAAGCGATCGAAGATCGGCGGCAAGACCGGCCAGAACAAGAGAATCCGATGCTGACGCTTGCCAAAGCCATCGATACCAACTTCAGCCTTGAGAGAGAAAGCGCATTCAGACAGTTGCAGAATTTCTATCAGGACGACACGTTGGGCAAAGATTTGCGCAAGGCACAGGTCTCTTCCAAGCGGCCTCCGAAATTCACGGGAGACAAAGGAGAATGCAAACCGAGTTGGGCATGTCGAACCCGGATCCTTGACAAGGATAGTCTCTCGGATTACCCCTACCTGGACTTCGCGAGTTGGAGTGACTCCAACGGCAACCAGCGGATCAAGTGGAGCACAAAATCACATGTTACGCCATTTATCAAGCTCGATGAGGATCCGTCGAATACGTACTATCCGGCTATTAAGAAGGCTTTTGCTTTTGATAGCTCAGGAGGTCCCACGCCAGTTCCGGCCAATGGGATCGGATCTCAATACTCTCCCAATACCGGGGACTACATCACCATCTTTTGGGAACTGCTAGACCTGGACGGAAAGCCCGCATCCGACATGAAGAATGCGTTTTGCGCGTCCGTTGTAACTCGGCCGATTTCCGTCGTCGATCCTATTATGCCCGCCGATTTTCAGTTCGCCATCATCAAGTCCGACGGCACAGTGATTTTTCACTCCGATCCTACCCGAAACTTGCGTGAAAACTTCTTCGCTGAAACCGACCAGAACCAAGAGGTCCGCTCACATGTGTTGATGCGCGCGCCCGGCCCGCTGGTGGCCAACTACATGGGCCGGGGGCACCGCCTCTACATATATCCCGCCCAATCAGATGAATCGTGGACCGTGATTGTCTTTCGCGACTTGCGGGTCGAGGAGACTATGAATCTTGAAGTGCTGAGCCTGGGCTCCATCCTGTTCGTTCTTTATGCGTTGGTGATGGCACTTCCACTGCTTCTAGTGCACCGGTTGGGGAGAGGTCACGTTACGGGAAGCTGGCTCTGGCCTGATTCGCGCAAGGCTGGTGCGTACAAATGGCTGGTGATGGTAAATTTTGCCGCTATCCTGCTACTTTTTGTTCTACCTGAGCTTCCTGAGATTCTTGCGCTTCTTTTTTGTGTTGTTGGCGTCCCGGTTGGGGTACTGGTTCTCAATGTAGTGGTCCTTCGAAGGCAAGCCGAGCACCCCAGGTCCGACGGTGCACTAGAACAATCAAAGTTCTCTCGATGGCAATTTGGTTATTTCTCGACGATTTCAACATTGCTGGTGGTGGTAGCCGTCCTTCCGTGTCTCTCTTTCTTTAAGGTGGCCTGGGATTTTGAGCACAGGCTCCTAATCGCACGCAGCCAGCTTCGTCTTGCTGCTGATCTCGATCAGCGGGCAGAACGTGTTCGAACCAAGTATGTTGGTGTTGATTTGGGACCGAAGATAAGGCGTGAGTTGCTGGAGCCAGACAAAACATCAAAACAATATTTTTCGTACCACCATAGTTTTCTCCGCACTACGATTGTTTCTGAAGGGCCGTTTACGTCGCCGCAAAACGTACCATGCCGGTTGGGAAGCGTGTGCCAGAAACATCTATTGGAGTCATTCCTGAGTGCAGTTCGTCCTCTATATAACGAGATCGCCTATGATGGCCGTTATCTAACCGAGCCTTCATTAGATAACCGGGCCTGGTCTTCAACTTCATCGAAAGCTGAGGAAGAACTAAAGCTGACAATACAGGAACCCGATAAGACGACTCGAAGCATCGTTTCCTGTTGGACTCCGCTGCATGTCCCTTGGGCCGACTGGATATGGTGGTTCGGCACCTTGGCTTACCTTGCCGCTCTCTTCTGCCTGGTGCGCTTTAGTCTCCGAAGAATCTTTTTTCTCGACCGCCCCGAGCCAGACGGGGAGCAGAATCGACCTACGGTACAGGATACGAGCAACCTGACCGCAATGCTGCGCCTGAACATGGTCGTCATCGGCCGTGATTCCTCCCCCACTATTGAGAGTCTAGTCAATCGTGAAGACGTACAGGCCTATGATCTTTATGAAATGTTGAAGGTGCCCATGACCAAAGCCGCACCTCGAAGTGGCAGTGCGGTGGGCGTGAGGGCAGCCACCGATCCCGTCCAGAAAATCGTACAAGACGGCCGTCCGGTTGAGTTTTACAACTTCGAGCGTGGACTAGACAATCCCGCCAGCAACCAACGGATGCTTTCTACTTTGGAAAGAGTCCTCTCGATGCTTCATAAACCTGTAGTCATTGCGTCGAAGGTTGATCCTCCTGTGAAGTCATCGGGAGATGAGCGGGAACAGTGGGAAAGGCTACTGCAGTCTTTTGTGCGAATCAACCTGAATTCAGGCCCCACACAGCGTGCCGACGAACCGTCAAAACAGTTCGAGGAAAGGATTTTTCGAGAAGGTTACTACGACTGGCTCTTTTCCGACCGTTCAGAGGCCCAGAAGCTGGTTCTGGTACAGATGGCGGAGGAACAGCTGGTCAACCCCAACAGTTGGCCCGATGTGCGGGAACTGATGGAAGAAGGATTAGTTGTGCGTGCATACGGGATGTTAGCTATTAAAGATTCCCGTTTCGTGCAGTTTCTCAAAAAGACCATTTCTCGCGACACCATCAAGGAATGGGAAAGCCAGGGCGCAGGCTATTCAAATACCCTTCGTACATCCTTGCTGGTCACAGGCGCGGCCGTCGTGATTTTTCTCCTCTGGACGCAAGGCGCGGTTGTTAACACCTGGATCACCTACGCGACTGGACTTGCGGCGGCTATACCCGCGCTCTTAAAGGTGCTCGAGCTATTGCGTCGCGCCCCGGAAGCGCCAGATCGCTGATCTGTGAAACATATTTGTCAGCCCTTGGTCATACCGGAAACCGAGAATCTCAACTTGATAACCAGAGCAATGCACTCATTGAGGTCGCCTGCTTGCTCAGGTCAGGGTTAGTACCCATAAATGGGATGAGCAGGTCCTCGAAGGATGAGACTGATTCCCATGAAGAAGCGAGCGCAGCACCTCATCGCGGAAGCCCATGCAGACAGCCCAGGATGGCCATGACGATCGGCATCGACCCTCGGAACCTGAACCACGGTCGAAACGCGAATCAAAGCGCGCAAAAGATCGCTCCGTCTTCCACCATTAATTCGATGCCGGCGGCCTTGGCGGCCTCCTGCAGGGCTGCGTTCAGCATGATAACTGGGTCAGCGCTCACATCAAGGCGGCGCATCAGGCCCTCTCCTTTTTTAGCGCCTGCAGAGAGGACGATTTTCAATCCGCGTCGCTTGCACCTCAGCGGTGTCCCATCTTCGAGCTTCACGTTCATCGGCTTGATAAAGGCGTCAACATAGTGAACGCCGATGCCAGACTTATCGCCGGTGTGCTCCGGAAGTTTGGACTCGGCAGCCGGATTCACATCACAGATTTTGACTTTCACGCAAGCCTCCATTGACTTCAATTCCTTCCGATGCGAGGAATGCGTCCATCACTTTTCTGAACGCACGGATGTGTTCCGGTGTGCTGCCGCAGCAGGAGCCGACGATGTTTGCACCTGTCTTCAGAAGTGGAAGGAGGCCTTTCACCATTTGCTCGGGCGTTTCGTCGTAAACGACTTTCATGTTGATCAACTGAGGTTTCCCCGCATTTGGTTGAACCATCACCGGCAGGCTGGTGGCGCGCTTGTAACGCTCGACCGCGTCGCGCGCGCGCTCCATTTCCATGCCGGTGCCACAGTTGAGGGCGACGATGTGGGCGCCGTGCTCCTCCATGAATTCGGCAGCACGTTCAGGCTCAATACCCATCATCGTGCGAAAGGTGGAACCGTCAAGAGTGACGTCGTAGGCCATGGACCCGATGATGCATTTCGAGCCTGCCGCCTTGGCCGCTTCAATACCGATCAAAAGTTCCTCAAGCGAAGTTTGTGTCTCGATAATGATTGCGTCGGCACCGGCATCGACGAGAGCTGTGGCCTGTTCCTCGAAGGCGCTGCGTACCTGAGCTTCAGTAAAGTCTCCGAACGGTTGAAGCAACCCGCCGAAGGGGCCGATGTCTCCGAGTACGTACCCATCTTTGCCGTTGAATGCCTGGCGGGCTATCTCCACGCCGGCCTTATTCACTTCAACCACATGGTTCCCCTCAGAGTGGCGATTGAGCATGATGCGTGAGCCGCCAAAGGTATTGGTGATGAGGCAGTCCGAGCCGGCCTCCACATAACGTCGCTGAATGGCGAGCACTCTCTCAGGGTGTGTGAGATTCCAGGCCTCGCCGCAATTGCCCTGTTCCAATCCTGCGAACATAAGTTGCGTTCCCATGGCTCCGTCGCCAAGCAAGGGTCGCTCGCGGATTGCGTCCTGCAGAAGCATCTTCATAAAAGCTCCGTATCCTGCATGCGTTCCTTTTGAACCAGTGCATAGTGAATTGTTTCGAGAACCAGGCCCCACTTGTGATCGCGGCTGGAAGAATCACAATAGCAACCTGCAGCGCTGACATTGCGCTGCCACGATAAGACAGCATCCAATCGTTCGCCGCTCAGCGGTTTCTCGTGGTCGATGTCTGTCATCAGGCCCACGGGATTTACCACGTACTGGCACATGGCGGTGTGGCCCGTATCGTCAGGGGCTGGCACGCATCGTTGCTCCCGAATTGGATACCCTTCGACGGACGGACCCAGCTTCACGTTATAGTGAAACGTCAGCGGCTGGCCCATGTTGGTGCAGGTGGTCCCGTCATAGCGGAACAGAGCGTCGAGCGAGCCATCCTGGTTCAGGTGCAAGGAGAGGCGCTCCTCTGCCCAACGCTTCAAAGCTCTTCGATTGACGCTGTACTCGGCGTTCTGGTCCAGCACGGCAGTGCGAACCGGAAGTTTTTCGCCCCATGTTCGCGGAGCACGCCGGTAGGGCGCGCGCCTGTATTGACATGGACCAAAGGAACAGCTTTCGCAGGGGACAAGGTCGGTGAGCCTGCGCAATCGATCGGTGTGATGCGTCAATCCGAATACTGCCAGCAGAGTTTTCTTGGGAAGCAACATGCCAGATTCGAACACTTCTACGGGGGAAGGGAAAGTCTCTCTGCGCGTCCGCTTCATCAGCTCGAGCAACCGCGGTTGTTCGGCGACATCCCACTCTGAATAACCAGGGCTCGAGTGGGGCAACACGGCCATATCATGCTGTTCGGCCCAATCGCACAGACGAGCTCCGGTTGCAGTGGCCAGATGCTCGACGACCGCAGAGCCGAAGATCTCAAGGAAAAAATACTCGTCGGGTTTCTCGTCCTGCCAACGCCGGCGGGCTTCCTCCTCAGCTTCAGGACCCGCGCCAACGGCAACAAGGATCAGGCTGTGGGCTTCAGCTTGCTGGAGCGTGCGCTGCAGTCGCTTGCTGGTGAACTGCGTTCCGTCGATGCAGATGGAATCACCGTTGATTTCGAAGCTCTCGGCTTGCCGGGCATAGAACCACGGCCGGCCATTCTCTGCGTACCAGGCCCGCGCCCAGTTTGCCAATTCCAAGGCCCTGCCTTCCAGCTCCCAGCCGCGCGGATAACCCAGCAGGCGCACATACTCCTCGGGTGACACATTTACATCGAAAAGCGTGCCGGCCAGTTCGATGGATTCGGTTAACTTGCGCATGGAATCGGCTCCACGGGCTTGAACTGGCAGCCCTCCACAAAGAAATTGAAGAAGTCGGGGTGAGTTTCAAGACGGCAGTGCTCTACCTTCTTTACCAGGTCTTCCAGTTCTTGACGCTTCGACTTCGAGAGCAGAGCGATGGTTGCGCCTTCAATCGCGGTATTGCCTGCCTGGACAATCTTGGATGAGTCGAGGCCGGGCACGAGCCCGATGCGCTTCGACGCTTCGACATTGAGATGGCGTCCGAACCCTCCTGCAAGATAAAAAACCTCGATCTCGCCGAAGTCGATGCCATAGCTCGAGAAGACAGTATGCAGGCCCGCGACGTTCGCGCCCTTTGCCTGAGCCAACTCGTTGACATCGCTCTCCAGCAGAAAAATGTCCTCTTCGGGTGCTTCGCCACGGTGAAGCGTGATGCGCTGAATATCATCCTCAAAGCGGCCCATATCATTCATGCGTCCGGTACGAAGCAACTCGCTCAGCAGATCGACCAGGCCAGAACCGCAGATGCCCTGAGGTGGAACATCGCCGATGACTCCAAGGCGAAAGGTCTCGTCATCGGCAATCGCCACCGTTTCGATTGCTCCATCCAACGCAGGCATGCCACAGGCGATGGCTCCGCCCTCGAAAGCGGGGCCAGCCGGACACGATGCCGCCAGAATGCGATGCTTGTTGCCCACAATCAACTCGGTATTCGTCCCGATATCCATGACCGCGACCAGGCGCTCTTCATGGGCGAAATCCACCGCCAACATGCATGCGGCGGCATCCGCTCCCACGTGGCCGCTGATGATGGGAGCGCCGTACACGCGAGCTTTGGGATGAATGGGCAATAGGCTGCGGAGCCCCGTCTGGATCAGGCTGGTTGTGCTGCGGTGACCCTCGGCCATTTCGATCTCCGTAATCGACCGGTACGGGGTCTGCCCAATCGAATACACGCTCTGCCGGAAGAAAAGATCGCGCATCGTGGAGTTACCCACCACGACCATCTCGTAGATCGTCTTAGGATCGACGGGAAACTTTTCGATGGCATGGGACAGGTATCCGGCCAGTGTACGCATGAGCAGTCTTCCGGGATGTTCGGTATCGTAGGCGATGCGGGACATGACCTCCGAACCGCCGAATCGCTGCGGATTCTCGAACGAGGTGTCCGCAATCAGTTCGCCGCTTTCAAGATCGACGAGGCGCAGGACAACTGTGGTGGTCCCAAGGTCCATTGCAATGCCGAGAATCGGCCCTGTAGAGCGCTCCACCTCCACTCCGTCGATGAGGATACGGTCCCCATCGCGAGTGACCGCTGGATCAAGTTTCAATTCCCGATTGCTGATCGGCAATCCGAACGAGTGCCGCTCGATAACCATGTGTCCACGCCGCATGGTATGGCAGCGAACGTGGCCTTCCGCAGCCGTCATGCGGGTTTGGCACGACAGGCGAAAGTTCCCCTTGAGATGACGCTCCGGCTCGGCAATCGGCGAGAGTGTGCTCATCCCTTCCACAACTTCGACCATGCACTCTTTGCATTTGCCCTGCTTGCGGCAGGATGTGGGCACGTCGATGCCCAGCGCTTCTGCGTAATCGAACAACGACCGCCCATCCGTCGCCTGGGTTGATCGTCCGTTGATGGTGAGGGTAACTGCCATTTCCGAAAAGTTCCTACCAGCCCTTCGCTTCGAGTTCGGCTTTCACGGCTTCCGCCACTTCGCGCGCAGAACCCTCGCGCTCTTCTTCCTCGCTCCATTTCCACTGGGCCAGATAGTCGTCGGCCGCCTGCAGTCCCCGTTTGGCGGCGAGAATATCCACCTGCGTTATGAACTTCCCGTCAAGCTCCACAGAGACGTCTTCCGACTCATCCTCGGCCTTGATTTGAGTGGGGATTTCCTGCCAATACAAGATCTTATACGTGGTCATTTCGGGTTACCCCTGTGCCGCAAGTCGCAAGAACAAATCCACCGCCGCTGAGGCGTTCGCGCCGTATCCGTCTGCCCCGATTTCGTCGGCAAACATCTGACTGATGGGAGCGCCTCCGATCGCCATTTTGATGTGACTCATACCGGCCGCATCAAAGCCGTCGATTACGGTTTTCATGTACATCATGGTCGTGGTCAACAGCGCGCTCATGCCGATGATGGTTGGCTTGCATCTCTCGGCCGCGGCCATGAATTTGTCCACACTCTGATCCACGCCGATATCGTGAAGCTCAAAACCGGCGCCCTCGGCCATCATCCCCACCAGGTTCTTGCCAATATCGTGCAAGTCGCCGCGCACCGTGCCCATGAGCAAAATGCCCTTGGGTTTGACGCCGCTGCCCTTCGCGGTCAATAGCGGCTTCAGCACGGCCATGCCTGCCTTCATGGCCCGTGCCGCGATCAGGACTTCAGGAACGTAGAGCACATTGTGCTTGAAATCCTCACCGACCACACTCATGCCCGCGATCAATCCCTCCGTCAGCACTTCCTGCGCAGAGCGCCCCTCGGCCAGAGCTTCCTCGGTAAGCTGTCCGACCCGGTCGGCGTTTCCTTCATACAGAAGCTGATTCATCAGGGCATAATCGGGCATCCATACTCTCCTTAGCGAGCGCTCGAAACCGTGCTGAGTGCACGCTTTGCATTGAATTCTTCCAGGGCCTCAAGCATAGCCAGGATATTTTCGCGCGGCATTCCCGGGCTGACCCCCCCGCCTACCGAGAGAATGATCCCCTCGCCACCGGAACCCTCCAGAACCTCGAGGGTTTCGTCCTTTACCTCCTCCGGTGTCCCGCGTACTGCAATCTCCAGCGGATTAACGTTACCCATCAAGCACATCCGGTCGCCAACTCGTCGTTTCACCTCAGTGATGTGTCTCTGCTTGCCCCAATTGAGCACATTGAATCCCGTGTCCGGCAGGTGGTCGAGGCAGGCGTCGACTTCCGCGTCGTTGTGGTAGAGCTTGACCCAGTCCTTCGGAAAGGCATCGCAAATCCGCTTCAGATATGGATGCGCAAACTCCAGGTAATGCTCTTCGTTGATGAAGCCGACAATGTCATCAAGAATGAAAATGCTCTCGACTCCGTCGCCCATCACCTTCTGCTGCGCTTTGAGCCAGTCGATGATCACGCGCGTACACAGGTCGATCAGCTTGTGCGCGCCCTTGGGATCTTCCACCAGATCGATCATGAATTCCGTGGTCCCGCGCACAAATCCGGCGGTGCAGAGCGGTCCGCGCGAGGTGACCATGGGAAGGATATAGCCGGCATCCAGGATGCGCTGCCGGGCCATGCCGATGCGGTGCAAGGTCAGGCCGGCAAAACCGTCGGCCTCCACCTCGTAGTCGGGAAAGATGTCGATATCCTCCAGCCTGCGCAGGGTCTGGTATTCGCTGGGGGTATTGTCCTGCCAGAATTTTATCTTGGCGCCCAGCACTGAGGGCTCGGCGGCCATCCCGTACTCCATCCACCAGGAGGGGATGAAGATGATGTCCGGGAACTCGCGCATGATCTTCAAATTGGACTGAAACCAGAGTTCCGGGTCCAGGAAATAGTCCAGGTGCTTGATTCCAAGGTAGCCGGGAATCCATGGGCTATCGACGATGAGCGCCATCGGAATCTTGTCCATCTTCTCGCGGCGTACCGCTCGCTTGAACGTTTCCCATTGTTCGGGACGCATAATATTTACCTCCAGGACGCCTTGAGAAACACATGCGACCGTAGTTGGATCATAACTGGTAAACCAACAAATACCTGCGCTCGATCCATTCCGTAGCCACTTTCGCCATTGTTTAGGGAAATTATTCGGTCGTCGAACTAAGGCTACACCTACAACAACTTAGTTTCAGTCGTCGCATCATAGCGTAAGGCCACCAAGACACACAACGCAATTGGTATTCTCCCTCTCCGAGGATGCCTTACAACTCTCTTGACGCTTTCGCGATTTGCTGTCCTAATATTGCATTGAGTCTTCTCCAATCGGAGGCGAGGCCATGTTTCTGCTGGCCTTCTCTCTTTGCTGCGACCGAACGCGGACCACTCAAACTCGTGGTCGACCCTCAACAGCAGTCCGAGGTCATTGAGCTATGGCTAATCCGGTCGTACGGGGAACGTATTCAGCCCCGGGCCAATACGCGGGGAGGATCCACTTCCGTGGACAATGTGCCTATCTTGAGAACACGAACCAATCCGACTGGAGTTTGCTCCAATTTGACAGCCCCTTTACTGGCGTCGTGGATCCTATTGTTGCCGCAACGACAGCTTCCAAGCTACGGAGTTCCTGTAACGAAAGCGATCAGGTGAGCTTTCACGGAGTTTTGAGCGATCAATCCTTCGACGTGGTCTCGTTCTATGTGCTGTTCGTTTGCTAGGGTTGCCGATTAGGGCTGGCTTTTTGGGTTCCGCTTTCCTTTTCAAGGCAATTAAGGATTTTGAGCGAGAGTATGTCCGATGGTGCGTCTGTGCGCCCAGGCTTTTCGGTGTGGAGAGGAGAGAGAGTCAGTCATGGCTAAGAGACTCACTCAAAAAAAGAGACTTCATGGTTACGGATGCCTTACGATCTTGTACTAGTCTGAGTGGCATGGCTTGTCCAGAGAACGACCACAGACCGAGATCCCGCCTTATAAGTGCGGTCCAGAATTGCAGGTGCTGTTTGCCACTCGACGATATCTTGTGGAGAATCCAGGTAAGTATCGATCCATCGGTGCCAGAACTTCTGATCGTTCGCGATTACTGGAAGTTCAAATTCGAGCTGCTCCCAATAGGCATTGAAGATGAAGTAGATGCTCAGATCTTCATCGGGTAACTCTACGCCAAGTGCGACACTATGCGAAGAATCACTCCAGTCCGGTTGGTTGAGTTTTACTCCATGCCAGCCCTTCATGCCCCGGCTGATCAACTGCGTCAAAGTCATTCGCTGACGCTCTGGGCCCATATCTCGCAATAACCGTCTCTGGATTATCAGCTTCGTAAACCGGTGCATATCCGCGTGCTTTTCAAGAGATGTCCAATCGAACCACACGTTCTTGTCATCGTGGCAGTACGCATTGTTGTTGCCATGCTGTGTGCGCCGGACTTCGTCGCCCATCGTGATCATAGGCATGCCGAGCGCAAGCAAAGTGACTGTCAGGGCGTTCTTAATCTGTCGATTCCTGAGCTTCTCGATAGCAGGATCATCCGTAGCGCCCTCAATGCCGCAGTTCCAGCTTCGGTTATCGTCCGCGCCGTCACGATTACCCTCGCCATTGGCCTCGTTATGTTTCAGGTTAAAAGAGACTAAATCGTTGAGCGTAAATCCGTCATGGCAGGTTATGAAGTTTACGCTCTGCTCCGCTTCACGGCTCTTGTGGCGATATATTTCGCTACTGCCAAGCAGCCTGTCAGCGAACTGCCGAACGAAGCCATCCTCGCCGCGCAAGAAACTCCTTATGTCATCTCGAAAGTGCCCGTTCCACTCTCTCCAACTATCTCCGACAAAACTGCCCACCTGGTAAAGACCGGCCGCATCCCAGGCTTCGGCGATCATCTTTACCCCGGCAAGAGCCGGATCCGACTCAATATCCCAGAGAACGGGTGGATTGGACATCAACTGCCCGTTGGAATCGCGTGCGAGGATGGACGCCAGATCGAATCGAAACCCGTCCACGTGCATTTCTTGAACCCAATAGCGAAGACTATCCACGATCATGCGGCGCACGATGGGATGATTGGCATGGAGCGCGTTTCCAGTCCCGCTGTAGTTGGCATATTGTGAACGGTTTTCTTCCAGGATGTAGTATGCGTCGTTGTCTATCCCGCGAAAACAGAGCGTTGGACCGTCGTGCCCTGCTTCCGTGGTGTGATTGAACACGACGTCCAGAATGACTTCGATTCCTGCGCGGTGCAGTGCTTTCACCATGTCACGAAACTCGTCGCCTGGACCCAGAGAGTTCTTACATGAGCTATAGGCTTGATGCGGCGCAAAGAACGAGACGGGTGCATAACCCCAGTAATTGACAAGCCCCGGTGGGCAATCCTGAGCATCGAACTGGAAGACGGGCAACAGTTCCACCGCGGTGATCCCGAGCTCTCGAAGATATGGGATCTTCTCGATCAATCCTCTGTAAGTGCCGCGGGTCTCCTTATTAACGCCTGAGCTGGGGTGAAGGGTGAACCCCGCTACATGCATCTCATAGATAATCGTCAGCGTCGTTGGTTGGCAGGGCGGTTTATCGTCTTCCCAGTCGTACTCCAATGGATTGACCACGACGCTTTTCATCGCGGTCGCAGCATTGTCCCCTCGCTCGCGTGCAGCCTCTCGGCTGTAGTTTTTGGGGACAACTACGCCGCGCCCATATGGATCGAGGAGAACTTTGTCTGCATCGAAACGCAGACCGCTGTCAGGATCGAAGGGACCGTGGACTCGATATCCGTAGAGTTGTCCGGCCTGAATATCCGGCACAAAAACATGCCAATAATGATAGGAGCGGTTGGCATACGCATCAAGAGTGATCACATGTGCAGGCTGCGCGTCATCTTCCCGGTTGAAGAGCAGCAACTCGATAGCGGATGCATCGCGGGAGAAAATGCTGAAGTTCACGCCCTCGCGGGATACCGTTGCGCCGAGAGGAGCGGCTTTCCCGCTGGTCGTAGCAATCGAGGGGGAGCGCGAGACATTCGATGACGATACGGTCGTAGCCATGTTCGCCTGTATTTTCTACGTCACCCCTGAAGAGTCGTGATCAAATCTGCATGTTCTTTCGCGTTCATGCGACAGGGCACGGCACGGCGTTCCATATGCCTTCCGCGTACTCCCTGATCGTTCTATCACTGGAAAACTTACCCGAACTCGCGACATTCAAAATGGCTTTGCCCGCCCACTCGTCTTGATGAGCGTACAACCCAAGCATTCTCTGGTCTGCCTCGAGGTAAGATTTGAAGTCCGCGAGGTGCATGTAGTGATCTCCATTGGTCAACAATACGTCGCGGAGGGGTAAGAATATCCCCGGTTCGTAGCGGCTGAAGAAGTCGGAGAAAATCAAGTCCAATGCATCGCGTGTCTCCGGTTCGTTTTCATAATGCCAGCGTGGGTTGTACCATTCGCGACTGTCCACGACCTGATTCGCGGTCAGCCCAAACAGAAAGAAGTTTTCCTCGCCTGCCTCTTCCGCCATTTCGATGGTCGCGCCGTCCCGAGTACCAATGGTCAAAGCACCATTCATCATGAACTTCATGTTGCTCGTGCCACTGGCTTCGTAGCCAGCGGTTGAGATCTGATTCGAGACATCGGACGCTGGAATCAACCGCTCTGCAAGCGAGACGCGGTAGTCCGGTAGAAAGATGACCTTTAGACGGCCGCGAACGACAGGGTCACCATCGATGGTGCTGGCAACGTTGTTGATGAACTTGATAATCAGCTTCGCCAGTTGATATGCGGGTGCTGCCTTGCCGGAGAAGAAAAACGTTCGTGGCGCCATAGCAGTGTCCGGGTTGTTCCGAATACGGTTGTAGAGCACGACAATCCGCAGCGCATTCAGCAGTTGCCGCTTGTATTCGTGAATCCGTTTGACCTGACAATCAAAGATCGAGTCCGGGTTCACAGTTTGCCCGGTACTCGTCACAAGCCATTCTGCAAACCGAACTTTGGCTTCACGTTTAGCACGGAGGAATGCCGTCTCGAAAGGTCCGATCGGTGGCAAGCGGCTTGAGATTGCTTAGCTGGTCGAGATCTGTAATCCATCCACTTCCAATAGCTTCGGTGATGGTTGTTGCAAGAGAGGGATTGGCGAGCAGTAGCCAGCGTCGAGGTGTGACACCATTTGTTTTGTTATTGAACCGTTCCGGAAACATCTCGGCGAGGTCTCTGACCGTCGTCGTCCTCAGCAGGTGGGAATGAATCGCAGCGACCCCATTGGTGCTGTGCGAACCGACGATGGCCAGATTGGCCATGCGAATCTTGCGCTGAGAACCCTCTTCGACCAGGCTCATGTTCGCAGTGCGCTGGTTATCGTCCGGGAACCGGTTCTGGATCGAATAAAGCAAACGACGGTTGATTTCGTAAATGATCTCCAGGTGACGCGGAAGTAAGATCTCAAACCATTCAACGGGCCATCTTTCGAGAGCTTCGGGAAGTAGCGTGTGGTTCGTATAGGCCAATGTCTGCTGCGTGAGCTCCCATGCGTGATCCCACTCAAGATGCGCCTTATCCAACAAGATGCGCATCATCTCTGGAACCGCCATTGCCGGGTGCGTGTCATTCAACTGGATCGCAACCTTTTCAGGCAACGTGCTCCAATCCTCGTTATTCCGGTGGAAGCGTCGGATGAGATCCGCCAGTGAGCAAGCCACTAGAAAATATTCCTGTACGAGCCGCAACGCTCTGCCCAAACTTGTGGTGTCGTCTGGATACAGAACCCGCGTTATCGACTCGGCCGCAAGATCCCCTGTTTGGGCAGCGACAAAATCGCCGCGACTAAAGCTCTGAAAGTCGAAATAATCTGTACTCTTCGCAGCCCAGAGCCGAAGTGTGTTTACGTTTTTGCCCCCATAGCCAACGATTGGCCGGTCAAAAGGAATACCCCACAAAGTGCTCGGTCTTCCGGGAACCAGTCCGAAACGACCCACCCTGCAACTCAAAGGTAGAGTTCAGTGTGATTTCAACTTTTTCGTGCGGCCGCGCGACCTCCCAGGGATCCGGTTGACGCAACCAATTGTCCGGTTTCTCTCGTTGCCAGCCGTCTTCAATCAGTTGTTTGAACATGCCATATTCATATCTCAGCCCGTAGCCCATAGCTGGAAGCTGCAGAGTG
The DNA here is from genome assembly GCA_963770055.1 of uncultured Acidobacteriaceae bacterium. Taxonomy (GTDB): domain Bacteria; phylum Acidobacteriota; class Terriglobia; order Terriglobales; family Acidobacteriaceae; genus Edaphobacter. Next base: position 159,178 of record CAVYOC010000006.1, read on the forward strand.
GCCATGGAGTCAAGAAAACATGCTGCCAACCGGCCAAGTCCCCCGTTACCAAGGCCCGCATCATCCTCTTCTTCTAAAAGCGAACGCAGATCAAGGTCGTTGTTCTTAGCCGCTTCTGTGACGATCGGATCCAGCAAAAGGTTGGTGATATTGTTTGCCAAGGAGCGGCCGAGGAGAAATTCCATCGAGAGGTAGTACACACGTTTGGCATTCTTCTGATCGTATGTTTTCTCGGTAAGCACCCATCGTTGTGAAAGAATGTCCCGCACAGAGCGCGCGGCAGCGTCAAAGCGCTCGCGTGGACCGATGTCTTTCTCGTCGGCAACATTGTCGAAGTGGAGATGTCGTTGATATAGACCGTCCCCAGCCATGAACTGGATAGGGCCACATCCGTATTGTTCGAGAAGTCTCGTAGTATCTACCTTCTCTTTTGACGCCATGCCCGGGCTTGTACCCATCTTCTTCTCCTTCGCGGGGATTAGCGCTCCAGCTCATTCGCCCTCTCGCGGAAATCGTGCGCTTCTTGAGCCGGCCGTGGCAGCATCAGTAACGGACTCTAGTGCGGCCATCTCCAGCCAGCAACCTCGGGCACGTCGGTCCCGTGCTCGTAAGCGTAGTTCCGGCATGCAATCTGTATGTTGCGGAAGCGTTCCATGGCGTGTGCTCCGATCGACTGCAATCTTGGAACACGCTTGATGACATCCATTGCCAGGCTGAAGCGGTCAATTTCGTTACATATCGCTAGTTCCAGTGGTGTATTGATGTTGCCTCGTTCCTTGTAACCACGCACATGCATGTTCTTGTGATTGGTACGCCGGTAAGTCAATCGATGAACGAGCCATGGATACCCGTGAAAATTGAAGATGATCGGCTTGTCCACGGTGAAGAGCGAATCGAAGTCGCGATCGGACAAGCCGTGAGGGTGTTCCGTACTTGGCTGGAGTTTAAAGAGATCGATCACATTGATATAACGAAGCTTGATATCGGGAAACTCGTCCCGCAGCAGGCAAATCGCCGCAAGAGCTTCCTGTGTGGGTATATCGCCGGCGGAGGCCATTACGGCATCCGGTTCGCTACCCTGGTCATTACATGCCCAGTCCCAGATTCCAATGCCCTTGGTGCAATGTGCGATTGCCGCGTCCATATCCATGTACTGAAGGTGCAGTTGTTTGTCGCAAACGATAACGTTGACATAGTTCTCGCTCTTCAAACAGTGGTTGGCGACGGATAGGAGGCAATTAACATCGGGCGGTAAATAGATGCGTGTGACCTCGGAGCTCTTGTTCACAACTACATCGAGGAATCCGGGATCCTGATGAGTGAAACCGTTATGGTCTTGCCGCCAAACCGTGGAAGTGACCAGTATGTTCAGCGATGAAACGCTATCGCGCCATGACAGATGATTACAGATGGAGAGCCACTTCGCATGCTGATTGAACATAGAGTCAATGACGTGGATGAATGCCTCATAAGAAGAGAAGAATCCATGGCGCCCGGTAAGCAAGTAGCCTTCGAGCATGCCTTCAAGGGTATGTTCGCTTAGCATCTCGATCACTCGTCCATCAGGAGCTAGCTCGCCGCCATCCGCGTCTTCGGGAAAATAATCCTCTATCCAGAATTTCTTGCTAACCGCGTAGATATCCTGCAGCTTGTTCGAAGTGTTTTCGTCAGGGCCGAAGACGCGAAAGTTCTTCATATTCAACTTCATCACGTCGCGGAGGAAAGCGCCCAGCGGACGCGCGTTTTCTGCCTCCTGAGTGCCCGGTTTCTCTACCTTGCAGGCATATTCCTGAAATGCCGGCAGACGGAGGGCTTTCCTCAGGTGTCCGCCATTCGCGTGAGGATTGGCGCCCATTCTCCGCGTGCCAGTCGGTGCAAGCTCTTTGAGTTCCGGAAGCAGGGTCCCGCGCTCGTCGAAGAGTTCTTCCGGCTTGTACCCCCGCATCCAGCGTTCCAGTTGATGAAGCCGTTCTGGGTTCTTCTTCACGTCCGCCATTGGAACTTGATGTGCCCGCCAGGAGCCTTCCAATTTGTGCCCGTCCATCTCACTTGGTGCGGTCCATCCCTTTGGTGTCCGTAGCACGATCATGGGCCAGCGCACACGCTCAGCCACTCCCGTTCGGCGGGCTTCGGTTTGAGATCTCCTGATCTCAGAAACACAGTGTTCGATGGTCGCAGCCATCGCCTGATGCATGCTCTCTGGATCGGAGCCCTCCACAAAGTACGGCGTCCACCCGTACCCTCGGAACAGGCTCTCCAGTTCTTCATGGCTTATGCGTGAGAGGAGCGTGGGGTTGTTGATCTTGTAGCCGTTCAAGTGCAGCACAGGGAGCACTGCACCGTCTCGGATTGGGTTCAGGAACTTATTGATCTGCCACGACGTGGCAAGCGGCCCGGTTTCCGCCTCTCCATCGCCGACTACCGCCGTAACAATCAGTTCTGGATTATCGAAGGCCGCGCCACACGCATGCGAAAGTACGTATCCAAGTTCTCCGCCCTCGTGGATTGACCCAGGTGTCTCCGGAGTGCAGTGACTTCCAATGCCGCCAGGAAAGGAGAATTGTTTGAAAAACGCCCGCATACCATCTTCGTCTTCGCTCTTATCCGTATAGATCTCCGAATAGGCGCCTTCCAAATAGACCGGAGCGAGGACTCCGGGCGCGCCGTGTCCAGGCCCCGCGAGGAAAATCATGTCCACGTCATACTTTTTAATCAAACGGTTCAGATGGATATAGATAAACGCCAATCCCGGACTCGAGCCCCAATGCCCCAAAAGCCGACTCTTGATGTGCTCCGTTTTAAGCGGTTGCTTCAGCAGTGGATTGTTCTGCAGGTAGATCATGCCCAACATCAAGTAATTACAGGCGCGCCAATAGGCGTGGGTCTTATGCAACTCATCGGCGTTGAGAGGTGTTCCTGAGATGGTAGATCTCGCAGGTACATATGCACTCAGGGGATGTCGGACTTGTTCAGGCGCTGCCACGGGGGTCATAGTTGTGCTCCTTTTGGCCGGATTCGCAGACTAAGCCTGTCAAAAAGATGTCGGCAACTTTCAAAACTGAAACGGTATCGATGCGCCCTCTCACAGAATCGTGTGACGCTAGCAGAAGATTGTTTTTTCAGATGTTCTACCTTGTGGGATCGCGCTCGAGCGAGCTAAATCCAGATGGCGCCAAGGGCAAGCTGATTTTGTTTCCAAGGAATCCGACGATTCAATCTCATTAGCGTTCTTGCCCTGTAGAACCTAATTTGCAGATCGCTGACGGAACTTGGGGGAGCTTCCACTGTCTGTCAGTCTTACGCCGAGCAACAGGTGAAAACAATCAGGGAAAGCCCTAGGTATGTAGATTCACCTGACAACAGCTTAATGGGCCATCGCGGGCCGGTCTTCAGGAGATGCCTAAATCTCGGGCATCCTGCATCATAAGGGATTTCCCCAGTGGCGGAAGGCCACCCATTGCTCTAGGAATAATCCGAAGGTTCTTCGGCGCGACGCAATGCTCTGGCCTAAACCTGAGGCAAACTTTGATGAGTCTGCGGGTATTGCTGGCTGATGACCATGTAGCCGTGCTTAAAGCCACGACTGCGCTTTGGAGCCACAGTTCGAGAGAGCATTGGAAGGTGTGCTCAAGTCCTACATGAAGGCCCACCTGACTCCAGCGATATAGGCAACCCTAAACCTTCACATCATTTTGGAAATAAGTGGGGTAACCATGACAACGCAGAAAGAAAACGCTACAGCTGCCGAATCGAAGCTAAAACGGAAAGACTATGAGAAAGAACTGCGTCGCCTCCAGTCCGAACTCTGCCTTCTGCAGGAGTCAGTGAAATACAAAGGACAGCGCATCATCATCATCTTTGAAGGGCGCGACGGCGCTGGCAAGGGCGGCACTATACGAGCCATCACCGAGCGGGTGAGCCCCCGTATCTTCCGTGTCGTGGCGCTTCCAGCACCGTCAGATCGTGAGAAAAGTCAGCTATACATGCAGCGCTTTATTACGCACTTCCCGGCCGCTGGGGAGATCGTGATCTTCGACCGTAGTTGGTACAACCGTGCTGGAGTGGAATATGTAATGGGCTTTTGTACTAAGGAACAGCATCGCCGCTTTCTCGAACTCTGTCCTGTTGTGGAGAAGTACTTCAAAGAAAGCGGAATTATCCTCATCAAATTCTGGCTTGAAGTGAGCAACAAGGAGCAGGAGCGAAGATTCGGGGCACGCATTGAAGACCCCTTGCGCCAATGGAAGCTCAGTCCGGTTGACTTGCCGTCGCGTGAACGTTGGTACGAGTACTCCCGTGCGCGCGACATGATGTTGAAAGCCACTGATTCCGACCATGCTCCTTGGTACATCGTCCGCTCAGATGACAAGAAGCGGGCGCGACTCAACTGCATTTCCCACTTGTTAAGTTTGATTCCACGGCAGCGAGTACCAAGAGAGAAAGTCAAACTACCCAAGCGCTCTAACAAGGGTTCCTACGACGATCAGGTCACGCTCAAGGGAAGGAAATTCGTGCCAGAAAAATACTGAAATGATTGACAGACGCATGTTCGGAAGAAGCATGCTGCAGGGGGTAAGCCTTTCCTCCGGCTTGTTATCTTGCAGACTTATCCCAAAGCAGACGAAACGGTCGTATCAAATAGGAAAGGGACGACGGCCTTTGCTGAGAGAGGATGGCTTGATCGTGCTCACTCGGGCGCATGAGGTCGAGCGATGTTATCAGCCTGAGCCGGTCGTGGAAGCCGAGTAGTTTGACGTTGTAAGGTATCCGGCCCGCGGGTCGACTTCCCGGAGCATCGAACAGATTTTCCTCGATATGTTGAGCGAGGTTGAAGGCGGTGGTGTCTGTCTGGCAGCGTTGCAGGATAGCCTGGGGAACTTCGGCGCCAGTGACTCGATGGGCCAGGAGTATTCCCAGCGCGAGCGCTCGCCATAGCCCCGAACGCTTCGCTTCCTGCATGGTCTCTCTCCAATCAAGGTCTGGCGATGAAACAAGCAGTTGGGCGACGTCGCAGATCCAGATAAGCCGAGACCACACGTGCTTGCTCCCATGCATGCAGAGCATCAGCAGAGTTTTCTCGGAGCTCATATTTAAAACTTCGGCATCCGCCAATACTGCGGTTCGCCTTCCTGGCCATACCCAATCGAGGCCAAGATCGCGTCTGAATCTTGATTCGACCAGCTCGAGGCGCCAGCAAAGCTCAACCACCATTCCGTCTGATTGGCGCTCGAAATGGTATTCATACTGGCCGCGAGCCGGGGGCATATCCTCGGGCTGCAGGGAGCCTGTGAGTTCGTAACCTCTCTGCTGGAGAATCGTTGCCGCTCGTAAACGATGTCTCGAATGAATGAGCACGTCCAGATCGCCGGGAGGCCGTGTCGTAAGATTGCCATAGGCGGACGCTCCCAAAACAACTCCCTTAAAAGGCATGGCTGGGATACCATCCTGTTCGAAGATCTGAAGTATGCAGATCAATTCCGCTGTATTGGCCAGGTTGTGGAACATGTTGCGGCTATACGCGGTTCGCAAACGTTCCTGTATATCCTGTGGGACCGTGGGCCCGAGATCTCCGAGCCTCAGAAACAGCATCGGTACGACTCGGTGCTCTGAAGCTAATCGGAGGAGTGAGTCCCAATCGGTGATTTTGCCAGCGAGGTGTTCGAGCCCCCGATTAGGAGCACCTGACCGCCGGACAAGAGCACGCAAAAGTTCGCAGGAATTGCGATCCGCTGGCATCAGACTCACGGTATCACTGAACCGCAAACGACGGCATAGCAAAGATTAGGTAGCCTTTTACGTCTGGATCGGGCCTGCTCTGAAGGGAATCTGCTTATTCTTTCTCCGCCCTGACCGGAGGCTTTGTATCTCCGAGTCTGTCGATAGTTAGTGGAAGTCTGCGTCTATCAAGAGTTGTAGCTTATTTGTTGAGGAGTTGAGGCGTGGATTCGGGCGAATATGCTGATAGACCGTTACTTAAGGATTACTAAAAATCTATGGCAAAACGAATTGCCTTAGGGTAGTCTTTCGAGACTATTCATCCGGGTTCAAAAGATTGCTAGTTGTCCAGGAGATAAGGATGCAAATTGAACGGGTTCAAACTGATGCTTTGCCTGAGAATAAACTGCCTGATGGTTCCAGAGTTATTTATGATCACGCCAACGAGACGGTCTTTGCCCTGAATGCGACGTCTGGAGCGGCTTGGGATGCATGCAGCATGCCGACAACGTTGTCCAAGGTGGCCGAGGAGATGCGACGTTCCCTCGACCAAACCATAACCGATGAGCTTGCCGAAGAAGCTATTCTGCAGCTGCAGGATAAGAAACTGGTCAACACATCGGGGACTCCATCGCAGGCTACGCGGCGTGATTTTCTTACGACTTTAGGCGCCGTCGCGTTGCCTCTTGTCGTGGCGCTGACCGTTACGGATCAGAAGGCGCTTGCAGTGGTTGCTAGATCGGGCTGGCCAGCACCTACGCCCGTTTCTCCGCCGCCGCCAAGGCCTGTGCCGATATGGCCTTTGCCCAAACCCTGAGGCTCGTTTGTTCTTTGAGGAGGGCTCAGTATTCACCGCTTCGAAGTTGACGCATTCGGCTGCCACATTCAGTTGGAATCAGCATGCCCTGAAGCGTATGCGATTCTGGAGCGCTACACTTTTCCTTCGTTTCAACGGCTAGTCCCTAACGGCGACAAACCCGATATCCGAATTCGGGTGGATCGTGACGCGGACAATTTCCAGTTGTTGTCTGACGATGACCTTGTTGTCTTCGCCCGTCAAGCGATCCAGCTGGTACCCGATCTCGTTCGGGTGCTGGACGACGCCGTTCTTCGACACATGAGGAAGCTGCGCGCCGTCCACGCAGGCGCCGTTCTGTGGCGCGGTCGAGTCTTGCTTCTCCCGGGGGGCACGCACGCGGGGAAGTCGACACTGGTAGCTGAACTGATAAGGCGCGGCGCGACTTACTTCTCCGACGAATATGCGCTGATCGATCCTGAGGGATTGGTGCATCCTTATCCGCGACCTTTACTTGTCAGGAACGGAAACCGCGAGCAGGTGCCGGTGCTCCCGAGCGAGTACAAAGCTTCGACGGGTGACGTCTCGGCGCCGATAGGCTGGATACTCTCGCTTCAGTATCGACCGGAGAGCACATGGAGTGTGACGGCGATCACTCAAGGGGAAGCTTCGCTGACGCTGCTGCGAAATACGCCTCATATCCTGGCGGAATCGCCCGACCTGGTGCACGTCTTCAAATGCGCGGTGATGGGAGCCGCTTGCTATGTAGGACACCGCGACGAGGTCGCTGACGCAGCCGACCACATTCTGCGATTGATTGATGGATGATTCAAGGGGCGACTCAATCTAGCCCTTCAAAATCCAAATCAAGGTTGATGCATCCCTGCTGTTCAGGCGATCAACAATTTTCTGATTAAAAGAGCAGTCTAAAGGTGAAGATGAGGCTGTGGTTGTAGCTGTGAAATTTGCTGGTGGCGATCTGTTCGCCGGCTCCAAAGCCTATGCCCAGGCGGCTTTTGGGCTCTTTAGGTCGCAGGGAGAACTTGCCGAGGATGATGCCTGGAGTGAGGAACTCCTGATTTTTTCCGTCGTTGGGTCCGCCGTGAAAGTAAGTAGCGTTGGATTCAAGTTCAGGCCAGAAGTATTTGCCGAGGTGGTACTGGGCGGTCGTGTTCCAGATGATGGGACGGCCGAGTTTGTCAGTATTACCGGTGGGCAAGGTTCCTCCAAGAGTGGTCTGGATATCAAAATGGGGTCCGAATCCTTTGCCGAATCCCATTGTTGGGGAGAGGCTCCCATTCGTGCTGCCGTTCTTGTAGCTACCGGTTGGAATGGTGAATGGCAGGCTGGCGCTCCAGATAAAATTTCCATGTTCCCTGTTTCCGGTCATCAGGCGGTACTTGAGGAGGAAGGACATGTCGCCAGCACCGTCGATTGGGGTAGGAGTGCTGTGCTGAAGATAGGGTGGAAGATTGATGTCGATTTCGGTATTTGCCCAGGGAATAAGACATAGGCCTTTGCTCGTGTCATAGTTCCAGGTTGTGGTGTGGGTGGACGAGATCTGCCGGGTGAAGTCGGTGCGTGCGACTTGAATAAGCCCCACGTAGGTTGTGGCCACCGGAGGAGTCCACGCAGGTTGCTTGGACTGCGTTGCCGTCGTCCGCGCCTCCCACTTCTCAAAAAAGTTGTCCTGAGCAGACAGCGCTGCGGCGGGTAGGAAGGCGCACAACAAAAGAGCAACTCGTTTCGTCACGGGCAATTGGTCTCCAGAAGTTTCGGAACGCTCACGAGCTTGGCAGAGCAGCAGAGCCGTGGTCAACCACCTTTCGATGGATATTTCTCTCATGTGAGAGGATGGATGGCGGCGGCTCAATCGAAAGGTGGAGATATATTTCCATCGACGGATTGCTGACGGCGGTCCATGGAGGTAATTACTATTGCCACGTCCTGCTTATCCGCATTTGTCACAACTGAGGTGAACGACTTATGGCGACATCCAACCCAAGCATTGCGCATCCGGGTATCGTATTGTCCTCACAACCGAGTCTCTACGACAAACTGAACTCGCGATGGCATGAGCGAGCGCTCCAGATCTTTATGGCTATCGTGTTGGCTCACTGGGGTGAGCATCTTGTGCAGGCTTACCAGATTTGGGTAATGGGATGGCCGCGTCCGCAGGCAAATGGGATTCTTGGCCTTTGGTATCCGTGGCTTATCAAGTCCGAAGCATTGCACTATGGGTATGCGCTGATCATGCTCACCGGACTTTGGGTGCTTCGCAAGGGGTTCACTGGAGTGAGCCGCACATGGTGGACGGTGGCCCTCGTGATCCAGTTCTGGCACCATATTGAGCATCTTCTTCTGATCAGCCAGGCAACGCTCCACCACAACCTGGCGGGCAAGCCAGTGCCTTTCAGCGTGCTGCAGTTCTTCTTTCCGCGTGTGGAGCTTCACCTCTTCTACAACGCTGTCGTCTTTGTGCCGATGGTGATTGCGATGTATTACCACATGTTTCCGCCGGCGACAGAGCCGCAGGAACATGCCAACTGCTCATGTTCGTGGCGGAAGTCCGGCCTGGAAGATGCGAATTGTGCTGCCTGACTTAGCAATTCCCTGCTTACGGTATCGAGGCATTGATTCATGAAGTGGCATCTTTTCGAGGGTCGCCGGTTGGCGGCCTCTCTATTTTTGGGATCGGTTTTTGTTTTTGCGACTTCGATTGCACTGGCGGCCGCAGGTTGCAGACGGCCTGCAACTTCGCAAAATGACATTTTGATACGCGAAGAGATTACGCCGCAGCCGTTACGTGTCGGTGAGGTAACTGTCGCTGTTCGACTCGCAGATCGGGCGGCAAACCCAGTGACGGATGCAACTATCATGGTTGAAGCAGATATGACTCATCCGGGAATGAGTCCGGTCTTCGCGACTGCAAAGGAAACTGCTCCGGGCAGATATGAATCGAAGATGAACTTCAACATGGGAGGCGATTGGGTGGTTCTGTTGCACATCCGGCTTGGCAACGGGATGAAGATTGAGCGTCAGATGGACGTAAAAGACGTCCGACCCAACTGATTAATTTGTCCGCGGCCCCTTCCAACTCGCTCGAACAGGATAACGGTTTTGTAGAAGCCCCTCCGTTCGATCTTCTTACAGTTCCAGTACTCGGGCGCTTTTTGCGATGGCGTCACTCGCGGACCTTTCTTCAGATTCCTCTGCTGCTGGTCAGCGTTGCCATGATTCTGCACGGTCTCTTCGGGCCGTCGCTCTCACCTAAAAATCTGGCAACTGTCCTGACGTGGGTTCACTTCCGCGGTGCGCTTGTGCTGGTACTGCTGTGCGCGGGAAACTTTTTCTGCATGGCGTGCCCTTTCATGCTGGTGAGGAACTTCATGCGGAGATGGATACACCCGCGCTTTACCTGGCCGCGCCTGCTTCGTAACAAATGGATCGCGGTGGCACTCTTTGTGCTGATTCTATTCAGCTACGAGCTCTTTGGGCTGTGGTCATCGCCCTGGCTCACTGCGTGGATCATTGTGGGGTACTTCTTCGCAGCGCTCGTGGTCGATGGGTTTTTCAAGCACGCGACGTTCTGCAAATTTGTCTGCCCGATTGGGGAGTTTAATTTTGTCGCTTCCACCGTGTCACCGCTTGAGGTGGAGGTTCGCGATCATGAGGTGTGCGACGGTTGCCACACCAAGGATTGCATTCGCGGTCGGCGTGCTCCGGCTTCGGATATGGTCATTCTTCAACGTGGCTGCGAACTTGCGCTTTTTCTGCCTGGCAAGATTGGCAACATGGATTGCACATTCTGCCTCGACTGCGTCCATGCTTGTCCACATGACAACATTGGCATTCTGAGCCGTCTTCCTGCGGAGGAGTTGATGATAGATCCGCAGCGATCAGGCATAGGCTACTTTTCCCGTCGCAAGGACATCGCCGCGCTGGTTCTTGTGTTCTGCTTCGGCGCGCTGATGAACGCATTTGGTATGGTCAGCCCAGTCTACGTGGTGGAGAGATGGCTGGGCTCAGTGCTGCACCTCAAGAGTGATGCGCCGGTGCTCGGTTTGCTGTTCACGATCGTTCTCGTCATTGAGCCCGCCGTATTACTTGGACTGGCGGCTTGGGCGACACGCGCTTGGGCTGGAGTCAACCGCGCCTGGATACCGCTGATTCTCCGGTACACCTATTCTCTTGTGCCGCTTGGTTTCGGCATGTGGTTGGCGCATTATGGCTTTCACTTATTGACTGGCCTTTACACTGTGATTCCTGTCACCCAGAGCGCGTTGCTCGATTTGGGCTTGCCCTTCTTTGGCGAACCTCGCTGGATGCTTGTCGGATTTCCGCGGTATGTGGTGGAACCGGTCGAGTTTGGATTTTTACTATTGGGAATGACCGGCTCTCTCCTTATTCTTTGGCATCTGGCGCGGGAAGACTCGGAGAAACATCCAGTTCGCGTCTTCACCCCCTGGGCGCTTGTCTGTCTGCTTCTGCTGCTTGCCTCCTTCTGGCTGATCGCTCAGCCGATGGATATGCGCGCAACGATGATGGCGGGATAGATCATGCGCGAGACTCTGCCGATGATGGTTACGTTGACGAAGCCGTGTAAAAGAGACAACAGGATGCTGTGGCATGCGTGCATCCTGTTAGTGCTCGTTGCAGTATGCGGAAGTACTTGTGCCTGGGCACACATTGGGCCTCCGTATCCGATAATGCAGAATCGCAAGATCGGACCTTATACCGTGGACGTCTGGAGCAATCCCGATGTAGGAACCGGAAGTTTCTTTGTTGTGATCGATCCACCTCCAGGCGGATCAGTTCCACCGGATATGAAGGTGCAGGTGATCGTTCAACCGGTAACCAGGCGACTGCCTGAGAAGGCGTACGATGCATGGCGCAATAAGCTTCGTGACCGCGTGGAGTTCAAAGCGGTGGTCCCGTTCGATAAAGAAGAGACTTGGCGGGTTAGGGTTATCTTGTCGAGTTCGCAGGCAAGCGGTGAGACGGATACGAATGTGGAGGTAACTCCGGCGCTCCTTGGGCGCTGGGACCTGCTTTTGTTTTTGCTGCCTTTCCTTGGCGTTGGACTGCTATGGTTCAAGGCAGTCTCCATCAGACGTCAGAACAGGCGGGCCGGACGGAGACGAGCCCAGGAGCGCGCCACTGGATGAGCGCAAGCGCGAAAGCCGTTCGAGGGATTGGATTACCCGCAGGTTGAATGAAGTTCACACAAGAGAAGGCTGCATGAGAACCAAAGAACGTGAGGGTTGTTCGATAAAGAACGAAAAGGCACTAACGGGACACCTCGTCAGGCTTGCAGGTTGCACGGTTGTTTTGTGTGGAATCTTTGTTGTGGGATGCCGCTCGGACAACAAGCTGCCTGATCGCTCCTCGACAACTTACGCCAATTTCGTTTCGAGCTTCTACACCGGTCTCGGAGCCTTGCAGGTGGGCGATGATGTACGCGCTGAGAAGGAACTATCCCAGGCCACTCAGATTGTGCCGGGTGAACCAGCTGCGTGGGCAAACTGGAGCGTGTTGGGATTGCGTCAGCGCGACTTCGACGCAGCGGCTCCCAGGATCGAGCGTGCACGTACGCTCGCACCACAGAACGATCGCATCTACTATCTGCTGGGCCTGCTTGAGGCGGGCAGAGGACGTGCCGCCGAGGCCATTGCAAACTTTCGCAAGGCAACCGAGATTAATCCGAAGAATCTGATTGCCAAATATCGGCTCGCCGAAGAGATCGAAAGACAAGGCGGTGCTGAGAGTGATCGTGAGTTTCAGACTCTTATCGAACAGATACTTCAGGTCGAGCCGAACAATCTGGCAGCTCTCCTTGAGTTAAGCCGGGTGACGGCAAAGCGTGGAGAGACTGCGGCTTTGAAGGATGCAGTTACGCGAATTCAGGCGCAATCATCAGAATGGCCAGCTGAGGTGCAGAAACAACTGGCTACGCTCATTGCAGCGAGTTCAGGACCGGATCCGCGATCGGCAGCGGTCAAGACGATCTTTCTGCGAAACGCCCTTATGATGCTTCCGAGTTTTCGCGAGAATCTTGCGGCTATCAAGCCGCCGCCGGGAGATGAAGCACAACCGTTTACGCACTTTCTACGTTTGCCAACGCCAGCGTCTACTCCAGCTCCGCCTGATACCGCAATGACTTTTCAGTCAAAGCCGCTGCCGAATGCGGACAAGACACATTGGAATTGGATTGGTGCTGTTTCACTGGGCGGCAACGGTGCCCCTGTTGTGGTGGAAGCGAATGGAAGTCAGGTCCATCTCTCTACCGGAGTAGAGCTTCCCTTCCCCGGCGGAGTATCCAGAGTTTCTCCGACGCCTGAAGGTATTGTCTCCATCGACTTTAACTACGACTTCAAGACTGATCTTGTTCTTGCAGGGGCAGGCGGATTGCGGTTTTATCGTCAGGAGACCCCAACTTCATTTACTGACGTGACCGCACGCACGAAGCTCTCGAAGGCGATTCTCGCGGGGAGATACAACGGAGGCTGGGCGGTTGATATCGAGGCGGATGGCGATCTGGATCTCGTGCTCGCCTCCGGTGATGGGTCGCCGATCGTTTTAAGAAACAATGGAGACGAGACGTTCACACCAATCACTTCTTTCGCGGGGATCACCGGAGTCCGTGGGTTTGTGTGGGCCGATCTGGACGGTGACGGCAACCCGGATGCAGCGTTTATCGACGGAGCGAATCATCTGCGCATCTTTCACAATGAGAGATCCGGACGATTTGCTGAGATTCCCGCGCCGGCGGAAGCTGGCCTTGCTAAGGCAATCACCGCTGGAGACGTCAGTCATCGTGGAATCCTTGATCTTCTTACAGTTCGCGAAGACGGTGCCATCCTTCGTCTCGGGCTGAAGGAGGACGGGCGCGCGTGGAACATTGCCGAGGTTGCGCGCGTACCCGATGCACACAACTATCTCGCTGGTGAAGTACGGTTACACGCTGCTGATCTTGATAACAACGGCGCGATCGATCTTCTGCTGGGCCGCGTCGTGCCGATGACGGGAAATAGCGCACCAGGTGCGTTGCTGTGGCTCGGAGATACAACGGGCAAGCTGGTTCCTGCAGGCGATGCGGGAAACTTGGCGATGGTCTTCGATCTTGCTGACTTGAACGCCGATGGGCGCTTGAACCTGCTTGGGCTTTCTGGTGATGGTCAGCCCATCGTGGCAGTCAATCGTGGAACCAAAGACTACCACTGGCAGATCATTCGTCCGCGCGCCAATCAAGTGGTAGGCGATCAACGCATCAATCCCTTCGGCGTCGGGGGCGAAATCGAAATACGTTCCGGCTTGCTGACGCAGATGCAGCCGATCACCGGCCCGCAGATTCACTTCGGCCTTGGGAAACAGACGGGCGTCGATGTGGCGCGCATTCTCTGGCCGAACGGCACCCTGCGCGCGGAATTCGCTTTAAAGGCGAATCAGGAGATTGTGACGGAACAGAGGCTGAAGGGTTCTTGCCCTTTTCTCTTTGCTTATAACGGCAAAGAGATGGAATTTGTGAAGGACGCGGTTCCATGGGGATCCGCTATCGGATTGCGCATCGACAATCTGGGAACCGCGAGCATTGCCGCCACCGAGGAGTGGTACAAGATTGGGGGCGATCAGCTCGCACCTCGCAATGGATATTACGATCTGCGGATAACTGGGGAGCTGTGGGAGACTTACTATTACGATTCGCTGGCGCTGATGGTCGTTGATCATCCGGCGGGAACGCAGATCTTCACCGATGAACGGTTCAAAGTGCCTGCGGTAAAACCTCAAGTCATTGTCGTGGGGCCATCTCATAAAATTGCGAGCGCCGTAGATGACACGGGAAACAATGTAACCGATATCGTCCGCGACTTCGATAACAGATACCTTGATACGTTCGGACGAGGGCAGTATCAGGGAGTTACACGCGATCACTATGTTGAGGTGGATCTCGGCGAAGATGTTCCGGCCAGTGGTCCGCTCTATCTGATTGCAAAAGGATGGCTGCATCCGTCCGACTCTTCCATCAATGTAGCGATCAGCCAGGGCACGCATGAACAGGCTCGAGCACTAAGTCTTGAAGTTCCCGACGGCCACGGAGAATGGGTAGTCGCAAATTCCAATCTTGGGTTTCCCGCGGGAAGAAAGAAGATATGCCTCTTCGATCTCACGCATGTCTTTCGGCCTGGGACGGCGCATAAGATTCGGCTTAGAACAAATCTTGAAGTCTACTGGGATTCGGTCGAATGGGCGCAGGGCATACCCAACTCTTCATTTAAAATCACGCGGCTGACAGCGGCTATGGCGGACCTGCACTACCGCGGATATTCTCAGGTCCATCAAAACAACAGCTCCTCTCCCGAGTTACCCGACTATAACCATCTCTCAGGAACAAGGCAACCCTGGCGCGATCTCGAGGGTTATTACACGAGATATGGAGATGTACGCGAGCTACTAGCGAAAGTAGACGATCGCTATGTCATCATGAATGCCGGCGATGAAATGTCTTTCCGATTCTCCGCACCTCCTGATCCGCAGAGTGGATGGGTTCGCGACTATATCATCGCCGGTGATGGGTGGATCAAAGATGGGGACTATAACTCGACTTACTCGAAGACAGTACTTCCGCTGCCTTATCACGCGCGCAGAAATTACGACATCGCACCTCGTAAGCTTAAAGATGATTGGGTCTATCGTCACCATCCAGAAGATTGGCAAGCCTATCAGACGCGGTATGTTACTTCGACAGTAGTGCTAGAAGCGTTAAGGGACGGGATTAGCAAATGAAACGGGGACATGTAACAAGCATTCTGGTGAGTATCTTTTTTGTCGCACTGTTATTGGTCCCTGTAGCAATTAGGAGAATATCTGTACGGCAACAGACTGCACGGATTGGTTTTGATGCGAACGCAGCTCTCGAACGGCACGGTTTTTATCTGACGGAAGTATCGAAGGCTGCCGGGGTTGACTTTGTGCATCGGGCGCCCACCCTTGACCCAAAGCTGAAAGGCATTATGCCGCAGGTTGCGTCGATGGGAGCGTCGGTTTCGATTGTGGACTTCGACCGCGATGGGTGGGCGGATATTTACGTAACGAATAGCGCGGAAGGGAGTAAGAATGCGCTTTATCGCAATCAGCATGACGGCACGTTTAAAGACGTAGCAGGCGAACTGGGAGTAGCAGACGTCAACCAGCCCGGAACCGGGGTTTCCATGGGTGCCGTCTGGGGAGATTATGACAACGATGGTTATGAAGATCTGCTGCTCATAAAGTGGGGTCGGCCGGAGCTGTTTCATAACGATGGCGGACATGGATTCACTCGCATTACCGAACAGGCGGGCCTGCCGAAGTGGATCAATGCCAATACGGCAGTGTGGTTCGACTATGACGGAGATGGTCTGCTCGACCTGTTTATCGGAGGTTATTACTCCGAGGATCTGGATCTTTGGCATCTGGCGTCGACGAGGATCATGCCAGATAGCTTTGAATATGCAAAGAATGGCGGGCGCAAATACCTGTTTCACAACTTAGGAAATGGAAGGTTTGAAGAAGTTAGTGAAAAGGTAGGAATCAGTAGTCATCGGTGGGCTTTGGCTGCGTCGGCGATCGATTTGCGTGGAACCGGTCATCCGGATCTGTTCGTAGCTAACGACTATGGTGTGTCAGAGTTGTATCTCAACGACGGCAAGAGGTTTCATGAAGCCGGTGACCAGACTGGTATTGGGTTCGCTCCGAAGAGCGGCATGAATGTGACCTTTGGCGACATCATGAATCAAGGCAGGTACGCGGTCTATGTATCCAACATCTCTGAAGATGGCGTGCTTATCCAAGGCAACAACCTTTGGGTTCCTAGGGATGAAGGATCTCGTGAAGATATCAAGTTCGAGAATCTGGCACGCGAACTGGGGGTAGAGTTAGGCGGATGGAGCTTTGGAGCTCAGTTCGCAGATCTTAATAACGACGGCACCCTGGATCTCTATCTTACAAACGGTTATGTTTCGCTGGATAGAAGCCGCAGTTATTGGTATGACTTCTCCAAGGTGGCGGGTGGCAACAGCACGATTATCGGCGATGCAAAGAACTGGCCAGACATGGACAATAGGAGCCTTTCGGGCTACCAGCAGAAACGAGTGTGGGTAAATGACGGTGCGGGTAAATTTGTTGACGTTGCAAGCGCTGTGGGAGTTACCGATACCTACGACGGGCGAGCCGTGGCCGTGGCCGACCTGTGGAACCGCGGAGTTATGGATGTTGTCGTGGCAAACCAGAGAGGCCCTCTGTTGATCTACAAGAACACTGTTGCTGTCTCCAATCAATGGATTGAATTTCAACTGGAAGGGACGAAAAGCAATCGCAGCGCAATAGGGGCCCAGGTGACTGTGTTCTGGAACGGGCAGCAACAGGTCCAAAGTGTCTCAGGTGGGAGCGGCTTTGCTGCACAAAATCAGAGACGGCTTCATTTCGGTCTGGGAAAGAACCCGCAGATTGAAAAGGTTGTTATTCGCTGGCCTTCGGGAACTAGGCAAACTCTCGATAAGCCGTCGCTCGACCAGTTGCACATGGTGAAGGAGCCGCAGTGAGCCGACAAACCATCGAACCCACGCAGACTGCGACCGATTCGCCGAGACAATGGAGGAGTTGGGTTACTCTGGAGAACCGCTTCGTTCCTCCGCTCTTCATTACGCTCATTCTGGTTGTAGGCCATTTTTCTTTTGGCATGCTCGAAAGCTATCAGAAAACTCTTCTCGCAATCGGAGTAAGTATTTTTGCGGATTTGATTCTCGGCCGCGTTTTTTACGGTAAGTGGCCTCATCTGGCAAGTGCATACATCACTGGTATCAGTGTGGGAATTCTTCTGCGTTCCCCTGCATTCTGGCCGTACGCTCTCTGCAGTCTGATCTCCATTACGTCCAAGTATGTGCTGCGATTTAATGGTCGTCATCTGTGGAACCCTTCCAACTTCGGCATCTCGGTGTTACTGTTTCTCGCTGGCGATATCGTGGCGAGCTTAAGTATTCAGTGGGGTAACTACCTGTGGCCAATGGTTGTGATTTGGGCTTTAGGAGCAACAATTATCTGGCGGCTTCGGCGTTTTCACATCACCGGAACTTATGTTGCATCGTTCCTGCTGTTTGCATTGATTCGAAGCTGGGCCACTGGCAGTCCATGGCAATCTGAGATTGCGCCTATTACTGGCCCGGAATATCAGCTCTTCATCTTCTTTATGATTACAGATCCGAAAACGACAGTGCGAAGTTGGAAAGGTCAGTGCATCGTCGCATTCCTGATCGCTTTGGTCGAGATGCTTCTTCGACTGAATCAGGTTATCTACGCTCCGTTTTATGCGCTTTTTATAGTTGGACCCGTGACGTCGGCTTTTGAAATATGGTTACACTCCCGGCGCGTCAAGACGCTCGCGGCAACCTTGTCAAAATAGGAGGTACACGACGTACTATGACGCGACGAATTTTATTCGCTTGCTGCATTGCACTTGTCTCGATAAGTATTGGCTGCGAGCGAAAGATGCCGGAGAGACAATCCACCTCCTCGGACAACGCCAGTCAAGTTGCGGGTGGCTCATCTGCGGCTAATTCGCTTGCAGCGCGGTCTGTACCAGTGAATGCCCGACCTTCCGGGCCGGTTCAGTTTACGGACATAACCACTCAGTCCGGAATCTCGTTTCGACACAATAGCGGAGCTTTTGGAAAGAAGTATCTACCTGAAACCATGGGAAGTGGTGTCTGTTTTATCGACTATGACAACGATGGATGGCAGGACATCCTCCTTGTCAACTCGATGGATTGGCCTGAGCACAGATCGCACACGTCCTATCCGACGCTTTATCACAACAACAAAGACGGAACATTTACTGACGTAACTCGCCAGGCCGGGTTAGCCATCGAAATCTACGGAATGGGTTGCGCCGTCGGAGATTTCGACAACGACGGTTTCGGCGATATCTATATCACTGCCGTCGGAGAGAATCATCTCTTTCGTAATCTTGGGAACGGAAGATTTTCAGATGTAACTTCCAAGGCAGGCGTGGGAGATCCTGGATTTTCAACCAGCGCCACCTGGGTTGATTACGACAATGACGGGAAGCTTGATCTCCTGGTCTCTCATTACGTTGAGTGGTCGGTTGCAAGCGACAAGTTTTGCTCGCTGGATGGGAAAAATAAGTCATACTGCACACCGCAGACCTACAAGGGCCAAAGCATGACGCTCTTCCATAATAAGGGGAACGGTACTTTCGAAAATGTAACAAAGCGTGCAGGGCTCTATGATCCCACAAGCAAATCGTTGGGCATTGCGATGTTTGACTATGATGACGACGGATGGATGGATTTGTTTGTGGCGAACGACACTGAACCGAATAAGTTGTACCACAACAATCATGATGGTACTTTCACCGAGATGGGTGTTGTCGCGGGCGTGGCATACGGTGAGTCGGGGACGACGCGTGCAGGCATGGGAACAGATGCCGGGGACTACGATCATTCGGGAAGACAAGGGCTTCTGATCGGCAACTTTACAAATGAAGGTCTGGCTCTTTATCACAACGACGGAGCAGGGCTATTTCGCGACGATTCCCTGCAATCTGGCATCGGCACAGTGTCCCTCAAATCTCTGACCTTCAGCACATTCTTCTTTGACTATGATCTTGACGGCTTGCTTGACATCGTTGCTGTGAACGGTCATGTGGCGGATGACATCCATGTGCTCCAGCCGACTCTGAAATATGAGGAACCCCCCTTGGTTTTTCACAACATCGGAAGAGGAAGATTTGACGATGTGTCGGATCACGTTGGTGCTCCGTTGCGCCGTGCGGTCGTGGGACGCGGTGCAGCTTATGGCGATATAGACAATGACGGAGACCTCGATCTGGTAATAACGACAAACAGTGGGCCTGCCCGTTTGTTGCGAAACGACAACGGCAATCAGAATGACATGCTTCGAATCAAAACAATCGGGACCCGGTCAAATCGGGATGGCATTGGCGCGAAGATCATCGTAACGTCGAATAAGAATATCCGGCAATTTGGGATGGTCAAGAGCGGATCAAGTTATCTCTCGCAGAGCGAGTTGCCGATCACATTTGGTTTGGGCAAGCCTGAGAACGGTAAAAATGTGAGACTAGACGTTCGGTGGCCAAGTGGTCACAAAGATTCGATCGTCAACGTCCAACCGAACCAGTTCGTCACGGTTCAGGAGGGCAAAGGAATCATCTCTGCTCAGCCGATCGTCTTTTTTACGAGTGCTTCGAAACCTTAGCCGGAAAAATAGCGTTGCCTGGCCTAGTGTTCTTTGCCGGACGAATGTTATAGCCGAAAACCGCAGGAACGCAGCATCTGCGCGATCTGCTCGCGGTTTGCCTGGACCTTTGACGCTGAGTTAAATAAGTCCGTCGGATCGACGGGGTACCAATTGCGGCAACCCGGCTTTCCAAGGCCTGCCACGTCGAACGGCTCGATTGCGCGAAGAACGTCCTTTGCGAACTGCTCTGACTCTTCCCTGTTCCGAAGGCTTCGAGCTCGATCACACAGGAGAGCAAAGTCAGGGCCAAAGATAGGGTGATTGTGCAAGAGGAAGAATTGTGCAAGATGATGTTTTTTCAAACGTCGTGCAGTCTCGGAAAAACTGGCGGCGGCAAAGTAGAGCAAAGAGAGCGCGACGAAGACGGGAAAGTTCGCCATGTTGGCGTAGAGACTTCCGATCAGTCGCGCTGTTGCCATTAGTTCCCCATCAGTGTGCGTGGCGTAGTCCTGTAGGCGGTCTGCGAAGGCTGGAGAATCCCAATCCTCAACTTCAATCAGCCTGGCGAGCCGATCTACGCCTAGAAGAGTGAGCGGAAAGCCTGTGGAGAGCAGCGGGTCTACAAATCCCGCAGCGGATGGCAACAGCGCCCAACGTCTTCCCGCAATACTGGCACTGCGAAAAGACAGCCGCGGAATTCGCTTGAACTCATATAGCATTCTGGCATCTGCGAACTGATTCCTGAGTGCCGGGATGCTCTGCACGATGCGCTTCCAGGCAGCGGCTCCTTCAGTGAGCTTCAATTTTGATGCGAATGAATTGGTTGCAGCAACACCGGCGCTCGTGATTCCGTTATTGAACTGCAGCACCCATATCCATCCACCGTCAAAAATATGATGCACGGCTGCATCGTCTATCGGGTAGGGCGGCTGCTCGTCTGCGTTATCACATTGCTGATCCTCTAGTCGGCGTACCCCGGAAAAGTGAGAGTAGAGCGCCTGTGTTGCGGGAAACTCCGGGAATGAGAGTTCCTGAAGTCCGAGTGCGCGGTGGAGGAAGCCGCAGGGGCCTGACGCATCGACCACAAACTTTGCGGCGAGGCAGATCTCGCGATCGTGACGCCTTCCTCCGAGGGTTACATCATTGGAGGATTCTGTGACATGAAGCAGTTCAGTTTCGTCGAGGTATTCGACTCCCATTGTCTCGGCTTCGCGAACAAAGCGGTGGTCGAACTCGGCTCGATACCAGTGAGTATCTGATATTTCATCATGGGGACTTGCGGTTACCAGAAGCTGGTTTTCACGCGTGAGACGATAGGCGGGATTATCCAGGTCGTGATGATAAAACGTGAAACCCCGCTTTAGCCCACAAGCGATTTCAGGATGTGCCTTCTGCCAGCTTCCCCATTTCGCGAGTGTTCTTAGAGACGAAAGGTCATAGCGAGTCGTCAGCTCTTCCAGCAGGAGGTTGGTGAGCGGCGTCGAGGACTCTCCAATGACCACGCGCGGATGTTTACCGCGTTCGATCAGGACAACAGAATGCCCAAGCCTGCGTGCGATCATGGCGAACAGCGCGCCCGCGAAGCCCGAACCAATGACGGCAATATCAAATGCGTTTGTTGTGTTCGTGGTCATGCCCCGCAACTCTCGCAGACGATGGGTTGCAGCAATTTCTGATGAAGATTCATTGCGCGCAGGCGCGAGATGCGAGAGTGATAGCATGCCTCGCATTCGGCGTTGAGGTTCGCATCCCAAAGATCAGCAAAGACACGGCATCTTTTGCGGCTGAGACCGTATGCGAGGGCGGATTCAAGCGTTGCGAGGGAGGGTGGAGAAAATTTGCCGCTGGAAGCCAATTCCTCCATGGCGCCATTTCCTCCACGGGTTGGGATGAGAGTGACTGCAGACGCACCACAATCGAACGCGAAGTCCAGCGAACGCGTGGTCCATTCAAGCGCCTCCTCTTCCTGCATGAATGGCGGCTTTACGAGAAGGAAGACACGAAGATCGATATCATTCTGCTTCAAAGTGTCGGACGCCGCCGCGAACTGATCGATTGTCATTCGCTTGTTGAGCTTGTCGAGAATAGTCGGATGCACAGTCTCCAATCCCATCGCTACTTCAAGGTTTCCGCTGAGCAGGTCTTTGAAGCGAATACAATTCGCGCCAACGAGCGCTGGATGGCACTCCACGATGACTCGTTCAAAGGCCGCTACCTGTCCAGCAATCGTTGGATAATCCTGCAGGGGAATCGCCTGCGGATCGAAGAAGCTGCCGCTGTTATAAAGTTTGATCTGACGTGCGGGCGGTAGTTGCTGAAGAGCGTACTCAATCTGCGCGGGAATCGCACCTGCAGGCACAGTCTGGGTCAAGGTATTTCGCCACAGGTCACACATCAGACAACGCCATGGACACTCGCGGTTCGTAAGAAAGATTGTTGCGATGGAAACGACCTCTCCCTGAGCCGAAGTTTCTTCCTCTATAAAGAACGCGTACGGACGCAGTGGGTCGAGCTTATTGCGTTGTGGCCTGCGCGCGAGAATCCACATGTCGCGGTCGGTGCGACTCTCTGGGTAGGGAGACAGCACGGGAATCCTCACTGATACATCGACAGGAATTGTTTGCGATACTCCGCTTCGCGGTAGGGCAGCCTGTGATGAAGCGCATCGACAGGCAATGCGCCGTGCTGGAAGCGGCGTTTGGGAAAGACGGGCATCTGCATTCCGGTGAGCGCAGCGATTCCACGTGAGACGATCTCACCTTTAAGCTCGTAAAGACGGCGGACGTCGTACTTCGTAAGTTCAATAAAAGGAATCGCCTCTGCTACAGCGATGACATCAGGCCGCGTGTAAGGGCTGAAACCATCGAAGCCCAGGTGATGAGCCGGAGCATAGGTGCGCGTATAGGAGCGACTCAGTCCGCCGCTATAGGTGAGCGAATGCTTGATCTTTCCTACGCCCCATCCTTCCTGATAGAGCATCTGGTTGTGGATGACGCTTGTAATGGTGAGTTCGGGATTTTCCTCGATTGGATAATCTTTCAGATTTTCGTCGCCGCCATCGCCATCGATGAGATAGCGCCACGCGGGATATCGTTCGCGAATGCCGCGGCAGAGGGCGAGTGCCATCGTCGCGGATTCAATGTCCAGCGGTTTATAGTCTTCGACGATGCGAATCGTGTCGGCAGGGTTGAGCTTCGATGCATCCATTTCCATCGGTTCAAGAAAGAGTGAGAGGCCGAGTCGTTCGAGGAATAGGCGAGCCTGTTCGAGATCGGGACCATCTCCGAGGTCTAGAACAAAAGCCTTCAGTCGTGAAGGGTTCATCCCAAGCTTGCACATGACATGATAAGTCGTAAGAAAGACACTGCCGCTATCGATGCCCCCCGAAAAGGCGACTCCGATAGATTGGTCGGGGGGAATGTTCTTCAGCCAGCGCGCGATCTCCTCCGCTAATGCGCTGATGTAGGTGGCACCGATCACATCGAGGTCAGGCGGCAGTATTGCTGAGACCGGTGTGAAAAAACGGATGTAGGAAGGATCGGGATCCGGGCAGCCGATCAATTGCAGCTCGACCAAGTGATGGGCCGGGACCATGCGCGTATAGCTTGGATGAAACTGTCCTTCAAGTCCTTCAGACTTGAGCCAGTCAAAGATGGTGTCGATTCGGTCCGCTACGATCAGAACCGGTCCTGCCTGACGTTTGGCGAGAAAGTACCGCATAGGCCGGTCGAGCGAACGTGCCATCCTGACCGTCTTGCCAGCTTGGGAAAGCAGAGCAAAGGATCCCTGGATGCTTCGAACGGCGTCGGGCTGATCGAATAGGAAGTTTCTTGCCTGTTCGGCGCTCAGGTTGTAAATCTGGTTGTGGCTAGGATCGGTTAGATCGACAACTCGTTCGACGTATTGGTTCACCGCTGACCTCGGAGATAGGGAACATCCCGACTCAGTTTACCTTTAGCGAAGGCTTCCGGACAGGGCTTCTATCTGTTGGAACGGCGATTTTCCAGCGTCTCGCTGGCACGACGGCTCCTACGACTCGGAGATGAGGTGCTCGCGGATGGCGAAGCGAACCAGGTCAGAGTTCGTCTTCAGGCCAAAGTCTTCCATGATGCGGTATTTGTGAAAGGCTATCGTTCGCACGGCGATGTGGAGAACGACCGCCGCCTCTTTCATCGAGCGGCCTTCAGCGAGAAGCTGCAAAACCTGGCGCTGACGTTTTGTAAGTTCCTTTGTCCGTTCCTGCTTGGGATCGCGGATGAACTCCTCGATCAACTTCTGGGCGATGGTGGGTGTGACGTAGGAGTGACCGTTCAGGACATCATCGATCGCCTTCTTCAGTTCGACGCCGGCGGATTTCTTAAGGAGATAGCCTGAGGCCCAATGGCGAAGTGCCTTCGACGCAACGTCAGAATCCTCGTTCATTGTGAGGATGATGAATTTGGTTTTAGGCAGGAGCTTTTTAAGTTCCTGACCGGCATCGATCCCGTTAAGCAAAGGCATCGACAGATCGAGCAGGACGACGTCCGGTTTCATCTCCACGGCGGCAGAGATCAGGCTTTGCCCATCGCCCACGATCTTGATGACTTGGTAGTCGTGCTCGATCAGGCTTTTGAATGCCTCGGCGACCAGGGTATGGTCATCTGCAATTAGAATTCTCGGCTGGTCCATTCGACCCCCCAAACTCATACTCGCAGGCACTCTAACCGGTCCTGCACGCAGGCCGCTGTTATCTCGCGAACTCCCCAGGGAAACCCGAAAGAAAGAGTAGGGCGGGTTAACAATACCTGTTTTAGCAATGGTGGGGCCTCGCGCTCTTTTTCTCATCTGCTAAATCTGACAGTATTCGAAGGGTTTCGCAAGAATTACCTTCTAAACCTTAAAGAAAGGGTTGATCTTCACCGATCTGAATAGGCCTCGGACTCCCCGCCGGAGAAAATTGCGACGCGATACGTAGGAGGAAGATTTTGGTCTGATTAAGGGGGGTTGCGGAGCGATAGTGCGATACACGCGAGGTGGCGCCACGACTTCGATTCGCTGGGTGCTGTTAGAAATACCAGTACCTTTATCGGTGAAAATTACGGCGTGTCTTCAACGCTCGGATAGTCATTTCGCTAGAGTATTCTCCCAAACTCACGGGTCCTGAGCCTCAAACCCTTCAGTTGGAAGGTCCGTTCTCGCGCCCGCAAGCATCTTCTCCTGTTCCACAACCGGAACAACGGGAGCATCTTTTCCAAGCCTGAATCGTCCATTCGTGAAATAAGTAACGGCAATGCCTGCCAGAACATAGGGGTTAAGTACGGCGATAGGGATGACGTACTTTTTCGTTTTTATCAGCGACTCGATAACTCCACGGGTCGGGTGGCTTCGAGGAGTATCACCGGGAACCTGTGGAATGATGATCTCGTTTAGCTCGAGATTCTCATGACGTCGTGCATAGTGCGAAAGCGCTTTTGCGATCTGTTTCGGAGTCGTGATCCCAATATCTGCAGTGATGCTTCGTGCCACCGCCCGGGGATAGTAGAAGTTGAGTACACGACGTGAAAAGTCCGCGCAGTTATGGGTAAACAGATTGAAGTGGCTGCGATTTGCCGTGTCGTTGTACTCGGAGATCAGAAGGTCATCTTGCTCGTCGGTTGTAGCGATCTCGAAGCTGTAAATCTTCCGAAGGTAGGCTACGCCAAGCAGTTGTGGCCATACGTTCTTCGTATCGTAACCTCTGGTCGACGAAACGAGCGACGTCAGATGCGCTTCCGCGTATTGCTTCCGCATCTTGTCGATTTCATCTGCTTCAGCCCAATCCGGAACATCCTCTGCCCGTTCGACGGCATAGAGATAAGGCAACAAAGGAATGGCAATCCAGTCAAACTGCCGAATTCGGGAATAGCGGCTGATGACGACTCCAGCTTCGGTGGGGTCGCATCTGCGCAACCTCGTCGGCGTGTCTGCACACACGCGATTGAGATAGATTGCAGAATGCCCCGTCGGATTGATGCTTCCGAAAAATCCATATGGCTCTTCAACCAGAAGAGATACATCGCCGTAGGCATTGCACTCTACCATCAACAAACCAGCAAATGCCGCCGAAAAAATAAAGCAGAGCCGTATGATTCGATTTGCTTTCAATAAAAAATCATCTGGCGGAAGGAAGTCCATATGGAATTGACCTTTGTCGATCAAAAGTAAGCTTCTCGGCGATCTACTATTTTTGATGACATTTTCGCGACTTTAGCATTACTTGCGGATGAACAATACTGCGAGATTTACTAGCAGGCTGTTATCCGTCCTTTGTCGCAAGGAAAGAAGTCTGACGCCCCTCACAAATTGCAGTGCGTTAACTGCGCGACCACACAGTTGCGGAGGTCCCACGGACACTTCAGACTCAAAACTACAAGATTCGGTAGATGGGGCGTAGGCTGGAGGCAAAGCGATGAGCGATTCACGTCCCACCGTCGTCTTTGCGGACGATCATCTCCTGACACTCGAGGCGGCATGCGCTCTGCTCAAATTCGGCTACAACGTCGTTAAGGTAACTACCAGCGGAAAAGAAGCCGTGCAATGGGTGATGAAGCTGCACCCGGATTTAGCCGTTTTCGATATCTGCATGCCCGACATGGATGGGCTTGCGGCCGCGCGCGCATTGAATCAAATTGGAACTAATACTCGTATTCTCTTTCTGGGCGAGACAGAAGATGAAGATTACATCCGTGAGGCACGCCACCTGGCCTATGGTTACGTGTTGAAACGTCGCTTGGCGTGCGATCTTGTTCCGGCACTTGCATCTGCTGCATCAGGATCTTTCTTTTTATCGTCATAGAGTGAGGATCCTCTTCCTCCGAGCTAAAATGACAGGTTAATTCTTACAGAAACATCTTGCTTTTTTATGCAGGTTTATGCACTACCGGTGTAGCATTCATCCACAGATAAAATGATGGTCCCCAGGGTCATCGGTATCGCATATATCACCGCGATGTAACTGAATCTCTTGATGCGGGCCCTGAACGACACCTTTCTCCCAGTCGATAAACAACTGTTATCTGCCGTTGCAGCTTTCTACGGCACGAACAGAACATTGAAACTACGCCCCGCTGGGAGGAAAGGGACTTATGCTGAATTTATTCTCGGAGAGCTATCGTTTGACGAATGAACTGGAGAGTAGCGAAGGCGATTTGGGACAACTATTTGTTACGTCCGCGATCGGCATGGCCATTCTTGATGAAGATGGGAAATTTGTCTCGTCGAACCAGGCCTTCTGCAGGGCTGTTCGCTACTCTGAAGAGGAGTTGCTTCATATGCAATGCGGGCAACTGCTAGCTTCAGTTGGGCAGGGGAAACGAGACATGTCTCTCCTTAAGAGTTACCCAACGAGCTGGCAGACAGAACAGGTCCTGCTGCGAAGAGATCGCTCATTGATGCCGTCACGGGTATGGATCAGCTCATTAAGAAGAGCGCCGTTGCATGATTCTCTTTCCCTGATGATCATTGAGGACATCACGGAACAACGAGAGGCGGAGCAGGAGTTAGATAATCGGAAAGTAGAGCTTGAAAAGCTGGCATCGCAACTTATCCAGTCACAGGAGACAGAACGGAACCGGCTTGCTCGCGAGCTGCATGACGATATCGGCCAGCGGCTCTCTCTGGTCGCTTCCGAAGTGGCCCTGATGGCAAGTCAGTCTTTGAGCGAGAAGGCGACCGGGGCGGATCGTCTTGACCATCTGCGTGAAGAACTCGACAGTCTGTGCACGGACATTCATGAGATCTCTCATGATCTCCATTCGTACAAATTGCAGCACCTCGGGTTGAAGGCTGCTCTGAAAGACCTGTGCCGGCGGTTGAACAAGAACAATTTTCGTGTCAACCTCGACGTCGAGGATATGAAGGAACCGGCATCGCACGAAGTTTCATTGTGCCTGTACCGTGTTGTTCAAGAAGCTTTGAACAACGCGTTTCGACATGGGCGCGCTCCTGTAGTCGCAGTTACAATAACGAATTCACACGACGTGTTTTACATGACGATTCAAGACACGGGGGTCGGTTTTGAGAAGGCCGCCAGTCCTCAGGGCATGGGACTGATCAGCATGACCGAAAGACTGAAGCTGGTAAAAGGCGAGTTGAAACTGGGCTCTGTCCTCGGTCGTGGCACTGAAATCTGGGTGTCTGTCCCGGACGTGGAGCAATGTGTTGGTTCATCTGGCGAAAATCATTATGCCGAGCCTCGCCTCGCTGTAAAGCGATCCGAAGTCGCTTAGCACGAACCATCTTCGGTTTCAAGTGAAGCCAGTTCCTCACGTTGAGCGCGCACAGTCTCAGGCGGCTAGTACTTCGTATCGTGGTTTGGTGCGTAGTCCTGGCCGAACTTGTTTTTGTGATTGGTAAGCGGATCTGTTGTCGCCTCCAGCGTGAGGTCACCCAGGTGTACAGCTTCGGTTGAGACCTGGACGATTCTCTGCGAAGGACCGGGAACTGCAACCTGGCCATTTTCGCTCCACACATTCAGCCGGTAGCTGCCCGGAGTGACGTTGCGAAGCGTGACAACTCCGTTTTCTCCGGAGATCGCGTAATAGGGAGTGCTCAGAGCCAGAACGACGGCTGCCATCTCCGGATGAATATTGCAAAAGATGTAAGAGACCCCTTCGCGATCAAACCACACAGACCGGGTCGTCCCCGACTCATACAAACCCAGATCGAATCGCTTGCCGTTGAAGAGCGAAAATACATTGTGAAAAAAAGGATCCTGGTTGGGAAACTCGACTTGACTCCCTGTCGGCACAACAAGCAAATGCGGCATAAACATCTTGTCCTTCTGGACAAGACGATAGACTGCCTGACGCACGGGTGTGACAGGCGCTGCCGCTGGCTTCAGAGGCGACAACCAGACAACGACATTTGCCGTGGTGGACAAATGTTGACCTGCAGGATGCGTTGCGCCCTGCATTGCGATTCTTCCGGACACCTCCACTCCCTGAGCGTTTAGCTCTCCCGCACACAACACGAGGAAAAACGAAAAGTGTCCGAAGATTATCCAGCGTCCCATGCGACTCACTGCCGGCCTCCTAGAATTGATATCCTGCGGAAAGTGTGAAGATGTCTGCGGTATTCGCGATGCCGGTGATCGGCCATGTCCAGATCCGGCGATACTCCGGAGACAGAATCAAGTAGGTCTTCGGCCGGTAGATAAGATTGGTGAGGACCATTCTGTTGCGTGCCCTTAGCTGCGTTCCGCTTGGATTGGGCGGAAACACGACGGAATGAAAGTCGCCGGCAAAGCCGTCATCGAGTCCAATGCTCGCGTTCGTTTCGACAGACTGACTGAAGTGAGCCTTAAATTGAGTCCATCCGCCGATCGTATCGAGCCCGCGATAGGTAATCGCACCTGTGTGAGGATCGGTGCCGAACAGGGCATCCTTGTATACGCCGCCGCCTAATCCGCCCAGTGCCCTGCCCCGATATCCTTCGCCGCTGATCTCAATTCTGCGGAACGGAACTCGCCAGTCTGTAGTAGCTGCCCATGAATCGACCGCCTCGTTGTTTGGATAGCTCTGTCGGCTATAGTATCCGCTCAAGCCGACCTGAAACGGCCGCTCCCCCGAGAAGGTGCCGTAAGAAATTCGCGACTCATACGCGGGTTGCTTCGAAGCCTCGCCTGGGCTCGGAACACGGTACAACTCGTTCGTACTGTAGCCCGCTGCAGGAGGATCCCATAGACCTAGTTCAAGTTGCACTCGCCGCCCGGATTGCAGGTGCAACTGGTGCGCGTACCGTAACTGAGGCGCCCATGTCCACAGATTCCCTGCCCCGGCGAGCGCAGGAGCCGCAACGGTCGCGTATGACGTTGGAGACAAAGGGGAGATCAGCGGCGAGACAAAGCCCGCCTGAACCGAATCGTGATCCCAATTCAGATTAACGCTTGCGGTGCGCATTCGAACCGTTCCGGCCGATGATGCGTAGCTCCCATAGGCAAGGCCGCCAAAGAAATCCATATCCACAGTCGCCGAAGAGCGGGCACCTGCGATTCTCGGGCCGAACCCCTCCAATCCCAGGATCGTCTGCCGGAACGTTGCGCCCGTGCTTCCATTGCCGACAGTATTGGTTTGATTGTTCAACGCAGCTTCAGGAAGATCGAGATTATCCACGCTGCCCCGATTGACAAAAAAATTGAACAGGATCAATCCAGTCACGCGAAGCGGGTATTTTGAACTGCTTTCGATCTTGGTCTGATCATGCACCTTGACCTGAGCCTCGATCGTCTGCTGGCGCTCCTGCAGATCTTCGATCGTTGCTGCAGTTGTCTGTCCATCAGCAGTGTTGCCAGTGGCGGAGGAGCCTGCAGGCGCAGATTGAGTCAGGGAGAGTTGCTTCCTGATCTCGACAAGCTCCTGTCGCAATTGTTCCATCTCCTGTTGCGACCGTTCAAGTTGCTGGCGAGTTACAACCAGAGCTGATGAGACAGCTTCGAGTTTGCGCTCCAGCTCATTGGAGTTCGTTTCGCTTACCGACGATGTCGGAGTTGCAGCAACATGAATAGGTGAGGGCGGCTGACCGTGTAAAGGAAGCTGTACCGAGACCACCACCAGACAAGTAAGAAGATCGTAACGAATGTCTCTCATTCTTCAGCCTTCTCCGTTCGCCGGAGCGTACGCCGGTGAAGTCTTTCTCTCAAGAACAACACCCAGCGCTTGCAGCGATGCTTTGGGTAGATCGATTGTGAACACAGTCTCATCTTCGGGTGACTGATCAAGAGTGACGCTGCCGCCGTGTTCCTGGGCAATCTGCTGGGCGAGAGTCAATCCAAGTCCGACTCCGCTCTCTCTTCCCTCGCTCACAAACGGCAGGAATATCTTCTGGCGTAACGAGGGGGGAACGCCGGGGCCATTGTCGGCAATTCTAATACGAATGGATCGCTCATCTTCATAGAGATTCAGGGACACAGTGGGTGGTCCTTTGCCGCGTTTGGCCGCCTGGCACGCATTAAGCAGCAGATTGAACACGGCTCGTCCCAGTTTCTTCGAGTCGACCCATGCCTCCAGCGACGAAAGTCCGCTGAGAGTGATTTTGACATCGCGACTCGCAGGATGAGAGCGGGTCATCGCCACCGCGCGTTGCAACATCAGTGCAATGGATTCATACTCCGGATGGAGCGCACGTCCCGTCTGAGTAAACAGCAGGAGAGACTCAAGAAGGTCGGTCATTCCCTGAACTGCTGTCTGCACCTCCTGCATCAGTTCCAGGCGCTCCGTTTGAGAGATGTTTCCATCGCTCATAAATTCTGCGTTGGCGTACATCGCAGAGAGATAATGCCTGAGATCATGCGAGATGGAACTTGCCATTCGGCCTATCGTGGCAAGCCGCTCGGAGGCCAGCAGCTCTTTTTGGGTGCGGCGCAGTTGCACGCGCATACGCTCGAACGCCCGGCTCAGCTCCCGTATCTCCTCAGCCCCGTCCTCACTGAGCTGATAGTCGAAGTTTCCCTGCGCGAGAGCCCGGGTTCCGCCTACAAGGGTTTCAATCGGCCGGGTTAAGGTTCGCGAGATCGACACCAGCATCCCAGTACCGGCAACCAGCGCAAGAAGAGCCAGCGTCAGCACCCATCGATTCACGCGATCCACCAGCTGTGTTGCACCTGCAAACGACTTCAGAACCACGATCTGTGGCACCTGGGAGTTATTTTCACCGTTGGACATGGTGAGTCGCTCGGATGCTGCGAGATAGTCCACCTTCCCCAGCTTGATCTTCAGGTTCTCCCTGGGCGATCGCAATAGGTCTGCTCCGCGGGCAATCAGCTCTTCCTGCAGACTCGGATTCAGCGTGCTTACAACGACCTTCCCGTCGACGGTGAACGTCACTTCCGCAGCGGCGGCTTCGCTCACCGCACGGGCAACGTGTTCGTCGATGGTATAGCCTACTGCGACAAAACCGAGAAGAGTTCCATGCTCCTTCGGCCCGAAATAAAGCGGCTGCGCGGATATCTCATAGATCCTGTCGTTCAGGGCGAGCAGAAATGGGTCGGACCAGTGCGGACCGGCCTCCAGGCCTTGAGCCACGCCGGCTCTATTCAGCAGGGGACCCTTATTGTAGGCCGCAATCAGCTTCCCGTTTTGGTCGAGAAGAGCAAAGAAGTCCGACCCACTCACCTGCCAGAATTCAACGCCGCCATCTTCGATCGTTCGCGGGTCGTAAGTGGTCATCAGCGACTTCAGGCTTGGAAGATCTGCCAGCAACGCGGATTCGCGAGCCAGCAGTTCCCGCTGCTGATGTTGAAAGTTGCGGTAGGTCTTTACCGAATGCTGAAGATCAGACGCCAGATTGCTCTGAGTCTGCTGTTGAACGATGGTGCGAATCACCAGAAGGCTCAGCAGCGTGCACCCGAAGGAAAGGATGAGAAGTGGAATCAGGAGCGTCGTCCTCATCCGCAACCTGTCCATCAGCCTCAGCCTCCCGTACCTAATGGCGATATCAGTTTCCGCGGACGAATTTATACCCTATTCCATGAATGGTACGAAAGTAGACTGGCTTGGCCGGGTCAACTTCCAACTTTTGCCGCAGCTTCATGATGTGGTTATCGACCGTGCGAGTCGTCGGATAGGAAGTATAGTTCCATACCTCATTCAGCAACTCCTCGCGGGTAATCACGCGTTCCGCATGCTCCACGAAATATTGCAGAAGCTTGATCTCATGGGCCGTCAACAAGACAGGCACGCCATCCTTAAAGACCTCCATGCCAGAGAAATCCGCCGTAACGTTGCCAAAGCTGACATGAGTGTTCGTTGCGGGCTTCTGCGTTCTGCGAATCGCTGCCTGCACTCGCGCCATCAACTCACGTGGACTGAACGGCTTAGTCACGTAGTCGTCTGCGCCTAACTCAAGCAGTAGAACCTTGTCGGCAACCTCTGAAACTGCACTGAGTACCACCACAGGCGTATTAGCCGACCAGCTCTTTATCCCCTTACAGACCTCCAGGCCCGACATGCTCGGCAGCATCAGGTCAAGAACAACTCCGGCTGGCTTCAGGTTCTTGCAACTGGCCAATCCCTGCGCACCATCCCCGGTGACATGAACCTCATAACCCTCCGTCGTGAACTGCCGATGGAGCGCCTTTTGAATTCTCGGATCATCTTCAATTACCAGAATCAAGCTCACGTTTTTTCCTCTCAAGGAATCGTGGACATCAGCTCCGCGACTTATTCCGTACACTGTCATTTTATAGAGAGAACCGTGCTTCGGCGGCATTGATTACGCCCAAGTGCTTGATTCAAGTCATCAAATGACAAAGCCGCGACATTTCAGAGACATATTCGTCTCGGTCGCGGCTCAAAAGGTTATTATCGACAGGTCTTTTTCTTGGTCCGACTCCGTATTTACACAGCGCCTATTCCGTAAGCTACTGCGGTCAAAGTCCGCAGGAGGATTGCGCAATCCAGCAGAACGTTCTGATTCCGGAGGTAATGAAGATCGTATTGCAGATTCTCATGAATTGGGAACGCTCGCGCTGGGCTGATCTGCCAGAGTCCGGTTATTCCCGGCCGGGCTTTGAATCGCTGACATTCGACCGGGCCATACTCTGCTACCAGAAACGGCATCTCCGGGCGCGGGCCAACCAGGCTCATCTCGCCCTTCAAGACATTGATCAGCTGCGGAAGTTCGTCAATGCTCCATCGGCGAAGCAACCGTCCAATTCGAGTGAGGCGAGCATCGTCAGCGCTCCGCGGAGAGACCTCGTATTTGGGAACGTCCATCTTCATACTTCGGAACTTCCACAACGCGAAGGGCCTGCCGTCTTTGCCAACTCGATTGTGTCGGAAAAATACCGGTCCTGAAGAATCCAGCGTGATCAGAATGGCGGTCACAACAAACAACGGAAACAGCGCGGTCATGAGCCCAAGTGCCCCTAGGACATCGCACCCTCGCTTGATAAAGCCAGACGCATATCTGTCACTCTCCACATGAAACTCGACAGAATATAGCTCTGAACTCCGAATGCTCTCCCATCGATTGAGACGCCGGACGCGATCATGGAACAGCCATAGGCCGGAATCTCGACGTGTGTCTTTCGCAAGCGGTTGAACTTCAGTGCAATCCTCATCACGAACCGCCTTGTTTGTAGCCACTGCTGAACGTTCGAGGGCGGCCGTTTCCCTTCCGTTGCTCTTGTGATGAGGTGGGAGGACGGCCGGTACGGATTGATGCGAGGTATTCTCCCAATCGAACGCCGCAACGGGCGCGCCCGACTGGCCAACTGAGTCAACTAAGGAGGTCGAATGCTCGGTATTATTCATTGATTTTCCTGCAGATAAGGCTGGGGAGGTGAAAGATCGTCGCAAGATACACGCTCTAACGCTGGGTGCGATCAATGCCCTTCATACGTGTAGGTTTGCGAAAGCTTTCGTGCGGATCCGAGCGGATAGCGCTTGATCCCGAAGATTTGCAGCAAAACACAAAACATGAATCGGGGATTGTTCAGGAGGTACCGTTTCCACAGCCGGGACGGGTCTTGAAGAAGACGATGCAGCCATTGCATGCCCGCACGCTTGACCCATCCTGGACTGTCTCGAATTGTGCCCGTGTGGTAAAGGAACGCAGCGCCGACGCCGATCATAAGTTTCGTATCAAGCATCGGCAGATAGCGCGCCATAAATCGCTCCTGCTTCGGGGTGCTGACCCCAACCCAGACAATGTCTGGTTGAAGTGACCGCACCATCGCCGCAAGCGCTCGCTCTTCTTCAGAAGTCATCGTCCGAAACGGCGGGGAGTAAATCCCCGCGATCTTCGTCTGCGGAAAGCGTCGCAGCAACTCAACCCTTAATTTCTCAGCGATGCCTGGCTCTCCTCCGCAGAGAAAATGGCTGCAATCGCGAAACTCGTCTCTCGCAAAGATTTCGAACATCAGGTCTGGACCGAAGACTCTTCGCATTCCGGAAAAACCCTCGGACCGTCCAATCCATACTGTTGGCATCCCATCTGGAGCAACCAGCAGAGCCTCGGCAAAGATCGATTTGAGACTCGGATCCCGTTGAGCCTCCATAATCCCGTGCACTCCCGTGAGGCACACATACCGCTTCTCTCCCGATTTTAATTCCTCGATTGATGGTCAAAACAGCCTCCTGCATATCGACGGGATCGACACCAACGCCGAGAATATTGACCCGATCACAGAAACGTTTTGATCTCTCGCCTCTCATCGCCTCACCACGTTGACAACGGATCCCGCAGCCGCGCATAAAGTGTCCCGTACTCTCGGGCAACATTCTCGATGCTGAATCGCTCCAGCCCCTGCGACTTCCTTGCCGGTTCTTTCAAAGCGCTGCCCACTGCCGCCAGCATCGAAGACGCTCCGGATTCTGCATGCAGATCAAAATAGTGGCAAGCCTGCCCTCCGACCTCCCGAAAGGCAGATATATCGGAACAGACCACGCGGCTGCCGCAAAGTAATCCCTCCACCACAGGAAGACCAAACCCTTCCATCCACGAGGGAGCGATCAACAACTCGCAGTTCTGATAGAGCCACCGCAGCTCCCCGTCACTCACATTAGTCCTCAACCTCACCCTGTTCTCCAAGGCTCGCTGCTTGATGACTGACCTGATCAGTGATGTCTCTGGCCCGGGATTTCCAACCAGAAGAAGAAGAGTCTGCGTGTCAATTATCCCGCGGCTCGATAGTTCTTCGAACACTTTCAAAGCGAGAGGAATATTTTTGTTGGCGCGATGCTGCGCCACCATTAGAAGGAACTGCTCCTTCTTATCTACAGACTCAAAGTGGTCGCTGGAATTAATAGTTACGCAGTTAGGAACGACCACTGCTTTTCGGTGAGCGTAGCGGGGAAAACGCGCCTTCAACCTCGACAATGTCGTTTCTGAGACGCACGCAATGCAATCGGCCTCCCTCATGCACTGCTGCAGAAACACACGATTGAAAAAAACTTTGGGGAACCCAAAGTTATCCGGCTCGTCATAAGGGTAGAGATCGTGAAGTGTAACAATCACCGGACACCGCAGAGACATTCGACGAAACGGCGCTGGAAATGAGAGATGAATAAGATCGGCTTTCACTTCATCCGCCAGTCCCGGCAACTCCCGCAGATACCAGAGATTCCGTGAGAAAGCATCATTCCTGATTGCCGTCGTGACGAGATCAACCTTCGTATCACTGAGGCGAAACGATTCTCGAAAGTATCTTTCCTGCCACTTGCCAATCGCCAGGGTAATTCGTGAGATCTCATCCCGGCTCGCCGCGCATCGCACCAGATTATAAGCATGTCTGCAGATTCCCGAGGGACCTGTTGCAGCGGATAGTGCGGTGATCAACAGGTTCATGGATTCACAAATCGGCAGAATTACAGTCGCCAGATCGCAATTGCTCCCAGTAGTAGCCCCTGAACAGCTTCTCCGAGTACCGCGTGGCGCCAGCCATTGCGCGCAATAAGGTAAGTGCAGATCTCTTTAGTGCCGGAGCCTTGAGATGCCGAAGGATAGGCGCACACTCCAAAACAACTTGCTGCTGCTCCATTCTTTGTCCATCTGGAGCGCTGCAGGTTTTGCTTTCAGGGTGAAGTCTAAAATCCGCAAGAATTTCAGGAACGTGCTTAAACCGATACCCGCGCGAAGCTAAACGGACAAAAAACTCAAAATCCATGGCGTATTGAAGGTTCTCATCGAGCCAGTTGCCTTCTTCAAATATCCTTCGACGATAAAATGTTGCGGTGGTCGGGATATACAAGACCTTGTGGTAGAGAAGGATGAACTCGCTGAATTCAATCTCGCGCTTCACTTGAAGTGTCTTACCCGCTTCGTCGATCACCATGTAGTCGCCGTACAGAATATCCGCATTAGGATTGTCAGCAAATGCCCGAACAACCTGTTCGAAACAACCAGCACGGTAGCGGTCGTCAGAGTTGAGCCATCCGATGATCTCCCCCTTGGCTCGTCTAAATCCTTTGTTCAATGCCTCACTCTGCCCGCTGTCCGGCTCTGAAATCCACGTCAGGTTGGTCAAAACATTATTTGTCGTCAGGTTTTGCAACAAGGCAACTGTGTCGTCGGTAGACATTCCATCAATTACCAGATGCTCGCAGTTTGTTTTGCAGGTCTGGGACTGCACGCTTGCAATCGCTTCTCCTATAAAGGAAAACTGGTTAAAAGATGGAGTAACAATCGAAATTAAAGGTGACTGCTTCACTGACGTTCGTCTGGTATGGCTGGGGCTTCGCGAATAGCAACCTACTCCGCTCGACTCGTGACTGCCTCATAGATTGCGTGCTGCGGCGGTGAGCTATGCGCCTTAGGAGACCAGATAATCCTGCGGAGTCGGAGATAACACAGCCACGTAATCGGCCCATAAATCAGCCTCGCCGCCGCGGCTCCTTCGAGACCGTGGTTAGAAATCAATAGACCCATCAGGAGCAGCATGGATGCCCCCGCAAACAGGTTGAGCCCAGTTACGATTCGTACTTCGCCAACAGCAAGCAGCGCATAGTGAGCGGTGATATTGAGCCCGACCAAGGCAAAGCTTAGAGCAATCATCGGAAACAAAAGCCGGGGTTGCTGACTGAACCCGGTTCCAAGCCAAAGTTTCAGAATGTGTTCGCCGAAAAGAATTACAGGCAGCGACAGAGCTCCAACCAGTAGAACGTTAAGCTTCAACGCTAAAGCGACTTTGCGCTTTATCTCAGAGTTTGGAGCAACTGGGTAACGTGCGCTGAGGTGCGGGAACAGAAAGTGCATCCCCGAAGAGACCAGGCCATGGATGGGCTGCGCAGCCTGCACGCACAGTCCGTAGTAAGCAACAGCAGGAGCACCCATAAAGAAAGCAACAAAGAATCGATCAGCCTGGCTGAACACAATACTGGAGATCGCCTGCAGCCAGCTGAAGGCTCCGAAGGTCGCAATGTCGGATACAGTCTTCTTGTGCCACGAAGGCATCGGTGAATAATTGCCGATCTTGTGCTGAAGAGCAAGCGCCTGCGCCAGTGTGCCGGCGACAGAGAGAAGAAGCGTGGCGAACATAATCCAGACAACGCTGCCCCCGAATCTCACCAGCAGAATCGCAGCAGCGAGAACTGCGCATCGCGAGGAGATAGCAATACGCACCGTCGATCCATAGGATTCGAACGCCCGCAGCGTGCTGATAAATACACTCTCAATCGATTTCACCAACAGCAATCCGCTTCCGATTCGAAGCGAGATCGTGCATATAGATTGCAGTGCAAGATCGGTTTTGCCGATATGATGCGCCAGAGCGGGCGCCAGGCACCACAGAACAACAGCCAGCATCCCGCTCAGAGTCAGGTTGATCAGCATCATGTTTTGCACGATGCGGGTGACCCCAGTCCTGTCCTGCCGGCTTCGACATTCCCCGACGTATCGGATGACAGCGTCCCCGAAACTTCCCGAGACGATTCCGCCGCTGCTCACCGCCGCACTGGATAAGATCCATACCCCATATTGGGCCGCACCGAGATGCCTCAGCAGAAAGGGTGCTGCCAGCAACATTCCAGCTGGCAAGGCGAGATAGTCTGCAACGCCATAAATTGCGTTCGAATAGCCCTGCCGATTCATATCACTCTTCCGCCACGCCATTGTGCTGTCTGGTTTCATCTACGAACTACTCCACCCCGTCTCGTCGAAAACCAGCGGCTCTGTATGCTCCGAACTGTCTCGCCAATTCGGTTTGCCAGCACACGTCGCTCATCCAGACCATCAAGCGCCAGCCAGAATCGCCGCCCAAGAAGATACAGTGCCGTCATAACCAGCGATAAAAGGGTGGATATCAGCACGATCAATGTCCGGTGCGGTCCCGATTTTCTCTCAGGCAATCCCGGAAAATCGATAACCCCGATCGTCGGAATGGATTTCACCTCTTCAATCCGTGAAATCTCATACTGCTCGGAAAGGAGATCAAACACCGTCTCGTGAATGCGAACATTGCGATATAGATTCGCCCATTGAACGCCAAGTTGGGGCAGCTGCCGCAATGCTGGATAAGGATGAAGGTCATCCCCTTCCTTTGTCTGCGGATCCAGACTGCTTTGGCCGTTGGCGCGTGTCAGCTCGCGCTGTAAAGTAGCGTTCCGTGCTTCCGCAGCACGTACACGCACATTTTGATTTCCATAAATCTGCCGAAGCGAATCAAGTTCCGTCTCCCCGACAATAAGCTGACCTTCAAGTTTCGCGCCTGCATCAACCGTAGCTCGCGTCTGCTCCTTAATATCAATCGCGGTATTTTTGCTGGAGAAGTCGCTAAGCTCCAACTGGGCTCGTTGCAACTCTCCCTGTACGCTGGTAAGTCGCTGTTCGATAAATTCGCGCTCACGATGCGCCGAAGAAGTATTCACCCTGGCGACGAGGTTGTTTAACTCATCGAGATAGCCCTGCGCCAGATCGCGTGCTCTCTCTCGCGTCTCATCTGTAACCACAACCGTAATAGCACCGCTCTTGGTGTCTTCAGTGACTTTCGTTAGACGCGCAAGATGCTTGGCGGCATCGATGCGGTACCGCGTCCCATAGACGTGCTGTAGATTGAAACGGTCAATAAGGTGACCGCTAACAGTGCCGCTATGCAGCAGAGTGACAAAGAGCGCTCCGCTGTTCTTCGCACCGAGCAGGCTTCCAGCCAGTCCGGCAAGACCTCCGACTCCGCTTTTGCCGACGAGCGCCGCAACCAATGCAGCCCCATTCCCTCCCTGTTCCGGCGGCATAATTCGTACACTGGATTCGTATTCCTTCGGCAAAGTCAAGGCAACAAGAATGCTGAGAAGGCACACCACAGCCGCTACCCGAGCAAAAAGCCGACGGTGATCCCAGAACAAAGAGGCATTCTTCACCCACGCCGCCCCCTTCAGCATTGGCGGTTCTTGCATTAGCTGATCCTTCGTTGCATCTCTGTGTTCCAGTAGCTCAATCTGCATCAACCACCTTCAATCACAACCTGTCACGCTTCCGCATATCAATGAAACGCCAGAGCTGCCGCGAATCCAACAGAAGAGAGAATCTGTGCAGTCGCAAATAGGTTCCTCAAAGTTGCCGACCCGCCAAAAACTTTTTGCGGCACAACAACTACATCCCCCGGCTCAAGTTTTGTTTCAAGCACGCTCGAGTCAAACCATTCCCCGGATCGCGGCCCTACAACCTGACCATTGGCGCGTATCACGAGAACCTCCTTCATATTTCCTCCCTCAGTGCTTCCACCGGCGTGTTTCAGATACCAGCCAGCGTTCTTGCCTGGAACAAAAGTGATCGCAGACGCGTTGTAGACCTGGCCGCTGACCAGAACGAAGCCGGGCTTCTTGGGAATCGTCAGGATGTCACCCTTGCGTAGTTCGATATCTGCAGGTGTACCTTCCCAACTCGCGATATCTGCGCCGATTTTGATAACCAGACGTCCCACCGAAGGTTGACTTTTCAGTCGTTCTACGACTTCCTTCTGCTGTTGAATAAGAAGTTGAAGCGTCGCGGCATCATCCTGCGCAGAAAGACTTGGGGCAAGTTTCGCACCGGCTGAAGTTGTCTCGATCTGACGAATCAATTCGTTTCTGCTCTTGTCTTCGAGCTCCTTAACCTGCGTCCGAATTAAAACTGCGCCTGCAGGATAAGCCGTCGATCGAAATCCCCCCGCACGCTTCAGCACCGAGCTGAGTCTCTCTCCGTCTTGAATCCCATACGGCCCCGGATAAGTAACCTCGCCCTCGAGAGACACCGAGGAGCCAATATCATTCCACCCCGATATCTGATGAATGGTCAGCACATCTCCGGTTTTCAGAAGAACGTCCGAGCCGGGGTCGATGCCTTTCACGGCATCTCCAATCTTCACCGTTTCTCTTCGACTGAGCACCTGCTTCCCATCCTTCACGTCGTAGCTGGTGAGGTCGGCCTCATCCAGCAACGCGCTACGAGTAAATCCGCCTGCAATTCGAACAAGCTGCCCGACGGTCATTCCCTGCGAAAGAGGATACGTCCCTGCATGAAGCACCTCTCCGTGCACCTGGACCTTCGGACTATCTACTTCGTAACGCCCCAGAACGCGAATCGTATCGAAGGGTTGAAGGTGAATCGGATCGTTGCCTGCCAGCGCATCCGGAACACTGAAATCGATCGCCTCAGGACGAAGGTCAGGAGGCATCAGGCGAATAATCTGACCTCGATCAGCCGGCTCTGGTAGTAAATCCTGGTACGAACGAAGCACGTCGTTGAGCCTCATGTCTTCGCGGTAGGGAAACTTTCCTGGGCGAACCACGTGTCCCTCAACGTAAATAGCCTTTTCGCTGTACGGCAGGATTGGAGCGACCGTGACCCGATCGCCATCCTGAACGGTATAGGCGTCCAGCAACTTTCGTGACGACTCGACTGTGCTTCCTTCAGGAAGATTCACAGTCAACGTGGCGCGATGGCCCTGTGCCTCAACTCGCTCGATCGAGATATGGGTCAGCGAAGCAGAAGCCAGCAGTCCACCTGCATCACTCAACACCTCGGACAGCTTCGTCTCATCTCTCAGCTCATAGATCGCAGGACGTTTAACCATTCCACCGACTGCCACCTGCTTCCCCACAGGCGAAACAAGAATCGTATCGCCATCCTGAATTCTTTCGGTGTCCGGCCGAACTCCGTTCAAAAGAAAGTCATAGAGATCAACCTCACGAATCAACGTTTTTCCGCGATAGTGACGAGCGACTCTAAGAGATCCAACGCTTGTAGGCCCCCCTGCTGCGTATAGCGCATTGAGAGGTGTCGACAAGGAACTGATGTCGTACGCTCCCGGGCGTTGCACATCGCCCACCACGTAAACTCTTACCGTTCGGAGTCGCCCGATAGTCACGGCTACCTTGGCGTTGCGGAACTGTTGACTCAGCGCGCTCTGAATTAGAATCTGCGCCCGTTCAAGCTGCAGGCCTGCAACAACGATCGCCCCCGCTTCCGGAAGCGAGACCTTGCCTTCGCGATCGATCGTGCGTGCGAAGCTTTGCGACACTCCTCCCCACAGGTTGATCACAAGGCCATCGCCGACGCCAAGAATGTAGTCCGGCCCTACTGGAACGTCGATCGACATCTGCCTCGTTGCAAGTCCCCGTTCCAGAAACACCTCCGACCCGAAGCGTTTCAACTTCGCACTCTGCTCAGGAACCTGGGTGTAAAGATCGCGCAGAGACTGGAGATTGTAGGGAGTCGGCTGATGCACAACCTCGACCGTACTTGGGTTATTGCGATCGGGTTTCGCTGGGGGAGTAGCATCCTTCCTCTCTGTCAACCGTGTGGAAGGCCTTACTCCTTGACTCGCATTGGAACTGGAAGGAATATTCTGGGTTCTGTCGGCATTGAGAACTGCCGCGTCTGAGGCAGATCCTGCTTCCAGCGAACCTGGAAGAGCGGCAGTCCCCGAACTGCTTGTGAGTTCATCGGAACTCTTCATCTCCAGCCCACTCGTGTCGAGTTCAGATTCATTCACATAACCGCGGGCCCGCAGCCAGATCGTGATCGCCGAACGGAGACCTGTATCCGTCGCAATTCCTCTGTACAGCATGTCATCGGTGATCGAGTCCGCCTGAACAGGATTGCCTTGTTGGCCAAGATAGTCAGCCATTACATCCTTGACATCGACAACCAGCTCCGGCCGCGCCTGCAGTATGTTGATGATCTGGCTGCTCGTAAGCGTGCCCGTCGAGCTGGTACTCGAACTGATATCGGCGCTGGTTTTCGCGGCAGCACTTCTATCGTCGTTGGCCGGATTGGAGGCAGGCGTCGTTGTGGCGGGCCCTTGCGTTGACGGTGCGGTGGTCGGCAAGGCTGTCGGCAACGTTGGCACTTGCAATTGTTGTGCAAGCACGGCATGCGGAAACAGCATGCATGACAGAGTCAGGTAAAGAAACTGTTTCACCATCCTGCTATAGAACCGCGTCATTCCGTTGGTCACTTGTTTTTCTCGTCCCATCATTGCCCTACGATCTCCTTCAGCCTGCAGATCGCATCTTCTCCAATGGCTTAATTTCAAACTCGCTCACCTCGACAACAATCGATCGCATAATGGCTTCAACTGACAGAACAACCCGATACCCCTGCTTGCGTCGCGTAAGAATTCCGTTCATCCCCGCCAGCGGCCCTGCAACAATGCGTACCGAGTCGCCATCGCTCAGATAAGGATGCGGCTCTGCTCTGAGACTTTCCGTTGCGGTTCGCAGCACAGAAATCTCTTCATCAGGAATCACCGTAGGTTTTGCTGACGAAGCCGCGAATCCAAGTACTCCCGGATGTTGCAACAACCGGATCCGGTCGTGAATGGTTGCTCTGGCAAACAGGTAGCAGGGAAACAAAGGCAGATCGACATCGGCATGGACGCCGTTCTTCCACGTGTGCCTGCTTCGGTGCAAAGGGAGAAACGTCTCTAGCGATTGCGAGATGAGCCGCTCTGCGACCCGTTTTTCATGCCTTGACCGAATGTGAAGCGCGTACCAGTTCAACGAATTCTCCGTGGTTCCCGTCGGATTATAGTTCTGCACTGCCATTGACTCTGCTTATCCCTCGCGCGGGAGATACCATCGGCAACCACTTTTCTAAAGCCGTTTACAGCTCCGCCCTGTCACTTAGGTATGGGTGACCTTCCCTTATCTCTGTTCTTCTGGCGAGCAACTAACTCAAGCAATACAAATGATTCAGCCCGGCAAAGATGCAACACATCTCTTCCAGCGTGCTGCTTCGATCATGTAGGTGATTCCCTGCGTCACATGAAACCGCAAACGAAAAAGCAGATAGATTATTTCGGCCCTCGCTCGTTTCAACTTGGCCAACAAGCTGTCGCTGCGTGAACCCGTTGTGATCTTCGGCGGCCGGCGCAGGGGAAGAAGTTTGCGCTGTCGTTCGAGTGCTCCCGCGGCTTTATCGCGTTGTAAAGCTCTCTCAAGCAGGAGATAAAACTTTGTACCCGGAAAGGTCGCGAACAGAACACTGTCGCCGTAGCGCTCCATCCACAATCGAACAGACGCAGGTAACTCCGCGGCTGCTGCCCTCAAGGCAGACGGGAGGTAAGTTATCCCAAAGCTCCGCTGAGCAAGAAGAGTGGCCGTTCCAACCGCCA
The DNA here is from genome assembly GCA_963770055.1 of uncultured Acidobacteriaceae bacterium. Lineage (GTDB taxonomy): Bacteria > Acidobacteriota > Terriglobia > Terriglobales > Acidobacteriaceae > Edaphobacter. The sequence continues at coordinate 202,989 of CAVYOC010000006.1, forward strand.
CCTTGGTGTCTGGATTCCGCGAGAGCTGTCGTTCAACCTCAAGCCACAACGAGTCGTTGCCGCGATGGAAGGCAATAAAGTTCGCGTATTCAAGAATCCACAAGGCACGCGTCCACTCGCTCTTAATATGTTTGAAGAGATGTAGCCCCAAACCCAAAAACCTGTCGCAATCGGAAAGAACAGGAAGCGATAATCCACTGCACGTCTGCCAACGGATCCGCGAAAGGCTTTCGTCCGGTAAAGCCAGACTATCGCCCGCCACATCGGCGAAGTGAATCTCGACAGACATCTGGGGCTTCGGCTTATAAAGATCTCGTACCGACGGAATCTCGCTGGAGCCAGTCTTGTACTCGCGAACGCATTTTCCCACGCCTGCGAGAACATAACCCGCCCGCTCTAAGATCGCCTCACACGGTGCGATATCATTCGACACGACAAAAAAATCGAGATCGAACTGGCAGCGCAAACAAGCATCCGGACATGCGTCGGGAACCAGGCTGAATCCCTTGAAATTAACGTACGATGCGCCCGCAGCTTGAAATTCGCGATTGAGCCGGAGAAATTCCTCAAACATGTCCTCGGTCTTCTTCTGATTATCCGCAGCATTTTCTCTAAGCCGCGCCAGTACCCGCTCAGGGATTGCACGCTCCACACCAAGCGCGCAAACTCTATTCAAAAAATAAAGTGCAAGACCACTGCCATCGAGCCAGCGATAAGTTTCAACCCACTGCCGGTATTGAAATCCGGCAAGACGCTCAAAACATATCGCTGCCTCGGGTTCCCGGAATGTATCGATCACGGCTTTTGCGAGGCTTCGATCCATGTGTGGCATACTGCTTTCCTTCAAACACAATTCGCTCCGCCGGCTCACTTGCTGTACATCGACGGATCGCCCAGGCTGCCTGCCGGAGGAAGATGACGGATAAACAGAACAGTCGACCATATCTCGTCGTCGCTGAGAATTCCCTTGGAGGCCGGCATCCCCGAAGGTTCAATCCCGTTGTCGATAACCCATTTCAGCTGACCATCCGAGTACGACTGAATCTCGGCGGAACTCAGCAACGGTACGGGTGGAGACATGCTGTCTGCGAAAGGGACGCCGCTATTTTGTCCGTCCATTCCGTGACACGCCACGCAGTAGTGCGAAAACGCCTCTTTTCCTGCAGAGATGTTCTCAGCGGTTGCCGGAAGCGGGTTGTGCTCCGACCTATTGCGAACCGTCAACGAATGTTTTGTCCATCGCATAATGCTGTGTTCCACTTTGCCGGGCCGACTTGCCTTGCAGCCCGCTATCCCCGCGAGAAAAACGAGTGCCCAGGCTAAGGCAAGTTGTCGCATCGCTACTCCGTCACATGAAGCGTAAGGGTCATCGAACCATGGCCAGAACCGCAGAACACCGAACAGTGCCCCACAAAATCGCCAACTTTGTCCGGAGTGAAAGCAATCTCACCCGGCTTTTTCTTATCAAACTTGGTGTCCAGCCCCAATTCCTTGAACTTCAACCCGTGCGACACATCTTGCGTCGTCAACACCAGTACAACGGGCGCTCCCTTTTTCAGGGTTATCTCCGACGGTGTATATCCAAATTTCTTTGCCGAAACCTCGATACGCCGAGGGGTGTCCGTGGCCGCGGAAAATCCGGAGAGCCCACAAGGCACCACTCCTAAACACGCAACCAGAATGCTCTTCAACACCCTTCCACCAGACCTCATCTACCTCGCCTTTCTCGGTTCAGCCGTTGGTTTATAAAAATTTATGTACTTTGGACAATCTTCGGAAAGAGCGTTTGCGCTGCCAAACTTGCTAACCGTCGCTTCACTTTGACGCCGATCGGAAAATACCAAATCAGACCATTTCGGGGATGTCATCATGCCATCCCTACGAACTCAACCTAGTGGAGTGCGCATCTTCAGTTGTCATCACCCAATATGCCGTTTGTCACTTGTTTGTAAAAGGGGCTGAATCCGCTGATTGCTCTGCGTCGTAAGCGAAGAGCGCAGGAAGCAAAGCAGCAGCCAGCTCCTGCGCTTTTACATTGCAGGAGACAAATCCGAGAAGCTCCGACCGCTCGCTGTCGTGAATCAGAATGGTTCCTCTCCCCTTGTTCAAAACCCTTAGTACGCCGTTGGATACCACGCTCATCTCATCCCCATCCACAGGGCCGGCCGTGTCGCGAATAATCTTGCAGAACAGGCCGCCATCTTTACGCCCCTGATGTTGAACAGCGCTCGAACAGCGAACGACCAGGGCTACCTCCAGGTCGTTCGATTCAACGCAGATTCTGGTTGAACCATCGCGCCGGCTGAAGATATAAGGAGTCGCAACAAACCTCCGAAGAAGGTCGGGATGCCGGGCTCCGCCGTCCGTCATGCGTAGATCTCCTCTCTGCGAGTGGCGACGAACTTCAGAAGCTCTAGCGCGGCGAACTGCGGCGTACCGCCATAGCGAAAGCGCCAGCAAGGTAACTCGGCGACACGTTCAATCGTCTGCTCCCGCAGCGCGGAAGCCTCACGAAGCTGTACCGGCAGTCTTTCCACGCTTGAGCTGACATAGCTCCTCGCCTCTACGCCTGACAGCGGAGTGAGTTCGACCCCCGCTCTATCCATCCGCTGCAGAAAGATCAGCCATCGCGGTTCGCACGTTCGCTTCATCCGAGCGCCGAAGCTCTCGGCAACATTGATTTCGTACGCCAATTCGCCATTCATGGAGCGCTGCAGGCTGTGGCTCTGCAAATTGTGAAAATGCGCAGTCGCATCGGGCAGCAGTTTGACCGGAGCCGAAGTACCGTGGGCCACGATCCCATTGGAACGCTGCGAGATATACGTCCAGTCATCCGAGACATAACTCAAACCAGCCTCGGCAAGCGCAACCGACAAGGTCGACTTCCCTGCTCCTGAAACCCCTGCGATCAGCAGTCCATGACCGTCCGTCTCCAGGCAGGCGCAGTGTACGGGCACCAGCCCCATCGCCGCTCCCAGCACACCGAGCGTAATTGGAATCAGTTTCTCCCTCCAGAACCTGGAGTCCGCTGCCGCCACTCCGGAAATTCGCGCGCTGACGGTGCGCCGCAGGATATCGAATACGAACATATTCGATTGCCCAAACGAAGCCGTTACGACGTGGTGCAATCCTCGAAAATGGGCCTCGCCGGCTGTTTCATACCGCGACTCATCCACGAAGATCCGCATCGTGAAATGACTCAAACCTGAGGGCCTCGTCACAGTCGACAAAAATTCCAACAGTCCGGCGAGTCCGACCGAGTTCGTATGTAGATCGCAGGTTGCCCCGGCAAAACATAACGACCCCTGATGAAGCAACGTGGTCTCGTCGATTGAAGTAAAGAGCATCGAACACCTGTTTCGCTTCACTCTAATCCAATAAAACCTGCTATTTAGCACTCGAGCAAAACTTTACAAATCGCTGACACGGATATGACAACTGCATTTCAGCTAAGTCCTATCGTCCAGAGTTAGCGAGGAGTTTGTCTTGCCTAAGTCCCGCAAAATTGTCTTCTTCTTCCCCTCTTTCGCGAGCTCTGATGCAACCGCGCCCTTAGGAATTCTTGCCGTCGCCACGCCTCTCATTCGCGCCGGCTACCAGGTCGTTCTCATCGATTCCACCATCGCTCCGAACTATAAGAAGCGAGTTCTCGAAGAGGTTCGCGACGCCCTCTGTCTCGGAATCTCTCTCGTCACTGGCCCGATGATCCGCGAGACCGTTGAAATAGCGAAGGCCATTAAGGCCTGGAATCCAGACTTTCCGGTAATCCTCGGCGGATGGCATCCGTCGCTTCTTCCCACTCAAACCCTCGAAGCACCTTACGTCGACTACGTCGTTCAGGGACAGGGCGAAGACTCCTTCCTTGAGCTTGTCGGACATATCGAAAACGGCTCAGCACCCGATTTCGTTGCGGGCATCGGCTTCAAACGCGACAACAAACTGATCTTTACGCCTGAACGCTCACTCAAGCCGATCGTCGACCTTCCTCCCAAGGCCTATCATCTGGCTGACTTCGATGCGTATGAGAGTGTGTGTGGTCGACGATGGGCAATGTATACCTCCAGCCTCGCCTGCCCCTTCAACTGCGCCTACTGCACGAATGGAGCAGTGTACAAGCGCAAATGGAACGCCCTTCCCGCTGGACAATTCGTCGAAGAGACCGTTGACCTGAGCCGTCGGTACAACCTGGAGATGCTCTGGATTGTAGACGACAACTTTCTCGTCGATCTCGACCGTGCCCGCGCAATCGGTGAAGGTCTCGTGCGTGCAGGAGCTGAATTCCAGTGGAGCATTCAGGCGACAACAAACCTCACTTCGCGGCTCTCCATTGAAGATTTGAAGCTGCTCCGTCGTGCTGGTCTCCACCAGATCTGTCAGGGAGTAGATTCTGGTTCACCGAAGATTCTGAAGGCCATGAACAAGACCTTTCAGAACTTCGACGATATCTATGAAAGCGCAGCACGTTGTCTGTCTGCCGGGATGCGCCCCTCTTTCAACATAATCTTTGCCTATCCCGGAGAGGGCCCTAAAGAGCGCCGCGAGACGATGACCTTCATTATGGACGTATGTCGACGCTTTCCGGGCACAGAGTTCTGGACGAACATCTTTACCCCTTATCCCGGCACCAACGTAATGGACAGAGCCGCGGAACTCGGCATCGAAGCTCCAGCTTCCTTCGAGAAATGGGCTGAGTTCTTCCCTCGTTACACCAAGCTGCCGTGGCTCAACGGGCACGATCACGAAGAGCTTCAGATCATGCGCGACTATCTGCGAATCGCATTTGACCGCATTCCAATCGGCGCCGATCGTCGGACACGTTTTACTCGTCTGGTGCAGAAGTGCATCTCGTTTCCGGCACGCTTCCGACTCGATCACGGCCTTTACCGCGCTCCCGTTGAGCTTTGGATCAACGACAAACTCAAGGAAAGAACCGCTGGTTATAAGCCAGTTGTTGACGCGCGTCGGCTTGAACCAAACCCTGAGCCGGTGGAGGCCGCGTGCTGAGCCACGGTAAGGTCATTCTCTTCTACCCGCCATACGACGGACCTCCTCTCGGAGCGCCTCTCTGCCTCCTGGCTCTTGCCGCCTCGCTGCGTCAGGCAAACTTCGACGTCGTGATGATCGACGCCGCAATCGAGCCCAACTACATTACGCGCATTCAGTGCGAAAGCGTCGACGCGCTCTGCATCGGCATCTCCGTTCTCACAGGCCCGATGATTCGCGGAGCCATCGAGGTCGCCACTTCTGTCAAAAATCACGCACCGTGGCTCCCCGTTGTCTTTGGCGGATGGCATCCATCCCTTCTGCCCGACGAAACTCTCAGTGAAACCTTCGTCGATATGGTCGTGCGCGGGCAAGGTGAACTGACAATCGTTGAAGTCGCACAGGCGCTCGCTCAGAAGAAGGCGCTCAGCAACATCGCTGGCCTCTCCTGGAAAAACGATGGCCAGCGCATCCACAATATCGAACGCAAGGTAGAGCCACTCGACGCCCTCCCCATTCCAGCCTTCGACCTCACCGACTTCGACGCCTACGAAAAACTCTGCGGCATCCGCAAGCTCGCCTACGCCACCAGCGTCGGTTGCCCCTATGCATGCAACTATTGCACCGATCAGGTCTTCTACAAACGCCGCTTCAACGCACTTTCTGCCGACCGCGTCGTCTCCGAGATGCTTGACCTCGTCACACGCTACCGTACAGAGGAAGTTGCACTTCTCGATTCCAACTTCCCCGTTCAACTTCCTCGTGCGCTTGAAATAGCTCGCGGCATCCTCGCCTCCGGCGTGAAATTCAAATGGACCTTTCAGGCCTCAACAGACTTTCTCTGCCGCATGAGCGAAGAGGACGTCTGTCTCCTCGGCGCGAGTGGCGTAACCCACATGGGCTTCGGCACCGAGTCCACCTCCGAATCCGTCCTCAAACTTATGAACAAGCGCCATCAGCGTGTAGACGAGATGTACGAGACCGCGCGCAAGGCACAGATCGGCGGTATTCGCGTCACCTTCAACCTCATCTTCGGCTATCCCGGCGAAACCGAAGCCGACCGCATCATCACCTTCCAGACTATGAGCGACATCAGCCGCAAGTTTTCCAATGTGAACTTCTCCCCGAACATCTTTACGCCTTATCCGGGTATCCCCATCTGGCCGCAGCTTCGCGAGATGGGAGTCCCGGAACCGAAGAATCTTCGCGAATGGATGGACATGCCTCTTGGCGCGAACATGCTTCCCTGGCTCAAAGGCAGAGAACTCGCGCGCCTGCAGCGAATGCTCAAATATTTCCTTCTCAACAACCAGATCGACCGCAGGAAGGAACGTTCCTTACTGAATCGCGCCGTCCAGTTCATGGTTCAGACACCAATCCGCTGGCGTCTGCGTTCCAGCCGCTACTCGTTCCCATGGGAGCTCTGGCTGTCGAATCTCTCCGAGCGCATCGTGATGCGTCGCTCCCTTGTCACGGGTCAGGAGCTTCCGAAGGAGCCTGCCAATGCCTGCTAGCCAAATTCAGGGAAGGAGATAGCAATGCCTGATATTCTGCTGACCCATTCCTATCATCTGCCCTATGACCCCAAGCAGGTCCGGAAGATGCAGCCCTACGCGCCACTCGGCACACTCTACGCTGCCTCTGCGCTACGAGCCGCGGATATCTCTGTCGCCGTCTTCGACGCCATGCTTGAAGCACCATCCCCCGGCTTCACCGACGCATTGAAGCAACTTCACCCGAAGATTGTTGTCATCTACGAAGATGATTTCAATTTCCTCTCCAAGATGTGCCTCACCCGTATGCGCGAAGTGGCTTGGCAATTGGCTCGCGACGCAAAAGAAGCAGGAGCCGTGATCATCGCCCACGGCTCAGATGCAACCGACCAGGCCGAAGCCTACCTCCGCAACGGAATCGACTTCGTTCTTCGCGGCGAAGCGGAACAGACACTCGTAGACCTCTGTTCCTCAATCCTCTCGGGCCATCCCCGCTTTGACATTCCCGGCCTGGTTCATCTCGATCGAGCGGGCAACATGATTCATAGCCTCGACAAAACGCCGAAAAATCCATCGTGGAGCAATCTCCCCAGACCAGCACGTGAATTGATCGACCTCGAACCCTATCGTCAAGCCTGGCTCTCCGCGCACGGCATCTTCTCCACCAATATCGTCGCCAGCCGCGGATGCCCTTTTCACTGCAACTGGTGCGCAAAACCGATCTCCGGCAACAAATTCCAGATCCGCCCTGCCCGAGCAGTAGCAGCGGAGATCCGCGAACTGAAAGAGATGTACGGCGTGCAGCACCTTTGGTTCGGAGATGACGTCTTCGCGCTCAATCACCACTGGGTTGAAGAGTTCGCCACCGAAATTGAAGCGATGCACTGCGCCCTCCCTTTCAAAATCCAGTCCCGAGCCGATCTGATGACTCACACCACGGTCGCCGCACTCAAGCGTGCCGGATGCGCTGAAGTTTGGATGGGAGTCGAATCCGGCTCGCAAAAAGTTCTCAATGCGATGGACAAAGGCCTTCGTATCTCCGACGTCATAACCGCACGTTCGCGGCTTGCCGACGAAGGCATCCGTGCCTGTTACTTCCTGCAGTTCGGTTACCCGGGAGAGCTCTGGGACGATATCCAGCAGACAATAGCGCTCGTTCGCAAGACGCGCCCCGACGATATCGGCATCTCCTTCTCCTACCCCCTCCCCGGCACACTCTTTTACGAGCGCGTGCAGGAACAGATCGGCGCCAAACGCAACTGGACCGACAGCGATGACCTCTGCGTTATGTTCCGCGCCGCCTACAAAGACGAGTTCTACATGGCACTGAGAAATGCGCTCCATGCCGAGGTTGACTCCTGGAAGTCTAACGATTCTTCCGAGAGCATTGAAGCGAGCTTTCTCTGGCAACAGGTCTTTGAGCTCGAACCGAAGGCCAGGAACGTCGAGGCAACAACCTTCCCCGAAAAGACCTCCAACAGCATCAACCAGCAGGAACTGGTTTCATTGCAGGGATTCGCCACTGCAGCGAGGCAGGTCTAATGGCAGAGCTTTTACTCACGCACGGCTACTTCCTCTACGAAGATCCCAAAGAGCTTCAGATCATGAAGCCGTACGCGCCGCTCGGCATCCTGTATCTGTGTTCGCATCTTCGCAAACAGGGCTTTGACGTTGACGTCTTCGACACCACCTTCTCCAATCGCGAAGCCCTCTTCCAGCACCTGCGCACCGAAGTGCCCTCAGTCCTCGGCATCTACGCCAACCTGATGACGCGCAGCAACGTCGTCGAAATCCTCAAAGTTGCGCGCGAGGCAGGTTGGAAGACAATCGTTGGCGGGCCCGAACCGGGTGCCTACGCCCTCGAGTATCTCCAGGCGGGAGCAGATCTCGTCGTCTTCGGCGAAGGCGAACTCACCATGCAGGAACTTCTCGAAGCCTTCCGGGCCCGGGCGCACGACTCCGTCTCTGGCATCCCTGGACTCGCCTATCTAGACGCGGCCGGCATCATGCACGAAACACCTCAGCGTGCACAAATCGCTGATCTCGACGCGCAGCCGTGGCCCGCTCGTCACGCCATTGACGTCAATCGCTATGTGAAGACCTGGCGCGACGCGCACGGCAAAGGCTCGGTCAACTTCATCACTGCCCGCGGCTGCCCCTACAAATGCCGTTGGTGCAGTCACCAGGTCTTCGGCCAGACTCATCGCCGCCGCGATCCGCTTCTCGTCGTCGATGAAGTCGAATTTCTTCTCCAGACCTACTCCCCCGATATGGTCTGGGTCTCCGACGACGTCTTCACCATCAATCACAAGTGGATTCGCGACTATGCCGCCGAGATGCGCCGCCGCGGCCTGCGCATTCCCTTCGAGTGCATCTCGCGCGCCGATCGTCTCAACGCCGAGATGCTCGACCTTCTCGCCGAACTCGGCTGTTTCCGCGTCTGGATAGGCTCTGAGAGTGGCTCCCAGCGCATTCTTGACGCGATGGAACGCGGTGTCAAAGTCGAACAAGTCCAACAGGCGATCGCTCTTACTCGCGAGCGCGGCATCGAGAGCGGCATGTTCCTCATGTGGGGCTATGAAGGCGAAGAACTCGACGACATCGAAGCCACCATTAGGCACGTCTGCGTCTCACAACCCGACATCTTCTTCACCACAGTCTCCTATCCCATCAAGGGAACGCCCTACTACAAGAAAATCTCCGATCGCCTCGTTCAGCTTCAGCCTTGGGGAACAACCACTGATCGCGAGATTAAGATCAAAGGCCGTCACTCCCGAAACTTCTATAGCCACGCCGACAAGCTGCTCCGAACCGAAGCCCAACTCGCCCGCATCGCAAGAACACCCGAAGCCGACTCCGCTACCGCAGCGACACTGCGCGAACAGATTCTGGCCTCCCGTGCCGCTCTGCTCTCCACTCAGATGGAGGTGGAAGCATGAGCCCGATCGCAGCGGCGCAACCGCAGGCAGCTCTCGTCTTCGACCGGATGGCAAAGGAGTATGACGAAGTCTTCACTCGTTCCATGATCGGGCGCGCGCAGCGCGATGCAGTATGGAACGTGATTACCACGGTGTTTCCGCCAGGTAGCCATCTTCTCGAACTCAACTGTGGCACAGGCGAAGATGCTCTTTTTCTCGCGCAGAATGGAATCTCCGTCACAGCATGTGACGCCTCAGAACAAATGATTGGCATCGCCTCAGAGCGTCTTTGCAAGGAAGCCCCCGATGCCCCCATAGCTTTTAATCACCTTGCCACCGAGAATCTTCGCCAACTCAAACCCACAACCGGATTCGACGGCGCATTCTCAAACTTTTCCGGTCTCAACTGCGTTGCCGATCTCGAACAAACAGCAGACGACCTGGCCATGTTGCTCTCCCCCGGCGCCCCGCTTCTCATCTGCCTCTCAACCCGCTATTGCGCTTGGGAGGTCCTCTGGTACGCCTTCCACGGAAACCTGCGCAAAGCCTTCCGCAGATGGCCCGGCAAAGCCGCCGCTAAATCAGGCGAGCACATCATTGACGTGTACTACCCCACACTACAGCAGGTGCAGAAATTGTTTTCACCCTTCTTCGTCCTTCGATCTTGCACAGGCATTGGCGTCACCGTTCCTCCGTCCTACGTCGAGGCTTGGATTCGCAGACATCCGCGTCTGCTGCGATCGCTGCGAGCCATCGATAAGACCATCTCCTCGCTTCCCGGATTTCGTGTGCTCGGCGATCACATGCTTCTTCACTTCGAGCGGGTGAAGACAGCATGATCATTCTCTTCAACCCTCGCGCAACAAGGCCACGCAATCGGCGTCTTCCTCTCGCAATCTTGGCCATCGCCGCTGTGCTGGAAGGCCGTGAGGAATACGAGATCGTCGACGGCAACCTCGACGACAACCCCATCGAGATCATCCTCAATCTCATCGCAAAGCATAACGTCGAACTCCTCGGAGTCACGGTCATGCCCGGCCCTCAGATGGTCGCGGCGATGGAAGCCTCGCGCGAGGTTCGTCGTCTTCACCCGCACGTCAAAATAGTCTGGGGAGGCTACTTCCCTTCCGTCTACCCTGACTCAGCGCTCAACGCGAAATACGTCGACTACATCGTTCGAGGACAAGGCGAAGACACCATACTTGAGCTCCTCGACGCGATGCGCGGCAAGCGCTCCTTCGAATCCATCCTCGGAATCTCTTACAAAGACATCTTCGGCCTCCCGCGCAACAACGCAGAACGCCCTATGAAGGGACCGGACGAGTTTCCCTGGCATCCCTTCCATCGCCTCCCGGTCGAAAAATATCTTCGCCCCTCGTTCTTCGGCAAACGCACCGCCGTACATCACGCCAGCATCGGATGCCCTTTCAACTGCAGCTTCTGCGGCGTTCACGCAGCTTACGGCAACAAGGAACGAATGGAGTCGCCCGAGCGCACCGCCGCCATTCTTACGCACCTTGTCACAAAATATGGGGCCGACTCCGTTCAGTTCTACGACATGAACTTCTTTCTGCGCGAAGATCACGCCCTCGAACTGGCCCGGCGAATCGAGCATCTCAACCTACGTTGGTGGTGCGAAGCGCGTGTCGACATCATGTCTCGCTACTCCGACGAAACCTTCGCCGCTCTCAAGCGCGCCGGCTGCACCATGATCTTCTTCGGCGCAGAATCAGGCTCCGACTGGGCCCTCAAAGAGATGAAGAAGGGCATCACAACCGATCAAACGGTAACAATCGCAGAACGAACAAAGAAGTTCGGCATCATCCCCGAGTTCTCCTTCGTCATCGGCAACCCGCACGATCCCGAGCGTGACACTCGCGAAACCCTTCACTTCATCCGCAAGTTGAAGAAGATCAATCCCGACTCCGAAATCATTATCTACCACTACACGCCCGTCCCCCAGCGCGGCGATATGTACGGAGAAATCGACGGCCAGATCACCTTCCCATCCACACCGGCTGAGTGGGCCACCAAAGAGTGGATGGACTTCACTCTTCGCATCGACACGCAAGCTCCGTGGCTCAAGCGCAAAACGAAGGCTCTCATCGACAACTTCGAAATCGTTGTCGGCTCGCGCTGGCCCACGGTACAAGACATTCTCGCTCCGCAGTGGAGCCGCATGCTCCTCAAAACTCTCAGTTCCTGGCGTTATGCCTTGCGCATCTATCGCTATCCCGTCGAGTTGCAGTGGGCCAGTCAATTCATCAATCTGCGCAAACCGAAACGCGAGAGTCTATGACCACCATGATGGCCACTCCATCCGATGTCTTCGACAACTGGGCAGAAGTTTACGACGAGCAACCGAATCCCCTTCTCACGCTCGAACAACGCTTCCTTAATCGAATGCTCCCCGACGTCACCGGCCTTGACGTACTCGATGCTGGCTGCGGCACCGGCAGATGGTTGCAGCTTCTCACCTCCCATCACCCCGCCAGCTTAGTTGGCGTCGACACCTCGGCTCAGATGCTCGAACGCGCATCTGCGAAGCTCGGAACTGCATCGACTCTTCGTCTCGGAAGCTGTCTCGCCCTGCCGCTGCAGAACGCCGCAACTGATCTCGTGCTTGCCTCGTTCGTCCTGAGTTACCTTGAAGACGTCGAGATATTCGCACGCGAAATCTATAGAGTCACGCGTCCGGGTGCTAACGTCTTTCTGACAGACATGCATCCGGATACAGCCGTCACATGCAACTGGAAGCGGTCCTTCAAAGCTAGGGGCACCGAAGAATTTCTTCAAATTTATAGCCGCTCCGTTCAGGAAATCATCGAAGCGTTTCAGGCCAATGGGTTTGAACTTCTTACGCGCATTGAGCCGTGCTTCGATGTGCAGGACAAACCGGTCTTCAAGCAGAATGGAAAGCTCGACTCCTTTAATTCTTCGGCACACCTCCCCGCCATCTTCATCCTGCAACTGCGAAAACAATCGGCGATAACAACGCGGTCGCAGAACGTTTCTGAGAGCTCGGAGAGGCTGAATCTATCCGGAGCAAGTTATGCCCTCGGCCCTGATACAGCTACTCAGGCCTCGCTCACCATCGAACGCGGCTACATTCACTCCATTTCGAACAACGTATCCGGCCATCGAAAGAACGTCGCCCCCTCCGTCGGTATTGACCTTGAGGGATATCTTCTTCTTCCCGGCCTTATTAACGCGCACGATCATCTCGAATTCGGCCTCTTCCCCAACCTTGGAGCCGGTCCTTATCAAAACTCCGTTGAATGGGCGAAAGAGATTCATCGCACCCACGCCGCACTGATCGCCCGGCATCGTAAAGTGCCGCGAAGCGTCCGGTTATGGTGGGGAGCCATTCGGAATCTTCTCTGCGGAGTCACCACCGTCTGCCATCACAACCCGCTCTCGCGCGAACTACTCTCCGCTGAGTTTCCCGTGCGTGTCCTCTCAAAATTCGGTTGGGCCCACTCTCTCGAGATGGATCCGAACCTCATCCGAAACTTCGATCACACCCCTCCCAATCTTCCCTTCATCCTTCACGCAGCCGAGGGAATCGATGCTCGCAGCGCCCAGGAGATCTTCGATCTGGACCGCATGCAGGTCCTCGACGACCGAACCGTACTGGTTCACGGACTCGCAATGAACCCAAAGGCCATTGCGCTTCTCAATCGGCGGCGTTCCGCGGTCATCATCTGCCCCACCTCGAATCAATTCCTCTTTCATTCTGCGCCCTCATCCACATTGATCAGATCGATGAACAACGTCATCCTTGGAAGCGATTCCCCGCTTACCTCCGCGGGCGATCTGCTCGACGAGATCAACTTTGCTCGCAATGAGATTGGCCTCGACACTAACTCACTCTACGAAATGATCACCGCACAAGCGGCAGGTGTTCTCCGCCTTCGCAATGGAGAAGGGCAGCTCAAACCCGGTTCCATCGCGGACATAATCGCCGTACAGAAAAACGGTCTCACTCCGGCTGAAACCCTCGTTCGTCTCACCTTCGACCGCATCGAACTCGTTATGCTCGGCGGACGAGTGCAACTCGCCAGTCCCGCCCTTTACGATCGTCTTCCTGACTCTGTCAAACTCGGGTTGTATCCTCTCACGATCGAAGGCCACCTCCGGTGGCTGCGTGCGCCTGTCGAAAATCTGCTCGCCGAGGCAAAAAAAACAATCGGGCGCGAGATTCGCATCGGCGGAAAGAAAGTGGATAATGCCAGCGCTGCATGAAGCACCGGCCGCTTCATCTTCGTCGGGAAGGCTTACCAGGCTTCCTATCCTCATCCTGAACGTTCACAATCGTTGCAACTGCCGTTGCATCATGTGCGACATCTGGAAGCGCGAAACGAACGAACAGCTTCGCGCCGCCGATCTCGAGCGTCATCGGACCTCACTCGAAAATCTCGGCGTGCGCCAGGTCGTCCTTACCGGCGGCGAGCCACTCCTGCACAACGATCTAGCCACACTCTGCAGCTTCTTTCGCGATCAAAACATTCATCTCACTCTTCTAACGACGGGACTTCTCCTGCACAAACGCGCCGAAGAGGTCGCAGCCCTGTTCGACGATATCATCCTATCCCTCGACGGTCCTCCCGAGATTCACGATGCCATTCGCCGTGTCAATGGAGCCTGTAGTCTCATCCACAAAGGCATCACCGCAATCCGCGAACGCAATTCAAATCTTCCCATCACTTGCAGAACCACCGTCCAGAAGGTCAACCACCGCCATCTTCGCGCAACAGTCGCGACTGCAAAGGCAATGGGCATCGACGCAATCTCATTTCTAGCCGCCGATCTGACTTCGCATGCCTTCAACCGCACACTCGTATGGCCCGGCGAAAGACAGAGTGAAATCGCCCTGACCTCAACAGAGATCGAGGCACTCGAAGATGAGATCGAACGACTCATCGCGGAAGATCAGCCAGACCTCAACGACAGGTACATCATCGAATCAGCAGCGAAGCTCCGAAAAATCTCGCGCCGCTTTCGCGAGCACCTCGGCCAGCTACAACCTCAGTCCCCAGTCTGCAATGCTCCCTGGGTCTCTGCCGTTGTTGAGGTCGACGGCTCCGTGAAGCCATGCTTCTTTCATCCGACGATAGGAAATATTACTTCCGCCTCACTCGAGGACGTGATCAATGGAGACGAAGCCCGAAACTTCCGTCGTTCACTTGACGTCGAGAACAACGGAACCTGCCAGCGATGCGTCTGCTCCTTGAACTATCGTGAAAGTTAGCGATGTGCGCGCAGCTTGTCGCTGGTCTTTGCCGTCGCTTCGGCAATAAGAGGCTGCCCCTGGTCTGCCTCTCGCCACACCGTCAGAAATCTCCGGTAGGCATCCGTGCTCGCGGCTTTATCGCGATTCACCGCGTGCGCCCGTGCCAGATTGATCTCCGCCATCGGATAAGCATCGCTTCCAAGCATCACGTCCACTCCCCGATGAGCAAGCACCATCTGAAAATCCCGTATCGCTCCCGGCATCTGTCCCAGCGCGGCATTCGCTATCCCCCGGAGATAAGGCGTCAGGGAAATATCGTCATACTGCGCCAACGCAGATAGAGATTCAAGCGCCTTCTCTGGTTCGTTGATTCCAATCTCAGTCGCCGCCTGCAGCTCCGGCACATAATATTGAGCTACCGCAGTATTCTTCGGATAGCTCTGCTGCAGCGTCGCAATCGTCTTCTCCGCGTAATCTTGATCTCCACAAAGCGCCGCCGCCATTCCGCCATTGAAGCCCGCAACCGGCCCATTCGGCAACCCCTTCATCTCATCCACCAGCTCCAGCGCAGCCGTGCAGTTCTCTGTCAGCGCGCGATCCAACGCTCCCTGCGCCAGCATGAATGCCTGCGTCGAAGCGAACTCCGGTACGTTGCCCGCTTTCACAGAGATATCTTTCCAGAGCTCCAGCCCTGCATCCGTTCTTCCCAGATTATCCAGGTAGAGCCCATAGCGGTACAGCTTCGCATACGTCATCGGCGCGCCGCCCGAAGCTGCAACGCCCGTCATCGCAACCTGGATAGCGTTATCTTCCTTGGCAACGACATCTTCCTTCCCTGCCAGATAGCCCGCGGTCAACGCGTTTCCGCCCGGGGCCACACCCACTCGCTCAGCCTGGGTCTCCAGTTGCAGCGCATCCTCATAGCGATCCATACCGATCATGGCAGCTTCAGCCTCGCCGTAGGTCTCCGCATCAAAAGGATTCTCGCCGTAACTCTGTTCCGCCGCTCGCAACGCCTCCGGCAGATTCCCCGCCGCACGAAATGCCCGCGCCAATCCCTTCTTTCCATCGATGTCCTGCGGATACCGTGCCACATAGCCACGAATCAGTTCGAGCGCGCGATCATAGTCTCCGCTCGCATTCATCTCATAGCAGAACTCGGCCAACAGCTTCAGCCTCTCGCTGTTTTTTCCAGCCGCGCTCCGAGCGGATTCAGCCGCACTTGCCGACGCCACCTCAGCCTTCTCGCCGTTATAAAGCCACGCCAGCTGCATCTGTGCCTGCACAAACTTCGGATCGAGCTTCACCGCTTCCCTGTATGCCGCCAATGCTCCAATAGTCTGACCTGTCTGCCGCGCAATCTCACCCACCGCATAGGCATGCAATGCGTCGATGTTCGAAGTAGCTTCCTGCTCCAGAGGAACGCTGCTCCGTTCGTCAACCTTGGTGTCTTCCGTCATCGCGGAGCGTATATCCTGCGCGAGTCTGCCAATTGCGGCTGGAATCTCCGCTCTGCTTGCTGCTTTCTCTTCAAGCGTCTCCACCTTGTCATTCGAATCCGTCTTTAGGACATCGAGCCTGATTGTGTAAGGCGCCGCGGCTCCTCGAACCTCGCCATACAGATACACTCTCGCGCCCACATTTTGCGCGATTCTCTGCTCCGGAACCATCTCCGCCGGCGTACCGCTTTCAACTTCAACCTGTCTCAGGCCCGCGCGATAAGCTTCACCACCCAGCACATTCAAAGACTTCGACTGACGCAACGCAATCTCAAGCCCCTGCATCACCGTTCCATCCAGAGCCTTATCGCCGGTTCTGTTCTGAACAACCGTGAGCAGCACATGATCGTTCGCCCCGAGCACAAGCGGTCGAAACACTCCGCTGCATCCCAGCGCCATCACCGCAACTCCGGTCAGAATCAGTGCCGCGACTGTCACCATGAGAAATTGAGTCCGTGCGCTCAGCTTCGAAGACTCCGCAACCAGCAACTGCACGCTGCTCTTCGTAGCGGACTTCTCCGACGAAGCGAGCCTCGCGTCGTCCATCACGCATTCAAACTGCGCCAGGCTTGTCCCCAGCCGCGACAAAGCCGGCTGCGGAAACGCAACAGGCTTTCGCGCAGCTTTTACCGCCCGCGAGCTTCGCAGCGCAGCAGGCACCGCTCCGCTTTCAATCGCAATCACGCTCGACCGGAGAAAGTGCATCGCAGTCATGCCAACGCTGCCACGCTGGGCTCCCCTCGCACGCGCAGGACGGATTCCCTCGTAGCCTGGACTCGGCGCGGCGCCCATGTTCTGCGACGACGGCCGCCTCTCCCCACGATGCCAGGCCACCGGATCGCTCGCGCGCACCAGTGGAACAACCGGCGACGAGCTCTTATTCGACCATCCAGCCCGCTCAATCTTCCCGCCGCTCTTTCCCAGCGCCTCTTGCAACTCTCTCGCCGATTGAAAGCGCTTCTTGGCATTCTTCTCGAGCAGTTTCAGAATCGCCTTCTCCAGCGACCGCGGAATCGAATCGTTCCAGGTCCGTATCGACTCCGGAGTGTGATGGAACAACTGCATGAACATCAGCGCGCTCGTCGTCCCTTTAAACGGGACCTGTCGCGTCGCCATCTCATACAGAACAATCCCGAGCGAGAACAGATCCGACCGCATATCCAGCTGCTCGCCGCGCGCCTGCTCCGGCGACATATAGGAGAGCGTCCCAACCGTCGATCCTGCCTGCGTCAGCCCTAGCAGTTGCGACTCACGGTGTCCGCGAACCTCCTGCTCAATCTTCGCCAGGCCGAAGTCCAGCACCTTAACCTGTTTCTTTCCGGTCGGCATCCTCACCAGAAAGATATTTGCCGGTTTGATGTCCCGGTGGATAATCCCCTTTGAATGCGCCACTGCCAGTGCATCCGCGATCTCGATCGCATAGCGCACAATCTCATCGGCCGGCAGCGCTCCGCGTTCAATCCGCTCCTTCAGCGTCTCGCCTTCGAGTAGCTCCATCACCATGTATGGATTGCGATCCTGCTCGCCGATGTCGAACACCGTGCAGATGTTCGGATGATTTAGAGCCGAGGCTGCCCGTGCCTCCTGCAGAAACCGCTCACGCATTCCCGGCATCGTGTAGTCGTCATGCAGCAGCTTCACCGCTACCTTGCGCTGCAGACGCTCATCCCATGCCCGGAAGACGTGGCCCATACCCCCGCCACCTATTCTGTCCAGGATCTCGTACGGCCCGAACCTCTGGCCAATATCTGGAATCATGACGTGCTTTGCCTTCTATCTTTCCTGCCTGCTACCGCTCAGCAGTTTCCAGAACATGGGTATGGCTCTCGGCGGACTCTTCACTTCGCCTGGCCGAATCAACTCGCAGCTCCGCATCGAACGGATTCCACACCTGATAACCAACATTGGCTGCGGCCTTTCGGCCGTGGGTCGCTCGTCTCAAAGTCACTTGTTCCAATCGCACAACTTCTTTTTTAACCATTGCCTACAATCTGTCACACCCTAACTAGGGCAGACATCCCCCAACCGTGGCATCCTCGCCGCACCTTCGTAACACCCGGCCTTTATAATCAACCTCGTGACTGCTCCGAATCAGGCCGCAAACCCAGCACCCGGTCAACCCTTCCGGCATCCTGCCAACCAGACCCTGCTCATCGACGCCGACGACACCCTCTGGGAGAACAACATCTACTTCGAGCGGGCCATCACCAGCTTCATCTCCTACCTCGACCATCGCGTCCACACGCCCGAAGAGGTTCGCGGCCATCTCAACCAGGTCGAACACGCGACCATCAAGGCTCATGGGTACGGTCTTCACAGCTTTCGCCGTTCGCTCATCACTTGCTTTGAGCAGCTGGCGGATGAGCCCCTGACCCCCGAAAAACATCGCCGCATTGAAAGCTTCGCCCAATCCATCGCCGACCAGGAGATCGAGCTTCTCCCCAACGTCGCGCCAACCCTCGCCGAGCTCGCCACCCGTCACCGCCTCATCATGGTCACCAAAGGCAACTTCGAAGAGCAGACCGACAAGCTCCAGCGCTCAGGCCTTGCCCCGCACTTCGCTGCCGTCGAAGTCCTCCCGGAAAAGCACGACGACGCCTACCGCAGCCTCGTCGCCCACCACAGCTGCGAAGCCTGCACCACCTGGATGATCGGCAACAGTCCACGCTCCGACGTCAATCCCGCCCTCGCCGCCGGCCTTCATGCCATCTTCATTCCCCACGACTTCACCTGGGTCCTCGAGCACGAGGTTGTCAACCAGCCCCCCAACGGCCAGCATCTCATCGAACTAGCCTCCTTCGCCGACCTCACCCGATACTTCTAGCCGGTCACGGTCCGACAATCCCTCATCCCGTCGAACAGCTTCGCCTGTTTCGCCAGGATCGCAGCCTTCGTCGTCAGATCAGGCTGCAGATTCCAGTCCCCCATCTCATGCGTCCCACCCAGCACTACTCCGTCTCGCCGTGAAAACATATAGGTGTTTTCATAGACGGTCGCATAAGTAACCTCCGGCTGCGGCAAGAGCATCGTCAGTTGTCCTCGAATCGGTGTCAGCTCCTCATCACCAAAGAGCGCCTTCGCACCAAGCCCGGTGCAGTTGAAGACGAGCTTTTCAGGCAACGCCCGAACCTCATCCAGCCCCTTCAGCTCCCGCACGACCACCTTGCCTCCGGCTATCCGAACATCCGTCAACATTGCCGGTAAATAGATCGGAGGCTCAACGATCATTCCATCGAACTGCCGCACAAACCTCTTCCCGAACGAATGTGTCCCGGCAGGCAAATCCTTAATCTCCGGCAGCAACCCCTGAAGCAATCCACGCACGCCACTATCGATCGGAGAATTCAACGCAGTCTCCGACACAGTGTAGTTCCGCATCCAGCGAATCCCATACTTCGGATCCGTCATAATCTGATACCGCCGATAACCATACTGCGATGCCGCCACAAACTGCTGCGTAAACTCCGGCGTCAGCGTCTTGTCCGAGTCATACACACTCACCGGCAGCCACTGTCCGCCCGCGATATTCGAAGTCGTCTCCGGAGGCATCGCCTTCGTATAAATCGTCACATCGAATCCAGCCTCCTGCGCCAGCCGAGCCGTAGCCAGACCCACCGCGCCACACCCCAGCACCGCCACCGCGCCCCACATGCCCCGGCAGCCCAAGATCCACCGCCAGCTTCGACGTTCCCCAGCTCAGCGTGATCCCACCGCCGCCATGCCCGTAGTTGTGAACCACAGCAGTCTCGCCGATCATCTCCTTCGCCACCCGAAATCCCGACGGTCGAAACGGCCGCAACCCCACAACAGTCCGAATCTCACGATCAGCCGAAACCCTCACCCGAGGAAGATGACAAGCTGTCTCCGGCAGATTTACTGGCAAAGCCGCGCTCGCAATCGCCGCGCCAACCGGCCTCTTCACGCACCCCAGCAAACCACCGCCCGCAGCAAAAGACACCGCGGCCAAATTCACATTCCGCAAAAACAATCGTCTGTTCATTTTTTGTACGCTCGAAACCTCGTCGCACTACTCTCCAAGTTACAAGTTCCCACCGCCGTGTTAACCGAAATATTCTGTTCAAATCACGCCCGACATCCTTTGAATAACCCCGTCCCCACCCACCCGCCTTTTCTCCTTTGAAATCGACCATCAGTCACCGGGATCTTCTCAAATTCACACTCCATAAACCTCCCACAAAAACTACCTGTATTCTCTATATGGATCACTTCCAGAAGTGAGAGGTAAATGAGCGAAGGTCGTTGGGTTCTTTTAATTGCAAGTGAAGTAGGTGGCACCGACTCCGTATCGGATCGAGCCATGGAACGTTTAGTGGAAGCCATTCGCCTCGAAGGCTACGAAGTCGTACGCACTTCCACGCCCGAAGACGGCCTCTCTCTCGTCACCTCGGATCCCTCCCACAGTGCAATCCTCCTGGATTGGGACCTCGAGGGAGAGAACCAGTTCGCCGAAGGCGCCGCGTTGGCCATTCTCCGCGCTGTGCGCCGCCGCAACAAAAAAATTCCCATCTTCCTCATTGCCGACCGCACCCTCGTCAGCGAACTCCCTCTTGAAGTCGTCAAGCAGGTCCACGAGTACATCCATCTCTTCGGCGACACCCCTGCCTTCATCGCCAACCGCGTCGACTTCGCCGTCGAGCGTTATCACGAGCAACTCCTCCCGCCCTACTTTCGCGAACTCAAAAAGTACAACGATCAGGGCGCTTACTCCTGGGACGCTCCCGGGCACATGGGCGGCGTCGCATTCCTCAAACACCCCGTCGGCATGGAGTTCCACAAGTTCTTCGGCGAAAACATCATGCGTTCGGACCTCGGCATCTCCACCTCGCCGCTCGGCTCCTGGCTCGATCACCTCGGCCCTCCCGGAGAATCCGAACGTAACGCCGCACGCATCTTCGGCGCCGACTGGACCTTCTACGTCCTCAGCGGCTCCTCCAGCTCCAACCAGATCGTCGGCCACGGCGTCATCGCCCAGGACGACATCGTCCTCGCCGACGCCAACTGTCACAAATCCATCTGCCACTCTCTCACCGTCACCGGAGCGCGCCCCGTCTACATGAAGCCCACGCGCAACGGCTACGGCATGATCGGCCTCGTCCCGCTCAAACGCTTCTCACCAGAGTTCATCCGCGGCATCATCGACAAAAGCCCGCTCACCACAGGCGTGCCCAATCAAAACCCCACCTACGCTGTCGTGACCAACTCCACCTACGACGGCCTCTGCTACGACGTCAACAAAGTCGTCTCCGAACTCGCGAAATCCGTCCCGCGCATCCACTTCGACGAGGCCTGGTACGCCTACGCCAAGTTTCACGAGATCTACCAGGGCCGCTTCGCCATGGGTGTTCCCGATGACATGCCCGACCGTCCCACCATCTTCGCCGTGCAATCCACGCACAAGATGCTCGCCGCCTTCTCCATGGCCTCGATGATCCACGTCAAGCTCAGCCCCCGCGCTCCGCTCGATTACGACCAGTTCAACGAGTCCTTTATGATGCACGGCACCACCTCACCCTTCTACCCGCTCATCGCCTCACTCGACGTAGCCGCCGCCATGATGGACGAGCCAGCCGGCCCCACGCTCATGAGCGAAACCCTCCAGGACGCTATCAGCTTCCGCAAAGCGATGTCCTCCATTGGCCACCGTCTCCGCGCCGCCGAACAGGGTTGGTTCTTCCGCCTCTACCAGCCTGAGTCCGTCTTCGATCCATTCGATAGCAAGATGTATCTTCTCGAAGAAGCCGCCGACGGCCTCCTCACCAACCGCTCCAGCGCATGGACCCTCAAGACCGGCGAAGAGTGGCACGGTTACCAGGACGACGACATCGCCGACGGCTACTGCATGCTTGACCCCACCAAAGTCACCATCCTCACTCCCGGCGTCAACGCCCAGGGTGTCGTCAGTGATTGGGGCATACCCGCCGCCATCATCACCGAGTTCCTCGACGGCCGCCGCGTCGAGATCGCCCGCACCGGCGACTACACTGTCCTCGTCCTCTTCTCCGTCGGCACCTCCAAAGGTAAGTGGGGCGCGCTCCTCGAGAATCTCTTCGAGTTCAAACGTCTCTACGACTCCGAAGCTTCACTCGAAGAAGCCTTGCCCGAACTTGTCCTCAAATACCCGGCACGCTATCGCAATGCCTCGCTCAAAGAGCTCTCCGACGAGATGCACGCCGCCATGATTCAGCTCAATCTCCCCGGCCTGATGAACGACGCCTGTGACGAAGACTTCGACCCTGTCCTCACTCCCTCGCAGACCTATCAGAAGCTCCTGCGCGGCGAGACCGAGAAGGTCCGATTCTCTGAGATGGCTGGCCGCATCGCCGCTGTCATGCTCGTTCCCTACCCTCCCGGCATCCCGATGTCTATGCCCGGCGAACGTCTCGGCAGCGCCGAAAGCCCCGTCATCAAACTTATTCTCGCCATCGAAGAATTCGGCAAGCGATTCCCCGGCTTCGAGCGCGAAGTCCACGGCATCGAGGTCGACGCCGACGGCAACTACTGGATGCGCGCCGTCATCGAGACCACCGACAAGAAGAAAAACGGCAACGGCAGCAAACAACGCCCACCAAACGCCGCACCGCCGGTCAAGAAGCGCAAACGCGCAGCACAAACTCCGGCAACTACGCCTGAAGTACCTCCAACCGGACTTTCCTCACAGCGTTAGCTCACAACGTTAATCTAATCAGCAATTAGCCACGCCTATTCAATCGAAGAGGCCGTTGTCTTTAATCGCCTTCGCTCCCGCAACATCGTTGATAGGGACACAGTGTTTTCAACTCCTTCTTACTCTTCTTCTTTCCGCTCCTCTCTGGTAATTTTGCCAGTTTCGCTTCCTGCCATTGGTCGGTAGCTTGAACATGAATCAGACAACCGCAGGAGCTCTTGAATGCTGGAAGAAACAGGCTCCCGGTCATAACCAAGAGAGGTTTTTGATCATGAAAAAAACCGCAGTTTTAGCTCTGGTGAGCGTCGCCCTAACCCTGCCGGCCTTTGCTCAAAACAAAATCGACGATCGCTTGGGTAACTCGGCCGAAGTTCTGAAACAGATACTCGCCCAACCAGATAATATCCCTAAGGCATATCTGCACAAGTCCGTCTGCGTTCTCGTCTTCCCCTCCGTCAAGAAGGTCGCAGTCGGCATCGGTGGCACTTATGGCCGCGGTGTGATCGTCTGCCGCACCGGAACCAACATGACCGGCCCATGGTCAGCTCCAGCGATGTACAAGCTGGACACCGGTAGTCTCGGCGTTCAACTCGGCACCACAGCCACGGACTATGTGCTCCTCGTAGAAACCAAAAAAGGCGCACAGAAGGTGCTCTCTGGCAAGCTGAAGCTTGGTGCTGATGCAACCGCAGTCGCAGGCCCCACTGGCGCAAAAGCAGTCGCAGCCAATGACGCCAACGTCGATCTGCTCACCTACTCCAGGGCAACGGGCGGTTTGTTCGCCGGCGCTTCCCTCGCGAGTGCAAATCTTGACACCGACGATGATGCCAACAAGTCGGTCTATGGCAAAGACATCACGGCAACTGAAATAGTCCGTGAGGGCGCAGTTAAAGCAACGCCCGCGGGACAACCCTTGGTGTCAGTTCTCACCAAAGCGTCCCCAAAGTGGATTTACTAACGGAGGCAATCCGCCAAGGCGGGGGAAGTGTGTGTCGCGACGACAGACGCTTCTCCCGCTCCCGCCCGTTAGGCGACCACAGAAAAAATCTGCACCGAACCACCAAGTCAATCCGATCGTAAAAAATACTCGATCCCGAGCGAACCGCACACTCGGTAGTGGGTCAGTTTCAAAGTCTTGCTTAAGGGCACGGCTTGAGCCGTGCCGTAAAACGACGCTGAAATTTAGCTGCGGCTTCAGCCGCTGAGGTACTCTTTGGTCAAACTGACCCACCACCGGAAACTCCCAATCGACCAATCCAACCCGCAGGAATGGTATACTAACCCTCGGATTGCTTACCGCAGCTCACGCCCACCAGCGTCGAGAAACAGCGCGGAGGTGGCGAAATTGGCAGACGCACAAGCTTGAGGTGCTTGCGCCGCAAGGCATAGGGGTTCAAGTCCCCTCCTCCGCACCAATCCACAACATTTTTCCGGGTTTTCAACGGACCAAGAGGTAACAGGCACTATGCTGGTCGGTTTTCTTATCACCATTCACGTCTTCGTCTCGCTCTTCATCGTGGGCGTCGTCCTTCTCCAGCAGGGAAAATCGGCTGACCTCGCCGGAGCCTTCGGCGGACAGGGCTCACAAACGGCATTCGGCCCTCGCGGCGCAGCCAATCTCCTCACCAAGCTCACCACATGGTCTGCCATCATCTTCATGTTCACCTCGATTGCGCTGACCGTCGCGCTTGCGCGCTCCACCGCCGACCATTCCGTCCTCTCCGGCACCAAGGCTACGCCTGCCACTCAGACGACACCGGCGAAGAAGTAACCCTTCGAAGCTCCAGGAATGCGCAGGCCGCAAGGCTTGCGCATTTTTCATGCTCGACAAACCACCACACCGCCAATTGCTAAAGCTCCTCTAAGAATTGATGGCATCGGTATAAATCGACGCAAAGCAGTTGGGATTACCATGAATCGAAGACAATCATGATCATCGAAACCATCCCCGTAGGTCCTCTCCAGTGCAACTGTTCCATCCTCGGCGATGAGACATCCCGTGAAGCCATCGTTGTAGATCCCGGCGACGACATCCCCCGCATCCTTGCCCTCCTCGCCAAACACAAACTCACCCTCAGGCAAATCCTCATCACCCACGCTCACATCGATCACATTGCTGGAGCCCATCGTCTCAAGCAACTCACCGGAGCCCCCATCCTCTACAACCAGAACGATCTGGAGCAGGTCGAAATGATGGAAGAGCAGGCTGCATGGCTAGGCATCCCCACTCCCACCGTAGAAAACCCTGACGACACTCTCGACGAGGGCAAACTCATCACCATTCCCGGCCTCACCGGAAACATCCTCCACACCCCTGGCCACACTGAAGGCTCCGTCTGTCTCCATCTTCCCACCCAGAATCTCCTTCTCGCCGGAGACACCCTCTTTGCGGGTTCCGTCGGTCGCACGGACTTACCCGGAGGCAACACACGCAAGCTTCTGGCCTCCATCCACGACCGCCTCCTCACCCTCCCGGACGAAACAAAAGTTATTCCCGGCCACGGACCGTCTACAACTATTGGGTCGGAGCGCCATAAAAATCCGTTCCTGCAAAATATCTAAAATCATCTACTTACATTGGAAATGAAAACCAACACCTTACAAGCACCACGTGAACTAGTAACTATCATGGTTCAATTTCTGGCCATGCACGATACGTTCCAAACCACGTCGAAATTCCCCCTCCGGCCCCAATAAACTCACGACCACCCGTCCCAATTCGGCAATCCCATAGAACGACCCCGGATGCACCACCACCTCCGCATCCCTCAACAGTCTCCCAGCCAGATCCCCATCCCCACCCCGCTGCGGCAACCGTAGAATCGCACTCCACCCCGCCTCCACTCGCAACACCTCCATCCCGCTCTCCTGCGCTACCACAAGATTTCCCCGCACCCTCTCCAGAATTTGCCGCTGAATCTCCCGCCTCCCCGCCAGCCACGCCGGCAGCGCCCTCTGCACAGGAGCATTCATCGACAAAAATGTATCCGCAATCACCTCCAACCGACCCATCGCCTCCCGCCGCAATACCTCCGGCCCGAGCCCCACAATCCATCCCACCTTCATCTGCGGCAACCCGGCGATCTTGCTCATCCCGCTCAGCACAAACGTCAACGCCGAATGCGGCCCCACCGCAAAACTCCTCAGCCTCTCCTCACCCAGCGGATAATCCAGAAAAACCTCATCCACAATCAGCGCCAGTCCATGCCGAACACAAATCCCCTCCAGCCGCCGCCTGTCCTCATCCGCAGTCCCATGCCCAGTCGGATTATTCGGATGCACCACCACAATCGCCTTCGTCCGCGGCCCGATCCGTCGCTCCAGCTCCCCGAAATCGATCCACCACCCATGGTCATAAAACAGCGGATAACTCTTCAGCCGCACATCCTCCAGATCCGCCAGAAAATCGAACAGCGGATAACTAGGCAGCGCCACCAGCACTTCATCCCCCGCATCGCACAACAGCCGGAACAGATACCCATACCCTTCACTCGTACTCGTCGTCAGCACCACCCCATTCGGGTCAACATCCGCCCGATGGTCCCGGTAATACCCAGCCACAGCCTGACGAGCGGCTCTCATCCCTCGAGGATCAGGATCGTATTTCAACGCCCGCACATCAGCCAGCGGCCGCAAAATCGCCTCGGCATCATACTCAAACCCACACACCGTAGGGTTTGACACCGTCAGATCGATCAACTCACGCCCCGCCGCCCGCGCCTCGCGAATCGCACCCGCAAACGCACTCTCCCCCACATCCCAACCTGTCCGCTTCGAAAACCGATCGCTCACCTATCCATGGTAGAGCCTGTATGACCTTTCTCGGGGAGACATCGCGCTCCAATCCCTTGACGTACCTCTACTTCGTAGGAGACGCGAAATTGATTACCTAAAAATATCGAAACGATATAAGCTGGCTGCCACCATTGAATAAAACAGGTGCTCTATGCGAAAGTTCCACTTGTTGCTTGCTGTCCTTAGTCTGCCTTGCGTCTCTCTGGCCCAGGCCAATCCAACCGCCTGGACAAACCTTAACTCTCTCCACTCCGGACAGAAGGTTCAGATCGTCGACACCGCCTCTAAAAAGTACTCCGGAACCTTCATCAACGCCTCAGACGCGTCCATCGCCTTTTCCCAAACCTCCGGCCAGCAGAACCTGCAGAAGCCCGAAGTGCGCTCCGTCAAGCTCATGCAGAACAAACACCGCCTCCGCAACTCCCTCATCATCGGCGCAGTCGGCGCCGGCATTGGAGCAGGCATAGGCGCGGCCGTACACAAAGGATGCGCGCCGAATACCTTCTGCCTCGATATCGGCGGCAAAGCCATCCCGGCCGGAATCGGCGCCGTCATCGGAGGCATCGGTGGCCTCACTGTCGGTGCCCTTCTGCCCTCTCATGAAACCATCTACAACATAGCTCCCCACTGAACACAGGCTTCTTGCACCTAAACAAACGCGGGGTACCCCATCAATGTTCGGTACCCATCAACGTTCGGGTCATGAAAGTTCGGGTGCTCCATCAACGTTCGGGTGCCCCATCCTTCGCAGTTTTATCGCGAAGGGTGGGATGTAACCTGCCCGAACCTCCACACACTCCAAACCAACCACGAACCTCAGTGCCAAGCCGAATACGTCCATCCGAGATCACCCCCACATCCTTCTCCGCGCTCCCATACAATCAGCATTGCCCATGAATCCTATCCGTGCAGTGCTCTTCGACTACGGCATGGTTCTCTCTGCGCCGCCCGACCCGATAGCCTGGGCCCGCATGCTCTCCATCTCTGGCCTGAACGAAGAGACCCTCCAGCGCGAATACTGGGCTCACCGTCATGCCTATGACTCCGGCGATCTCACCGCCGAGTCTTACTGGAACACGGCCGCCGCAGGCGCAGGAATCGTCCTCACTCCACGCCAACTCACCAACCTCATCGCCGCCGACACCGACCTCTGGTCACAGATCAACACCCCCATGCTCGAATGGGCCCAACGCCTCCAGCGCGCAGGCATCCCCACCGGAGTCCTCTCCAACATCGGAGACGGAATGTCCGCAGGGCTCACCCAAAAGCACGCCTGGCTCGCCGACTTCCACCACCGTACCTGGTCCCACGCCATCCGCTCCGCCAAACCTGACACCGCCATCTACCTTCATGCCGCCAAAGGCCTTCACACCGCACCACCCCACATCCTCTTCATCGACGACAAAGCCGAAAACGTCGCCGCAGCCGTCGTCATCGGCATGCAGGCCATCCAGTACACAACTCATAACGACTTCCTTGACGAGATGCGTCTCCTCGGACTCGACTACCTGCTACAACTAGAGGGTCATGTGGATTCCCAAAACGGGAAGCTATAGTACCTCCGTAACGCCCTTCGTCCTCTCTTCAACAAAAACGCCTCATTACCCATGGATAGTTAAGGTCAGGCTGCAATAGCGTTCCGCCCGCAGCCAGCAACCCATGAAGAAATCGCTCTCGCTCCGACATCTCTCTGCCGGCCTCTGCCTCCTCGCCTCAACCCTCGCCACCCCATCTCCCGCGCAAACCACCGGTCCGCAGCAACTCGCCTTCGCCGGACTCCTCGGCTCCACAAACTCCCAACACAACGCGCAGTTCAACGCCGTCCAGTCCGACTCCTCCGGCAATCTCTACCTTCTCCTCGATCAAAAAGACGGCATCCGTCTCCTCAAAGCCGATCCCACCGCCTCCACCTTCCTCGCCCAAACCCAATTCGGCGCAGCAGGCGACATCGGCCTCGCCATGGCCCTCGATCCCTCCGGCAACATCTACGTCACCGGAGCCGCCAACTCCGGCACTCTCACCGCAACACCCGGCGCAGCCTTCCCAACTCCAACCGGATCCTCCAACTCCTTCATCGCCAAATTCGATCCCAACTTAAATCCGATCTTCGTAACTTACGCAGGCAGCGGCAGCCTCTCCGTCACCGGCATCGCTGCCACCGCCGACTCCGTCTTCATCACCGGAAGCATCTTCAACTCCACACTCCCGGTCACACCGTCAGCCATCATCCAATCTCCCGCTGCAGGCAGCCTGCAAAACGGCTTCGTAGAGCGTTTCAACACGACCGGCACCAACCTCGTCTACGCCACGTACCTCAGCGGCCAGAACGGCAACACAGCACCTGCAGCCATCACAGCCGACGCTGCCGACAATGCCTACATCGCCGGATTCACCACCAGCTCCGGCTACCCAACCCTCAACGCCCTCATCCCTGAAATCATCCCCAACACCCCCGGCACCACCTCCGGCTTTCTCACCAAACTATCCCCTGCCGCCGACGCCCTCGTCTTCTCCACCTTCATCGCCGGCCCCGGCCTCACCTCCATCGCAATCGACCCCACCGCACAAAACCTCCTGCTCTCCGGCTCCGTCGCGCTGGGCCAATTCCCTGTCGCTACAGTCTCCACCCCGATCGTCAATACCAACTACCAAACCCTCCTCCGCTTTACACTCGACGGCAGCAGTGTCCTAAGCTCCATTCTCCTCGCACCTGGCACGCAATCCATCCTCGCCCCGGCACCAAACCAAAACACCTGGATCACAGCCACCCAAAACACGCCATCCTGGCTCCTCCCGCTACAACCGCTCTCCGACATCGGCAACAGCTACGCCCTCCGCGTCACGCAACAAAGCAACGCGTCTCCCGTAATAGACCAATCCATTCGCTTCGGCGGACTCCCCACCTCCAACCCGAACTTCGCCAGCGCCCCCATCGCCCTGACCTCCCTCACCACCGACGCAACCGGCGACCCTATATTCGCCGGCAGTGCCAGCCCAACCGCCAGCTCCAGCCTTCTCGCCACCGAGACCTACGATCTCCCACTCATCGATACCGCCGCTCTCGCATCCACCGTTCGTTCCGCCGCACTTCCCGCCAACTCCTGCAACGGAAGTCAATGCGCTGGCTCCGCTGCCTACCTCGCCAAACTCAACCTCACCGGTGCCCCAAGCCTTGCGCTATCCACCGACGCCGGTCCCAACCTCATCCTGCGCAATCTAGGCAGTGCCTCCGCAACCAACCTCCAAATCACACCCACCGGCCTTGCCTCCGCAAGCAACTGCCCCGCTACCTTCGCCGCCGGAGCCGAATGCAGCATCGCCGTCGGTGGCACTACCTCCGGAACCCTCACCATTCAGACCGACAATGCCCCCACGCAAGCCATCTCTCTACCCAAACCCGCAACCTCACCCAACCTCGTCGTCTTCAACCCAAAAGAGCTCGACTTCGGCATCGTCACCTCCGCAGACCAGCCAGCCCAGCCAGCGACCCGTACCGTCACCCTCACAAATCTCTCCGGCCAACCTCAAACCATCACCTCAAAAATTGGCAGCAACCAACTCACTCAATATATCTTCGCCACTTCTTCCAGCGATTGCAATCTCACCGCGATCAACACCTACACCCTCCAGCCCAACGCGACCTGCCACCTCACCCTCAGCTTCACCGCCTCATCCTCCTCCACCGACAACGGCTTCGCCCAATCGAACTGGACCCTCGGCTCCGGCTCCGTCCTTCTCACTGCCTACTCCCAGGCTACAGCCCTCAATCTCTCCGCCTCCGAGGTCGACTTCGGCACACAATTCGGCACCACACCCGCTGCCGGCCCGCGCCTCCCGCGTTACCTCTACCTCTCGAACAACTCCAACACACCAATCCTCCACACCCCAGTCGCACTCGCCGCACCCTTCACCCTCATCGACCACTGCCCAACCATCCTCCCCGCCCACACTGTCTGCCAGATCCAGATCACCTACAACTCCCCCATCGCCCCCTCAGCCGACTCCACAACTCTCACACTCGATCAAGGCCTTACCGTCCTCATCACCGGATCGACCAAACCGCAACCCACCGGCATCGGCCAGATCGTCAATCCGAATCTCACCGTCTCTCCCACCAAAATCATCTTCCCGACTCCAGTCCTCGTCACCAGTACCTCGACCACCACGCAACCCGTCAGCATCGGTAACATCGGCACGCAACCCTTCACCCTCACCCTCGCGCTCACCGGTGACTTCACCAACACAACCGACTGCCCAGCCACCCTTCCCGGCAACACCACCTGCACCGTACTCCTCGCCTTCGCTCCCTCGCAATCCGGAACCCGTCAGGGCATCCTCTCCGTCACCGCCGGAGCAGGAACCACACCTGCCTTCATCAACCTCACCGGCACCGGAACCGCCATCTCCACCACGCCCAACAGCACCCTCATCTTCGGCGGTGTCCTCCTCGGCCAGCCCACCGTGCAGTGGACAAAAATCACTTCACCTTTCAGCACCCTTACCGCGACCAGCTCCGCGCCAGACTTCAAAGCCATCCTCGTCGAAGACACTGGCTTCGGCCACGGAGCACCACCCTCCTCCGCATTCACCACCATCTTCACCGGCCCCTGCACCAACTGCTGGCTCGGAGTCCAATTTTCCCCGACGACCCTCGGCCCTCAAAACACAACCCTCACCCTCAACTCAACCTCCTCAGGCACGCCATCACCCTTCACTCTCACAGGAACCGGCCTCCCGCTCACCGGCCTCATCCTCACTCCACTCACGCAGGACTTCGGCCCCATCGCAGTCCACAGCACCAGCGCCCCGACTCTCTTCACTCTGACCAACGTCACTTCCGCGACAGCCACCCTCAGCACCCCAACCATCGCCACTAACTTCGCCCTCGCAGACTCCACCCTCTATCCCACCGGAGGTCAACCCTGCATCGGCGCTCTAGCCCCGAACGCCTCCTGTTTCCTCAACCTGCAATTCTCCCCAGGCACCACCGGCCAACTCACCGGAACCCTCACCATCCCCACCGACTCCACCCCCATCACCGCAAAACTCACCGGCTTCGGCAGCACGGACACCGGCCTCACCCTCACTCCCGCTGCCCTCATCTTCAATAACGTCCCCGGCAATACTGCCACCCAACAAACAATCACCCTCACCAACACCGGCACAGCCACCCTCCAGATCGCACAACCCACAACCACCACACCAAACTTCGCCGCCACCACCAACTGCGCCACACTGGCTCCCGCCGCGACCTGCACCATCACGGTCCTCTTCGCTCCAACTGACGCCCTCACCTCCGATACCCTCCAGATCCCCGTCACCAGCTCCCTCACCGGGCCAGCTACCTACACCGTCCCACTCACCGGCGCTTACACTCTCGAAAACTCCGGCCTCCAGATTCTCCCCAACCAGACCAGTTATGGTCCCACCCCCGACGGCACTCTCGGCAGCCCACGCGAATTCACCATCAACAACCTCACCGCCAAATCCCTCACTCTCGACATCGCTCTCCCGCACCAGTTTGTCCTCACCAGTGCCCCTTGTGCCGCGCTCGCCCCCGGCGCCTCCTGTAACTTCGCCGTCACCTTCCTCCCGCTCACCAACGGAGACATCACCGGCACACTCTTCGCCCAGGCCACACCCACAGACGGCTCCGCCACCCTCAACGGCCTCGCCTACGTCGAAGGCTACGGCATCGGCTCCGCCACACTAGCCATCACCGGCAACATAATTCCCGGTCAATCCACCCTCGACTTCGGTCAGGTAGCCTCTGGCCAATCCGCCACGCAAACCCTCACTCTCACGAACAACGGCACCGCCCCGCTCACGATCCGCCGCCTCACCAGCCAGTGGCCCTTCCTCATCTCGCAAACCACCTGCGGCGCGACCCTCGCCTCCAACAAAACCTGCACCGTCACCCTCGCCTACACGCCAATCAATCAAATCTCCACCGGCGCACCCACACCGCCCGCTACCTCCGACACCGGGACCCTCGTTATCGAAAGCAACGCCCTCACCAGCCCCGACATCATCAACCTCACCGGCACCGCCGCCCCCATCACCACTGGCACGCCACTCAACACGGCGCCACTCGTCTCCTACACCGCCTCTGCAAGCTCCCTAACCTTCCCGTCAACGCAGGTCGGCAACGCCGCGCAACCCCAAACCATCATCCTCGCCAACACCGGCACCGTTCCCATCCACATCATCGCCCTCCAAACCACCCCCGACTTCACCACCCAAAGCAACTGCGGCACCATTCTCCCCTCCGCATCCTGTCTCCTCATCATCAACTTCACTCCGCAACCCACCAACTCCACCGCTCCCATAGACACACGCATCAGCGCACTTGAGATCACCTCCGACGCCAGCACCGCACTCGACTTCATCAGCCTCCTCGGCACCGCCACTCCATCGCCTCTCACCGTCTCCCGCATCGCGCTCAACTTCGGCAACGTCCAACTCGGCGCAACCACCACTCTCCCGCTCCAAATCACCAACACCAGCACGACCCCCGCCACCTTCAACTCCATCACCCCCACAGGCGACTACACCGCCACAGGCGACTGCCCCACCAGCAACTCTCTCGCGCCAAACACAACCTGCACGGAGCAGATCACCTTCACCCCAACCCAAACCGGCACCCGCACCGGCACAATCTCCATCGCAACCTCACTCACGACGCTCCCCATCAACATCCCTCTCACCGGAACTGGCATCCAGTCCCATCTGCAAATCACCCCATCAACCCTGAGCTTCGGCTCCATCGCCATCGGAGCCTCCGCCAATCAGACGCTCACCCTCACCAACACCGGCACCGCCGGCGTCACCACCCTAGCCTTCAACCTCACAGGCGACTACGCCACCACGGTCCCCTGCACCTTCACCACTCTCGCTCCCAACACCAGCTGCACCGTAACCATCACCTTCTCCCCAACCGCATTAGGCACGCGGAACGGCAACCTGGCCATCACCAGCTCTGACCCCAACTCCCCCGCCATCGTCCCCCTAACAGGCAACGGAGTCCAAAACGGAACCTTCCTCCTAACCGTCAACGGCAACTCCTCCGCCTCCGCAACCGTCACCACCGAGCAGCCCGCCACCTACAACCTCCAACTCACTCCACAAAACGGATACAGCGGCACCGTAGTCCTCAACTGCACCCCCACCAACCCCGGCCAATATGCCACCTGTTCGCTCCTGCCTTCCAGCATCACCCTCAATGCTTCCGCTCAAAACGCCATAGCCACCATCAACACCATCACCGCCATCACCGCCATCAACCCAAGCAATACTGCACAAAACACCCTCACCCTCCACAAAACCCTCGTCTGTCTCCTTCCCGCATCCCTCCTCTTCTTCTGGACCACTCTCCGCCGCACCCGCGATCACAAAACACACTTCACAAGAAATCTCTTCCTCGCAACTCTCCTCACGCTCCTCACACTAAGCCCCTCAGGCTGCGGCAGCGGAGGCGACCCCAACCTCCGCAAAACTCCACCCGGCACCTACCAATACCAGGTCTCTGCCAGCTCCACCACGGGAGTCCAACTCACCCAGACCGTCACCCTCAACCTGACCGTCACAGCCAATTAACTTGGCCGCGCCCCTACTTCGGAGCCGCCGCACTATATCTCTTCCGATAGCTCTCGCACGCATCTGCATCGCTGCAGGCAAGCGAGACAAATAGCTCCGTCCGCAGCTTCCATCCGTTCCCAGATCGTCGCCACATCGCCAGATACGTCCCGCGAAACAACGCCGGCCCACCCGGAACACGCCCCACCCAATGTCCATGTTCTGCGGCCAGTGGAACCGAACTCGAGATCTCAATCGAATCCACAATACGTTCAAACCGGACTGAATGCGGGTCCTCGAAGTCCTTCGCAAAAGTCGCAACGTACTCCTCGCGCGAAAGAAACGAACCATTCCCGGTCACCACGACAAACCCGGGCTCCAGACTCGCGGCAAAACCCGCGATGTCGCTTGCCTGAATCGCCTTATTGGACGCGGCGCGAATACTACGGATCGACTCCTCATCATGAACAGGTTGCCCAACGCAAGAAACGGAAGCAACAGACAACAACAACGCGATCGCAAAGCATTTCATCCAGAGAGTCTATCGCGATGAGCTCGTCCACAAACTGCTCTCCATGTAGACTGTTCATCCCCGAGGTAACCGCATGCACTCCATCTTCCAGGACATCCGCTACGGCCTCCGTCAGCTCCGTAAGTCCCCAAGCTTTACTCTCACCGCCATCCTCACCCTGGCCTTCGGCATCGGAGCCACCACAGCCCTCTTCAGCGTAGTCGACGGTGTCCTCCTCAAGCCCCTCGCCTACCCCGACAGCGCCCGCCTCGTCGTCATCTGGGAAAAAGTCCGCTTCCTCGAAAAGTTCATCCCTTACACCGGCGCCAATCCCCGACATTTCGACCAATGGCGCAAGAACTCCACTACCTTCGAAGACCTCACCCTCCTCCAGCAAGGTTCCACCGGTGTCGGCATCACCAACGATCACCCGCGTCTCGTCGGCAAAATCACCGCCCTTCCTAATCTCCTCGACATCCTCGGCGTCCAACCCATCCTCGGCCGCAACTTTCTCCCGGAAGAGTCCACCCCAGGCCACGAAAAAATCGCCATCCTCTCCTGGCATCTCTGGCAAACCCTCTACAACGGAGACCCCGCCGCCATCGGCCGCACCATCCAGATCAGCGACACCCCTTATCAGGTCGTGG
Organism: uncultured Acidobacteriaceae bacterium; assembly: GCA_963770055.1. Taxonomy (GTDB): domain Bacteria; phylum Acidobacteriota; class Terriglobia; order Terriglobales; family Acidobacteriaceae; genus Edaphobacter. Next base: position 238,328 of record CAVYOC010000006.1, read on the forward strand.
GTATTCTTCCCAAAAACTTCTACTTCCCCAAAGCCAACGAGCTAGCCCCCGCCGCTCTCGCTCGCCAGCTTCCAGACAATGAGATCCTCACCCCGCTTGCCATAGACTTCAACGACTTCGGCCTCAACAGTGACTACGGCAACTACGTCCCCCTCGCCCGCCTCAAACCCGGCGTTAGCATCGCCCAGGCCCAGGAAAACCTCAACGCTCTCGACGACACTCTCGCCCGCCAGATTCCCCCCGGCCAGCTCGACGGCCCACCGCACGGCGCCTTCTCCACCTACATCCAGCCCATGAAGGAAGTCATCGTCGGCAAAACCTCCGCCCGCCTCTGGCTCCTCATGGCCGCAGTCCTCAGCGTCCTGCTCATCGCCTGCATCAACCTCGCCAATGCGCAGCTCGCGCGACTCGTCACTCGCGACCGCGAAGCCGCCGTCCGCTCCGCCCTCGGAGCCTCCGCCTCACGCCTCCTGCAATCTGCCCTCGCCGAAATCCTCATCCTCTCTCTCACCGGAGGAATCCTCGGCGTCATTCTCGCCATCGTCGCCGTCCACGAGTTCGCCGGATACACGCAACTCGCCATCCCACGCACACAAACCATCAGCGTGAACATCACAGTGCTCGCCCTCTCCGTCATCCTCACCATCGGTGCAGCACTCATCTTCGGTCTTCTCCCCGCATTGCGTCTTCTCCGCATCAACCCTCAGCAAGCCCTGCAATACGCTCGCGGCTCCTCAGGCTCACGCCGCAGCGCCCTTCTCCGCCGATGGCTCGTCGGCGCGCAGGTCTTCGCCTGCACCACTCTGCTCCTCGTCGCCGGACTCCTCGCCAAAAGCCTCATCCATCTCTCCACCTTCGACAAAGGCTTCTCCGCCGACCATGTCATCGCCGCCGATGTCTTTCTCCAGGGCAACACCTTCAAAGAAGACAAAGTCCGCACCGCCTTCGACGACGGCGTCCTCGACAAACTCCGTGGGCTGCCCGGCGTCCAGTCTGTCTCTCTTGTCAGCTCCATGCTCCTCGAAGGCGAGCGATGGATCGACGGAGTCACTCCCGTCGATGCGCCCTCCAACAACTCAGCACTCGCCAATTATCGCTGGATAAGCCCCGGCTACTTCGACACGCTTCGCCAGCCCATCCTCGAAGGCCGCACTCTCGAAGATCGCGATCGCAACACCTCCAACGCCGTCATCTCTCAAACCGCCGCCAAAGCCATCTGGCCCAACCGCAGCGCTCTCGGTCGTCAATTCCTCTTTCACGAAAAGCCCTACACCATCGTTGGCATCGCAGCCGATGCGCACAGCAACTCGCTCCGCGCCGCCCCCGTCAACATGGTCTATCTTCCATTCAACAACAAGCCACCCTACGCCACCTACTTCCTCGTCCGCACTACGCAGGACCCGCAACTCCTCACCGAAGAGCTTCGCAGCGCTATCTGGAGCTACAACCCCAACGTCACCATCGCCCGCATCCACACACTCGACTCGCAGATCTCCGACTCGCTCGCACCCGAGCACCTCCAGACCGGCATCTTCGTCGCCTTCGGAGCAGCCGCACTTCTTCTCGCTCTCCTGGGCATCTACGGCAACCTCAGCTACTCCGTCGAAGCCCGCACCCAGGAGGTCGGCATACGCTTGGCCCTCGGAGCCACCCGGCAAAGCGTCTACATGCTCATGCTCGCAACCATCCTCGCGCCAGTTACGGCAGGCCTCATCCTGGGCTGCCTTAGTAGCTTTGCGATCGGCAAAAGTCTCACATCTCTCCTCTACAACACCAAACCAACCAACCTCTCCGTAATACTCCCTGTTATCGCAATCTTCGCCATCGCTGCAGTCGCGGCCACCTTTGTCCCCTGCCGCCGCGCCGCAAAGGTCGAACCAATGCAGGCTCTCCGTACCGAGTAGCTAACGTCACCAACTCCAAAGATTTGTTATCGTGGAGATGCGGGGGTGACTCATTCCTATGAGAATCCTGCTTGACCTGAAGCGCAGGCTGGCACTCTTCTGTGTCATAGGTGCCGCGAGGATGGCCTCCGGATGCGAACTCCCGGCAGGTCAATCCCTATGGATTCGCCTCGCAGCTCCCGTCTCTACCTATACCGCGAAAGCAGGCGATGCTGTTCATGCAATCCTCACGCAGGATCTCATGTGCGACAACGAAGTCATCCTTCCCATGGGCTCGCCCGTCGAGGGCGTAGTTCGCAGCAAGCGCAAGGTCGGATGGGGCATCATGCACGAAACCGCTGCCCTCGAACTCGAATTCAATCGTGCCATCGTCGAGCCCGGCGTCGAGGTAGCGCTCACCGCCCGCGTCGAAGAAGTCGAGAACGCCCGCGAGCACGTCAAAAAAGGCGTGATTCAAGGCATCCGCAGCTCCGACACCTTTCAGGGGACCATCAACAGCCGCCTCATTCATCTCCCTACATGGAATCCCTACTCCGATATGGGTCTCATCGCCTACAAGGCACTCTTCCCCATCTTTCCCGAGCCCGAGATCTACTATCCCGCTGGTGCTGACATTCATCTGCGCACAACAAAGGAAATCTCCTCGCCGCCCGCCACAATCAGCGCCGAGCACGAATCCTCTTCGGCTACCGGAACAGAATCGGATTACATCGACCAGTTAGTAGCGCAGCTTCCCTGGCGTGTCACCACCAAAAAACACGTCGATGCCGATCTTCTGAATATCGTCTTCCTCGGATCGCAGTACGAAATAGAGTCGGCATTTCGCCACGCAGGATGGAACTCGGCCGACACCTTCTCGCGCCGCACTGCGATGAAGAACTTCTATGCCCTTCTGAACAAGAGCGGCTATGCCCAGCAACCCATGACGACCTTCCTCTTGAACAACAAACCGGAGGACATGAACTGGCAGAAAAGCCTCAACAGCTACGATCGCCGCGACCATCTTCGCATCTGGCAATGGCCCTCCGACACAACCGACGATCCCGCGGACTCAATCAATTCAGTGAACTCCGTGAACCCGGCAAGTTCAATCTGGATAAGCTCGTCGACCCACGATACCGGCGCGGTTCTCGCAATCAAGTACAAGGGCTTCGTCCACCACATCGCGCCTGATATCGACGACGAGCGTTCCACCGTAATCCGTGACCTGAACTTTGCCGGCTGCATAAAATCTGTCAGCTTTATCTCACGTCCGGGCATGCCCAACATCACTCACAACTCGACCGGAGACATTATGCGCACCGACGGCTCAGTGGCAGTTGTCACCCTGCAACGCTGTCAGCCCGCCGAGTCGCAGTTCGATCCGCGATTTGAACCTGGCTCCAAAAACGTTAGCTTCAAACCAGGCAACTACGCCTTCCGTTACATCCGCCGCCAGATCCTCACCTTCAGAAATGACATCTGGCGCGCCAACATCATCTACGGAGCCTACGATGCCGGCCGGCTGACGTACATGGCTCTGCGCCATCAACCCATGATCCCGTAACAATCGCCGAGGGTTACTCTTCTTCAGCGATCAGCGCGGTGCCGTCGCAGCTTCAATCGTCATCAAAGTGAACGTCCCCGGCAGAACCGGCCTTCTTCCTCCCCCGGCCGGAGCAGCCCCAAACTCTGCGGAGACGAGAAATATCCGGTGATTCAAAGGATTGAGGCCCATGTTGCGCGATCCCACCGGCGTAGGCAGATTCTCCACGACATGATACTGATCCGCGCCATCCTGATGAATGATCGTCAGTGTCCCATCCGCATTCGAAGCGAAGGCATCGCCCGCGGCCGCATCATATCCGGCGCCATCGACACCCTTCCCGATCGGCACCGTCGCAACCACCTTTCCCGCCTGATAATCCGAGACCGCCATCACTCCGCTGCGGCAGCCGCTGAACAAACGGTGATGAACCTTATCGATAGCCATCGCGACCGGCTGCTTACACCCAGTTGTCGGCCATCGTCGCGCGACCGTAGCCGTCTTCGCATCGATCTCCACGACCTCGCTTGTGTCCGTGAGATTCGCATAAACCTTGCCATCGCCCGCAGAGACCCCATACTCCGGTTTTCCGCCAAGCGGAATATTCGTGATCAGCGTTCCCGCCCGTGGATCAATCACGGTCGAGGAATGCGCATCGCCATTCAGCGTAAAGACGCGGTTCGACGGCTTGTCAAAAAGAATCGCATCGGCATCTTCAGCCGCAGGAATCCGCCCAAGAACCTTGAACGTCTTCAGATCGAACATCACCACCGATTGATCGTTACCCGACGTAGCAAATCCATGCCCTGTATCTTCAGCAATCGCAGTTCCGTGTGCACCCTGAATGCCGGTGACTTCTCCGAGCAGCTTGCCGCTGTCTTCATCGACAACCATCACGCGATTCTGCCGCGCAAGGTAGACCCGGTGGCTCGGTGGATCGGGCACAACGTAATCCCAGCTCCCCTCGCCGCCCAGCACATACTTGTTGGTAATGCGATAAGAGGAAGGTGATTGGGCCAGCAGTGCCGTCGCAGTAGCTAAGGCAAGAACAAACGTAATACAACGCATAGAGATTCCTCATCGGTCCGACAAGAGAAAGCTACATGCCAGTCCTTAATCAAAGATGAAGGCGTTCTGTCCCCCGGCTCGACGAAGCGGCTTTGTTTTTTAGGTAGTCCAAGGCTGGTTGCCCGGAAAAACTCCCTCAGTGCACATTAAGTAAGTACCTATAAAGTCGTAGGTTTACAGGCAAAAATATTAGAAATCACTTACATGTTGCGGATATCCTCGCCATAGAAACTCGAGAAACAGGTCTACGGGCTCAGAGCGGCACGTAAACCTGAACAGAGGATGAGCCCAGATGACCCCGATACACACTGCATCACTCGCTGGATTGCTTGGCTTCGCGTTGGTATCGACATCAATTACTCGCATAGAAGCTCAGGAGACGTCAGCGCAACCACCCGCCAATACAGCGGCCCAGACAGCCTCCCAAACAGTTTCCCTGACAGAGACATCGCACCTCGCGACCTCGCAAGGCCCAACCGACCAGCCGACTGAAGACAAAGTGATCGCGTCTCCGAAGCCGCCGCAATCGGCCGCAACCACGTCGTCGGCTCTAAAAGGCAAGAAGAAGGACGCGGTATACACGGGCCCCACGACCATCATTGAGTTGGCATCCACTCCGATGCTCGACGAAGAAGGAAAGCAACGTCAGGACCCGGACGGCAAGCTCATGTGGAACCCTCCCGTCAAACAGCAGCGTGACAAAAAAGGTCATCCGTCCTTCGACGCCAAGGGCAAGCCTGTCATGCAAACGAAAGACAATCTCGGCTACGACGAGAGCGGCAAAAAGCTGCACGCCGTCAAAGTAAAGCCGCCAAAGTTGGTTTCAGTTTCGATCAGCCGTGGAACCCTGACCGTCGACGGCCTCATCGGCAAAGCGGCTCTGAACTACGAGATCAAAGACCTCAAATACATCTACTTTTACGTCCCCGGCATCGGCACCACCGTCGTCTCGAACGGTGCATTCCCAGGCGCGGTCGAACAGCAGAAGGCCTTCAACGACAAAACCCTCACCGTCACGGTCGGCGAGCATGTCTTCCAGTTGTCCTCCGACAATCGTCTCTTAGGCAAAAAACCGGAATCTGCCTTTGTGCTGGTCGATAAAAATTTTTCAGCGCCCGCCAAATTCCCCGTCATGGGTTACGGCCCCATCCGCGTCGCTCCCTATGCCTGGCCCGGCTCGAAGGGCAACGGCGAGTTGAAAGGCGCAATCGAAGCTCCTCCCCTCCCCGCGGACTTGCGGCCGACACTGCTTATGCAGCCATGTCCCTCCGGCCAGATGCGAAAGGCAGCCCCGCCGGCACTTCCTGGGCAGATAGCTGCGCCACAGCCGTGCGTACCCATCGTGACAGGTAACGCCACAACGAGCGCGAATCAATCTCCCGCGGGAAACACGCAGGCACAACGGTAAGCGCGAACAGAGCTTCTGCTCTACGCCACGCGCCGCCGCACCAGAAGCACCAGTCCGGATATGCCCGATCCAATCAGAAGGATCGAAGCAGGCTCCGGAGTCTGCCCTAAGCTCGCCTCAAACTGCCTCGCCACAATAGCGTCGCCGGCAGTCGTCGGATGGACAGTATCCCAGAAAAAAAACTGGTCGGGGTTCGCGCACACCATCTTGTTAGCGAAGCAGGGATCCGTCGCATCGCTAAGTCCATAAGCCAACGGATCACTGATCACTCCGTTAAGCAGGTTGAACGTATCGGCATACGTCACATTCGAAGGAAGGCTGGCCAGCAGCAGCGAATTGAACTCAACGCTATAAGCTGTCGCTGCTGCAGGATCTCCAGAATACGCCGGGGTCAATCCAATATCAGGCAATCCAGGCACCAGGATATGTTGCGCACCTGCGGTTTCAAGCGTTGCAATAATCGAGTCAATATTCGTCACCGCAGTCGCCGCCGAACCGCCGCTGAAAAAATCGTTCGCACCACCCCACACCACAAACAAAGCAGTGGACGTCGTCGAAGGAGTCAACAAAGGTGCAGACAAAGCCAGCTCCTGCTGCATCCCAGGCAGGCTCACCTGAACAGTCTGCGTACCTCCATCAACAAAATTCCCTACGCCCGTCGTCGCTCCTCCCACAGCAAAGTCGAAGAGCGGTATCCCCAGCGCCGCCGCCACTTGTTCCACCGCAACCGGCCCGTTTGAGAACCGCCCCTGGTAATACGGCGCAGGTGGATACCCAATCAGGCTAAAAAGATTTCCGTTATCCGACAGACTATCCCCATAAACAATCATGGACGAATAGGACGTAGCGGAGGCCAGTGGAGCCATCATCACAAGCACAACCGCAACCAAAACAACCAGCAGCATCAATCTTCGAAATGCCATGGAACCCTCCTTACCTAAAAGAGCATGAGGCAGACGTTAGCAATGCGAGACACAGACACAATCGCCGTCAACAACCGAAGACAAAATGAGTGCCCCACCTTATACATCAACCCGCGCCATGTCAATCAGAAATTATTGCGTCTCTTCCAAAGAGATGCTAGGGTCCTGATCTGGATCATCAGATCGAAAAGAAATCGGCTTTCGGAAACCGTCGAGTCTGCGAGTCGGAACAGTCTTCGCACCTATCATCTGTGCGCTAACTGCGCTCAGGATCGCCAACCCTGCGGATATCCACAGAACATCGCTAAACCCGGACAAAAAGGCCTCATCGACAGCGTGCCTGATGCGCAGGTCGCTGGTTTGCAATCCTGCGAGCTTGGGTCGGTCGCGATCGATGCTTTGTCGCGCGTCAGACGATAGCTGCATTTGGGCAAGGCTCCTGTCCAGAGCACGATTAAATCCGGAAGACACAATCAGGCCGAAGACCGCGACAGCCAGCAGTCCCGCAATCCGCGACACGGCATTGTTGACTCCTGAAGCCACGCCGGCTTCGCTCGAAGGAACAGATTCCATGACCGCTGTCGTCAGCGGAGCAACGCTGATCGCCATCCCGATCCCCAGAACCACCACCGCAGGAAAGAAGGTGGTCCAGTAAGAACCGCCGATGCCCGAACGCAGAAGGAGCGCAAACCCCGACGCCACCACCAGGGGCCCGATGGTGAGCGGCAATCTGGCTCCGTATCGCGCAACAAGTCCTCCCGACCACCGGGAAAGAACAAAGATCAGCAGGATCAGCGGCAGCAACGCCGCTCCGGCTTGCGTTGCGGAATAGCCCTGAACCTGAATGAAATTGAGTGGAAGAAAAAACAGCACGCCACTGAACGGGGCATACAGCAGAAAGGTAATCAGGTTGGCTCCGGAGAAGTCTCGCGACTGGAAGAGTTGCAGAGAAACCATCGGCGTCGCCGACGTTGCTTCGACCACAAGGAACGCACCCAGTGCGCAAATTCCCATGAATCCCAAAATCCAAACGCCCGATCCGCCTCCTTGAGCCTCGATCAAGGCGTAAGTCAGTGTTCCTAGACCGAAGGTCGCAAGAGTCGCCCCCGGCCAGTCAAGAGTTCTAATGGCTTTATCGTTTCGACTCTCTGGAACGCGCCACAGAGTCAGCCACAGGACGATCACAGCCAATGGAAGATTGATGAAGAAGACCCAGCGCCACGAACCCTTCTCCACAAGCCAGCCGCCAAGAACCGGACCAATCGCCGCGGTAATCGCGGTAAAACCAGACCACGTTCCTATGGCTCGTCCTCGTTCCTTCTCGGAATAAGAGGCGCTGATAATCGCCAGACTTCCCGGAACGAGCAATGCCGCCCCTATTCCCTGCACGCCGCGCGCAAGAATCAGCGAACCAATCGAAGGAGCAAACCCGCACCAGGCCGATGCCGCTGCAAACAGAAGCACCCCCAGCGCAAAGATCTTTCGGCGCCCAAAAAGATCGCCTAGCGAGCCACCCAGGAGCAACAGCGAGGCAAGCAGCAGCGCGTAAGACTCAACAACCCATTGAATGTCCTGCACCGTAGCATGAAGCGCGGACTGCAGCGCGGGAAGCGCCACATTGACGACCGTCCCATCAATGAAGGCCATGCTCGAAGCGAGAATCGTAACGACTAAAACCCAGGATCCCCTGCACGTTTGCTGCGCACTCGGCACCGCCTCAGCCGCCGCCCTTTCACAAGGCGACTGAATCATCATTGGCAACCCATCCGGAGTCTGCAAACTCGGTCGGTAGCTTTCATCATGTCCTTGAGCCTCGCTCTCACGATTCACGCCACGGGGGAGGTAAAGATGATGGCCCATCGCAAGCCGAAAATAAATTTCCAAAAAGAGGAAAATTTTAGCGACGGGAAAACATGCACCTAAGAACCGCATTCCAACCGCAAAATTGCACTTAAGAACCGGTGAAGAACCACGTTTTTACACTGTGAAAAACGGTAACCCATCCCAAAAAACCCAGCAAAATCGAGTAGTGGGTCAGTTTGAAAGGTTTTGTTAAGGGCACGGCTTCAGCCGTGCCGAAAAGTTGAGAAATAGCTAGGGGCTTTAGCCCCTGAGGTACGCTTTTTCAAACTAACCCACTACCCAAAATCGCAGAAAATTCCCCGCGCACCGGCCCTAAAAAAAAATTAAGAGAAACTACCGCCGAACCGCCTCAGTCGAAACTGGGACCTGGTCCACAATCTCAATTCCAAATCCCTGCAAAGCAGGAACATGCGTCGGCCGGTTCGTCAGCAGTCGAATCTTATGAATCCCCAGATCGGACAAAATCTGTCCGCCTAACCCCACCTGACGCAGCGTCCGGTGCGTTCTTTCCTCGCTGCCTTCACGCGACCTGTGCTCCCGGTGGAAAACCACTCGCGCCGGCGCAACTCCTTTGTCTATACCGAAACCCGCGCTCCCATTGTGCAGATACACCAGCGCCCCACGTCCAGCCTCTGCAATCATCCGCAGCGAATTCTCCACCAGCGCCCTGCAATCGCACAGCGTAGTCGAAAACACATCCCCCGCCAGACAATGCGTATGCACCCGCACCAACACCGGTTCCTCTTTGTTCTGACTGCCGCTCACATCCCCATACACCAAAGCGACGTGCGACTCACCCCCATCCACCTCGCTCTCATACGCAATCATGCGAAAATCCCCATGCTCCGTAGGCATCAGCGACTCCGCCACGCGATGGATATATCGCTCATTCTGTAACCGGTACCGGATCAAATCCGCCACCGTCATCATCTTCAACCCATGCGTCTCACAGAACTTCACCAGGTCCGGCACCCGCGCCATGGTCCCGTCATCGTTCATGATCTCGCAGATCACTCCCGTCGGCACCAGCCCCGCCATCCGCGCCAGATCCACGGAAGCTTCGGTCTGCCCAGCTCTTACAAGCACCCCACCCTTCCGCGCACGCAGCGGAAACACATGCCCCGGCCGGGCCAGATCGAACGCCGTCGACCCCGGATCGATCGCCACCTTGATCGTATGGGCACGATCCGCCGCAGAGATCCCCGTCGTCACACCTTCCCTCGCCTCGATGCTCTCCGTAAACGCAGTCCCAAACCGCGAAGTATTCTCCTGTGTCATCGGCCCCAGCCGCAGATAGTCCGCTCGCTCCTCCGTCAGCGTCAGGCAGATCAGCCCGCGGCCAAACTTCGCCATGAAGTTGATCGCCTCGGGCGTTACGAACTCCGCAGCCAGCGTCAGGTCGCCTTCATTCTCGCGGTCTTCATCGTCGACGACCACAACCATCCGCCCCGCTTTGATCTCCTCTACTGCCTCGGCAACATCAGCAAACATAAACTCCGCCTTCTCCGATCCCACAGAATTGATGTATCCAATGCTACGCCGGTCGCAAAGAAGAAAAAGCCACCCTCAAACGGGGTGGCTCGCTTTTTACAATCAAACGACAAAAGAATCACTACGCCATTACAGTGTCGACTCGATCTCAAAACCCCAGGCCTCTAGCAGCGCCTCAGGAATGTACTTAGAATTCTTGTTCCGCCGGGCCCATTCACGAAGACGGGTCGAACGAATGTACTGGTCCGGTGTAAGCTTGAACTCCTTTACCACCTGCTCAAACGATGTGACCGTAGGAACAACCGGTCCAATCGGCTCTGGCTTGCCCCAGTTGGGGTTACCACGACGCTTTGCCATAGGCTATCTGTACCTTCTTTAGAATTAATTTCCAACTTCAGTTCACGCACACTGGGAAAATGCACCAATATTCATTCTAAGGTAGTTATGGCCGAAAAGCAAGGCTGCGTCTGACTAAAAAACATCAGAGTGCACCCTCTTTTATAGCTAAACCTAACCCTGTCTTAGTGCTCAGCCCTGGCATAAAACTTCACCATATCTGCCTTCAACTCCTTCAACGCCTCGACATTCAGATAGACCATGTGACCCGCAGGATAGTAACCAAACTGCACATTCCCAACCAGGTTCGCTGGCAGATCCATATGACTCAGGTCGTACTCCGTTGAATAAAAAGGCGTTGCCAGGTCAAAATATCCATTCGCTGAAAACACATGCAGGTGTGGATTCTTCCGTATCGCATCCGACAAATCGATCGCCACATCCGGCGCCGTCTGCTCGCCTCCGCGGCCGCCGCCACCACCGCCGGGAGCCCCGGGTGGCCTGTGGTGAAAGTCCCAGTTCTGATTCAGCCCCGGCCCCGACAGATAATACGGCTCCTGGCTCATATACTTCAGCTCTTTCTGAATGTATTCATGAAACGCCCCGACATACACGCCGCTGATTCCTGTATCCGATGGATCGTACCCGGGATTCTCTCCCGCCGCATCCGGGTCCCAGCCCTCAAACCGGGCATCGTATCGCCCCAGAATCCGTTCATCCCCGCGCAGCAACTCCTTGCGGAACCGCGTCGCCGAAATCTTCAGCTTCGATTGCTTCACATATTCCACGCTCAGTCCGGTGAATGCCGCAACCTTCGTTGCGATCGAATCAAACTCCGCTGCAGGCAGCTTGTCCCCCTGCGCCAAAGCCTCGGTATAAGGTCCACGCGCAAACACTCGTGCCTGCTGCACCCACTCTGCCATGCTCAGATTCGTCTTCACCTTCTTGTGAAAGTGAGCGATCGCCGCATACGAAGGCAAATACCCGATTGCTTCATAATCCAGCCCCGGCGCACGGCGGCCGTAGTTCAGAATCGACGACAGCAGCGTCACGCCGTTGAACTCGATCCCATCGTTCTGCAACGCAGCAACCAATCCTGCCGAACGCGTCGTCCCATACGACTCGCCAAACAGAAACTTCGGCGAGTTCCACCGCTGATTCACCGTCACATACCGGACAATAAACTTCTCAAACGCATGAATGTCCTGGTCGGTCCCTGCAAAATCCTTCACTGTTCCCTTACCCACCGCACGCGAAAATCCGCACAACGGCGCATCGATAAACACCAGGTCGCTCTTATCGATCAGGCTCTCCGGATTCTGTACCCACTCAAACGGAGCCGGACCAGTCGCCTCCGGGCTATGCGTGATCACCCGCACCGGCCCCAGCGATCCCATATGCAGCCAGATCGTCGCCGATCCCGGTCCGCCGTTATAAAAGAACGTCACCGGCCGGCTCTTCGAGTCCACCCCATCTTCCGTATACGCAGCGTAGAAGATGCTTCCAATAGCCTTGTCCTGATCGTCACGAATCAGCAGATTCCCCGCGGTCGCCGTGTAATGAACAGTTCGTCCACCCGCCGTCCAGTCATGTTTCGTCACCGCGGTTGTCTCAGGAGGAATCGGCGTCCCCTGGTCTTCTCGTGCGTTCTGCTGCCCCTCTCCCGCTGCCGGCCGTTGTTGACGACCCTCCGGAGTCTGCGCGATCGCCGCAGTCGCAATCATTCCAGTCAATACAGCAACCGCCGCAAGTCTTGATATGTGAGATACCAGAGGTTTCCGCGAGCCCGTGGCCAGATTCAATTTCATTCTCCCGAAACAGATTGTTGGAATGGGTGAAACGTCTTTGTGAGTGCGACCATCATAACCTGCAAATCGCCTCGAAAATCGCCATAGGCCAGCGATTTTTAACATGCGTCTTTTCCACCTGCACATTCGTCTGCGTAAAGTTGGCAGTCGTACGATACCTTCAGGCACCATCAACCGAATGAGGTCCGTCCATGAGCCCCGCAACCTGCACCGACCCGCTTTCAGACCTCGAAGAACAGCTCAACGAAACCTCCGAGCATCCGTCAACCCCAGCTGAGATCGAACTCTCCCGCCGCACCTTCGTCAAAGCAGCCGGCATCCTCACCGCCGCTGCCGCAACCGGCCTTCCTCACCTCGCTCACGCCCAGGACGGCCACGCCCTCGCCGAAACCACTCCACAGGTCGCTCAAATCACCCTCAAGGTCAACGGCACCGCGAAGGCTCTCTCTCTCGACACCCGTACCTCGTTGCTTGACGCCCTGCGCGAACACCTCCAGCTCACCGGAAGCAAAAAGGGCTGCGATCACGGCCAGTGCGGAGCCTGCACCGTCCTCGTCGACGGCCGTCGCGTCAACTCCTGCCTCACACTCGCCGTCATGGCCGACGGAGCCGAGATCACCACCATCGAAGGTCTCGCCAAAGGCGACGACCTCCACCCCGTCCAGGCCTCCTTCCTCGAGCACGACGGCTTCCAGTGCGGCTACTGCACTCCCGGCCAGATATGCTCCGCCGTTGCCCTCCTCGACGAACACAAGAACAACACTCTCAGCACCGTCTCCTTCGAGACCGGCAGCATCGCCCACCCGGAACTCACCGACAACGAGATTCGCGAGCGCATGAGCGGCAACATCTGCCGCTGCGGTGCCTACCCCAACATCGTCGCTGCTGTCCGTCACGCAGCGAAAGGAGCTCCGCATGAATCCCTTCGACTACCAGCGCGCCACATCGCCCGACGAAGCCATCCACGCCGTCTCCGTCTCGCGGAGCGAAGTTCCTCGGCGGCGGCACCAACCTCGTCGACCTGATGAAGTACGACGTCGAGCACCCCACCACCCTCATCGACGTCACCCACGTCGGCTTCGACCAGATCGCTGTCACCGGCACCACCACCATCATCGGAGCAGGCGTACGCAACAGCGACCTCGCCAACCACGAAGCCATCCGCACCAACTACCCACTCCTCTCCCACGCGCTTCTCAGCGGAGCCTCCCCGCAACTTCGCAACATGGCGACCACCGGCGGCAACCTCATGCAGCGCACCCGCTGCTACTACTTCATGGACACCGCCTTCCCCGCCTGCAACAAACGCACCCCGGGCTCAGGCTGCGCCGCCATCAAAGGCTTCAACCGTATTCACGCCATCCTCGGCGCAAGCGGAGGCAGCGAAGGCCACGCCGAGTGCATCGCCACCAACCCCTCCGACATGAACGTCGCCCTCGCCGCCCTCAACGCCACCATTCACGTCACCGGCCCCAAGGGCAAGCGCACCATCCCCATCGCCGACTTTCACCGTCTCCCCGGCGACACCCCGCAACTCGACACCAACCTCAAGCCCGACGAACTCATCACCGCCGTCGAACTCCCCGCACCGAAGTTCGCGAAACACTCCTACTACCTCAAGGTTCGCGACCGCCAGAGCTACGCCTTCGCTCTCGTCTCCGTCGCCGCCGGCCTCGAGATGAACGGCAACACCATCAAATCCGCCGGCCTCGCCCTCGGCGGAGTCGCCCACAAACCCTGGCGCTCCTCCGACGCTGAAAAATCTCTCATCGGCGCGACTCCCGGCCCCGACGCCTTCCAGCGAGCTGCCAGACTTCGCACTCTCCGGAGCCAAGTCCCCCGCGAGCACAACGCCTTCAAGATCGAACTCGCCAAACAAAGCATCGTGCGCGCTCTCACCCTCGCCGCACAAGGAGTTCAGGCATGATCGCCCTCGACGAAATCCCGACCCCGACCAAACCAGAACGACGCGAGCTCGCCCATCGCTACGACGCACTCGCCAAAGTCACAGGCCGCGCCAAATACGCCGCCGAATTCCCCACCGAAAACGTCGCCTACGCCTGCGTCGTCCAGGCCACCATTCCCTCGGGCACGATTGCGTCCATCGATCAGGACGCCGCAAGCCACGCCTCAGGTGTCTACGCGGTCATCACTCCGTTCAATGCGCCAAAGCTCACCGTCCCGGGCAACGTCAACATCCTTCAGGACAACAACGTCTTCTTCAACGGCCAGCCCATCGCCGTCGTCGTCGCGCGCTCTCTGCCCGAGGCCCAGCAAGCCGCAAAGCTTCTCCGCATCGAGTACAACCGCCAGCCTGCCAGGCTCGACTTCAACGCTCTGCTCAAGGAGGCGCGCCCTCCCAAACGCGGCGGCTCCTACAGTCGAGGCAACTCCGGAAGCCTCTCTCGCCAAAGCGACCGTCATTGTCGATCAGACCTACTCCACTCCCATCCAGAACCACAATCCGATGGAGCCTCACGCCACCATCGCCTGCGTGGGACGGCGACAAGCTCAGCGTCTACGACGCCACCCAGGGCATCAGCGGCGTCCAGGGCTCCCTCGCCCGCGCCTTCTCGCATCCCCCCGGCCAACGTCCACGTCCAGTGTCCTTTCACCGGCGGCGGCTTCGGCTGCAAGGGCTACGTCTGGTCTCACACCATCCTCGCCGCCATGGCCGCCAAAGTCGTTCAAAAGCCGGTCAAGCTCGTCCTCGGTCGCGAGCAGATGTTCGGTCCGGTAGGCTCGCGCCCCAACACCTATCAGCACATCAAACTCGCTGCAACTCCCGACGGCAAGCTCCTGCCTCCTGCAGCACGACTCCACCTGCTACACCTCCCTCATGTCCGACTGGGTCGAAAGCGCCGCCAGCCAGCCACCGAGCTTCTCTACGACAGCGAATCCCTCACCTCCGCGCACAACGTAGTCGAGCATGAACCTCGGCATGGGCACCTGGATGCGTGCCCCCGGCGAAGCCACCGGCAGCGTCGGCCTCGAGATCGCCCTCGACGAACTCGCCGAAAAACTCAACATGGACCCGCGTCCAGCTTCGCCTCGTCAACTATGCCGAAAACGATCCGCGCCAGGGCCACCCGTGGACCAGCAAACATCTCCGCGAGTGCTACACCCAGGCCGCCGAGCGCTTCGGCTGGTCCAAACGCAACGCAAAGCCCGGCCAGATGCGCGAAGGCAACAAACTCATCGGCTACGGCATGGCCACCGCCAACTACGGCGCGGGACGCCGCCCCTCCGCGGCAATCGTCCGCATCCTTCCCAACGGCCGTGTCTTCGTCGGCGTCGGCACCCAGGACCTCGGCACCGGAACCTACACCATCCTCGCCCAGACCGCCGCCGACACCCTCGACATGGATCCCATCACTCGTCGACGTCAAACTCGGCGACACCACTCTGCCTCCGCTCCGGCGGCTCCGGCGGCTCGACCACAGCAGCCTCAGTCTGCCCGGCGAGTCTACGACGCAGCCATGCAGGCCAGACTCAAACTCGCTCAGCTCGCAATCGCCGACCCACAATCTCCACTCCACGGAGCCACCGCCGAAGACATCGACACCAGAGACGGCAAGCTCTTCCTCAAATCCACTCCCGACAAATCCGACACCATCACCACCCTCATCGCCCGCAACGGCAACACACCCGTCGAAGCCACTGCCACCTCCGAGACTGCGCCAAAGACCGCGACTCCTTCTCCTCGCACTCCTGGGGAGCCATCTTCGCCGAGGTAGCCGTCGACGCCGACACCCACATGGTGCAGGTCCGCCGCATGGTCGGCACCTACGACATCGGCACCCTCATCAACCAGCACCACCGGCACCAACCAGCTCGTCGGCGGCGTCGTCTGGGGAATCAGCATGGCCCTCCACGAAGAAACCCTCATCGACACCATCTACGGTCGCACCGTCAACGAAAGCTTCGCCGAGTACCACGTCCCCGTCAACGCCGACATCCACGAGATCGACGTCACCGCCCTCGACATCCCCGACTACAAGTTCAACCCCCTCGGTGCCCGCGGCATCGGCGAGATCGGCATCACCGGAGCCGCCGCTGCCATCGCCAACGCCATCTACAACGCCACCGGCAAGCGCGTCCGCGACCTCCCCATCACCCTCGACAAAATCATGCAAGCCTGACTTGCACATCCCTGCCCGTCCCTATATGCTCCCATCCAACCACGGGACAACATAGCGGAGGGCAGGATGAGCAACATTCGACTCAACTGGATAGCGATCCTTGTCGCAGCCATCGCCTCATTTCTCTTCGAAGCACTCTGGTACAGCGTCTTCATGAAGGAGTGGCTCCTGGGCATAGGCCGCACGATGGAGTGGCTCCTCGCCTCCGGCATGAACCCCGCCATCCAATATGGTGTAGCCATTCTCTGCGCCGTCATCGTCGCCGCAGTCCTGAGTATCTGCATTCAGGCCTCGGGCGAGCAGACAGTAATCCGCGGCATCCTCTGCGCAGCCGTCATCTGGTTCGGCTTCATCGCCACAAGCTGGGCCACCGAATACATCTTCGAGGTACGCACCCTTCAGATCTACGCCATCAACGCCGGCTTTTCACTCATCAACCTGATAATCATTGGCGCAATCGTAGGCGCCTGGAAGAAGAAGCCCGTCGCAGAATCAAAAACCGCCTAATTCGCCTGATCGAGCTTCTTTTGAGCGTCGCTGGAAGGTCCGCTTTGCCGAGGCCATCAATGCTCAGCTAAAGAAAAATCAGCCCTGCTCAAGGCACGGATTTGCACTTCAGAAAAAATCGTCTTGCTTAAGGGCACGGCTTCGCACTTCAGAAAGGTCCGTCTTGCTTAAGGGCACGGCTTCAGCCGTGCCGTAAGTGACCCCATTGGAAATGGGGCTTTAGCCCCTGAGGTATGCATTTGATTCACGAAGCACCTCGATACCCACGCAACACTCCCCGTCGCAATCAATTAGCCGTATCCAGATGAAAGGGCTTATCGTATCGCTCAACTGGATATCCCTTCGCCTTCCACGCCGCAAGCCCACCCTTAAGAAATTTAATCCGCGTGAACTGTAACCGCAGCGCATTATCGAGCACCATCCGGCTCGTCTTCTCGCTGACACATGTGCAATAGAGCACTGAGTCCTGGTCCTTCGGAATCAACCCCGCCTGTTCCAGCACGTCCTTCGGTGGAACTCTCACCGCTCCCGGAATAATCTCCGAGTACGCCAGCAGGTCGAGGGGCTGTCGGACATCCAGCACAACAATCTCCTGCTTCGCCTCAAGCAATGCGTGAAGCTCCTCTGCTCCAATACTGTGTTGCTCCAACTCCCGATGCCGCCGCAACTGCCGCATCCTCACAAGGCCAACGATCAAGACCAAAGCTGCAACAACCAAAATCGCAACCAGATACATAGGCCCTCCAATCTCCACCTATCAGATTGACCACACCATCATAAAGATTCCATCTCACCTTTTGCTTGTCATTCCGTAGCGTAGCGGAGGAATCTGCTGTGTTGTTTAGCCAACCCTCCTGCACAACATCAAGCTAACAACTCCCATCCCGCTCTTTGCCTTCGCAGGTAAGACGAACAATTAGTCTGAGCGGCACCTGACTTCGTCGCCGTGCTAATCTTTACTCGAATATCGAGAACAAGATGCACGGCTCTCTAAGACTTTGCCTTGTTACAGTCCTTGTCACTTCGTTGATTCCCTATACAACGTCGCAACTCCTTGCCCAATCTACATCTTCCGAGAAGCAACCTGATAGCTCCGTAAAGCCCGCTCAACCGCGTCCCAATCCCAACGCCTCGGGAATCTACCATGTCGGTGATGGCGTTACCGCGCCAGTACTTATCTATTCCGTCGAACCAGAGTTTTCTGAGAAATCTCGCAAACTAAAGATGGGCGGCATGACTGTGCTTCGATTAATCGTCGAGACCGATGGCCATGTCCGCGACATTCGCGTCGTCAAATCCTGCGCAGAAGCCTTCACGAACAAAAAAGACCGTGAAGCAGCCGTAACGTTGGATCAGCAAGCCCTCAAGGCGGCCAGTCAATATCGATTCAACCCGGCCCAATACAAGGGCAAACCCGTGCCGGTCGAATTGTCGATATCCATCGATTTCCAATTATTCTGACCCCGTATCTCTTTCTATTCCTCATCCTTTCCCCTTCGCCTAAGACGAACAATATGCGAAACTCAAGAGGCGGATGAATCTCACCTCCCTGCTCCACAAAACCTTCGGCCACGAATCCTTTCGCGCCAATCAGGAAGCCGTCTGCCGTGCCGCAACCGACGGTCGCGACGTCCTCCTCGTCATGCCCACAGGAGCAGGAAAATCCCTCTGCTACCAACTCCCCGCTATCGCTCGCGGAGGCACCGCCCTCGTCATCTCCCCGCTCATCGCCCTCATGGACGATCAGGCCACCAAGCTCGCAGCCCTCGGACTCCGTGTCGCCCGCATTCACTCCGGCCTCTCCCGCGATGAAGCCCGTCAGGCCTGCCGCGACTACCTCGACGGTCAACTCCAGTTCCTCTTCATCGCACCCGAGCGCATGCGCGTCCCCAACTTCCCCGAGATGCTCGCCCGCCGCAAACCCTCCCTCATCGCCATCGACGAAGCCCATTGCATCTCCGCCTGGGGCCACGATTTTCGCCCCGACTACCGCACCCTCGGCGACTTCCTCCCCGCTCTCCGCCCCGCGCCAGTCATTGCTCTCACAGCCACTGCCACGCCCAAAGTCCAGAAAGACATCATCACTCAGCTCCAGCTGGACAACCCAAAGCTCTTCATCCACGGCTTCCGCCGCCACAACCTCGCCATCGAGGTAGTCGAGCTCTCCAAACCTCGCCGCAACGAATTCACCGCCACCCTCCTCCATGAAAAATCCAATCGCCCCGCAATCGTCTACGCCCCATCACGCAAATCCGCTGAAGAGTTAGCCGCAACTCTGGGAGGAAGCGCCGCCTACCACGCCGGTCTCGACCCAGCCACGCGCGAACGCGTCCAGCGCCAGTTCCTCACCGGAAACCTCGAAGTCGTCGTCGCCACCATCGCCTTCGGCATGGGCATCGACAAGCCCAACGTCCGCACCGTCGTCCACACCGCTCTCCCGGGCTCCGTCGAACAGTACTATCAGGAGATCGGCCGCGCCGGACGCGACGGCCAACCCTCCCGCACCGTCCTCCTCCACTCCTTCGCCGACCGCAAGATGCACGACTTCTTCCTCGAGCGAGACTACCCGGCCATCACTGAGCTCACTCGCGTAGCCGCACTCCTCACTCCCGACTACCAGATGCCGGATCTCCTGCGCCAACGCTTAAAGATGGACTCCGAAACCTTCGACAAAGCAGTTGAAAAACTCATCGCGCAGGGAGCCGCCACCATCGACATGGCGGGCAACGTTCGCGCCACCGAAACCGCACACAGCCGAGCCGCATGGCGCAAAGGTTATGACGACCAGCTAGCCTTCCGCCGCGACCAGATCGACCGCATGGTCCAGTTCGCCGAAACTCCGCAATGCCGCATGGCAGCCCTCATCCAGCACTTCGGAGACACCGCCGACGGTCTCCGCCCCTGCGGCCACTGTGACTTCTGCGCTCCGCAAAACGCCACCGCCCAAACCTTCCGCCCTCCAACAACAGAAGAAGCCCGCCAACTCCGCGCTATCCTCGAAGCCCTCGAAGGTGTCTCACGCTCCACAGGCAAACTCCACACCGAACTCTCCACCGGCCCCCTCCGCAACACCGAAGCCTCCAACAGAAAAATCTTCGACACCCTCCTCGATGCACTCGTCCGCGCAGGTCTCATCGCACTCACGACCGAACAGTGGACCAACCCCGAAGGCACCCTCATCACCTTCAAAAAAGCCTCCCTCACCCACGAAGGCCGCATCTTCAGCGGCCCTCTCCCACCTGACCTCCTAATCAAAGACTCCTCCGCGAGCACGCCAACATCGCCCCGACGAAAAAAGACAACACACTACCGCAAGCCCGAAGCCATCCAAAGCATCCCTCAAAGCCGAACGAGAACAAGCAACTGCCTCCTACACCAGCGAACAAAAATCTCTCGAAGCCAGTCTCCGCGCCTGGCGCAAGGCCGAAGCCGCAAAAACCGGAAAACCCGCCTTCATCGT
Organism: uncultured Acidobacteriaceae bacterium; assembly: GCA_963770055.1. Lineage (GTDB taxonomy): Bacteria > Acidobacteriota > Terriglobia > Terriglobales > Acidobacteriaceae > Edaphobacter. The sequence continues at coordinate 258,763 of CAVYOC010000006.1, forward strand.
CTTCAGCGACACGGTCCTCCAAAACCTTGTCGACAGCCGCACCAAAAAGTCTCACCGAACTCCGCACCATCTCAGGCATAGGCCCAGACAAAATAGATCGCTACGGCGCCGAAATCATAGCGATCTGCCGCAACGAAGCTCCACCTGCCACTCACTCCCAAAATAAATATTCCCCAACTAAGAAAGAAGCGTCATCTCGACCGAGGGCGGCGCACCTCGCCGCCGAAGTGGAGAAGCCTGCCCTGAGCTTGTCGAAGGGACCCCCGCATTTTGCCAACGGCAGCACGACGTCATCCCCCCAAACCTACACCCGCCCCCGAGCCTCTGGACCCACCGAAGCTCTAACCTCCGACCAGCAAGCTCTCGATGCTCGCCTGCGCGAATGGCGGCAAACCGAATCCGAAAAACTCAATCTCCCGCTCTTCTTCGTCCTCGCCTCCACCACCCTCCGCAACATCGTCCTCGCGCGCCCGCAAACCCTCTCGCAGCTCACGACCATTCATGGCCTGACCCACGAAAAAATAGAAAAATTCGGCCCCGGCATCCTCGAAGTCTGCACAACCTGACAGACCGCGCATAGAACTGAACAGCTATTCATTCCCCGCCGCTCTGTGCTAACGTCCAAACCAGAAGCCATGCCCACACCCGACACTACCCGCCACACTCCGGCCTCCATGGACTCGCGCACCATCGACGAACGTGCCAATCACTGCTTCGGCTGCGGCCCCGCCAACCCGCAAGGCCTCCACCTCGTCTTCACCACCGACACCTCAAACCCGAGCAAATCACCGCGACGGCACAAGTCCAACTCGACCGCATGCACGAAGGCCCTCCCGGCCACATCCACGGAGGCATCGTCGCCGCGCTCCTCGACGAGGCTATGAGCAAGCTCAACCGCCCCCTTAACGTCCTCGCCATGACGCGTCACATGGAGGTTGACTACCTCAAACCCGCCCCGCTCTACCAGCCCCTGGTGCTCGTAGCCCGTCACCTCAACCGCGCCACCAGACCCGACGGCACCCCTGACCGCAAGCTCTTCCACCAGGCCGAACTCCAACGCCCCGACGGCACCGTCCTCGCCCGCAGCAAAGGACTCTTCATCGCCCTCGACGAACGGGTTCTCGCGGCTGCAGGCTTCTCCGCCCCACAACCCTAGGCAACCGAACCGGCTAAATGCTTTCGCGGAATGCGGAGGCTCTGCAGTTGCCGGCGTGAGGCCACTCAATATGAGTGTCCCAGCAGCACACATCTATCTTGCTGAAATTGGCTGCCAGCAAAACGCGGCGCGTTCCCTCTCTAGTCTGAAAGGATTCGCATCGCCTTCGCGCCAGGGGAAAGTGAAAATTGAAACCCCCAAAATGAAGCGCGAGGCCATTCGCCAGCACATACCCGCGGTAGATGACTCGTTGCGCTCGTCTCCACAGTGGTCCCGCCTTGATCTCCGCGCGCAGTTCTGCAAGTGTGAAGGTGTAGGGATGCAGCTTCATCCTGAGTTCGCCGCCCACCTTGAGTACCCTTCGCATCTCTCGTAACGCAGCCGGAATATCCATGTAGCAGATCGCTACACGAGAGATCACCGCATCGAAGCGCTGATCAGAAAATGGAAGCTCCTCACCTCTACCTTGGACAAACACAAACTGAGGAAAATTCAGTCGCCCTTGCGCGAGAGATTCTTTATCGATGTCGACGCCCACCATCTCGATTCGCGTGTCATCGCCAATCGCTTTCAGCCGAGCCTCAAACTCCTCACGCAGCGAATCTCCAGCGCCGCACCCCACATCCAGAATCCTGATGATCCCCGCATACTCGCCAGAACCTGAAGCTGGCCTCGGCAACTGAGAACTATCCAGCTTCGCCCCAGTATCCCTGGTCTTCGAGGAAGTATTCTTCATCCCACGTATGTACCATGGTCTTGAAGAACATCCAAACCATCCGCCCATGCCCCAGCTTCTGGAACCGCCTGTTGGTCGTTAATACCCGCCCCCGCACAATCCGAAACCGAATCCTCGCCACACCCTTCGACAACAGATAATCCTCAGCAAACAAAGCCTGCTCATTAAACCCACCCAAAGCCCAGAAGACCTCGCGGTCAAACAGCATAAACATCCCAGTCGCAAACGGCTTCGTCACCGACCCCACACGCTGCATCAAATTGCTTCCCGCATACAGCAAATTGTCAAAAAAACTTCCCTCCCGGCACGCAATATTTGTCGTAGCCAGATGCAGCCTCCGCCGCCGCATCCGCCACATCGCCCGCCGCAGCAGAGTAGGCTCCGGCAGCTCCACATCCGCATCCAGAAACAGCACATACTTCGTCGTCGCCAGCTGCGCCCCCGCATTCCTTCCCACCGAAGGCAGCCCGCCCTTCACCACCTCAACCCGCAGGCGATCGCAAAAACTCAGCGCTACCTCTACTGTCCCATCGGTCGACCCCGCATCCGCCACCAGCACCCGGGTCTCCCGCATCCCCGCATAATCCTGCAGGCATAAAGACTCCAGCAGTTTCGGCAGCATCTTCGCCTCATTCTTCGCCGGAATCACAATCGTCAGTTCAGCGCCCATTATCCCTCGCAGTCTTCAGGGCAGACACACCACCCTCTACGCGAAGCATGAACCCGCAACCCCGCACTGCAAGTCAACTCAAGTTGAATTTCCAACAAATTCTGCCGCCCCGACTCAGCCTGACCAACACCGCAGACCGGACGAACATGAGAAACTGCTAAACTTAAAAGTCTCGCGGATACTCACGCAACACCGTGCGCCCACGGCCGCGCACAAGACTCAAGACTCAGGAGAACCCCATGGCAGACCACACCCAGAACGGCAACTTCGGTACCCCGTCCCTCCGCCTCAAACTCGGCCTCGCCGAGATGCTCAAAGGCGGAGTCATCATGGACGTCATGAACGTCGAGCAGGCCCGCATCGCCGAAGAAGCCGGAGCCATCTCCGTCATGGCCCTCGAGCGGGTCCCCGCCATGATCCGCGCCGAAGGCGGCGTAGCCCGTATGGCCAACCCCAAACTCATCAAACAGATCATGGCCACCGTCACCATCCCCGTCATGGCCAAAGCCCGCATCGGCCACTTCGCCGAGGCCCAGATCCTTCAGCAAATCGGTGTCGACTTTATCGACGAATCCGAAGTCCTCACTCCCGCCGACGAGACCTACCACATCGATAAGCACGCCTTCACCACCCCCTTCGTCTGCGGCGCGCGGAATCTCGGCGAAGCCCTCCGCCGCATCGCCGAAGGCGCAGCCATGATCCGCACCAAAGGCGAGCCCGGCACCGGAGACGTCGTCCACGCCGTCCAGCACATGCGCCAGATCGTCCGCGAGATCAAAGCCCTCACCGTCCTCGGCGACGAAGAGCTATACAACGCCGCCAAAGTTCACGGCGCCCCATATGAACTAATCAAGATGGTCGCCAAAGCCGGCAAGCTCCCGGTCCCGAACTTCAGCGCAGGCGGCATCGCCACACCAGCCGACGCAGCCCTCATGATGCAACTGGGCGCCGAAACTGTCTTCGTAGGCTCGGGCATCTTCATGAAGGAACGCGCCACCCCGCTCGACGTCGAAAACGACCCGAAGGAACGCGAAGAAGCCGTCTCCCGCGCCCGTGCAATCGTCATCGCAACCACCCACTTCAATGACCCAAAGATCGTCGCCGAAGCAAGCGAATCCGTCACAGGAACCATGAAGGGCCTGGCCGCCGCAGCCATCGAAGAGCAGGACCTGATGCAAACCCGCGGCTGGTAGCCCCAACATCAATAATTTCTAAGACCCTTCCAGAGCCGTCATCACGGCCGAAGCAAAGGACAGCTTTACCGTCCGTTGTGTAGTGGAGGGAATCCCGTATTCGTATTTGCAGTTGCTGTTGTCTTGCTTTAAATCTGAGAGCTATGCCCCAGCAATCAAAACCTCAATCACGAATGCAAGGCCTTCGCACATTTGGCGCAGTCTTCTTATTCGTAGTTTTCGTACCCCCGCTTTCTGCTCAGGTGCAGGCTGATTCTTCGCAACAGGTCATAACCTTCGTACAACACTTCTACGATTGGTATCTTCCTATCGCGCTTCGCAACCAGAAAGAACCGGCGTCAACCGTCGCCATCTCCCGCAAACCCACTCTCTTCCACGCTACTCTCCTTCGAGCGTTGCGCGACGATGCTGCGGCGCAGGCCAAAGCTGTGGGGGAGATCGATGGCCTCGATTTCGATCCCTTTCTCAATGCTCAGGACCCTCCGGCACATTACAAAGTCCTTCGAGCGACTGGGCCAATCGTAACGGTCATCGGCTTCGATCAGCAGATCTCCAAACCAGCCGTTACACTCGCTGTCGAAGTACACTGCAACGACAATCATTGCGTTCTGGTCAATTTCTACTATCCCGCCGACAGCAGCGTTGAGAAAACTGATCTCCTTACAATTCTCCACGGACTTCATCCGCACTCGAAGGACTCCCAATGACCGCACCCCTCACCATCGGTGTCCTCGCCCTGCAAGGAGCATTCGAAGCCCACGCCAAAGCCCTCTCCGCGCTCGGTGTCGACACCCAGACTCGTCCGCACCCCAGCCGAACTCGCCAATCTCGACGGCCTCATCATCCCCGGCGGCGAATCCACCACCTTCCTCAAATTCCTCGAACGCGACGGCTTCCTCACCGCTCTCGAATCCTTCGTCACAGACCACCCCAACCTTTGGCACCTGCGCCGGCGCAATCCTCCTCGCAAAAAACGTACAGAACCCTCCACAAAAATCTCTCGCAGCCCTCGACATCACCGTCGAGCGCAACGCCTACGGCCGCCAGATCGACTCCGCCATCCTTACCGAACCGACAAAACTCCCCGGCGGCCCGCTCGAGATGGTCTTCATCCGCGCCCCGCGCATCACTCGCACTGGCCCGCAAGTCGAAACCCTCGCCACCCGCGACAACTTCCCTGTCCTCGTCCGCGAAGGCAACATCCTCGCCGCCACCTTCCACCCCGAACTCAGCAGCGACCCCCGCGTCCACCAGCTCTTCCTCAACCTCATCCGCAACAAAGCCTGACCCACCCTCTTCGTTCATTCTCCATCTTTCATTCCCAACTTTTTTCAGTCGAATTTCCCATTTCCCATTCTTTGTCATTCTCCATTTTTCCCCTTGTCATTCCGTCCCTTTTCGACTTGGTCATTCCCTCTTTTTCTTTCCTTGGCCATTCCCTCCTTTTCTTGTCATTCCGACCGAAGGCGGCGCACTTGCCGCCGCAGCGGAGGAACCTGCTTCTGTCTTTGCTTTTTGCCTAACCATCGCAACGCCCCAAACCGAACGCGATATCCTTACCCCGTGCCCCTCACCTGCATGACGCGTCTCACCGGCAACCCAGCGTTTTTGCTCGCCCCATCGTTCCTCCCCGCCGACGCCAGCGCCCACGGCCCCGCCCTCGACCACCATCTCCTCCTCAATCTCTGGATCGCCCTCGCCCTCGCCGCCCTCGCTCACCTCATCCTCCTCACCGGCCTCATCGCCCGTCGCCGCACCGAAGCCACAAACCTCCTTCGCGTCGAATACCTCCCGCTCGCTGCCCTTGCCATCCTCTTCGCCACTCTCACGATCAAGGCCGAGCGCCTCTGGGCAGCCACCCGCTACACCGGAGCCTCCCTCACCGCCCTCCAGATCGAAGCCACCGGCGTCCAGTTCGCCTGGTACTTCCGCTACCCCGGCCCCGACGCCACCTTCGGCATCACCCGCCCCCAACTCATAGCCCCCGGTGAAGGCAACCCGCTCGGCATCGATCCCACCGACCCTCACTCCGCCGACGACATAGTCACCTCCGAACTAGTCCTTCCCGCAAACCGCGAGGTAGACCTCCGCCTCAACGCCCAGGACGTCATCCACGGCTTCTCCATCCCCGAACTCCGCCTCAAGCAGAACGCCGTCCCCGGCCAGACCATCCACATCCACTTCACCCCCACCACCCCCGGCACCTACGCCATCCTCTGCACCCAACTCTGCGGCCTCGGCCACTACCGCATGAACGCCACCCTCCGCGTCGTCCCCCCGGAACGAATTCACAACCTGGCTAGCCACACACCAAAAGGAGTCCGCACAATGACTCCAAACCGAAACCCGCACAACGCCCAACCAGACAAGCCCACTAGTCCCTATTCCCTAGTCCCTAGGCCCTCCTTCGTCTGCACCGATCACCGCACCATCGGCATCCAGTACCTCACCCTCGCGCTCATCTCCGTCAGCCATCGGAACCCTCCTCTCGCTCCTGATGCGCATCCATCTCGTCTGGCCCGCATGGCCGCTCCCGCTCCACGGCCCCATCCTTCCCGAAGACTACCTCGCCTCTGGTCACCCTCCACGGCACCATCATGCTCTTCTTCGTCCTCACCACCGCTCCGCAAGCAGGATTCGGCAACCTCGATCCTCCCCGCCCAAATCGGCGCCCGCCGCATGGCCTTTCCCCGTCCTCAACGCCGCCAGCTTCTGGCTGACCGCATTCGCACTCCTCACCCTCCTAAGCTCCACCTTCGTCCCCGGAGGCGCCGCCATCTCTGGCTGGACCGCCTACCCACCCCTGAGCGCAGTCGCCAGCGCCGGCCCCGGACAGGCTCTCGGCATGGACCTCTGGCTCATCTCCATCGCCCTCTTCGCCATCGCCTCCACCGCAAGCTCCATCAACACCCTCACCACCATCATCCGTCTCCGCTGCCCCGGCATGACCTGGGAACGCCTCCCCCTCACCGTCTGGGGATGGTTCACCGCCGCACTCCTCAGCATCCTCGCCTTCTCCGTCCTGCTCGCCGCAATCCTCCTGCTCTTCTGCGACCGCCACGCCCACACCAGCTTCTTTCTCCCCGCCGGAGACGTCGTCAACGACGTCCTTCATCGCGGCGGCGACGGCACCCCTCTCCTCTGGCTTCATCTCTTCTGGTTCTTCGGACACCCCGAGGTCTACATCGCCATCCTCCCCGGCATGGGCCTCACCTCCATGCTCCTCGCCAACTTCTAGCCACCGCAAAGTCTTCGCCTACCGCACCATGATCACCACCACCCTCCTCATCGGCTTCCTCGGCATCCTTCTCTGGGGACATCACATGTTCGTCGCCGGCCTCAACCCCTTCGCCAGCTCTGCCTTCTCCATCTCCACGATGGCCATCGCCCTCCCCGCCTCCGCCAAAGTCCTCAGCTGGCTCGCCACCGTCTGGCGCTCGAAGCCGCAATACACCACAGCCATGCTCTTCACCCTCGGCTTCGTCTCTCTCTTCATCACCGGAGGCCTCACCGGCCCCATCCTCGCCCAGCCAATTCTGGATGAATACCTCCACAACACCGTCTTCGTCGTCGCCCACTTCCACCTCATCATGGCGATGGCCGGAGTCTTCGCCCTCTTCGCCGCCACCTACTACTGGTTCCCCCTCATCACCGCCCCCGCAACGCACCCGGCCGCCTCATGTCCGAACCCCTCGGCCGCTGGCACTTCTGGCTCACCCTCCTCGGAGCCTACGCCGTCTTTCTCCCCATGCACCTCACCGGCCTCGCCGGAGAACCCCGCCACTACTCCCAGCTCACCGGCATTCCCGGCCCCGGCGGCTCACTCAGCCCTCCCGGCCATCTCCTCGCCCAAACCATCCCCCTCAACCGGTTCATCACCTACGCGGCCATCTTCCTCGCCTCCGCCCAATTCCTCTTCCTCGATAAACCTCGTCCGAAGCCTCCGCAAGGGACCCCCTCGCAACGTCTAAACGCCTGGCAAGCCACGACACTCGAATGGCACCCCGCCATGAATCCATTTACCCCACTCGCCAGCATCTGATATACCAGAATCACCGTTCACCGTCCACCATGCCAGTACCGACCACCGGTCCGGGGACTCATTCCTCCCTCAGTGGGCGCCAGACAGCATCGCGAGGTCATCAGTCGAAGACGCGCAGACACAAAACCGGAGTAATCTGTCCGTAAGCGTCGATTCCATGAGGGAAGCCACCATGCCAGCCACCATCACGCCCGAATAAGACCGATCAGGAGCGAAAAGCGCCGACTCGAAGACCACGACAACGGTTCAGGCCGTCGTCCGCCAACTGACAAGCGTACCGGCGGAGGAGGCGATGGCGACAACTGGAACGAGCGCTCTCACGGCCGACGCGGCCCTTACGAGCGCCTCCGTCGCTACCGCCTCGGCATCTTCTTCGCTCTCGCCAGCGATCTCATGTTCTTCGTCGCCATCGTCAGCACCTTCTTCGTCAATCAATCCACCGGTCACATCAACGCCTACAACCACTACGTCAACGAGTGGGTCCCCACCGTCATCCCCCGCATCCTCTGGCTCAACACCGCCGTCCTTCTCTTCAGCACAGTCACCATGGAGTTCGCCCGCCGCCAGATGTTCCGCGAAAACGACGTCATGGACGAGTGGCTCGGCCTCGGAAAGCCAATCACACGCCGCACTCTTCCCTGGCTCTCCGCCACCATCGCTCTCGGCCTCGTCTTCCTCGCCGGTCAATGGATGGCGTGGCGCAAACTCGCCGCCCAGCACGTCTTCTTCAAAACCAATCAGAGCAGCCACTTCTTCTACCTCATCACCGGAGTTCACGCCGTCCATCTCTTCGTCGGCATCGCCGCACTTGCTGCCGCTTTCATTGGACTCTACGTCTCCCGCCAGCTCGAAGCCCGTCAGATTCTCGTCGACGGCGTCGCCTGGTACTGGCACGCCATGAGCCTCCTCTGGCTCTTCCTGTTCGCCCTGCTTGCCTTCTTCCAATGAGTCTCCAGGCTCATCCTCGTTCCACAATGTTGTCATTTCGACCGGACCCCGAGCGCAGTCGAGGGGGAGTGGAGAAACCCGCTTCTCAACCAGGACAGTCAAAACTACTTCGACAAAGTTTTAGCCTGCTTCATCTCATTCTCTTACTAATTGCGATGACAGCCGCAGCCCCACCCCTTCACGCTCAGGGCTGCACCCAATGCCTCGACAACACCGCCGCCACTCCCCCCGCAACCCAGCGAGCCTACCGTCACGCCATCCTCCTCCTCACCCTCACCGCAGGCGGACTCTTCGCCACAACACTAGTAGTCTTCAAACGCCACCGCTGATCGAAACTCCGGCTCTCCGCATCGCCTCCGCGAAATAACTGCTTCAAATCCAGAAGGAGAAAATCGCCAAGTGACCCGCGAACAAAAATACGAAGCCCTCAAAGCGCTCCACGAACGTCCCGGCGCCTTCGTCCTCCCCAATCCCTGGAACGCCGGCTCCGCAAAGATCCTCGCCGCTCTCGGCTTCGAAGCCCTCGCCACCACAAGCGCCGGATACGCCTTTTCCATCGGCCACACCGACTCCCCCGAACAACTCACACGCGACGGAATCCTCGCCAACGCAAAAGAGATCGTCGAAGCCACCGCCCTCCCCGTCTCCGCCGATCTACAAAACGGCTTCGGCCCCTCACCCGAGATGTGCGCGGCCACCATCCGTCTCGCGACCACCATCGGCCTCGCCGGAGGATCCATCGAAGACGCCACCGGCGACCCCGACTCCCCGATCTACGACCTCCAACTCGCAGTCGAGCGCATCGAAGCAGCCGTCGAAGCCGCTCAGACCCACCAATTTCTCCTCACCGCCCGCGCCGAAAACTATCTCTACGACCGTCCCAATCTCAAAGACACCATCCAGCGTCTCCAGGCCTTCGCAGAAGCCGGAGCCGACGTCCTCTACGCCCCCGGCCTCTCCACCCTCGACGACATCCGCGAGGTCTGTGCCGCCGTTCCCAAACCAGTCAACGTCCTTATGGGATTCGGCAGCGCAACCTTCTCCGTCAAACAACTCGCCGACATCGGAGTCAAACGCATCAGCGTAGGCGGATCCTTCGCCCGAGCCGCACTCGGAGGCTTCCTCCGTGCCGCCAGCGAAGTCAAAGAAAAGGGCACCTTCACCTACGCCAAAGAAGCCATATCCCACGACGACGTCACCGCCTTCATGACAAAGAATTAAAGAAGCGATTCCGTTCGGGTGCCCCATCCTTTCGCGGCATCATGTGAAAGGGTGGGATGAAAATCTTCAAATCTTGTCGTGTTTGTATGACCACAGCTTCAGCCGCGCCGCGAAACAATCCAATCACAAAACCGGCTTTCAACCATATTCGTAATTAGTGCAATATCAACATAGCTCACAGCTCAAGCCTCATCGCTCTCATGCACTGGAAGCTCACCCTCACCTACGACGGAACACCCTACAACGGCTGGCAGATCCAACCCCACCTCCCTACCGTCCAGGGCACACTCGCTCGGGCGATCCATCGCATCACCGGCGAAACCATCCTTCCTCAAGGCTCAGGCCGCACCGACACCGGAGTCCACGCCCTCGGCCAGGTAGCCAGCTTCTCCCTCGAAACCGCCATCCCTGCCCCCAATCTCCATCGAGCCCTCAACAACGCGCTTCCACCCAGCATCCGCATTCTCTCCGTCGAAGAAGTCCCCGAATCCTTTCACGCCCGCCGCAGCGCCCTCCGCAAAACCTACGAGTACCGCATCCTCCCTCGCGGCATCCTCTGCTCACCCTTCCTTGCACCCTTCGTCTGGCCCGCCCGTCACCACCTCAACTTCGAAGCCCTTCAACAAGCCGCCACCCACATCCTCGGCACCCACGACTTCACCTCCTTCGCCGCAACCGACCCAGACCTCACCGCCCGCAACTCGGAACAAAAACCCTCAGACAATAATTCTGTCCGCTCGGATAAAGAGATTCCACCGGATGAAGAGGTTCTATCGGATGAAAATGTTGTCATTCCGACCGGAGGCGGCGCACTTGCCGCCGTAGTGGAGGAACCCGCTTCTCGACCACCGCACTCCCCTGCACCGACCTCAAACACCCGCACCATCCACGACTCCACGTGGCATCGCGAAAGCGATCTCGTCATCTACCGAGTCACCGGCTCCGGCTTCCTCCACCACATGGTCCGCAACCTGGTCGGAACCTTCGTCGAGTGCGCCTCCAAACGCCGCTCCCCCGACGACATTCCCGAGATCCTGGCCGCCCGGAATCGCTCCGCCGCAGGATTCACTGCCCCAGCCCGCGGCCTCTTCCTTGTCGAAGTCGAATACAAATAATCGCACTCTTCCTGGTCACACAGGCACACTAAAAGTCGCCATTCCGATCGAAGGCGGCGCACTTGCCGCCGCAGTGGAGGAATCCGCTTCTCTACCACCAACTTTGCCCATCGTCGGGTTATCGAACTCTAAGCGTAGCCGAACGGGACGACCGCTCTCGCCACCCAAACAATCTCAACACGTAAAGTAGAACCAGACCCCGTCATGTCCACAGCCTCCACCCAACGACGCATCTCTCATCTGGCAACTCTCACTGCAGTTCACCGCGCCTTCCACTGGCTGCACCTCCATCAACCGCAACTCCGCCGGTGGCAACTCGAAATCGTCCGCATCCCCGCACCACCCTTCGGCGAATCCGCCCGCGCCGCCTGGTTCCTCGACCGCTTCCAACAACTAGGCCTCACCAACGTCCACCACGACGAAGCCGGCAACGTCCTCGCCGAACTAGCCCCGAGGCCCGCCCCTCTCAGAAGGCGTCATCTCGACCGAAGGCCCTCTACTCCCTACTCCCTATTCCCTACTCCCTGTCGTTCTCCTCTCCGCCCACCTCGACACCGTCTTCCCCGCCGACACCCCCATCGAACCCATCGAAGACAAAGGACAGCCCGCGCATCCACGCCCCCGGCATCTGCGACAACGCCGCCGGCCTCACCGGCCTCCTCGCCATCGCGGCCGCTCTTCGCCACGCCAACATCACCCCGCCCATCCCCATCCTCTTCGCCGCCAACGTAGGGCGAAGAAGGCGAAGGCGACCTCCGCGGCATGCGTCACCTCTTCGAACGCGGCCCCTACCGCAACCGCATCGCCGCCGCCATCGCGCTCGAAGGCAGCGGCAACTCCGCCGTCGTCACCCGAGCCCTCGGCAGCCTTCGCTTCCGCGTCACCATCACCGGCCCCGGCGGTCACTCCTGGACCGACGCCGGCACCCACAACCCCATCCTTCTCCTCAGCCAGGCCCTCACCCACATCGCCGCTCTCGAACTCCCCACCGAACCCGCTCACCACCATCAACGTCGGCCACATCTCCGGCGGCACCTCCATCAACTCCATCCCCGAGTCCGCCACCGCACTCCTCGACATCCGCTCCACCGACCCGGCCTGCCTCATCTCCACCGCCACCGCAGTCCATCAGATCTTCGAAGCGATCGTCACCACCTCCACAAGAACCCAACCCACCACCAAAACTCCACATCGAAACCATCGGAAATCGCCCCGCCGCCGCTCTCCCCGACGACTCACCTCTCCTCCACACCCTCCGCGCCGTAGACCGTCACCTCACCCTCCGCACCGAACCCCGCCTCGGCTCCACCGACGCCAACATCCCCCTCTCCCGCGGCGTCCCCGCCATCGCCATCGGCGCAGGAGGCACAGGCGGCGGCATCCACACCCTCCAGGAGTGGTACGACCCCACCGACCGCGAAACCGCCCTCCGCCGCATCCTCCTAACCCTCCTCGACACCCTCCAAACCACCACCATCCCTCACCCCTGATACGAACCGCTGATATCAACCCAAACGCTATTCCTTTTTTGCCTTTTTCACTCCGCATCTTGCCTTGTCAATCCTCACTTTTTTATATTGCCATTCCACATTTTTTATTCTTGTCATTCCGTAGCGAAGCGGAGGAACCTGCTTTTGCCTTTTGCCGTCGCTTTTCGCTCTCACATTCAACCCTGCCGATTTTTTTCATCAAAAACAGCCCAAAAACCGCATGTCAAGCCCCAAAACCACCGTAAACCCATACAAACCAAACCGACATCCCACGTGGCGAAATCACCCCTCCAACCCGCTACAATTAAATCAGGCCCCGAAAATCGAGAGCCAGCTCTACCCCAATCCGCTCTTTCTCATCTCAAATCAAGACTTTACCCAAGCCGTCACTCTTTAGAATCAAGACTTTGCCGCCAAAGTCCAAACCTAAGTCCCTGTCGTTCGAAGACTTTGCACAAAATCAGGCACACGGGGATGAGCACACCCAAACTCCTGATAAACTCGCACCTCGTGAAATCCCTCACTTCCTTCCCTTCATCCTCGCTGCGGCGGCTCAGCGCAGGCCCAGACACCGGACACCATCTTCGTCCACGGCAACATCCTCACCGGAACCCACCTCCGCCCAGACGACCCCTCCGCCACTCCCGCCAAAGTCACCGCGATCGCCATCGCCAACGGAAAAATTCAGCGCCGCAGGCACCGACGCCGACAGTCCTCAAACTCAAAGGCCCCAAGACCAAGGTCATCGACCTGAACGGCGCCTTCGCGATGCCCGGCTTCAACGACGCCCACACCCACATCGGCGAAGCCGGCCGCCAAAAGCTCTCCGTCAACCTCGTCGGCGTCCACTCCCTCGCCGAGATGCAGCAGCGCATCCGCACCTACGTCGCCACCGCCAAACCCGGCACATGGATCGAAGGTGGAGGATGGGACCACACCCTCTGGGCCGACGACAAACTCCCCTCCCGCACCGACCTCGACGCAGGTCACCGCCGGCCATCCCGCCCTCCTCCGCCGCGTCGACGGACACATGTCCGTCGCCAACTCCGCCGCTCTCGCCGCCGCCAACATCACCGCCGCCACCCCCGACCCCGCCGGCGCCAAGATCGACCGCGACGCCTCCGGCAACCCCACCGGCATCCTCCGCGAAGCCGCCGCCAACGCCTCGTCTGCAGCAAAATTCCGCCGCCAACCCTCGAGGAGCGTCGCCAGGCCCTCACCGTAGCGATCGCCGACATCGTCGCCAACGGAGTCACCACCGTGCAGGACAACTCCGACTGGGACGACTTCCTCGCCCTCGAGGAACTCGAGCACACCAACAAACTCCCCATCCGCATAGCCGAGTGGATGGACTTCAACCGGCCCGTCGAGGTCCTCAAGCAGCGCCGCGCCAGCCACCCCAGCGACGACCTCCGCCTCCATCTCACCCAGCTCAAGGGCTACATGGACGGCTCCCTCGGCTCCCGCACCGCCGCCATGGACGAGCCCTACTCCGACGACCCCGGCAACTCCGGCCTCCCCCGCTACCACCAGGACAAGCTCAACCAGATGGCCGCCGAACGCGCCATGGCAGGCTTCCAGCTCGGCTTCCACGCCATCGGCGACCGCGCCAACGCAGATGGCCCTCAACGCCTTCGGAGTAGCCGACCAGGTCGCCAACTTCCCGCCTCCGCCGCCCGCACACGGCCCGGACGCCTACATCGTCACCAAAGCCGAGTCGGAGCCATCCCACCCCCCGCCGCCCTCCGCTTCCGCGTAGAACACGCCCAGGTCCTTCTTCCCGGACGACTTCGACCGCTTCGAAAAAGAAGGCGTCATCGCCTCCATGCAACCGTCCCATCTCCTCACCGACATGAAGTGGGCCACCGACCGCCTCGGCCCCGAGCGCATCAAGTACGCCTACGCCTGGAAGAGCTTCCTCGACCACAACGTCGTCCTCGCCTTCGGCACCGACTACCCCGTCGAACTCATCAATCCCTTCCGCGGCCTCTACTCCGCCGTCACCCGCCAGAACGAAGCCGGCACCCAGACCTTCCAGCCGCAGGAAAAAATCACCCTCAACGAAGCGATCTACGCCTACACCCAGGCCTCCGCCTTCGGCGAATTCCGCGAAAAAGTAAAAGGCCGCCTCGAGCCCGGCTACCTCGCCGACCTCGATCGTCCTCGACCGCGACATCACCACCGCCTCGCCGCAGCAACTCCTCCACACCAAAGTCCTGCGCACCGTCGTCAACGGCGAAACCGTCTACACCGCAAAATCCGGAGCGCAGAAGTAGTTGCTCAAACGCCTCAGCCCGTCCGCACTCGCCCACATCCTGCTTCTGGCAGTCGTCTTCGTCTGGGGCACCACCTTCGTCCTCGTCAAAGACGCGCTCCAGGACGCCTCACCTCTTCTCTTCAACCTTCTTCGCATGACGCTGGCGTTCGTCGCACTCGCCATCATCAATCATCGCCAGTTCCGCCACATCAGACGCCGCGCTCTCCTCGCAGGCATCATCGTCGGCCTCTTCCTCGCAGCCGGCTACCAATTCCAAACCGCCGGACTCGCCCTCACAACCCCAGCAAAATCCGCCTTCATCACCGGCCTCGTCGTCGTCTTCGTCCCTCTCTTCACCCTCATTCCCGCACTGCGCTCGGCCAACACGCCGCCGCCGCGTTGGACCACCGCCATCGGAGCCCTTCTCGCCTTCTCCGGCCTGCTCCTTCTCACCACCCCGCCCGAAACCTCCTTCCAGAACCTCTTCATCAGCATCGGCCTCGGCGATCTCCTCACCCTCGCCTGCGCGATCGCCTTCGCCGGACATCTCCTCTGCCTCGCCCACACCTCGCATCAAGTCCCCACCGCCCAACTCGCCACCCTCCAGATCGGCGTAGCCGCACTCATCATGGCCATCACCCTGCCAATCGGCGGCACACCTCACTCTACCGTCACCCCTCGCCTCATCATCGCCCTCGCGGTCACCAGCCTCCTCGCCACCGCCGCCGCCTTCACCATCCAGAGCTGGGCCCAGCAACATCTCCCACCCACCCACACCGCCATCCTCCTCACCCTCGAACCTGTCTTCGCCTGCCTCACCTCCTTCCTCGTCCTGCACGAACATCTGGGCAGCCGTTCCCTACTCGGTGCCACCCTCATCCTCGCCGGCATCGCCTCCACCGAACTTCTTTCAGCCGCAGCCCCACTGCCCATGCATCCCGATTGAAGACAGCCAAGACTTTTGCCTGCAATTCACGTCTAAATAGGAGGGTGAGCCGCCCCTTTGAACCGTGCGGCAATAGAAGACAGCGACTATACTTAAGGTTCATGCCGTGCACCCAGTTCGGCGCATCGCAACGCTCCACAATGAGGCTAGGATCAACTAATGGACACCACGAATAACACAGCTCCGACTTTGTCCCAACGCATTCGCAGCCATCGTCTTACGACGACCTTTGTCCTTCTCGCCACCCTTTCGGTCGGCATTCTTGCCGGCTCGGTCCTTACCCACAGTGTCAGCGGCAAAGAGCAGGCAAGGGTTGACTCCTCCGATGCAAGACCACTCGTCGTTCCGTCCCCTGTCTCTCTCTCGAACGGGTTTTCCCAGATCGTAAAGCAGGTCGGGCCTGCCGTCGTAAACATCAACACCGAGGAACTGCCCAAGCCCTCCGCCAACAAGCGCAAACGCGGCGGTCAGCGCGCTCTTCCCAGCAATCCGGACGGTGACGACGAGCAGACTCCCGGCGATATGCAGGACTTCTTCAATCGCTTCTTTGGCGGGCAGGGTGGCGATGACGGTGACGGCAACGGCGAGCGCCGTGCACTCGGCTCGGGCTTCATCGTCGATTCTCGCGGCTACATCATCACCAACAACCACGTCGTCGATAAAGCCGACAAGATCTACGTCAAGCTTTCCAGTGATCCCGACGATATCGGCGATCCAGGCCGTGCAGCCACCGTCATCGGAGTCGACAAGGACACCGATATCGCTGTCATCAAGATCGACACCAAAGAACCTCTGCCCACCATCAAACTCGGCAACTCCGACGGCGCGCAGGTTGGAGACTGGGTTCTCGCGATCGGCAGCCCTTTCTCGCTATCAAAGACCGTAACCGCCGGCATCATCTCAGCGAAGAATCGCAGCATTGACGAACCCAGTGCAAACGGCGTCTCTCAGACGCAGTTCCAGCGCTTCATCCAGACCGATGCCGCCATTAATCCCGGCAACTCAGGCGGTCCGCTGGTCGATATGGCCGGTCAGGTCGTCGGCATGAACACCGCCATCTACACCCAGTCCATGGGCTCTCAGGGTGTCGGCTTCGCGATGCCGTCCAACATCATCGCCAACATCTACAACATGCTCATCGGCCCCGAACACAAAGTCGTTCGCGGTTCCATCGGCATTACGTTCCAGACCGCCCAATCCTCAGCAGTCGGCCGCGTCTACGGTTTCACTAACGGTGTAATCGTCGGTACCGTGACACCCGAACGGAGGCGCGTCGAAGGCTGGAATTCAGGTCGGCGACGTCCTCGTCTCGATCGATGGACGCAACCTCAAAGACGGCGACGATCTCGTGAACGACATCTCAGCACGCCACGTCGGTTCAACAGTCAAAATCGGCTACCTGCGTGAAGGCAAGCAAAACACCGCCAACGTCGTCATCGGCGACCGCGCCAAGACTTACGCTGACATCACTGGTCAGCAGGATGAACCTTCCGCACCGACGGAAGCCGACGCAGGCGAAGGCAAGCTCGGCATCACCGTCGCTGCCATCCCGCCTTCGCTCGCGGCAAAGAGCGGCATCAAAGGTGGCGTGATTGTTACCAGCGTTCGCCCCGGCTCCTTCGCCGATGAGATCGGCCTTGGCAAGACCGCGATCATTACTGCCATCAACCGCAAACCCGTAACCGACGAGGCCAGCTACCGCTCTATCGTCTCTACCCTCAAGTCCAAGGATGACGTTGTCTTTGTGATTCAGAGCCCAACCCAGAAAAACGTAAGCTACATTGGCGGGACGCTCCCATAGTTTTCAATAGGCGCTGCAAGGAGACGGCATCTTCGCCTTTTTGTCTCTCCTTGCAGCAAAAAGGCCAGCATTCTGGCCAAAGTCCCCAACGAAAGATGTAGCAAAAGAGGCAGACCTTTTTGTTGCACAATCATTACTCTCGGGGTACTCTACCCACATCATTCTTGGTTAGACCTCTGGATTTGTTCAATACTCGGCCCAAGGTAATATGCATGATGCAACTCGGTAAAGCAGTTCTAAGCTCGGCTCTCCTACTAACCGTCGCGATGCCGTGCTCGGCGTTTACCCATGCTCGTCGGGGTCCCACCTCTCCAAAGCTGTTCAACAAACGCTCAAAATCAAAGCCCGCTGGTCAGAGAGGAATCGATGACACGCGCGCAACTCAGATCCAGGCATCTTTGATCAAATCAGGCTACCTCTCCGGTGAAGCTTCCGGCCATTGGGACGCCCGCACAGAAGCAGCCATGCAGAAGTTCCAGGAAGACAATGGCTGGCAGACTAAGCTGATCCCTGACTCTCGCGCCATCATCAAACTCGGTCTCGGCCCCGCACAGGACTCAGCTTTGGTTAGCCCGACCGTAGCTGGTCCTGAGCTGTCTCCACCCTCCGCCATAGCTCCCAGATAAAGCCAGGATTCGCTCGAAAATCAGCAGCGACTTTCCCCTAATAATTCCCGGATAATCCTAGGGTTTACGTAGGTGCGCCCACGGTAAACAGGTAGTCCATCACATCTTCCCCGCTTGAAGGCAGGTTCCCCACCCTCCCAAAAGCGCCGCGCTCAAGCCACAGTCTCAGCCAATAGTATTGGTGCAATCTGATAAGACGGGACGCGAGTGGCTGTTTTTGTTCCAGAATCGCTGTTATTCTCGCGGCCATCGTATCAGGATCCCTGATGGTTTCCACTTTCTGCTCCACTCCTTCGCAGGTAAGCAGTTGTTCTCTTGCAGCCTCGAATTGCGAACGCTCCACAACACCGCTCTCAACCTTCAATCCCGAGATCTGCTCGGTCACAAAAGCCGCAGAAGCGTCCAGTTGATCCGCAAACCCGAGATACAAGATCCTCGACCCTGCGACCCGAAGAGGGAGTATCCCAAATCTCTCGACGAAGACCCTCGGCACTACCAGAGCCATGGTCTCGGGAGAAAATCCCTCCGTCGTCAGCACTGGGCATCCCCATTGCAGACTCAGGTCCAGCACAATCAGGTCCGGATGATGCTCCGCCGCATGAGCCAGCGCAGCCTCCCCATCCCCCACCCACGTCACCTCATGTCCTTCCAGCTTCAATCCCTTCTCTAGAAACAACCCAAGCGCAGAATCATCTTCAACAACCAGAACTCGCATCCAAATCCCCCAGGTAAACTCAGTGCTTCACTTCGCCGGTCACGTTACTGTTCGGCTGCTATGCAATTACCTTGGTTCATCGCGCGCCGGTTGACAATAACTCTTCGCAAGAATTTGCGCACCCTAATTTCAAAATGGGAATTTTTCGCCGGCACGCACAACTCACATACCAAACGGAATTCCTTAGCAGAACATCAGCCCAGGCAAAAGCCAGAATCAACTCAGTTAGCAGAAATCCGCTGATTTGATTAAAGGGCGAGGATTATAACGTGACGCAAGGTGGTTGCCGATGAGATTATTGCGATCTATGCGAACTTGGGCTTGATCGCCGAATCGGAATTACGGGGCTCATATTGGCTCTAATTGGCATTGGACGATATCCTTTGGCCTGACGTCAAATGGCTTGGGTGGACGTTTCTTGCTCTAAGCGGAATCATCCTTGATTTATGCTAGCGCTGAGATTAGGGCTAAATTTACTAAACCAAAGATTTCATTCGCGCTGACTTCGCAGTTGACGCTGGTGACAGTTGGGCATCTTGTGTTTCTTTCCTGCGACCAAAGCCGCCAGGAACAAGAGCACAGCGTCTCCCGGTGAGAACTATCTATGATGTTGTTCACCCACGATTTCGGTTCAATCCGTCAAGACATATCCGATTGAAATATGAGGCTCAATCACGGATGACTCATAACCGAAAAGGGCAGACGTTGCCAGGGGTCTTTACATTAGAAAACGAGGGAGCGAAGAATATTCATGGCCACCGGAGAAGTCCAGAAGAAAGACGCCGTTCAGTCTCCAGACCTACAGATGCACTCTTCAAATCCAGGCCCCTCAATCTTGCGGAAATTGTAATAGCGGCAAAAATTTACTATGGGGATGACCACGGCGACGACTTTGACGTGCGTTATTTTGAGGTAAATTCTCTGCCTGCGGGGGTCGGTATCATATCTAGTATTGTCAATCAATGTCCGGTAGAGTTGCAGTAATCATGGGGGATTCCGCTAGCCTGCAGGTGGTGGGCGAATCCGAACGTCGGACGGTACCTGTTTCCCTTCGGGAGCAAACCCCAGGACATTTTAGTAATTTTTTCCCGTCAAACTATACTTAGGCATCCCTGTTCCGATGGAGGACGACAACATGCTGAAGGGAAATACTAAGCCGCTATCAGAAGTGAGTTTCTTGTACTCCAACACGGGAGCTTCAATTAGTTTGAGCATCGTATCGCGAAACAGAAAAGGATTATCACGGTTGTTGAATCGGAACGTCATTTCATCAAGGTAAGCAGGAAGATGTTTTGCAGAGACTTTATGCCACGAACCGACGATGCAGCGTTTGAGCGGCACGCACAACTCACATACCAAACGGAATTCCTAAACAGACCATCAGCCCAGGCAAAAGCCAGAATCAACTCAGTTAGCAGAAATCCGCCGATTTGATTAAAGGACTTGCAATTCGCCTTTTATTCGCTACAATCATCCGCATGGCAATTACGAGACGGCAAAAGGAGGTCATCGACTTCCTCTCCAGCTTCACGCAGAAGAACGGCTACTCCCCCTCCTACGAGGAGATCGCCACAGGACTGGGCCTCAGCTCTCTCGCCACCGTGCACAAGCACGTCACCAACCTGCAGAACAAGGGCCTCCTCCAGCGCGCCCACAATCGCAGCCGTTCCATCGATGTGCTCCCCGCCCGCAGCAGCAAAAAAGGCGGTGACCGCCTGCCCCTCATGGGTCGCATCGCAGCCGGACAGCCCGTCGAGGCCATCGAAACCGCCGAGAGCATCTCCCTGTCAGACATCATCGGCAACCGCGAAGTCTTCGCCCTCGAAGTTCGCGGCGACTCCATGCGCGACGAGCACATCGTCTCCGGCGACTACGTTCTGGTCGAGCGCACACGCACCGCACGCGAAGGTGAGATCATCGTCGCTCTCATCGACGGCTCCGACGCTACCCTCAAGCGCTTTTACCGCGAGGGCAGCATGGTGCGCCTCCAGCCCTCCAACACCGAAATGTCCCCCATCTACGCCCCCGCCGCCAGTGTCAGCATCCAGGGCAAAGTACTGGGCGTTCTGCGCAAATACGCGTAAAATTGTTCTGGAATCATCGTTGGACACTCCCCAAAGTTGCTATTCCTTCAGGCTGCCTCCAGAGTCCAAAATAGGACCCGGCAACACCGCCGAACGTTTGCGGCAACTTTTCTCCCCCGTCTAGGGAACTGCGCAGCACTTTCGTGCGTAACCACACTCCGAGACGACTCACCTAACCAGAACCATCTTTATGGGAGCACCCTTTGGCTACACAGCGTAAGAACAAACGAAAAGTCTGGCTCTGGACGGGCCTCATCGCCCTCGTCGTGGTTGTTGCTCTCGGCATTGCGGTCACCGCACGCGGCAACACAACCAAATTCGAGCCCTCCCAGCTTGGCAAAGCCGAACTCGGCGACATCGCCCGTTCCGTCGTCGCCACCGGCAAGGTCCAGCCCATCACCAAGGTTGAGGTCAAATCCAAAGCCTCCGGCATCGTCACCCGCCTCGACACCGACATCAACGCACAGGTCAAGACGGGACAAGTCCTCGCCCAGCTCGATCAGCAGGAGATTCTCGATCAGGTAGCCGCTCAGAAGGCTCAGCTTGCCGCAGCCGAATCGAACGCCCGCGCCGCCGCCGCCTCCATCCAGTACGACAGGGTCAACGCCGAAGCCCCTGACCTCCCGATGTACAAGAACACCTACGAGCGCAATCTTCAGATGTCCAAACAGGGAGTCGTTTCCCAGCAATCCCTCGACGACGCGCAACAGAAATACCTCGCCGCCGCCAACACCCGCGACAAGGCCGTCTCGCAAATCAGTGTCGACAGCTCCAAGCTCCGTCAGGCCGAGGCGCAGGTCGCTCAGGCTCAAGCCTCGCTCAAACAACTCGAAGAGCAGCTCAGTTACACCACCATCACCTCGCCAATGGACGGCACCATCCTCTCCCGCGATGTCGAGATCGGCGACGCAGTCAGTTCCATCCTCGTCCTCGGCTCCACCGCAACCCTCGTTATGACCATCGGCGACACCACCCAGGTCTACGTTCAGGGCAAGGTCGACGAATCCGACATCGGCAAGGTCTACCTCGGCCAGTCAGCACGTATCAAAGTCGAGTCGTTCAAGGACAAAACTTTCCAGGGCAAGGTAACTAAGATAGCCCCACTGGGCGTCGAAAAAGATAACGTCACCACCTTCGAGGTTCGCGTCTCGATCGACAACCCCGGCGGCGAGCTCAAGGCCAACATGACCGCGAACGCCGAGATTCTCCTCGAAGAACACAAGAACGTCCTCGCCGTTCCCGAACAGGCTGTGCTCTATGACAAAGATCGCAACGCCTCAGTTGAAGTCCCTGACGCCAAGGGAAAAAATGGTCGCCGTAAGATTGACATCAAAGCCGGCATCTCCAACGGCACCAAAACTGAGGTCCTCGCCGGCCTGAAATCCGGTGACACCGTTATCCTTCAGCAATAACTTAGGCCAGTACTTAAACGCAGCCATCAGAGTCGACGAAAAGGAAATATCATGACTATCAAAATCCTCGCTACCGCAGCCTCCACTCTCGTCCTCGCCGCCACAGTCTTCGCCGACAGCAACTTCGACCGCACCCTCAACGTCAGCGGATCCCCTAACGTCTCCGTCTCCACAGGCTCCGGCTATATCAAGCTTCATCCCGGATCGGGCAGCCAGGTTCACATCGTGGCTCATGTCCGCGCGGGCCACGGATGGATGAGTGGTGGCAGCGATGTCGATAGTCGCATCCAGCAGATCGTCTCTAACCCGCCAATCGTTCAAAGCGGAAACGACATCACCATAGGCGAACGCCATAGCAACGATCTCTACCGCAACATCACCATCGACTACGACATCACCCTCCCCAAAAACTCCTCCCTCGGCGCCAGCACCGGAAGCGGTGATATCGAGATTCAGGACGTGGGAGCGAACGTCAAGGCCCAGAGCGGCTCAGGCTCGGTCCACGTACACGGTGTCGAAGGCACCACAATACTTGGCACCGGCAGCGGAGACATTGAACTTCAGCAGAACGGTCCCGGAGACGTCAAAGCCGAAACCGGCAGCGGCAGCATCCGCCTCCAGGGTCTCGCTGGAGGCCTCAAAGCCGGCACCGGCAGCGGCAACATCGAAGCCCAGGGCCAGCCCACCACAGATTGGAAGCTCTCCACTGGCAGCGGCTCCGTCCGTCTTATCGTAGGCAACGCCCACTTCAACCTCGACGCCGACACCGGCTCCGGCACCATCAGTGTCTCGCAGCCAATCACCATGCAGGGCAGCCTCAACCGCCATCACGTCAGCGGGGTCGTCAACGGCGGAGGTCCCACAATCAAAGTAGGCACCGGCTCCGGCGACATTCAGGTCAAGTAATCTCACCCAAAAAAAAACACGCAGTCGGTGGCCAACCTTCGGCCACCGACTTTTTTTGCCATCACTCGCGCTAGCTGAGGCTCGTCACTCGACCCGTACCAAGGTCATAGACCCCCGCTGCAACCTTCACGCCGTTCTCCTTTACCGCCTTCGCAATCACAGTTGAAGTCTCTTGTAGTAGCCTCGCTTGAAAGCCGGCGTTCAGTCTCACTGCATGCGCAACATCTCCCTTCGCATCTCGAATCCCCGGCATCAGGTGCTGATACAAAACGCTGATCTGCCCTGGTACCTCTTTGCCTGCAACCGCCGCACTGATCGCTCCACAGTTCGAATGTCCCAACACCAGAATCGCCTTTACTCCCAGCACCGCGACGCCATACTCCATACTCGCCATAATCTCTGGCGTCACCACATTTCCGGCAACTCTGCACACAAAGATATGGTTGATGCTCTGATCGAAGATGATCTCAACCGGCACTCGAGAATCCGCACAAGACAGCACTGCCGCAAAGGGCTGTTGCGAACTCACTGTCTTCGCCTTCAGGATCTCCAGATCGTCCGCGAATGAAGTAATCTTCCCGGCAGCATATCTCTCATTGCCGGCCGCCAACTCGCGCAGTGCCCCTTCGCCCGTCATTCCGCTCTGTGCGAATGCCGATCTGCCGCTCCATCCCATACCTCCCACTAATCCGGCTGCGCTCAGCCCCGCAACAAACTGCCGTCGGTTCCACTCTTCAGCTAATAGTTTGCACATGGCGTTCCTCCGTTGCCAAAAAGCTTACACCCGAATCAATTACCCTTACAAAATGGACCTTGAATTACCTGCCCGCCTCCTTGTCTTCGACCTGGACGGCACGCTCATCGACTCCCGCATCGATCTCTGCAACTCCGTCAATGCCACTCTCACGCACTTCGGCAAACCCGAACTCCCTGAAGCCGTTATCTCCAGCTACATTGGCGATGGAGCCTCTCTCCTCATCCGCCGGGCCTTTGGCGATCCTGAAGGCGATATCCATGACGAAGAATACGTAACCGAAGCGCTTACATTCTTTCTCGACTATTACCGCATCCACAAGTTCGACTACACCCTCCTCTACCCGGGAGTCCTCGAAACCATCACTTCCATCCGCGCCGCCCATCCCGAGATCCTCATGGCTGTCCTGACCAACAAACCCGTCAACCCGTCTCGCGACATCTGCAACTACTTCGGCCTTACCCCTTTCTTCTTCCAGAACTACGGCGGCAACAGCTTCCACACCAAAAAGCCCGACCCACACGGCCTCGAAACCCTCATCGCAGAAGCCACCACCATCGCCGGCCGCCCCATCACGTCAGCCGAAACCATCATGATCGGCGACACGGACACGGACATCCTCACGGCACGCAACTGCGGCGCTCGCAGCATCGGATGCACCTTCGGCCTCAAACCCCACTCCCTCGCCGAAGCTCCGCCCGACTACCTCGCCCACAGCGCAGCAGACTGGCTTCAAATCCTCAACATCCACCCGGAATCCTGAGAACTGAGAACGGACAACTGAGAGCTTACTACCGCTCAAACCGCTTGAAGAAACTCGAATCCAGATAATGCGGTCGTCGCCGGATCATCCGCCACGGTCCGCGCCAGATCGGCAAAGAAAGCGTTGAACTGCGCCGCGGCCGCCAGATCCACCGGCTGCGAAAGATCGTCATCCGTCGAGTGATACCGCTCCGCCAGCCACGCGCGCCAGGCCTTGTACTCTGGCGACCCCGCCTCCCAGCCGAACTTCATCGCCAGCGCCGGAATCCCCGCCTGCACAAAACTGTACTGATCCGTCCTGATAAACGAATTCCTGATCCGGCTCCGGATCACCCGCAATCACGATATGATGCGCCTCACCCACCTTCTTCGCATCAGCACGCCAGCGTCGACTGCTCCAGTCCCTGCACATGCAGCTTCTTCAGCGCAAAGATCGGCATGAACATATCCAGATTCAGATCCGCCGCGATCGAGCCCTCCGGCACCGTCGGATGCCCCGCAAAGTATCGCGACCCCAGCAGCCCCTTCTCCTCGGCCGTGAAGATCACAAACAGACATCGACCGCTTCGGCCGCACCTTCGACTCGCCAAACGTTTTCGCCGTCTCCAGCACGGTCGCAACACCCGAAGCATCGTCCATCGCGCCGTTATAAATCGTCTTACCGTTGATCGGCGCGCCAACGCCCAGATGATCGAGATGCGCCGACACAACGATGTACTCCCTCTGCCAGCTTCGGGTCCGATCCCTTCAACTTCGCCACAATATTCGGCGACTCCACTGCGAAGTGCTCACCCACCACCGTCGCCCTCACACTCTTACCCAGCGCAAACCGTGGCAGCGGCTTCTGCGCATCGGCCAGCGCCAGCAACTCGGCAAACGTATGTCCCGTCCCGGCAAACAGCTTCTCCGCCTCGAGCCGGATTGAACGTCGCCGAAAACATCGCGCCGTGCTCGTCCGCCAGCGCAGGATGCCGCCGCCGCCACCGCATCCGCATCGGGAGTCACCGCCAGCCGCATCCCCGGCTGCGACGCTCCGCTCGCCACGCGCTGCCATCCAAAGTCCATCGACTTCGGCGTAGGAATCGAGATCGCACCAACGGCACCCGCATCGCGCAGCGCCCTCGCAAACGGAGCCGTCCGCGCATACGACTTCAGCGGTCCCGGCAGATCCGCAGGCCCGCCATTGATGTAGACCACAACCTTGCCCTTCAACTGAGCCCACGGCACCTCCGCCGAGTCGAAGTCGTCATACTTCGACTCCGGCAGATGCAGTCCATAACCGATAAACACCAGCGGAGCATCCACCTTCCCCGCCTGCGCCGACCGCGACCCCAGAATGGCGTCCGTGCCCAGCACCAGCGGAACATCCTTGCCATCGACGACCAGACTCATCGACGACTTATTCGCCAGCACCCGCTGCACATCAAATTTCACCGGCTGATAATAAGCCCCATTCACTCCCGCCGGCTGCCAACCCGAATGACTTGAACTGATCCACCACATACGCCGCTGCCTTCAGATAGTCTTCACTCCCCGTCAGCCGTCCATTCATCGAGTCGTCCGCCAGGTACTGCACATGAGCCCACCACGCCTTCCCCTTCTCTTCATCGGACGCGAGCTGGAACTGCTCTGGGCCCACAGAAAAAATCCGCCGACGAAGTAGGCACGCAAACAAAGACAGGCCGGACACGCATCGTAATCTCCAGAATTAAGGATGCGTTGAATCTAGCACGTCGCTGTCCCAATTCCTCACCGATCAGCGAATCTCTTTTGACGCACCGACACCACCTTGTTACGCTCGTCTCCAGGATGCCAGCCCCAAGCAACCCACTCGAAACCACCTGCTGCATCATCGGCGGAGGTCCTGCAGGCATCATGCTCGGCTTCCTGCTCGCCCGCCCGGGCATCGACGTCACCGTCCTCGAAAAGCACAACGACTTCTTCCGCGACTTCCGCGGCGACACCATTCATCCCTCCACCCTCGAACTCCTGTACGAGCTCGGCCTCCTCGACAAACTTCCTCACCATCCGCCACTCCGAGATCAGTCGAGCTCTCCGGCTACATCGGCGACCGACATCTTCACCATGGCCGATCTCTCCCATCTCCCCACCCACGCCAAGTTCGTCGCCCTCATGCCGCAGTGGGACTTCCTCAACTTCCTCGCCTCCGAAGCCTCGCAGCTTTCCCACCTTCACATCTCCGCATGGGTTGGGAGGCCACAGGCCTCATCCAGACAACCTGACGGCACCATCACCGGGGTCCGCGCCAACACCCCCGACGGCCCCGTCGAAATTCCCGCAACCCTCACCGTCGGCTGCGACGGCCGCCACGCCATCTCCCGCGCCGCCGCCCATCTCCCTCTGGTCGACGACGGCGTCCCCATCGACGTCCTCTGGTTTCGCCTCGCTCGCCAACCAAACGACCCGGAAAATGGCCTTGGTTACATCAACTATGGCCGCCTCATCGTCCTCATCAACCGCGTCGACTACTTCCAGGTCGGCTACATCATCGCCAAAGACACCTTCCCGCAAATCCAGCAGCAAGGCCTCGAAGCCTTCCAGCAAAACATCGCACGCATCGTTCCCTTCCTCGCCGACCGCATCGCCGAGATCGACTCATGGGACAAGGTCAAGCTGCTCACCGTTCAGGTCAACCGTCTCACGCAGTGGTCACTCCCCGGCCTGCTCTGCATCGGAGACGCCGCCCACGCCATGTCTCCCGTCGGCGGCATCGGCATCAATATCGCGCTTCAGGACGCGGTCGCCACCGCCAACATACTCACCGAAGCCCTCATCTCCGGCTCCGCCACCGTGCATGATCTTGAAAGAGTCCAGCACTACCGCGAAGCCGCCGTTCGCAACACTCAGCGATTCCAGGTCTTCGCTCATCGTCTCCTCAATCGCGTACTCCGCGGAGAGGGTCCATTTACTCCTCCGCTCGCCTTCCGCATCGTCACTGGCTTCCCTGCCTTTCGATACCTCACCGCACGCTTCATCGGAATGGGTCTGCAACCAGAACATATTGACAAGTCTCAGTCTCTAAGAAAACTCCCGGTTCCAACTCGCAATCACCCGCGTCTCCCGCTCCCACCCCAGTACGCTCACGCTTCCCGTCCCTAGCGCAAACAGGCCCCGCCCGTCGCGTCCAGCCCAAGCCATCGCGCCGCCAGAATACGCAGAATATGCGCATGCGCGAACAGAGCCACCTTACCGCCATCCGGAGCCACCGCCAAAGCCCGTGCGATCACTCCATCCGCCCGTTCCCCTACATGCTCCACTGTCTCTCCGTCAACAATCTCGTTCTTCCACACCGACCAGCCCGGAATCTCCGCCCGAATCTGCGCTTCGTCGTCTTCCCTTCATAAATCCCGTAGTCCCACTCCTTCAAGCCCATCAACCACCTTCGCCCGATCTCCAAACCCGGCAATCGCGCACGTCTCCCGCGCCCGTCTGCATCGGACTCACAAACACCGCGTCAAACTTCGTCGCCTTTCAGATACTCCCGCAGCTCCTCCGCCCGTTCCCGCCCGTGTCTCTGTCAGCGGAATGATCCGTCCGGCTGGTGTGTCTCCCATCTCAAACTCCACTCTGTCTCTCCGTGGCGCACCAACCACAACTCCACTCCTGTACTCACTCACTACCTCCTTGCAAAAAGATCGTCATCCCGACCGGAGGCGGCGCACCTGCCGCCGTAGTAGAGCCCCCCGCATTTTAGGTTTGCTACTCCCTACTCCCTATTCCCTATTGCCTGCCTTTATCTCAAACATGGACTTCCAGCTTACGACCACCTACAAGCCGCAGGGAGACCAGCCCCGCGCTATCGGCGAACTCGTCTCCGGCCTCAATGCCGGCGAAAAAGATCAGGTCCTGCTCGGCGTCACCGGCTCCGGCAAGACCTTCACCATGGCGAAGATCATCGAAAACCTCAAGCGCCCCGCGCTCATCCTCGCGCACAACAAGACCCTCGCCGCCCAGCTCTACCACGAGTTCAAACAGTTCTTTCCCCACAACGCCGTCGAATACTTCGTCTCCTACTACGACTACTACCAGCCCGAAGCCTACATCCCCTCCGGCGACCTCTTCATCGAAAAGGAAGCCACCATCAACGAAGAACTCGACAAACTCCGCCTCTCCGCCACCCGTTCCCTCTTCGAACGGCGCGATGCCATCATCGTCTCTTCCGTCTCCTGCATCTACGGCCTCGGCTCGCCTGAAGCCTACTACGGCATGCTGCTCCTGCTCGAAAAAGGCCAGCGCATCAAGCGCGAAGACATCACCCGCCGCCTGGTCGAGATCCTCTACGATCGCAACGACGTCGACTTCCGCCGCGGAACCTTTCGCGTCCGCGGCGACATCATCGAGGTCTACCCCACCTACGACGAGAACGCCTACCGCATCGAGCTCTTCGGCGACGAGATCGACTCGCTCTCGCAGATCGACCCACTCTTCGGCTCCGTCAAGCAGAAGTACTCTCGCCTACCCATCTACCCGAAGTCGCACTACGTCGTGCAGCCCGAGCGCAAAAACTCCGCCATCGATTCCATCCTCTCCGAGCTCTTCGAGTGGGAGGCCCAGCTCGAAAAAGAAGGCCGCCTCGTCGAGTCGCAGCGCATCCACCAGCGCACCCGCTTCGACCTCGAGATGATCAAGTCCGTCGGCTACTGCCACGGCATCGAAAACTACTCCCGCCACTTCTCCGGTCGTCTCCCCGGCGAACCTCCGCCCACTCTACTCGACTACTTCCCCCGCGACTATCTCATCTTCATCGACGAGTCCCACGTCACCGTCCCGCAGCTCCACGGCATGTGGCACGGCGACCGCTCCCGCAAGCAAAACCTCATCGACTACGGCTTCCGCCTGCCCTCGCGCCATCGACAACCGTCCGCTCCGCTTCGAAGAGTTCGAATCGCGCACCGGCCAGATCATCTACGTCTCCGCCACGCCCGGCCCCTACGAACTCACCAAATCCGCAGGTGTCGTCGTCGAACAAATCATCCGCCCCACCGGCCTCATCGACCCCGTCGTCGAGATCCGCCCCGTCAAAGGTCAGATCGACGACCTGCTCGCCGAGATTCGCGACCGAGCGCAAAAAAACCAGCGCGTCCTCGTCACCACGCTCACCAAACGCATGTCCGAAGACCTCGCCGGCTACTACACCGAGGTAGGCGTCCGCTGCCGCTACATGCACTCCGAGATCGAAACTCTCGAGCGCATCAAGCTCCTCCGCGACCTCCGCAAAGGCGAGTACGACGTCCTCATCGGCATCAACCTCCTGCGCGAAGGCCTCGACCTCCCCGAAGTCTCACTCGTAGCCATCCTCGACGCCGACAAAGAAGGCTTCCTCCGCTCTCAGGGCTCGCTCATCCAGACCATCGGCCGAGCCGCCCGTCACCTCGAAGGCCGCGCCATCCTCTACGCCGACAAGATGACCGACTCTATGCAGCGAGCCATCGACGAAACCAACCGCCGCCGCGAAATTCAGGAAGCCTACAACGAAGAAAACGGCATCACTCCGCAATCCATCATCCGCCCCACCGACATGACGCTCGCCGGAATCCTCAAGGCCGACTACGCCGACCTCACCGACGAAGCCGAAGGCATGCCCGACTTCGCCACGCAGCAGGAACTCGACACCTACATCGGCAAACTCGAATCCGACATGCGCGAAGCCGCCAAGAAATTCGAGTTCGAAAAAGCCGCCAAGCTACGCGACACAGTAAAAGAACTTCGCACCAAAGAATTTCTCTTCAGCTAACGCTATCCCGTTTTCGACGCCTTCGTAGTTGACACCGCTTTTGTCCTTCTCCGACCGACCCATACTCCGTCATCCTGAGCGGAGCGCAGCGGAGTCGAAGAACCCCGAAGCTGCCAACATCACCAAAACCACTCGAACCGTTCAACCAATAACGCCGTTGTTCTTGTCTTTCTCCAAACCCCACATACTCCGTCATCCTGAGCGCAGTCGAAGAACCCCAATAATCTATACTCACCACAACCTTCAAACCCTTTTAATCACAGAGCTCAAAAGGAACACCCATGAAACCCGGCTACACCTACATCATGGGCAGCCAAACCGGCACACTCTACATCGGCGTAACCAGCGATATCTACATCCGCGTCCAACAACACAAAAACGGCACCTTCGAAGGCTTTTCAAAAGAGCACGGTTGCACCCGCCTCCTCTACTACGAAGCCCACGAAAGCATCTTCGAATCCATAGCAAGAGAGAAACAACTAAAAGGCTGGCGCCGAGAAAAGAAGCTAAATCTAATCCGCACCCAGAACCCCAACTTCAAAGACCTCGCCGAGCAATGGGGCTGGAAGTTCATCACCGCCCACGAAAAGACGAACCAATAATTGCCGGATCATGCCCCAACGCTCTCTGCCCTCTACCCAATACTCTGTCATCCTGAGCGGAGGTTGGCGAGCTTTTGCGCCAACCGCAGTCGAAGGACCCCGACAGCATTCGTACCAACGACACCGCTCAAACCTTTCAGCCAATAAACGCCCTTGCACTACCTACCGTTGGACCTAAGCCCCGGGGCCTATCAGGCAACCTCCTCATCGAATCGTCTCCTTACGATGTGCACGCGGTTAGTAACAGTTACTTTGGGGCAGGTACCTTTCAACAAAGTAGAATCTTGTACTTCGCCGGCACACGGACGAGTCCGATCGCGTTACCCCTCTAAACCGCCGCAAATTTCACTTACCCGTTCTGAAACTCATTGCAGCCCTCACCCAACGGTGCTATTCTTCTCCGCACTCACCGCAGTCAGGCCCTGCTTTACATAGATTCATCGCTGAGAAGGATGCCATGATCCCGCTTCGTTGTAATGCCTCACGCTGCCTTGTCGCTGCTCTGCTATTCCCCGCCTTCACCCTCATCGCGCAAACAACGACTCCCGCAAGCATCCAGCAAAAACTTGAATCAGACTTCGCCGTCAGCAAAGCGACAGCCGACAAAAACGATATCGTCACGCCGGGAGCCGTTCTTGTCCTGAAAAAAGACGGGTTGCTCATGAGCGCCACGTCGACCAGCAGCGCAGCTTCCAACACCTACCGCGACGGTAAGATCTCGCAAGGTCTATGGAAGGTTGCCAAGATGCCCGGCTTCGGCGGTCTGGTCTCTCACACAACCACAAACGTTCAGACCCGAACCTTCGTCGCCGGCGAAAAATTCTGGGTCACCAAAATTACGACCCATGACGACGGCGTCGTCTTCGAACTCCTCAGCGATCCCATCGGAGACAACCGCTACTACGCGACATTGAAGTTTCCCTTCAACAAAGCTGCCTTGCCCACACCAGAGGCCGCCGACGCCAACGTAGGCGAAGTACTCAAGGTTGATTCCGACGACGCAGCAGCCGCTGACAACAAGGGTGGCAAGGGAGGCGGGAATCAGCCCGCACCTGCTGCCGCACCAACAGGCGCTCCGGCCGCTGCAGCTGCTCCGCCCCCCGCAATGGCGCCGATCGCTCCTCCGCCACCGCCGGCCGACGCAGTGCCAGCCGCGCCTAAGACCATTGCTCTGAAGCAGACCAAAGAAGAGGTCATCGCAAACTTCGGGCAGCCTACAAAAGTCGTCAAGCTGGGCACTAAGGAGATTGATTACTACCCCGATATGAAGGTGACCTTTGTCAATAACAAGGTCACTGACATCCAGTAACTCTGTTACGTTCGAGGCTGCCGCGCACTATAAGTCGAAGCATCATCCAAGGAGAACGTCCGTGTTCCTCTCATCCCTTCACATCAAACCTCTCTCACTTCTGCCTCTTGCTGCCCTGACCATCTCGGCTTCTCTCGCTCTCTCAGTCACAGTACAGGCTCAAACCAAACCTTCCACTCCCGCAGCTAAGCCCGCCGCTCCCGCGGCCCACGCTGCGGCCCCCGCCGCCCATCCTTCTGGCGGAGCATCCAGCGCAACCCACACCACATCAACCGCAGGCGCGCACACCACGACCACCACAGCCAATCACGCTACGACTACTACCACTGCGAATCACCCTACGACTACCACTGCCAGCCACACCACAACCACCACCGGAGCCCATACGATGACTGCCGGTGGTCGCACGACAAGCACAACCACTTCCCGTACGACGACAGTTGGTCCAGGCGGTCATTCCGTCAC
Source organism: uncultured Acidobacteriaceae bacterium (assembly GCA_963770055.1). GTDB lineage: Bacteria > Acidobacteriota > Terriglobia > Terriglobales > Acidobacteriaceae > Edaphobacter. The sequence continues at coordinate 291,728 of CAVYOC010000006.1, forward strand.
ATCGACCACGCACACCACCACTGTCTCGCACGCCGGTGGCCCCGTAGGACGCACTCCGGTCGGAAGCCATGAGGTCCACACCGCCAACGGCAGCGTAGTTCGTACCCGCGCCAATGGCTCTCGCGCCGATATTCACGACTCGCGCCGCGGCATGGACATCCATCACAATCTCAACGGCAATCGTCGCATCGCAGTCGAGCGCGGCGACCACTCCCGTGTCTTCGCCGAGCGTGGCGGCCGCGGCTACGTTCAGCATCCCTACAACTACCACGGACGAGAGTACGGCCATCGCACCTACTACGACCACGGCCGCTACTATGACCGCTACTACAATCGCTACGCCTATCACGGCGTCTACATGGACGTGTACGCGCCCGTCCGCTACTATCCTGTCGGCTTCTATGGATGGGCCTACAATCCCTGGGCAGCTCCAATCGTCTACTCTTGGGGATGGGGCGCAGCACCCTGGTACGGCTACTATGGCGCCTATTTCGCACCTTATCCTGTCTATCCCAGCGCAGCCTTCTGGCTCACCGACTACCTCATCGCCACCAGCCTCCAGGCCGCCTATGCCGTGCAGGTAGCCAACGCGAATGCTGCCGCTGCGGCCAATGCCAATGCCGTTGCAGCCGCCAATGCACAGCCGGTCCTCACCCCTGACATCAAGAAGATGGTCGCCGATGAGGTTCAACGCCAGATTGCTCTCGAGAACTCCGAAGCGGCCGCAAACGCCCAGAAACAAGACATCGACCCAGCCTCCAGCAGCATCGCCCGCATGTTGAGCGATGGCCAGCCCCACGTCTTCATCGCTGGCGCTGATCTCGACCTGGTAGATACCGCAGGAGCCGAATGCCCCATCAGTCAGGGAGACATCGTGGAAGTCGCACAGGCACCCCCAGCTGACGCCGAAGGAGCAACTGCAGTCGTGCTCGCCAGCAAAGGCGGCAAAGAATGCGCCAAGGCCGACCACGTCACCATTGCCTTTAATGATCTGCAGGACATGCAGAACCATATGCGCGAGACCATCGATGCTGGCATGGGCGATCTGCAATCCAAACAGGGCAAAGGTGGCCTTCCTCCTGCACCCCCATCCGCTCAGGCCGCACCGGTTCAGGCAGCCTTTACGGTAGGTGCTCCTCCGCCTGACCAGACTGCCTCCGCCGAAATCGCACAACAGAATCAGGCTGCCGATCAGGCCGAACAGGAAGTCGCCAGTGCAACTCCCGTCTCCGGCCCATCGGATACGACGGCTGCCTCCGCTCCGCCGCCACCGGCAGCGATACCTGCGCCAGCAGCTCCAGCTGCAGCGCCTACCACCATTGCCCTCGGACAGACCGTCGATCAAGTCACCGCGAGCATGGGACAACCAACCCGCATCATCGACCTCGGAACCAAGAAGATCTACGTCTACAAAGACATGAAGATCACCTTCAAGGCCGGCAAGGTCAGCGACGTCGAATAACCCTCACCAGCCCCAAAATCAAAATGGCTCTCATATTTTGTGCGAGGGCCATTTTTCGGTAATGGGTCAGTTTCAAAGTCTTGCTTAAGGGCACGGCTTCAGAGCCTGCCTTGAGCGAAGTCGAATGGGTGCCGTAAACAACGCTGAAATATAGCTGCGGCTTCAGCCGCTGAGGTACTCTTTGGTCAAACTGACCCACTACCTATTTTTCCCTTAGATAACCAGGATGGATGTAGCAGTCTATTCTGTTGTCAGCGACAACGGAGTGATCACCTGGAGTCACCGCCAGCTTACTGCCAGATGCCAGCGCATCTTCCGCTCCAGCGTCTTCTCCAGCACATGCGCATACTCCAGTAGTTCCGAGAGCACCTGCTCCCCTTCCGTCCCCAACTGCAGCGGATCCTCCTCCAACGCCATCAGCAGCGCCCTCACCGTCCTCAGCCCATCCTCGCGGCGAGTACCACTGCGGGGGAGGCAGCCGCCTGATCAGCTCCTGATTCCCCGCACCTTCTTCAATCAGCAGTGACATTGAATTTTCATCTGCAGAAAAAAACTCGATCAGCGGCTTCACCTCAAGCCGAAGCGCCAGTCTCTCCAACGCATCCTCATGCCGAGCCAGTGAGCGCCCATTCACGAAAATATCGTACCCGGGGTCCTCGCCCTCAACCACGATGTACATCGAAGCAGCCATTCAACGCAGTGTAACCCGCTAAAACGCTCGCCGCAAAGTATCAGCGAAGCGACAGCGGCGCCTCGTCATCCTGCGCATCGAAGAACAAGAGCACCGAAGCACCAGCTGCCAGCAGAACCGTCCCCAGGATCATTCTCACCGTCAATTCAGGCCGCAGCACGACGAGCCCTTCCGCTACAGTAATCAGCGGAATCAGCAAGTAGCGCGCAGCAAACCGTACAGGCGGCATCACTCTCAGCAGCCACACGATCAGCAACACCTCAGCCGCATCTACCAAAGACGACACAGATACTAGCGAAGCCAACCCGTTCCATTGCCAAACTATATCTTCATGCACCGCGCTCCAAGCCAACAGAAACGCCGCATTTGCAAACCCAACCACGGCGAATTCCACGGCTAAACCCCCTTCAGGGAGCAGCCGATACAACCACAAACTCACAACTCCCGCCAGAATCACTGCCGTGCAAATCACAGCCAACATCACCCACGCACTCAATGACCTCGAGAAACTCAGCGGTAGAAGCAGCAACAACCCACCAACTCCTGCCAACGCTGGCACAAGAAACCTTCGCGCACCGCGTTCTTCGCTCTCGCTACCGGCAGCAATCGCGAGCACCACCACTACTGGAACCATCGCATACAGCGCACCACGTACATTTCCAGCCACATACTCCCGTGAATACTCTGCAATCACTGTCGGCACTCCAAAAAGTCCAACAGCCGCAGCACTCACTCGCGCATACCATCCTCTTCCTGAACGCACCCATGCCCTGCGGCCAGCAAATAAAGCCGCCATCAACCCAATCGCGCCAAAAAGAATTCCTTGCCGCTCCAGTGATGGCAGACCATCACTCGCTGCGTCGCGGATCGCCCACGACGTTCCCGACAAGGCGCATAGCAACGCAAAAGCAATCCAGTGGATCTGTCGCATCGTCAAAAAAAACATCCAGTCAACATCGAAAGGAAGAAAGTTCAGGGGGCGATCTCATCCTGCACCCTCTTCAGACGAACCGCCCCCAACGAATACTCTGCAGAAAGCGCACGGACAATCACTTCCAGACATGAGGCACTGAGCCAGCCGGAGCATGCGAGACCAACTCCAGATACACCGTCTCAATATCCTGCTGCAATCCTTCGGGCCGCGGAACCCAGTTGTTGTCACTCTCAGGCAACTTGATGTGCATCTCCTCAGGTCGTCTCCCATCGTCAACCTGTAATTTCACTTCACGATAAAGGTCCCGAAGAAATCTCTGCTGCCCCGTCAGAATCTCAGGTCCACCCGCCTCACCATGACCAGGAAGAACATGCATAGGCTTCAACGCCAAAGCCTTGTCGAGCACCTCTGGCCAATTCGCGATATTCGCATCGAGCAGCTTGTTCCTCGGCCCATTCACAGCGGCGTCGCCAGTGCAAAGAATCCGTTCCTTCGGCAGCCACACATATCCGTCACCCGGAGTATGTCCCCATCCCAGAAAAAGAAACTGCACCTCGCGCTCACGATCCTTCAACACAAACGAATCGCCATCAAGAATCTTCCTCGGCCGCTGTACATCGCTCTCGCCCAGCGCGCGAACATCCTCTCGCTTCGCCACCGCAGCCTGCCATCGCGTCGGCTCCCAGCGATTCATCTCATTCACCACTCCGCGAAACGCAATCGTCGTCGCCCCTGCCGCAGTCCATACCGAGTTGCCGTATGAGTGGTCACCGTGCGCATGCGTATCGAAGACATACCGCACCGGTTTCTTCGAAAGCCCCTTTGTAATCTGCAACAACTCCTTCGCGCGCCCCGGATAATTCGCATCCACAACGATCAGATAACTCTTCATCTCGATCACGGCGGTGTTGCTATACCCCTTGCTTGAGTCCCCCACCAGAAACCACACGCCATCCGAGATCTTCTGCGGAACCACCTCCTGCGCCACCCCATTCAACGCAAGACAAACCGTCAGACCGGCAAGAAACAACATCAACGCGACGCAACGGCTCCCGGCATCGTGAATCTCTTCGGCCCAAAAGCCACAAGGGCCACGCAAACGCGCAGCCCTTGAAGAAAGCATGAATGTAATTCTAGCGATTGCCGCCACCTTGACCGCCACCGCCGGTACCCGGTTTCCGGCCGCCCCGGCGACGCCTTCCGCCCGGACGTTTCTGCCCGCCAGGCCCGTTCGGTCTTTGACCACCGCCGCCAGCCGCAACAACCGGAACGCCATCCGCACGGTTGAAGTTCGGCTCCTCCGAGGGCTCATCGCCATCATCGTCGAAGTCCTCGCCATTCTCTTCGACATCATTGGAAGCATTGTCGAGAGCCGCAGGAGCACTCGTCTCCGGGCGTCCGCCATCCGTCCCGATCTGTCCCGGTTCAGGCAAGCCCAGCTTCGCGCGCTGCTCACGCAAAACCGCCTTCCTCGAAAGCTTAATCCGGTTTCCTTCGATGGCAAGCACCTTCACGAGAATCTGATCGCCTTCACGAAGCTCATCCTTGACCTCCTTCACCCGATGCTCCGCGATCTCGGAGACATGCAGCAATCCATCCGTCCCCGGGAAGATCTCAACAAAAGCACCGAACTCAGCAAGCCGGACAACCTTGCCCAGATAAGTCTTGCCAACCTCGGGCACCGCCGTCAGATCGCTGATCATCTGGATCGCCCGCGCAAGCCCGTCGGCATCGCTCGAAGCTACATTCACGCGTCCCGTATCATCCACGTCGATCTTCACGCCCGTCGCATCGATGATTCCGCGAATCACCTTGCCTCCCGGCCCGATCAGATCGCGAATCTTGTCCGTTGGAATCTGCAGCGTATGAATGCGTGGCGCAAACTGCGACTTCTCCTGGCTCGCACTCGCAATCACTCCATCCATCGTATCGAGCAGGAAGATTCGCCCCTGCTTCGCCTGCGCGAGAGCCTCCCGCATAATCTGCGGAGTGATTCCCATGATCTTGATGTCCATCTGCAGCGCGGTAATTCCCTTCCGCGTACCGGCAACTTTGAAGTCCATATCGCCGTAGTGATCTTCCGCGCCTGCAATGTCCGTCAGAATGGCGTAGTTTTCGCCCTCCTTCACCAGGCCCATCGCCACACCTGCAACCGATCCCTTGATCGGAATGCCCGCCTGCATCAACGCCAGTGAAGCGCCGCAGACCGTAGCCATCGAAGACGATCCATTCGACTCCAGAATGTCCGATACCACACGCAGCGTGTAAGGCGACTCGGCCTCTCCCGGCAAAACCGCCTCGATTGCCCGCGAAGCCAGCGCACCGTGGCCAATCTCGCGCCTGCCAACACCGGTCATACGTCCAACTTCACCAACGGAAAATGGAGGAAAGTTATAGTGCAACATGAAGGTTCGCTTCTGCTCACCCTCGTAACTCTCCATCCGCTGAGCGTCGTCAGTCGTTCCCAGAGTCGCACTTACCAGCGCCTGCGTCTCGCCACGGGTAAACAAAGCCGACCCATGCACTCGGGGCAGCACGCCAACCTCAATCGTCACATCCCGAATCTTGTCGAACGCCCGATGATCCGGACGAATCCGCTCATTCAGCACCTGCTCACGGAAAATATTCTCGCGAAGCAACTCATAATACTTGCTCAGCTTCTTCGCTGCGTCTGCATCACCCTCAGGCAGATCCTTCTTCAACTCATCCTTGATCGCCTTCACCAGCGCATAGCTCTCGAACTTCGGATGCTTCTGCGTATCAAGGGCATCCCTAAGTTGCGAACCAATCTTCGCCTTCAACGCATTCAAATATTCGTTGTCAGTCTCAACCGCGCTTACGATCCGCTTCGTCTTGCCGGCCCGGCTGACAAGGTCTTCGATCGCCGCACAGATCTTCTTGATCTGTTCATGGGCGAATTCGATCGCATCGACAACTCGCTCTTCCGAAATCTCCTTCGCACCCGACTCGATCATCACAATGCCGTCCTTCGTGCCGACGACCATGATGTTCAGCGTGCTCTTCGCGCGCTCGGCGTACGTGGGATTCACAACAAACTGATCATCCACGATCCCGATTCGCACCGCCCCAACCGGTCCATGGAACGGAATATCGCTCAGAGCCAGCGCGCAGCTCGCGCCGTTGATGCCCAGCACATCCGGATCATTTTCCTTGTCCGCCGAATAGACAAACGCAACCACCTGCGTCTCGTTCCGGAACGTCTCCGGAAACAGCGGCCGGATAGGCCGGTCGATCTGACGGCTCGTCAAAATCTCTTTCTCGCTCGGCCTTCCCTCGCGTTTGATAAACCCGCCCGGAATGCGTCCGCCAGCATAGGTGAACTCGCGATACTCCACCGTCAGCGGAAAGAAATCGATCCCCTCTTTCGGATCCGGCGAAGCCACAGCCGTTGCCAGAATTGCATTGTCGCCACTCGTCGTCAGTGCTGCGCCCGAGGCCTGCTTGGCCATGCGCCCCGTCTCAAATTTAATTTGCTTGCCGCCGGCAAGCTCTACTGTCACGTCCTGTTTCATGTTGCCTCTTTTCTCTCTTCTCTCTTTATCTTCGATTAAGCTTTTTTATTCGCGTCTTCCGCCTGACGGGCGCGAAAAAAGCACAGTTCTCTATGCAGCTACTTGGCCGCCAGAGAACTGCGCTCATCAATATCGTTTGGGGTCATGCACTCATCCGAGTCACAAACCGCGGAGACAACGCCATCCTCTTTCATCGTCCACAACCTCCGCGGCAAGGTCTTGTAGGACCTTGCACGAACGTTGCAGCCGACATAGAGCAGGCCGTGTGCACTTCCATAGTTTGAACGGTTTCTCCGGGAGAAATGCGGTTACTTGCGGATTCCGAGTTTGCCGATGACCTCACGGTACCGGTCTGCATCGCACCTCTTCAGGTAATCCAGCAAACGACGCCGCTTGCTTACCAGCATCAAAAGGCCGCGGCGAGAACCGTGATCCTTCTTGTGCTCTTTGAAGTGCTCCGTCAACTCGCCGATGCGCTCGCTCAAAATCGCGATCTGTACCTCAGGACTCCCGGTGTCGGAGTCGTGCGTGCGAAACTTTTGAATAATGTCTGTCTTTTTAGCGGATGCCAACACAGCTTTTATCTGCTCCTGATTCTTCTAGTCCACTCTTAGTGTCTTTCTAAGGATACCATCGCAAGCCAAACCCGGCAAACGAGCAGACCCCAAATCCCTCAAACATTTACGCCAACTCAGGTTCAGGCAATGTGGCTCTTCAGAAACGCGAGACTGCGCTCTCTCGCCAGCTTTGCCGCCGCAGCGTTATAGTGCGCTGGATCCGCATCGCGATTAAACGCATGTGCCGCGCCCTCATAAATAAAAATCTCCACCTCAGGATGAGCCGCACGCACCGCATCAATCTGATCCTTACCGATATGGTCGTCCTTCGCCCCAAAGTGCAGCATCACCGGACAGCTCGGCTCTTCCTTCGCCACCGAACCAACCCCACCCGCATAGTAGCCGACACAACACGAAGGCTGCATCTTCAGATTCTCCCCGCGCGTCGCCGTCAACCAGCTGATCAGTCCGCCATAGCAGAACCCAATTACCCCGATTCCCTTCCCGGCCTCCTTCACCCACCCATACGCCGCTGCAACATCCAGCAGCGAAACATCCGGCTTCAGCTTCTGGTAAAACTCAAACGCACGTTTCTGATCCTCACCTTCATACTTCAGTTCCACACCGCGCTCAAACCTGTCAAACAACGCCGGCGCTACCACGAGAAACCCGTCCTTCGCATACCCATCGGCAACGCTCCGAATATGCGCGTTGATCCCATAAATCTCCTGCACCAGAACCAGCGCGCCAATCGCCTCGCCCGCAGGACGCGCAACATACGCGCTCAACTCATGCCCATCGCTAGCCTTTAACTTGATCCATTCGCTCATAGTGACCATCATATCCAGCACACCCGGACTTGTGCGCGCGCCCGTTGTCAAATAAACGTAAAACAAACTCCGGCAGACAACATCCAGCCAAAGCTCATCCACCCAGTCAAACTCAGCTCGTCGCTAAGGTGTCTGTCGCGAACTTGCGTACTCTTTGATCTCCCGCGTCCACCGCAGGAACCGCAGAAACTGACTCTTCTCTCTCCACATCACACTCCAGAAATCGCGCGCCCGCAACGTATCCGCCTTCTGTCCCGAATAGGTCTCCATCCGCCACCGAAGATAAGGACTCCGCCAGGGTCTCAGCCTGTTCCTCCGTGTCGCGTTCCACAAAAATCTCAAACCTTCACCCATTCCATCCGTCCCTAACTAAAGTATATGCAGTGGGTGTCTAATTATTACCTTCTCGAACCTTGCGTCGAGCCTACCCCAATTACTTCATAGACACACACTGCTTTGTAGAAGCCGTAATTTCGGCTTTGGATGGCTAAGAATTTGAGCTGCCATGTCACGATATGAGAGTATGGCCGGCATGAGAATAGCCTTATTGATATTCGCGGGAGTAGCGGTCTCTGGTCTCATAGACTGGGGTTTGAATAAGGTATGGCCCAGATCCAAGTTGCGCTCCGCGCTACTTGCGGGAGCCGGGGTCTAATCTGGCCCTAACGCTCGACTCTCTCTGGAAATAATGCACTGCCCTGTCACGGCCTCTGAGATACGGAAATATCAAAAAGGCGACCCTCCGAAGAGGGTCGAGGAAAAATGGTCTACGCACTACAGACTAAAAACTATAAGCACTATGGATCTGCCACGTCGTTGCTCTTAAGCAAGTACCCCTGTCACGGCAAATCAAGTATTCGATTAAGTCGCTGATTCTATTAAGCTTATGGTCGCTTCTAATTTATTTTGGTAGTTTTAAGCCGCAAAACAGCGTGTCAAGAGCCAAAACCACTTAACCAGTTACGAATCAATAAGATCCGGTTGGCATTTAGTTAGCTCTAAACCCATATAATGAATATAGAGATCGAAACAGACGAGCCCCGGCGGATACCGGCCGGGGCTAAACCTTTTAGATGGAATACTTTGCTTGTAAGTCATCTGTTATGAAGACTTTGACAATCAAGTCATCGCTTAAACCTTTTATCATCAAGACTTTACCCAAAATCAGGCAGGAGGGGGTATACCGTCAAATCAAGATCACTTCATAAGACTGAAGAGATCGGGACTCCCCAGAGCATTAATGACACTCAGTAAAGCCTGATGCTGGGTCTCAGCCTGAGACAACTGGGTCGCCACAGCCGTCGGATCAACCCCAACCAGGCTGGCTTGCGCCACCGTCAACTGGCTCTTCTGGGTCTGCACATACGTACTGCTGGACTGAAGCCGGTTGAGAGCGTTGTCGAGCGTAGTCCGATGGGAAGAAAGCTGACCAAGCGCTGTCGTCAGCGCGGAGGTGTCCGCCGTAATCGTAGCGGTCGACGCCCCGCCTGAAAAATCGGAGATCAACTGATTCAACGCGCCCAGAACACCAGAACCCGCAGAACCAAACACGGTAGGCCCGGGAAGGTTCACCTGAATCTTCTGCCCGCTCGGAGTCTCAACATACTGAATGATGTTATCGCCGTTGTAATTCGCCGTTGCAGGATTGGTCGTCGTATCAAGCGTATAAGGAGGAACGGACCCCTGGCTGCCGCCAAACAAATACTGCCCCTGGTAGCTCGCATTCGCCAGCGAAAGCACCTGGTCGCGAACCCCGCTCAGCTCCTGGGCAATGCCGGCGAGATCGCCCGCATTCAGAGTCCCATTGCTGCCCGCAACCGCAGTAGAGATGGCCGAAGTCACCTGCGTAACCACCGCACTCAGCGTCGAATCCACAACCTGCACGCGCGAAGACACGTTCGAAGCAGTCTGAACAAAAGTATCGTCTTTCGCGATTGAGCTGGCGAGCAGCGTACTCTGCGCCGCAGCTACCGGATCGTCCGAGAGCGAAGAAACCCGCAGCCCGCTCGACAACTGGGAGGTAAGCGAATCCTCCTCAGCCGTCGACTGGTCCAGCGACGCCGTCAGATTCGTAATGTAATTTGGATCGACTCGCATAATCGTGCTCCTCACTTCAGTCCTGGAATGCGGAAAGGGTGCATCGCCACTTAGTTCACGGGCGTCTCAACGCCCAGATTGATCGCGCTGGCCAGAATCGAGTTGCCGATATTGAACACCTCAGCGGCCGCCTGATAAGCCTTCTGGTAGGTCGTAAGATTGGCCGCCTCTTCGTCCAGCGAAACGCCGGAGAGCGAATCTCTCTGGGTCGTCAACTGTGTAAGCGTCACCTGCTGCGCACTGTTATTCGTCGTCGCAGACGAAACATCGGTGCCGATCCGGCCAAGAAAGGACGCCAGAAACCCGGACACCGTCTGGCCACCTACGAGATTGACGCCAGCAAGATCGGCCAGCGCCGAAGCGTTCGTATTTCCCGCCGAACCCTCACCGGGACCAGCAGCGGCCACCGCATTCGGATCCGTGGTCGCAACCTGTATCTGAGCAGCAGCGCCACTCGAAGTAGCGGAAAGGTTGAACAACGCACTACCCGGATTACCACTACCCTCCAGGCCTAGCGCATTCTGCTGATTCACCTGGGTCCCGATGCCAAAGGCAAGGCTGTCGAGTGCGCTCTGGTAGTTCGGCAACTGCTGATCCCGCACCTCCAGCACGCCGCCCAGGTCGCCGCCCGTAAGGCTCGAGGTCACATCCGCCCCATCGACACCGGCAAGGATGTGCTCCACCCCAGCCACCGGGGTCGTACTCACGGCAAACGAGCTCCCACCGCTGACCAGTACGGCGCCCCCGCTCGTCGTAAGCGTAATACCGTTGTTCTCTGTCGAAATTTGATCCAACCCTATCAGCTTCGAAAGCTGCGTAATCGCCGACTGTCTCTTGTCCTCAAGCGATCCGGCGTCCGCGTTGGAGCCGAGAGAGGAGATCTGCGTATTCAGCGCGGCTATCGTAGATGTGAGTGAATTCACTTGCCCAACATCGCTGACGGCCTGCTGATTGAGGCTGGAGGCGATCTGGGCAATTTGGCTAGCTGACGAATTAAAGGCCGAAGCCAGAGTATTCGCCGCATTAAGAACACTCTGCCGCGTCGCTGTATCCGAAGGATTGCTGGTTAATGCTGAAAGCGCACTGAAGAACGAATCGGTGGCGCTTCCTAGCGGAGTCGAAGTCGCAGAGCTTGCCGTCGAGCTGAGGCCAAAGATGTTCTGAATCTGCTGTAAGGCAGACTCGACCGCCGCTGACTGCGTCTGAGCTTGAGTCTGCTGTTGCACACGCTGCTCAAGAACGCGATCCCGTTGCGAAGTAGCACTCGCCGTAACACCGGCACCGAAACTGCTCCCACTCAGCGTCACGGCATCCACCGCCGTAAAGCTCACAACCTCGCGGGTGTACCCAGCCGTGTTTTGATTCGCAACATTGTTCGACGTAACGTTCAGAGCATCCTGATCCGCCAGGAGGGCCTGACGGGCAATATCTATCAACGAACTTATTGTTCCCACTGATTCACCATATTTTCTGGCGCGAAGCGCTCAAGAGTATAGGAATTTACTTCAGCAGAGACTCGATGATCTTCTCCGCCACATCGGAAGACGACACACTGTAGTTGCCGGTCGCGATCGCCTGCTGCAAGGACGCAACCTTTGCGGATCGGGTGTCCGAGCCCTCCAGAGCCTGGGCCACGAGCCCCCCCGCCGAACTCAGGTCGGCTCGATCGGCATGTTCCACTTGAACTGCCGGCTCGACGTTTGAATCGATCCCGCTCCGCGACTCATTTGCGTCTGTTGCAGGCTTCGCCTCAGGCGTTGTGATCGAGTTAATCGCCGGGTTCAGATTGTTGATTCCTGTAAAACTCATGGTAGGCTCCCCTTCACTTCAATCTATCGACCCAAACCCTGCAAACTTTAGTACTGGGAAATTTTCTTTTCGAGACTGCGCTCCTGTTCCACGGTTACCTTGGAGACGATCTGTTTCGCTATCCCGAAACCGCCTCCTTCAGAAATAGCCTTCGCGACCGCCTCAGTCCCGAAGCTGCTCAGAGTATCTGTGGACGAGTCGTTGCTCTTTTCTTCAGCTCCCCAGTTGTCCTTAGCGTGTTGCATTGGTTTCAGAAGCTCCTGAAGCAACGAGGCCTCAAACTGCCGTGCGGCATCGACGAGCCTATTCTGCTTCTGACGATCTGTCACAACTGGTGTCTGACTTGAAACATCCAGGTTAAGCTTCATAACACATCGATCTCCGCTTCCAGCGCTCCGGCCGACTTCATTGCCTGCAGAATGGAAATGACATCCCGCGCTGATGCCCCGATTGTTTGCAGGCTGCGAACCAGGTCATCTACAGTCGCTCCCTGCTTCAGCTCAATACGATTGACCGGCTTGTCATGCGCGTCAATCCGCGTCTGCTGTACAACCTGCGCAGTTTCTCCAGAGGAAAAGGCGTTCGGTTGAGATACCTGAAACTCGCTCACCACATTGACCGACAACCCGCCATGCAGAATGGAGACCGGCTGCAACACGACCGTTCCTCCAATAACAACCGTTCCAGTGCGCTCGTTCACGATGACTTTTGCACGTGGAAATACAGGCACTTCGATCGATTCGACCTGTGCCAGGAGAGCCGGGATATCCTCGCCGCGATTTATGGTCAACTCTATTCTGCGGCTATCGATAGCATGCGCAGCCTGACGCTTTAGCGCCTGATTGATTGCAGAAGCCATCGCCTCAGCACCGCGAAAGTCCGCGTCATTCAGCAGGAGCGAGAACTGACTCTTCCCTTCCAGGTCCAGCGGAACCCCGCGTTCAACGATCGCTCCGAAAGGAACTGTAGCTGTGTTCGGATGGTTGACCTGCCTTACGTTGTTGTTCGCTGCCACCGAATACCCGCCAACAATGAGTGATCCCTGTGCCTGGGCATAAATATTGCCATCGGCTCCATACAGCGGTGTCATCAGCAGTAGACCACCTTCGAGACTGTGCGCATCTCCGGCGGATGACACAGTAATGTCCAGCTTCGTTCCAGAGCGGGCGAACGGCGGAAGTGTCGCCAAGACGAAGACCGCAGCAATATTCTGTACACGAATGGAAGATGCGGGCACGCTCACTCCCATTCTGAGCAGTGTTGACGCAAGCGTCTGGAGCGGAAAGCTTGTCTGCTGGCTATCGCCGGTTCCCTGCAAACCGACAACAATCCCGTACCCTACCAGTTGATTGTCCCGTATGCCTTCAATCGAAGATATATCCTTGACTCGCGCCTGTCTTGGCGCCGCACTCGCGGTATTCCAAGCAAAAGCTCTCATAAGAGGAGTAAATAGGAAGATATACATGATAAGAAGTTCGGCCTTATAGACCCGAAACCCGGGCGTCTTTGACGTCCTCGTTTTTTGTGTCTCAGTAACCATAGAGCCTCGATTAGAAAATCAATACCCTCTGTAGAAGGCGAACTAACAGGTTCGATCGATGAGTGTAATCATTGATGATTCCCTTCCCGCGAACTTCCAATTCAAGGCTTGAGATAGCGGTCGATAGAACCTGGTTCTGCTGGGAAATATCTTCAGGTCGCACCAAACCGCGAAGAACAATCGTCTGCGTTTGTTGGCTGAACTCAACCTGTCGCGCCGCCTCGATAACGAGCATTCCATTCGGAAGAACCTCAATGACCTGTCCTCCGAAGGTCGTGCTCAAACTGGAATTGGTTGCGCTCGTGCCTTGCGCAGTGAGTCCGGCAGCGGACGTCTGGTTGACGAGATTTTGCAAAGCATTGCCCGCATGTAGTGTTCCAAACAGAGCTGAGACGGACGAGCTGGCATTGGAAGCTCTGGAGTTTTTGACTGTCCCGTCTGTAGAGGCAGCAAGGTTCTCCGAGACAACAACTGAGATCAGGTCGTGCGGCCGCATCGCACGCACATCGGTTACCATCCGCGTGAGCCTTCCGCTGTCAGTCCAAATCGAGCCGGGAGCTGCCTGGATGTTAGAGCTTTCGGTCCGCACTCGTTCCAGATACGATGCCAGAGATGCTGCCGCTACATTCGGTTTTGGTTCTGTTGCCTTATGGACGTTAAGGATCTCTCCCTGAAGCGGAAGCACGATCAGTACCAAAAGCAATGTGATTGCAATCATGGTTGGGACACGGTTATTCACTAAATCACCTTCATCGAAAGGAAATTTATCCAAGTAGTTCATCGCTGCATCTCCACGTTAGAAGGTCCTCTGATAATTCCGGGGAATACTGTTGAGGCCGCTTCATCTTCATTACTTTTGCGCAAAAGACGTACTTGTATCTTCTTTCCGATTCCCCCACTCTCTTCTGAAACTCCAGTAACTTCGATCCGCACAATTCCTTCATCCTTCCAAAGGCGCACGATCTCACCGGCACGCACGACCGGAAGTTCAATTTTCGTGATGGAAGGTTCAGCATTTTGCGACTGAATCGAAATTCCAGCCGGTACTGATAGAACAACTTGAGGCCACTCCGGGCGAGCGCAGTTGGAGATAATTGCCCATCGAACTCTTAGGATAGGATCGGCCAGTATCTTTGCGACTCTATAGCCGGTGTTAGTTGGAGTTTCACTGGCTGGCGAGGGTGTGGTGATTGCGTTGATGGCCAAACGTGGCGTGCTGTAACACATCGCCTGCGCGGTGTTATTTAGAACGATTCCAGAAATCAGAATCGTCCAGAATAATGAAGTACGGGTAAGCCTCAAATGACGATGATTGAGCATTCGGTCCTATCGAATCAGTCCGTTGATCTGGGAGTACATGTCGTCAGCGACGTGGATGACCTTGGAGTTACTCTCATAAGCACGTTGCGCAAGGATCATCTGTACAAACTCGGCGACGACGTCGACGTTTGAGTTCTCCAGATAACCCTGCTGCAGGGTTCCCATTCCAGTCGATCCTCCGGGGGCATCGGTGATTGGATTGCCGGAGGCCTCGGTCTGCTGGAGAAGGTTGCCACCGATTGAGCTCAGGCCTCCTGGATTGGCAAAGGTCGCCAGTTGAATCGTGCCAAGCTGCGCAGCGTTCGTCTGTCCAGGGAGAGTCGCCGAGACAACTCCATATTGAGAGATCGTGATGTTGGTTGCGTTCGACGGGATGGTAATTGCGGGAAGGACCGTATCGCCATTCGAGGTGACAAGTGTTCCCTGGTTGTTCGGATGGAAGTTTCCTGCCCTGGTGTAGGCGATGGTTCCGTCGGGCCGGGATATCTGGAAGAAGCCTGCGCCCTGAATCGCCAGATCGAGTGGACCGTTCGTCTGGTTGAAGTCTCCCTGCGTCATAATGACTTCACTGCTTGCAGACTTGGTTCCGAGGCCGACCTGCAGGCCGGCGGAAAGGGTCTGCTGCGTCTGCGCTGATCCCGGCGCAATGAGGTTCTGATAGATCATGTCCTCGAACTGCACCTGACGCTGGCGGAAGCCGGCTGTAGCCGAGTTGGCAAGGTTGTTGGCTACTGTGTCCAGATTGGTTTGCTGGGCACTCATTCCACTTGCTGCTGTGTATAACGCTCGAATCATCTCTTGCTCCTCTGCGGATGAAAGTACGAAGTCTGATCTGGTTCGATCAGACTCTCGGGATATCTTCGGACGCGATCTTGTCGAAGTCGTTATTGAAAACGCTAAGCGCCTTCTGCATCATCTCTGCCTGTCGCTGCACAAGAACCAATTGCATCGTTCCGTGAATCGCGTCTTCGTTTGCCCCTTCGACCGCGCCTTGTTCTACCAAAGGTGTTGCGGGAATCGGCTTCGCTCCACTAGCGGAGAATCGATTGGATCCCTCAGCGACCAGAGAATTTTTGTCAGTGAAGTCGAAGGCACCCACCTGGCCCACAATGGCACTGCCACCGGGCGTAGAGACGGAGATGCTGCCGTCTGGGGCGACGTAGACGTCGCCAGTGGGGATGGTAATGGGCTTGAGGTTGACGTCGAGAACCGGCTCGCCCTGGGCCGTCTGGAGGACGCCTGTCGGGGAGCGGGAGAAGGCGCCGTCGCGTGTGTAACGGATACCATTAGCTGTCTGGATAGCAAAGAAGCCCTGACCTTGCAGGGCGAGGTCGAGGGGGTTACCGGTGGACCTCAGCGCTCCCTGACCGAGGTCAAGGCGGTTGCCGCCGAGGACACCGAAGCCGTTGACCGACTGGCCTACCTGAGAGGCGGTCTCGGGATCCTGATCGAAGCTGCCGGCGAGGACTCCGCTGAAGTAGTCGCGGCGGGCGCGAAAGCCGGCGGCCCCTGCATTAGCGAGGTTGTTGGCCGAGGTGTCGAGCGCCTGCGTTCGCGCAAGGAGACCTGTATATGCTGCATAGAGTCCGCTGTCCATGCCGTTGTCCTATGCAGTTGGGTGACCGAAGTTGGCGCAGTGCGGGTTAGAAGATGCTAAGGAGACGGCGTCAAGGTTCGCAGCGGTCTGCCGATAGTGATTTCAGACCAGATGTGCAGCAGAGGAGGATCGGTTGCGAGCCCTTATAGTGGATGATTCGGCGGTGATGAGGAAGGTGATCGAAAGGGCGCTGCGGCAGGCTGGCCTGGAGCTCACCGAGGTATTGCAGGCTTCGAACGGCGAGGAGGGATTGCAGGCTCTGCGGGAGAGCGCTTCTGCACCAGTGTCCGTGATCATGAGTGACATCAATATGCCCGTGATGGATGGGCTGCAGTTTGTGCAGACGCTGAGGAAAGAGAATCTGGCTGACGGCGTTCCTGTGGTGATGATTACGACGGAGAACAATGAGACGTTTGTATTGCGCGCGATTGCTGCGGGTGCGCAGGGCTATATCTGCAAGCCGTTTACTGCAGAGCAGGTGAAGGCGCGGGTGCTGCCTTTATTGCGGGTGGCCTGAAGTTGCGGTTGCATTCCATTTTCAAATTCGAAGCGAAAGAGGATCAGCGTGACCAAGATTCACAGTGAGGCAATGACCCAGCTCGATTCCGCCGTCTCGGAGGTTTTTGAGACGATGCTGGCGCGGAGCTGCGATCCGATGGATGGCGAGGTCGACACGGTTGAAGGCAGGATCGTGGCGCGAATTCAATTTACGGGCGCTGTCGACGGCGAGTGCCTCCTGTATGCGAGCCAGGCTACGGCCTCGGTGACTGCAGAGGCCTTGCTCGGCACCCCCTCCGAACCTTGTGACCCGATGGTCGACGACGCTGTAGGCGAACTCTGTAACATGATCGCCGGGGGGTGGAAGAGCAAACTTGCTTCCCACGAGTCTTCTTGTCTGATCTCGACACCGGCGGTGACCCGTGAGGGCCTGGAGGGATACAAGCCTCGTTTCGGTACCAAGTTCAGCCGTAACTATTCTTTCCAGGGAAACGTGTTCGGAGTCGTTCTGACGTTCTGAGACTGCACTCCCCCTCCCCCCGGAAATCGTGCAAAGTCTTCAAAAATATAGACTTAGCCTTGGACTTATTCTCCAAAGTATTGCAAACAAATGCTTTAGCCACAAAGTATTTATTATAATAAGGTTAGCCCCGAAGAATCTCCGGGGCTAATTTGTTTTGACCTATATACCCATTATACGGGACGAAGCAGAACTAACATGCCAAGCGAATCTTGTTGCAGAGTAACTGTTTAGGGCATTTCGGGGCTTGACATTCGATTTTTGGGCAGAAAACGCGAAAAAATAATCGACCACGGATAAAAACCATGGAACGGGCCAGATTGATAAGTCTTAATCCATGTTCGTCGGCGTCAATGCGTAGCTGTTTCCTTAAGAGGCTGGCGATGACCTCATGGGTAGAACGAAGTTAGCGTAAGGAGCCGTCGTCCTCAGCCTCACCTGTTGTTGCAGGCGTCGCTGGGGTTGAGCTTGTCCGAACAGTCGGATACTTGATGCCCAGTTGGTCGAGATAGGTTGGGTACCTGGTTGCATCGTAGTAGTACTTCTTCATCTCGGGGCGATACTTATCCATTGTTGCTTTGTTCAACCAGATCGACGGTTTGTCGGTGGGACGAAGGAACGGCTGATACTTCACGTCTTTGGTCTGAACGTCGTTGAAGTAGGTTTTGGCGCTGGTCAGCAGCTCTGGTTTCACAATCAGATCAAAGAGAGTAAGCGCCTGAACTTTTGCGCCGACGACCACGCCTTTATGGGCAATCGGAGTGGCCATGGCGATGCCGTTGGCCCAGTTGTGGCCGGGAAGATTAGGAATATTCGAAGGGTAGCGAAGAACGATCGTCGGCACCACCCACGAGATGTCACCGATATCATCCGAGCCGCCGCCATAATATTTTTCCGGCTCGTTTGGTGTCTTCAACTCGTCCAGCTTTGTGGCCAATCCCTTTTCCGGGACCTTCAGTTCGTGCTGCAACGCCTTGGCGAGGGTTTGATCGTCGTCCGACCATTTCGGAAGTCCGATCAGCTTCGCGTTTTCTGTGACCTCCTCGGCGATGGGTTTGTTGAAGTGACCGGGCCATGCGGTGCCGATCAACGTAGAGTCCCACTTGGTGTTCGTCATCAGGGCCGCGCCGTTGGCCATGTTGTCACCGATCTCCCACAACTCTTTGATGTGCTGGTAATCGGCTTCGCGGAAGTAGTACCAGACGGCCGCATTCTGCGGCACGACGTTCGGCTGATCGCCACCGTTGGGAATGACGTAATGCGAGCGTTGCTGAAGACGGAGATGCTCGCGGCGGAAGTTCCAGCCTACGTCCATCAGCTCAACTGCATCGAGCGCGCTGCGTCCGCGCCACGGAGCGGCGGCTGAATGGGCGCTCTCGCCATGGAAGTTGTACTGAACGGAGACGAGACCGTTGGTGGAGTATCCGCCGTAGGAGGCTCCGAGGTTGTCGCCAACGTGCGAGAACAAGACTGCGTCGATTCCCTTGAAATAGCCGTCGCGAACGTAATAGGCCTTGCTCCCAAGCAGCTCTTCCGCGACTCCGGGCCAGATCTTGATTGTGCCCGGAAGATGATTCTTCGTCATCACATCCTTTACGGCGAGCGCAGCGACGATGTTTACGGCCTGACCCGAGTTGTGTCCTTCGCCATGACCGGGAGCGCCGGGGATAATCGGATCGTGATACGCCACACCGGGCTTCTGGGATGCCTGTGGAATGCAGTCCAGATCCGAGCCGAGCGCGATCACCGGCTCCCCGCTCCCCCACGTCGCCATCCACGCCGTCGGAATTCCGGCGATCCCATGCTCGACCTTGAAGCCGTTCTTCTCCAGCAGGTCCGTCAGGTACTTCGATGTCTCGAACTCCTGGAAGCCAAGCTCGCCGAAGCTGTACATAGTGTCGACCATGACCTGGACGAGTTTGGCGTTGCCGTCGACGTTTTTCAAGGATCTGCTGCTTCAATTCGGCGTTCTTTTCGGCTGTGACGGGCGTGGCCTGGCCGAGAGCCTGAATGGAAAACGCTGCCAACAGCCCAAAGATTAGCCAATATTTTCGGGTACGCATGCGGGAGCTCCTTGATGGTCTTTTGTTTCCTTGCAAGAAGGTAAGAAACGACGAGTAGCTAAGCGCAAAGCAATAAATTTTCGTGGATATGGATGTGTCGCAGTGTATCGCAATCCCGCCGCGGGACAAGCGAAAAACGCAGCCTCAGTGTGTCGAGGTATCGGGATGCAGATACTTTGCGAGGAAGGTATAGACCTCTTTGCGAGACTGGATCGCCAGCGGCGTGTCCATACGGTTGAAATAGTGACCGCCGGGAGCATTCTCATAGACCTTGTATTCGAACTGTTTGCCTTCGAACTTCAGCGCCTGGATCAGATGTTCGACCTCAAGGTAGTTGACGTCCTCATCGTTCGTGTTTGTGTGAATCAACAGCGGCGAATCGAGCTCCTTCGCGTGGTTCACCGGAGAGCGTTTGCGGTATTCGGCAATATCGTCATGAACGGATTCGCCGAGATGATAGGGCGCGGAGTAGAGCTGGCGGTAGCCTTCGCTCTCATAACCCATGCGCGCGACCAGGTCGCTTACGGGAACGCCCGCGTAGGCGGCAGCATAGTCGTGGGGATGGGAAAAGATGTTCATCAAGGTGATGAGGCCGCCATGACTCCAGCCCACGATGCCGACCCGTTTGGGGTCGATGAAGCTGTAACGCTCGAGCATCCACTTCATCCCCAGGTAGACATCGTCGACCTCGTGACCGCCGTAGTCGATCGCTTCGTAAAAGCCGCGACCGTAGCCGGTACTGCCGCGGTAGTCTGTGGCGACGACGGGATAACCCTGTTCGAGCAATTCGCGAATGAGATGCGCGTCGACGGTGGTATCGAGCGACGCGTGAACGCCCTGATGGACGAAGACGATCAGCGGCTGCTTGTGGCTGCGATCGAGCTTCTTCGGAATGAAGGTGTAGGCGTGAAGCAGGATGGGATTGGTTGCGCCGGGCGCCTTTTTGTTCTTGATGTGCTCGTTCGGCGGACCGGTGTACTCCGACTTGTCGATGTCGGCGATATCTCCGACCTTCTGATACCAGAGCATGTCGTCGATGCGTTTCAGAACGACATCGGAGTTGTCGTTCGGTGGCGAGAAGGGTGCCGGTGCAGCCGCAGCGGGAGCAGACTGCGCAGGCCTCGGAGCAGGGGCGGCCTCTTGTGCCGCGGTGGAGCTGGTGAATAAAAACGAGGACGCAAGAACGAGGGCCGTCGACAGAGAGATACACCGAGAGGCTAAACCCAAGATGGAAACTCCTTGATGTTAGGTGTGAGTCGCAGTGTACCGTAATTTTGCCGCGAAGCAAGATGAGACTTGCGCAGTCTGCGGCTTTCCCTTCGTAATCCAGTGGCAGAATCGTCAGGTCAGTTGCAAAGAGAAGGCCCGGCTTCGCGTGAGGAATGCGAAGACCGGGCCTTTCTTACTGCGGTGCGTTGCGGCTTGTGCTGCCTTACCTGACCACCGACTGAAAGAGCGGTGAAGTGAGGAGGGTGGCGAACTGGCTGTCGGAGGACGAATAGGAGACAGTCAGGGTACCCGCGTTCGAGTCAATGGTAGTGGAGTCGAGGGCAGATTTCTCGAGTGGCGAGCCGGCGGTCTTGCGCATGATGGAGACACCCTTCATGAGCGTGGCCGCTGTTGCGGCGGTGAGGGTGTCGGACATAACGACGGCCATATCAAACTTAACGCCGTTCTGGAAGTCCATGGTGTAGCGGCTGCTCTTCATGCGGTTCTTGACGGTGTCGTAGTCGGCAAGTTGCGAGGCATCGCCGAGAACGCTCTTCATCATGGTCTGGGTACCGCGGGCGTCGAGCAGGCTCCAAACGGCCTTGGTGTCGACCGCGGCCATTTCGTTAACCATATCGCTGTTGGAGAGGAAGTCCGGGATCATGCCGTCGCGGGCGTCGATTGCTTCTTTGACGGCGGATTTGTCGCCGAAGACCATGGTGGTCTGGTTGAGGAAGACGACGCTCATGCCATTGGAGCCCATGGGATAGATGCTGGTGTTACGGAGCTGTTCAGGCTTGGTCTTGCTCTTGGTGAAGTTGGCCATGATCTCGCGGGTGTGGAACTGGCCCTGCGCGATGCCTACGATGCGGGTTCCTTGTCCGCCGGAGTCGCGGAAGGCGGCGAATGCGAGGACGTCAGCGTCCTGATCGACTTTGAGACCAGAGCTCTTGAGGGCGGTTTCGAGGCGCTTGAGTTCAGGTGGAAGGACGCGGTCTTTGAGCTCCATCGCCGCAGGAGAGTTCTGCATGGCGTGGTAGTCGACGACGATGAGCTGCTGAATGTCCTTGGGGATGGCAGCCTTGGCATCGCTGGAGAGTTGCGCCGCGGAGGCGAAGGTGGAGGCCATAATGGTCGCTACGGCGACGGCCGCGGTGAAAAGGTTTTGCGAGAATTTGTTCATTGTTACTGATGCTCCTTGAGCTACTTCCAGTGTAGTAGCGTCACTACACTATTGTTCCGTGAATATAAGACGGTTTGCAAGGCCGGATGGGGAGGCGTTCGTTTTCAGAATGGTACTTTTGTTGTACCGATGGGGAGTAGAACGCTTTTGGAATAATCTGATCAGTTTCCTAAATTCCCTCAGGGTTTACTCAACCAGAGCCCCCCTAAGTTTCGGGCCAAGCGATCGGCGCATTGAGTCTGCGCTCGAGAACCTTGGCGTCGGGCTGAAACCCAGTTATTTGACGTACCCAATCGGAATCGGGCTCATAGGCGGCCTCAGGGATCAGGCCGATGAGCTCGGCGTCGTCGATGAGGACGCCGTGGCGCTGCGCCAGGTGTTGCAAGGTGGCGTGGACATGGCGCATGGGCGTGACGTTGAAGTCAGTGATGTTCATGCTGACCTGAGCGCGGCCATTGGCGACGACACCGATGGCTTTGACGCCGTGCAGACCGCCATTGGCAGCACGTATGTCGCGCGCGATGGCCCTAGCCGCTGCGATGTCTGAGCCTTTGAGGTGGACGTTGTAGGCGATGAGGAAGCTGCGTGCTCCGACAGCACTGGCGCCGGCGGTTTCGTGTAACTCGGGGCCGCCGATATCGGGGCGACGAGAGGCGTCGCGGCGGGAAGCATCGCGCAGGCCCTCGAACTGGCCCTTGCGGACGTCTTCGAGCTGGACGCGGTCGGGGCGGGCGGCTGCGGCTCCGTAGAAGTAGACGGGGACGCCGTAGCGGCGCCAGATGAGAAGTCCGGCCTGGCGGGCGAGGACGGCGCATTCGGCAAGGGATGCTCCACTGACGGGAATGAAGGGGATGACGTCGGCAGCGCCGATGCGTGGGTGAACGCCGTTCTGCCTGGTGAGGTCGATGAGTTCAGCGGCTTTTCCTGCGGCTCGGGCTGCGGCTTCGACGATGCCGTCGGGTGTTCCGGCGATGGTGACGACGGAGCGGTTGTGCGCTTTGTCGAGTGACCAATCGAGCAGGCGGACACCTTCAACCTGCATGGAGGCTACGATTTGGCTGACTTTATTTGCGTCGGTACCTTCGGAGAAGTTGGGGACGCATTCGATGATGGCTTCGGGATTCATTCTTACGGCAGCTGCTATCTAGTGTACGAGCGTTTTATTTCCACCATGTGTATCCGAGGGAGAATTGTACGCTTGCGTTGACACCGGGGTTGCGATCTCCGAGAGAGGCCGAGGAGATGTGAATGGCATTGGCGCCGAAATCGATTGAGCGGCGAGGATGAATAAAATAGTGGACGCCGATGCCGCCCCCTGGCGTGAAGTTCCAGACGCTGGCGTCGGCGTTGGGGCCGTCGTTGTGCGAGTCGTAGGGCGGGCCGCCGTAGGCCGGGTACTTGTGGTTGGTCCAGAGGATGACCGCCTTGTGCCTGTCCCCAGAAGGAGTAATGTTTTGTTCCGGCGAGATTCCAGCGGATGATCGCAGGAGTGATGGAGATTCCCGTGTAGGTGCCCCCTACGGGGTAGAAAGAGGTGCATTGCGCGGGTGAATTGGGAGGGTTGGTGCAGAAGGGGCGCTCGAAGGTGGGAGTGTAGGACTGCCAGAACGGGAAGAGCTGACCGGCGATCTCGAAGTTGCCGCGGAAGGCACTGTGGCCCTTGGTGGAGACGATGACCTTGCCGAGCTGCACGCCTGCCATGAAGAACTTGAAGTCGTTGCGGTTCTCCGTGAGGCCCAACCCGCCCTGGATGATGGGGCCGATCTCGAAGGGGTGGTGGCCCGAGTCATCGTGGAAGGGTGTGACGTCGTTGCCGGCCTGTGCGAAGGCGAGGCGAATCGTGGAGAGCAGGAGAACGATCCAGATGGCTTTTGCGCGGATGCGATTCGTGCAGATGGTCAAACTGGATCTCCAGACTGGGTTGGCAGAAGAAGGCCGCCGGTGAACGGCGGCCGTTTGGCTGCGGTTACTGATTGGATTAGTGTGCGGCTACCGTGGCTTCATCGAAGTCGAAGTTGGAGTAGACATTTTGCGTATCGTCGAGGTCTTCGATGGCTTCGAGGAGGCGGATCATGGCGTTGGCCTGAGCACCCTCGAGTTTGGTGTAGGTGGAGGCGATCTTAGTGATCTCGGCGGTTTCGGGGGTGATCTTCGCGGCTTTGACGGCTTCGGTGACTGCTTCAAAGTCCTTGGGGTCGGTGAGGACCTCCCAGTTGTCGCCTTCGTCGGAGAGGTCTTCGGCTCCGGCGTCGAGGACGATCTCGGTGAGCTTGTCTTCGCTGGCGGCTGATTTGGCGATGGTGATGACACCCTTCTTCGTGAACATCCAGGCGACTGCGCCTTCCGCACCGAGGTTGCCGCCGTTCTTCGAAAAGGCGTGGCGGATCTCGCTGACAGCACGATTTTTATTGTCGGTGAGGACTTCGACGATGATGGCTGCGCCACCGGGGCCGTACCCCTCGTAGGTGATCTCCTCGTAGGAAACGCCTTCGAGTTCGCCGGTGCCGCGCTGGATGGCGCGCTTGATGTTGTCGGCGGGCATGTTTTCGGCTTTGGCTGCGACGATGGCTCCACGGAGACGCGGGTTGCCGTCGGGGTCTCCCCCGCCCTGCTTGGCGGCGATGGTGATTTCCTTGATCAGACGGGTGAAGATCTTGCCGCGTTTGGCGTCGAGCGCGCCTTTTTTGTGCTTA
Organism: uncultured Acidobacteriaceae bacterium; assembly: GCA_963770055.1. GTDB lineage: Bacteria > Acidobacteriota > Terriglobia > Terriglobales > Acidobacteriaceae > Edaphobacter. Next base: position 316,264 of record CAVYOC010000006.1, read on the forward strand.
ATTGTCGCCCATTTTGAGTGGCCGGACATGAATTTCCTCTGCGGTGATTTTTTTGAGTGCGGCTAGTCCGCAACCTTGTGAGTTTAGCACGTTTGAAGGTGCGGATGCTTTAGTGGATCGACTGCTTGACCACCGCTCCCCCACCCCGTACTTAAGTGTGCAAAGTCTTCGAACCGTGGGCTTTAAGTCTGGACTTCAGCGCTGGTCAAGATGCCAGAGCCCTGTTCGGCGTCCTGTTGGCAGGATGAGTTTGTCAAGGGGTCGCAAAACAAAAAAGATGCGGGGGTCCCTCCACTGCGCCACTCACGGTGGAGCTGTGAGCGGCTTCAGGCGGGATGACGCTTCTGTCGGCCAAGGGTTGAGAACGACAGACGCTCTTCAGGCACTTAGGGTAATTCCGGGGCGAAGAGTTCTGGGATGGTCTCGCGGCGGCGGATTAGTTTTGCGGATTTGCCTTCGACTAGGACCTCCGCGGGGCGGGGGCGGGTGTTGTAGTTGGAGGTCTGGGACATGCCGTAGGCTCCGGCGTCCAGCAGGACGACAAGATCGCCTGGTTTGGCGGGCGGGAGGGCGCGGTCGCGGGCGAAGAAGTCTCCGGATTCGCAGACGGGGCCCACTATATCGACTACAGGCTCAGCCTTTTTCGATTTGGCGGGTTGTTTTACAGGAATGATCTCGTGGTGGGCGTGGTAGAGCGCCGGCCGGATGAGATCGTTCATAGCAGCGTCGGTGATGACGAAGGTCTTGCTGCCATTTTTCTTGACGTAGAGGATGCGGGTGAGGAGTGCTCCTGCCTGGGCGACGATGAAGCGTCCGGGTTCGAGGAGAAGATGAGCGGGTTCGCTGCCGAGGCCTTCGATAAGCGCTTCGGCGTACTTTTCCACCTGCTTTGCAGGGTCGAAGGCGTGGGTGCCGTAGTCGATACCGAGACCTCCACCAGCGTCGACGTAGCGGATGTTGTGTCCGTCGCGGCGGAGATCGGCGATGAGAGCAGTGACTCGGGTGAGAGCGGCGGCGAAGGGATCGACTTTACGGATCTGGGAGCCGATGTGGACGGAGACTCCGGCAGGATCGAGCCACCTGGATTTTTTTGCGGCGCGGTAGATGGAGCGGGCGGCTTTGATGTCGATGCCGAACTTGTGTTCGCTGAGACCGGTGGAGATGTAGGGGTGGGTTTCGGCGAAGACGTCGGGGTTAACGCGAAGAGCGAAGCGGGCGCGTCTGTTGAGGGCCTGTGCGCGAGCGGCGAGGAGGTGGAGTTCGGCTTCCGATTCGACGTTGAAGAGGAGGATGTTGGCGCGGAGGGCGGCGTCGATCTCCCAGATTTGTTTGCCTACCCCGGAGAAGACTACTTTTTTGAGCGCAGGCTTGTGAGCTTTGCGGACGCGCTCGAGCTCTCCGCCGGAGACGATGTCGAAGCCTGCTCCCTGCTCTGCCAATAAACGGAGGATGGCGAGGGAGGAGTTAGCTTTGACCGCGTAGCAGATGGTATGCGGGCGCGAGGTGAAGGCTTGATGGAAGAGTTGGAAGCGCTCGGTGATCTGGTGCGCAGAGTATGCGTAGAGAGGAGTGCCGAATTTTTCGGCTAAAGCCGAAAGGTCTGCCTGATCACAGTGCAGAAGACGATTACGGTAGACGAACGGGCGGGAGCTGGCGGTGACTGTAATTTTCTTCGGCAACTAGAGACTCTTAACTGGCAAGGCATAGGGGGCTTCAGGGATCACAACCCATGCGACGAGGTAGGCGATGGCTCCGACGCCGGTGAAGAGACAGAAGAGGGCGGTGAGGACGCGGACGAGGGTTACATCCCAACCGTAGTGGAGGGCGAAGCCGGAGCAGACTCCTGCGATCATGCGATTGGTGCGCGAGCGGGTGAGTTGTCCGGTGGGCGGATAATAACCCGGAGGTGGCGGGGGAGTCGAGGAGATGGTGGCTCCGCAGACCGCACAGAAACGGGAGGAGGGATCGACTTGTTTGCCGCATTGAGAACAGAACATTTTGGCTTCTCCGAAGAATTCTATTTTGCCATAGAACAGCGGGAAATCAGAGGGTTATGTCCGCGCGGACGACAGGAAGGTGTTGCCGCGAGAGGATCCTATAGCTTTAGTTGAGAAGAGATTTATTCCGGGCATAGGCGCAGGCGTCGAGCCTTGCCGTCAGCAATCTGTGGACCGGATGTTTCGCGGAATCGGCCTCGATTCTCTGCACTGGCGGAGCTATTTTCCGGTGTAGGGGGTTTTGAGGTAGCGGCGAGCGGCGTCGACCTGGGATTGGTCTCCTCCTCCGGCTGATGCCAGTTGGTATTGCTTGACGGCTTCAGTGCGGTTGTTGAGGAGGTCGAACATTTCGCCGGCGTTGAGCTGGGCGCGGCGGCGGAGCCAGTCGGTGCAGGTGGACTGGGCTGCTACGAGGAGGTAGTTCTGGGCGGCCTCGGCGATCTGGTTCTGGCCGCGTTGGGTGTCGGCGAGACCCCAGTACGCCATGTGGAGATGAGGTTCGATGAAGTAGCCGGGCTTCTGTGCGTCGGCGAGGATCTCGCGATAGATAGCGATGGCGCCGGGTCCGTTGCCCGAGTCTTTGGTTAGGTTGGCTACTTCGAGGCGGAAGAGGTAGTCGCGGGGAAACTGGTCGGCGAGGCCTTTCTGTACGGCGATGGCCTCCGGGTAGCGGGCGTCATGACGCAGGAAGAGGGAGAGCGCGGTGCGAGACTCGATTGGTGTGACGATGCCATGAGCGGCAGATTCGCGGAGGAGGTCAAGTCCTTTTTCCTTGTTACCGGTCACGCCGGTGATGCCGATCATGATGCGGATAAAGCGCGGGAGGCTGGCGACGGCGAACTGCTGGATGCCGACGGCCATCTTGGCGTCTGCGTAGTCAGGATCGATTTTGAGGGCTTGTTCGCTGTCGCTGCGGGCGGCGTAGCCCTGGCGGGCGGCGGCGACCCAGCTGTGGTCGACGAGGGTGATGTAGGCGGCGTGCATGCCGCGGGCGTATCCACGGGCGAAGTAAGCGTTGGCATCGTTGGGATTGGACTTGATCCGCTGGTCGCAGAGGGTGATGGCGGAGTTGGTGAGGGATTCGATGCGGTCGCGGGTGGCCTGGGGGACGGGCACGGCGCGTTTGGAGGTGAGGAAGGAGTCGTGCGCGTAGTAAGTGGTGTCGAGGAGGTCCTGGTGGTAGAGCTCGCGGAAGATGAGCGTCATGAGAACGTATCCGGTGGCGATGGCAGACTGGGGGTGAGCTTTCTGGATGGCCTCGAAGCGGGTGAGGGCGCCGTCGTAGTCGAGGATGTAGAAGTGCTCGTGCGCCTCGCGAACCTCCGGTGTGAGGTTGATGGCGTCGGTGTGGGCGGCGGGGTTATAGGTATCTGCGGAGGACGGGCTTGCAAAAAGAAGTGCAAGCATGAGGGTGAGGATGGTTACGCTGCGTTTTATTTTTCTTCTCCGAGACCCGACGCTGTTTCTGGGTTCTACCCAAATTGAACATCGCCTTCCCTTTCGATCATAGGGGAAGACATCGTGATTCTCTATTGGACGCAGGCGACGATAGACTATACCCTTTGGTACCGGGAAAAAATGGAGCTGTTGGATTTTCCCTTCGGGCTGAATGGATTTGTATGACACGGGTTGAATTGCTTCTGTTGTTGGTCGGCCAGGCACGTAATAACGGGTTTGAGTTTCGCAGATGGTACGCCGGCAAACTGGGTCTGCCGTGGCATGGAGCACGCCATGCAGTGGAGACTCTGGCGAGTGAGCGGCGTTACTACGCTCTGCTGTTTTCGCATGACTTTGCTTCGCACTTCTGGAAGCCGGGCGAGGTGATGACCTTCCAGGTGCCGACGCAGACGTTTACGCGGAGAATGAAGGACGGGACGATCGGCACGGTGAAGCGGAAGGGTTACACACGGCGGAGCGCGAGAGAGGATGCGTGGCTGTATCACCTGAAAGAACTGGCTGCGGCTGAGGAGCCGCTGCGTTACATGCGGCGGTATCTGCGGGTGGAGGATGACCTGGTAGAGGACGAAGCCGTGGCTGAGAACGGACTGGACGCGTAACGCACAACAGTGCAAATGATTCGGCGTTACAGATGATGAGCCTGGCGGATGGCGGCGATCTGCCTGAGGTGATGACGACCGTGAACCAACTGGAACATTCTCCACTGGCCGGTGCTGAGGGGACCGAGGACTGGGTGGCTAGCGCAGCGGTTATCGCCGAAGAGGGCTTCGGCCTGGCTGCAGACTGCGTCGAGACGTGTGAGGTGCTCGGTAGCGGCCCGGGTGAGTTCGTTGCCGGAGAGCAGATGGATTGTTGAGGGTGGTGTGACGATGTCTGGGGCCTGTCTGCCGAACGGAAAGTAACCGAAATTACAAACGGCATACTGCTGGGCCCGATGCCGAAAGGTAGCTTTTGTTTTGGTCGGAGAACCTTTTGCAAGACGGCCTTCGAGAGCACTCTCTGCAGCGGAGTAGGTGAGGAGGAGATGCTCGATGATCTGCTGGATACTCCATCGGCTGGGATTCTGCGAGGGGCGAAGTTGAGTCTGAGTGACATCGAGCGCTCGGAGGGACGATGCGATCTCAAGCTGAAGGGTTTGAAGGACGGCATTCATTGTAACGGAATTACATTACACCGTTTTCGATGCCAGCCAAGTCGTGTTGGGCCGAGAATTTATTTTTTCAGATCGGCGAGGGCTTTTTTGGCGGCTTTGGCCTTTTCGCCGTCGGGGTCGAGTTTGAGATAGACCTGGTACTCGGCGATGGCCTCGTCGTTTTTCTTCATCTTCTGGGCGATTTCGGCAAGGGCGAAGTGAGCGACGGAGTATTCGGGCTGGATTTTGATGGCGTCCTTGGCGCGAAGGTAGGCGCCCTGATAGTTTTCATCGCGGAGATAGAACTTCGCAATGTTGAGGTCTTCGTCGACACGCTCGTCGTCGCTCTGAACTCTGGGGGGTTTGGGAAGTTTGCGATGGACGGAGGTGCCTTCGGGTGGGTTGCCTGTTCCGGTCGGGCCGTCGGCGCGGTTGGGGTCGGCGTCGTCGGCGCCAGTGGAACTGGAGCTACTGCTGCTTGAGTCGTCGCCGGGAAGTTTTGGCGGGGGTTGCGTGGGAAACGGGTGTTGCGTTGCTGCATCGCCGGGAGAGGTTTTCGGCTCGGGAGCGTCAGGAGAGGGGGCTGCGGGTTTGGCCGATGTGCCCGGGAATGGGAACTGCTCGGCTACGGATTTTTTGGGTGGGGGTGGGGTGCAGGGTTTGCCGGTCTGATCGAGAGGCGGCTGAGTGGAACTCTGGGCTGGATTCTGGTTCGGGGCTGGGCAGGGGGCGGCTGGAGCATTCTGCGGGGGGGATGCCTGGGCGATGCTTGCTGCGGTGAGGAGAAGAGTCGCCATCATCGCTCGGGTTATGGGGTGACTTAGCATCGGACACTGGACTGCTACGGTTGCTTGGACGAAGCGGCCCTGCGGTTTGTTATATAGTCAGCAGAATCCGGGCTGCTTCGGCTACTTTTATTTTATTGGATGGAAAGTTTCTGGCTATGGTTGATGGGTTGATTATTCGTTCGTCGTCGATTCATGCGGCGGGATGCTACACGACGCAGGCGATCAAAAAAGGCGGGCGGGTTGTGGAGTACGACGGGCCGCGCTTCGCGAAAAAAGAGGCAGATGAACGATATAAGGACCGGGATATCACGTATCTCTTCAGCTGTGGGGATGATGGGACTGTGATTGATGGGTTCGGGATTGCGATGTTCATCAATCACTCGTGCAATCCGAACTGTGAATCGACCAACATTGGCGAACGCGTGTTTATTATGGCGATTCGCGATATTGCTGCGGGTGAGGAGCTGACGTATGAGTACAACCTGCATGACAGCGATGAGGACGATGCGGATTGCTACTGCAGGGCTGAGAAGTGCCGTGGAACAATGTTCAGCGAGGATGAGGTGAATAAGAGGGCGAGACGGGCGAAGCGCGCTGCGGCGAAGGGACGGGTCGCTCAGTGATTCAATGCCTATGAAGGAAAGATCCCGCAAGTAGTGGCAGAGATTTGCTACGGCGTAAACGATACAATCGATCTTGCCAATGGCTTATCAAGTTCTTGCACGGAAATACCGGCCACAGCGTTTCGCGGATGTTGCTGGACAGGACCACGTTACCGTGACGCTGATGAATGCGCTGACGCAGAACCGGATCGCGCATGGGTATATCTTCAGTGGACATCGAGGGATTGGGAAGACGACGATAGCGCGTATTCTGGCGATGGCGCTGAACTGCCGGAATGCAATCGGGTCAGCGGCGCGGGCTACGGCGGAGCCTTGCGAGGTTTGCGAGAGCTGTACTGAGATTCGTGCGGGCAATGCGGTCGATGTGATTGAGATCGATGCGGCGACGAATCGCGGAATCGATGAGATTCGTGAGCTGCGCGATGCGGCGCGGTACAGGCCGGCTCGGGATAAGTACAAGATTTACATCTTGGATGAGGCGCACCAGATTACGGATGCGGCGTTCAATGCCCTGCTGAAGACGCTGGAGGAGCCGCCGGACCATATTGTATTCATGATGGCGACGACGCAGCCGGAGGATATTCCACAGACGGTGCGATCGCGGTGCCAGCACTTCAGCTTTCACGCTGTGAAGCTGGTGGATATTCTGGGCGAACTGCGCGGGATTGCAGAGCGTGAGGGTGTCGATGCAGATGATGCGGCACTGAGCCTGCTGGCAGAGGCGGGCGATGGTTCGATGCGCGATGCGCTTTCGATCATGGATCAGGCGATTGCAAGCGCGCCGGCGGAGGATGGACGGCCACGGCTGGATATGGGACAGATTCGGGAGCTGATGGGGACGGTTCCGAATGCTGTGTTTGAGCGGATTCTTGAGGCCGTGGATGGAGGCCGCAGCGCCGAGGTGATTACGGTTGCGAATGAGTTGCTGGATGCGGGGAACTCTCCGGCGCAACTGGCGCGGCAGTTTGTGCGGTATCTGCGAAATTGTGTGATTGCGAAGATTGCGGGTGTTGGGGCGGATGGCTCCGGGCTGGGTGGGGCCGCGGCGGAGTTGTTGCAGATTTCGGCGGATGAGCAGAGGCGCGCGGGACGGTCTGCCGCTCTTTTCAGCGAAGAGGAGCTGTCGCGGTTTCTGCAAGTGATGCTGCGGACGTTTGATGAGCTGGGATATCGGCAGGAGCAGAGGTTCCACTTTGAGTTAGGGCTGCTGAAGCTGGTGCATCTGCGGCGACTGCTGCCGATTGAAGAGGTTTTGAGCCAGTTCCCTGCTGGTGGAGGTTCGGGACAGGCGCGGACCGGAGCTGTCACGAAACCTGGGAATGCTTCCACAAAGAGCGCGGCTGATGTTGCGCCCGCTCGCGCTGTTGAGACTGGGGCGGCGGCGAAGCCGGCATTTTCTCCATTTGCGCAGGACAAGAATCGAAGGGGTTTTGAGGCGAGGGTTCCGGAGATTGAACCTGTCGCAACCCCGCCAAGGCCAACGCCAGTTTTGGCGCCGAAGCCGGTAGAGACAGCGGTGGCCGAGAATATCACAGGCGTTTCCTCGGCTGGAACTTCAGGCAGAGAGGATGAGGTCAGTCATGCCGCTTCGTCCTTGCCTTCTGCGGAGAGTTTGCAGAAGGCCGCAGTCAGGGCTTTGATCTCGGTCAAGAGCCAGGAGACTGCAGCAGATGCAATGGCCGATGCGGAGTGGGTGGTCGCAGAGAGTGAGATCCGGGTGCAGACGGAGATCTCGAAGACGATGCTGCCGATGGTGATGAATGCCGAGGCAGAGAAGCTGGTAAGAAATGCGCTGCGCGAAGCCGGTGCGGGAGCGATGAAGCTGGTGTTGTTTCCCGGAGTGAAGGTGGCTGCGGCGGCGAAGAAGCCGAAGTCGGTGAAGACTGGAAGCGCGCAGGCGCTGGCGATGGAGCATCCGATTGTGCAGCGGGCGCAGACGCTGTTCAATGCGGAGATTCAGAGTGTGATCGATCTAAGAGAAAACGACTAAAGGGACAACGACGAGAGAGAACGACTGAGGCGACGATGGACTTTTCCGATCTTGGCAAGATGAAAGAGATGATGGGGCAGGCGAAGCAGATGCAGGAGCAGATGGAAAAAAAGCTTGCTGCGACGGTGGTGGAGGCTTCGAGCGGAGGTGGGGTGGTTACGGTGCGGATGAACGGGAAGAAGGAAGTGCTGCGGTTGAAGATAGAGCCTACGGCGATGGGGAGCACGGCGGGGGACCTGGAGTTGCTGGAGGATCTGATTGCAGCGGCGGTGAATGAGGCGGGGCGGCGGGCGGATGAGGCGATGAAGTCGAGCGTGGCGGGGATGATGAGCGGGTTGGGGCTGCCTGATCTTCCGGGGTTGAAGTAGTGGCGTTTCCGTCAGGGTCGAGCAGGTTTGCCGGGCCGATGGCGCGGCTGATCGAGGAGTTCCGGAAGCTTCCGGGGATTGGGACGAAGAGTGCACAGCGGCTGGCGTTCCATGTGCTTCGGTCTTCGAGTGAGGATGCTGAGGCGCTTTCGGCGGCGATTCGGGAGGTGAAGCTGCACTTGCGGCTTTGCTCGGTGTGCAACAACATTACGGATGTCGACCCTTGTGTGTATTGCACGAATCCGGTGCGGAATCAGCGAGTGGTTTGTGTGATCGAAGAGCCTACGAATATTGCGGCGATCGAGAAGACCCGGAGTTACAACGGGGTTTACCACGTGCTGCATGGGACCTTGTCGCCGATTGGCGGGGTGGGGCCGGAGCAATTGCGGATCGGGAATCTGATGACTCGGCTGGGCGAGGTCGATGAGGTGATTCTGGCTACTTCGCCGACGACTGAGGGCGAGGCAACTGCGGCGTATCTTGCTCATGAGCTGCGTGAGGCAAAGGGTGAGTTGAAGGTTACGCGGATTGCTACCGGTGTCCCTGCGGGAAGCGATATCGAATATGTCGATGAGGTGACGATGACTCGGGCTATGGAAGGGCGGCGTGGTTTTAACAATTGTGTGCGGCGGCGCCAGCATGATCGAAGACAAGCGTCTCTGCCACCTGAACGATTGCGCCGTTGATCTCTGCCATCTCTTTCATTACTCGACGAATCTCGTACTCGGGGATTCCACTCTCCCGGAGCACTGTCAAAGCGACGGTCAGATTCGGGAACTTCCGGGGATCGTGCCGGGCTTTGCAATCGTGGGTGGAGATGTAGGTCTGTCTCCTCTGCCGAGTTTCTATAGATCCGATAGCGCGTCAAAGCGCTCTCCTTGTCGCTGCGAGTTCCAGTGCGGTGGCCTCGTCTTCCTCGTCAGAGATGAGTTGCAACGAGATGGGCTTGTGCAGTCCGGGATCAAGCACGGGGTCTGGCATCACGTTGAGAGCGAGGCCGGCGATCCAGCGCTCCACATACCTGCTTGCGTGGGCCCGTCCGCAGAAGTGACGGGTGCGCCGCAACATCTTTGCATCCCATCTTGGCAGAATGACCAGGTTGCCGTTCCTTTCGTACAACATTACCCAGTGGTTTGCGAATGACTTCTGCATGTCGCACTCTTCGCATTTACAGGTCTGGATTAGAGACATCGATCTTGTCCTTTCGCCGATTTGGCGCGCTCGTCTGCACAACGCCGCTCGCGGGGCGAGTTCGCGCAGGTGAGACTGCTATTGGCTTTATCGGCGGCGGTGTTTCTTTCACTAGGGGCAACGGCGGACGGATGCGATTGATGTTTTCAAAGAACAAGCAACAGCAAGAACAACTGCAAAAGCAGGTCCTCCGCCTTTCGGCGAAAGGATGACAAAAAAAACAAAGGACAAGGACAAAAGCAGATTCCTCCCCCTTCGACTTCGCTCAGGGTACGGAATGACAAGAGGTCGGTTTAGGTGTTGCGGAGGTTGCCTCCGGTCATCTGGTTGGGTTGGTCGAGGTTCAGCAGAGAGAGGATGGTGGGGGAGATGTCGCGGAGGCTGCCGCCTTCGCGGAGGGTGGGTTTGTTGCCCTCTTCGGTGATGTAGAGGAAGGGGACGGGGTTGGTGGTATGGGCTGTGTGAGGGCCACCGGTGGCGGGGTCGATGAGCATCTCGGCGTTGCCGTGGTCGGCGGTGACGAGCCAGCTTCCGCCGCGCTGCTTGATGGCCTGGTAGATGCGGCCCAGTTGGGTGTCGACGGTTTCTACGGCGCGGATGGTGGGCTCCATCTTGCCGGAGTGGCCGACCATGTCGGCGTTGGCGAAGTTGACGATGATGACGTCGAAGGCGGTGTCGCTGACGGCTTTGATGACGGCGTCGGCGATGCCTGCGGCGGACATCTCGGGGGCGAGGTCGTAGGTGGCGACCTTCTGGGATGGGACGAGGGCGCGGTCTTCGCCGGGGAAGGGCTTCTCGATGCCTCCGTTGAAGAAGTAGGTGACGTGCGCGTACTTTTCGGTCTCGGCTACGCGGAGGTTGCGGAGATTGGCTTGCGCCATGAGGTTCGCGAGGAGGTTGTCCATCGATTCGGGCGGGATGACGATGGGGAGTTGAAAGTTTTTGTCGTACTGGGTCATGCAGACGTAGTGGAGTTCGGCGGGGACTTCGTTGAGCGGGATGGCGACGTCGAGTTCGGCGGCCTTCGGCAGCGCGTGGCCCTGGGAGCCGTCTGGGTCCTTGGTGAGGCCGGAGCGGCGGGTGAGGACACGGGTGATCTGACGGACGCGGTCGGCGCGGTAGTTGAAGTTGATGATTACGTCGTGGTCGCGGATGAGAGCGACGGGTGAATGGTCGGACGGGTTGATAACGGTGAAGGGTGGAATGAACTCGTCGGTGATGCCGTTGTTGTAGAGCTCTTTGACTCGGGCGAGGGGTTCCCCGCAGGTGCCGCCTTCGGGGTGCCCGGTGACCATGGCGTCGAAGGCTTGTCTTTCTTTTTCCCAGCGGAGGTCGCGGTCCATGGCGTAGTAGCGGCCGCTGACGCTGGCAAGGACGCCAACGTTGTACTCCTGAAATTTGCGCTGGAGGTCTTCGAGGAAGCCGAGTCCGCTGGTGGGTAGGGTGTCGCGGCCGTCCATGAAGGCGTGGATAAAGACGCGTGCGAGCTTATGTTGGGCGGCCATGCGGAGGAGCGCATCGAGGTGACGCTGGTGGGAGTGGACTCCGCCGTCGGAGAGGAGGCCGATGAGGTGCAGGGCTCTTCCCTTTTGCGCGGCGAGATCGTAGGCGCGGACCAGCGTGGGGTCGGTGTAGAGGCTACCGTCGATGATGGCTGTGTCGATGCGAGTCATGTCCATGCGGACGATGCGTCCGGCGCCGAGGTTGAGATGGCCGACTTCGGAGTTGCCCATCTGACCGTCGGGGAGTCCGACGAAGTGCTCGGAGGCGCGGAGGAGGGTGTTGGGATAGTCCTGGAGGAGCTTGTCGTAGATGGGTTTACGGGCCTGTGCGATGGCGTTGCCGTGGGTCTCGGGGCGATAGCCCCAGCCGTCGAGGATAGTGAGAACGATGGGTTTAGACATACTTGTTTCAGGATAACGCGTTGGGTTGATGAAGAAGGCTTGCAGCCGATTTGCACCTTCGACTCGCTATGCTTGCTCAGGGTCCGGTCGGGATGACGCAGTTGATTGAGCTTTATTGTTTTGGGTGATTCCGCGACGGCCTGGATAGTGGGGAGGGTTGCGAGTTGGACGCGAAGGCCTTCCTCCACGGCACTGTCGGAGTTTGTGGGTTTGCGGGCTGGGGTTGGGGGGTAGTCGGGTTCGGGATCAGCGAGGATCTTTTCGATGAGGATCTGGACAGGGCTCTTGGCGCGGACGTCGCGAGTGTATTCGGCTTCGGGGGCGAGAAGGCCTAGTTCGGGGTCGTGGGTGATCTCTTCTACGATCTGGTTTTGGGATTGCGATTGGGTTTGGGATTCGGAGGAGGTAGATTTTCTGTCACTGCTGGGGACGGCCGGTTTGGGGAGATTGAGGCTGGCGATCTGGAGACCGTAGAGGAGGAGGCCGGCGCGACGGGGGTCGATGTCATTGGAGGCGATGCGCTGGAGGACCTGGCCGATGGCCAACTGAATGCCGGAACGATCGTTGGGATCGGGAAGCGGGAGATCGAAGGTGGAGCGGCGGTTTCGGCGTGCGCGCGGGGTTTCGACGGGCTTGCGATTGGTGTGATGGTAGTAGCAGAGGGGTTCTCCGCGGAGGCATGGGCTGCCGCAACGGCGGCCGTCGGTGAAGATGTGGCGGCATTGGTAGCGTTTGGGTGCTTCGGTTTCGGTCGAGTGCATCTGGTATCCCCACTGGTACTTTTTTGTGCAAAGTCTTCGGAAGATTAGGGTTAAGTCTGGACTTCTACTTAGCTTGTTAGCTTGCTGGCTGGTTAGCTGGTTAATGGCGGTCCGGTCAGCTTTTCTCTTCTTCGGTGTTAAATGCGACGGCCCGGCTTTTTGGCCGGGCCTCTTTTTTTCTAACTACTTCTATTTTATCGAACTGGGTGGAACTAAAATGCCATGTTCGGGCGGTTTATTTTCTGCTTGCAGGTTGTTGAATCCGAGCTTGTTATGGATCTTTGCGGTTGTGGTTTGAAGGTTTTGGGGCTTGACATGGAAGTTTGGCTGGTTTTTGGCGGCAATGTTCTTTAAGCTTTTGATTCTGGATGGCTTAGTTTAACTGAGCACAACTTGTCACTGGAAGGCAGTTCCTTGAGTGCTTTTGCCGGTGATGCAGTTCTCATCGAAGATTGAGGCGCTGGCGGATTTTGGGGAGGGATTGCCATGGGTCTTTTTTGAGGCGGTCTTTCCAGTCGTTGAAGTTGATGACCTGGAAGACGGGGCGAGTGGGTTGTTTGAGTTCGGTCCAGTTGAGAGGCATGGAGACGGCCACTCCCGGGCGAGAGCGGGGGGAGAAGGGAGCGACGGCGGTGGCGCCCCGCTCGTTGCGGAGATAGTCGAGGTAGATACGATCTTTGCGGGCGGCCTTCGTCATCTTGGTGAGATAGAGAGTGGGTTGCTGCTGCTCCATGGCGAGGACGAAGGTGTGGGCAAATTGCTTGATGGCGGGCCACTCGTGTTCGGGTTTGATGGGGACGACGACGTGAAGGCCTTTGCCGCCGGTGCTCTTGAGGAAGGATTCGAGCTTGAGGCTGGCGAGGTGGTGGCGGATTTCGAGGGCGCTGTCGGCGAGGGTGCGCCAGGAGATGGTGGGGTCGGGGTCGAGGTCGAAGATGATGCGGTCGGGGTGTTCGATGTCTTTGTTGGTGGAGCCCCAGGGGTGAACTTCGAGGACTCCGAGTTGCGCGAGGCCGGTGAGGGCTTCTGCGGTGGAGAGTGTGATGTAGGGTTCGACTTTGCCGTTCTTGTCGGCGATGTCGATGGAGCCGATGCCCGGGGGGAGCGTGTTGTTGACGTGTTTCTGGAAGAAGCAGGGGTGGCCTGTGCCTTCGGGACAACGGACTAGTGAGAGTGGGCGGTCGGCGACGGAGGGCAGCATGTGGGAGGCGATGGCCCAGTAGTAATCGGCCAATTGCTGCTTGGTGAGGTGGGATTCTGCGTCGAGAATTTTATCGGGGTGGGTGAGGCGGACGGGGGCGTGTTTGGGTTCGGGTTTGGTGGATTTGGTGGTAGAGAAGCGGGTTTCTCCACTTCGCTCCGCTCCGGTCGAAATGACAACTTTTTTGCTTGTTCCTCCACTACTACGCCGTTCTGCGGCTTCGCTCGAAATGACAACTTTTTCGGAGGTAGGGTTCGTGGTTTTGTCTGTGGGTGCAGATTGTTTCTTCGAGGTTTTCTCTGCGGGTGTTGATTTCTTTTTCGAGGATTTGGATGCGAGGGTTTTTGCGGCGACTGGTTCTGCAGTGGCGTGCGAAGCGCTTTTGGTTGCGGTGTGTCTGGGGACGGTGATTGGGTCTTCGCGGCGGACTTCGATGGCGGGCTTGTCTTCGCGGAGGCCTTTGAATGCAGCCTGACGGACGACGTTGTCGGTTGTCCATGTGGCGAATTGAACCTGGGCGACGAGTTGCGGTTTGACCCAGATGGCTCCGGTACGGGCTTCGGCTGGAGGTTTTTCGAAGGGCGTTTCTTTCTGGCGAAGTTTTTCGAGTTGGGTGCGAATGATGCCGTGCGTTTTTTGCGTGAAGCCGGTGCCGGTGCGTCCGGCGTAGATGAGTTGGCCCCCGCGATAGTAGCCGAGGAGGAGCGCGCCTACTCCGTGGATGCCGGTGTGGCCTTTGCCGGGGAGGGTGAAGCCGCCGATGACGAACTCCTGCTCGTGAACACATTTGATTTTGAGCCAGTCGCTGGTGCGGCCTGAGATGTATTTGGCTTCGGCGCGTTTGGAGATGATGCCTTCGGCTTGAAGCTCGCAGGCTTTGCGGAAGATCTCGGCGCCGTTGGAGTCGAGGTGCTCGCTCAGGCGGATGTATTCGCCGGAGTTGGTGAGGAGACTGGCGAGGATGGTTTTGCGTTCGAGGAGCGGGAGCGTGCGGAGGTTGCGGCCGTTGAGGTGCAGGAGATCGAAGATGAAGTAGGTTAGCGGCTTGTGCACGCCTTCCTGAAAGGCGGCCTGCAGATCGGCGAAGCTGGTGTTGCCTCTTTCGTCGAGGACGACGACTTCGCCGTCGAGGATGGCCTGCTGGCATGGGAGGGTCGCGACTTGTGCGGCGATGGTCTTCATGCGGTGCGTCCAGTCGAGGCCGGTGCGGGTGAGGAGCTGGACGCGTGAGCCCTCTTTGCGGGCCTGGATTCGGTAGCCGTCGAGTTTGAGTTCGTGGAGCCAGCCTGTGCTGGCGGGCGGGGTTTCGGATTGCTGGGCTAGTTGTGGGGGGATGAATTCGGGGAGATTTTCTTTTGGGGCAGAGGCGGGGATTAAGAGCTTTGGTAGAGAAGCGGGTTTCTCCACTTCGCCGCTGCGCGGCTTCGGTCGAAATGATGACGTTTTATCGGTTGTTGGGCTGGCGCGTGGTTGCTCGTCGATGCGTTGCCACGGTTTGTCTGTGGCTGTGTGTTTGGAGTGCCAGACATGATCTTCGCTGGCGGCGATCTGTTCGATGGAGCGGCCGGTGACGACGCTGTTGGGCTCGGCTTCGGTGACGGGTGGGTCGGATTCGGCGCGCTCGTAGTCGTCGTGTTCTTTGATGAGGAGCCAGTTGGGCTTGCTGGCGTTGGCGAACTTGCCGCCCATGCGGATGAGGGCCCACTTCCCTTTCATCTTGGTGCCGTGCATGATGAATTTGAGGCTGCCGGTGCGGAGACCTTCGTCGATGTCGGTGTGGCCGGGTTGCGGCTCCCATGTGCCGTTGTCCCAGAGCATGACGGTGCCGCCGCCGTACTGGCCTTTGGGGATGATGCCTTCGAAGCCGCCGTATTCCATGGGGTGATCTTCGACCTGGACGGCGAGACGCTTGTCCTTGACGACGTAGCTGGGACCTTTGGAGATGGCCCAGCTTTTGAGGACGCCGTTCCAACCGAGACGGAAGTCGTAATGGAGATGCGAGGCGGCGTGTTTCTGGATGACGAACGGGAGCGCGGTGGCCTTTGCGAGCTTTGGAGGAGCCGCTGGGTTCTTCGGTGATGTTGAAGTCCCGCATGGAGCGATAGCGGGCGAGCTGCTCGTCGATGGCGTTGGAGGCTTTGTTGCGTGCGCCGGTGGCGGATTTTGTCGAGGGCGTGGGTGCGGCGGATTTTTTGGCTGGCGATTTCTTTGCGGGGGACTTTTGTTTCGTTGTCATGGTGGGCTACTGTCCTGTTACTGAAATTCTCACCATAAGATGATCTTTGTACCCACTTCTCGCGGAGATAAAGAAGAGGCAACAGCAAGTGTAAATACAGGGGTCCTTCGCTACGCTCAGAATGACGACGTAAAACAAATTTCTGAGACACCGCTATGCGGACTTGCGTTTTTTCGCAGTGGATTTTGGTTTGACGAGAGTGAGGCCTTTTCTCGCGCCGACGGGGGCTTTCTTTGTGGATTCCGCGTCGCCGTGGACGCTCTTGCGGAGGGCGTCCATGAGGTTGATGACTTTGGCGCGCTTAGGGGCGGGTTCTTCGGTGGGCAGAGGTTCATTCTTAACCTTTGCTTCGACTAGTTCTTTGAGAGCGGCTTCGTACTCGTCGTGGAATTTGTCCGGGCTGAACTTTGCGGATTTGCGCTTGATGAGTTCTTTGGCGAGGGAGAGCTGGTCTTCGTCTACGGAGACCTTTTTAATGTCGTCGAAGTAGGCGGCGGGGTCGCGAAGTTCTTCGGAGTAGCGCATGATGTAGGCCATCATGCCGGGGAGTTTTTCGTCGGCGGGTGCGGCGATGGCGACCAGATGCTCGCGGCCACCGAAGGCAATCTTTCCGAGGGCTACTTTTTTTGTGGTCTGGAGAGCTTTGCGGACTACGGCGAAGGCTTCGGCCTGTTGGTCGCTCTCGGGTTTAACGAAGTAGGGTTTCTCGAAGAAGGACGGGGGGATTTCTTCTTCGTCGACGAACTGCTCGACGGCCAGGGTATGGCGCGAGGGGATGCGGAGGTGTGCGATCTCTTCGGGCTCGATGGTGACGTACTGGCCTTTGCGATATTCGTAGCCTTTGACGATCTCGTCTTTTTCAACGGGGCCTTCTTCGGCGGCGACTTTTTGATGATGAATGCGGTCGCCGGTTTTGCGGCTCAGCTGATGGAAACGGATTTCGCTTTTGGCTTCGACGGCAGGAAACAGGTTGACGCCGAAGGAGACGAGGGAGATTTGAATCTGTCCTGACCAGTAGGGGCGCGGCATAGGGGTTCTCCACTTGATAAGAGGGTTCCGGAGGCGGGAAAGATGCTCGTTTTTTTATGCAGGGATGGTAACAAACATTGGAGAATCAATTCTGTAGGCTGGGTGGCGCGAGGCGGGCAGGGTACGTGGAAGTTAACAGAGATTGGGCAACCCTTTTTCGGTGTGAGACAACCCCGTTTGATTTCAACGCACCTTAAGACTCACTGGCTTAGGCTCTCGCTCGATTGAGCCGGCGTTGCTACGGATGGGCAAGGCGTTTTGAGGTTGAACGCACGACTTCCGCATTTTTAACAGCACGCTTTTTCTATCAACGATCAACCCGGTGTCCCGGACATCCCTCGTGAGAAGGGATACGACGCTGCTTGCGGGAAAAATGATTGCACGCGCGCTGACACGTATGCGATCGACCCGCTGTTATTGCACTTTTTTCTGGAGGTAGTATGAAGATCGGACGAGCAGGTTCTCTTACGGCAGTTGTGCTTTTTGGTTTGACGCTTGCGGTTGGCTCATCGGCGTATGGACAGTTCAGCGCAAGCCTTGAAGGCACGGTGCAGGATACGAGCGGGGCGATTATTCCTAAGGCGACGGCGACGCTGACAAATCTTGGGACACAACAGACTGTAACGGCGGTGACGAACGATAGCGGGTTTTACCGGTTTGGCGAACTTGCTCCGGCACACTACAAGCTGACGGTGACTGCTCCCGGATTCAAGACGGCGGCGTATGAGGATATTTCGCTGGCGGCTGAGAGCTCGCGGGATTTGAATGTGAATCTGAGCGCGGGCGGCACGAGCGACACGGTGACAGTGAATGCGACCGAGACTCCGGTGCTGCAGACTGGCGATGCCAATATCCAGACGACCATTGATGGAAGTACGATTCAGCGGTTGCCGACGTATGGAGCTGATCCGTACGAGGTGCTGCGGCTGACTCCGGGGATTACGGGCGATGGCGCGCGGAGTGGAACGGGGACGGCGGTGTTTCTGCCGAACGCGGCCGGGCCAGGTGGGTCCAACAGCGGAGTCTTTCAGACGGAGAATCAGGTGCAGATTTCGGCCGATGGGCAACGTTCGGCGGATAACAATTTTATGGTGGATGGTGTGAGTGTGAACTCGCTGACGCATGGCGGGTCTGCGGTGGTGACTCCGAACGAAGAAGCGGTGGGCCAGATTACTATCGTTTCGACTTCGTATGACGCTTCGGATGGAAGAAATTCAGGTGCGCAGATCAAGGTAGTGACAAAGAGTGGAACCAATGATCTGCATGGCGGATTGTTTTTTCTGTATGACGAGCCGGGGCTGAATGCTTTCAATAAATATGGCGGACCAGCGGCGGGAACTCTGCCGGTAAAGGTGACGAATAAGCAGAGGAGCTATGCGGCTTCGCTGGGCGGCCCTATTGTGAAGAACAAGCTGTTTATCTTCGGGTCTTACCAGGGGTTCAAACTTTCGAACGACAACAGCGTGACGGCGTACGTAGAAACGCCGGGATATCGGGCTTCGGTGATTGCGAACCGACCGGGCGGGGTGAGCTCGAAGATTCTTTCGAACCCGGGGGTGGTGCCGCGCATCGAGGCGATCATTGCGCCGAATTGCAGCGGGTTCAATACGTATACTCCGCCGGGATCGACGACGCCGAAGCCAACTTGCCAGGTAGTCAACGGAGGTCTCGACATCGGTTCGCTAACGCCGGGCGGGGCCTCGCAGTTGGGTGTGTTCCCTGCTGCTCCTTATGGCGGCGGACTGGATGGCGTGGCAGATGTGGAGAATGTGCAGTTGTTTGTGCCTGCGCATAGCCGCGGGAATCAGTTCAACGGTCGTGTGGATTATCACGTGACGGATAACGATCTCGTTGCGGGGAGTGTGTACTTCACGAAGCTGGATGCCTATGGGATTTCGGGGACGGCAGGATCGCGGCCTAATGCGGATGTGCCGTTCAAGCCTCTGAATTCAGCGGGGACGCTAATTTACATTCATACGTTTTCGCCTTCGTGGCTGAATGAGGCTCGCGGAAATGGGACTCGGTTTGCTGAGAATGGTTTGAACGATGCGGGGAATACGGTGAACTACGGGCTGCCTTACATCAATGTGCAGACTCTGCCATTTCCGATTCAATATAACCCGAACTTCTCTTCCACTTCACCGGCGGTGTTTGCGGAGAACACGTATGAAGTGCGGGATATGGTGACGCATACGTGGGGCTCGCACACGATTCGATTTGGCGGCGAGATGCGGTGGGAACAGGACAACGACAATCTGAACGGGCAGCAGCGGCCGACGTATGCGTTCCAGGGTTTGTGGACGCTGGCGAACGATGCGGCGATCTTCGAGCAGGTAGCTGCGAATCCTGTGACGGGCGGAACTCCGCTGACGCAGCGGTATTTCCGATCGAAGGATATTTCGGCGTATGTGCAGCATGACTGGAAGGCGACGCCGAATTTGACGCTGAATATGGGACTTCGGTGGGAGGACTTCACTCCTCTGCGAAACAAGGGTTTTTTGATTAATTATCCGGTTCTGGGGACAACTCCCGGGCGCGAGTTAATCGACATTACGCTGCAGCCGAAGAATCATCTCTGGGAGGCGCAGAATCATAACTTTGCGCCGAAGTTTGGATTTGCGTATACGCCGGCGAGGTTTAATCACAAGGCTGTGATTCGCGGCGGGTTTGCGATGGCCTACAACCATCTCGATATCGGGTTATTCAATCCTGCACTGGAAGATGGGCCGGGCGTTGCTTCGTTCGGGCTTTGCTGCGGCGCCAATGGCAATACTGCGGGAATTATTTATGCGACTGGGACTTCGAATTCACCGACGAGTTATCCGGCGAATCCGGCGCTGAAGACGGGAATCGGGCCGAATGGTTTCCCGCTGCAGGTTGGAGGAGCGGCGCAGAGTACGAGTTTCGAGGTGTATGGTGCGCTGCCGGATACAAAATATCCGATCAGCTACCTGTATTCGTTTGAGACGCAGTTTGAACTGCCATATCTGATGACTTTTACGGCTGGGTATGCGGGGAGTGAGGGGCATCACTTTGCGCGGCTGGTCAATCAAAACTTTATCTTCAACCAGTGCGTTCCTGCGACGCTGAATTGCAATGGGACTAATGTGAAGACTCCAGTAAGCGCGGGATACTTTGCGCAGACGGATTCGAATTTGAACTACAACTCGCTGAATCTGCAGTTGACGCGACGGATGAACAAGGGATTTACGATGTCTGCAACCTACACGTATTCGAAGTCGCTGGATCAGGTTTCGAACGGCGATGGAGCGAATTCGAATGCGAACCAGACGAATCCTGCGAACAATACGAGCGAGTGGGGACCATCGGACTATGACACGCGGCATCGGGTTACGGTGTCGGGCGTGTATGAGCTGCCGCATGTTCGCTCGGAGAACTTTGCGGTGAAGGCGTTGGCGAATGGCTGGCAGGTGAATGGGATTTTGACGTATCACTCGGGGTTTCCATGGACTCCGGTGACGTTCAATCTGCAGACGGTGCCGAACCAGATTGGCGCAGCTCCTGCGGGGCCGGTGCGGCCGCTGGCTTATAACGGGCAGGCGGGGAATAGCTGCTCGAACAGCGCGTGGTTGACGGGATCGAATTTCTCGAACCGCACGACGGCGAATCCGGGTGGCGGGAATTATTTTTCGACGACGCTTCCGCCGACCTTCCAGTACACGCCCGGAATTGGGAGGAACAGCTTCCAGGGACCGTGCTACTTCGATACGGACATGAGCGTGGCGAAGGAGTTTGCGATGGATAAGTGGGACCGCCACATGCTGCTGCGGTTTCAGGCGAACTTTTATAACGCGTTCAACAAGCTGCAACTGCTTCCGGTGACGAATGGAAACGCGAATGCTGCGGCAAATATTCAAAACAAGTTCTTTGGAGTTGCGCAGGGAGCAGACGCAGGGAGGCAGATCGAGTTTGTTGCGCGGTTCCAGTTCTGACGTTGTTTCAACCAGTCTCACCTCTGGGCGCCGGCGCGTTCAGAGGTGATTTTTTCTTTGAGGCGTGTAGTCTTTGAGAGTTGCTGTCGTGTGGGAGTTGGGTATGACAAAGAGCTTTTTTCGCCTTTGGATTGTTGTGTTGGCGGTTGGGTTCTTCGGAGCTTCAGCCGATGGACAGACCGGTGGTGATGCTGCCGCTGTTGATGTGACGATCAATGCACGGGATGCCGGGACTCCTTTTCCTCATTTCTGGGAGCAGATCTTCGGGTCGGGGCGTGCGGTGCTTTCGCTGCGGGATAGTTACCGGCAGGATATGCGCTCGGTGAAGGGCGTGACGGATTTTGATGCGGTGCGATTTCATGGGATTTTTATGGATGATGTCGGGCTCTACGACCCGAATGCGAAGACACAGAATCCCGGGCAGGCGGCGGTGGCGGCAAAGCAGGAGTCGCCATATAACTTTTCTTATGTCGATCAGATTTATGACGGGCTGCTCGAGAATCATGTGCGGCCATTTATCGAGCTGAGCTTTATGCCGAAGAAGATGGCTTCGGATCCGAATGCGCTGCATGCGTTCTGGTACAAGCAGAATGTTTCGCCGCCGAAGGATTATGCGGTGTGGGATGCGATGATTACGGCGTTCGCGCAACACCTGGTTGATCGGTATGGGATTGACGAGGTTTCGAAGTGGAAGTTTGAGGTTTGGAACGAGCCGAATATCGATTTCTGGGCCGGGAGTCCGAAGCAGGCGACTTACTTTGAGTTGTACGACCATACCGCGCGGGCAATTAAGAAAGTGAATGCCCGGTTGCTGGTGGGTGGGCCTTCGACGGCGCAGGCTGCATGGGTTGGAGCGTTTCTTGCACACTGCAAAGAGAACAATGTTCCGGTGGACTTTGCGACGACGCATGTTTATGCGAACGATACGGCGAAGGACGTGTTCGGGACGACGGAGGAGATTCCGCGTGACCGGATGGTGTGCCGTGCGGTGAAGAAGGTGCACGACGAGATTGCGGCTTCGCCGCTTCCGAAGACGCCGCTGATCTTCAGCGAGTACAACGCGAGTTATGCGAATGAACCCGATGTGACTGACAGCGTGTATATGGGGCCATGGCTGGCGGGGACGATCAGCCAATGCGATGGATTGACGGAGGCGATGAGCTACTGGAGTTTTTCCGATGTGTTTGAAGAGCAGGGTGTGGTGAAGACGCCGTTTTATGGCGGGTTTGGGCTGGTGGCGGAGGACGGGATTCCGAAGCCTGCGTACAACGCGTTTGCGATGCTGCATGAGCTTGGGGATCGACGGATCAAGGTTGATTCGGCTGCAGTGCTGGCGACGCGGCGTGGCGATGGTTCGGTGGTGATTGCGTTGTGGAATTATGCCGCGCCGTATGGGACGGGCGCGGGATACACGCCTCCACCTGCAAATGCTGATCGGTCGAAGAGATTTACGGTGACTTTGAATGGGATGGCGGCGAATGCGGCGGTGGAGGTGTGGCGATTAGACGCGGAACATGGAAACGTCATCAAAACATTTGATGCGATGGGCAGGCCGGCGTTTCCAACTCGCGACCAGATTGCACGGCTGCGCGCTGCGGGTAAGGCTGCGGCGGCGGAGCATAGTGCGCTCCGAGGTGGGAGGTTTTCTGTGGATATTCCTGCGCAGGGACTCGTCGTGATGAAGGTTTCGGAGCGTGCAGGTCATTAGACTTGGGTGAGAGAAGCGGTGGCAGAAAAGCGGGTTCCGTTCGACTTCGCTCAGGACAGGTTCTCCACTGCGCAGCACACGATAGGGCTGGGTGCTGCTTCGGTCGAAATGACAACATTTTGGTGGTTGAGTTGAAACAGGCAAAAACAAAAGCAGATTCCTCCCCCTTCGACTTCGCTCAGGGTGCGGAATGACAAGCCGAAGAGGCGAGGACGAAGGCAAAAGCAAAACAAGAACAATATTTTGGGGTTACGTGTGATGTGGCTGGCTAAATCCTTTTGGTGTTTTCAGAATCTATGAATCTGTAGAGTGCGAGACGACGATCGAGAACTGATGAGTAAAAATGACACGACTCCGCCGAAGATAACGCGACGAAGTGCAACGAAGTTGCTTGGCGGGGCCTTTCTCTCGAGTGTGGCGAGTCCTGCGCTGGGGTGGTGGCAGCAGCAGGCCCCGACACAACCGGCGGCTCCGCAATCGGCGTACACGCGGCTGCTGAGTGATGCCGATCTTAATTTTCTGGAGGAACTGGAGCACGCGGCTTGTTTGTACTTCGCAGAGCAGGCCGATCCGGCGACGGGACAAGTGCTGGATCGCGCGCACGCGAGGAATTCTACAGGGGAGCTGGACCAGTACTTTGTATCCAGCATTGCGGCGACGGGTTTTGGGCTGACGGCATTGTGCATCGCAGACAGCCGCGGTTATCTTCCGACCGAGCGGCTGAAGAAACAGGTGATTACTACGCTGGATTTTCATCTGAACAAGATGCCGAACCAGCATGGGTTCTATTTTCACTTCAACGACGTGAAGACAGGAAAGTCGCTGATCAACAGTGAGGTGTCCTCGATTGATACGGCGATTTTGCTGTGCGGCGTGCTGACAGCACGGACTTATTTTGGGGACGAGCGAATTGCGAACCTTGCGACGCAGATTTACAACCGCGTGGACTGGCCGTGGATGCTGAATGGCGGGAAGACTTTTTCGATGGGATGGAGGCCGGAGACAGGATTTATTTCGACGCGGTGGGACCACTACTCGGAGCTGATGATGCTTTACCTACTGGCGATCGGTTCGCCGACGCATCCGATTTCGCCGGAGTCGTGGAGCGCATTTACGCGGCCTCCGATGACGTTTGGATCCTATACGTACATCAGCGGAAAAGGACCCGCTGTTCGTGCATCAGTACTCGCATGCGTGGTTTGATTTTGCACGACAACGGGATGGGTTTGCCGATTATTTCGCGAATTCGATTACGGCGACGCGGGCACACAAGGCGTTCTGCCTGAGTCTGAATCGCGGATACAGCGATGAATACTGGGGTGTGACGGCTTCGGACTGGGCGCATGGATATACGGCGTGGGGAGGGCCTCCGCTAATAGGGCCGGTGGATGGGTCGGTGGTGCCTTGCGCTGCGGCTGGGTCGCTTCCCTTCCTTCCTCGGGAGTGCATCCATGTGCTGCGGGCGCTCAAAGATAATTTCGGGAAGGACGCGTGGGGGCGGTATGGGTTCTGCGATGCGTTTCATCCTGATCTGCACTGGTTTGATACGGATGTTATCGGGATTGACGTGGGAATCGGGCTGCTGATGGCGGAGAATCTGCGGACGGCGTTTGTCTGGGAGACGTTTATGCAGAATCCGGAGGCGGTGGCGGCGATGAAGGCTTGTGGGTTTCATAGCGCGAGGGCGGCTAGTGCGGCCGAGCCAACGACGAGTTCGCCTAAGCCTTAGTGATCGGCAGCTAGGTTTGGAGGGGTGTGCGGCTTAGGGATTTTTTGAGCCTGGTGTAGAGCATGTGCGCCATGATTTTGTAGCGGGATGGCCAGAACGACGGCCTACGGAGAATCGAGACGGCCATCAAAGAGAGATGGCGGGGGTCGCCTTTTTCGCGCAGGATGAGGGCGGCGATGGATTCCTGCGCTCCGCGAAATCTGCGGTAGCGGTTCCAGCGCTTGTGGCGGGGAAGCTGAGGCATAGCGCGCAGTCGAAAGACGCGGTCCGTTGCTTCGAGTTGAGGCAGAGCCTGGTGCGAGATGCTGGCGGGATGGACTCGGTATTGAAGAAGCGGCTCGGGACAGCAGACGAACTTCGCGCCGCGGTTGCGCAGACGCAGCCATAGCTCCCAATCCTCTGCGTGGGTGAAATCGATGTCGAAACCTCCGACGGCGAGGAGGGTGGAGCGGCGGATAATGACTGCGCTGGGAGGAAACCTGCTCTGCTCGAGAAGCGCTTCGCTGATCTCTTCGGCGGGAGGAACCGCGACGATGTCGCCGAGATGAGTGGTGTCGTCATCCTGAACGAGGACGACGCGGCCGGAGTAGCAGAGATCGGCGCCAGGGTGGCGGTCGAGCTCCTGCATCTGCCGCTCAAGTTTGTTAGGTTCCCAAAGGTCGTCGGCGTCGAGCAACGCGATCCATTCGCTGGTGGCTTCGAGCGTGCCACGATTGCGGGCGGCTGAGACTTTTCTGTTGGGAGTACGGATGACGCGGACGGGAGGGCCAAAGGATTTTGCAATGTCTCCTGTGGCGTCGGTGGAGCCGTCGTCGATGACGAGAACTTCATCAGGAGGAAGCGTCTGGTTGAGGGCGCTTTTGATGGTTTCAGCGATGAACCTTGCAGAATTGTAAGCAGGAATGACAACAGTGATCGACATCCAGCACCATGGGCTAATTTGCACTTCCGTCAGCTACAAGCTTTATGCCTCGTAGAGAAATAGGAAATACCCCGTTTGGGGAAAGAGTTTGGGGAGTAAAAATGAGTCCGGGAGCGGGTATTTTCTGCGTGCAAGATCAGCCGCAAGAGCAACAACAACCGCAGATTTGGGGGTTGTATCGGGTAGAGCAGGTTGCGGTGGTTTTGCTAACGAAGAGGAACCGGCGTGGGGTGATGGGTGCCGGTGGCGATCAGGTTGGCGATGTCGTCGAGGGAGCGGATGCCTCCGCGGGCGCCTACGGCGGTGCAGTTGAGAGCGGCGGCAGCGCAGGCAAATTCGAGCTGGCGGTCGAGGGACCAGTTCTGGAGGAGGGCGTAGATAAAGCCGGCGTGGAAGATGTCTCCGGCGCCGGTGGTGTCGACTACAGGAACGCGGAAGGCTGGAGTGTGGAGGAAGCGGTTGCCGTCGAAGGCGAGGACTCCTTCGGCGCCGAGAGTGGCTGCGGCGAGACGAGAGCTGTGGCGGCGATGAAGTTTGTTGAGGGCTTGCTCGAGGCTGGGTTCGCCTGTGAGGCGGGTGGGAAAGTCGCGGCTGACGATGAGGTAGTCGATGTTGTTGAGAAGAGCTTCAATGTTTGGGTAGGGCTCGTCGAGATCGGCGACGACGGGAATGCCGGCTTCGTGGGCCCATGCCGCAGCCTGAGTTGCGGCTTCGATGTCGTGGCCGTCGACGTGAAGGACGCGCGCGTTGGTGATCCATTCGCGCTGGAGGTCGGCGGGGTGGAGGATGATGCGCTCGTCGCGACGGCAGAGGACGGTGCGCTCGCCTTCGGCGTCGACGAGGATGAGGGACTGGGCGCTGGCTACTCCGGGGGCGGTGATGATGTGAGCTTCGACGCCGGCGTGAGAGAAGGCTTCACGATGGAGAGTGGCGGCTAGATCGTCGCCGAGTTTGCCGACGTAGCGAGTGCGCAGGCCCCAGTGCTGGCAGGCAACGACAGTAGTGGCGACTTGTCCGCCGGGGAGAGTGGTGATGGTGGAGTATTCGGTTTTGGAGCCGCGTGCGGGATAGGTGGCGAGAGGGATGACGGTGTCGGTGGCGTTGAGGCCCACGCCAACGAGGTCAACCTTCTGCTGCTTCTCCATGGATTAACTGTAAATGAGTTGAGAGTGAAGATTCTTTGGCTCGGCAATCGTAGGCTGCTATGGAGTTGTGGGGGTAGAGAAGCGGATTTTCTCCACTCCGGCGGCAGAAGCGCCGCCTCCGGTCGAAATGACAGCTTTGTATAGATAAATGACGCAGCCTGTTTAGAGAAATGGCAGCAGCTTGTTTAAAAGATGATGCGTTCAGGAGTCGGTGAGGGATTCGGCGATTTGCGGGAGAGCCTCAGTGGCGGGCTGAGGATGATCTCGTCGAAGGCGTGGGTGTTGAGCGGCTCTTCAGGACCGACGTAGACGGTGCGGATGCGGCGGTGGTTGGCGATGTGAACGAAGCCGGCGGCTGGATAGACGGAGCCGGAGGTGCCTACGACGAGGAGAATGGTGGCGCGGTCGAGTTCGCGGTAGATGGTGTCCATGTCGAGAGGGATTTCGCCGAACCAGACGATGTGCGGACGGATGGAGGCGTGACAGGTTTTGCAGATGGGAGGATTGTTGGGGTCTTCGTAGATGGCGTCGTCGGTGAAGTGTTCGTTAGTGCGGGTGCAGCGGGATTGGAAGAGAGTGCCGTGCATGTGATGGATGCGGTGGGAGCCGGCGCGCTCGTGGAGGTCGTCTACGTTTTGCGTGCAGAGGTAGAAGTTGTCGGGATTTGTTTTGGCGAGATGTTGTTCGATTTGGGCCAGGGCTTTGTGGGCGGCGTTGGGTTGGGCGGCGAGGGCGTCGCGGCGGCGCTGGGAGTAGAAACGCCAGACTAATTCGGGATTGGCCTGCCAGGCTTCGGGGGTTGCTACTTCTTCGACGCGATGGCCGTTCCAGAGGCCTCCTGAGCCGCGGAAGGTGGCGAGACCGCTTTCGGCGGAGATGCCGGCTCCGGTTAGTACGAAGAGGCGGTCTTGGGGGGTGAGGTTCATGGTGGATGGATGCCGCGTACTGGAGCTTCGGAGGCCTATGTCCTGAGAATCGGACATCAGGTGGGTTGAATGCAAGCCTGCTTTGACTTGTATTTAGTGAGGTTGAGGAGTCGCTTTGTTTTTTTCGTTGCGCGTTAGCGTTGCTTTCTTGCTCCACTCGTCCACTAGTTTGAGGTCAGCGCTGATACCCGTCGGGTCGCCGCAATGGTGCACAGGACTAGTTTGATAGCGGTCATAAGGCGTATCGAATTCGGTTTTTTTGCACGGTCGTTGTGTATCGACATATAGCGGATCGAGTTGAATGGAAGAAGTGCGAGATACACGGCAACCGGGTTGCATCTACCAGCAAACCGCGGGTCCTTCGACTACGCCTCTCGCGATAAAACTTCGAGAGACTTCGCTCAGGATGACACCTCTTATCAATCAATCATTCACATGCCATCTGTATGTCGATACACCCTACCTTGATTTCTGCCTGCTATCAAGGTAACGGGTGGATGGTGGTGTTGAAGAGGAAGGGGTCGTCGAAGTCGGTGCGGTCGCCGGGCTTTTTGTTGGGGATGGGTTGGAGGCGGGCTGAGAGTGGCTTGTTCCACTTGACGGCGAGTGAAGCTACGTCGGAGAAGATGCGGTTGAGCTGGTCGGCGGAGACGTTGCCGGGGAGCGGGATGGTGTCGAGGCCGGTTCCGCAGACGGAGGAGTAGGCGAGGAGGCTGTCGATGTTGTAGGCGGACTCGGCCCAGCGCTGCGCGAGGAGTTTGTCTTCCATGACTGGGACCATGAGGCCGGAGTAACCGATTTGTTTGACGGGAACGGCTTTGACGGCGGCGGTGATGATGCGCGAGGCGGTGAGGGTTCCGCTGGAGCCGAAGCGGGCACCGGTGAAGGCTTCGATGGCTGCGCCTATCGAGACGTCGCCGAGAGGTGCGGGGGTGGGATCGACGCCCATGTAGGTCCAGTGCGTGGCGGCGGCGATTTTGTTGCCTACGGCGTCGGCTACTTTGGCGTGGATGGTGAGGGCGGCGGTGAGATCGCGCGTGGCGGCTTCGGCGTTGCCCTTGTCTTTGGCGAAGACGTCGCGGACTACGTTGGCTCCTTCAAAGCCGATGGAGAATTGTCCGCCGGGGCCGTCGTGCCAGGAGCCGGGGAAGAACGGGCCGTAGGGTTTGAGCATTGCGGTGGCGGTGAAGTTGAAGGTGCCTTGCGCGTGCGGGCTGTGGGCGGCGACGTACTGGACGAGTTCGGTGGTGCGGGAGATGGCTTTCCAGTGGATGCCGGATTCGTCTGCGATGATGGCGCTGGCGTTGAGATGAGTGAGGGTGGAGAGAGCGCGCTCGAGGAGGTGCATGGTTTTGGGATCGTCGGTGTCGTGGACCATGGCGGGGCCGATGTTGGCGGCTACGTTTTCTTTTGCGGCGAGTGCGTCGAGTTTGCCGAGGAAGGCGAGGGCTTGATCTTCTGTGAGGCCTGCGGTTAGTTCGGCTAGAGGTTGGGTGGTGAAGCGGATGGTTTCTACTTCGTAGCCTTCGCTTTTGAATTCGGCTTTGGTTCTGTTGAGGACGACGAGGACTTCGGCTAGCTGGTGTTCGTAGTTTTGCGGGTCTAGGCGGACGAAGGCGGTGATGGCTCGGACTTTTGGTTTGGTGGTCTGGGCTTGAAGCGACAGGCAGGAAAAGGCGAGGATCGCGGCTGCGGCGAGGCGCTTCATTGGGTGGCTCCAGTGAATGACGAAGTATAGCGTGAGATTCTGTTCGTGGTTGAAGTTTGGAGTACGGTTTTAGTCTCAAGCTTCAGTTTAGCGATTGGGCCGCGTAGGGAGGAAGCAACAGCAGATTCCTCCCCCTTCGACTTCGCTCAGGGTGCGGAATGACAAGCAAATACAGACAGGCAAAAAGGTTCGTGCTGCGGAATGACAAGCAAAAGGATAGACAGACGGAACAAGCAAATTGTGATGTTAATGAAAAACCCCACGCCGGAAGGTCCGGACGTGGGGTAGCCAGGTTTAAGGGCAATGGGTTATTCGCCGAAGTTGACGGATTCGATGCCGAGGAATTCGGCGGATTGGCCTAGTTCTTCTTCGATGCGGAGGAGCTGGTTGTATTTGGCGATGCGGTCGGTGCGGCTGGCGGAGCCGGTTTTGATCTGGCCGGCGTTGGTGCCTACGGCGAGGTCGGCGATGAAGGTGTCTTCGGTTTCGCCGGAGCGGTGGCTGATGATGCGAGGTGTAGCCGAAGCGGCGGGCGAGTTCGATGGCGTCGAGGGTTTCGGAGACGGTGCCGATCTGGTTGACCTTGATCAGGATGGAGTTGGCGACCTTCTGGTCGATTCCCTGCTGGAGGCGCTTGGTGTTGGTGACGAAGAGGTCGTCGCCGACGAGCTGGACTTTGTCGCCGATGGCTTCGGTGAGGTAGCTTCCAGCCGTCCCAGTCGTCTTCGGCGAGGCCGTCTTCGATGGAGACGATGGGGTATTTGTCGACCCAGGACTCCCAGAAGGCGGCCATCTCGGCGGAGGAGAGCTCGCGCTTGTCGGATTTCTTGAAGATGTATTTGCCGGAGTCTTTGTCGTAGAACTCGCTGGAGGCGGGGTCGAGGGCGATGGCGATGTCTTCGCCGGGCTTGTAGCCGGCGGTTGGATGGCTTCGAGGATGAGTTCGAGGGCTTCGTCGTTGGATTTGAGGTTGGGAGCGAAGCCGCCTTCGTCGCCGACGGCGGTGTTGTAGCCCTTCTTCTTGAGGACGCCTTTGAGGGTGTGGAAGACTTCGGTGCCCCAGCGGAGGGCGTCGGAGAAGGATTCGGCGCCGACGGGCATGACCATGAACTCCTGGAAGTCGACGTTGGAGTCGGCGTGGGAGCCGCCGTTGAGGATGTTCATCATGGGCGTGGGGAGGATGCGGGCGTTGACGCCGCCGAGGTAGCGGTAGAGCGGGAGCTTGAGGCGTCGGCGGAGGCGCGGGCGCAGGCCATGGAGACGGCGAGGATGGCGTTGGCTCCGAGCTTGGATTTGTTTTCGGTGCCGTCGATGGCGATCATGGTGGCGTCGATGAGGCGCTGGTTGGAGGCGTCCATGCCGGTGAGTTCGGGGGCGAGGATGGACTCGACGTTTTCGACGGCGTTGAGGACGCCTTTGCCGAGGTAGTTCTCTTTGTCTCCGTCGCGGAGTTCGACGGCTTCGTGCTCGCCGGTGGAGGCTCCGCTGGGAACGGCGGCGCGGCCTTTGCTCCCGCCGTCGAGGATGACGTCGGCTTCGACGGTGGGGTTGCCGCGGGAGTCGAGGATTTCGCGTGCGTGGATAGAGACGATCTCAGTCATGTTGCTCCTGTTGTTTGTGGTTGCAATGTTTTGAGTTACGACGCGATGGTTCAAGCGATCGTTTAACTTTGGACGACGGTCGACGGGGACGGTGCTGCCTCCTGAGAGGGAGATGGATTGCACGAGGTTTCCGTCGGAGGAGCCCACTTTTGGGATTTTAGCAAAGGGATCGAGGACATGGGTGAATGGCGGGTCGAGAAGCGGGTTTCTCCACTTCGCTTCGCTCCGGTCGAAATGACAACTTTTCGGTGGATGTTGGATTTGAAAACGTGCAACGACAAAAGCAGGTCCTCCGCCTGCGGCGAAGGATGACAACTGAGATACAAGAACAACAGAAGCGAAAACAATGACAAGGACAAAGACAAATGCGGGGGTCCCTCCACTGTGGCGGCAAAGAGCGCCGCCTCCGGTCGGGATAACGAGTTATTTTGTTTCGGTAAGAGAATCAGCTGAAAGCCGAAGGCGGAGGCGTTGAAGGACTTATTAGCAGGGACGGTTCCCTGCCGGGGATTTTGCGGCGTGGTGGTGTGGGGGTTTTAACCTTGAATTTGAGAAGAGTGCTGTTACAGCGCTCGAAATTGTTTTCTGAGGTGTCTACTATGAACGTTTCGCATGACGACCGTTGCTCTTGTTCTTGCTGCTGCTCCCCTGTTCGCGCAGACGAGTGGGGTTTCGCATCCTGATTCTGCGGTGATTACGAGCGATGACGCGACGACTACGCGCCGAGACCGCTGACGACCGAAGCCAAGTGCAGCGGTGCCAGCGACGACTGCTGCTCCGACGACAGAGGTTTATGGGGCTTATGTTCCGTATACGGGGCCGAAGGTGGCGGGCAGCGCGCCGGCGGAGATCCGACTGCAGTTCCGGTGGAGGATCCTCGCGACGCGATGATTGTGGTGAGTGTTCCGGAGCGTGAGGGCGAGCTCAGCGAGGGACACTGCTGAAGACGAAGATGCTGGATACGATTTCGACGACTTCGACGATGCCGCGGGACGCAGGTTTACGGCAGAGGTGACGGAGCCGATCGAGCGGAATGGGCGAGTGATTATTCCGGTGGGCTCAGTGCTGGAGGGCCAGGTGACGGAGGTTCATGGCGGCAAGCGGATCTCGGGCGGCGGCTTCGCTGCATCTGGAGACCGGAATGATGTACGCTGCCGGATGGGACGCACTATGTTGTTCATGCGCAGCTGGTCGAGCGCGGGACGGAAGGAGTTCAAGGTGACGGATGAAGGGACGCTGAAGCGGAAGGACACATCCGAAGGAGACGCTGGCGGTGTGCGGCGGAGTTACGGGTGCAGGCGCGGTGACGGGAGCGATGATCGGCGGCGGAGTTGGGGCTGCGGTTGGCGCAGGGATTGGCGCAGGCGTAAGCACGGTGATCTGGCTGAAGCAGGACCGGCAGGCTACTCTGGATAAGGATGAACCGCTGGTGTTCAGTTTGACGGCGCCGATGATGCTGACTCCGTTGAGCGGGTCGGCGATGAGCAGCGTTGGGCATGACGCTGCGGTTGTGGCTCAGTAGATTTTTTTTGAGTTGTGCGTCTAGTTGTGCGTCTTGGGCTGGGTGATCCCCAGCCCCCTTTTTCGTTCCCTGAAACCTGAAGATGTTCGGTAGAGAAGCGGGTTTCTCCACTTCGCTTCGCTTCGGTCGAAATGACAACATCTAAGGAACTCCGGTCGAAATGACACCTTGCAAAGGGATAATGGATGAACGAAGAGAAATTGTTTTATGTGTATCTTGTGGCGAATCGAAGCCGAGTGCTGTACGTCGGATTTACCAACGACATCAAAGTTCGCGTGAAACAGCATCGAGAGGGAAGATTTGAAGGTTTTACCAGCGCGTATGGTTGTAGCCGACTGGTTTGGTTTGAACGATTCACGAGCGCTTCGGCTGGGATTGCGAGAGAGAAACAGATTAAGCGGTGGAAACGAGAGAAGAAGGTGTTTTTAATCGAACAGGAAAATCCTACATGGGAGGATCTTTCTCTTGCGTGGGATGGTCGGGTGGAACTGTATAAGTTTCCGGATAGCTTGCCTGGGTGAAGGCTTCTGTAGAGAAGCGGGTTTCTCCACTTCGCTTCGCTTCGGTCGAAATGACAACCTTTGGGGAACTACGGTCAAAATGACAACTTTTTGGCAGGGAGTGAGGATTGCTAGTCGTGGATCTGGGCGAGGAGGCGTTTCCAGTTTTTTCGGTTGCGGCGGTAGGACTTGTTGAGGTCTTCGAGGATGCGTTCGAAGTCGGCGTGGCCCTGGAGGTTGCGCCATGCCGGGTTTTTTGAGAACCAGGGGAAGTTTTCGTTGCCTAGGTAGATGGCGCGGCGAAGCCAGTGAAGGGCCTCGGACTCGTCGCCTTCGACGGCGAAGTAGGTGGCGAGGCGATAGGCCATCTCGCTGTCGGCTTCGGCGGCGGAGAGGGTTTCGTCGACGATGAAGGAGGCGGCTTTTTCGCGCTCGCCGAGCTGAACGTAGCAGAGAGCAATGGTGGGGAAGACGATGCGGAGACTGGGATCGTCGTGAATGACTTTTTCGAGGGTCTCGATGGCTTTGGAGAGGTCGCCGGTGCGCATCTGCTGGTAGCCGAGTGAGGTGCGGAGGAGCGGCTGGCGTGGCTCGAGCGTGAGACCTTTTTCGATTTCGTCGGAGGCCAGTTCGAGCTGGTTTTGATACTGGTAGACGCGGGCGCGGTGGTTGTAGATCATCGCGGCGTTCGATGGGTTCATGCGGAGAGAGGCGTTGAACTGGTCGAGCGCCTCGTCGTACATGCCGTCGATGCGGAGGGTGATGCCGGCGACCATGCGGACGTTCCAGTCGTTCCCTGCGGTCTGGAGAAGGTTTTCGATGCCGTGGCGGGCAGACTCTTTTTCGCCGCGGGAGAGGAGCATGTAGACGCGGTAGAGATTGGCTTCGACGGAACCGGGATCGAGGGCAAGAGCCTTGTCGAAGGCGCGGCGTGCTTCGAGGACGTGCATCTGGCCGCCGAGGCCGTGGCGCGCGTACTGGAGGTGGGTGATACCGAGGCCGGACCAGGCGGGAGCGTAGTTTTCGTCCTGGCTGACGACGGAGGCGAAGAGCTCGCGGGCGCGGTCGAGGTCTTCGCGGCTTCCGGTGCGGGTCATGAAGGCGGAGAGGACGGCTCGGGCCTGGAGGTATTCCTCGGAGAGGTCCTGATTGAGCGAGACCGCAGTGGGTGCGGTGCGGTGGTTTTCGTGATTGGTCTGGAGATCGCCGAAGCCCTGGAGAGTGCTGAAGACTTCGTTGCAGATTTCAGCCTGCACGCTGACGAGATCGAAGGAGGCCACGTTGATCGAACCTCCGGCCTGGATGCTTTGGCCGGGAACGTCGAGGAGCTGCCAGTTTAGGTCGAAGCCCTTTTCGGAGCGGAGGAAGTTGCCGGCGAGGACGAAGTTGACGAGGAGCTTTTTGCCTACGCTGAGGGGGTCGAGCTGCGCAGCCGGGATGGTCATTAATGAGGAGGAGGGACGGACTACGAGCGTGGACATGCGAGTGAGGCGGGTGGCGATGGCGTCGGCGAGGGCGTAGCCGTAGAGAGGGGCGACGTCGGCGGGGCCAAAGTTGACGAAGGGGAGGACGACGATGCTGTTTTGATTGATGGAGGCAGTGGCTGCGGGCTCGCGGAATCGCTCGGCGAGCATGGAGAGGATGCCGGTGGTGCGCTTCTCTTCTTCTGGGGTGTCGAAGGCAAGGCGGTTTTGTGATGGACGAAGCGAGACGTTGTCGGCCGGAAGGAGGATGGAGTCGAGCTGCATGGTGCGGATGATGGTCTTGAGCGCATCGCGGACTTCGGCGGCGGATGAAAAGCGCGCGGAGGGTTGTTTTTCGAGGCAGCGGAGGATGACGGACTCGAGTTCGACGGGGAGGTCGGGTGCGATCTCGCGGATCGGGGTCGGGTCGGCGAATTGCGTGGCGCGGATGGTTTGGAACTCGGGCGCGTCGGGACGGTGGAAGGGATGGCGGCCAGTGGCGAGTTCGTAGAGGATGAGGCCGAGGGCAAATATGTCGGACTGGACGCTGGACTGGCCGGTGACGAACTGCTCGGGCGCCATGTAGGCGATGGTGCCACCGCGTGCTGTGTAGGTGGGGCCGGGGACTGCTTGCGCGGAGCCTACTTTGCGCTTGGCGACGGGGCCGGTGGGATCGAATTCTGCCTGGTCGGGGCGAAGGCGGCGGGCGAGGCCGAAGTCGAGGATCTTGATAAGGCCACCGTCCGTGAGCATGATGTTAGCGGGCTTGAGGTCGCGATGGAAGATGCCGAGGTTGTGAGCGGCGGAGAGGCCGTCGGCGGTCTGGATGCCAGCGGAGAGGACGAGCTGGAGGCTGGCGGGGCCTTCGGCGATGAGCTTGTCGAGGGATTTGCCGGGGATGTACTGCATGATGATGTAGGCTTCTTCGCCGTTGCCGCTTTCGGCTGGAGCTTCTCCGACGTCGTAGATGGCGCAGACGTTGGGGTGGTCGATGGCGGAGGCGAGACGGGCTTCGCGGAGCTGTGTGGCACGCATCTGCTCTGTGGTGAGGTTGCCGCGCTTCAGGAGCTTGAGGACGACGGGGCGCTGGAGGAGGGTGTCGTTGGCGAGGTAAACGACGCCGCTACCGCCGGCGCCGATCTTGCGAACGAACTCGTACTGTTTGATCTCGCGTCGCTTCATCAATTCATTATTGCAAGTGTGGGTGTGTGAAAGATGAATGCGAGACTACTTTGCCGATGTGACCGATCTCGAAATGGAACCAACTCAGGATGAAGCTCACTTACCCGACCACATCGTGGCATCGATGCTCGCCAGCTTATGCTTCGGTTCGCATCAGCCTAGCGACCCACAGGTGACTACTTTTTCAGACGAGGGTTTGCGAATGGCGACGCGAGGACGAGATGAGTGCGGAAAGGAAAGTGCCCCGGAGCTTGGCGATCGTTCGCGAGCTCCGGGGCCTGGGAGTGGGAGTCGTGTTGCAGTTATGCAGAGAGACGACGACGAACCAAGCCGGCGGCTCCAAGAAGACCTGTGCCGAGCAGCGAGAGGGTTCCGGGCTCGGGAACTGCAGGCGGATCGAAGCCGACGAGGCCCTGCCTGGTTTCGGAGTCCCGCCCTGAACCGCTCGAAGGCGAGAGCCAGTCGAGGTCAGCGATCAAGCCATTGTTGACCTGCCCGTGGCTGATGGCGGTGTTGAGCAGGGTGAGGTCGTTGTTGAAGAGAGTCCAGAGGGGGCTGCTGGTGGAGAGAATGAACTCTGGGCTGTTGTGTCCACCAGTTCCGTTGTACTCGGTTGCCCAGATGGCGGCCTGGAGGGCCTCACTCTGGGTCGTGGTGTCTCCGGCACTGAGGTGGAGGATGAGCCATGCGATCTCGGCAGCATTGTTGACTGAGCTGCCGTTGACGACGCCAGTGGTGTCAGAGATTAGGTTGTAGGTGCCTCCGTTGTTGATGTCGTGGAAGATATCGACGCAGTAGACTGCGCTAAAGCTGACGGGGTGACCGTTGATGATCGCAGTTGTACCGACGAAGTTGCCGCCGCCAGCGTTCTCGTTCGTGGTCTGGCCGTTGTCCTTAATGGAGAAGCTGAAGGAACCGACGGAGGTACCAAGAAAGAGAGAGTCGGCATGAGCTGCTACTCCGCCAAGGGTGAAGAGGGCTGCGGCAGCCAGCAGAGAGAGTTTCGATAAAGACATGAGTCCTCCAAAGATGCAGTGGGCTTGATGTATGTGGCTTTGTACGGAATGGATGAAGCAACTCAGTTGCCAATTGCGAAATGCGGAGAAATTGGCGTTTTTGGGGGGAAATGGACACTTTGGGCAGGCTAGGGAGGGTTGTGGCTTGCAGGAGGGAAAACATTTGCCCTCGGGTTTTCCCTTGAATTTCCCACGGCGCGAAAGGCTGCGTCCTTCAAGGCTTTTCGAGTAACTGAGTGTGATGTTACTGGCGGGAGTCGTGAGTTACTGATGGGGGATCGGTTCCGGGAGTCAGGTGGGCGTTGCTGCTGACGAAAGGGCTTCGTCTTCAGATTTTATTGAGGGACGGGGGCGGTTCCGGGGAAAGTTTCTCCTTGAATGGGAATTGTATGGTTCCCTCTTTTGCGATTGAGCTGGCAGCTTGCGACGGATACGACGCTACGGAGCGGGAAGATCAGACGAGACTTTTTTGGTACTCGGTGACGGCTGTTTCTGCTTCAGTGAATTGCGGGTCGTTCACGAGTAAGGGCTGGCGGTAGTCGACGAAGGTTTTGAAGTCGGTGAAGGGGACGATGAGGCGCTGGACGCGGCTGTTGAGCAGCATAAGGATGGAAGAGAGCGTGACGCTAAGGGCCTGAACGAGGATGATGAGCATGCCGAAGGAGACGGTGGTCGCCCATCCGGGAGTGGCGTGGGTTGGGAAAAACAGGCGCAGTGAGAGGACGATGGTGATCAGAAGGGTGCTAAGGCCAAAGAGCACCATGGTGACGAAGAGCAGGCGGACGAAGATGGTATCGGCGTAGACGGAGATGCCGCTGAAGCCGTGGACGACGAGCGAGGTGAAGTTCATCTTGGATTTTCCGGCGTATCGTTTTGCGCGATCGACGGGGACGGTTTGGACGGGAAGTCTGGAGCGGAGGACGGCAGCGGGAAGGTTATTCCAGAGATCGGCGACGCGGACGAGCCGTTTTGCGTAGCTGCGAGAGAAGAGGGAGAAGTTGCCGAAGTCAATCTGCCTGGCGGTGAGGAGCTTGAAGATGAGTTTGTAGACGAGATAGGAGAGCTTGAAGGTGAGGTTTTCTGAGCGCTTGCGGCGTTGGGCGACGATGCAGAAGTCTTCGCGAGAGCCTGCGGTGGCGATGAGTTGGTCGATGACCTGCGGGGAGTCTTCGCCGTCGGCATCCATGACGAGAACTGCGTCGAAGTCATCATCGGCTACGGCGACGCAGAGGCCGATGGCGATAGCTCGCTGATGGCCGACGTTACTGTAGAGGTGGACGATCTCGACGCTGGCGAGATTGTCGAGAAGCGGAACGTCGTGGAGCGTGTCTTCGGGGGTAAGGGTAGATCCGTCGTTGACTGCACTGACGGAGATTGCGATGGGGAGAGATGCGGCTACCTGGTTGAGTTCGCGCAGGAGAATGCCGAAGGAGACCCAATCGTTGAAGACCGGCACTACAAGTCTCAACTTCTTCATTTTTGCGCGGTACCTTCCGGGAGTGAGATGCTTGCCTGCCTGCGGAGCGGGACTTGTCTAAATTTTCTGCGGCAAGTCTATCGTATGTTGGCGGCTGAATTTGGC
The DNA here is from genome assembly GCA_963770055.1 of uncultured Acidobacteriaceae bacterium. Taxonomy (GTDB): domain Bacteria; phylum Acidobacteriota; class Terriglobia; order Terriglobales; family Acidobacteriaceae; genus Edaphobacter. The sequence goes on from CAVYOC010000006.1 coordinate 353,899, forward strand.
TTTCGCCAGATGCCGACGATGGACTTACCAAGAGAGTAACGGAGGACGGGATCGACGAGGCGGGAGACGGGTACGATCCATTTGTCCCAGACACCGATCTGAGCTCGCGTAGGCATGGACTGACGAAGGAAGAGCTGGTTGGCAGCGGAGGCCATGATGCCGCAGGTGTCGAGGTAGAAGAGCCTCTCAAGGGTGAGGCCGGGCGGCGATGCCTTTTTGAGGGAGGCGCGGTTGTAGCGGCGGAAGTGGCCGATGGAGGCATCGAATGGCGTGAAGAGCCATTGATGCGCGGGTGAGAGGACGATGACACGGCCACCGGGGCGGAGGTGGGAGGCGGCAGCGCGAAGTTCTGCGGCATCGTCTTCGATGTGTTCGAGGACGTCGATGTAGATGATGGTGTCGAAGGTTTCGGCGGGGTCGAGCGACTGGAGGGTGCCGCAGAGGTTTTCGTAGTTGCGGGCAGGATCGATGGCTTTGAGGTTTTCGGCGAGCTGGGCTGAGAGCTGCGGATCGGGTTCGAGGCAGACCCAGCGACGGGAGTTGTTTGCGTGGAGGAGCGCGGTGTTGGTACCGATGCCTGCGCCGGCTTCGAGGACGTCGCCGGCGAGATAGGGTGCGATTTCTTTCGACCAGTAGGATTTCCAGTTTTTTGCTAAGGCGAAGAGATCGAGTTCCGAGCCAACGTAGTGAAATTCAGTCATGGATTGCGGATGGCCCTCTGTTTCGACGTTGGTCGTGATGTGTGCGAGTTGTGGACCAGCTTAACAGACTAGTGACGCGGGGCGTTGCCTTTGTTCTGCTCCCAGGGGCGTGGGTTGACGGGGTCGTCCTGCCATTTCTGGCGGCGGCCGATGAGGAACATGATGAGACCGAAGGCGAACATGAGGGATCCCCAGATGAGGTTGATGTTGATGCCCATGGATTTTTCGTAGATGGGGGAGGAGTTGCCGGTGAAGAGGCCGTAGATGCTCATGAGGCCTCCGATGAGGAGGAAGATGAGGCCGAGGGGGATGCGGATGTCGAGTCCCATAAAAAACTCCAGGGTAGAGGGAATAGGGTTTAGGGAGTAGCTTGCAAAAGCAGATCCCTACGGGATGAAACATGAAAAAAGCAACAGCGAAAGCGAACACCAGATCCTCCGCCTTCGGCGAAGGATGACGACAAAAAGATCAGGCGAAGACGAGGTTGAGGATGATGAGGATGGCGAGGACGGCTACGGCGAGGGTTGCGGGTTTCTGGTACCAGCTCAGGTGGGTTTCTACGGGTTTGGGGGTTAGGGAGTAGACGAGGCCTACAAGTTCGGGTTCGGGGCGTGGCGTGGTGACGAGGCTGATGGCGATCGTGACGACGAGATTGACGGAGAAGGCGAAGATGGCAGTCCAGAAGTTTTGCGCCATGTCGCTGGGGTATGTGTGGATGACGTGGATCCAGCCGCCGTGGATTCCGGGTGTGGCGTCGGCGGGGATGGTGAGGCCGTGATGGAGGAGTGCGGCGGCGGTGCCGGAGAGCAGGCCGGTGAAGGCGGCGTGGCCGGTGGTGCGTTTCCAGAACATGCCGAGAAGGAATGTGGCGAAGAGTGGGGCGTTGACTATCGAGAAGACTAGCTGGAGCGCGTCCATGATGTTGTTGAAGTTGGTGACGAGGTAGGCGGCGCCGATGGAGAGGGCTACGCCTCCTATGGTGGCCATGCGGCCCATCCATAGATAGTGGGCGTCGGTGGCGCGCTTGTTGATGTAGGCCTGATAGATGTCGTAGGTCCAGACGGTGTTGAAGGCGGTGACGTTGCCGGCCATTCCGGACATGAAGCTGGCGAGCAGTGCGGTTAGGCCGAGGCCGAGGATTCCTGTGGGGAAGAAGTGGAGGAGCATGACGGGGATGGCGAGGTCGTAGTTATAGACGGGAGTGCCGTCGGCGTTGAGGACTGGCTGACCGTTGACTGGGTCGATCTTGACGGGAATGATGCCGTGCGGGTGGGCTTCGTCGAGAGGGAGATTCGCAGCAGGGGAAGACAACCGCAGGTCCTTCGACTCCGCCCCGTTTGACTCGCCTACGGCTCGCTCAGGGGCTTCGCTCAGGATGACACTGGTTTTTTGTTGAGCTGCAGTTCCCTGTCCTGCTCGTGCCATGTGACTGGTCACGCTGACGGCGATGAGGCCGGGCAGGATGACGAGGAACGGGAAGAACATTTTGGGGATGGCGGCGATGAGGGGGACTCGGCGGGCGGAGACTTCGGAGTCGGCGGCCATCGCTCGCTGGATGACGAGGAAGTCGGTGCACCAGTAGCCGAAGCTGAGGACGAAGCCGAGGCCCATGGCGAGACCGAACCATTCGACGCCGAGGGTGTTGGTTGAGGCGTGGGCCATCCCCTGCCAGGAGTGGGTCATGTTGGCGGGGAGAGTGTGTTTGATTCCCTGCCAGCCGCCTACGTTGCGGAGGCCGATCCAGACGAGTGGGGCGAAGCCGGCGACGATTAAGAAGAACTGGAGGACTTCGTTGTAGATAGCGCTGGTGAGGCCGCCGAGGAAGATGTAGCCGAGGACGATGATGGCGGAGAGGAAGACGGAGACGTGGAAGATGTATGCGTCGGGAACGATGCCGTGGAGAAGCCCGAGGGTCTGGATCAAAAGTGCCATTGCGTACATGGAGATTCCGGAGGAGAGTACGGTCATGATGGCGAAGGAGAAGGCGTTGACTGCGCGGGTTTTCTCGTCGAATCGGAGCCGGAGATACTCAGGTACGCTGCGGGCCTTGGAGCCGTAGTAGAAGGGCATCATGAAGATGCCGACGAAGATCATGGCGGGGATGGCGCCGATCCAGTAGAAGTGGCTGGTAATGATGCCGTACTTTGCGCCGGATGCCCCCATGCCGATGACTTCCTGGGCTCCGAGGTTGGCGGAGATGAAGGCGAGGCCGCAGACCCAGGCGGGTATGGAACGGCCTGCGAGGAAGAAGTCATTGGAGGTGCGCATGTAGCGCTTTAGAGCGAAGCCGATGCCCAGGACAAAGACAAAGTAGACCAGCATGATGAGCCAGTCGATGATGGAGAGAGTCACGGTATCCCTTAGAGACAAAAGGTTTGAGAGCGAACTAAATCGTTATGGTACTGGGGGAAACTGTATCTTTTTTCGAAGTTTCAGTCCAGATTTTTAGCGGTGGTTTTTCGGTTTGTGGCAGGTGAATTGCAGGGGTTAACACGATGGCGGGATTGATTCCTGGAGGAAAAGAATTTCTATCCGACGCCAACGCGAACTGAAAATTGTGCATCGCATTTGATATCGACAAGAAAAAAAGACCGGCTCTCCCACGCAGAGAATGGAGAATTCCAGGAAAGTGTACGCGATGAGTTTTGCAGTCTCTTTGGCCTTGGACCAGACGAATCCGCGCATGACCGCTAATCTTCTTCTCATCGACGATAATGCTGTGCAGGCGGCGACGCGGCAGACGATTCTGAAACGCGCCGGGTACTTTGTGATTGCTGCGCTGAAGGCGGAGCGAGCCCTGGAACAGATTCAATGCAACGAATTTCCGGGTGAGCTCGACCTGGTGATCACGGACCATCTGATGCCGGGGATGAACGGTGCTGAGTTTGTAAGAGCGCTGCGAAGGACGCATCCGAAGCTTCCGGTGCTGGTGATCAGCGGGCTCGAAGATGCGGAGCACGAGTATTCAGGGCTTGATGTGACGTTCCGGATGAAGCCTCTGCTGCCGGATCAGCTGCTGGAGACGGTGCGGCGCATGGTGTGCGCGGGTGGGGCCGGGACTCAACTGTCGGCGGTTTCGTAGGACGTTCGCGAGGAAAGATTTCCCACATGGCTAAAGAAAATGGGCGGGCTTTTAGCTTTTGTGTGTTCGATCTTAGAACGTGTCGTTGGCGCTTGTGGGGTGCTCAAGGTTTGATCTTTCAAAACAAATGCCTCTGTCTTGTGCCTCTGTCTTAGAGCTGTGTTCGGTAAACGGTGGTAATTTGCTGGGTTTGATTGCTGTTGCGGGCTGCGCTTGAGAGAATAAGGCAGGGGTGATTCATGCAACTGCATCCGATGCCGGAGTTTGGGAGCTTTGCGCTTTTGCTGGCTTTGGCGCTTAGCGTTTATACGCTGGTGATGGGTGGAGTTGCGCTTTGGCGTACGCGCGGGGTGGCCGCGGGTGTGGACCGGCAGGGCGACCGTTTGGGTGAGACGGCGCGGCGGGCCGGGATTGCAAGTTTTGTGGTGGTGACGTGTGCGGCGTTTGCGCTGGTGTGGGCTTCGTTTACGAATGACTTTTCGGTGAAGTACATTCTTCACCACACGAATCGGGATTTGAATACGGCTTATAAGTTTTCTGCGCTGTGGTCAGGGCAGGAGGGCTCGCTGCTGCTGTGGGCTTGGCTGTTGAGCGCGTATGGGTTTGTGCTGCGGATGCGACACAAGGTGGATGTGCGGCTGACAGCGTATGCCTCGACGATTCTTGCGGGTGTGCAGGTTTTCTTTTTGATGCTGCTGAACTTTGCGGCTCCTCCATTTGCGATTGAGCCGGGGCCGCGTGCGCTGGATGGGTTCGGGTTGAATCCGCTGCTGCAGTATCCGGAGATGGTGATCCATCCGCCGATGCTTTATCTCGGTTATGTGGGGTTCTCGGTGCCGTTTGCGTTTGCGCTGGGCGCGCTGATGATGCGGTATCCGGGGGAGAAGTGGATCCACATCACGCGGCGATGGACGATGGTGACGTGGCTGTTTTTGACTTGCGGGATTTTTCTGGGGGCGCACTGGGCTTATAGCGTGCTGGGCTGGGGCGGGTACTGGGGATGGGACCCGGTAGAGAATGCTTCGCTGATGCCTTGGCTGACGGGGACTGCATTTCTGCACTCAGTGATGATGCAGGAGAAACGCGGGATGATGAAGAGCTGGAATGTGTGGCTGATCTTCTCGACGTTTCTGCTGACGATACTGGGGACGCTGCTGACCCGGTCGGGGATTGTGAGCTCGGTTCATGCGTTTGCGCAGAGTTCGATTGGAAGCTGGTTTTATGGGTTCATCCTGATTGTGTTTGCCGTTTGTCTGTTTACTTTTTTCAAGCAGCGGGATCATTTGAAATCGGAGAACCGACTGGAGTCTCTGGTTTCGCGTGAGTCGAGTTTTCTGTTTAATAATCTGATTTTGCTTACGGCTTGTTTCACGGTTTTGTGGGGGACGCTCTTCCCCGTTCTGAGCGAGTATGTGCAGGGGACGAAGGTGACGATGGGCGCGCCGTTTTATAACCGCGTGAACCTGCCCATCGGGTTGTTTCTGCTGTTTCTGACGGGGATTGGGCCGCTGCTGGCGTGGCGCTCGACTTCGCTGCGGTCGATTCGGCGGAATTTTGTGTTGCCGGGGATTGCGATGGGCGTTGCGCTGGTGACGTTGATTGTTGCTGGCGTGCGACCGTGGAAAGATGGCGACGACTGGCAGAGCACTTTGTTTTCGCTGGTGACATTTACGCTGGCGGCAGGAGTGATTACGGCGATTGCTTCGGAGTTTCTGCGCGGAGCTTCGGTGGTGGCGACGCAGACGGGGAAGAATCTGCTGGCGTCGACGGTGCTGCTGGTGCGAAGGAATACGCGGCGATATGGCGGGTATATTGTTCACTTCGGCATTGTGGTGATGTTTATCGGTATTGCGGGCGGGGCGTTCAACAGGTCGCATGAACAGGAGATGGGGTTCGGCGATTCCATGACGATGGGGCCTTACCGGCTCGTGTGCCAGAGCTTCACGCAGGACTCGAAGCCTGAGTTCGACACGGAGTATGCGCTGCTGGATGTTTACAAGGGCCAGAAAAAGCTGGCGCAGCTTGCTCCGGAGAAACGGATTTATTTCCCGAATACGGACCACGCGCAGCCGTCGACGATGGTGGCGCTGCGGTCGACGCTGGCGAGCGATCTGTATGTGATCTATGAAGGCCGCGATGTGGATACGGACAAGCCGATTATCAAGGTGTTTCTGAATCCGCTGATGAACTGGATATGGATTGGGGTTTTGACTGTTGTGGTGGGGACTTTGTTGGCGCTGGTGCCGAGTTTGACGCGTGCTCCGGTGCGGGTTGCGGTGGTTGAGCCGAGTCTGGTGGCGGCAGAGGCTCATCATGCTTAGTTTTGAGGGGCGACGTTTGAGTGGTGAGGGAGACGAAGGCATATCCCAGGGGCTAAAGCCCGGATTTGTGGCGGGGGAGAGTGCCAAGGCTGAAGCCTTGGCTTACCTAGAAGCAACGACAGATACCCTACATGGGCCTTCAATGCGGCGTGAAGCAAAGACGTTAGGCGGGGCGAAGGCGGCTAGCGAGGTTAAGAATGTTGGTGGATTGAAAGCGTTTCGCTACTCGATGCGGCGGTGGATTTCTGCAGTCGTGGTTTGCCTGCTGGCGGTGGTGATGCTGGGGGCTGATCCTTCGGCGCGATTCAATAAGCTGGGGCACGAGATGATCTGCACGTGTGGGTGCGGGCAGATTCTGGTTGAGTGCAATCATGTTGGATGTCCGGTTTCGCCGGTGATGATTAACGAGCTTCATGCGCAGATGGATGGTGGCGGTTCGGACAATTTGATTTTGAATTGGTTTGCGGCGAAGTATGGAGCAACGGTGCTGGCCGCGCCGATTCGCGGCGGGTTCGATAACGTGGCGTGGATTGCGCCGATCGCGGTTTTTTTGCTGGCTACGGTGGGAGTGGGATTCTTGATTCGGACGTGGACAGCGGGCCGGCGCGTTGCGGTTGCTGCGGCGGGACCGGTGGTGGATGGAGATGCGTTGCGCGAGCGGATTCGCAGAGAGACGGAGTACTGAGATGGGTGCAATTGCAGGAGCGGCGTTGGCGCTGGCGGTGTTTGCGTATATGTTCTGGCCGGAGAAGAATCCTTTTGTGCAGGCGGATAAGACGCGGGTGGACTATCTGCGGGAACGGAAGGATGCGATCTATGAGAATCTGCGGGATCTGAATTTTGAGTTTCAGGCCGGGAAGTATCCGGAACAGGATTACGCAGAGCAGCGGACCGGTTTGGAGGATGAGGCAGCCCGCGTGATTGCAGAGATGGAGACGCTGGAGGCACACGGAGTAACCGGTCGGCGGAGCAGGATATAGCGGGCCGGGTTCTGTCCTGGTCACTGGCGCATCGCAAGATGAGCGATGTACTATTTCGCAAACATGCACATTTGATTTGAAAGCGGGACGAGCCGTATTTCCATGGTTTTTACTAGAAGAGATTTGTTGCGAGCGGCGATCGCTGCTCTTGGGGTGATTTCTGTTCTTTTGCTTTGGCTGATGGCACCCGTTGTTTCTCCAACGCATGGTGCGATCTACCACTGGAGCGGTTCGCCGCTCAGGTTTTTTGCGCCACCGATCCTGGAGTTCTGCGTCTTCTGGCTGGCGCTGACCTTATTGCTGACGGTGACGACGGGAAGGCTGCGGCTTGCGGTGTGGTGCGCGGCGCTTGGCCTGACGCCATGGATGACTTTGAAGAACTGGGTTCTTCTGCGCAGCGGACCTTCTCATCCCGAGCTTAATCTTGTGCTGCTTGGCCTGGGGCTGGCGGCTTTTCTGGTTCCGCTTGTGATCTGGAGGCCGAGGTTCGAGCGCGAGTCGGAGCGAGCGGTGCAGATAATCTGGGCGCTGCTGGCGTTGTCGGCGACGAGCGGAGCCGGAATTCTGTTGGGATGCGCTGAGTACGGCTGGCAGGCGCGATCACTGAATGCGGGATGGACTGCTCGGCGTGGTACCGATTTTGAGCCTCAGGCGGGAAGGCCGCGGGTGATTTGGATCATCCTCGATGAACTGTCGTACCAGCAGGTCTATGAGCGAAGATATCCGGGGCTTATGCTGCCATCGTTCGATTCGATCGCAGAGGAGGCTACGGTGTTCACCCATACGGTTCCGGCAGGATTTATGACGGAAGAGGTGGTGCCGTCGCTGATGACCGGGGAGACGGTGGATGGGTTTCGCTCGTCGGCTGATGGAAGACTGTCGATGCATCATCCGGGGAGCAAGGGGTGGGAGCCATTTGATGAGCACAACACCGTCTTTCAGGATGCATTGAATCTGAAGTACAACACTGCGGTGGCAGGCTGGTACAACCCGTACTGCAGGATTCTGCCGAATGTGCTGGATACCTGTTTCTGGAGTTCCAGCGTGCCGACCTCTACTCTGCTGATGCCGCAGGAGACGTTCGGCAGGAACCTGATTGCACCATGGACGCGCTTTTTTCCGGATGGAGTGGGTTCTCGCGTAATCTCTGCTTTTCTAAAGGAAGACGAGATGGAGACCCAGACGAAGGGGCATCTGCTCGATTATCAGGAGCTTGCTGATGCGGCCAACCGGATACTGGATGACCGGACAGCCGGGTTTGCGTTGCTTCACATGCCGATTCCTCACCCTCCCGGGATCCTGGATCGCAGGTCGGGCAGGCTGACGGTGAAGCACTCGAGTTATCTGGATAATCTTGTGCTGGCCGATCAGTTTTTAGGAGAGGTTCGATCGAGACTGGAGAAGAGCGGGCAGTGGGACAGTTCTACGATTGTCATCATGGGCGACCATTCGTGGCGGGCGAAGCAGTTCTGGAACGCGTTGCCTGACTGGACCGAGGAGGAGCGGGTTGCGAGCGGAGGAAACCAGTGGGATGATCGGCCAGGATACGTGGTGAAGCTTGCAGAGCAGAAGACCGGCTCTCGAATCGACACACCGTTCGATGCGGCGAATACGCGGAAGCTGCTTGATGCGCTGCTGGCGCAGAGTATCCGGTCGAAAGAGGATTTGTTCGCGTGGGTAATGAAGATGCGTTGAGTGCAGGATTGAGTGTGCCTGGTTCGTCGATGGTGCGCTCGACTTTGACGTAAACTTACGGGGTGAGAGACTTCCCTTCTTTTCCTTCTATTCTTCGATCTGTGGTGGTGGGTGCTGCGCTGGTTGCGGCATTTTCCGGGTATGCGTCTGGTGAGTCGATCACCGGCGTAGTGACGAATAAGACCACCAACAAGCCCGCGGCGGGGGATGATGTCGTGCTTATCCGTCTGCAGCAAGGGATGCAGGAGGCTTCGCGGACGAAGACGGATGCGAAGGGACGGTTCACTCTGGACGTTCCTGATAACGGGGTTCACCTGGTGCGGGTGACACATGATAAGGCGAATTATTTTCGTCCGGCGCCTCCAGGGACACAGTCGGTTGAGATGGAAGTGTTCAACGCTGCGGCGAAGGTGCAAGGTGTAACCAACGAGGCGGATGTGATGCGCATCCAGACGGATGAGAGCGGGAAGACGCTGCGCGTGGTGGAGAATTTTTTTGTGAAGAATGAGTCCACGCCTCCGATGACTCAGTTCGGCGACCGGTCGTTTGAGTTTTCTCTGCCGGCGGGTGCGGTGGTGGAGGGTTCGGCGGCTCTGGCTCCGGGTGGGATGCCGGTGCAGTCCTCGCCGGTACCGGTGGGCGAGGCGAATCACTATGCTTTTATCTTTCCGATCCGTCCGGGGGAGACGCGGTTTCAGATTACGTATCACCTGCCGTATAGCGGGAGCCTGAAGTTTGCTCCGCGAGTGACGATGCCGACGGATACGGTTGCGGTGATGATGCCAAAGAGCATGACGTTTCAGCCGGGGCCTTCGACTGGCTACACGCCGGTGACCGAGGAGACGACGGCACAGACTTATGTGGCTCGAGGCGTGGAGCCCTCGCAGCCGCTGGATTTTATGGTTTCAGGAACTGGGCAGATGCCGCGGGATACGGGTACTGCGGCTAGTGCGGGGGATGGTGCGGCACCGGCTGGCGCGGATGCTGCTGCTCCGGCAGGCGCGGGTGGTGTGGCTGCTGGTGATTCGCGGCCCGGTGGTGGCCTGGGAGTGCCAGTTGATCCTGAGGGGAACAACGATCCTTGGGCGAAGTACAAGTGGTGGATTCTTGGCGGACTTGGGCTGGCGATGGCAGCGGGTGCCGGGATCATGTTGAAGAACGGGCCTGCGCAGGTTGCGGCTCCTGCGGTTGCGGGGAGTGGTGTTGCGGTTGCGAGCGTTGCGGCTGGTGGCGATTCCCTGCTGGCGGCGATGAAGGAAGAGTTGTTTGCGCTGGAGACGGATCGCCTGCAGGGACGTTTGAGCGAGAGTGAGTATGTGGAGCAGAAGACGGCTCTGGAGGTTGTGCTGCGACGCGCATTGGGGCGCAGCGAACGGGTGGTGGACGAGGCAAAGACGGCGGGGCCGGTTGTCTGAGGTTGTGCAATGAACACGTTCAAGTCGACTCTGCTGCTGGTGGTGTTGACGCTCTTCCTGATTTTGATTGGAGAGTATTTTGGCGGGCAGAACGGGATGGTGCTGGCGTTTCTGCTGTCGGTTGTCTTTAATTTTGGGACTTATTTCTTCTCCGACAAGATTGCGCTGCGGATGTACAACGCGCAGCCGGTGACTCGAGAGCAGTTGCCGCGGGCGTATGCGGCAGTGGAGCGGCTGACGCAGAAGCAGGGGTTGCCGATGCCGAAGATTTATGTGCTGCCGACGGAGTCGCCGAATGCATTTGCTACAGGGCGGAATCCGCAACATGCTTCGGTGGCGGTGACGCGTGGGATTCTGGAGTTGCTGGATGATGAGGAGCTGGAGGGTGTACTCGCGCATGAGCTGGGGCATGTGCGGAACCGGGACATTCTGACGAGCTCGATTGCGGCTACGCTGGCTGGCGCAATTACGATGGTGGCGCGGATGGGATACTGGGCCTCGCTGTTCGGCGGGTATGGCGGAGGCGGGCGCGATCGCGAGCGCGGCGGTGGTGGGCTCGGCGCACTGCTGATGATTATTCGTAGCTCCGCTTGCGGCGACGCTGATTCAGCTGGCCATCTCGCGTTCGCGGGAGTATGAGGCGGATGCCACGGGCGCGGCGACGACCGGGAATCCTTATGCGCTGGCGCGGGCGCTGCAGAAGCTGGAGGCTTATTCGCAGCGGATTCCAATGCAGGCTTCGCCCTCGAACGGCGCATCTGTTTATTGTGGCTCCGCTGCTGGGGGGCGGAGGGATTGCGAGTCTGTTTTCGACGCATCCTCCGATGAAGGAGCGGATTCGACGGCTGATTGGAAGGGACTTCGTTTAGCGAGCGTGCAGACTTTCATGCGGGCTTTGCGGTTGTTCGCGATGGTGGTGTGGGTGGGCGGGCTGTGCTTCTTTGCGTTTGTGGTGGCTCCGGTGGCGTTTGGGAGCTTGCCGAGTGCGCACGATGCCGGGTTGGTGGTGGGTGGGACGCTGCGGGTGCTGCACTGGATTGGGCTGGTGGGCGGGATGCGTTTTCTGCCTGGCGACGGCGTGGTTATGGCTTTGGGCGGAGGTTCCGGCGCGGGTGGGATTTGCGATTCAGCTTGACGCTGACGCTGGTGATGCTGGTGGTGACGGCTTACTCGCAGTTTCGGATTCTGCCGGCGATGGAGGTGGATCGCGCGCTGGCGGGTGGGGATGTGGAAGCGGCCTCGCTGGATGAATCCGGGCGCATGGATTTTGACCGGCTGCATGTGTTGAGCGAGCGGCTGGAGGGGCTGGTGCTGTTGTGCGGGCTGGGCGTGGTGTATTTTCTGTCGCGCGAGTCTCAGTGGCCGGAGACGGGTAAGAATCAAGAGTACCATGAGGATTCGGGTGAAGGATGGCGCGGCTTGCGATCTTGACGGCGACGGCTGAGCGCTGGACGATAGTTCGGGAGCACGTTCTGGCTGACGCTGGCACTGGGGCTTGGGGCTGGGCTGGCAGATTACCTGGGTGGAGCGCTGCTGGTGCGGCGGTCACCGTCGGCGCAGGCGCTGCGGTATTTTGTGGCGCTGGGGTCGGGGTTCATGATGGCGGCGGTGGTGCTGGAGATGATGCCGGAGGGGCTGGCGGTGAATCCGCACTGGGCTCCGGTGCTGATTCTGGCGGGGTACTGCGGGGTGCATCTGCTGGAGCATACGCTGGTGCCGCACTTCCACTTTGGCGAAGAGACGCATGACCATGAGCACGTCTCGAGCGAAGACGAGCTACAAGGTGCTGCTGGGGCTGGCGACGCATACGTTTTTCGATGGGATTGCGATTGGGTCGGGGTTTGTGGTGTCGCGATGGCTGGGGTGGGTGCTGTTCTTTGCGGTGTTTCTGCATAAGATTCCGGAGGGCTTTACGGTTGCGAGCGTGATGCTGGCGGGCGGGAGAGAGCCGGCGGGCGGCGCTGAATTCGGCGTTGATTCTTGGGGCGACTACGGTGCTGGGGGCTATGGCGATCAGTCTGGAGCCGAGCTGGGTGCGGGAGGGGTTGCCGCTGGCGGCGGGTGTGACGCTTTATGTCGCGGCTACGGATCTGGTTCCGGAGGTGAATCGGGAGCCGGGGATTCGGATGGCTCTGGTGTTCTTTGCGGGGGTGGTGGTGTTCTTTCTGCTGAGGCTGGTGGGGCCGGTTTAGGTACCCCTCCCGCGTGTTTTGCGCAAAGTATTCAGAAGGATTAGGGATAGGTGGACTTCGTGTTCGCGCTATGGAGTATCGGCTGGGCTGGCCGGGCGTTGTCTCGGAGGTCTGTCAAGGGTGGTCACTGTCAAGCTTGGACGCTATTGGAGGGTTAGGGTGACGGTGGTGGAGTGGGTGAGGATGGGTGCCGGTGGGATCGGTGGCGTGGCGGTTACGGTGAGGGTGTAGGTCTGGGGTTGGGTGAGTGGCTGGGTGCTGGCGGTGTTGATGCGGTCTCCGCAGCCGGTGGTGGTAGGATGATCAGGACATGAGGGTTGAGTAGGGTGAAGGTGACGGATCTTGCGAGGTGTCGTGCGGTGGCGAGGATGGCGCAGGAGGAGTGTGGAGATGGGGACAGAGAGATGGGCCTTGAGTGGTTGGAGATGGATTGGTTTTGGGCGGAGGTGTTTGAGGGTGGTGATGGTCAGGGTGAAGGTGTTGGTGGTGGTGCCGGGAGGGAAGGGTGGGGTTGAAGGTGGCGGTGGCGCCAGGGGGAGGCCGGAGGCGCTGAGGAGTGATGGGGCTCGATAGAGGGCCTTGAGTGGAGGCGGTGAAGGTGAAGGTGGCGGTGGTGCCGGAGGGGATGGTCTGGGTGGTTGGGCTGGTGGCGGTGAGGGTGAAGTCGGCTGGGGTGGTGACGGGGCTTGCGATGGTGAGGGTGGCGGGGTGGAGGTGCTGGGTTGGAAGTTGGTGTCTCCGGCGTAGGCGGCGGTGAGGGTGTGAGTGCCGGTGGGTGAGGGTGGGGATGAGGAAGGTGGCGTCTCCGGCGGGGGTGAGGGTTGCGGTGGCCGATGGGGGTGTGTGGTGTCGAGGAGGGTGAGGGTGCCGGTGGGGATGCCGGTGGTGGTGCTGGCGACTTGGGCGGTGAGGGTGATGGGGGCTGGTGGTCGCGAGTTGCGGGGAGGGATGAGTGTGGTGAGGGTTGGGGCGGGGTTGATGGTGAGGGTGAAGGCGGTGCTTTGGGCGCTGGCGTGGGTCAGGTCGCCGGGGTAGGTGGCGGTGATGGTGTGGGTGCCTGCGGGGAGGGCTGGTGGTGTTGAGGGTGGCGGTGTTGGAGGCGAGGGGTGCTGTGCCGAGTGTGGTTGTGGCTGGCGACGTAGCTGTCGAGGAAGGTGATGCTGCCGGTGGCGGTGGTGGCGGAGGTAAGGGTGGCGGTGAGTTGGCCGGTGCCGTAGGCGATGACGGAGGGGGCGGTGAGGGTGAGGGTTCCGGGGGTGGTGTTGCCGAGGCCGGCGATGGTTGTGGTGATGGTGGCGCGGGTGAGGCGGTGAGTTGGCGGACGCGTTGGTTGTTGGTGTCGGCGAGGGTGAGGAGGTTGGTGGGCGAGTGGTGGCGGCGCGGGGTGAGTCGAGGGTGGCGGTGGTGGCGGGGCTGGCGTCGCCGGAGAAGGCCTGGGTGCCGTCGCCGGCGATGGTGGTGATGATGCCGGTGGTGGCGTCGATGCGGCGGATGCGGTGGTTGGCGGTGTCGGCGAGGTAGAGGTTGCCGCTGGAGTCGATGGTGAGGCCGTGCGGAAGGGCGAGTGCGGCGATGTGGCGGCGGCGGTGTCGCCGGAGTAGCCGGGGGTTCCGGTGCCGGCGATGGTGGTGATGATGCCGGTGGTGGCGTCGATGCGGCGGATGCGGTGGTTGTGGGTGTCGGCGAGGTAGAGGTTGCCGGCGGAGTCGACGGCGAGGCCGGTGGGGGAGTCGATGGAGGCGGCGATGGCTGGGCCTGCGTCGCCGGAGAAGCCTTGGGTGCCGTTGCCGGCGATGGTGGTGATGATGCCGGTGGTGGCGTCGATGCGGCGGATGCGGTGGTTGGCGGTGTCGGCGAGGTAGAGGTTCTGATTCGCGTCGAGGGCGAGGGCGGTGGGGAGGTTGAGTTGCGCGGCGGTGGCCGGGGCGTTGTCGCCGGAGAAGCCGGGGGTGCCGGTTCCGGCGATGGTGGTGATGATGCTGGTGGCGAGGCTGAGTTTGCGGATGCGGTGGTTGTGGGTGTCGGCGATGTAGAGGCTAGTTGGCGTTGAGGGCGAGGCCTTGAGGGGAGTCGAGTGTGGCGGCGGTGGCGGGGCCGTTGTCGCCGGAGAAGCCCTGTGTGCCGGTGCCGGCGATGGTGGTGATGTGGCCGGTGGTGTCGACTTTGCGGATGACGTGGTTGGCGGTCTCGGCGATGTAGAGATTGCCGCTGGGGTCGAAGACGATGGCGGAGGGAAGGATGAGAGGGACGGCTAGAGCGGGTGTCTGTGCTCGCGCGAGGTGCGATGCGATGACGAGCAGAAGTGCGGGTCGCAGGAAGGCATACCTGGAGCGTGGAGGGTGTTTGGTGCTCTGCTTACCCATAGGTCGGTGAGAATCCGGTTTGTGAGTTCGGTGCTCCTGTTCCAGCCCTACTTTATCTCATGCGGCTTGATGCACGGATATTAGTTTTCGAGGGGAGGTTACCACGGCGGCCTTTCGGTGGAGACAATGCACGCCGAGCGGCCGTCCGGACCGGATGATAGTCTTCCAATGACTTGTAGATGCTATTGCAAGCAGATTTTCGAGAGAGGTTTGTTGAGAGAATGCCACGTCATTGTTTAGCGCTGGACTTGAAGGACGATGCAACCGCAATCGCGGAGTATAAGCGGTATCACGTGAAGATCTGGCCGGAGGTGAAGCAGAGCCTCTTCGATGCCGGAGTGGAAGAGATGGAGATCTATCTGCTTGGGACAAGAATGTTCATGATCATGGATGTGAACGACAGGTTCTCGCTGTCGGCGAAGGCCGCGATGGATCTGGCGAACGCGAAGGTGCAGGAGTGGGAGACGATCATGCACGGCTTTCAGCAGCAGTTGCCCGGAGCGAAGCCGGAGCAGTACTGGATGGTGATGGAGCGGGTCTTCAGCCTGGCGGACCAGTAGGCTCGACGGGAGCAGAGAATCGGCTGATTGAGCCGACAGTTTGAACGGAAAAGCAGAAAGCCCCGAGGTGAGCTCCCGGGGCTTTCTGTTGATGTGAAGCAGCTGGTTAGGGGATCTGCTGGAAGCGACCGTTCGTGATGCCGACCGCGTAGGGTTGGTAGATGGGAACCGCAGCACCGACAAACTCGGCGATGAAGGTGTTACCGGCACCGACGACCCAGAGATTTCCGGCCTGATCGACCGCACTGGCCCTGTTGGAGTTGAGGATGGTCGAGTCCCTGAGGAATCCGGTTGAGGGCGAGAGCGGGTTAGCACCGAAGAAGCTGATCTCGCTTACGCTGGCAGAACCCTGGTTCGGAATCCAGGTGTTTCTGGCTCCGTCAAGCGTGATCGCGGTCGGACTGGAGATGCCCGCAGTGGATGCAGTAAAGGGCC
The DNA here is from genome assembly GCA_963770055.1 of uncultured Acidobacteriaceae bacterium. Taxonomy (GTDB): domain Bacteria; phylum Acidobacteriota; class Terriglobia; order Terriglobales; family Acidobacteriaceae; genus Edaphobacter. Next base: position 369,643 of record CAVYOC010000006.1, read on the forward strand.
AACCACCGCTGGATACCGGTGCCCATGTTCCTGACGATGGATCGAGACGGGTGATAGCGCCTGTGTCAGCCGCTGAGACAAAGACACTGTTACCGCGGGAGACGTCGAGACCGTAGGCGTTCCCGCCGGATATCGGGAAGGTATTGGTGATGAAGCCGTTCAGGACAGTGGATCCGGTAGTGCTTGTTGGGCCCACCTGTGAGACGAAGTTGGCGCCGGAAGAAACCCAGATGTCAACGGGATTCGCGACGCAAGTAGGCGAGCCTACGCAGCCCTGGTAGTCTGGCATCAGACGGACGGGGTTAGGACCAACGAGGTTTGAGATCTGGACCGGACTGACCACAGCAGACGCGGTCGCTGCTCCAGGCAACTGATAGAGCGAACCGGTGCTACCGGCAGAAGCGCTGAAGTAGACATTGCCGAGGCCGTCAGCGGTGATGGCAAGAGGCGTCACGCCGGCCGGAAAGCCAAAGGTTGCCTTGCTGTTCGGGTTGTAGCGATACATCGTGGTACCACTGGCGAACCAGACGTTTCCGCTCGAATCAACGGTGCCACCAGCGTTCGCAGTAGTACTGGCACCGAAGTTGACGCAGGCCAAGGGCGCGCCGTTCGATTTGATTCCGGAGAGATTGCCGCCAGTCTGAGAGTTTGCAACCCAGACGTTGTCCTGACCGTCGATGCCGATATCAATCGGACCGCTGAAGAAACCACCGGTACCGCCGGAGGGAGTGCCACAGGTTGCGCTGCCGGTAGTGCTGTTGCTGGCATAAGCGATCGCTATCGTCCAGTCGGTCGGCTGCGAGGCCGAGGGCTGATAAGGTGCGCCTACGCCTCCTGCCAGACCAAAGAGAGCGGAGAGGTTGCTTGAGCCGCTATTGGTGGGGTTGGTGAACATGTAGTAGAGCGCCTGAAGGGTATCAGTCGCTGCGGGGAACGGGTTGCTGCTGCCGGGATTAAGACTCGTGGTGTTCGGGATCGGAGACACAGCCGATGAGAAGAGGGTGCCGCAGGCCGGATTGCCTGAGGTCGCACCGTTGATGCAGGCCGAGATGATATCGGCGATGAGATTGAGCTTGGAACTCTGAGGGATAGCAGTGACAGTGGTTCCCGTGGCGACGTTTGCGCCAGGTGCAGCGGACAATGTGGTGGAGGGAACCGCCAGACCTGTCGTCGAGTTGGCGAGCAGGGCGACAGTGTTAGGAATTTCGTCGACAATACCCTTCTGCTGGCCTGTGCCGTCCGCGACGAGAGTGTCGGTTCTAGGATCGAAGAACTGCGCGGCTGCGGCCATGGTGGCTACCGTAGTGACCTCGCTCATGTAGACGAAGTTCGATGCGGTGAGCTCTTTGCAGTCGCTGCCGTAGATGGCGATGAAGGCCGCGGCAGTGTTGGACTGGGTTACCACTCCATTGTTCTGCGTGTTGCCGCCTTTCGACACAACATAGACCAAGGGGTCGTTGCCTACCGGTCGGGCAGGAGAACTCGTTGCCAGTGTCGGTATTTCCGTTGATCGTATCTTTGACGAAGCTGAAGGAACCTGTGCTGTCGGTGGTGGTGGTGGCTGCCTGAATTGCGGCAGCACTCTGTCCGGCGTACCAGAGAGTAACGGTCGCACCGATGACGGGCTGATTGCCGCCATGAATCTTTCCGCTGAGTGTGGCGGGTGAGCTAAGAGGGTTTGCGCTTATTGGAGCTGTGGTCGACAAATCCACGCAGCCAACGGCGAAGACGGCGCTCGAAGCCAACAGCGCAACGAGAGCCCGCTTTGAGCCCGACAGCCGGGCAGAATAATTGCCAATCATGGGTGTTCCCTCCGAAAGATAGTAAGGCGGTTACTGAACAAGGTGGTTGCCTTGGCGACAGGTTGAGGTGACCAGGGGGAGTTCGCAATTGTAGAAATACGACAGGTTTCGGAAAAAAATACCTGATTGCAATTCGACTGTAGAAAATCCGGTAGACATCGATCGTTTTCCCTGTTTACGAATACCCTTTCCGGGAGCGATTCCTTTTAGGAGACCTCACCCGGACAAGGGACATCCTGAACTTCACATGTTGGAGAATAACCGAGGTTGGCAACTCTGTTACTTAAATGCACATGATACTTTTGGGTCATTCAAGGAGAGGTTGCTTTGTCGAAACGATGTTGAAGCAGATCGTTCTTCGGGAGTTTTGTATCGCGTAAACAGCGAATCTGGCGCCTCTGTAAGTGTTGTCGGTCGTGAATTTATCGGGATGCTGCCGCACACGAGACGATGCGAGAATGTAACGAAAAGAAGCACGAGAAGGAAACGATAGAACAATAGAAGCTGACAAACCGCGGCGAGCGAATTTCATCGCGAAGGTATTGATGAACTTTATTCCACGCCGTGAGTTTCGCGGAAACGAACGTGTCGTGAAGAGATTAATGCGGATGGACCGGACGTCTCGCGTGGCATGTGTTGCGGAAGCTGGCGAGGCTTTACGGGCAGCGCGGATTGCGGGAAGATACCACTATGCGAGTAGATTGCTTTAAATCAAAGGTTCCTCAACAGGAGAATTCCATGCGTGAGAAATTTCAGGCTATTGCAGCAAACGTAGCACTTACAGCGGTGCTAGTGATGAGCGGATGCAAGAGCTCAACACCCGCAGCCGCTCCGACTGCTGCGCCAGCAGCTGCACCTTCGAGTTCTACGGCGATGACCGCGGCTCCTGGCACGGCACCATCAAGTGCGACTGCGATGACCGGTGCGCCTCCAGCTCCGGCTCCAGGAACAGCCATGATGGCGGCACCTGCTGAACCACCGCCTCCAGTGAAGTTGACGGCTGCGACGGGCGCTCCCGTTATCGTGACCGTCACGCAGGAGCTGCGGGCGAGCAAGAACAGTGTTGGCGATGAATTCACCGGCGTGCTGGCGCAGCCGGTGAAGACGCATGATGGCCAGGTGGTCTTCCCCCACGGAGCGCATGTGACTGGAACCGTTGTTGCGTCGAAGGGACAGGGCAAGTTCAAGGGATCGGGCGCGCTTGGGATTCAGGTGAAGACGATCTCGGGAATGCCGGTCAGCGTGAGTGAGTACGAGCAGGAGCAGAAGGGCAAGGGCAAACGCTCGGCTGCGATGATTGGCGGCGGCGCCGGTGGTGGCGCGCTGATCGGCGGGTTGGCTGGCGGCGGCAAGGGCGCGCTGATCGGCGGCTTGATTGGAGCGGGCGCAGGAACGGCTGGAGCGGCGTTTACCGGAAACAAAGATGTCGTCATTCCGTCCGAGGCTACGATCAGCTTCCACCTGACGGCACCGGTGACAATTACGGTGAAGCCGAAAGAGATGGAGATGGCTGCTCCTCCGCAATAAGATCCGCAATAGGATTGCAACAGGGCGGCACCTGTTTCTCATCCAGAGAGCAGGTGCCTCTTTTTGTGCTTCTGCGACGCCGGAGAAGAGGCGGCTGCTGGCGGTAGACTGGATGGATGCGGTTGAATCCGGTTTTTCTATTGTCTGCGACCGACGTTGCGCACTTCCCTTCTGATGCGAAGACGTTTGGCGCGCCTGAGGTGGCTTTTCTGGGGCGGTCGAATGTGGGGAAGTCTTCGCTGATCAATTCCCTGCTCGGGTCGCGAGAGGCAAAGGTTTCATCGACGCCGGGAAGGACACGGGCGATCAATTTTTTTGCGCTGCATGAAGGCGCCGGCGAAAAGATGAAGGTGAGGCCGACGCTGATCTTTGCGGACCTGCCCGGGTACGGGTACGCGAAGATCTCAAAGTCGATTTCGGCGGAGTGGCCTAAGTTTATTGAGCCTTACCTGGCAGAGCGGGAGACGCTGGCGTTGTGCGTTTGCCTGGTGGATACGAATATTCCTCCACAGGATAACGATACTCAACTGGTTACATATTTGAAGCAGACGCAGAGGCCATTTGTTGTTGTGGGGACGAAGGCGGACCGGCTCTCGAACAATCAACTGGCGAAGTCGGTGGCGGCGCTGAAGAAGGCGCATGGGGTGGAAGAGATTCTGCCGGTTTCTGCGAAGACAGATGCTGGGACGAAAGGGCTGTGGGCGAAGCTGATGGAGGTCGTGGAGTAGACTGCACGCAGCAGTTTTGCCACTACGAGGAACGTCGTGCTTCTGCAGCACACCATCGACAGCGTCACTTATAGCTTTCGTGATCTGAAGGATTTGCTTGCGAAGGCTACGCCCGCACGCTCGGGCGATGAACTCGCGGGTATTGCTGCGAAGAGCTCGGTTGAACGAGTGGCGGCGCAGATGGCTCTTGCGGATCTGCCGCTGTCTGACTTTTTGACTGAGGCAGTTGTTCCCTACGAGAGCGATGAGGTTACGAGGCTTATCTTCGACACACACGATGCCGCTGCGTTTGCGCCGATTGCGAGCCTGACGGTCGGGGGATTTCGCGACTGGCTGCTTTCGGAGGAGGCTACGACTGAGTTTTTGTCGGGGCTTGCTCCGGGTTTAACGCCGGAGATGGTAGCGGCGGTTTCGAAGCTGATGCGAGTGCAGGATCTAGTGGCTGTTGCCAGGAAGATTTCTGTGGTTACGCGTTTTCGAACGACGGTGGGTTTGGCTGGAAGGCTTTCGACTCGATTGCAGCCGAACCATCCAACGGATGATCCTGTGGGGATTGCGGCTGCGATTATCGATGGACTGCTTCTCGGCTCGGGAGATGCTGTGATTGGGATCAATCCTGCGGGCGATAGTGTTTCGAGTACGGCGAACCTGTTGCGATTGATCGATACGATTCGCGAGCGGTACGCGATTCCTACGCAGAGCTGCGTGCTGGCGCATGTGACGACTCAGCTTGCTGCGTTGGAGCAAGGAGCGCCGGTGGATCTTGTGTTTCAGTCGATCGCGGGAACAGAGCTGGCGAACGCTTCGTTCGGGGTGAGCCTTGCGCTGCTCGATGAGGCTCATCGTGCGGCTCGCGAGTTGCGGCGAGGGACTGTGGGAGAGAACGTGATGTACTTCGAGACCGGTCAGGGGAGCGCGCTTTCGGCGAATGCGCATCGGGGAGTGGACCAGCAGACTTGTGAGGCTCGGGCGTATGCAGTGGCGCGGAGGTTTTCTCCGATGCTCGTCAATACGGTCGTGGGGTTCATTGGGCCGGAGTATTTATATGATGGCAAGCAGATTCTGCGTGCGGGACTTGAGGATCATTTCTGCGGGAAGCTGCTTGGGCTGCCGATGGGATGCGACGTATGCTACACGAATCATGCGGAGGCGGACCAGGATGATATGGATACGCTGCTGACTCTGCTGGGCGTGGCGGGCGTGAACTACATCATGGGGGTCCCGGGGGCGGATGACGTGATGCTTCAGTACCAGAGCACTTCGTTCCATGATGCGCTTTATCTTCGGTCGGTGCTTGGACTGCGACCTGCGCCGGAGTTTGAGGAGTGGCTAAAGAGCGATATGCCGGCGCGGCTTGCGCTTCCGACGCAACCCCTGCTTCGTGGCGAGGTCTGACTGCGTTATGGCGAATCTGATTCGGAGGGCCGGGTTCAGCTTGAAGGATTACACTCCGGCTCGCGTATCGCTGGCGACTGTGGGGCACAGCCTTGCGACGAGCGAGGTACTTAGCTTTCAGCTTGCACACGCTCAGGCTCGGGATGCGGTGCATACGCCGCTTCACCTGCCTTCGTTTGCGTTGCGGTTGCGGGAGGAGTTGCCTGTGATCTTTGAGACGGGAATTCCTGTGGTTGAGCTTGAGACATTGACTGCGGACAGAGCGGTCTATCTGCGCCGGCCTGATCTTGGACGGATACTTCATCCGGATTCAGCTGCGCGGCTTCAGGTTGGGAGCTGCGATCTTGTGATTGTTGTTGCGGATGGGCTCTCGGCAGTTGCGATTGAGCGCAACGCGATTCCTTTGCTGCATGAGCTTGTGCCTTTGCTGCTCTCGGCAGGATGGACGATTGGGCCGCTGGCGCTGGTGCGGCATGGCAGAGTTGCCGTGGGAGATGCGATCGGTTCTTTTCTTGGTGCGCGACTGAGTCTTGTTCTGATCGGTGAACGGCCTGGGTTGTCTTCGCCGGCTAGTCTTGGGGCATATATTACGTGGTGTCCTCGTGCGGAGCGGACAGATGCGGACCGGAACTGCGTTTCTAATATCTGCGCTGGTGGACTTTCGGCAGATGCGGCTGCCGGGAAGATCTTCTGGTATCTGCAGGAGGGTCGCGTGAGGGAAGTTACCGGCATTGGGTTGAAGGAAGGTTCTCTCAGTCTGCCGTGAGTGTTTGCGGGATCTGCGTTGGATGGCAATACAATCGGCTCATGCGATTTCTCTTTGTTCTTCTTTTTTCTGTGGTGGCTTTTGCGCAGGACAGAATAGTTTTGCAGACGAGTGTGCTTCTGGATGGCAGAGGCGGGGTGCTTAAGAACCAGCAGATCGTGATTGAGGGTGGGCGGATTGTTTCTGTTAGGCCGGGCAAGGCTAAGGCCGATTACGATCTGCGCGGGTTGACGGTGATGCCGGGATGGATCGACACGCATGTGCATCTTGAGTGGCACATGGATGCGAGTGGGAAGTCCGTAGCCTCCGGCAAGCCTGAGGACAGCGCGTTGTATGACGCAGCAGATGCATGGATGGAGTTGCAGGACGGGTTCACGACTGTGCAGAGCGTGGGATCGGCGGCGGATGGACCGGTGCGGGACGGGATCAATCGAGGTGTGTTGCCGGGGCCACGTGTACTGACTTCGCTGAATCAGATTCGTGGGGTCGTTGGCGAAGGCGAGAAACAGAAGGTCTTTACGGTGGACGAGCTTCGCGAGATGGTTCGGAAGAATAAGGAGAACGGCGCGGATCTGATCAAACTGTTTGCGACTTCCGGGCTCGGCGCAGGTGGTGGGCAGATTACTACCGATGAACAGATCGAAGCAGTGTGTTCGCAGGCGAAGGAACTGGGGCTGCGGACGATCGTTCATGCGATCGGCGATGCGGGGGCAAGGGCTTCCGTGGCGGCTGGGTGTACTTCGATTGAGCATGGCACGTTCCTGAAGGACGAGACGCTGGATCTGATGGTGAAAAGCGGGACTTACTTCGACCCGAATCTGCTGGTGCTCCACAACTATCTCGATAAACGCGAGAGCTTTACGTTTACGGACGCGCAGCTGAAGACGATTGAGAATGGGCTTGCCCCTACGATCGATGTGTTGAAGAGGGCGCGGGCGAAGGGCGTGAAGATTGTGTTTGGGACCGACGCGGTGGCCGGGGCGCATGGGCGTAATGCTGAGGAGTTTGTGTATCGAGTGAAGGAGAGTGGCGAGAAGCCGATGGATGCGATTATGAGTGCGACATCGGTTTCGGCGGAGTCGCTTGGGATGGGCAAAGAGATTGGGGCGATTGCGGCTGGGTACCAAGCTGATCTTGTTGCAGTGGCGGGCGATCCGTTGAGTGATATTACGGCGGTGCGGCAGGTTCGGTTTGTGATGAAGGGTGGGAAGATCTATAAGAATCTGGCGCATTAGAGGAAGGTTTGCGGAGTTGCAGGCTGTCACTTCTGCCAGTGGCAGTGTTTGCCGGGTGGAGTTTATATGGATGGCAAGTGCGACGGTCATCCCCGCTCATTCTGCACGGCAAAAAAGGAGGAGATTTGTGCTCAGGAAAAATCTTTTAGCGATCAGTGTCGCAACGGTGATGATTCTGACAGGCGGTGCTCCAGCTCAGCAAGCCGCTTCAAGTACTTCAGACCAGAGCAAGGTGGATCAGGAAATCGATTTGCTGAGGAAGGATATCCGGTCGGAGAAGAAGCAGCTGATTGCGGCGAATCTGCAGTTGACGGATACGGAGGCGACCAAGTTCTGGCCGATCTACGATCAGTACACGGCGGAGCTGGTGAAGATCAACGACGCGAAGTATGCTGCGATCAAGGAATATGCGGCGAACTACAGCACGTTGACGGACGATAAGGCCCTGAGCCTGGGTCGCCAGATTCTTGGAGTCGATGAGTCGATAACGCAGTTGCGGCTGAAGTATATCCCGATTGTTAATAAGGTGATCTCCGGCAAAAAGACAGCGCTTTTTTTTCAGATGGACAGGCGGCTGGTGATGCTGATTGATCTGCAAGTGGCTTCGGAAATTCCTATCATTCAGCAATAAAAGCCGGTTGGCGTTCTTTCTGTCTTATCAAAGTGTTGTTTGTTATCGCAGAATGTGGACTATCCGGCTTACTAGAAGGAATAAAAAGAATGCTCCGGAGATTTCCGGAGCATTCCTTTTTAAACAACTACTCGCCGTAGTAGTCGATGCGGAGGTGGGTGATGTTGATTGATTTGCAGTTGGCCTCGAAGATTTCGATGCTTCAGTACTGAGATCACGAGACTGTAACAATTGTCCCGCGATGGGATTGAAAAGATATTCGATGACATCGCATTGCCGCGAGTATTGCTGGATGATTACGAAGTCGATTCATACATTTCGCAGCTATTCCGCATTCGAGAGAAATTCAGCGGCGGAAAATTACTTGCTTTTTACTTTTCACTGACACCTCCTCCAGAGGCCGAGCGCAAGCTCTGTGCCTATGGAGGTCTTTTTTTTATGGAAAACATGTGGATCAATATGAAGGCGGCAACCAATCGGCGTTCGTTTTTGAGGAACGGATTAACAATGGCTGGCGCGGCAACCGCAGGAATGGGTCTGCTGGCTGATAGCCCTTCCATCCTGGCTGACGATGGAGTCCAGGATAGAAGCGGCCTTCTCACTCGAGGAGACGCAGCGTTGCTGCGGTTCGCCGCAGCGGCAGAGATACTGGAGACCGATCTCTGGGTGCAGTACAACGAACTTTGTGGAATTCAGGATGGTGAAGAACCCAGCGGTACTGGCAACCCGGCCTTCTCGGCTGCGCTTTCGATGCTCGACCTCGACATGGCGCAGTACGTTCACGACAATACAGACGACGAGTTTACTCATCAGAACTTCCTCAATGCATATCTTGCTTCGAAGGGAGCGTCGACGATCAGCCTTGAACAATTTCGCACGCTGCCGGGCAGCAGTGCGACCGGGTCCAGCGGAAAACGTCGGCTCACAAATTTGACGCAACTTACTCTGGATACCAGCTGGTGGACTCGCTATCGCGATGCCCGCCACAATCCCGACCTCGATCCCGACTTTGTCTTCCCGCAGGCAGTGCCGACTCTAGCAGTGGGAGAGCATACAGCAATTCCCAGAACGGATGCCGATACCGTCGATCCAAACTTTCTCCAGGCCATTGCAAATACTGCGGGCTTCCACTTCCCCACAATCGAACAGGGCGGCAACAGTCTCTATCCTTCGATGGCGCAACGAGCCACGAGTGTGGAGGTTCTGCGAATTCTGATCAGCATTGGCCCAACGGAGACGATGCATTTTCAGACCTGGTCAGACAAGGCGGGTAACGCGCCTCCTCTCACCGCAGTCGATCCGGTCACCAAGGTTTCGGTGACTTTTCCAGATCTGAACTCTCCGCCGTTTGGCGGCGAGGAGTTTCAAACGAATCTAATCATGCCGGAGCCTTGCCCGTTTCTAAGCCGCAAGCTGCCGCGATGCTCGATCATCCGCCCTACAGAGACAGATGGGATTGCAATGGGCGTGGTGAACTTCCTGACGGCCATGGGGCTCTTCATTGGGCAGTCGCCAGCATTTTTCAAGGTGATGCGTGACCTGGCACAAGATGCCGACGCCGCGAGGCGGGGTCCGTTGTTCTGATTCACTTCTTGTTCGAGCATCGTGACGCAAAAAGCAAAGAGCGGCTGCGAGAGTGATTCGCAGCCGCTCTTACTTGTTCAATTTGAGCTACTCGCCGTAGTAGTCGAGGCCGAGGTGGGTGATGAGGTCTTCGCCCATGATGTGGCGGAGGGTGTTTTTGAGCTTCATGGACTGGATGAAGAGGTCGTGCTCGGGGTAGACGCCGGGGGCGCTGTCGGGGGCCTTGAAGTAGAAGCTGAGCCACTCCTGGATGCCGAGGCCTTTGAGGCTTGGGGTGCGGGCGGCGAGGTCCATGAAGAGGAAGAGGTCGAGGGCGAGCGGGGCGGCGAGGATGGAGTCGCGGCAGAGGAAGTCGACCTTGAGCTGCATGGGATAGCCGAGCCAGCCGAAGATGTCGATGTTGTCCCAACCCTCTTTGTTATCACCGCGTGGCGGGTAATAGTTGATGCGGACCTTGTGGTAGATGTCCTTGTAGAGATCGGGGTAGAGGTCGGGCTGGAGGATCATCTCGAGCAGGCCGAGCTTGGACTCTTCCTTGGTCTTGAAGGACTCGGGATCGTCGAGGACTTCGCCGTCGCGGTTGCCGAGGATGTTGGTGGAGTACCAGCCGGAGACGCCGAGCATGCGGATCTTGAAGGCGGGGGCGAGGACGGTCTTGATGAAGGTCTGGCCGGTCTTGAAGTCCTTGCCGGCGATGGGCGCGTTCATCTTGCGGGAGAGCTCGTTGAGCGCGGGGATGTCGACGGTGAGGTTGGGTGCGCCGTTGATGAAGGGGATGCCTTCCTTGAGCGCGGCCCAGGCGTAGAGCATGGAGGGGGCGATGCCGGGGTCGTCGTCGACGAGGCCTTTTTCGAAGGCTGCGAGGGTCTGGTGGACGGCGGTCGGCTCGAGGAAGATTTCGGTGGAGCCGCACCAGATCATGACCTGGCGGTCGGTCTTGGTTTTGAACTCGGCGATGTCGTTGCGGATCTGGTTGGCGAGGTCGCACTTGTTCTTGCCGGTCTTGGACTTTTGGGCGGTGAGGCGCTTGACGTAGTGCTGGTCGAAGGCGGCGGGCATGGGCTCGATGGACTCGAGGAAGGGCCTGATCTGTTCGAGCTGGTCGCGGTCGAGGACCTGGCGGTCTTGGCGGCGTCGTAGAGGTTGCCGCCGAAGATGTCCCAGCCGGTGAAGACGAGGTCGTCGAGGTGGGCGAGGGGGACGAAGTCCTTGATGAGGGGGGTGTTGTTGTCGGTGCGCTTGCCGAGGCGGATGGTGCCCATCTGGGAGGTGGAGCCGATGGGCTTGGCGAGGCCGCGGCGGATGGCTTCTACGCCGGCGATGAGGGTGGTGGCGACGGCTCCCATGCCGGGGATCATGATGCCTAGTTTTCCTGTGGCTGGCTTGATGCTGGCCGCGTCTTGCGCTGCGGCTTCTGGTGTCGACATTCTGGGCGAGTACCCTTCTATGCTGCGATTTTTCCGTTAGGCGGAAAGTTAAGTATCGCTCATGGGGGAGGGTGGGGGCAAATGAGTTGGAGATTGGGACAGTTTGAGTGATTGAGGTTGTTCGTAGTTTCCGAAAACCCCGTTTTACGTGCACTGCGGAATTGACTGAAGAGTCAACGATTGTCGAGGTGGAATCGCCTAAGCACCGACGCCTGAGACCAAGTCAAACGATCGACTTTCCATTTCTCTTCGCTAAGCGAAGAGTTCTTCCTGAAGGCAAACCCGTCCCACACCCAGCAAAACGTGCTTTGCCACCAATCCACTGGCTTGCTCCGGTTGAAGTTCCGAATGATTAGCGATCCTACACCTAGTTCCTGGGCCTTTTTCCTCGCCCCACGCAAAGTTGGGTAGTCCCAGCACTCGCCTATGCCGGGGGCATAATCCGGAGAATAGACCGTATAGTCAATCCAGACGCGCTTCATGGATCCAGTGTAACGAGCCGGAACTCTGAACCTCCTGCAAAGTCGCATTATAGGAAACTTCGCCTTTGTTGTTTCCGAAAACCCCGTTTTCAGGGGGCAGCTTCTTACTTCGTGATGCAGGGCGAACGTCAAAAATAGACCCAAGGCTTCAAATCGTAGACCTTCTCAACTTGATAATCGTTGCTGTCATAGTTCCCTTTCGCATGCACCCTCACTTTGTATGGCCCTTCCACAGAGAGAGTACCCTCTCTTGCATCGTCAAAGAAGTCAACAGATCTAACCATATAAAGGCCGCGAATAATGAGCCTCCGTTGCTCTAGATTGAAGCCGTGGACTCCTACTGAGCCGCCGTTTTCGTAATTTTGAAGCTCAATGGTGCTGCTCCCCTGTTGAAAGGTTTGCAGCGGCTCCCTGAGTTCAGATGGGCCAAGGAGTCCGTCAAAGACGACCGTACCCAGAAGATAAAGCGACGAAATCAGCAGTAAAGGAGTCAGGAGCCTCAACCCCCAAGTCCTGGGCCGCCCATGCAAGCGCAGCACAGGTCGAATAGCGAGAAACGGAATTGCGTAGACCACACAGTCGAAGATGACATTGAGAGCATCGACCGTAAAACGCAACGTGCGAGTTCCGGTGTAACCAATGACCATGAGTGCGGCTATGACTAAGAGCTGCCGTACGAACTTCCCCGCTGATTCTGTTGAATCGGTCATGTTCGCACCATACTACTGCGCCAAATGCTTAGAACCAACTGCCTGCAAAGTCGCATTTTCGGCAACTTCACTTGTTGTTTCCGAAAACCTCGTTTTTCGTGCACTTCGATGCTAAGTTTGGAGTCGTCGGTCGGCAGGATTGTTTCCGAGTAGCCGACGATCCGGAAGTTGACGAGATTGCCGTTTCCCGTCCTTATCCGTTGAGAGGCGCCCAGGTTCCAGTCGGACTGGGGTCAGAGAGCTTGACCTATGAATTCCACTTTCGAGGAGCAACAGGATTCAACTTTTTGGGATGACAACGAATGGTCCAGTTCCATCTTGCTGCTGGTTCCCCAGGAATGCCGGACGGCGTAGGAGGGGCGATGCAAACGAGAGTTCCCACGACGGAGACTGCAAATGTGGCATTGGTTTTGCTTGAAACAGCTTTCTGCATTGTCTGGCCGTCCACCGTGCCCACGTCTTGGATTTCTTCCTCCGGGCGCTATCGGTGGAGATTCCCGTTCCCGCATACATCTGCCGGTAGAGTTTTGACAGAAACATAAAAGCTACCCTGGCGCGTAGCGTTGGAGTGCAGGCTGACCTTTGCCAGATAGCACTCCAGTTGTAGAACCTATCCCAGACTTTCTGTGTGCGCTCTCGAATTTCATCCGAACTCATCGAAGGATGCGGAGTAAACATTTTTGGACGAACATCCGTCGGAATGAGCCAATACCGAGTAATCGGCACATCGCCAACGAGTGTGGGGTGCTTTGCTTGTTCCTTCTCCCAGCGCCCGAAGTCAATGGTTCCGGGAAATGGTGTCATCATGACGAACTGGGCAAAGGTTACGCCCGCCTTCAGCGCCATCTCGACGGTCGCATCGAACGTTGCCGGCTTATCTGTCGGGAGTCCGAAGATGAACGATCCGAGCACATGGACTCCATGCTGCTTAAACGTTTGTAGCTGCTTTGCCAACGCCTCGCCAGAGTAGTTGAAGTCTTTGAAGACCGCTTTGAGTCCTTCCGGCGTTACCGCCTCGACCCCGACCAAAGCTCCCTTGATATTGGCCTTTCGCATGGCGTCCAGATAGTCGCCATCCTCGGCTGCCTCCATCGTTATCTGAGTGAAAAAGACCATATCCCTGGGAAGCTTCGCCAACTCTTCCATTAGCTGGAAACGTTCAGCGCGGATCGCTGTCAACTCTTCAAGTCTGGCGAGATTGTTCTGTTCCCGGGCCAATCGCAGATCGGTCAATGTAACCGGGTAGAAGTTGTCATCGGCCAGTGCGATAAACCGGAAACCGATTCGACGCAAATTTACGATCTCGTCGATCACGCTCTGGAACCGCCGCTGCCGGGGTTGCTGCCCGTCTGTTCGCCAGACACTGCAAAAAGAGCAATGCTTCGGGCATCCGCGAATGGTCTGTACTGATGCCCACATATATTTGTCGCGCGGCATCAGATCCCATCGTGCAGCCAGGAACTGGCTGCCTTCAATTCGCCCACCCTCGTAAATTCTGGATGGCTTGCCTGCAAGACAATCGGTTACGACCTCGCTCCACGCAAGATCGCCGTCACCTTTCACCACAGCGTGAGCATTGCCGCGACCCAGGGCTTCTTCGGGAAACAGCGTTGCGTGAATACCGCCGTATACCACCCACGCGCCGCGTCCGCGCGCTATCCGGCCGACCTCATACCCACGCAGAGCATTCCCTGTATGTACGCTGATGCCGACTATATCTCCCGGCATGATGCTTTCCGGCACAATCTGCTCCAGCGACTCATCGACAAGGATGGGATCTCCCGCCGATTCGGGTGTTGCTGCCGCAAGAACGAACAGCCACCTTGGCGTAATGACGGCCGTGCCAAATGAATTGTCGCTGGGATTTACGAGATGAACACTCAATCGAATCCAACCTTTCCTCGTGCGGGTAGGGTGGCTTCAGAGTGTCACAATGGGTGAATCATTGGCCCAAACTACGTTTGGTGTGATTTCCGATTACGAATCTACTGCCCTACTTCCGTATCAATCATACAGGGCCGGCTCCCTCCGAAGAATGCAAATGTTAGTCATAATCAAAGGATAAAGAGACTGAATCCCGGAGGTTTATTGATCTCCTGCAGTACAGTCAGCAGCATGCTTGAACGCAAACTGTTATGCGCGGCAGAGCCAATCGTTACGAGCTACTCCCGATAACGGGCAAAACCGGAAACTATCCCGTTGTGCCTCCAAAGTCTGCTTTTCGGCAAGTTCAATCGAAGTTGCCGATAATCCCGTTTTCCGTGAACTAGCGATTCACACTGACTGACTGCGATACTGATCCGATGGCTACCGATTATAAGTTTGGAACCCCGGCACCCGAGGATCGGGAATGGACCTACGGTAATGTGTGGACTACTGAAGAAACAACGGGGGGCGGCAGCCGACTGGTAATTGCCCCTGCGCACGATCAGACTCACATCCTCGCCGCACTCCTGAAGGAGATGACTGGGCCGTTCTGGCTCCTCTACGTTCTCGTAATTCCGCGAGGCCGGGGGAAATCAGGCAGGTATCAGAGTCCGGCACCGCAAACCGAGAGTACGGTCGAAACGTTTCTGGATGAGTTCTCAGACTTCCTTGAAAAGGATGGCCGACACAACGTTTGGATAGCTTCGGAGTCAGGCTCCGAGATGCTCATTTACGACCGTCATAATGTCATCTATGCGTATGGCCCTCTGAGTTCTTGGAGGCCCGCTCTTGCAGCTAAAGGGTTCAGCGAAGTACCAAAGATTCGCTTTCCATCTCCCCACTCACATCACTACCACCAGAGCCTCGATTCAGAGGAGGACCGGCTGCTGAGTCATTGGGATTGGCACCGCACTCCGTTGAAGAACTCGGATGAGGAGTGAACCGTTCTCGCGAAGTCGCATTATGGGAAACTGACTCGACAGCTTCCGATAACGCCGTTTCGAGGAACTTTGAACGAGCCTGTATCCTTAGGTCCATGAAGACAAGTGACTTTAGATGGCCATTCTTGATCGTCCTCGCATCGATACCGATTGTCGGCAACCTCGTTGAGCCTACAAGTCTCGGTGTTTCTGCAGAGTGGTCTGATGGTCGGTACAGAATCGCGGGCGGCACAGCCGTTTGGGCTATGGCGTACTCCGTTGGGATCGCCGCTCTCTACTTGTTGCTCATGTATGCCCGCTCAGATCCTAGTGAGAAAACGGTACCGGGTCTGGTCCGACGGTGGCTTGCGTTCTGGATGGACTTCGTCCTTGGGATAATGGCGATCGCACCGATTCTTGGCTTGATACCAATGTGTGCAGAGTGGAACAGGACAGGAGTCTTCGCATGGAACTTTGAGCGGATGACGCCTCAAACAGGCGACAAACTGGATATCGCAGTAACGACACTGATTGGAATGATTGCCATCCTTGCCTTCTATGCTTTCCCGCTTTATAGAAATCGGCCATCGCCCGGATCATGTATAGCGGGCTATCAGGTCACTGTCGTCGGAGAGGTTCCTTTGACGCTCCGTCAATCGTTATTCAGAACACTTCTCGGTTTCGTAGCTGCTGCGACGCCTTACCTGGCTCCAATCCTGAATCGCAATCGCCAACGTGGACAGTTCTGGCTAGATCGAGTTTTCGGGACTCAGGCTGTCAAGTTGAACTAACGTTAGTTCCCCGAAAGTCGGGTTATCGGAAACTTCGAATGGCGGACAAGCTGAGACGTTACCGTCAGTGTCCTGAAGAACTATGCCTCTTCGGTGCGGATGCGGTTCTTCCAGTGGGAGATGACGAACCAGAGGAAGCCGGCGACTAGGACTACTTCGACGGCGAGGTGGAAGCGGTGGAAGATTTCTTTGAAGCGTGGGTCGGTGTTCCAGGTTGCGCCTAGCTTCATGCCGATCCAGGCGAGGGCGTAGCACCATGGCCAGGAGCCGATGAAGGTGTAGATGTGGAACTTCCACAGGTTCATCTTTGCGACGCCGGCGGGAAAGGCGATGAAGGTGCGGATGATGGGCAACATGCGGCCGATGAGGACGGCGATGGAGCCGAAGCGGTCGAAGAAGTGATCGACGCGGTCGAGGTCGTGGCGGCTGAGGAGGAGATAGCTGCCGTAGCGCTCGACCATGGGGCGTCCGCCGCGGGCTCCGACCCAGTAGGCGGGGATGGAGCCGAGGTTGGAGGCCAGCGAGGCGACCGTGGCGAGGAGGATGAGGTCGAGTTGCGAGTGCGCGAGGGCGTAGCCGGCGAGCGGCATGATGACTTCAGAGGGGATGGGGATGCAGGCGGACTGGATCGCCATAAGAGGATGACGGCGGGGTATCCACCGGCGGTGATGGCACCAATGAGGAGGGCGATGAGTTTTTCGGACATGCAGGCGTAAGTATATGCGGGTGGGGTTGTTGCGGGATACTGAGTGGCAGCTCTATGGTAAATGTTGTCAATAATATGCGAATATCGTAATATTCATTTATGCAGGACTCCTTGCGGCAGGTTTAAGGCTGACATCTTCCAGGCGCTCGCTCATCCGACCCGGATCGCCATTCTGGAACTTCTTGAGCGAAGGCGAGCTGTCTGCCGGCGTTCTGATCGAGAAGCTGGGGATGGAGCAGGCCAATGTCTCGCAGCACCTCGCCGTGCTGCGGGCGAAAGCAACTGGTTTCGAATCGCAAGGCTGGGAACCAGGTTTTTTATTCGGTTCGGGACCCCATCCTCATTGAGGTTTTGAATCTGATGCGCACCTACTTCCATGCTCATCTGAAGGAGTCTTTGACGATGCTGGACGAGATGGAGAAGCCTCATGGAGACTGGTCCGATGAGTTCTGCGCAGCGGTGGCTTCCTCGCTCCATTGAGTGTCTGCGCGGCTATACGGTCAGACAGTTTTCACACGATCTGGTTGCGGGATTGACGGTCGGGCTGGTTGCGCTTCCTTTGGCGATGGCGTTCGCGATCGCATCCGGCGTCTCTCCGCAGGCTGGTCTTTATACCGCGGTGGTGGCGGGCTTCCTGATCTCGGCGCTTGGTGGATCACGGACGCAGATTGGCGGACCGACGGGCGCGTTCGTCGTTATCGTCGCGGGGATTGTCGTGAAGTTCGGCGTGGCTGGGTCTGGCGCTGGTCGGCATCATGGCGGGAGTTCTGCTGCTGGTTATGGGCTTCACCGGGCTGGGGACGGCCGTCAAATACATCCCGCGTCCGGTGACGATCGGCTTTACGAACGGGATCGCGCTGCTGATCGCGTCGACGCAGATTAAGGATTTCCTCGGGCTGAAGACTCCTCCGGTTCCCAGCGAATTTCTGCTGCGTATGAGGATGCTCTTTCATTACGCCGGCAGCATAAGGTGGCAGACCGTGAGTGTGGCGGCGGCTTCGCTTGCCATCATTCTGCTCTGGCCGCGATTGACGAAGCGATTTCCAGGTTCGATTGTTGCGCTTTTGCTGTCGACGGCCGCGGTCGCAGTCTTCCGCCTGCCCATTGAGACGATTGGCAGCAAGTTCGGCGGCATCCCGCAGGGCTTTCCGCACTTCGTCTGGCCCAACTTTCACGCGGAACACATTCTGCCTTTGCTTCCGTCTGCCTTTACGGTTGCGCTGCTTGCGGCGGTGGAGAGCCTGCTCTCGGCGGTCGTTGCTGACGGAATGAGCGGAGATCACCACAACTCGAATGTGGAACTGGTCGCGCAGGGCTTTGCGAATATTGCGTCTCCTCTCTTTGGAGGCATTCCGGCGACGGGGGCGATTGCCCGCACAGCGACTAACATCCGTTCCGGCGCACTGACACCGGTGGCGGGAATGGTCCACGCGCTGACGCTGCTTGCGATCCTTCTGGTTGCGGCTCCGCTGGCCCGCTTTGTTCCGCTGGCGACACTGGCTGCGGTGTTGTTCGTGGTGGCGTACAACATGGGGGAGTGGCGGGAGATTGGCACGATCGTTCGCCTGTCGAAGACTGATATTGCCGTCTGGTTTACGACGTTTGCGCTGACGGTCTTCGCGGACCTGACTGTAGCGGTGGGAGTCGGGATGACGCTTGCGGCGCTGCTCTATATCTACCGCATCGCGGAGACGACGACGGTTGCGCCTGTCACGCGCGAGTACCTGCGGGATGGGCAGGCACATATCCTGCAGGACAAGGACATTCCCTCGAACGTGACCATTCTGCGCATTCATGGACCATTTCTCTTTGGGACGACCGAAAAACTGGCGGAGGCCACAAAAGATCTGAACGCGTTTGGGGATGTGGTGATCCTGCGTCTTCGCAATATGACGGCTCTCGACGCGACGGGCATCCATGCGCTTGAGCAGTTCTCCGATCGCCTGCATAAAGCGGGAAAGACGCTTCTGCTGTGCGGTGCGCGGGATCAGCCGTCGCGGCTGATCTCGCGCTCTGATTTTCTGGAACATGTGGGAGCTGAGAATGTGCTGCCTCATGTTCAGGCAGCTCTGGCTCGCGCGAGGGAGGTCCAGGGAGACTTTGAGGGGGTCGGCCGGGAGATGGCTCTGGAACTGGAGCATCGGCCACTTTAGCGATTCGCGTTACCACTCCTGGCGACTTTGCAAGTCGGGGACGGTTCGGAGAGAATTGAAGAATGGCAGACACGATCGCAACGACGCACGAGATTTCTGAGCAAAACACGAATACCCCGGTAAAGAGCGGAGCGCCCGCGACGGCGACTGCTACGGCAGCAGGAAGGCCGGCGAGGAGTTATGGGGCTGGAACCCAGCCGGAGGCGCATCCGCATGATCCATCGAAGCCGGCGGTGAAGCGACAGATTGTTTGTTTCAGCTTCTATAAGGTGATGCCGGAGTGGCGGCGGCTGCCTGCGGAGGAGCGAGCCGCGCATAAGGCTGCGTTTGCCGAGGTGCTGGCGAAGTGGAATAAGCCGGGGGAGTTTCTGTCGATGACTTATTCGACGGTGGGGACTCGCGGCGATGTGGATATGTGCGTGTGGTCGATTGGGTATGGGGTGGATGAGTTGAACCGGATGCGGAGTGAGTTGCTGCGGACTCCGCTGGGTGGGTATCTGAACTCGCCGCATAATTTTCTGGCGATGACGAAGCGGTCGCAGTATCAGATCGACCGGCCGGATGAGAGCGAAGGCGAAGGACGCGGGGCGATTCGTCCGGGTGGACAGAAGTACATCTTTATTTATCCGTTCTGGAAGACGCGGGCGTGGTATCTGCTGCCGGCGGAGGAGCGGAAGCGGTTGATGGATGAACATATTCGCGTGGGACTGAGCTATCCGCGGGTGAAGCTGAATACAACTTACTCGTTCGGGATCGATGATCAGGAATTTGTGGTGGCGTTCGAGACGAACTTTCCGGAGGATTTTCTGGATTTGGTGCAGCAGCTGAGAGAGACGCAGATCAGCATGTATACGCTGCAGGACACGCCGATCTTTAGTTGTGTGCGGGTTCCGGCGATGGAGATGCTGGATCGGTTAGGATAACGGTTTTATTAAATGAGAAGGGCGCCACTCTGTTTTGCGTGGCGCCTTTCTCTTGGGTGGGACAGTTATTTCTTTGTCATCTCTTCGTAGCAGACTTGCGTCCAGCTCTTGTAGTTGAGCTTGTCGGTGTCGCCTACGGCTGCTTTGATGTCGTCGAGGGATTTGCCCTGGGCGACGAGTTCTTTGACCTGTGCGCGACGGGCTTCTGCATCGGTGATTCGTTTCTGGATGTCGGCTTTGGTCTGGATGTTGCCGTGGCCGGGGATGAAGGTATCAGCGTCAAGGGAGGCGATTCCTTTGGCTGTAGTGATCCAGCCTTCGGTTGATCCGTTCTTCTCGTCGTGGATGCGCGGATACGGGTTGGCGGCTGCGATGATGTCGCCGGTGGCGACGATCTTTTCGGCTGGCAGGTAGACGATGAGATCTCCGCTGGTGTGTGCGGGAGCCCAGTGGTAGAGCTCGAGCTTTACGCCTTCGAGGGTCACGGTTTCTTTTTGCTTCGTGGTGACCTGCGTGGGCTGGTGGTCAGCGGGCGGGGCTCCGCGGCCTCCTGCGGCGAGTGCTGCTTCCTGTTCTTTCTTGTTGTTCTCGTGGGCGATGATTTTGATGCCTGCGGGGAAGGCGGCGAGTCCGTTGACGTGGTCGCCGTCGCTGTGGGTCAGGATGACGGTGGTTACGGGCTTGGGCGTGATCTTCGCGATGTCGTCGAGAAGTTCCTGACCTCCGGGTTTGGTGGTCTTGGCGTCGACGACGATGACGCCTTTGTCTCCCACGATGACGGTGCTGTTGCCGCCGCCACCCTCAATCCAGTAGATGTTCGGCTTGAGTTGGTGGGTGACAAAAGGGACTGCGGGCTGCGGTCCTTGTGCGAACGCCGCGGCGGTGAGGGTTGCGAGAACTGCCCATTGAAGTTTGTTGATGGGAAGACTTGTGAGTGTCATACGCGTGGGCTCCGGGTCGTGATCAGGCGAGTCAATCACGGCACGGCCATCTTATCGGAAGACTGAGGTGAGGAGGTAAACTCTCCCTCGTGCCAACTAAATTTGCGAAACCGATACAAGCTAAAAGTTCTGGCGTTAACGGCGGAGGCCGAGCAGGCGCTGCAGCTAAAAACTCTCCTTCAAAGAAGACTCATGGCAGGACCAAAAATCCGACCAATCCTGAACGGGTGGCGGCGATTCTGGATGTTCTGGCGAGGACTTATCCGGGAGTGGTCTGTGCGCTGCATCATAAGAATGCGTGGGAGCTTACGGTTGCTACTATTCTGAGTGCGCAGTGCACGGATGTTCGGGTGAACCTGGTGACTCCGGCGCTGTTCAAGGCGTTTCCTACTCCGAAGGCGATGGCTGCGGCTTCCCTTCCCGAGCTTGAGGAGTTGATTCGGACTACCGGGTTTTTTCGGAATAAGGCGAAGTCGATCAAGGGTGCCGCGCAGGTGGTGACGGCGGAGTTTGGGGGCAAGGTTCCGCAGACGATGGAGGAGATTCTGCGGTTGCCGGGTGTGGCTCGGAAGACCGGGAACGTTGTATTGGGGTCGTGGTACGGGATTGCGGTGGGGGTGGTGGTCGATACGCATGTGATGCGGCTGTCACGGCGGCTTGAGCTGACGAAAGAGACGGCGCCGGAGAAGGTGGAGCGAGATTTGATGAAGATTATTCCGCAGAACCGGTGGATCAACTTTTCGCATGAGCTGATTCATCATGGGCGGCAGATTTGTGTGGCGAGGAAACCGAAGTGTGCGGATTGCACGCTGGAGAAGCTTTGCAACTCTTCGGATAAGACGTGGAGTTCGCACTAGCGGCGAGTGGGGTCTCCGAAGAGTGCGCAGCGCATGGTTTTGCCTGAGGATTGCCAGCATTTGACGGTCTCGTAGACGATGACGGTGGCGTAGGTGACGGTGATCCAGAGACAGACCTCTTCGATGGGGAGGAAGCCCCATGCGGTGATGCGGATGCCGAGCATCTGCTCGCTGTTGAAGTTCCACCAGCCGTAGGGGATGGCAAGGGTGGCTTCCCAGAGCAAGCTGATGAGAAGAAGGAAGAGGGTTGCGAGCGAGAAGGCTCGCCAGTTGATAACGGCGCGCGCGGATGGCAACAGCGCTGAGGATGGAACCAGAGCGGCGAGGGCGAGAAAGATGAAGTAGCCCGGAAAGCCTGAGGTGTGCGAGAAGTATTTTTTGAAGATGACGGCGCCGGCAACGAGGACGATAGCCAGGATGATCGATTCCGGATGCGGCTTGAACAGGCGGTGGAATTGTTTTCGTTCGACGGATTCGCTTTCGATGTTGTAGGCAGCCAGCCAGTATTCATCGAGCCAGATATAGAGGAGAAGGACGCAGAGAAAGCCGGTGAGATAGAAGACGTACTCTTCGATGGGGACGGGCGAGCCAACGGCAGGGGCTTTGATTCCGAGGGTTGCGGCCGAGTTGGGGAAGATGAAGAAGTAACGGGCGAAGAAGAAGTCGAGGCCTGCGCCGAGCGGAAAGAGAATGGCGATGGTCCAGCCGAAGCTCTTTTTAGAGATCTTTATGCTTTCCTGCGGGAAGAACCAGAGAGCGATGACGAGGATCGGGATGATGAAGAGGAGAAGGCTGATCGTGTAGCCGTAGGGCGAGGCTCCGGGGTCTGTAGCGATTGCCGGGTTCAGCGCGGAGAGATTGACGGTGCGGAGCGTGAAGACAGCGGGGATGACGATCATCGCGAGGATGGCGATGACAATCATTGAACTCATTCGGGAACTGAGACGCGAGGATCGGGAAGGGTCACGCATTTTCGATATTGGGGAGAGGGTGAGGCCCTTTGGCACGGTGTGCGAGCAGTTTACATCCCACCGTTCGCAAAAGCGCGAAGGATGGGGCACCCGAACCTTTGTGTTTCGATGAAGTTGGGCTTGAAATTTTAGGAGACAAGTGTTTGAGACTGGACCGCTTACAAGAAGTGGGCGATGAGGGATTGGACGAGGGCCGGGATGGTGGGTTCGGCAGCTTCGATGGTGGGTGGGTGGCCGAGGTTGCGAAGGGTTTCGCTGGTGATGGGGCCGATGGATGCGAGCGTGATGCGGGGTGGAAGGGCAAGGCTGGCGGCTTCGAGAAGGTCACAAAGATTGCGCACAGTGGAGGCGCTGGTGAAGGTGATGGCATCGAGAGATTGTTCGGTTAGGGAGAAGAGTTGCCGGAGTGCAGGGATGGATTCGGTGGCGAGTTGGTTGCGATAGGCTTCGGCGATCGTGACGTTGGCTCCGGCGGCGGCGAGGGTTTGGGGGAGATGATCGCGGGCTTCGGCGGCGCGAACGAGCAGGAAGGATTTGCCGGGGGCTTCGGGCAGGAGAGCTTCGGCGAGGGATTCGGCTACATATTGCTGCGGGATGAGATCGACGGTGAGGCCGATGTTGTTGGCTGCGCGCAGAGTGGCAGGGCCGATGACGGCGATGTGTTTCGGGAGCCGGGTGAGGTGGAGAAACTGGGCGCGGCGATGGAAGGCTTCGACGGCGTTGGCGCTGGTGAAGAGGAGCCAGTCATAGGCTCCGAGGCAGGCAAGAGCTGCGTCGAGGGCGGCGAAGGACGCAGGGGGAGCGATTTCGATGGTGGGGATGAGGAGCGGGATCGCACCCTGGGCCTGGAGTTGCGTTGCGAGATCGGAGGCCTGGTGAGGAGCTCGGGTGATGAGGATGCGTTTGTTGGAGAGCGGAAGCACTGCGAGGATTTTAGACCGGGGAAGATAAAGCCGCTCTACTCTGCCGCCCTGCGGAGTTTCGGGCAGGATCGCGCAGAGACTCTACCTGCGCTTACTGCCGATTCCCTCCTGATACAGGCCTGCGTGGAGCTGCTTGAAGCAGTGTTCGCGAGGGTAAGAGTGGCACCGCGTTCAGGATCTCCCTTCCGGCTTAAGCCGGCAAATTCGGCGTATTTTCAAGGTCAAAACGGGAATGATTTTCAATCTGTTAATAAAATTCTGTTGCACAAAAGTGATTTTGTGATAAGTTCACATCACTCCGAGATGAATTTGCGGTTTCTGTGGACGAGTGTTAGTTCGCAGTTTCCGTTAGATGTCGGCAACTCCTTGAAAGTCTCGCTTCGAGACTACGTTTGACTCGCTGTATCGGTATGTCATGAACCTGGGCGGCTTCGCTCCGACGAAGGTCAGAGCAAAGTAGTCGAGGTATTTCATTTACTTCAGTTTTCGCTATTCACTTGTTTTTGGCACCCAGACTCTCTTTGTAGCGTTTGATCTGCAATTTCTGTATCTGGCTCCACAAGCGACAAGATCCCAAAGGTTTTTTCCCCGGGATATAGCAGTTCTGTTCCTTCTTTTGTAGGAGTTTTGATTCTAAATTCACCCTTCGCCGAGTGAGCAGGCGGAGCTGCATCGAACCACTTCCACTGCCTTCGAGGTTTGTGCAGTGGGAGTGTATCGGAGTGTATGAAGGCCATGCAAAGGGCCACGCAGAGAAAATCTGCCCAGACGTAGGAACGAGGAAACCGGGCTCAACAAGCCGGAGAGCCACCAACCATTTCACAAGGAGACCACATGATACGGTTTATTTCGCGGTTACAGACGTTGACGGGAGCGATGATTCTGCTCCTGGTTCTGGTGTTTTCGAACGCCGGAACTGCTTTCGCACAAGGCACCAACACCGGCACTGTGAATGGAGTCGTGACTGACCCGACCGGCGCAGTAGTTCCGGGGGCAACGGTCACGCTGACCGACCTCAGCACAGGCACCCGGCGTACGACCGTTACGAATAACGACGGCCAATATGTCCTTGTAAACGTTCAACCCGCAACGTACAACATCTCGTCAACCAAGGGCGGATTTTCAAAGGATGAGATTCAAAATGTAATCGTGAGCGTCGGCACGCAGACTACGGCCAACTTCAAGATGATCGTCGGCTCCGAAACAACTGTCGTCGAGGTAACGGCTTCGGCTTCCGACCTGCAGACCATGAATGCCTCCACAGGGACGACGGTCGA
This sequence comes from uncultured Acidobacteriaceae bacterium, assembly GCA_963770055.1. Classification (GTDB taxonomy): domain Bacteria; phylum Acidobacteriota; class Terriglobia; order Terriglobales; family Acidobacteriaceae; genus Edaphobacter. The sequence continues at coordinate 394,318 of CAVYOC010000006.1, forward strand.
CCCCGCCCTGGTTGAGTCACTTCCTGCTATCGGCCGCGACGTGGCTACCTTTACGACGATGCAGCCTGGCGTCACCCCTGGCGGCAACGTCGCCGGTACCACCGTGGATCAGGCTACCTTTCAACTCGATGGCGGCAGCAATACAGCCGATATGGACGGCACTCAGGGCGTCTACACCAGCAATAACGTCAACTCGAGCATTGGCGGCTTCTTCGCCGGCGCCACCGGTGCCGGAGGAGTGGTGCCGATGCCGCAGGACAGCGTTGAAGAGTTCAAGGTATCGACTACAGGTCAGACTGCAGACTTCAACAACTCCTCGGGCTCGCAGTCGCAGATCGTTACTAAACGCGGCCACGAAAAATGGCATGGCACTGCGTACGAGTACTACCTCGACAGCAACATCGGCGCTAACACATGGCAGAATAACTTTCCGAGCGCCTACACGCCTAAGCCGAGCTATCACTACAGCCGATTCGGTGGCTCCGCAGGAGGACCCATCGCACCCAGAATCTGGGGTGGCAAGACTTACTTTTTCGCCAACTATGAAGGTTTCCGTTATCCGCTGACCGCTACCCTGGAGCGTGCAGTGCCATCGTATGAGTTTCTGCAGCAGGGCCAACTCCGATTCTCAGGGACCACGTGCCCCGCAGGAACTGCGGCCACATGCAGCACAGACCCGACAACAAAACTCACTACATATTTACCAGCCTTGCTGACGTCCAACGATCCCCGCCACATTGGTATGAACCAAACCTTGGCGAACGTATACAAGACGCAGCTGCCCAATGCTCCAGCCGGGGATAATGGACCGGGGAGCGGTCTGGTGGGCACCTTCGATTCAAGCTGCGGTGCGCTCTCCGGCGCAGTCTGCGATAGCTTCAATGTCATCGGTTACAAGGCCAACGTGCTGACCCCGCAGAGCAGCAACTTTCTTGCTACGCGCATGGATCACGACTTCGGCCCAAAGTGGCACCTGATGGCGAGCTACCGCTATTACAGCCTGACCAACCTTACCTCCAACCAGGTGGATATCGGTGGCGTCCTTCCGGGCGACACCCTGGGAGTTCCCAAGGCCTTGACACCCCGGCCTCAGTCTCCGTGGTTTTTCGTTGTCGGCATGACCACTAACATCTCCACCACCCTTACCAACGATTTCCACTACAGCTATACGCGCAACTCCTGGCAGTGGAAGGGGGCGAACGCTCCAGCTCAGGTTACTGGTGCGGCGGGGGCGATTGAGCCTCTCGGCGAGAGCTCCACCATCGTTCTTTCCCCTTACAACGTCAACGCTCAGAATATCCGTACCCGTATCTGGGACGGCAAGGATAACTTCTTCAGCGATAACCTGACCAAGCTGGCAGGCAATCACCTCTTCCAGTTCGGCGGTCAGTTCCAGCACAACTTCAACTACCACCAGCGCACGGATAACGGAGCAAGCATCAACTTTACGCCCACCTATCAGATTGGTGGCGACACAACGGGCGGTAACATCACCTACAACTCGACGAATGGGATCGGGCAGCTGGCAACCACCGGCGCTTATCGCCGCATTGCGGATACCTATTATGGCCTGGTGACTGCGACGCAGGTAGCCAACACCTACTCCAATTCAGGCGGCACGCTGTCACTGAATCCGGCGCTGACAGCAATCGGGGCCCACACCACGATTCCTTACTACAACATCTATGTCACCGACACCTGGAAAGCCAAGCCGAGCCTCAGCCTCAACTACGGCATCAGCTGGGCACTTGAGATGCCGCCTTCAGAGCGGGATGGCAATCAGGTGATGTTTACCGACGTGAGTGGCAACGCAATTCACATTCAGGATTATCTGAACAACCGAAAGAGTGCTGCCCTGGCGGGACAGGTCTACAATCCGGAGATCGGTTTCGCGCTGATCAAGAATGTTGGGCCGGGTGGACGCAAATATCCCTACGACCCGTACTACGCAGCCTTCAGTCCACGTCTTTCCTTTGCGTGGAACCCGAAGTTCCAGAGTCCGAGCCTGGCTAAAATATTTGGAGACGGCACAACGGTTATCCGTGGCGGATACGGTCGAATCTACGGTCGCATCAATGGCGACGTGCAGGTTCTCAACCCGCTTCTCAGCCCTGGGCTAATCCTGGCGACGCAGTGCAAATTTGCGCAGTCACCCGTTACCGGTTCCGGCACCTGCACCCAAACCAACTTTAACGAAACTACCGCCTACCGCTTCGGCACAGCTGCAGGTCTGGACGGCGTAGCCCCGGCCCTGACCAACGCTGCCCTGCCCGCGACGCTGTCACAGCCCTACCACCCGGGTTTTGACGGTCCCGGCGTCTCGATCGCCTCACCGGTTGACCCCTCGATGCGCCCCAACGACGTCGATACCTTCAACTTCTCCATTCAACGGCAGATCAACAACAAGATGCTGGTCGAGGTCGGCTACATCGGCCGCCTTGTCCATCATGAGTACATCATGGAGAATCCCAACGTGGTTCCCTACATGATGAGTCTGGGCGGTCAGAGCTTCGCATCGGCTTATCTTGCGCTCGAACAAGCATTCGGCTGCACGAGCTCTGCCAGCCTTTGCGCCAAGAGCGCCACACCAACCACCGTCAGCCCTCAGCCGTTCTTTGAAACTGCGCTCGCAGGCACCGGGTACTGCAGCGCGGACCCGAGCTGCACTGCAGCGATCGTCAGGAAGCAGGCTACCAACCTCCGTGCACAAAATGTTTTCAGTATCTGGCAGGCGCTTGACAACAACACCGCAACTAACGGATTCAATTTCCCCCGCAGCCTGATGGGTACGCCCACTTCCAATGCACAGTACGGTGGCGCCGGCCAGGTTGTGACTGGTTTGAGCATTGGCACGCCGAACGGCTACAGCAATTATCAGGGCGGTTACGTCTCCTTCAAGACCAGCAACTTCCACGGTCTGACCTTCCAGGAGAACCTCACGATCAGCAAAGCTCTGGGTCTGAACGCCTATAACCAGTCGACCAGCTCGATTGCTGCTGTAGACAGCTTCAATCTCCGTGAACAGTATGGCCGCCAGAGCTTCGATCAAAAGGCCATCTTCAACACCTTCATCGTGTATCAGATTCCTTACTACAGCGCGCAGAATGGAATCGTCGGCCGGCTCGTCGGCGGGTGGACGCTGTCTCCCGTCCTTACAGCGGGTACCGGTCAACCGCTCCAGTGCGTCACCAACAACAGCGGTCAGAACTTCGGCGGTGAAGATGGAGCAACCTTCACTGACGCCAATGAGAACTGCGTCTTTACTTCAACACCATCCATTGGACGTCCTCAGACCTATCGCAATGTCGCCGGAGGCCCTGATACTAATGGCGTTGCGGTGGGAACCACCTCAAAGGGCAACGTCAACTTCTTCAGTAACCCTGTTGCTGTCTATGACAGCGTTCGGCCCCTGCTCCTCGGTCTCGATAACCGAAGCGGCGGTGGCGGGCGAATCAGCGGTCTGGGATACCTCAACCTGGATATGAGCGTAAAGAAGAGGCTGGTTGTCTACGAAAAGGTAAGCATGGAGTTCACGGGAGTTGTTTCCAATGTGATGAATCACCTGGACTTCTCCAATCCCAGCATGAGTCTGCAGAGCACTTCGAACTGGGGTACCACCAAGACCCAGGGCAACGCTCCACGCCAGATCCAGATGGGGTTGCGCGCGAGCTTCTGAAGCTCGAACGTGACGAAGTTAAACGCAATAAGGAAGCCGGGCTGCTCCAGGCCCGGCTTCTTCTTTGTGTACTGCCTCGTGTTTTATGCGTCCTGTAGGTAGAGGATTATGGGAGACGTTTGAGAAGGATGCTGCGATACTCGATCTTCATCGGCGGGCCGACGTGAACCTGGACACCGATGAGGCCTTCGAACTTTCGATTGGCGGTGTCGTCGTCGATGACTTCGGACATGATGTGGCCGTTGAGGATATGGATGAGTACATTGCCACGGATGATCAGGTGGTACTGGTTCCAGTCGTTGGGGTGGATGAAGGATTTGAGGTCTTCCGGGGTGCCGAGAGTGGCGATGACGGTGGGGCCGGTCGAGTCGACGTGGGTGACCTGGCCGCGCATGGCAAGGAAGGTGCGGCCTCTCTCTTCGTAGTTCTGGCCGGTGTACTTATCGGCACCGTCGATGTCAGCCTGATAGCCGCGGAGTAACCATTTGGTGCCAGGGATTTCAACGCTGCGATAGTTGATGCCGGAGTTACCGGGATCCGAGATGCGGAATTCGGCTTTGAGTTCGAAGTCCTTGGGCGCGCCGCCGCTCCAGATGAGAAAGCTGTTTTGTTTGAGAAGATTGTTGGGCGTGACTTCGCCGACGAGGATTTTGTTCTCGACGCGCCAGTACTGCGGGTCGCCGTTCCAGTTTTTGAGTGTCCCGTCGAAGATGGGTTCGAACCCTTCGTTCGTGTCGACGAGAGAGTGAGGATAGGTTTGCGGAGGAGGCGGCGGAGCGAAAGGGTAGGGTTGAACTGGAGTTTGCGCTGACGTGGTAAGTGCGATGGCCAGGGTGATGAGAGAGACTGAACGCATCAGGACTCCGGGTGATTCGGTATCAATTGAATCTGGTGTATCACGTTGAGCTGAACCGAGCGCTTTCAAAGCAACTACTTTTTCAGCATCCTCGAAAACCTACGTGGCGACCGAGGCTGAGATGAGGTCGAGAGCGCCTTTGGAGATGAGATCGTCGGCGACCCAGCGGCCGAGAGCTTCGGAGGTTGTGGAATAAACGGCTTCGGTGTCGATCTGGATCATGGATTCGCCGTCGGGTGAGACGACCTGAGCGAGCATGCGCCACTTCCCTGCTTCTGTGGCCGGGGGAATGCAATGGGCGCCAATGGGGAGAGAGCAGCCACCGCCGAGAGCATCGAGCGTGATGCGCTCGGCTTCGACGGCGAAGCGTGTGGGTGGATGTTCAAGGAAAGCTACTGCGTTGCGTATGTGTTGATCGCGCTCGCAATCAGGGTTGGTGCGTGCCGGGTGCGAAGGGCTGCGAGTTTCGAGGGCGAGTGCGCCTTGGCCTGGCGCCGGGCAGATCTCTTCCGGAGCGAAGCGCTGATGAACGGATTCGATGCGGCCGAGACGGTCGAGGCCGGCGGCGGCGAGGATGAGAGCGTCGCAATAGCCCTCGTCGAGTTTGCGGAGGCGGGTGTCGATGTTGCCGCGAACTTCGACGAAGGTGACGTCGGGGCGAAGGGCAAGGATCTGGGCGCGACGACGCGGGCTGGTGGTGCCAATCCGGCCCCCGGTGGGAAGAGTGTGGAGAGCCCAGTACCGTTCGCAGACCCAGACGTCACGAGCATCGACGCGTTTGGGAATCGCGGCGAGCATAAATTGCGGGGCGAGTTTGGTGGGGAGATCTTTGAGGGAGTGGACGGCGAGGTCGATGCGGCCTTCTTCGAGGGCTTCTTCGATCTCTTTGATGAAGATGCCTTTGCCGTCGAGGTTTGCAGGCGGGACGAAGCCGGGTTGCTGCATGCGGTCGCCGGTGGTGCGAATGATCTCGATCTCGGCGTGGTGGCCGGCGCTGCGGAGGGCCTCGAGGATGTGGTTAGCCTGCCACAGAGCGAGTTGGGAGCCTCGGCTGCCGATGCGGATGGGGGTGCCAGTGTCGTGCTCAGTGCTCATATCTTTTCTAGGATACGGGACAAGAAGGTGGATGGTTCCCGGGAGCTATCGGAGATTGCGCGTTGGAAGCTCGTTACAGGGCTGACGAGGTGTGTCCTGAGTGCCCGAAAGATTTTCTAAAAAAATCCTAACCGCGAAATAAAGCGGTTGTCTAACCCGTTAAACAGGGGAACGCGGCTCACTCGATTCATCAACTCAGGTTATTTTCACTCCGCTATAGACAGGGTTAGCAATGGGCGCCCGAATATATTGTGATATAGTCGGATACTACATAGGTACAGTCGCATGCTACATAGATATATCTTTTTACTAATTTTCTTCGTTACCAGCCACTTTGCCGCTCTTGCGCAGAACATGGGCGGCCTGCGTGGGCAGGTGCTCGACCCAAGTGGCGCGATTGTCCCGGGTGCATCGATCTCGCTGACTGCGGGCAAGAATGTGTTCACAACGAAGTCAGGTCAGGACGGCACCTATAGTTTTCATGAGGTTCCCTCCGGGAGTTACACGCTTGCGGTGGATACTGATGGATTTGCTCCTTTGACGAGAAGCAATGTTGCTGTAGTCGCGGGCCAGATACGCCAGGTGGATCTTTCGGTCAAGATTGCAGTGCAGCAGCAGGACGTAACCGTGACAGGCCGAAATCCCGGCGTTAGCGTGAACCCCGATGAGAATGGCGGCGCGATTGTGCTGAACGGAAGCGATCTCGATGCGCTGTCGGATGATCCCGATCAACTACAGAATGAGCTGCAGGCGCTGGCTGGGCCGGCTGCAGGACCCAATGGAGGCGAGATTTATGTTGACGGCTTTCAAGGCGGGCAGCTTCCGCCCAAGTCTTCGATTCGCGAGATTCGTATTAATCAGAATCCGTTTTCGGCGGAGTTCAACAAGATCGGCTATGGGCGGATTGAGATTCTTACGAAGCCGGGATCGGACAAGTTTTCCGGGCATCTGGGCGGGTTTGGATCGACCTCGGCGCTGAACACCGCGAATCCGCTGGTACCAGTGCAGCCGGATTATTATTTGTACTCTTCGGGCTGATGTGAATGGGCCGCTGACGAAGACTGCGTCGTATTTCTTCAGTACGTTCGAGATGCAGCGGCAGAACCAGAGCATCATCAATGCGGTGAATCCGAATGACACGACTGCACTTATTCAACAGGCGCTGCCGAATCCTTCGTCGTTTCTTGTATGTGAATCCGCGGGTGGACTTTCAACTGGGCAAGAGCAATACGCTGACGATTCGGGAGTCGTTTTCACGCAATGTTGCGACGAACAATGGACCTGGCGGGTTAAGTCTTGCTCAGCAGGCGTTTGACAGCAAGGGGACGCAGAATGGCCTAGCGATTGGGGACACCGTCGTCGTCAACTCGCATCTGATCAATGAGACGCGATTTCAATGGCAACGAATTCGCAATAGCCAGACACCGAATTTTCTAACCCCGACAGTTACGGTTCAGGGCGCTTTTATCACGGGCGGGAACAACTCCGGCGTGGTGCAGGATCACCAGGACTCTTTTGAGCTGCAGAATTACAGCACGGCTACATCGGGACTGCACACGATGAGGTTCGGCGTGCGCCTGCATGCGATTCGCGATGCGAATTATTCGACTTCGGGAGAGAACGGGAACTATGTCTTCCAGTCGATCGATCACTATCTGGCAGGGACTCCGGACCAATATCGTGTAACGGTTGTGAACAATCCTTTGGCGAGGGCGATTCTTTTCGACGCGGGTTTGTTTTTTCAGGATGACTGGCGGGTGAAACCGAATCTGACTCTGAGTGCGGGGTTGCGGTTCGAGAGCCAGAACTGGATTCATGACCACGCGGACTGGGGACCGCGGCTGGCGGTGGCATGGGCTCCGGGGCATACGGGCAAGGGGCCAGCGAAGACGGTGGTGCGCGGCGGGATATGGGTGGTTCTATGACCGGTTCAATGTGCCGGGTTCGTTGAACTCGCCGGGTGCGACGCCTTATGTGATTCAAACGATTCACCAGAATGGAATCAACCAGCAGAGTTTTGTGGTGAACAATCCGAATTTCTTCGATCCGAATGCGCCGGTGGTGCCAGCGCAGAGTGGGTCAACTACTACGCGACCAACTTTCTACAATATCGATTCGCACTTTCATGCGGCGCTGAATATGCAGGGCGGAGTCGGCGTAGACCGGCAGGTTGGCAAGGTGACGCTCAATGCAACTTATCTTTATACGCGCGGGATTCACCAGTACCTGACGGACAATGTAACGGCTCCGGATTTTGATCCGGCGACGTACACGATTACGGGCGCGGCGCCGAACGCTTACAACTATCAGTTTCAGTCGGGCGGCGTTTTCAGCCAGCATCAGATCATTACGACTGCAAATGCACGGCTCCGGAGACTGTCGCTAACGGGCTCTTACACCTTCAGCGAGGCGAACAGCGATACGCAGGGGCCGAACTACTTCCCTTCTGTCGCGAATAATCCCGGATTTGATTATGGGCGTGCTTCGTTCGGGATTCATCATCGCGTTTTTCTGCTGACGACTTATACGGCGCCGCATGGGATTATCTTCGCTCCGCTGCTCTCGGCGCAGTCGGGAACGCCGTACAACATTTCGATCGGAAGCGACCTGACCGGGAATAATCAGTTTAATGCGCGGCCTACGTTTGGGACGTGTGGAGCGGCAGATGTGGTCTCGACGTCATTTGGATGCCTTGACAGCAATCCGACCGCGAAGAGCGAGACGATTGTGCCGTTCAATCTTGGGACCGGGCCTGCGAATGTGATCTTTCACATGAGGGTGAGCAAGGCGATCGGGATCGGACCGCGCAAGGAGACTGGAAGCGGATCGGGCACGGGCGGGCAGAATACGAGCGTGAGCGGGCGCGGGCTTAGCGGTGCATCCTCGGGACCGCGACTGGATGCGACGGTGCCGCGGAGATACAACCTTACGCTGGTTGTGGTTGCGCTGAACCTGTTCAACATTGTGAATCGGGGTCCGGAGAATGGAGTGCTGAACTCGACTCTCTTTGGGCAGTCGCAGACGCTTGCGGGTGGGCCGTATGGCAGTCCTACTCCGGGAAATCGGAGCATCCTTTTGTCGGCTAATTTTTCTTTCTAATTGGCGACTCGTGATTAAGGAAGAGATTTGCACGCGATTTTAAAAGCTGATCCTGGCGTCGAAGACCAGGGTGCGGCCCTCGAAGGTGTTCCGCGCGTGATATTCCCAAAGGGCACTCGTTCCAAAATTGAGTGACTTGAAAGGCGCAGTGAGGTTGACGGTAAAACCTGCCGCGTCGACTCCGTACAGCAGGGGCGCTCGTGCCGGAAGTTGACCGCCGGCCTGCGTGGTTTGCCACTGACCGTATCCTGCAGGACCGAACTGGAGCGGCCATCGATCTCCCTTCGCGAGAGAGACTGTCTGGGTGAGAGAGTAGTCAAGGGAGTCGTTCTGTCCAGGGTGAAGAGCAGTGCCGCGTTGGGTGGTGTTCCAGGCATAGGAATTTAAGAGACTTATCTGTGTGTTCCTGTTCTTCGTGAGATAGACGGTCGCGCCTGTTTGCCAGGAGTTCGTCCAGAAACCAGTGGAGACGTTGTCCGATGCGCCGACGGTGTATCGGCCTGTGGGGATGGCAACGACATAGCCCGTCTGGAGATCGGCCCATTTGAAGTGCCAACCCAGGGCGAAGGGCATAACGTCGGTATTGGTAAGGCCGACCGCGGTACCGGTTGCGCCTGGGAGTCCGGACAGAGGATCGGAGGCATCGAAGGCACCGTTCGAAAAGACAAGGTCTATCCAAAATTCGAGATTTGCATGAAGGAGTTTGAACTTTGGAACGTAGATGACGGTGTTGTTGTCGTAAAGAAAGCTGACGGAGCCCTGGACGGGAAGTACATTGCCTTGCGGGCCCTTCAGCCGGTTGGAAGAGATGTACCACAGCTCGTTGTCGTAGGAGAAGCCAGGGCCGGATACAGTACCGGCACTCGTGAGGACTGATCCGGGGGAGTAGGAGCCTCGGACCTGGGAAGACCCCGGAACAACAAGGAGAGCAACTATCGGCAGAACCATCGGGATAAAGCAAGATGTTCCGCGGATCCTTCTCATCGCCGGCTCCCCATCGCGAGCCCCTATTAAATCATTCTGCCTGCGGCCGAAGGAAACGCGTTGGCGTTTCTGTGCCTATTCCGTGTCTTTGGGGCAAAAGAATGGGTCTCCCTATCGCGCGTAGCATCCGGGGAATGGGTTTCGCGAGTGAGGCTAGTAGTGGACGTAGGGCTTGAAGGGGATGCGATAGACGACTCCGAAGCTGACGGCGCGGGGGTCGAAGGTGTGGCCAGGCGCGATGGTCCAATGTTCAAACTGGCATTCGGCGCGGACGCCCAACCGGGGAGTGAGGTAATAGTCAAGGCCGATGCCGGGCGAACTCACATAGGCGTCGTCTCTCGTGTAGTTGGGATCGGGTGGGTGGGTGAATGTGACTTGGCCGTAGCTCACTATGTAATCGAGGTAGGGGATGAGGCGTTTGATTCGGTATTCCAGGCGGAGACCTCCGCCGAAGGTTCTTTCGCCGACGGTGTTGCCGGGAGCAAATGCGAGGCGGGGCTCGACGGAGAGGGCAAAGTTGCCAAACATGTGGGTGTAGTCGGCGCCCAAGGTGACGCCGCTGTTCAGCGTGGCGTTGCGGTTATCGGGGGAGAAGTCGGGGGAGACCAGAGAGAATGCGCCGAAGGCGGAGTACTGAGTGTTCTTTGAAGCGGTGGGGCTGGCCTGCGAGTGCAGTCTGCCTGTGCAGAAGCTCAGAAGGGAGAGTAAGAGCAGCGAAATCCGGTAGCGAGTAGGAAAACTCTGCATCTGTATCCCTATAGAAATCGGGGTGGCTCCTGAAGGACCGGGGAGCTTCGCCGGAGTTTATCGGCGAGGAATTGGATGCGAGATTCTTGTAACCGGCTGTCTATAAGTACTTAGACCTGTAAGTATTTACATCTATAAGTATTTATATCTATAAGCATTTATAGGGGTGCACCTGTAAGTATTTACAGGCGAAGGCGAGTTGGAGGTCCTACTCTGAATCCTTTTGCCGAGTGGATTCGCGAAGGGCTGTTAGTTGCGGGTGAAGAAGTTTTGCGGTGAGGGACCGGGTCAGAGCATCGACGGCTTCGCGTTGTTCGGGCGTGAGCGCGGTGAGTTTCGACTGGGAGCGTGCGAGCTCGGCCTGGCGGAGTTCTTCAGCTTGTCGCTGGAGTGCCTTGATCGCTGGGACGGCGTCGCGGGACTGGAGACGCTCGTGGTATTTGTCCACTTCCCTGCTAACGATATTTTCGGCTGCTGCTGCCTCACGGCTGCGATCAGCGAGGTTGGCGGCGGCGACTTGCTGAAGGTCGTCGATGTCGTAAACGAAGCAGCCTTCGACCTCGTTCATGCGCGGGTCGACATCGCGAGGAACGGCGATGTCGATGAAGAACATGGGACGGTTGCGACGTGCCTGGAGGAACTGCTGGCCGTGAGAGCGGCCGAATATCTTCTGTGGGGCTCCGGTTGAGGTGATGACAATGTCGGCGCGCGGGGCCTGGGCGTAGAGGTCGTCGAAGGAGATGGCTTCGGTGTGGATGTTGTGGCTGGCGAAAACGGACGCCATTTTTTCAGCACGGGAGTGCGTGCGGTTGACGACGAGGATCGACGCTGCACCTTGCTGGATAAGGTGACGAGCGGCAAGCTCGGACATCTTCCCCGCGCCTACGAGTAGAACGGTTTTGCCTTCGAGCGAGCCGAAGATTTTTTTTGCGAGATCGACGGCGACAGAGGCGATGGAGACAGAGCTGGAGCCGATCTGAGTTTCGCTGCGGATTTTTTTTGCGACCGTAAAGGTACGCTGCAGGAGCGATTCGAGGTGCGTGGAGACAGCGCCGACTTCGCGGGCGATGGTGTAGGACTCTTTGACCTGGCCGAGAATCTGCGGCTCACCGACGACCATGCTGTCGAGTGAGCTGGCGACACGAAAGAGATGGCGGACGGCTTCGCGGTCGCGGTGTTCGTAGAGGTGAGGCTGGATGTCATGCGCAGGGACGCTGAAGTACTCGTGGAGAAAGCGGAGGAGGGCGGCTTTGGATTGAGGCTGCGTCGTTGCGTTTTCGGCTGCGTCGTCCTGCAGGGTGAGGAATTCGACGCGGTTGCAGGTAGAGAGGATGAGGCCTTCGCGGATGCCGGGTTGGTGGAGGAGGCTGCGTGTCGCGTCGGCGAGACGTGCAGAGGGGATGGCGAGTCGCTCGCGAACCTCGATGGGCGCGGTGTTGTGATTGATACCGAGAAGAACGAGGCTCATGGCGCGGTGAACCTGTGGACAGAAGAGAACTGGTTGGCTGCCCAGACGGCGAGAACGATGAGGAAGACGAAGCTCGATAGATAGACGGCGCGGCGTCCGCGAAGGCCGGAGTGACGGCGGATGTAGATCATCGCAATGTAGACGAGCCACATGGCGAAGGCGAGGAGGATTTTGGGATCGCGAAAGTAAGACGACCCGACAGTGGCCTGGGCAATGAGCGAGCCGATGAGGAGGCCGGCGGTCATGCAGGGAAGGCCGAAGAGCAGCGATTTGAGGGCAATCTGATCGGTGGTTTCCAGCGGCGGGAGCGAAGGGCGGGTGGGAGATTTTTGCTTGAGGCGGCGCTCCTGAATGAGATAGAGCAGCGAGGCAAGAAGCGAGAGCAGGAGAGCGGCGTATGCGGCGAGCAGGAGAGCGACGTGCAGGAAGATCCAGCCGGTGTGGATCATGGGAAAGGCAGGGCTCTCCTGGCTGGGATGAAAGGCAGGGACGAGGCCGAGGAGAAAGCAGACCGGCAGGAGGAAGACTCCGAGCGAGACGGTTCGGTAGCGCCAGAAGACAAGGAGAAAAGCGACGGCCAGGAGGAGTCCGAGAAAGGTTTGGGTCTCGTGGGTATCGACCGGGAGGCTGTGATGCGCGGCGTTAAGCATCTCGGCGAGCGAGACGAAGTGGAAGAGGGCGGCAGCGATGGTGGCGGGGATGGCAATGTGACGCCAGCGGGGTCGGTCGTACAAAGCGGCGGGAAGGACAGCGAGTGCGGCGATGCCGTAGAGGACAACTGCGACTTTGAGCCAGAGGAGAGACATTGCTGAAGGTTCGCCAGCGGCTAAACTCGCGAATGTTCAGTATATCGGGTGTAGGGCGAGAAAGAACGAAGGGTGATGTTTGCGGTTGATTTCGACTGCAGATGCCTGATAATTGGTGCGATGTGCGAGTGCGACAATCGCACAGCGGCCCCCGATGCAGGAACGATCTCTCATGAAGGAGTATTGCGATGAACAAAACGTTGTTAATGACGCGGGCCGTTTGCTTGAGTGCGGTTCCTTTGCTCGTTGGTTTTGCCCAGGATATTGCGAGGCCCGATGTGAAGACCGGGTTGTGGCAGACTACCGTGAACACTCACATGAACGGAATGCCACCGATCCCGGACGACGTCCTGGCGAGGATGACCCCGGAGCAGAAGGCTCGCATCATGGGAGGCGGCGGACCACGGACGGTAAAGGTATGCCTCACCGAAGAGAAGCTGAATAAAGGAACCGACTTTGGCAGCAACGACCGCCAGAACTGCAAGCGTACGGTTCTCAGCAGCACGGCGAAGGCGACCGATCTGCAGGAGGAGTGCACCGACAAGGATGGGACTTATACCGCGAAGGTTCACTATGAGGTTACGAGCCGGGAGTCGGCGAATGGGACAATCCATGTCGATATGAACCGGATGGGTAAGAGCATGACGCTGGACGGGACGATGGAGACGAAGTGGCTCGCTGACTCATGCGGAGATGTGAAATAACGCGAGTACCAACCTTGACTCGAAGGCGGTCGGACAAGACGCCGGGTGAGGAGAGCCTGGCTCTTGCCGCCTGCGTGGGCGACCACGATTTATGAGGGGTATGGTTTTGTTGATCAATAGGAACGAACTTCGGCGGTTCGTCGGCTGCTTCGTGATTCTGACTGCTCTGCTTCCTTTTATGGCTGCGCGTCTCCTTGCCCAGGCGGATCGCGATCCGGCGGAGTTGCTGCGTGAAGCCGTCGATCAACTCAATCAGGGGAAGATCTCCAAGACGCGCTTTACTTATCTTGATTTAAGCCATCTGCAGAATTTCAATGAGAAGGGCAAATCGACGTTGGACATTGTGCGGCTCACAGAGATCACCTACATCGCCGACCTGGAATATTCCCGTCTGCTTGAAGTGAATGGCAAGCCGTTGACGGGCAAGGCTCTTGCGGAAGAGCAGCAACGATACGACGATGCAATCCGTGGGCGCTCTGCCCTTGACGACAAGGCGCGAGCAAAGCTCTGGCATTACACAACGAAGAATACCGGCGTGAACCTTAATCTGCTTCCTACGAGTTATCGAAGCAGTGTGGTTGGGCACGCGGCGGTTGACGGACGGGACTGCCTCCTCATCGACTCGGTGCCGCTCGATGCAACCCAGCAGAAACACTATCGCACCTGGGTTGATCCTGCTACATCGGAGATGATGCGGATGGAGTTTACACAGATCGCCGATGAAGGAGACGTCTTCAGCGGAAGTACGGGGGCCACTACCTTGACTTATATCGACGGTATACCGCTGTTGACCACGAGCCATATCGACGCGATGGTCAAGAACAAAAACAAGCGATCCCGTATCGTCGTCGATCATACCTATTCTAGATTTCGGAAGTTTTCCGTTTCAACGAAGATCGTTTCGGTTGAGCCTGAAGGAAAGCCATGAACCGCGAACAGCCGTAGGTACGATATTCTGGGCTCTCCTGTGACGAAAGAGATTACAAACGAGTTGAGTACGCTGACGCCGGTGATGCGGCAGTACTTTACGGCGAAGGAACAGCATCCGGATTGCCTGATGTTTTGCAGGATCGGGGATTTTTATGAGCTGTTCTATGACGACGCGATTCTGGTGTCGCGTGAACTGCAACTGACGCTTACGGCGAGAGACAAAGAGAAGAAGCAGCCGATGTGCGGAGTTCCGTACCATGCGGCGGAGTTGTATCTGCAGAAGCTGCTGCGGCTGGGATACAAGATCGCCCTGTGCGAGCAGATGGAGGATCCGAAACAGACAAAGACGATTGTGCGGCGTGAGGTGACTCGGGTACTGACGCCGGGGACAGCGCTCGATCCGACGATGGGATCGGAGCAGAGCAATTATCTGGCAAGTGTTTGTGTTGTCGGCTCCGGAACGACCCAGATTTGTGGGCTGGCTCTGCTGGATCTGTCTACCGGGGAGTTTCGGGCTACAGAGTTTGACGGGGCGAATGCGTGGCCATTGCTGGTGGATGAGTTGGGGCGGGTTCGGCCGGTGGAGTTGCTTTATGGGCAGGGCGGGCTGGGGTTGGGTGCTGGTTCGAAAGGGTTACTTCCCACCCTTCGCGATGAAGCTGCGAAGAATGGGGCACCCGGGCATTCTCGTTCGCACAAGACAGAAGATGATGTGTCGGGCACCGGGCTGGAGGGGATTCGGACGAAGACTACGTTGGATGAGTGGGTGTTTACGGCCGAATACGCAGTGCCGCTGGTAAGGAACCATTTCAAAGTGCATTCGCTGGATGGGATGGGGCTGGGTGGGCATGAGGCAGCGTCGATTGCAGCCGGGGCACTGCTGCATTACATGCGCCAGACGAAGCAGGGCGGGTTGGAGCATGTGGATGGACTGCGGTTTTATGAGCGGTCTTCGAGTTTAGAGCTGGATGCAGTGAGCGTGAGGAACCTGGAGCTGGTGGAGCCGCTGTTTTCCGGAGAGTCGGCGCAGACTACGTTGTTCTACACAATGGATGCATGTTGTACGCCGATGGGAAAACGGTTGTTGCGGGCTTCGCTGCTGCGGCCAGCGAATGGGTTGGTGGAGATTGAGGCTCGGTTGGAGGCGGTGGGTGAGGCCGCGGGGGATCTGCGGCGTCGTGAGGGACTGCGGCGGTCGATGGATGGAGTGCTCGATCTGGAGCGGTTGCTGGGACGGGTGGCTCTTGATTCGGCTGGGCCGCGCGAGGTGATGGCGCTGGCGAAGACGCTGGGTTGTCTGCCGGGGGTTGTTGCGGCGGTAAAGATGTTTGAGGCCGCGAGGTGGACGGAGCTTGGGGCAAGTGTCGATCCTCTGGAGGATCTGCATGAAATGATCGTGCGGACGATTGCGGAAGAGCCTCCTGTGTCGCTGGCCGATGGCGGCGCGATTCGCGAGGGCGTGGATGCGGAACTGGATGAGTTACGGGAGTTGAGCCGGAGCGGACGGCAGGCGCTGGCAGCAATTGAAGAACGCGAACGGGCGCGGACGGGAATTGGATCGCTGAAGGTGCGGTTCAATTCGGTTTTCGGCTACTACCTTGAGGTAACGAAGGCGAATGCGAAGGCGGTGCCGGCGGATTATGAACGGAAGCAGACGCTGGTGAATGCAGAGCGGTTTACGACTCCGGAACTGAAGGAGTATGAGGCGAAGATTCTGACGGCGCAGGAGCGGAGTGGCGAGATTGAGCGGAGAATCTTTGCGGAGCTGCGGCGGCAGTTGCTGGATGCTGCAGGACGAATGCGAGAGACGGCGAGGAAGGTGGCGGAGATCGATCTCCTGAGTTGCTTTGCGCATCTTGCGGCGCTGCGTGGATGGGTAAGGCCGCAGACGGAGGAGTCGGGCGTGCTGGAGTTTGTGCAGGCTCGGCATCCGGTGGTGGAGCGGAGGCTGGAGGAGTCGGGTGGCGGGAGATTTGTGCCGAACTCGGTGCATCTCGATGCGGATGCGGGACCCGCAGTGTTGCTGATTACCGGGCCGAATATGGGAGGCAAGTCGACGTATCTGCGGATGGCGGCATTGCTGGTGGTGATGGCTCAGATGGGGTGCTTTGTTCCGGCGGAGCGGATGCGGCTGGGGCTGGTGGACCGGATCTATACGCGGATTGGCGCAAGCGACAATGTGGCGCGCGGGCGGTCGACGTTTATGGTCGAGATGACAGAGACGGCGGCGATTCTTAACACGGCTACGAACAGGTCGCTGGTGTTGCTGGATGAGATGGGGCGAGGAACGGCTACCTATGATGGGTTGAGCCTGGCGTGGGCAACGGTGGAACATCTGCATGACCGGATCGGCGCGAGGACCCTGTTTGCAACGCACTACCATGAGCTGACTCTGTTGGCGGAGCGACTGGAGCGGCTGACAAACCTGCGCGTGACGGTGAAGGAGACCGCGGGAGGAATTGTGTTTCTGCATACTGTAGAGGCTGGGCCCGCGAGTAAGAGCTACGGGATTGAAGTGGCAAAGCTGGCTGGGTTGCCTTCGGGCGTGATTGCTCGGGCACGCGAGGTTTTGAAGCTGCATGAACGGGCGGAGACGCAGCAGGTTCGCGAGGCTTCGCCGGTGCCGCAGATGCAGATGACGATGTTTACTCCACTGTCGCAGAGGATCGTGGACCGGCTGGCGGAGGCGGATGTGGATGGGTTGACGCCGAGAGAGGCGTTGAATCTGCTGGCGGAGTTGCAGCGGGAGTTGAAAGGATGAAGGAGAAGAGTTTGATTGTAGCGGGGGTCATGAGCGGGACGTCGGCGGATGGGGTGGACGTGGCGGTGTGCCGGATTTCGCCTGCTCGTGCGAAGGGTGAAACGCCGCGGATAAAGCTGCTGGGGCATGTGGGGATGACTTATCCGAAGGCAGTGCGGGCTGCGGTGCTGAATGCGATGGACGCGGATGCTATTTCAGTGGCAGAGTTGTCGCGGCTGAACTGGCGTCTTGGCGAGGTGTATGCAGATGCAGTGGAGAAGGCTCAGAGTTCGCTCGGTGTGAAGGTGCGGCTGGTGGGATGTCATGGGCAGACGGTGTATCACCAGGGAGCGGCAGAGAAGTATCTGGGAAGAAGTGTGCGAGCTACATGGCAGATAGGCGAAGCTGCGGTAATTGCAGAACGGCTTCGAGTGCCTGTAGTGAGTGACTTTCGCCCGGCGGATGTGGCTGCGGGCGGGCAGGGTGCTCCGCTGGTGCCGATGCTGGACTACTGCAGGTTTCGTTCCGCCAAGGTAAGTCGCGTGCTGCTGAATCTTGGCGGGATTGGGAATCTGACAGCAATTCCGGCTGAGGCCGAGATGGATGGAGTGATGGCGTTCGATACCGGGCCGGGAAACATGGTGATCGACGGGTGCATGCGGCGGCTGTATGAGCGGGAGTTCGACCGGAATGGTACGGTGGCGCGGGCGGGGAAGGTGTTGCCTGGTGTGGTGGATGAGATTTTGAAGGAGAGGTACTTCTCTGCCCTGCCGCCGAAGTCCTGCGGGCGGGAGCAGTTTGGCGAAGCATTTGTTTCGCGGCTGATTGCCATGTGCCGGAAGGCCGGTGGGAGCGAGGATCGGGATGAGGATGTTGTCGCTACGGGGACGGCTTTGACTGCGGCTTCGATTCTGAATGCGTACCGGCGTTTTGTGTGGGGGCATGTGGGGCAGGCGGCTCCCCTGTCTCCAATAGAATTTGTGGTGGCGGGTGGAGGGGCGAAGAACTCGTCGCTGATGCGGATGCTGCAGGATGGGTTGCAGCCGCTTGGAGTGAAGGTTCGGTTGATGGAGGAGCTGGGAGTTCCGGCGCAGGCTAAGGAGGGTGTGGCCTTCGCGCTGTTGGCGTGGTTGAGTTGGAACGGATTGCCGGGGAATGTTCCTGCGGCTACGGGGGCGAGGAGATCGGTGGTTCTGGGGAAGGTCTCTCTCGGATGAGCTTTGTGGTGGTGTGGATATCGACGAGAGCGGCCGTGCTTCGCATGATGCCCACCTTCGCGACGATTAAATTGTCGCGAAGATGGGGCACCCATTTCTGTTGGTCGTTGATTGTGATTGGCTGTGTATTCTTTGCTGGTTGCAGACGGCGAGTGGAGGATCCGTCTTCGGTGGTGATGATTATTGAGAGCAGTCCGAATAATCTGGATCTGCGGGTGGGGACGGATGCGCAGTCGGAGCGGTTGGGTGGGCAGATCTTCGATGCGCTGGTGAAGAAGGATGAGCACTACGAGTTGCGGCCGTGGCTGGCTACGAGTTGGGAGCAGCCGGATGCGTTGACCTGGGTGTTTCATCTGCGGGATGGAGTGCGGTTTCATGATGGCAGGCCACTGGAGGCCGAGGATGTGGCTTATACGATCCGGAGCTTGATCGACGAGTCTGTCGGACATCTGGTGACGGCCAAGGGTGGAAATTTTGCGGCTGTGGATCGTGTGGAGGTGCTGGACCGGCTGACAGTGGTCGTGCATTTGAAACGACCTGATGCCGGGCTGCTGTTCAACATGAGCGATAGTCTGTTCGGTGTAGTGCCTCGTGGCTCAGGTAAAGATTTCGGATTGCATCCGGTAGGATCGGGGCCGTTTCGGTTTGTAAGTGCGGTGCAGGATAAAGAAGTGATCGTCGAGCGAAACCATGATTACTGGGCGGATCGGGTCGACAAATTGCCTGAGGTTGCCGCTGGAGCGCAGAGGATTGAGCGAATACAGTTTCAGGTTGTGCCGGAGGCGATTACGAGCGCGCTGGAGTTGCAGAAGGGGTCGGCTGATCTGGCGAGTAACGTTGTAACGCTGGATATGGTGCATACGCTCGAGAGCAGGCTAAATCTGAAGGTGGAGTCCGGGATGGGGTCGCCCGTGATTTATGTAACCTTTAATGTTACAGATGCGCTGTTGCGGAATAATAAGGTGCGGCAGGCGATTGCCTGCGCGATCGACCGGCAGGCGATTGTGGATGCAATCTGGAGGGGGCAGGCTCGTCTGGCGAATACTTTGTTGCCTGCGGGGCATTGGGCGGCAGCTGCGAATGATTCGATGGCGCAGTATCCGCATGATGTGGCGCGGGCGCAAAGGCTGCTCGATGAGACGGGCTTTCCTGCTGGTAGAGATGGCGTTCGTCTGCGGTTGACGATGAAGGCAAGTACGGACGAGACGACTCGTCTGATGGCAGCGGTTTTGCAGCAGCAGTTGAGAGCGGCTGGGATTGCGCTAGAGATTCGGTCGGCGGAGTTTGGCACATTCTATGCGGATGTGACGAAGGGCGCGTTTCAAATCTATGCGCTGCGATGGATCGGAAGCAACGAAGACCCGGATATCTTTCGGTATGCGTACGGATCGGGAAGTTTTCCGCCTAAAGGTGGAAATCGCGGGCGATATAGCAATGCACGGGTGGATGCGTTGCTCGCCGAGGCAGCGGCTTCTTCCGATCGCGCGGTGCGGAAGAAGGACTACGTCGAGGTACAGCAGATTCTGGCGGAGGAGCTGCCTTCGATTCCGATGTGGTATCCGAACAACGAAGTGGTACACACGCGGCGGATTGTGAATGTGAGGCCACGGCCCTCCGGCAACTTCGACTTTCTTCGCGAAGCTGAAGTTGCCGGAGCCGCGACGCAGTAGTTATGCCTTCTTCGGTTCCCAGAGGGCGATGGTGGCACCGGCTGGGTCGCTGAGGACGCTCATGTGGCCGTGACCCATCACCTCGCGGACATCCACGATGACCTTCGCGCCGAGCGACTTTGCTTTGGCGGTGGCGGCTTTGATGTCGTCGACGCCGACGTAGGGCAGCCACATCGGCGGAGCACCGGGCATGGGATGTTTCATCATTCCGCCGATGGGGTTGTCGCCGTTTTTTATGAAGGTATAGTCCATGTCCATGCCGGGAACATCTTCGAGCTTCCAGTCGAAGAGTTTGGAATAGAAGGTTTTGGATCCTGGGACATCGGAGGTATTGAGTTCCGTGTAGACGAAAGGGTTTGCCATGATCTCTCCTTGATGCGATTTTTGGTTGGAAGTGACGCGACGAACTAAACGAGCGAGGGAAGCTTGCGCTCGAGGCGGCTGAGACCTGAGTTCCAGCCTTCGGCGTGCCTGTCGCGATCCTCGGTAGTGGTGAACTGCTCGTGGGTGACGGTGACCTTGGTGGCGTCGCCCTCGGGGCTGAAGTCGACTGTGACGAGTGTGTCGCCCATAGGGCTGCCTTCAAAACGCCAGGTGTAGACGAGTTTGCGCGGCGGATCGATGACGCGATAGGTGCCGACGATGGTGTTGACGTCGCCTCCTTTGTGGGTGATGGCAATGCGGTACTCGTGGCCAACGCGAAGGTCGACGTCGGCCTTGGTGGTGCAGTCATCGTTGGGGGCGAACCATTGACCGAGTTGGTTGGCATCTGTCCAGGCTTTGAAGACGCGATCCTGGGAGGCTAGGTAGATGCGTGAAACTACGAGCGACGACGGGGATGCGACGGCTGCTTGCGACATACTTTGTTCTCCTGTTTTTTGGGTTGATTGGGATCGGTTTGTTCGAGGAATCGGCCGAGATTGTCGAGCTGGTTCTCCCAGAAGACGCGGTAAAGGGAGAGCCAGTTGGCAGCCTGCTGCATGGGAGCTACGGTGAGACGGCACATGCGGACCCGGCCGGTTTTCTTCTGCTCGATGAGACCGGCTTGTTCGAGGACGTTGAGGTGCTTGAGAATGGCGGGCATGGAGATTTCGTGCGGGCGGGCGA
Source organism: uncultured Acidobacteriaceae bacterium (assembly GCA_963770055.1). GTDB lineage: Bacteria > Acidobacteriota > Terriglobia > Terriglobales > Acidobacteriaceae > Edaphobacter. The sequence goes on from CAVYOC010000006.1 coordinate 415,417, forward strand.
GCTCGGTGACGGAGGCGTGTCCGCGCTGCAGGGTGAGGAGGATGGCTCGACGCGTGGGGTCGCTGAGAGCGGAGAAGGTTGCGTCGAGGCTGGTTGAATACTTAACCATACGGTTATGTATTTATTCCAGATGAAGGTGCGTGTCAAGAAGTTGCAGATTGTTTTTGAGAAATTTTCAGGGGTTCGCTGCGTGAGGACGTGCTTTGGTCGTCCTGGACACTAGCTGTCGGTAGCGAACCACGGCTCCCGAAAGAGTGCGCCAAGCAAAGCGATTCAAGGCAACTCAGCCACATAACAAGGGTACTCAGCCCGAGCCGCTGCACAGACCGCCGCCTCTACCTCCACCACCTGCACCGCACATTCCCCACTCGTCATCGCCAACAACTTCCCCTGGGGCCCATACCCAAATCCACCGCCTCCAAAATTCCTCCCACCTGCCGCCGGTCCCACGCGATTCGAGCTCACCACATACGCCCCCGATACCAGCGAAGCCATCGCCCCCGCAATCTTCCAGGGCTCGATATCCCTCCCCGAAGCCCGCGGAATCGCGATCAGTTCAGCGCCCTCCCGCCCGTAAGCCCGCGCCCGCTCATTGAACATCGCCTCCGTACAAAGCAACACCCCAACGCGAACCCCAAGCACCTCAGCCACCGCAAAACCCGAATCATCCCCCACAAACCAATCCCTCTCGAACCACCCCGCCTCACTCGGGAAGTACTGCTTCCGATGCAACACTCGAACCACACCGCCCTCGACCACAAACGCCTCATTCACCAACCGCTCTCCACGCCACACCGGCCGCGAAGAGATCACCGCCGCCATACCCAGCTCCATCAACCCCGCAAGCCCAGCCTCATGGGCGCGAACACTCTCCTCCGCAACCTCACGCGAAAACGACGCACCCTCGGCGATCCAAGGCCCAAACGGCAACTCATTCGTCACCAGGATCTCCGCCCGCGCCTCCGCAACACCAGTCTTCAGCGCCTCCCACTGCGCATCGCCTGCCGTCAACCCCTCCAGCCACTCCACAAACGCCACACGCATGCCATCACCATATCCCAAAGCGGTCCTCGGGCTTCACATAGAGCGTATCGCTCTGTGTCACCTTGAACGCCACATACCAGCTCTCCACATTTCGCACCTCATCGCTGATAAACTCTCCCGGCGGATGCGTATCGGTCGCAATCTGCCGCCGCGTCGCGGCCTCGCTCTGTAGTCTGCGCCACCGCTGCGAGTACGCCACAAAGAACCTCTGCTCTCCCGTCAGCCCGCCGATCACCGCATCCGGCTTGCCCTTCAGTGAGAGCAGATACGCATCATGCGCCACCACCAATCCCGTCAAGTTGGCAATGCTCTCCGTCAAAACCTGTTGCCCCTTCACACACGCATCCGCATAGGGGCAATACTTATCGAACTGCGCCACCAGCTTCACCGCCGCTGCGTGATACCGCGCCTTATCCTCCGCTGTCCACCACTTCCCCAGCCGCCCATACGCGTCGTAAATATTTCCCAACTCATCGAAACTATGGCTGATCTCATGGGCCATCCCCGCACCAGCCGAGCCATAGTTCGAAGCCGCATCCCCCTCAGGATCGAAGAACGGCGGTTGCAATATGCCCGCTGAAAACACCTCGAAGTTCGGGCTGAACATAATCACTGCTCCCGGCACCTGCGCATTCATCTGCCACTCCACCGGATACACCGGCTGCCGCAGCTTCGCCAGATCGCGCGCTCGATAGAACGCCTCCGCCCGTCGCGCATTCCCAAACGCATCGCCCCGCACCACATCGAGCTTCGCAAAGTCGATCCACACATCCGGATACCCAATCCCGATCTGGAAGGCCTCCATCTTTGCCAGCGCCTTCTTCTTGGTCTCCGCACTCATCCACGTCGACTTCGCAATCCGCTCCAGAAACGCCGTCCGCAGATCGGCTACCATCGCCAGCGCCTTCGCCTTGGCCTGCGGCGAAAAGTATTGCTTCACATAAAGCTGTCCCACGGCCTCGCCCAACGCACCATTCACCGCGACGATGCCGCCCGCGCCACGCTCCGGCATCTGCTCCGCGCCCGTCAGCGCCGTCCCGTAGAAGGTAAAGTCTTCCGACCGCACTGCCTTCGGCAACACACTCGCATAGTGCTCCACCAGGTGGAAGCGCAGATAGTCCTGCCACACTGCAAGCGGCTCGCTCGCCACCAGCGCCGCGGCCCCCACCACACCTGCCGGCTGCCACGGCAGAAAGTCCTCCTGCTCCATCAATCCCGCGGCCTTGAAGTAAGCCTCCCAATCGATCCCCGGAGCCTTCGCCGCAAACTCCACGCGCTTCCACGGATTGTTCTGCTTGAACACATCCGCCGCCTCCGAGTCCGGCGCATGACTCTTCGCAATCCCAATCTCCAGCGCCAGCACGCGTTCCGCCTTTGCATCGGCATCGGCCACACCCGCCAGCGTCAGCACCGCGGCAATGTGCGCCCGATACTTCGCCCGCAGCTCCGCTCCCTTCGGTGAAGCATCCAGATACGCCTCGCGGTCCGGCATCCCCAACCCGCCCTGCCAAAGATGCGGCAGGTTATGCTCCGCATCCTCAAATCCCTGGTTCAGCCACACGCCGAACACATGGTCCGCATTCGCAGTCAACCCATCCACCTCACGCCCCAGCGTGCCCCCCAGATACGACGACAACGCCGCCTTACTCCCAATCGCCGCAATCGCAGCCATCTCTCCCGCAAGCGGAGACATCCCCTTCGCCTCAATCACGTCCACATCCAAAAAGCTGGCGTAGTAGTCGCCGACCTTCTGGCTCAGGCTCCCCTTCGCAGCTCCCGCCGATGCTGTCGCCACAACGAGCGCCCGCACACGCTCATTCGTCTTCGCTGCCAGCATCGTCCCGGTGCCATAGCTCGCAACTCCCGCCGGGATCGCTGTCGTTTTCAACCACCCACCATTCGCATAGCGGTAGAAGTCATCCCCCGGCTTCACCGAGCGGTCCATATCCTGCGTCATCGAACTCTGCGCAAACCCGCTCCCACAGACTATCGAAGCAAAAACAGCGACGGCTACCGCACTCCGAACGACAGACATAAAAGCCTTTCCACCCGGGCCCACCGCTTCCGGCCGCAGCGTCTATCCCACGCCAAACCAGGCGCACATCAAGACACAGCAACCGCAAGCAATCGAAGCTGCCTCATAGGCTGACAAAATTTGCGTTAAGCCAATATACGAAACGAACCGATAGAAATTGTCACCGCAATGTCACAACTCTTTAGTCCCGGCATTTGATCATCGGATTTCGACCGGGGCGTTCCTTAAGCAACTTTCAGCCAGCCACATCCAGCCCAAACTTTCGCCGCACACCCGACGCAAAAAATTCCACAGAGTCGCGTTCCTGAGACGCGGCAGCCAGTGCGCATCGGCTCCCACCCGGTAACGCAGATGCGGAGTTCTACTCATGGCAGCGCGAAGCACGGCCTCCGCCACGAGTCCCGGTGCAGCAGCCATCCTTCGCCGCACGGTCAACGGCGGCAACGGCTTGGCTGCAGCACCCGGAGACCCTCATGGATGCCGGTGTTCACGAAGTCCGGTTCCTGCTTTATTTCAATGCGACTGTTGAGGTGGGCGAGCCATCTGCTCCATTGCCGTAGAACGAATTGTTGCCGTTAGAGACGATAGCTCCTCCCGTGCTCGCTAAACCGGTGGCGTTGAAGCTGATGGTGCTCCGGCTTACCTGGACGCTCCCGCCTTTTCCGGAAAAGATTCCCGTAGTCCAGTTGGAGATCGCACAGTTGTCGAGCATAACTTGCGCGGCGGGAACGCCGTTAACCGGTGCCACCGAGATGCCAGCGCTTCGGTTGCCCAGGCCGGTAGGCGAAAAAGTGGACCCGGACACCGTAACAAAGCCGCTATTCACAACCAGTCCACCGTTGGCGTAGTGCACCTGGGTATTGCTAATCTCCGCCGTAATCTGGCCAGACGGGGAATTGATGGAAATGCCGGCTCCGGCGCAGTTTTCGATGGTGGTGTCTTTGATAACCAGGTCGGCCGGCGAGGTGAAATCGATAGTATCAATGGTTGCATCGATACAGTTTTTGATGTAGTTGTCAAGTTTAACGTGGTCGAGCGTAAGTTGAGAGCCTAAGTTGTAAGCAATTCCATTCCAGCTGCCATTTCCGTGCAGGATGATATCCCGTAGGATCACAACGCCTCCCGCTCCAGCTTGCACGGTAATGTTAGGGATAATAGTGTTGTCAAAGTTGGCGGCAAAGCCGTGACCGTTGATGGTGATGGCATGGTCAAGTTCAACATAAAAGAAGGTGCCGTCGCTGAGCAGGTCAAGCTGACCATAGGCCGGCGTTTGATTGACCGCATACTGTAGCGTCAAGCAAGGAGCGGTGATGGGGCAATTACCTGAATCATGTCCTGTATTTGAAACATAGGTTTGGGCATAGGTAGCGGCGGGGAAAGCCAGGACAAAGGACAGCAACAGAAGGGTTCTTGCGATCTTCATTGAGGAAGGCTCCTAGGTTGTTGTGATCTTCATTGGGAAGGCTTTTTATGCGCCTCCTATGAGGCGCACCGATAAGCTACTCGAATTGTAAGGGAGGCAGACGCGCTTATATTTGATCACCGGATTTCGACCGGGTCGTTCCTTCCGCAACTTTCAGCCAGCCACATCCAGCCCAAACTTTCGCCGCACACCGGCGCAAAAAAATTCCATAGAGTCGCGTTCCTGAGACGCGGCAGCCAGCGCGCATCGGCTCCCACCCGGTAACGCAGATGCGGAGTTCGACTTATGGCAGCGCGAAGCACGCCTCCGCCACGAGTCCGGTAGCAGCCATCCTTCGCCGCACGGTCAACGGCGGCAACGGCTTGGCTGCGGCACCCGGAGGCCCTCCTGGGTGTCGGTGTTCACGAAGTCCGGTTCCTGCGTTATTTCAATGCGACTGTTGAGGTGGGAGAGCCATCTGCTCCATTGCCGTAGAACGAATTGTTGCCGTTGGAGACGATAGCTCCTCCCGTGCTCGCTAAACCGGTGGCGTTGAAGCTGATGGTGCTCCGGCTTACCTGGACGCTCCCGCCTTTTCCGGAAGAGATTCCCGTAGCCCAGTTGGAGATCGTACAGTTGTCCAGCATAACTTGCGCGGCGGGAACCCCCAAAAACGGTACCGCCGAGATGCCAGCGTTTCGGTTGCCCAGGCCGGTAGGCGAAAAAGTGGACCCGGACACCGTAACAAAGCCGCTATTCACAACCAATCCACCGTTGGCGTAGTGCACCTGGGTATTGCTAATCTCCGCCGTAATCTGGCCAGACGGTGAATTGATGGAAATGCCGGCTCCGGCGCAGTTTTCGATGATGGTGTCTTTGATAACCAGGTCGACCGGCGAGGTGAAATCGATAGTATCAATGGTTGCATCGATACAGTTTTTGATGTAGTTGTCAAGTTTAACGTGGTCGAGCGTAAGGTGAAAGCCTCCGAGGAAAGAAATTCCAGAATAGCTGCCATTGCCGTGCAGGATGATATCCCGTAGGATCACAAGGTTTCCACTCACAGTAATGTTAGGGATAACAGAGTTGTTAAAGTTGGCGGCAAAGCCGTGACCGTTGATCGTGATGGGAGTAAGGCCAAGGCCAATATTGTCAAAGGTGCCGTCACTGAGCAGGTCAAGCTGACCATAGGCCGGCGTGTGAAAGGCCGCATACTGTAGCGTCAAGCAAGGAGCGGTGATGGGGCAATTGCCTGAATCATGTCCTGTATTTGAAACATAGGTTTGGGCATAGGTAGCGGCGGGGAAAGCCAGGACAAAGGACAGCAACAGAAGGGTTCTTGCGATCTTCATTGAGGAAGGCTCCTAGGTTGTTGTGATCTTCATTGGGAAGGCTTCTTATCAATGCGCCTCCTATGACGCGCACCGATAAGCTACTCGAATTGTAAGGGAGGCAGACGCGCTTATAAGAGATGCGCACCTTTGGGGTTATGTCCTAAGGAGGGAGATGACGCAATTTTCTACTCTCCGTTCTCTTGAGTTTGTGGAGCTGCAATTGCGGTGGATGAGAACAGCCCATTCCTCTTCAACGAGGTCCAAAACGGAAGGTGATCGCGCTGCAGATGCGGAGATTGTTCTGGCGATCGCTTTGAGCGTTTGGGATTTGCGAATGGATCCAGTCGGCCTCGAACACGTTCCATCGGTATCCCAGGTGTTCAGGAATGTTTCGGGTTCATCTGTCACGAAGTAATCTCCTTTTGAGCACCGGATTTCGACCGGGTCGTTAGAGCACCACGCGCTCGAAAAGTTTCTCGTCTGGCGCTTTAGCGCGAAGAGTGTACTCATGAGGCATCTTTGGCATGGTCCGGGCGAACGTCCAAGGCGACCTTTAAGGCCGGACCTCTTTTCTGAGACTCAGATAGAGCGGGTCGGCGAAAGGTCCCAAGGAAATCCATCGGATACGTCCAGACTGGTCGAGTACAAGCACGCACGCGTAGCTTTCATCTTTAACGTGCAGTCTCTGTTCCCAGGAAGTCTGTTCCTGATAAAGGAGCAGTGTCTGATCCAGCATGACCGGAGGCATGCCGCTTCGGATTCCCGAGACGGCGATGGCGCGAAACATGCGAGGAACCGACTCGAGAAAGATTGCAGTATAGATGGGTAGATGCGGGTCATCGTTCGAGAGGTGCTGCGCCCAGTTCTGGGCATCGCGTCCTCCGCCGCGGCTGAAGGAGAAGATCACCACCGCGACTTTACCTGCGGCCGCTGTGGGAAGGTCGAGCGGTTTACCCGCGACAGTCTGGCCGGCAAGCCGCGGTAATGCGTCGCCAGGCTTCAACAATGATGTGCCTTGTTCCCCGAGGGCCGATGCTGCCAGGAGCACAACCAAGGCCGATGCGCCACTGGCACCATAATTCTGTCGCCGCATTGGTCCATTCCTTTCAGCGCAATTGGTTTGTGGCCTGTTTCCCGCTGCGATGGAACCGACGTAAGACCTTTTCGCGGAAGAATCGCCGGTCGTCAGAGTCGAATTCAATGCCCATGTTCACTCCAACGTTCATGCCCAGCATGGCGGCACTGCGCTTCAGCGAGTCGGTGACGGAGTTCGCGCTCCGCGGCAGCCATGTGGAAGGAAAAAATCCGGCTCCAAGCGCCGCTGCGTAGTTGCCGAAGGCAGGCATCTCCGTTCCCCTGTCCGTGTGCGCGATGACGGTATGCACTACGACGTATGAGGTCCGCCTCCACATTCCGTGCTTTCCCGATGGGAAGAAGCGCGGATCCTCATGGAGCGCGGCGCCGACGCCGAAAGCGCAAAATGCGCCGATCTGAAACTGGCCGCGCCGCGTTCCCAGGCGGTTGAGATAGCCTCGCGAGCCCTGACCCCATTCATTCGGAGAATCCGCAGCCTGGTCGAGTCCCGCAAATGCCGCCGGGACCAATACGCTGGGCAAGGAATACGTCTGCCGAAGGTAGAGCCGGAACTTGTCGTCGAAGTTCAGTGGGGAAGGTGCCGACGGGGGGGATGCCTGCGCCAAAGCGACCTCCGAGGAGAGGCACACCGCAACAATCATCATCCCAAGCACGGATTTGTTCATGCCTAACCTCCGTCACGTCGCAACCGGCGGCCATCCTTCCGGTTCCGCCCGCGAAAGCGCTTGCATTGTGACCTGCTACCGCACCTTTTGCAGGTTCTTTGAGAGATCCTGAACCACCATCCAAAAGACGATGAATCCGCTCAGCGTAATCAGCGCCGCACGAATCCAGTGCGTGCTCATCGAACGCAAGTACATCGGATCAAGCCCGCCATCCGGCAACCTTGCGAAATGCGTCTGCGCCTGCCAGCGGCCCCAGAAAATCGCCGTGAGCGCGTAAGTCAGCACCTGAATCCCCACGTTCAGCCATACAGGAGCCGCGGTTACTCCCACCGGCCGCCACCAAATCAATGCGAAAGCTCCGAAGAACGCGACCGCCGCCACTGGGAAGATGACGGGCTTGATCATCGCCCACCAGGCGTTGTGGTACGCACCGAAGTCGCCGGGCGCGACATATGGCCACAGCCGCCAGCCAAACTGCGTCATCCAGATGTTGCCGACGCCGTAGAAGCTTGCTGCAAACGTCGTTAACAGCACCCATTGCGCTTTATTCATGACTTCGCCTCCTTACCCCTCGGTCTCGTTTTTCCAGCCTCAGCGGAAGAGGCCTTCGCCTCCGCGGATTCCGCGTCGAGGTACAGCCGTTCGGAACCTGTGAGTTCTTTCGCGAACTCATTCAGAAGGACCAGCAATTCGCGGCGACGGGTTGGGGGCATGCTCTCCAGGCTTTTGACCAGGGTGCTGCTTGCGTCCATCTTCGGAGAATTGGCGAAGAGCTCGGCTCCCTTCTTCTCCAGCAGCAGCGGCTCCCTGCGGCGGTCCTTTGGGTCCTTGCCCCGCTTCACCAATTTCTTCTTCGTCAGCCCGTCTACGATGTACACAAGCGTCGATGGTGCGACCCCCATCAGGCGGCTCATCTCGGCCATGGACGTGACGCCGCGCGACAAGTGGCGGAGTACGCCATGCTCGATCGCCGCGATACCTGATTCGTGCTGTTTCAGGTGGGATTCAAGGTCCGCCCGGGCGACTTTCGTAATGACCGAGCAGAGCGCCCTGATTTGCTCCGCCATGGCGACGGTTTCGGATAGCTCATCGGACTTGATGGGATCTTTTCGCATCATTCACTATGAATCGTTCATTATGAACTATATTCTGAAACCTGCGATCAGTCAAGACGGCTGACGCTACCGGGATATATTGCTATTCACTTAATGGGAGGGAAATAGGCAACACTAAATCGCCAAGTATCGAATCTACAACCCCTTCCGAAACGGAGGTTCAGGGAAGTGCGAAGAAGTGCGGTATTGGTTGCCTCCCAGGGATTCGAACCCCGATTGATCGGTTCAGAGCCGACTGTCCTACCATTGAACGAGGAGGCAACAGATTGAAAGGAGCCGCAAAGTGTTGCTGACTGCCTTTTAAGAGTGTACGGGGCGGGTGAGATAAGGTCAATGTAAGAACGGGATAGGAGACAGAGGCGATTAAAACTGCCCTTTAGCAAAGGGACTGATCACCGCATGACACTTGATCAGTTTGTGAACTTTCTTCGCGGCAAGACGAGCTTAGTTTCATTCCGGCTTCGCCGAACGAAATTTCAGGTGCCCGAGATAGTTGAGCGCTGGTGTCCGCGCCTGCGCATTGCTGCTAGGGTTTACTGACGAGTTTGCAGCGTGGAATTGGTGTGGCGACTCGCAGGGTCTGTGCGATCTTGCGAAGAGCCTCCAGGTCCGACTCGTCGGGGTCGGGCTTCAAACCAGGGATCTCTCCCTCGACCTCAGCGACGAAAAGACCTGGCTCGGGCGTTAGCATTGGGATGCGATCCGCAGGGGCGTTCACGGCAATCAGACCGTGGATAGCACCGGAGCGGTCATAGTGAACATAAACTTTCATAGCATCTCCTAACTACTGATAAACGTAGCGGTCAGGCCGTACTCCTGAATTGGAGTGGTACCAGCATTTCGTACTCTAAATTCCGCGAGATGTCCTCGGAAGCCCTCCGAAATTTGGAGGTTCTCGACTATGATGTAGGCCGTGTTGAAACTGGCAAGGGCGTGAGCAGTGATGGTAATCGCCTCGTTTTTATTCCCGAGGGGCCAGGTCCAGGGATGAGACACTCCTGGTTGCATATTGGTTGCACTTCCGGGAGAAACCCAGCGACCAGTCCCGACCACGATATTTGCCATGACAAACTCCTTCTACTTCTGACGCAGAACGCCTGCATAAACAACCGTCACGGAGCGGAGTGCAAGTCTGCCTCCATCGTCTTTTCGATGTTCTTCGGAGGTAGGATCCTTGACGATGCGAATTTATCACAATGTGAACTTTGTCGCTCTGGTCGTCGATAATTTCACACACGTCAATGTAAGAACCGGATTTTCCAGTGGTCGTGTGCGAATAGAATGCGGTGACGGAGAGGTTCAGACTATGTTCGAACGGTACACGGAGAAAGCGCGGCGGGTGATTTTCTTTGCACGATATGAAGCGAGCTCATTGGGTCAACCTTATCTCGAAACCGAACATCTTCTTCTCGGCATATTGCGGGAGGATAAGGGGCTTACGAACCTTCTTCTGGGGCCGCAGACGTACACGTCGATGGAATCGATACGCAAACAAATTGAAAAGAACACGACGATCAGAGAGAAGATCTCTACTTCGGTTGATCTGCCGCTATCGAATGAGAGCAAGCGGGTGCTGGCTTATGCGGCTGAAGAAGCGGAGTTGCTCTCAAGCCGTGAGATCGGGACGGAGCATCTGCTTCTGGGTTTGCTGCGTGAGGAGAAGTCTTTTGCAGCGCAGATTCTTCGTGAACGCGGTCTGGAACTGCCGGCGGCCCGAGAAAAGGTGCAGCGAATGCCGAAGGGGGACACACGGCTGTACGCAGAGGCTGGAGGCTTGCGCAGGCCGGCGCCGACGTCGAACGATCATCGAGTGTCTGCAATTTTTCTTGATGTTTCATGTCGCAGGCTGGGGCAGATGACGGAGCATCTGGTCGCGTGTGTGAAGAAGTTGTCGGATGAGCAGATATGGCAGCGACACGGAGCCCATGAAAATGCTGTTGGGAATTTAATTCTGCATCTGTGCGGGAATGCGCGGCAGTGGATTATGCACGGGGTAGGTGGGGTCGAGGATGTGCGGGTTCGGGATAAGGAGTTCAGTGCGGATGGCGGAATGAGTGGGGCGGAGTTGATTGCGCTCTTTGAGGCGACGATGGAGGAGGCGAAGGTTGTGATTGCTGCGACGCCGGCTGGGAGGATGACAGAGAGGGTTCATCCGCAGGGGCGTGATGTGAGTGTGCTGGAGGCGATCTACCAGGTGGTGGGGCATGTGCAGCAGCACACGGGACAGATTATTTTGCTGACGAAACAGATGCTGGGAACGGATCTCGATCTGACGATGCCTCGGCCTCGGTAGATGAGATTTTCTGGAGTTGGATGAGTTCCGGGTGCGGTGGGTGGATTTGCGGGTGGGTGGCGGCGGCTATGCACGCGAGACCCTCGATGAGGGTTTGGGCGGGGGTGTTGAGGAATTGGTCGGGGATGCAGAAGACCCGGCCGGAGCAGACTGCTTTGAGGTGATGCCAGTTGCGTTGCTCTATGACGCGCTCGAGGGGGACTCGATTCCCTGCTCCGCACCAACTGAAGAGGAGGACGTCGGGATCGGCTTCGGCGATGGCTTCGGGTGTCGTGTGGGTTCCGGGAGTGCCTAGATATTGGCCTCCGGCGGCTTCGACCAGCTCGGCTACCCAGGACTGAGAGTGGATGAGAGGCTTGCCCCACTCTTCGCAGTAGACGACTGCGGTTTCGGTGCGGTTGCGGGCACGCTCGCGGGTGGACGCGATGGCGGACTGCATCTGGGTGATGAGGGATTCGGCTTCGGGTTGCGCGTCGACGTGCGCGGCGATGAGGCGGACGTCTTTGTAGATGTCGGCGATTGAGTGTGGAGCCAAAGTGAGGACGGGAAGGCCGGATTTCAGGATTGCAGCGAGGGATTCGAGGCGATAGGGAACGCTGGCGATGACCAGATCCGGCTTGGCGGCGAGGATCTCTTCGGTGTTGGCGGTCCAGCTGTCGTGGAGGATGTGCAGGTTTCGGGCTTCGAGTTCCGGAAGGGCTTCGAGGCAGTATTTCGTGCAGGCGCAGAGGTGATCGAGGCGGTTGAGGGCTTTGAGCGTAATCGTGATCGAGGGCTGGAGGGAGGCAATACGCATGGATTCTGAGTATCGCATTTTGGGATGGAGTATTTGTCAGGGAGGTATCCCTACCCAGTCAAAAAAGTGTGCAAAATATTCGAACCAGATACTTTAAGTTTGTGCTCCAAGTTATAGCAGATTCGATCCCAGCCTGAACAGCCATCGAAGCAAATGCGGGGAGAACGGCAAAAGCAACAGCAACAACAAAGGCAACAGCAGATTCCTCCGCGCTGCGAAATGACAAGCAAAGCGAGTACGGATTATTCGACAAAATAAAGTGCGGATTATTCGACGGGGAGTTTGGCGTTGTAGCCGTCGCGGGCGATGATCGAGTATTTCTGAGGGTGACCTTTTTCATCCTGCATGCGCAGGGGGTGACCCTCGTTGTCGACGAGAAGCACCTTGACGTGGCGGTAGCTGCCGTCGTTTTTGTTGTTGGTGGGGCGGTAGGTGAGGATGTACTGGTTGCGGATGGAGTCGTTGATCTGGGCGAAGACGTCGGGGAGCGCTCCCTGGAACATGGGATTGAAGCTCATGCCACCGGTCATCGCGGCGAAGGTGTTGAGCTGGTTCTGGGCCTGGAGGTAGTCCAGCTCGCGGATGCTCCCTCCCATGCCGCCGCGACCGCCGTACATCTCGTTAATCAGGGCGCCGGTGCCGATGGTGAAGATTGTGGTGTTCGTACTGGACTTGACCCTGGCGAGGATCTTGTCGAGGGTGAGCTTGGAGAAGGTGTCGCGACCGGAGCCGATGAGGATGATGTATTTGCGGCCTTCGATACGGGAGACGCGGTCGAGGGTTTCGTAGAGAGCGTCGAAGAGGTTGGTGTCGGAGAAGCCAGGAATGATGAGCGACTGGAGCGATTGGGCGATGACGTCCTTGTTGTTGGTGAAGTCGCTGAGGATGTGGGTCTTGAGGTCGTAGGTGATGACGGCTACATAGTCATCGGGACGAAGCGAACGAAAGAAGTAATACGAGGCGTTCTGCATGTCGTTGATGAGGTAGTAGCTGTTGGCGGCAAACTCGAGCAGCATCACTGCGGTAATCGGGGTCTGGGCGACGCGGACGCTCGTGACGGTCTGGGGGACGCCATCCTCGAGGACGAGGAAGTTGTTGGCCTTGAGGCCGGGGACGAACTGGTGGGTCTTGTCGAGGACGACGTTGGCGTCGATGTTGACGATGGGGACGTCGACCCGGAGGGAGTAGGTATCTCCGTTAGGATTCTTGACCTTGGGCTCAGCCGGCGCAGCTGGAGGCGGGGGCTCGTCGGCCTCTTTCTTCTTTTTGAGGACGATGGAGCCGTTGTCGGTCTGTGGGCCTGCATCGTCAGGAGGAGGTTGCGTTGTGGGCTTCTGCTGCGGCGGCGGAGGAGTCTGGGCGTGGAGGACTGGCAGCGGAAGCAGGAGGACCGTGGCGACGAGAAGGAGGATGCGGGCCGAAAGAGAGGGATTGGTGGTCATCGTCTAAAACTTTACTCCGATTATTGGACGGGTTTGAAGAGCCAGAGTGAGAATTGGATGCGGATCGTTTTGGCAAGCGAATAACGGGCTTTCAAAGGGTGCTAAAGAAGTAGTGTTTTTTGTTTTGCTGAAAGACGATGGTTTTGCCGCAATATGAGGGCCAGGCAGCGGTAAGGCGGCGCGTGCGCGGCGATCCAACCATTTGACATTTTCCGCGATGCCGACGCGTATCATAGAGATACGGGGGAAATTAGATTCCCGCAGACTGCGCATTCTAAGTCCAGACCTAAGCCATCTGGATAGAAGACTTTGCGCAAATTAAAGTATCAGTGGGGGGATACCCCGGAATCGCTCCAGTCATGAGCGGAAAGGAGAGACATAGCCGATGCCGGCGCTACCAGCCACCTTCAACGAATTCCTCGGCAACTCCGCCGCTGTCGAACACCTCCGCACCGCCATCGCCGCCGGCCGTCTCCCCCACTCACTCATCCTCGCCGGGCCTATCGGAGCAGGAAAGTACACCCTCGCCCTTATGCTCGCCATGGCCGTCGAGTGCGAGCGCCAGCCCCGCGACCTCTGGTCGAACGGACAGTCGCTCGCCGGCTTCTGCGGCGTCTGCCACAACTGCACCCGCATCGCCTCCGCTGCCGACCTCGACGAAGAAGTCGACAAAGCCGTCGCAGCGCGCGAAGAGCTACGCGAAGCCGACAAAAAGGACACCCGCGTCCTCATCCAGCCACACCCCGATGTCCTTATCATCCCGCCTGACCCGCCGCAGCTCCTCATCAAACTCGGACAGGTCCGCAGCCTCATCCACAGTTCCCACTACCTGCCGGCGGAGGCACCAAGAAAAATCTTTATCCTCACTGCCTCCAACTTCATGAAAGAAGCAGCCAACTCGCTCCTCAAGGTTCTCGAAGAACCGCCGGACACCGTTCACCTCATCCTGCTCGCAGAAAATCCCGGTGAACTCCTCCCCACCATCCGCTCCCGCTGCGCCATCGTCCGGCTCGGGGCACTTCCCGTCGAGGAGGTCGAGATGCTCCTCGCCGACCGCCGACCTGACGTCCCTCCGCAGCAGCGCACGCTCATCGCCCGCCTCGCGCAGGGGGCTGCAGGCAAAGCTCTCAGCTTCGATCTTGCCGCCTATACCGCAGCCCGCTCCGACGCGCTCATCTTTCTCCGCAACGCAGCCGCTGCAACCAGCGGCACCGCCGACCCGGACCACACGGCCCTCTTCAAGATGACCGAGACCTACCGTTCCGGGGCGGAAGGCCAGCAAAAAACCTCCGCTCTACTCCGCACTCTCGCGCTTCTGCTCGAAGACATCCTCCTCCTCGGCGCAGGGACACCGGAACTCATCCGCAACACTGACCTCCGCCCCGAGCTCGAGCGCCTCAACAATACCCTCAGCTTCGAATGGATCGAAAACGCCTCCCGCGGCCTCGACCAGGTCCAGAGCGGAATGCGTCGCAACCTCCTCCGCTCGCTCTCCCTCGACGCCTTCGCCGCGCAGATGGCCGCCCGATAGCCCCGATGAGCGACCAGAAAAAATCCCCTAGAAAAACCCCGGCGCCCCTCACCGAGCGTCTGCAAAACACTCCCAAGGACATCGCCCGAGCTGCTGAGATCCTTCGCGCAGGAGGTACCGTAGCCTTCCCCACCGAAACCGTCTATGGCCTCGGAGCCAACGCGCTCGACTCGATTGCTGTTGCCGCGATCTTCACCGCCAAAGAACGGCCCGGCTGGGATCCGGTCATCGTCCACGTCAGCAACCGCACCATGCTCGACCGCGTCGCTACAGTCTCTCCACAGGCCGAACGCCTCATCGAAGCCTTCTGGCCCGGGCCGCTCACTCTCCTGCTTCCGCGCACCTCACAGGTTCCCGACAACGTCACCGCGGGCCGCCCGCTCGTCGGTGTCCGGATGCCAGCGCATCCCATCGCTCTCGCTCTCATCGAAGCCGCAGGAATCCCCATCGCCGCTCCGAGCGCCAACCGCTTCGGCCGCCTCAGCCCTACCACTGCCGCCCACGTTCTCGAAGACCTCGACCACCGCATCGACGCCGTCCTCGACGGAGGTCCCACTGACGTGGGCGTCGAATCCACAGTCCTCGACCCAAGCCAATCCCCGCTCGTCCTCTACCGTCCCGGAGCCATCACCGCCGCGATGCTCGAACCAGTCGCCGGCCCCGTCACCCTCTATCAACCGAACCAACAACCCGCCGCGCCAGAATCTCTCCCGTCCCCCGGCGTAGGCATCCGCCACTATGCCCCCCGTGCCACCCTCATCCTCGTCCACACCGAATCCGAACTCAATAATCACCTTATTCAACTCATTGCAGCGAAGGAAAAAGTTGGCGTGATGCTCCCCAGGAACTGGACCATCCATCACCGCCATGTAGAGATCTTTCATTGGAACGCCTTCGACAACAACGAAGCTCTGGCGCAGACGCTCTTCGCCGGTCTGCGCGATCTCGACCATCGCGGCATCTCTGTCATTCTCTGCCCCATGCCAAAAAGCACGGGCCTCGGCCTCGCCATTCGCGACCGCCTCGAAAAAGCCGCAAAATCGAAGTAAGACCCTCGTTTTGCACCGGGTGATTTCCGTATACTTCCACCCATGCAGGTTGCTGAGATCGAACTCAAGTTTCCGGTCGCCGATCCACAAACTCTCCAATCCAAACTGCCGAATCTCGGCTTCCAGCTCATCACGCCTCGCACCTACGAGCACAACACTCTCTTCGACACGCCCGTCCGCGATCTGCGCGCCAAACGGCAGATCCTCCGCCTCCGCGAGTACGGCGGCATCCACACCCTCACCCACAAGCGCATCGACGACAGCAACGCCGACTCGTCCCGCTACAAGATCCGCATCGAGACCGAGACCACCGTCTCCGATCCGCAGGCACTCGCCGAGATCTTCCTCCAGCTCGGTTACCAGCCCGCCTTTATCTACGAGAAGTACCGCACCGAATACTCCATCTTCGACGCCGCCACCAACGCAACGCCCCACCTCGTCCTCGACGAAACTCCCATCGGCACCTACGCCGAGCTCGAAGGCCCCACCGAGTGGATCGACCGCACCCTCGCCATCCTCAACATCGACCCCGCCACCTGCCTCACCGACAGCTACGGCAAGCTCTTCCTCGACTGGAGGCAGCGCACCGGCAGCCCAGCCGAGCATCTCACCTTCGCCGACATCACCTCCCCCGCCCTCGCCCGCTAAAGCCCCACCCCCCGCCGCCGATACAACCTCTGTACCCCGGAGGTTACCTTGGCCAACCCGTCCCTCGTCGCGCGTCTCTTGCTTGCAGGAGGCCTTATCTCCTGCCAAAATCCTGCTTTTGCCGCTACTGTTCATCGAGCGATTGTCAGCCGCGTCGCGCCCGCCTACCCCGAGCTCGCCCGCCGCATGCACGTCAGCGGCAAAGTAGTGCTCCTCGTCACCATACAGCCCGACGGGAAGGTCTCAGCCACCAAGCTTGAGTCAGGCCATGCGCTTCTGGCTCCCGCTGCAGAGGATGCTGTGAGCCGTTGGCGCTTCGCCCCGAACCCCGAGGTGTCCGAACTCGAAGTCGAAGTCAACTTCACCCCGGAAGCCCAATAATCAGTGCTTCAGCTATTCCTCGCGCAGGTACGCAGGTAAAGGACCAACATGAAACTCGAATCCAAGCTCGGCCTAAGCACCGGATTTCTCGTTGCCGCCATGCTTCTCAGCGCCTACACCGCGCATCGCCGCATGGAAGAGGCGAACCGCCTCTCCGACGTCGTCACCACCAATCGTCTTCCACTCATCATGGGCAGCCGCGATCTCCGTTCTCACTTCACCGACACAATTCGCGCGCTCGAGTCCTACATGCTGTTCGGCATCGACCCAAACTCCTCTGCCGCCTTTCGCAACTCGCGCCGCGAACAGTTCGCCCAGGCTGAGCTCTCTCTCGCCAAACTCCGTAACGACAGCGCACACTTCGACCTCGGCCCCGACGCCGCTCGTCTTGCAGCGCTCGAAACCGGACTCGCAGCTTTAAAGCCGCTTGAAGAGAAGGTCGAAACTCTCAATGAGAGCAAAACCTCGCAAGGCACCGCGCAGGCCTACGATACCTTGCAGAATCAGATTCTTCCTCTTGAAAAAACACTCTTCACCAACGTCAGCGATCTCGCCCAATCCCAAATGGCGCAGACCGATGAAGAACTGGCGCAGCTTCGCCAGGCCAACCACTCCACCCTCCTCACTCTCTGGCTCGCAACCATCCTCGGCGCTCTCGTCGGCGGAAGCGTCTCCTTCCTGATGGCTCGCCGTATTACCAGCGCGATCAGCATGATCGCCCAGCGCGCCGATTCGATCGCTGGCGGGAACCTTACCGGCGATCCTCTTAACCTCCACAGCAAAGACCAGATCGGCACGCTCGCCGCGGCGATGCAGCAGATGCAGTCGAACCTCGCCACCATCATTGGAACGGTCGTTCAGACCGCGGGCTCCCTCACGGGAAGCGCCGCTTCCATGCAGACCGCAGGCGATCAGATTCATCGCCGCATGGACCAGCAGAATCAGCAGACACAGCAGGCCGCCACCGCCATGCAGGAGATGTCCGCCTCTATTGCCGAAGTCTCCCGCCACACTCAATCAGCGGCAGAGACAGCCCGCAGCGCAGCCGAAACTGCACGCGACGGCGGCACCATCGTCAAACAAGTCCTCGGCAGCATGCACTCGATCGCCACCGCTGTCAGCGAGACCTCTGCCACCGTCGGCCTTCTCGGCGACGACTCACGCCGCATCTCGCAGATTGTTACCGTCATCGACGAGATCGCACGCAAAACCAATCTCCTCGCACTCAATGCCGCCATCGAAGCCGCACGCGCCGGTGACCAGGGTCGAGGTTTCGCTGTGGTTGCAGGTGAAGTCCGGCGCCTCGCCGAATCCACCGCGCAGGCCACCGGCGAGATCGCCACGATGATCCAGGGCATTCAGGATCGGACCCGCACCGCCATCGCAAGCATGCAGAGCGGCACCGGCACCGTCGAACAGGGCGTCGTTACCACCACCCAGGCCGGGGAAGCCCTCGAACGCATCATCGGCATGGCCGAGCGAGTCGACCGCATGATCGCCCAGATCGCCATCGCCGCGTCGCAGCAGGCCGCCGCCGCCGATCAGTCCAGCGCGAGCCTCGACGCCATCTACTCCCTCAGCCACGACAACCTTACCGAGATGGTCACCACCGCAGCGGGAATTGAATCCCTCCGCACGACCGCCATCGCGCTCGAACAGCATGTCGATCGCTTCAGCCTGCAATCCGCTCCAAATGCAAGGTTGATCCCTTCCATCTCAAAGAAACAGCACGCCACCCTACAACCCGTATAAGAACAGGGAATAGGGAATAGAAAACAGGCAAACACAAAGCAGAAAGGATTCCCAAACGGGAACCCTCTCTAAATCAAATTGGCGCGTGTTCGCTAGTTCCTAGCCAGTAGGCCCTGGTCCCTAAACTCCCTATTCCCTGCTGTTAGAAAATCTGGAAGTTAACCTCAACATTCAACTCCACCAGAACCGGCTTGCCATTCTCCATCGCGGGTCTGAACCTGTACTGCATAACCGCTTCCTTCGCTTTTTCGTCCAGCCCCATACCAACGCCGCGAACTACATGCACATGGCTCGGATTTCCCTGAGTGTCCACCCACAGATTGACCAGCACATTTCCGGCGACCTTCGCCTTGCGCGCCTCTTCGGAGAACTCAGGCTCAACAGAATAGATCAGTACCGGCGCCGAGACGCCTCCGCCAATCCTCCGGGGTCCGCCACCGGTATTGCCGCCCGAACCAGGCCCAAGGCCCGAGCCATTGCCCGAACCCAATCCAGTACCTGAGCCGTTGCCCATCGACATTCCCACCAGCGGCGAACTGGCAATGCCGATCTGAGGAATGCTGCTCGCCATCTTCACATCCTGCTGGACCTCGATCGTCGGCTCGATATGAATCTTCGGCTCGATCAGCGGAGGTTTATTCGGCGGCACAATCTGCGTATCGGCAAACTTCGGGGGCGTTCCCTTGGTCACAGGAGTCGGTCCGCGCTGTCCGCCTCCTCCACCCATCGCGGCTGCCTTTGGCGGAGCCTGCGGAGGCACCTGAAGTTCGGTGACCTGCATCGCCTTGACCGGCGCGGAAAATTGAACCTTCTTGTGCAGCAGGTAAGCAATCAGCAGAATCAGCAGAGCATAGATCGCAACTGCAGAGCCCGTCGCCATCGGGTTCTGCTTCGTCTTCATCCGGTCCACAACAGCGACTGGCTTTGACTCCAGCACCAGCGGCGGTAGCTTCACCGGGAAGAACACATCCCGTATGCTCGCCCACAGTGAAGAAAAGACGCCTTCTTCCTCAATAACAAAATCGCTGTCGACCGGCTTGGACTCAAGCTGTAGCGGCTCTTCGTTGCTCTTGCTGAACGCGTCGCGCAGGTTCGCGATCAGCGACGTCCACATCGACCCATCGGTCTCTTCGTTCAGGTGCGGTGCGTCCGCAGGGCGCAGGTTCGGTGCTGCCTTATCCGGATTATTCTCGGGAGATGGAGGTAGAAATGAAATCGCCATAGGCTGCTTTTATCTCGATGGCGGCAACCGAAAGCCCACCATCACTTTAAGAAAATCGTGTGCCGAGTCTACTTCTGTCAATATGTTCCCGGTCTTTCGCCGGTTTTTCTTCCACAATGCTAAAGCGCCTCTAACTCCACTCCATTATTATTCTACAAACTTTCACCTGCTCGTGCCTTTTATCTTGGACGCAGCACTTATAGGAATGTCTCCCCTATTGGTTCCTCCGCTCACCCGGCTACAATAAGTATTTGGCACAACTGAACATCTGCAAGGAACATGAGGAACGAATGCCGGACGCACCCCGGGGAAACCCTGATGACTCAAAATCCGCTCCCAAAGCGTTGAAATCCACGCTCAATCTCCCTCAAACGTCTTTTCCCATGAAGGCGAATCTGCCGGAGAACGAGCCGAAGCGTCTGGCCGCATGGCAACAACAGCACTTGTATGCCCAAATCCGCGCCGCCCGTGCCGGAGCCCCCAAGTACATCCTCCACGACGGCCCGCCCTATGCCAATGGAGCCATCCACCTCGGCCACGCCCTCAATAAATGCATCAAGGACTTCGTCGTCAAGACCAAGACCATGGCCGGCTTTGACGCCCCGTACGTCCCCGGCTGGGACTGCCACGGCCTGCCGATCGAGATCAAGGTCGACGAGCAGCTAGGCCGCAAAAAACTCGAGATGGACCCACTCGCCGTCCGCAAGGCCTGCCGCGAGTACGCCCAGAAATACGTCGACCTCCAGCGCACCCAGTTCGAACGCATCGGCGTCTTCGGCCGGTGGGACGCGCCCTACCTCACCATGTCGAACGGCTACGAAGCCTCCATCGTCGAGACCTTCTACGACTTCTTCGAGAAAGGCTTCGTCTACAAAGGCCTGCGTCCTGTCTATTGGTGCATCCACGACAAAACTGCCCTCGCCGAAGCCGAAGTGGAATACGAACAGCACACCAGCCCGAGCGTTTATGTCCACTACAAACTTGCGAGCGACCCGGAGACTATCCACGCCAAGCTCACAGGAAGCCAGATCTGCACCATCATCTGGACCACAACGCCGTGGACACTACCTGCATCGCAGGCAGTCGCCTTCAACCCAGATCTTGAGTACGTCGCAATCCAAACGCCGGATGCGACTTACATCGTCGCCGAAGCCCTGCTCCCCTCGATCATCGCGAACTGCAATCTGATGAGCGGCAAAGATGCCAGCAAGCCAGCCACCGTGGAAGACGTCATCGCTCGCTTCCCGGGCAAGGCACTTGAAGGGGCGATATTCCGGCACCCATTCCTCGACCGCAGCATCCTCGGTGTTACCGCAGCCTACGTCACTGCCGATCAAGGCACAGGAGCCGTCCACACCTCACCCGCTCACGGCGTCGATGACTTCGACACCGGCAAGCGTTACAACCTCCCCGAGGTCCAGTACGTCGACAACGCTGGCCGACAGCGTCTCACCGGACGTTTTGGCGGAGGCGATACGCCCCAGCCCTACGACGACCTCACCGTCTTCAAATCGAACCCCGTCATCATCGAGCTGCTCAAAGAAAAAGGCGCGCTCCTAAGCTCCACCATCTACGAGCACTCCTACCCGCACTGCTGGCGCTGCCATAACCCCATCATCGTCCGCGCCACCGAGCAGTGGTTCATCGGCATGGAAACCCCCATGGCCACAAGCGAAGGAAAAGAAACTACCTTCCGCCAGCGCGCACTCGACGAGATCAAGCAGGTCGTCTGGGACCCGGCCTGGGGCGAAGAGCGCATCTCCAACATGATCGCAACCCGCCCCGACTGGTGCATCTCGCGCCAGCGCATCTGGGGCGTCCCCATCGCTGTCTTCCTCTGCGAAAAGTGCGGCGAGCCGCTCAACGACAAAAAGATCAACGCCTCCATCGTCGAACTCTTCAAAAGAGAGGGCGCCGACGCATGGTACAAACACGAAGCCTCCGCTCTGCTGCCCAAGCACACCGCCTGCCCCGGTTGCGGTCACAGAGAGTTCCGCAAAGAGACCGACATCGTCGACGTATGGTTCGAATCGGGCGCAAGCTGGCACGCGGTCCTCGACCTTGAGCCTGAGCTCCACTCTCCCGCCGACCTCTACACCGAAGGCGGCGATCAGCATCGCGGCTGGTTCCACTCTTCCCTGCTCACCTCCGTCGCGGTTCGCAACCACGCCCCGTACAAGATGGTCGCAACCAGCGGCTGGACGCTCGACGAGCAAGGCCGCGCCTTCTCCAAATCGCTCGGCAATGGCGTCGATCCCGTTGATGTAGCCAAGCGCCTCGGCGGCGAGATCATCCGTCTCTGGGTCGCCCGCGTCGACTTCCGCGAAGACGTCGCGGCCAGCGAAAACCTCATGCAGCGCGTCAGCGACAACTACCGCAAGCTGCGCAACACTTTGCGCTTTCTGCTCAGCAACCTCAACGACTTCGATCCCGCGACCAACTCCGTTCCCTTCTCGCAGATGGAACCTTTAGACCAGTTCATCCTCGCCCGCACGGCCGAACTCGACGCCACCATCCGCGAGGCCTACGAAGACTTCGAGTTCCACCGCGCCTATCACGCTCTCAACGAGTACGTGAACACCGACCTCAGCGCTCTCTACCTCGATGTCCTCAAAGACCGTCTCTACACCTTCGCTCCCAACCATCCCGGCCGCCGCAGCGCACAAACTGCGCTCTGGCGCATCGCGGAAGCCCTCACCCGCCTCGTCGCTCCCATCCTCAGCTTCACCGCCGACGAGGTATGGCAACTCCTTCCCAAAGTTCCGGGCCGCGAAGCCAGCGTGCACCTCGCACGCTTTCCTGACATCGCCGACATCGTCCCCGGCAACGTCAGCCACATCGAAGAAGACTGGGAGCACCTGCTCACCCTCCGCAACGAAGTCCTGAAGGTTCTCGAAGAAGCCCGCACCGCCAAAGAAGTCAGCAAGCCGTTCGATCTGAGGTCGAGGTTGTCGTCGGCTGGCTCAAGTCACGAGAAGGCAGTCACAACAACCCCATTTTCGAACGCTATCAGAGCATCCTCCCCGAACTTCTTGGCGTAGCCCATGTTCATCTCGCCGATGCCACAGTCACTGAAGGCCAGGTAGAAAAGGGAGCCTTCTACGTTCAGGCCAAACCCGCCAAAGGCCACAAGTGCGAGCGCTGCTGGCGCTTCACCAAAGACGTAGGCCAGCAGACAAAACTATCCCACCGTCTGTCTGCGCTGCGCCGACGCGCTCGAGGCCATCAACTTCCCACCCTACACCGCATCCCCCAGCACGACGGAGCCGCAAGCGTAATGTCCGCAACCTACGAAACGCGATCACCAGCAATCGAAGCCGAACCAAAAGACAAGCGCGGCCTCGTGCTCGCAATCTCCGCTCTCGTCATCATCCTCGACCGCATCACCAAGCACGTCGTCGCGCAGCAGCTTCCCAACGGTCAGGCCAAAACCATCATCCCCGGCTTCTTCCGCATCACCGATGTGCACAACATCGGCGCCGCCTTCAGCATGTTCGCCGAAAACGCCTCCCCCTCGACGGTCCGCAACATCCTCATCGGTTTCTCAGTCATCGCGGTCATCGTTCTCTTCGGAATGCTCTGGCGCGTAGGCCGCTACCTCAGTGTCACGTCCGTTGCCCTCGCCCTTATTCTCGGCGGAGCCATCGGCAACCTCTACGACCGCATCCGCTTCCACTACGTCATCGACTTCCTCGAAGTCCACATCGTCCACTACCACTGGCCCGACTTCAACCTGGCCGACTCCTGCATCGTCATTGGCGCGTGCCTTCTCCTGATCGAAATCTTCCGTCCCCAGCCGGAAAATTGACATCGGCAAATTCACCGGGCAAATTCATCGCACATAGGAGAAGGTCCCACACAGGTCGGTCGAGTTCGCAATGGCATCGCGGGTAAAGACCGGCGGCTTCTGCCCCGAAAAGAATGCGACTTGCAGCGAGCGGCCAACCGCGTAGGTGACCATCCACTCCGTAGCCTCAGAGCCGCACAGAGTATTCCTCTTCAAAAAAGTCTTCGACGCCGGAATGCTCAGCCGATAAAGGCCGCCAAATCCGGCCGCACTGCTGTCTGCGTCGAAGACCGCACTTAGCTCGTCCGGCTGAAGCCCGCGTATCCGAGCCATCGTAAAGCTGACAAGGTTGATCGCTATCTTCTCCTCTGAGAGAGCCACGTCCCCGGTGATGGACCGGGCCGTCGAGCTGGACGCACGCCAGTATCCTTTATCCTGTGCCGCAGCGGTCATGCAGCAAATTAACACCAACCCTACAAGGTTACCCAGTAACGTCTCTCTCTTCATCTCTTGAGGATTGCACTGAAAACCGCGTTTGAGCAACCCGGGTTCACTTGCCAATCACATTAGGTTTACGGCACGGCTGAAGCCGTGCCCTTAGCAAGACTTTGAAACTGACCCACTACCCCCATCACATTGGGACTCGCAATTCTCTCCGTCCTGTCTGACAATAGAAGTTTGGCATGAATGACCAGATCACCATCCGGGGAGCCCGCACCCACAACCTCAAGGGCATCGACGTCGACATCCCGCACAACGCCCTGACTGTCGTCAGCGGAGTCTCGGGCTCGGGCAAATCCTCGCTCGCCTTCGACACCGTCTACGCCGAAGGCCAGCGCCGCTACGTCGAGAGCCTCTCCGCCTATGCGCGTCAGTTCCTCGAGCGCATCGAAAAACCCGACGTCGACCACATGGACGGTCTCGCCCCGGCCATCGCGATCAAGCAGAAAAACCAGACACGCAACCCCCGCTCCACCGTCGCCACTGCAACCGAAATCTACGACTATCTCCGTCTCCTCTACGCCCGCTGCGGCACCGTCACCTGCCTGCACTGCGGCGGTATCGTCAAACACGATACGGTCGACGAGATCGTCACTACCCTCTTCGCACTTCCGGAAGGAACCCGCACCTATGCGTTGTTCCCCATCGTCCGCGCCGAAGTAAAGATCGAGCCCATGCAAATGCCGACGGTCCAAGAAGCGGCCGACGCACCAACACCAAAGAAGTCCGCATCCAGAAAATCCGCCAAATCTCAAAAGACCGCGGACACCCCTTCCAATTTCAACCTCACGGACTCGCTGAAAGAGCGCCTCACCGAACTCCGCCGCCGCGGCTACAACCGCCTCTTCCAGCAAACAGCCGGTGGCGAAAACAAAATCGTCGAATTCTCAACACCCGAATCCCTCCTCGAGCTCGACTTCGCGAAACCAATCTTCGTCCTCATCGACCGCCTCGCCATCAGCCCGGAGATCCGTTCAAGAATCGTCGACGCCATCGAAACCGGCTACCGCGAATCCGGCGAAGTTCAGTTCCTCACCGTCCCGCGCGAAGAGGAGAAGGCTGCAAAATATCGTTTCTCTGCCGCGTTCGAGTGCACCACCTGCCACCGAGCCTACCGCGAGCCCGAACCGCGCCTCTTCTCCTTCAACAATCCCTACGGCGCATGCCCGCGCTGCCAGGGCTTCGGCAACACCATCGACTTCGACCCGAACCTCATCCTTCCCGATAAGTCGAAGTCTCTCGCCGACGGAGCCATCGCTCCCTGGTGCACCACAAAATATCGCCCGCACCATGGCGAGATGATACGTGCCGCAAAAGCCGCCAACATCCCCGCCAACATCCCCTGGTACGATCTCGAGCCCTATCAGCAGCGCTTCATCGAAGAAGGCGATGGCACCTACCCCGGCATCCAGGGCTTCTTCCGCGCACTCGAACACAAAAAATACAAGCTTCACGTACGCGTCTTCCTCTCCAAATACCGCGGCTACGCCCTCTGTCCCGACTGCCGAGGCCAGCGTCTCCGCGCCGAAGCCCGCGCCGTCCTCATCACGCCTCAAAATGGTCCGGCCCAGAACATCTGCGAGACCTCCGCTCTCACCATCGCCGAGGCGCAAACCTTCTTCGACAATCTGCAACTCTCTCCGGCACAAGTGGAGGTCGCCGGAAAGATCCTCGAAGAGGTCCGCCAGCGTATTCACTTCCTCCACCAGGTCGGCCTCGACTACCTCACCCTCGACCGCCTCAGCTCCACCCTCTCCGGCGGCGAATCTCAGCGCATCCAGCTTGCGACTTCGCTGGGTTCCCGTCTCGTAGGCGCTCTCTACGTCCTCGACGAACCCAGCATCGGCCTCCACACCCGCGACACCGCCAAGCTCATCCGCATCATGAAAGACCTCCGCGACCTCGGCAACACCATCCTCGTCGTCGAGCACGACCCCGACGTCATCCGCGCCGCCGATCACCTCCTCGACCTCGGCCCCGGAGCAGGCGAGCTCGGCGGTCACCTCCTCGCCGAAGGCACCGTAGCCCAGGTCACCGCCAACCCAAACTCCATCACCGGCAAATATCTCTCGGGCCGCCTCACCATCCCCATCCCCAAGTACCGCCGCGAACCCGGCCGCGAGCACCTCAAGCTCACCGGCGCGCGCATCCACAATCTTCGCGGCGTCGACATCGACATTCCCCTCGGCCTTCTCGTCTGCGTCACTGGCGTCAGCGGCTCAGGTAAATCCACCCTCGTCCATCAAGTCCTCTACCGCGCCTTGATGCAGGCACTCGGCCAGACCGAAGGCAGCGATCCTTCGCCTCTCTTCCGCGAACTCACCGGCACGCACCACCTCAACGACGTCATCCTTGTCGACCAATCCCCCATCGGCCGCACCCCGCGCTCGAACCCCGTAACCTACATCAAGGCTTTTGACGACATCCGCGCCCTCTTCGCCGCCCAGCCCGACGCCAAACGCCGCGGCTTCGGCCCCGGCCACTTCTCCTTCAACGTCCCCGGCGGCCGCTGCGACGTCTGCGAAGGCGACGGCACCGTCACCGTCGAGATGCAGTTCCTGGCTGACATCGAGCTGCCCTGCGAAGAATGTAACGGTACGCGTTACAAAGCAGCCATCCTCGACATCAAGTACAAGGGCAAAAATATCTACGACGTCCTCAACATGACCGTCAAAGAGGCGCTCGGCTACTTCGCCGGCCATCCAAAGATCGTCGACAAGCTCTACGTCCTCGACGAGGTCGGCCTCGGCTACGTACGTCTGGGCCAGTCAGCCACCACGCTCTCCGGCGGCGAAGCCCAGCGCGTCAAACTAGCCTCGCATCTGGCCACCGCCCGCTCCATCACCGGCCGGGGCACCAACGACACCGCAGCCAAAGCCCGCAGCCGCACCCTCTACATCCTCGACGAGCCAACCACCGGCCTCCACTTCGACGACGTCGCCAAGCTTCTCGCCGCCTTCCGCAAGCTTATCGACGGCGGCGGCTCCCTCCTCGTCATCGAGCACAACCTCGACGTCATCAAGTCCGCCGACTGGGTCATCGACATGGGCCCCGAAGGCGGCTCCGGCGGCGGCCAGATCGTTGCCACCGGCACTCCCGAAGAGATTGCCGTCAACCCCGCCAGTCACACCGGCCACTGGCTCGCCCCAGTCCTGAAACCCACCGGAACAAAGTCCGAGCCGGAGCTCCAACTCACCGTCTAGCGCACTCTGCCGTCAAACTCCACATGTTAGCCTCAAAACAGAACGTGGAGAGTCGTGCGTCATGAAGTTCCTCTCGCGATCCTGCTGCGCGTTTACGCTCGCCGGAGTTGTGCTTGGCGTCCTCTACGCGCAACGGCCCTTCCGCCAATACCCCTCTGTCGAAGGCTACGAAACGATGCCCCTCCCGGCCGACTGGGAGCGACCCGCCGAATGGACCTTCGCGCGTCTCATGTATCCTCCCGGCCCACTCGACGGCTATTATCCCCGCTTCCAGGGCCCGTGGCAGGAAGGCCTCTCCCTTTGGACGCAGGACTACCCCAAAGCCGACCGCGCACTCTCCGCAGCTGTCGGCCGTCTCACGCGCATCGACGCCCGCTCTGTCGAGCAGCCCGTCAATCTGGACGACGGCGATGAGGTCTACAACTGGCCCTGGCTCTATGCCGTTCAGGTAGGCGAGTGGGGCCTCACCGAAGCTCAGTGCAAAAAGCTCCGCGACTATCTCCTCCGCGGCGGCTTCTTCATGGCTGACGACTTCCACGGCACCGAAGAGCAGGCCTACTTCGAAAAAACCATGAAGATGGTCTTCCCCGACCGCCCCATCGTCGACATTCCAGACGACGACCCCATCTTCCATACCGTCTTCGATCTCGACAACCGCTACCAGATCCCCGGCGCCGAACACCTCACCACCGGCTACAAGAAGGACGGCCGCGTCGCCCGCTGGCGAGGCATCTACGACGACAAGGGCCATCTTATGGTCGCAATCTCCCTCAACTCCGACATAGGCGATTCATGGGAGTGGCTCAACGAGCCACGCTACCCACTGCGTTTTTCCGATCTTGGCATCCGCATCGGCGTCAACTACGTCGTCTACGCCATGACCCACTAGCCTCCGAGGTACTGAAAAAACTAGTCTGTTATCGTCCTGCATATGGAGTTTGCCCAGCAATACAAAAAAAGACGGGCCTTTCAAGGTATTCCTCTCAAACGGCTCATCCGTTTAATTCTGGCCGTCTTCTTTCTGTTCTCCATCTTTGGTTTCTTCGCGGATCTGTTGAACGGCGGCCGCATTGCCTATGCGGCCGTCTTGTTCAGCGCCGTTTACAGCGGTCTTACCGCTGCAGCCTGGATTCTCGTCATCAACCGAGCGCCGCGTTATTTTCTGTTGATCTTTATCCTCTCTCAGTGGGGGCTGATCATGTTGGGGGGCTACCTTTCGCGCCTCCTGAATCAAATCTTTAATCTGCAACCCGTTCCTCCAGAGTCCGGCATTCCCTTCGCAGCGATTGGGAGTGTCACCGTCGTCATGGTCTCTTACTTCTTCTTCATCTTCTACATCCGGGGAGAGGGCAAAGAGTCCTTTCGTCTGCGCAACGAACTCGAACTGGCGCACGGCATCCAAAAAACCCTGGTGCCCGCAATTCACGAGCGCACCTCGCAGTTTGAGATCTACGGCCGCTCCGACCCCAGCGATAAGGTCGGTGGTGATCTCGTCGACATCGTGCTCCTCGACGACGGCAGCGCCGTAGCCTATCTCGCCGATATCGCGGGCCACGGACTGCAGGCCGGCATCCTCATGGGTATGTTGAAAACCGCGGTGCGCACGGCGCTCCTCGACACCTCCTCGAAAGAGCCTGCTACCGTCCTGACCTCGCTGATGGAGCGCCTCAATCGCGTTCTCCCCTGCGTCAAGGAAGCCCAGATGTATGCCACCTTCGCCGGATTTCAATTGAACTCCGATGGCAGCGTCGCCTATACCCTCGCCGCTCATCCTCCCATCCTTCACCGGACCAGCACGGATTCAAAGTATCTTGCGCTCGAGCAGTTCCCCATCGGACTCCTGCCCGTCGATCGTTTCTGGTCAGAGACAACAACGTCCGCTCCGGGCGATCTCTTCATCTCCCTGACCGACGGAATTCTCGAAGCCAGCAACAAAACCGAGGAGGAGTTCGGATTCGACCGAGTTCAGGAGGTGATCGCCGCTCACACTACCAAGACCCTCCCCGAACTCGCAGACGCGATCCTCGCCGCCGCCCGTATCTTCGGCCGCCAGACCGACGACCAGACCCTCCTGCTGATTCGCCGCCTCTAAGGCGAGAGCAGCTTTCAAAATCGACCATCCTGCGGAGGTAGCAGGATCACTTCTCATTAGACGACTGGTGAGGACTAATCCGACCCTCGAGGACCGCATTGGCAATTTGTCATCAACTGACGTAGCAACCGCGAGGTACGCGGTCGGTCCACAATTCTCTCGAAGTTGCCGAAAAACTGAAAGGATTCAGGGTGGCATGTCAATTCTGGCGAGACCAGTCGTAGCGCGTCGAGTGATATGGTTGGTAAGCCTATTGGAGCTGGGGCCGGACCAGAGATAGAATTTGTCCCGTAAGCTTCGGATGTTGGTCCAAAGGGTAAATACATGGCCGAGAATAAAACCAAGCCCACAAGCATCAGCGTTCCGGCGTTTCTCGATGCGTGTACTGACGAGGCGCGACGCACAGACGCCAAGGCTCTCGCGAAGCTGATGCAGAAGGTCACCGGCAACGAGCCCGTGATGTGGGGGGCGTCGATCGTCGGCTTCGACGGCTACCACTATACGTACGAAAGCGGGCGTGAAGGCGATATGCCCATCGTCGGCTTTTCGCCGCGCAAGGCCGCAAACGTTTTGTACGGCACGATAGGCTTTGATGGCGCTGAGGCGTTGCTCGCCAAGCTCGGCAAGCACACCACTGGCAAGGGATGCCTGTACATCAAGAAGCTCGCGGATGTGGACATGAATGTGCTTGAGAGACTCGTCGAAAGGGCCGTTGCAGCAAGGAGAGCGGGACAGTAAGACAAGCGTAGCCTTGTCGTTGTGCGCTCCGGGCGGATTGTCGGCAAACCAGCAATCGCAGATTAGTCCCGCTGAGTGACTTGTCGGAAGTGATCGGGCGACCACCTGATGACACCATAGAGGCTCAATCTACGAACTGCCTGCAAAGTCACATTTTCGGCAAGTTCGGTTGTTGTTTCCGATACCCCGTTTTGCGGGAACTTGGAACACCACTTGTCCGAGTAGCCGACTATTCGGCAACTTGCCTCGAACTCATTTGTCGATGAGTGAATTGGCGATTTGGCGTCAACTGAGGCCGGCCGCTCGGTCAAACTTTCGGCTAGCCAACCCGCTGCGTGCAGTTCTACTATCGACCTTCCTTTGGCAAAGACGGATTCAAAATGACAAACCTGCCCCGATGGCTGATGAAGACCGAGTGAAAGAGAGAGGCAGGAATAAGCCCATCGGTGTCCACATCTGCACGGCGGGAGAGCGCGACCACGGTCAGGTTCGAAACCGTGTTACCTCCGAGGCTGAGTGCGCGAACCTTGCGCGTCTGGGCTGACGACGAAATCCATTGATTGAAGCTGCCGGTATTCAAAGACGCCTGCTGATTTGCTCCCGGCCCGAGGCTGTCCTGAAATAGTGTCAGGCCATTAGCGCCAGAATCCAGCAGCAGCGACATCGGTTTATCTCCCAGTTCCGCGATGTGCCCGAACACCACCAACCGGTTCTGAGTTGGCTGGCCGTGGTACATCCCGTTCAGTTCCAGCGGGAGATGTTCACCGATCGCCGTCTCCGCCATCGAACCGCTGGAAGACTCCAGCCGAATGACCTCGTGAGAATAGTCGATAAGCAAGTCGAAGTTCTTAAGGAAGTCCTCGCCCAGCACACCGCTCACCTTACCGGTAGTCGTCAGGTGAGCGGAACTATACACATCTCCTCCGGAAACTGCGGCCCCGGCAACCGAGATCGAGTTCGCGTGGACGACCGACATCTTGGCCGAGGCCAGAACCCCCACCACCGTCCTCTCGCCCACATTCGAAAGATGAAGTTCTTCCGCCAACTTCTGGTCGACCATCGTTCTGGCACACCCCGTGTCCAACATGAAGTCATATGGCCCGGAACCATTTATGCTGACAGGTACTAGGATCATGGAAAGATCGTCCAGCTTAATCTTGGCCGTGGCGATCTTGGCAGTTGGTTCGGTCTGATCTGAAACTGCGGCCAATGCTGGGAGACAGATTCCGCAAGCGAGAAGGATGAAAAGTTGGTTGAATCGGCGGATTAGGGACATGGTGTTCACCTCGATGGGGCGAACTATGTCGTTCCGGCCTGCTGATGGTCTTGAGCAACACCGGATGTTCTCGTGATAAAGATGATGTCCTGGTGATGCTCGCTAAGGCGGAGAAAACAAATGATTTATCGGTTCGAGCAATTCGAGGTCGATGATCGGGAGTTTCGCTTCTCCGAGCACGGAACAGCCCTGCCGGTCGAGCCCAAGGTCCTCCGTTTACTCCTCTATCTCATTGAGAACCGAAGCCGCCTGGTCCGAAAGCAGGAGCTGCTCGACACCGTATGGCAGGACGCCATGGTCACCGAGAACGCCCTCACCCGCGCCATCGGACTGCTCCGCAAAGCGCTCAACGACGACAGCCGCGTGCCGAAATTCATAGAAACAGTGCCGACCGCCGGCTACCGTTTCATCGCCAGGGTCACCACCGCGGGGGAAACCTCCGCCCCCGCGTCGCCAACGCCACTGGAATCGACCTCCACCCCAACGAGCCCCAAAACAGGATTCAAAGCCTCAACCAAATGGATTCTTGCCTCCGCTCTCGTGCTTGCTATCGTCGCCGCAGGTGTCTTCCTATTCATCTCTCACCACAAAAAGATCCTCACCGAAAAAGACACGGTTGTACTCGCAGACTTCGATAACTCCACCGGCGACCAGGTGTTTGACGGCACCCTGAGGCAGGGCATGGCAGTGCAGCTTGAGCAGTCGCCCTTTCTGAGCCTCGTCTCGGATGAGCGGATCCAGCAGGTGTTGAAGTTGATGGGCCAGCCAGCCGATGTGCGGCTTACTCATGCGGTTGCCCGGGAGATATGTGAGCGAAACGGGAGCACGGCGGTTCTGGATGGCTCGATTGCGAGCGCTTGGCAGTCAGTACGTACTGGGGTTGCGTGCAACGGATTGCCACAGCGGAAAGGTGCTCGCTGAGGAGCAGATACAGGCGGCGAGAAAGGAAGATGTGCTGGGTGCTCTAGGTCAGATTGCCAAGAAATTCAGAACCCGGGTCGGCGAATCGCTCACCACCGTCGAAAAGTACGATACTCCGCTCGCGGAGGCGACGACGCCGTCACTCGAAGCCTTGAAAGCCTATAGCCTGGGAACGAGGAAGTTGTCCGAAGGACAGCCGAGCGCGGCTCTGCCCTTCTTCAAGCGTGCGGTGGAACTCGACCCGAAGTTTGCGACGGCCTACATGTGGATGTCGGTCGTGTACGACGACAACCGCGAGCCGGAGCGGGCTGCGGAAAATATCCGCAGGGCATACGAACTGCGGGAGAAGGTGAGCGATCTCGAACGCCTTCACATCGAGACAAGCTACTACCAGAACGGGACCGGAGAGTTGGACAAGGCAGTGCCGGTACTCGAGCTGTGGCAGCAGACCTATCCGAGGGACGTGCGGGCCTTTCATCGTCCTGGACATTCTTTACAGAAGAACCGGAAACCTCGGAAAAGGCATTGGAGGAGGGTCGCGAGGCGCTGCGTCTGGCGCCGGACGCATGGATCATCTACCAGAACCTCGGCGCCGATTATGTGAACCTTAACCGGCTGGATGAGGCGGAGGCGATGTACAAGGAGGCCGAGAGGCGCAAGTTGGCCGCTGAGGGGTGGGCCAAGTCTCGTTACCTGTTGGCATTTCTGAAAGGCGATGAGGCACAGATGGCGCAGTTGGCTTCGTCCGTCACGGGAAAACGAGGCGACGAAGACGTTATGCTGGCCGCGCAGGCGGACACCGAGGCCTGGTACGGGAGGTTGAAGAACTCACGTGAACTGACTCGACGGGCGATGGATTCAGCCGAGCGGAATGACGGCGAGAGAGACCGCCGCAGGTTATCAGGTAGCGATAGCGCTCTTCGAGGTGAACTCGGGCAACCGCGAGCAGGGCCTCGCCGATGTCCGTGCAGCGATGAAGCTGGCGCCAAACCGCGAGGTGCAGGAGATCGCTGCGGTGGCATTGGCCCGGGCAGGCGATACGGCAGCAGCGGAGAAGCTGGCGGACGAACTCGACAAGAGTTTTCCGGTGAACACCATGGTCCAGAGGTATTGGCTGCCTGTGATCCGGGCGAGTGTCGCGATGCAGCGCAAGGACCCGAGCCGGGCGATCGAACTCCTGCAGGTTGTCGGCGACTTGGAACTGACGAACAGCTTGCTGCCCGCTTATTTGCGTGGAGAAGCCTATCTCATGCTTCGTGATGGTACCCGGGCAGCAGCAGAGTTTCAGAAGTTCGTCGACCATCGCGGACTGGTGAGGAACAAGCCCTGGGGTCAACTGGCCCGCCTGGGCCTGGCGCGGGCTTACACCATACAGGGCGATACCACCAAAGCCCGCGCCGCATATCAGGATTTCCTGACGATCTGGAAAGACGCAGACCTCGACCTACCTATCCTGATACAAGCGAAAGCAGAGTACGCGAAGCTGCAGTAATTGCGGGGCTTGGGATTTGAAGTCGGCATTTTCGGCAACTTCGATTCTCATTTGGCGCTAACAGGGCAATGCGCTCATCGAGCTATTCCGATCGATCTGTGTTTTGGACAAATGGCCGAATAACCGGCTACCCGGACAATTCCCGGAAAGTCGCATTTTCGGAAAGTTCGGTTGTTGTTTCCGATAAACCCGTTTCCAGGGAACTTCTGTGAAAAAAGAGAGAGACGGCCAACAATTTAGATTTCCTCTCCGGCGCGCCGACCCGCATATTTCCACACTCGAGTTCGGAATCCGGCGTAGGCTGTGTTCTTGGGAGAACTGACATGATTCTCGTTGTTGGTGCCACCGGCATGGTAGGGAGCGAGATTTGCCAAAGACTATCGAGTCGGGGCGAAAAATTTAGAGCGCTGGTTCGCACGACAAGTTCGGCAGAAAAGGTGGCACTTCTCCGGAAATGCGGCGCGGAGGTATGCGTTGGCGACCTCAAAGATCCCGACTCGCTAGCTGCCGCCTGTCGCGGTGTGAATGCGGTCATCTCGACGGCGTCCTCGACTCTCTCCCGGCAGGCAGGAGACTCGATTGAGTCGGTCGATGACACGGGACAACTGCACCTCGTGGAAGCGGCAAAATCTGCTGGTATCAGTCGGTTCATTTTTGTCTCCTTTCGCCGTCCGGCCGGTATCTCCTCCCCGCTGGTTGACGCAAAAGCGCATGTCGAACATGCGATCACCGACCTGAACTTTACTACGATCCAGGCTAGTTGGTTCATGGAAGTATGGCTGAGCCCGGCGCTCGGATTCGATTACTTGAATGCTTCTGCTCGCATCTATGGACCCGGGACCAGCCCCGTGAGTTGGGTCTCGTTCCTGGACGTCGCCGAAATGTGCGTTCTTGCTCTGCGGCATCCGGCAGCAGAGCGCAGGACTATCGAATTTGGCGGCCCCGCCGCGCTGAGCCCACTCGAGGTCGTTGCGCGTTTCGAAGAGATTGGTGGCAAGCCGTTCAAGCTCGAGCATATCCCCGAGGCGGCGCTACGCGCGCAGTTTGAGGGAGCAACGGATTCGATGCAGAAGAGCTTCGCCGCCCTGATGTTAGCTTATTCAGCTGGGGACGCAATGAACATGACGTCGATCCAGCAGGAGTTTGGGATAAAACTCACGAGCATTGACCAATTCGCACGGATTGTTCTTGGGCAGACAGCGACCCATTGAGGCTCCATGTCAAGTTCGACTGCCCTGGCGTTTCGAGACAGTGAACTTTCCGATAACCCCGGCGGGCTCAACCGGTCGATGCAACACCATCTGATATGAATTCATTTTCTAAAGGTGGTGTTTATGGCACAAGGAAGACGGGACAGGCTTTCCACTGAGCAGCGGATCGACATGTGGGGCCGTTGGAAGGCGCGAGAGTCGTTCATTCTATGCAAAGGTCAATGTTTCAGTTTTCTGCCGGGACAGGCTGGCCGAGATATTCGCGGCTCATGGAAACGTAGCCTTCCCGCGCCGTCTTTTTGCCGCGTTCCCGGTAGAGCTCTTCGTTGCGCGGCTGCCAGGTATCCAGGCCATCGACGTAGCGGTTGTACATGCAGAAGGCTGCGGCGATGAGGACGGTGTCGTGGATTTCCATGTCGGTGGCGCCTTCACCGCGAGCAGCGTCTACGTCGGCGGTGGTCACGTGCTTTCCACCCTTCTGCACCTTGGCTGCGATGACGAGGAGCGCCTTCAACTTGTCAGAGATGTCGGCGACGTGGAAGTCGGCCTTCACTCGCTTCACGAGTTCATGATCATCGTTGAGACAAGCTGCCGCGATGGAGCCGTGAACGGTCTGGCAGAAGTAGCAGTCGTTCAGATGGGAGACGGAGGTGGCGATGAGTTCGCGGTCGCCTTGTGGAAGCGAGTTGGGCGCATGCAGCAGAGCCTCCGCAAGCTCGTTGAGAGGTTTTGCCGTTTCGGGACGAAAAGCCATGGCGCTGCGAATTCCTTGCAAACCTTCAGGTAATTTGATGTGTGGCATAGGTGCTCCTGATCTTCCTTGTCGGGAAAGCATACGCGACCACGGAGGCATGGGAACAGATGGAAGTTTTTCTAAATCTAAAGGTGGATGACAGGTCTTCGTCGCATTCGTAAGAATCGGTGAGC
Source organism: uncultured Acidobacteriaceae bacterium (assembly GCA_963770055.1). Classification (GTDB taxonomy): domain Bacteria; phylum Acidobacteriota; class Terriglobia; order Terriglobales; family Acidobacteriaceae; genus Edaphobacter. The sequence goes on from CAVYOC010000006.1 coordinate 451,369, forward strand.
CTTCTATGTCGTTCGCCTGCCGCGGACTCTTCCAGGGTTGGCGGTCCACATTCGTTTCAACTTCGCTATGCGATTGGATCTCTAACCATGCCGTTTGTCGAATCGAAGAACCTGCCCGTGGTTGGTGAGGCAGAGGCTCCCGCCCCAGTAAAGCAACTCTACGCACAGTTCCGGAAGAACTTCGGCCGGCCGGAAGTGCCCGCTATCCTGCAGTGCTTCGCGACTCACCCTCCGCTGCTCGAACACATGATGGGGCTTGCGGAGACGATGTTGTTCTCGCAAGGTGCTCTTGGTCGAGCGAACAAGGAGATGATCGCCACTTTCGTGTCCTCGCAAAACCAATGTGAATACTGTGCGGATAGCCACGGACACTTTTTGAGGATGATTGGCGGCTCTTCGGAATTGCTTGAGGCGGCGAAGACGTGCGATCTTCACTCCGCGTCGCTGAGCCCGGCACACCAAGCGCTGCTTGAGTTTGTGAAGAAGATCACAGCGGACTCAAGCGCCATCTCGCCAGAGGATGTGGAACATCTTCGCGCTACCAGCTGGACCGACCTGCAGATCGCGGAGGCGATTCATCTGACCGCTCTGTTCGCCTGCTTCAATCGGGTAGTGAACTCGTTCGGACTTCCGTCACAGGGCCTTCTCGCAGTATCCGGAGACAAATCGGAACTGCAAGAGCAGCCAAGCGTCGGCGGTCCTGTGCTAGTTCTGCATCAGGGTGGTCGTCGATGAGCAACTTTGCGGCGGCGGCTTTGGTCGATGAAGAATCCTCCATCCACTACACCGGCTGGCAAGTGGCCGTGGCCGCATTTATTGGAGTGATGGTGAGCTTTGCTCCCATCGTGCCCTACACCTTCAGCCTCTTTCTGAACCCGCTGCACGCGGCCTTTGGCTGGCAGCGTGAAGCCATCTCTGGAACCTTCGCCCTGGCTGCCATTACGGTTGCGGTTGTCTCTCCTGGCATTGGCGTTCTGCTCGACCGGTTCGCACCGCGCCGGATCATCCTTCCCGCGATCCTGGTGTTCGCGCTGGCATTGGCATCGCTCAGCAGACTCGGACCGAGCATCCAACGCTTCTATCTGACTTACTTCGTTCTTGGACTGGTCGCTAACGGTACGGCCCAATTCGCCTACACGCGCACCATCCTCACGTGGTTTCGAAGCCGGCGAGGCCTTGCACTCGCTCTTATCCTCACCGGCAGCGGCGTGGGTTCCATTCTGATTCCGCCTCTCACGCAGTGGGTGATCGATCATCACGGCTGGCGCAACGCGTATCTCATGCTGGGCGGCCTCGCGTTGCTTGGTCTTCCGCTCACCGCGCTCCTGGTGCGTAATCGATCAACGCCACAGCACGAAGACGAGAGCTTGATGTCCGGCGTGACCGTCATCGCGGCCCTCCGCACTTCGCCCTTTTGGATCCTCGCCCTGATTATCATGCTTTCGGCCTTCGGTGAAAACGGCCTGGTAACGAATCTCGCTGCCATGCTGTCGGAACACGGCGTCACGGTGCAGGCCGCAGCTATTGCTCTCTCGGTACGCGGTGGAGCGGGCATTATCGGCCGACTGTGTACCGGCTTTCTGATCGACCGGTTTCCCGCGCAAAGGATCCAGACGGTGATCCTCCTACTTTCCGCCGCCGGCACACTCATCCTTGCATTCGCGGGCACGTCGGCCAGTGCACTGATTGGGGCGGCTCTGCTCGGTGTCGGACTTGGAAGCGAGGCAGACGTCGCACCCTACTTACTCGCTGGCTACTTCGGGCGGAAACACTTCTCGGTCCTCTATGGTCTTACGTGGACCGCTTACGCAATCGGAGGCGCAACGGGTCCGATTGTTGTTGGACACTTTTATGATCGAGCCGGATCCTATCAACCCAGATGCATCGTAGGTCTTGCCTTCACCACGTTGCTCGCCGCGGCGATTAGTCTCTTGCTGCGCCGCGATCGCAATTCTTATCACGAAATGAATCACACACTGGCCGTGGCCAGTATCTCGTTGGAGGAATAACCATGCCACACATCGCTCTAGCCGAAGATATGCCGGGAATCACTGCCGGCTTTGCGTTCCGTCCCGAGACTGCCCGACCGATGCGTGAGCTCGCGCACGTTCTGCTACACATCTCAGGCAACGACGGCTTCAGTTCGCGGGACCGCGAGCTGGTCGCTGCTTTCGTGTCTTCGAGAAACACATGCTACTTCTGCCAGACCAGCCACGCCGCCGCCGCCAGCCATCTCAATGGCGGAGAAACTGATTCCGTAGAGGCAGTCTGCCGCGACTACCGTACTGCCCCAATCCCTGAGAAGCTGAAGGCGCTGCTGGCGATCGCGGAACAGGTTCAGATCGACGGCAAGCGAGTGACGACACAGCTCATAGAGGAAGCGAGGCAGCGCGGCGCTACCGACCTGGACATCCATGACACGGTACTGATCGCGGCCGCATTCTGTATGTACAACCGCTACGTAGACGGTCTGCAGACTTGGCAGCCGCGAAATAACGCAATGTATGCCGAGATGGGAAAGCACATGGCGGAAGACGGCTATTGCCGGCCCTAGGGGCATCCGGGATTTCTAGCGCACATTTGACAAGGCTCGCGAACTGCCCTCACAGTCGCATTTTCGGCAAGTCCGGTTGAAGTTGCCGATAACCTCGTTTTTCGGGAAATAGCTCTGAGCCAATAAGGCTTTCCGTATTGACAAACTAGAGGTAGACTCGCCGAGGACAAAATTGATCGCTTTCCCATGGGAGTTCTTTGTACGATGCGCTTTTCTGCTTTGCTTTGTTTTCCCGCTTTGACCATATCTTTCTTCCTTATTTCTCTTTGCGCCATCGCTGCCGCCCAGAGCCCCGTCACCATCTCGCTCGCGCTCAACTCTCCCACCCAGCCCGCTGCCACCCCCACCACTGCCACGGTCACTGTCGCCGACTCAGCCGGTCCCATTCGCTTCGGCATGGTCGATATTCTCGACGGCACCCAGAAAGTTCAGACCCTCCAACTCGTTAGCACCTCCGGGTCCGGCTTCACGCCGGGGACAGCCATCCTGCGCCACATCTTTGCGCCCGGAAGCCACCAACTCACCGCTGCCTTTCACGCCACCACCGCGGACGCCGCCGCCAACAGTTCCCCCGTCGCGCTCACCGTCACCCCCGGGACCTACACCTCCACCAGCGCCCTTCGCTACGCTCAGACGATCGACTTCTCCGTCAACGGCAACTATAACGTGCTCGCGGACGTCGTGGTCGCCGACTTCAACAACGACGGCATCCCCGACATCGCCAGCGTGCAAGGCTACCCCAATGCCCTGGCCGTCTCGCTCGCCGACAAACCCGGCCATTTTCTTCCCCCCACCAACTTGCCGATTACGTCCAACAACGACAGCACCTTCATCCGCGTGCTCGCCGCCGATCTCGACGCCGACGGTCTTGTCGATCTCATCGTTACAGGGGGAGGCGACAACTATACCGTGTTCTTCCGTAACAATCCCGCGGCACCCGGCACCTTTCTTGCGCCAACCGAACTCATCCCTGACAAAGGAACTCCCATCGCCATCGCAGACTTCAATCACGACGGCCTGCCCGACATAGCCTACATCCAGGGAAATGCACTCTTCACCAACCCCAGCAACATCACCGTTGCGCTCAACCAGCAGTCCGCACCCGGCACCTTCCCCACCAGCGTCACCAGTTCATCGTTTTCCGGCTACGACGTCGTTGATCTCAATACCGCAGACATGAACGGCGACGGCTTTCCGGATCTTGTCGTGCGTTGCGCGCCATCGTATAACGGCAACACGACGGCAGACGACGACACGTGGGAGTTTCTCGTCTTCCTGGCCGATCCAGCCCATCCCGGGCAGTTTCTCGCTCCTGCGTTTTTAGCCCGCCCGCCCAGATATACAGCATCGCGGTGCAGGATCTCAACCACGACGGCCTCCCGGACGTCGTGGTCTCAGGTAAGGGTAGCTACTTCTCCGTATACCTTGGAGATCCCGCCCATCCCGGCCAGTTACTCGCGCCCCAGAACACCACAGCGCCCGGGAACCTGACCTACCTATACACCGTAGCCGTCGGAGACGTCGACGGCGACGGGACTCCCGATGTCATCGCCACCGATGGGGGAAACACATTCCTCATCTTCCCCGGCAAAGGCGACGGCACTTTCCTCGCGCCCACTTCGCTGCTCGAAGGACTCACGGCTCCTGCCTGGGGTAACTCCGCAACCGTCCTCACCGACCTTGATGGCGACGGTCTCAATGACCTCGTTACCACTGAGTACGGCCAGAACACCACCCAGATTTTCCTGCACAACACCCAGGTAATTGCTCCGACGCTGCAGACAGCCACTGACCTTACCGCCTCCCCGTCGGGTAACATCCAGTCCGGTATTCCGATCACATTCACCGTTACGGAAATAGCCTCCAGCGGTCAGCCCGTCGGCTCGGTCGATCTCCTCGATTTCGTCGGCTTTCCACCCTATAAGGTCATCGCTACCCTGCCGCTCGTGGCCGATACCGCGACCTTCACCACGAGCTCCATCCCTGCCGGCGTTCACGGACCCGTCGCCGTCTTCCACGGTGACTCTCTCTATGCTCCCAGCCAGTCCGCAGGTCCGGTTCTGAATATCCTCCCGAACCAATCGACAACTATCCAGCTGACAGTCACCCCCAACCCCGCCACATTCGGCCAGGCAGTCACGTTGCGCGCGACCCTGACTGGAAGCTATGGAACGCCGGTCGGCTCCGTCACGTTTATCGATTCGGGCAAGGACATCGTCACCTCGACACTGGTCAACGGTATCGCCTCGTTCACCACCTCCACTCTTGCAGTGGGGTCTCACACCATCCAGGTCAGCTACCCCGGCAATTACGAAGGGCAATCGCAGACTTCCGCCCCAACCACGCTCACCATCATCGGCGCCCCCGACTTTTCCCTGTCGCTATCCTCCACCACTGCTATCGTCACCCACGGCTCCGCCGCCACCACCACCATCTCCCTTACCCCCCTCAATGGCTTCTCGGCCGCGACCTCCCTTACCTGCACGGGTGCGCCCACCAACTCCACGTGCTCGATTTCTTCCCCCAGCGTCACCTCTGCCGGTGCCGCCGCCACAGCCGCCCTCACCCTCCAGACCAGCGTCCAGTCCGCATCTTTGACACCCGGTCGGTCTCCCTTGAATCCCGGCGCGTCCACCCCCATCGTCGCTGGAACCCTGCCCCTCGGTCTACTCGCTCTAGTCTCCGCCCGCCGTCGCAGAGTTGGGAGCGCCACCGCAAGGCCGCGCCACCTCATTTGCGGAGGCTCGCTCTTCCTCGCCGTCAGCCTCCTTGCCAGCCTGGTCTCCGTCGTCGCCTGCGGAGGTTCCACCGGCTATGGCGGGTCCGCCGGTCCCCAAACCCTCTACCCCACCGCCGGAACCTACCCACTCACCGTCACCGCTACTAGCGGCGCAACCATCCACACCACTACATTCACCGTTACCATCCAATAGATTCCTAGTCCCAAGGCCTGAAAAGTCGCGTTTTCGGCAACTTCGCTGGTCAATTGGTGACAACTGGGCATGTCACTCCCCGGGGAAGCTGATGCTTTTGACTGAAATTTCGAATTAGTAACGGTAAACACGCTTGTCGTCTCCTAAAAGGGGCGCTTCGGGATCGACGGCAGACGGTTCTTCCACAAGTCTTTCTCTTGACACGCCTGTTATCCTTTAATCAGGAAAAGAAATCGAAGCCCGGCCATTTCAGGTCGGGCTTCGGCACTTAATGTCACACTGGAAGTCCAGACTTAAGTCTATTTTTTGGAAGACTTTGCACACTTTAAGACGGGGAGGGGGGTCTAACCAACGCCGATGAGACAACACATTGCCATCACCCGTTCGCTGGATTCCCGAAGCCTCCTGAAGTCCCTCCTGCTGCTGATCTTTTCCACAACTCTTCTCGCGTCCCTGCCAACTCACGCCCAGCTTCCCGCCGGCACAACCGACGCCACCCAGCCCCAATCCGACCCGCTCCAGACCGAGGCCAACGAAGCCCTCGCCAAACAGGACTACGCCACCGCCCTCAAACTCCTCACTACGCTCGCCGAAAAGAATCCCAACAACGCGCCGATCCTCTACAACCTCGCCTTCACCCAGGAGGCGCTCGACCAGACCACCGGTGCCGAGGCTACCTATCGTCGAGCCATCACCGCCGACCCTAACTTTCCCGACCCGCACGTCGCCCTCGGTCTCCTCCTCGCCCGCAACGACCGCCGCACCGAAGCCCGCACCGAGCTTCTCAAGGCCACCACCCTCCCCACCGACAATCCCGCCCTCAAAGCCCGGGCCTACCGCGCCCTCGCCCGTCTCGACCAGACCGCAAACCCCGCCACCGCCAGCGATGAGCTACTCCAGGCCATCAAACTCTCCCCCGAAACCCCCGACGACATCCTTCTCTCCGGCGAATTCGCCGAAGCCTCCGGCGACACTGCCGCCGCCGAAGCCGCCTACCGCCGCCTCCTCGCCGCCGACCCACAAAACCACGACGCCACCGCCGCCCTCACCCATCTACTGCTGCATCAACAGAAACCCGACCAGGCCGAAACTCTTCTCACCGACGCGCTCGCCAAAGACCCCGACAACCCCACCCTCAACGCCCAGCTCGCCAGCCTCTACGACCGCCAGAACAAACCCGAACAGGCACTCCCGATCGCCGAAAAGCTCCACACCGCCCATCCGGAAGACGCCGCAGTCACCCGCCTGCTCGCCCGCCTCTACACTCGCAATCAGCAGTACGACAAAGCCCTGCCCCTCTACGCCGCGCTCTCAGCCGCCGCCCCGCACGACCCCACCCTCCTCGACGACAGCGCCGACGCCCTTATTCACCTCAAACGCTACGCCGAAGCCGAGGCCCTCCTCCAGCGAGCCATCGCCAATCCTGACGCATTCCCCTCCAAAGAAGACCTCGGCAACGCCGCCAGCCACCTCGCTTTTGCCGCGTCCGCCAACGATGACCCGAAAGCGACGTTGCAAGCGTTATCTATACGTGCTACAGTACTTCCCAACTCGCCGAGTTCGTTGTTTCTCGAAGCAACGGCTCACGACAAGCTGCACCAGACCAAACAGGCGACCGACCTGTACAAGCAGTTTTTATCCGTGGCAAACGGCCAGTTTCCGAACGAAGAGTGGGAGGCCCGCCACCGCCTCATCGCTCTTGAACATACGAAGTAGCAGCACGCTCCCTCCGAGGTGCGTTATGAAATTAACCTTCGTCTCACCGTTCTTCTTCTCCCCTTGTCGTTGTCGCTGTGCTTCTGCCTCCCTGCCCAAGCCTCCTCCAACATCGACGAAAATCTTCCCGACGCGCAGGCTCTTAGCCCAGCTCGAACTTCGCGCTCAGCAGGCCGGTCCCCGCGACCAGTGCTTCCTCTACACCGAACTCGTCCACACCATGACCGAGATCGCAGGCAAGGCAGATGGTCAACGGCGACATCGACGAGGCAAGCGCCACACTCAAGAAGGTCAATCACTACGCCCAGCTCATCCACATTGATCTGGCCAGCAACAGCCAAGCGCATCAAGAACGCCGAGATGCTGCTGCACCACACCACCTACAGGCTGACGGAGTACCTGCACCACGCCTCCAACGAGGACCGCCCCACCCTGCAGGCGACCCTCAAGCAGCTCGACCAGGTCCACGAACGAGCTTCTGGCCGAAGTCATGAAACACTAGGACGCATGCTCCGCCGGCATCCCCCTCGCCGCTCGCCCTCCTCGCTCTTGCTCTGCCCCTGCACGCTCAGCGAACGACAACGCTCTCTCCGAAGGCGAGATCGAGCAGCTCCGCGAGTCCGCCTACTTCCCCAACGATCGCGTCCTCGTCTTCATCAAGTTCCTCGACACCCGCAACAAAGCCATCCAGGATCTCTACGCCCACCCACGCAAGCCCGGCCGCGAGCAGGACACCCACGACCTGCTCGAGCAGTTCACCTCCATCGCCGACGAGCTCAACGACAATCTCGACGACTACGGCCCCCACCACCGCGACATCCGCAAATCCCTGCCCAAGCTCCTCGATGCCACCGAGCGCTGGGCCTCCAACCTCAAGCAGCCACCCGAGAACGCAGCCTACGACCTCTCCCGCAAGCTGGCTCTCGAAGCCATCCGCGACATCCGCGAAGAAGCCACCCAGCTCGTCGAAGACCAGAAGACCTGGTTCGCCGCCCACCCACCCGCCAAAGAACCCGAAAATATCCCAGCCCGCGAAGTCCCCCGCACCCCGCAAATGTTTCGCTGAACCCGGACCGCATACGGTGTTCTTCGCAAAGCGCCACAAGATTCTGTGCCTGCCCCACGCCTTTCTGGCATAATTCATCTCACTCCCCGGGCCCCAATCTGCATTCATCGAACTTTGCGCGAACCAACCTCCCACGTAGCAGCCAACAGGCATCGGAGCCACTATGAGCAACATCAACGGCAAAGTCTACGCAATGAACTGCGTCACGCCGATGAAGCCCTGGAAGACCCCGATCCTTCGCCTCGTCTTCTTCATCCTCTGGCACGTCAAGTCCAAGCAGCAGGACCTCATCAACCTCTCCTTCATCGAGTTCGCCCGCTGGGTCATCATTCCCCGCAACGCGCTTCCCTTCGTCGCAAACGGACAGCAGAAAGGAGAGTCTGAAATACGACTATCTCCTCTTCTTCAGCAACTTCAATGGCACCTGGAACCAGTACATCGACGCCTTCTCCGCGGTCCTCAGCACCGGCTTGAATCTCATCTGGCGCTGGAGCGAGAAGTTTCCCGGCTCGGTCCCCGTAACCCCCTTCAAGCAGTACATCGCCAGGTCCAGTTCGACACCGACTACTACTACACCGCCTATCCTTACGCCACCGCGAACGATCTCAAAGCCGCACACATCGTCCAGCAGGCCTCTCTCGATCAACTCAGCCAGCACGCGGACCGATCACTCCCGAACAATTCGCCGCAGCCTATCTGCAATTCATGCTTCAGGTGCAGGCGCATCTCGGCAATACCGGCGCAGCTCCCCCTCGTCTGCTAAAGGAAGGCCAGCAACAATGGAAGCCTGCAATCAGAACGGCAAACTCTACGGGCTCACCTTCTCTCGCCCATCGTCGACGACGAGAAGGTCACCCCTCTCACACGATCTGCAGATCCGCAAGTACCTCGCAACGCTGCCCACCGACGAGAGAAGCCCCTTCGCCATCGCTCCCGGCACGCACCTCTGCCGCCTCGTCGTCATGGACGACGTCATCTACGTCGGAATGCCCGCCTGCGAAGAACATCTGAAATCCAAGTACCTCATCTTCGAGACCAACTGCGACGGCGATGGCACCGGCTATCTCACCGGCACTGGCTACGACCATCCCTCAGCATCTCGACGCCATCTGGAGCCACTGCACCGGCTATCCCGGCGCAACCAATCTCGACGCCTTCCTCAGTTACATGAAGGCCTGCCAGCTCGAAACCACCTTCTTCTTCGCCGCCGTCAACGACAAGTCGCTTCCCGAGACTCTCCGCGCCCTTCAGACACAGCGAGCCGTCGCGGACTTCGTTGCCAACCACCAGGGCATGAACCCCGCGCCACTTCAGTCCGAGTTCAGGCAATTCCTTGCCGCACTGAAATCCTGTCCCATTCCAAACGCCGGCATCATGGCGCCGCACTCGGGACATCAAGACTGGCGGCAAAAATGAGTAAGCTAAATGAGACCGACATTCAGGGCTTCGTCCTGCGCGGCTACAACCTGCCCTTCGCTCGCCATCTCTTCCTGCACTTCGATGATCGCCCAAGTGCATCGCACTTATCTTCCGCCTCCTTCCCCAGATCACGACCGGCCAGCATCTGGGACAACGGAAAACCGACAGCACCGTCAACATCGCCTTCACCCATCGCGGACTCGTCGCACTCGATCTTCCCCCAGCCACTCTCATCAGCTTCCCCGTCGAGTTCCAGCAGGGCATGAAGGATCGCGCCGCCATCCTCGGCGACACCGGCCGCAACGATCCCGAGCATTGGGACGCACGTCTGGCGCGACGATCGCGTTCACGCCTGGCTCGGCATCAATGCGGTCTCGACCGACGCGCTCGAGGCCCGCACCGCACAACTGCAATCGCTCATGCAACGAAACCGGCGGCGTCCAACTCGCTCGCCTCTCAGGACGCAGCCGCGATCGTCATCGACGGTCAAGGTCTGCCACAAGGAACACTTCGGCTTCACCGATGGCTTCGGCAACCCCGATTACCTCGGCGTCGATCGCAGACTCACAACCCGGACAGGGCAAACTCATGCCCGACGGCACATGGAGCCCCTCGCCACCGGAGAACTTCTCCTCGGTTACGCCGATGAGGCCGGCGAGCTGCCTCCCGCCCCCGTGCCCCATCTCCTCGCCGGCAACGGAACCTTCATGGTCTATCGCAAGCTCCATCAGAACGTCGCGCACCTTCCGCGCCTTCCTCGATACAGCAGGCCGCCCTCTAGCGCCGGAGGCGAAAGAAAAACTCGCCGCAAAATTCATCGGCCGCTGGCGAGACGGCACGCCCATCGAACTCTCGCCCGACCACCCCGACCCAGCCATCACGCAGGACCCGAACCGCAGCACCAACTTCACGTACGCGCAAGGACGCCGACAGGCACTCGCTGCCCTGTCGGCGCACACGTTCGCCGCGTGCATCCCCGCGATGCCTTCGGCTTCGAAGGCCGCCTCGTCAATCGCCGCCGCATCACACGTCGAGGCCTGCCCTATGGCACGGCTCGTCCCCGAAGACCAGCCCGTCTCCGATGCCGACGACCGTGGCGTCATCTTCATCGCTCTCAACGCAAGCCTCTCGCGCCAGTTCGAGTTCGTCCAGCAGCAATGGATCAACTACGGCAACGACGCGCACCTCGGCAACGACAAAGACATCCTCCTCGGCAACCACGGCGGCGACGGCAAATACGTCGTCCAGGGAGACACCACCCCCACCAACCCACCCTTCGTCTGCAGCCACCTGCCCAACTTCGTCGAACTCCGCGGCGGAGACTACTTCTTCCTCCCCAGCATCACCGCCCTCGGAATGATTGCCATGGGCTTGGTCGATCCCCGCTGACACCCAAAGAATTGCGTTTTACAATACAACTGTATCTTCCTGGATTCGACCCACGACGATCGCCTTCCCACGGCGCACTCTCTTATAAAATCAATCCTGTACCAAGACTCTCCACAGCAAGGAATAACCCTGACCACACCGAAGCATTCCGGCCCCTCCGCTCTGCGCCAGTTTCTGCAGATCTTTTCGCCGTCCCCTGCTCCGCCCCCGACACTCTTCCATGAGATCCCGCCCCTACACTTGAGACTTCCGAGTCAACTCCGAAAGCGAAGAGACCACGCATCAAAGCAATCCCCACCCCCACGTCCCTCGTCTCCATCTTCGAGCATGAGTACCGCGAACTCCGCCCTCGTGCACCGATCCCCGCACTGGATATTCGCTTTCGCCGCTTCACTTCGCTCAATACCACCATCCGTCTCCGTGAAGGCCGTCTCCACGTGCGTCTCTCCGATCTGCTCGAGCACGCCCTCGAGTCAGTCCATCACGCCATCGCACACATCCTTCTCGCCAAACTTTACAAAAAACCGATCGCCCGGCTCCACGCTGACCGCTACCGCCGTCACGTTTCGTCCGAGGCCGTTTCGAAACAGGCCGAGCACATTCGCCAGACTCGAGGCCGCAAACGCATTCTCACGCCGGTCGGGCATCACTTTGATCTCGACGAAATCTTCGATTCGCTCAACAAGGGTTTCTTTCATGGACTCCTCGGCCGCCCTACTTTGACCTGGTCCGCTCATCACGCCCGCCGCATGCTGGGTCACTACGACGCCGCACACAACACGATTGTCGTAAGCCGCGTCTTCGATCGTCCCGACACTCCTCGCTGCGCTGTCGAATACCTTCTCTACCACGAGATGCTCCACCTCAAACATCCGGTACGCGTCAAAGCCGGCCGCCGCTGCGTGCACTCTCCCGAGTTTCAGGCCGAAGAGCGTCTCTTCCCCGAACTCGCTGCCGCAAAAGCCTACCTAAAACAACTGTAAAATCTGTCAGTTTTGCTTCCTCGAAAACGACGTTCAACCGCCAGCATCCTCCTCGTGCTACGATTCCGCTACGCGAAAATCATGCGCTCCTTATCGCGCGTAGCACCGATGTTCAATTCGCTGTAGCACGCGGGCCCAATCCGCAGTCGTGCTGGTGCACAGAAAAAAAATCATCGGAAAGAGCAGGTGATCCTATGAACCTCTCCAAACGTGCAATCGCCGAATTTTTCGGTACCTTCTGGCTGGTCTTCGGCGGTTGCGGCAGTGCCGTTCTCGCCGCCGGCGTTCATCTTGGCATCGGATACGTCGGCGTAGCGCTCGCCTTCGGTCTGACGGTCCTCACGATGGCCTTCGCCATTGGCCATGTCTCTGGTTGCCATCTCAATCCGGCAGTCTCAATCGGACTCGTCACCGCCAAACGATTTCCGATGTCCGAGCTCCCCGCCTACATCATCGCGCAGGTCCTCGGAGCCATCGCGGCCTCGGGTGTTCTCTACGTCATCGCAAGCGGCAACTCCACCTTCTCGCTCGCAGGCGGATTCGCCTCGAACGGTTACGCGGACCACTCCCCTGAACACTACTCATTGATCGCCTGTTTTCTCATCGAAGTGGTCCTCACCGCGTTCTTCCTGCTCGTTATTCTGGGCGCCACCGACGAGCGCGCGCCCAAAGGTTTTGCCCCCATTGCGATCGGGCTCTGCCTCACTCTGATTCATCTCATCAGCATTCCTGTCACGAATACCTCGGTCAACCCGGCGCGCAGCACGGGCCCTGCAATCTTCGCGGGTGGATGGGCTCTAAGCCAGCTTTGGCTCTTCTGGGTGGCCCCCATCCTCGGAGCAATCATCGGCGGCCTTATCTCGACTGCATTCTTCGCGGCCCCGCAAGAGCCGCTTCGCAAAGAGATGTCGAGATAACTCGCAGTCTCAACAGTTAGTCCGCAGAGATTAACTCATCTGCGGACTAACTTTCTCTCCGTCATGAACTAACTTTACGCGGCCGATTCGCTCGACAGCTCCGGCGCCCATTGCACATTCTTCGCCCGAGCGACCGCGATCAGTACTGCTCCCACCACAACCGAGCCAAACGCAGCAACCTGGGCATTGCTCATCGTATGCCCAAAGTAAAGTCGCGGATTGATCCGAACAAACTCTACGAGAACCCGCCCGATCCCGCTAAGGACGAGGTACTCACCTGTAAGTACGCTCACGGGAAGATTCTTTTTTCCGCGCTGCCAAAGCCACCATCCAAGCACCAACGCAAACAGCAATTCATACACAGGCGTAGGTTGCACCAATGCATCCGGCGGAGTCGGTGGCACCAGCGCATTCTTCGCCATGTGCACTCCCCATGGAAGCGTTGTATTGATCCCATAGTCCCCATCGCCCGAGGTCAGGCATCCAATCCGCCCCACACCATACCCAATCGCTGCCGCAGGGGCTGCCAGATCCAACATCCGAAACGCTCCCGCTCTTCTGCCCTGCGTTCCTTCAAGCGCTCCCCTAAATCTCGCGTGCTGTCCCTGCCACATCAGCATGGCAATTCCCGCCAGCATCCCACCGAACCACGCAAACCCAGCCTGAAACCAGTGCAGAAACTCCATCGCTATGTCGAACGGATGCTTCCACCCCGGCGCTCCGATCGTCTTCAGTGCATACTTAAGGTCCGCTACATTCTGAAGCTCGTGCCAAGTCTTCGCCCCAATCACTCCGGCGATCACGACAAACGCCACCACGCTTAACGCATCCGCGTCTATACCGTTGCGAACAAAGTTCTTATGCAGCACAACCGTCGCTGCCACCGCAGCCAGCCACAGCAATAACCCGAACGTACCCAGGTGCACCGGGCCAATATCGATATAGGGAAACATAATCCTCGCTTCTATCAAGTATAGCGGCCTTTCCCTCCGCCCCCCAATCGCGCTACGCTATCCCTTATGCCAATGAGTTCACCAGCCAGCACACCTGTGTTTCCCGACGCCTCCGGAATGCCCATTCTCTACTCCAAATCTCAGATCGCCGATCGAGTCCAAGCCCTCGGTCAGCAGATCTCCGCCGACTACGCCGGCCAGACCATCGTTCTCATCGGCGTCCTGAAGGGCGCTGCGATCTTTCTCTCCGATCTCGCGCGGGCTATCACGGTCGACGCCACCTTCGACTTCGTCGCCGTCTCCAGCTACGGCCGCGCCCGCGTCTCTTCGGGAGCCGTCAAGCTTATCAAAGATATCGACAATCCCATCGAGCGCAAGCACGTCATTATCGTCGAAGACATCCTCGACACCGGACTCACCCTGAGCTATCTCCGCGGCCTGATGCTCCAGCACAAACCCGCCTCACTCAAGATCGCTACCTGTCTCGACAAGCCGGACCGCCGCCTCGTACCAATCGAAGCCGACTACATAGGATTCAAGATCCCCAACCAGTTCGTCATCGGTTACGGCATGGACTTCGCCGAACACTACCGCAACGTCGACGACATCCGCCTCTTCCCGGAAGAAGCCGCAGGCCACTAACGATTGCCTTTCTTCATAGCGTCAGGATTTCGTTGGTGGCGTCTTGTCCTTTGATGCCTCGGGCTGACTCTTCTCCTGCGGCTTGATCGTGCTTCGGACGACCATAATCTTGTTCAACATATCGAACCAGAACGGTGCGCCCAGTGAGATCGCACAAGCCGTAATAAACCAACCGGCCAGCAACGGCAACAATATCCGCAGCCCAGACCCGAAATCTTTATCGAAGGCATCCCACCATTCTCGACTCCATCGGGGTGCCTTTGAATTCTCAAAGTCTCCCCATACAATCTTCCAATTTGTTACCGGGTGTTTCCAGCCCACAGGTAACAATGCAGTGCTAGTAGCCGTATTGAAGGCCTCCGCAGACTCCAGCAACTTTTTTTGAAGATCCGCCCCGTTGCTCGACTTGTCATCCTGCGCGCCCCCCGTGGCAGGAGGAGTGGAAGAGGATGAAGAGCCAGCGTCCCTAGTAGCATTCGGATGCGCCTTAACATACGCATCCGCCGCGCTCGTCATCGCCGTTCGGGCGTCACGGTCGGACCACAACGTCCGTGCCACCACCAGCGAGCTCACATTGAACCCCACCGCCAGCAGCAATCCTATGCAAAGCAGAACACGCTGCGTATAGCGCTTATACCAGCCTGAGACCCGGTCCATCGCGTCGTTGTACCAGTTCTCAAGATTCATCTGAAACTTCTGGATGTCCCCTTCTGCGGCAAGCGCGAGGGTGAACAGCGCTTCTCCAGCTTTGTTATCCGTGAACTGGGCCTGGTGTTTCGACAGAGACTCAGTGATCGAGTTCATCAACTTATCGCCCGTCTCACCATCGCGATTGAGGATGTCGATCATCGCGAGAGCGAAGGTTCGCGATGGAATATAGGCTGGAAGTAACAACTGATTCTTGACGCCCGCCACTTCCTTTTCAGGAGTGATTCCGATTACCTTTCGCAGCAGGTGGCGCAAGGGATCAAGAGGGCGCGAAAAAGGAAATCCGCTTTTGGGCGGTGGCGGAGCAGTAACACCAGCGCTGGCCTGTTGCGTATCCGAATTCAGCACCGGATTTGCCACATCGTCCTTCACTTGATGCGGCGTCAGATCCCGATGGGGATCCGCATACAATCCCCGGGTCAATCCATGACCGTAGATACTGTCGACAAGATCCTTCCCCCACAACGAGTCGCCCGAAAATAAACTGACCAGGCCACGCAAAAGATTTGCCGGCCGAAGCTGCATAAAAGTTGACAGCATCTCCTGAATTGCCGACGCTATCAGGCTCATCAGAAGAAAGACAAAGACCATCCCGATTGCAACATCCAGAACGACAGAACCGAACATGGCTCTCCTCCACAACGATGCACACGGTTTTACCCGGGGAAAATCATCTTGTATTCCTCACCACGGCCCGTGTCAAGCAGACTCGTAGTGGCAGGCGCAAATAAATTTCAAAACCTCTCCAACAATCGGGGTACCTTGCTCGACCGAAGCTATCCTTGAAGGAAACTGCTCATCTGTGCCTCAGAAGGGGGATAGCGAGATCAAGCAGTATCCGGGGAGACTTGAAAGCACCAAGGGTGCTGAATGCCGGGTGGAGATGACGTTTTGGCATAAGCCTTATATCGTTATAAGTGTGGGTATGTGACGCGTTGGGTGAGTGCAGATTTCTGTGACTGGAGTTGAGACGAGGATTTATGACGACGAAACTGGAAGATGCCGCCAAGCAGGACTTTAAAGCCGAGGTATCGGAGTGGATTGAGGCGTTTGACGACGTCGTTGCGGATGACTGGAAGCATGGCGAAGAACTGCTGAGTGCGTTGCGGCAGCGAGCGCGCGAGGCTGGGGTGCCGACGCCAAGCGCGATGGTGACACCCTACCGGAATACGATTCCGAAGCATGATGAGGTGCCGTACCCAGGTGACAGGAAGCTGGAGAAGAGGGTGGAGTCGCTGCTTCGTTGGAATGCGATGGCGATGGTACATGGGCAGAATAAGAAAGATGCGGGGATTGGCGGACATATTTCTACGTACTCGTCACTGGCTACACTGCTGGAGGTTGGGTTCAATCACTTCTTCCGGGCGAAGTATGGGGATCAGCCGGGAGATTTTATTTATTTCCAGGGACACGCTTCGCCTGGAGTTTATGCGCGGGCTTATCTGGAGGGACGTTTCGATGAGACACGGCTGAAGAACTTTCGGCATGAGCTGCGGGAGACGCCGGGGTTGAGTTCGTATCCGCATCCCTGGCTGATGCCGGATTTCTGGAATTTTCCGACGGTGTCGATGGGGATTGGGCCGCTGAATGCGATCTATCAGGCACGATTTATGCGGTACCTGGAGAATCGCGGACTGATCAAGAAGACGGAGCGTAAGGTCTGGGCGTTTCTGGGCGATGGCGAGACGGATGAGGTGGATTCGCTGGGCGCGATCTCGCTGGGGGCTCGGGAGAAGCTGGATAACCTGATCTTCGTTGTGAATTGCAATCTGCAAAGGCTTGATGGGCCGGTGCGCGGAAACAAACGGATTATCGATGAGCTTGAGGGCGTGTTCCATGGTGCAGGATGGAATGTGATCAAGGTGATCTGGGGTTCGGACTGGGATGCTCTGTTTGAGCGTGACCATACCGGGCTGTTGCTGCGGCGGATGGAAGAGTGCGTGGATGGCGACTTCCAGACGTTCAAGGCGAAGGATGGTGCGTTTCTGCGGAGCCACTTCTTCGGTAAGTACCCTGAGCTGCTGGAGCTGGTGAAGGACTACTCCGATGAGGAGCTACTGAGACTGCATCGGGGCGGACATGATCCGGCGAAGATCTACAACGCTTACAAGCGCGCGATGGAGCATAAGGGCGGCCCGACTGTGATTCTCGCTAAGACGGTGAAGGGTTATGGGATGGGGACGTCGCAATCGCGCAATGCGACGCACAACGAGAAGAAGCTGACAGACGATGCCCTGGCGGCATTTGTAAAGCAGTTCGATATTCCGATCCCGGAGCAGGCAGCGAAGGATGGGTCGTTCTACCGGCCTGCGGCTGATTCGCCTGAGATGCAGTATATGCAGACTCGACGCAAGGAGCTCGGTGGGTATCTGCCTGTGCGTGAGGTAAAGAAAACCGAGTTCAAGGCGCCTGGAGTGGAGACTTTCGCGGAGTGGACGGGAGGCTCAAAAAATCGTGCTGTGTCGACGACGATGGGGTTTGTCAGCATGCTGCGGCACCTGATGAAGGACAAGGCG
The DNA here is from genome assembly GCA_963770055.1 of uncultured Acidobacteriaceae bacterium. GTDB lineage: Bacteria > Acidobacteriota > Terriglobia > Terriglobales > Acidobacteriaceae > Edaphobacter. The sequence goes on from CAVYOC010000006.1 coordinate 469,165, forward strand.
ATTGGAAAGCTGATTGTGCCGATTGTTCCGGATGAGGGTCGTACGTTCGGGATGGAGTCAGCTATCAAACAGGTCGGCATCTACGCTCCGGAGGGCCAGAAGTACGAGCCGCACGACAAGGACATGCTGCTGAGTTATCGCGAGGAGCAGGATGGGCAGATTCTCGAAGAGGGGATCACTGAGGCCGGGTCGATGGCTTCATTTACGGCGGCAGGCACGGCGTATGCGAACTACGGCGTGTCGTCGATTCCCTTCTATATGTACTACTCGATGTTTGGGTTTCAGCGCATTGGGGATATGGTTTGGGCGTTTGCGGATTCGCGCGGCAAGGGCTTCCTGATGGGCGGGACTGCCGGGCGAACGACAATGCTTGGCGAGGGTTTGCAGCACCAGGACGGACATAGCTTAGTGCTTGCGAGCACGGTTCCGACCTGTCTGACTTATGACGCAGCCTATGTGTACGAGATGGCGGTGGTGATTCAGGATGGGATTCGCCGGATGTATGAGAAGGGCGAAGACGTCTTCTACTACATCATGATGTACAACGAGGACTACGCCATGCCGGCGATGCCGAAGGGCGTTGAAGAAGGCATTCTGCGTGGGATTTATAAGCTGAAACCGGCTAGCGGTGAGGCTACGGTGCAGCTGTTCGGCAGCGGAACGATTCTGAATGAGGTGCTGAGGGCGCAGCAGATTCTGGAGACGAAGTATGGCGTTCATGCGGATGTGTGGAGCGTGACGAGCTATACGGAGTTGCGGCGGAATGCGCTGACTGTGGAGCGATGGAACCGGCTGCATCCGGCGGAAAAGGAGCGTGTACCTTACCTGCTCTCGGCGCTGGGCGATGCGAAGGGGCCGATTGTTGCGTCGAGCGATTATATGAAGTCGGTACCAGATGTTCTTTCGCCGTGGCTGCCCTCGCGGCTGGTGACGCTGGGGACGGATGGATTTGGACGCAGCGATAACCGGGAGCATCTGCGCAGGCACTTTGAGGTGGATGCGGAGTCGGTTGTTGCCGCTACGTTGTCGAAGCTGGCTCGCGACGGGAAGTTCGATGCGAAGGCTGCTCATAAGGCGATGGATGAGCTTGGATTGAATGTGGAAGCCGTCGATCCGGCGAGGGCGTAGACGGGTTTCGAGGATTTGTATTTCAAACAGAGAGGGTTCCTTTTGGAGCCCTTTCCTTTTGCAGAGGAGGTTTGGGTTGAAGGAGATGGGTGTGCATGAGAATCCGCTGGTACCGAATGCGAAGTTGCGACAGATTTATCTGGCGATGGCTGAGGCAAGAGTGCTGAACGAGCATATTGCGAGGTCACAAGGGCGTGGCAAAGTACGGAGGCTCGAGTCGACACGTGGGCAGGAAGCTTGCCGGGTCAGCACTGCGATCGATCTGGCGCCGGGAGACCTGGTGAGCGATTCGCAGGTAGGCGTGGTGATGGACTTGATTGCGGGAGCGAAGGCGAGTTCCCTGCTGAAGCGTGTGCCTGAGATTCATTCGGAGAAGAAGGAAGCTGCGAGATCGAGCGTTTCGGCGCGATTGTTGCCCTGGGTCGACGATGCGGAGGAGCGGTTGAGGCTGGCGACTGGTGCGGCGCTTGGGCTCAAGACCGTGGGCCAGACGAATATTGTGGTTGCCTACGCTCGGGATGGGGAGGTTAGAGAGGCGGTCTGGCGAAAGCTGTTGGGGCTCGCGTCCAAGCTGGAGTTGCCGTTGATTTTCGTTATTCTGCCCCGAACGAAGGGTGATAAGCGCAGGCGCGAGATCAATCTGAGTGCAAGGACTGCGAAGTGGGGCGTGCCGGGATTTCCGGTGGATGCGGGAGATGCCGTGGCTTTATATCGGGTGGCGCAGGAGTCCTTGGGACGGACTCGCGGAGGGGATGGGCCGGTGCTGATCGAGTGTGTCGAGTTTGTGGATGGTAAGAGGCCGGTAGACCCGCTGGTTACGATGAAGGATTTTCTCTTGGAACGGAAGGTATGCACGGAAGCGTGGTTGAAGGGGGCGGGAGATGGGTTGCGCAGACGAATTGCGGCATTGAGAAAGTAACGAGGGATGCCTGAGAGAACTGAAGTTGTATGTGCAGGCTCCGTCCCCGCACGGTTAGACTGAAGCGAGAGGGTAGACAACAAGGATTGAGGGGCCAGTGCGGATTGGTTTTCTTTCTTTTGCGGCGCTGACATTGTGCGCTGCGTCGGCTATTTTTGCTCAGACACCAGGTTCCACTACTGCTCCCAATCCAGGCTCAGCACCTGTCCCTACGCCCGCCAATACAATTCCTGCGGCGCCAGCTTATTCGCAGCCATCGCAACAGCAGAGTCAGCAGCAGCCCAGGACTCAGGCTGCGCCTGTGCCGGAGAAGAAGACTCCGCCGATTGCACCTCCCGCAACGCCCACTACACAAACTCCATTTTCAGGGTATCCACCCTACACGCCTGCGTCTGAGAAGCCTCAGGGTGATGAGCTGGGGTCGGTCTATATTCCGATGGACAGCTGGATGTATCCGGCGCTGTCGCGCCTGTACGGGATGGGATTTCTCGACACGATGTTCGTTGGGATGCGGCCGTATACGCGGCGGAGCGTGCTGCATATGCTGAATCGGTCTGAAGAGGCGATCCTCAACAGCGACAACGAAGAGGCAGAGGAGATTCTGGCTAAACTGTTGAACGAGCTGAGCTCGGAGATTCCGGATGGGCACGCGGACCGTGGCCTGGTTTACGGATTGGACTCATCGTATACGCGGCTGGTTGGGGTCAGCGGGCCGATTCTTCGCGACAGTTATCACATGGGGCAGTCTATAAGCCAGGATTATGGCCGGCCGTATGAGAGCGGTTTGAATGCGATCGCCGGAGCCTCGACGATCGAAGAGTGGGGACCGTTTTCTTTGTACGTGAGAGGGGAGTACGAACATGCTCCGTCGGGAACGGGCTACTCGACTGCACTGGCTACGGAGTTATCTATCTCTGATGAAATTGTGTATGCGGGCACGACGCCGACGATGCCTGGAGGCAATCTTCCGGAACGAAATCCATTTCGTCTGGTAGAGGCTTATGGATCATTTCACCTGCTTGGGCATGAGTTTTCCGGCGGAAAGACCGACGCGTGGCTGGGCCCCGGATATGGCAGCGCGATGGCCTGGTCAAACAATGCTGAGAACATTTATTCGTTCCGTATCAACAGGGTTGAGCCGCTGTATATTCCATGGGTTTCCAAGGTGATGGGTCCTCTGCGGTATGACTTTTTTGTCGGGAGTTTGAAGGGGCATTATTATCTGAATGCGCCCTGGGTTCACTCGGATATGTTTTCGTTCCGGCCTACGGACAACTTCGAATTTGCATTTGAGCGAACGGTTATCTGGGGTGGCAAAGGCCATACTCCGGTGACGTTGCACACATTTTTCAACGGCTTCTTCAGTACCAGCGATACCACGCCGGAGGAAAAGCTGGGCCGGGATGACCCGGGCGCCCGGTACAGCGACTTCACTTTCTCTTACCGTCTACCGTTTGTGCGGAAGTACGCGACGCTGATCCTGGATTCGATTTGCCATGACGATGTGACGCCGATCAGCGCACCACGGCGCGCGGCCTATCGGACGGGTTTGTACATCTCCCAGATTCCGAAGTTGAGAAGGCTGGATTTCCGGGTTGAGGCGGTCACGACCGATCCGGGAGTAGCTCGAAGCCGGGGAGGCCAGTTCAATTATTGGGAGGTCATCCAGAAGGAAGGGTATACCAACCAGGGCAACATCATGGGGGACTGGATTGGACGCGAGGCGAAGGGCGGACAGGCGTGGCTGACCTACTATCTCTCGGGTAATCAGTGGATTCAACTGGAGTATTTGAACAAGAAGACGCCGAACGACTTCGCTCCCGGCGGGACGACACAGAACCAGTTCAAGGCTAACCTCCTCAAACGGTTCGGACCTGCTGTTGAGCTCGATGCATGGGTGCAATACGAGGGATGGAAAGCTCCTGCTTACAAGACAGGATTGCAGCAAGATACTGCGGTCGGGGTTCAGTTCACGTGGTATCCGAAACTGCGAAATTATCCCGAGATTCCTTGAGGCTGTTTAGCGGACGGTCTGTGCCGGATTCGTCTCGTTGGTACGTGTCTTGAAGTACTCGAGAGATTTTTCCAGACCTTTACGCAATTTGATCTTCGGCTCCCAACCAAGGAGTTGCTTCGCTTTGGTGATGTCGGGACGACGGCGAGCCGGGTCGTCCTGCGGGAGCGGATGGAAGAGTATTCCAGATGCGGAGCCGGTGACGGAGAGAACCTCACGGGCGCACTCGAGGATGGTCCATTCGTCAGGGTTGCCGATATTGACGGGAAGATGTTCCTGGGACCGCGCGAGAAGCTGAATGCCATTGATGAGATCGGAGACGTAGCAGAAGCTGCGGGTCTGGGAACCGTCACCATAGATAGTGAGGGGCTGCCCCTGTAGCGCCTGCATCATGAAGTTGGAGATGACCCGGCCATCGTTAGGTTGGAGGCGAGGGCCGTAGGTGTTGAAGATGCGGACAAGGTGGGTATCGACCGAGTAGTAGCGGTGATAGGCCATGACGGCAGCTTCGGAGAAACGCTTTGCCTCATCGTAGACAGAGCGAGGGCCGACGGGATTGACGTGGCCCCAGTAGGTTTCGACCTGGGGATGGACTTCGGGATCTCCGTAGCATTCAGAGGTGGAGGCGTGGAGGTAGCCTGCACCATATTTGCGGGCCAGATCGAGGGTGTTGATAGTGCCTGCAGAACCAACGAGCAGTGTTTCGGGGCCAAGGCGCGTGTAGTCGATCGGACTCGCGGGAGAGGCGAAGTTGAAGATGAAGTCGACTTTGCCTGAGTCGAAGGGCCGCGTGATGTCCTGTTCAAGGAAGCTGAAGCGTGGCTCGCGATCAAGATGGCGAAGGTTAGCGAGGTTGCCTGTACTGAGATCGTCGACGCCGATGACAGAGTTTCCGGCGGCGAGCAATTCGTCACAGAGATGGGAGCCGAGAAAGCCGGCTGCTCCTGTGACCAGAATGTTTCGAGAGATCATCGATTGCCTCTTTTGTGCTGTAACCATTACATGCAGTAATTCATCTTGGAGCCAAATTCCGGAGTGCGCGGTGTAAGCTCTTGCAGGCAGGCGCTAGCCGGCAGAGGACGATACCGCGGAGAGTTCCCGCGCAGGATGGGCTGCAGGCCTGCCGATACTGAGATAGGTGAATCCGTTCTTTGCCATGATCTCGGGATCACAAAGATTGCGACCATCGATAATGACGGGATAGCGAAGGGTCTTCTTAAGGCGATCAAGATCGAGGGCACCGAATTCCCCCCAGTCGGTGAGAATGAGCAGACCATCGGCGTTTTTGGCGGCGGCGTAGGCATCGCTCACGTAAGAGAGATTGGCGCTGGGTGGAAGGACTTCCTGAGTGCGTTTGATTGCCGCAGGGTCATAGGCAGCGACGGAGCAGCCTTCGGCAAGAAGCATCTCGACTATATCGATGGCCGGAGACTCACGGATGTCATCGGTCTCACCCTTGAAGGCCAGGCCGAGAACGCCGATGCGTTTTCCTCGGAGAGTCCACAAGGCTGAGCGGACTTTGTTAAGGAAGCGCCTCTTCTGCTGATTGTTGATTTTTTCAACCTCCGCGAGAAGACTGAAGTCAACGCCGAGTTGGTCCGCCACGGAACGGAACGCGGCCACGTCTTTCGGGAAACAGGATCCTCCGTAACCAATGCCGGGCCGAAGGAACTTAGAGCCGATGCGGCTGTCGAGGCCCATGCCGCGGGCTACTTGTTCGACGTTGGCATTGGCGGCTTCGCAGAGGTTCGAGACGGCGTTAATGAAGGAGATCTTGAGGGCCAGGAAGGCGTTAGAGGCGTGCTTGATGATCTCCGCGCTTTTGGTGGAGGTCAACAGTATAGGAGGGGGCGCGGCGTCGGTGCAGGAGCCTGCGATGGCCTCGGTTTGGGTGTAATAGCTGCCGCTTGTGAGGGGAAGATAGATTCGCCGGAGCATGGCTGCGGCCCGTTCACTGTCCGCACCGACGACAATGCGATCAGGGTGCAGAAAGTCTCTGATAGCAGTTCCCTCGCGGAGGAACTCCGGATTGGAGACGACGTCGAAGAGGCGACGGTCGACCCCGTTGCGTTCGATGGACCGAGTGACCCACTCGTTGGTGTAAACGGGCACTGTGCTCTTTTCGACGATGACTTTATAAGTGGTGATGGAACGGGCGATTTCGCAGGCAACTGCTTCGACATAGGAGAGATCCGCATCTCCGGCCTCACTCTGAGGAGTGCCGACGGCGATAAAGATGGCTTCGCATTCGCGTGTCGCTTCGGCGAGATCGGTCGTAAAACGAACTTTTGTGTTGCGGTACCTCTCGAGTAGCTCGGGGAGGCAGTTCTCATGAATGAGAGAATCGCCGGCCTTAAGCGCGGCTACTTTGCTCTCGTCGTTGTCAACGCAGATAACCTCGTGGCCAATTTCAGCAAAGCAGACAGCAGCAACGAGGCCGACATATCCCGATCCGACGACAGCAATTCTGATGTTTTCGGCCATATGTATGGTGTGTGGTTCCTCATTGTTGAGGATAACCGAATCTTTTGAAAATCGACCCATTGGGTATACCCGTGACTCTTTTGGAGCAACGGCAAAACGAGCTGATCTAATCTTCCTCCCGGCAAGGTAGACTCGGGTTAGACTATGGGCTCTCAAAATACGCAGTTGCCTCCCGTGGGTGTTCCAGAGACGAACCTGAGCGGGTTCAGTACGACAGTGACGGATACTACGCTGTCTGAAGCACTGATCGTGCTTCGGAAACGTCGCTGGATTTTGATCACCTGCGTACTTTTGGGTCTGGTGTACGGCATTTACAAAGCTGAGTCCCAGCCAAAACTGTATGACGCCTATGGCCGGATTCAGGTTCGGTCGGGATCGTCGAATGAATATAAAGTCAGCGCGGTTCAAGGCTACAACGGCGATGGCGGATCGAAGATGCTGACCGAAATAGAGATTCTGAAGAGCGACACCCTGATGTTAGCGGTGTGCCGCGAGATGGATCTGTCCAACAACGCAGATTTTCTTGAGCGGAAAGGGTCTGTGCCGCACACGAGTCTGGACGATGGAGACATTCGACAGGATACGATTCATCGCTTGCAGAGCAATCTCCGTGTCGCAGTGGTTCCAAAGACGGACATAATCCGGATCAGTTACAGCAGCCGGAACCCAAAGCTATCGGCGGACATCGTCAACAGGGTGATTCAGGACTACATTCAACGCAGCTACCGGACTCGATTCGAGTCGTCGCAGCATGTCGCGGATTTTCTATCGGGGACGTTGGAGGGTCTCAAGCAAGACGTGGAGACCTCGCAAGAGCAGATGATGGATATGCAGAAGAAGCTGGGGATCCTCGGCTTCGATCCAACGCATAACCAGATCAGCAGTTCACTGGATGACCTTGCCAAAGCGGCGGCGACAGCGAAACTGGCTCGCATCATTGCTGAAGCACGCTATCGGGTTATTGGCGGAATGGATCCGAACACAATAGAGAGTTCGATCGAGTTAACCCCCGGAACGGCGCCGGCCGAATTGACCACGCTGCGCGGACAGCTTGCGAACGCACGTGCTAATTATGCGCAGCTGGAATCGACGCTTGGGCCGAACCATCCCCAGGCGATGGCGTTGAAGGCAGAGATCGACGAATACATTAAGGAAATCAGCACTGAGCAAAACCGGTTGTTGTTACAGGCGAAGCAAAACTATGTGGTTGCGCGCGCCAACGAAGATCAAACCACCGCAGCGCTGGAAGCACAGAAGACTGATGCCTATAAACTGCGGGATCAACTGGTGGAATATACGCTGCGCCAAAGGGACTTCGAAGCGAACCGGGCCCTGTACGACAATCTTCAGCAGCGTCTTCGCACTGCAACAGTGCAGTCGGGCCTGGAGTCACTGGAGATTGACGTCGTCGATCCTGCAGTATCGCCTGCAAATCCTCTTCTGCGGCCTCAATCGACGGTGATTCTTACCGCCCTGGCGTTCAGCATCATTGCGGGCATTGTGCTGGCGTTCCTGATGGAGAGCCTTGACACTGGCCTACGAAGTATCGCGGAGATCGAGAGCATTACCGAGCTGCCTTCCCTGGCGATCATTCCGCGGGCAAGAAGATCCTCGGCCGATCAGGCGGGGACCCTAACCACGGCACAAAGGAACATAGGTATCCTGACGCAGCCGAAGTCCCAGTTTGCGGAGGCCTTCCGCTCTCTGCGTACTTCTCTTCTGCTTTCGACGGCCGGCCATCCGCCGAAGATGATCGTGCTTACAAGCGCAACACCGTCGGAAGGCAAGACAACGGCAGCGAGCAATCTGGCCGCAATTCTTGCGCAACGAGACACTCGTGTTTTGCTGATCGATGGAGATCTTCGCCGGCCGAATATTCATCACCGCTTCGGGTTGAATGGGAAGATTGGCCTAACGACAGTGCTTACGGGAGCAACGAAGCTCGAACAAACGGTCCAGAACGTGCGCGAGATTCCAAATTTAGATATTCTGCCGAGCGGACCTGTTCCTCCATTTCCGACAGAGATGTTGAGCTCGGGTGCAATGGAAGCGATCCTGAAACGTTGCGCAGAGCTTTACGATTACATTGTCATCGACTCTCCTCCGATTCTCTCGGTTACTGATGGCGTTATTCTTGCGCGGCAGGCAGAGGCCGTTTTGCTTGTGGTTCGTCATGGAAAATCCAGCAAGCACGTGGTACGACGAGCCAGGGACATCCTGCTACGCTCGGGAGCAGGCGTTACAGGAATCGTGTTGAATGCCGTCGACCTGAATTCTCCGGAGTATTACGGGTACTACGGATACTCGGGCTACTCGTATGCAAGCGTCGATTCGGAGAGTTGGGAGGCACAAGGTGCCACCTCCACCAGATCACGTGATTCCGGGGAGATTGAGTGATGGGATCGAGAGCGGACAATCTCCAGATGAACGAGGCAGTCACGAACGACCTACCGAAGTGGCGGTGGCATGCCTGGATCGTTGCTGTCTTGCTACTTGTAGCTTCCGGTTCTCCACGAACTGCAAAAGCTCAATTCAGCGGACCTGCACCCGGACCATCGACCGTGATCAACCCGCCTGTGAAGATAACTACCGATCCGGCGATCCTCTATCCAGGCCGCAGGGATATCATTCTGGGCGATGGGGATCTTCTATCGGTTCGTTTGTATGGAAGCCAGGATTACGCTCCGTCGGCACGTGTTGGTCTTGACGGCATTCTTGCGCTTCCGCTGATTGATCCTGTGCAGGTTGAGGGATTGACGGTGCGGCAGGCTCAGGATCTGATTGCACAGAAGCTGGTGGCGGCGGGGATGTATCGCGATCCGCAGGTATCGATCCAGATAACCGAATCGCCTAACCTTATCGCCACAGTTGTTGGAGAGATCCACGGCGTGGTGCCAATCATTGGGGAACGACGTCTCCTGGAGGTCCTTGCAATGGCAGGCGGCGGTGGAGCAGGAATGAACGTCACGACGATCGTGGTCGGGGGCGGTGGACTACCCACGACAGCGAGCCACGTGATTACGATCAACAGGCCAGGCGTGGCCGAGCCAATTACGGTCGATCTTGGAACAGATCCTGCAAAGAGCTCGATGGCCAACATTCCGATCTTCCCGCGCGATACGATCATCGTTCCTCGAGTGGGAGTTATCTATCTGCTTGGTGCCTTCAAGATTCAGGGAGCGATACCGTTGCAACAAAACTCGCCGATGACTCTGATGAAGGTGGCGGCACTGGCCGGAGGGCCGGGCTTTGAGGGCAAAACGGGCGATTTGAGAATCGTTCGTTCTATCGGTCTGGAACGACAAGTGGTCCGCGTCGATATTAAAAAAGTGATGGATGGGAAGACACCGGATCCGGTTCTGCAGGCGGAAGACATTGTGTTCCTTCCCTCGAGTTCGATGAAAGCTGCGATCAAATCCGGTGGGATCGGTACATTGCTGGGCATCGTTTCCATTCTGCTCGTAGCCTCTCAGCATTAACGAGTGAGTGGTCTGAATTACCACCAGACGACAAACGTCCTGATTCGCACGAGACCTGGCACGATATGGTATTTGGTTCCTCAGAGACAGCAAAAGAATTGAAGAGGGTCAGGGTGGCTTATCTTGTGAGCCACCCGATTCAGTACCAGGCGCCGCTGTTGCGCCGGATTGCGCAGGAGCCAGAGATTGATCTGACTGTATTTTTCGGATCAGATTTTTCGATTCGGGGTTATACAGATGAGGGGTTTGGAGTCGGCGTGAAGTGGGATGTCCCTCTTCTTGATGGGTACAGGCACGAATTTCTCCCTGTCCTTCGGGATACGGCGAGTCCTGGAGCGCTGGCTCCGCTGAACTATGGAATTCTCAGCCGTCTACGCGGAAAAGATGGAGCAGCGGGCTTCGACGTGCTGTGGGTGCATGGATACTCGTCCTTGAATTCTCTGCAGGGAATGCTGGCGGCGAAGGCATTGGGCATACCCGTGCTGGTGCGGGCTGAATCTTGGCTCGGTGACCGTCGGCGAAGCGGCTCCACGCTGGGCGCGAAGAAGCTGTTTTTCAGTTTGCTACGGAAACTGGTCGATGGGGCTCTTCCTATCGGAACCCTGAACGCTAAGTATTGGCGTCATTATATGGGGGAGAATTTTCCGCTGTTTCGAATGCCGTACGCCGTGGACAATACCTACTTTCAACGATGCTGCGAGAACGCGCGAGTGGGGCGGGAAGAGTTGCGGAGAGAATTGAATCTTGATCCTTTGCGTCCGGTCATTTTATTTGCTTCTAAGCTTCAACGCCGCAAACGATGCGGGGATCTGGTCGAGGCTTACCGGACGCTTTGTTCTGGGATTGGATCGGCGAGTCCGGGAGTTGGGCCGCTTCCCTATCTGGTCATCGTTGGAGATGGCGAAGAGCGAGCCGCGCTGGAACGACAAGTGACTCAGAGCGGTGTTGAGGGCATTCGGTTCTGCGGATTTAGAAATCAATCAGAGTTGCCGCGGTTTTTTGATTTGGCGACGGTATTCGTGTTGCCATCGCAACATGAGCCGTGGGGATTGATCGTGAATGAAGTCATGAACGCGGGACGCGCGGTGATTGTCTCCGATGAGGTAGGTTGCCAGCCCGACCTTGTAGACGACGGAGTGGAAGGTTGTGTGTTTCGCGGGCGCGATGTAGCAGGATTGACGGATGCCTTGCGCAGAGTGCTGGCAACGCCAGAGACGGCTGCGGCAATGGGACAGCGAGGACTGAAGAAGATTCGGACCTGGAGCTTCGAGGAGGATGTGCGCGGTTTTCGAGAGGCGATCGCGTATGTAACCCGGAAGATAACTGCCTGATGAGGGAACAGTCGATTCCAAAATCGGCGACCTTCCTGCTGATATTCTGAACAGAGATGATGGGCTGGGACTAATGCGGATTCTCCACATAATCGGAACATTGGATCCGGCGGCGGGCGGACCGACGGAGTCGGTGAGGGTTCTGCTGAGTTACGGACCGATCGGCTATACGGGCGAGGTGGTGACACTGGATGATCCTTCGGCACCGTATCTGAGCGATATCGGTTTTCCGGTGCATGCACTTGGGCCCACCAATACGAAATATGGATTCAACTCCAAATTGCTGCCGTGGCTGAGGGATAATCGCCACCGCTTCGACGGCGTGGTTGTGAACGGGCTTTGGCAGTACTGCGGTTATGCGGCCTGGCGGACACTAGCGGGAAATACGCCGTACGTCGTGTTTACCCACGGGATGCTGGATCCGTATTTCAAACACGCATTCCCTCTGAAGCATATTAAGAAATGGCTCTATTGGATTCCGGCGGAGTACTGGATTCTGCGTGGCGCGTATCGAGTCTTGTTTACGTCGAAGGCCGAGAAGAGGCTTGCGGAAGAGAGTTTCTGGTTGCACCGGTGGAATGCGTATGTCGTCCCATATGGCGCCAGCGGGCCGACGGGAAATCCTGAGGTTCAGAAGCGGGCTTTCTTTGCGAAGTGTCCGGAGGCGAAGGGTAAACGGTATCTTCTCTTTCTTGGCCGCATTCATCGGAAGAAGGGCTGCGATCTTCTTATTGATGCCTTCGCTAAGGTTGCAGCGAGTGATCCTGATCTTTACCTTGTGATGGCAGGTCCCGATCAACAGCTTTGGAGTGCGAAGTTGAAGGCGACGTCGGCGCATGCAGGAATCGCCGACCGGATCTTCTGGCCGGGCCTGATTACCGGCGATGCAAAATGGGGAGCGTTTTTCGGATCGGAAGCATTTATCCTTCCCTCCCACCAGGAAAACTTCGGCATCGCCGTTGCGGAGGCGCTGGCGTGCGCCAAACCTGTGCTGCTTGCGGACAAAGTGAATATCGCTGAAGACATTGCGGCGGATGGTGCGGGATTGATGGAGTTGGATACGGCTGAAGGGACCTTGCGCCTGTTGCAACGATGGATCGGCATGAACCCAGAAGAGAAACAACAGATGGCTGAGCTTGCGTATCAGTGCTTCCACCGCCGGTACGATATGCGAGAGAATGCGAAAGCTATTATTCGGCTGTTTGGAACCGCAACAGTTCCGGCTCCAGCCATTGCCGGTGCGGAATAGGTAACCGCCTCGATGCCGAAAGAAATCTACTACAACGCGACGGAACATATTTCGGGGGATACGGCGACGGACCCGTACCTTCGACCTGCGTTTTCACGTCGCAACCGGCTGCGACGGTGGAGCTGGAATATCTGCCGGGCGATTTTGTATCGAACGTCACCGCGACCGTTACATTCCTGGAGATCTTTTCTACTGCGGCTCTTTGGGGCGAAGATGGGCGCGAATTGTCACTTCTATCCTGGATCGAAGGTGTGGGCTCCGTGGAATCTGATCTGCGCCGACCAGGTTACTGCAGGGGACGGCGCTGAAATCTACAATCCTGCTCCGGTGACGCTGGGGTCGCACGCTATTTTGTCGCAGGATGCTTATGTGTGTGGGGCGACGCACGACTATGACGATCCGGCGTTTCCGCTGATCGCCTATGCCATGAACCTGGGCGCTTATTGCTGGGTGTGCGCCCGCGCGTCTGTAGCACCCGGAGTGAATGTAGGAGAGGGGGCCGTGCTTGGCCTGGGTTCGGTCGCGACGCGAAACCTGGAAACCTGGAGTGTATATGCGGGCGTGCCAGCCGTCAAAGTAAAGGAACGACGGCGGCCCAACGCGGTTTGACAGAAGCGAACCTGAACGCTCCGTGGATTGAAAGTTCAGCCACGCAACTTCGCCAGGAGGTCGGTCGGATGAACCGGTTTGGCGAGGATTTCGAATTCGTGCCCCTGGGCACGGGCCTTCTCAAGCAAATCGGCGGTTGCGGCCTGGCCGGAGAAGAGAAGGATCTTACATTTCGGAAGTTGACGGCGCGTGATGATGGCAGCTTCAATGCCCGTCATTCCAGTCATGATGACGTCGCTGATGAGCATGTCGGGTTGAAAGCTCTCAAGCGACTCGACGGCCTTTTCTCCGCTAAAAACGGCGCGCGCCTCAAAACCTGCCTGGTTGAGGATGATCGCGAGCGTATTGGCGATGACCTGTTCGTCATCCGCTACGAGTACTCTGGGCTTTGGTGTGGAGGCTGTAGTTGGATCTGCCATGCTTAGTGTCCCCAAAAGTTAAGGTAAAAGTTCAGTTTTAAATATTACGTTCGCGGCCACTGCCAGCTTTTGGCCTGCACACTAATGATACGCTGAGCGAAGAGTTGGTTGCCGGACAAACCAATCCCAAACCAGAGAACGCCTACTTTACTACGAAAAAGTTTATGCAGCCAGCAATCATACGCGCCGAACGGGTTGAGAAGTACTACGCGCAACCAAGCGAAAACCGAATTCAGGTGATTTCGCCGACGGATCTTTCGATTACGGCGGGAGAGATCGTAGCACTGCTTGGACCCTCCGGGTCCGGGAAATCCACTCTGCTGAGAATGCTGACTGGGTTGTCTGTGCCTTCTGCGGGCGAGGTGTACTGGCATGAGCAGCCGATTGCAACGGCTGACGTGAATGTCTCGATCGTGTTCCAGAGTTTCGCACTGTTTCCGTGGCTTACTGTGTTGGAGAATGTTGAAGCTCCGCTCAAAGCGCATGGGATGGAAGCAGGCGAAAGGCGCCGACGGAGTTTGAAGATTCTGGATACGGTAGGTCTGGACGGGTTTCAGGCGGCATATCCCAAGGAGCTTTCGGGTGGCATGCGGCAGCGCGTAGGTTTTGCGCGCGCGCTGGTCGTCGAGCCAGAGGTGCTGTTTATGGATGAGCCGTTCTCCGCCCTGGACGTCCTGACGGCGGAGAACCTGCGCAGCGAACTACTGGAGCTGTGGCAGAACAAGACGATTCCTACGCAAGCGATCTTTCTGGTGACGCACAACATCGAGGAAGCCGTTCTGCTGGCGGATCGGATCATTGTGCTTGGGCGCAATCCGGGTCATGTGCGGACTGACTTCCGTGTGGCGCTTCAGCACCCGAGGGACCGGAAGGCAACGGCGTTTACGCAGCTTGTGGATTACATCTACAAGGTTCTAACGCAGCCAGATGCGCAGCCACCTGCGCTGCCGCAGACTGCGACCGGAAAACCGGTGCGCGACCAGCGACAGATGCACTATCAGATGCTGCCGCATGCGCGCCCAGGCGGGATTGCCGGACTTCTGGAACTGGTGCTCGATCACAATGGCAAGGATGACATCTTTCGTCTGGCGGACGACCTGGCGTTTGAGATCGATGACCTGCTGCCGATCGTTGACGCTGCACAGTTGCTGGGCTTTTTGAAGGTAACCGAAGGCGATGCAGAGATAACGCCTACTGGCGCTGAATATGCAAACTCAGAAATTCTGCGGCAAAAGGAACTGTTTCGCACTGCGGCGATGGAGAATGTCCTGCTACTGAGGCAGATTGTGCGTGCGATCGAATCCAAGAGCGACCGTAGCGTGCCGGAGGAGTTCTTCCATGATGTGCTAGATGAGCAGTTCAGCGAGGAAGAGACGCTGCGGCAACTGGAGACGGCGATTAACTGGGGACGGTATGCAGAGCTGTTCGACTTCGATGCCTCACGGCGACGGTTCATTCAACCGGAGAAGCTGACTCCTGAGACGACGCACACTTCTACATCGGAGATCGATGCATGATTCGGCTGCCTGAGAGCTTTAGCAATATTCCCGGGCGCGAGACGCTGGCGCGGTCGCAGGTGTTGCAACGCACGTGGCCGCTTGTGCTGGATCTGTGTGTTGCGGGAATTGGGCTGGCTTGTTTTTACGGCGTTGTCTCAATTGCGAAGTACTGGTTTGGTGGGGCACAGCCGGAGATCGTCATCTCTCAGAGCCCCCGCGCACTGCCTCTGTATGCGTTTTACTCGATCGTGCGGATCGGGCTGGCGTACCTGCTGAGTCTTGTGTTTGCGATTGGCTATGGGTATATCGCTGCCTACAACAAGCGGATCGAAGCGCTGATGATTGCAGGACTGGATATTCTGCAGTCGATTCCGGTGTTGAGCTTTCTGCCCGGCGTGATGCTGGCGATGGTGGCGCTCTTTCCGAGGCGGCAAATTGGCGTGGAGCTTGGCGCGATTGTGCTGATCTTTACGGGCCAGGTCTGGAACATGGCGTTCAGCTTTTATTCGTCGATCAAGAGCATTCCGCGAGAGCTCTCTGAGGCAGCGAGTATTTATCATTTTTCGAGGTTGCAGCGGCTGATGCAGTTGGAGCTTCCCTACTCTGCAATCGGCTTGGTGTGGAACTCGATGGTGTCGGTGGCGGGTGGGTGGTTTTTTTTGATGGCCTGCGAGATGTTTGTGCTTGGACCGCGGGATTTCCGACTTCCCGGGCTTGGCTCTTACCTTCAAACTGCGGCAGGGACGGAAAATAAGGTCGCGATTACGTGGGGTTTGTTGATGATGATTGCGATTATCGTTGCGACGGATCAACTGATCTGGCGGCCGGTGATTGCGTGGAGCGATAAGTTCAAGTTTGAGCAGGTGGAGAGTGCAACACGGGTGCATTCCCCGCTGTTGCATCTGCTGCAACACTCGCGTGGGCTTCGAACGCTGCGCCAGCATACGGTTGTTCCGCTGGGCGAGGGCGTGTACCGGCGCCTTGCCAAAGATCGAGCGGACGCGACAGCGCAGATTTCCGTCTCAGGCAAGATATCGGGGTTGAGTCACGAGCGGAGAATCAGCCTGCTGCGGGGCGGGATTCTCGTTGTTATCGCATTGGCTGTCCTCTATGCAGCGTGGCAGGCACTGGGTCTGCTGCGCGAGGTGCATTGGTTGCAGTTTGCCGGGATTATGAAGGGTGCGCTGGCAACGTTTTTACGTGTCAATGTAGCGCTTCTTCTTGCCTCGGTGTGGACGATTCCCGTGGGTGTCGCGATTGGCTTCCATCCGCGACTGGCCCGAATTGCGCAGCCTATTGCGCAGATTGCGGCGTCTGTTCCAGCGACTGCTTTGTTTCCCGTCATTCTGCTTGCGTTGGTACGAATTGGCGGGGGAATGGGGATCGGGTCAATTGCGTTGATGCTGCTGGGAACGCAGTGGTACATCCTGTTCAACGTGATTGCCGGGGCGATGGCGATTCCCTCGGATTTGAAGGAGGTCGCGAAGTTGTATCGCTTCACGACTCTCCAGCGGTGGAGCACGGTCATCCTGCCGGGAATTTTTCCGTTTCTGATTACGGGGTTGGTGACGGCTTCGGGTGGCGCGTGGAATGCGAGCATCATCGCGGAGTACTACCACTTGAAAAATCAGACGCTGCAGACGACGGGGCTTGGCGCGACGATCAGTGCAGCGACTGATAACGGGCAATTTCAGATTCTGCTGCTGGCGACGATTGTCATGGCGCTGATGGTGGTGACGATCAATCGACTGGTCTGGCGGCCGCTTTATCGGCTTGCCGAGACCCGCTATAAGCTTGAGTAATGCGCTAGAGCTTAGGTGGCACAGCTGGTTTGCGAAACGCGAAGACGACCGCAAGTAGCGGAGGCGCCAGCAAGACTCCCCAGAACGGGATAAGAATGCCGAGGACGATGGGGCCGAAGAAGGCTGCCCACCATGGGATCTTTGTCGTGCGGTGGAGGATGTAAGGGCCGATGAGCAGGCCTTCTAGGATGACGATGAGGCCGTAGAGGCCGAGGACCAAGCCCAGGCGCCACTCGTCGTGCCCGCTGAAGGCTACTGCGAGGACTGGGCCAATAAGGGCGACCATGCCTCCGAAGGTGGGGATGATCTGCAGGAGGCCGCCGAGAATTGCCCAGAAGGGCGCCCATGGGACACGAATGAGTTCGAGGCCGATGAGCCAGAGAATGCCGACGATTAGTGCGTCGAGCGTTGCTGCGCGCCACCATGCTACGAGCGCATTGCCGGCGGTTTTGAGATGCGTGGCCGCGTTGCTGTTTCGGATGTCCATACCAACCAGAGAGTCGCATGCGGCATCTGACTGTTGAAGAACTATACCGTAAAGCTCAGGTTTTCGAATGCGAAGACAGGTCTCGCGGGTGAACTTCTCTGTGTGGAGAATAATCGATGGCTGTGATGATGCAGGCGTTTTACTGGGACTCGCCAATCAAGGAACAGAAGGAAGGCGAGTGGTGGAACTTTATCGCAGAGAAGGCCGAGATGCTGGGTAAGGTTGGCATTAATAAGCTGTGGTTACCTCCAATCTGTAAGGGCGCAGAGGCTCGTTCGCCTGGTTACGATCCTTACGACTACTTCGACCTCGGCGATTTCGACCAGAAAGGCGGAGTGAAGACGCTTTATGGCAATCGGAAGGAGTTGGAGAGCCTGATCCGTACGCTGCATGAACACAAGATTGGCGCGTATGCCGATATGGTGATCAATCACAATTCGGGCGCGGATGAAGAAGAGGTGAATCCGATCGACGGACAGAAGCGGTGGACGAAGTTCAATCCCAAAGTCGGGAAGGTTTCCTCGGGACTGGAACTGCTTTCATCCTTCGCGGTATGAGCGGGTAATGATTGAGGGGGAGAACTTTGCCGGGTTTCCGCATCTGGCTCATCGCAATCCGCGAGTGTACGCGGCGATGTTCGAATACGCACGGATGGTGATTGAGGAGTTGCGGTTTGACGGCTTCCGCTTCGATTTTGCGAAGGGGTATGGCGCATGGATGGTGGGATTACTGGCAAAGTACCGGTACGAACGGGATGGCAAGGAGTTTACGCCGTTTGTTGTTGGCGAATACTGGTCTGGGCCGGAGGACATTGCGGGTTGGCTGGACGGGGTGAAGGCGGTGACAGACAACCAGATTGCGGCGTTTGATTTTCCGCTGCGCTACAAGCTGAAGGATGTCTGCGACACGCTGCATTATGATCTGCAGGAACCTGACCTCTGAGGGTTCGGTTGTGGCGAGCCGTCCGTTCAACGCGGTCACGTTTGTCGACAACCATGACATGAAGGGCGATGAGATCGTGAACGACAAGAACCTTGCGTATTCGTTCATTCTGATGAATGAGGGGTATCCCTGCGTGTGGTGGTATGACTACTTCAATCTTGGGTTGGCACGTGCAGGCACGCCGAACGGGATCGATGCGTTGATCGATGCACATCACAAGTATGCAGGGGGCGAGGCCTGCATTCTTCATGCCGATCCGGATCTTTATATTCTGCAGCGCAGCGGAATTGAGAAGCAGCCGGGGTGCATCTACGTGCTGAACAATCTGGGAGACAAGTGGTCGGGGACTTCGGTGAAGACGAAGTGGCGCGAATCAGAAGTTCGCACCGGTGGCCTGGGACGGGCATGATGTTGCGCATCCGGACGAACGGACGACGGATAAGGATGGGAACGCCGAGTTTCCTGCTCCACCGCGCGGGTATGCGGTGTATGCGCCGGCTTAGAGTGCCCACAACGATCAACCACCGACTTGCGCGGATTTGACGGATAAAAACCCAATAAGAGTGCATTTTGGATTTGGCAGTTTTTAGATCTTGATCCTGCCATTCCTTACTGATCGTGCGATTCGTCCTTTGTCGGGTATTCTTAAGGCATGAAGTTTGGCGTTCTGGTGTTTCCGGGATCGAATTGCGATCACGATACCTATAACGTGATCGACGCGCTGGTGGGTCAGCCGGCAACGTTATCTTTGGCATGCCTCGGAGGATTTGCAGGGGTGTGATGCGATCCTCGTGCCGGGTGGATTTGCCTATGGAGACTATCTGCGGACAGGAGCGATTGCGAAGTTTGCTCCTGTGATGCAGTCTGTCGCGAAGTTTGCCAGAGGCGGCGGTCTGGTCCTGGGGATTTGCAATGGATTTCAGATTCTGTGCGAGGCTGGTTTGTTGCCGGGTGCGTCTGATGCGAAATGCCGGGCAGCACTATATCTGCAAACAGACTTATTTACGGACGGAGACGGTCGATTCTCCGTTTACGCATGGGCTGTCCAAAGGGCAGGTGGTACAGATGCCGATTGGACACATGGAAGGCAACTACTTCTGCGATGCGGAGACGCTGGCGAAGCTGAAGACCGAGGAGCGGATTGCGTTTCGCTATGCTACACCGACGGGTGAGGTGACGGCAGCGGCGAATCCAAATGGGTCGCTTGAAAATATTGCCGGAGTGTTTTGAATGAGGGCCGCAATGTTCTGGGGATGATGCCGCATCCGGACCGGTCGAGCGAGGCGTTACTCGGTTCGGCAGACGGATTGTTGCTGTTCAAGGCAATGGCTGAGTCGCTGGCAAGTGCGCGGTAGCACGGATGTTACTCTAACTGGTGATGATTGATATCCACCATCATCTTCTGTGGGATATGGACGATGGTGCGTCGAATCTAGACACCTCGATTGCCATGGCGAGGCTCGCAGCTTTGGATGGGGTTACCCATATTGTTTGTTCGCCCCACGCCAATGGCACCTACCCCTACGAGCCGCCGAGATATGCGGCGAAGATCGGTGAGCTACAGCGGATCCTTGATCGTGAGGCGATTGGCGGTGAAGCTGGGCCGTGGATGCGACTTTCATATGTCGTGGGAGAACATTGAGGAGGCCAAGCTCGATCCGGCAAAGTTCAGCATCAACGGACTGGGATACCTTCTGGTCGAGCTTCCCGACTATGGGATTTCGCCGGGGATGACGGAGACTTTCTACCAGTTGCAGCTTGCGGGTCTGACGCCGATCCTGACGCATCCGGAGCGCAATGCAACGCTGCAGAGTGATCCTGTGCGGATGATGGATTGGCTGCGCGGGGGCGTGCTGGTTCAGGTGACTGCGGTTCGGTGGTGGGCCGCATGGGAAAACGTGCGGAGCGAATGGCTGCACGATCTGCTCGCCGATCGCTGGGTACACTTTCTTGCGACGGACGCCCACAATACGACTTCGCGGCCTCCGTTAATGAATGAGGCGTTCGAGGTGGTGGCGCAGAAGTATGGACCGGATTACGCGCATCTGCTGTGCGTATCGAATCCTCTGGCGGCGTTTATGGGAAAGCCGCTGCAGCCGCAACCGGAGCCGTTGAATCTCTACGACAACTTGAAGCCGAAGAGCTGGTGGCAGAGGTTAACGGGACGGTAGATCGGTGTGGCGGGCTAGAGGCCCAGACCGCCATCTACGGCGAGAAGTTGGCCGGTGATGAAGTGGGGCGCAGTGGCGAAGAAGATTGCAGCGGCGGCTACGTCGTCGGCGGTGCCGTTGCGTTGCATCGGGGTCTTGCGGGCGAAGTGCTCGTAGGCCTCGTCGACTTCGCCCTGGACGATCATGCCAGGGGCGATGCAGTTGACGCTGATCTCCGGCGCCCAGGCTTTGGCCATCGTTTGCGAGAGCATATGCAGGGCGGCCTTGGAGGTGCAGTAGTGCGCGTGGGTGGCCCAGGGATGAAGGCCACCGAGCGAACCGATGTTGAGGATGCGTCCGCGGGTTGCGCGAAGATGAGGATGAGCCGCTTTTGCCATCAGGAACGGAGCGCGGGTGTTGGTGGCGAACATCGCGTCCCACTGGTCGACGGAGATCTTTTCCAGGGCTTCAGACTCGAAGATGCCAGCGTTGTTGACGAGCAGGTCGAGCTGGCCGAATTCTTCGATGACGGAGGCCATGGTCTGCTGGATGCTCTCGGGATCGCGGAGATCGCAGCGGGCAGCGAGGGCGTCAACGTCATGGGCGACGAGGGCACGAACCGTGTCTTCCGCCTCGAGCTGCGAGCCAAGGTAGGTGATGGCGACGTTGGCTCCGCGTTCGGCAAGTGCAAGGGCGATGGCGCGGCCAATGCGTTTGGCCGCTCCGGTGACGAGCACGGTCTTTCCCTTCAACAGCTTGTCCATAGGTTCAATTACGAGAGATCAATTAGGAGCGAATTACTGCTTCGGTGTGGTGTCTGAGGCGTTTGGAGGCTGCGGTGGGGTCGTTTGGGGCGTTGCCGGCTTCGCGGCTGGGTTTGTGGGGCGAATCGGCTCCTGCACACCTGGCTTTCTTGATGAGGCTTTGCCCTCGTTGTCCTGATAGGACGAGAGTTGCTCCTGGGGGCGAAGCATGGAGACCTGGATTACGCGGGTCGGCTCGTCGACGACGTACTCCTCGGCGAAGGTGGCAAATCCGGAGGCGATGACCTGGACGCGGACGGTGCTGCCGGTGGGAATGATGTCAATCGGAGCCTTGCCATCCGGGTCGGTTTTGACTTCGAGGCCGCCCTGATCTTTGCCATCAAGCGTCGCATCGAAGATGACGGCAGCGTTACTAATGGGCTTGCCGTTAAACTTCTTCAGGACTGTGACTTCGATGCGCGAAGTGGCTGGTGGGGCCTTGTACTTGCGGCCATGCTTGGGAGGAGCGTCCTGGGCCATTGCCGGAATGCAGGAGACGAGGGCGAAGCTGAGGAGAAGAGCGAGTTGAAGGATACGACGTAACTGCATGGGCCATTTTACGACGTTTCGGCGCGAATTGTTCCTGTATCTGAGGGGACAGAACTTGCGTGACTTTCACTCACATTTCACATTGAGGATTTGACATCAAGGTGAATGATGGTCGTTATTGTTAGCAATCGGGAGGCTTGAGTGCTAATCGAGTAATGATCGGTGAGCTTTGGATTTGAGGCTCCCGGATTCATGGCTGATTGGCTGACTTCCCCAAGCATTCTTTGTGGCAGTTTCCGGGGTTCAAGCCGGGAGTTAGCCGCGCAAACACGCGGGCGGGCTATTCCGTTCGCCAAAATCGTAACCGTAATTCGAACAAGGAGATGCAAAGCAATGGCGAAGACATCGTTTACACCGCTGCATGACCGGATTCTGGTCCGGCGCATTGAAGAGGGCGAGAGCAAAGTGGGTGGCATCATCATCCCGGATTCGGCTAAAGAGAAGCCGCAGCAGGGCGAGGTGATCTCTGTTGGCAAGGGCAAATCGAACGACGAGGGCAAGGTGTTCCCGCTCGACGTCAAGTCCGGCGACAAGATCCTGTTCGGCAAGTACTCGGGCACCGAGATCAAGCTGGATGGGGAAGAGTTTTTGATCATGCGTGAAGAGGAAGTGCTGGGCGTCCTTAAGTAGGCATTGCTGCAGCGAACGCCGCTTTGCGGTAATTTTGGCGCTTCGGGCGCTTTATCTAATAACCAAAATTTGACCGGTTAGTAAGCCGGTAACAGGAGTAAGAAAATGGCAAAGCAGATTCTGCATGGAGAAGATTCGCGTCAGGCTATTCTGCGCGGCGTTAACATTCTCGCCGACGCAGTGAAGGTGACGCTCGGCCCCAAGGGGCGGAACGTCGTTATCGAGAAGAAGTTCGGTTCGCCGACGATCACCAAGGACGGTGTGACCGTTGCCAAGGAGATCGAGCTGTCGAATGCGCTCGAGAACATGGGCGCACAGATGGTTCGCGAGGTTGCTTCGAAGACCTCGGATGTGGCCGGCGACGGCACCACGACTGCGACAGTTTTGGCGCAGGCGATCTATCGCGAGGGCGTGAAGACGGTTGCGGCGGGTGCGAATCCGATGGCACTGAAGCGCGGTATCGACAAGGCTGTCGAGGCCATTATCGGCAAGCGCGATGAGAATGGCGTTGCCATTGGTGGCGCGCTGAGCAAACTCTCGAAGCCGGTTTCGGGCGACATGATTGCCCAGGTCGGAACGATCTCGGCCAACTCGGACTCACAGATCGGCACGATCATTGCGGAGGCGATGAAGAAGGTCGGCAAAGATGGCGTCATCACGGTTGAAGAGTCTCGCACCATGGAGACGCAGCTGGATGTGGTCGAGGGTATGCAGTTCGACCGCGGCTACCTGTCGCCTTACTTCGTGACGGATGCGGAGCGGATGGAAGTTGCGCTCGAGAATCCGTACATCCTGATCTATGAGAAGAAGATCTCTTCGATGAAGGACCTGCTTCCCTTGCTCGAGCAGATTGCGCGTACGGCGAAGCCGCTCGTGATCATTGCTGAGGATGTGGATGGTGAGGCACTCGCGACTCTCGTGGTGAACAAGCTGCGTGGCACGTTGAATGTGGCGGCTGTGAAGGCTCCTGGCTTCGGCGATCGTCGCAAGGCGATGCTGCAGGACATCGCGGTTCTGACCGGCGGCAAGGCGATCACGGAAGACCTCGGCATCAAGCTCGAGGGCGTGAAGATCGAGGACCTTGGCACTGCGAAGCGCGTGACGATCGACAAGGACAACACGACGATCGTTGATGGCGGCGGCAAGGATGGCGATGTCGAAGGACGCGTGAAGGAGATTCGCGCTCAGATCGACAAGACCACTTCGGACTACGACCGTGAGAAGCTGCAGGAGCGGTTGGCCAAGCTGGTTGGCGGCGTTGCAGTGATCAAGGTTGGAGCTGCAACCGAGACCGAGATGAAGGAGAAGAAGGCTCGTGTTGAGGATGCGATGCACGCGACGCGCGCGGCTGTTGAGGAAGGCATTGTCCCGGGTGGCGGTGTAGCGCTGGTTCGCTGCGCCGAGCTGCGGTTGAGGATGTGATCAAGGGTCTTGAGGGCGATGAGAAGATCGGTGCTTCGATCATCCGTCGCGCGCTTGAGGAGCCACTTCGCATGATCGTTTCGAATGCGGGCGAAGAGGGTGCAGTGGTGATCGGCAAGATCCATGAATCGAAGGACAACAACTACGGCTACAACGCCGGAACGGATGTCTACGAGGACCTGGTGAAGGCCGGAGTCATTGATCCTACGAAGGTTACGCGGACTGCGTTGCAGAATGCGGCTTCGATTGCCGGATTGATGCTGACTACCGAAGCGATGATCTCGGAGATTCCTGAGAAGAAGGAAGCTGCGGGCGGTGGTGGACATCAGCACGGCGGCGGCATGGACGGCATGTACTAAACCGTTTGTTACGCAAAAAATTATTTTGGCTCCGGGGAGACCCGGGGCCTTTGTTTTTAGAGGGGTTTTTGAGGGGGGTGCTCGAAAAATTGCACGTTTTTAAGCGGTAATTCGTGGTCATAACGTGGTGGCTAAGTGCATTTTCGTGGTCGTTAGCGGGTAGGTTTTGGCCGGTCGAAAATTTTCCTCCTGCAGTTGAAATTTTTCTGTGGAAAAGAAATGTAGCGGGAAGAGAGATCCCGGCGGTTGTGGTTCCTGGTGAGCTTCGGGTTCCTTCGACTGCGCGGCTTTGCAAATACGCAAACTGCTCCGCTCAAGGTGACGTAATTTGGGGAGCGCGGTAAGTGCTGGGTTAGGATTGCAGGAAGATTCGGAGGTGTTGGATGAGGGTTTCTCGGCGGGAGTTTGGACGGTTGGGGGCGATGGGGTTAGCGGCTCGGATGATGCCTTCGGTTGGGATGGCGCAGAGTGGGGAGAAGAAGGTTGGGTATTGCGTGATCGGGTTGGGAACAATCGCGGATCACTTTATGCGTGGGGTGCAGGCCAGCTCGAACTCGACGATCACCGGGCTGGTGAGTGGACATCGGGATAAGGCGGAGCGGATTGCGGCGCATTATGGGGTGCCGAGGAGCTCGATTTACAGCTATGAGGACATGGATCGGTTTCGCGATAACAAGGCGATCGACGCGGTCTATGTTGCGCTGCCGAACAGCATGCATGCGGAGTACACGATCCGGTCGGCGAAGGCAGGCAAGCATGTGCTGTGCGAGAAGCCAATGTCGACGACGGTGAAAGAGGCGGAGGACATGATCGCGGCGTGCAAGGCTGCGAATGTGAAGCTGATGATTGCTTACCGGTTGCATTATGAGCCGCTGCATTTAAAGGCGGTGAAGCTGATTAAGGATGGTGCGCTGGGGCGGGTAGAGACGATCAATGGAGCGTTCGGGTTTAATGCGGCACCGGGAGCGTGGAGGATCAATAAGGCGCTGGCGGGCGGCGGCTCGCTGTTTGATGTGGGGATTTATGTGTCTGAATGCTTCTCGTTATCTGACTGGAGAGGAGCCTGCGGGATTTACTGCGGTGACTTCGACGGTGGATCAGGATGGGCGCTTCGTGACGATGGAAGAGAACATTTCGTGGACGACGAAGTTTCCTTCTGGTGCGCTGTCGACCGGCAGCAGTACGTATGGCGCGCAGATGCCCGGGTACTTCAAGGTGTTTGGGTCGAAGGGAACGATGATGATGGAGCCGGGATTCAACTATGACGGAATGCGGATGCGGATGGAATATTGGGGCGGTGCAAACGGAGCACCGCATACTGTGATCGATGAGTCTAATCCGGAGAAGGACCCGACGCAGTTTACGCGGGAGGCAGATCACTTTTCCGAGTGCGTGCTCGAGAATAAAAGACCGCGAAGCCCGGGTGAGGAGGGTTTGCGGGATATGAAGTACATCTTTGAGATTTATGGGGCGGCTGGGGTGAAGTTGTAGGGGTGAAACGACAAACGGCAACAACAAGGACAACAACCGTGGCTGGTTGAGGGTGTGAGATCCCACCCTTCGCAAAATGCGCGAAGGATGGGGCACCCGAGCGTGATCGAAGACAAAAGCAGATTCCTCCCCCTTCGACTTCGCTCAGAGTACGGAATGACAAGCAAAACAAGCAGATGGAAGAGCAGGTGTGGAGCCTTCACTAAGCAACGGACGATGAAAACTGTCCGCTGCTTAGGTCGAGATGAAGCGGTTTTTTGTCGGACGTTGCGGTGATTGCGGCCGTTACTGGGAGAGGACGATGGTGCCGGGGCGGATCTGGTCAGGGGCGTTGATTTTAGTTTTGGGGAGATCGGTGGATGCCTTGAAGCTGACCATCTTTTTGTTGCCGTCGACGGGGAAGGTGGCGACGTAGCTCTCTGCGATGGCGTCCTGGAATTGTTTGAGGAACGGAGCAAGAGAGACCGGGTTGCCGGTGCCCTGATAATAGGTGGCGCCGCCAGTTCCCTGCGCGACCTGTGCGAGGTAGCTTTGACCGCTGAAGCTGCCGCGTCCGCCACGGAACCCTGCGTCGCTGTAGTAGATGGAGTAAACGGGCACGCCGGCGCGCTGTGCGTCCGTGACGGCGGAGGCGACGTAGGGGCTGTCCTGATTGGTGATGCTGGTGCTGCCGTTGTAGGGATCGACACCGTTGGTGATCATGAGGATGAAGCGAGCCTTGTGGGTTGGCTCAGAGGCCTGTGACGTGGTTTGTCCTTCGGAGCTGCGAGGCCAGTTCCTGACGAAGTCGGAGAGGCAGAAGTAAGGGCTCGCGCTGGCTCCGCGAAGGCCAAGGGGCAGACGTACACCTTGAGCGACCGCGGCACGATCGGCTGAGAAGTTGGGATTGTCGCTGGCGGAGACGACGCGGCCGTTCTCCATGAAGCCAACGAAGACTTCGGTTCCCGCGGGAAGGCTGGTGATGAAGGATCGAATGTTGTTGAGATCGCCGCCGATGCTGGTGCGGAGACCGTCGTCGATGAGGAGCGCGACCTGGGCTCCGTTTGGAGGTACAGGTGCGAGGTTGAGCAGGTGCGTCATGCGGCCGTCGACTTTGAGGGTGACGTCTTTTGCGGTGGCCGTGGCGGGAGCTTTGGAGTTGAGGGAGATGACAGTTTGAGTGGGCGTGCCGCCTTCCTGCTGGGCCTTTGCGGCGGGGAGACTGAGTACAACAAGCGCGAGTGTAAGATCTGTTTCGTCATTGACGTCTTCCCTTCCTTCTGAAGACTTTAGACGCGGAGATGCGGAGGTGCGGTTCATGTGAGACAACGTAAATTACAGGAAAAAGACATGTTTCGGGATGAGCAGAAAATGTCTTCTGGTTAAACACGGCTTGCCACAATTTGATGCGCGTCGATGTCTGCAGTCGCCGAAGATTCTGATCTTCATGCCTGCGCGAATGGTGAAGGGCAGGCCAGGATAACCGATCGGACCGATGTGCTGCTGGCCGAGGAGATTGTCGAGCTGCGTGAAGAAGGTGAAGTGGCTGTTCGCGGCGAAGAGCGAGGTTGAGATCGAGCTTCGCGTAGGCAAAGTCGAGATCGTGATTGGGTAGCAGGAGGGTGTTGCCGCCGTTGCGATCGTTGTTGAGCTGAAAGGTGGAGTCGTCGCTGTGGCCGCTGAAGTGCTCCTTTGATGGCGGCGGTGAAACGATTCGAGGTGTATTGCACGGCGAAGAAGCCGGTGTTGGGTGGGCGGTTGAACGGGCGATTGCCAACGAGAGGCGAGACTGCGCCGATGGGGACTCCGGGGATGTTTGGGTTGATGACTGGTGCGGCGTTGTCGCTGGTGAACGATTGCTGGACGATCGACGCAAGGTAGGTGTAGCCGCCATGCAGCAAGAGATGATTGAAGGGTTGGTACTGGACTTCGAGTTCGAGACCCTGAGCGTGGTAGGCGAGTGAGTTGAGTGAGGCTGCTGGGATTTGCGTGGCGATGCTGGCGGGGATGTTGAAGTAGTGTTCGAGACCGGTGGGTCCGATGAACTCGAGTTGGTGATTGAACTGGCTGCGGAAGTAGCCGGCTTTGAGGATGAGCTTCTGGTTGAGGATGTTCTGGTCGACGCTGAAGTCGTAAATGCGGGAACGCTCGGCGGTGATGGGTGGATGTTGAAGGTGGAGTTGCCGGTTTGTTGGAGGAGGGTGGAGAGACTGGTGAGTTGCGCGGTGAGAGACGGCTCCTGCGTGCCGGTGGCCAGGTTGGCGTGAAGGTTGGTGCCGTGAAAAGGCTTGTGGCCAGGGCGGATGGCATCGTAGGTGAGGCCGAGGCGTGGTGTTCCGAGGATGCCGAGGAGTTCGTTGTCTTCGCCGGAGCCGCCGCCGGAGTAGAAGAGACGGTGTTTGATGTCGCCCTGGATCTGGAAGGTGTAGAGGTAGTTGGTGCGCTTGCTTCTGATTCTTCGTTGGTTCTGGTCACACGATGATTACTGGCCTTGCGGAGAGGCTGAAGTCGATGAGGCGGGCGCGTTCGTTTTCGTAGTGGAAGCTAAAGAGCGTGGCGATGCGGTAGGGGAAGGTGTAGTCGGATTGGTAGTCGAGCTGGTCGCGGTTGGAGACCGAGTCGAAGGTGGGGAGGAGGAAGGCGGCTTGGCCTGTTGCGGTGTATCCGTTGGCTCCGCGGAGGGTGATGAGGTTGCCGAAGTAGGTGGTTTGCAGGGTGCCGTTGACGACGGAGGTGACTGACTGGCCGGTTGGGGTGAACTGCTCGACTTGTTCGCGCTTGCGGGCTATGCCGTAGCGGGCGAGGTTGTGCCAGTTCCCTGTCAGTGTGTTCTCGATGGTGAAGGCGGAGTAGAGATCCTGGTCGGATTGCTTACCGGAGGAGGAGATGCCGTAGATGTCATGTGCGCCGGGGAGTCCTGTGGCGGAGTCAGTGCTGCGGAGGTGAAGTGGGCCGTGGTGTTGGTGACGATCGCAGTAGCCGATGTCGGCGATTTCGTTGGTGGAGTGGTACTGGTCGAGCGGGAGAGCGTTGGAGGTGTCGAATCGGCTGAAGACGGCGAGATAGTCGAGGCGCTTGTATGCGCCGGAGAAGGTGGCTTCGTTGCGGTAAGTGTGGAAGTTGCCTGCGTCGCCGGTGTAGTTGAGAGTGGGGCGGATCGCTGCGCTGCGTGTGGTGGCGAAGGCGACTATGCCTGCTTCTGCTCCAGCGCCGTAGAGAGCGCTGTTGGCGCCGCGGTAGAGTTCGGGGCCAGTGAGGGACGCGGTGGAGACAGGGCTGAAGTTGAAGTTGCCACCGATGTCTTCGGAGGGGATGCTGTCGGTGAGGACTTTGTTGGCGTCGGAGCTACCGCCGCGAATGTAGAGCGCGATAGGGCCGCCGGCCTGTCCGGTTTGGACGACGTTGGTACCGGGGGATTGGCGGAGGTCGTTCGCGATGCCGACTTGGGTGATGAGAGCGGACTGCGGGATGAGCGTGATGCCTGAGGAACCTGCTGTGTTGGGGTTGGGATTCCGCTGAACGTTTTGGCGAGTTGCGGGTCGATGGTGGGTATTGCATGACGATGTTGCGAGTGATGACAGCGGTGCGGGCTCCGTAGAAGTGCTCACCGATGTTAGGTGTGTAGGGTGCAGCTGCGGTTATGAGAACGAATTGACCGACGGCAGTGCTGCGGATTTCATAGGTGCCGTCAAGTTGGGAGACGCCGAAGGCTATGGCTTGTTTGCCCTGGATGAGTTGGATGCGCGCGTTGCCGAGGGGGACGCCGAAGGGAGTGGTGACTTTTCCCTTGATGATGATGGCCTGGGCTGGAAGAGTTAGGAGGGCCGCTGCGACGAGTAAGAGGAGAGTCGTCGCTTTGCGGTGGTGCGGGTTCGGCATGAGTTGATTGTAAGGGGCCTGGTGATTTTGGGCGAGGCAGACAAAGGTCCCGGCGTTGACGAGTGTGACCCAAAAAACCGGTTTGTGACGTGGAGGAAGCCCCTCATCGGCCATAAGCCACATTGATCTGGTTTCTATTGCGGCACGGCTAACGCCATGTCCTTTCGAACAACGCGAGGTTACGGGATGAGGAGGAGTTTGCCGGTGGTTTTTCGGGACTCGAGGTCGCGGTGGGCGTGAGCGGCGTCGGCGAGTGGGTAGATGTGTTCGATGCGGAGTTTGAGGGTTCCGTTGACGATGCCGTCGAAGACGTCTTTGGCGCGGGCTTCGAGATCTGCTGGAGTTGCGATGTAGTCCTTCATCGTGGGGCGGGTGACGTAGAGTGAGCCCATGGTGGAGAGGCGGATGAGGTCGAAGGGTGGGACAGCTCCACTGGATCCTCCGAAGAGAACCATGAGGCCGCGGGGGCGGAGGCACTGAAGAGACTGTTCGAAGGTGGTTTTGCCTACAGAGTCGTAGACGACGGGGAGACCGCGGCCATTGGTGAGTTCTTTGACGCGGGCGGCGAAGTCTTCTTTGGTGTAGAGGATGATCTCGTCGGCTCCGGCTTCGCGGGCGAGAGCGGCTTTCTCTTCGGTGGAGACGGTGGTGATGACGCGGGCGCCGAGGGTCTTTGCCATCTGGATGAAGAGGAGACCGGTGCCGCCTGCTCCGGCGTGAATGAGGACCTCGTCGCCGCTCTTGATTGGGTAAGTGGAGTGGGTGAGGTAGTGCGCGGTGAGACCTTGCGTGAGGGCGGCCGCGGCTTGCTGGAAGGTGACGCCATCGGGAACGGGAACGAGGCGGTTGGCGGGGGCGACGGCGAGTTGCGCGTAGGTTCCGGGGATGCCACACCAAGCGACGCGGTCGCCGGGTTTGAAGGAAGCGACGTCGGGAGCTACCGCGACGATGATGCCGGAGGCTTCCTGGCCGAGAGTGTACGGAAGATGGGCGGGGTAGCGGCCTTCGCGGAAGTAGGTGTCGATGAAGTTGACGCCGGAGGCTTCGATGCGAATGAGTGCTTCGCCGGGGCCGGGGGTTGGTGTGGGAAGATCGCGGAGGGTGAGGACGTCTGCTGAGCCTGTGGTGAGGATTTGGATAGCTTGCATGGTGGATGCCAGAGTACAACAATGCCGCGTAAGGTGTGGGGTCGCGACGGCTGAGACGGGAGAGATTTTATAAATTGACCTGTCACATTATTTGTAAAAACATTCCCCAAAGCGCGGCTGGAAGCGTTTGTGGTTCGTCCTTCATCTAAAATTGAGATATCAGAGAGGGTAGGAAAACTGTTATGCCAAGCCGTCAGGATTTGCCGATCGCAATTTATTACGAACAGCCGAACTGGTTCAAGCCGTTGTTTGCGGAGTTGGATAAGCGCGGGACGAATTATGTGAAGCTGAATGCGGTGGAGCATAGCTACGGGCCGGGCGATAAGCCTGAGGAGAAGTATGCGCTGGTGCTGAACAAGATGAGTCCTTCGGCGTGGAATCGCGGGCATGGGGATCAGATTTTTTACACGATGGGTTTTCTGGAGCACCTGGAGCATCGCGGGGTTCGCGTGGTGAATGGCGTGAAGGCGTTCCGGAGTGAGCTGTCGAAGGCTACGCAGTTGTCGATGCTGGAGGGTTTGGGGCTGGGGTATCCGAAGGCGCGGGTGATTCATCGTGCTTCGCAGGCGATCGGGGCGAGCTGAGGGGCTTCGCTTCCCTGTTGTGGTGAAGCCGAATATCGGTGGAAGTGGTGCGGGCGTCGTGAAGTTTTCGACGAAGGAGCATCTTGCTGAGGTTTCTGCGGCGGAGAGTGGGTTGATGCTGGGGCTGGATTCTACCGGGTTGGTGCAGGAGTTTGTTCCGGCGCGAGGGTCGCACATTGTTCGTGTTGAAGTGCTGGACGGGAAGTATTTGTACGCGATTAAGATACATATTACCGGCGAGACGTTCGATCTTTGCCCGGCGGATATCTGCAAGATGCCTACGGGACAGGAGCTTGTGAGGGGAGCTTGCCCGGTGGATGCTCCGAAGACCGGGCTGACGGTGGAGGCGTTCGATACTCCGCCTGAGGTGATTGAAGAGGTGGAGCGGTTGATGGCTGCGGCTGGGATTGAATTGGGCGGCGTGGAGTTTATGGTCGATGATCGCGATGGCCAGCGCGTGTACTACGACATCAATGCGCTGTCGAACTTCGTTGCGGATGGACCGAAGGTTGTGGGGTTCGATCCGTTTGCGCGGCTTGTGGACTGGCTGGAGGCTGAGGCGAAGATTGTGAACGACAGCGCGCCGGCGTGCAGGAGCTGGCGGGGGTGGGGCGTTGACGCTAGGGCAAAGGCGGGGATGCGATACGGATTCTGGTTGCCGGTGTTTGGCGGATGGCTACGCAATGTCGACGACGAGCAGATGGAGGCGAGCTGGGAGTATGTTCGCGACCTGACACAGCGGGCGGAGAAGATTGGGTACGATCTGACGCTGATTGCTGAGTTGAATCTGAACGACATTAAGGGGATTGAGGCTCCTTCGCTGGATGCGTGGTCGACGACGGCGGCGCTGGCTGCGGTGACGAAGCGGCTGGAGCTGATGGTTGCGGTGCGGCCTACGTTTCATAATCCGGCGTTGCTGGCGAAGCAGGCGGCTTCAATCGATGTGATGTCGCGTGGGCGGCTGACGCTGAATGTGGTTTCGAGCTGGTGGAAGGATGAGGCAACGAAGTACGGCGTGCATTTTGACGAGCATGATGACCGGTACGCGCGGACTTCGGAGTGGCTGGATGTTGTGGATGGATGCTGGAAGCAGCAGGGCTTCTCTTATAAAGGCAGCTATTACGATGTGCGGGAGAATGTGCTGTCGCCGAAGCCTGTGAGCAAGCCACGGCCGACGCTGTATGCGGGTGGCGAGTCGGATGCGGCAAAGAATCTGATTGCGGCAAAGTGCGATGCTTACCTGATGCACGGGGATGAGCCTTCGGTTGTTGGAGTGAAGATCGCCGACATGAAGGAACGTCGCGAGAAGCTGGGGCTGGGGCCGATGACGTTTGGCGTGGCCGGGTATGCGATTGTGCGGGACTCGGAGGCGGAGGCGCTGCGCGAGGTGGATCGGATTACGGATGTGAAGCAGTCGGCGCGCGGGATATGCGAACTATGAGCAGTGGGTGACGGGTTCGCAGTTGCAGACGAAGGTTTCGCTGAAGGATTATTCGGTGTCGAATCGCGGGTTGCGAAGCGGGTTTGTGGGGACTCCGGAGCAGGTGGCGGAGCGGATGGAGGAGTTCACTGCCGTTGGAGTGGACCTGGTGCTGCTGCAGTCGAGCCCGCAGGCCGAGGAGATGGAACGGTTTGGCGCGCAGGTGATTCGGAGTGCGACGGCGGTTTAGGCTGCCTTTGCTTCCGAACGTCTGCAGGATAGGAACGCCCACCCATGGTCTACTCTCCGTTCTATTGGGATTCAGAGGGCCAAGCTGATGCCGGTGTCAAAAAGGGTATCTGGACAATTAAGTTCTCAGGGTTCGATTTGTGGATCACGAGCGTGCGGAGAGTTATTCTTTTCTATGCTCTTTCGATCACTTTTGCTGACTGTTGCTTTTGCTTGCGGGGCTTTTGCGCAGGATAACCCTGACTGGACTACGCCTCATGCGCCTTTTCGCGTGATCGGGAATGTTTATTACGTTGGCAGCAAGGATCTCGCCTCGTATCTGATTACGACGCCGCAGGGACACATCCTGATCAACAGTAATTTGACGAGCAGCGTTCCGCAGATTCAGAAAAATGTGGAGGCGCTTGGGTTTCACTTTAAGGATGTAAAGATTCTGCTGATCAGCCATGGGCACTGGGACCATGCGGCGGGGAGCGCGGAGATCAAGCGGCTGACGGGCGCGAAGTATATGGTGATGGACTCCGATGTGCCGGTGGTAGAGTCAGGCGGCAAAACGGATTTTCGATATGGGGCGGAGGCCGGGAGTCACTTTCCACCGACCAAAGTGGATCGCGTGCTGCACGACGGCGACGAGGTGAAGCTGAACGGGGTTGTGCTGGTTGCGCATAAGACGCCCGGACATACGAAGGGCTGTACGACGTGGACGATGAAGGTGCGGGAGGATGGGAAGACTTATAACGTGGTAATTGTGGGAAGCCCGAATGTGAACCCGGGATACAAGCTGGTAGACAATGCTGACTATCCGACGATTGCACAGGATTATGAGTTGACGTTTCGGACTTTGAATTCGCTGCCGTGCGATGTGTTTCTGGGGGCGCATGGAGGGTACTTTGGCATGGAGGCGAAGTTTGTGCGGATGAAGGCTGGAGCGGCAAATCCGTTTGTCGATCCGGAGGGATATAAGAGCTACGTTGCGGAGAGGGAGCAGGCGTTTCGGAAGGAACTTGGCGAAGCAGACTACCAGTGGGCGCTGAGGTCAGGCCCGATGACGCGAACGGGTGATACTCTTCACCGGACAGCTCTGGTCTTCTTGCAAAATGCACTGATAGACCATGCATCTCTTGCGTGAATTTCTACCTGAGGGATGCACGATTGGTGAGGAAGAGATTGAGCGACTCGGAACGAAGCCTTGGCTTGCGAATAATAGGCTGTGCAGCCTGGGCGATGTGTTTGACGCTGATGACGATGGGGTGCCGCGATCGTGAGAAAGGTAGAGATGCTTCCCTTCTGGGTCGTTTCGGGCACGTAAAGATCGAAGCGGTGAAACCCGGGGATCTTGCTGAGAAAGGCCGAGCGCAGATTACGGAAGAGTGCGCGAAACAGTCCTATGAGAATGCGAAAAAAGGTCTGATCGTAAGCGAAGTGGGGCTGCATGAGGACGTCTTCATGTTGCGGGACCTCGTGACGTACGGAGGCATGGGGTTCAGCCTGGATGAGTCTCTGCAACTCGAATCACTTCTACGTGCGGAGGCGAGCGGCGGGAAGCATCCGGCAGAGCAGACGGCGTGTATTCAGAAGTTCGGGGAGCATCTGGAGTCACTAAGCGACCCGCTGGTGGAGGGGGACGAACGCTTGAAGGAGTTGGATGCTTCAGCATTCAAGTAGGAAAGAGGCGGAGCGGCAGACCGAGGAAGGACTTCGAGCGACGGAGAAGGCCCTGACTCCGAAGGCGTCACCCCATGATTAACTTTGCGGGAGAATTACTGAAGGAGACTCTCTTCCGAGCGCAGGCGGATGATTCGATCGACCGCGTAGGGCGCGCGGTGGGAGGCGGTGTAGAAGTGACGCACCTGGAGTTCGCCGAGGAGACCGATTCCCATCATCTGAATTCCAGCGAGGATGAGAACTCCGGCGATGACGAAGATGGGACCGTGGAGCGACATAATGTGCTGGCCGGTGAGGAGCTTCAGGATCAAGAGCCAGACGGCCATGCCCAGTGCCGGTGATCACGCCGAGCGCGCCGATGGTTCCGAAGAAGTGCAAGCGGGCGGGTCATATAGCGGAGCAGGAAGCGGATGGTGAGGAGGTCGAAGAAGACGCGGAAGGTGCGGGAGAGACCGTAGTGCGACTTCCCTGCCGAGCGGGCGGGGTTGGAGATGGGAATCTCGCAGATGCTGGCGCCGTACCAGGAGGCAAGCGCAGGGATGAAGCGGTGCATCTCGCCGTAGAGGGGTATGTTCTGGATGACTTCGCGGCGATAGGCCTTGAAGGTGGTGCCGAAGTCGTGGATGTTGACGCCGCTGAGAATGGCCATCAGCCAGTTCGCCGCGCGGGAAGGAATGCGGCGGAGGAGGAAGTTGTCTGCACGCTGGGCGCGCCAGCCGCTGACGACGTCGTAGCCCTCTTCGAGCTTGGCGAGGAAGTTGGGGATCTCGTCGGGGTCGTGCTGGAGGTCGCCATCCATGGCGAGGATGAAGTCGCCCTGGGCGTGATCGAAGCCGGCGGCGAGGGCGGAGGTCTGGCCGAAGTTGCGGCGGAGCTTGATGACGAGGACGCGGCTATCTACGGCGGCGATCTCTTCGAGCAGGCGATAGGTGCGGTCGCGGGAGCCATCGTCGACGAAAGACCAGCTCGAAGGATTCACCGACCTGCTCCATGACGGCCTTGAGGCGGTCGTAGAGCGTGGTGACGTTGTCTTCTTCGTTGTGGAATGGCACGACGATGGAATATTTCGGCACTGTCTGATGATACTCCTGCCAATTGTCGTTCCTGAACCCCACAAAGTGCTGTTTCCGGAAGAGATTTGTATCAATTTCGGTCATCGTGGTAAGGCAACGATTCCAGTTCCTGATCGAGGGACAGTTTCTGAATGATGATGGCGCGACTACTTGAAAGTACGATAACCCGGTTGATTATGAGGCGTTGCACTCAGGAGAATTGGCTTACGTCTAGAAGTAGAGGCTCAGGACGTAAGTCCATAACGGCTGGTTTGCCGAAGTATGAACCAGGGACGAACTCAGCCTGTGTGCAGGCTTCCGTGGCGGCAACGACGAGTGCGTCGTCTCCGAGTTCGGCCCGAATGTCACCGGCTTTTCCATTCTCAAGGACGTCGACAATGAGTCGCACCCTGCCGTGAGCTCCGTGACAGGCCTTCCCCGATCTGCAGTCGGGGTGGGAAGACTTGATGAGTCTAGGGGGTGTGATGGGTGGCTTCTGTGCGCGCAGCGGAGACAGCTGGCGCTACGAGACATAGCACTATGGCCGCATAAGTTGTACGCATGGCCAATGCTCTCACGATTTTGTCCGTTTCGAATCATCATTTTTTGCGACGGATTCAATCTAGGCACTTCCACCGTCCCATATTGCAGCGAACGCAGACGGTTTAGATCGTCTCTTCAGCACCACCGCCCTAATCACTTTTTGGCGTGGATTGCCACTATCGTAATATCGTCATCCAGGTCTTCGGCCGGACCTCGAGCCGACCAGCGGGACAGCTCCTCAAGCAGTCGATCGGCAAATTGATCTGCCGAGGTGCTTTCGTCCGTCCCCAAAACCTGTCTGAAGCGGTCCGCGCCAAACTCGACTTCTGCGGGATTTGCCGTCTCCGGAATCCCATCGGTGTAAAGCAAACACCAATCACCTGGGTTGAGCGGCAGTTCACGGGAAGTGTAAGTCGCCCACGGGAATTTTCCGAGAAACAAACCATTTTCCTCTACATCACGCACCCCCTCGGATGATTGGCCCCACAACAGCATGGGAGGGTGTCCCGCGCCAGCGTATGTCAGTCTTCCCTTCAGCATGTCGACGAACAAATATGCCGCGGTGACGAAATGGTGCTGGAACTTTCCGCACAGCGCCTGATTCAGGCCCAACAGCAGTTGCGCTGGATCGGCGGCGTGCGCCACCTGAGCTGCCAGTGCAATTTTTAACATCGAGGCGATAAGGGCGGCAGGCATTCCGTGTCCGGATACATCGGCAACCAGAATCCCCAGGTGCTTCTCATCCACGACGATGAAGTCGTAAAAATCACCAGCTACCGAGGTCATAGGGATGTAGCGCGCGGCAATGTCCAGACCCTCCAGCTGCGGGATCGCGGATGGAAGAATCGACATCTGGATTTTGCGCGCGGTTTCCAATTCCTTCTGGATCGTAAGCAACTGCTGTGCGAGCTGTTCCCGGATGCCGCGGAGCACGAGGTGGGTTTGCACGCGCGCCTTTACGACAGCGGGGGAGAAGGGCTTATGGATGTAATCCACTGCACCGACCTCGAATCCCCTGGTCTCGTCCTCGATCTCGGTTTGTCCCGTGAGAAAGATGACCGGTATATCCCGCGTCTCCGGATCCGCTTTGAGCCGTGTGCACACTTCGTACCCGTCCATCTCGGGCATCATGACGTCTAGGAGGACCAGGTCGGGGAGAGGTGCGTCTTTCGCCAGTGCCAATGCTTTCGCGCCATTCGTTGCGACGCGAATCTTGTAGATGTCCTTCAGGATCGAAGTCACGACTTGAATGTTCGCGGGAGCATCATCTACAAGAAGCACGGTCTTTCTCTGATCGGCTTCGCTCATTTCACTTGTCCTCCATTCCGCGAGCAATGTTCGCCGATCTCACCCAGCTTTACCAACGCTGCCTCAAAATCAAAGATGTTGATGGATGCGTTCAGGGCCTCCAATTGGGCCTTCTCGACGGCTCCGGCCACTGCATCCTGCAGGCTGCGAAACGCTTCTTCGGTATCACCGTCACTCGCCTCAAGCAAGACCCGTAGCCGCGCGATTGCGCCTGATGCCGCTTCTCCGTTGAAAGGCGAGAGCCGCGCTTCTTCGGACTTAACAGGCGCTGATGCCTGCAGTACCTGCTCGATGGCATGAACCTGAGTGGCCAGCAAGGCCGCGAACTCGTCGAGCAACGCCGGGACAGAATCATGCCCTTCACGGATTGCTTTTTCCAGCTTCTGAGCCGCGGACTGCACCCCGGAGATTCCAATATTGCCGGCAACACCCTTCACCGTATGCGCGATGCGCTCAGCCAGCTTCTGGTCTCCGGTCTTGAGCGCGGCTGAAATCTGCGCTGTGGCATCGCCTTGCTTGCCGGCGAACTGTCCCAACAGGTCGCGGTAGAGCCGTCTGTTCCCGGCTACGCGCTTCAGACCATCTGCAAGATTGATCCCTGCGATTTCGGGCAGAAGCACTTCGTCAGTCGCCTTTGTAGGCGCCGCCAGGGACGCGACTGCCTGTTTAGGCCGGGGACTGGCCCATCGCATCAAGGTCGAAAACAGGTTATCGGGATCAATGGGCTTCGATACATGATCGTTCATACCTGCGTCCAGGCAACGCTGGCGCTCTTCGACGAGGGCGTGCGCCGTCATCGCAATAATTGGGAATTTCTGCAAACGCGGATCACGCCGTAGCAGCCTGGTTGCAGTGAATCCATCCATCTCGGGCATCTGCAGGTCCATGAACACTACATCAAAAGGCGGAGCCTGATCGCCTTCGGTCAGGATTTTCACCGCTTCACCGCCATGGTTGGCGACGGTCACAATCGCTCCTGCGCTCTGCAATAGTTCCGTCGCGACCTGCTGATTCATCTCGTTGTCCTCGACCAGCAGGACGCGGATTCCCGTGGCGTCATGCAGATGGGCGTCGTCTTTTTTCGCGCGGGAACGGTGGGCCTCGAGTCCGGCAACGCCGAACAGATCCACCAGAGTGTCATAAAGAAGCGACGAATTGACGGGCTTCAGCAGATAGCTATCGATTCCAATCTCTTCGGCCTTCGTCCTGATATCTTCTCGCCCAAATGCAGTCACCATCACGATTTTAGGAATGTGCTGCAGGCGATCGTCGCGCTTGATAATGCGGCTCGTTTCCAGGCCATCCATTCCCGGCATGTGCCAATCCATCAACACCAGCCGGTAGGGATCGTGGGAATCTGCAGCGGCTATTTCGCGCACGGCCTCCTCTCCGGATGAAACCGACTCGGCGCGGAGAGCAAATATCCGCAACGCATCGGTGAGAATCTCGCGCGCCTGTGCATTGTCATCGACAACCAGGGCGCGGACACCCGCCAGATCAGGGATGAAGCGCTTGCGTTTCTCGTCTGATCCAATGCCTAACCATGCAGTGAATTGGAAGGTGCTGCCTACACCGGGCTGGCTCTCGGCCCAGATGTTGCCTTTCATCATCTCTACCAATCGCTTCGAGATGGAGAGTCCAAGCCCGGTACCGCCGTACTTTCGCGTGGTCGAAGTGTCCGCCTGCGAGAACGCCTGGAACAGCCGGGCGCTCTGCTCGGGTGTCATGCCGATACCACTGTCGCGGACGGAGAATTTCAACTTAACCCGGTCCGCCAACTGCTCCTCCAGTGCAACCGTCACCAGCACCTCGCCGCGCTCAGTGAACTTGACCGCGTTGTTTACCAGATTGATCAGAATTTGGCCGAGGCGCAGCGGATCGCCGACCAGATTGGGCGGGATATCATGCTGTGACGAAATCAGAAACTCCAGGTTTTTGTCCTGAGCCTTCTGGCTGACAATCGTCGAAAGATTGTCGAGCACATCTTCAAACCGGAAGTCTGTCTTCTCGATATCCAGTTTGCCGGCTTCAATCTTCGAGAAGTCGAGGATGTCGTTGATGATCCCGAGCAGTGCCTGTGCGGCCGACTTCACCTTGGTCAGATAGTCTTCCTGCTTGGGAGAAAGTTGTGTCTTCAAAGCCAGGTGCGTCATCCCGATAATGGCGTTCATCGGGGTACGGATTTCATGGCTCATGTTGGCCAGGAAGTCAGACTTGGCTTTGGTGGCGGCTTCAGCAGTTTCCTTGGCAACCGCCAGGTCCGCAGCCTGCAGCCGGGTGTGTTCGAGCAGTTTCCTGGTTTCCAGCTTGCTCATCAGAATCTTGGTGTTGAGGGCCACAGTCGGTAGCAGCGCGTCGAGCAGTGCCTGCTGACGCCCCGAGACCGGAGCCGAGGGCGCCAATTCAATAACCGCCAGAACAACGTCCTGATTGATCACGGGGATAAAAAGGACGCACGCAGGCGTTACCGTCCCAACGCCTGCGGAAACATGGAGTGGTTGGTCAGCGGTATGGCCAATCCGAAGGCTGCGCCGCTCAACTGCGGCTTGCCCCACCAGGGCTTCGCCGAGCGCAAATTCTCGCGGTTCCCTCGATACGTCCGTCGCAAAGGCGCCGACGCGAGTGAAGCGCATGTGGTTTTCGTCGGTGAGGTAGAACGCACCGTACAGCAGATCGAAAGATTCCGACATCCGTGACAACAGCATTGCTGCAAACTCAGTGAAGTCCTCCGCCGTCTGCAATCGCTCGGTGGTGGCTGCCACTTCGGCTTTGACCCAGCCCTGCGTCTCCCGCTCACGGGCTGCGACCTGCAGGGTCTGCAGCGCTCGGCTCATCTCGCCAATCTCGTTGGGGCGGTCGAGATTCGCAATCGGCTGGTCAAGCCGCCCTTGCGCTACGTCCAGAATCCGGCCACGGAGCGACAATACAACCTTTACGACTTCAATCTGCACGATGGAGAGCGCAATGGCGAAAGATACGGCCAGACCCAATACGATCACGATCCAGGTAATCAGAATCGTGCGATGCGTCCTGGCGGTGAGTTCGTCGGATTGTTGGTCGACTTTCGCGTGCAATCCGTCAGCCAACTCGATCAACGCTTGCCGAGCCAGCAGCAATTTAGGTTCAGTGCTTCCGCGCATCAATTCCAGGGCCTTTGCCTTGTCGTTCATCAGGGCTGCTGCTCGGGCCTGGCGCGACTCAGACACAACCTGATCAAACAGATCTTCAGCGGTTTTGATTCTTGAAGTCAGGTTCGGACTCTGACGCTTCGCCTCATCGATGAAGGAGTAAAACTCTGCAGCGGTCTTGTCGAGATCTGCGTCGATCGACCGCATTTTGTCCAGATGAGGCTCAGCAATCTCCTGATAAAGGAGCTGATGGAATCGATTGTCCATCACTCGCGCGCTCGTCAGGCTGTGGAGGGCTTTGACATCTTTGCCAATCAGCTCGCTGTACCGGGTATCGATTCTGTTCATCTCGATCGACGCGTACAACGCCGCCACAAGAACCATGAGAACCAGTGGAAGTAAGGCAACGAGCACCTTGGTTCGAATTTTAAAATTTGCTAAGAGACCCATTTTAACGGCTCCTAACCCCACTCGCCGGGCGGCCGCCGGGCAATGGACCATTGTAGCCGTCAAAGCTGGATTTTCAGGGGGAGGCCATAGATCGTAGGAGATTACT
Organism: uncultured Acidobacteriaceae bacterium; assembly: GCA_963770055.1. Taxonomy (GTDB): domain Bacteria; phylum Acidobacteriota; class Terriglobia; order Terriglobales; family Acidobacteriaceae; genus Edaphobacter. The sequence continues at coordinate 510,442 of CAVYOC010000006.1, forward strand.
CGCAGGCGGTCACGTGGCCAATGCGCTGCCTGGCTAAGTGATAGCGACAGTGAATTTCCGAGTGCCGACGAGGACTCGCCCGACTACGTGTTCAGCACGCTGAATTGGATCCAGGTGAAGATTAAGGCCATGAGTACGTATACGGCGGGCGCCCTCCGCTTCAGCCCGATGTGACAGGGCGGCATCCCCATCTACGTCGTGTAAGGCCAAATGCATACTCCTAGCCGTTACTAGGTCAGACCAAAAAGTGTTTCAAAATAGCAGCGGTACTCCAAATAGCTGGCTTCCAGTTTCCCTGGTTTCCGTCTCCGGACAGAGGTTCCTGAGAGATCAAATGCTACCCGGATTTCTTTTTTCTGTGCGCTCCCATTCATGGACATTCATTTCAGTTGCGCCGGAAACAATGGTCCTGCCGATCGATCTCTAGCGCGATAGTACTGGTTTCTAAACTAGATCGGCGACAACCCGTAGAGCGAACCCTGGTTAGCGTTTGTGGGGTAAAACTTTTTTTCTTGACACCTATGCGGGCGCGGGATGCATAATTGCCCCGCCCTTAAGGTCAGACCAATTAGGTCATCGAATTCGCAGGTCCTAAACTGTCCTGCGCGCTCGACCCACTTTCCATAGAGTTTCTGGAGAACCAAATGCTGCTCCGATTTCGCCTTGCCTGTTCGCTCCTACCCTTGCTGTGTGTTCTTTCTTTCCTGAGCGCTCGGGCACAACAGGCTCCTATCGCGCTGCCATCTACCATGACGACCCTCGCCGGAACCTCTCCGATGGCGGGGACCCCCGGAACGCAGTGCCCTAACCTGCCGACCGGGGTGAAATCCACGGACGTCTACGGCGACGGATGTCTTGCGGTCAACGGCATCTTTGGTGTCGCTGCTCGTGGCGGCGTGCAGGTAGATTCCTTCGGTAATGTGTTTGTCGCCGATGATGTCAATTCGATTATCCATGTGATCAATCCCACCACTGGAATCATGAGTGTGCTGGCGGGCAAAGGTACGGTCTGCTCGGGCAAGGTAGATTCCGCGGGCGACGGTTGCCTTGCTGCGACGCAGACGATTACCACCAGTCAGCGCGGTATTGGCACCGACCCCTATGGCAATGTCCTCCTTTCCGGCTATGGCGACAACCTGAGTCATATCATTTGCCGTGCCGCCTCTCCGTTATGCACCCCTGCGCAGGTCGGTTTCATGGAACTAGTGGCAGGATGCGTGGCCACTACTGGCGGAAGCGGTACGGGCGGCAGCGCGACCGTTATCGGCAACGACAATGTGAAGGCAGTGGAGGTGGGCGCAGGCGCTTGCGCGAGCGTCAATGGAATTGTGGATTCCCCGCGCGGCATTACTGCAGACATGTATGGGAATGTCTACTTTGCCGATACGAATACGTCGCGTACTCGTGTGGTGGTGGGCCCGCTGACCTCAAGTTACTTTAGCGGCAATAACCCGCTTTATGCCGCACTCGGTGTGTATTACCCGTCAGTGAGCCAGGGGTTCATGTATTCGGTCGCAAACATTACGAATAATCCAGCGTCTTGTAACAACGCATTCGGCGGTGTTTGCGGCGGCACGGCGACGGTAAAAAACAACACTTGCTCGAACACAGTGAACACTGTTACCTATGCCGGGACCGCGCTGGATACCTTTGGCGACGGATGCCCGCTGAACTTCAGTTCTGTGAATTCGGCGTCGGGCGTCACCAGCGGAGTGGCTGTTGACGCAGCGGGAAACATGATCTTTACCGACCCGACGCACGGCCTGCGCGTTTTCTATGTAAGTGGTGCCGGCACGGCTGGCGCGAAGATGAAAGCGGCGATCATTGCGAACAATCCAAGCGTTACGCCACAGCCTGGGTTTATTTACATGCTTTGGGGTGGCGGCGCCACGGCTCTTGGCACCAAGCCCACGCTGGGCACCAGCACAGCCTCGACTGACACGACGACTGTCAAGGTGGCCGTTAGCCCGCAGGGCAATATCTTCATCGGCGACAGCAGCAAGGTGCTGTTTTACGACATGAATACCGGGTATATCCGGTTACTGTTCGCGGGATCGGCCAATGTGACGGCCGGCAACTTCTGTACAGGATCTTCCGGGCAAAAGTCCCTGAGTGCGTATAGCGACGGCTGCTCGGCAGCCCAGTCTTTGTTCACGAACGGCAGCGGCCTGGGCATGGCCGCGGATGGGCAGGACAATCTCTATCTGTTCGACGCGTCCAGCAACCCCAGCGGAATGCTTGTTCGCAAGGTACTGGCGCAGGGTTTCGCTCCGCAGACCGTAGGGACAACGCAGATCCAGAACTTTCAGGTACATATTCCTGAGACGGCAGTAACGACCGTATCCTCTCCGACGGCGACGCTAACGACAACACCCGACACGACGGTGGGAACGCTGAGTTGCGGCGCGCAGAACGCCGACTTTTCTTTTGATTGCAATGTGCCGGTAACAACAACACCGTCGGCGGCGGGTCTGCGCTCAGCGACTTTGACCGTTACAGTACCGACCTCCAGTTCTCCCGAAGCCACAGTCATCAATGTTGGCTTGGGTGGAACGGCAACAGGATCTGTGCTGGCCTTCGACAATGCTGCGTCAACATCCGGAAGCACAACCACACCGATTGCTCCAACGACAAATGCGATCTTCAGCGGCATTGGTCCGGCAGGTGTGGCGTTAGACGGCGCAGGAAATGTCTATACGATGGATAGTTCCGGTGGGCAGCTTCTGGAATATGTTCAGGGCGCGGGTAGCGCGACACTGCCGGGGACCTTGCCGGTCAATCCGGGCCAGATCGCAGTCGACCAGCAAGGGGACGTGTTTGCAGTTGGAAGCGGAACTCCGGCGATTACAGAACTTGCTGTGAACGGCGCGCCGTCATCTCCCGGTGGGCCATTGAACTTCACCAATACCACTGTGTCCTATGTTCCGGTGAGCGGAACAGCCGCACCGCAAGCGATTGCCGTGGACACCGCGGGAAATCTTTTTGTGGCCGATCTCCAAAGCACCGCAGCCAATACTGCCATCTACCGGCTGACTCTCGTCCCCAACACGGCGGTGCCACAGGTGACGGTCGGGACGGGCTTTACCAATCCAGTCTCGCTGGCAGTGGATCCCAGCGGCAATGTCTATGTCGCCGACAAAGGCGCGAGTGCGGTCTATAAGTTGACGCCAGGACTCGTAAGCGGCGTACCGGGTTATGTTCAAACGACGGTGAGCAGCCTGGCGGGTGTTGTACCTGTCGCTGTTGCTACGGATGCGGCGGGTAATCTCTACGTGCAGGATGCGGCCAGTCTCTCGGTAATCGAAGTCCCCGTAAGCGGGCCAAATACCACCGTACTCACTGGGTTGCACATGCCAACTGGTCTTGCGGTCGATGGCAAGGGCAATGTCTATAGCGCCGATTTGACCAACACAAGCATTACCCAGGTTGTGCGCGGTGCTGTCTCATTCAACTTTGGCATTGGATCCAGCACAGCGCCGACATTTGCGGGGACACTGACTAATGTTGGTAATCAATCCATCACCGGCTCGAATACTGTCACGAATACCACCAACTTTAGCGTTGTCGGCGGTACCAGTAATCCTTGTAACTTTAGTTCGAGCATTCTTGGCGCCCAGGGAGCTGGGAACGCCTGCACTCTCGTTGCCAACTTTGTGGGCGCCGGGACGAGCACTGTCAGCGACGTCCTCAGCTATCTTCCCGCTGCATCGACGATTGGCAGCCTTACGCTGACGGGCACGTTGACGGGCACTGCCGTAGGCACAATCACGACGATTAGCAGCCCGACTCCGGCGAACCCGTCCTTTAGCGCCACGGGTACTGAGGTGACCTTTACGGTAACCGTAGCTGCAACGGCAGGCACCGGCGCACCTGGAGGAACGATTGCTGTAACGGTAGATTCGACGACAACGAACCCGACGCTGGTGCCGAGCGGTGCGAGTGGAGTTGCAACGATAACCCTGACTGGATTGCCGGCTGGCACCCATACCATCTCGGCAATCTACGGCACAAGTGGCAGTTTCACCGGCTCCAACTCCGGTGCGCCGCAGAGCTTCAGCATCGCGCAGGACGCGACGACAACCGCCTGGACTCCTGGCACTGCGAGCATACAGTTCAGCTCACCGATCGGCACTTCGGTGCTGAATGCGACGGCGACTTTCGGCGGCTCCCCGGTTCCCGGTGCCTACGTCTACACTGCAAACGGCACGGAGGTTAATGCCGCAACCTACCTCGCTATCGGCTCGTACACGCTGGGCGTTACCTTCTACCCAACCGATTCGGTTGATTTTGGAATCAGCACAGCGTCGGGTGGGACCCTTACAGTCACAAAGGCGTCGACGACTGCAGCCGTTGGTGTTACGCAGAACCTCGTCGCCGCGGATGGTACGGGTAACTACACCTCACTCCAGACCGCCATCAACGCCCTGCCAAACACCGGCGGCAGCATCTACATCAAGCCGGGAACCTACACAGGGTTTGTCACAGTGGTCAAGCCGAGCGTGTCGCTGTACGGTCTGGGCGGAAACCCCAACAACGTCGTAATCACCAACCAGGACGGCGCCTTTTCGGCACCCTTCCTTCCGGGACAGGGAGTAGGCAACAACGGCAGCTCGGGGGATCAGGGTTCGGCAACCATGGTAGTTGCAAGGGGTACGATCAACGGTTTCACCGGTACGCCGAGTAACTTCTACGCTGACAACCTGACGGTGAGCAACACGTACAACACAGACAAGGTCGGCACGACGACTAACGCGGTGGTTGGCGGCGTCTGCACCGCCGGGCAGCCGGCTCAAACATTCTCTGCTCTCTATAACTCTGGAACGGAGTGCAACTCGCAGGCGCTTGCTGTCTGGATCACCGGTGATCAAGCCGTGTTGAACAACATCTATGCCGCCAGTCTTCAGGACACGATCTATGCCGGCAGTATCAATGCGTCCACCGCTAACGCGGCGCGCCAGTACTGGTTCCGTGGCAAGGTGACGGGCGATGTCGACTATATCTTCGGCGACGCGGCAGCAGTATTCGACCACACCAGCATCTACACGACCTACCACGGGAACACGGCGACCGGTACGGAGACCATTGAAGCCCAGAACCAAGCTGATCAGACGGGAGCGACACCCTCTTACTTAAGCGGCTACATCATGAACAGCGATGTGTTCACGTCGCAGAGTTCGGGTATGACCTCGCTGTACTTCGGTCGGCCCTATGGACACTACTCCACGTGGATCATGTTGAACTCCTTTATCGATCAGGTCACGCCCGCTGGCTACATTGAGTTCTCGGGCGACACGAACCTACCCACTTCGACCTATGCCGAATACAACGACATGACCTACACAGATCCGGCTACGGGCTCGCCGGACTCAAACGGAGTTATCTACCTCGGCTCCGGCGGCAGCAGCGGCTCGGGCGTTATTGGTACACGCGAGACCACCTCTCAGGATCCGGGGACGCCGGAAGCGGCGAACACCGTCAAGACCTCTCTGACTCAGGCCCAGGCGCAGCAGTATTATCCGATTGCCTTCCTCGGGTCAACCGTGCCGACCTCATCCTTCAACACGGTCACCAACTGGAACCCAACCGCGGCCATCGCATCCGGCGCCAACGCCTTCGTCCCCTCGGACAGTGCATCTACCGTGGCCGGCAGCAGCAGCGTCACCATCGTGATGCGTCCGCAAACTCCTGGTCTTGGCGCCATCACCAACGGGACGTACACCGTTCCGACCGGTACTTATACGCTCTCCGACACTTACAACGGTTCAACCACAACCCTATCCTCCGGCACACTGGATGCCTCGGGCGAAGCGTATCTAACCACCAGCACACTACCGGCGGGCATACATAGCATCACAATGAGCTATAGCGGGGATGGCAACTTCTCCGCCTCGACGACCTCCACCCCTTATCTTCTCGATGTATCAGCAAGTGGAACCACAGTACCTGTCGTTACGATTCAGCCAGCGACGAACCCAACGTATGGCATTGCTGCCTCTGTTACCGTTTCTGTCTCCGCAAAAGGTGGAGCTACCACCCCCACGGGGCAGATTCTGCTTTCAGTCGATGGGGGAGCCGCGCTGACCGGCTCGCTCTCGAGCACAGGCATGTACACATTCCCGTTGGCGTCACTCTCCGCGGGCAATCATAGCCTTACTGTGATTTACAGTGGCGATAACACTTTTGCAGCCGCCAATGCTAACAGCGCTATGCTTGTAGCGAGGAGCGTCCTCCAGGTCGCTGCAAACAATATCACCGTCGTGGTTGGTCAGCCTGTACCTGCCTACTCTGCCACCATCACCGGTTTTGTAAATGGAGACACACAGGCGAGTGCCTTGACCGGTTCGCCCTCGCTTACCACCAACCCGACTGCTCCCAGCGCCATCGGCATCTATCCCATCACTGTATCTACCGGAACGCTAGCGTCCGGTAACTATACGTTCACCTTCACCAACGGCGTCCTCGCCATTCAGTCGGCCACGCAGGCCGCACCTGTGGCCACCGGCGATACCCGCACCGTCACTGAGCCGGTCTTCCCAACAGTTTGCACGACGCTGACTGCGGCGCTTACCTCGATCAACGACGATATCCCCACCTCCATCGATGCCACCGAACACCAATCCAGATGGCGCACGTATTCAGAGTGCGCTCAACAGCTGCACTAATACCAACCAGGCCGTTCGCCTCTCGATTGATGGCGCAGGTCACAACGCGTATCTCACAGGTCCGCTCAACATGCCTTCCGGGGTCACGCTACTGGTTGATCCCGGCGTCATCGTCTACTTCTCCCGCAACGTGCAGGACTATGATCTTGTCGCCGGCACGCACACCTGCGGTACAGTCAACTCCAATAGTGCGACCTCTTCCTGCTTGCCACTGATCAACATCAACAATGTCTCGAACGTCGGCATTATGGGCTTTGGAAAGCTCGATGGCCGCGGCGGCGACACTTTACTCAACGCATTCCCGGCGAGCTATGCGGGGCAGAGCTGGTGGGGATTGTCAGCCATCGCCAACAGCGGCGGCAATCAGCAGAACCCGCGCTTCATCCAGGTTGGCAACTCCACCAACGTCACACTCTACAAGATCACACTGCGCAATTCGCCACTCTTCCACGTCTCCACGCCTGGTTCGGGAACGAATGGCCTGACCGCGTGGGACGTTAAGATCGTTACACCGACGAGCTCGCGCAACACAGACGGCATCGATCCCGATCAAGCGCAAAACGTTACGATTACGCGATCCTGGATCTCCGACGGCGATGACAACGTCGCAGTAGGCGCCTCCGGCAGTTCCAGTTCTGCCTCGGCGAATATATCCGTCACCAACAACCATTTCTTTGCCGGCCATGGCGAGTCCATCGGCAGCTTTACCTCCGCTGGCGTGAGCAATATCCTCTTCGACGGCAACATGCTCGCCGGAAATAATAGTGTTGATTCCAACTCAACCGGCATTCGCATCAAGTCCGCCAACGACCGTGGTGGCATAGTCTCAGAACATTCAGTACTCGAACTCCTGCTTCCAGAACCATTCGACCGAGATTCAGTTCACGCCGCTCTACAACACCAACACCGGAACTTTAACGCCTAACTTCAAGAACATCCTCCTGCAGAATCTCTCCTTCCTTACCACGGGCACAGTGGGGCTTACGGGAGCCAACAACAACGGAATCATCAACCCGCTCGGTGTCACCCTCGACAACGTGAGTTTCGCCACTCTCGCGTCGTCCGCTTTCAACCCCGCGCCTACCAACGTCGCTCTCACGTACGGTCCGGGCCAGGTCTCGAGCAACTTCGTTACTGATTACCAGAGCTCCGTCGGCATCAACGGCAACACCCTCACCGACAACCGTACAGCAACCAGCCTCCTTCCACCCGCATGCAGCTTTACTTTCATCGCGCCAGAGCTGACGGGCCCCACAGGTCTGCCGCAGACCATCATCTCTGGTCAGACGGCAACCGCCATCGTCATCCTTACTCCTGCGGTGGGAGGAAGCGCCTATCCTACCGGGACCGTTACGCTCACCGATGGAGCCAGCAGCACGACCACAGTTACGCTGCCCGGTACTGGCGACACTCTCTCCATTCCGTTGACCAATCTCAGCGTCGGCACCCACACCTTCACTGCAACCTACTCCGGCGATTCCAACTACGTTCCCACGGTATCGGGCACACCCTACTCCACAACCGAGCCCTATGTCATTACAGTGAACTCAGGTAGCCTCGGCGCCACCACGACCGCTCTGTCAGGCGTGCCCGCCAGCACTTCCTTTGGTACCGCATTCACCGTGACAGCCACAGTTGCGGGCAGCAACGCGACCGGCACAGTGCAATTTATCGTGAACGGCGCTGTCTATGCCACCTCAGCCCTCGGATCTTCGGGTATTGCTCAGGCTAACCTCAATCTTCCGCTCGGGACTTACACTATTTCCGCAATTTACAGCGGAGACCCACTCAACGCCGGCTCTTCGTCGACGTCGAGTGCTCTCAGTGTTACTCCGGCTGTCACCGTTACCACGCTGTCAGTGAGCAGCACCACCACTACTTTAGGTACTCCCATCACGCTCACCGCTACCGTCTCTTCTGTTGCTGGAACACCCACCGGAACGGTCACCTTTTTCTACACCACACCCAGCAACAGCAGCCCCACAACCGCTGCTTTAGCCACACTGACCAATGGAATGGCCGCTGCATCGGTCGATCTGCCCATCGGTACCGACAGCATCACGGCGACATTTGCCGCCAGCGGAAGCTTCGCGGCATCGACTTCGGCATCCGCTATCGCCATCACCGTCAACCCTCCAGTCAATATTCCGCTGCCGGGTAACCCCATAGCATTGCCCTACACTATCTCGACGATCGCCGGAGGTTCGACGGTTACCAATGCCAACACAACTTGTGCCGGCTCCGCCGACAGCTTTGGGGATGGGTGCCAGGCTACCTCAATGGTCTTCAACGGTACGGTTGACCTGCGTAGCGTCGTCGCCGATCCATTCGGCAATGTCTACCTGACCGACGCGAACGCAAGCATCGTGCACCGCATTGCGCCCAACGGCATCATCAGCAACTTCGCAGGTTACGTCTCAGGCACGGCCTGCGTCCCCAGTGCAACCACAGGCTGCATTCCATCGCAGGTCAAACTCAACAAGGCTCGTGGCGTCTCGGCGGACCCGCAGGGCAATATCTACATCGCCGGATACAGCGACAATAAGGTTTACAAGTTCAACGCCTCCACTGGCCTGCTCTATCTGCTCGCTGGCACCGGGACCAAACCTTCGTCACCGACCGCTCCGAATGGCGATGGCAGCACAGCTACGGCTGCACAACTCAATCAGCCTCGTAGCGCGTGGGCAGATACCGTCGGCAACGTCTACATCGCAGACACGGCTGACAACAAGATTCGTGTCGTCGACTCCACAGGCAACATCCAGACCGTTGCGGGCACCGGAGTCGCCTCTTCTACCGGTGACAACGGCCTTGCGACTGCGGCCACAATCAACAATCCTCAGGGTGTGCTCACGGACGCAAATGACAACGTCTATATCGCCGATTCATCACGCGTCCGCATCATCTGCGTCACCTGCGAGCCTGGATCCGGGCTCTATCAACTTCTGGTCCAGGTCGGTATCGCGTCCCCGCAGAATGGATTTATCTACACGCTTGCTGGTGGTGGCAGCGCAGCCTACTCCGGGCCGGCGCTCGCCAACACCATCACGATCAGCCCGCAAAAGCTGGCGATCGACAACAGCAGCAATCTCTATATATCCGACAGCAACGGCGTCGTCTGGTTTGTAGACAGCCGAACCGGTTTCATCAGGCCTATCGCGGGTCATTCCACAACCAACTGCTCTACAGCTACCGACGGCTTCGGCGATGGCTGCCCTGCGACGCAGGCCATCATCGGGAACGGCGGCAACGGCATCGGTGTAGGTACGGACACGCTCGGTAACATCTATATTTCGGACACGCTCAACGCGCGCATCCGCAAGGTTTCTACCAATCTGCAGTCACCGGCCACCGCGACCTCTGCCACAACGATCCAACCCATCCAGATTCACTATATTGCTGGCGACAGTCCGGCCACCACCAACTCCCTCGCATATTCTTCAACCGAGTGGCAGTTGAACACTCCCACATGCACCACCAACATTGACACTACCGTCGACTGCCTGATCTCCTCCAGCTTCACCCCAGCCGTTCCCGGCGCTCGCTCAACGGCACTCGCCGTCAACAGCTCGGCTGGCAACACTGCCTTCCTCGCTCTCACCGGAACCGGCCTCGGTGCTGGAGCCACACTCGATCCCGCAAGCCAAACCAGTTTTGCTTCCAACCTCCAGATCGCTGGCCTCACTACCGACAATGCAGGAAATGTCTACGTTTCGGACACAAACAGCATGCAACTGCTCCGTTTTGCTCCGACCGCTATCACGCAGGGAGCCAGCGCCACTTCGACTACCCTCGCAACGCTCACTGCACCCGGGGCCGTCGCCGTCGATGCGAGAGGCTTCGCCTATGTCGCCGATACCTCCACGGGCCGGATCACTCAAATTTCACCCACCGGCACTATTGCGATACTTCCGTTCAAGTTCACCAGCCCCGCCGGTATTACCGTCGATGCGCTGAACAACCTGTATGTATCGGACTCATCCGCACAGTCCGTCTATCAACTCAACCCCATCACCGGAGCGCAGCGCACGCTTGCCCTCACATCGCTCATCGCACCCGCTGGTCTCGCCATCGACCCTTCAGGCAACCTGCTCGTTACCGACCCCGGCGCAGCAACTATCTCCCGGTTCAATCTGCAGAGCGGCATGACTACAACCGTGTCTTCCTCAGCCATCAAGCCGTTTGGAATCGTGACGGATGCGGCTGGCAATCTGCTGGTCGCCGACACCACATCGATCCTCGCTGTTCCGGCAAGCGTCAACAGCGCGTCCTTCATCGTTGCCAGCCTCACCCCCTTAGCACTCACGATCGACGCGGCAGGCAATCTCTACACCAACTCTGGCGGATCCGTTCTCAAACTCACGCGCACGCAGGGATACGTGTTGTTTGCCAGTGCCACCGCTACACCACAGACCGTCTCTCTCCTTGAATCGGGGAATCAGGCACTGCAACTCAGCTCAGTCAGCCAGAGCGATACGGCGGACTATGGCCTTGCAGCTTCGAGCTCCACCGATTGCACTCTCAGCGGCACATTGCCCTCTGTCGTGACGGTGGGCGGCGCCTGCTCGTTGACCGCCGCCTTCACGCCCACTACCTTCGCCAATCCCACCGATACTGCCACATTCAATGGCAATCTCACGAACGCAGCGCTCTCCACACCGTCGGCTGTACAGCTTGTGCTCACCGGCCCAACTGTTCCTCCCACGGCTACGATTAGCCTCGGGGCCTTCTCGCCGGCATCGCCTGTTTATGGTCAATCCGTTGCGATCAGCGCTACGGTCTCTGGTCCAACAGTGACACCGGCGGGCACAGTTGTCTTCACCGTCGATAGCAGCACCATCAGCGTCAATCTCGTCAACGGTATCGCGAACACCTCGCTGACTGGCCTTACCGTCGGTACCCACACCATCTCCGCTGCCTACACCAGCAGCAACGGATTCACTTCGGCGTCTACGTCGAGCATGACCCTCACTGTTACACAAGCAACAGCGACCGTGGTGTTGAGCAACCTGGCGCAGACCTACACCGGCTCTCCGCTCTCAGCAACGACGACGACGACTCCGACAGGTCTAGCCGTCAGCCTGACCTACAACGGTTCGACGACACCGCCAACCGCACCCGGCAGCTACGCCGCAGTGGCGACTATCACCGATCCAAATTACACAGGCTCGGCATCCGGAACGCTGGTGATCGCACAGGCAACAGCGACCGTCACGTTGAGCAACCTGGCGCAGACCTACTCCGGCTCTCCGCTCTCAGCGACAGCAGCGACGACTCCGACAGGACTGGCCGTCAGTCTGACCTACAACGGTTCAACGACACCGCCGACTGCGGCTGGCAGCTACGCAATCGTGGCGACCATCAACGATCCAAATTACACAGGCTCGGCATCAGGAACGCTGGTGATCGCAAAGGCAGCAGCTACCGTGACACTGGGCAGCCTGGCGCAGACGTATTCCGGCTCTCCGCTCTCAGCAACAGCGGCGACGACTCCGACAGGACTGGCAGTCAGCCTAACCTACAACGGTTCGACGACACCGCCGACTGCGGCTGGCAGCTACGCAATCGTGGCGACCATCACCGATCCAAATTACACAGGCTCGGCATCCGGAACACTGGTGATCGCAAAGGCAACAGCGACCGTCACGCTGAGCAACCTTGCGCAGATGTACACAGGCTCTCCGCTCTCAGCAACGGCGGCGACGGCTCCGACGGGGCTGGCAGTCAGTCTGACTTATAACGGTTCGACGACACCGCCAACCGCGGCCGGCAGCTACGCAATAGTGGCAACCATCGTCGATCCAAACTACGCGGGCACGGCATCCGGAACACTTGTGATCGCAAAGGCATCAACCACTTTAGTTTTGTCCGCCAATACAACCACTGCGACGCAGGGCCAGCCAGACCTGTTGACTGCAACGGTGACGGGGGGCGGCCAGCCTGGTGGCACAGTTGTCTTCAGTTTCGGCGCAGCCACGCTCTGCACGTCTACCCTCAATACTGGAGGTGTTGCGACCTGCACCTTTGTACCAACGGCGTCCGGCAATATAGTGGTCAGTGCACAGTACCAGGGCGATACAAATCATCTAGCCAGCTCTGCCACCCTGGCGCTGAATGTCTTCGACGCAGCGATCAAACTCCAGCTATCAAGCACACAGCTGACCTATCCCGGCGCTACCAACGTGACTGTCTGCCTCGGTTCGACCGCAACCGGTACTGTCCAGATCTACGACGGGACGACACTTCTCACAACGCGGCCGCTCCAAGGCGGAGGCTGCGCCTACTGGTATATCTCACCCGGGCTAAGCGCCGGAACGCATGTGCTGACGGCGGCCTATTCGGGAGATAAGAACAACCCGCCGGGAATCTCGGCTCCCGTCAGCGTGACTGTCAACCCGGTTTCGGTGACCATGGGTGTCTCGTGTTGGAATGCTTCGTTTGCTTACGGGGCAAACTACCAATGCACGGTGAATCTGAGTTCAAACGCAGGAGCCCCGCTAGGCTCGATTACTTACTCCTTCGATGGTGGTTCGCCGGTGACGCTGCCGCTGGCTAATGGCAATGCCCAGTTCGCTATCACCGAGCCACAAGTCGGAACCCATACGGTAATCGTGGCCTATGCGCAACAAACCAACTACGCCGCCGCGGCGCCACAGACCGAGACGTTCACCGTAACTCCTGCTCCTGTGAATGTGTCGCTGACGCCTTCGAGCTACTATGCGCCCGTTGGAACTAGCCTCACGTTCCACACGGTGGTCACTTCCTGGAGCGCCGGTCCGCCGAACGCAACCGGGAGTGTATCGTTCTACGACGGCAGCACCTTGGTCGCTACCGTACCAGTCAACGCGAGCGGACAAGCGAACTACACCACTGCAAGTCTGTCCGTCGGGACCCACACCATTACCGCGACCTATGGAGCGGGGACTAACTACGGCTCAGGATCGAGTAGCGCGACGATAAATCTCGTGAAATAGTCGGGTTGCCTCACGATCAGCCTCTAAGCACTGCAAATCCTGGGTGTCACCTGGAGATTTGCGATAACCCTGAGAGAAAAAACGGACGCGCTAGGCTCCAAATTCACTAGAAATTATGAACTGTATGAACAAAAGGCAATTTACCTCAAGTTATTTAGATTGAGGTAATTGCCTTATTAATACATTTTATCGGGAGTTTTGGTGGGCAGTGAGGGACTCGAACCCCCGACATCCTGCTTGTAAGGCAGGCGCTCTAACCAGCTGAGCTAACCGCCCGTTCGTGGAACCATCTTTAGTGTATGGGAGCGGACGGTGCGATGCAATGCTTTTGCGGAGACGAATGAAGAAGCATCGACGTTGATTGGGAGTAGAATTTAAAACAATACCCCTGGGGGGTATAAAGCATCTAAAGGTTGTATGTAGGAGCAACGTGATGCAGGAGACGCTTCGATTGTCGATCGAAGGGATGCATTGTGCGGGATGCGTTGGCAGGGTGACTGTTGCGCTGAAAGGCATCCAGGGTGTCGAGGTGGGCTCTGTCGACGTAGGTTCTGCGCAGCTGACCTTTCATCCCGAACAAGCGAGTTCAGGCGAGATTGCGGCTGCAGTGAATCGCATTGGTTTCTCGGCGCGAGTGGAGAGGTAAGCAGGATCACCATGTCAGATGCAGTTCAAACCGAAAAGGGGGTTGCAGGCGGGCCAGCTGAACGGGCCACGATTCCTGTGACAGGAATGACTTGCGCGGCTTGCCAGTCCTTTCTTCAACGGATGCTGACGACCCATCCTGGAGTAAAAGATGCGAGCGTCAATCTCATGTTGAACAATGCCACCGTGTCGTTCGACCCTAGCTTAACTTCGATTGCAGCACTGGTGAATGCGATTCGGAACACTGGCTATGGTGCTGAGATTCCCGTGTTGCATCAATCCATCGTGGAAGAACAGGAGAAGGACGACGCGGAACGGCTTCGAGAGTACGGGCAGTTGCGTCTGAAGGGCGCAGTTAGTGTGGTTGCAGGGCTTGTCGCAATGTTGCTCTCAATGCCATTGATGAGCCGCGAGAGTGCGGGCGGGATGGAGCACATGAAAGACCCGTTGATGAACTGGAACCTGCGGGTGCTCGATCCAGTGTTACGGAAAGTGATGCCATGGATATACGGGATCAGCGACAACGCCATTCGCTGGTCCCTGCTTGCACTCACCTCCGTGATCCTCTGTTGGGCCGGCCGACGTTTTTACATGAAGGCGTGGTCCTCTCTTCTGCAAAAGACGGCAGACATGAATACGCTGGTTGCGCTCGGAACCGGGGCGGCCTACCTGTACTCTGCAGCGTGCACTGTTGCGCCAGATTTTTTTATCGCGCACGGCGTTGCACCCGATGTTTACTTTGAGGCTGCGATTTTGATTGTTGGGTTGGTGCTGACCGGAAATGCGCTTGAGAGCAGGGCAAAGGGTCAGACAGCCAGCGCCTTGCGAAAACTTGTCCAACTGCAACCGAAAACGGCAACTGTCGTACGGGACGGCGTTGAGCACGAAAAGGCCGTTGAATTGATCGACGAGGGCGATATTGTGATGGTGCATCCTGGCGAGCGCATACCCACGGACGGCAAGGTGATCTCTGGAAGGAGCAGCGTAGATGAATCCATGCTGACGGGCGAGTCGTTGCCGGTAGCAAAGACTGTTCAGGATCGAGTGATGGGTGGGACGCTCAATCAGCGGGGATCGCTGCAGTATCGAGCGACCAGCATTGGGTCGGCCAGCACTCTTGCGCAGATCGTTCGACTCCTGCGAAGTGCGCAGGGCTCTCGTGCTCCAATTCAGCGAATCGCCGACCGTATCAGCGCGATTTTTGTGCCCGCAGTGCTTGGCATTGCCTTTGTGACCTTTTTGGCATGGAGAATCTTTGCGCCGCAGGCAGGGATCATCCAGGCCTTCGCTGCGGCGGTGACCGTGCTGGTAATTGCTTGTCCGTGCGCGATGGGACTTGCTGTTCCAACGGCCCTGATGGTTGCAACCGGGCGCGGCGCTACGCTGGGAATTCTTATCAAAGGTGGCGAGGCGTTGCAGCGACTGGAAAAGATCGACACGGTTGCGCTCGACAAGACCGGCACAATTACTGCAGGCCGCCCGGAGGTTACAGATCTCGTGCTGGCTCCGTCTGAGGTCCAGCGCGGCTTGGAAGACATTTGTGATGTGGAGAATAATGTACTCCGTATTGCAGCGTCTCTTGAACGCGCAAGCGAACATCCTCTTGCTGAAGCGGTGGTTCGGTTCGCTCAGGAGCGCGGAGTTAAGGTTCCGCTGGCGCATGAATTCGAATCGCTGACCGGTCTGGGTGTTGCAGGAGTCGTGGAGGGAAGGTCCGCGCTAATCGGCAATTCTGCATTGATGGAGAGTCGCGGCGTGTGGATGGAATCGCTGCGGGCAGATTCAACACGCATCGCCGAGGCGGCAAAGACCCCGCTCTGGATTGCAATCGACGGCAGGCTGGCAGGCATTGTTGCGGTTGCCGACACGATTAAGCCTACCTCGATTGAAGCGATTCGTAAGATGCATGCCGAAGGACTCCGAGTTGTGATGTTGACCGGCGATAACCGACTCACCGCTGAAGCGATAGCTCGCGAGGCCGGCGTAGATGAAGTGATTGCAGACGTGTTGCCTGCGGGAAAGGTTGACGCGATCCGGCGACTGCAAGCGGAACATCGGGTGGTAGCGATGGTTGGGGACGGAATTAACGATGCGCCTGCCTTAGCGCAGGCAGATGTGGGGCTCACCATGGGGACCAGCGCAGACATTGCGATGGAAGCCGGTGACGTTACGCTGATGCGCAGCGATCTGAACGGAGTTGCGGCGGCTATTGCTCTCTCGCGCGGAACGATGCGTGTGATGCGGCAGAACCTTTTCTGGGCGTTTGCTTATAACGTGATTGGAATCCCGCTCGCTGCCGGTGCACTGTATCCGATCTTTGGATTGCTGTTGAGTCCGGTGATTGCGAGTGCGGCGATGGCGTTGAGTTCAGTGAGTGTCGTAACGAATAGCTTGCGGTTGCGCCAGCTGAAGGTTGCATAGGGGATCGATGGCTAAGAAGAAGAGCAGTCTGAAGAATACCGGCGCAGAACGATCACTTTGTGCGGTCAGTGCGAATCTGCCAGGACGCAAAGCGGTCGGCGTCGATGCGTCAATCAAGGCTTCTAACCTGCGCCGACTGCGTCGCATTGAGGGACAGGTTCGAGGCTTGCAACGCATGGTAGAAGAAGATCGCTATTGTGCCGATATTCTGACGCAGGTATCTTCAACGCAGGAGGCGCTCCGAGCAGTAGCGCGGGAGTTGATGCATAATCACCTTGCTCACTGCGCCGCGGCTGCTATCCGTAATGGGTCAGAGGCGGAACGAAGCGCCATGTACGAAGAATTGCTGGAGATGATCTACAAGAACGCACGATAACGGAGAAAAGGCCGGATATTTTTACTTCAAATTCTGATAGACTTAATCAAGTCGTTGCGTTGCGAGTATTCTCCTCTCAATATCCTGAATTCCAGAGTTTGGGCGAGGCAACGAGAAGTTTCAATCTGGGGACGTAGCTCAGTTGGTTAGAGCGCTGCCCTGTCACGGCAGAGGTCGCGGGTTCGAGCCCCGTCGTCCCCGCCATTGATTCCAAAGACCTTAGAATCAATTGGCAACCTATAGTCAATCAAATTAGGAACAACCGGGGACGGTCGCGCGCGCGGATGTCCAATTGGCACCTTCTGCTCCGAGCTGCACAAGGATGGCGGAGCGGCTCTGCTATTCACCGTTACAGGAACAGCTCTCCTGCTGCGTGTGCCGCACTTCACTCAGGAAATGGCACATCTAGGGTACCCCCGCCTATTTTCTCATTATCCTTGGCACATGGAAGATCCTGGGCGCAGTGGCCACCGTAGTCGTCGAAGCTCCGTCCGCAAGAGCGCATGCTAATGACAGATATCTAAAGTGGGCAGATGCCGCTCTGTACAGGGCCAAAGCTGGCGGACGCAACCGGACAGTAATTGCTGACATGTTGACTGCAGCATGACTTGCCGAGATTACCTTCGATCGGTCACCTCCACATGCCCGTTGGTGTAATCTGGTCTCCCCTTTGCACATCCACGAGCGATAGTGCGAAGGAGATCATGAGGTTTCCTAATGGAGCCGAACGCAAGCCCGATACAAAGTGAACACAAACAACTAGCTGCCGCAAACGGACTAGCGCTAGTGCGCGTGACGATCGGGGCAATGTTTGTATGGGTGTTTTTTGAGAATCTAGGAAAAGGCCTCTACACACCCGGGGGTTATGCGGGTCTGATCAATTACTACATCAAGGCGAGCCACTCCCCGGCTGCCTGGAAGGCGGTGATGAGCCTGGCGGCAAACCACGCGGCGATGGCGGCTCCTATGCAGGCCATGACCGAGATCTCTCTTGGGATCCTGCTTCTCATCGGTCTGGTTACCCGACCGGCCGCATTTGTGGCGTTTCTGTTTCTTGGCAGCCTTTGGATTTCGGAGTACGGCACGTCGTGGATCTGGGAACTGCTGGTTTCGGTGGTTGCATCGCTTGGGCTCGCTATCGGACGCGCAGGCCGGAGATGGGGCGTTGACGCGTGGCTGTCGCAACGGTGGCCATCTTCTCCGTGGTGGTGATCGGGCCAAGCATACGTGCGAGTGTCCGTCATCATCCCGACCCATAATGAAGCTCAGGCGATTGAGCGCGTTTTAGCAGATCTCCCACCCGATCTCACGACGGAGGTCATCGTTGTCGACAGCAACTCGAATGACGGGACGCCCGAGATCGCCGCAAGAATGGGAGCCCACGTCATTCAGGAACCGCGCCGCGGCTATGGGCGAGCGTGCCTTACCGGGCTGGCCACGGCAAGTTCTCCTGATGTGGTTGTTTTCCTTGATGGCGACTATAGCGATCGGCCCTCTGAACTGCCGCTTCTCTTAGCGCCAATCATTGAGGGGCGTGCGGACATCACGCTTGGTTCCCGCCTGCGGGGGCGCCGTTCTGTTTGGGGCGTTGCCTTGGCATCAGGTGTTCGGGAATCGTCTCGCCGCTGGCCTGATCAGGCTTCTCTATGGACTGGAAATCAGTGATCTTGGTCCGTTTCGCGCTGGCCGCGCAGATGTACTACGCGCGCTCGCCCTCGAAGAGACGACCTATGGCTGGGCGGTTGAGATGATCCTCAAAGGCGCCCTGGGTGGATTCCGCGTGGTTGAGGTTCCGGTGAGCTACCACCCGCGTATCGGAAAATCGAAGATCAGCGGTACGCTAAAGGGCACGGTCGGCGCCGCCTGGTTCATTCTCAGTTTGATAGTCTGGTATTCTTTCCGGCCCCGAAGAGCCGGGACACGGCCAGCGTAGGTCCGGGTCAAAATTTATGAAATCTTCAAACGAGACGGTGGTGGGTTCGTCAGGCAGCGATCGTGTGCTGGTAATCATGGCGAAAGCACCGAGGCCAGGCGCGGTCAAGACTCGTCTGACTCCCAGCCTTTCTCCTGAGGCTGTCACGGATTTCTATTGCTGTCTTCTCGACGACACGCTGGCGCTGGCGCGGTCATTGGGCGATGTGGAGGTTGCCATCATGTGCCCGGACTCGGACGTAAACGAGCTGGCGCGGTTGGCAGGCAAAGAAGTGAGCGTAGTTGCGCAGAAAGGTGAAGGTCTTGCCTGCAGGCCTCACTTCGGTGTTTGCGCACTTCGCAGAAGGTCATCAACGACGCACCATTGCCTTCAACAGCGACAGCCCACACCTGCCGCGTTCTGTTCTCGAAGACGCGTTTAAAACGCTGGCCGCACATGACGTGGTCGTGGGACCAACGCACGACGGAGGCTACTATCTCGTAGGGGCAAAGGCTTCTCATCCTGCGCTTTTCGCGCGCGACGGAATGGGCACCAGCAGTGCCCTGGAGAGACTCCTATCGCGCGCACGAGCTCTTGAGCTATCCGTAGGTTTCGCAGATCCTTTTTACGATATTGATGTAGCTGACGACCTGACTCGCTTGGCAGCGGAGTTGCGTCTGGCTCCGATAAGGGCGCCACGCACGGCGCGGTGGCTTAAAGAGTGGGAGCTTGTGGCGGCACAATCACGGACAGGCACGGGAGAATTGTGAAGGTCACCCCCGAGTGGAGAGTGTACGTACTCGGCGCCACGTTGTGCGTGGCGCTAACGATCTGCTCACGAAACTTCGGCGATAGAGGTGGACCTTACTTCATGGCCTCTTTGACGCTTGCGGGCATCGCGTACCTCTTAGCGATCCGTGAGTTTTTCGCTACCCCAACATTCCCCCGACGCGTTGTCGTCATTGGGCTCGTCCTGGCTGCTGTGTGGCACATTGAATTTCTTCGGGCGCCCGCGGGCGTCGATGATGATATTCATCGATATGTTTGGGATGGCCGCCTGCAGAGGCTCGGCTACAACCCCTATCTTGTCGTTCCCAGCGATCCCGCCGCTAAGGGGCTGCATACCCCGGAAACCCGCAACTTGAACAACCCGGATCTACCGAGCCCATATCCACCGGGAGCGCAGCTGTTTTTCCGAGCAGTGACCGCGATTCAGGAGTCCACCTTTGCACTGAAAATAGCATTTGTGGTTTGCGAGTTCGCAATTGTTTTCGTGCTGCTCGATGTGTTGCGTTATAACCGGCAGGGAGCGCACCTGGTTCTGGCGTACGCCTGGAGCCCATTGTTGGCCATTGAAGTGGCGGGCAGCGGTCACATTGACATTGTTGGCGCGCTACTGTTGCTGGTGTCAGCCGCTGCGCTGGGGCGCCGATGGCGGGCGACTGCGGCCGTCGGATTTGGGCTGGCTGTAGCGGTGAAATTTCTGCCTATCGTACTCTTGCCCCTCTACTGGAAGCGGGTTCGCATTCGCGACGCTGCGCTGGCGGCAGCCGTGGTCGGACTCCTGTACGTGCCATTTCTTAATCACGGCCGCATTCCGATCGGCTCGCTTGGTACGTATGTCCAAAATTGGCGCTTTAATGGTCCCGTGTTTGCGATGCTCGATCACGTGGCGCCTCCGCAGTTGCTAGCTGGGCTGGCGGTGCTCGCCGGATTAGTGACTGCAACCTGGCTAAGAAGCACAGCGCCCGAGTGGTCTCCGGACATATTTGCCTGGCCAATGGCAGCATCTCTTTTGTGCGCACCCGCCGTATTCCCATGGTATCTTCTCTGGCTGCTGCCATTTCTGACGATCGGCCTCGACGCTGCTGATCATCGTCTGGACTGTGAGCATTATCCCCACTTACGTCATGTGGCACTTGCGCGCACTTGGGCGTCCGTGGGGGCCGCTTCCTGTTTGGGTAATGCTGCTGGAATACGGATGCGTGGCAATCGCTGCCGCAATTATCGCTTTGCGCCGGATCAGCCGATCGGTCGCCGCCCTACAATGCTCAGCGGACCAGTAGAGTGAAGCCAACCATGCATTTAGCTTACGATTTTTGTGCACCCAAAAAGCGTTTGTCGTCATCGGAGGTGAATGTGAAGACAGAGTTACCGGCCGTGTTTCAAACACACTCGTTTCTTCAAGGCTTAGTCGCTAACTGCAAACGTAACTTAGCAACGACATTTCGTAAGAAGGGAGTTCCCAATGACTCAACTCGCGCACACAACAGAATCCCACAGCACCCCAATAGAGAAGGTGCTCTACACCAGGAAAACTCACACGACGGTCGCCAAAGGCAGACCCTCCATGACAAAGTTGAGCAGCTCAACAACGATCTGTTGCCTGCTTTTCGCTGTGCTGGTCCTTGCTCCAAGCTCCTGGGCGCAGAATCGCCCGCCAATTCTCGAACAGATCGCCAAGACCTATGGCCTGGATTCGTTCGGGCAAATCGAGGCGATCCGCTACACGTGGAACGGGGAAATCACCGGACTCTTCAAAGCTGCTCACGTGTGGGAGTGGGAGCCCAAGACCGGCAAGATTTCCTACGAAGGAACGGATAAGGACGGCAAGCCGGTAAAGGTGACCTATGTTCAGTCGCAGCTCAACAGCGCAACCTGCCAATGTGAAGGACCAAATTGAGCCGTCTTTCGTCAACGATAACTATTGGCTTTTGTTTCCCTTCCATGCTTACTGGGACACCAGCGCCACCGTGACCGATCAAGGTATGCAAAAACTGCCGATCGGCAACGGGTCGGCCAAGCTGGTTTCAGTGAAGTATCCCGCGGAGGCGGGCGGTTACACACCGGGGGACACCTGGGATCTCTACGTCGGCAAAGACAACCGGGTTGAGCAATTTGTCTACCACCGCGGCGGGCCCAAGCCGCCGCAGCTCGTCACTGCGACGTGGACTGGCTACAAAAAGGCAGGTCCGCTGCTGTTCTCAACCGAGCACCGCGGCACCGCCGATGGCAAGCCCCTGCACATCTTCCTTACTGACGTGTCCGTTAAGCTGACAGGATCGGATAAGTGGATCAACGCGCAATAAGTCGCGCTCAGGACGAGGGTATATCTCCAAGTGCTCTCGGAACTGTAGAATGCACGCACTGCGATGAGAGCTGACGTCAATCTGGATATTGGGCGAAAGACCTTTGCGTCTGGTCTGCTGCCAGAGTTGATCGCTGTGCTGCGCCGCAGCCACCCAGGCGATTTGGTCGCGGTTGTCGGTGACGAAGAAGGCGTTGGACCTGAATTGGAAACGTGGTGCCGATTCACCGGGAATCCACTGCTCGAAACCACGGTCGAAAACGGCCGCTCGCGGTTCGTCTTTCGGTGCGGGGCTGTTCCGGTGCGCCGAAAGACAATCGGCCGGTGGGCTCGCGGCTTTGGCTCTACACGAATTTCGACTGTAACCTGCATTGCGACTACTGCTGCGTGCGTTCGTCGCCCACCGTGCCGCGACGGGAGCTGGGGCTCGCACGGGTGCAGCGGATCGCTCGTGAAGCGCCGGAGCTTGGCGTCAAAGAAATCTTCGTGACCGGGGGCGAGCCGTTTCTGCTGGAAGATATCGGCGAGATTCTGGCTTTCTTGCGCTGCGGCCGCACCGACCACGGTGCTGACCAACGGAATGCTATTTGCCGGACGACGCGTGGAAAGCCTGGGAGCGTTGCCCCGCGATCGAATTGTCCTGCAAATCAGCCTGGACAGCGCTACACCAGAACTGCATGACCTCCATCGTGGGCCGCGGCACATGGGCGCGCAGCACGCGAAGGTATCCAGCGCGCTCGTGCGCTAGGTTTTCGAGTGCGACTGGCGGCCACGGTTTCGACCGATGCCGAGGCTGAGGCAGTTCCGTCAATTCCTCGATGAGGAGAAGATTGCTGCAGAAGACCGAGTAATACGCCGGATCGCGTTGCGTGGTTCTGCAACCGAAGGTGTCGCCGCTTAGCCGAGCCGATCTCGTGCCGGAAGTCACCATTACAGCCGATGGTGTGTACTGGCATCCGGTCGGAGCAGAGGATGCCGATCTGCTTGTCACGCGCGACATTTTTCCTCTCTCCGAGTCCTTCGCTGCGGTTCGCCGCGCCTTCGACCGCGAAGGCGAACACGCGAATAAGCTGGCAAGAATCTTTAACTGCGCATGATGTTGTCCAGTCGCCAGCGAATCCGGCTGGTTAAGCCGGTTCACTTCATCTCTAGGCCGACTTGGCCAATACCTGGTCGAAGAATCCCTGTTGGGCAGCGGCCTGCCGCAATGCAGCGTAGCCATCGACGTGAGGCGGCAGCCAACGCTGAAGTCCTTCGGCGTCGAGTATCGAGCGATGAACAGGGTTGTCGTAGCTCATCGCTGAGAGCGCGTCGGCGAACCGGCGCTCCCGCTCAGGGTCAAGATCGGGCCGTGCCGTGAACATGCAATGGTTGTATGCAGGAGAGGACCATACCTCACGAAGGCCGCCTTCGGGCACCAGGCGCTCGCTGCGAACCGTGTTCCAGAAGGGGCTGCCGATTGCGCCGGCGTCGGCTCGCCCATCGAGGACGGCGCGCACCACTTCCACTTCGCTGGTCCCGGTATCGCCATGTTTGCCTACGTCGCTGTCGAAGCGCAGCGTGCGGTAGTCCCTGCCCTCGCGCATGCCTTGCTGCTCCAAAAAGTGAACGGGCAGAATCGCTGCGTGTCCGCTGTCTCGGCTGCCCAGCGCGAGCGTTCGATTTTTCAGATCGGCGAGCGTAGAAATGGGACCTCCGCTAACTGCGACGATCTTTGTCATCCAGCCGAGATCGGTGTCGCGCATGGCAACCGCGCGGCAGGCGTGGCCGCTCCACTCATCCGCTTGCAGGTAAGCAAGGTTTGTATTCCAGGCGATATCGATACGCGGCACGGCATCGCCCGGTTGGGCGAGGAGCGCCATGACCTGGGCCTCGTAGCTCTGAAATAGTACGACCTCAACGGGCAGATGCGCTTCCTCGTGAAAATAGCCCCGCATCCCCTCCCAAATCGTAACCACTTTCGGATTGTAGGCAACAGCTCCCACCCAGATTGTTTTGCTCATAGTCCTCCACTGTTCCTTGTCAGCGGCGTTTCACAAAACACATCTCTTCGTTTTCGCAGGCTCTCTGGTCTCAGAAGAGCGGCATTCCCAACAGCGACTTCCCGATGAACTCGCGCAGAACATCGCCCGTTGGCGCCATGACAGCGCCCGCGTGCGCATCGCGGAACAGGCGTTCGATGCTCAAATGCTTTGAGAACGCCGCACCGCCGCAAACGCGCATTGCTGCTGAGGTGACGCTGATAGCGACATCGCCTGCAGCGGCTTTGGTCTCAAGCACGCGCAGCATGGTCGTCTCGCGCGGCTTTTCAAGATGGTCGATCAAATCGTCGATGCGCGCCGACAGTCCGTCGGTATCAATCTGCATCGTCGCGAGTTGCGCGCGTAGGGTAGGCAGGCTCTCGCCGAGGCTCTGGCCGAGATGCTCGAATTTCGCGCTCTTGAGGTGCGACACCGTTCCAGCGACTGCCGCTCGGCACAATCCCAAGGCCACCGCTGCCGTCCCCAAATTGAAACAGCGGGAGCACCACGTTTAGCATGGCCGGAAAGCCCGCGCCGTCATCTGTAAGCTGAAAATCGGATGGGACTTGGCAGTCGTCCAGCGCAATCGGCGCAGAAGCGTTGGCCCGAAGTCCCAAACCGTCCCAGGGCCCCGCAACTGAAAGGCCGCGTGTCTCCGCCGCAAGAAGATAGAGGGTCGAATCGGTAGGTCCCGCCCCTTCAGGGGCAAGCGCAGAAACGACATAGCTCTGCGCATGACCCGCGCTGGTCACCCACGATTTCTTGGCGCTTAATGCGCACGCCGTTACCATTCCGATGTGCGCGGGATATAGGCGCCCAGAAATGACTGCGCGAGCCGGCTTCACTGAAAGCGAGAGTGGATAAATGGCGGCCCGCACCAATCTCCTGCAGTATGGGCGTGAGTGCCTGAGCCGCGCCTGGGCGCGCTGCCGAGATAGCCGTGGTGCCGAGGATGTGCATCAGATAGACCATGGCGACAGAAGCATCTGCCTCGGCGAGCGTCGCGATCACAACGGCAAACGTGCGGGGACCTAACCCTGAACCGCCAAAATCCACGGGTAGCAACAGCCCAAGCAGTCCAGACTCACCAAGCGACTCGACAGCCTCGGTAGAGAATCGTCCGGCCTTATCGTTTTGCCCTGCGGATGGCGCCAGCACGCGACTGGCGATCTCGCGGGCTTTCAAAACGGCCGCGTCATGAGTCATGATCGCACCTATCATCCACAAATCTAACTGGATCGAACCAGGATTGTCGCCGAGGATGCGCGGAGGTGGTCAAACAGTCTCTGGCGGTTGTCGCGCCCCAAATGCACAATACCAACTTCACAGCACCGAGCGGTTCGCTTACAGTTACCGCAGATACGCGCGTGCCTACACTTGCAACTTCCGCTACGTCGTCGGGATTTTGGCAAGATCACAGGTACGCAACCGAATCGCCAGATGCAGGTGTCTGCGCGCTTTTTCTTCTAAAATCTTCACTTACAATCAGAGGTGCTGGGAAAAGCCATTCGCAAGGGTGGCCTTTTTCGGACCATAAATGGGTCAATGTTAAAACCACGCGGATACGGACAGGAAAAGACAGAGATGAATCGATTGAGGCGATATTTTCGGAGCAGTTGCAACACCAGCGCGATTGGATATTGTGCCGTTCTGTGGCTCTTCTTTCCAGCCAGCGTCTCCGCCTCGGCGCAGACGCTTCGCTCGCCATGGGACGGAAAACCGGTCGCCTTGACCGATGCGGCCTATACGTGTCCCGCAATCGCGCATATTGCTCCCGACCTTGTCACCGACGGCTTTTACAGGCTGGATGATCCGACCCACTCGATCATTGATCCTGTGCGGCAGGAAGCCTATCGCAAATCGAGCGAGCCGGTAAAAAATATTGGGATGCAGATCGTCAAAGCTGCGGACGCCTATCGTACTTCGGGATCGCGAACTGCTGCTCAATGTGCAGCGAACCAGATAGTCGCACTGGCTCAGGATCATGCCCTCACCGGGAAGATGTCGTCCAATCAGGCCTACTACGTTCAGGGCTGGGTGGTTGGCGCAATCGCAATCTCTTACCTCAAGGTGCGAGACCTCAACATCCAGACTCCACAGCAGGCGGAGAGCATTGCAGCGTGGATGCACAGCGTAGGCGAACAGACAAAAAATTACTATGACGCACGGAAGAGACCAGGGCGTGGAGACGCTCAGAACAATCATCTTTACTGGGCCGGAGTGGAACTTGCCGCCATTGGAGTCGTCGCGAACAATCGCAAAGACTTCGACTGGGCGATGGCTACCTACGATAACGGAGTCAATCAGATTCGGCCCGATGGTTCCCTTCCCGAGGAGATGGCGCGTGGCGCCCGCGCACTGCACTATCATCTCTATGCCCTCGCGCCTCTCGTCCTTCTTGCGGAGTTTGGCGAAGCAAATCATCTCAATCTCTACAGCCACGCGGACGGGGCGATTCACCGTCTTGTTAATTTCTCAATCGCAGGTGTCGAGGATCCCACTCCCTTCGTCAAAGCAACGGGGGTGCAACAAGAGATCTCAAAAACGCTCGACGGAGACCAGATCGGCTGGGCGCCACCTTATGTTCAACGTTTCCCAAATCCCGCGCTTGAGCAATACATCAAATCTGCGAATAACCTAAGCGTCTACTATCTGGGCGGTCTTCCACCGAGCAAATGAAAGTCATCTCAATTCTTCAGATTGCGCTCAGACACACTGACCGCAGCAAGCTGGAAGAAGTTGTAGTTCCAGGGTTGGAGTTCTACATACAGACCAAGCGATAACATGTCTTTCCCTTCCCTCTTGTAGCTTGCACCTGACAACAGATCAATCAGTTGCCACATTCCGCCTCCGACATCAGGCCATGGAATCTTAACCTGCGCTTGTGAAGGAGAGTCGCTCAGGTTAACGACTATCAGGTACTTCTCATCCTTCATGGACCATCCCCAAGTCACCAGATTCTGAAAGCTCGTATTATCTGGCCAACCCGTTCGCTCCAACAGAGTCCATTTGCCTTCACGAAAGATTGGCCGGTCGATGGCAGCCATGAGCCTGCGGTAGAACTCCTGGATGTCGCGGTCCACGGGTTCATCCGGACGTCTGTCCAGGAATACAGGTGGCCTGATTTTACGGCCCTCAAATTGACCTTCATAAAACAATTTCAGTCCTGGCACAGTAGCTGTCGTCACTGCAACGGCTCGTAACTTTTCCGGAGGAAAGGTTGCAGAAGCCCGGGATTCGTCGTGGTTCTCGAGGAAGCGAAGCAGTTTGTTCTGATAGGCAAGATCGGCGCAGAGATGAAGGCGAACATTCTCCGCATTGCTGTGCTCGAGCCGATCATAAAGTTTTTTGTCATAGCAGAAGTCGAAGCCCTTTTGTTGAAGATCCCATTCGAGGTCCCAATACGCCTCAGCGATGAAAAGGAAGCCGGGATGCTCGCTCTTGATAGTTGAGATTACGTCTGCCCAATATTCCGTTGACGGTATCTGTCCGGCGCGACTGCCCCAGGTGCGCTCGAAGATTGGGTTAAGGGCGAGCATCCCCATGTCACAACGAATGCCATCGCACTGAAGAGCAATGCTGGAGATGGTTTCGACTACGGCCTTCCGAAGGCCTGCCTCGAAGGCGTTCAACTGTATAACATCGGGCCATGGTGCGAAGAAAGGATCTCGCCCGCAGGCACATATCGATCCTGCGAGTTCAATGAACGCTGCCGGGTTTTTCTGAAAGTCATCGCTATTGCCACGGATGAAGTATTCGGGATGGTCGCAAGCCCAGGGATGATCGGGTGCAACGTGATTAGGCACGAAATCGAGGATCAGATTCATTCCGCGCTTTGAGAGTTCTTCTCTGGCGGCTGCAAGCCCATCGGGCCCACCAAAATGGCGGTCAACTTCATAGCGACGAACACAGTAAGGAGATCCGACGTTGTCTTCAGGCTGAAAATCGGGAAGAGCTTGCTTGAAACTGTCGAGCAGTTCCCTGTTTCGATTCGCGATGGCAATGCCAGCGGGGCTTCGCTCCCAGACTCCCATCAGCCATACCGCATCGAAACCATAAGCGGCGATGGCATCCCACTCGGCGGCGGGAACGGAAGACAGATCAATGTTCTTGTTGTACTTTCGGCCGAGGTCTGTAAGCCAGATCCACGTATTGATCTCGTAGAGGACAGGATATCGGGGCCATGCCGATACGCTTGCAGACGTTGTTCTTATCGCAGCAGGGGTTGTGCTCATGCGATTTCTCCCCTAATGAAGCTGAATCAGGAGGGACCGGTGAATCGCGAT
This sequence comes from uncultured Acidobacteriaceae bacterium, assembly GCA_963770055.1. Lineage (GTDB taxonomy): Bacteria > Acidobacteriota > Terriglobia > Terriglobales > Acidobacteriaceae > Edaphobacter. The sequence continues at coordinate 538,827 of CAVYOC010000006.1, forward strand.
TATACCTCTGCAACTCGACCTCGTTCTGCAATAGGCTAGGGCCGCTGCAGTCCATCGGAGCGGCGGCCCAGGCGCTAAATTGCTGACCCTGCAATTTCGGTAGAGACTCTGCTGCTTTTGTTGTCCCATGCGAGCTTAGTCAGGGAAGCTGCGTGAAGCACGATGGAAAGCGGTACAGCATAAACCGGAATCATAACCAGCGGATAGGCACCTATGAGAACGTTGGGTGCAGCAAATGAAAACAACTGTATTGGACTGGGAGAACTTAGAAATCCTGTCCCAACGGCGACGACAAGATCTGTGAGACCCAAGAGGTTCCAGATTGCGGCCAACCAGTTCCGCTTGGGATTAGCACCGGCATAGATTGCCGCAATGGGCAGCGCAAGAAGTCCTACCGTAACGTCTCCGAAGCCGGCTGGCAACGCGAAGACTCTCGGGAGAAGTCCCAATCCATAGAGAATGAGAAATAGCGAGCCAATGCCACGATATGCCTGAACTCCAATGATCCATTGTTGCGGCACGGCGTGAAGAACCTCGCGCACCGTTTCCGATCGACGAATCATCCAGATGCCGAGGGCGACTGGAATGCCGATTGCCAAGGCGATGAAGGGAAAAGTGCGGCCGGGACGAGCTTCAAAGACTCCGAGCCATCCCAGGATCATGTCTAAGGCCATCCAACCAAAGAGCAGTAACGCCGCAGATCGGAGAATCTTGCGGCGGCGTTGGTGCACTATCCCCGCTGATTGCAAGGCACTTCCGATGCCAAACATTACCAGCAATGTAATGGTTACATCCGTGAACAAGAGGTAAACCCAAAGATATGGCGGGATGCTCATATGCACCTTCCTATTTGAAATTCAACAGTAACTACATTTATAATAGTCACTATTAAATAAATAGATGCTTGCAAGATCAAAGACAATTCATTTATTTTTTTTAGGTGGGAAGATCTTACAAGCAGAAGGATTGCCCGGTTGCCAGAACGATGGAGGTGATCGGCGAACGCTGGACCGCTCTCTTGCTCCGGGATTTGCTTCTCCATGGACCGCGCCGATTCCAGGATTTTCAGGAGTCCCTTACAGGGGTGGCACCTAATACGCTGTCAGCACGGCTTAAAGATATGGAAGCAAATGATCTTGTGGAGAGACATGTTTACAGCGAACATCCTCCAAGGCTCGAATACCGATTAACGGACAAGGGAAAGAGCCTGGGACCCGTATTGAAGGCATTGCGAGACTGGGGTCTGAATCAAGGCAAAAGCCGTTCCTGAGGCCCAATCAACTGAAGGCAATTGGTTGAGTTCAGCTTCGCTTGAGCGTGGCAGACCGGATTGCTTCGTTGAGCATCTCGGCGTGCTCACGATACATCGCGACGATGGTGGTGTGGAGATTGGACTTAGTTCCGTCGGGCTCACCGATTCGATTGAGACGCGCGAACTGCGCTTCGATTCTTCTGGCGTCTTTAAGAGCCGACGAACGCTTGGCTTTGAGCAATTGAATGGGAGTGGTATTCATGGGAGTTGCCCTTGAGTGTGAGATGCAGGAACCTCAGGATTCGTTATCTCGGTCTGCTAATTTAGTTTCGATATCGTAGGCTCGAACTCTGTCAAAAGCCTGACTGGCCATGAAAGACAGAAAAAGGGAACCATTCCTCGCCCTTCCACGATTGCGATCCAGTTTTTCTCTCCGGAGATTTCGCCAAAGTAGATATCGGTTGTGTCGCGGAAAAGACGAAAGAATTATATGACGACCTTGAGCAACATTTTGATGACGTCTTTCAAAGGCATCATGGTCAGCAGAAGAGGGACCATCGGGATCAGGCAGGCAAGGACGAAATTGATTGGCGTGCGAAAATCCATCGGCAGCGATCCCATCTTTTCGATAAAAGAGTAGCTGTTGCCGAGATCTGTTAACGACTGAATATCGCCAGTTCCCAGGAGCACTTCTTCTCGCGGTGGCAGGGTATCGATCCATTTCTTTTGAAATGAGGATGTATATTCCGTTGCGAGGGCACCGTACTTGTAAAGACCTAACCGCTTGGTCCGCAAAAGCATCGGTGCAAAGACTGTTAATGGCAGCAGGACGAGAACAACGCAAAGAACGACGTACGTTGCGATCAAAGGTGCGAAGTGAGGAAGCGGCATTTTGTCATAGATGATGTCGTTCGCTAGAGATCCAGCTATAGAAATGGAGCCTGCCAGAAGGATGATGGAGAAGGATCGATGCGCCAGGCCGACAAAGGCCAGTCCCCCCGCTTCATCGGGATGTGTGGGTATCAATTGCAGATGCAACCTGCTCATACGCCAGAGAAATTGCCCCCAAAGGATCAGCCTCCAGATCCAGCGAAGAATCAGAAACTGAAACAGCGGAACACAGAAGAAGACATACCACCATCCGGCGGGGGTAAGAGTGTACGTTGTCCCACTTCGAATTGCATACCAGGTCGAAACCGCTACCGCCAATGACTTCAATGATGTGAACGCACTCAAATAGGCCAGGACAACAAGGATAAATTCGACGACTGCCGAATCGCGCCAACGTAATACTTCCTCCACGGCATGGTCGAAGCGCTTGTAATCCTCTTTCAAAATGAGACCAGAGCGAACGAAGTGGTCAGCAGCGAAGGCTAAGTGCGGGCCGAGGACAGTCACGGCAACCAACAAGATAGGCAATGCCAGGAGAAAACGCGTATAGCCTGCGAAGTCCTTGAGGAAAGGTACGGCGACGCGATCGCCGATCGCAGTGCCCTGTAGCAGGCAGAGAATAAACAACGGAACCCATGTAAGGACGATGGAGAATATCGAGCGTCGCACGATGCTTGACGAATGCTCGCGGACGAGCCCCAGCCACTTTTCAATCCTATAGGTGGGACCCCCTTCGGTGAGGTGGAGTATAGGGTGACTTGTGGGCTCAGAATCTGTCAATGTTCCTCCTTACTGAACTGCGACCTCTTCGGTGGAACTAGTCACCCACAACTCATTATTCGAATGCAATCTCACAGAAAATGGCCACGATGGCTGAATCCTTGAAAGACACGCCCCCAACAATCCGCTAACTATCGGCCAGTAAATAAATTGGGATCTCTGTGCGATCGATTTCGATACAGTTGGGAACTTACGCTGCCCTGAAAGGCATTGGAACTGTCAGGATTGACAGCGAGGCGATGGAAGCGATGGATCGGACTGGAGTGAGTGGAGGCTACGGACATTTCGCCCAACTAAGGCGCGAGGAATTTGAGAATGTCCTTTTCGTCCTGAGCGCTGAGGTTTGCACGGACCCTCATGTGACGAACTACGGTACCGGTTAGGGACGGCCTCAGTTGTTCGGGAGCGCTGTGGCACCGGCTGCAATTCGCCTCAAATTTTCTCTGACCTGCATCCGATGGAGTCTTATTTGCCGCCTGCGCTTTTGCTGGGGCCTTGGAAGATTGAGTGACGTTGGCCGTCTGAGCCGGAGCCACCATCGCACTCAAGATTAATGCGATGAGCGGCATTCGCTGGATTTTGGTCATTTGAATGCCCCTTTCCAGAGAACAGGAAAGAGAAAGCGATAGTTCACGGTCGTCTCCCAGATGTTCACATTTCCCGCGCTTGAGAACTGGCGTGCATAACTTGTGTTGATCCTTACTTCGTGCGGAAGATGATAGTCGAGCCCGAAGTCTACGCGTTGCGTATCGACCGAGGGAAGGTGATCGCCTCCCACACTGTCGCGAAAGGACTGCTGCATTCGGAAGACTGGTTCCAGTCGGCCTAGCCAGCTATCGGGGCCACTCCATTGCGACAGACGGTAAGCTGCCTCCACCCAGTAACCTTGCGAGTGTGATCCGTGAGCGTACTCAGAACGAATAGCGAGAGGTACTCGATAAGGCTGCCACCACAAATGAACTCCCACTGAGTTGCCGTGTTGATCCTGCAGAAGCCGTGAGTAGGAGGCGCCAATCTCAAAGCGTTTTTCAGGAAGATACATCGTAAATTGTCCTCCAGCGGCACGCTCGGCTTGGAATTGCGATGCAGTGCTGGAGGCCGAAAAATATCCGGCATAGTTCACCTGGACCCTGGCACTCGAGAAGGCAGCTCCGCGAAGCATCGCGCCGAGACTTGATCCATCCTGGATTCCAATGGGGAAGATTAGCGGGGCATCCTGAAAGTTGCTGATCCAGATGGGACTGAGTCGCTCATTGTAAGTGCCAAAAGGAGTTAAAAAATCTCCTACTGTAAGGGTCAGCTTTGGAACTGCAATGTAATCCAGCTGAAGGTACTGGAGGCCTGCGAAAAAGTCACCCTGGTAGGGACCGCTGTTTCCGTTCTTCGGTGCAATGAATTCCTGGAGGTAAGCCCGAGACTCAACCAGAAGGTGCTCGCCAAGTGGGAGTGCTGCGACTGGAGCAAGAACAGGAGCCACCGTAGTGACTCCGCCATTCGTGGTTGTCAGGAATCCTAGACCGCCCGAGATCAACGGCGCATTCTGTGCATTCGCCTTCTGATCCTGGAGGGCCGCGAGCATCAGGCAAGTCACCACTGCTGTCTTGAGACAGACTTGTCTCCATCGTGTCACTGGAAACAGCATCGTTGTGGAACGTCGCGTCATTAGGCCAAGATTATCCGGCGTTCATCGATCAGTTGTCATAGGGCAGTTTCTGAGTTGTCACTTGTTTGTAAACCCTGCAATATCAGCCTTGTCAGAGGGCAGGACCATGCGCTGCCTAGGCACACCCCTGACGAGGCGGGCAAACCTCTACGGGAGCCGGATAATTCTCAAATACTTTTCGCACCAGCTCGGTTTCTATCACTCGCCTCATTCCACAGTAAGAGTCACAGTTGTGTTGTGTACCAGATCATTGCTGGCGCCGGTCACCGTGACGACGTAGGTTCGCTCAGGCTGGCTGAAGTACCCGCCGCTGCCGCAGCCCGTTACGGCGCCGAACGAGGACAACGCCAGGAGCAGCGATAGCGCGAGACGGGCTGGTCCACTGCGCCGTCTCCGGAGCGCGGCAAACGGCACTAGTAGTAGCGCCAACACCAGTGGTGCCCGTGAATGGCGGCGAAGCAAGGCGCTCTGCTTCGGGACGCTAATAGTCAGGATGGACGAGGCTCCGCTTGCCCCCGGTGTCACCGATGCGGGCGTAAAGGTGTAGCTGGCTCCCGGCGGCAGGCCTGAGGCGGTGAGCGTGACCGCGTTCGTGAACGGCGCGTTCACCGAAGTAACAGCGATAGTGAAGCTCGCCGCCGCCCCGGGAGGAATGATCTGTGGTGGTGTCTTGTTGGCTAGTGCGAAGTCGGCGGTGCTGGCAGGAGTGACAATCAGCGATACCGCGAACGAGGTCGCGGGAGCATGGTTCGCGTCGCCGTTGTATTGAGCGGTGATATTGTGCGCGCCTGGGGTGAGAGGGGTGATCGTCCCGATGACCAGCGTCGCCGTGGTACCGCCGATGGGCACAGTGCCGAGCGCCGTTGCGCCGTCGAAGAAGGTTACTGTCCCGGTGGCCCCGGCGGTCACCGTCGCAGTCGTTGTCACCGCGCTGCCGGCGACGACTGGGTTGGGCGTGACTGCCAGGGTGACCGAGGTGGCGGCCTGGTTCACCGCCTGCGCAAGTGCCGTCGAGGCAGAGCTGTTGAAATTGGCATCGCCTCCGTACTGAGCCGTAATCGAATGCGTACTGGCTGCGAGCGCGCTTGTCGTCAGATGTGGCCTTGCCGGTGGTTATCGCGGCCGTGCCGAGCGATGTTGTGCCGGCGTAGAACGTAACGTGTGCCTGTCGCCGGAGCAGGCACTGTCGCGGTGAAGGTGACGGAGTTGCCGAAGACCGAGGGATTCAGTGACGACGCGACCGTCACTGCCTGTATGCCGCCCTGTCCCGGCGTCGCCTTGACTATGGTGACGGTGACAGGGCTGCTGGTGCTTGCGCTGTAGTTCGCGTCTCCCGGGTAAGTGGCTGTGATGGCGTACGTACCGGCGTTCAACGACGATGTGCTCAACGTAGCCACACCGCCCGAGAGTGTGCCGGTTCCAAGAACTATTGCGCCGTTGGAGAACTTCACCGCGCCTGTTGCCGACGTTTGGAGCCACAGTCGCGGTGAACGTGATCGGAGTTCCGAACTGCGTCGAAGTGGGATTCGCGCTCAGCGTTGTCGTTGTTGTTGATCCGCCCGCAGTGATCGTCAGCGTTCCGTTGACAAAGGTGAAGTTATAGTTGGCGGCGGCGAGCGTTCCCTGCGCCGCGACGATTGGATAGGTCCCCACAGGGGAGGTAATTGTCGCCATCGTCGTCAGGCTTGGCGCGCCCGTCACCACGGCCTCTGTCTCTCCATTCACGAAGCCGGTGATCGTCGCGGTGAACGTTGGATTTGACGTGTTGTAGGATCGCGTGAAGTCGTCCGCCGTTACGGTGAGCACCGCCTTGTTCACCGTCTCTGTCAAGACGCTTGAAACAGCCGCGGCGTATTTGGAGTCGCCTCCGTAGTTCGCCACGACTTGGTATGAGCCGACGACGAGGGTGCTCGTTGTCAACGTTGCCTTGCCGCCGCTGATTGTTCCTGTTCCGAGCGTGTCGCTGGTCGCCTGGTCGATGAAGGTGACCGTGCCTGTAGCATCGGCAGCGACTGTCGCCGTGAATATCACTTGAGTTCCGTATGTCGATGGGTTCAACGAAGAGGTCAACGTTATGACCGTCGTGGACTGCCCGATTGTAAGTATCTCGTTCACGAAGGTGAGCGAGTAGTTAATCGAGTTGAGGCCGCCGGCGATGAAGATCGGATAAGTGCCCGCCGGCGAGGCAACCGTCGCTGTCGTTGAGTAAACCGGCACGCCTGTCACTGCGGTTGCGTAGGTGTCTCCTGTAGCCAGCGGGCCTGTGACCGTGTAGGTGAATGCGGGGTTACCCTGACCGGTCAAACGGCTCGCGCTATTCACGGTCACGATCAGCGGCTGCTGAGGCGACGTGACTGTTACTGTGACTACGGAGCTGGTGCTTGAGCCAGAGTTGGAGTCCCCGAGATACGTGGCTGTAATGGAGTGCCTGCCTGCGGCGAGCGTAGTCGTCAGGGTAGCCGCCCCTCCCGACAGCGTTGCCGTGCCGAGTACCGGTGTGCCTTCGGTGAAGACGACGGTTCCGCTTGTTCCGCCAGGAGTTATAGCCGCGGTCAGTGTGAGGGGGTTGTTATAGCTGAGCAAGACTGTGCTCGCGGTCAGCGTCGTCGTCGAAGCAACACTCGCAATTGTCACTGTGCCCGCAACAAATGTAAGTGCATAGTTCTGACTGCTCAGTCCGCTCACACTGACTTCGTAGGTCTGGCCAGCCGTGCCGCCGGACGAGAATCCGGAATAGACCGGCGTACCGGTTACTGCTGTTGCATACGTGTCGTTATTGTAGAGGGTACCGGTAACCACATAGGTAAACTGGGGCGCTGCCTGTCCTATTGCAACGCTCGCGTTCTCGACGCTGACGGTCAGCGGCCGCTTTGCGACAGTCACCGTTACAGATGCGCTCAGGCTGCTGAAGTACATGCCGTCGCCGCTGTACAGCGCGGTGATGCTGTGCGAACCAGCACCGAGGGTGGTGGTTGTCAGCGTGGCGACGCCGCTCGACAGCGTGCCCTGGCCCAGCAACGCAACTCCATCGAAAAAGCTCACTGCTCCGGTGGCCGAGCCAGGATCTACGGTCGCCGTCAAGATGATCGGGTCGCCATAGTTTGACGAGGTCGTGTTCGCCGCTAACGTCGTGACCGTAGCAACGCTGTTGCCGTCCGTCGTCACCGTCAACGTACCGTTTAAGACCGTAATGGTGTAGTTCGCAGAAGTGAGACCGGTCAGAGTAATTGGATAAGACCCGGGGGTTGAACCTGCGGTTGTTGAGAATGCCGGCGTTCCGCTGATCGCGGTCGAGTACGTGTCGCCGTTGACCAAAGCACCGCTCACCGAATAATTGAACACTGGGTTCGGTGCGCTGGCAGTGCGCGTCGCGTCACTGACCTGGATGACGAGGGCCGATGTTCCACCATCGCCGGTGAGCTGCGTCACAGTCACTTGCGCAGTGTTGCTTGTGCTGGCGGGAACGTCCGGATCGCCATTGTATTTTGCAGTCAGGTCGTGCGTTCCCACCTTCAACGTGCTCACTGGCAGCCCCGCTATTCCTGTGCTGGCGAGCGTCGCACTGCCAAGATAGGTCGCGCCTTCCTCGAAGCTCGAGGTGCCGGTTGCAAAAGTGGGCGCCACAGTTGCCGTCAAAAGACCCGGATCGCCGTACATGACAGTTGATGGGGTCACGGTAAGTGTGGTCGCCGATGAGGAAAGCCCAGTTACTGTCAGCGTACCGTCGACGAAGATAAACGTGTAGTTGGCGGCCGAGAGCGTCCCTTGCGAGACGATGATCGGGTAGGTCCCTACCGGCGAGAGCACCGTTGCCGGGGTTGTCAGGCTCGGTGTGCCCGACACCACGGACGTCGTGTCTCCGTTCACAAAGCCAAAGATGGTATAGCTGAAGACCGGGTTTGGCGTTCCATAGCTTCGCGTAATATTGTCCGCCGTTACGGTAAGCACCGCCTTGTTCACCACCTGGCTCAGGATGGACGAAGAGGCCGCACTGTACTTGGAATCGCCTCCGTAGGTTGCGACGATCGCGTGTGTTCCGACTGACAAAGCGCTGGTCATAAGTATTGCCACACCGCCGGAGACCGTTGCGGTGCCCAAGATGCTGCTTGTCGTCTGGTCGGTAAAGGTTACGATTCCGGTGGCGTCGGCGGCGACCGCTGCCGTGAACGTGACTGCATTGCCGTAGGTGGAGGGATTCTGTGACGAGGTCAGCGTTACGGTGCTCGGCGATTGAATGACCGTCAATGTGCCGCTGACGAAAGCGAGTGTGTAATTGTTGGAGTTCAGGCCACTCACCGAGACTGGATACGTTCCCGCCGGTGAGGTGGGTGTCGCCGGCGTGGAGAAGACCGGCACACCCGTTATCGCGGTTGCAACCGTGTCGCCGTTCACGAGGTTTTCGGTGCCCGTGACGGTATAGGTGAATGCAGGATTACCCTGACCGGTGAAGCGGTTGGCATCATCGACCGTTATTGTTAGCGCCGCACCGCCGCTTGATGTGGTCTTTTTGGCTACTGTCTGCGCAACCGGAGCGCTCGTGCTCGAGGCGTAGTTTCCGTCGCCCGCGTAGGTCGCCGTGATCGTATACGAGCCTGCATTCAACGACGATGTTGTCAACGGTGCGACACCACCCGAGATTATGCCTGTGCCCAGGACCGTCGAGCCATTCGAGAACTGCATAGAGCCTGTTGCCCCGTTCGGAGCTACCGTTGCGGTGAATGTGATTGGGTCACCGTACTGTGTCGAGGGAGCGCTGGTGGTCAGCGTTGTCGTGGTCGTCGCAGGTACAACCGTCAGGGTTCCGGGGACAAAAGCCAGCGTATAGTTCTCGCTCCCCAGTCCGCTGACCGTAATGGGATAGGTTGTGCCGATGCTAGAGGTGAACGTGTCCCCCACTGTATAAACTGGTGTGCCCGTAACCGCTGTGGCATAGGTGTCCCCGTTTACCAACGGGCCTGTAACAACATAAGAAAACTGCGGATCGGCGGTTCCGAACTCCTTGCTCGCGTCCTGTACGGTAACAGTCAGCGCGGCGCTCCCGTCCGGCGCGGTCTTCTTCGCGACGATTACTGTCACAGGCCCGCTTTCGCTCGTGGCGTAGATGCCGTCGCCGTTGTACACAGCGGTGACGGTGTGCGTGCCGGCAGTGAGTGTTGTCGTTGCAAGCGTGGCCTCGCCGCTGGATACCGTTCCCGCGCCCAGCAACACCGCGCCGTCGAAGAAGCTCACGGTGCCGGTCGCGCCGTCCGGGACGGTCGCTGTCAGAGTGACCGGATCTCCATACTGGGTGTTGGCCGGGCTTGTAGTGAGCGTCGTTGTCGTGGGGGTGATAACCACGGTCAGAGTGCCCTTAACAAATTCGATCGTGTAGTTCGCCGAGGTCAGGCCTGTAACAGTGATGTCGAACGTTCCGGGCATGGTTCCGGCAGCCGTTGAGTAGACCGGCGTTCCGGTGATTGCGGTTGCATAGGTATCTCCATTTACCAGCTGCCCCGATACGGAATAGGTAAACGGCGGGTTGGCCTGGGTTGTCGTGCGTGTCGCATCGTTGACGGTGACCGTCAAAGCAGGGCCGCCAGCAGGCGCAGTGCGCTGGGTCACGGTTAACTGTACGGCAATGCTTGTGCTCGGAGGAGCATTCGCGTCACCGTTGTAGCGTGCGCTGATGCTGTGCGTACCCGCGGGCAGCGTACTCACGGGCAACACCGCAGTTGTTGTACTGTCCAGCGCAGCCGTACCTAGCAACGTTGAGCCTTCAAAGAAGCTCACCGTGCCAGTTGACCCGCCCGGCGCGACAGTGGCCGTCAGCACCGCCGGATCGCCATACATAACCGTCGTGGGATTCACGCTCAATGTCGTGGATGACGATGCGGTAGCGACAACGGTCAGCGTTCCGTTCACAAATGTGAAGGTATAGTTGGCCGCAGACAACGTCCCCTGCGCCGCGGTGATGGGATAGGTCCCCACCGGAGAGGAGGGGGTCGCCGTCGTCGTCAGGCTTGCCGTGCCCGACACGACCGACGCCGTGTCTCCGTTCACGAAGCCGGTGATGGTTGTCGTGAAGATAGGATTCGGTACTCCGAAGGCGCGGGTTGTGTCGTTTGCCTGCACTGTCAGAGCGGCTTTGTTCACCGCCTGCGTCAGCAGCGCTGAGGTGGCTGGGCTATATTTGGAGTCGCCGCCGTAGTCTGCCTGGATCTGGTACGTGCCCGGCGCGAACGCACTGGTCGTCAACGTCGCAACACCGTTGGAGATGGTTTCTGAACCCATGGTGAACGCCGGAGGGGTCTGCTGAATGAACGTCACCATTCCCGTGGCATCCGAGGGGACCGTCGCGGTGAGCGTTACAGCAGAGCCGTAGGTCGATGGATTCGGCGACGACGCCAAAGTCACCATTGACGGAGACGGATTCACGGTGAGTGTGCCGCTCACAAAAGCAAGCACGTAATTCATCGAGCTCAAACCGCTCTCAATCGATACCGGATAGGCCCCGGCTGGTGACGTCGCATCGGCGGCCGTTGAGTAGACCGCCACACCGGTGACCGCTGTTGAATAGGTGTCACCGTTGACCAGCGTGCCGGTCACGGTATGGCTGAACGCCGGATTGCCTTGCCCGGTCAGGCGGCTCGCATCGTTAACGGTCACGGTCAGGGCGGCTCCACCGCTCGCCGCTGTCTTTTTGGCTACGGTTATCGTCACAGCCCCGCTCGTGCTTTCGCTGTAGTTCGAGTCGCCTGAATAGCTTGCCGTGAGGGTATGGGTTTCTGCGTTCAACGCTGTCGTCGTGAACGTCGCAACTCCGTTCGATAGGGTCCCCTGGCCCAGTACGGTTGCTCCTTGGTTGAATTCCACGATGCCTGTTGTTCCGCTTGGAGTCACTGTCGCGGTCAGCGTGACCGAGTCTCCATACTGCGTTGAGGTCGCGCTTGTGGCCAGGGTTGTCGTCGTGGATGCAGACACGATCGTCAGTATCCCGGGAACGAATGCGAGCGCATAGTTCTGGCTGGTCAGCCCGCTTACATTGATCGGGAAGGTTGAGCCTGCCGGAGAAACGGGCGTGTCCGCCGCGGAGTACACCGGCACTCCGGTTACGGCTGTTGCATACGTGTCGTTGTTGACCAGCGTTCCTGTCACAACGTAGGCGAATTGTGGGTTCGCAGTTCCATACATCCGGCTCGCGTCCTGCACTGTTACGGTCAGGGCTGCACCTCCGCCCGGGGCCGTCTTCTTGGCGACGGCCACTGTCGCCGGTGCGCTGTCGCTGCTCGCAAAGCTGATGTCTCCGTTGTAGACCGCCGTAATGTCATGACTGCCTGCGCTGAGCGTGGTTGTCGCCAATGTCGCCACGCCGTCCAAGGACAACGTACCTGTGCCGAGCAGCACCTGCCCGTTGAAGAAACTCACTGCCCCCGTAGCGCCCGTTGTGACGCTTGCCGTCAGAGTCACTTGATCGCCGTACTGCGTCGAGTTGGGAGCCGCTGCCAGCGTCACCGTCGTCGGTGTCGCAACAACGAGCAGGTGCCCAGAAACGAACGTGATGGTGTAGTTGGCCGACGTCAGTCCGGTGACCGTTACGTCATAGACTCCAGGTATCGTGCCGGCTAGGGTCGAGTAGACCGGCGTGCCCTGGATGGCTGTGGCGAAGGTATCTCCATTGACAAGCTGTCCACCTGCCGAGTACGTGAAGGGCGGATTAGACTCGGTCGTCGTTCGCGCCGCGTTGTTGACGGTCACAGTGATCGCCGGCCCACCATCGGACGCAGTGCGCTGGGTCACGGTCAGTTGCACCGCGTTGCTTAAGCTTGCCGGAACGCCCGCGTCGCCGTTGTAATGTGCCGTCAGGTTGTGGGTTCCCGCGTTCAACGTGCTCACCGGCAGCACCGCCGTGCCGGTATCGCTAAGCGACGCCGTGCCCAGCAGCGTCGCGCCTTCGTAGAAGCTCACAGTTCCGGTTGCGAATGTAGGCGTCACTGAGGCCGTCAGCGCGGCAGGGTCGCCGTACATCACCGACGACGGAGCCACACTCAGCGTTGTCGTCGATGTTGCGAGCTGCGTCACTGTCAGCGTGCCGTTAACAAAAGTGAAGGTGTAGTTCGTCGCCGAGAGCGTTCCCTGCCCTGCTTGAATGGCGTAGTTGCCTGGGGGCGATGTTGCGGTCGCCGTCGTTGTCAGGCTCGGCGCCCCCGTCACCACCGACTGCGTGTCTCCGTTGACGAAGCCGGTTATGAGATAGGTGAACGCCGGATTCGCCGCGCCATAGGGCCGCGTTGCATTGTTCGCTGTCACCGTCAACACAACCCGGGTGACGGTCAGAGTGCCATTGATTGCATTGACGTTGTAGTTGGCGAGGTTCGCGCCTGTGACGCTGGGCACGATGGCGTAGTTGCCTGCAGGGCTTGCCGAAGTGGCCGTAGTCGAAAAGCTCTGGGTGAAGGTGTCTCCGTTCACAGCGCCGATGATGGTGCCGCTAAATGTGGGGTTTGCCGCACCATAGAACCGCGAGACGTCGTTTGCTTCGACCGTCAGGGTCGCACGCGTGATGGTCAACGTACCGTTAATCGCTGTGACAATATAGTTCGCGAGATTCGCGCCGGTTACGCTGGGCACGATGGCGTAAGTGCCTATAGGGCTTGCCGAAGTTGCTGTGGTCAAAAAGCTCTCGGTGAAGGAATCACCGTTCACAGCGCCGGTCACCGTGCCGGTAAAGGCAGGGTTCGCCGCACCATAGATCCGCGAGGCATCGTTTGCCTTAATCGTCAGGGCCGCTGCTGTGATGGTCAGCGTGCCATTGACGAAGGTAAAGTTGTAGTTCGCCGCCGTGAGTGTTCCCCGCGCCGCGGTAATCGTGTAGGCCCCCACGGGAGATGACGTCGTCGTCGTTGTCGTCAGACTGGGCAACCCCGACACCACAGACTGTGTCTCCCCGTTGACGAAGCCCGTAATCGTAGAGGTAAAGGTGGGGTTCGCCGCGCCATAGGCCCGCGAAGCGTTGTTTGCCGTTACTGTCAAAACTGCTTTGTTCACAGTCAGCGAAAAGATGGCAGGCGTGCTAACGCCGCTCACTGAGGCAGACGCCGTATACGAACCGGAGTTTGTATACGACACGTTCACCGACACCTGGCCTGACGAGTTGGTGCTCGCAGTCGCAGGCGAAAAGCTGAGGCCGGCCCCTGAGAATGTCACGGTGGCCCCTGGGACCGGGTTTCCCACCGAATCCGTCACCTTCGCCACCAGGGGACTGGCGAAGGCCGTACCGTAGGTTGTCGTCTGGCCTCCGCCTGAGACGGCGACGATCGCGGCCGGCGGGCCGACGATGGTCTGTGTCAGACTACCGCTTGATCCCGCGTAGTTCCCGTCGCCCGAGTAGGTTGCCGTGATTGTGTGCGTCCCGACGCTCAACGTGTTGGTCTGGAAGTTTGCAATATAGCTTCCGGAGACTAAATTCAACGTCCTGGTCCCGAGCAGCGTCGCGCCATCGTAGAACGACACCGTCCCCGTCGGACCCGGCCCTCCACTCTGTGTCGGGGTCACGGTCGCCGTGAAGGTTACATTGTTGCCGCTGTTCTGCGGGTTTACGTCCGCCGTTATGCTTGTTGTTGTCGGAATCGGAACGACGGTGAAGAGCAAGGCAGTCAGGTTGCCCAGCTCCGGCGCGTTGCCAGTGGAATCGGCCGTGCCGTTTGCCGCGGTGTTGGAAGTGGTTCCTCCCTCAGTGCCGTAGGCCGCGTAGAGGTAAAGCGTGTGCAGTCCCGGCGTCTGGGGCGCAGGTGTGATCGTGAACGATGCAGGGTTCGCGCCTGCAGAACTTGTCACCGTCGCAAGGTTGGATGGATTCCCGCCGTCCACCTCCCAGTACACCTGTGTGGGCGGAGGTTGCGCTACCGCGCCGCTGTAGCTGCTCGTCACGCTGACGTTGAAGCTCGGCGTGGCGTTGGTGGTGGTAAAGACATTGGGAGACACCAGGGTCTGCGAGTCCGTGACTCCGGTGATCGTCGTGATCAACGGAATCGTCTGCTCCACGTCGACGTCAATCGCAGTTATGTTGCCGCCACCGAAATTAGCCGTATAGACCCTGTTCGTTGTCGGATTCACCCCAATCGAGTAGGGGTTGGCGCCCGTGGCCACAATTGCGGTGGCGTTACTCTCGCCAGAGATCACCGTCACAGTGCTCGTGTTGTTGCTGCCAACATAGATCCTGTTCGTCACAGGGTTCACCACGACTCCGTATGGATTGGTTACTGTGGAAACCGTACTCGTGGCGTTACCGTTCGCTGCGTCGATCACTGTCACAGTGCTAGTGCCATTGTTTGTGACATAGATCTTGTTGGTGACCGGGTTCACCGCAATCCCGGTCGGGGTGTTACCCACACTCACTGTGCTTGTGGTGTTCGTCGTGCCGTCGATCACCGTCACGTTGTTACTGCCGGTATTGGCGACATAGATCTTGTTGGTGACCGGGTTCACCGCCATGTTTCTGGGCGAGGTCCCCACAGCCACAATGTTGGTGGCGTTGGTTGCGCCATTGATCACCGTCACGTTATTGCCAGTCTGGTTGCTGACATAGATCTTGTTGGTCACTGGATTGACGACTACCGCGCTCAACGTAAGTCCAGGAGTGTTGTTCCCCGTACTGACGGTGGTGGTGGCGCCGGTTGCGCCGTCGATCACCGTCACGTTGTTGCTGCCGGCGTTCGTGACATAGATTCTGTTGGTCACCGGGTTGATCGCTACCCCATTGGGTGAGGTTCCCACGGTCACCGTGCTGGTTGCGTTACTGTTCGTTGCGTCAACCACAGTCACGGTGTTGCTGACGGAATTGGCGGTGTAGATTTTGTTGGTTATTGGGTTCACAGCCACGGCACTGGGCTGGGTCCCTGTCGTTACCGAGGAGACGGCATTGGTCGCGCCGTCGACCACCGCCAGCGTGTTCACGATCCCGCTGCCGGAGCCGAGATAGATCAAGTTCGTGACCGGATTGACCGCTACTGCAAAGCGCGACGCCGCAGTTATGGCGCTGGTCACGTTCTGCGAGCCGTCAATCACCGTCACGGAGTTGCCGCTGAAAGCCGTGACGTAGACGCGGTTGGTTACCGGGTTGATCGCCGCTGTATACGGTTGACCGCCTACGTTCACCGTCGCGGCACGGGACGCGGTCGCGCCATCGATCACGGTCACGGTGCTGGAGCCGGAGTTGACAATATAGACCTTGTTGGTCGCCTCATCCACCGCCAGGCCCCAAGACTCCGGGCCCGTCGTCACGGTCGAGATGATGGCGTTGTTTGTGCCGTCGATGATCGACGCAGTGCCGTTGTCATTGCAGGTGTAGATCCTGTTCGTCAGCACATTGACGACGACCTCTCGCGGATTGGCGCCAGCTCCCAATTGCAAAGGAACCCGCGTGATCGCATTGGTCGCCCCGTCAATGACCGAGATGCTGCCGTCCGCCGAATTTGCGGTATAGATCTTGTTGGTGACCGGATCCACAGTGACCGAATTAGGCCTGCTATTACTCGTACTCGTGCCGCCGTTGGGGAGGTTCACCGTAGCACTGACAGTGTCCGTGTTTCCGTTAATGACCGTCATAGTGCCGACGTTTGTACCAGAACCGTAATTGACCACATAGATTCGGTTCGTCACCGGGTTCAACGCCATCGAGTAAGGCGCATCTCCCACGGATAAGGTCTTCGTTACCGAGTCGGTCGTGCCATTGATCACCGCCACGGTGCCGGTTATCCGGCTAGCTGCGTAGATTTCGTTTGTTACCGGGTTAGCGACCACCGAGTCGGGCTGGTTGCCGAGGCCGCTCACGGTTTTCAAGACCGTGTCGGTCGAGCCGTCGATGACCGATACGCTGTTGCCGTTGAAGTTGGCGACGTAGATCTTGTTAGTCGCTACGTTCACGGCAATGCTGCTTGGCGTGCCCCCTGTCGGCACTGTGGTAATGACAGCATTGGTCAGGCCGTTGATTACCGTCACATTGCCGCCGTTGTAGCCGGCGACATAAATCTTGTTGGTCGCCGGATTCACGTCGAGGGAAAATGGAGAGCTCCCATTCGGGAGGCTTACGGTAGAGGTTGGAAAGCTCTGCGCCCTGAGTTCTGCCCCTGCGATCAGCGTGCACAGGAGCAGCAACCAACGTCTGAGAGCCGAACAGCCGCGAAATGCTGGGAACGGCGCCATAAAATCGGCCTCGCTCAGATCGTGGTGCCCGGCAAGATCTGGGAGCAAAATGATCTGCAAGAACGCAAATCAGCGCGTTGTGTTCCATCGTCGAGAGCACTCCGTTGGGGATTCCGGAGTTGCATAGGCAAACGTGTCAGGGGCCAGGGCCGGACGAACACGAGCGGTTTCAACACCCGCTGCCTGTTAGTCGCCCAAACTCTATATCAACGGTGGTTGTTTTGTCACTTGAACCTGCCTTGAAACAATTCCTAACCCACCCATGTCTTTTGAATCGTCTCGGCAGGTTTGGCGGTGGTGAAGGTGGGCATGAAGAAACACCGAACCATCAGTTTTATTGGGGATTCGTGGTGGCCCGGGCAGGAGTCCAACCTGCGACCTTCGCGTTAGGAGTGCGCTGCTCTATGCAACTGAGCTACCGGGCCATCAAGTCTAGTGTATCGCGTGGTTTGGAGACCTTCGGATGATAAACTTAGGTTGGAGAGTTTATGCCGGAAATACAGCGTCGACGTGCGGTAACGGTGAATATCGGTGGGGTTCGGGTGGGTTCGGATTCCCCGGTAGTGGTGCAGTCGATGACCAATACCGATACGGCCGATATTGAGAGCACGGTGCAGCAGGTTGCAGCGCTGGCCCGGGCCGGTTCGGAGATGGTTCGCGTCACGGTCAACAATGATGAAGCTGCCAAAGCTGTTCCAGCCATCGTTGAGCAACTGACGAAGAAGGGCTGGACGACGCCGATCATCGGGGATTTTCACTACAACGGACATCTGCTGCTGAAGAAGTATCCCGAGACTGCAAAGGCGCTTGCGAAGTATCGGATCAATCCCGGCAATGTTTCGATCGGGCGGAAGGATGATGACAACTTCCGGACGATGGTTGAAGTTGCGGTGGAACATCAGAAGCCTGTGCGCATTGGCGTCAACTGGGGTTCGCTCGATCAGGCGCTGTTGACGAAGATGATGGATGAAAATTCGAAACAAGCCGACCCCCTTCCCGCTCGCGATGTGATGATGGAGGCGATGGTGGTGTCGGCTCTGGATAATGCGGCGGCGGCGGAGCGTTATGGGCTGCGGCGCGACCAGATTATTTTGTCGGCGAAGGTGTCCGGAGTTCGCGATCTGATTGATGTTTATACCGAACTGGCGCGGCGTTGCGATTATGCACTGCATCTTGGGCTGACCGAGGCCGGCATGGGGATGAAGGGCGTTGTGGCGTCGGCTTCTGGTCTTGCTCCTCTTCTGCTGGCTGGGATCGGGGATACGATCCGGGTTAGTCTGACGCCGACTCCGGGTGGTGATCGGTCGGAGGAGGTGCGGTGTGGGCAGCAGATCCTGCAGTCACTGGGGATTCGGAGCTTTATGCCGCAGGTGACGAGCTGCCCTGGCTGCGGACGTACTACCTCGACCTACTTTCAGGAGTTGGCGGAGCGGATTCAGGGCTACCTCGTCGAGCAGATGCCGGAGTGGAAGAAGCAGTATGCCGGAGTGGAGGAACTGAAGCTGGCGGTGATGGGTTGCATTGTGAATGGCCCAGGAGAAAGTAAACACGCCAATATCGGTATCTCATTGCCAGGGACATTTGAAGAGCCGAAGGCTCCTGTATATGTTGATGGAAAACTGTTCACTACGTTGAAGGGCAACAGGATCGTTGAGGAGTTTCAAGTAATCCTCGATGAGTATGTGGAGAAGCGGTACGGACGTGAGTTAGTTGGAAGTCGATAGCCTACATAGCTTTCTGGTTGTATTGTTAACGCATTAGAAAAGACACGAGAAAGACCGTCGTGTTCGAGTGAAAATTACGGCCTCTGAGCACCATTCTTCCGGGAAATGAGTTGCATGGCCTACCAATTGTTACTTGCTCGTGCTTTAAGCAAACTGGGGATACTCCGGGCACTTGAGTTGCGCGATTCGAAGCCAGGGATTCTGATTGTCAATCATCATCGAATTGGCGCTCCCCATGAGACTTGCTTTGACCGGGACTTGTTCAGCGCAACAGTCGACGAGTTGGATGCGCAGATTCAATACTTCAAACGGCGCGCTCCCATTGTTTGCGGCGATGAGCTGGAAAATCTAGTCTCGGGCAAGACACCAATAAAGCGGCTCAATGTGGCATTTACGTTCGATGATGGATACCTGGACAACTACACGAAAGCCTTCGATGTTTTTCGCAGTACGGGAACTACAGCAGCTTTTTTTCTTGTAAGCGATTATGTGGGAACAGCCACGGTGCCATGGTGGGACGAGATCGCGTATAGGGTACGGAATACGAAGAGGACAGAGATCAACCTGGAGTACCCTGCGCCCCTGACACTGTCGCTGAATGGGAATCGCGAAACATCGATTATGAGAGTTTTACAACATTACAAACGCGCCGATTGCGTTTGCGGTGAGAAATTCATGTCTGAGATTCGGCGCGAGACCGATTGTGAGCTCCCTGGAGTACAGAGACGTTTCCTCAACTGGAACGAAGCGAGAGAGATGCGGGATGCGGGAATGACGATTGGATCGCACACGCGATCTCATGCGATTCTCGGAAGGCTTTCGTCGGAGTCGCAGAAGCAGGAGCTCCATGACTCAAAGAAAGAGATTGAACGTCAACTCGGGAGCAAAGTGATAGCGTTGGCCTACCCGGTAGGTGCCAAAGATTGCTTTAGCGATGTAACTGAGCAGATTGCCATAAGTTGTGGCTATAGTATGTGCTTTTCGGCGTATGGCGGAATAAACGATGCGACTCACCTGAGGCGGAGCAATCTTTTGCGTGCAACGGTTCCTTCTAATCCGGAGAAATTTCGTGCGGTGGCCACAGCCAGAATCAATCCCTGGACAGCTCCCCTAGCTGGACGCTGAGATTTTTCCGGAGTTCAGCGAGCGGGTAGAAGGTTCCTCGCCACGTAACACCGCCACGAGTCAGCGTAATTACCATTGAGCGGATGAGGGAGTACAGCACGAGGATCGTGGCTGCGGGAAACAGGATGGCATACCACGGTGAGACTTTGGAGTGGCGGCTGTTGAGGATGTAAAGGATGGCGACGGCGATCAGGGTGAGGATTGCCGGGGTTCGCTTGCCGGACACGAAGAGGAAGGCTACGGGTCCGAGGCAGAAGAGAGTAATCCAGAGCGAGCCGAGCAGAGCCAGGAGCGGACTGAAGCGAACGACTGCAAAGAGGTTCTTGGTCATCACGTCGACGATGCCTAAGGCTCCTCTGGCCCAGTGCAGGGTGACCATGCCGGGCGCGACGACGACCCGTTGGCGCAGTCCGGCGAGTTTGACCTTGCGGGCTAGGGTGAGGTCTTCGAGGATCTGCATGGGGAGGGATTCAAAGCCGCCGAGTTGGCGGTAGGCAGAGGTGCGCAGGAGGTTGAAGGCACCGATGCCGATGGAGTCGCGCAGAGCTTTGGGGTCAGCGGCTCGCCAGGGGCGGGTGGCCCAGAGACCCATCACGCCGAGATAGCTGAGGAGGGCTCCTTCGCCGGGCGTCTTGACAATAGGAGTGGGGAACGTAACCGAGTGGTCAGCCTGAGTAACGACGGCATGGGCAAGGGAACGACGAAGGATGGTGGGATCGAAGAAGACGTCGGCATCGGTGAAGAGAATGTAGTCGGATGTGACCTGGCGGGCTGCAAGAGCAAGGGCGTGGGTCTTGCCTAGCCAGCCCGCCGGGAGTTCGGTGACGTGGATCGCTCGGAGCCTGGTTGGATTCTGGGCGGCGATGCTGTCAATAATGGCTCCTGTGTGGTCCGTCGAGCGATCATTGATGGTGACGATTTGGAGGTTGGAATAATCCTGAGCGAGGAGCGAGTGAAGGGTGTTTGCAATGTCTGCAGCTTCGTTGCATGCGGGAACAATGACGGTGAGAGATGGCTCGTCGGGCGGGGAGAGATCGTATTTCGACAGTGCGAGGTTGGGGATGTGGCGCAGTCCGAGGGCCGCTGTGACGGCTTTCCAGAGCCAGGCGAGAGCGACGAACCAGGCGAGAGCGGATTGTAAGAGATGGTTCAAACGTCGGGGTGTAACTCGGATGCTCCTGTTCAAAGATAAAGCTTCCCATAGCAACTTGCCGAGGCATAGGATGCGGTCGTCCCAAAAAGAAAGGAGGTCCGCATGTTGAAGCCTTCGTTCGTGCTCGTCGTTTTAATTCCCTTCTCCATCTTCTCCTTCCTGCAGTCTCAGCAACCTGCACAACCTGTGGCTGCACCTGCTCCCTCAGCCAGCATCCCTGCTGATGCGGCAAAAATGGTCAATCCCTATAAGTCCACGCCAGAGTCGCTGGCCCACGCGAAGAAGATTTATGGATACGAATGCGCTCTTTGCCATGGAGCGAACGGCAACGGAAAAGGCGATGTGGTTGCGGATTTGAAGCTTACGCTCAAGGACTATACCGATCCTGCTGCATTGAAGGATCTGTCGGATGGAGAGATTTTTTACATCATCAAGAACGGTAGGGGTCAGATGCCGGGTGAAGGCGAGCGAGTGAAGATTGAGGATCTCTGGAACATGGTGGTGCTGGTGCGGTCGTTTTCGAAGAAGCCCTGATGCGGCGAACTTTCTTATGAGTTCGCCGTTTGCGGCACCACGGAGTGTTGAAGCTGTGGTGCGTAGCGGGAGCCCACGTAAAAGATAACGGAGGCAAGCAACATCGTGATGAGGGTGGAGCCGAGGCCGATGTTGAGGGTGGAGCGATCGCTGACTGCTCCGATGATGGGGGGCGAGATGGCGTCGCCGAGCGCATGAATGATGAAGAGCTGGCCAGCCATTGCGGTTGCGCGTATCTCGGGGCGGACGGCGTTGAGGGTGGCGGCGTTGACGGGGCCAGTGCCGAGTGAGATGAAGAAAATGGCTGCGGCCAGGCCGTAGAGAGTGAGAGAGTGCGGGCCGAAGAAGCAGAGGAGTGCAGGCGGAACCGCCAGTGCAGCGCTAATCGCGGGGACGAGGTAGAGGGCCTTTGAGGTTTTGCGTGACCAGCGCTGGGCAACGGCCCCTCCTGTGACGGTTCCGCTGAGGCCGGCGACGACCGTGATGGCTCCCATGAGGAAGGCCGCGGAGGACTGAGTTCGGCCGCCGACGCGCTGAAGGAAGGAAGGCATCCACCAGGAGATGCCGCCAAGCGAGAAGGTGACGGCGGCGTAACCGAGGATGGAGGCGAGGTAGGCCTTGTTCCTGAGGAGTGAGAGAACAGTTCCCTTCTCGAACTTTGCTTTGTCCTGCTGGCTGGCTCCGCGAGCGGGCTCCTTCATAAAGATTGCAATAAGGATGGCGATGATGGTTCCTGGGATGGCAGAGACGATGAAGGAGCGGCGCCAGCCGAAGTGTTCGCCTACGGTGCCGCCGATGAGGTAGCCGAGGGCTGCGCCGACGAAGAGGGCGATGTTGAAGATGGTGAGAACGCGGTTGCGTTGATCTTCGGGGTAGAAATCGCTGAGGACTGCAGGCGCGAAGATACCGAAGCTGGCCTCGCCGATGCCGAGCGCGGCGTGGCGGAGGTTGAGCGAGTCGTAAGAGTGGACGCTGGCAGTGAAGAAGTTGATTCCCGACCAGAAGAGGGCGGCGATGACGATCATGGGCTTGCGGGGGAAGCGGTCGCCGAGCCAGCCGGTGATGGGCGAGGTAGCCATGTAGGCGACCATGAACCAGAAGGTGAGCGCGCCGATGTGCTGATCGGAGAGATGGAACTCACCTTTGATCTGCTCCTGGACGCCGGGGAGGATGTAGCGGTCGATGTAGTTGACGAAGTTGAGGGCGGTGAGCAGGACGAGGGCGGTGGTGGCTCCGGCTACCGAGACGGTGGAGGGTTTGGTTGCGGAGGGCATTGGGGGAAGGATAGCAAAGAGGCGTGAACTTGGGTTGTCAGCTTTGAGGTTAGGCACTGCCTGACACGAATTGGAACGAACACGAATTTTTGGAGGATGGGGTTTATGATCGCGGCATGAGCTGGCTCGGGGAGCATCGAGTAGCGGTTGGGATTCTTGCGGATCTGCTGACATTTCTTGGAGGTGGATGCCTGGCGCGGGACGCGTTTGGGCGGCTGCGGGAGTTGAAGCGGGTGCGGAAGGATGCGGAGTTCCGGAAGCGGTTTCCGCATCTGAATCTTACAGATAAGGAGTGGGAGGCGGCGACAGTTTCGCTGAGATGGTCGGTTGCGGGTTTTGTATTGATAACACTGGGGTTCTTCTGCCAATTGATTCTGCGGTTTGTGGAAGCGCCGGAATGTCGGATTGGAGGATAAGCGGATAATCCGCTATAATGAACGAGAAGGAGAATGTATGGCGATTACCCAGTTCAAACTTCCAATCGGCGCGAAGCGTCAGGTGACGATTCCCAAGGAGTTCATGGAGCTCTTGTCGCTGGAGGAGGGGCATGACCTGCTGCTACAGGTGGAGGGCGGCTATGCAACCCTGAAGCCGATGATCAGCGTTCTGCGCGAAGAGCTGCCGGAGGAGCTCCGCAAGAGGTTCGAGGCGAGACGCGGGCGGAAGGCGAGCGACGTCCCACTGGCGGAGTTTATGGGCAAGCTTGGCCGGAAGCCGAAGAAGCAGACCGTGCGTGATGCAGCCTTGGTTCGTCTTCGGGAAAACAGGCTGAAGCCGCGAATCTGAGAAGGAATTTAGAGTTTAAGGGAGGGCCTGCTCAAGGAAGGCTCTTCCCCCTTTTCGTGACAACGGCGGTCCGGGCTTTTGCTAGCATGGACCCATGCCTTGCAAAGTCGGCGTTGATGAGCAGGTTGAGTCCGACATCCTGGACTGCGACGAGAAGGTGTGCGACCAGATCGGCGCGTTTCTGGAAGAGTTGCAGGAGGATCCGCTGCCAGGGACCCGGCAGACGACGAAGAGCGGATTCTTTTACCAACGTCTGGAATGTGGGTACTTCGTCTCCTGGGAGGTATTGGGAGATTGGATGATCCTCATGGCCACAGGAGATTGCAGGGGAGTGCTGGTCAGGATTCTTGGAGTCGGACGCGAGGCTCCGGCATAGTGTTCTTGCAAACTAAGCGGGCCCCTTGGAGTCTTTGGGGCGGGGATAGAAGGCTTCGACGATGGTGGAGATGCCTCCGCGGGGGCGGAAGTCGCCGGTGACTTTGGCCCAGATGGGGTTCGTGGCTTTTACGACGTCGTCAAGGACCTGGTTGACGATGTTTTCCTGGAAGATACCAAGGTTGCGGTAGGTAAAGAGATATTCCTTGAGGGACTTAAGCTCGAGGCACTGCTCGCGCGGCATGTAACGGATCAGGAGACGGCCGAAGTCGGGAAGGCCGGTCTTGGGGCAGACGCTGGTGAACTCGGGATCATCGATGAGAATCTCGTAGGCGCGGAACTGGTTACGCCAGGTTTCGATGGGGGGGAATTTGGTGTCGAGACCGGCGGCCGCATGATCGTCGGTGTAGCCGGTAGTCTTCTGCTTGTTCTTTTTAGCCATGAGAATATTTTATCGGGTTTCGAAGAAGTAAAAGCACCTGGCAATAGCGTCCAGATTGTGAAATCCGGTGCGCAAACATCGCAAAAACATTTCACCTAGATAACGATGCCAAGCCGTATTACTATCGGCGCATGGCGATAGCACTAAAGCGATTTACCAAAAAAGAACTCGTGATCAGCGAAGAGGAAGCCCGCAGAATTTTACTATTCTTCTTTCCAAACGACCCGATCGACCTGACGAATATCACTGACGCAGATCGATCCTTTGCGCAGGCATTGCTGTTAGAGGCAATTGAAGCCTCACGAGAGATCAGCTATGTTCAACTTGTGTGGGAAGAGTTCCAAACGCCCCCGAAAGACTTTGGATTCATCAAAGAACTTGCCAAGAAATTCGTAAAGAAAGTAATGGTGGACTGGTTTCGTCATGCGACGGGCGAGGAGATTCGCGACCCCAAAATCTATTTGATGGTGCGCAGTCAACTCAGCAGCAATTTTAGCTCTGCCTGGAAGATTCGCTTACAGACAGGGGACCTCGATTACTAGTTTCTCCGGCCTAAAGTCGGTCGGTCGTCAGTGGAACTGGCTGGGTTGTTTGGGTTATTGGGATCGTTGTTGCCATTGCCGCTCGAAGCACGGCGGAGCGTGGGCTTGTTGCCGCCCTTGCCGTCGTTGATCTTGCGCTTGTTTTCGAGGCGGGCGAGACGCGCCTTCACGTCGTCGAACTCTGAAGTAGTGACCATGTAGTCAGGCCGAGGCGGCATTATGGTGGCGATCTCGTCTTCAGAGTGCATGATGCGATCCGGAGTCTGGGGGTGATCGGAGAAGACCTTGGCGAGGGTGCCGGGTTTGTGCTTCTCAAGGGCGTCGAGTTTCTCGAAGAACTGGATGAAGGCCTGAGGGTCGTAGCCAGCCTTGTACATGTACTGGAGACCGAGCCAATCGGCCTCGGCTTCGAAGTTGCGGGAGAACTGGAGGAAGGTGATGGGGATGGCGAGTTGGGTGGCTTCGTAGATGCCGTAACCAGTCCAGGAACCGGAGGTCATGATGATGAGCGGAATGGAGCCGATCTGGACGTAGTTCATGCGGGTCATCTCGCGGGCGGCGTGATGGGCGCAGACGTGGGCGGTCTCGTGGGCCATGACACCGGCAAGTTCGGCTTCTTCGTCGGCGGCCATGATGAGGCCGGAATTGACGTAGAAGAATCCGCCGGGAAGCGCCATGGCGTTGATCTCATCCGAGTCGATGACCTTGATGGTGAAGGGGACCTTGCAGTCAGAGTTCTTGACGATGTTCTGGCCGACCCGATTGACGTACTCGACGATGACGGGGTCGGTGACCATGTGAGCGGACTTTTCGATCTCCATGGAGTATTGCTTGCCCATGCGGATCTCGGAGTCAATGGAGTACCAGTTACCCGCGCCGCGTCCGCCGATATTGCGGGTGCCTACTGCGTTGACGTCATCTTCGCTGCCGGGCTTGATGTGGGGATCGAGGGCTTCACCCGGGGATGGGAGGATGTCGGATTTTGGCTGGTTGCTGGCCTGCTGCTGTTTGGCGTTCTCCTTAATCTGCTTCTTGGCGGCTTTGGGGTCGGCCGGGGTGGATTTGTCCGACACGGTATCGGAGGCCGGGTCGGGTGAGATCTGCTTTCGAGCCGGCGGGGGTGTCTGATCGTCCCCGGAAGCGGCCTGTGGTGTGTCAGGAGCAGTCGAGGCCGGCGTGGACTTCGTATCAGGCGCAGCTTGCGGATCGGCTGGCGTCGTGGCGGGAGGAGTCGCCTGAGGGTTTGCAGCCGGAGTCTGCGCTGAGGTGGTGGAGGGAGTCTGGGCGTAGAGGGCGAAGGAGAACGTGAGAGTTGCGGCCAAACCGAGGCGCGGGAGGGAACGCATAGGATGTCTCCTTGGAGCCGCTTCCATGCCGGCAGAACGCAGCTCTACAAGTCTTAGACGATAGTATGCGCCTTTTGGCTACTGGATGATAGTGGCTGGAACCGATTTCCGAGGTTCTCCGCAATCAATTCTCCGTTGCCAGTCCGGCTGCGTTTACCAGGTGTTGTAGGAGGTTCCGTCGGTAGCCGTGTCCTGAGAGCCGCTGTGGACATCGTTGATACCCGAATCGGTCTGGTCGAGACTCATCAGGGTGTCTTCCTGGATGGGCATCCAGGTGTCGGAGCGGTGGGTGAAGGGGTCAATAGGGATAGCTTTGATGTAGCCACCCTGGACGAGGTCGTCGAGGGTCTGGGGAGCCTTCTGCTTGTCTACGGTGTAGGAGTCGATGGCCTGGCGGAGAACGTGGAGGTCTTCCTTAAGGACGGCTTCGCGGGCGTGCTTGATGTTGCTGGTGTAGGCGGGGATTGCGATAGCGGCGAGGAGACCGATGACGACCATGACGATCATGAGTTCGAGAAGGGTGAAGCCTTGCTCGGAGGAAGTGACCGGATGGACTGGAAGAGAAGCAGATTCCTCTGCACCGCGGAATGACATGCAAAGGGGGCGCGGTGTGGGGATGCGGGTTGAAGAGGCGGTTACCATGTGGTGTACTTCGATCCGTCGAGTGCGGTGCTCTGGCTTTTACTATGGACGTCGAAGACGTTCTGCCCACCGAAGGAATCGGAGTCGGCGTCGTCCTGGTTGGAGCGGAGTCCCCAGTCGGTGTTGCCGGTCATGGGGTCGGTAGGGATTTTGCGAAGGAATTTTACCTTCTTGTCCTGAATGTCGACTCCGTTGACGAGGGTCTCAAGGTCGGGCGGATAACCAAGGCTATCGGCCTTGACCTGCATAGCTCCTTTGTCGGCGGCGTCTTTGTAGCGGTCGATGGCGTCGCGCATCTCCCAGAGGTCGCGGCGGAGTTCGCGCTCCTTTTCCCGTTTGACTTGGAACCGGGCTATTGGGATAGCAGCGGAGGCGAGGATGGCCACGATGCTGACACAGATGATGAGTTCGACGAGGGTGAGGCCCGATTCGGGGCTCGTTGGTGAGACCTCCCATGTCCCGGAAGAAGGACATGGGGCACCCGGATTTCTGGGTGCCCCCGGCGAATTGGTACGAGCGATCACTTCACATGCACCATGGCCTGCGAACCGACGGCCGGAAGATTGGCCTGGGCGCTGTTGCGCGCGCCGACTTTGACGAGAGTGAGTTCGGAATCACCTGCGGCAACAGCCTTAAAGGTGAGGAGGCAGACGCTTCCCTGCCCGCTGACTCCGGCGGAGTTGGGCGGACGCTCGGTGGCGATGGCGACGAGGCCGGCGCCATCATCGCGATGGGAGATGGAGACGAGTTGGTTGTCGCGGCGGAGAAGATCTCCGGCGTCGACGTTGACAAGCTGAAGCACGGCCGGGTTGAACTTCATCTGCATCGGAACGGAGAAGATATCGCGTCCATTGCCCAGCATAACGGCGACCTGGAAGGTGCTGCCGACCGCCTGATTGAGACTGGAGGGGACGACGCTGAAGCTGACCGGAGGGCCGCCAACCGTGCCGGGTGCGACTTCGGCGGGCTGGCTTGTGGCGGGCAGGGCGGGTGGCTGAGACTGCTGATTAAGCTGCTGAGCCATTGTGCTGGCGGCATTCGCGGCAGTGGTCGCGGGACCGCTGACGCGAGGTTTGGGAGCTGAGTTGATAGCCTCGGATCCGTTGCTGGCGAGGCTGGCATCGCGGTGGAGTTCGAAGGCCTGACCGGTGCCAGTGTCGATAGCGCGGGTGTTGAGACGGCTAAGCACGGACTCGCGAACGATGTGCGGAATCAGGACGAAGACAATCTCGTCCTTCCCGGTATCGGTAGCACGCGAGGAGAAGAAATACTTCAGGATGGGGACCTCACCAAGACCTGGAGTGCCGCTGATGTTGATGGTGTCCTGCCGGGTGATAATGCCTGCGAGAAGGCTGGGTTCGCCATCCTTGAGCTGGATCGTCTGTTCGGTGGAGCGCTGTCCGATGATCGGCTCGGTTACGCCAGAGATGGTGACATCGCTCGCATGCGACAGGACTTCGATCTTGAGCTTGAGGGTGACCTCGCGGTCATAATGGACAGTAGGGGTGAGGTCGATATTGACACCCACGTCCTGGTAGCTGAACTGAGTCTGGACGCCGATACTGGCAACGCCGGTAGAGACTCCGGCATTATAGGAGCCGGTGGCGATAGGGATCTTCTGGCCAATCTTAAGCTGGGCGCGCTGGCCGTCAGTGGCGCGGATGCTGGGGTTCTGGAGGATGCGGGTGTCCGAATCAGAGAGCAGCGCGTTGACGGTGGCGGCCCCAATTGTCACGCCAAAATTCTCGGCAGTAAGGTGAGCTAGAGAGTTAAGGGTGAAATTGTTGGGGGTGGTCGTAGTGGTTGTCCCCCCGGTTGTTGAGCTGCCACTGGTTGTCGTGGTGCCGGGGGTGGCTTGAGGGGTGATCGTGATTGATTGAGGAAGAGTGATGCCGATATTGCGCATCTTATCGCGATTTACCTCGAGGACGGCAACGTCGACGACGACTTCGGGGCGAGCGCGGTCGAGGTCATTTAGGACCTTTTGCGCAAACATGAGTTCGTCCGGAGTGGCGCGCATGACGATAGCGTTCTGGCTGGGGACGAGATAGATCTTGACGCTGGGATCGAGGAGGTTGCGGATGGCGACCACGACCTCGTTGGCGTCGTTCTGCTGGCTGGCGTTGGTGAGGTAGAAGGTCTGGACGGCCTGTTCATCGAGGTCCTGGCGCTTCTGGCGCGTGTTAGCGGCGACAAAGATGGTGTTGGAGGTGACGGGCTTGTAGAAGGTTCCGGCTAGAGTTCCGACAATGCGGAGAGCGTCGTACCAACTGACATTCTGGAGGTCAACCGGGATGCGTTTAGAGGTGTAGTCAGGATCGAAGAGTACGTTAAAACCGGCCGCTTTGCCGACAGCCTGATAGATGACCTTGACGTCTTCGACCATGTGGATGGCGGGGATGGGCTCGTTAGAGAGCGGCTTGAGTTCGACGGGGCCGGAGAGAGAGCCGATGTTGGAGAGGATCTCGTTCTGACGGGACATCTGCTCGGAGGGAGCAGGTTCGCCTTTGCTGGTGGCAGGAGCGGCAAGTTGCTGATTAACTTGATCAAGCTCCTGCTTAGCGGCCTGACTGCCGGGGTCGATCTGGAGGGCTTGACTGAACTGGGCGA
This sequence comes from uncultured Acidobacteriaceae bacterium, assembly GCA_963770055.1. Lineage (GTDB taxonomy): Bacteria > Acidobacteriota > Terriglobia > Terriglobales > Acidobacteriaceae > Edaphobacter. The sequence continues at coordinate 568,146 of CAVYOC010000006.1, forward strand.
GTGCTCCGTTCAGGTCGCCGTTCTGGCGCAGGACGCGGCCGCGATCGACGTGAGAGACGCCGGCCTGGTAGCGGGCGCGAGCGAAGCGAGTCCTGTAGCGGAGATCAGTAGGTTTGAGGTCGACTGCATGCTGGTAGGCGTCAAAAGCTGTATCGAAATCCTGACGCGACTCGGCGGTCTGTCCGCGCTTGTCCCATGCCTTGGCTGACTGAGCGTGAGCGGAACCGGACCCAAAGGTCGCGAGGCAACAGAGAAGGAGAAGTGGAGCCGATCGAAGAAGCAATGTCTTTAGTTTACCGAATGAATTGTAGCCGCGACCCATGCTGCGCCCGTTTTCGTCCTTTGCAACTTGAAGAGTGTGGCATATGCCGGAGTGCAAGCCTGCCGGAAAGCTCATGTGGAGCAGGCCGCTGCCTGTCGGGGCGAAGCTTGCCATGCTGCTGCTGCGCTCGGGTGAGTATAGCATTCGGTGAACGTTCGACCTCGATGAAACATTAGCGTTTGTTGGTCTTTTTATCCGCGGACGCTTGGAAGTAACGGCTCGCAGTTGGAGATTTGCGGCTTCATATTGGCAGACAGTGACCCGGCCGCTGAAGTTTCTGGTTAGACGTGTGGGTTGATTGCGGGTGAGACGCGAGGGTAAGACAAAAGTTGCAGACGTGTTAAAGTAGAAGGTTCCATGCCCCGTTCTCTCTCCAACCCTACAATCGCACACCAGCCGAAGGCGGTTGTGAAAGAGAAGGAACGCGATCCGGTGGCTGCAGGCAAGAAAGATGCCGCGTTCAACCGGGCGGCGAGCCACAACTACTCCCTGTCGGACAGGTTCGAGGCCGGAGTTGCGCTACGCGGTACCGAAGTGAAGTCGATCCGCGAGGGCAAGGCGAATTTGAAGGACGCGTACGGACTGCTGAAAGACGGTGAGTGCTTTCTGCTGAATGCGCACATCGGGCCGTTTTCGCATGGAAACGCGATGAATCATGACTCACTGCGCACGCGGAAGCTTCTGCTGCACAAGAGCGAGGTGCGGAAGCTCGAAGCTTTGACGAAGCAGAAGGGGTATACGCTGATTCCGACGCGGCTTTATTTTCGCAACGGGCGGGTAAAGTGCGAGCTGGCACTGGCGAAGGGCAAGCAGGAGTGGGATAAACGCGCTACGGAACGCAAACGCGAGGCCGATAATGAGGCGAAGGCGGCGGTAGCACGAAGCCAGCGCCGGTAAATTTGTGGGCACATCGTAACTTTGTTCAGGGCGATTGCGGCGGGGTCGCGCTACGATAGAGGACTATGGATACCAAGCTTCTGTTTCAGGACGCGGCCGGATTTCAGACGCCGATGCTCACGGTGTTTGCAGTGGACATTGCGGTTGGTAGAGACGCGGATCCGTTGCTTGCGCTGCTGACGACCTCGGATGCGGTGACGGATGCAGCGGCGAAGGTATTGGCATCGGGCGAGTTCAAAGCGACTCTTGGGGAGACGCTGCTGCTGCATGCTCCGAATGGGTTGAAGACTGAACGGCTGCTGATTGTCGGGGTGGGTAAGGCAAAAGATCTTTCGGTCAACGAGATAAGAAAAAGCGCGGGCGCTGCTGTGCGAGCAGCCAAGCCACTGGGAGTGCGGGAGATGGCGATTGCGTTCCCGGAGGACCATGCCCTGGATGATGAGCATCTGGAAACCCTGCCGTGCACGCTGCTGTCACGAGCGCTGGTGGAGGGCGCAGAACTTGCAGAGCCGGACTGGGACATGTACCGGAGCGACAGGAAGGACAGATCGCTGCGAACGCTTTCAATCATGGTGCATGAGGCTGAGAAATCGGCGCGCGAGGAGATCCAGCAGGGGTTTGAAGAAGGTTTGATCATTGCCGGGGCACAGAATTTCGCGCGGTCGCTGGTGAATGAGCCGGGAAATGTGCTGACTCCGACGGAGTTGGGACGGCGGGCTGCGGCGATGTGCCTGGAGATGGGGCTGCGGTGCGAGGTGCACTCGACGGAGAAGATCCGTGAACTGGGAATGGGCGCGTTCGCAGCGGTGGCTCAGGGGTCGGAGCAGCCTCCGGCGCTGATTGTGATGACGTATGAACCGCAACTTGGCAAGGAACAGGCGTCTCCAAACCACCGTCCGGTGATTGGGCTCGTGGGCAAGGGGATTACGTTCGATACCGGCGGCATCTCGATCAAGCCGGCGGACGGCATGGAGAAGATGAAGTACGACATGGCCGGCGCCGCGGCGATGATTGGCGCGATGCGGGCGATCGGGCAATTGAAGCCGAAGGTCAAGGTGATTGGGGTCGTGTGCTCGGCGGAAAATATGCCCGATGGCGGCGCGTTCAAGCCGGGCGATGTGGTGACGGCGATGTCGCGCAAGACGATTGAGGTGGTAAATACGGATGCGGAGGGGCGGCTTGTACTGGCGGATGGATTGCACTATGCGAAGACGCTGGGATGTACGCATCTTATCAATGCAGCAACGCTGACCGGAGCTTGTGTGATCGCACTGGGAGTGATTAATGCAGGATTGTTCTCGAATGATGATGCGACCGTAGAGAAATTTCAGGCGGCGATGAAGATATCAGGGGAGAAGTTCTGGCGGCTGCCGTGCACGGATGATTACAAAGAACACATCAAGAGCCAGATTGCGGACATCATGAATACCGGGAAGAACCGATACGGCGGAGCAATCTCGGCGGCTATGTTTTTGAAGGAGTTCGTGGGGGAGACCCCGTGGGTGCACCTGGATATCGCGGGTTGCGCATGGAACGAGGACACGAAGCCGTGGATGCCTTATGGGCCCAGCGGCATTGCGGTAAGGTCGATTGTGGAGTGGGTGCGGGCGTATTCGGGCTAGGGCTTCTCAATTACTCAACACGCTTTAGTGCGGCCGCTTGATTTGGATCAGTGAGTTCAGCAAACCAAAGCATGTTCGATAGTAAAGATCGCGAAACAGGAAAATCAAAGGTCTTGGCATTCCGCTCTGTTTCGATACGTACCCTCATAGTGAGATTCTTGGGTTCGCTCAACTTCCCACTGTATCCTCTTGCGAAGAAATATCGATGACGAATTCCGCGCATCTCTCCCAGCGGTTTCGATTCGAGTATTCTTCGCAGCGTTTTATAAGACCCCGCGTCTAGAGCAAATTCAAAAGTCCGCGATACTTCTTGAAAATGGAGCCGAACCGTCCCGAAATATGCGCCTTCTCGTTCGTACGCATCAAGAATTTCCGGCAGCCCTTCGTGGTTATCTCTCATCCAGTTCCTTCTTACATGACCGGTGGCGCTTCGATGCCCAGGTAGGCTAAGGCTCGGGTCATCTCGCGTTGGGCGGCAGCGGCGGTGGCGAGGTAGAGCGCTTTGCGTGTGGAGTCGGTTTCGTTGAGTACGTGGTGGCGGTGGTAGAAGTTGTTAAATTGCTGCGCGAGTTGGAAGGCGTACTTGGCTAGGTAGGCCGGCTCGGATGTGTTGATGCACTGGTCGATCAGCAGGGTCAGTTTTGAGACCAGCAGCCAGGTCTCCCAGAGGCTGCTTCCCTCTTCGGTATCAAGGATTGCGGCCAGCGCTTCGGTGGGGATGGTTTCGATGGCTGCGAGGGAGGCGGGTTCGGTGGTGTCGGCTTTGCGAAAGATATTGGCTGCGCGGACGATGGCGTACTGGACATAGGGACCGGTCTCGCCCTCGAAGCTGAGGGCGTCTTTGAAGTCGAAGGCTATGACGGTGTTGCGCGTGAAGCGGAGCATGAAGTAGCGGAGAGCGCCGACGGCGATTTGTTTTGCGATGGATTCGCGTTCGGCTTCGGAGAGGTCGGGGTGGCGGGTGTCGACTTCGGATTTGGCGGCCGCGGTAAGGCGATCGATGAGATCGTCGGCTTTGACGCCGAAGCCTTTGCGGCCGCTGACTTCGATGTACGACTTGGCGCGATCCTCCTCGCTGATGGTGTAGCCGAGTTCGATGGCGCAGCGCGGAGTGAGAGCGACCATCTCGTAAGAGAAGTGGGTGTAGTTGTCGGCAGCCTCGGTGTAGCCCATGCCGCGGAGGGCGGCAATGACGTTGTTCTGCGGATCGTTCTGGCGCGAGTCGATGACGTTGTAGATGTGGTCGGCGTGGCCGAAGGAGTGGACGCCGGGCTCGCTGGGGCCATCGGTGGAGATCCAGCAGGTGTGAGTCGGGTATTCGAAGAATTTTTTGTAGCCGAAGTCCTTGCCGGGGAGGAGGCCGAACTTCCAGAGATGGTAGGCGATGTCTTTGCCAACATAGGTGACGGTTCCGTTTGAGCGAACGATGACTTTGGCGTCTTGGTCGGGCTGGTTGGGGTCGGTTCCCTCGTGGCCGATGGTCGCTTCGGTGCCGGCGCGGCGCATGACCCAGCAGTCTTTATTTTTTCCTGCGGTTTCGAGGTAGAGGACGCTCTTTTCGATCATGAGGGCGCGGGCCGCGTCCCAGAAGTGGAGGTGGAGGATCTCGCTCTCGCGCGGGAGGAAGTCGTACTCGATGCTGAGGCGCTGCATGGTTTCGAGATGACGGCGCAGGACGGCGGTGGCGATGAGGTCGGCGATCTCGGCTGTGTCGTTGTTGCCGGTTTCGAGCGCGTGCAGGGTGTCGAGGCGGATCTGTTTGCGGGCGGCGATCTGGTCGGGGTCGGCGGTATACCACTGAGAGACGCGGGCATAGAGGTCCCAGCAATAGAAGTCGATGCGCTGGCTGGTTTCGAGGAGTTCGGTGAGGAGTTCGCGAGTGGATGAGAGATTTTTTCCTTCGAGGTGGACGAGGCCTACGACTACGTCGGCGACCTGGACTCCGGTGTTGTCGATGTAGTTCTGCACGCCTACGTCATAGCCGGTTTTGTAGGCGTCGTGGCGGAGGAGGCGCTGGAAGGTGTCGCCGAGGATGGCGTTGCGGAGGTGGCCGATATGGGCGGCTTTGTTGGGATTGATGCTGGTGTGCTCGACGAGACGGAAGCCCGGGCCGCCGATGTCGGCGTGCTGATCGGCGGCGATGCGGCGGAGGATGGCGGTGCGGTCGAGGCGAATGTTGAGGTAGCCTGCGCCGGCGACTTCGACGCTGGCTACACCTTCGAGTTCCGGGAGTGCTGCAGTTAATTCCGCCGCCAGTTCGGCGGCGATGGCGCGTGGAGCTTTGCGGAGGCGCTTGGCTAGTTCGAAGGCGACAGGGAGCGCGAGTTCGCCGAGAGCGATCGTGGGGGGCTGCTCGACGACAAGGTTCGTGAGGATTACTTCGTATTTCGATTGAAGAACGGCCTGGATGCGGGCCAACAAAGACTGCTGGATTGTGCGGTACATGCGTTAGGGTTCACCGGGATGGAATGGTTTCAGTTTACTAGAGCCTTTGTGTCCTGCCGGACGGGCCCGTTATGCCCGGAGCGGCCACTTTGTGGCGTGTGTACGAGTCTTGATGATGTGAACTGTCTGGGACTTCGCTTTTTGCTCGGTTCAGATCTTGTTACGGCAGCTCAGTGGGGAGTTGTTCGATTTCGGCGTAGAGGGGTCTGTGGTTGTGGATGCGGATGCGGTGGGTGAGGAAGATGATGCCTCCGGCTCCGGTGATGGAGATAAGCATCCAGGCGTGGATGGCGAGACCGAGGATGGCGGCCTGGGACAGGGAGGCTCCGTGGTTGGCGAGTGAGGTTTTGACGGCGAGTTCAAAGGGACCAATGGCTCCGGGGGAGCTGGGGATGAGGTAGGAGAGGTTGGCGAAAGAGACAGCCAGCCAGGGGGCGATGCGATCGACGGGGACAGCGAGGAGATTGAGCGCGGAGACGTAGATCATGCCTTCGCAGAACCAGACGATGAAAGTCTGGATGAGAAGTAGAAGGGAACCCGTGACACCGAGGCGGCCGGTGGCGTCGAGTGCAAGGGTGATCCAGTGCTCGACTTTGATGAGTTTCGGATTGGCTGGCAGACGGGCGAAGAGGCGCTGGATAGGCGGCTGCAGGCTGCGCGCGAAGACAAGAAGGATTACGAGGCCGATGGCGGAGATAGCGAGGGAGATATCGGCGACGAGACGGAGATGCGGGGTAGCAAGACCGCCTACGGTGGAAACGAAGAGCAGGACGAGGACGAAGATGTCGAGGAGTTTCTCGAGGATGACGGTCGAGAGGATGGTAGAAGGCGAGGCGTTGAGGTCGTCGGCGTAGGTAAAGACGCGCATGATGTCGCCGATGCGGAGCGGAAGGATGTTGTTGGCGGCGAGCGAAGTCATGAGGACTCGGGCGCAGGTAAGGACATGCGTGCGGATGGAGCGTTGGCCGCGAGGCATCATCTGAGCCCAGCGGACGCAACGCAGGGCGTGGCCGGCGAACGTAAAGCCAACAACGCCCAGTATCCATGCGGGATGGACGAAGCGCATGGCAAGGAACTGGTTGAAGGAGATTCCGCGGAAGGTGTACCAGAGGAAGAAGGCACTGATGAGGATACCGGGGATCGTTTTGTAGAGATTGCGGGACTTCGTCGCCGTCGTGGTGGAGTTCATGCGGTGACCGGGCCGGGCCTGCTCTGGAAGCGGCGTTGGGGATGGATCGAGGAGTCAGAGGAGTGTAAAAAATGAGCCAACATGCATCTTCGATTGTATCGTCGACGTTCTGCAAAGGACCTTCCGGAGTGGCAAGGATTTTCGTAGAGTGCGAGGCCTGTAGACCAGCGAAGGCTTGTGCCTGTCTAAATTTTGGCAGAGTAGCGACGCAGGAATGAATACCGGGCCTAGGCCGGTAGGAGAGAATGTAAGAGCTACAGTCAGGGCAGTAGTTATTCATTTCGTGGCGGGAGCAACAGGTACTTGGCGACATCGTTAGTTTCGGCAATCTCTTCAGAGCGGCTTCGGCGGGAGGAGTATCGGAGGGAGCGGGGATTCGCGGCTCTCGTGCTGACTGCGATGGCGTTTGTCGCGGTGCTGGTGCATGGATATCATCCTTACGCCGAGGACGGAGGAGTCTATCTGCCGGAGATCAAACGGCTGCTGGATCCGGGGCTCTATCCGAACGGGGCGGAGTTTGTAGTGGGCCATCTGCCGTTTTCGCTCTTTGCACCGCTGGTCGCGGGGTTGGCGCGTGGGTCGCATCTGGGCGTGGAGGCGGTGCTGCTGGCGCTCTACGTGGCGAGCTTCTGGATGATGTTGTTTGCAGGGTGGCTGCTGGCGGCGCGGTGTTTCGCGTCGCGTGAGGCGCGGTGGGGAGCGGTGACGCTTCTGGCAGCGTGGATGACATTGCCGATTGCGGGCACTTCGCTGATGCTGATGGATCCGTATGTGACGGCGCGGAGCCTGTCGACTCCGTTTGCGCTGCTGGCGTTGGTCGGCGTGATGGAGGTTCGCGTTCCTCAGTTTGAGGAAGAGGAAGACGGGGCAGGAAGATGGCGAGGTATCGTGCTTGGCATTGGTGCGCTGTTTTGCGCGGTAATGATGCATCCGCTGATGGGAGCGTACGGGGTTGGCGCTGCGATTTTCCTCGTTTTGACGCTGTCGCCGAGCCGGGTGGTGAGGATGTGGGGCACGATTGGCCTTGGTCTGGCGACGGTCGGGATTGCAGCGGGTTTGCAGCTGTCGGCTCCGCCGGAGAGCGAGATTTACCGGACGGTCGTGCTGACTCGGAGTTATTGGTTTTTGGGCGAGTGGCACTGGTATGAGTGGGTGGGCCTGGTTGCGCCTGTGGTGATTTTGTCTGTGAGTGCGAGGAGACTGCGAAGAGAGCAGGATGCGGCACAGGTCGGGCTGGCCCGGATGGCTGTGGCGGTGGGGTTAGCGGCGATTGGGGTGGCGATGTTGTTTGCGCGAACGGGAACGACGACGCATCTTGTGGCGCGAATGCAACCTCTGCGTATCTTTCAGGTGGTGTATGTGGTGATGACCCTGGTTGTGGGGGGATGGCTGGGAGAGACAATTTTGCGGCGGCGCGTGGAGCGTTGGGTTTTGGTATTTTCGTTGCTCGCGGGTGTGATGTTTGTCGGCGAACGAAGGACTTTTCCCGCTTCGAAGCATCTGGAGATGCCATGGGTGGGGCAGGCAGGTGAGGGTAACGGTTTTGAGGATGCGTTTCGTTGGATTGCCAGAAATACCCCGAAGGATGCAGTGTTTGCGATGGACGCGGACTACACCACGAAGCCAGGCGAGGATGCGCAGAGCTTTCGGGCGATTGCGGAACGGAGTGTGCTGCCTGATTTCTCGAAGGATGGTGGCGTGGTGACGAATAAACCGGAGTTGGCGGAGACGTGGCGCGCAGGCCAGGAGGCTCAGTCAGGGCTGGATGGTGTTACCGATGAAACGCGGGTGGCGAAGTTGAAGCCGTTTGGGGTGACGTGGGTTGTGCTGGCACGAAGTGCTCCCACTGGATTCGCGTGTGCGTACGCGAATGAGACGGTTAAAGTGTGCCGCCTGCCTTGAAAGAGAAAGGCAGGCGGCGATTAGTGGGACAGGCGTATCAGTTGCCGGTAGGCTTTGTCGCAGCACCGGTCGCCGGGGCGGTTGTAAGGACGACGGATTCCTGGTCCTTGGTTTCGAATTTGGAGTAGAAGGTACGAAGAGATTGGTATTCTTTCGGTTCGAAGATGATCTCTCCCAGGAAGTAGTTGCGACGTACGGTGAAGCTGGTGGGGGTGGATTCGCTGGCTATGTTGTAGATGGCGTACTTTTCGAAGTTGAATTTATCGGACGCAGGCAGCGACTCGATGGCAAGAGTTGAGGGGAACTTGATACGGACGGCGTCCAGATTGGTTTGCGCGTAGTGGAAGTAGACGGGAATCTCGCGCTTCTCGTGGGGGAAGGCGGGTTTTGAGTTGGCTTCGAAGATATCGCCTGGGAGGATGACGCGCTTGCCGGTGGAGGTGCCGAGGGAGCCCCTAACGTCAAATTTGACGATAAGGGGTTTTTCGTAGTCGGTGAGCTGATCGATGGAGGCTACTTTGAGTTCGAGGCTGGAGGGCACGATGTGCTCGACGCTGGTGCGCAGTCCTCGCTCGAGACTGGCGGAGTCCCCTGTGAGGGAGTTCTGACGCCAGCTTAAAGCGGGCGAGCCAGAGTAGGTCATGATGATCGTGCCGGTGATGGCACCCTTCTCGTCCATGACGAGATCGGCGATGCGCTGGGTGCGGGAGTAGGTGTAGGACTCGCCTGGAGATGAGAAGAAATCCCCGCCGTTATCGGTCTGACGAATGCCCTGGGCGTTGCTATGCTTCCATGCCAGATGCTGGTAAGGGCAGTAGCGGGAGCCGGGGTCGAAAAACTGGTCCTTCCCATCGACGTTGACGATGGCCATGTCGTCGTCGATCTGAGAGAGGCTGAGATAGCCCTGTAGAAAGAGACTGCGATCGCGATTGGTGACGCCGGCGAGATAGGCCTTCATTCCGGCGGCGCGCGCCATGGCGACGAAGAGTGCAGCGATCTGATCGTTGTTGCCGCGCTTGCGGGTCCAGATATCGTCGGTGGTGTGAACCTCCTTGAAGCCCTGTGCCTTTTCTTCTGCGGTGGAGTGTTCGCGGGTATAGCTTGTGTTTTCAAGCTGCATGACGGCGGCGTAGATCTTCCGGAGCTTCTGATCCGGAGTATCGGTGGGAAGAACGAGATCTTTTACTGCATCCTTCACGGCGGTGCCGGGCCCGATGAACTTATCGCGGGTCTTTGCCCAGTACTTGCTTTCGTTCTTCCAGAACTCTTCGTAGGAGCGATAGGGACTGTAGTAGAAGAGCACTCTGTAGGTGAGGCTGCCGATGGGCGGCATGTAGTCTTCTCTGGGCGCTGGCAGGACATCTTGGACGTCGAGGTCGAAGACGTGCTGTTCTTCGTTCATGACTCCGCCGCGGGGCAGAGTCGTCTGCTTGATTTCGGTACCCGGCGGAAGAATGCGGAACCATGCGATGGAGTTGCTGACCTGATCGCGATCACCATTGGTAATGAGCTGTTTGCCGGTCGGGCGCCACGAGTAGTGCGCCTTGCGGGTAAAGAGATCCGACTGGATGAACCAGTCGGGTGGAATGAAGTAGTGTTCGTCGTAACGGAGTTTGTAACGATATTCGAGAATGCTGCCTGGTTGGACGTCGGGCATGCTGAAGACTTTGGCCATCACCTTGAGTCCCTGCCCCTTCTCGATCAGCTTTTCGTAGGGTTTTCCAGTAAAGGGGATGATGGTGCCGTCGGGGTGAATAGTTCGGCCTTGAATCTCCTCGACGGTGTAGCCGCCTCCGTCACTTCGGTGGGCAAACTCAAGCTCAACGTTGCTGTACTCCTTGCCGGCGTCGGTGAGAACTTTGATACGGGTGTAGATGCTGAACATGTGGAGCTGGTCGTCGGTCGTCTGTTCGCGGTTGAGGAAGACAGCAGCTGCGCCCGGGACCTGAGGCTGCGAGGTCATGGAGAGCTCTTCGGGAGTGGGAGTGATCCATTGCTGAGCAAGTGCGGAGGAGCCGAGAGAGCTCACGGCGAAGAGAAGAGCAAGGCGGACGAGACGGCCTGAGATGTTCATCATTACGAATTTCCTTTGGTGAGTGAGGCAAGAGCAGGTCTTATTGCTTTTTGAGGACGGCGTTGCGTTGTTCGTCGGCTGCGATGACGCCGGCGAGTTTCTGGACGTCAGGGTATTTGTCGGCGGGAAGAGTTACCTCGCGGACGGTGTAGGTGCGGGTGTAGTGGAGGACGTTGTCCTTGACGCTACTGGCGCTCTCGTAGGAAGCAAAGCCGAGGTCGAGCTTGACGGGATCGGGAATCTCGTCGATGACGTAACCAGGCGGCAGCTCGATCGTGTAATCGTCTTGTTCCTTCATGGTCATGTCGAGGTTGACCGGGACATCATGCCGCTTTTTGTGGTCAACATTGAGATCGTCGCTGCCGAAGACGCGAGGACGCAGCATGAAAAGAGGCCCCATGGGCTTGGCAAAACGGTCGGCGGAGATCGAGAAGGATGTGGTGAGGTCCTTATTGAGGGCTTCAGCGTTTTCAACCTTGAAGCCGGAGACGTTAAAGCTGGTGAAATCCTGCCCCAGGAGATGATCGAGAAAATCCGATTGCTCTTTGGCGTCTCCGCGGGTGTAGAGCAAGCGGCGGTTTTCCGAGACATCGCCGAAGCGTTTTTCGGTAACGGTTCCTTTGAGCGAGCCATCGGGCTGTAGCTGGAACGCGGCGCTGCGGCGGATCGTGTTGAGGTCTGGTGAGAGGACCGGGAACTGGATAATCTGGCTGTCGGAACCTTCCATGAGGACGCCGTAGCCGCCCTGGAGATTATGCTCGAGCTGGCCGAAGGCGGTTTTCTCCCAGGTTGGATCGAAGATGAGGTACTGGCGCCCGGTCTTGGCGGTGACGACGCTGCGGAGCTTCGGCGAGGTGTAGCCCTTGGGAATTTCGATGGCGGCAATCATGTGGTCCCCGACGATGGAGGGTGCATCGGGGTCGATGACGCCGCGACGATGATCGACCATTACCAGAGCGCCGTGAACTCCGACGGTCGAGAGCATCGCCGTGAGCAAAGTAGCCTTATCCTTGCAGTCACCGTAGCGGTTGCGGAAGATATCGCCAGCGAAGTGGGGCTGATAACCGCCGATTCCCATCTCGATCGCGAAGTAGCGGACATCTCTCTGGACGAACTCGGCGACTGCCTCGGTCTTGTCGTAGAAGTCGGTTTTGCCGGCGGTGAGTTCGTTGGCTTTGGCGGCGATCTCCGGCGTGGGTGCGAGACGCTCTTTGGAGATGCTCTGATACCACTCGCCTATGCTCTTCCAGGTGCCTTCGGTGGGATTGGCGATGCCTGGACCTGCGTAGTGGACGGTCATGCGGCCTTCCAGCGAGAAAACGGTGGGACGGAGGGTGACGTCGCGAAGATCAATGGCAGGGGTTTCACTCATGACCCAGCGCCAGCGTTGATGCTCAAGGTCGACGGGAGGGGCTTGTTTGGCGTGAGCCCAGACGGTGCCGTAGGTGTAGTTGGAGGGAAGCTCTAGAGTGAAGGTCTGGTTGAGATGAGGCAGGGTGCTCTGAAAGAACCAGGTTTTTTCGGTCAGGAAGGGATGCGTACGCTGTTCGTACTCGTAGGCGACGACTCCGCCGGGATCGCGGGCTGGAGCTTCGGCGACGCGCACCTTGTCATCCTCGAAGAGATGGCCTTCGCCGTAGCCGTGCTCGGTCATCTCATTGTCCTTGACGGCGTATTCGTGGCCGTCGGGACCGATGCTCCAGACGTGCATGGAGAGAATTTTGGTGTCCTTATCGAAGGGGACAGCGACGATGCCTTCGCGACGGCCCTGAGGCCGGAGGATCTTGAGGACGTGACGATGATGCTCGACTGCCGACCCGTCGAAGGCGACCGTGTAGGTGACGTCATCGAGCAGAACGACGGCGTTGGTCTCGTTGGAGTAGTCAGGAAGTTTCTGCTGGGCGGCGGTGCGAACCCAGTCGGGAACACTGTCCGGTTTGGAGGCAAAGGCCGGGAGTGCAGTGAGGCAGAGGAGAGAAATCAAGGCTGAACGATGCATAAAGGGGGTGCGTAGCTGCTCTGTTCGCGGTGCTGTTTGTTCTTTCATCCTGGCACACCCCCGACCGGCTCCGCTAAGCAGATCGAGAAAGGTGTACCGCCAAGTTATACGTTTGCACCGATTGTAATTCAAGAGAATTTACGCGATGCATACGTCCCCTGTTCGAGGGATTCTTTCGAGCCTATTTGCGTGTTTCGCAATTCGCGGTGGCGTGTACGGCGTTACTCGTTTCCCTGTAGACGGAACCGAGCCTTGCGGCGCAGCGTGGAGCGAAGAACGATCGCCATGAGAAAGCAGGATAGAAGGGTAAGAAGCACCAGGAGAGGCGGATGATCTTCAAGGAGCAGGCGGGGCTGGCTCCAGAGCGGTAGGCCAACCTGGTAGAAGTTATCGCCGATACGGTACGACGTGAAGTATGTTCCGTCGAGCACGCTGACGGATTGTGAGATGCCTGATTGTGCCGGGTTGAGGAAGGCAGAGAGGAAGCTGGGAACGGCGTCTTCGTTGCGGAGGAGGATGACGATGGCGGAGTGCCTGGATCGGCGGGGCCACTCGGTCGCTTCGATCAGGGCGCGGGGGAGGCCGGCAGCGGTTTCGAGTTGCTTCGGTTGCACGCGATCGAAGCTGCGAACCTTCCACCAGGCGTGCTGAAGTTGGGGGAAGAAACCTTGGGTGTCCTGAATGTGGAGGCCGCTGCCGTCTACGCTGACGGGAAGGGCCGGATTTAGGAGAGAAATGGCGGGTTGATCTTCGATTGTGCCGAGGACGAGATAATCCTTTCCGCGGCCGGGAGTCATGCCTTCTGCGTTGGTGACGGAGACGCTCAGGACCGGGTAGCCAGTCTGTGCGCCGAAGCGGGCCATCAGGTCAAGGTAGAGTTCGATCTCCCGGGAAGAAGGAGTTGAGGGGAGAACTACCGCTGTGTCGGCCAGGTCGGGCCTGCGGGTGAAGGGATAGCCGGAGCGGGAGAAGAGTTCGAGATCAGGGAGTCCGGTGTTTGTGGAGTTGAGTCTGGTAGGGACTTCGGCAGGCACGCGTGAAATGACAGTTTCGGGAACGTGGACTGTAGCTCCGTTGAGGTTTGATTCCTGGGTGAGATAACTTGCAACGGCGAGGATGGAGTCAGAGGAGTCTGCGGCCAGGATAAGGAGTTTTGAGGAATCGTCGGACGGGTTGGCGCGGATGGCGATGGTCGGTTGCGTTGCGATGAGTTGCAGCGAGGCTGGGATAATGGAGGCGCTTTCGGCGATGATGATGACGTTGCCTGTTGGAATGTCGCCGATGGAGACGGGAAAGCGAACGGGATGCTTGGCGGCAGAGGTTCCGGACGCTCCGAATATCCCGAACCAGGAGGCAACGATGCCGGCTGCTTCGAGGGCCTTGGGGGAAGGCGGCGCGAGAAAGACGACGGGGATCGTTGGCTGGAGATCGGTCTGGTGGTTGTAGAACGGAGCGGGAAGGAGGCTTAGATCGTCGGGCAGTTTCGGCTGAGCAGGAGTGGGATCAGGTTGAGTCGATGTGGTTGTAGCGGTGATGAGCGCTTGTTGGGCAAATGCGATCTGGGCGGATGGTTTTGGAATGAGCGAAGTTGGTTGCTGGTCCGGTTCTTGGCCTGCGAGTGGACGTGCGGTGAAGAGAATCGCCAGCAAAAGGAGTGGCGCGATGCTGGTTGCGAGTCTCGGTCTTGGCACTCTTATGTCGGGTTCTTTAGAAGTTTGCAGAGACCGCGCGAGGCCGCGGAAAGCCAGCCGGAAGATGCGGCCGAGGCTGGTGAGGGGCTTGTCGGGTTCATTGGCTTCTCCCCAGCCCAGCCAGGTGTCGGCGCGGGAGTAGAGGACAATGGCGAGGGCTTCTTCCTGATCGAGAGTGAGAGGATCGAACTTCGCGCGGAGGATGTTGTCGCTGACTTCGACGACCGTGGCGGGCAGGGTTGCGTCGCCGTCCAAGACCGGGAGCGTGATTCGGAGGGCGTCCCCGGCACTTGCGGTGAGGTTCTGCTCCATGCGAAGCATGAGGCCGCCCGTGGAGACGTCGGAGGTTACGCCGCGAAAGATTGTGCCGGCGGCGAGTTGAACGTCGGCAGGAACGGTCATGGCGATGCGGACCGAGAGGCGTCGCTGGCGGCTCTCCCATGCGACGGAGGTAGCGACTCCGAGGATGATGAGGTTGAAACACACCCAGAGGAGATTCATCACGATGACGCCGACGTGATGTCCGTCGTACATGTGGGCGAGAAGGTTCATCGGAAAAGCTTTGTCAGCCCCCGGGAGTTGGAAGAGTCTGGGGATCACGCAGAGGATGCCGAGCAGATTGATGGTGATGAGGAAGAGGAACGGGGATGCGGTACGACGGTCGAAGAATCCGCTGTTGACGGTTCCGGCTTTGGGTGTGACTTTGAATCTTCCCGAGCGCGGGTTGAAGAAGGTCACCAGCGTAGGGATTAGGAGATAGGGAGCGAGGACGGTCTCGTAGATCTCGTTCCAGAACGAGAAGCGGTGGTGGCCCTGAATGCGCGAGTTGGTAATGTTTGCAAGAGCAAGATGGGGAAAGGCGTAGGCCAGGATGGCGGCCCAGTAGCCGATCATGTTGACCTGACCGAAGATGAGATAGATAAGCGGCGCAGTGAGGAAGATGAGGCGCGGGAGAGCGTAAAGAAAGTGCGTCATCGCGTTGAAGTAGCAGAGACGCTGCGAAAGGGTGAGGCCGCGGGTGAAGAGGGGGTTATCGATGCGCAGAATCTGAATCATGCCGCGTGCCCAGCGAATACGCTGCCTGACGTGGCCACTGAGCCGGTCGGTGGCGAGACCGGCGGCCTGCGGAATGTTGATGTAGGCAGTGCTCCAACCCTCCGATTGCATGCGGAGCGAGGTGTGGGCATCTTCGGTTACGGTCTCGACAGCGATTCCGCCGACTGAGTCGAGTGCAGAGCGGCGGAGGACAGCGCAGGAGCCGCAGAAGAAGGTGGCGTTCCAGAAATCGTTGCCGTCCTGGACGACGCTGTAGAAGAAGTCGCCCTCGTTGGGGACCATGCGGAACTGATTGAGATTGCGCTCGAAGGGATCGGGCGAGTAGAAGCGGTGAGGCGTCTGGAGCATCCCTAGCTTGCTGTCGCGCAGGAACCAGCCGAGAGTGACCTGGAGGAAGCTGCGTGTAGGAACATGGTCGCAGTCGAAGAGGACAACGAAAGGAGCGTCGAGCTGGGCAAGTGCATTGTTGATGTTGCCGGCCTTGGCGTTCAGATTGTCCTCGCGGGTCATGTAGCCGATGCCGGCGTCTTCGGCGAACTGGCGGAACTCTTCGCGGTTGCCGTCGTCGAGGAGGTAGACGTGGAGCTTGTCGGCAGGCCAGTCGATGTTGATGGCGGCGAGCGCGGTGAATTTGACGAGGCTGAGGGGCTCGCTGAGGGTTGGGATGAGGAGATCGACCTCGGGCCAGTCAGCGGGATCGTCGGGCATATCGACTGGCGTGCGGCGGAGAGGCCAGAGAGTCTGGAGATAGCCGAGGAACAGAGTGAGGAAGGCGTAGGTCTCCGCGGAGAGAAGAAGGATGGTCAGGACAGCGTCGAGCGCGTGGCCTTTGAAACCGTGGGAGTGGAAGAAACGGGCGGTTGTGTGGATTCGCCAGTATCCATAGCGAACGGTGGAGAAGATAGAGACGAGGAGAAGGATGAGGGTAACAAGGTAGGAGCCCGAGCTGCGATCGAGCCAGAGGATCACGACGACGGTGAGAACGCCGAGCAGTATCTGCTGGGGCCAGTCGAGCTCCAGAACGGCGGTGAAGCCGAGCAGAATAACACCACCGGCGAGAATGAGGAACCGAACCGCTTTGAGGAGGAGACTGTCACCGGACTCAAACTGCTGCATGAGCGGTGACGAGATCATCTCTCGCTCCACCTGACGTTACGAAAGCCTGCGGTAGCGGGTGCGGCGACTGTGCGGAGCCATGTGGCGAGGTTGAGATAGTCCTCGGAGACTGGCGCGTCGGGGGCGTAGTCGACGACGGTCATTCCTTCAGCGAGGGCTTCACTCACAGCTGGAGCACGGCGGATGACAAAGGGCAGGAGACGGTCGCCAAGCTGGCGTCGCATGACTTCGCGGACGTCGAGGTGAAGCGGAAGCGAGGTGTCGAACTGGTTGAGAACGTAGTGGGGTTGTAAGGGGCGGCCGTCGCCGTCGTTGACGCCGGTGAAGAATTTTTCGAGAGCCTGGAGGCTGATGACGGAGTTCATGTCGGGCGCGACTGGCACGAGGATCGTGGGGTTCATACGAGAGAGGCGGGTGACGATCCAGGCTGAGGTGACGTTGAGGTCGAGGAGGATGCGGTGGGTACCGCGGCTGTTGTGGATGATCTCTTCGGCGAGTTTTTCCTGCGCTGTTTCATCGCTTCCCTTGTAGTCGATCTCGTGGCTGACAAGGTAGATGGGGGCGTCGGTGCTGCCGCTGGGGGGTGAGAAGGTGCGAACGGTTCCCTGCCGCAGTTCACTGGCCCCAAAGTAGAACGGGAGCAGACCGTGGGAGGTGGTATCGGTGAGAAGAACTTTTTCTCCCATGGAGGAGAGAGCGCGGCCTACGGTGGCGACGAGGCTGGTTTTGCCGACTCCGCCGGCGAGCGAGAAGACGGCGAGGACCGGGGTGCGGGTCTCTTTCTGTCGAACGGGAGCGGCTTCAGGCTGTTCCTGACCAGGCTGCTCGAAGACACCTTTGAGAGCAAACCAGCGGGCTGCAACACGCTCGCGGGAGTGCTGGAGCGTGTCGGCTACCGAGGATTGAATCGGTGAAGACTGAGCGGTGATCGGCCTCGGCGAGACCTGCGGGGCCGGAGGAGCGTAAAGCCATGCCGGGCCGGCCGACTCAGCCTGGCTGGCAGAGCGCTGCGGAGAGAGAGATGCAGCATCGGAGAGGATCTCCGGCGCATTGCGGCGGTCGGGGAAGCCTTGAGACTGCTGGTAGTCGAAGTCATCCTGAGCTCGGCGACCGCGGGTTGAGTCGGAAGGGACGAGAGCCTGCGAGAACGGCGAGACAGGTCGGGCAGAGGTAGCGGCCGGTATGATGCGCGACGAGAAAGCTGGTCTCGACGCTGGAGGCCTGGTTACCGAAATATCTCCGATTCCTTCGCGGCTGGAGGTTGATATTGGATCTGGAGTGGCGAACGGGGGCCACTGACCGGCGTTGACCGGAATGGACGAGACAGGTTGCTCAGCCTGAGCGGGACGAGTGTGACTGGACCTGGGGATCGGAGCTGCGTTGACCCATAAACGGAGCCTGACTTTCGTTAGCGTTGGGAAGCGGACGTGTTGTGGGGATCGGAAATTGGGCTGCGTGTTTTGACTCCTGCGGAGCCGCGGATGCAACGGCTCGACGCTCCAAAGGCAGAGCACGACGTGTGGAGCTGCCTGAGCTGTAGGAGCCCGAAGATGAGTCGGGACCGCGGTAGATTTGGCGGACGCCGGATGCATCATCGGGGTGATAGCCCTGAGGACGGCGCGGCGAGGAGTGATGGCTCGCTGAGATGCGGCGTTCTGGCGGCGGAAGCGTTGGCACGTGTTCTTCGCGAAGTTCGCGGTCCGTGTCCCGGCGCGTCTCGACCTGCGGAACTGGCTGTTCGCCGGTTGCAACAGATGTTTGTGGAGCCACAGACGATTGCGGAGCAACAGACGATTGTGGAGCAACGGCGACGGCCTCGGCAGCCGGAGTTTCATTTGTTGTGGGCTGCGTCGTTTGCTGCGCGTTTGCGGCTGCGACTTTGCGTCGCATCTCGGATTCAGCAAAGCGGGCGGCCTGGCGCTGGGCGGAGGCATGGGCTTCGGCAATCTCTCGCTCTTCGTAGCGGGCGGCAGCCTCGGCAACCGCAGCAACTTCAGCACGGCGAGCAGCTTCGAGGCGTTCGGCGGCGGCGGTGCGGGCGGCAGATTCGGCTTCACGCAAAGCGCGGCGCATGGAGGAGTCAGCGTCATCGGCCTGATGAATGCGAGCGGCTTCGGCTGCGTGGTGCGCGGCGGATTCGGCGGCGACGGCAGCGGATTCGGCTTCGGCCTGTGCAAGGAGAGCCTGCTCCCGGACCTGCTCGGCGGCGCGATGGCGAAGTTGCGCGCGGTACTCGCGGCGTGAAGCGGAAAAGTCGCGGTACTTTGCTCCGTGAAGATTCGCCCATGAGTAGAGAACGGCTACGTCTTCCGGGGTTTCGGAGACTGCCTGATCGTCGGCTCTTTCGGTGTTACTAGAATCCATTGGTTGTTCCTGTTTCGGGCTACCGCGTTGTTCTTGCTTGAACTGCGCCGGTTCGCTGCCAGTTCTTGAAGAATAATTGCACACGCTATCATGCAATACCTGAGGCTACTGTCGGGGATGCCTCAAGTCAATGAAACTGGGTGCGACTTTCGTGTGACCGAAGAGGAAATGCAGGGGACAGCCGCATAAAACCAACGGATTGTGATTCCGGTCCCGTTTGCGATCGGGCCGAGTTTTCGTTGCCACGGGACATGACTTACCGCACGCTTCGGATCAGTGGCCAGAGAAATTACCTCGTCTGAATGTGCTAACTTGGTAGTACAGGTTTGAGAGCGTAGCTCAGTTGGTAGAGCATCGCCCTTTTAAGGCGTTGGTCCTGGGTTCGAGCCCCAGCGCTCTCACCATCAAATCAATAATTTACCGCAGGCAAAAGGGTATGGTCCCTGGCTAATTGGACTACCTGTTTGTCGGTCGGCTAAATCCGCCGCAAACAGGCTACGTACTCCCCCAACGCATAAGAGCATTGTCTCTTACACAGACTCGTGGCCTGCAGATGTCTGCCCCTCAGGCGTTCAAGGTCAATGTCCAGAGACGCGTCTTGAACCGCACTGCCCTCTTTCGATGTTTTCCAGCTAAGCTCTTGAAACGTTCCTTCGAATGCGGTCACTAAGACATTGGAGGAACTGTTATGACTTCCACCGATTCTCTCAATAGACATTTCTTTGACCAGAGATTTAAGCGTAGGAGTGTGTGGGGCTCTAACTATTTGTTGGCTCTGGTAGTG
Source organism: uncultured Acidobacteriaceae bacterium (assembly GCA_963770055.1). Classification (GTDB taxonomy): domain Bacteria; phylum Acidobacteriota; class Terriglobia; order Terriglobales; family Acidobacteriaceae; genus Edaphobacter. The sequence continues at coordinate 587,607 of CAVYOC010000006.1, forward strand.
ACGGTATTGCTCTTGTCTGTGATTACCGCGTGGGGGCTCGCTGCGCAGAGCAATACCGGGCAGATCATAAGCATTTTGAGTGGCTGGTGTCTGCAGCCACTCAACGAATCCACCGCCCAAGGCGCGGCCATTGTTCAGGAACCGTGTAACAACCACGACAACGACCCTGCCCAGCAGTGGACGAGGGTTCCAGTAAGCGGCAACATTGTCCACTTCGTGAACGGCTTGAGCGGATTGTGTCTGGATGCCAGAGGAGCCGCCGCAAACGGCACCCCCGTCCAGCAATGGACTTGCAACAAGATCAGCAACGAGAATTGGGACGCTGGAGACGGAGCAATCCTGGATGACAACCTCCCACCGTTGATCTCGCGAGTCTCTGGTACCGATAGCCACTGCCTCGACGTGCCAGGGGGGCAGAAGGTCTCCGGCCTCGCCATGCAGATCTACCGTTGCAACGGGACCTTGTCGCAGATTTGGTGGACTCCGTAACCGATCAACCGCGAAGTGAACCGAAGGAGGAACTGAAAATGCGAAATCGCCGAGTTGTAAAGCTGTTGTTCGCTACGTCGATAATGACTGCCGTCTGTCTGTGGGGCGCGTCGTCGGCTGAGGCCGAAGACCAGATCGTCAAGCTCGTAAGCGGAGAAAATGGCAAGTGCCTCCAGCCAGTCAACGGGTCCCCCACCCAAGGGGCTGCGATCGTTCAAGAGACCTGTAACGGCAGTGTCGCTCAGCAATGGACGATTACATCCGTTTCCTCCACTAAGGTTCACTTGGTCAACAGGTCAAGCCATCTCTGCCTTGACGCCCGCGGTGGGGCCACCAACGGAACTCCCATTCAGCAGTGGACGTGCAATAAAATCACCAACGAGAACTGGAGCTTCGGCATCACCAATAACTTGTTGTCGTCAGGGGTCTCCAACACCTTTAGCCACTGCATCGCTACACCGGGAGATCAGAACGGCTTGGCGATGGAGTTGCGATTCTGCAACATCATCGCTGCGCAGATCTGGACCCACCCGCCTGGATAAGATAGTCAGCCTGCCCGGCTTGCAATTGGATTTAAGCAACAGTGGGGTTCGGGAAAGTAGGGGCTTTCCTTACATTTTGCCGCGCTGATGGAACCGCAAGGCCGCGACCAGAACGAGACATCCGGTACCGAACAGAAACAGAGGTGCTGGCTCAGGAGTGAGATCCTGGGCGAAGATAAGTTCGTTTTGTAAGCCGTCAATGAAGACGGTATCGCCAATGGCGTTTACGAAGCCGCCATCGAACGATGCATTCGCCAGAAGCAGTTCCTGAGAATTGGGTCCATCCCACACTCCGAGGATCTGTCCGAACATGCCGCCTACGATGTCATGGCTGTTGTTGCAGACACCTTTCCCCAATGTCAGGAAACCCGGGAAGAGGTTAGTACCAGTGCATGGGGTTCCGTTATCGAAGCTAAGCGTGGGCGCCGTGGTGGAGAAAATGGGTGCCTGTCTCAGCAAAAAAATTTCAAAACAGGGGCTGGGGCCATTCGGCACTCCGCACTTGAAGGCGTTCACCGTGTCATTGACGATGAAATCGCCGTTGCCATCGATTCCAAGGAAGTTTTCATTCTGAGTCATATCGACGACTGTCACTTTGTAGACATCGGCGGCAGCCAGAGAGGCGTTGAGAAAGAAAAGAACGATCATCGAGAAAACGGCGAGAGAGAGGCGAAAGGATGAAGACATTAAGGCATCCTTTTGTTTCGGAGATTTGGATCAGTCCCACTTCCAACCATGGGGAGGGAGAAGTAAGGGAAGTAGGAACAGGATGCCGCGTGAAAAACAAGGAGTGATTTTGAGCGGATGAAGATGCTGTGAAAATCGCTTCAACTATGCATGAATTTGCATGTAGCAGTTACGCTTCAGAAATTCAGGCTGTCGGTTTGTCAGGGGCGGGTTGTACGGCGTAGAAGTCTTCGAGGAAACGGGTAGTGTAGTCCGTAACGAGGGATTCGACGCGGTCGGCGGAGTCGGCACCGACGATGAGACCTGCATGGTGGTGCTTGTTGAGGCGCTGAACGACCTCGGGATCGTTGTAGCTGCTTGTGTCGGGGTATTCCTGACGGGCAAGCGAGATGATGCTTCCAGCGTAGCGTTGTTTGAGTGGCGGAAGGGCGTACTCCATGTGGAAAAGCGCCGAGACCTCCATGCGGGCCCATTCGATCCAGGGGTTGATGCCGGAGGCGTGTTCGACAACATCGGCGATGTGGGCTCCACCGACGCGGGCTGCGGTTTCGAGAAAGTAGAAGCGGCCGTTGGCATGAGATTTGATGAACTCGGTGTGGGTGACGCCGTAGATGAGGCCGAGGGATTCCAGAACATGGGTGTTCATGCCCAGGAGGCCGAGGGCGTCGTCGGATTGGCGATCGAGGACGCGGGTGGAGAAGATGCCGCCTTGATGCATCGTCTCGAAGGGCGGCTGACCGTACTTGCAGGCTGCGCCGAAGAGAGTGCGACCGTTCCAGCTGAAGCCTTCGACGTGAAAGATCTCGCCGGGGATGAAGCGTTCGAGAAGGTAGTGGGACTGGAGATCCCCTAGCTCGTCCAGGATAGGCCAGATAGCTTCGGGGGTTTCGATCTTGCGGATGCCGATGGCGGAGGCGTTGGTGCGGGGCTTCAAGAGCCACGGACCGGGAACGCGGCTGAGGAAGTGGCGGAGGTCGTCGTAGTTAAAGACAGAGGTGAACTCAGGGACGGCGACGCCGCATTGGCGGGTGCGAACGCGCATGGCGAGTTTATCGCGGAAGTGGCGGGTGAGGGATTCGCCCAAACCAGGAAGGCGCATGTGTTCGCGGATGAGTGCTGCTACCTCGAGGTCAAACTCATCGAGGGCGACGACACGATCGAAGCGGGTCTCGCGGGCGAGATAGGTGACGGTGTTCAGGACCTGGCCAGGAGTGAGGTTTTCCGGCATAGTGATGAGCTTGGAGATGGAGGGACGCGGCCAGTCGGCGTCGGCGAGTTTGTCGACGGTGAGGAGGACGACGTTGACACCGAGACGGGCGACCTCTTCGAGGAAGGATTGGCCTTTTTCGTAGGTGCTGATGCAGAGGATGGTGGGCTTGCGTTGTTGGTCCGTCACTCTGGCTCCCTTGGGCAGTTTTTTGCGATGCTCCTCGAAGCTTATTGCGTAGGATGCATTTCCCTCGGCTAGAGCCGCATCGATGAGAGCACGCAACCGCGGCTGAAGCCGCCTTTTTAAAGCGTCAAGACCACCCAGCTGGAGCAAGACAATTTCTGATTTATCCGCAAGAGTACATCAGGAGGCGGGTTCTTCGGCAAAGGTTTGTTGAATTCCGTCTTCGAGCGAGGTGAAGGATGCGGTCCAGCCCGCGGCTCGGAGGCCGGCGATGTCGGCCTGGGTGAAGTGCTGGTAGCGGTTTTTGAGGTCGTCGGGCATGGAAATGTACTCGATCTTGCCGGGACCGTGGACCTTCATCAGTGCTTCGGCAACGGCTTTGAAAGTGCGGGCCTCGCCGGTGCCTGCATTGACTACGGCGTGGATCTCTTTACTGGGGCTTTCCGGCAGGAGGCCCCCGAAGAACATGTTGATGCGGCAGAGGTCTTTAACGAAGACGAAGTCGCGACGCTGCTCGCCGTCGGCGTAACCTCCCGAGCCCTGAAACATACGAATCGCCCCGATGTCTTTGAGTTCGCGAGTGAAGTGATGGATAACCGAGGCCATGCGGCCTTTGTGCTGCTCGCGCGGGCCGTAGACATTGAAGTAGCGGAGGCCGACAACGGTGCTCTTCATCTCGGGGAGGAGACGGCGGACGTAGTTGTCGAAGACAAGCTTGGAGTAACCGTAAATATTGAGCGGGCGCTCGTTGACGGGGGTTTCGGTAAAGTTGGTGCTGGCTCCGTAGACGGCTGCAGTGGAGGCATAGACGAACGGAATCTTGCGGTCGAGCGCGAAGTGAAGGAGTTCCTTCGAATAGGTGAAATTGTTGTCCATCATGTAGCGGCCGTCGTCTTCGAGGGTGTTGGAGCAGGCTCCCTGATGAAGGATGGCGCGGATTTTGGAGTTTTCGAAGTAGCCGGCTTTGAGAGCGGCGCGGAACTCGCGCTTGTCCATGTAATCGGAGAACTCGGCTCCGATGAGGTTTAGGAACTTGGGGCCGGTGAGGTTCGCGGCGGGGGCGAAGCTGTCGACGAGGAGAATGTCACGCTCGCCGGAGCCGTTGAGTTCGTGAATGAGGTTACTGCCGATGAAACCTGCACCGCCGGTGACGATGATCACTGCTTGGTCTCCTTCGCTGGCTCGGGATTTGCGGTGAGTTTCTTAACGATGTTGGTGGTGGAGAAGCCTTCAACGGTAGGGACGATCTCAACGCGGCCGCCGTTCCTCAGGACTTCTTCGTGGCCGACTACGGTTTCGATCGTGTAGTCGCCGCCTTTGACGAGGACGTCTGGTTTGAGGGCGCGGATGAGCTCGAGCGGGGTGTCTTCTTCGAAGAGGACGACGGCATCGACTGCGGCGAGGGCGGACATGACACGGGCGCGTTCGCGCTCAGAGACGATGGGGCGGGTGGGGCCTTTGAGGCGGCAGACGGAGGCGTCGCTGTTGAGGCCGAGAATGAGCTTGGAGCCGAAGCGGCGGCAGTCCTCAAGTAGAGCGATGTGGCCGACATGGAGGAGATCGAAGCAGCCGTTGGTGAAGACGATGGTTTCGCCGGAGACTCGCCACTCGGCTACGCGAAGTTTGATGCGGTCGAGGTCGAGGATCTTTTCGCCTGCGGTGAGGTTGGTGCTTGGAGTGAGGGCGCCAATCAGCTCGTGTCGGGCGATGGGGACAGTGCCCATCTTGCCAACAACGATTCCCGCGGCAAGATTAGCGAGTTCGACCGCGGTTTCGATCTGCAGGCCACCGGCGAGGCTTGCGGCGAGAGTGGCGATCACGGTATCGCCTGCGCCGGAGACGTCGAAGACTTCGCGGGCCCGGGCGGGTGAGTGGAAGATGCCTTGCTGTCTGCAGAGACTGGGCGGAGGACACTGATTCCCTTCTCGCTCATCGTGACGGTCAGAAATTTCAGGTCGTGTTCGAGGACAAGAGCCTGACCGGCAGCGAGGAGCGCTTCTGTTTGAAGAGCTGGAACGCCTGTGGCAGCGGAGAGCTCGCCCAGATTGGGGCAGATGGTGGTTGCGCCGGAGTATTTGCTGAAGTCAGGAGTTTTCGGATCGACGAGGATGGGGACTCCCGCAGTGCGGGCGGCGCGGATAACGGCTTCGCAGAGTGTGCGTAGAGAGCGCGCCTTTGGCGTAGTCCGAAAGGATGACGGCATGGACCTTGGCAACGAGCTCGGTGGCGCGCTGCTGCAGGTCAATGGCTTCGGTGGCCGGTGGGGTGTCGCGGCTCTCGATGTCGAGGCGAAGGAGTTGCTGCGTGCGACCGACGATGCGGGTTTTGGAGATGGTGGGCAGTGAGCTGGAGACGACTCCCACGGTGTCTACGCCTGCACGGCTGAGGATGGAGGCCAGCTCGGATTGTTCCGTGTCAGTCCCCCAGAAGCCAGCGAGGAAGGCCTGGCAGCCGAGACCGGCGAGGTTCATGGCGACGTTGGCCGCACCGCCTGCGCGCTCGTAGCGGTGGGCATGGCGAATGACGGGGACTGGGGCTTCAGGCGAGATGCGCTCGACGTCACCGTGGATGTAGCGGTCGAGCATGATGTCGCCGACGACGAGGACTTTGAGCTCGCTGAAGCCGCCCTCGAGCAGGTTGAGAATGGAATGAAGCTCCGGCAGCATGCTGAACGATTTCTCCTGAGACCATCATCGCATCTTCCTGAGGCTAGCCGAGGAGAGCGCGAACCTCGGCTACAACCTCATCGACGGTGATGGAGGTGAGGCATCTTTTTCTTTCGACGATGCAGGTTTCGAGGCCGCAGCCCCAGCAGTCGGTCTGGTGGTAGAGAACGCGATGCTGGTCGCCATAGGGGAACCAGACGCGAGGTTTGTTGCGGGCGGCAAAGATGGCGACGCATGGTGTCTGGACGGCGGCGGCAAGGTGCATGGGACCACTGTCGTGGCCGATAAAGAGGCGCGTGTGGCTAATGACGGCGGCGCTTTCGCGTGGGGTAAGGAGTCCGCAGAGATTGATAACCGGGCTCGAGGAGTTTTCGCGCCAGCCATCGGCGGCGAACTCGCTGGCCGCGCTCTCTTCTGGGGCTCCGCAGAGAGCCAGGGCGTGATCGGGATAGAGAGTTGCGAGACGATGCAGGAGAGCGCGCCAGTTGTCGCGTCCCCAGTCCTTCGACTGGACTTTGGTGCCAACGCTCACCGCAAGGGTGGGACGAACTTCAGCAGGTTTGAGAACCTCTCTCGCCCGAGTCTGTTCTGCCTGGGTGAGGTGAAGGTCCCAGCTCTCAGGGTCGTCGAGTCTGGCGTCTCCAAGCTCCGCGAGATTGCGCGCGAGGCGGGAGGCTTCCGGTTCGAGAGCCTGTTCGGACCCCTGCCAGCGGTTCTTCTGCATATCTTCGGTGACGGGAACGCCGATAACCCGGGAAATTCCACAGAGGCGAAAGAACCTTGCATCCCGGAATGCGGTTTCGATACCGCGAGCCGAGCCAAGGTAGACGAGAACATCCGGGCGCCAGCGAAAGAGATTCCACCAGAGGGCAAGAAGCTCGCGGGGGTTGCGGGTTCTTACGGCGTAGCGGAAGTATCCGTGAATGAGATTGGTATTTTCGAGGATAGCGGCGGCTGGAGGGGCTTTGGCGTCAACGGGAAAGTTCGTGAGCAGGCGGCGGTCAGCGTCCGGGAAGGCGCGGCTGATAAGGTGATAGGCCGGAAGAGCGACCAGGGTGTCGCCAAGGCTGCCCAGGCGGTAGATCAGAACCCGTTTTGTTGCGCTTGCCATCGTATGACTTTAGTCTGCTTGCTGGATTGGCTCCAGGCAAGTGTGGAGAATCTATGCTGCAACTGCTGCTAAAGTTTTCTGGGGGCGAAACGGAGTGGATATGCTGGACGCTCTTTTGATCACGCGAATGCAGGATGAGCTGACAGCGGCGTTGCATGAAACCGACAGTGAACTAACCGTCGAACCAAGCGCGGATGGGTTGATGGCGGTGGCGATGGCGCAGCACCGGGCGAACTTCGAGCTCTGGCACGAGGAGGACAAGGCTCGTGTGCCGCAGGCAACCGACGCTGAGATTGCAGCCGTAAAGCGAGCGATCGATGTGTTGAATCAGAGACGAAACGACCTGGTGGAGAAGATGGACTCGTGGCTGATGGAGAGGCTGGAGCAGAAGGCGGGCGCGCCGTTGCACTCGGAAACGCCGGGGCTGATGATCGACCGGCTTTCAATTTTGTCGCTGAAGATTTATCACACGCGGGAGGAGTCGGTGCGAACGAGCGCGTCGGAGAAGCATCGTACGCGCAATGCGGCGAGGCTGGCTCTGCTTGAGGAACAGCGTGGAGATCTGGCGGGATGCCTGGATGATTTATGGGCTGAAGTCCTGAAAGGGACGAGGCGATTCAAGCTCTATAGGCAGTTGAAGATGTACAACGATCCGGAGCTGAATCCGGCGGTGTATGGGAAGAGGTAACAGGTGGGGAGTTGACCTTGAACTCAGGTCTGCGTATAAAACCGAGACGAGAACAAACAAACTAGGAGCTTCCCGTTAGAATAGGGGAGCCGAGAAATGCCTTGGCGACAGGATAGACGATGGCTCAGACAAAGACGGCAAGTATTCCTGCAACAAAACGTGGTCCACGAACACTAGCAGGAACGGTTTCCGCAAGCGATACCGCGCGTGCGCAGATCGTTACGCAGTACGAGGCCGCGCTGCGGTTGATGCAGGAGGGAAAGTACGACAAGGCTCGATGCGGCCTTTGAAAAGATGGTGGCGTCGGTGCGGGCGACCTGAGCGAGCGCGCGCGGATGTACAGTAATGCCTGCATGCTGCAGACAGCGAAGACGAAGAATTCGTTCGCGAACCTCGAAGAACACTACGACTATGCCGTCTCGCTGCTGAACGATGGCAACTACGAGGATGCGCGGGAGCACTTCACGCTGATCCTGAAGCAGAACGATAAGGCGGACTACGCCTTTTACGGACTTGGCGGTGCTGGCGAGTATGACCGGGGATTCGCAACATTGCCTGGAGCATCTGACGGAGGCAATCCGGCAGAATCCCCAGAACAGGATCCAGGCGAGGTCGGACTCGGATTTTCAGGATATGGCGGACGATCCGCGATTTACAGACCTACTGTATCCGGAGGTTTGACGCTGTCTTGCATCCAAGCTGAAAACAGGCTTATTTAGGCTTGGTAGGAGACTCCGCGCATGTCGTTGCCGAACTTGGCTGAATCAAAAGAAAAAGAGCTTCGAGTGGTTGCGATCGGCGGCGGCACGGGGCTGTCGACGCTGTTACGCGGGCTGAAACGGTACGTTGCGAGTCCGGATCGGAGACGCGGCGGGATACGGATTGGGGATGCGCCGGGACCCCAGGCTGCGCCAGTTCCCTCCCCTTCGCTACGATGTGTGATCAGGGAGCTCTCGGCCGTCGTGACGGTGACGGACGATGGAGGCTCGTCCGGACGGCTGCGCGAAGACATGAAGATGCTCCCGCCAGGGGACATCCGAAACTGCATGGTGGCGCTGTCTGAGGATGAACACCTGCTGTCGAAGCTGTTTCAGTTCCGCTTCGAGCATGGGGACCTTGACGGGCACAACTTCGGGAATCTTTTTGTGGCAGCGCTATCGCGTATTACCGGGGATTTTGCGCAGGCAGTGCATATGTCGTCGCAGATTCTGGCGGCGAGGGGGAAGATCTTTCCTTCGACGAACATGAATGTGAATCTTGCAGCGGAGATGGATGACGGCACGGTGGTGCTGGGCGAGACGAACATCACGGCGAGCAAACAAGCATCGTCGAGTTGCGGTTGGAACCGGAGACGGCCGATCCCCTGCCGGAGACGCTGGAGGCGATTGCCAACGCAGACCTGATTACCCTGGGCCCGGGGTCGCTGTATACGTCATTGATTACAAATCTGCTGGTGCGAGGGATGCCTGAGGCGCTGGCGTCGTCGCGCGCTACCAAGGTTTTTGTCTGCAATCTCATGACGCAGGCCAATGAGTCGCTAGGACTTTCAGCTTCGCAACACATCGAGAAGATCCTGCAACATGCTGAAGGCGTGGGGCCGATCTTCGACTATGCGCTGATCAATACCGGGGCGATCTCGGCGGAGCGGCTGGCACAATATGCGCGGGAGGGCCAGCAGCCGATTGAAGCGGATCTGGAACGGGTGCGGACGTTAGGGGTTGAGCCCGTGATCGGAAATTTTGTCCACGAGGGCGATGTGCTGCGGCATGACTATGACCGCGTAGCCGAGCAAGTACTAATGCTGGCGATGGAGAAAATGGCCCCTGCTTTGACGCAATAGAAAGATCCCTGGGAGTCTTGCTAATGACGGGATTCTGGTTGCTGCTGACGATGCTAGCGGGTGGCGTGTTCACTCCGCTGAAGGTCTATGACGGGACGTGGACGATTGCGGCTCAACATACGATGGCAGGCGACGGGAAACCGGACATGCTGACGAATCACTGCACGGAGGGGGCGGCGTTCTATTCGTGTGAGCAGGTTGTGAATGGGAAGGCGATCGCTCTGATCGTTTTTACCGCGACGGACGACGCTACGAAGTTTCATTCGCAGCCCGTACTGCCGGATGGCCGGGCTGTCGGTCGTGGCGATCTGACGATTGCGGGCGATCACTGGACGTTTCTGGGAAGCGGCAAAGATGATGGCGGGAAGGAGACCTTTTACCGGACGGAGAACTTCTTTACGGGACGAGACAAAATCCACTTTGAGCAATATGAATCAATCGACAACAAGACATGGGTCAAGAAGAATGCGGGCGATGAAGTTCGAGTGAATTAGTTTCGTGGGGTGTTTTTTATTACGCCGTGGATGCGATGGTGACAAGAGGCTCCGGCATGGACGACTCTATCGTTCGCTTGAGCTGGCCGCAGGCGGCGTAGATGTCACGGCCGCGCGGGCGGCGGATGTAGGTAGGCATACCGCCTTCAATGAGCATCTTTTGAAAAACGGCTACGTCTTCGGGTTTAGGTTGCGTGTAGGCGATGCCTGGACCGGGGTTCCAGACGATGAGGTTGACCTTCGCTTTCATGTCGCGAAGGAGGTCGAGGACTTCGCGGGCGTGCTGGGGCTGGTCGTTGATGCCGCCGAGGAGGACGTACTCGAAAGTAACCCACTCGCGCTTTCCAAGGGGGAGAGTTTTGACCGCTTCGAGGAGTGCCGCGATGTTCCATTTGCGGGTGATGGGCATGACCTGCTCGCGGACTGTGTCGTTGGAGGCGTTCAGGCTGAGGGCGAGTTTAGGACGGAGGGGCTCGCTGGCGAAGCGGCGGATAGAGGGCTCGATGCCACTGGTCGAGACGGTCATGCGCGACTCGGGGATGCCGATGTGTTTGGCGAGAAGGTGAACGCTTGCGATGAATTCGTCATAGTTGAGGAAGGGCTCGCCCATGCCCATGAAGACAAGGTTGATGCGGTCGGCTCCGATCTTGACTCCATGGCGGTTGAGAACGGCGACAACCTGGCCGGCGATCTCTCCGGCGGTGAGGTTGCGCTTAATGCCAAGCTTGGCAGTGAGACAGAACTGGCAGTTGACGGCACAGCCGATCTGGCTGGAGATACAGATGGTGGCGCGGGTATAGCCGCTGCGTTCGAGCGCACCCTTGTTGCGGAGATCTTTTCTGGGTTGCGGAACTGAGGATTGGGCGTTGCCTTCGAGACCTTCGGTGGCCTCTTCTTCGGCTGCGGCTTCGCTGCCGTCGCCACGTTCGCCTCCATCGCCGTCGGGCATCCAGACGGTCTCGACCGTCTCGCCGTCAGTCATGCGGACGAGGTAACGCTCGGTGCCGTCGATCGAGCGCGCGGTCTGGAGAAGCTCGGGCAAGCCGACGACATAACCCTCGGCAGCAAGCGCATCACGGAGAGACTGGGGGAGAACGGTGACCTGGTCGAGCGAGGTGATGCGTTGGCGGTAGAGGGCGTCGTGAAACTGGCGGGCGCGGTAGGGTTTCTGGCCAAGGCTGGCCATGAGGGTGGCGAGGTCTTCGAGGGTCAAGCCGAAGAGCTGTTTTACCTCAATTGATGATTTTATTTTATCCTCTAAATGACTCATATTGTTATATTTACTTTGATGGTAACCCGGGATACAGTAGACCGGTGAAACCTGTCGGATATAGGCTGATCCATACCTAGTCTACCCTCCGGCGGGACCGGCCAGCTATGAAACAATAGAGATTCAAAGATGCAAGGAGCCTCATGTCTGTCATGTTGATCGGCGATCTGCCTGTGGCCAGGAACGGGGCACGAAATATTCGCAAGACCGTACTGCCGAACGGCCTGCTGGTGCTGACCGAGAGTATGCCGCATCTGAGAAGCGTCTCCATGGGAGCGTGGATCGGATCGGGCGCACGGGACGAGGCGGCGGAGGTTAACGGGATCTCGCACTTTGTCGAACACATGGTGTTCAAGGGAACGACCTCGCGCTCGGCCCAGCAGATTGCACGCGAGGTGGATACGATCGGTGGGAACCTCGATGCATTTACAGGTAAGGAAACAATTTGCTTCAATATCAAGGTTTTGGACGAGAATGTTCCTCCAGCACTTGAAGTGCTGGCGGACTTGGTTCTGCACCCCACATTCACACCGGAGGACCTCACGCGAGAGAAAGGCGTGATCCTCGAAGAAATCAAGATGGATGAGGACAACCCCGACTACCTGGTGAACGAGGTGTGGACGCAGAACTTCTGGAAAGGCGATGCACTGGGGCGACCGATACTGGGGACGGCAAAGACGGTCTCGAGTTTCGACCAGCAGGCGCTGTTCGATTTTTATGCAGGACAGTTCACCCCGCGGAACATAGTTTTCTCGGCTGCGGGGAACCTTGAGCATGACTCATTTGTGGAACAGGCGGAGCGGGAGTTCCGTTCGCTGGCGATGAGCGGCGACGCGGTATTGCCGAAGACAGCTGCGCCTAGGGCGACCCCGCACATCACGCTGAAGAGGAAGAAATCGCTGGAGCAGGTGCAGTTTTGCCTTGGAATGCCGGCGCCTCCCGTGAACGACCCACGGCGGTACATAGTGTATCTGCTGAACACAATGCTTGGCGGAGGGATGAGTTCGCGGCTATTCCAGACGATTCGCGAGGACCAGGGGTTGGCCTACTCGATTTTTTCGGAGTTGAGCCCGTTTCGAGATACGGGGTCTCTGTGCATCTTTGCGGGTACCTCGGTGGATAAGACCCAGAAGGTATTGCAGCTTACGCTGAACGAATTGCGGCGTCTCAAGGAGGAGGCAGTCTCCGAGGTGGAGTTAAAGCGAGCCAAAGACCAGCTGAAGAGCAATATGGTGATCGGACTGGAGAGCTCAGGCAGCCGGATGTCGAACCTGGCTCGGCAGCAGATGTACTTCGGCCGGTTTTTCGGTGTCGACGAGATTATGGAAGAGATCGACTTGGTGACGGCGGGAGACGTACAGAATCTGGCGCGGGAGCTCTTCCAACCGGAAACGATGGCCCTGACCCTGCTGGGGAATCTCGGATCGATGAAGCTGGAGCGCGGCGACTTGGTCTGTTAGAAGGATGCTGATAGAGTTTTGTTCGAAGTTGGATTCGAGGATAGCCGAGGTATGAAGGGACCCATGAACGCATTGGACCGGTTGCGGGCAGAGCTGCCGAACGAAGAGGGATTTACGCTGATTGAGCTTCTGATTGTGATGTCGGTGATGTTGATTCTGATGACGCTGGCTGTGCCTCAGCTTTTGAAGCTGAGAAAACAGGGGCAGGAGTTGTCGGCAGTACAGTCGCTCAGGACGATTGGGCAGGCTGAGCTGCAGTACAACTCGGCGTATCCGGCAAATGGCTTTGCATGTTCTCTGGCCACTCTGGGAGGCGATCCGAAGTCGGGTGCACCGACGGCGCAGGCTGCCCAGCTCATTACGCCGGACCTCGCGAGCGGACAGAAGGCGGGTTATACCTTCGCGATTACGAACTGCACCAAGGTGACGGTGAACAATCAGGAAATGTTTACAGGGTATGAAATTACCGCGGTACCGAACTCGATTGGGCGGACGGGCGATCGCGGTTTCTGCACCGACGAGAACAGCACCATTCGTTTTGACCCTGCGGGTGGGACCAACTGCACGCAGCCGATTCAGTAAGGATGCGGCGACGAAACTTTCTAACGCGGATTGATCGGATGCGGGGATTTCTGCCGGTTTTGCTGGTGGGGTCTTCCCTTTTTGCCTGGGCACAGCCGAACGACGCGATTGTTCGCAGGGTTGACGATCATTACAACCATCTGAGTTCGCTGCGTGCACACTATGCGGAGCGGTACTCCGGTATGGGGATGGATCGAACGGAAGAAGGCACGCTGCTCTTGAAGAAGCCGGGGAGAATGCGGTGGAGCTATGCGACTCCGGTCGGCAAGGTGTATGTGCTGGATGGAAAGTTTGCGTGGTTCTACACGCCGGGCGATGCTCAGGCGACGCGAGTGCCCGCGAAGCAGCTGGATGATCTGCGGTCGCCGCTGCGGTTTTTGCTTGGGCATACGCAGTTGGCGAAGGAACTTGATGGCCTTGCCGTTGCGAAGGATGGGGCAGGGTTTCGGATTTCGGGTGTGCCGAAGGGGATGGCGCAGAGGGTGAAGTTGCTGTCACTGTGGGTGACGCCGGCGGGGGTGATCGAGCGGATGAAGCTGGAAGAGGTGGATGACGCGGTGACGGAGTTTGTGTTCTCAAGTATCGAAGAGAACGTGCCGGTGAAGGACTCAGACTTCGGGTTTGTTCCTCCGGCAGGGGTGACGGTGGTCGAGGGCATGCCCCCTATCTAGTGGGATGCGGGTGCGGCGATTGTTCCCGGCTGACTGCGATGTTGTCTTAGAGATGCTCTAAGATCGGCGTGTTGAGTGAATTTTTACTTCGCGCGCGGGGGAGAGTTGCGACTGCTTCGGAACCAGCATGTGAGCAACTTCGTTGCGCTGGTGGTGAGCGCAGTGGCGGCGAGTGTGGCTCCGCTGCAGACCTTTATCTTTGTGTACGCGTTTGTGGGGCCACTGCATTATCTGACCGAGATTGCATGGCTTAAGAAGAAGGATTTTTATTTCGTCGGCGGAGTTGTGCCTGAGCAGGTCTACGTCGCGGCCGCGGCGGTGCTCTGCGTCGCGGTAAGTGTCGATTTCTATATTCATCGTGGCCTGACGGGATATGCCATCGGGTTGCTGATGGTGCTGTCGCTCGGGGCTGTGATTAGGAATCCGTGGGTACTGGTTTCGGCATTGGTTGCGGGGTATGTGGCGAAGTTCTTTGTGCATGGGTTGGTCATCTTTGTTGCGGCAATTCTGCCCACCATCGTTCACGTGTACGTCTTCACAATGTTGTTTATGGTGAGCGGCGCGGTCCGCGAAAAGAAGCGTACGTTGCTTGCGTGGCTGAACCCGGTGTTGCTGTTTGTGCTGCCGTTTGGGCTGGTGGCTGCACGATGGAGCTATTTCGCGCCCGGAAGCTACTGGATCCACGCAGAAGCCGGGTTCGCTTCCCTGCATGGCTACCTGGTGAAGTTGCTGGGGCACAATCTGCATCCCGATTCGACGATTCTTGTGGATCCAATGGCGGCAGGCGTGCTCCGATTTCTGGCGTTTATCTATCTATTCCACTACCTGAACTGGTTTGCGAAAACGGAGTTGCTGCAGTGGCACAAGGTCTCGCGTGGAAGCTGGACATGGATAGCTATGCTGTATGCGGTGTCGGTGGGATGTTATCTCTGGAACTTTAGAGTGGGTTTTTATCTTGTGAATTTTTTGAGCATGTTACATGTTTTTCTCGAATTTCCGCTTAACTGGCATACGGGCCGGTTCCTGACGGCTTCGATGGCGCGGATGGGGAGCAGTCCGGAGCGGGAAGAGGTTGCGGTTTGACGAGTAGGATAGAGGTTGAAGCGTTGGGAAGTATTCCACGGAAAGATGAGTTGAATTGTGACTAAAGTTGTTACAGAGAGCCGTTTGAGTACGGCCGAGTTTCATGATGCGGTGATGGCGTTGTCGCCTAAGGTAGCTGTGTTCGACTGCGATGGGACATTGTGGTCCGGAGATGCCGGGTCGGGTTTTATGCAGTGGACGATCGAGACCGGGCTGGTTTCGCGAGAGGCCGCGGACTGGATCGATGGGCGGTATCGCGGATATCTGCGGGGACAGGTGTCGGAACTGGAGATCTGCGGGGAGATGGTGCAGATGTACCAGAGGCTGCATGAAGACGAGATACGTCGGGCGGCTAAGACCTACTTTGAAAGCCGGATCGAGCAGAAGATTTTTCCGGAGATGCGACTACTTGTGGAGAAGCTTCGCGGCAGAGGCGTAGAGCTTTGGGCAGTGAGTTCGACGAACAGCTGGGTGATCGAAGAGGGAGTACGCCGATTTGGGATTCCAGCGGAGCGGGTGCTTGCGGCGCGAGTTGAGGTCCGCGATGGCGTGGTGACGGATGCCATTCTCGACGTGCCGACGGACGAGGGCAAGGCGGAGTCGCTGCGCCGAATGGGTGTGCTGGCCCCGGATGCCGTGTTTGGGAATTCGGTGCATGACGCGGCGATGCTGGAGATGGCGCGCCGGGCGTTTCCGGTGAACCCGACGCCGGGGCTGGTAGAGCGGAGCTCGCAGGAGGGTTGGGCGGTTTACTATCCGGTGTCGGTTGAGCCTAAGTAGAGCGAATAGAAGCTTTTGGGTGGGTGCGGCGTCTAATCTACAGTCAGATGAGAGAGCCCATTCGCAAGCTTGGGGGAGGCGCAGGTACGACGGCACGCAAGCCAGTGCGGCTTGTAGTGGCGGCGCTGATGCTGCGTGAGGGCAAAGACGGACAGGAAGTCCTGATCTGTCAGCGGACGGCGGACCAGCCGATGAGTTTGAAGTGGGAGTTTCCCGGCGGGAAGATTGAGCCCGGAGAGAGCGCAGAGGGAGCGCTGGCCCGGGAGTTGAATGAGGAGCTTGGAATTACCGCAGTGATCGGCGGGCGGGTGGCGCGGGTGCGGCATAAATACAGGAATGGCGGGGCGGTCGATCTTCAGTTCTTTGCGGTGCGGGAGTTTGAAGGGGCGATCGAGAACCGGATCTTCAATGATGTGCGCTGGACTGCGCTGGTCGAACTGCCGGGGTATGACTTTCTGGCAGCGGATCTGGGGTTGATTCGGGATCTGTCAGAGGGGAAGCTGCTTTAGTCCTGGGTGGTGGGCTACTTCACGAAATAATTGTGGAGCGCGCAAGACAGGCATAGGATTCGCACCAGAAAGAGATTCAAACCGGAAACTCCAAGCTAAGAGCGACAGGGGAGAGTTTGGGATGGGGAAAATCAACTGGCCTCGAGTTGTTCTCTGTGGATTTGTATCCGGCATCGTCTGGACTGTTCTTTCTTCGTTTATCACCGCTCTTCTAGCAAGAGATTTTGTGGCCGCGGTACCCGGTGGGCGATTGTCCAAACCCACCCGGCAGCCTGGTCGCCTTTCTATTCATCGTGAACCTTGTGACGGGGATCTGGGCAATGTGGCTCTATGCCGCCATTCGTCCTCGCTACGGCCCGGGACCAAAGACCGCCGTGATAGCCGGATTCTCATGGTGGATTATAAGCAGCTGCATAGACGCTACCTGGGGTTCTTTCGGATTTGTCGCGCCGTCTGCGGTCCTGCCTGCGAGCGGAGCGTCCCTTCCCGCGCTCATCATCGCAGCGTTGGCGGGGGCATGGCTCTATCGGGAGTGATTCGGCACGGCCACTTCGCGGGTATGCCGGTCTGGGCAGATTGACTGCTTGGGGGGCTCGCGTTGCTCGACAAAAATCCCTCAGCCGTGGATCGTGTTCCAGACGAGGATGAGAGAGAGCGCGGTGACGATGATCGCCGTGGCCCATGCGATTATGTTGAACCAGCGGGAGTTGGTGTATTTACCCATCAGTTCGTGCTTGTTGATGAGCTTAAGCATGAAGACCAGGACGAGCGGCAGGAGGATGCCGTTAAGAACCTGGGAGAGGATGCTGAATTTGACCAGTGGGAAGTTGGGGATGAGGACGACGGCGGCTCCGGCGAATAACAGGAGGCTGTAGAGCCAGTAAAAGAATTTGGCTTCGCGAAAGCCTTTGTCGAGGCCGCTCTCGAAGCCAAGACCTTCGCAGACCGTGTAAGCGGTGGAGAGCGGCAGGATGCTGGCGGCGAAGAGTGAGGCGTTGAAGAGCCCAGCGGCGAAGAGGATGAAGGCGTAATCTCCGGCGAGGGGTTTCATCGCCTGGGCAGCGTCCGAGGGGTCGTTGATGTTGTGCATGCCGTGGGTGAAGAGGGTCGCAGCGCAGGCAACGATGATGAACCAGGCGACGACATCGGTAAAGATGGAGCCGACGATGACATCGATACGCGAGGCCTTGTACTGCTTGACGTTGACCCCCTTATCGACGATGGAGGATTGCAGGTAGAACTGCATCCACGGAGTGATGGTGGTGCCGATGACACCGACGGTCATGTAGACGTAGGAACGGTCGTACCAGACGTCGTGTGGGGGGAGTTTGACGGTTTCTACGAGAGCGGTGTGCCAGTCAGGACGACTGAGAACGCCCGCGATAATGTAGGCGATGTAGAAGACACTGGCGATCAGAAAGATCTTTTCGACGCTCTTGTAGTCGCCTTTGACGACAAGCGCCCAGACGATGAGAGAGCAGATGGGGACGCTGATGTATTTGCTGATGTGGAAGAGCTGCATGCTGCCGGCGATGCCGGAGAACTCGGTAATGACATTGGTGAAGTTCACGGCGACGAGCAGGGCCATGATGAAGAAGGTCATACGGAGGCCGAATTCCTCGCGGATGAGATCGCTGAGGCCTTTGCCTGTGACGACGCCCATGCGGGCGCACATCTCCTGAACGACGATCAGGGCCAGGGTAATGGGAATCATCGTCCAGAGGAGGTTGTAGCCGAATTGGGCTCCGGCCGCGGAGTAGGTGAGGATACCGCCGGCGTCGTTGTCGACGTTGGCAGTGATGAAGCCCGGGCCGAGAACGGCGAAGACAAGAATCAGCCGAGTTCTCCAATAGCGCCAGGTCATTTGTGTTTCCTTTTTGCTGGTTTGGAGAACTCTTCGGCTCGCCTCTCACAGGCTAAATCAATTCTTTTGGATGCGGTGTGATTCGTTTGGGTGACTTGGATGAAGAAGCCGATCGCGTTCGGATTGAACCAGGGTGTAGAGCTGGCGGGCGGGAGCTACGAGTGTGTCGTCTGCGGCAGTTAGGATGTTGGCCTGAATGTGCTGGGGAATTTTCGAGGAGAAAAGGATGATGCTGGCGGGGTTCATGACGAGCGCCGCCTTCAGCATGAGGTTGGCCAGTGTTTCGGGGTTGGCGAGGTCGGTGTTGATGGATTCCGACCAGCGCCGGATAAGGGATTTGTTGTTGAGGAGCGTCGTATGAAGGGCGCGGAAGTTGTTCGTGAGGGTTCCGTGATGGATGCGGAAGGATGCGGTTGCAGACGCGTCAATTGGTGAATCAAGGATTGACCACTCGTACTGAAGGGTTCGACAGTAGGCTGGCTGTTCGGCTAGGAGCGCGGGAATTTTTCCCGAGCCGCTCCCGATGCCAAAGCTGCCGATGGTTTCCTGCTTGACTTCGGATTCGAGGAGAGTGAGGAGAGCGTCGTCTTCCAGATTTTGAGCTTCGACTTCGTGAAGGAGCAAAAGGTCGATGCGATCGGTGCGGAGGGCGCGAAGGCTGCGATCGAGAGAGGCTTTGGCTTGTGCTGCGGTGAATGCAGGGCGCTCACCGTTTCGAGTGGCTGTGTTTGCGGCTTTTGCAAGGCTTCTTTTCAACGAGGGTATTTTTTTTACGATCGGACCCGCTATACGGCGGCCTGCCTGAATGAGAAGAGAGTTTTTTGGCGGAGCGATGCCGTATTTTGTCGTGACGGTAATGTTGCGATGGCTTTGGAGGAATTCGCCAAGACAGGATTCGGCCTCGCCGTAACCGTACATGGGGGCTACATCGAAATGCCGGATGCCAGCATCGTAGGCTGTTTCGAGGAGGCGCAGGGAGTCGCGCCGGTTGAGCGCTCCCATCAGCGAAGAGCAGCCGAAGCCGAGTCGTGTGGTTTGTCGTCCGGTTTGTCCTAATGCAATTTGTTCCATCTTTCCTCAGCCGTTCAGATGATCGCTCAATCTAACGGCAAGAGCGAGGACAGTGTGGGTGGGATTGGAGAAGCCGGAGCAGGGGAAGACAGCGCTCGAACAGATGTAGGTATTGGTTGTGCCGTAGAGACGGAGGTTCGGGTCGACGACACCGGTTTCGGGTGCGGCGGACATTCGCATTCCTCCCATGTGGTGGTTGCTGTCATCGCAACGGGTGAGGAAGTTCGTGTTGCCGGACATCAGGTCTTTGTCAGGGATGATGGTGGCGACACCTGCGAGCGAGCGCTGCGCAATCAGAACGTACTGTCGGATGGTTTCGAGTTCTCTCTCGGAGATCTGCCAGTCGAAGCTGATGCGCTGGAGGCCGAGTGGATCGCTCTGGTTAGTCAGGGTGATGCTGCTGCGAGAGGTGGGTTCCTGCTCGCAGTGGACGCGGAGGAAGATGCGGACGGTGGGCGGAGCGTAAGCTCGACGGCGGATATAGTATCGCCACGCCTGACTGAAGAGCATAGGGACGTGCTTTGCCGTGTGAGTGAGGTTGCCGCCGGTGACTTCGCTGAATCGTCCGCGCATGAGGTTGCGGATGGTGTGCTTGGCCTGCATGCGGGCTTTGCCGGTGTCTTCGAATCCCATTGTGGAACCTACGCTGAGAGTGCCTAGTTGCGATTGGAGATCGGGCGGGAGCCGAAGTTTGGGGAGGTACTTGAAGCCGCGCGAGAAAATGGGATCGAAGGTGTCGTGGAAGCTCCCGAGATCGTGGGGCACAACCTGGGCGGCGTTGCAGTCGATGTGATCCTGAAAGTGCTGGCCGAGGAGACCGGAGCGGTTCCATGGAACGCCGCCGGGACGTGGCTGGAGGAAGAAGCGTGAGCTTTCGATTCCGCCGAGAGCGAAGATGTAGTGATCGGCGCGGAAGATGGTTTCGATGCCCGTGAGGGTGCGGCAGCAGACGCCGGTGGCAGTATCGCCTTCGGTCAGGAGTTCGACGGCGCTGGCGTGGAGCCAGAGGTGGATGTTCGGGTGAGTGATGAGGGTTTTGTGGTGGAGTCGGGCGAAGTTCGGTTCAGGACACCAACGCGAGAGGTAAGCGTCGAGATCGGGAAACTGCGTAAAGGGCAGGCCCATATCTCGCCAGACGGTTTCATCGTTGCGCTGGACTTTGGAGAGGCCTTCGAGTTCGAGAGCTCGCTCGTAGTACGAGGTAAGTTCGGTCTTTGGGAATGGCCAGCCGCTTTCGGAGACACCTGGGCGCGGGATAAAGTCGGAGGCACTGAGTTCCAGGATCTGGCCACCCCAGCGAACAGTAGTTCCGCCTTTAACGCGGATGCGTCCGGTGTGAATACCGCGGTGGGCGAGGCCGGTGATCTCGCTGTCGTAGATGGCCTGGGAGGAGTCTTCGCGTATCGCTCCGCCGCCTTCGAGGAGGATGACTTTTTTGCCTTTGCGGGCAAATTCGACCGCGAGGATGATGCCGGCTGCGCCCGCTCCGGCGATGCAGACGTCTGCGACTAAGCCGGACGGGGGAGTTTCGCTGAGGAGATCGTGGATCACGGTTGGCCCGCGAGCGCCGGATTCGCGGGAAGGCCTGCGCGTGTGGAGATGAGGGATTGGATTCGCTCAATGATGAGGCCGACCTGCCGGTCGTTGTGGTAGCCGTCACGAAAGGCGCGGAGTTGCCCGGCGGCGGCGATGCGCTGACGAGCAGCTTCGTCGTGGAGATAGCGGCGGATCTTCTGAACCAGTTCGTCGAAGTTGGAAAAGAAGACAGCCTCCTCGTCTTCCTTGAATCGCTGGAGATGGCCGACGGAGCGTTCTGCGAGGAGGAAGCCGCCGCAACCGGCAATCTCGAAGCTTTTGTGGACAAACTCGTCCTGATTGGAGTGGGTGAGAAAGCTGAGGTTGATGCGGGAACGCCAGATGGCTTCGCGATACTCCTCGCGATAGAGCTCCCCGACGCGGAAGGTGGCCTTGAAGGCGTCTGTGGGCATGGCGCGTCCCCAGAGTTTGGCGCTCCCGGAAATGGCGACGGAGAATCCGTACTCGCGCCAGAGACGGCTGAGGGTTTGGGCGCGGTCGTCGTAGGGCGTGCCGATAAAGGAGACGTCGCGGTTGCGGTCGGCGTCGGACCAGGCGGGTGGCGGCGGAAAATGCAGGGTCGGTTCGTAGGCGGTCTGGATCTTGATGACGTCACGTGCGCCGCGTGAGGTGTAGTCGTGGATGTTCTTGTCG
Organism: uncultured Acidobacteriaceae bacterium; assembly: GCA_963770055.1. GTDB lineage: Bacteria > Acidobacteriota > Terriglobia > Terriglobales > Acidobacteriaceae > Edaphobacter. The sequence goes on from CAVYOC010000006.1 coordinate 609,036, forward strand.
CGCTGGACGACGTGCAAATCGTAGTGAGGAATGTTCTTCATGTAGAGACGCCAGCCGGGATCGCGACGGGGACCAAAGGGGTTGTCGATCATGTAGCTGACGGAGGCGATGCCTACCCCGCGCATGCTATTCAGCGTGCGGGGATGGAGGAAGAGCAGCTTGTCGGCCCAGAAGAGGTCTGGTCTTTCAGCTGTCGCGATGCGGAGGAGATCGCGATTGAACTTCGTGACGGTTGGCCCGGCGGTGAGGCGAAAGGTCGCCTTGCTGATCAACGGGTTTCGCGGCAGATAGTCGAAGGTATTGAAGGGGATGACCTGATGGCCGAGCCGCTCGAGCGCCCAGAGTCGGTATAAGGAGGATTCTTCAAGCGAGAGGCCGGCGGCGTACAGAATCTTCATGGAGTGACTGTGTTTCCTTTATTGTTGGCCCGTACTCGATTCATCGTGCAAGACCCCGGGGATGCATTAGTGGCTGGCCCTGAGAAGGGCGATGACCTGTTCGGCGTGGACGACTCCGAGAAGGCGGTTATCGCGGTCGACGACGGGAAGCGAGCGCAAGTTGTATTTGTCGAAGAGTTCGGCGACCTTGCGGCCGTTGGCGTTGACGTTGCAGGTAACGATGTGGCCCTGCGGGAGCTCGGACAGGCGTGCGCCGGAGTTGGCAAGCAGGATCTGGACGATTGGAACGAGTCCGGTGATTTGCCCTTGTTCGTCAAGCAGGTAGATATCGGTGATGGACTCAAGGTCGCCTTCGAATTCGCGCAGGGCGGCGATGACCTGATCGGCGATTGCGGCGGCCGGAAGCGCGACGTACTCGGTGGTCATACGGCCAGCCGCAGAGTTTCCGGAGAATTCAAGGAGATCCTCAACCTCTTGGCGTTCCTCAGGGTCCATCTCTTCAAGGATGGCTTCGGATTTTTCGTCGGAGAGTTCCGCGAGGAGGTCGGCAGCCGCACCGGGATCCATCTCTTCGACAATTCCTGCGACATGCTCAGAATCGAGCGACTCGATAAGAGACTGCTGCATCTTAGGCTTGACCTCTTCGAGAGCTTCGGCGGCCACCTCCTCGTCGAGTGAGATGAAGAGGGCCTGTCGCTCGGCGGGCGCAAGATCTTCGAGGATGTCGGCGATGTCGGAGGGGTGCATCTGCGAGAGGCGATCCTGCTCGACACGGAGACGGACGCGACGAGCGGGATCGCGATCGATGAGATCGACAAAGTCCCAGGGGATGACGCTGGCGCCGAAGCGGGCCGCGATGCTGTTGACTGGGTCTTTTGGCAGGCCTTTGAGAAGGCGGCGTACGGCTCCGCGCATGCCGACTTCGACTTCGGCGATGCGGAGGGCCAGATTTTCAGGGTTTTCTTCATCGCAGTTTTCCCAAACGAGCTCTACATCATTCACGCGGACGACCTTATGGCCATGCACGTCGATAATCTGCTGATCAAGGAGATCGCGTTCGAGCAGGAGGAACCTATCGTCGTCGGGCAGAGGCGTGGTCTCCGCGGTTGCGCGAAGCTGCATGGTTCCGGCAGACGTGAGCCGGAGGTGAGTGACCGGCACGAGGTGGTGCCGGTCGCCTCGTTTGCCCGAGGCAGGCTTGAGGACGATGCCGTGAATATGAGAAGTGTCACGATCAGGGGCGACGGCGAACTCGCGCACGTGGCCAAGGACTGTTCCGTTGGAGTCGACGACGGCGGACCCAAGCAGGGTCGAGACACTTGTCCGTTGCTGATTGGCGTGTTTTGTCATAAACCCGGTTGAGCGCCTGCCACACTTTACCTGCTTTTCGCATGTTAGCCCACCTTCGCATCTTGAGACGCGGGGGGACCCGGCTTGATCAACGGCGGAAACCAGAAACGCACGGCTGCGGTGAAAAGTTCAGAGCCTATCTTGACTTTCGAGAATTCCACAAGCACACTGCCATCACCGACGTTATCCGGGATCGATTTCCAGGCTGGACGACCGGGATGAACGACAGCGACAAAAAAGTAAGACAAGGAATTCTTTGGCCGACCCGAACCCAAGCCGTGTGAGCTTTACCCTTGATTCGTCTCTCGATAGCGTTAATAAGATTGAGATAACCGCCGAGCAGGTCGCCCAGCGGGCCGGTTTCGACGAAGATACGATTCCGCATATCGCAATGGCCGTCCGCGAGGCGGCGGTGAACGCCGTTCTGCACGGAAACTCGTATGACGCAAATAAGCACATCAAGGCATCCTTTGAAACAACAAGCGACTCGCTGATTATTCGCATTGCTGACCAGGGCCCCGGGCTCGATCCAGACACACTTCCCGATCCGCTCGCTCCGGAAAACATCCTTCGCGGGTCGGGACGGGGCATCTTTCTCATCAAGGCTTTCATGGATGAGGTAAACTTTCGGCAGTTGCATCCCGGCACAGAACTTACACTGATCAAACATAGAACACCCGCGCAACCTGGAACCTGAGGGGAAACCGGGGACCTAAGGAGAATAAGAAATGAGCATGAAAGTATCGACTCGCCAGGTAGACGGCGTAATCATTCTGGACCTCAGCGGACGAATCACTCTTGGTGAAGGCAGCGTAACCATTCGCGACGCCGTACGCGATGTGTTGGCGAAGGGTTCCAAGAAGATTCTGCTGAACCTGGGCAACATCAGCTATATCGATAGCTCGGGCATCGGCGAACTGGTCAGCGCCTTCACAACGGTCAAGAACAGTGGCGGCGAACTGAAGCTGCTGAACCTGACCAAGAAGGTCCACGATCTGTTGCAAATCACCAAGCTTTACACGGTGTTTGACGTGAAGGATGACGAAGCCGCGGCGATCGCTTCCTTCACCAAGTAAAACGTCGAAGCATCCCTGAAGCACAATCAAAAGGCCGTCGCCAATGCGACGGCCTTTTATCGGCCCGAAGTTCAGTTCGCTTCACTACTTCGAGAAGTCGACCTTCGGCGCCGTTTTCGATCCGGGATCCGCTGTGTAGTACTCGTTCTTCGGATGGAATCCCGCGAAGTTTGCAAAGAGGCTATTCGGGAACTGCTGAATGAAGGTGTTGTATTCCCGAATCGACTCATTGTACCTCCGCCGAGCCACCGCAATCCTGTTTTCTGTTCCTGCCAGCTCGTCCTGGAGGCGCATGAACTGATCGTTGCTCTTAAGCTGGGGGTAGTTCTCCTGCATCCGCATCAGAGGCAACAGGGCAACATTCAGCCTGTCGTTGGCGGCTAGTTTTTCATCCGGGGTCTTTGCCGTCATCAGGCCGGCGCGGGCGTTGGCGATGTTGGTCAGAACGGTCTCTTCGACGTTGGCGTACCCTTTGACCGTGGCCACGAGGTTTGGAATCAGGTCGGAGCGACGCTGCAGGTTAACGTCGATCTCCGAGAAGGCAGCCTGAACGTTCTGATCCTTGGCAACCATCTGATTCTTGGAGCTTACGTACATTCCACCGCCAACCACGAGTGCAAAAACAAGAAGAACCACCAACCCAAGCACAATCCATAAAGGTTTCATTTGTATTCAGTTCCCTTTCGATTTTTCGAGTTATATCTGGCTGCCCGCTCGGCTGTACTTTATCATCCTGAGCCGTAATGGCTGCCCTTCTTTGCAGCAAAGTCGTTTACATTCGTTCTCCTCAGTAGTCTCCGCTCGCTCCTCCGCCTCCGGAGCTGCCGCCTCCGAAACCGCCAAAACCTCCGCCATCACCGCCGCCCCCGTCTCCACCCCCGCGGCGGCCACGGCCACCGCCGCCCATCAGATTGCCGAGAAGAAAGAAGATAAGACCGGTATTGCCAGTCTTGACCAGGAAGAAGAGGATCAGCAGGATGACGCCGCCGCCGAGCAGGATCTCCATCAGATTGAATTGAACCGGGGCCTGCTGGCGACGATACTGGTGGACTGGCTGGGGTGCGGTAAGAGTCACACCGGCGTCGGCGGCGATGACGCGGGCAATCTGCTGCACGCCGAGAGGAATTGCCGTGTTGTAATCCAATTGGCTCAGCGCAGGAACCATGGCACGGCCGATATCCCCTACCTTGGCGTCGTTCAGTATCCCCTCTAGACCGTAACCGACCTCGATACGGTACTTTCGCGGATTCATAACGACGAGCATCAGGACGCCTCGGTCAGTTCCCTTCCTGCCGACCTTCCATTTTTCTTCGAGGGCTACGGCAAAATCATCGATATTTTCGTCGTTATCGAGGGTTTTAATGGTAACGACGGCGATCTGGGCGCGGGCCTGACGATCGACCTGAGTACACAGGCGTTCGAGATTATTGATCGTTGAGGGGGATAGAACGCCGGCGAAGTCGCTGACATAGCCGGTGGGAGTTGGAAGGTCCTTCACTGACTCGGCCGCCCCGGTGATCGACGGGACGAAGAGCAGAAGAATGATCGCCAACCAGCGTGAGAGGTAGGTCATCGATGGTCATTCTACGCTTCGCTTGGGAACAAAGTTCCGTGCTGGTTCGGGAGGCGCCGCTAAAATAGAAGAGGATGCCGAAGCATCCTCCCCTCTGATTCGAAGGAGTATCCCGCTATAAGGTCGGGGCCGGAGCGGTTTTGTTTGCTCCATGAGCCGGCACTGGAATGCCTTTTGCGCGGGCGAGCTTGTCGACCATTACCGTGTGCTCATGAATGACACTCGCGGCCCTGACGACTTCGTCGTGGAGGGTTGGGTCCGCACGACTGGCAGCCTCGATGCGGAACTCATGAAGATCTTTGTGGTGGTCCTTGACCATGAAGGAGAGATACTCCATGTCGAAGGCGTCTCCGGAGAGCGCGTTGAGCTTGTCGTATTCAGCCTGATCGTCCTTGTTCATCGATTTCGGCAGCATGACTCCCATGGAGTCGGCGACCTGGGCCATATCGTTGTTTATCTTTGTGTGGTCATCGACCATCTTCTGCCCAAACGCCTTCACTTCGTCGCTGTTGGCCTTCTGCGCGGCAAGTTGTCCGAGTTTGACTTCGGCGATGCCGCCTTCGGCTGCTTTGCGGAGGAACATCTTGTCCTGCATCACCTGACCGAGGTCTCCGGCATTGGGTGCTGAGTCTTGGGTGGCGGGATTAGACGGAATCTGCGGCTGCTGAGGACGATTTGTCGCAGCGGGGGATGACGCTATAGGGTCAAACTGAGCGACGAGCAGAGTCGGAGACAACGCGACCGCAGTGCCAAGAAAAGCCGTTCCTACCTGACTGAACTTCATTGCGTGACTCCTATGGCGGCCAAGTGTAACAAACTTCTGCCCGCCTTGGTCATACATCAATTTGGGTGGTTGAAGCTAGAGTATGGTTGCCTTCGGAGCCTCGTCTGACACTGTATTCTGGGTGTTGGAGCTTTGAAGAATGACGGAAAGCATCATCAGGCCGCCCCAGGCCAGGCAGGAACCCACCCCAACTACATTGCACGGACACACCTTAGAGGACAACTACCGCTGGATGCGAGATAAATCCTCGCCCGAGCTGCTGGCTCATCTTGAAGCGGAGAACGCTTACACGCGCTCGGTGATGGCTCCGACGGAGGAGCTGCAGGCGAAGCTCTATGCGGAGATGCTGTCGCACATCAAGGAGACGGATGAGTCAGTTCCCTATCGTGACCGCGGCTGGTTTTACTATGTGCGGACCGTGGAAGGTAGCCAGTACCCGATCCATTGCCGGCGTTTGGCGACGGGGACGAAGTTCGACACATCGCAGCCGGAAGAGACTCTGTTGGATGTGAACAAGCTGGCCGAGGGCCAACCGTTCATGGCTGTGGGCGCGATGACGGTAAGCCCGGATGGGTGGAAGCTGGCTTACTCTACCGACAACACCGGCTTTCGGCAGTACACGATGCATATTCGCGACCTGAAGACCGGAGCGGATCTGGCTGACAGCGCCGAGCGGGTTGGATCGATTGCGTGGGCGGCGGATTCGAAGACGCTGTTCTATACGACCGAGGATGCAATTACCAAGCGCCACGATCATCTGTGGAGGCATCGGCTGGGAAATGCAGCGGATGAGGATGCTGTGATCTACGAGGAAAAGGATGAGCGCTTCAACCTGGGAGTAGGCAAGACTCGGGACGGCAAGTTCCTGCTGATGGAAGCGGGCAGCCATACGACGAGTGAGTGCAGCTATCTCTCGGCCGAGACGCCGGGAGGAATGTTTCTGGTGATTGCGCCGCGTATAGACGAGCAGGAGTATTCGGTCGATCATCGTGATGGATTGTTTTATATCCGCGTCAACGATACGGGAAAGAGCTTCCGCGTCGTAACGGTGCCGGTGGATGGCGGCGGACGCGAGGCGTGGTCGGAGCTGATCGCGCTGGATGCGGATGCGCCGCTGGAGGATTTTGAAGTGTTTGCGTCATTCTGTGTCAGCTCGCGCCGGAGACTGGGGCTGCCGACGCTGACGGTCACTTCGATTGACGTCGACGGAAGACTCGGAGGATCGAAGGAGATCGAGTTTCCGGAGCCGGTGTACTCGGCGGGGCCGCATGCAAATCGGGAGTTCGATACGGAAGAGTTCCGTTACAGCTATCAGTCGCTGGTGTCACCGGCTTCGGTGTATGAGTACGACGTAAAATCTGGGACTTCGACGCTGTTGAAACAGCAGGAGGTACCGGGAGGGTTCGATTCTTCGCGGTATGGTTCGGAGCGGGTGTGGGTGGACGCTACAGATGGAGTGAAGGTTCCAGTGTCCGTAGTTTACCGCCGCGATCAATTCAAGTGTGACTCGAAGAACCCTCTCTATGTCTATGGATATGGGTCTTATGGATACCCGCTTCCGATTGGGTTTTCAGCGGCTAGATTGTCGCTTCTTGATCGCGGAGTTGTGATTGCCTATGCGCATATTCGTGGCGGCGGCGAGATGGGCGACACGTGGCATGACGCAGGAAAGATGGCGGTGAAGCGGAATACGTTCTCGGACTTTATTGCCGTGGTCGAGCAGTTGGTAGCGAAGGGTTATGGGGCGAAGGATCGCGTTGCGATCGAAGGCGGAAGCGCGGGCGGATTGCTGATGGGCGCGGTCGTGAATGAGCAGCCCGAGCTTTTCCGCGTGGTCCTGTCCCATGTGCCGTTCGTGGATGTGATGAATACGATGCTGGATGCTTCCCTGCCATTGACCGTGGCGGAGTATGAGGAGTGGGGGAATCCGAATGAGGCGGAGGCGTTCGCGTACATGCGTTCGTACTCCCCTTACGACAACCTGAAGGCAAGCGCGTACCCAGCGATGCTGGTGAAGACGAGCCTGAACGACTCGCAGGTGATGTACTGGGAGCCTGCAAAATATGTCGCGAAGCTGAGAACGCTGAAGGCGAACGATACCCCATTGCTTCTGCACATCAACATGGATGCGGGACATGGCGGTGCTTCGGGTAGATATGACTACCTGAAGGAGATTGCGTTTGATTACGCGTTTATGTTGAGGGAGCTGGGAGTGGAGGGCTAGCCGAACGCCAGGCTTAGGGACTTTCGTCTAGGACGCGTGACGTTTGCGTAGTACCCATGTCGTCATGCAGCGGTGGTCCTGCACGATCGTTGTCTTGAGTGGATCGACCATGACTGCGTTCATCTGCTCGGTCATCTGCATCAGCGCACCTTCATCGACCAGAAACCACTCCGAGCCATCATTGATGCGGAAAATGTTTCCTCGCAGCCGTTCGAAGTTCATGCCGATTCGCGAACCTAATCTGCAGAAGAACAGCCCTCCGGGCCTTACAACACGCCACAGCTCCGCAACCATCGCGAGGAAATGAGCTTCATCCCGCGCAAAGTGCAGCACGGAGCTGCAGATCACAACATCGGCAAAGTCAGAGCTAAATTCCATCTTTTCAACTGGGCCTACGCGAAAGTTGCTCGAAGGCAGATTTGGCGCCAGCTCCGCGGCAAGCGCGCGAACATGTTCAACACCTTCAGCATTTGCGTCGACGGCAAAGACTTCGCACCCTTCACGCAAAAGATGCACGAGGTTCCGTCCGTAACCACAACCAGCGTCCAGCACACGCATTCCGGGAGCGATATTCCCTCTTAGAATCTGATCGAAGACGTAGATATCGATTTGCCCGAACTGATCCTGCACATTCATCTGTCTCATACTTTCTCTGCGGGCCTAGGCCTTTGTTGTGGTGAGATCCTCGATCTTGTCACCTTCGCCTGGGGCAAGGAAGAGGTTGGCTTCCAGACCGTGCTGGCGGGTGTAGAGATCGTAGTAGCGGCCGCGGAGCTCGTAGAGCTGTTCGTGGGTTCCGCGTTCGACGATGTTGCCCTCTTCGACGACGAGGATCTGGTCGGCGCGGCGGATGGTCGAGAGCCGGTGAGCGATGACGAAGGTGGTACGGCCCTGCATGAGAAACGCGAGGCCGGCCTGGATCATGGCTTCGGACTCGGAGTCGAGAGAGCTGGTGGCCTCGTCGAGGATAAGGATGCGCGGATCGGCGAGAATGGCTCGGGCGATGGAGAGGCGCTGGCGCTGGCCGCCGGAGAGCTTGACGCCGCGCTCGCCGACGATCGTGTCATAGCCTTCTGGAAATCGGTCGGCGAACTCGTCGACGCGGGCGATGCGGCAGGCTTCCATCAGCTGCTCTTCGGTCGCCTTGGGGCGGGAGAAGAGGATATTCTCACGAATGGTGCCGTCGAAGAGGAAGGTGTCCTGCAGGACGACGCCGAGTTGCTCCCGATAGCTGGAGAGGCGGATGGTTGCGAGGTCGATTCCATCGATGAGGGCCTGGCCGGTCGTTGCGGTATGGAAGGCGCAGATCAGCGAGATGATGGTCGATTTGCCTGAGCCGGAGGAGCCGACGAGCGCAGTCACCGTGCCGGGCTTGGATTCAAAGCTGATACCGTGCAGGACAGGCTTGCCCGGTTCGTAACTGAAAGTGACGTCGCGGAAGGCTACGTCGCCGTGGATGGTGCCCAGGGCGTTGGTGCGCGTCGGCTCGGAGTCTTCTTCGGATTCGGAGAGGATCTCGTTGGTGCGGTCGAGGCCGGCGAGGGCTTCCGTAAGCTGCGTGCCAATCGCGACAAGCTGCGCGATGGGCGCAATCATGAACGCCAGGAACATCACGTAGGTAACATAGCCGCCGGTTGTGAGACGTCCGGCGACGACTTGATGGGCTCCCAGGTACATGATGAGTGCGCCGACGACACCGAGGATGGCGGTCGATGCAAGTGACATCAAAGATTGAGCGGTGAGCGAGGAGATGACGTTGCGGAGGAGGCGGTCGACTCCGGCGGCGAAGACGTTGGCTTCACTCTGCTCGGCATGGTAGCCCTTGACGACGCGGACGCCACCGAGCGATTCGGTGAGACGTCCAGTGACCTCTGCGTTGATCTTGGCGCGCTCGCGGAAGATGGGACGGATTGTCTTGAATGCCTTTTGAAGGACAAGGCCGAACGCGAGGAGAATGACGAACGTGACCATCGTCATCTGGACGCTGAGCTTGATGAGGTAGCAGAGGGCGAAGATCGCAGTGAGGACACCGCCCATGAAGTCGATCACACCAGTGCCGATGAGGTTCCGAACGCCTTCAACGTCGGTCATGATGCGGGCGACCAGAGTACCGGTGCGGTTTGCATCGTAGAAGGCGACCGGAAGACGGCCGATGTGAGCCTGGACTCTCATCCGCAGCTCGGCGATGAGGCGCTGGCCCTCTTTAGAGAGAAGCTGAGTAAGGGTGAAGGAGGTAGCGCCCTGAATGATGGTGGCGAGAACGACGACACCGACGATGATGGGCAACTGGTTGATCAGGTGTTTGCCCATAACGTTGTCGATCAGGTAGCGCGTGGAAGCTGGGAGCACGAGGCCGCTGGCGCGGTTGACGATCATCAGCAGAAAGCTGCCGCCGAGGAGCCAGCGGCGTGGTCCCATCAGCTTCCAGACCTCGGGAAGGACCTTCTTCAGCTTGGGTTTGGGACGCGCCGAAGTGAGTTCGGCGGTCGTTGCTTTCCCGACGTTGCGCGATGGGCGATCTGCGTCTTTCATGCCGCCGCCTAATCTGGATGGGCCAAAGGATGTGGTGGACATTGTTACTCCAAGTCTACGCCGGACAACCTTTTACACGGCGGGTAAGGGAATGGACACGAGCGAAGTCTGTCTTTTGACAAGATTTATCCGCCTGCGTTTTGATGACCTCGCCACAATCGACGACTCACGTCTTAATCACCGGAACCCTTATGCGAGGCGGCTGCGGCGTGCATTGATGAAGGAACGGACGCAAAAGAGAACGTAGATCAGGCTGAAGAGTCCAAGCGCGGCCTTCTCTTCAACTGCCGCAGGATGGGGAAAGGCCACGCCGCGGGAGAGACGGATCACATCGATACATGCAGGGATCATTCCAAGAAAGACCAGCAGAGCAACCGTGACTGAAATATGCATCCACAACATACGCTTCTTGCTGTCCGAAGAGTTCGCCATCACACCAAAAAGAACGAAGAGAATACCCATCCAGACAGGAATCAGTGCGGTAGGATGCGTGCTGCCGGTCGCGATGTATCCGAAGACACCGAGAATGATGAGCAGGATACCGAAGCCGATGGTGAGTTTTGCCATGATAAACGTTCCTCGCAGGATCAGTCTTAGGATACTTCGAATCTTTTGATCCGCTGTCCCGAATTTTCGGTGCAAGCTAAGTCGTATTTTTTCTGACAGCGGCGAGGATATCCTCGACCTTCCAGTCATTTCCGGGATACCAGGCAACTATCTTGCCGTCCTTCCCTATGAGAACAGTGGACAACGAGTGGTTAAGAGTCTGGTTATCGCCAGGTGTCACGCCCACATTGAAAAACTGGGTAACGGCAGGAAGATCTTTTTCCGTCGGTGCGGCAAAGTCCCAGTGCTGGAATTTTTCGTTCGTGTAGTTGCCGGTGTAGGCACCGCCATAGCTGCGCAGAACCTTCGGCGTGTCGTATTTCGGATCGAAGCTGACGGAGAGAAGATGCGTCTGTTTGTAGAGAGCCGGCTCGGCTGCAAGAGCCTTGTCGATGTCGGCGAAGTTGCGGCTCATGCGCGGGCAGTAGTCCGCGAGGGGGCAGCGCGTGTAGATGAACGTCATCAGAACAAGCTTGCCTTTGAACTGCTCGAGGTGGATAGTGCGGTCGCTCTGGTTGAGGAGATGGAAGTCGGGGACCGCGTCACCGGGACTGGGCACGTGGTAAACGATAGCCGGTTTGTAATCAGGGCGGGCCTGCGCGATGACCACGATGTCATCAAGCTGGACGTTGGTGTAATCGTCGCCGATCTTGTCTGCGAGAACTTTGGCGGTGATGCGGTCACCAGGGTGGAGTTCGCCGGCAATGCTGGGATCTTTCAGCTTATAGTCCATCGTCATGGCCTCCATGAAGCCGGGGACGTCTTCCCCGTCAAGTGTGACCTGGCCATTGTTCGAGGAGATAACCTTGCCGCGGATGCTGAACGTCTTTTGCTTGCCGGTAGAGTTGGTTGTAGTTGATGGATTTTGATGGCACCCGAGCATCAAGGTTAACAAGGCGAAGAAAAATAGAGGCTTGCGCGGCACGAATAACTCCTGTGTCCATGATAATGGCTGGGGCATAGGAGTCGCCTCGGGGGGTCAATTGGTCGAGCGAGAAAGAACGAAAGCATCTTCTCCGGAAGCGCCTTCTTTAGGATTGATGCATTACGGGCTGCTGCTAGCGGGGTTAGGTACGGCGGTGCTGGGGCCGATTCTGCCTGTGCTGGCGCGGCAATGGGGGATGCTGGATTCACAGAGCGGTTTTTTGATGATGGCGAAATTCTGCGGGGCGTTTCTGGGTGGGGTGACCGTCTCCCGGAAGCTGCAACGCAGTCTGCTGCTCGGGTTGATCGCGGGCACGATAGGATTTGGCGGTTTTGCGGTTGCACCCGGAATGGCGCTTGGATGTGTGGGGTTGTTTATCGGTGGGTTCGGGCTGGGACAGATTATTACGTCGGTAAATATTCTCGCAGGGCGCCGGTTTACAGCGCATCGAGGATCGGCGTTGGCGCTACTGAATTTTTCTTTCAGCCTTGGTGCGATGCTGTCGGCTCTGTTGTCGGCGTGGCTCCTGCCGCGGCTTGCGCTGCGCGCTTTGCTGGAGTGTTTCGCCGGCTTGTTTCTGGCCGGTGGAATCGGAATGCTGCTTCAAATGCGAGATGATCCTACGGGTGCTGATGATTTTGAGGAAGCAGGAGGCGAGGAACCCCGCGGTCTGAATGCGCGCGTTTATCTGTACTTCGCCGGGCTGCTGGTGCTCTATGGCGGACTGGAGACGTGCCTCAGCGGCTGGCTGACAACCTACGCCCTGCGCTACGGCGACAGGACACTGGCAGTAAGCGAGTACACAACCTTGCTGCTATGGATGTCGCTGACCGCAGGGAGGGCAGGCGCCTCGGCAGTTATGTTGCGCATAGGAGAGAAGACGGTGCAACGCTGGGGGCTGGCGCTGGCGGCGATCTTTACCGCAGGGTTGGCGATGGCACATTCGTCGATCATGATCGCAGGGTTCGCAGTTCTGCTGGGGCTGAGCCTCGCACCGTTTTTTCCCGCCACATGGGCTTTGCTGATGGTTGAACGGCCAGCGGCGCGACAGGCAGGAATAATACTGGCGGTCTCGGGCCTTGGCGCTGCCGCTCTGCCGTGGATGATGGGCGTAGTGTCGACGCGCGTGGGATCACTGCAGGTTGCGCTTGCCCTGCCGTTCGCTGCAGCCGCAGGGCTGCTTGTAATGAGCTGGTTCACGCCCGCGTCGTCCAACGTGAGGGACTGATTTTCCAGCGGCCGCGAGCGTATAACCGAGAGATGGATGATGTGGGATTCTTGCCGGTCGAGATTGTGGAGGCGCTCGAGCGGGGGGCAATCGTAGTGACTGGAAATCAGCGCGCTGCGCGCACCCTGCGGCGGGATTTTGACCGGAGGAACCGCGCGTTGGAAGTCGCAAGCTGGGCTCCGCCAAGCGTGCTGGCATGGGGCGCCTGGATGACTGCGCTGTGGCGCGGATTGGTGATGGAGGGTCATACCACACAGTTGCTGCTGAACCGGACGCAGGAACACGCCGTGTGGCGCCTGATTCTGGAGGGAGATGAAGAGCTGGCGAGTCTGCAGAGTGTCGATTCGCTTGCCGGAATGGCGTCCGAAGCATGGGAGCTGGTGTGCAGCTTTGAAGGCCGGAACCGGCTGCGCGGAAATGCGGGAGGTTCTGATGCGAGATCATTTCAACGTTGGGCGCGAACGTTTGAGCTGACGTGCGAGGCCGAGCGGTTTCTCCCTACGGCACAGTTGGAGGAGAAGCTGTGCAGTGCTGTGGAGCGGGGACTGATAACCCTTCCAGCCGGCGTCATGCTGGTTGGATTCGACCATTTAACTCCCGCGCAGGCTGCTTTGGTGGAGACGCTTCGGACAGCGGGAGTTGCAATGGAAGAGTTGCAACCAGTCGTTGCGACCGTCCAGAAAATGCTGGTGGAGGCAGCGGACGAACGCGAGGAGTTGTTTGCAGCGGCGCGCTGGGTGAGGCGGTTTTTGGAGGAGAAGCCCGAGGCAAAGGTTGCGGTGATTGTGCCGCAAATCAATATCGAGCGACGTGAGATCGACCGCGTCTTTCGCGAGGTGTTAGCTCCGGAGTTGGAGGATATCCGAGCTGCAAATAGCACAGGCCCCTATGAATTCTCGCTGGGAATTGCACTGGCTGAGACGACAATGGTCACCACGGCTCTGGATCTGTTGCGCTGGGCTGTGGATGCTCTGCCGCTGGAACGGGTGAGCAGATTGCTGCTCTCACCAGACTTCGCAATGACGAAGGAAGAATGCGGGGCGCGAGCGAAGTTTGATGCATTCGAACTTCGGAAGGCGCGGATGTTACGGCCGGAACTCTCTCTCGATGCTTTAATTGGTGCGCTGGAGACGTCGAAACGGCGCAAGGAACTTCCACGGCTTTTGGGAGCGGTTCGTTCGTTGCGGTTTGTTGCGAATCGCCTTCGAAGACTGGGGCCTAGGAGTAATGCGGACTGGGCGCAATCTATGCGAGACCTACTGGAAGCTGCAGGTTGGGACGCGGGTTTGCGCCAGAGCAGCCTTCAATTCCAGATCCGGCGCAAGTGGGACAGCGCGTTCGATGAGCTTTCCACGCTGGACTTCGACGGAATACCCGTTGATTATAGGCAAGCGCTGGATGCGTTGGAACGAATCGCACACCATATGATGTTTGCGCCCGAGTCGCACGATGCGCCGGTGCAGGTGATGGGGGCGCTCGAGGCTGCAGGAGGAACGTTCGATGCAGCGTGGTTTCTTCGCGGCGGCGAACTGAGCTGGCCGATGGAGAGCAGAAGCAACGGACTGTTGACGTGGGCTCTGCAGCGCGATCTGGGAATGCCAGGAACAGATGTAGCACGGGACAATGAAAACGCGCTGCGGATGACGGAGCGAATCGCGAAAAGCGCATCGACGATCGTGTTTAGCTATGCGAGCGAAACGCCTGAAGGCCGTCAGCGTTCGTCGTCGGTACTTGCCGGGCTGGGACTCGAGCGGGTTCGTGCAGCAGACATTCCTGGGGAATCGGAAACTCGGGAGATTGTTCGGCTTGAAGAGATCGAGGACAATACGCCGTTGCCATTGCTCGCCGATCGCGTGATACGAGGCGGCGCGTCAGTGCTGCAGTCGCAGGCGGCATGCGGATTTCGAGCGTTCGCAGAGTATCGCTTGTGGTCGAGCGAGCTCGACACAATAGAGCCAGGCATGGATGCTCGGGAGAGCGGCACGATCGTGCACGACGTGTTGAAACGCTTCTGGGATGAGGTGAAGACGCAGCAGGAACTGCGCGCCATGCCCGTTGAGGAGCGCGATGGCCTGCTCGGATGGTGTGTCGATCAAGCGCTAAATAGAACTGAACCGGAGACTGAGACGGCATGGGATCAAGCTTATGTTGAGGTGCAGCGCAGCAGGCTGCGCAGGCTACTGAGCTGGTGGCTCGAACTCGAGCTGGAGCGGCGGATGCCCTTCGAGGTTCGGCTAAGCGAGAAGGAGTTCAAGGATGTACGTGTGGGACCGCTGCGATTGAATGTGCGGATGGATCGTGTCGATGAGGTCGAGGACGGCGAGGTGTTGATCGACTACAAGACCGGCATCGCATCGCCGAGCGACTGGCTGACAGAGAGACCGGACGCACCGCAGCTTCCCCTGTATGCGATCTTGTCCGAGGGCAGGCTGAAGGGAGTTGCCTTTGGCCTGGTGCGCGCGAATGAGGGGCGAGAATTGAAGGGCTATTCCGTCGGGGCCGGCATTTTGCCAGGCAAATCCACCAGACTAAGGGAAGCGGCGACGCTTGAGGCGCAAGTGGAACGATGGCGGCAGGTGCTTGTGAATCTGGCGGAGGAGTTTCACTCCGGTGACGCGCGTGTTTATCCGAAGAACTATCCGACGACGTGCGAGCGCTGCGCACAGAGACTGCTTTGCCGCCTTGATGTGCTGTCGCTTGAAGAAAGCGAGTGACGAGGACGATGCGGCGATAAACGAGGTGAGCGGTGGCTGATCTTGTCGTCGTTTCAAAAAATCTTCGCCCACGCGAGGAGACGCTGCCGCCGGATTGGCAGGAACGCGAGCGTGCGCTGGATGTGCGCCAGTCATGGATCGTTGAGGCACCCGCAGGCTCCGGGAAAACAGGTTTGCTGATTCAACGTTATCTAAAGCTGCTGGCCGATGAGAGCGTGGAACAACCGGAGCAGGTGCTGGCGATTACGTTTACCGTAAAGGCCACCGGGGAGATGCGGGAGCGTGTGGTCGAGCAACTTGAAGAAGCTGCGCGGGGCGATGTGTTGAACAATGACTCCGCATTTGCTCACGAGACGCGGAGATTAGCGGAGGCCGTGTTACAGCGCGATGCGCTCTTGGGATGGAAGCTGCTGGAGCATCCGCGGCGGTTGAGGATTCGCACGATTGATTCGGTGTGCGGCGAGATTGCACGTTCGCTTCCTGTGTTGTCTGGAGGCGGCGGACGTCAGACTCCCGTGGAAGATGCGACGCCGATGTACCGCGAGGCTGCGCGACAGACGCTGATGCAGCTTGGGGGCAACGATGCGGACCTGGATGCAGCCCTGCGGACGGTATTGCTGCATCGCGATGGAAGCATGGCGGATTGCGAGCGGCTGCTCATGGAAATGCTTCCGCTCAGGAACCAGTGGGGAGAGCTGGTGCCGCTGCTGGGTCGCGTGGAGATGACCGATGAGTTTCTTGATGCCGAAGTTCTGCCTCAATTGCAGCGTGCCCTGGAGGAAGCCATCTGCGAAGGATTGATGCGGCTTTCCCAAAGCGTTCCCGAGGGCATCCTGACGGAATTGGCCTCCCTGGCCGGTGAGATGGGACACGCGGAGGGCTACAAAGATGAACCTTCGCCAATTGCGATGTGCGCAGGATTGCATGAGACTCCGGGAGCAACCGCGAAGCACCTCGATCACTGGAAGGCATTGATCTATCTGCTCACGACCGGTGGCGGCGAGTGGCGTTCGGGGTTTCAGAGAAACTGGCTGAAGTTCGAACTTGAGAGCGAGCACGCCGCACGCCTGGCATTACTTGTAGATGAGTTACGCGAACACGAAGACATTCTGGAAGCGATCAATCGCGTGAAGTGCCTGCCCCCTGCTGTGTATCCACCGGAACAGTGGAGCGTGGCGAAGGCATTGTTTCGTGTACTGAGCCGGGCTCTGGCGGAGCTGCAACTTGTGTTTGCGCGTCGCGGCGAGTGTGATTTTGCCGAGCTTGGGTTGCTGGCGAAGACTGCTCTGGAGCAGGAGGGCGGTGTCGAGAATCTGAATGCTGCTCTGGGAATGAAACTGCAGCATCTGCTGGTGGATGAGATGCAGGATACCTCGACGAGCCAGTACGAGCTCCTTGAACTGCTGACACAGGGATGGGATGGGCAGAGTCAGACGGTGTTCCTCGTTGGCGATCCTAAACAGTCCATCTATCTCTTCCGGCAGGCTCGGGTGGAGCGGTTTGTCCGCATGATGAAGACGCAGATGTTAGGCGATCTGCCTTTGGGGACTTTGCGGTTGACGGCGAATTTCCGGTCGCAGCGTGCTTTGGTGGACGCATTGAACGAAGACTTTTCGGTGCTCTTTTCGCCGGCGATCGGCGTGGAGGGCGTTGAAGAGGTGCCGTACGTAAAAGCGCAGGCTGTGCGGGGGCATTCGAAGAGTGGAGCGAAGAATGTGGTGTGGCATCCACAGGTGCTGGATTCGGATGCGAATGTGAAGAAGGAGAGGCTGAGGCTCGCACGCACGGAAGCGAAGCAGGTGCGAGCCATCGTTGAGGACTGGCGCGCGCGTCCGCTTCCCGAAGGGCGAAGCGACCCATGGAAGATTGCAGTGCTGGTGCGGAGCAGAAAGGTTCTCGCAGAGATTGTGTCGGAATTCAAGAATGGGGTGAAGAGCGCGATTCCCTTCCGTGCCGTGGATATCGAGCCGCTGGGTGAACGGCAGGAGGTACTTGATCTGTTTGCCTTGACGCGGTCCTTGTTGCATCCTGCGGACCGCGTCGCATGGTTTGCGGTTCTGCACGCTCCGTGGTGCGGGTTAGGCGTAGCCGATCTGCATGTGCTGGCTGGAGCGGACGACCCGGAATGGGCGGAACGCTGTGTTGAGGATGCTATTCGCGAGCGCCGCGATCTCCTGAGCGAAGAGGGTTGCGCACGGCTGATGCGCGTGTGGTCTGTTTTGCAGGAGGCGTGGGCTCATCGAAGTGAATTGACGACTGCTCAATTGGTGGAGCGGACGTGGCGTTCCCTTGGAGGCGATGTTTTTTTGACGGCTGAGGAGATAGCGAATGCGCGGCGCTATTTGCAACTACTGGATGATATCGAGGAGCAGGCGGGAGGAATCGATTTCGTACTGCTGAAAAATCGCCTGGAGGATTTGTACGCCGAAACGACTGCGGTCCCAGGCGCTGTCGATATCCTGACCATCCACAAAGCAAAGGGCCTGGAGTGGGACGTAGTCCTGGTGCCAGGGCTGGAGAGGCGTGCGCAGGTGAATCGGGAGAAGCTTCTCAACTGGAGTGAGATCGATTCAGTCGATAGTAAGGCCGCACGAATCGTCCTTGCGCCGATCGCAGAGCGTGGAGAAGGTTCAAAAGAATTGAATGCGTGGCTGAGAGATATCGCCAAGACAAGAGATGCAGCCGAGAGAACGCGGCTTTTCTATGTAGCGTGTACGCGTGCACGGGAGGAGTTGCACCTGTTTGCGTCGCCGAAGTTGAAAGCCTCTGGAGAGGTCGAACGGGAGTATGGAAGCCTTCTGGCAACGGCGTGGCCTGTGTCGGAACGGCACTTTTCCGGCGTCTCGCCTGCGTCGCGGGACACGACGAAGATGTTCCTCAGATCCCTTCCTTT
The DNA here is from genome assembly GCA_963770055.1 of uncultured Acidobacteriaceae bacterium. Lineage (GTDB taxonomy): Bacteria > Acidobacteriota > Terriglobia > Terriglobales > Acidobacteriaceae > Edaphobacter. Next base: position 627,339 of record CAVYOC010000006.1, read on the forward strand.
TGCACCTGAGGATGTGTCCGGTGATTACGTCGGCGATATTGCTGCCGTCGCGGAGGAGGATAACAATACCCAACGAGCGATATTGAAGCGTCTGCCGCTGAACTTTCGGCCCGAGGCGCGAATAGCGGCGGCTCGTAGACTTCCCTACGGAAACTCCGACAAAGATCTAGTAAGGTTTGAGAGACCGGAGGGATCGTTCGAGGCACGCGTCTTTGGCAACGTGGTGCATTCGTTTGCTGAGATGGTGACGAAGAGGCTTGCCGAAGGTGTCAGGGTTGAGGTTCTGGTTCGCGAAGTTGTTGGTTGGCCCTCGCGAATTGCAGCAGTGCTGCGAGGGGATGGACTAGCTCCGGCGGCTGTCGAGCGAAATGTTGCGCGAGTAACGACAGCGTTGAGCAACATGCTGAAGGATCAGGAGGGCCTTTGGGTATTGAAGCCGCATAAGAACGCTATGAGTGAGTTTGCGTTGACTGCTTGGAGTGACGAGAGGAGCAGCGTTCGACTGGATCGTGTGTTTTTTTCCGGAGAAAGGCCACTTGAGACCGGGGATGACTACCTCTGGATCGTAGACTATAAGACCGCAACGCACGGGCGTGAGGGTCTGGACGAGTTTCTGGCCGGCGAACGTACGAAGTATGAGGCGCAGATGGAAACGTACGCACGGATGATGCGCGACCGTGCAGGTGTGAGCGAATTGCGTGTGGGGTTGTACTATCCGATGCTGTCGCGGCTGGTGTGGTGGATACCCGGGGTTGAAGCGACGACTACGGATTCGTAGCTGGGCTGTGGTGGCGAACGTCGGCGCCGCGAACCCAGAAGATAACATCTTCGGCGATATTCGTGGCGTGGTCACCGACGCGCTCCAGATTACGGGAGATGATAAGCGCGTTGAGCGACTGCGGCGTGAGTTCCGGTTTCTCCTTGATCAGCGCGCTCAACGAGTAGAAGGCGGCATCGTTCATCTCATCAACCTGGTCGTCGAGAAGAAGGACGGAACCTGCAAGCTCTGCGTCAGCTTCTATAAATGCCTGGAGTGCCTTGCGCACCATCGCCGAAGCCAGCGCGGCAAGTTTAGGAATGTCGACGGGGAGATCGATGTTGGCGAAGGCGCCCATCTCGCGCACACGGACGGCAATATTGACGGCCTGATCGCCGACGCGCTCGAGATCGGCGTTGATGCGAATCACCGAGAGAATAAAACGCAGGTCGATGGCCATTGGCTGTTCCATGGCGAGGAGGTCGAGCGCCATCTGGTCGATCTCGCGCTCGAGGCGATTGATGGAGGGCTCTGCGCGGAACACCAGTTCACAGATGGAGAGATCGCGGGTGCGATAGGCCTCTATGGAGCGTTGGATGGCCTGTTCGGCCATGCCGGCCATGACGAGAAGTTTCTCCTTGAGGTCGTCGAGGCTCTGATGAAATTTGACGCGCATCAACCAAACCTCCCGGTAATGTAGTCTTCTGTTCGCTTATCCTTCGGGTTCGTAAAGATCTTGTGCGTGGAATCGAACTCGACCATCTTACCGTTGAGGAAGAAGCCTGTATTTTCGGCAACACGTGCTGCCTGTTGCATGTTGTGTGTGACGATGACGATAGTGTACTGACTCTTGAGCTGGAAGATGAGGTCTTCGATCTTCGAAGTGGAGACCGGATCGAGCGCGGAGGCGGGCTCGTCCATCAGAAGAACCTCAGGGTCGACAGCAAGCGCGCGGGCGATACACATGCGTTGCTGCTGACCGCCGGAGAGCGAGGCTCCGGATTTTTTCTTCAGGTCGTCCTTGACCTCTTCCCAGAGCGCGGCCTGCTTAAGCGAACGCTCGACCGTCTCGTCGAGAACGCGGCGGTTGCGGAAGCCGTTGAGCTTTAGGCCGCTAATGACGTTGTCATAGATCGACATCGTCGGGAACGGGTTGGGCCGCTGGAAGACCATGCCAACGCGGCGGCGGATCTCGACGGGTGAGGCTTCAGTGTAGATGTCGACGTCGCCCATCTTCACGACGCCTGTTGCGCGGGCGATGGGATTGGTCTCGTGCATGCGGTTCAGGCAACGCACAAACGTGGATTTGCCGCAGCCCGACGGGCCGATGAGAGCGGTCGCATGATTCGCAGGGATGTGCAGGTTGATATCCTGCAGGGTGTGCGTCGTTCCGTACCACGCGTTAAGATCCTCAACTTGAATGCCGACTCCCACTAGCTTCCTCCCTTGAGTGCGCCGCGGTTGGCAAAGATGCGAACTAGCGTGACGGACACCATAATCATAACGATAAGAACAAGCGATCCCGCCCAGGCGAGCCTGTGCCACTCGTCGTACGGCGAAATCGCGTAAACGTAAATCTGCAAGGGCAATGCGGCGATGGGCTCGTTGAGCTTAAAACTCCAGAACGAGTTGCCGAAGGCGGTGAAGAGCAGCGGGGCTGTCTCTCCTGCGACGCGCGCGAAGGCCAGCATGCAGCCGGTGATGATGCCAGGGGAAGCAGTTCGCAGACTGATGGAGATTGCTGTACGCCACTTCGGGACCCCGAGGCCAAGAGCAGCTTCGCGGATAGCATGTGGAACGAGCGCAAGCATCTCTTCTGTTGTGCGCGTGATGGTGGGAACCATCATAATAGCCAACGCCACGCCTCCGGCCAGTGCGGAAAAGTGCTTTTGCCTGATGACAATCAGAGAGTAAATGGAGATGCCCATCACGATGGAGGGAACGCCATTGAGAACATCCGCGGTGAAGCGGACTGCGGTGCCAAGAGGCTTGCCACGGCCAAACTCAGCGAGATAGACGCCCGCGGCGATGCCGATCGGGATTCCCATAAGACTGGCGATCGCAAGAATGATTCCCGAGCCCACAATCGAATTGGCCATGCCGCCGCCTGACTCGCCGACGGGTGCCGGAATGTGACTGAAAAAGGCCAGGTTGAGCGAGCTTGCACCTTTGTAGATGAGGTAAAAGAGGATCGCAATCAGGGGCAGAATGACAATAACCGTCGCGAGGATGGACAAAGCGCCGATCAGATAGTTCATCGCGGTACGGCGGGCCGAGTTGATGCGCATCGACCTCGTCCGAAAGTCTACGCGTCTGGGTGGAGTGCTGAGGGGTTGTGTGCTCATATCAGTGCACCCGTGCCGGAGCGCCGCGTGTGACCGCCCAGACCATAAGCCGCGCGATTGCGTTGACGACGATGGTGACAAGGAAGAGAGCGAGGCCGATCTCGATAAGCGCACTCAGATAAAGATCGCTGGTGGCCTCGGAAAATTCCCCTGCGATCACACTGGCGAGAGTATTGGCAGGCGCAAAGAGCGATTTGCCGATGTTCGGATGGTTGCCGATGACCATGGTGACGGCCATCGTCTCTCCCAGAGCGCGTCCCAGGCCGAGCATGACAGCACCGACGATACCGATACGTGAGTTACGCAAAACTCCAATGCGAATCATCTCCCATCGTGTGGCGCCCAGGGCAAGAACAGCTTCGCGCTGGCTGATGGGTACCGCGTTCATGATGTCACGCGTCAGTGAAGAGATGATGGGAAGGATCATGATCGCAAGGATCATACTTGCAGTCAGCAGGCCGACGCCGAAGTTTGGCCCATCAAACAAGCTCGTCCAGCCGAAAAATTTGACGAGAAACGGGCCGATGGTGTCACGCATAAGAGGCACAAGCACGAAGACCGCCCACAGGCCGTAGACGACGCTTGGAATGGCCGCCAACAGCTCGGTAAGAAAAGAGATCGGAGCCCGCAGCGGTTGGGGACAAAGTTCCGTCAGGAAGATCGCGACGCCGAGCGCCAGCGGCACAGCCATTAGCAGGGCAAGAAACGAAGTGGCAAGGGTGCCGTAGATAAAAGGAAGCGCGCCGAAGTCGCCGGTGACGGGGTCCCACGCCGAACGAGTGAAGAAACTCCATCCGAACTGCGTCAGACTCAGGTGAGAGCGAACAATCAGAATGCTGAGGATGAAAAGAACAATCGCGAAGATGCTCAACGCGCAGAGAAGCATAACGGCGGCAAAGCTATTGTCGGCAATGCGTCCGCTTCCGCGTTTGCTGAGGAAATCACGGATCTGCGAGGGGGCTGCATCAGCCGGCGACAATGCCTCGTTCGGCATTTCCGCTGCAGGCGAGTTGGGAAGGATAGGGGGCACAGGTTGCGACGACCTGGAGTCTTGTTCGTTCGTCATTCGGGTGGAGAGCACAATCTTATTTTCAATCAATTCAATTTGTCAGTCGATTGCGTTGGATATGGGTTCTGGACCGGAAGAAAAAAAGAGGCCGCACGGAGCGGATGAGTCGTCCGTCCGTGCGGCATGTGATTTATTTAATGGTTGCGATAGTCTTCCTCACCATGTCCTGTACCTGCTTCGGTAGTGGAGCATAAGAGAGCGAAGCGGCCTCCGCCTCACCGTGATCCAGCATCCAGTTGAGGAAGCCGGCGAGTGCCTTTGTCTTCGCAGCGTCAGTAGACTGAGTCGGGACCAATAACCAGGTAAAGCTGGAGATCGGATACGAGTCCGCACCTGCAGCATTTGTGATGGAGATGCGATAGTCGGAGGGCATGTTCTTGGCAGCAGCAGCAGCAGCAGCCGTGACGCCCGCGGTGCTTGCCTTCACAAATTTGCCGGAGGAGTTCTTCACCGAACCAAAAGACATCTTATTCTGTTCGGCATAGATAAGCTCAACATACCCGAACGAGTATGGTGACTGGCGCACCATCCCGGCGACGCCTTCATTTCCCTTCTGGCCGATTCCTATGGGCCACTTCACTGCCGCGCCGGCGCCCACCTGACTCTTGAAATCCGAGTTCACCTTCGAGAGAAAGTCCGTAAAGATGAAGGACGTTCCGCTACCCTCGGATCGGTACACAGGAAGGATCGGCTTATCGGGCAGGCTGACTCCAGGATTATCCTTCGCGATGCGGCCATCATTCCACTTGAGGATCTTACCCAGATAGATGTCGGCAATCACGTCGCCTGAGAAGTTAAGCTCCTTGCTGATTCCCGGCACGTTGTAAACAGGCACTACAGCACCGAGAACGGTTGGAATCGCCATCACCTTGACCTTGGCCTTGGCGATCTGATCGTCCGTCATGGTGACGTCGGAAGCGCCAAAGTCGACGGTGCCGGAGGTGACCTGCTGAATTCCGCCACCTGAGCCGATGGACTGATAGTTGATCTGAACGCTGGAATTCGCTTGTTTATACTCGCTAAACCACTTGGAATAGATGGGATACGGAAAAGTCGCTCCCGCCCCGTTGAGATTCTGCGCACCCGCTCCCACCGTTACGAGTGCCAAGACACCTGCAGCAATGAATTTCAAATTCACACTTCCCCCTCGGAAAATGCATCGATTTATGCAATCCATCAATACATCTCCTATTGAGTTTGAGGGGGCATTGTTACGGGAAGGTTACACGCGAGTGAAAACGCCGTTATTCCGTAGGAGATGCAGGAGATAAAGCTTTCGGCAGAGTGAAGAGAAAAGTGCTCCCGGCGTTCAATTCGCTCTCGGCACGTATGGAACCACCATGGTTCTGGACCGTGTGCTGAGCAATTGCGAGGCCCAGACCGGTACCGCCGGACTCCCGCGAACGGGCCTTGTCGACACGATAGAAGCGTTCAAAGATGCGATTTAAATGTTCGGAAGCAATTCCGGGGCCGAAGTCGCGCACACTGAACTCGACCACACCGCCCGGGCCATAGGAGCCGTTGGGCTCTGAGATCTCCCGCGCGCTTACGATCACCCGGCAGTTCGGTGCGTTGCGTGGCTTGCCGTATTTGATCCCGTTTTCAATAAGGTTGCTGAGCACCTGCAGGATGGCGTCGGTGTCGGCGACGACCTCGGCCGTGGTAATCTCGCCGATCTCAAGGACAGCATCGGTGTCCTTGACCATACCGCTCATCGCCTGAACCGCATCCCGGACGAGGACATCGGCGGGAATCAGCACAGGGTGAAGCTCTTGCTCGGAGGACTCCACGCGCGCCATGACGAGGAGATCCTCGGTGAGACGGTTCATGCGGGTTGCATTTTTTAGGATAGTTGAGAGAAACTCCCGCGCCTCTTTGCTCAGGGAAGCTTCGTGGTCGAGCAGTGTCTCGACATAGCCACTGATGGAGGTGAGCGGAGTGCGGAGTTCATGGGAGACGTTGGCCACAAAATCACGCTGCGTTCGCTCAACCTGTTCGATGCGAGTAATGTCGTGGAAAACAGCGACCGCGCCTCCACCCGGCATAGGCGATGCGGTGACCTCAAAGATTCGGCCCGGAACCAACGATGTTGAACGTGCTTCATTGACTGTGCGCTGTTCGAGCGTGACGCGAACGCACTCAAGAACAGTCGGATCGCGAACGGTATGGACAAGGGAGTGGCCGATGCGTACAGCGCTCCCGGACGACGTGTCGATGATCAGCCGCTGCATGCGTTGATTGCTCCACAGGATGCGGGCGGCAGAATCCACTGCCACGACAGCGTTCTGCATGCTGTCGACCATGGCTTCAAGCTGACGGCGGCTCTCTGAGGCGTCGTTGAGCGCGCGTTCGACGTGGTCGGAGGCAACAGAGACGGCGCGAGCCAGACCATCGAAATCACTGTAGGAAGGAGCGATGACGCCCACGTGACGCTCAGGAATCGCCGAGGTCGATTGCTCAAGGCCCGCGATGTTTCGCCGCACGGAACGCGCAAGCAGATACGCGTTGAGGGCAGCCCACCCCACGATAATCACGGCTTCGAGAACCCAGCCGCGCGGGTTGAACCACAGCCGCATCGCCACCACGACGGCGAGCGCGATCGTGATGCGGAGGAAAAACGAAAAGAAGAGACCACGCGTCACAAGCTGCCCCTTCGCCTACGCCGGCACGCCCTTCGGAATCTCGAAGCGATAGCCTGCCCCGCGCATCGTCTTGAGATAACGCGGTATCTCGGCATCGGCTTCGATCTTTTCGCGGATGCGCCGAACATAGACGTCAACCGAGCGTGGGGTCACGAAGCGGGCGTCGCCCCATACGGCGTCGAGCAGATGGTCCCGGCTGAAGACGCGACCCGGATGCCGAGCCAGATAATCGAGAAGCCGGAACTCCGTTGCGGTCGTCGTAACTAGGTCGCCGTTGACGCGAAGCTGCATCGCGCCGGCGTCGATCTCGACGTTCTCAAACTTGAGGATGGAGGGAGAACTGGGTCGCTCAAAGCGGCGCAGAACCGCCTTGACTCGCGCCACCAGTTCACGGGTTGCGAACGGCTTGGTGATGTAGTCGTCTGCACCCATCTCGAGACCGTGAACCCGGTCATTCTCAGCAGCGCGCGCCGTCAAAAAAATAATCGGAATTACGCTGAGCGTAGGGTTCTGGCGAAGCCTGCGGCAAAGGTCAAGACCATCGCCGCCCGGGACCATGATGTCAAGCAGAAATAGTGCCGGTGGTTGGCGCTCAGCGTCAGAAAGTATCTGGCTGATCGCCAGATAGGAACGAACAGTAAAACCGGCACTTTCAAGGTGATACTGCACCAGGCGGGAGATATCGACGTCATCTTCCAGGACAAATATCGTCTGACTCACTATTCGTAAACCTCGATCGAACTCACGATTTCATTAACATCAGGTTATCGCAACAGCTTCGGAAGATTGCGAACGTACGATGAATCGTACGGTGGAAACCGGAAGTCAAACAGGACGTACATTTAAGTGTAATTTTAGTGTTTCTGGCCGCGACTCCCACTCTGACTGCCGGCGGCGACTAAGTCGTCAATCGCTCCAATTCTTCCGAGACGATCGCAGCCGCCTTCTCGCAGGCTGCACGGTCAACGTCGTAGTGAGTGACAAAGCGAATCGAGTGCGGGCCGATCGCACTTACCAGCACACCCTTCTGTTTCAACGCTGCTGTGAACGCCGCAGCATCGCCGACGCTTTCCTGCTCGTTGCCTCGGAGCTTAAAGATGACGATGTTGGTCTGTACGGCTTCGAGATCGATCTCCGCGGCCTTCGGTTTTGCGGCAACCGCATTCGCCAGAAGACGCGCATTGTCGTGGTCCTCGGCAAGACGCTTCGGCATCTCATGGAGCGCGATGAGGCCCGCCGCGGCAAGGACACCCGCCTGCCGCATACCTCCTCCGAGCGCTTTGCGGTGAATGCGCGCCTGCTCGATAGCCTTTCTGCTGCCGACGAGCATCGAGCCGACAGGAGCGCCAAGCCCTTTGGAGAGACAGAACATCACGGTATCGAAGCCGCTTGTCAGCTTCGCCACGCTGATTCCCAACGCCGTTGCCGCGTTGAACACACGCGCCCCATCGAGATGTACGGGAAGGCCAGCTTCTTTCGCGCCAGCCCAAACTTCTTCCAGCACCGAAAGCGGAGTCACCGTACCGCCAGCCATGTTATGCGTGTTCTCAAGGCATACCAGGGCGGTCTGCGCGCGGTAGTAAATCTTCGCTCCGATTGCGGGCTTGATATGGTTCCACGTCAGGATGCCTCGATCCGCTGCAACCGTCCGCGCCAGACAGCCGGAGAACGCCGCCATCATCGCCATCTCCCAATCGAGCACGTGCGACCGTGCCTCGCAGATAACCTCCCGCCCATGCTGGGTGTGCAGACGGATCGCGATCTGGTTGCCCATCGTGCCCGTGGGAACGAAGATCGCAGCCTCGTGACCGAAGACCTCGGCTGCTTCCCTCTCCAGGCGGTTGACCGTTGGGTCCTCACCGTAGACATCGTCACCCACCTCGGCCGAGGCCATCGCCTCACGCATGGCTGGGGTTGGACGTGTGACAGTGTCGCTGCGCAGATCGATCATGATGTTCCTTCTCTCCTGAATTTTTATGTGTATTGATTCTCTATGCCGCCGAACCGATCAACAAGCGACTGAAGACTTCGTTCGAGGTGAGACGGCCGCGGGCAGTCAACCGTGCGTTGCCGTAACTCAGTTCCAGAAGGCCAGCGTCCTCAATCTCCAGCAGGGACGGCATCGTTTCCCCGAGCAAGTCATCGCCAAACTGATCGCGCAAGCGGTCGAGATCGACGCCCTCGTTCAATCGTAGCCCAAGAAAGAACGACTCCTCAAACGCTTGATCGCGACCGATGATGTCGACCTTGTGTTCGACACGCGATGCCGATTCGAAAAGAGGAAACGGGGTTTCGGTCGTCCCCAGCGCCAAGATATTCGTCCAGATCGCTCGTGTTGGCAAACCGCAGAGCTGTCGAGTCCGCAGTCAGCATCGAGTGAGCATCAAGGCCAAAGCCAATGTAAGGCTTACGCAGCCAGTATTTGAGGTTGTGGCGTGAACAGTGGCCATCCCTCGCGAAGTTCGAAATCTCGTATTGAAGTACACCTTCTACTTCAAGCGCGGAACACGCGTCCTGATAAAATTCAGCGGCTTCATCTTCTCCTGGAACCGCGGCCGCTCCATAACGAGTCCCATGTTCCAGCACCTCACGTCCAAGCCGCGACTCATCGTCGACTTCGAACAAATACACACTGAGGTGCGGCGCCCCACTCGCAATCGCACGTTCAACCGAATAACGCCAAGTCTCCGAGGTCTGATAAGGCAACCCGGCGATCAGGTCAATATTGATGTCATTCACGCCCGCGTTACGCACTCGGACAAGCTCCGCCTCGCATTGGCGCTCCGTGTGCAGACGTCCAACAGCAGCACTCTCCTTGTCCACGAAGGACTGCACGCCGAAGCTGACGCGATTCATCCCCTCTTGCAGAAGCCCGTCGAGCGTCTCCTCAGAGAGCTGTCCCGGAGCACACTCCAGCGTAATCTCCGCGCCCGCAGCAATATCGATCTCTCCCCGCACGCTCTGGAATATCTGCTTAAACTGATTCGCGGACAACAGGCTCGGAGTTCCACCGCCAAAGTAGATCGTATCGGCAACGCGTGACAGCAACGCACCCTTACGAATCGCCGCAGCATGGGCTCCACGAATCTCTGTGCAGAGGCGATCCACGTAACGCCGCATCCGTTCTTCGCCGAAGACACCCGATGCGAAGTTACAGAAGGTACACTTTGCCTTGCAGAACGGTACCGAGATGTAGATGCCAACAGGTTCGACCATTCGAATAACAGCCTTACACAATTGTTTCATGGACATTCCTTCCCGGGGTGTAACTTAATCTCAATCGGCGACTCTAATACCGTAGAGGTCGGCTTCCATGACACCACTCCGTCTCGCTACCTTTGGCGTAATCGCGTCGGGGTTCTTCGCCGCCGCCTCCGGGTCCGGCATCGCGCAAACCTCGCAGCCGAGCCGTACACCGGTTCTCGTTGAACTGTTCACCTCCGAGGGCTGTTCAAGCTGCCCACCTGCCGATGCTCTGCTGGCGAAGCTCGACCACGATCAACCCGTCGAGAACGCAGAGATTATCGTCCTCGGCGAACACGTCGACTACTGGGACAACGGCGGATGGCACGACCGTTTCTCATCCCACCAGTACACCGAGCGTCAAACCGACTACAGCACGCGCCTGCATGTCAAGGATGGTGCTTACACGCCGCAGATGATCGTCGACGGTACCGATCAGTTCGTCGGCAACGATGCCGCGCGTGCTCTTCGCGCCATCCAACACGCTGCGCAAAGCCCGGCCCTCGGACTGACGCTCTCGCAGCCAGTCGTGGACGGACGCAAAATCTCTGCGTCCCTCTCACTCACCGCTTCGTCGACGACCGAACCACAGGCAGACCTCTACGCCGCGTTGGTTGACCCGGCAGATACGACCGATGTTCGCGGCGGCGAGAACGGCGGCCACCGGCTTCAGCACGTCGGCGTCGTCCGGAGTCTGCAGCGCGTTGGCAGCTTGAAGAACCTCCAGTCGGGTCCGCTCTCAATCAACCTGAAGGCACCCGGGGATGCAAAACCGGGCGAGATGCGCCTTATCGTCTTCGCCCAGCAGAACGGCCAGGGAGCCGTGCTCGGCGCAGTGTCGGTCAAAGTAACGCCATAGTTTCAGCAGGATTCGGAATCCCACCTCTGCCATAAACATCTAAAATAGTTAGCGGACATGGCAGACGAACAGAAGTCGAACGACGCGAAGCAGGAACCCGCTAAAAAATCGCCGCAGGATGACGAGGTCGTAGGCAAGGTTTACGACAGACATCTGATGCGCCGGCTGCTGACGTACCTCCGTCCCTACAAGATTCAGGTCATTTTGTCGGCCCTCTCGATCATCTTCAAGGCCGGCAGCGACGTGATGGGACCGTATCTGGTCAAGGTTGCCGTCGACGCCTACATGTCGGATACGCCACCGGCGAATCTCTCCTGGCTAGCACGCCACCTCAATCGCGACCCAATGAACGGCGTTACGCAGATTGGGCTCCTCTATCTTGGCGCGCTGCTCGTCACATATCTTCTCGAATTTCTCCAGACCTACACCATGCAGTGGACCGGACAGAAGATCATGTTCGACTTGCGCAGCCAGATCTTCCGCCACCTGCAGCGCATGGCGCCTGCGTTCTTTGACCATAACCCTGTTGGCAGGCTCGTCACACGGGTCACTTCAGACGTCGACGCGCTCAACGAGATGTTCACCTCGGGCGTGCTCGCAATCTTCGAAGATGTCTTTGTTCTCGCCTTCATCGTCATCATCATGCTGCGGATGAGCTGGCCGCTGGCTCTGCTGGCCATCTCGGTCATCCCGGCAATTCTTTACGTCACGCGTATCTTCCGCCGCCACGTTCGCGACAGCTATCGTCGCCAGCGCCACGCCACTGCGCGTATCAACTCCTTCACGCAGGAGTACGTCTCCGGCATGCCCGTCGTGCAACTCTTCAACCGCGAGCAGCGCGCTTTCAACGACTACTCCGCCGTCAACGCCGAAAACAAAAAGGCGTGGTCCGATGCTATCTTCGCCTACGCGCTCTATTACCCCATCGTCGAATTCCTCAGTTCCACAGCCATCGCTCTCGTCTTATGGTTCGGAGGCGATGCCGTTCTACGCAACGCTGGCTATCCCAACGGACTTCGCAACTCAATCTTCGGCGGTGTCACCCTTGGGATTCTCATCGCCTTCATCCAATACGCGCAGCGCTTCTTCCGCCCGATCCAGGATCTGAGCGACAAGTACAACATACTGCAGGCTGCAATGGCCGCCAGCGAGCGCATCTTCAAGCTGCTCGACACAGAGCCGACCATCGTCTCTCCCGCGCATCCAATCGCCGGAGACAGATCCGGCCGCGTCGAGTTCCACAACGTCTGGTTTACTTATCAGAAACTCGATGATGCCCAACAAGCACGCATCGCAACGGCAACCGACGAAGACCTCCGCACCTTTGCCGACATCGAATGGATCCTGATGGGTGTCAGCTTCGTCGTCGAACCCGACGAAACCGCGGCAATCGTAGGCCACACCGGCGCAGGCAAGACCACCATCACCAGCCTGATGATGCGCTTTTACGACATTCAGCGCGGCAGCATCCTGGTCGACGGCGTCGACGTGCGCGAGCAGGACCTCAAGCAGCTACGCCAGCGCTTCGGTGTTGTCCTTCAGGACCCGTTCCTCTTCTCCGGCACTATCGCCGATAATGTTCGCCTCGGCTCCTCGTGGATTACAGACGAGCGTCTGGAACTGGCCTGCGACGAGGTCAACATCGGCGACTTCATCCGCACCCTGCCGCTCAAGTTTTCGGAGCCCGTGCGTGAACGCGGCGCCACGCTCTCCACAGGACAGAAGCAACTTATCAGCTTCGCCCGTGCACTCGCTCACGATCCTGGAATCCTGATTCTCGACGAGGCAACGTCCTCGGTCGACACCGACACCGAGCTTCGCGTCCGCCTCGCTCTCTCACGCATGATCACCGGCCGCACTTCTATCCTCATCGCCCACCGGCTCTCTACCATCCAGCGCGCCGACACGATTCTCGTCATGCACAAAGGCCAACTCCGCGAGAAAGGCACACATCAGGAGCTCCTGACACACCGTGGGCTCTACTGGAAGCTCTATCAGCTGCAATACAAGGATCAAGAGCTGGGAACCGGCAGCGACGCCCCCACACCGCTCGAACCACTCAGCGCGGACTGACCTGGCCCGCCACCGGGGGTTTTCCTGTCTCGACCTCCGAAAAGATTCGCTTGATCCATTGCACAATCGGCTGCCAATAGGCGAGCGTTGGCGTAAAGATTGGAGCATTGTGCGACAAGCCCTGCACCACAATCATCTTGGCGCGCGAACCGCTTGCCTCATACACTCGATTCGCCATCGTCAACGGAAACAGATCGTCCTTGTCGCTGTGAACCACCAGCACAGGAATTTGAAGCTCGCGCACTCGACGAATCGTCTCCCACGTGCCAGGCACCGCGTTGGTCAGCCACCGGGGAAAACCCATTGCAGCTCCGGCCTCACGCAGCGTCGAAAATCCCTCGCACAGCACCAATCCATTCACCTCGAGGCGTGATGCCACCGCGCCGCTTACCGCACTGCCAAGAGAGAACCCCAACAGAACGATGGACCGATGGCCCCGCGCCTCAAGCGCGCCATAAGCGGCAATCGCGTCCTCCTCGCAATGTGCGGCACTTATATATCCAGAGCTTTCCCCATAGCCCGAATAGTTGAAAACCAGCGAAGAGACGCCCATCTCCTGAAGCAACGCCTGCACGCCACCCCAGTATTCGACCAGTTCGCCGATACCATGGCAGATCAATACTGACGGTGTATTGTCGCCCGCCGAGACATAGACCGCGGACAGACGTCTCCCGTTGCTGGTAATGACGATTCGCTGGTCGGCGAAAGTGAATGCCCGCAGCATACGGGTCCTCGTCCCGTTCAGCCTGTCCCTGCGCAGCAGCAAGCGGCTGACGATCGTCAACACCACCGAGAGGACCGCTTCCCTCATCTGCCGGCCACCTTCAGACAATCTTCTACCACTTTTTTGACGCGCTTCTCGCGAGCCTCGGGGCTTTGATAATAAAAGACGGCAAGCAGGTTGGACCTTCGCTGAACCGCCGTCATCTTCTCCCAACCCTTGCGTGCTGCCGGGGTCGCACGAAACGCCACATCAATTACAGGGGGCAGCTCCCTTTCGCCCTCCATCGTCATCATCAGCCGTTCCGCCATCTGTTCGGCGCGCCGCTCGCGTGCCTCCTCGTTTTTGACACTGTCGATCCACTTCGCAATATCCCACCGTGTCGACTCGCTCAGGCCTTCGTACCACTTAGCCAGCCTCTTTTGCTTCTTCAGAATCTTCGCCAACTGGGTTGGAATCTCTGGCGTACGCTCCTCAAGATCAGGCTCGATCGTAAAGTCGACCATCGCCCCAACCTTGGCCCCGGCCGCCTTTTGCATCTTCTTATTGACCAGGACAAAGTGCCCGGCTCGTTGTGCGCCAGGAAAAAGCGAGGTACGGAAGACCTGGCCGCCCACCTCTACCTTCACCCGTAGCCTTACCATCTTCTTCCACGCGGCCTCCACATCGAATGGAAGCCACGCCACCACCCAGCCAAGGCCTCCGGGTAAGGGTTCGAGCACTGCCCTGAACTTTTTTGCTGCAGTTTGTGCCATACAATTCCCTGAAGAAAATCTACACTGGTTGCATCGATAACCTGTCCAATTCGAACATCTTTCTCTCTGCAGGCGAGGCCAGCGGCGACCACTACGGCGCGCAGCTTATCACCGAACTGCGAACCCGCCACCCGGGCGCCACCTTTTTCGGCCTCGGTGGCCGCGAGATGGAGGACGCCGGCCTTGATCGCATCGTTCGCGCCGAGGATGTAGCTCACATGGGCATCACCGAGGTCATCCGCCATGCTCCGCGCGTCTACAGCTCCTATCGAAGACTCGTCTCTTCCATCAGGAAGCGCCGCCCCGATGTGGCTATTCTGATCGATTTCCCTGATGTGAACTTCCGCCTCGCTCGCGAGTTGAAAAAACTCAACACCCCCGTCGTCTACTTCGTCAGCCCGCAGCTCTGGGCGTGGAAGCGCCGCCGTCTGCGCTGGGTGCAGCAGCGCGTCGATCGCATGATGGTCATCTTCCCCTTTGAGCAGCGTTTCTACGGCGCGCGAGGCGTGAATGCGGAATTTGTAGGTCATCCCCTCGCGCAGCTTCCGCGGCCTACTATCTCGCGCGATGGATATGCCGCCACCTACGGCCTGGATGCGGCAAAACCGTGGGTCGCCCTGCTTCCCGGCAGCCGGTGGAAGGAGGTCACCGCAAATCTCGACACGCTCGTCGAGTTAACCTACAGGCTTCCGAGGAAGTGCAACTTCCTTCTGCCGGTCGCGTCCACCATTGACCGCAAAAAACTCGCCGAAGCCATCTCCGGCCACGATGAGTGGCTCCCAGCCAATGCGGATGCCGCCCTGAAGTTGCTCAATATCTCCCTCGTCCCTGACGCTCGCGAAGCGCTTCTTCACGCCCGCGCCTCCGTCGTTGCCAGCGGGACCGCTACGGTGCAGGCTGCCGTGATCGGCAACCCGTTTGTCGTGGTCTATCGCGTCTCCGCTCTTACCTTCCGGCTGGCCAAATGTCTCGTTCGCTACCCGCGAGAGATATGGAATCCACCCGAATCCGATTGCGAGGACAATCTTCCCATCGCCATGGTCAACCTCATCGCCGGCCGGCGTATCGTTCCAGAGCTCCTTCAGGACCAATTCACCGCCGCCAATATCGCCGCTGCCCTGCTGCCTTTGCTTGGAGATACGCCAGAGCGCTCCCGGATGATCGCCGATCTGGCCGAGGTGCGACGTGCCCTGCTGCCGTCCACCGGGGTCGATTCCATCCAGCAAGTCGCTGATGCCGTTGATGCGCTGCTACCGGAAAAGCATCCGGCAAGTGGCCCAAAAGCCCCGGCAGGCGTCTAATAGGGTTGTGGGCTATACCATGATGCTTTGAGGAACTTTAGTTGCATGTCCCCTCTTTCCCGTTTTCTTCGAATTCCGTACGCGATCCTTCCACTATGCCTCCTCACGATGACCGCCTGGGCGGCGCCTGTCCGCGTCCAGATGCAGATTACCGGCTACGTCATCAACGCGGACCTCGATCCTGCCGTGAACCGTCTGACCGCGACCGCCGACGTCACCTTTACCGCGCTCGAAGAGCTGATTAACCCCACCTTCGAGTTGAACAACGGCCTTCAGGTCACAAAGGCTACCGACCAGCAGGGCAAACCGCTGCAATATGAGCGCCTGACCAACAACAACACAGTGCGGTTAACGCTGACCACACCGCTGCCCAAAGGTACATCGACCACCTTTCACTTCGAGTACTCCGGTGCGCTCAAAGGTGCGGATACCAGCCCTGTCGAAGGCATCAAGCTCGCCTCAGTCGAAGATCCGATCAGCATCTTGCTCTATCCCGGACGCTGGTTCCCCATGACGGGCCTGTTCACCAACCGCTTTACCGCGGAGATGCACATCCGCGTCCCAGGCGATGAGCGTGTCGTCGGCTCCGGCAGCGGAGTCGCCGCGCAAAAGAGCCTCCCGGGCAACCGCACCGAATTCACCTTCAAATGGGCCAAGCCGGGCTTCCCCGGAACCATAATCGCCGGCAAATTCCTTGAACCCGTTAACGCAGGAAACATGCGCGTCTTCGTTACCGAGAAACGTAAGGAAGCCGCGCACGACTTCGCCAGCACCGCCGAACGCCAGTATCTCTACATGTCCGGCACCTTCGGCCAGCCCGAATCCACACGCATCAACCTCGTCGAGCTGCCCGACGACGCGGTCTCCGCAGCCTGGGCGCCGGAGATCGCCGCCATCGCAGGAGGGCGCATCACCGCCCGCAACGAGCAGCGCCTGCTTTCGAACACCTTGGCTCATCAGTGGTGGGGCAGCCAGATCTCGCCCGCCACGCTCAACGATGCATGGATTACCAACGGCATGTCGCGCTACGCCGAGCTGATGTATCTCGAAGACTCCGCCGGCAAGAACGCCTTTGATTCCGCCATTACGGACATCTCCGCCGGCGCGCTGGCCTACGACACCGATCCCCTGACCACTCTCGGCCGCCTCGATCCATTCTCCCCGCAGTTCCAGTCCATGACACTTGAGAAAGGAGCGATGGTCTTCCACATGCTCCGCTGGGAGATGGGCGATGAGGTCTTCAACAAGTTCCTTCGTGCGCTGCTCACGCAATTTGCTGACAAATCCATCCATACCTCGAACGTTGAGACCATTGCACAGGCTCAGTCCACCCTCGAACTGACCTCCTTCTTTGCACAGTGGCTCGACGGGACCGGAGCTCCCGCCTTCACGAATAAGTATTCCGTCTTCCGCCTCGGTGACAACAAGGGCTTCCGCACCATCGGCGGCATCGACCAGGACCTCGACCTCTTCCGCATGCCGGTCGAGTTGCGCATCGAAACCGACGGCAAAACCGAGATCCGCCGCGTCGACGTCTCCGGCTCCGACTCGCATTATTCCATCGAAACTTTCGGCAGGCCGCGCCGGATCAGCATCGATCCTGATAACTGGCTTTTAAAGAGCACACCCGATCTGGCTGTGCGTGTCGCCGTGCTGCGCGGGCAACAGCAGGTCGCTCAGGGAGACCTGACTGCCGCTCTGATCGAATACCAGAAGGCGCTCGATGCCAATAAGAACAGCTCGCTTGCCGCATACCGTATCGGCGAGATCTTCTTCATGCAGCGCAACTTCCAGTCCGCCGCGAACTCCTTCCGCGACGCCTTGCGCGGCGACGGGGACCCCAAATGGGTTGAGGTCTGGAGCCACATCGAACTGGCACGCATCTTCGATTGCTCCGGCCAGCGTGATCGCGCAGTCAACGAGTATCGCCTCGCCGTCCAGAGCAACGACAATACCCAGGGTGCAGTCAACGAAGCTCGCGCCTCGATGCAAACCCCGTATAAATGCCAGCGCACCGATAACTAGACCCCTGCCCGCACATGCGGGGAGGCACGATATCGAATCGTTCTCAAGTTATTGTGCCGTCGCCGACACGCATGTATAACGATTTGCCATGAACTTCGCGCGTCTCGCCCTCGCATCTCTATGCGCTTTCGTCGCCTACTTCATCTACGGCGGCATTCTCTTCGGCCTTCTTCCCTGGCTCCGTTCGGAGTTCGCGAAATATCCCGCTGTCTATCGCTCCCAGGAAGGCATCAAGAGCACAATGCCCTTCGGCATGCTCGCCATGTTCGTTGCGCTCGTTGCAATCGCAGTGCTCTACGCGATGGTCTACTCCGGCGGGTCAGGCGTCGTTGAAGGGGCGCGCTTTGGCGCGCTCATCGGCGTCTTTGCCATCGGCTCTTTTGTCGTACACAACTACGTCAACCTGAACATAGGCCTCAAGCTGACCATCCAGCAGTCAATCGCATATTTTGTGCAATGGATCATCGTGGGTATCGTCATCGGTCTCATCTACAAGCCCGCTGCCCATCCCTAGCGGCTGTTATTCATATCGAAGCGCCTCAATCGGGTCCAGATTCGACGCCTTGATCGCCGGAATCATTCCGCTGACCGTCCCCACAATCACGAGGACCACCGTCGCCACCACCACGATATTCGGAGAGATGATCAGGTGAATGTCGCCGGCATCCGCATGCGAGGCGAGCGCGCTATAGAACGTAATCTTGCCGACGACTCTCGCAATCGTATACGCCAGCGCGATGCCGCCCAGCCCGCCAACTCCTGAAATCACCACCGCCTCTGCAAGAAACTGCAGCAGAATATGCCGTTTTCGCGCGCCCAGAGCCTTCTCCACCCCAATCTCACGCGTTCTCTGCTGCACACTCACCAGCATGATATTCATCAGGCCGATCCCCGCAATTCCCAGTGTCAGCACACCGATAAACAAGAGCAGCACCTGCAACCCGAGTGAGATAATCCGGAATTGCGTCAGCTGTTCCATAATGTTCGCAACAAAAACTGCGCGCCGGTCGGTCGCCCTGTAGTGATGCGCCGCTGCCAGCGTCTTGCGCAGCGCCTGCTCCACCACCTTTGGGTCGCCCTTGTAATCCATCCAGATGCCGTCAAGATATTTCGTGTCCTTGATGTCGCCCATTGTTGTGAAGGGCACATTCACCGCGCGGTTGATGTCGCTGTCATCGCCCTCCTGCATCTTCGGCGTCAACACGCCAACCACCTCGAAGCTCACGCCATTCAAACGTATCTTCTCCCCAATCGCATACAGACCGGAAAAAAGTTTTGTCTTCGCCTCTGACCCAATGATCGCAACGTGCGCCCGTTGCTGCACGTCGGCGTCCGTCAACTCCCGGCCCTCAGCGATATCCATCTTCTGAATGGACTGCAACTCCGGCGTGATCCCCGTAACGTCCCAGCTGAAGCTATGCAGTTCATTCTGCACCGGCACCGTCTTATCCACCGTAGGAGCCACACGCAGAATCCCCGGCACCGTCTCCTGAATTCGTTCCACGTCCTCCTGGGTCAGTCGCACCTTCACGCCGGCCTTGTCTCCACCGGCCTGTTCGCTGGTGCGCCCGGGAAAGACGCCGATCATGTTCGTTCCCCACTGCGCAAAGATGTTCTCGAACGCCTGGCCGAACCCCGCGCCGTAGGCCAGCAACAGCACCACCGTCGCGATTCCCCATGCCATCCCGACGACCGTGATCATCGTGCGGCGGCCATTGAACTTCATCGCCTCAATCGCTTGTCCGAAGATATCGCTCAACATTCGGCCGCTACTCCTTCCGCAACGCTTCGACTGGCTCAAGCATCGCTGCCTGCCGCGCCGGATAAAGTCCTGCCACAATTCCGCAAAGCATCAGCGACCCCATCGCCATCGCAGCCGACCACGGCACCAGCCGTGGCGGGTCGAACCCCATATCATTGTTCCCCACCACCGACCCCAACGCGCCCATCAGCGCCGCGGCCCCTACGATCCCAATCAGGCCGCTCAGTCCCGTCAACGTCAGGCCCTCAAGAAAGAACTGAAAGAGAATGCTGCGGTTGGTTGCACCCAGCGCCTTCCGTAGTCCAATCTCCTTCGTCCTCTCGCTCACCGTCACCAGCATGATGTTGATGATCCCCACCGCGCCCAGTGCCAGTGTCACAATGCCCACGCCACCGAGAAAAATGTCCATTGCAGTAAAGATCAGCCCCACCATACGGTTCGATTTGATCGTGTCCCACTCCTCGAACGCCTCCTTGGCATTGGGATCGAATCCATGCCGCGTGGCGATGATGCGATGCACCTCTGCCTTCGCCGTCTCGTTCAGATCCGGGGTCAAAGGCTGATATTGAATCGACGTGATCGAATCCTGCGGTATGTTGTCGCCCGTGATCGGAAAGAACTCCAGCATCGTGGCCAGCGGGATATAGATCCTCTGGTTGAGCCCATCACTGTTTCCCCGCCCAACCTTGGTCGCCACGCCAATCACTTGAAACCGGTACCCATTCAGCGTAATAAACGCGCCCAAAGATGGGCGGCCCGGAAACAACAGCTTCTCCATCTTCTGGCCCAGCACCACCACTTGGGCCCGGTGGGTCATATCGTCCTGGTTGAGATACCTACCCTGCGCCATCGGCAGATGACTTATCGTCGGGTAGTTCAGCTCGACGCCCATCACCTGCCCGCCGGCGCTCGAAAACTCGCTCACCTGCTTCAGGTCGCTGCGCTGGATCAGCGCCGTAACGTTCTTTACATCGGGCGCTCCGGCGCGAATCGCATTCGCGTCACTCACCGTCAACTTGTACGGATGCATCCCCACATGCTGCTCAGGCAATACAGGGATGGTGCCCCCCCACATCATGATCATGTCCGTTCCAAGCTCTGCCAGCCCTCTGCGTTGTCCGGAACGAAACCCCTCACCCAGCCCAACCAGCAGCAGCAGCGACGCCACTCCCCACGCAATGCCGAACATCGTCAGAAACGACCGCAGCTTGTTCGCTCCAATCGAGCGGAACACCTGGGCAAGGATGTTCAAAAAGGCACGCATGGTAGTCGTTGGACGGAATCTCCCTTTAGTTCGTTACGCAGATTCAGGGCAATCGGTTCCCTTTTGTTGATAGGCTTTTACGAATCTTCGCCGCTCGCCCGTTTGCGCCGGGGAACGTGTAGAAAACCCTGGTCCAGCGAGTTCTTCATCAACGCGGGCACATCCGGATCGAGCTCTCGCCGAACCTCAATTCCCAGGTCCTGCAGAAACCTCTCCATCGCCTTCAGAACCGGCTCGGTCACCGCCACCGGATGCAGCAGCCGCGCCAAGCCGCCACCAACCAATCTCCCGCGGACAGCAACGCACCGCTCCGGACGATACACACAGGAGGCGAGGTCCGTGATGCTCAGCGCATCGCTTGGAGTGCAGAGAATTGTCTTCGGAGGAGCCATACGATCGATCATGCTGAAGATTTCGAGCTTCGACTCAAGCTCATCCGGCACAAAGTCCACCGCGACATCAGCTTCACGAACCGCATCTTCGACTGTGGACGCCAATGACAACCGGCCCGCAGTACCGCGCGAAGTCAGATCCGCATAATCGGCCTCCGCTTTGCGAAGCTTGGCCGGCATCACATCCTCCAGCACAACGTTGAAGCCCGCTGCAGCACAGGCCAGGGCAAATCCCCGACCCGCCACTCCGGCTCCTATCACTGCCACCGTACGAATCTCAATTAGTTCGGCAGCCTGAGCCGCCTTGGTCACTTCTTGCTCGCCACAGCAGTAATCACAGACTCGTAACTCGGCTCTGCCGCCTTGATGTGGGCTGCCACACGCTGGCGTTCTTCCTCGGTCAACGAAGGCAGCACTGCAAGTATCCTGCGCAGTGTTACCGAGATATCGTCGACGTAGTTCATAGTGCGGATAGCTTCGCCAGAGAGAGGCATGTCGTGTTGCTCCTGAAGATTGGGTAAAAGTGAAACTGCTCCTCCAGTCTAACCGTTCGCGCCCAGCTCTGCCCGTTTCGACGCTTCTTCCACGGGTTTACCTGCCTCTTCGCCCTGCACAGGTCTCTCGTAACCATCGCGGTCCGTCATCTCCATCAACGCAGCCAGCTTTTTGGCGAAATCCGGATGCACCGAGTGAAGCCCATAGCGCCAGGTCCAGTTGCCCGCCCCCGCCGACGGCGTATTCATCCTCGCCTCGCCTCCCAGGTGCAGCACATCCTGCATGGGAAAGACACACAGATTCGCTACAGACCGTGCCGCTGCACGCATCATCGCCCACACAATATCGCCCTCATGATCGATCGTCTGGAGATAGGTCTGGACATGAGCACGTTCGGCTTCAGTCGCATCCTCCCGCCACCAGCCCAACGTGGTGTTGTTATCGTGCGTGCCGGTGTATGCCACTGTATTCGGAACATACCGGTGCGGAAGATAAAGGTGCGAGCCACGATCGGTAAATCCGAACTGCAGAATCCTCATCCCCGGCATCCCGAAATGTTCCCGCAGCTCATCCACCTCCGGCGTGATCAGGCCGAGGTCTTCCGCGACAAACGGCAGATTGCCGAAGACCTCGCGCAGTCGCTGGAACAGCTCGTGCCCCGGAGCCTTGACCCACTGGCCATTGATCGCTGTCTCCTCATTCGCTGGAATCGACCAGTAAGCCTCGAAGCCGCGAAAATGATCCAAACGAATCACATCGTAGAGCGCCAGCGCACGCCGAATCCGCGCCACCCACCAGTCGAATCCACGCTCCTTCAACAATCCCCACTTATACAAAGGATTGCCCCATCGTTGACCCGTCGCCGAAAAATAATCGGGCGGCACACCCGAGACGCGCACCGGCTTCAACTCTTCATCCAGCTCGAATAACTCAGGATGAGTCCACACATCGGCGCTGTCCATGTTAACAAAAATGGCTACATCGCCCAGAATCCGAACCTTGTGCTCGGCGCAGTAACTTCGCAGCGCACACCACTGCTCATTGAAGAAAAACTGAACCACCTGCTCAATCGCGAGTTCGCGGCCATGCTGGTTCATCACCTTTGTCATTGCATCCTGTTGACGGCGCGCATATTCGGCCGGCCACTCATTCCAGCTCACGTACTTATAGATTCGCCGCAGCACATTGAACAATGCATAGTCGGGCAGCCACGAGATATTGTCCTGGCAGAACTTCTGAAACTTCGCACGCTTGTCTCCCGGAGCATGGTCGAGAAAATTCGCCGCCGACTCTTCGACCAAAGGCAGCTTCAATCGATGCGCCGCGTCAAAGTCCGCTGGCCCATGATGCCCGGGCAGCCCCGCAATCCGCTCCTCGGAGATCCATCCATCCCGCACGAGAAATTCCAGGCTGATCAGCAGCGGATTGCCCGCAAACGCCGACAGCGCCGAGTAGGGCGAGCTTCCATACCCTGTCGGACTCAGCGGTAGCACCTGCCAGAGCCTCTGCTTCGCCGCCGCAAGAAAATCAACAAACGCATACGCCGCCGGACCGAAATCTCCAACCCCTCCATACGAAGGCAGAGACGTCACATGCAGCAGAACACCCGACAGACGCTCCTGATTGCTGACTTCCCCACTCATCGTGCCCCCTTGGCCCTTCATCGTGCCCCCTCCAACCTGAGATGCCAAAATCATACGTCGTCGCAGTCGATACAGCGTGATACGAATTCACCCAACTACAAATCATCCATTCCAACCGAAGACTCGTTAAAAAAATACCCCAGGGCCAGGCCCTGGGGTATTTCGTTGATTCGCTGATTCGCTGATTCGTTGATTCGCTGACTCGCTAATTGCCGAACGGCGAAGAACCCGGTGCAGGCTGCGCCTTCGAGTACCGCACCGCCCCGCCCTTCTCGTACTTCTGCGTCAGCTCACCGAGGTACACCCGGAAGATCTCCTCGCGCTGCTGGCTCAGAAGCCCTTCGCGCGTGGCATCGAAGTTCTTGGCAATATCCTCCGCCGTAGGCTCCTGTTTATCGACAACGCTCAGCACGATTCCCGAACGTCCGGTGTTGATCGGTCCCGAGACAGCGCCCTTCGCCAACGTAAACGCAACCGAGGCTGGCCCGGTCATCGCACCAACTTCAGGCACCTGACCATCTTTGCCCACAAGGTCGCTCGTCTTCAGAGAAAGATTCATCTCCAAGGCGGCCTTTTTCAAATCATTGAGTACCTTCGCCCGGTCTTCCAGCTTGTTCAGCTGCGAACTCAATAACTGGGGCACCTGCTGCTCACGATAGTCCTCGAGGATACGCGACTTGTACGACGCAAAGTCCGGAGCGTGAGCTGCTTTGATGTCAGCCACCTGGAAGATCGCATAACCCTCCCCGGTCGAGACCGGAGCAGGATCAGCGCCCTTCGTCACACCAAAGGCTTGAGTCAGAAGCGACGAACCGTCGGCCAGTCCGGAAATCACTCCATCCTTCGAGACGTAGTCCGTCGTCACCACGTGCAGCCCCTTGGCAGCAGCGGCTTTCTCCAAACCGTTCCTCTTCGCATCTCCAGCCAGTGCGGTGGCAAAGTTCTGCTCCGCGGCGCCCGCCTTCTGCTGTTCCAGCACGGGTACAATCTCTGCCTTCACTTCGGCCAGAGGCTTCGTGTGCGCCGGCTGCTTCTGCTCGGTCTGAATAATGTGATAGCCGAACTGCGACTTCACCACATCCGAGGTTTGGCCCGGATTCAGCGCCATCGCTGCCTTCGCATACGCCGGATCGAGTCCACCGGTCGGATACATCGGCAGTTCGCCGCCCTGAATCTTGCTACCGGGGTCATCCGAGTTCTTGCTCGCCAGGTCGGCAAAGTTTCCGCCAGCCTTGATCTGCTTCAGCAGGTCCTCGGCCTTCGCCTTGGCCGCAGCATCGGTCTTCGCGTCCGCACCGGCCGGCACGGAGATCAGGATGTGGCGGGTCTTGACCTGCTCCTTCACCTCGTACTGCTCTTTATGTGCGCTGTAGTAGGCCTGCACATCGGAGTCCGAGACCTGAGGCTTGCCGCCCGGCAGGTTCGACGCGTCGAAAGCGGCATACTGAATTTTGCGCGTCTCCGGAACCGCTGTCGCGTAGCGAGTAGCATTCGTCTTGAAGAACGCCTCAAGATCGGCTTCGGAAGGATTAATTCCCTTGCGCACGTCGTCCGCCGAGATCACGACATAATCGAACTTCACTTTCGTTACCGTCGGTCTTGTAGGCATCGCGAACAGCCTTATCTGAAACTGTCACCCCACCCGTAACCAGCGCCTGCAGACGGTTCAGCTCCATATCGCTCTTCACCTGCCGCTCAAACTCCGCCCGGCTGAGCTGGTTGCCAAAGGCCCGCGACACGAAGTCAATGTAGGCGTTGTCGCCGATGTAGTTCCCGTTCGGAAAGAGGTACTGTGCAAACGGCCCAGTCCGCAGCTCGCGGCGCAGATCCTCGTCACTCACTTGAAGGTTCATCCGGTCGGCCTCATGTTGCAGGATTGCCCGCTGTACGAGGATCTGCCCGGCTCGGGGTACCAGGTACGGCAGCAATGAGTCAGGCAGGCGCTGTTGCTGCAACTGCCGGGCGGCCATCTGATTCACCTCAGTCGTCTTGATCGGCGTGCTCTCACCGAACACCCGGCCCAGGTAGCCCGGCTCGCGCACCGTCGCGTAAACCGTCGCATCGTTGCCCGACGCGTTGTCAAAGATGCCCGGGACAAGAGTAATCACCATCGTTACGGCGGCAAACCCAATAATGACCGCAAAAAGCCACTTCATCAGGCGCGTGTCTTGCTGAAAAAGACGAATCATGCTGTGTTGAAACCTTCACTTTGCGTGGGCCCGCTCTCCTTGCGGAAAACAGGCGCGTGCCCGGGATTTTGCGTGACCTTGCGGGGGAGCCTTCGACTCGCGCCACACCGGTTGCAGGGCAAGCTACAAGTATAAATCAGCCAACCCATGGATTTCACCATCACCCAATATCCGGTAGTGGTGCAGTTTCAAAGTCTTGCTTAAGGGCGCGGCTTCAGAGCCTGCCCTGAGCGAAGTCGAATGGGTGCCGTAAACAACGCTGATAGTGAGTCAGTTTTCAAAGTCTTGCTTAAGGGCACGGCTTCAGCCGTGCCGTAAACAACACTGAAATCTCTGCGGCTTCAGCCGCTGAGGTACTCTTTGGTCAAACTGCCCATCACCCAATATCCACACCTTCGCTTCGCAGGAGTGGGGCAAACTACAGTCCCGCTGGGATCTACCCGCCGGTTCAGCTTCGCTCCACTGCCTCTAACGCAACTCTCCGTCTTCCGTAGCTGCCTCTCCGAGCCTCAATCGGCGCCAGGATTCGGTGCACCGTCGCCAGCAACTCCGGCAAACGGAACGGCTTCGCCAGAAAAACCCATCCCTCGGCATCCAGCCCTGCTGTCAAGTCTTCGTCCACCAATCCACCCGAAACCATCAGCACCGGCAAGTCCTTCTGCGAAGCCTTCAGTTGCTGAGCTAACTCCATGCCAGATAGCCCCGGCATATATAAATCCGTAATCAGCAAATCAATCTGCGGCGCCGCACGAAAGATCTGCAGCGCACGCACCGCATTGCCCGAACTGAGAACGCTGTAGCCCTCGTGTTCGAGAAAAGTGCGCGTCAGGGAACGAATGTCCGGATCGTCATCCACCAGCAGAATCACGCTGGGACGCTCCGTCAAAATTCCCTCGCCCGGAGAAATTTCGAGTGACCGCTGTAAATCTTTTTGCCCAATGTCCGTAAATACTTCCATTCGACTCAAACTCTGCTCAAGGTAACGATGTCCGCGAAACCCCATTCTGAAGTGTGATTCCCCCTTCAGGATGGACTCCCGGTTTCACCCCGGAGTTGCCTCGGCAAATCAATTCCGTGAGAACATCGCTCCAACCACTCCAAACCAATTCACTCCCTCGCGATACACTGGAACCGCATTCACGCAGTTGAAAAGATGCGCATTCTCACCCGCTACATACTCCGCGAAGTCACCTCGCACGCTCTTCTCGGCGGAGCCCTCTTTACCTTCATCATCTTCACTCGCGATCTCGGCAAAATCCTTGAGTTCGTCGTCCGTGACTCTGCCTCCTACTCCGACGTCGCCCGCATCATCGCCTACACTCTGCCACCCACCCTGAATGTCACCATCCCAATGGCCGTTCTGGTCGGGATACTTCTCGGCCTCTCACGCCTGGCCGCCGACAGCGAAATAACAGCTATGCGTGCAGCCGGTATGGGCGCCATTGACTTTGTCCGCGTCGTCTCTATCGTCTCGGCCGTCGCTCTTTGCCTCGGCCTCTTCAACTCTCTCTATCTGTCGCCACGCGCCGCCTCAGGCCTCATTTCGCTCGGCGAATCTCTCAAATCCTCGCAAGCCTCCTTTGAGGTCCAGCCGCGGGTCTTTTACGAAGAATTCAAAAACCGTGTCCTCTACATTCAGGATGTCACCCCCGCTGCCGGTGCCGCTGTCTGGCGTCATGTCTTTCTCGCCGACCTCACCGAGCCGGCCAACCCCCACATCACCACCGCCGACCAGGCCGTGGTCGTCAACGGAACCCCAAACTCGCCCGACGCCCTGACCATCCGCCTCCATCTCCTCAACGGCGGTGAGCACGAGACCTCTCCCACCGACCCCAACCAGTACGACATCTCCACCTTCGCCACAACCGATGTCCCCATTGAGACTGAGGCCCCCGAAAACACCCATCTCGGACGTCTCAACACGCCCATCGCGGCCCTCCCCTTGCTCGAACTCTGGCATCGCGCCAAATCCGCCGAAGCTACCCAGGGTCGCACCCCCTCTGTCTACCGCATCGAATTCAACAAGCGGTTCTCTTATCCCTTTGCCTGCCTCGTCCTCATGCTCGTCGGCGTTCCGTTGGGTATCTCCTCCAAACGCGGAGGCAAATCGACCGGCTTCGTCCTCACCATCGTGTTGGTTTTTATCTACTATCTGCTCTCGGAGGTCGGCGCCGCCTTCGCGCAATCAGGCAAGCTTCCACCCTTCCTCGGCGTCTGGGGGGCTAACCTGCTCTTTGCTGCAGCCGGAGCCATCCTGCTCTATCAGATGTCCCGCGGAGGCATCGCACTCGGCATCTTTGCCAGCATCGGCATACGCCTCAACAAGCTCGCCGAGCGCCTCGTCAGCGGTAAGCAGACACCCAACGCCCACTCCAACTACGACATCGCCACCCTTCTCCGCCGCTTCCGCAGTACCTTCCGCGTCCAGTTCCCGCTGCTGCTCGACGACTACGTCATGCGCGAGTACGCCACCAACTTCTCTATCGTTCTCTTCTCCTTCACCACGCTCTTCCTCATCTTCACCTTCTTCGAACTCATCGGCCCCATCTTCCGCAACAGCACGCCGTTCATCACCGTCGGCGAATACCTCATCAACCTCATCCCTTTCATCCTCTACAACGTCACCCCGCTCTGCGCTCTCGTTGCCGTGCTCGTCACCTTCGGCACCCTCAACCGCACCTCCGAACTCACTGCGATGAAGTCCAGCGGCGTCAGTCTCTACCGCATCATCGCACCGGTGCTCTTCGTCACGCTGCTCATCTCCGCCGGCCTCTTCGTCTTCGACGAGTTCTATCTCCCCGCCGCCAATCGTCGCCAGGAGGCGCTCCTCTCCATCATCAAGAACAAACCCGCGCAGACCTTCTCGCGCCCCGACCGCCAGTGGATCTCCGGACAGACCGACTCCGCCGGCGAACCCACCCGCATCTTCTACTACCAGTACTTCAATGCCGAAAAAGACTCCTTCGACAACATCACCGTCTTCGAGTTCGACCCGGCAACCTTCAATCTTCACCGCCGCATCTTCGCCACCTCTGCCACTTGGAACCCGCGCGTCAATAACTGGGTCTTCGTCAATGGCTGGCAACGAACCTTCTCCGGCGACTCCATCGCAACCTACCAGCCCTTCACCGTCTCCGCCTTCCCGGAGATTCGCGAACAGCCCACCTACTTCAAGAAGGAGTACGTCCCTTCTCAGGAGATGAACTACAACGAGCTCTCCGACTACATCGCCGACCTCAAGCAATCCGGCTTCGACACCAAGCGCCTCAGTGTCCAGCTCGATAAGAAGATCGCCTACCCCCTCATTACGCTTGTCATGGCGATCCTTGCCATTCCGTTTGCTCTCTCAATGGGCAAAAAAGGCTCGCTCACCGGCATCGCCACCGCCATCGGACTGGCCATCACCTACTACGTCGTCACCCTCGTCTTCGAATCGCTCGGCAACGTCAACACTCTTCCCGCCGTCCTCGCCGCCTGGACCCCTGACATCCTCTTCGGTATCACCGGAGCCTACCTGCTTCTTCGTACCCAAACTTGATTCCAGCTCTTCGCGAAATCACCCAACCGTCCTACACTGGAATCACGATGACCCTCAAGTTCTCCTCAATCACTCTCCTGGCCTTCGTCGCCACCATCGCCTCAGCACAGACCCCAACCAAACCGGCAACCAAGCCCGCAACAACCGCACAAAACACATCAACAACCACGCATCACTCCGCAACTGCCACCACTCCGGCCACCCCACCCAATATCCCCAAGGTCGTCGGCATTCCCAAACCCCTCTACGCCCTCCGCTATATCGACACCGCCATCGGCACCGGGCCACTCGCCGAATCCAGCAAACTCGGATCCTCTCAGGCCGACTCCATCATCATGTGGTACACCGTCAAATACACTGGCTGGCTCACCGACGGCACCAAGTTCGATTCTTCCTTCGACCACCCAGGTGCCGAACCCTTCACTTTTCCCCAGGGAATCCGCCGAGTCATCGCGGGATGGGACACCGCCTTCCAGGGAATGCACATCGGCGGCAAGCGTCGTCTCTTCATTCCCTATCAGCTGGCCTATGGCGAATTCGGAAGGCCACCTAAAATTCCAGCTAAATCCGACCTTATCTTCGACATCGAGCTCGTCTCTATCTCCGACAAGGCTCCGACCCCGCCAACTCCGCCGCAGCCTCCCGCCGCAGCGCCGAAACCAGAGGATGCTCCAGCAAAACCCGCCGACCCCAACGCAAAACCGACAGAACCGGCGAAGCCCGCAACCGCACCTCAACCCCAACCACAATCCCAGGACCCACCCAAACCAGACACAACTCCGCATCCGCAGAGTCTCTAACCTCATCTGATTCAAAGATCAGTAACGAACTCTATGCTCGACAAACTGAAGCCGCTCGCGCCCTACCTCAAGCGATACTGGAAACATCTCGCCTGGGGCGGGGTCGCGACCGTCCTCTACAACATCATCAAAGTGCTCATCCCCGTTGTCATCGGCCACGCCATTGACGACTTGAAGCACGGTGCCACCGAATCCAAAATCCTCTTTCACGGGCTGCGTCTACTTCTCATCGCCGCGCTCTCCGCAGTCTTCCTCTACATCACTCGCCAGGTCATCATCGGAGCCTCGCGCGAAATCGAGTTCGACCTCCGCAACGATCTCTTCGCCAACCTCGAACGCCAGTCGCCCACCTACTACCACACCCATCGCACCGGCGACATCATGGCTCGCACCACCAACGACCTCAACGCGGTCCGCATGCTTCTCGGCCCCGCGATCATGTACAGCGCGAACACCATCGTCTTTACCGCCGCCGCGCTGCCCTTCATGTATCGCATCAGCCACAAGCTGACCTTCTTCGCCTTCGTGCCTTTGCCGATGGCCTCGATCCTCATTCAATACTTCGGCACCCGGATCCACCGCCGCTTCGAGCGCATCCAGGCGATGTTCTCCGACATCTCCGCCAAAGCCCAGGAGAACTTCTCCGGAGCGCGCCTCATCCGCGCCTTCGCGCAGGAAGACGCCGAGATCGCCTCCTTCGAAACCGCCAACAAAGAGTACATCCGCCGCAGCCTCTACCTCGTCCGCCTGATGGCCATGCTCTGGCCCACGCTTGAGTTCGTCCTCGGCCTCTCGCTCATGATCACGCTACTTGTCGGAGGCCACGAGGTAGTACAGCATCAAATCACCGTAGGCGAGTTCACCAGCTTCAACGTCTACATGGTCCAGCTTATCTGGCCCATCATCGCCGTTGGCTGGGTCGTCAACCTCTTCCAGCGTGGCACCGCCTCCGTCGTTCGCATCGACGAGATCCTCAAGCAACAACCCTCCATTACTGATGCCCCCTCAGCGGTCGACGCTCCTGTCACCGGCGCGGTTGAATTTCGCAACCTCAACTTTACTTACGCGGACGGCCCGCCCGTCCTCCACGACATCAATCTCCACATCCCCGCAGGCTCCAGCCTCGCGATCGTAGGCCCCACAGGCTCCGGAAAATCCACTCTTGTCAGCCTCATTCCCCGCCTTCACGACGCAGACCCCGGAACAGTCCTCATCGACGGCCAGCCCATCCGCGATCTCACCTTGTCTGCCCTGAGAAAGAGCATCGGCTTCGTCCCTCAGGAGACCTTCCTCTTCTCCGAGACCATCCGCCAGAATATCGCCTTTGGAAGACCCGATGCCTCACCCCAGCAAGTCGAGGAAGCCGCGACCATAGCCCACATCTGCACTGAGATTCTCGAATTCCCCAAGGGCTTCGAAACGGAAGTCGGCGAGCGCGGCCTCACCCTCTCCGGCGGCCAGAAGCAACGCACCGCAATCGCCCGCGCCATCCTCCGCGACCCGAAGATACTCATCCTCGACGACGCTCTAGCCAGCGTAGACACCTACACTGAAGAGCGCATTCTCAGCGGTCTGAAGCGAGTGATGGAAGGACGCACGACGGTCTTTATCTCACACCGCATCTCCACCGCACGCAACGCCGATCAGATCGCCGTCTTGGTCGCTGGCCGTATCGCCGAACTAGGCACGCACGACGAACTCATTGCCCGCAACGGCTATTACACCGACCTTTTCGAAAAGCAGCGCCTCGAAGAAGAACTGGCCGTAGCGACTTAGTTTTACTCGAATTAAGCCGACCATCGCGAAGCGGTAGCCTCGCCTGAAGCCGCAGGAACCGCGGCCGGAGGCAAAAACCTCTCCTCCCGCGTCCGCAACTCTCTCGGCAACACCCTGCCAGCCTCGGGATCGCGAGCGACCACAACCCAGGCCTCGCGAACATTGCGAACAAGCGAGATCACCTCTTGAAATTGTTCCTTCGACTCAAGATGCGAAGCCTCCAGCGTCATCGTAAACATCGCTGAATAAAAATCCGCCAGCGCCGAAGCAACCGTTCCCCCCACATCCGGCCGCAGCCGCGCCTGCAAATACATCAGAATATCGAGCGCCTTCTTCACCGCAACCCGTCTTCCATGAACATCTCTCTCGTCAATACACTGCGACGCGCGATAAAGAAACCGGATCACTCCGTCGTAAAGCGCCACGATCATCTCAACCCCGGTTGCCCCGGCCAAAGCCTGCTCCTGATAACTCATCTCACCCCTTTGCTTTTTTTACCGAGACCGCTCGTTGAAGCCTGTGATCGCGCTGTAAATCTCGTTCACCTGGTTCAACTGCGCCGGAATCGACTGCAGAATCTGGTTCGCCGTATTCAGCTCGCCGGTAAGTTGAATCTTCTGCGCGGCCAGCAAAGCATCTTCATTGCTGACGCTCGTATTCAGCGCCTTTTCCTGCGCGCTGTTCTGTTGTTGCGCAAGGAAAACCGCTCCATTCGGAGCCTGCGTTCCAAGGTTGTTCAGCGACGAGCTCAGCGTCTGTCCAAAACTGCCTGAGTTCTGCAGAAACCCCGTCACATCGGCGAAGTTCGAATTCAGCGCCGAGTTCAGCGTGTCCGCATTGAGCGCTAGCGTTCCGTCACTGTTCAGCCCGATACCCAACTGGGTAATGTTGTTGATCGCTCCGCTCGCACCCCCGGTAAACAGGGCAGCAGAAACCTTACTCTGGATCAACGCAAGTGTCGGATTTCCAAACAGCGGCTCGGCGCTTCCAGTCGAATCGTTCTTTTCCTGCCCGTTGATGTCACTGATCACTGTGTTGTAGGCGCTGACAAACTTGCTCACCGCCGTGCCGATGTCGGTATTGTTGTTCGTAATCTCCACCTGGATCGGGGTGCCGGTCGAAGCTCCCAGCAGTTGAAACGTCACTCCGGGAATCGCATTCGTCACGGAATTCGAGCTGCTCGTTATCCCAACACCGTCGACCGTCAGGTTTGCATCCTTCCCATCCTGACTGATCGAGAACGAAATCGTTCCCGCAGCGGCGCCCGAGAGCGATCCGCTGACAGAAAGCTGTCCTGCAGCCCCGCTCGTTTTACTTACCAGCGCAAGCCGCGATCCATTCGAATCCGTAATCACATTGGCGCTCACACCGACATCTGCCGATTAATCGCAGAGACCAGTGACGCCAGCGTTGTGTCATTGTCGGCGCTGTCTACGTTGAACACATGGCCCTGAATGGTCAAACTGCCGCCCAGCGTATCGTTCGCACTCGAAATCGCTGACGAAACCACTGCAGAGGTCTGCGCCAGAGAATTGACGACAACCGTGTGGCTGCCCGCAGAGGCCGTCACCGCAGCAGCAGTAAGGCTCAATAGGTTGGTATCCGAGCTTGACCCCTGCTTCTCCGAGAAGACTCCGCTAAAATCGGTCAACGCCTGCAGGCTCGTCGTCAGCGTCGAAAGATCGCTCCCCAGCGTCGAAAACACGGAGTCCTGCGCCTTCAACGCCGTTAGCTGGGTCTTCCACGGGGTCTCAATCGCCTGCTCCGAAGCCTGAATCTGCGTCACCGCCGAAGCAACATCAAATCCCTGTCCGCTCGTCGCCGATCCGAAGTTCAACCCTACTGTGCCCATCTCGTCTACCAGCTTTCGTCTGTTCAGTCAGAAGCAACCGCGGGACCAATCTCGCCGCGCGAGTATTAGAAAGAACTAAGTCATCAAAAAAATGAGCGGCGGCAATTGAAGGGATATCGCCGCCGCTCCAAAGCGGCCTACTGGAGCAGCTTAAGAATCTCCTGCTGCACGCTGTTGGCCTGCGCAAGTGCACTGATGCCGGTCTGGCTCAGCACCTGGAACTTCGCCAGATCGCTGGTCGCCTGACCGTAGTTTGTCGAACGGATCACGCTCTCAGCCGAGGAGAGATTAACCTCTTCCGTGCTGGCCACATTCGCAGCTGCGTTCAACTGGTTGATGTTCGCGCCGATCGCACCGCGCTGATTCGATACATCGGTAACAGCACTGTTCACCGCAGCCAGAGCAGCGGTCGCGCCAGTCACCAGCGACAACCCGGTAAGAACTGCGCCCGCTCCGCCGCCGGAGGCCGTACCGACGCTTCCAGTGGTCAGCGCACCGATCTTGGCAGCGATCGTTGTAGTTCCCGTTGCCGTTCCGTCCGTCACGACAAAGTTTGTCGCTGTTGCCGAGAAGACCGGGCTGCTGTTGTAGTTTGTGGCGGTACCGATATTGCCAATCTCAGTGACAATGCTTTGAAATTCGGTGTCCGCTGCAGTGGACTGGGCGACTGTCAGGCCACCGTTCAAGGCCTCAGTTGCCAGCGTAGTTGCGCGGTCCAGAAGGTTCGTCACCTGCGACAGAGCGCCATCGGCAGTCTGCAGCAAGCCAACGCCGTTCTGCGCGTTCTGCGCAGATTGCGTCAGAGCAGCTTCATTCGCATGAAGTCCGTCCGCAATCGAAAGACCGGCTGCGTCGTCCGCGCCGCTGTTGATACGCGAACCCGAAGAGAGCTGTTGAAGAACATTCTGCAAACTGCTCTGTGTCTGGTTCAGATTGTTCTGTGCATAGGTTGCTGCAACGTTAGTAAGAATGCCCAAGGACATAAGGAAACGCTCCTGTACTGCTCGGTTGGTGTTGTCGCGATGCCGCCCAGAGTGACCGCCCGGCAAACTCATTCCGCTGTCACAGCAGCTCGTGAGATCCGATTCACCATGTGGTGGCTCCGCGTCTCCCCCACCTCATCGGCGCGCCCCACGCCGACTTTAACATCACAAGTAACTTGCCCAATCTTTTTGCCGCCTGACACTTCTTCTGCCTGGCACTTCTTCTGCCTGACACTTCTTCTGCCTGGCACTTCTTCTATTGATAGCTGCGTTGCTGCCGATGAGTGCTTGGAAGGGAACTCCACTCATGATCGAACTCACACGCCTCAACGGCAGCCCTCTCGCCGTCAACTGCGACCTCATCAAATATGCCGAATCGGCGCCCGATACGGTGCTCACCCTCATCACCGGGGAGAAGCTGGTCGTCCTCGAACCATGCAGCAAAGTTTCGAAGCTGACACTCGACTACCGCGCCGCAGTTCTCCGGCAGGCATGGCCCGAAGCGCAGGCTGCTCTCGGCGCAAAGCCCCAATACGACGAGAACAAACAGCCCGGCGTCCAGATCCGCAACGCCTCTGGCGCGTAAATCCACTTTTACTTGGAGGAAACCTATGGACATCGCCAGTATCGGCGGAATCATACTCGCCCTCGCCGGCATCCTCGCCGGCATGATGATCGAGGGCGGCAACATCGCCCAGATCACCCAGCCCACTGCAGCCTTGATCGTCTTTGGAGGCACACTCGGCGCCGTCATGCTCCAGTTCCCGCTCAAGATCTTTCTTGCCGCAATCAAAGCCATCTTCAAAATCTTCCTGCACAAGAGCTCCAATGGCGAAACCACGCTCGCGCAGATCGTCAGCTTCGCCAACAAAGCCCGCAGAAGCGGCATCGTATCCCTCGATGCCGATCTTCCCGCTATCTCCGATCCCTTCCTCAGGCAGGCCCTCATGCTCGCCGTCGACGGCACCGAACCCGCAGAAGTCCGCAAAATCATGCAGCTTGAACTCGACAACAAATCCGAGATAGAAGAAAAAATACCCGCAGTCTTCGAAGCAGCAGGCGGCTATTCTCCCACCGTCGGCATCATCGGCGCTGTCCTCGGCCTCATCCAGGTCATGAAAAACCTCTCCAACATTGACGAGGTGGGCCGCGGCATCGCTGTCGCCTTCGTCGCCACCATCTACGGAGTCGCCATGGCCAATCTCATCTTCCTTCCCGCTGCCGGCAAACTCAGATTCCGCCACCGCGAAGAACAGATGATCAAAGAGATGGTGCTCGAAGGCGTCATCTCCATCCTCGAAGGCATGAACCCGCGCATGATCGAGACCAAGCTCCGCACCTATCTCTTTGACAGCGAGCCAGCCGGCTCCGCAAAACACTTCGAGGCAAAGGCATGAGCAGGAAGAAGCTCCCCGAACACGTCAACCACGAGCGCTGGCTTGTCTCCTACGCCGACTTCATCACGCTGCTCTTTGCCTTCTTCGTCGTCCTCTTCGCCTCAAGCCAGACGGACAAGAAGAAGCAGATAAAGCTCGCCGAAGCCATGCAGGCCGCCTTCACGCCCCTCGGCACCTTCGATGCGCACTCGAAGACGCCGCCACTCACCGACGTCAACGCCGCCTCCACCGACGCAACTCCCGCGGCTATCGCGCCCTCGTTGCCTTCTACCAGCACGGAAACCCTTGAAGAAACCAAAGCCCGCCTCACGATGCTTCTCGCGAAAGAGGTCGCCGCAGGTCACATCGCTCCCGGCGGCATGACCATGCGCATCACCCCGGACGGCCTCGTCATCTCTCTTCATGAGATTGGCTTCTTCCCTTCAGGTTCAGCCGAAGTCCGCGCCTCTGCAATCGCGATGATCGCCATCCTCGCAAGGACGCTTCCCGCAGGATCGCTCCGCATCGAAGGTCACACCGACAACGTCCCCATTCACACTGCGCAGTTCGCCAGCAACTGGGAACTCTCCACCGCGCGTTCCGCCGCCATCGCCCGCTTGCTTCTCGAGCGCGGCCCCATTAATCCCGCGAAGATCTCCGCGGCAGGCTACGCCGAATTCCACCCCGTCGCCAGCAATGCCACCGAAGACGGACGCATGCAGAACCGCCGCGTCGACATCATCCTTTTGCGACGCCAAGCAGCTTCACAATAACGCGCTTCGATCGTTGTCCATCGAACTCCGCATAGAACACACGCTGCCACGTCCCCAGGTCCAAATGCCCATGCGTCACCGGCAGCATCGTCTCATGATGCAAAAGCAACGCCTTCAGATGAGCATCGGCGTTATCCTCGCCAGTCTTGTGATGCTCATATCCCGGCCACCGCGGCGCAAGTTTCTCCAGCCACTCGCCAATGTCTTCGATCAAACCGCTCTCATTGTCGTTCACATAAATCGCAGCAGTAATATGCATCGGCGAGACAAAACACAATCCATCCTCAACCCCGCTGCGCCGAACAATCTCCTCCACCTGCGGTGTGATGTGCACCATCGCATACCGTTCGCCGGTCTCAAAGGTTAGGTATTCGGTATGCGTCTTCGTCACTGCCATTGCTATCTCGTCTCCCTGAGGGGGCCTTTCATTCTCTGATGCTTACTTTGGTCCCCGCGGCAAGGAAAAAGATCACTTCCCATGCATCAACTTAGGTACCAGGAACGTCCAATTGTTGAGGAAAATGAGGAAAACGCGGCACTATCTCGCACCGCTGCTCTGTCTGCTGACAATCTTGTTCAGCGCAGCGATCCCCCTCCAGGCTGAACAGCCGGTTCAAACCTCGTGCCACCACTGCCCAAAGCGCGCACCCCATAGCCACCACCTGCCAGTATGCTGCAGCACCCAACAACAGCCTCCGGCAGTGATCTCTGCAAGTATCGAACGGCCCATTCCATCCATCGCCATCGCACCTCTCCCTCTCGACGGCGAAACGGCATCTTTCCGTTGCACATCCATGGTTCCGTCAACGCGGCCGCCTCACTCCCCACCCCGCATCGCACTTCGAATCTGATTCCTTCCCCGCCGCTACGCGACGTGCAGCGTCTCCACGCTGTCTGCCCGCCACGCCGTGAAGAAAAGGAATCACATGCTCCTCAAGCTGACATTTGTTCTGCTCTCGTTCGTCCTGTTCGCCACGCCTGCCACCTATGCGCAGACGAAGCCGTCCCCAACGCCTGATATGCCCGGCATGAACACGTCCGCGCCACAGAAGATGTCCACGAACATGCAGGACATGAACAGCGACAGCATGAAGCCCCCCATCACACTCATCGAGACCGCACTCGCCCACACCACCTCAGGCACCAGCATCGAGCCAGCCTCAACACCCACCCCCATGCTCATGCAGAGCCATGGCGGCTGGACTCTCATGCTCCACGGCAGCGCTTTCATCTCCGGCACCCAGCAACAAGCCCAAAACCACCGCGGCACCGACAAACTTTTCTCCACCAACTGGCTCATGCCCATGGCCATGCACAAACTCGGCGCCAGCGGCCAGCTCACCCTCCGCACCATGCTCTCCCTCGAACCCGCCACCATCTCCGGCCGCTACTACCCCGAGCTCTTCCAGCAGGGCGAGACCGCCTTCGGCAAACCCATCATCGACGGCCAGCACCCCCACGACTTCATCATGGAACTCGCCGCCCTCTACGACCTCCACCTCGGATCTCCGGAGGTCCGCACCCTTCTCAGCCTCTACGCCGCGCCGATCGGCGACCCCGCCATCGGCCCCACCGCCTACCCGCACCGCCAATCCGCCTCGGAAGACCCCATCGCCGCCCTCGGCCACCATCAGGAAGACTCCACCCACATCGCCTTCAACGTCTTCACCGGAGGCATCACCTGGCGCTGGCTCCGCTTCGAAGAGTCCGGCTTCCACGGTGCCGAACCCACCGAGCAGCGCTGGGGCTTCCAACCCTCCCCTAACGGTCACGCCGTCGACAGTTACTCCTCCCGCATCACCTTCTCCCCCACACCCAACTGGACCAGCCAATACTCCATCGCCCACATCGTCAGCCCCGAAGTCCTCTACCCCGGCGAAGACCAGCAGCGCCAGACCGCCTCCATCATGTACAACCGTCCCTTAGGCGCTCACGGAAAAGCCGCACACCACGACACCACCAGCATGCCCGGCATGAAAATGAGCCAGGACACGAGCACCCCCGCCACCGGCAACTGGTCCACCACCCTCCTCTGGGGCCGCACCAAATCCCTGACCGACTCAAGCAAGGAAAACAGCTACCTCCTCGAATCCCTCCTCCAGTTCCACACCCGCAACTACATCTGGACGCGCATCGAAAACGCTGCCCGAACCAACGAACTCCTCCTCACCCCCGGCTCCCCACTCCCACCCAACTTCACCGAAACCCCCATAGGCCACGTAGCCGCTTACACCTTCGGCTACGACCGCGACTACCGCCTCATCCCCCACATCCTAACCGCCCCCGGAGCCCAATTCACCACCTACACCACCCCCGAAGCACTCGTCTCCACTTACGGACACCACCCCTGGGGAGTAGTCGCCTTTGTTCGTTTTCGAATTGCAAAATAAGCCAAATAATGAACCGATTGCTAATATCTAGCCATGAAAGGCAGCATTTACCTTTATCTCGGTGACACTCAATTAACCCAAGGCTCTTTCAACGATCTGCAAACACTAGGAATCAGCCCTGAGGAAGGATTGAGCTTAAACTTTTATGATCTGGACGCAGACGAATTGAATCGGCCTACCTATTTATGCGCAAAAGGCGTTCTGTATCGTGACGAGCATGGCTACTGGCACGCGAACATAGATCAAGACAGTTTGCATTCCGTTCTATGCTCTGAAGTCGATACCTAACTCATTCGCTTCCGAAATGATCCTCTACATCGCCACTTCCAACCCCGGCAAGCTCCGAGACTTCGCCGCAGCCGCAAAGCCGAACATCACCCTGACCCCACTCCCCAACCTCAAAGAAATCCCCGCCCCCGCCGAAGACGAGCCAACCTTCGAAGGCAACGCCCGCCTCAAAGCCATCTACTACTCCCACCACGCCCCCGGCAAAATCGTCATAGCCGACGACTCCGGCCTCGAGGTCGACACCCTCCGCGGAGCCCCCGGCGTCCGCTCAGCCCGCTACGCCGACGATGGACATTTCCCCGGCCCATCCAACGCCACGCCCGACGAGCGCAACAACCTCTATCTCCTCGAAGCCCTCAGCAAAACCCCCAACCAGTCCCGGACAGCCCGCTACCACTGCGTCCTGGCCGCCGCCCGCAACGGAAAGATCCTCGCCACAGCCGACGGCACAGTCGAAGGCGAGATCCTCACCACCCCGCGAGGCACCCTGGGCTTCGGCTACGACCCGCTCTTCTATCTCCCCGAACAAAACAAGACCATGGCAGAGCTCGACATCGACACCAAACTCACCTTCAGCCACCGCGGCCGAGCCTTCACCGCCCTCCTCCGCGGACTCCAAACGACCTGACAGCCAGCAACTAGTCTGGATCGAAACAATAGGTGCGGATAACACTCGATTTATCTAAGAAGTGTCATCCTGAGCGTAGCCTGTCGCAGTTTTATCGCGAGAGGCGCAGTCGAAGAGCCTGCCCTGAGTCTGCCGAAGGGACCTGCGGTTTGCTCGTAGTGCCTATAATTTCTCTCTTTTTGGGAACCTATTGCTTCAGTCGTCGTCCTAT
This sequence comes from uncultured Acidobacteriaceae bacterium, assembly GCA_963770055.1. GTDB lineage: Bacteria > Acidobacteriota > Terriglobia > Terriglobales > Acidobacteriaceae > Edaphobacter. The sequence goes on from CAVYOC010000006.1 coordinate 667,489, forward strand.
AGGTCGCAACAAACTTAGCAACCAGTACCAACTAATCGCACAAACCCAACGATAACCGCACAAATTCCGCCACTTTTGTTGACCTCGACAGGCTCACGGCGGAATAATCGCACTGCCGCACTTTTTCCACTTCAACCAAAGTGCGACCATCTCTTTCAAGGACTCCTGCTTCAAAGGATTCCCTTAAGGGATTTCGGATTTCCAAAGGATTTCGAAGGAGCAGCCATGGCCACCGCCGCCCCGCCCGCACCTCCTGCCACGCCAGCACTTCGCGGAGTGCAACCGCTCCGCGCCGGCGAAGGCCACTCCTTCTTCTGGCGCCGCCTCCACTCCCTCACCGGCATCGTCCCCATCGGCGCCTTCCTCGTCGAGCACATCATCTCCAACTTCGAGATCGTCAACGGCCCCCTCGCCTACGCCAAACAGGTCCTCTTCCTCAACTCCCTCCCGCTCGTCCGCGTCCTCGAGTGGACCTTCATCTTCATCCCCCTCGCCTATCACGCGCTCTATGGCGTCTTCATCGCCATCCGCGGCCGCAGCAACGTCAACGTCTACCCCTGGGCCGGCAACTGGATGTATCTCTCCCAGCGCGTCACCGGCGTCATCGCCTTCCTCTACATCATTCAGCACCTCTACCGACAGCGCTTCACCGGAGTCTCGCTCCCCGAGCACCCCGGCGCAGCCTTCGCCAAGGTTCAGCACGAGCTCGCGAACCCGTGGATGCTCGCCATCTACGTCATCGCCATGATTGCCACCACCTGGCACTTCGCCTACGGCATCTGGCTCTTCGCCGCCAAGTGGGGCATCACCCCCGGCGACAAGGCCCGCAGGAAATTCGGCTGGGTCTGCGGAATCGGCGGCGCAGCCCTCTGCCTCATGGGCCTCATCAGCATCTACGCCGTCGTCACTGCACCGCCCGCCCCCGAAGACGTCATGCCCGACCAGCCCGGCATAACACTTCTCAAGCCTTCAACGCCGCCGCCAAACTCAACGAATCTGAGTCCGTCGAGTTCGCAGAAATAGTCTTGTTAAGGGCATGGCTTTAGCCGTGCCGTAAAACACCAGAAATAGAAAGGGGCTTTAGCCCCTGAGGTAACGAAGATGCCAGCTTCATCATTGATCTTAGTCGGAGTCGGTCTCGCCGCAGTAAACTCAACCAATCCACCGCAACCAGGCGAGGTCCGATGACGCAGGAACCGTCATTGGTTGTCATGGCGGTATTGTTGGCAGCCATTGTTATTTTTTTGGTCTGCTTGGTAATGCAGTACAGAATTGTCAGACCTGCAATCAGTAAACTAAGAGGCTTAGAAGCGGGCCTTAAGTACTCTTCGGAACTTAGGAGATTTGTAAGGAGCAACCACCGACCGATGCCGCCAAACGACTGAGAGTCATCGATCGAGTTGCTCTTTCTGCATGGCTCATTGGTGCAACGGTTATGTTGCTTTGGAAATTCAAACTGATCTCATGAAAGCTCGCACGTTTAGGAAAATCCTCATGGCAGCAACCCCAAGAATCATCGTCGTAGGCGGAGGCTTGGCCGGTCTCGCCGCCGTCATCAAGATCGCCGAAGCCGGCGGCAAGGTTGACCTCTTCTCCATCGTCCCCGTCAAGCGCTCGCACTCCGTATGCGCCCAGGGCGGCATCAACGCCGCCAAGAACCTCAAGGGCGAAGGAGACGACGTCTTCAAGCACTTCGACGACACCATCTACGGCGGCGACTTCCTCGCCAACCAGACCCCCGTCAAAAACATGACCGCCCAGGGCCCCGCCATCATCGACCTGCTCGACCGCATGGGCGTCCCCTTCAACCGCACTCCCGAAGGCCTCCTCGATTTCCGCCGCTTCGGCGGAACCCTCTATCACCGCACAGCATTCGCAGGAGCCACCACCGGCCAGCAGTTGCTATATGCCTTGGATGAGCAGGTACGGAGATACGAAGCCGAAGGCAAAGTCATCAAATACGAAGGCTGGGAGTTCCTCTCCGCCGTCCTCGACTCCAAAGGCGCCTGCCGCGGCATCACCGCCATGGACCTCCGCACCATGGAGACCCGCACCTTCCCCGCCGACGCAATCATCGTCTGCACCGGCGGCAACGGAGCCATCTTCGGCAAGTCCACCAACTCCGTAGTCTGCACCGGCTCCGCCCAATCCGCCCTCTACCAGCAGGGCGCCTACTACGCCAACGGCGAGTTTATCCAGGTCCACCCGACCGCAATCCCCGGCGAAGACAAACTGCGCCTCATGTCCGAGTCCGCCCGCGGAGAAGGCGGCCGCGTCTGGGTCCCCAAAGACAAAAACGACAAGCGCGCAGCCCAATCCATCCCCGAATCCGACCGCTGGTACTTCCTCGAAGAGTGGTACCCCAAGTACGGCAACCTCGTCCCCCGCGACGTCGCCACCCGCGCCATCTTCAAAGTCGTCTACGAACACAACATGGGCATCGACGGTCAGCCCATGGTCTATCTCGACGTCTCGCACCTTCCGCCCGCGGCCCAGCACAAGCTCGAAGGCATCCTCGAGATCTACGAGAAGTTCGTCGGCGACGACCCCCGCAAAGTCCCCATGAAGATCTTCCCCGGCATGCACTACACCATGGGCGGCCTCTGGGTAGACTTCAACCAGCAGACGAACATTCCAGGCGTATACGCTGCAGGAGAAGCCGATTACTCCATTCACGGAGCCAACCGCCTCGGCGCCAACTCCCTCCTCTCCTGCATCTACGGAGGCTTCGTAGCCGGCCCGCAAGCCATGGCCTACGCCAAGTCGCTCCCCGCGCAGGAAGGCGACGGAGGCCACGCAGCAGAACTCCAGCGCCAGCAGGAGTTCAACCAGCTCCTCCTCAACAACCCCGGCACCGAAAACCCCTTCAGGATCTGGCGCGAGCTCGGCGACACCATGACCAAGCATGCCACCATCATCCGCTACAACACCGGTCTCGACGAAGCCGATGCCAAGATCGTCGAACTCCTCGACCGCTACCGCAACGTCAACCTCTCCGACAAGAGCCAGTGGGCCAACACCAGCTTCGCCTTCGCCCGCCAGCTCTACAACATGCTCGAACTAGCCCGCGTCATCGTCCAGGGCGCACGTCTCCGCGACGAGTCCCGCGGAGCCCACTACAAACCCGACTTCCCTGACCGCAACGACGAAAAGTTCCTCAAAACCACCAAAGCCGTCTTCAAAAACGACGCCCCGGCCTTCGAATGGGAGGACGTGGACGTCAGCCACATCAAACCGCGCCCACGCCGCTACGACGCCACCGCCTAACACTTTGTCACGTTGTCTGTTTTGTCGTTGTTCGTTCTTATGTCTTGTCATTCCGCAGCGTTTCTACTTGTCATTCCGCACCCTGAGCGAAGTCGAAGGGGGAGGAATCTGCTTCTCGCTTTTACAGTTTTGTTAAGGGCACGGCTTTAGCCGTGCCGAAGAACAACCGAAGGAAAGGGGGCTTTAGCCCCTGAGGGCATCACAAAGATGCAACCGACAGGTCATCCCACAACCCGTTTCCACCGTCTAACCAGCCATGACACTCTGGAACGCGGTCATGGTCATCATCGCCGTCGTTGCTGTGTCGGTCGTCGCCTACTGGATCCTCTACACCACTCACCTCCACCCAAAGGAGCGGTGTCAGGAACTCAAGGGTCGTCCTCCGATCAGCAAAGAAGAAGGTATCGCGGTCGCTACACTGGAAAAAGAACGCCTCCACAAAACTGGCAGCTTCTAATCCACTCCTCCCCGACTGCATTCCTTCGCAACAATCGCCTCCAGCAGCACCACACGCTGAAGGCACAGGAAATCTGCAGTCGCTAAGGAGCCCGCATGCCGCCAAGCACCATCAAAGCCGCACTCAAGCGCCAAACGCCGATGCCACAGCCTAGAGATAAGCATGATTAAAGGACACGCGAACGACGATAAGGAAAGATTTAAGTTTACGATTGAGCCTTTCGTTATTCGAGATCAAGGATTTCTTTTGATGATCGACTATCGCGGAGACGGTCAAGGCGGTGGAACTGGAGCTGGTGTTTGGCCAACGATTGAAAAGGCCAAGCAGATAGCAGAGGAAACAGCTGCGAAGCTTCTGCATGGCGCGAAAGTAAGTTGGCAATAAAGTTTTGTTAAGGGCACGGCTTTAGCCGTGCCGAAAGAACCATTAGGAAGAATGGGGCTTTAGCCCCTGAGGGCAGAGAAATGCCAAGCACCATCAAAGTCGAGATCAAGCGTCAGTCCAACCCCGACGCACCCGCCACCACCGAAAAGTTCGAGATCCCCTACCGCCCGGGCATGAACATCACCTCGCTCCTCGGCGAGATCGCGCTCAACCCCGTCGACGTCTCAGGCCGCGCGACCACCCCCATCACCTACGACTCCAACTGCCTCGAAGAGATCTGCGGCTCCTGCGCCATGCTCATCAACGGCAAAGCGAGAATGGCCTGCTCCGCCCTCGTCGACAAACTGATGGGCACCGATATGGCCCAGCCCATCACCCTCGCCCCGCTCTCGAAATTCCCCGTAGTCCGCGACCTCGCCGTCGACCGCTCCGTCCTCTTCGAAAACCTCAAGAAGGTCAAAGCCTGGGTCCCCATCGACGGCTCCTACGATCTGGGAGCCGGGCCGCGCCAGGCTCCTCAAATCCAAGAGCAGCGCTACCCGCTCTCCAATTGCATCAGCTGCACCATCTGCATGGAGGTCTGCCCCCAGTTCAACGACGCCACCGGCTTCGTCGGCGCCGCCACCATCGCCCAGGCCAAACTCTTCAACATGGACCCCAGCGGCTCCGTCCTCAAAGAAGAACGCCTCCGCGCCTTAGCCGGAGACGGCGGCATTCAGGAGTGCGGCTTCGCACAAAACTGCGTCCAGGCCTGCCCCAAGCAACTCCCCCTCACAGAAGCCATCAGCGACATGGGCCGCGACGTCTTCATCCAACAAGTCAAAGACCTCTTCGCACGATAGAATCCTGTGAATGGCGAAATTAACAGGCATCTTGGGATCCCTTGCGCTAATTTTTGCAGTTACGGATTTAATTCACGGCCCTCATAACGGCCTCTGCTCACAGCCACTCGCCGATTCATTCCTTTGGCTTTCTTTGCCTGTTGGAGATCTGGACATTCCGCGTAGTCATCAGAGAATTCAACGCCAATCGGTGGCTCGTTGTTACATTTTTTTCATTAATAACTGGTATTTTGAGCCTGACTCTTTTTGGCCTTTCTGGCGGTAGTTTTCATGGAGATGGCGGCCCAATTGCGTTTAGCTTTCTTGCTATGGACAATAGGATCAATCGTATTTCCCATCAGCTTCATTGCTTTCGTCATCGTAGCAATTTCACATTGGCGTAAAGGCATTCCGATTTTTGATAGATAGTATGTCGCCGGATTCTCGGAAGAACCGCCGCTTCCGTGTCAGCATCCAAAGCTAAACAAGTAATCAAAGGAGCATCAGTGATCCAACTAGCAGACGCCCGCCGCATCATCGCCGCCGCCGAAAAGAAAGCCACCGAGATCGGCCACCCCATGAACATCGCCGTGGCCGACGCAGGCGGCAACCTCATCGCCCACGTCCGCATGGACAACGCATGGATCGGCTCCATCGACATCTCCATCAAAAAAGCCTGGACCTCCCGCGCCTTCGACATCGCCACCAAAGACCTCGCTCCCCACTCCCAATCCGGCAGCCAGTTCTTCGGCATCCACGCCTCCAACGACGGTAAAGTCATGATCTTCGCCGGAGGCATCCCGCTCAAGAAAGACGGCAAAGTCGTCGGAGCTATCGGCGTCAGCGGAGGCTCCGGCGAACAGGATCACGCCGTAGCCGAAGCAGGCGCAGCCGCCCTCTAAAACGCAAAAAAATACGCGCAAAAGAAAAGCCCCGCTGGCCCGCGGGGCTTTTTCTCTACCTCCAACATTCCTCTACTTCGAAAAAATCGAGTTCCCCGGCGTCGTCTCTTCATTCGACACGATCCGGTTCTGCGCACGCTTCGCACTCTGCATCGCAGCGTGATCCATTCTCTCTTGATCGCTCTTGTTCGATTCGTCCGCCGTCGTCTCGTCTTCAATCGCCTCATGCGAAGGGCGTGCCGGAGTCTTCGTCGAATTCAATCCCTGTGCCATATCTCATCACCTCTGCAGAAGAGAGATGATCCGCTCTGCTGTTGTGGTTGTCCCTAATTGTCCGCCAACGCAATTGTTACAATCGTCTTGTTCATGCGAAAGAAAATTGCATCTGCTGTCCATCAAACTTTTCTTTTCGAGCGACATCCGCTCCCACGTTTTTGGCTCCTTTTTTGCACGCGCAGGCAACCCTGCAACAGGATCCAGACTGATGTCAGACCCAGCCAAAGTCCACACGAGCGCCATCGTTATCGACGCCCACGCGGACACGCCCCAGCGCTTCGTCGATGAGCACTGGAACTTCACCGACCCGCTCAACGGCGGCATGCTCAACTACGACTCCGCGAAAAAGGGAAATCTCGACGCGCAGTTCTTCGCCATCTGGGTCGACCCCAACCAATATCCCGCCAACGCCTCAGCCCGCCGCACCCTCGAACTCATCGACGCCACCCTCGAGCAGGTCCGCCGCGCTCCTGACAAACTCCAGTTCTGCGCCTCAGCCGACGACATCATCGCCACCCACAAAGCCGGAAAATTCGCCGTCCTCATGGGCATCGAAGGCGGCCACTCCATCGAAAACTCCCTCGGTCTCCTCCGCGACTACTACCGACTCGGTGTCCGCTACATGACCCTCACCTGGTCCAACTCCAACGACTGGGCCGACTCCTGCGGCGACATCGAAGACGAAAGAATCCATCACCACAACGGCCTCACACCCTTCGGCAAACAAGTCGTGCAGGAGATGAACCGTCTCGGCATGCTCGTCGACATCTCCCACGCCTCCGACAAAACCTTCTGGGACGTCATCGCAACCACTCGCACGCCCATCATCGCCTCACACTCCTCCGCCCGCGACCTCACCAGCGTCCCTCGCAACATGACCGACGAGATGCTCTTCGCGATGAAGAAGAACAACGGAGTCGTCATGGTCAACTTCCACCAGGGCTTCATCGACGAGCAGTGGCGCCAAGCCTGGAACGCCCAGAAACCCGAACGCCGAAAGGCCCACGATGCAATGGAAGCCGACTACAAAGCCAACGGCCTCCCCGTCCCCTACAACGCCTCAAACAAAATCGACCGCGAGTTCGCCGCACGAATCGGACGGGCACCGTTCGATTCCCTTGTAGCCCACTTCGATCACATCATCAAAATCGCCGGCATCGATCACATAGGCATCGGCACTGACTTCGATGGCATCCCCGTCCCACCCGAAGGCATCGACTCCGCTGCCGATCTCCCCAAAATCACCGCCGCCCTCATGGCGCGAGGCTATACCGCCGAAGACATGAAGAAACTCCTCGGCGGTAATCTCCTTCGCGTCTTCCGCGACGTCCAGTCCGCATCCGACAAATAAAAATAGACCTTACTTATCCGCCAAAATATCAATCTTGTGAATCTGCGGAGCCTCCGAGAACAGCGTCGCAGCATTCGCCATGAGAGCCTTCGCAATTTCACCATTCAAATGCGCGTCACGCCCCGCCTCGTCGTTGAATGTATCGAAGACGCTGTAATGCCCTTCAGCCTCTTTCAACCCGTACCAGTTCACCGTAAAGCCCTCGTTCTTCGCCATCTCCGCACCCTGTTTCAAAAATGCCTCGACATCTTTTTCTTTCCCGGGCTTCGCCTTCAACGACACATAGATCGCAAACTTCGCCATAAAGTAGTTCCTCCATTTGATTCAGATGCCTAAACCATCCAGCAGTTACATATTCTCCCGTCCTCGCAACACGGAAGAAAGAGTTGCGCGACGAATTCTCCAGCTTTTTAGAAAATTAGTCGCGAGTTCAACGCCGCCGCCAGATTGCCCCAACCCTGCGTCTGCGATAGCCTGTTTGTTGGAGTCAAACATCGCATGACGCTTCGTCTTTTCGCACTCGCCGTAGCCTTCAGCGTATCCGCACAAGCTCAACCGCCGGCAGCTCAAACGCCATCCACGCCGGCGCAGCAGCTTCCTGACGCCCCCAGCACCACCAGCCAACTCAAGCCTCCTCCAGTTCCCACCGGCCCCACCGCCGTCATCGACACCACCATGGGCCGCCTCACCTGTAAGCTCTACGAAAAAGAAGCCCCCGTCACCGTCGCCAACTTCATCGGCCTCGCCGAAGGCTCCAAAGACTGGACCGACCCGAAGACCCTCCAGAAGATGCGCCGTCAGCCCTTCTTCAACGGCACCACCTTCCATCGCGTCATCCCCGGCTTCATGATTCAGGGCGGCGACCGCGCAGGCGACGGCACAGGCGACCCCGGCTACTTCTTCCAGGATGAGATCGATCCCTCTCTCACCTTCGATACGCCCGGCCTCCTCGCCATGGCGAACGCCGGTCCCGGCCCCTCCGGCGGAGGCACCAACGGCAGCCAGTTCTTCATTACTGAAGTCCCCGTCCCCCAGCTCAACGGCAAGCACACCATCTTTGGCCAGTGCGACGCTCACACCACTCTGCTCGTAGCCTCTATCGCCCGCGTCGAACGCAACGCTAACGACAAACCCGTCACGCCGGTAGTCATCAACCGAGTCACCATCGTGCGTGAAGGCCAACCCATGCCTCCAATGCCGGTAGCGCCCCCAACCGCCGCCCCGGGCACACCCGCCGCAGTACCGCCTGCGCCCTCCGCGCCGCAGAAATAATCTTTCAGGCATCCGCAATCTCGCGTGGAACGCCTCTCTGTCAACAATCGCCATCTAACTGCAAGGAGAAATCTGACATGCCTACGAAACCCGGCACCTACGCCACCTTCAAAACCAACCAGGGCTCCATCGTCTGCGAGCTCTTCGAAAAAGACGCGCCAGAGACCGTCGCAAACTTCATCGGACTCGCCGAAGGCACGAAAGACTGGAACAGTCGCAGCAAGAAGGGGTCAAAGCTCTATGACGGCACCATCTTCCACCGCGTCATTCCCGACTTTATGATCCAGGCCGGTGACCCCGAAGGCACAGGCATGGGCGGCCCCGGCTACAAGTTCGCCGACGAAACCAAAGGCTCCAAACACGGCTTTCAGGAAAAGGGCAAACTCGCCATGGCCAACGCCGGCCCCAACACCAACGGCAGCCAGTTCTTCATCACCGTTGCTCCCACCACCTGGCTAACGGGCAAGCACACCATCTTCGGCGAAGTCACAGAAGGCTACGACATCGTCGAGAAAATCAGCAAGGTAACCCGCGACGGAATGGACCGCCCCAAAACTCCGGTCGTCCTCGAATCCGTCACCATCGAACGCATCGCGTAATTCCCTCACCAGCAGAAACCCGGGACCCACTCAATCGAGTGGGTCCTCTTTATTTGAACTTCCTGCCGCTCGTGCTTTTCATTTCCTTCGTTTTCTGAATTGTCATAAGAGCCGTCACAAAGGGTGCCTTGGGGTAAGCCTCATCCTCTTCTTTGTCTGGCGGAGGAAATAACTTCAGTAGTGACAGCAGCTTTGGCCGCAGCAGCAACAGCTTCAGTGGCGGAGATGGCGGGACTTGGGTGGGGTTGGCGCAGGCGGAGACTGGTAAAGCCCGCGGCGTACAACTACAGCGCACCGATCGCACATCACACAAGTCAAAGGAAAACCAGCACTTTTCCTGCACCTGATTTTTTCATTTCAGGATTAGCCCGCCAGCCCTTGAAAACGAAAGTCTGCGCGGAATAGAATCAAACTCTCCCAAGGGGCTCCTATACATCTTTGCACGCAAATTGCGTCCGATTGGGGGCTCGATGCTTTCTCATTCGATTTTGCTCGGGAGCAATCGGGAACTTCGGTTCATTGGCGACCTGACCAATCTCTGCAAGCTTCACAAGGTTAGCTGCGGAGATCCCGGGGACCTCACCCATCTCAGCGACGATCTCCTTTCGAATGAAAAATTCCGCATGGATCTCTTCGCTTTTTGCACTGCGATCAGTCACATGGGCGCGGTCGATCTCTCCTCGGAACAATTGCTCACCCTCGTCGCTCGCGCAGTCGGCGGCTTCGGAACCTCCCTCCGCGACCCGGCCGAAGACCTTCCTCAGGAAGCCCGGTCTGCCTTTCTCGACGGATATCAAACATGGGCCACACACGAACCCGACCCCGAATACGACCTCCGGCCTGTAGAACCCGAACCGAGTCTGCCCGCCCCGCGGCCCGATCGACGGTTGTTTTACGCAGCCGCCGCGGGCATGGAAGGGGACCGCGAAACTGAGGATGATCCGCGAGCCAAGGTTGCAGCAAACGGACCTGTTCATCGCCTCATCCCCCCAAACACACCGCTCGAAAACCTCACCCTCAGCGAACTCAGAATGTATCTCGAAGACATAGAGAATCGCGTGAGACGAATCGAGCCGCGTCTCGAGAGGATGGCCTCGCAAAAACTTTCCTCCGCAGAATCTTTCGAGCCGCAGAAGAATTTGCCCGAGACAGTCGACTCCCGGCAAATCAGCCATGCAGGCTCACCAATCGAATCCCATGCCCCCGAACCTGTAATCGCCATGGAAACAGTTGCTTCCTCTCTGCATCAGGAACCAGCATTCGAAGCCGCCGCCTCTTCGCTCTTTATCATTCCGCGGAACCCACTTGTCTCGGACGTTCCTTCCTCGGAGTCAACCGCCGCACGCCTGCGCCGTCTTCGCATCATCAACGCACTCCTGACCTTCCTCCTCATCGTCGTCATCAGCTCTGTCGCCATCTTCGTCTCGCGTTACCTGCGTCCTCAACCCCCTCCCCTCACGGACCCAATCCAACAGACTCCCGCACCCGCAGCCGATCTACTCTCAAAACCCAGTCCAACCGACCCTCACATCAATCCCACACAGCATGACGATGTCTCCCGCGACGTCCTGCCCTCACCCTCTTCCCTTCATCATCCCGGCAACATCGCCTCCACTGACGCTCTCACCGAGCACCCTCAGGCATCGCAGTCTCGGCAAACCGCATCGCCGGCACCCGTTACCGCTACTCCCCTCGATACGATAAACGCGGAACTCCCACACATTCAGATTCCTGAGGCAACCGCGACGTCCTACGTGAACAAGCCCATCACGTTTGCTCCGTCACCCGCTCCTCAGCCGAGTCTGAACAAGACGGCATCTGAGCACGCATCAGTTGCCGAGGCCCACCCCCTGGCCGCACCCGCCACGACCACTCCTCCGAAGTCGGCCGCCACGCCCGCTTCATCACCCGTCGTGCAACCGCCGAAGCCAACGAACCTCATCGTTGCCGTACCATCTGCCACGATGATGACTTATGCATTATCGGCTCCCAAGCCCATATATCCCCGTTACAGGCATCTGCGGGAGGATACCGGCATCGATGTCGAGATCACCATCTCAAAAGATGGCAAAGTGACCAGCGCTCGAGTCCTCAACGGAACCCTGGATGTCCGTGGTGCAGTTGCCCAGACAGTTCAGACCTGGCGTTTCAAACCCTATATCCTCGACGGCAATCCGGTTATGGTCTCCACGACCTTCAAGTTTGTCTTCAAAGTCCACTGACTTCTCGCGCCTTCCGGAATCGCCGCAGCAAAAAAACAAGACCCGCTCACTCGAGCGGGCCTTTCGATTTTGTCCGCGAAATCAGCGAATCGCTCTAAGCCATCCCGATCACCGTACAAAGTTCCTTCACTGCATCCGCACTCTTGTTCAGCGCAGCCTGCTCGTCAGCCGTCAGCTTGATCTGAATAATCTGTTCTAGCCCCTTCGCTCCCAGCTTGCAGGGAACACCCACATACAGTCCAGAGATCCCATACTCACCCTGCAGATAAGCCGCGCAAGGCAGAATCTTTTTCTTGTCCTTCAGAATCGCCTCAACCATCTCAACCGCGGCAGCAGAAGGAGCATAGTAAGCCGACCCGGTCTTCAGATGCTTCACAATCTCCGCGCCGCCATTGGCCGTCCGCATCTCCAACTCCTTCAGGCGAGTCGGCTCAATCAACTCCGTAATCGGAATCCCCGCCACAGTCGAGTAGCGCGACAACGGAACCATCGTATCGCCATGCCCACCCAGCACAAACGCCGTCACGTTCTCCACCGACACATTAAGCTCCTCCGCGATGAACGTCCGGAATCGCGCAGAATCCAGCACCCCAGCCATCCCGATGACTCGCTCACGCGGCAGTCCGGCCTGCTTGAACGCGGTCTGCGCCATCGCATCCAGCGGATTCGACACGATAATCAAAATCGTGTTCGGCGAAGCCGCGACAGCCTTCGTCACCACATCGCTCATAATCTTGAAGTTCGTATTCAGCAGATCGTCGCGGCTCATCCCCGGCTTGCGCGCAATTCCCGCCGTAATCACCACCACATCCGAATTCGCCGTATCCGCATAGTCATTGGTTCCGACGATCTTGCAGTCACGCTTCTCGATCGGCATCGCCTGCAGCAGATCCAGCGCCTTGCCCTGTGGCACACCCTCAATCACATCCAGCAACACAACATCAGCCAGCTCCTTCGCCGCAATCCAATGCGCCGCCGTCGCCCCAACATTCCCCGAACCAACAACCGTTACCTTTTTCCGCATCATTACTCCATTTCTTTTTCTTGTCATTCACTTTTTCTTGTCATTCCACAGCGCTTTTCTTGTCATTCCACAGCGCTTTTCTTGTCATCCCACAGCACTTTTCTTCTCATCCCACAGCACTTTTCTTCTCATCCCACAGCGCTTTTCTTGTCATTCCGTAGCGCAGCGAAGGAACCTGCTTCTTCTTTCACCCATCGCTACATATTCTCAATCATCCGCGTAGCAAACTCGCTCGTCTTCGCCTTCGTCGCTCCCTGCATCCCACGCTCAAAATCATACGTCACGAACTTCTGCGCGATCGTCTTCTCCATCGAGCTTTCGATCAGCCGCGCCGCCTCACCCCAACCCAGAAAATCGAACAGCATCACGCCCGAAAGCATCACCGAACCCGGATTAATCACATCCTTGTCCGCATACTTCGGAGCCGTCCCATGCGTCGCCTCAAACACGGCATATCCATCGCCAATATTCCCACCCGGAGCAATCCCCAATCCGCCAACCTGCGCCGCAGCCGCATCTGAAATGTAATCGCCATTCAGATTCGTCGTAGCCAGCACACTGTAGTCTTCCGGCCGCAAAATAATCTGCTGAAAGATGGAGTCGGCTATCCGGTCATTCACCAGAATCTTCTTCTTCCACTGACCGTTCCCATGCGACTTGCCGATCGAAGCGATCACCTGCTTCACCTCAGCGACAACCTCCGCCGCAAACTCCTTCGAGGCAAACTCAATCCCCGGCTCAACCAGCGCAGCATTCTGCTCCGGCGTAAGATTCGGATTCGCCTCCAGGTTCCCCAGAATCCAGCTCTCCCGCTCCGTCACCGTCTGGTCGCGGAACTCCTGTGTCGCAACCTCATACCCCCATTCGCGGAACGCGCCTTCGGTGAACTTCTGAATATTTCCCTTGTGCACCAGCGTCACCGTCTTGCGTCCGTTGTCCAGCGCATACTGAATCGCCGCCCGCACCAGCCGCTTCGATCCCGTAATCGAGATCGGCTTCACCCCCACACCAGAGTCCAGCCGAATCTTCTTCTTCCCGCCCTTCAGCATCTCGTCATTCACAAACGAGATGAACTTCGTCGCCTCAGGCGTCCCCTCGCGAAACTCAATACCTGCATAAATGTCCTCCGTATTCTCGCGGAAGATCACCACATCCAGCCTCTCCGGATGCTTCACCGGACTCGGCACACCAGCGTAGTACTTCACCGGCCGCACGCACTGATACAGATCCATCAACTGCCGCAGTGCCACATTCAGCGAGCGAATCCCGCCGCCAACAGGAGTCGTCAGCGGCCCCTTGATCGACACGCGAAAATCCACCGTAGCCTTCACCGTGTCATCCGGCAACCAGTTCTGCGTCTGCCGGTAAGCTTTTTCCCCAGCCAAAACTTCAAACCATTTCACCGAACGCTTGCCGCCGTAGGCCTTCTCCACCGCCGCATCGAACACACGCTGCGAAGCCTTCCAGATATCGCGCCCCGTCCCATCGCCTTCAATAAAAGGAACAATCGGGTGATCCGGCACAGTGTACTTGCCGTCTTTGTATTCAATGGCCTGCCCGTCAGTGGGGACCGCAATTCCGTTATAGCTTGCTTGCATTTGACGTCGACTCCGAACCGAAAAAGATATGTTCGAAGGCTACCACCCACGCAAGACGAGTAGCAACGATACGCGCCCACCCGTGCGCTTATCGAACCAGACAATAACCCACCTCGAAAAACTAATCACTCAAAAAGCCCTTGCGTCAGTCTGCTCTTATCCCAGGTCTGAGATCTTTCGAACCAAATCCCCTTCTCCTCGCGTACAGTACCCTAAACAGCGATTCCCTCCGCAATCCAAAGACCACTGGAGACGCCCCAATGATCCGCACTGCCGTCGCCTCTCTCCTCGCTCTCGCCATCTTCCCGACCGCCGCTCAAACCCCGCAGCCCTTCACTGGCAACTGGATCGTTACCACCGAACTCTTCGGCACTCCAATCTATGCTCGGATCACCCTAGATCAGCAGGGGGACAAACTCACTGGCAACTTCAACGGCGACAAACTCGAAGGAACTGTCACCGGCAACCAGATCCACTTCGTCTCCAAAGACAACGAGGGCGGCTCCGACACCATTCAGGCCACGCTCCAGAACGGTACCCTCACCGGCGACTACACCGAAGTGGACGGTAGCAATCCAGCTCATCCGGAACACCGCACCTTCACCGCCGTCCTCGCCGCTCCGCTCCAGCATCCCACACCGCAGCGACACGAATTCACACCCACCGTCTTCTACCGCCAGTTCTCGCCTCTCTACAAACCGGTCTTAACCGTCAACCCAGGCGACACGATCCACACCACAACCGTCGATGCCGGCGGCACTGACGAGCACGGCGTTCGGCGTGTCCTCGGCGGCAACCCTGAGACCGGCCCCTTCTACATTCAGGGCGCGCAGCCCGGAGACACCCTCGTCGTCCACCTCGTTCATCTCAAGCTCAACCGCGACTACGCCATCACCGACGACAATCTCGTCGGCCGCGTACTCGGCCCCGGCCTCGCCGTCAAAATGAAAGACACCGGCAAAACCATCCGCTGGCATCTCGATCTAGCCAAAGGTCTCGCCTCGCCCGAGTCCCCCGGCGAACACATGCGTTCCTTCACCATCCCCGTCCGTCCCATGCTCGGCTGCGTCGCCACCGCAACCGGTCCCGCCAACGCGCCTCCCGGCTCCGGAGACTCCGGCAGCTACGGCGGCAACATGGACTTCAACGAGAATGGTGAAGGCGCCACCATCTATCTTCCGGTCTCAAACCCTGGCGCACTGCTTTATGTCGGCGACGGCCACGCCCTCCAGGGCGACGGCGAACTCAACGGCAACGCCCTCGAGACCTCCATGGACGTTGAATTCACCGTTGACGTTCTCCCCGGCAAACGCATCGGCGGCCGCCGCATCGAAACTTCCACCGACCTGATCGCCATGGGCCTCGCCGGCTCTCTCGACGACGCCATCAAAGAAGCCACCGGCAACATGGCCAACTGGCTCGAACAGGACTATAAACTCACCCCGACCGAAATCGCGCAGTTCCTCGGTGTCGCCTCCGAATACCACATCAGCGAAGTCGCCGATCGCAACGCCGGAATCGTCCTCAAAATCGCCAAATCCAAACTCAGCACCCTCACTACCCCACCAGCAAAGTAGCCAAGGAAACCGTATTTGCCATCGGTGCAAAAAAGCAGGGCCGCGAGAAACGCGGCCCTGTCTATTGAGCGAAGCGGCTAACTCTAGAACTGGTTCCACAAAAGCTGGTTATAAACATCGTGGTGGAACTGAACCTCAGGCGCCTTCACAATCGTCCCCAGCAACCGCGCACAACGGTCAGCCGAGGCCTGCTTCAGATCCGCATAACGTCCCTTCACATCCGCGCCCAGCAGTTCAGTCGTCCAGGCCGCATTGCGGAAATCATCAAGCGCCTTATAGACATTGTCCGGAAGATACCGCTCCGCCTGACGCAGATTCTTGATCTTCGAGATATCCCCATGCAGCCCGCTCTTGAAGATCGAGTACATCACCATATAAGGATTCGCATCCGGCCCAACCGAACGCACCTCAACGCGCGCCGACTTCTCATTCCCAATCGGAATCCGGATCATCGACCCGCGATCAACCGCCGAGGCCTTGATCTGGTTCGGGGCCTCAAAGTGCGGATCAAGCCGCCGGTAAGCATTCACGCTGGCATTCAGAAGCAGGCAGATATCGTTGCCATGCGTCAGAATGCGGTCCGAAAACTGCCACGCCAGCTTCGAGATCTTCTCCTGCCCCTGCGGATCCCAGAACAGGTTCTTCCCGTTCTTCGTAATCGACACATTCGTGTGCATGCCGCTTCCGTTCACGCCCACAACCGGCTTCGGCAGAAAGCTTGCCGTCATTCCCATCTGCGTCGCAACCTGCCGGCAAATCAGTTTGTACAACTGAATCTGATCTGCAGCAGCCACTACCTCGCCGTAGCTGTAGTTAATCTCAAACTGGCTCGGCGCAACCTCTGGATGGTCCTTCTCATTCTCGAAGCCCATCGCGCGCTGCACCTCAGCCGTCGTATCGATGAACTCACGCAGCGGATCGCCTGGCAGCGAGTGGTAATACCCGCCCTTGTTCACATATTCAAAGCAGCCCGTCTCGTGGAACTTCCGCTCTGCATCGATCCCCTCAAACAGGAACCCTTCAATCTCATTCGCTGCATTCAGCGTGTAACCCTGTTTATCGAAAAGCTCCTGCGAGAACTTCTTCAGCACCCCGCGAATATCCGCGCTGTAGGTGCTCCCGTTCTTATCGATCACCTCGCCGAAGACCATCACCTTGCCCGGCCCGAACACATCCGCCGGAGCCCAGTAGAACGCGCTCCAGTCGATTCCCAGCCGCAGGTCGCTCTCTCGCTGCGCTGTAAATCCGCGAATCGAGCTTCCATCAAACGTCAGGTTGTCATAGCTCTTAATCAGGAACTTTTTGTCGTAGTCCAGCATGTGCAGCCGGCCCTCAAGATCGCTGAACAGCACCGTCACCGCTTTGATCCGCCGCTCGTCGGTCAGATACTTCAACCGCTCCTCCTGAATCACATCCGGCGCAACACGCTTCCGGCGCTGCTCCTTCGCCATCAGGTTCAGGTCTTCAAGTTCAGCGTAGGGAAGTTCCAGAAAATCACGAAGCTCGCTCAAAATAACACTCCTTCTGCAATGGAAATACACGTCTACCGCAACTGCTGGGATAAGTTTTAAGGTGAAGGTAAGAGAGCGTACCGGACGCTAATCTGGCCGCCGTTGCAATTTAAACGTAACAGAAATCCCAATCTGACAAAAGATAAATTCCCCAATTTTATCTTCGCTGTTGCAGGCTCTTATGTAGCATTTCCTCGACAACCACTCTCCCTCTTGCCGCAAAATTAACGCCTCTGAGACCCTATAAGATAGAAGATTGAAAATCATGGCCAACTCCTCCACCAAACGCGTAGCTCTCATCCAGATGTCCATGGACCCGGACACCCGCCTCAACCTCGACAAAGCCGCCGAGCGCGTCTACGAAGCCGCCCGCCAGGGAGCCACCCTCGTCTGCCTCCCCGAGCTCTTCCGCGCCCAGTACTTCTGCCAGCGCGAAGACCACGCCCTCTTCGGCCTCGCCGAGCCCATCCCCGGCCCCTCCACCGACATCCTCACCCGCGTCTGCCGCGAAACCGGCGTCGTCCTCGTCGCCAGCCTCTTCGAGCGCCGCGCCCCCGGCCTCTATCACAACACCGCCGTCACCATCGAAAAAGACGGCCGCATCGCCGACCTCTACCGCAAGATGCACATCCCCGACGACCCGCTCTACTACGAGAAGTTCTACTTCACCCCCGGCGACCTCGGCTTCAAAGCCACCAAAACCACCGAAGGCCCCATCGGCACCCTCGTCTGCTGGGACCAGTGGTACCCCGAAGGCGCCCGCCTCACCGCCCTCCGCGGAGCAGAAGTCCTCTTCTTCCCCACCGCCATCGGCTGGCACCCCTCCGAAAAAGAAGAGTTCGGCACCGCCCAGTACGAAGCCTGGCAGACCGCCCAGCGCGCCCACGCCATCGCCAACGGAGTCTTCGTCTGCGCCGTCAACCGCGTAGGCCACGAGCACGGCGACGTCAAATTCAAAGCCCCCGCCGCCGACGGCAACCCCGCCACCGTAGAACTCCACGGCCCCGGCGACCACACACCCCACTCCGGCATCGAGTTCTGGGGAGGAAGCTTTATCGCCGACCCCTTCGGCCGCATCATCGCCCTCGCCAGCCACGACAAAGAAGAGATCCTCTACGCCGACCTCGACCCAAAACTAATCGAAGTAACCCGCCAGCACTGGCCCTTCCTCCGCGACCGCCGCATCGACGCCTACGAAGGCATAGCCAAACGTTTCCTGGACTGCACGACCTAAGTCCGAATAATTCGCGTCTTTGACGGAATGTGTGGAGTGCTGCGATGAGTCCTGGCTCTTCACGTTGCGGAAAGACTGACGGTAGGCCTGGCGGAAAAACGATCACACGATCGCTGGATACTGAAATCGACTGCGAACGCCTTTTCAGTTGACCAGCGCACGTGTCATCCTGAATGGTTCACTTTCCGCGTATAGCGTAGCACTCAGCTGGGTGTTTCGTTGGCGTGCACATTCTCGCATTCCGGCGCATGCCCAAGCTCTGCTCTATTGGCGGATACTCATGCTATTTATTCGTATCAGACAACGGCGGACGTTATCTGGCTAGCCAGCAAACCTTTCAGGGATGGTTTCTCCAGTTATCGCCGACGTGGGTCGCTTCATGGACCGATCGCATGAGAGGCATTCGCGCGAAAGCGCGAACCGCTTTCCTTACTCTAGCCGCAACAGCTCGGGTGCCCCATCCTTTGCAGTCTCACCGCAAAGGGTGGGATGTAAGCCGCTAACCAGCCATCTCCCATGCCCAGCCCAAACACCCCATTACAATTGGCCATCCTAAAGGAGCCAGCATGCCCCGCCGCATCTTCCTCTCCCTCGCACTCAGCAGCCGCCCCACTCCTCGCCCAATCCACCGACCCCCTCGTCCACACCACCGCCGACCTCCAGCAGCGCGAAGCCAAACTCCTCGCCGCCGCCAAAGCCAGCCCCGGCGGCAACGCCTTCGACACCTTCGACGACCTCGGCTCCTACAAAACCCTCCTCGTCGTCCGCGTCCACACCGGCGACGCCGAACTCCACCACGACTGGGCCGACCAGATGGTCATCCTCAAGGGCACTCTCACCCTCGTCACCGGCGGCACCATGCAGGCAGGACACACCACCGCCCCCGGAGAAACTCGCGGCTCCGGCATCGAAGGCGGCAAAGAAGTAGTCCTCCACGCCGGCGACATCGCCCACATCGCCGCCAACCTCCCCCACTGGGTCAAACTCGCCCCCGGCACCACTACAACCTACCTCGTCTTCAAAGAAAAATAGCGATACCAAAGCGTGGACACCCATCTCTCCATGCAGGGCATCGGTCCCGCAAAGCGAGGCAGGCCCGGGAGGACCTAAACCGCCAACCCAACCTCCCGCTCCGCCCTGCCGCCCGCCCAAATACCCAAACAACGCAATATAGATGTAGCAGACCGCCGGAATGACAAACGCGTGCTGCACCCCAATCGCATCCGCCAGATGCCCTTCAGCCAGCGGAATCAGCGCCCCGCCCACAATCGCCGCCACCATCAGGCTCGAGCCCTTGCTCGTCAGCGGCCCCAGCCCCGACAACCCGACCGTAAAGATGCTCGGAAACATCACCGAGTTGAACAGCCCCACCGCAAGAATCGCCCACATCGCCGTGTGCCCATGCGTCAGGATCGACGTCACTACCAGCCCGCAAGCCACCACTGCCGCCGTCCCCAGCACCGTGCTCGTCCTCAGCTTCGTCAGCAGCCACGAGCCGATAAACCGCCCCACCATCGCGCCGCCCCAATACAGCGAAACATACTTCGCCGCGGTCCTCTCCGGAAACGCAGCAGATATCCGGCAGCCCAAAGTAGTTCACCAGGAAGCTCCCAATCGAAACCTCCGCTCCCACATAAACAAAGATCCCCAGCGCCCCCGCCAGCAGCACCGGATGCTTCCAGATCGCTGTCATCCGCGGCGTCTCGAGTCCAGCTCGCCCGGCCGTATGTCCCGCGTAAAGTCCATCGTCGGCATCTTCAGCACCGCAAACGAAATCGCCAGCAGCACCAGCGTCAGGCCGATCCCCAGATACGGCAGCCGCACCGAAGACGCCTGCTCCGTCGCGTATGCTGCAGCGCCGCCGCCGAATACGAGTTCAGCTTGTCCTGCGAAATCTGGCGTCGAACTCAGAATCAGCACCTCGCCAAAGAACGGCGCAACAAACGTCCCAAACGAGTTGAACGCCTGCGCCAGGTTCAGCCGCGCTGCCGAGGTCTCCGGCGGCCCAAGGTTGCGCCACATAAGGATTCGCCGCCACCTGCAGACTCGTGATCCCCGCGGCCAGAATCACCAACGCCGAAAGAAACAGCCCGAACGATGCCGCCGTCGAAGCCGGCAGAAACAGAAACGCCCCCGCCGCCATCACCAGCAGCCCGATCACCATCGTGCCTTTGTACCCACGCCACTCCACCAGCTTCCCCGACGGCAGCGCGAAGATGAAGTACGACGAGAAGAAGCAGAACTGCACCAGCATCGCCTGCGCATAGTTCAGGTCGAAGATTGCCTTCAGATGCGGAATCAGAATGTCATTGAGACAGGTCAGAAATCCCCACATGAAGAAGAGCATCGTTGCGATGCTCATGGCCCGGATGTCCGTCTTCTGGTTTGAAAACTGCTGGGTGCTCGGGGGTGCGCTGACGCCAATTGCCATATCTATAGAAGACCTTTTCCGTGAATTTACGAGCGATAATCTCAATCGCACCCATCCTATATGCAATCATGCAACGCGGCCGAGCGGGCCGCAGCCAGTTGCGTTCCAAAGCTATAGCTATACTTGACATCGAAGAGGCCCGACGCACTTGACATGCGCCGTCCCCTCGTCGGGCCTCACCGCGCTGCAACGATCTTCGAGCGCAGGGAAGTCCTGACTTAACTCGCCTTATTGGAAGACTTTGCACACTTTTGTATGGGTAGGGGGTACCCACTGAGCACCGATCAAAAACCGACCGGCTACCGCATGCCCGCCGAGTGGGCTCCCCACGCCGCCACCTGGATCGCCTGGCCCCACAACGCCGAGGACTGGCCCGGAAAATTCCAGCCCATCCCCTGGGTCTACGCCGAAATCGTCCGCCACCTCTCCCAGGTCGAAGACGTCCACATCCTCGTCAACAACGACGACGCCGAGAACCGCGCCACCGGCCACCTCCGCCGCGCCGGAGCCAACCTCGCCCGCCTCCACTTCCACCACTGGCACACCGACCGCGTCTGGCTCCGCGACTCCGGCCCCATCTTCGTCAAAAATCCCGCAGGGCGAACTCGCCATCACCAACTGGAAGTTCAACGCCTGGGCCAAGTACGACAACTGGCACCGCGACGACCAGATCCCCCAGCACGTCGCCAAGCACTACGACATCCCCCAGTTCAAACCCGAGGTCAATCGCACCGACCGGACAAGCCCCACCGCCTCGTCCTCGAAGGCGGCAGCATCGACACCAACGGCGCCGGCCTCCTCCTCACCACCGAAGAGTGCCTCCTCTCCGAAATCCAGCAGCGCAACCCCGGCCTCGGCGACGAAGACGAAACCCGCGCACATCTCGAGCAAGCCTTCCACGACTACCTCGGCATCGAACAGACTCATCTGGCTCCACAAAGGCTGCGCCGGCGACGACACCCACGGCCACATCGACGACATCACCCGCTTCGTCGGCGAAAACACCATCCTCACCTGCGTCGAGCCCAACACCCACGACGAAAACCATCTCCCTCTCGCCGAAAACCTCGACCGCCTCCGCACCTTCCGCAACCTCGAAGGCAAGCCCTTCGAGATCGTCGAACTCCCCATGCCCGCGCCCGTCGTCTTCGAAGGCCAGCGCCTCCCCGCCAGCTACGCCAACTTCTACATCGCCAACGATCTCGTTCTCGTCCCCACCTTCAACGACGCCAACGACCGCCACGCCCTCAACACTATCGCCGCCTGCTTCCCCGACCGCCAGATCATCGGCATCCACGCCGTAGATCTCGTCTGGGGACTCGGCACCCTCCACTGCCTCTCCCAACAGGAACCCGCGTAGTGGATGACCTCACCTACCTCCGGGCCGCCATCACCGAAGCCCAGTCCGCCGAAGCCAACAGCGAAGTCCCGGTAGGCGCAGTCGTAGTGCACAACAACCAAATCATCGGCCGCGGCCAAAACCGAGTTCTCCGCGACAACGACCCCACCGCTCACGCCGAAATCGTAGCCCTCCGCGAAGCTGGCCTCGCCCTAAAAAACTATCGCCTGGAAGACTGCACCCTCTACGCCACCCTCGAACCCTGCGCCATGTGCGCCGGAGCCATCCTCCACGCTCGCATCGCACGCCTCGTCTACGCCGCCCCCGACCCCAAAGCCGGAGCCTGCGGCTCAGTCCTCTCCGTCCTCAATCACCCGGCACTCAACCACAAGCTCGAACTCCTCCCCGGCCTCCTCGTCGAAGAGTGCAGCACCCTCCTCACCAACTTCTTCCGCAAACGCCGCCTTGAAAAATCCTCGGCCCGCATCTTAGGAAAAGAAGCACCAACGCAGAAGACACCACCGACTAAGAAAAAACCCGCAAAGAAAACCAGAAAAAAATCCCAAAAGAAATCCTTACCCAAAAAGCGATCTGCAAAATCCAACACCCCGGCGAAGCGACGCCGCTAATTTATCCTCAACCAATGAAGCTCGCCCGCCTGCTCTCCATCATCCTGCTTCTCGCCGCCGGACTCCACGCACAGCAAACCCAGCACGTCGTCGGCTTTATGACCGACTTCGACGTCAAAGACGACGCCATCGGCATCTGCAAAGCCGTCATGGAGACCATCGACCCCGGCATCCGCATCATCGACATCTCCCACCAGGTCACGCCCTACGACATCGCCGAAGGCGCACGCTTCCTCGCCGGTTCAGCCCCTTACTTCCCCACCGATGCCGTCTTCGTCGTCGTCATCGACCCCGGTGTCGGGAGCACGCGCAAGGCCATCATCGCCCACTCTCTCCGCGGCCAGTACTTCGTCCTCCCCGACAACGGCCTCCTCACACTCATGCCCTCCGACGGACCAGACAAGATCGTCGAAGCCCGCGAGATCACCAACCCCGCATGGATGATCGGAGCACGTCTCTCCTCCACCTTCCACGGCCGCGACATCTTCTCTCCCGCCGCAGCGCACCTCGCCCGCGGCGATAACTGGACCCAGGCCGGCCCCAAACTTGACGGCACCAAACTCGTCCGCCTCGACATTCATAACGCAACCCTCGACACCACTGGCCTGCTCGCAGAGGTCCTGGGTCTCGACGGCCCATTCGGCAACGTCATCCTCAACGTCCCCTTTGAAACGTTCGCAAAACTCGGCTATCACCTCGGCGACCAAGTCCCCGTCACAATCGACGGACACGCCTACACCATTCCTTATGTCAGGACTTTCAGCGACGTTCCGATAGCCAGTCCTCTCCTCTACATCGACTCCCGCGGTCGAGTCGCCCTCTCCCTCAACCAGCGCAACTTCGCCGAAACATATCGCGTCACCTCGGGCCTCACGGCCTCCATCCCTGTAAAAAAATAACCAACAAGTCTCGTGGGCAAGCGCAGCGTCGCATCTCAAATAGCACTCATCACCGGAGACTCTCTTTGCCCGCTCTGCAAAACAAAGTCGCCATCATCACCGGTTCAGGCTCCGGGATCGGCAAAGCCATCGCCATCCGCCTCGCCAGCGAGGGAGCTTCCATCGTCGTCGACTATCGCGACCACATCGACGAGGCCCAGGACACCAAAGCCCACATCGAAACCGCCGGCGGCAAAGCTATCCTTGTCCACGCCGACGTCTCCAGCCTGGCTGACACCCAAAACCTCAGTCGATCAGGCCTACACCCAGCTCGGCCGCTGCGACATCCTCGTCAACAACGCCGGCATCGAGATCGAAGCCCCTTTCTGGGAGGTCACCGAAAAAGACTACGACGCCGTCCTCAACGTCAATCTCAAGGGTGCCTTCTTCCTCACTCAAGCGTTCGTCCGCCGCCTTCGCGACGCGAAACAACCCGGCCGCATCATCAACATCAGCTCCATCCACGAGGACATGGTCTTCCCCCACTTCTCTACCTACTGCGCCGCAAAAGGCGCCATGCGCATGCTCATGCGCGATCTCGCCGTCGAGCTAGGCCCCTGCAACATCACCATCAACGACATCGCTCCCGGAGCCATCGCCACCCCCATCAATACAAAACTCATGTCGAACAAATCCCAGCTCAACGCCCTCCTCGCCAACATTCCCCTCGGCCGCATGGGAACTCCCGAAGACGTCGCAGGCCTCGCTCTCTTCCTCGCCTCGGACGATGGCGCTTACTGCACCGGCTCCACCTTCATCATCGACGGCGGCCTCATCCGCAACTACCACGAGCAATAAGTGAACACACCTTTTACAACTCGACCGCCTCGCCTCCCCACTCCTCCGGGGCGACATCGCCAATCGATTCAGAGAAGCTCCAGCGATGCCCGGCAAAATCGACGACGTTGTACTGCCGCTCGCCATAGGGAAAGCTTTTAGGCTGCTCTGCTCCCTTGCATCCATGCTTCACAGCATGCTCGTAATGCCGGTCAACATCCGCCACACGAACCATCACCGAGGAAGAACCCACCTCACCCGCTCCACGTTTCGTCAAGACGATCGCTCCATCGCCCACATTCAACTGTGCGCGGTGGTCGCCCATCCTGATCCGCTCGCTAAACCCAAAGACATCGCACAGCCACGCAGCAGCCTCC
Organism: uncultured Acidobacteriaceae bacterium; assembly: GCA_963770055.1. Classification (GTDB taxonomy): domain Bacteria; phylum Acidobacteriota; class Terriglobia; order Terriglobales; family Acidobacteriaceae; genus Edaphobacter. The sequence goes on from CAVYOC010000006.1 coordinate 692,475, forward strand.
CTCACATCTGGATACGCAAGCTGAGGAATCACCGTACTGCCTGGCATCGACCGATTCGTCTGCATCGTGCCCTCCTGCAACGAGGATAATCTTCGGCAGATGCGCCAAATATCGAATTCGGCGAAAATAAATTTATGGACTTAACCCTCTACTCAGCCCCCTGGTGCCGCGACTGCCGCGAGGCCAAGCGTTTCCTCACCACCCACAACATCCCCTTCCATGAGATCGACATCGAAACAATCCCCGGCGCAGCCGACCTCGTCATCGCTAACACCGGCAAGCGAGCCATCCCTCAGTTCGTCCTCGACGGCAAATGGGTTCAGCCCTACAAACCCGGTCGCGGCTTCCTCTACGAAGAAATGTCAGCGCTTCTCGGCGTCGCCAACACGTAAATCCTCCGGAGTCCGCTCCTCTTCTTCAGCATCCAGCGCCTCCACACGCTCGACAGCACTTGCAGGACTTCCATCGTTGCCGCCAAAGGGCCATCGCAGCCGCAGCTCTCGTGTGCGATTGCTCTCTCGCTGCTTCTCCTTGCCGCGTGCCAGCAACAAATCGTCGATCGTTATGATGCCGACAAACTTGCCCGTCTCATCCAGCACTGGGTATCGCGTCAGCTGCGAATCTGCCATTGCGGTCGCCACCGTACGCAAGGTATCGGTGGGCGCCATCGTCTTGGGCGAACGATTCCCGTCCTTCGCCAGAGGCTGACTGAGGTCGGCCTGTTTCGCAGCAACCATCATCTGAGTTCGCGTCAGAAGCGAGACAAGCCTTCCATCACCGTCCAGTAACGGAAACAAGCGCTGCCAGTGCGACCACGCCCCAGCTCCGCGATCTCCCATCTTTCGAAACCAGTCCGCCGCATCCTTTCGCGTCGCATTTGCCGGCAGCGCAAACACGCTCGTGTGCATAGCCTGCGAGACGATCATCGTCTCCAGCGGATCAACGCCATACTCCCGGCTCAAATGAAATCCTCTGCGACTCAACCGTTCCGTCAGAATCGATCGCTTCTGCAACAGCACCGTCACCGCATACGACATCACCGAAGCCATCAGCAAAGGCAGTATCAAGCCGCTGTTACGCGTCAACTCCACCGCCATCACCGACGCAGTCAGCGGAGCGCCAATCGCTCCCGCCAGCACCGCCGCCATGCCAATCAGAGGCCACGCCCCCGGGGCAATCGCTGGAAACACATGCCCCAGCACCGCCCCCATCCCCCCGCCAATCATAATCAGCGGAGCCAGAATGCCACCCGAAGTTCCCGACCCAAGAGAGAAACTCCAGATCAGCGTCTTTACGATCAGCACCCCAAGAATCAGCGACCACGTAAACTCCCCGGAGATCAACCGCTGAATGACCGTATAACCAACCCCAAGCACCGGCGGATACACCAACCCACCTAGCCCAATCACCACGCCGCTGATCGCCGGCCACCACGCCCAGTGAATGGGAATCTTCTCAAAAAAATCCTCAAAGAAATAAATCGACTTGCTCAACACCAGCGCCAGCAATCCTGCAATGAGTCCCAGCAGCAGCGCCAGGGGTATGACGACTTCGCGAATAGGGCTAGTCGTAAGCGGCATCGCAAAGATCGGAGTCGATCCCAACAGCAGCCTGCGTAGCGCAGCAGCAGTCACGCTGGCCACGGCAACCGGTATCAGGCTGCGGGGCCGCCATTCAAACAACAGCAGTTCGACTGCAAGCAGAATCGCGGAAAGCGGTGCGATAAAAGTTGCCGACATTCCCGCAGCCGCACCTGAAACCAGCAACACGGTACGTTCCGCATCACTCATGTGAAGCAGCTGCCCCAGCAGCGAGCCAGCCGCGCCACCGGTCACAATAATCGGACCCTCCGCGCCAAACGGTCCACCGGTCCCAATAGCAATTGCAGAAGCCGTCGGCTTAAGCACCGTAAGCCGCGGCGCCACCTTCGCGCCTCCCATCAAAATGGCTTCAATCGCCTCCGGCATCCCATGGCCGCGAATCTTGGCCGAGCCGAACCGGGCGATCCCACCAACGATCAATCCACCCACCACCGGCACAAACACTGCCTTCCATCCCAGCGTATTCGTTCCGGGGTCCGCAAAATATGTAGCAAACCGATGAAAGTAAAACAGGTTCGTCACGATGAAAATAAGCTTCAGCAACATCCATGCGAGTCCGGCGCCGGCAGCACCTACAACCGCAGCCAGCCCGGCGAGCAGCAGCATTCGACTGTCTGCCGAGTAGTCTCCCAGCGTCTCCTGATGTTTATGCGATACAGGGCTCATCTCTGCTCCAATCTCCTCAAGTTCCAACGTTAGCGTCTGCGGTTTGCGCTGCGCAGTCAGATTCGTGGCGACGGCTTTCCTTGCCTCATCACCCTCGCCCGTTGCCCTGCGTAACACTTCGATCATCTCTGGAGCCCACTGCTTCAGTTGCGCATAATGCTGTTCGACCAGCAGCGTCAGTCAGTTCTTTGCCCCGCGGAGTCAACCGCAACAACACCTTGCGATGATCGTCCGCATCGATCTCTCGCTTCAGCAATCCCTGCCGCTCAGTACGATTCACCAATTCCACGGTGCTGTTGTGCCGCAGATACAAACGCGCTGCAACATACGCAATCGTGGGCATCTCGTCCTTCGGTACGGCCGCTACTACCTGCAGCAGTTGGTACTGTTGCGGGTGTAACCCTGCTTCCTCGGCCACTCCGTCACTGAAATTTAGAAACCCTCTCAGGTAATACCGGAACTCCGCCAGAGCATGCAGATTCTTCATGGCAGCCGACTGCCGCTTAGACATTCTCAACGATCTCCCTGGAAGCAGTTTAGCATATTTATATCGTAATACGATATTTACTCAGGCAGCTTCACTCATACCTACTCCCAGCTCTGAAATTTCATCTTGACTGCCGTCGCAAACATCGCATCCCGGTAGAATTGAATTGACCCAATACACGGAACGAAGCAAGGAATGAAGAATGATCGCCCGTTACACTCGGCATTGCGCGACCGCCACCGTCTCTGCAGCAAGGACAAATTCATGATCGCTCGCTACACTCGCCCCGCTATGGGCAAAATCTGGTCCGATGAGAATAAGTACCGCTGCTGGCTCACCGTAGAGGTCGCTGCCTCCCAGGCCCTCGCCAAATTCGGCCTCGTCCCGCAATCCGCCGCCGACGCCATCCGCGACAAGGGCGCATTCACCGTCGGCCGCATCAACGAGATCGAAGCCGAAGTCCGTCACGACGTCATCGCCTTCACCACCACCGTCGCCGAGCACATCAACTCCCCCGAAGACTCCCGCTGGCTCCACTACGGCCTCACCTCGACCGACGTAGTCGACACCGCGCAATCCCTCCAGCTCAAAGAAGCGTCCGCCATCATCCGCAACGGCATCGTAGCCCTCGCCGATGTCCTCAAAAAGCGCGCCCTCGAATTCAAGCACACTCCCATCATCGGCCGCACTCACGGCATCCACGCCGAACCCTCCACCTTCGGCCTCAAGCTCCTCCTCTGGTACTCCGAGATCCAGCGCAACCTCGCCCGCTTCGACGCCGCCGCCGAAGACCTCCGCGTAGGCAAACTCTCTGGAGCCGTCGGCACCTTCGGCCATCTCAAGCCGGAACACGAAGAAGCCATCTGCGCCGAGCTCGGTCTCAAACCAGTCGAAGTCGCCACACAGGTAGTCCAGCGCGACCGCCACGCCGCCTACATCTCAACGCTAGCCGTACTAGCGAGCTCGCTCGATAAAATCGCTACAGAGATCCGCCACCTCCAGCGCACCGAAGTCCGCGAAGCCGAAGAGTTCTTCAGCGAAAAGCAAAAAGGCTCCTCCGCGATGCCTCACAAGCGCAACCCCATCACCAGCGAACAAATCTCCGGCCTCGCACGAGTCATGCGCGCCAACGCCCAGGTCGCACTCGAAAACGTAGCCCTCTGGCACGAGCGCGACATCTCCCACTCCTCCGCCGAGCGCGTCATCTTCCCCGACTCCACCATCCTCGCCGACTATCTCCTCGCCAGGACCGAAAACCTCATCGACAAGCTCCTCGTCTACCCCGCCCGCATGTTGAAGAACCTCGAATCCACCGGCGGCCTCATCTTCTCCGGCCAGCTCCTCCTCGACCTCGCCGAATCCGGCATGTCCCGCGAAGACGCCTACAGCCTCGTCCAGTCCCACGCCATGAACTCCTGGAAGAACGACCTCACCTTCCGCGAAGAAATCGCCAAAGTCCCCGAGATCACCGCCCGCCTCACCCCCGAAAAACTAGCCCACGCCTTCAACTACACCCGCCAGCTAGACAACGTAGACGCCATCTTCAAGCGCGTATTGGCAAAATCCTGATCCCTTGGAGAACCGTCCCCGATGTATGCTGTCTTTCAACATAGGAGACAGCCTGTGACACTCTCTGCTGACGAGCAAAGGGGCCTTATCGCCGGCGCGTTCGGTCTCGCCGGCACTCTCATCCCCGCGATCATTACATGGAGCCACGAACGCGATGCCGCCTCAGCCCGCAACCGCAAACTCGACGAAGCCACCAAAAAAATCGCCTTCTGGGAGCAGTGGCTCAAGCTCTCCTCCCAGATCTGCGAACCCTCCAACTCCGATTCCGCCATCCGCGTGCAGAAAGAGCTGAGCCTCCTCGCCGAGATGCTCGAAAACGACTCGCAGGCAGCCCAGGCCGACATGTTGAGGCAGCGAGGCAAAACAACAGCCTTTCAGCAGAAGGTCCACTCCATGCCCTTCCTTCGCAGAGTGCCTTCTTCTCTATAAGCCCGCGCGTGCCCTTGCCTGGTTCCCCCGTCTCTTTTTCTTCGTCGGCCTGCTCCTCGCGGTCTTCATGCTGTTCTCCCTCTTCGACAAAAACGCGGAGTTCGGCCCAAGGATCTGGCCGTCGTCGAATTCATGCTCTTCATCTGGATGGCGATCTTCTGGTATCTCTCCAAGTGGTTCGAGCAACCCCACGCCTCTTCCCTAGTCCCCGGTTCGCCCGCTCCTCCACCACCAAAGCCCAGCTAACTGCAGCGCGTGCGGTTATGAATTGGTTATTTTAATTCTCTCGTCCGGATTAAGGTTCTGAATGGATAAGATCGAACTAACAGCTGCGATTAAAAGATGCGGTTGGTTGATCGCTTGGGACAATCGGCTCGAGGGTTGCTTTCAACGACCAGAGTCCTCGAAGCCACCGGGCGCTATAAGAGGCTTTTGTCGAATCTGAAATCAGCCAACGACAAGACCAACTTTTTAGCTTTGGTATTGGAAGCGACTATTGCATTCCAGTTTGAAAAGACAAATCTCGCACTTAAACATGAAATCAGGCAAATTCCGACCAGAAGAGTTCGATGAATTTTTGTGGAAGCCAAGATCAACGAGGATGGATGTTATAGAGACGCGGTTCAATCTTCAACAGGACAAGGGACGACTAGATTTTCAAGCGAAGAGTCCAGCTCACAGCGAAAACAACAGGTCGACGTGATGGGAAACGATCGGAGATCGCCATTACTATCAAGCAGAGAAATCAACGCTGGAGTACATCTCCGTAATGCTCCGACCTCATCAGGTTCACAAAACGAGGATGGGAGCACCGGATGCGACGGAGAATTCGACTTCTATACCGTCGTGAGGAAAAGGCATCAACGTAGTCGCGTCTGACACTTCGACAGGATGCACAATGGCAACTTCTTCACGACGATTGCAAACTGGTTGAAAACGAGTGAGAGTCCCGCACGTTCAATCCAAAATGGCCGAACGTTTTTGGTCTGTTTCAACTGCGCACCAAGACATTTCTGAGTACATGCCACGTCTGATAGCGCTCGCGAGATTTTTGTCGGTTCCCAACTCCACAGCAGAGCCAAAACTTCCAGGGCGAGTTCGCTGACACTTCAGGAACAGCCGACAAATGGGCGATAAGCGATGATAGCGAGTCGAGCCGACAAGCGTCGCGATCGGACGAAAGAAGACCTCATCAAACCTAATCAAGTGAGGACATTAGCCGAGATATTGGTAATAAATCGACCTTGCTCGCCCATTACTAAGGAATACTAATTGGGGGTTCTTGGATGAGGCAATCGCTCATCCAAATCGTAGACACCGCCGTAGCCAACGCCTACCAACGCGGAGGCCACCACCTCGTCTGCCACCCCGGTTGTTGCCAATGCTGCATCGGAGTCTTCCCCATCTCCCAGCAAGACGCCGCCCGTCTCCGCGAAGCCCTCACCACCCTCGAACAAACCGACCCCGAAAAATCCCACCGCATCCAGGCCCGAGCCACCAGCCTCCCGCACCCGCCTGACCTCACACTTCCCCGGAGACCTCCACACCGGCATCCTCAACGAAGACTTCGAAGACTCACCCCTCTTCGCAGACGAATCGGAAAACAGCCTCGGCGACAACGAACCCTGCCCCGTCCTCGACCCCGCCACCGGAACCTGCGACCTCTACGAAGCCCGTCCCATCGTCTGCCGAACCTTCGGCCCACCCATGCGCACCCCCGGCGACAACGACGAGATCAACCTTGCCACCTGCGAGCTCTGCTTCACCCAGGCCACCACCGAAGAGATCGCCGCCTGCGAGATCGACCCCACCCTCGCCGCCCAGGAAGCCGCCTCGAACGAAGCCTTCAACGCCACCCACCACCTCCACGGCCAAACCCTCGTCGCCTACGCCCTTCGCGAAACCGCAACCCCCGCCGCGAACCCGTAAAAATTCTTGTCAAGCCCCTCCGCCACCGATCCGAACACCGTTTCAGCCTTCAACCCACCGAAAACAAAACCCTGGCTCCAACAAAAATAAAGCTCGCCAAGGTGGCATTTTAGTTACGCTCACTTCGATAAAATAGAACTAGAAGATAAGAAAAGGCCCAGCAAAAGAGCTGGGCCTTTTCCCTTTCACAGGGCAAATCTGTCGACTAAACCATTTGTTTGGAAGACTTTACCCATAAGCTATTTGTTTGGAAGACTTTAGCAAAGTAGTCACAGGCTATCCCAAGCAGAATGAAGACTTTGCATCAAAAGAGGGAGTAAGGGGGGTACCTGCAAGATGAGCGATAATCATTCCGTGCAGGATTCCCCCCAAACCCGCAACATCACCCTCGCCGTCACCGGAGCCAGCGGCAGCATCTACGCCGCCGAAGCCCTCCGCGCCCTGGCCGCCGACGACCGCGTCGCCAAGATCAACTTCATCGCCTCCGAAAACTCCCTCCGCGTCTTCGCCGAAGAGCTGCACCTCAGCGGCCGCACCAACCTCCCCGAAAAACTCCTCGGCGCCCCCTGCCCCAAGATCCACAACCACGCCGAGTCCGACATCGGAGCCAACATCGCCAGCGGCAGCTACCCCACCGCCGCTATGATCATCCTCCCCTGCTCCATGGGCACGCTCGCCCACATCGCCAACGGCCTCGCCGACAACCTCATCCACCGCGCCGCCGACGTCTGCCTCAAGGAAAACCGCCCCCTGATCCTCTGCGTCCGCGAGACCCCCTTCAACCGCATTCACCTCCGCAACATGCAGCTGGCCTCCGACGCCGGAGCCACCATCTTCCCCGCCATCCCCACCCTCTACAACCACCCGCAAACCACCCAGGACATGGCCCGCAACTTCGTCCATCGAGTCCTCGCCCACATAGGCCTGCCCCAACCCGGCGCCTACCAGTGGCAACCCGATTAGTTCTTCGCAGGCGCAAACGGAAAAGTCTTCTCCCCGCCGCGCATCGGCGGCTCGGACCTGAAAAAATCCACCGTACTCTCCACCACCGGCACAGAACACTCCAAAGGAGCAAGATGGCCGCACCCCTCGATGATATTCAGAACCGACTCCGGAACTTTTTCATGAATCGTCTCACCAACCGATAGCGGGATCAGCTCATCCTTCGAGCCCCAGACAATCAGCATCGGCTGCGAGATTCCATGCAACCGGAAATCCAGCAAGTCTCTGCCACTGGTCATCGCAGACATACTCCGGTTGACTACCCACGCATTCCCCAGCAACTTCCGCAGCACAGCCTCCGCCGCAAACCCCGGCAACGACGGCGGATTCGGCGACAACATCGCCATCAGCTTCTTCACACCTGCTACATCGGACGGAGTAAACAAGTCCGGCCCAAACCTGGCCGGAAAATAGACCCCTGCACTGTCATAGATCGCCAGCCGATCCACCATCTCAGGATGGTCCAGCGTCAGTTTCATCGCAACCCAACCACCCATCGACCATCCGCCAACATCCGCCCGCGGAACATGCATCGCCTGCATAAAGTCGACGACAACCTGCTCCTCCATCGAGATCGAGTAATCCACATCGGGCCGTCGGCGACCGCCCATACCCCAACAAGTCCGGTGCATACACATGAAATCCACGTGCCGCGAGCGCCGGAATCATGGCCGCCCAATCCTCACCCCGGGCTCCCAGCCCATGCACCAGCACTAAAGGCGTCCCACCCCCGCCACCCCCCGGCGAAGCCTCAAAGTAGTGCAACCGATATCCACCCGCCTCGATGGAATCGCTCTTAACCCCGGCACGCCACAGATGAAATCGGGTTATCTGATCCGTCACCCAAAGCGGATACCGGTAAAAAATCAATCCCGCAGCAACCACTATCAGCACCAGAACAGCCACAACGCGCAGTGCAAGCTTCATAGCCTGGTCGTCTCCGTCGCTACTTCAGTGGCTTCCCAAACTCTTCTCCAAAAACTGTATGCGACATCTCGAACCGTCCGCCGTAAAACTTGTCCGGCCCCTTGGCATGTCCGATCGCCAACAGCGAGACCACCCAGTAACTCAGCGGCAGCCGCAACACCTCATGCACCTTGTCCTGCTCGAACCCTTCCATCGGTGCCGTATCGTAACCCATCACCTCAGCCATCAGCATCATGTGCGTAAACGCCAGCATCACCATCTTGTTCAGCCAGCCATGCATCTGAACAGTACTGAAGCTTGAGAGATAGTTAGGAACACTGCTCTTCGCCTGCGCGGCATAGCTCTCCGGCATGCCCCCCTTACGCCCAAGCTCAAGCATCAGGTCGAGATCCTTGCGCCACCCATCTGCATCGCCGCACGCAACAATCACCGCCGATGCCTCTTCCACCTTGCCCTGGTTGTAGCTTGCCGCCCGCAGTCTCTTCTTCTGTTCCGCCGATTGCACCACCACAAAACGCCACGGCTGCATGTTGTATCCACTGGGTGCGTGCAAACCCGCGTCAAGAATCTGTTTCAAATCTTCGGCGGGAATCGGCGTCCCATCAAAACTGGGAGTAGCTCTCCGCTCTTCGATCGCCTCGCTCAGGCTTTTTTTTGCTTTATTCATCGTCTCTTTCTTCTTTGTCCAATGCGATGCGATGCCAGTTTCGGATTCTGGAAGGCAGATAAGACCGCATTTTGCTACAAGGTCAACCTAACTGAGGAAACGACTCTCAAGATAGCATTACTCGATCAAACACTCATCAGAAGGTTGGAAAATTTCCTTATGGCTAATGAATCTCGCTCATCGCCTGTTCCGTCGCAAACGGGTTCTGTCCCGGGACGTCCGCAATCATCCAAACACCATGGAAAGGTTTCCGCAGTTCAGGATAAGCCGTCAACAATGCGACCATTGCATCGGTATTACGTTTGCGAGCCACAGCCGGCTCGCCTATCTGGTCAACCTTCAGATGCACCGTGATGTCGATCTTATCCTTCTCCAGCGAATCATCAACACCCAGTGCAATAAAGTGATACTCCGCTCCGTCTGGCCCTTTCACGACAAGCGGAGCCTCTGCACTCACCCCTTCAGATAAGACAGTCGGTGCCGCAGCGCTTGCCTCAGTCTTTAATTTCTCCAGATGTGTGCTCTGAAGAAAGTTCACCGGAATAAGAAGGTTCTGCGCCTGCTGGTAGTAGAGCCACGCGTTCCACCGCTCTTTTTGGGTCGCCATCGTGCGCGCCTGTGTCCAGTACCAGAGTCCATCGTGACCGGCCGCAGAAAGCGGCTTCGGATAAAACCCTGCCATCGCCCACCGGCCTGCATCCTCCTTCAACAGAAAAGAGAGCCGCCAGGGAGACTTCGGATCCATCACGTCGACAATCACAAATCCATAGCGTCCGGCAGTCAGACCCGGAATCACAAAATCCGCCTCGGCCACAGACTTGTCGAGCGAACAGAAAAATTGGGCATCCGGTAGCGATCCATCTGCCCCTCGTTTCAGCTCCGTTCCGTCCAGAAGATAAACTTGCTGGACCGTCGGCATACCGCCCTTGGTCTTCGTGGCAGTACTTCCTACCACAGTACCAATGCCGCTAAAGTCCTTCGCATATTCGGAAGCCGTCGCCGCCTGAAGACCGCTTACATCGTTCGCCTGGACCTTTGCAGCCAGCCCTCGACCTGCGGCAGCCAATGCATCACGGTCCGCCGCCTTCATCTGCGACTGAGTCGTGCACACCTCCGCCGAAGCCACCGCCGTCACCAGGATCCCTGCCGCCAGCAACCTTGTCATGATTCTTATCATCGCGCCCGCCATCGGTTCATTAGACGCACTGCTCGCATTTTTGAGGGCTCTTCGCAAACCAATGCCAGTCTAGTACAAACAGTCTATTTGTTTCAGTCCGGCGACCCTGCCTTTTATATAACCTGTATCAACCGGTTCGCGATAGACTTGTCCCAACTAAACTTCGCTTCTGCGATTACTTCTTCTATCGCAGCACGTCGTACGAACCAATGACCGGTCTTGCGCCAATCCGATTTGCTGCTGCAGGTCTCGCTCTCTCGGCATCCTTGTCCGCGCAGGCGCCGCAGACCCCCCAGGCAAAGTCCCCCGTCCCCATGCAGGCAACATCCGCCTTATCCCCAACGCAGCCTGCAGCGACGGAGCCTCCACCGGTTCCTCTCACACCCGCACAACGCCCGCCTCAGCCCGCAAAGGTAGTTTATGCGGATGATGCACTGTCGATCTCCGCGGATAATTCCAGCCTCAACCAGATTCTTCGTGAAATCTCCCACGATACCGGCATGAAGATTACCGGCGGTGTGGCCGATGAGCGTGTCTTCGGTCAATATGGACCTGCGAGTCCGGCCCAGGTTTTGGCTGAATTGCTGGACGGCGCCGGCAGCAACATGATCCTCGAACATCGCGAGGGCGAGGCGAACGCAGAACTCATCCTCACACCTCGTCAGGGTGGCCCTACCCCGCCTAATCCCAATGCAGCTGCGTTTGACGATCGCCCCCGGCCCCAGGAAACCCGGTTTCCTCAGCCTCAACAGATCCCACCCGCGAGTGGGCCACTTGTCTCACCCGCCGGTTCGGCCGGCGAAGCCGTACCCGCACAAAATCCTGCCAACAATCCTGCTCAGCCTGAGTCGCCAAATGGCGTCAAGACTCCGCAGCAGATCTATGAGCAGTTGCAGCGACTGCGCCAGCAACAACAGCAGCAGCAGTCAACCCAACCTCAATAGCAGGATTTTGCGCGGAAACGACGCCATCACAGGGACAGCGTCAAGAAGTGGAATAAAATCTAGCTCTTAGCAGTCTGCGCCGATACCACCCGCTGCGATCGGCTCTCTGCCGCCACTTGCTTTACGTGCATCTCGAACACCCGAAACATCGCGACGCAAACACCGTAAGCCACCAGCACACCCACAGCCAACGAAGCCAAAACTGCACAAACCAGCACAATCGAAGTCACAACCACTCCTCAAAGTTCAATCGTTTCATCTGCAGGGCCGTTCCACCCGCAGAAATCTATTTCCAAAGCCAGTTGCTATTGTTGCAAATTGAGCAGCGATTACAATGACCCGAACGTGTATCTCTATTGCTCCTTCGGATACACAATTCGTAACCTGGGGTTGCCTCACCCCGAATCGCTCACGTTACTGCCGATACCCCCTCTTCCCACCGAATGCCGTATTCTAGAGACTTGGCCGAACACTGCCAGGCAACTCACATGGGCATCACACACATCACCGTCCGCGGCGCACGCCAGCACAACCTCCGCAACGTCGACGTCAGCATTCCGCGCAACACCTTGACGGTTGTTACGGGTCTTTCCGGCTCCGGCAAGTCCTCCCTCGCCTTCGACACCATCTACGCCGAAGGCCAGCGGCGTTACGTCGAAACCCTCTCCGCCTACGCCCGGCAGTTCCTCGACCAGATGGAGCGCCCTGACGTCGACGCCATTGATGGCCTCTCCCCTGCCATCTCGATCGAGCAAAAAACCACCTCCCGGAGCCCCCGCTCCACCGTCGGCACCATCACCGAGATCTACGACTATCTTCGCCTCCTCTACGCCTCCGTAGGCCAGCCGCACTGCCCCAACTGCGGCCGTCCCATCACCCGCCAGTCCGCCGAGCAGATTGTCGAACGCATCGCCAGCCTCTCTCCCGGCGAGCGCATTACCGTTTACGCGCCCATCGTTCGAGGCCGCAAGGGTGAGTTCCGGGAAGAGCTCGAATCTCTGGATCAGCAAGGCTTCCGCGCCCGCATCGACGGTGAGATGACCGAGCTCACCGAGGGCATGCGCCTCGAAAAGCGCAAGAACCACACCGTCGAAGCCATCGTCGACCGGATCATCCTGAAGCCCGGCGCCGACGGCAAACCGGACACGCGTCGCCTCGAAACCTCTGTCCTCAAAGCTCTGCAGATGGCCAACGGTCTCGTCCTCATCGGCCTGCAGAACCCGGACACACGCAAGCAGGAAGAGACGCTCTACTCCTCCTCGATGGCGTGCCCTGACTGCGGCATCAACGTTCCCCGCCTCGAGCCTCGCAGCTTTTCCTTCAACTCCAACTATGGTGCCTGCCCCAACTGCCACGGCCTGGGCAGCATCTATGACTTCGACCCCGCCAAGACCATCGCGGACTGGTCGAAACCTCTCCTCGACGGCGCGATGGGCCCCGGTTCAGGCTCCGCTTACCTTCTGCGGCTCATCAAGCTTGCCGCAGAAAAATACAAGATCAACATCAAACTGCCTTTCGAAGACCTAACCGTCGAGCAGCAGAACCTCTTTCTCTACGGACCCCCTCGCGGCGAAGCAGGCCGCACAGGCTTTCACGGCATCTTTAACTACCTCCGCGCCAATCTCGAAGACACCAAGTCCGAGGGATACCGCGAGTACATGATGCAGTACATGTCCGCCAGCCTCTGCCCCGTCTGCAAGGGCCGGCGTCTTCGTCCTGAGTCGTTGGCAGTGACGGTTAACGGCGCAAGCATCGCAGACTTCACTGCGCTTCCGCTCGACCGCGCCCTTACGTCCGCCCGTGCCATGAACTTCACCGGCCGCGATCGCATCATCGCCGACCGTCTCCAGCGAGAGATCATCGAGCGCCTCGAATTTCTCAACGCTGTCGGCCTCGGGTATCTCGCTCTGGACCGCAGCGCGGCAACGCTCTCCGGCGGTGAAGGCCAGCGCATCCGCCTCGCGACGCAGATTGGCTCGCGCCTTCGCGGCGTCCTCTATGTCCTCGACGAGCCCTCGATTGGCCTCCACCAGCGCGACAACCAGCGGCTCCTCAACGCACTCGAAAATCTCCGCGATCTTGGCAACACCGTTCTCGTCGTTGAACATGATGAGGACACCATCCGCAAAGCCGACTATGTCCTCGATCTGGGCCCCGGCGCCGGAAAGAACGGCGGTTATCTCATCGCCGACGGCACTCCCGCCCAGGTTATGGCCAATCCTGCCTCACTCACTGGCCAATATCTCGCCGGCAAGATCGAAATCGTCGCCCGTGCCAAGCCACGCGAACTCACCAACAACTGGCTCACAGTCGAAGACGCCCACTCTCACAACCTGCAGAACATCACCGTCCACTTCCCTCTCGGTGTGATGACAGTCATTACCGGGGTCAGCGGTTCGGGAAAATCGACTCTGGTCAACGACATTCTCTACCGTTCGCTCGCAAAAGAGCTCTACGGCTCCCGCGAAGAGCCCGGCCAGCATGGCCGCGTCGTCGGTATCGACCAGATCGACAAGGTCATCGAGATCGATCAATCTCCCATCGGCCGAACTCCAAGGTCCAACCCCGCAACCTACACCGGAGTCTTCTCTGCCATCCGCGACCTCTTCGCCATGCTTCCTGAATCCCGCGAGCGTGGCTACAAGCCCGGCCGCTTCTCTTTCAACGTGCAAGGCGGCCGCTGCGAGGCTTGCCAGGGCGAAGGTCAGCGTCGCATCGAAATGAACTTCCTGCCCGACGTCTACGTCCTCTGCGAAGTATGTAACGGACGCCGTTACAATCAGGAGACGCTCTCGGTCAAGTTCAACGGGTACTCCATCGCCGACATCCTTGACCTGCCCATCGCCGACGCGGTTCCTATCCTCAAAGACATTCCCGCCGTCAACCAGCGACTTCAGACCTTGGTCGACGTCGGCCTCGGCTATATTCATCTGGGCCAGTCGGCTACGACTCTCTCCGGCGGTGAGGCCCAGCGTATGAAACTCGCCCGGGAGCTCTCAAAACGCCAGACCGGCCGCACCCTCTACCTTCTCGACGAACCTACGACCGGCCTCCACTTCGACGACGTCCGCAGGCTTCTCGAAGTTCTCCATCGCCTCACCGACCTCGGCAATACCGTCGTCATCATCGAGCATAACCTCGACATCATCCGGAACGCTGATTACGTCCTGGACATGGGTCCCGAGGGTGGCGAAGGCGGAGGCCACATCGTAGCCTACGGCACGCCCGAGGAAGTCGCCACCGTCGCCGGTTCGCACACCGGGAACTTTCTTGCCCGCTACTACAAGACTCACGCAGAAAGCTTTGCCAGCCGGAACGGTGCCAGCCACGCAGGTCCACAGCCCGCCACCATCGTCGCTGCACTCGACAAAAAGAAGGAGCAACGCGGAAAGTTCATCGCCCCGGAGAAGAAGACCGGCGTTGCCAAAGCCAGCAGCAGGAAGCCCGAAGAAACAGCCAAGCCAAAATCCAAAAAGAAGTCCACAATAAACAAGACAAGAAACAAGACCGCGTGACACGGGTTTAACCTGTAATCTCGTCACGCGCGAACAAACATGAGCGATCTGACCCCTAACTCGACCCCTGTTGTACGCCCCTTCACCTCGGAGGAACCCGCAGTCGCTGTCCCGGTGTTCCGGCCGCCTGTTAGCCCCGAAGATCAGACCCTCTTCTTCCCAAATGCCGAGGGAACTCCGCCTCCGGACCCTCCCACCCGAATCCCGCACCTTGGACACGCTGCGCTCTTTCTCGCTATCTTCGGCTTCTTTTTCTTCGTCCGGCTTCTTCTTCTTGGCCTTACCCATCCTGCAGTGATCTCCGGCAAAGCGTCGGCCGCCAATTTTCCCCCGAAACTGCTCATCGGATCACAGGCCCTCATGTACATCGGCACGTTGGCCCTGTCGTGGCTGATCTTTCCTCTGCTTTGGAAGCGGCGTTTCGCAGAAGGCCTCCGGTTGAACCCTGACGCTGCGCGTCGCAACGCCCTTCGACTTATTCCGATCGGCCTGATTCTCTCCATCACCGTCCAGGCAATCTCTTCTCTGGCTACCATGCCAAAAAATATCCCGATGGACGACTTCTTCCGCACCCAGTCCGACGTCTGGCTCATCACGTTCTTCGGCACTCTCGTTGCGCCGTTTTTTGAGGAGGTTGCTTTTCGCGGCTTCCTGCTCCCCGCCTTCGCCATCGCCTACGACTGGCTCTCGCTTCCGCGCACGCCGGCGGCCCACGAAGCATGGCGTTCCAACAACAAGCTCACTCCGCCCTCGCTCGTCTTCTCCGCCGTCCTTACCAGCATCCTGTTCGCTGCAATCCACGGCTTCCAGACCAGCTTTGCATGGCCGGTTCTTATCCTCCTCTTCTGTGTCTCTCTCGCCCTCAGCTACGTTCGCATCCGTCTCCGCTCGGTGATGGCATCTACGCTCATCCACGTAAGCTACAACGCCACCATCTTCGTCTTCGCCTTCATCGCGACAGGCGGTTATCGCCATTTAGACAAGCTCACCCGCTAGCTCTTAAGCCGGAAACTGCGGAGGAAGAGATTTCCAAATTTCAGCAATGCGCGAACTTTGGCCGTGAGAGTCGGAGCGTTCGTGACATGCAGCGTTCGAATTGTCTCCAGCACGCGAGCGCCGTCCCGTCTCAAAACTCCAGCGCCTAAAGCTTCGTCAGAGCCGCCATCGATCTTGTCGACCCGGAATGCCATCTCTGGGAAGGTGACCGGAAGAGTGCCAACATAGGCCGCGCGGCGGATATTTCCCAACAACCGGTATTGACCGCCATTGTGCCGGAAGCGGCAGTCCAGGGTGAAGTGGTCCTCCGAGCCTGTTCCTTTAGGCAGTATGGAAGCCTCGATCAGCGGCTTTATACCGCCAAAAACAGGGTGGACAAGGTCGCCTGTAATCTCCACAACCGTGACATCCCCGGCAAGAAAGGCTTCAAGGTTGAAGATTCGAATAGTCAGGTGAAGCGTAAGAGGAGTCCTTGATTCTGCTGCGCGCACACGCCCTTCACCTGCTGGTTCCTCCAGAGTCACGGCACCCTTCATCGTCTTACTGAAGGTAATACCGACGCCAGGCACCTTCATCTGCGTCGCTTCCCAGGTCAGCGCAACACCCTCAGGCCTCATCTCTTTCTCGACATACCGATACGTATCGGCGTACCCCATGTTGATAAGTGTCGAGGCCGTAATCTTGCCGAGAAAGAAATCTGGATCGAGGGGCAGCGGATAGCGCGGCTTGATGACGTGAATCTTCACCGGTTTAGCAGGAGAAGATAACGCCTCGCCCGCGCCAATTTTGCGATTCATCTCTCGAATCTGCTCCAACTCAATAATCAAACGCCCATTACCTGCCATCTCGATCATGTGAACGTACTGATTGAACGCACCCGCGAGATATTGCGGCGTGTTGCCGATGCACCAGACAATCCACAGCTCTTCCGACCCGTCGCTGACGGCAGTCATCAGGTTGGCATCTTTGATCCAGACAGAGTCGGTGTACCAGTCGTTATTAACCAGCACCGCAGGCATAAAAATTGGAAGCGAGATGCCCGCGACCAAAAGATCGAGTGTCAATTGCTGCTCGCGAACAACCTCCGCAGTCTTTCGGCTGAAGTTGCACACATTAAATGTTCCCGCCATCCCCGTAGAGCGGCCAATTGCTGCAACATCGATCCCAAGATGCGGAAAAACATACTCACGAATGCCCTTGGAACTTGCCATGCCCATCATGTCCCAGGACCGGAGGTACTCCTCGATCGGCATCAGCGAGCTGAAGCGCTTGACATCCAGCGTGCGCCACCGTTCGCACATCTCATCGGGAGAGAGGCCGGAGAGCAGCATAGCCAGGTTCATCGTGCCACCTGAAGTGCCGTCTCCATGGGCAAACCTCACGCCGAGTTCCCCAAGAGCCTTGAGAACACCAGCCTGATAGGCCACACGCATTCCTCCGCCCGCAAGAATCAACGATCGTCGCGGTCCAGAGTATCCAGCCGCAGTGGAATCGAGCGAAGGATCAGCCATAACTTCTGCTCTGCAAATGAGCCTTATTTTTTGTCCAGTACCAAAAGATCAGGCAGCCACTCAGGCCGTCAAAGCCAGCTATCAGAAGCGCGAACGGCGAGAAGACATGTTTCTGCACACCAAGAAGGACCGCGAGGCACGCTCCCAATTTCTGCACAGCCGCCCAGAAGATGGCAACCTGCTGGTTCGTCGCGCTCCGCAACGCCTGAAGCAGCATCGCCCCGAATATCGTCATAAACATCCCGATGGTTGCGAATAGCTGTTCGGAAGTCGTGTCGCGATTGACGCCCACGATGCCAAGAACGAATCCGGGAACGACCATCTGCACCAGCCCGCTCAGAACGGTAATGGCGGAGATGGCGAGTATCAGCCAGTAAACGAAACCTTGGTGCGATACTGCAGGCTCCACGCCACCAGGAAGTACGCCATCATACCGATCCACTGAATTGTCCAAAGCGTGACCCTCCACTTGTTGTAATAGATCCACTTCCCCACAATCTCCTGCAGTTGCCCTTGATCCGTGATGCCATTGGCCATGATCACGTTAAGCGGCAAAAGCAATTTCACCGTCAGCACGGTTGCGGCAATCACAGCAAGGCGACCACCCTGTTCCGAGGTACATGGAGACGTAGAGAAACAGAAAAGCATAACCGGCAAGTAAGATACGGTCTTTCAAATGCAGTCTCCCGGCGAAGGCTTGGTCCCCGGCGGAGGAAGCCATTGCTGACTCTGCCCCAGGTCGACTACCGATTCCAAACTTTCCGGAATGCGAGATGGCTGCTGTGCGTAACTTAGAAACCAGCTTTCAAAGTGATCGTCGAGGATGCCTTCAGCCTCGGGAATAAATGCCGTAAGGATCGGATCCTTGCCGATCTCCAGCTGCTTCAACGGCTGGAGCCGCTCGACGGCACCGATACAAAGCCGCGCCGAATTCTTCTTGAAGAGCGAGAAGCCGACCTTGCCGTGAAAATAAACGGAGGACTTCATCAGCAACCCGCGAAACTGACAGAAGTTCACCGCGCCCATCGAAAACGGAAGCCACGGTTTGGGCTTATCAATTTCGACAAGCATCCCAAACTCCCCGTTCAAGTCGTATTGGCTGGTGACTTTGGTATCCGTGATATGGAAATCCAGGTTCGCCTGATGTTTTGGCATGCCCCAGATGCCCTTGCCTCCCTTGACCGAAATTTCGGTGGACACGGGAAGATCGAAGACGTACTGACCAGTGTCATAATCCTGCATGAAGATTGCCGGTAGCAAACGCGGCCCTCGCTTGCGCCCATGCGTACATGCAATGGCAATGCTGTACTCGATGTACTGACCGATGTTGGTGATCTGATAATTGACTACGGTAATGACGAGCAAACCCTTGCGCCAAAGCCGCAGAGCGTGGAGTTCGTTTCCCGGAAGCAAAGCATCCGCTTTGTCCGCATTAATAGGAAAGACCGCCATCAGTACCGGTGTCTTATGACACGCAACCGGCAATTGGAAAGGAATGCTGTCCACGAGAGAATATCTGCCGGACTGCTCTGAGACGCGCTTGGGCTCCGACATACTATGCTCCTAAGTTCTTTCAAGTTCCTCATAGATCGCTGGGAACGTATCTCGGCTCGCATCCTTGCCCATGAAGACGTCCAAATGGCCATAGTTCGGCAACAGATGCAACGTGTGGCGATTCGCCGCGTGATCGTTGAACCACTCGAAGGTTCGCTCCTGACTTTCAGGAAGAAAACATAGATTGTTGAGGCCGGCGAAGAAAGCAAAACGAGCATCGGTTTGTGGCGGTCCAAGTATCAGATCGTTCGGAAGCTCGCTGAGCCCATCCACAGGAACCAGGTGGCCTCGATTCACGCATCGAATCATCTGTTCGAAAAAAGTAAGAGGCACTTTTGCAAATTCCTGCCGAAGCCAAATATGCGTCTCTTCATTCAGATTCGCATGCGACCATAGCGCGGGAAATCCCGCTCCATAGGTGAAGCTGACCATCTTGCAAACGAGGTTGTTGCACTCGTGATGAGTGGCGCGCACAACTTCGACGATAGATTTGGCAAGAAGCGTCGGAGCCTCGATTCCCCACTGAGGGTCGAGATACTGCGTCATCCTGCGCAGAAACGGAACCGACATCTGCATCTTCAAGGATGCCCACGAAGGAATGACGGTATGGAGCGAGACCGCATTGCTGACAATGACGTTGACCTTGGGAAGAAGCCCTGCAACCGCCGACATCATGAAACTAGTCGACCCCTGGCAGTGAATCACGGCTTTGACCGACGACGCTCCAGTGTGTGCGATCACCGTCTCAACCGCTGCCGGATGGTCGTAGACAGCAGCTTGATCGAGCGTCCAGCGGTTGAACGGAAGATCGATGCTGGCGCGCCAGTTTTCGAGCCACACGTCGTAACCGCGCTCGATGAGATAGTCGACAAGATTGGTCTGAACCGGCGCGCGGAAAAGATTCGCACGAACTCCTGCGCCATGCACCAGAAGCACGGGCCCTTTGGTAGGCGCGGTCGGCCCTTGGACGTGGATCAGGTTACAGCCAAAGCCATCCTTCGCCTGAAAAGGAATAACCTCTTCTTGCCAGGGCTCACGAGTTGCAGACACTTGTGCGGAGTTGGCCATGCTCGTCTCCGAAAAGATACTTGGCCCATGACCGGGAGGGTTTAGCTTCGGCTACACCCTCGAACGGAAGAATAGCAGAATTTGTATCTGTGAAGGATACTCTTCCGGCGTTTACTTGCACGCGGCGCTTCTAAAGATTGTCAACCTTTACAGGATGATCCTCGTCGTTATCCAGGTAATAGCTGATCGTCGCATTCGGCCCGTTGAGCTTCATGATCGCGTAACCGTGTGTAAGAAAATCGCCGTTCGGCGCCGGACGAATCGTGTCGTCGGCGGCTATCTCGGGGTGCTGCACGCTTGGCCTGTTCGCTGCAAGTACTGGCACCCCGCCATTCCCGATGCACCGCATGAGAATGCCAAACTGCTTCTCATAGATAACCAGGTCGTGCTCATGTCCGCACAGCCACACCGCAAACTGCGGCAACATATCACCAAGCTGTCTTTGCAGGTTGGGATTGACAGCAAGGGGAGGCTGTCCCGGCGCCGGCGGATCGACGATGTGGGAATAACGAGTAAATAGCTGATGGTGCGAAAGCAGAACCGACTTGCGGCCACCTGCCGTAGTAATCCGTTGTTTGACCCATGCGACTTCAGTGTCTTCAAGAAAAGTAGGCGTCGAGCCACCAGGCGTGCGGTCATGTAAACCTGTGTCGATCATCACGAACTGCCAGTTCTGGTTTCTCAAACAGCAATAGCTAGCCGGTTGATTCAGTTGTTGGAGCAACGCATAATACGACGCCCCGCCACCGTACATGTCGTGATTTCCAGCCAAGGTAAAACTCGGTATCTTGCCGGGGTCGAAATACTGTTTCCAGATTTGAAGAAAATAATTCTGAATCTCAAAGTCCGTGGCGGAGTAATAAATATCTCCCAGATGAATCACGACGTTCGGTTGCTTGCGAGCAATCTGCACCATGACTTGTTTAGCAGCATTCTGCCCAGTCCCCCAGTCACCGACAATAGCAACCGTTGCGTCGTCAGGAAGTTTGCCGTCGATTACGAAATCGTCGATCGAGTTGTAGACAATATAGGGACTCTTTGCACTGCACAGATTGGCGGCAATCTGAAACTCCGCGTACTTCGCCGCCACTTCTAGCCAGCCCGGGTCGCATTGCTGGTATTTGGAAAGCAGCGCTTCGGCCGCGGCAATCTGCGTTGTGTCGTTGTTAATCTTCGCTATTGCCAACTGGCGAGCTATGTTCGAACAATACTGCACAAAGGAAACAACGCTCTCAGCCGCTACCTGGCCTCCGGTCGCCGGAAGCGACAAGGGTTTGCTCGCAGCTTCCGCCTCAACGTCGATCGCCGCGCCTTGAACCATCTGATTCGTGGTATCGGGTCGCTGAACGGCGGAAGCTTCGCCGACCGACTGCGCACGAGACGCAGAACTGCGTTTCGCGACAACCTCATCCACGGCGGATTGCCACAGCGAAAGTCCCGCATCACGAACCGGTTTGATAGTCTCCATATCAGCTAAACGGACATGATCGCGCGCATCAGATCGACCATGCCGCATCCTTGAAAATCAATAGTTCGCCCTAGATCAATTGCGTTCTTCAGAAAGATGTCTTTCACCGAACCCGGATCGCCGCGGTATTCAGGATGAACCGAAAGAAACGCTGCAATCGCACCTGAGACGTGCGGAGCGGCCATACTCGTTCCGCTTCTTTCCTCATACTCATAACCTTGATCCGTGCGGATGGAACACGAAATCACCTTCTCACCCGGAGCAACGATGTCAGGCTTATGTCGCCCATCGCCAGTCGGCCCCTTGGAAGAAAAGTAGGAAACTCCATAGGTGTGTGGTTCGGACTTATGCACAGAACCAACAGCAATCGCATCTTTCGCGTTGGCAGGATCAGTAATGGAAAGCGCGATCCACGTTGGAACCTGCTCCCCGGAATCAAGAGTAGTGGTGCCGTACCCAGAGTTGCCGCAGGAGATCACGACGATCAGACCAGAATCGACCGCCCGCTGAACCTCGTCGCAGAGTGGGCTGTGGCCGCAGCCATACCACTTCGGGTCGAAGGGATAGCCGAGACTCATGTTGACACCGTCAACCACGATCTTGCGACTATTCGCATTAAGCTTGCGGACATATTCAAGCCCGAGGATCGCGTTCGATGCGGAGCCTGTGCCGTCGTCGTCGAGAACCTTGACGTTGACCAGTGTTGCCAGCGGAGCCACCCCCGACGGGCATCCCTCAAGATCGACAACCTCCGGTGCATCCTGCTCTTCGAGATAGGTCGCTGCTTTGAACGAAGCATTGTCACTCTTCGGTTTGGAAGCACCTGCGATGATTCCTGCGACGTGTGTCCCATGACCGTTGTGATCATCAAGAGCAAGCGAGTTTGAAAAGTTCTTCGCCAGTTCAGGCATCAGCACGCCCTGAAAGTGGGGATGATCCGATCGAATTCCCGTATCGAGAACGGCCCAGCAGATGCCCTTTCCGCGCGCATCGAAGGAACGCCAGCCGGCCGACGCCTTGATCGTCGTGGTGGAATCGAGCAGATGGGTGTAGGTGGTTTCATCTTTCCAGATGCGATGGATCCAATCTCGCTTCTTCGCGAGATCCTCGATGTCCGTCGGTCGCAGGCTGGCAAAGATGTAAAAGTCGCTCTCCCGTACCTGGTAACCCTTGCTTTCCAGAAAAGCTTTAATCTCTGACTTGGCCCGGGCAACGCCCTGGTCGAGTCCCCCCTGCGACGCTGTCAGCGTAATGATGACCGGAATCGGCTTGGGAGCATCGGCCGGTTGTGCGTCCATCGCCGCGCGCACGGGAGGAGAGATAAGAAAGCTCTTAAAGTCGGGCTGCGACGAAGGACTCATCTCGCCTCGTCCCTGATGATCTTCGCAACTCTCTCCGCCAACGCTCCAATCGTGCGCGACGGATTGACTCCAAGCGCCTCGGGAATGATGGCCGCATCGGCTACATAGAGGTTCTTGTAGCCAAAAACTTCGCCTGCATGGTTGACGACGCCATTCTCCGCAGAGCTGCCCATGCAACATCCGCCCAGTGGGTGCGGGGTAACGAGGAAATTAAGTAAAGTCCATGTCGGCGGCACTACCGGATTGCCATTGGTAGCGGCTGACAGCTTCTTATGCATCGCAATGATCGTCTCTACAAGCGGCTTCGATTGTTCAATCTCCCAGTCCATGCTGAGCGACGATTTGCCGGTGATGGGGTTACGCTCGAGCGAGAGAACGCCGTTGGCTGCATCGACGCCTTGCGCGAACCACGGCATCACATTGTGAAATGCCTGTCCGTCGTCATCGCGCAGCATATGGCCGAAGGCCTCAATGATCATCCGGGCCCACAAGCCGCCGCTGTTTGCCCCCGACTTCAAACCGTTGACATAGTCCCGGATAAGGTTCGGAAAGCCGCCGTCTTCAATCCAGAATGACTGCCCTGACTGGCTGCGATCGAGGAAATCAATCGCGCAGGTAATCGTCGGTCCTGTGCTGGGAAGCACCTCGCGATCGGAGTAGAAGGCCGGAGTAAGAAAGTCGCCATTGCTGCTCCAGTCTCGGCCAAGAAAGGCGCTGACATTCGGCAACGTTCCAGTCAGATCTCGGCAGCGCAGAAGCAACTCAGTCGATCCCAGCGAACTCGCAGCGACGATAACGATGCGTGCCGTCTCCGTTCCGGGCGTTCGTTGTTCGTTGGCGAGTTGATCGAAGTGAACACGATAGCCTGAATCTATCGGCTCGATGTTCGTCACCAGATGCAGTTCACGCACTTCGGCGCCGTGTTTTTCCGCCCAGGGAATATAGTTGCGATCCAGCGTGTTTCTCGCATCAACGTCGCACCCAATATCGCAATTACCGAGATGGACACATGTCCCTTGCGCAAAACCCTGTGCATTCTTGAATGGTTTGCTCTGCGAAGCATCATGGCAGTTCGGAAGATCATAGTTCCATTGCGGATCAAACGAAACAGCAAGCTCCAGCTTCTTGAACCGGTCCCCTGCCCCGATCGCCTGAGCGCCCTGCTGCATCAACTGCATGCGTTTTGTCCATTGATTGTCCGGGACCTGCTGCACGTTCATGAATCGGGCAACCTGATCGTAGTAAGGTTTCAGCTCGGCGTATGTAATCTCCGCAGGCCAGCCCGTCGCAAATGCGGATTGCGGAGCTTCGCATGAGATATTCGCATAGATTAATGAACCGCCCCCTACCGCCGCGCCTTGGGCGACCGCCATATGGCGAAAGGTATGCAACTCCATCCATCCATTCTTTTTTTCCGGGCAATCTCCATTCCATATCCAATTGTCTTCGGGCTTGCGTGGATAATTGGTTTTATCCCATCGGCGTCCTCGCTCGAGAATGAGGACTCTATACCCGGCTTCTGCAAGGCGGCAGCCTGTGATTGCGCCGCCGAATCCGCTTCCTATCACAATGACGTCGTACGCCATGTCAGGCTCCCACTCGTTTAATGTATGTGTCCCAGAGTTCTCCCATGAAAAATTTACCGAACATTGCGATCGCGGCTGCGCTCGCCTCTGTTGAAGGCGCATTGACCGCTTTGAAGTGCTTACCCATCTTAAGCAACTCCTCAAAGCTCAGAGAGATGATGCCCGCGCCAACGACTGGGCCAGTCTTATCTTTTCCCTGATGCAGCTGAGTGTGAAGCGTCGTCGTATCGTGCCAGATTTCGAGTACAGGATGAACCTGAACATCCTTATGGCCTGCGAAGTAGTAGTCTTTGCCCTCATGCTGTAGCCCCCACTCGTAGACCATGAGTTTGAGAGCGGGGTCGCCGGTTGGCGAAAAGAGATTGAACACACCGCCTGGCGCTGGGAGTCCTGTGCCGAATGGGGGCCAGTCCATAACTACATCCAGTCTTCCGAGGTGCTCTGGGTCGGCGATGAAGCGGTCGATATCGTCGATGGTTACATTGCCGTGCATAACCAGAACATTGTTCGCGCCCTTGGCGGCGCCGGCTTGTGTATCGATTTCACCGAGCGCGAAGCCGCCCGACATGACTTCGCTGAAGGTAAGGCCAACTGGATTGGAGTTCATTTCGCTCCTCATCAAAAAGCCACAGCGAACGGCCTGCCGTGGGCTGGCTCGCTCTCTTGAGGAGCCTCTCGAATCTCTCCACGACGCTGCGCGCGATCGTCGACTGTGGAGGGCAGGGGGCCCGGTCAACACAAAACTAACGAATACGGCGTAACTTACAGGTAAGTCCTTCTCTCGTCAACTGATAATTTTTGATATCTTTTTAGGGCACACCGCGACCCAGGGACCTCGAACGCCCTGCAAAAAACCAATTATCCGCTCAATTGAAAATTAGTGGCACGGACAGAGCGTCCGCCACACTATTTTTCCATCAGTCTGCAAAGGCAGTCTAAGGACCGGCGCCACACCTCGCCGTACCAGGCACCTTCCACTACATCGCGGAACCCGCTATGTTTCAATCCGAGCTTGCATCCTTCGGAAAAGGCCGACAGTCGAATATCAACAGCGGTATCCGTTCTATGGGCAGGAGACATAATCTTCCAGGAATATCGAATCTGGTCCGAGTTCAATATGCTGCAACTGCCTTGAACCCTCTCTTGGAACCTATCCGCGCGATAGAGATCAATCCGGAAAGCCTGTTGCGTTACAGAATGAAAGACGAACCGCAGATCCTCTCCAACCGGACACTGAAGCCACGCTTCGATATATTCCGGAATACTGAGTGCATAAAACACTCGTTCCCGACTGGCACGGATATTAAAAGAAAGATTCACGCCCCGCTCGTTCTGGCCATTGATTACCGCCATCACGGCCGGATCTCTTGGAATCCTCAGCTGCGTGTCGTTCACTTTGGTCACCTCGCCCAATCGAAAAGCAAGCAATCTGTCCTCCGAAGAAAGTGGTTCTACCGACGATGTGACAGAAATAGATGACTGGGGATGAACCGGGCGGTTGAAGGGGTCATCCAGCCAGCGTAATCAACGCGGAACTGAGACGCCGTTCAGTCGCCGGCAGATTCCTATGATTTGTAAGAGACTTTCAACATTCTAAATACATGTTTTGAAAGTACACGTCAAAAGACGGTAGGCAGGGATCAGGAGCACTAATAGAACGACATCCGGCGGCCGGCGCCGCCACAGAGGTCAAAAAAACTGCCCTGCAATCCAGAATTCGGAAGACCGTCATCAGCTATGAGTCAGCCAGCCATTGATACGCGAGCGATAACCTCGACTCATTGCGAGTTTTTCCCCATTCACTAAAACAACGGCGTAATCCCCATCGCCTTCTGTGCGCACCTCCTTAACATGGTGCAGGTTGACGATAGAGGAGCGATGAACCCGCAGGAACATCTCCGGGTCAAGCTTCTCTTCCAGCCGGGCCATGGTCTCCCGAAGAAGATGGGTCTCGTTCTGCGTGCAGATCCGAACGTAATTTTCCTCAGCACTGATCCAGCGAATATCCGACACCGGAAGGAAGACAATTCTTCCCCGAGACTTGAAGACGATCCTGTTCGTATAACGTTGGCCGTTTTGACCCACGGACGCAGTAGCGCCTGAATGTTGGTTAGCCTGAAGAATCTCTTTTCGGGCACGCGCCACGGCTGAGGAAAGCCGCTCTCGAGTAAACGGCTTCAGAAGATAATCGACCGCGTTAATCTCAAAGGCACGCAACGCATATTGGTCATGCGCCGTGGTAAAGATAATGTGCGGCATCGGTACATCCTTGCTGCTACAAAGCACCGTGGCAATATCAAAGCCGTCCATACCCGGCATCTGGATATCGAGAAACAGCAGCTGCGGTTTCGTGGCTCTCACGAGGTCGATCGTTTCGCCCGCAGTCATACCTTCCCCTACAACATCGATCTCAGGCTCGTCCCGTAGAAGCTGGCGCAGCTTTTGTCGAGCGAGCACCTCATCATCTGCCAAAACTGTCGAAATCATCACACACCATATCCTGTAAACTTCCCGGTTGGACGTTCAGAGAACTGCAAAGGGAGCGCAAGGGTCACTCGAACGTTACCGTATGCCAACTCCTCCATCTTGAAGGTCTGGTTGCTCCCATAGTGCAAACGCATTCTGTCTTTTACGTTGGCGAGACCAACACCCTTCCGCGCGGTTCCATTGGAAGACTTCGGGTGCAGACCAAGTCCACTATTTGTCACACTGATCATCAAAGTGGCGTTCTGACGGCGCACGTCCACAGCGATAACCCCATCCCTGTCCAGCCTCGAGAGGCCGTGGGTATAGGCGTTTTCAATCACCGGCTGTAAAAGCATGGCCGGAATTAGTGCATCATGCAGGTCGGACTCGACCGAAACCTCCTGGCGTACCTTCCCGGTGAATCTCCGGTCCTGCATCGCCAGGTACATCTCGATGAATTCCATCTCGTCGCTGAGAGGGATCAACTGCACCTCTCCGCGTTCCAGGGTTATACGCAGCAGGCTGCTGAGTTGTTCCAGCATTTTGTCCGCTGCCCCAATGTCGGTCTGCATCAGGCTCGAAATGCTGTTCATCGTGTTGAAAAGAAAATGCGGATTCAACTGCATCCGCAGGGCCCGGAGTTGTGCATTGGCAAACTGAGTCTCCAGTTGCAGAGCCGCATATTCCGTCTCCCGATACAACTGGTAGTAACCAACTCCGCGAAGCAGAAAGAAGACCGCCCAGAAGAAAACCAGCGTATTCACCAGTTCTCCATCAAGCTGAAAGATCAGGCGGTGCCAATAAGTCATCATTGGCCGTCCCAGTGGTAATTCTGGAAACACCGCGACCCAGATCATCTCTTCGACCACACTCAGCACTACGCTCAACGGCAGGACGAAGGCCACCATCGCGAAAAGATTCGCCTTCTGGATCTGCTCCCCCAGCTTCCACCACAACAGCCAGCAGATCAGGCCCAACAAAAAATACTGAACCCCCCATGCCTCCAACAGAAGACCGAGACTCGGGAGCACATGGCTGTACCACGAGTGCAGGCTCACCCACTCCTGCACCGCAAACAACATTCCCAACACTGTGAATGCTCCCACAAAAACCACGGGATGCAGAAACGTTGGGACTCTGCGGATCGCCTTCGTCGGGGAAAAGTTCAGTGGGCTAATCCTCCTGACACTGACATCGATTCAAATTACATTTCTTTAGATTCACGAACTGGCAAGAGGAAGCAACTCTCCGGCCAGGGACCCGTCGGAAGTCAAAGCCATCGCGGCTGCTGGGAAGTCTCTCTTTAGACCGTTCCGATAGACAAAGGCGAGCGCCACGGAATGACGTTCAGCCCATGTGCGTGCGGCCGCATCTGCTGTTTGCCGCTCGCCTGTTTCAACCTTCGACTCCAGTATCTCCATATCTTTCTTGACTATGCGGTTAGCATCCTTCCCTCCTTGAAGTATGGCCGCTCGAAAGCGGAAGTACGCTTCTTTGTTATCGACAGGCACGCCCCGTCCGTCGCGCGCAAGAATGCCAAGCACGATCGACGATTTCCAGCTTCCCGCATTCGCAGCGGTCTCCAGCAATGTGCGGCCTTGCTGGGCATCCTGCTTCAACTCAGGATGATTTACCAGCAATAATCCAAGCGAATGGATCGCAGGAACATAGCCTGCATCGGCCGCCTGACGCAATAGATCGGCTGCCTTTGGCACATCAACAGGATGATCCGCATGCACCGAGTAAAGAGACCCCAGGTTGAAAGCAGCCAGGGGGTCGTGCAGCTTCAACCCCGATTCAAACCACTTCTCCCCAAGAGCCTTATCCTTTTGTACTCCAATGCCGAAATAGTTCAGTAGCCCAAGATAAGTCGCGGCTGTGCCATTGCCGGCGTGAAACGCCTCGGTCAGAAACTGCACCGCAAGATCGTAGTTCGGCGGACCATCGGTATCGTGCAGATAAGCGATTGCCAGGTTAACTTTAGCCTGGGGACAACCTGCCGAAGCCGAAAGCTGATACCAATGCATAGCGCGTTTGGAATCCTTGGGTACGCCAATTCCTGCCTGATAGAAATACCCAATCTGGTTCTGCGCCTCCGGGCTTCCATGTCCCGCTGCTTTTTCGTACCAGAAGGCAGCCATCTTTGAATCCCGCGGAACTCCTTCTCCGATGAAATAATCGCCCGCAAGCGCGATCTCATCACGAATCGATCCTTGTTCGGCGAGTTTCAGAACCTCCTTCATGTCTTTCGCAGGCACCGTATCGGTATCCGCGAGCAGAGGAGTGTACATGGTTATTGAAAACAGGGGGAGGAAAACTCCCAGGGTGCAGATACGTTTCCACGCCGTGCGTTTCATGGTGTCCTCCACGAACTTCAATGCGAGGCCTATTTGTAACTTGTCAGCGGCAACCGGTGTCACCTAGACGTGGACTACTACGCAAGCGTTATCGGAACGGTTCGCCAATTACCCTTCGCTTACCTCCTCAATCGGTGTACTAAGCCTTTAGTACTTGCTACTGGCAGAAACAATCGCCTCATTCGTCACAAATGTCGCACTTAAAAAAATGATGGCCGGGAGCGCAGTCACCGGCCATCGAAAAGCGTTGAGCAGTCAGTTTAGAATCTGAACTTCGCCCAGAGCTGGAGGTGTCGGAACGTTGGTTCGACGGCGTTCTGCTTGTTCAGATAACTGCTCGTCCCGATATCGAGCAAGTTGATATCGAGCGGTCCGATATTATTACGGTTCGTAAAATTCTGTGCTTCGACACGGAAGACCAGCATCCCTCGTTCAAAGTGAAACCATGAGGTCGGAACGTCTTTCTCGGCGGCAATGTTCCAGTACTGCGCGTTGGGGTTCACAAAGCTATTGCGTCCTATCTCTTGTGAGGTGAACTGTGGTCCATGAGGGACGAGCCAGTGCACCTTGTCCGCTGTAGTAGGAGCGTTGGTCACGGCGTCGTAGTAAACACCGGGAGTGAAGCTGGGATCAAAGTAGTAGTATCCATCGAGTCCGGCGGTATCGATTGGCTGGTGAGGATTCCCTACGACCGGCCGGTCATTGGCGGTACTTCCATCGCCGTTGGTGTCAAGACCAAAGACATTGAAAGTGCTGTGATAACCGGACTGCAACTGTGTTGTCCCCGAGATGCTGATGTGCCGTGTGAACGCGCTCAGCAGAAAGTCTGCACCGCCGTTGCTCGAGTGAAAGCCCGCCGGTGACCATACATAACTGAACGAGACATAGTGGCGATGATCCCAGACCGATGGACCCCAGTCCTGACCAAGGCCGTTACCCGACAGATTGGCCGAATAAGAAGTAGGCGCGGCGAAAGTCGCAAACACATCGGACGCATCATCCAGGGCTTTGCCATAGGTGTACGCGACACGGAAGAACAGGCCACGCGAGAACTGCCGCGAAACTTCCGTTTGCAGACTGTTGTACTCCGCATCGGCACGGTTGGCGCGGATGTTGATCGCATTGCGCGCCGGATTGAGACGCGAACCGTTAGAGAAATAATTCAGCTGCTGGTTCGCATAAAGTGCTCCGCCATGATTTGCCACGTAGTTGACCGTCAGTTTGACCTGAGCAGGCAACTGTCTCTCGATGCCGACATTCCACTGCCAGGTCCACGGATTGCTGAGATTGCTGGCAACGCTTTGAACTGCTGACATCGGATTCAGTACCGGAGTAATCGTTCCGATTAGCGAAGTGGCATTCGCAAGTCCCCGGCCAGTGGTCGAGGTAAGCAGCCCAGTCGGAGCATTCGGCGAGGACTGCGCGCCATTGGTGGCGATGTTGGTAAAGTCCGTGTCATAGAAGAGGCCCAATCCGCCGTGGAAGACTGTCTTTCCATCCCTGAAGAGACTCCCATGCGGATTCCAGGCAAGCCCGAGACGAGGCGCAATATTGTTGGTGTCGCCCTGCACCTTCACGACGGTGTTAATCGGCGCGTATGGATTCTTCAAGTCGATCGCCGGATACTGAAGCGAATTCTCCGGTGAGGTCAAATAGTCGTACCGCACCCCGGCGTTGATCGTCAGATCAGGAGACAGCTTGACGTCATCCTGAACAAAGAAAGCGCTCTTCCACGAGTGTGGATCGATGCGCGTCGGGCCAAAGGTCTTACCGGCAGAGCCCGAAGAGCCTAAATAGTTGTCCAGGAAGTTATCGATAGCGGAGAGCGCCCCGCCCTTGGCGAAGCTCAATCCTCCGAGCGCATTCTGCGCAACTACCTCTGTTTCGATCTGACGCCCAACATCCGCACCGAACCGGACCGTATGACGACCGCGTGTCCAACTCACGGTGTCCTGAAACTGATACAACCCCTCCTTGTTTCCCTGTGGCATGTTCTGCGAGATTCCCAGCGGGTTCGATCCGCCGAAACCCTGTCCGAGAAAAGTAATGTTGTAGTTCTTCGATAAAGGATTGGCGAGAGTCTCCGGCGTCGGCTGGAAGAGAAAACTTACCCGTGTCTCCGAAGCTCGCAATTCGTTGAGCATGTGGGCCGAGAAGATATGAGTCCATGTTCCTTGACCAACCTCTGCAGGACCGCCCACCTCAGCATCAAATCCAGGCAGACCCGAGCTGTTCAGCCCCAGATAGGGATCGAAGTTGGAACGGTCATGCAGATAACGGAAACTGAACGTGTCCTTCGCCGAGGGGATGAAATCGATGCGATAGAGCCATTGTGTCTCAGGCTGCTGTTGCGCGACGGGTGGACGCAAGAACACCGCAGTCGAAATGGAGCACCCTGCCGTGCAGCCACCACGAGGACTGATCTTGTAGGCATTCGCATGGTTGAGATTGGTGTAAGACGTAAGATAGGCGCCGCCGGAGAGATAGCTATCCAGCAAAGCCACCTGCGGCCCCCCAATCGCCGTCAACTGTGCATAACCAGAGGCGTCTGGAAGCTCGACAGAACCGGGTTGCGAGTTGCCATAAAAGCGCGTCCACTGCGATGAGCCAAAAGCAAAAAGTTTGTCCTTCCAGATAGGACCACCCGCAGTAAAGCCAAACTGGTGCTGGTCGTACCGCGCCTTGGGATTCGTCGCATAGGGCTTTCCCTGTCGCGTAACGCCATCGAGCGAGTCCAGTCCAGACCCCGTATAAAGCTCCCACACGTCTCCGTGATACTGATTCGTTCCCGCCTTCGTGATGAGGTTCACAACCGCTCCGCCCGAACGGCCATACTCTGCCGACGACGAATTGGTCAGAGCCGTGATGCTCTGATAGGCGTCGGGAATGTTGATATTAAAGCCTGCCCCCCAATGCCGATATCGTTGATGTCCTGTCCATCCATCATGAAGTTGTTGCTTCGCGGGCGCGCTCCATTCACCTCAATCTGCGCGAAGTTTCCGCCGACCCCGGCGATGCCAAGATTCTGATCGACAATCTGAACGCCCGGTACGGTCTGCAACAGCTCAATCGGATTCAGCGTAAACATCGGAATCTTCGCCAGCTCGGAGGTGCTCACCGTGCTGGATAGCTGACCATTCTCCGTATTGATGTTGTTCGTATTCGCTTCGACAGTCACCGCCTGCGAAACTTCGCCAATCGTCAGTACCGGGTCAAACGTTGTCACAACGGATGACAGCACATTCACGTCGTGCGTATTTGCCGTCTCAAAGCCCCCTGCGCTGACGCTCACCGTGTAATGTCCCGAATTCACCGCGTCCATGCGATAGGCCCCGCGTTCATCGGCAACAGTGGTGCGGGTCTCGCTTGTCTCCTGAGAGGTCACCGTAACCTTCGCTCCGGGAACCACCGCACCGGTCTTGTCCCGCACGATACCCGCAATGATTCCCTTGCTGGTCTGTGCGAGAGCGGAAAAAGGCAAGATGACCAAAAACAAGGCAGCGGTAAACGTAAGGATGCGTTTCACACTCATTTTTATTTCTCCTCAGCATTAATTTCATTGCGATTCGCGTGCGATG
Organism: uncultured Acidobacteriaceae bacterium; assembly: GCA_963770055.1. Lineage (GTDB taxonomy): Bacteria > Acidobacteriota > Terriglobia > Terriglobales > Acidobacteriaceae > Edaphobacter. Next base: position 725,333 of record CAVYOC010000006.1, read on the forward strand.
ACCGTCTGTCTGCTGCAAGCGCGCGCTTTCTCTCTTCATTGAGAGTTGCGGTCGTCTGAACGGCCTTCTTCACATGGAGGTGCTGCATGGATGTCACTGGCCTCAAGCCCATACACAATGCAACTGAATCTCCAAATGCAATCTCAGAGCAGCGTATGTGACGAAGGTGACATGAATGTGACGGAACGTGACTCGCTGTGACCGAGAGTCGCCAGAATCATCCTCAATCGGCGACGGGCGCCAAATAAACAGCTCTCTGTCTCCGTTAATTCAGAAAACGAACACGTTGCTCTTTGGGAATCAATATTAGGGACTGACACAGCTTTTTGAGTGACGAACTCTCTCGCATAAGTGACGAATAGCGTACCGCGTCGTCGACTGCAACCACGGATCGGTTGCATCACATATTGAAATTGGAATTGAATGGTTGTCAGCCATGCCGGTCTACATGAGCCGATTATTCAACGGTCGTTACGACATTTCGGCAGCGGTGGACAAAACTGACGCCTTACTTATACTCGGCAGCGAAGGCATCCGCTTCCTTGTTCATCTCCTCCGCACCGGCGGCATGAGACAACAAAATCACCCGATAAGTAAACGTCGCTGTCTGATCTTTCTCCAGCGTGAAGTTGAATGCCTGCTGCTTCGGATCGAAGATGTTCCGCCCCAGCGGATTCGCCGCGAACAACCCATAGCCGCGCGCATGCCAGTACGTCGGATAGCCCGGATTTCCCGGATGGTCGAGAATGGCGATCGTGCCACTGTTTGTTCGCATCTGTGCCGGTCAGAATGCACCAGCGTCCGCGCGTCCACCAGACCGCGCCGCCCTTCACTCCCTCGCTCGTCAGATACACGCCGGTAGCGCCCGCCGTATCGCAGCGTCCACCTGGGTCGGCTTTCCGCTCGCATCCATGAAGATGCCGCCCTTCTCGTCAGCCGACTCAAGCCAGTGCGCCACCCGAATGCCCAGCACGCCTTCTTTGTCGTCTTGAAACACCGCTTGATCCAGCGCCTTCAGGTCGTGATCTGATCGATCACCCGGACACCCTTCCGCTGCGCAGAAGATGTACCGCGTCGTCTGCTTCAGAATATCTTTGCCCTCACCCGTAACCCACACCGATTCGACCACCAGCTCACCTCGATCGGCGCCGCTCTTCGTGGAAACGATCTTCTTCTGGTGGATCGACCCCATCTTGGGCCGGTCTTCGGGCTTGATCGCGTCGGAGTTGTTCCAGAAATCGAACCCGTTCACATTGCCGTAGTTGAACCACATCCCCGCATGATGCGGATGGTCGACCCGCTCTCCCGGCCGCGGATCCAGCGGATAGCCGCGCGTCACCGTAATCGCCTTCGTCGTCAATCAGCGGATACAGAACCGGCTTCTTCAGCGACGTCGGCCACATGTACGAAGTGAACGGCTTCCCGTCGATCGTGATATCGACGCGCCGATGCGCCTCGTCGGCAACTACCTGAACTCCCTTGCGCGAATCGTTGCCCAACGCACTCGCAGGAACACTGCCAATCAGCGCCCATACACCAGCCCCAGCAAGAGCCAAGCGTCACTACTCTACGCATAGACCTTGCCTCCCACCATCACCTGCTGCGTCTCGTCGTCGAACGTCACCTTCTGCCCCGTCTGGATCGCCGCGACATTCATGCACAGCGCGATCGAGTGGCTGTACCCCGCCTCGATCGGCGCATTCGGCGTCTTGCGCGAGCGCACGCACTCCATCCAGTTGCGCATGTTGGCCGAGGTCTGCGGATCCGCCCCGTGTCGGCAGCCGTCGAAGCCTGCCTCGGCATGTCCGACCAGCGAGAAGCTCGGCAGCTGATTCGGCTTCATCTTCATCTCCGCCGCAGTCTTCGCCGTCAAGCCGCCCTTCGGAGTCACGCGTCTGCTTGTCCATGTCGATCATGCCGCCGTTCGAGTAGTACAGCTCCTTCACTCCGCCCGCCGAGTTCGTGAACCGCGACGTGTACTGCACCTGGAAGCCTTTGCTCAGATCATCGAGCGGGCCGTAGTCGAAGACCGCCGTCATCGTGTCCCAGTTCTTGCGGCCGTCCTTCCACAGATAGATGCCGCCATTCGCCACCACGCTGCGCGGATGCGGCAGCCCCGTGAACCAGTGCACCGTATCGATCTGGTGCACCAGCCACTGGTCCGGAATCCCCGACGAGTACGGCCAGAACAACCGGAACTCGAGATACTTCCGCGCATCGAACGGCTCATACGGCTCGATTCAGCAGATACCGCTTCCAGTCCGTGTCCTCCTCCTTCAGCAGCGGCACAACATCCGGACGCCGCCACCGGCCGGGCTGGTTCACGTTCCACGTCATCTCCACCATCACGATGTCGCCGAACTTGCCTGACTTGATGTATTCAGCAGCCTTCTGATAACTCGGCGTGCTGCGCCGCTGCGTTCCCACCTGCACAATCTTGCCTGTCTTCTTCACCGCGGCCAGAAACTTGCGCGCATCCTCCATCGTGTGCGCCGTCGGCTTCTCGACATAAGCATCGCGACCGGCCTTCACAGCCTCCACGCCATGCAGCGCATGCTGAAAGTCAGCCGTCGCAATCAGAACCGCGTCGACATCCTTGCGCGCATACAGCTCGTCGTTGTTCCGCACCGCATCGCTCGACAGCCGCAGAGCTTCTGAATATACGCAACGCCTTCCTCGCGTCGCCGGTTCCAGAGGTCCGACACCGCAACAAACTCGAAGTTCATCTCCTTGGCATGCTGCAGAAACGCGGGAATCAGCGCGCCCTTCATGCGGTCACCGCAGCCGACCACACCCACATTAACGCGGTCATTCGCCCCAATCACCTTAGCGTAGCTCTTTGCGCTCCACGACACCGCCGTCGTAGCCAGGGCAGCTCCGCCCAGCTTCAGAAACTCCCTGCGATCATTTCCCTTTGATTCCATGGGTCCTCCCCGGGGTCCAACAAGTTCAAGCCGCTGGCACGATGACCGTCGTCAGCCATATTTTCGTAACCACATTTCTTCCTGCGGGCTTGCGCGCCAATGTTACAAGTGGTTGGGCCAAAAACACAACTAGCCCCGTTCCGGCTGCCCTCCGGCGCACATTCTAGGGCTCCCCGCTATACTTCCTCCAGTCATGAACATCACCCGACGACGCAGAGATATCATCTTCCTGGCGGCAACACTATGCGTCGGTCAGAAAACCCCTATATCGGCACAATCAAAGGCAGTGGCCGATTCGATCGTCATCTCAAAATCAGCCCACACTCTGTCCCTAAAGTCGGGCAACACCGTGCTGAAAACCTATCAAGTCGCTCTGGGCCGTGGTTCTGCCGGAGCAAAGCAATTTGCCGGAGACAATCGAACTCCCGAAGGCAAATACATCATCGACGAGAAGAAAGCCTCAAGCAGTTTTCATAAAGCGCTTCACCTCTCTTATCCCAATGCGGAAGACAGGGCGAGAGCTGTGAAACTCGGAAAATCTCCAGGCGGAGACGTTGAGATTCATGGCTTACCCGTGAGCTTCGCCTGGGTCGGAACAACCCAGCATGTCATCGATTGGACCGCCGGTTGTATTGCCTTGAGTAACAGCGAAATCGACGAGCTGTGGAGGATGGTCACTGTTGGCACACCGGTTGAAATCGATCCATAGCTCCCGTCCCCGCTATACTTGCCTCCAAGCCATGAACATCACCCGACGACGCGGAGCCATCGCCTTTTCCATCACCCTGGGCTCGCTTATCGTCGGCGGCCTCATCACCCTCAACATCGATTGGATCATTCGCCACGAGCGAAACTTCGCCCTTGCCATCCTGGGCGTTATCCTCTTCTCTGGACTCATCGCCGGAGTCGTCCTCAACACCGTCTTCCTCATCCGCGAGATCCGCCGTAACGAGCGCCAGGACTCCTTCCTCAACGCCGTCACCCACGAACTCAAAACCCCCATCGCCAGCATCCGCCTTTACCTCGAAACACTCCAGCGCCGCGCAACCTCCGAAGAGCAGAAACAGGAGTTCTACAAAATCATGCTCTCCGACTCCGACCGGCTCCTTGCCACCGTCGAGTTGGTGCTCAAGGCCGGACAACTCGGACTGCGCCATCGTCAGCAGAACCGAACCCTCATCAATCTCAGCTCCCTCGTCGAAGACTGCATCAACATCACTCTCCAGCGTCATCACCTGCCGGCGGAGACCATCGTTCTTGAGCGCGTTCCCGGCGATGTTCGCCTCAACACCTTGGGTATCGCGGAAGACCTCCGCACCGCCGTCATTAACGTCCTCGATAACGCCGTCAAATACTCCCCGGAGGGAGTTCACATTCGCTGTTCCCTCGCAATCACCAATTACACGTGGGTCACCCTCACCATCACCGACACCGGCGTGGGACTCGACTCCAGCCAGTTCAAGCGGATCTTTAAACGCTTCTATCGAGTCCCGGGCCGCACCATGTCCCGTATCAAAGGAACCGGACTCGGCCTCTTCCTCGTCCGAAGCATCGCACGCCAGCACGGCGGCGACGCTGCCGCTTCAAGCGGAGGCCCCGGACTCGGCACCACCATCACGCTCACTCTCCCCCTTGCCGGCCAAAGCGAAACCTCTCGCGCTAACTCACCAGTTGACCGAACTCTTTCCGCATCGCGTTGATCTGCACTAGCGATCGGCACTAGCCATCGGCTTCCCGATCACTCACTTCCCCAACAAAGAGAAATTTTCCGTAATGACTTTGACATCGAACGCTCAAAGTCATCTACTCAACACTAACCATGCTTCTCTGGAAATTCTTCGCCCTGGGCGTTAGTGCGCTTCTTCCCCTTGTCAACCCGCTCGGATCCGCGCTGGTCTTCCTCGGCCTCGTCGGCAATGCGCCCATCAGCATCTATCGCGGACTCGCCCGTCGCATCGCCATCAACACCGTCATCTTTCTGGCCGTTATCGAACTCATAGGCTCTTCCCTCCTCACCTTCTTCGGCATCTCCTTACCCATCATGCAGGTATCGGGCGGCATCGTCATCGCTATGATCGGCTGGGGCCTGCTCAACCAGAAGGAGAGTGCCCCCAGCGCTGAAAAAACCGAAGCCGCGGAACCCGCCGTTACCGAACACGAGATCGAGAACCTCAACGAAAAAGCCTTCTATCCCTACACCTTTCCAATCACCGCAGGTCCGGGATGCATTGTCGTCATGCTCACCCTCAGCGTGCACGCCACGCAACGCACCATTCCCGACACCATCCTCGCTTATGTGGGACTCTTCATCGCCGTCGTCGTCCTCAGCACCTCCGTCTATTTTTGTTACGCCTATGCTCCCAAAATCTCTCGCACCGTCTCTCCTTCAACCGCCCACGGAATCCTTCGGGTCATCGCGTTCATCTTGTTCTGTATCGGTGTTCAGATAGCTTGGAATGGAGTCAGCGATCTTCTCAAAACAGTTCTGCAACACTAGTGTTTTCACGTCGTCATCCTGACCTGAGCAAGCGAAGCGCGAAGGGGAAGGACCCCTGTATTTCGTCGTTGTTTTTGCCTGTTCTTAAATCCGTCTCATCGTGCAAATCCGTGTGGAGCCTTCAACCCTCATGACCGAACCCTCTCCTCTTATCGTCCTCGTTGAAGACGAGGAACACCTCGCCCAGGGACTTCTCTTCAACCTCCAGGCCGAAGGCTACCGTACTCACCACGAATCCGACGGCGACTCCGCCCTCGCCTACCTGCTCGCGGCCAAAGAAAAACCCTCTGCCGTCGTCCTCGATTGCATGCTCCCCGGAGCCGATGGCTTCACCATCATTCGCGCCCTTCGCGAAGCCAAACACTACACCCCTGTTCTGATGCTCACCGCCCGCGGGCGCCCCGAAGAGGTTCTCGAAGGCATCGAAGCCGGAGCAGACGATTACCTCGCCAAGCCATTCGACCTCAGCATCCTCCTCGTCCGCCTCAAATCACTGCTCCGCCGGACCTCATGGCAAAACGCGGCAACCGAAAAGACTCCGCTCCCGCCGCTTGCCAATCAGGCCGACGAGTTCACCTTGAACCACCGCACCATCCGCTTCGATACCCTCGAGCTCATCGCCCCCGACCGCATCACTCACCTCACCCTTATGGAGGCCGACCTCCTCCGGTACTTCACCGAGCGTGAAGGCCAGATCGTCTCCCGCAAACAAATCCTCGAAGAGGTCTGGCGAGTCCATGAAGACACCGACACACGCGCCATCGACAACTTCATCGTCCGCCTCCGTCGCTACATCGAAGACGATCCCTCAACGCCCCAGCATCTTGTTACAGTCCGCGGCATCGGCTACCGCTTTCTGGCCAACCCCTGATGCATTTTTTTTTGTTGTCGTGCGAAGTCGAAGGGGGAGGAACCTGCTTCTCCTCCTTACTCAAACGTCTGTGGAAAAAATAAAGTTAGAAATCGAGGAAAATTTTCGAAGCCGAAAAACATGCAGCTTAACAACCGCGTTATAACCGCAGATCTGCGACTTAAGAACCACGAATTGACCACAGAAAAACACCCTCTTTTTCCGCGCCCCCACTAAAAAAACGCCCACAAACCGGGAAAAACCGGCCTGCAGGCGTCTAAAAAAAATTCTAAATTAGTACCGCGGGTAGTAATAAACCGGCCCATAGTACGGATAGGGATAAGGTGGAGGCGGATAAGGATAAGGATAAGGAGAGGGATAACGCCGCTGCATCTGCGGTTGTGGCACACCAGCTCCCAGCCGGTTCAACTCAGCCTGCGACACCGTCGTAACATCCGCCGGATGCGTCAGATGAAAGGTCACAATCGCCTCAGCAGGAAGTGAGGCTTCGCCCACGCCCGAAGCCGACGATACGCCCAACCCAGCAACGCCGCCAATTCCCGCCCCAACCGCAGCGCCAACACCGCCACCTGCCACAGCGCCGATCAAAGCTCCCACGCTCGCCAATCCAATGGTATTGCCCACGGTATTCGCAGTCTTATCGACTCCCTTGTGCCACCAGAAATCCGTGGCCACCGGATAAACCGTGCCGCCAAACGAAACACTCGTCAGTTGCAACTTCAGTTCGCCCTTGCCGCCTAGCTGACCCGCCGTATGCGAATCGACAACCGTACCCTGAAACGAAGCTCCGCGAGGAATCGCAATCGCCCCTCCCGCTACAACATCATTCAGGATCATCCCATCAAACACAGTCCCAGGCGCCGTATTCTTACTGCTCATCTCCTGGCTGATACGAACATGCAAACTCGATCCCGCCGGCACAACCACGGAATCACCGCCCCTCTGGGCAACGTAAGGCTGCTGCGGATACTGCGGAGGATATTGGCCATTCGGAGGCCCATAAGGCGCATACTGGCCCGCCTGTGGAGGAGGAAGAGGATACCGCCCCGCTTGCGGAGGCACGCCGTAAGGCGGAGGAGGATACTGCCCTGTCTGTGGAGGATACGGATTCGGTGGAGCACTCTGAGGCGCGCCCGAAGGTGGAGGATTCTGAAGTGCAGGATTCTGAGCCGGAGGATTCTGACCGGGAGCCGGCGCCATCGTTCCATCGGACTGAAGATTCGCATTCGACCCACTCTGCTGGTCATTGCTTACGGATGACGTGCCAATCGCCAACTGGTCGATGACCTTCTGTACACCCGCCGTAGTTGCCACCAGATGCTCGGCCAAATCCCGTGAAGGCTCGTCCCGAACCGACCCACTCAGTGTGACAACACCATACACCGTAGTCGACGTGATCTCTTGATCCGCCAGCTCCGGTGCACTCGCCAGCGCCTTCAAGACATTTGCTTCAACCTGCGCGTCCGGCATCGTCCTAGGCTTGGTTGGAGTCTGCCCCCAACCTATGCCGCCTGGAAACATCCCTAAAGCCAAAAGCAGCACGCCTGAAAACCTAGAACCTGAAAACCTGGAAAAAGAGTTGCCCTGAACCATACTTCCTCCGCTATCTCTCGCCTCGCGCAAGACTTCGCCTCGCGAATATAGTACTGATAATGACTCGATTTTTGGCAAAAAGTTCCGGTCAGGAATCCGGCCAGCATCATGCCTCAAAAATTGACCTTCCCCTCCAATAACGATATATTCATAGAGCGGGGTGGAGCAGCCCGGTAGCTCGTTGGGCTCATAACCCAAAGGTCGTAGGTTCAAATCCTACCCCCGCAACCATTTAGCAATATCAAGGGCAATTCTGGGGGCAAACTAACCTGGATTGCCCTCACTTTTTGCCGATCAAGCCGCCGATCAAGCCATTGCGCAGCAACTCGGATGCGGGACCTAGCGTAAAGCCGCTCCGGAAAAACTCATTGTTTCAACCCCTCGTGGGTGATATAAGGATTTCTCGGCACCCCTGACAATCAATGTAAGGAGATTCACTATGAAGAGCCCTCTCCTGAGAACATGTTGCCTCGCTGCTCTGTCGATCGCTCTCTTAGGAGCGAAATCACAGCCGCAACGACAAACGCAATCAAATGCGGAGACGCCGTGCGCCGCCTCGCTTGCTGATTGTCCAGACCAAGGATGCGGTAAGCAATTTGACCCCAAGCTGAATCAGGTGAAGAATATCACCGCCGTAGATGGCACTCCCACGCCCAGGAGCATCACGTGGATGCAGAAACTCGATGACCCAGACAACTTCGCCCAGGGTGAAGACCGTACCGAACTAACGAATCTGGGCGAAGGGGAGAATATTGTTGTCGTGGCTTATTTGATCGCTGCCAGGAAAGAGTTGAGTGGGGAGTCTTGCAACTGCCATCTCCATACTGAGGCAGAAACGGACAATCATCTGGTGTTGGTCAACAAGAGCACAGTAGACCAAATACCCTTGTCCGGTACGACGAAGACAGCAATCGCGGCGACACAGAAGGAACGAGAGGCGAAATCGACGACGGCAGAGTTTACACCTCGCGTTCGCCTCAACCATCCGAACTTCACATTCGAAACAATGCAGCCTTTGGTAGATGCCACTCCACAGAAAGCGCTCTGGCTCCGCGTCACCGGACAATTGATGTTCGACTCAGAACACTTCCTTCGTAACCATCTCGACCGGGTTAACAATTGGGAAATTCACCCCGTCATGAAAATGGAATATTGCACAACCGGCGCTAGCTGCACGATCGGGAATAATGCTGGCTGGAAATCGATCGACGATCTCTAAGCGAAGTGTGACGGAGGAACTCCATCGGTGCTTCTGAGGGCGACGCGATCATTTGCCGGAAAATTCGCGTTCACTCCGATCAGGTTATAGCGCTCGCTCGCGGGTTTCTTTATTTACTCGGCTAAGCCTAAGTCGATTGCGCCTGAAATGGTTCAAGTCCACTGCCTGATAGGGTTTCCCAAAGAGCCGCTCAGACCAGGTACTTGATGGCATCAAGCGAAACGCTCTCATCCGCATTCCAGAGCCTTTACCTTTTGCGGTTCCTATGCCAGCCTGTCCCGCAACTCATTTTGCAGAAGCCGGAACGCCAGAACAACGGCGGGGACCAGAAACACCACCGAGCCAATCACCCACATCACCACGGCTCCTGCCCTTTGGTCGGAAAGCGGAGAGACACCGAAGGGGTTAGGCTCTCTCAGATAGTACGAATATACTGACCGGTCGCAAAAGACCAGAAACGCCGACAGCACCGTGTTCACAATGTCCGCCATCACGAGGTAGACCAGCAGAAGCCACCCACCGCGGTTCTCACTTGAAGGCCATGGACGCACCACCGGCCACCAGAACAGAATCGAACTTCCGAGAAAACACAGATGCTCGACTTCGTGCCAGCGCTCGTGTTCGAGTGCAAAATCATATGCTGCCGGAACATGCCAGCCGAGAAAAACAAGATTCATTGCAAGCCATGCCACCAACGGAGCGGTCAGCCAGTGGCCAAACTCTCGCAGCCACTTCGCACGAAGCAGTGGGCCTAGCATAACCACAGTAAACGCGTGTGGGAGACCGCGCAGCAGCGGAACCACCGGCCAACCCAGAAGAAGAAGCGGTGGAGCGAACGACATCAGCAGGAGATGCTCCACCATATGCGCGCTCAACAGCACATCGGCAAAGCCATCGAGCGGCGAAGCAATCGCAATCCAGATCACAGCAAGCCCAAGCAGAAAACATCCCAGCCGTATCGCCGAAAACTGAAGCGGACGCGTCCTGCGGATCGCAAGCCACCCTCGCGTATAGACCACGCCGAAGACAATCAACGAGCAAGTCAACACAACCGGCAGCGACCACTCAGCAAAGATCTCTCGATACGCAGAAGGCATGACACCAGAGTAAACGCGAGTCGCTAAGGAATCCTGGGTCGTGGCATCTCACCAGTAAGAACGATGCGCCGCGATGCATCAACCGCCGGATTAAGATCATTGCCCCGCAGCGTCCTAAGGAACTTCACGAGTGCAGTCGTCTCTGCCGGACTCAAAGCATTGCCGTAGGCAGGCATATTTCCTCCGCCCTGCAACACCTGGCGAATTATCTGATCCTCCGTCATGCGCGTAGCAATGGCGTCAAGCGCCGGACCACGAAGCCCCCCTGACCCGCCAATCGAATGGCAGTTGCGGCACTGCTTATCCTGCAGAACAATCGCGCCCTGCCTCTCCAGCGGGGTGCGTCCTCGCAGATAACTCACTGGAATCGCATCCCTCGTCCACGCATCCATAATCGGGCTCCAGGGCGTGTGCATTCCAAGTCGGGTGAAGATGCCGAGCGTCACCGCAACCACCGCAAGCATCAGCACAGCAACCGGTCGCCGTGACCAATGCTTCTCTCCCTCACCCGCAACCAGCGGCAGCAGGAGCATCGCCACAATAATAAGAATCGGCGCAATTAACATCACTGGCGTCTCCAGGCTCGGCGGAAGATACGCCAGAACAGCGTAGATCCACAGGAAGGCGAAGTCAGGTTTCGGCACCGTCTCAATGATCGTCGGGTCAGGCTGTCCGCTGGGGCCAAACGGACCAAAGAGAAGCGCGCATGCAATCACCGAGAGCATGATCGCAGCCGCGAAAATTGCATCCTTCCATGCGGCATCTGGAACAAATGCAATTCCGGTCTTCTTCGTAAGCTCGCTGTACTCTCGAACATACGTGCTCTTTTTCACGACCCGTCCTGGCATAGGCCAGTCATTGATACCAAGCCGCAGCACCATCCAGAGATGCACGCCCACCATCGCCAGTAGAATCCCCGGAATCACAAACACGTGCAGCGCGAAAAAACGCGTCAAGGTAGGACCGGCGATGATCGGCCCCCCGAGCATAAGGCCGACCAACGGCCCGCCAATTATTGGTACGCGGCTCAGAATCGAAGCCCCGATCCCCAGGCCCCAGTAAGCATCCTGATCGAAACGAAGCACCTGCCCTGTAAACGCCATCCCCAGCGTCATCAGAAGCAGAATGACACCTACGATCCACGTCAGCTCGCGCGGAAATTTATAAGCGCCAAAAAGAAACACCTGCGCCATATGCACAAGCACCACCGCGACCATAAAGTCCGATCCCCACCCGTGGAGCGCCCGCAGAAACCACCCCAGCCTCACGTTGTGATCGAGAAACTGCAGACTACTCCACGCATGACTCGCCGACGGAGAATAAACCAGGGCAAGAAGAATCCCAGTCAATACCTGCAGCACAAGAAGCACCGTCGCCGCGCTGCCAAAGACATACCACCAGCTCGACGTATTCTCGGGAACCTCATGCTCCATAGCCGCAATGGTCGGCTGCCCTAGACCGAGCCGCTGCTCAAACCAGTCGTAGAGTTGAATGCAACGTTGCTTCAGCCCTGACATGATCCGCACCTCGGTTTCCCTCGCTCCAGCTTCGCCAGGCGTTCCGCAGAATCACCTCCCACAATCTGCGTCAAAGGCGCTTCCACTCGAGCTTCATTCGCGAGCGTCGGCATTCTGCCTGCGCTGATCATCAGCAAATCGCCGGCAAGCTTGTGCTCGTACTCAAACAATCCGCGCTCTGGCGGCCCGGAGGCGCGTGAGCCATCGGCATAGTAAGCACCACCGTGGCATGGGCACAAAAACAGCTTCGACTGGGCGAACCAGCGCACCGGACAACCCAAATGAGCACAATTAATCGCGAACACCTGAAACGTCGTGCCCGAAACCCTCCGCACCCAGCATGGAATGTCTCCCGTCTGCCCGTCCCAGCTGGTCGTCACCGGATTGCGATAGTTCACCAGCCGCGTCTCGCCCTCAGGAAAATCGCTCAGGGATCCTAACGTAACCCAGGAGTTCTCGCCGGCCCCCTCCTTCATCGCAGGCCCCAAAAGATATCCGAGTACTGGCACCGCCAGCACCGCCGCTACCGCGCCATTCAGCCACAGCGACAGCTTAAACAGAAAAGCGCGCCGCGAATGTTTCGCACTTCGGACGCTCTCCGGCTCACTTCTTGCAATCGGTTCGCCCTGAGGATTCTCTCCAGTAGGTTCCATTGATTACTCCCGCAAGTCTTTACTCGAATCGTTCAAGGCGACGCCGGATAGGGTTGTCCTGGGTTCGCGCTCCGTTTTGAAGCAAGCCAGGCAACGATGTCGGTGATCTGCTGATCGCTCAATGGCTGCGAGGCATCGGTGCGCCAATCAGGCATTCCCTCGTCCGGCCGCCCTGCAATCACAATGCTCCGCAAGCCCTGATCGCTGATCAACCCAAGATACGATCCATCAACAATCGAGCCAACCTTCCCGGCGCCGCTCTTATCTCCGGCGATTCCTTCACCCCCGGCACCATGGCATCGCCCGCAAAAAACGCCGAACGCCTGCTGCCCGCGAGTGGCATCGCCCTCGAGCGTCGTTCGATAAGGAGGCACATTCAGCCCAGCGACCAGATCAGGCCTGTTCCACTCCCGCACCATACCCTGCACCAGCGAATCGATCTGTCGATCGGTTAACATCTCCCCTGCACCTTTGCTGAAACCTGGCATCAATCTTCCAGACACTCCTTTCGCAGTGATCTCGCGAAGATTCTGCTCTCCAGCCATCGTCAGATAAACCGGATTCGCCAGCGAAATCGCCGCTCCGTTCTTGCCGCCTTCTCCATGACACCCCCTGCAATTCGCCTTATACAGAGTGGAGAAATCAAGCACCTCCTCCGGCCGCACAACCTCCGGACCGGCTCCCGGGCGACCCGGGATGTGCTCACATCCACACAACACAGAAACTATCGCCGCCAAAAGCACAGCGTTGTGTGAGATAAATCTCATCGGTTCTTGTCCTCATCCTCGTCAACCGTGTGCAACCCTGCCCGCACAACGAACGGCAACGAGCGAAACTGCGGCGTACGAACCTTCACCTGCAGATTGACAACAAAACCCGCGACCAGGCCAAACGCAATCTGCGACACAACGAACCACAGCCAGTCAATACGCTGATCAAGAATCGGACTGATCACGCCGATCGCCGAATAAAGAAGTCCCGTCCAGAAAAATGGTGCAAGAAAGCCCGCCGTCAGAATCGGCTTACGCGGAAACATCGGCAGCAGCGCGCCATACAGCAAACCAATCAACACTGAGGCCAACCCGTGAATCGCCGAGGCCGCCAATAACCCACGCAGGTGAAACTGCGCCAAAAATTCATTACTCTCCCCCGCCCAGCTGACAAACCCGCCAGCCGCAAGCAGATTCATCGGATACCAGACGCTGTGGTATCGAAGCAGACCAAACAGGGTCGCCGGAACAATCATTGCGATACCACCAGCGATACCACCCTTCAAACCGGCCATCACACTGAACGTCTCCAGCGGAAGCAGTTTGCGATGTCGTTCGTCGACCGCCAGATGAGAGAGCCTTTCGCGGGTTGTCCTGATCTCGACAACATCAGCCTCGATCGGAAAATAAATATGATGCTCGTCAGGCAACACCTCCGAGAACCATCCCACGATAGCCGGCAACGCCATCATCAGACCCAGCAGACTGATCGCCCAATGCGTCACCATTCCGCCAATCATCAGCGAAACCCCTAACGCAAACACCATCGGCCACGCCGTCGGTGCCGGTAGCTGGATCGTATTCGGAGGTTGGGTGTGATCGCCCAGTCCATCATCGTGCGGCGCGCCTGCTTCCATTCCCGGTCCCCCTTTCCCAACCCGCAAAATTCAACCGCTACCTGCCCAGAACGTAGACCACAAGAAACACAACAACCCACACTCCATCGACAAAGTGCCAGTACAGCGATAAAGTCTCCAGTCGTTCCGCATGCTTCTCATTGACACGTCCTCGCAACAGCAGCGAAAGTGCAACTATCAGCATCATCACTCCGACCGTAACGTGACTCGCATGCAGCCCCACGAGCGAATAAAACGTTGTCCCAAAAAGATTCGTGCGGATCGTCAACCCAAAATCGTGGATCAGGTGATACCACTCACGCGCCGTCGTCATCAGAAAGATTCCGCCCAGCAGAATCGTTCCGGCCACACCCAGCGCCGAATCCCGAACCTTTCCCTTACGCAGCGCACTCACAGCATAGTGAACCGTGAAGCTGCTCGAGAGCAGACAGATCGTCCCCAGAATCGGCAGGTCCAGCACCTCAGCCGGAGTTGGCCCACTCAAACTTCTGCCGATGTAATAAATGTAAGCGACGACAAAGATGAGAAAGATCGCCGACTCCGCCACGATCAGACACACCATCCCCACCACGCCGCGATAGGGCAGCCTCCATGGAGGCTCAACTTGCGCACTGACGGGAATCGCACTCGCAGTCTGTGTCATTCGTAGTTCACGTCCTGATCTTCAGGATGTTTAAGATCCCACAACGGCCGTCTGCTAAAGACCGTCGGTTCCACAGCAAAGTTGTAGGCCGGAGGAGGCGAAGGCGTAGACCATTCCAGCGTCCATGCGTCCCACGGATCGTTCCCCGCAATCTCGCCGCGATAATAAGAACGCAACATGTTCCACACAAAACAAAGAATCCCCGCTATCTGGAACAACGCTCCGATGCCAACAATCAAATTCCACCACTCCCACCCGCGCCCAGCTTCATAGGTATAGATCCGCCTCGGCATTCCCAGCAGCCCCGGTACATGCATGAAGTCGAAGGTCAGATGGAACCCAAAAATAAAAAGCCAGAAGTGCCACTTCCCCAGCGTCTCGCTCATCAACCGACCGGTCACCTTCGGGTACCAGTAGTAAAAAGCTCCAAACAGCGCAGTCAAAATCGCCCCAACCAGAACATAGTGGAAGTGTGCCACCACAAAATACGACGCACTCAGCTGCCAGTTAAACGGTGCAGCCGAAAGCATGATCCCCGTCAAACCCGCCACCAGAAACTGGAACAGGAACGCGATGCAGAACATCATCGGCATCTTGAAGATGATCCTCCCGCCCCACAAAGTCGCCAGCCAGTTGAAGATCTTAATCCCTGTAGGGACTGAGATGACCATCGTCGCAAAAACAAAAAAAGTATTTCCCGCCGGTCCCATCCCGACCGTGAACATGTGGTGCGCCCACACACTCAGGCTGATAAATCCTATCCCTACCGAAGCCGCCACCATCGCCGGATAGCCAAAGATCGCCTTACGCGAGAACACTGGAATAATCTCGTTCACAAAACCGAATGCAGGCAGCACAAGAACGTAAACCTCCGGATGCCCGAAGATCCAGAAAAAATGCATCCACAGTACCGCCGAGCCACCCGCCTGCGTATCGAAGAAATGCCCTCCAAGATACCGGTCGATCGTCAGCATGATCTGCGCCGCCGTCAGAGGACTCACCGCCACGAACACGATGCCGCTCGACACAACCATCAGCCACACGAACAGCGGCATGCGCGACAACTTCATCCCCCGGCATCGCATGCACACGGCCGTCGTCACAATGTTCAGTGCCGTTCCCGTACTTCCAATCCCGCTCAATAGAATCGCCAGCGTCCAGTAATCCGTGCTGTGCCCCGGCGAGAAGACCTTCGCCGTCAGCGGCGCATACGCAAACCATCCAACATCCGGCGCCGAACCCGCACCATAAAGCCCCTCGCCTCCCAGATAGCTGAAATACAACAGCAATCCGCCAAACGCTGAAACCCAGAAACTGAATGCATTCAGTCTCGGAAACGCCATATCGCGCGCGCCAATCATCAGCGGCACAAGATAGTTCCCAAATCCAAACAAAATCGGCATCCCGACAAAGAAGACCATCGTCGTGCCATGCATAGTAAACAGTCGGTTGAAAACCTGCGGCGAAACAAAATGATTGTTCGGCACCGCAAGTTGAATCCTCATCAACACAGCCTGCAAACCCGCAATCACCAGAAAGATCAGCGCATACACGATATACATCAGCCCGATCTTCTTGTGATCGACCGTCGACACCCACTCGTACACCACATCCATCGGCGGTCGCCGCCGCACCTCCAGCGTCGGATCGATGGCTTCGAGTACAGGGTGTCCATTCGGCATGCCACGTTCCTCTCAAAACCAATAGGCCCGCAGAGCAATTAATGAAGCGTCGTCAAGTAAGCCGTAATCACATCCAGGTCATGATCGTTCAAATGCATCGAGGGCATCAACACCCCCGGTTTCATCGAGTTCGGATCCGCAATCCACTGTCTGAGATTCGCAGGTGTATTCTCAACCGGCCCCGAGGCAATCGTGTCCCGGCTCGCCAGGTGCGTCAGGTCCGGTCCGAACCGTCCCGTAGCCACTGTTCCTGCAATCGCATGGCAGTTGATGCACGCGCTGCGCATGAAAACTGCCTGCCCTTCCGCCGCCGCGGCATTCCCCGGGAAATCCTTAACCGCTGGCCTTTTCTGTTGTTGGACCCACGCAGCAAAATCTTCCGGCGACTGCGCATAAACCCGCAATAGCATCTTGGCGTGCTGCGTCCCGCAGTACTGTGCACATTGGCCAAGGTAGAGTCCCGCTGCCTGCGGATCGATCCACATCGTATTCAACCGGTTCGGAATCAAATCCGTCTTGCCCGCAAGCCGCGGGACCCAGAAGCTGTGATCGGTGTCCGCCGACGACAACGCAAGATACGTCGGCATAGGTTTGGCAGGATCACTCACTGGAACGTGCAACTCATTGGCGGTCACCACACCAAGCTTCGGATACCGGTACTCCCACCAGAACTGATGTCCGATCACCGTCACGTCCAGCGCGTTGCCGGGCTTCGGCGCAGCCTCGGTCTCCAGAATCACCCGAGTGGTTGAAAGGAACAGCATCACCACAATCAGGATCGGGATCACCGTCCACGAAAGCTCAATCTGCGTGCTGCCATAGATCTGGGCGGGCTCACGGTCCGAATCCGTAGGCTTATGCCGGTAACGGATAACCACATAAAGCAGCAACCCGCCCACAATCAGAAAAATCGTCAGGGTCACCCCCAACACCAGCATCGAAAGTCCAAACTCCGATCGCGCAGGCGTTCCCGCCGGATCAAAGATGCTCGTCGGAGACCGCAAAAACCTGCCGCCCGCAATGCGGGACGAGCTCTGCAACGCCGCAAGCAAAATCAGGTCGGAGATACGGTCACCTCAGCGAGCCAGGACTGTATGCGAGAATTGCGAAAATTCTACACGGCAGAATGAGATTCACGCACCTCGATAAATTACCAGTACCTCGCGCATGGTTACATACCTAGCGCATCGAATACGGGATCACCGTCTGCCGCTGCTCTCCCAATCCATCGACCCCAAGCCGCATCACATTCCCCGGCCTCAGATACAGCGGCGGCTTCTGCCCAAATCCAACCCCCGGCGGTGTTCCCGTCGAAATAATATCGCCCGGCTGCAGACTCATAAACCGGCTCAGATAGCTGACCAGGTACGCCACGCCAAACACCATCGTCGACGTCGACCCCTCCTGATACCTCTTCCCATCAACCTCCAGCCAAAGCCCAAGCCCCTGCGGATCGGCCACCTCATCCGCCGTCACCAACCACGGCCCAATCGGGCCGAACGTATCCGCGCTCTTGCCCTTCACCCACTGCCCCGTTCCCTCCATCTGATACGCGCGCTCCGAAACATCGTTCACCACGCAATACCCGGCCACGTGCGACAGCGCCTCCGCCTCCGTCACATAACGAGCCTCTTTGCCAATCACGACGCCCAGCTCCACCTCCCAATCTGTCTTCTCGCTGCCGCGCGGAATCATCACATCATCGAACGGACCGCAGAGGCACGACGTAGCTTTCATAAAAACCACAGGCTCCGCAGGCACCGCCATACCCGACTCTGCCGCGTGGTCCGAGTAATTCAACCCGATACACACAAACTTGCCCACTCCGCCGACGCACGCACCAATCCGATGCGTCCCGGCAATGAGTGGCAAACTCTTCGGATCAATCTTCCGCAACCTCTCAAGCGACGCAGGCAAAAGCGCTGCACCAGCAATATCGTTCACCACCCCGGACAAATCCCGAAGCGCCCCATCCCTGTCCAGCATCGCTGGCCGTTCTTCTCCCGACATTCCAACTCGGAGCAGCTTCATTCTCTTCCCTTCTCTCCATTCAACTTGGCAATCCGCATTTCCTTTGCCTTCACTCGGCAATGCTGCGATACTTCGATGCTGTCAGGCATCATTTCTTCCACCGACAAATTTCACGTTCTGCTAGCCAGAATTGTATAGAGAATATTTTCTCACCACGAACCTGCAACACCTTCAATCTTCGCTATTGTTACGGAGGAGCTTCGCGCCAAAAAAATGATTCAAAACTTATTGAGACCACTCACAGTTACATTTCTTGCTCTCTTCCTTGCCACAGCACATCAGCTTCCCGCCCAGCGAGGACTCATTCCCGCGCCCGATCGCACCCCTAAAGACGGAGGGGGTCCCTACGATCGACTTGTCATCCGCGGCATCACCGTCATCGACGGAACCGGAGCCGCGCCTATCGGTCCCATGGACGTTGTCGTCGAGCACGGCCGGATCGCAGACGTCGTCTCCGTAGGCGAACCGCACGTCCCCATCAAAGAACGAGGCCGCCCCGCCAAAGGAACTCGCGAGATCGACGGAACCGGCATGTACCTCCTGCCCGGCTTCGTCGACACCCACGTCCACTACGGCGACACGCAAAAAGCCCCCGACGCCGAGTACTGCAACAAGCTCTGGCTCGCCAGCGGAGTCACCACCGTCCGCGGCGTCCCCGCAGGCCCACTCGACTGGGCTCTCCACGAGCGCGAGCGCAGCGAGAAAGACGAGATCACCGCCCCGCACATCTACGTCTACCAGCCCACGTTCACCGGAGACGGCTGGAAATCCCAGCCTGTACTCACTCCAGAACTAGGCCGCGAATGGGTTCGTTTCCTCGCCGGAAAAGGTGCAGACGGAGTCAAATTCTTCGGCGGCGATCCCGACGTAGTCGCAGCCATCCTCGACGAAGCCAAAAAGTACAAGCTCGGCTCTCTCGCCCATCTGGGCCAGGAAAGCGAACCTCGCCTCAACGCACGCGACGCAACCCGCCTCGGCCTCCGCACCGTCACTCACAGCTACGGCCTCTTCGAATCTCTCCTCAAAGACACCACCGTCCAGGACTATCCCGCCGATCAGAACTACAACGACGAGCAGGCGCGCTTCGGTCAGGTCGCCCGCAACTGGAACAAAATCTATCCTCGCGGCAGCGAGCAGTGGAATGCCCTCATCGCTGAATGGGTCAAGGCCGGCACCGTCCTCAATCCAACCATGGTCATCTACTCCGCTGGCCGCGATCTCGAGCGCGCCTACACGGCGGAGTGGCACGACAAATACACGCTCCCCTCGCTCATGCAGTACTACCAGCCCAACCGCGAAAACCACGGCTCCTACTACTACAACTGGACCTCGGAAGACGAGTACGCCTACAAGCAGTACTACCGTGTCTGGGAAGACTTCCTCGTTGACTTCAAAAACGCCGGCGGCCACGTCACCACCGGCACCGACGCAGGCTTCATCTATCAGACCTACGGATTCGCCTACATTCAGGAACTCGAACTCCTCCGCGAAACCGGCTTCACGCCGCTCGAAGTCATCCGCTCTGCCACCCTCTACGGAGCCGAGGAACTCCAAAGCCCAAAACAAACCGACGTTGACTTCGGCATCATCCGCCCCGGTAAGCGCGCCGACATGATCATCGTCGACCAGAACCCGCTCGCCAACCTCAAAGTCCTCTATCCCACCGGCTGGATGCGTCTCAACGACGAGACCGGCAAAGTCGAACGCATCGGCGGAATCAAATACACCATCAAAGACGGCATCGTCTTCGACAACAAGCAACTCCTCGCCGACGTAGCCGCGATGGTCGCCAAACAAAAAGCAGCGCTCAAAGGACCCGTCACCCTCCAAGGCGTCCCCACAACCTACACAACCAAATAACGTTGTCGGAATTCCGCCGACGCAAATATTTTCTTCTGCTTCGTTTTTTTGTTTGTCATTCCGCACCCTGAGCGTAGCCGAAGGGGGAGGAGCCTGCTTCTGCCTTTGCTATTGGCTTGTCATTCCATAGTGCAGCGGAGGAACCTGCTTCTGCCTTTGCTATCGGCTTGTCATTCCGTAGCGCAGCGGAGGAAGCTGCTTCTGCCTTTGCTATCGGCTTGTCATTCCGTAGCGCAGCGGAGGAACCTGCTTCTGCCTTTGCTATCGGCTTGTCATTCCGTAGCGCAGCGGAGGAACCTGCTTCTGCCTTTGTAGTTGTCCTTATTGTTTTATTGCCGCCACTTACTCTTTTAGTTGTGCAGCTACCCATGACAACACCCAGACAAATTCTCACAACCTCCCCGCTACAATCCCACCAGAGGAATCCATGCCTAACTCTCGCCGCGAATTTCTGACTCAAAGCGCGCTTACCCTGCTCGCCTCTACCGCCGTACTCGCCCAGAACCCTGCAACACCCACAACTCCCGGAGCACCACCAGCCTTTGGAACCTCTCCCGCGGTGGGCCCTGAAGTTTCGACCAACACCTTCGCCGAAGCCGAAAAACTCATACAGTTCCCTCTTACCGAAAAAGACCGAGCTCAGGCCGCTGGCAACTGGCGCTCCGCCATGGCGGGTCTCTACGAACGCCGCACCGGCCCACGCAAAGTTGCCATCCCCGACACTATCGCACCCTATTCGCGCCGGCGACTGCCTCATCCCCGGTACCAACCCCGGTCCCCACGAAAAATCAATTCATCCGCACAAAATCAGACGCCCGAAAAACTCCCCACTTCTGACGAAGCCATCGCCTTCGCTCCCGTCCACCATCTCTCCCGCTGGATCGAGACCCGCCAACTCACCAGCACCCGTCTCACGCAACATCTACCTCGACCGCATCGATCGCCTCAACTCCAAAGATCAACTGCATCATCACCCTCACCCGCGACCATGCCCTCGCGCAAGCCAAAGCAGCCGACGCCGAAATCGCCGCCGGACACTATCGCGGCCCACTCCACGGCATCCCATGGGGTGCAAAAGACCTCCTCGACACCGCCAACATCCCCACTACCTGGGGAGCCGAACCCTTCCAGCACCGCGTTCCCACGACCGACGCCACCGTCACAACGCGCCTCAACGAAGCAGGCGCAGTCCTCATCGCTAAACTAAGCCTCGGCGCCCTCGCCCTCAATGACATCTGGTTCGGTGGCCAAACCATGAACCCCTGGCTCCTCGAAGAAGGCTCCTCAGGCCGCAGTGCAGGCCCGGGAGCCGCAACCGCCGCAGGCCTCGTCGCCTTCGCCATCGGCAGCGAAACCGGAGGCAGCATCGTCAGCCCCTCCATGCGCTGCGGAGTCACCGGCCTCCGCCCCACCTACGGCCGTGTTCCGCGAACCGGAGCGATGACTCTCTGCTGGTCCCTCGACAAACTCGGCCCAATGGCCCGCAGCGTCGAAGACACCATGCTCGTCCTCAACGCCATCACCGGTCCTGACGGTCATGATCGTCTCCGCCGTCCCCAGCCATCTCGACTTCGACGCAAACGCTTCCATCGCCGGCCTGAGAGTCGGCTACTTCCCGCAGTGGATGAAAGAAGCCCCGGCCACCGATGTCGATCGCGCCAGTCTCGCCGCCATCAGCAAACTAGGCATGACGCCCGTCGAAGTCACCCTCCCCGACTGGCCCTACGACAACCTCGACCTCATCCTCTTCGCCGAATCCGCCGCCGCCTTCGAAGAGATCACCCTCAACCACGCCCTCGACACTCTCATAGCCCAGGTCCCAGACGCCTGGCCCAACACCTTCCGCCAGTCTCACTTCCTCTCCGCCGCCGACTTCGTCCAGGCCGATCGCCTCCGCCGCATGGTCGCGCAGGAAATGTCCCGCATCATGAACCAGGTTGACCTGCTCCTCGTCCCCTCACTCCGCGACGAGATGCTCACCATCACCAACTTCACCGGCCACCCGTCCCTTACTCTCCGCACCGGATTCGTCGATGTCTCCGAGGCCCGCAGCGACTGGGCACCCGACCCCGCCAAACCTCTCCCAAAATTCTCACCACCCCGCCGAGTCCCCCACGGCGTCACCCTCATCGGCCGGCTCTTCGACGAAGGCACCATCGCCCGCGCCGGCCTCGCTCTCGAACACCACTTCAACGTAGCGCAGGAAAACCCACCCGGCTTTTAAAGCACTCCCGTTTCTCTTCAGCAAAATATCGTCCGCTGAGTAGTGGAGGAACCCCCGCATTTTGTTTCTTTGAACCGCACCACCGCTAAAACGTCCACCCTATTGCACCTCACCGACCCAGCTCGCAAACGCGGGCAGCGTCATCGAAGTCGTCGTCACTCCCCGCAACGACTCATCCTCCGTCAACAGCGTCCGCACCGCCTTCTGCGAAATCCCAGCCGAAGATAAATCCAACGCAATCGTCTGCGCCTCAGCAGTCATATTCAAAGCAACCACCACAGCCTTTCCACCCACCGGAGCGGTCCGCACATACGACAACACGCTCGCATTCGCAGTATCCACCATCACCAATCCGCCATCATGCAAGCGCCGGAATCTCCCGCCGCATCGCAATCAGCTTCTTATGCCAGTTCAGCAGCGAATTCGGATCCTTCAACTCCGCTTGCACATTGATCGTCTTGTAATTCCCCGGCACCGGCAGCCACGTCTTCGCATTCGTGCTGAACCCAGCCTGCGGATTCGAACCATCCCACTGCATCGGCGTCCTCTCCCCATCCCGCCCCTTTTCCTTCGGCCACCCCGTCCTGCCAATCGGGTCCTTCACATCCTCTACTCGCGTCGGAGTCGTCGTCACCATTCCCAACTCCTCGCCGTAGTACATCAGCGCAGTGGCCCGAGTCGTCAACAGCATCGTCGCAATCAACTTGGCGATCGCCACATTGTGCACGACCGTCCCCATACCGCTCCCAACTCCGCACATTGTCATGGTTATCGAACACCAGCAGCGGCTGCGACCCGTGCACCTGCGTCTCCACTTCGGAAATCCTCGCCCGAAAAGTATTCGCATCCAGTTTGTTCACGAAGCCGACGATCATATCCATAGGCAGTTGAAGCTCATCCTTCTTCGCCCCGCCGTACCATTTGTCCAGTTCCGCAGTATTCGGCAGATAAGTCTCTCCAATCAACACCCGATCCCCCGGATACTTCGCCGCCATAGCTCGCATCCGCCGAATCACCCCATGCACTTCCGGCAGATTATCCGTATAGATATGCTCTAGGTTCGGATCGCCCTGCGCATTCCTCCCACTCAGTACAGGCTCATCGCGCCGCTGTGGATCCTCAAACAAAGTAGGAATCGCATCCAGCCGATACCCTGCCACTCCACGATCCAGCCAGAACTGCATCGCCCCGAACATCGCCTTCTCTACCTCAGGGTTTCGCCAGTTCAAATCCGGTTGTTGTTTATAAAACTTGTGGTAATAAAACGACCGCGTCTGCGGCATCCACTCCCATGCCGATCCGCCAAATAAACTCAGCCAGTTATTCGGAGGCCCCGGCTTGCCATTCATCCCCGGGTTGCCATCGCTCCACACATACCAGTCCCGCTTCGGATTCTTCCTTGAACTCGCCGACTCAATAAACCACTTATGCTTATCCGAAGTATGGTTCAACACCATATCCAGAATCACGCGAATATTCCGCTTCTTCGCCTCCGCCACCAGCCGGTCAAAGTCCTGTAGAGTCCCATACTGCGGATCGACATTCTCGTAATCCGAGATGTCATACCCAAAATCCACCTGCGGCGACGGATACATCGGCGAGATCCAGATCGCATCCACACCCAGCGCCTGCAAATAGTCCAGCCGCGACGTAATCCCATTCAGATCCCCAACACCATCGCCATTCGAATCCTGAAAACTCCGCGGATAGATCTCATAGATCACCGCATGCTTCCACCACGTGCTATCACCCGCCGGCGCTGCAGCGGAAGCCACAGTCGATGTCTGCGCAACCAACCCAACCGCGCCCATACAAAGAGCAAGCCCAGCAGCGCGCAACCTGAAAATCCCCATACATCCACCTATCCGACTCCAAAGTCGAAAGCGACTATATCACCGCGCTGTTGACCGCAGCAAAACACCTTAGCAACTCCTGACAACGCACACAAAGCAGTTCATCACACCGACTACGTTCTTCCCTTGAAACATTCTCCCAAATGAACTACCGTTTCTCCGTCGCTATAATTTCTACCTTCAATGAACCCAACCGTCCGCACTCTGATCCTCGGCCTCCTTGTTCTCGCAACGCTCCCAACCTCTGGGCAATCCGCACCCGCCGGTAATCACACCTTCACAACCGAAGGCGATCACTTCATCCTCGACGGCAAGCCCTTCAAAGTCCTCTCCGGCGAACTCCACTACGCCCGCATCCCCCGCGAGTACTGGCACGCACGTCTCAAGATGGCCCGCGCCATGGGCCTCAACACCATCGCCACCTACGTCTTCTGGAACGTCCACGAGCCCACGCCCGGCCACTTCGACTTCTCCGGCAACAACGACCTCGCCGAGTTCATCCGCGAAGCTCAGGAGGAAGGCCTCTACGTCATCCTCCGCGCCGGCCCCTACGTCCTGCGCCGAGTGGGAGTTCGGCGGCTTCCCCGCCTGGCTCCTCGCCGACCCAAAATCCGCAGCGTCCTCCGCTCCAACGACCCCGCCTTCATGATCCCCGCCGAGCGCTGGATCAACCGCCTCGCCCAGGAAGTCGCCCCACTCCAGCTCGGCCACGGCGGTCCCATCCTCATGACCCAGGTCGAAAACGAGTACGGCAACTTCGGCAACGACCACGCCTACATGGCAGCACCTCAAACAGATCTTCGATCGACGCCGGCTTCACCAACTCCCTCCTCTACTCCGCCGACAACTGGCGCAACATCCCCAACGGCTCCATCCCCGGTCTCTTCGCCGCCATCAACTTCGGCATCGGCAACCATCAAGGGCGGCATGGACGCCCTCGCCAAAACTCCGCCCCGACGCCCCTCTCTTCGTCTCCGAATACTGGCCCGGCTGGTTCGACGCCTGGGGCCACCCCCACGAGACCCGCCCCATCCCGCCCCAGCTCGAAGACCTCGACTACATCCTCCAGCCGCGGCACCGGGATCAACATCTACATGTTCCACGGCGGCACCAGCTTCGGCTTCATGTCCGGAGCCACCGGCAACCAGCAACGGCCTCCTCCCCGACGTCACCAGCTACGACTACGACGCCCCCCTCGACGAGTCCGGCCACCCCACCCCCAAGTACTTCGCCTACCGCAAAGCTCCTCGCCAAATATCCGAGTGCCCTACATCCGGAACTTCGGACATGGGTTTGGGCACAGGAGTAAGAGTAGGAGTAGGAGTAGGAGTGAGGAGTGGGAGTAGGAGTGGGAGTAGGAGTAGGAGTAGGAGTAGGAGTAGGAAAAGATGTGTCATCCCGACCGGAGCGCAGCGCAGTGGAGGGACCTGCTGTTGCACTCCTCCGCACAGCCACAGATGCCCGTGCACCTGAGCCCAAGGGCGATGAACCAGCACAAACCGGCAACGAATCCTGCCTCCCCCCCGTCCCCGACACCCCCCCCACCATCACCATCCCCCATCACCCTCACCGAATCCACCCCCCTCTGGCAAAACCTCCCCACGCCCATCGCCAGCGAGCAGCCCCAACCCATGGAGCACTTCGGCCAGTCCTACGGCTACATCCTCTACCGAACCCAGCTAGCCGTCCCTACTCACGGCGATCTCGTCCTCACCGAGCTCCACGACTACGCTCAGATCTACATCGACGGCAAACTAGTCGGCACCCTCGACCGTCGCCACCTCCAATACGCCCTGCCGTTCACCACCACCGGCCCCGCCCGCCTCGACATCCTCGTCGCCAACGACGGCCGCATCAACTCCACCAAACACATGCGCGGCGAATCCAAGGGCATCACCCAATCCGTCACCCTCGCCGGCCACCCCCTCACCAACTGGCAGGTCTACCCTCTCCCCATGACCACGCTTCCCGGCCTTTATGTCAAACCCCGCATGACACCTCGTGTTACCGGGAAGACCGGAAGCCATACATGGATCGGCGAGCCCGTGATCGCTCCCGGGTCCAATGCGTCGCCGTTCATCGCATCAGTTCCCGCCTTCTACCGAGCTCACTTCACCCTCACCACCACCGGCGACACCTTCCTCGACATCCGCTACCTCGGCAAAGGAGCCCTCTGGATCAACGGCCACCCCATCGGCCGCTTCTGGAACATCGGCCCTCAGCAGACCCTCTACGTCCCCGGCCCCTGGCTCCGCCAAGGCAACAACGAAGTCGTCGTCTTCGACCTGGCTTCCTCCCCCAGCAACCCGACGGCCCCCGGCAACCCAAACCTCACAGGATTGCATTCCCGAACTCTGACAGGTCTTGCTAATCCTATCCTCAACGGCCCTGTCCCAGATCAGGCCACGCGCCCCCAACAGGAGTAATCCACAAATGGCTTCTTTTTCCTCAAGATTTCCACAGGCAACGATGGCCGCGATTACCTCACTAATTCTCGCGACATCCTGCTTATCTGCTCAAACTTCAATCGAAGCATTGAAGTCGAACTTCAAGAACCCGCCAGCCGACGCCAGGCCCATGATGCGCTGGTGGTGGTTCGGCACCGCCGTCGAAAAACCCGAGATCCTCCGCGAACTCCAGCAGATGAAGGCCGACGGCATCGGCGGAGCCGAGCTCGCCTTCGTCTACCCCGAAGTCCTCGACGACCCCGCCAAAGACCTCAAGAACCTGCCCTTCCTCTCCCCCGACATGCTCGACGCCGTCCACTACGCCCAAGCCGAAGGCCGCAAACTCGGCCTCCGCATCGACGTCACCCTCTGCAGCGGCTGGCCCTACGGCGGCCCCACCACCACGCTCGCCGAAGCCGCCGGCCGCCTCCGCACCGTCGAAGTCCCCGTCCCCGCCAACGCCACCACCGTCACCCTGCCCACCCTCGACGAAGGCGAGATCCTTCATCTCAGCATCCATCGTTGCCAAAAATCTTGCTCATCGCAGCTTTGAAATCGGCACCGTCTGTGGCGCTCCGCCAACCCCGCTCCCACCGGCAGCGCTGGCCCCCGCCTGCAACCTGGGACGCGGCCACAGCCCAGCCGCTCACGCTCACCGGACCTCCATCACCATCGCTCCCTCCGATAAACCCCGCGTCGCTCTCTTCTTCATCGCCAGCCACACCAAGCAGCAAGTCAAACGCGCCGCCGTAGGAGCCGAAGGCTGCGTCCTCGATCCCTTCAGCCACGAAGCCGTCGCCACCCACCTCAAAACCGTCGGCGAGCCCCTCGCTCAAAGCCTTCGGCGACACCCCACCCTACGCCATCTTCTCCGACTCCCTCGAAGCCTACGGAGCCGACTGGACCCCCAACCTTCCCGCCGAATTCCAGAAGCGTCGCGGCTACGATCTCCTCCCCCACCTCCCCGAACTCGTCGCCGGAGGAACCCCCGCCGCCGACAAGGTACGGCACGACTGGGGCCAGACCCTCACCGAACTGGTCAACGAAAACTACCTGACTCAGATCAACAACTGGGCCATCGCGCATCACACGAAGTTTCGCTCGCAAACCTATGGAGAACCAGCAGTTAGCTTCTCCAGTCAAAATCTCGTCGGCCTCGCCGAAGGCGAAGGCCCACAGTGGCGCGCGTTTTCCACACTCCGCTGGGCCACCTCTGCCAACCACGTCTTCGGCAACAACGTCACCTCCGGCGAGACCTTCACCTGGCTCCACTCCCCCGTCTTCCGCGCCACACCGCTCGACATGAAGGCCGAAGCCGACATCGACTTCATCATGGGCGAGAACCAGATCATCGGCCACGGCTGGCCCTACTCGCCGCCCGCCACGGAAGTCCCCGAACCCGGCTGGTCCCTCTACGCCGCCGCCGTCTTCAACGACCACAACCCCTGGCATCCCGTCATGCCCGACGTCACCCGCTACATCCAGCGCATCAGCTGGCTCCTCCGCCAGGGCCAGCCCGCCAACCAGGTCGCCATCCTCCTCCCCACCGACGACGCCTGGGCCAGCTTCTCCCCCGCCCACGTCACCGTCACCGGAGCCATGCAGCAGCTCATCACCCCAGCGCTCATGTCCGCCATCCTCTCCGCCGGCTACAACGTCGACTTCATCGACGCCGACGCCATCAACAAGGTCGGCCTCGGCACCCACCAGATCCTCGTCATCCCACCCACCGACCGCATCCCCGTCGAAACCCTCTCAGCGATCGCCAACTGGACCCATGTGACGACCAATATGAGATCCGGCAAAGTCATCGCCGTCGGCCAACTCCCCACGATCGACCCCGAGGGCAACGCCTCATCCGAGGTCACTGATCTCTCCAAAGCCTTCATGTTCGTCCCAAACACCGCCGAACTGCTCGAAAGCTCTCGACAACGTCGGCAATCCAGACCTCAAGACTCAGTAGCCCCGACGAACACACCAAAGAAGTCGATCGGCTTCATCCGCCGCAAGCTCCCCACCGCCGACATCTACTTCGTCGTCAACACCACCAACCAGCAGATCGATCTCTCCAGTTCGAGCTTCGGCACTCGTATCAAGTATGGCGAGGCTTGGGATCCGGATTCGGCAGCGAGCTCTCCCGTCACCCCGACGTCACAGCCCATCAACCTCGACCCCTACGAATCCCGCGTCTTCGTCTTCTCGGATTCCAAGATCCGCAACCACCCTTCATCGACTGCTGTCCCGAACGGCAACTCGGATCTCTCCACCGACTGGAAGGTCACCTTCACCTCAACCAAAGAGACCGACACAGAACCCACCCTCACCGACTGGACCACCAACCCCGCCACCCTCTACTACTCCGGCGAAGCCGTCTACTCCCGCGACTTCACCCTTGACGCAGCACCAAAAACTCCCATCTATCTCGAAATCGAAGGCGGCAAACCCCTCCCCGGCTCACCCAACTCCCCACCCGAACACCCAGCCCTCGGCCCCAACGGCCTACCCGACCCGCGCATCACCCGCACCGGCCCCGGCATGCACGCCTACTACGACCCACCCATCCACGAAGCCGCCATCGTCTCCATCAACGGCCAGCGAGCCGGCTCCCTCTGGCACCCACCCTACCGCCTCGACGTCACCAAACTCCTCAAGCCCGGCCAGAACCACATCGAGATCCGCGTCTACAACACCGCCCTCAACGCCTGGTCCGCGCTCCCACCGCACGACTACAAACCCCTCATCGAAAAATACGGCGACCGCTTCCAGATGCAGGACCTCGACAAAGTCCAACCCATCCCCTCCGGCATCCTCGGCACCATCCACCTAGTCACCCAGGACACCAAATGACACACCCAACAGTAGGCGTTCGGGTGCCCCATCCTTTCGCGTCTTTTGCGAAAGGGTGGGATGTAAATCGTCACCCGGCCGCTCCCTCTTATCGCGACCGCCCACCCGCGGCGTTCGCCTCAGCCTCCGCCCGGTCGATCGCCGCAGACAACTGGTCCGGCTCCGTCACTTCAATCCAACGATGTGCCGTCGCCACCACCAGCGTCGGCGTGTGCGCAATTCCGACCCGTCTCCCTAGCGCACAATCCGCCTCCACCTCAGCCGCGCATTTGCCCGTCGGATCGATGACAAAAGGCATCACCTGCCCATGCGCCTGAAACCACCTCCGCGTAAACTGCTGCAGATCGTCCGGGCTCCCAATCAGGCGCTGACTCGCGAACACATCCCGCCGAAAATCCTCCGCCGACTGCAGCGACACCTTGTCCTCCAGATACCGTGCATAGATCGCAGCATTACGCGACCACCTATGCCCCTGAATGATGAAGTCATGATGAACCCGCGGAATCCCATAGTGGCTCATCGCATTACGCACCATCGGAGAAACCGTCGCGCAAAGCGGGCACTCCAGATCCTCAAACTCGATAATCGCGACCTTCGCCCCACTCGGCGGCTTGAACGCAGAAGTATCCTTGAACGCGGTAGCATTCGCTTGGGGCATCGCCATCTGCGCACCCGCAGGAACAACCAAAACAAAAGTCAAAATCAAAACCAGACGATTCATAGTGCAACCCATTCTAGCGGCCCATCCGCACCGCAAACTGGAGAAACCAGCTTTCGCTGTTGCTGTTGCAGTTGCCCTTTTGGTTTGTCATTCCGCAGCGAAGCGGAGGAATCTGCTTTCGTCTTTGGCCTTTGCAACCGCCACTGTCGGAGTAGGAAGGCGCACGCCGACTTCCAATCCACAACTCACCACTTGACGCCCACGATAAAATTAACTGAGACACCAACAGTCCGGCGCAAGCCGGACTGCACCATTTAACGCAGCACTAAAACCACTCGAAGTCCAGACTTAAAGTCTCTCCTTCGAAGACTTTGCGCAATAATACCCCGGGAGGGGGAGGTACCATGACCACTACCACGAAACGCCCGGCCCAGGCCACTCATCGCTGCTCAAAGAGCAGGGCTCTGAAAATTCAGCCGTCAACATATATTTATTTTTGGCCTCTTCGCGGTCCCGTCGACTCTCATGCCCTCTACTGCGCATGCCGTGGCAGTCAAAGGCAATCCTTGCGACGCGCTGAATTACGGAGCCAAAGGTGACGGCAGACCACACTCGACACCGTCGCCATCCAAAAAGCCATCGACTGCCGCCGCAAAAACCAAGCGGCACCGTCACCTTCAACCCCGGAACCTACCTAACTGGCTCCCTCTTCCTCAAATCCGGCACCACGCTCGATGTCCCCGAAGGCGTCAACCTCATAGGCTCCCAAAAACTCGAAGACTACCCCATGCTCCCCACCCGCATCGCAGGCATCGAGATGACCTGGCCCGCCGCCCTCATCAACGTCCGCGACCAGCATGACGTCACCATCACCGGCAAAGGCACCATCGACGGCGACGGCCCCATCTGGTGGAAGTCCTACTGGGACCTCCGCGCACAATACGAGCCCAAAGGCCTCCGCTGGGCCTCCGACTACGACGCCCGCCGCCCCCGCCTCATCCTCTTCCAAAACTCCGAAAACATCCACCTCGGCGGCGGCATCACCCTCAAGCGCTCCGGCTTCTGGACCGTCCAGGTCCTCTATTCTCACGACATCACCATCGACGGCGTCATCATCCGCAACAACGAAGGCGGCAAAGGCCCCTCCACCGACGGCATCGACATCGACTCCTCCCGCGACGTCCTCGTCGCCCACGCCGACATCGACGTCAACGACGACGCTCTCTGCCTCAAAGCCGGCCGCGACTCCGACGGCCTCCGCGTCAACCGCCCCACAGAGAACGTCGTCATCCGCGACTCCATCATCCGCCACGGAGCAGCAGCCATCACCATCGGCTCCGAGACCTCCGGCGGCTTCCGCAACATTGAGGCCTACAACATCACCGCGCTATCCGGCGTTCCCTCAGGCGTCCTCTTCAAATCCGCCCACGTTCGCGGCGGTTTCGCCAAAGACATCCGCATCCACGACCTCACCCTCGAAGGCGTAGCGATCCCCATCCACATCACGATGAACTGGAACCCCAACTACAGCTACGCCACCCTGCCCACCGCGGCGATCCAAGAATCCGTACCACCGTACTACATCACCCTCACCACCCCAGTTACCCCGCCCGAAAGAGGCCTCCCCCACTTCTCCGACGTCCACATCTGGAACATCAAAGCCACGGGAGCCAAAGAGGCGTTCAACGTCGCCGCATACCCCAACGCCCCACTCGTCGACTTCCGCCTCGACCACCTCAACATCGAAGCCGAAACCGCCGGCACGATCGCCAACGCCAAAAACTGGACCATGACCGACAACACCATCACTACCGCCGACAACAGCAAAGTCACCTTCAAAGAATCCGGCGGCGAAGCCAACCCCAAAGATGTCCCCTACGGCGAACCCAAATGAAAATGTGTCTTTATCTGTGTAATCCGTTCAATCCGTGGTTGGCCTTAACGTCGCTCTGCCCAGCTCCATGCGCAAAATCAATAAACGCATGCTGCGGATCGGTATGCACAAGCGTCACATCGACCGTATCCCCAACATCGAGCCCGTTCGCCCCGTGCACAATCTTCCCTTCCACCGGAGGATCGAACACCCGCACATACGTCCCCTTCTCATTCGCACCCGTAATCACTCCATGGAACGTCTTCCCAATGCTCCCCGCCAGCGCCACCGCTGCAATCCGCTTCACCATCGCCCGCTCCACCTTGCGAGCCGCCGACTCCCGCTCATTGCAGTGCGCCGCAATCGCAGCCAACTCGTCATCCGAGTACGGCGGCGCCTCACCCGCGAGCCACGCCTTGACCACCCTCTGCGTCACCAGGTCCGGAAACCTCCGGTTCGGTGCCGTCGAGTGCGCATAATCCTGTGCCGCCAGCCCGAAGTGTCCCGGCACATCCTCATCCCCACCCTTGGCCAGCACATACTCCCCCGGCCCCATCAACTTAATAATCGCCAGCGACAGATCCGGATAGTGAACTGGATCCGCCTTCTGCTGCTTCTGCAAAAAAGCATTCAGCGAACCTGAATCTGGCGTCGCCGGCAAAGTCGTCCCATACCTTCCCACTAACTCCACTATCCTCGCCCACCGTTCCGGCGACTTCACCACCCTGCGGATGCACGATCGCTTCGCCGCCCGCAGTGTCTTCGCCATCGTCTCATTCGAGGCAATCATCAACTCCTCAATCAGGTCGCTGGCCCGGTTGTGAAACACCGTCCCAAACGACTGCACCTTCCCATCCACCACCACCGGATCGGCCTCTGCCCTGCTGAACTCCAGCGCCCCCTGCCGCACCCTTTGCGCCCGCAGCGCCACCGCCGCCTCATCCTGCAGCTTCAACTGGGCCTGCAAATCCGCGGACGCCACAACCTTCGCATCCGGCCCAGCTTTGCCCTCGAGCCATGGGCCAACATGACTATAAGCAAGCTGCGCCTTATTCCGCACGACAGCCTTATAGATACTCGCCTGTCCCACCACCCCCTCAGCGTCCACCACAAACTCCACTACATGCGCCGCTCGATCCTCGTTCTCATTCAGCGAAGTCATGTCGGTCGAAAGCTCCGTCGGCAGCATCGAGAAATTCCTGACCGCCGTATATACAGTCTGCGTCTGCTGCGCAGCGTGCCGGTCGATCACCGTACCTTTCAATACAGAAGCCGACACATCCGCAATCGCAACCATCACGCGAATGCCTCCATCCACCCGCTCGGCCACTTCAATCTGATCCAGATCTCGCGAAGTATCGTTATCGATCGAAGACCAATCCAGCACACGCAGGTCTCGCGCATCTTTATCGACAGCCGAGCCCCACGAAGCGCGAATCTCTGCAACCTGCGCCTCGGTACCATCGGGAAAATCAGGATCGAAGCCCTCGCGAACCATCTCCGCAGAAGCGGCCGCAACAAGATCAAATGTAGTGGTAGACATGCAAGGGAAGCCTATCATGCGAACGCATTAGACAGCAGTCACCGTCCGCTCCAGAGCAGCAACAAGCAGCCCAGCCCATCGCGATACTTGCTCGGCATAGGCGCCGCTCACAGCATCGCGGCTGCCTTCCAGCACCGCCAGCTGCACTGCAAAGTTCCCTACAGTCGAGCTCTCGGCCGCCCCGCGAAACAGCTCCAGTCCAGTAACTTCCCTCGTCAATCGGTTCAGATAATCGTTCTGGCTCGCACCGCCCACAACGAACAGCCGCTTTAACTTCTTGCCACTGTGAAACGCCACTCGGTCCAGAACCTTCGCATAACGTGCTGCCAAACTATGGAAGATCAAACTAGCAAACATAGGAGCATTCTCCCCACCCTCATCCAATGGCTCGAAGCCCTTTCGCACCCGCTGCGCATTAATCCGCTGCGGCATCCGACCGGCAAGCAGCAAATCCGGATCATCCACATCCAGCAATCCATGCGGCTTCGCGATCTTCTCTGCCGCCGCCACCAGCTCCGGCACGGTCCACGTTCTGCCATCCGTTGCCCACTTCTCCATGCACTGCCGAACCAGCCACATTCCATTGACATTCTTGTGAAAGCAGATTTGTCCACCCACCGCCCCAAGATTCGTGAAGTTCTCTTCCGCTGCAGCCTCACCATTCCTCGGCTGTTCCAGCAGCGTTCCCACCAGCGACCACGTCCCCGAACTGATATAAGCCCAGTCATTCCCCGTCGTCGGAATCCCCGCAATCGCCGAAGCCGTGTCATGGCATGCCGGAGCGATCAACACCGTATCGCGCAGCGCCGGCAACTCCGCCAGAGGCCCCGTCAGCCTGCCAACCTCCGTTCCAGGAGGAACCAGCTTCGGCGCCGCGGCCAGGTCAAGATGAGCCGCGCTGAAGATCTCTTTGCTCCACTGCCGCTGATACAACTCCACGATCCCCGTATGAGTCGCATTCGTAAACTCTGCCACTCGAGCCCCGCCCCAGCGCGACAAAATATACTCCGGAAGATTCATCCATTGGCTGCCCTCAGGCAGCCCCTGCATCCCATCTGCGTAAAGCTGATAGAGCGTATTAATCCGAATCAGCTGCACTCCCGTCAGCTCGCGAAGCCGCTCAGGACTGATCCTGCGATGCAATGCACGCTCCGCCTTGATGGTTCTCTCATCGCGATAACAAAACGGATCGGCCAGCGCTCGACCGCCCGCATCGACACGCACATAATCCACCGCCCACCCATCCACCGCAATCGAACGCACCCCTTCATTCGCAATGGCGGCGCAGCGTCGAAGCCCATCCTCTAGGCCAGCCTCAATCATCTTCAGGTCCCAGTGCAACCCGCCCACGCTCTCACGAGGAGCGTTCGCGAACCTGTGCACCAGCGTGATCTCAGGCTGCGCCT
Organism: uncultured Acidobacteriaceae bacterium; assembly: GCA_963770055.1. GTDB lineage: Bacteria > Acidobacteriota > Terriglobia > Terriglobales > Acidobacteriaceae > Edaphobacter. The sequence goes on from CAVYOC010000006.1 coordinate 760,401, forward strand.
CCCGCCAGCGCAGCAGCGAAACCCGGCAGCTCTCCGCACCCAGATCGACCGCAATCGAAGCCCGCGTATCCCCAGGCAGCAACGCCATCTCGGGAACCCGTCTTCTCATCGCCCGCCTTTCTTTATCGCCAGCCTCATCGCACGCTTTTTCATCGCAGATACGCCTCGGTCAATCCGCCATCCACCGGTATCAGATGACCGGTCGTGCATCGCGCCAGCGGTCCGGCAAGAAACATAATCGCCTGCGCGCAATCCTTCGGATCGATCGGCTGATGCGTCAGCGTCCGCGTCGCATAAAACTTAGCCAACTCATTCCGCAGCTCCTCGTCCGTCATCTTCTCTTCGAACGGAAGCTTGTATTTCTTCAGCGAAGCAATCACACGGTCCCTCGGAAACATCGTCGATCCCTTCACAACAGTCGCCGGCGAAATCCCATTCACCCGCACCTTCGGCGACAGCGCAACTGCCAGCTCTCGCACCAGATGACTCAGCGCTGCTTTGCTTACGTCATACGCCTCGCTTCCCCGTTTGGCGACAACAGCATTCGCCGAGCTGGTCAGCACTAAACTCGCATCAATCCCCTGCTCGGCAAAGATCTTCGCTGCCTCATCCGCCAGCAGATAGTTCGCTGTAACATTCACCTCGAGCGTCAACGCCCACTGCGCATCGCTGATCACGCCATCCGGCGAAGAAGGAAACAGCGCAGCAGTATTAATCAGAATGTCGATCCCGCCGAACTGCCTGATCGTCGTCTCCAGCGCAGCCTTGATCGTCTTGCGGTCGCGAATATCGATACTCGTCCAGCCAACAGCTTCTTTGCCGGAGATTGCGACAGTCTCTGCGGCCACAGCCTCAGCACCCTTCACATCGCGATCCGCAACCATAACGTGCGCTCCGCGTTCAGCAGCAAGCAACGCAACCTCACGTCCAATCCCGCTGCCCCCCCCAACAATCAGCGCAACGCGACGGCTCAATTCCTTCTCCGGAGGCTGCCTGCGAATCTTCGCCTCTTCCAGCTTCCAGTACTCGATTCGGAAGGCTTCACTCGGAGGCAGAGCAACATAGTTCGCATGCACCGTGAACTGATCCGCCGAAGCAGCAGGTCCGGCCTGCGGAATGTCCTTACAGTCCACTCCAACCCCCAACGCCCCGGCTCCCTGCATCACGCCAATCGCATTGATATAGAACTCCCCGGTAATACGCGCTTCCGTCTTATTCCTTCCAAAACTGAACATTCCCACACCCGGGATCAACACGACCGTCGGACTCGCATCGCGCACCGCGGGTGAATCTTTCGCCGCGTGCTTCTTGTAATACTCCGCGTACTCCGCACGATAGGTCTCAAGCCCCGTCTCGATCAGTTCCTTCAACTCCGCCGGATCTCCCTCCGGATTCCACTTCAAAAACATCGGTCGAATCTTCGTCCGAATAAAGTGGTCCGGGCAGCTCGTCCCCAGATGCGCCAGCTTCTCCGCCTGGGCCGAGTTCACAAACTCCAGCACCTGCTTCGAATCGGAAAAACTCCCAATCCACCGCTGCTTCCGCGAAACTGCCCCGCGCAGATAAGGCATAATTGCCGTCGCAATCTCCGCGCGATCCTCCCGCGCCTTCACCTGCCCGCCGCCAAAGACCTTGTACCCCGCCGCAGCATGTCGCTCAATAAACTGCCCCAGCTGATCGATGATCGTAATCGTATTCAGATAGCTCTCGCGTTGCGTGTTGCCCCACGTAAACAACCCATGCCCACCCAGCACCACGCCATCGCACCCCGGCGTCTCGGCAACAATCTTCTTCAGCATCATGCCCAGCTCAAACCCCGGCCGCTGCCACGGCAGCCAGGCCAGCTTGTGCCCAAATTCTTTATTAAATTCCTCCATCTTGATCTTTCCGTTCGCTGAAGCCGCCAGCGCGATCCCCCAGTCCGGATGAAGATGGTCGACATGGGCAAACGGCAAAAATCCATGCAGCGGCGTATCGATCGAAGCCGCAACGGGATTATTCCCAAACGTGCACAGCGGATACATCTCCACCATCTCGTCTTCGAGATCCACCCCGCGATACACCTTCTCAAGCGCCAGCAGCTTGTCGAGATACAGCGTCGCAAACCCCGACCGCTTGATGCTTCCCAGGTCGCCCCCACTCCCCTTCACCCACAGAATCTTCTTCGTCTGCCCATCCAGCGGATCCACCTGGTCCAGCTTCGAGCTCGTATTCCCCCCACCGAAGTTCGTAATCCGCAGATCCGAACCCAACAGATTTGACCGGTACCTTAGCAACTCCGGCGCTTCCAGCTGCGCCGCCACTGCCTCATTCCATCGATCCTCAAGAAACCGAAGACCCTTCTGTACTGTCATGTGTCAACCTCTGTCGTGTCGGCCGAAACCCGGCCCCCGACTATCATTCCACATGAAACACCAATACGGCAACTATTTCCAATGAGAAAATAACCTGATAACACCGGCCCTATTACCCGACAGTAATTAACCTTGCAGCAACGATTCCCGAGTCACCATCCTGTGAGCCACATAGTTATACGGCGGCACCGTCTGCCCCTTCAGCAACGACAACCCGAGATGAATCAAACTCGGCCCGTAAGAACTCGTCTCATGCGAAACCGACCCGATCAGCGGCGACCTCTCCCGCCGCATCTCCTGGATCGCCTCCGCGATGCAGTCCTGTCCCACAATCGCCACATGCTTCTCCCGCTTCTGCTCTCGCACCGCATCCACTGCTCCCAGACCGCTCGAATCCGTGGCCGCAGCAATCAAAATATGTTTGTCCTTCGGATGCCGCTGCAGAAAGTCCGAGATCAGTTTCTTGCTCCTGTCCCGCATCCCGCGCCCATCGATCCTGACAAAAGCCTCGACCGGAAGTTCCGGGTGCCCTGCCCTCACGCCCTCAAACGCCCCCGTAATCCTGCTCTGCACCAGTTGCCCCGCCTCCGGCAGATCGAGGCCGATCACCCAATCCACCTGCCCCTCCCAGTTCGTCGTCGCATGAGCCGCCAGCGCCTCCCCCGCCTCAATCCCCACCCGATAGTTATCCACGCCAAAATAAGTTGCGTGCGGATGCGGAATATCGATCGCAATCAACGGAATCCCCGCCCCTGCAATCTTGTCGCCGATCATCGGTGCAACCTCCTGCTCCACCTGAAACTCGATCACCAAATCCACCTTGCTCCGGACAAACTCCTCCGCATTCTTCAGCGCAGTCGCTGCGTCATAGTGGTTGTCGAGTATCAGCAGATCCACCCCCACTGACGCCGCCGCATCCTTCAAACTCTCCGTCACTTCGACCGAGAACGGCATATCCGCGCTCTGCCCCCCAAAGCCGAACCGCAGCTTCTTCGGCCGTGTCACCTGCCGGTACAACCCATCCGGCGACTGCGAAAGATACCCGCGATGCACAAACGTCTTCAACACCCGATACACCGTCGTCTTCGATATCCGCGTCTGACGATGAATCGCCTCCAGCGTCATCGGCTGATTCTCCGCCTGCAGCAGTTCAAGAATATCCAGCGCCTTCGAAAGCACAGGTATCAGATACAGTCTCTTCGTCGTTTTCCGAACCGCCATAGTCTCCTACCGGAACAACCTCTCAGCCGCTCCATTATGCTGCAAATTCGTTATGTTTCGTTAATGAAATCTGAATCCAGTAGGGAACCGCCCAAAATTCTGCCAACTCAAGCCGCGCATATTTCTAATGAAGCAGTCCTCTTGACAATCTAGTGGAACCAGGTATACCTCTAGACAATCGAGAGGAGAAAATATGACCGGCAAACCAAGCGAACTCATCCAGGGAACCCTCGAAATGCTGATCCTCAAGACTCTCGCTCTCCAGTCCATGCATGGCTATGGCATAGCCATGCGCATAGAACAGAACAGCAACGGAGTCTTCCGCGTCAACCCCGGTTCGCTCTTCCCCGCCCTAACCCGCCTCGAACGCACCGGCCGCATCAACGCCGAGTGGCGAGCCACTGAAAACAATCGACGCGCCAAGTATTACCTCCTCACCGACCGGGGTCGCAAGGCCCTCAAGGAAGAGACCCAGCAGTGGAGCCGCCAGCTCGCCGCCATCACCAGCATCCTCGAAGCCTGAGCTCGCAACGATCAAGGAGCCGTTATGCCTCTCCTGCAAAATCTCATCAGTGGAATCCATGCACTCTTCCACAAAGAGCAGCGAAGCCAAGACATGGACGAAGAACTCCGCGCCTTTCAGGAAGCCTCCGTCGAAGAAAAGATCCGCACCGGCCTCAACCCTCACGAAGCCCAGCGCGCCGCCCGCATCGAGATGGGCAGCACCGAAACCGTAAAAGAAAAAGTCCGCTCCGCCACCTGGGAGTCCACCGCACAAAGTATCGCGCAGGACATCCACTACGGCATCCGTCAACTTCTCCGCGCTCCCGGCTTCACCGCCGTCGCCGTCCTCTCACTCGCCCTCGGCATCGGTGCCAACACCATCATCTTCACCCTCGCCAAAGGTGTCCTCCTCGATCGCCTCGCCGTCCCCCAGCCCAACCAGCTCCGCCTCTTCTCCATCATCAGGGGCAAACTGAGCCCCATCCACCACTGGTGGGGTGACGCCTATGCTCTCCCCGGCGGTCAGTTCATCAGCAGTTCTTTCTCGTACCCCGTCTACCAGCTCCTGCGTCAGCAGAACCTGGCCAAGCCGGTGCTCGAAGACCTGTTCGCCTTCAAAGACCTCGGCGACTACCAGCGTCTCATCGCAACCGTCGACGGCCACGCCGGCACCGTCACCGGCGAACTCGTCTCTGGAAACTTCTACGAGCAGCTCGGCATCCAGCCCAGTCTGGGCCGCGCCATCCAGCCATCCGACGACGCACCCGGCGCCGGCCCTGTCGCCATCATCAGCGACGGTCTCTGGGCCCGCCTCTTCGGACGCTCACCCGCCATCATCGGCAAGACCATCCAGCTCAACTTCGTCGCCATCACCATCATCGGTGTCAATCCACCAGGCTTCACCGGTGCCGCCAGCGTCCAGCTCTCTCCAGAGATCTTCCTGCCCCTCAGCATGCAACCCGCCATCGTTCCCGAAAATGCCGGCTCCCTTCTTCACGATAACGATCTGTGGTGGGTACAGATCATGGGCCGCGCTCGCCCCGACATCTCTGACGAAGCGGTGCGTGCCGCCTTCGCCGTCTGGCTGGAACAAGACATCCGCGCCACCCTCGCTGTCAAAAAAGGCGAGCCGATGCCCCTCTTCACCATCACCTCCGGCAGCCAGGGTCTCGCCAAGACGAACCGCAACTTTGGCAAGCCCGTCTATATACTCTCCGCGCTCACTGCATTCGTCCTCCTGCTCGCCTGCGCCAACCTTGCCAACCTTCTGCTCGCCCGTTCCGCCGCCCGTCAGCGCGAGATGTCGGTCCGTCTCGCCCTCGGCGCCAGCCACGGCCGCGTTCTCCGCCAGGTTCTTACCGAGAGCCTGCTCCTCTCTTCACTCGGCGGCCTCGCCGGCCTTGCTCTCGGCTATTTTGGTCGCAACATCATTCCCCATCTGCTCTCCGCCGCATGGCAGCCTGCGCCGGTCAATACTCGTTTCGACTTTCGCATCTTCGCCTTCACTGCCGCAGTCTCTCTCTTCACCGGCATCCTCTTCGGCCTCGCCCCCGCATGGCAGGCCACTCGCACCGACGTCAACTCCGCGCTCAAAGACGTCGCCTCATCCGCAACCCGCCGTCGCAAAGGCCTCGCCGGCGAATCCATAGTCATCGTCCAGATCGCCCTCTCCATGCTGCTCGTTGTCGGCGCCGGTCTCTTCGCCCGCACACTCATGAACCTCAATACGGTCAGCCTGGGCTTCGACCCGCACAATCTCCTGCTCTTTTCCATCCAGGCGCCCAGGTCCCGCTATCCCGCACCGCAGGATGTCACCCTTCATCAACGCATCGAAGAGAGCCTCGCAAGAGTCCCCGGCATCCAGTCCATCACCCTCACCGAAGTCCCTGTCCTCGCCCACACGCAGTCCAACAGCTTCTTTCAGCCCACCGATCAGCCTCCCGTCAATAAGGACAACAGTTATACCGATCGCAACCGAGTAGGCCGGGACTTCTTCCAGACCTACCGCATCCCGATCCTTTATGGCCGCGCCTTCAGCCCTGCCGATACTGCAACCTCGCCTCTGGTCGCCGTCATCAACCAGGCCCTCGTTCACCGCTATTACCCAAACATCAACCCCGTCGGCAAGACCTTTATCTCGGAAGACGCCACCGGCAAACTCATCTACCAGATCATCGGAGTCTCCGCCGACGCCAAATACAACCAACTCCGCAACGACTCGCCCCCTACTTTCTATAGCCTCTACCGCCAGTCCAAAGAGGCCCCTGCCATGACCTACGTGATCAAAACCCAACTCCCCGCCGCTGCCATCCTCCCTACCCTCCGCAGCGCAGTCCAGTCCATCGACAAAGACCTTCCCTTCCGGGACATTCGCACCCAGACCGAACAGATCGAAGCCACCATCTCGCAGGAGCGTCTCTTCGCCACCCTCACCGCAGGGTTCGGCATCCTCGCTCTCATCCTCGCCTGCATCGGCATCTACGGCATCATGGCCTACAACGTCGCTCGCCGCACCGGCGAGATCGGCGTTCGCATGGCCCTCGGCGCCCGCGCCCGCCAGGTCCTGTGGATGATCCTCCGCGAAAGCTCTACGCTCGCACTCTTTGGCATCGCCGGCGGCCTGGTCGCAGCGTTCGGCCTCACTCGCTTTGTCCGCGCGATGCTCTACGGACTAGGCCCCACAGACCCTGCCACCTTCATCGCTCCGCCGCGCTGCTGTTAATGATGATCGCGATCGCAGCAGCCTACGGCCCGGCACGCCGCGCCTCACGCATCGACCCCACGCAGGCCTTGCGCCACGAATAGCGGATTCGCAATCCACATTCCCATCGCAAGAACAAAGGCGAAGCGACTGATTTTGAGAAAATTGCAGCTAGGCGTAACTCGAAACACTCCGTGCGTTCTTGCTCCCGCGCTCCTTCGAAATACGCTCCACATAGCCACTCGCGGCCAGACGCCTTCAAAGGCTCCGCCGGCAACCCGCGAGCCACTCGCCACTCCCGCACCATCGGCCGCACGTCCGTCCAGAAGGCACCCCGGAAGCATTCCTCCGCCTCCACCAGCTGGCATTCCTGCTGCAACTCAGCCAGCCGAGCCTGATCCACCAGCGCAGCCTTCGCAAAAATCTCCTGCGCCGTCACCACTGTCTGAACCATCTCCTCCATCTTGCCCTTCAGGTTATGGCTCTGGTCGATCATGAATGCCACCCCCGCGCGCTCGTCCTCCGCCACACTCAAAATCTCATGGAAGATCCGGAAAACCTGGTAAGGATCGATCGAGCCCAGTGTCAGATCATCATCAGCATACTTCCGGTCGTTGAAATGAAATCCACCCAGCTGCCCGAGACGCAACAACCACGCCACAATCTGCTCGATATTCGTTCCCTGCGCGTGATGCCCCGTATCCACCAGCACCTTCGCTTTAGGACCAGCCCGGCGAGCCAGTTCCAAAGCCATTCCCCAATCCGCGATATCCGTATGATAAAAAGCCGGCTCAAACGGCTTGTACTCCACCAGCATCCGTTGGTTCTCTCCCAGTGCAGCATGGGTCGCGGACAGCACCTCTTCCATATAACCAATGCGCCTGCGAATGCTTTGCGTCCCCGGATAGTTCGATCCATCTGCGATCCACAGCGAAACATCCTTTGAACCCAATTCCCGCCCGATCTCCACCGAATCCAGCAGATGCGCCAGCGCATTCCCCCGAATCTCCGCACTCGGATTGGCAATCGACCCATACTTATATTCCGCATCCTGGAACAGGTTTGGATTGATAGATCCAGCGTTCACTCCATACTTCTTCTCCAATTCCTGAATCGCCGGAACATCACCCTTTCCACCGGGCAGATCCCAAAGCACATGCAGAGCCAAGGTAGGACTGGCGCCCGTCAGCTGATTCACTTGCGAAGCGTCGCTGAACTTCTCTTCAATCGTCGTCGCCGCCCCACCCTGCACGAACTTGCCGAACCGCGTCCCCGTATTAGCGAATCCCCACGAAGGAAGTTCAATCCGAAACCCATCCAGAGCGCGCCAGACCCTCTGTGCATCCCGCTCCGCCGCACCTGCACCGTTGGTCATCATCGTTCCATTCCTCACTCCATCAGATATTACAGATAGAAATATACTCCCTATTGAAACATCCAGAAGAATCTACTTTTTCAACGCAATTGTCAAAGGTATTTTCTCCCGCATCCTACCCAATCAGAATCACATCCAGAAACCGCGGCCCATGCACACCCTTAATCCGGGTCATCTCAATATCAGCCGTAGCCGACGGGCCCGACACAAACGTCGTCGCCAACTCAGCCGTAGCCGCCAGCCGATCCATCGCTTCCGGAACCGTCTCCACCACATCCTCCACCCGAACAACACAAAGGTGATAATCCGGAACCAACGTAGCTACCCGCCTGCCCTGCCCCATCACACCCTGCAGTACCACTGTACCCGTCTCCGCAATCGCAATCGTCGAGCCGGTCATCACCCCATCGAACCCATCCAACTCCGCAGCCGACAAACCCTCATCCACCACAAACTCAACCCCTGCCGTAAGCCACTCCGCCGCAATCCCCACCGGAACAACTATCTGCCGCTTACCACGTTCTGCCAGCATTTTTCCGACAGCTACCGCAATATCACTCACGACCTACCCGCACCACATGCGCGTCATAATCCCGCAGCCGGTCCTCCAGCAACTCAATCACAGCGGCTCTATCCAGCGAAGCCGTCCGCCGATACCCACGCTCCACCGCACCCCAAGCAGCCCTCACACGCGCCTCATCCCTAGGCCCACCCTTGGCCGCACGAATCCTCCGCAGTATCTCTTCGCGAGCCGAATTTGTAACCACTTCAGTTGCCATCCTTACCTCGCTTCTCCCACCAGTCGCGAAACGTCTCCTTCGGCATCTCCTTCAAATCTCTCGCCTGCGTCCATCCACCCAGTTGCCCCGGCAGCCACTTAATCCATCCGTCCTTCCTCACCAGCGGAGTCTCAGCAACCCGGCCCAGCCGTTGCGCCGCTCGTAATCTCCGCTCGCTCCGAAAGATCATTCCCATTGTTCGCATCGCCAGCGCCTCAGCACTCAAACCCTTCTGTTTCACCACCTTGTTCCGCAGGTGAATCAGCACCTCGGGAATATTGATCTTGACCGGACAAACCTCATAGCACGCCCCGCAAAGCGACGAAGCATACGGCAGCGACTGCGCATAGTGCATCTCCTGCAGCTGCGGAGTCAGAATCGCCCCGATCGGTCCCGCATACACTGATCCATAGGCATGACCGCCCGTCTGCCGGTAAACCGGACAAGCATTCTGACAAGCCGCACAGCGTATGCAGTTCAGTGTCTGCCGTGCCTCTTCATCCGCCAGAATCTCCGTCCGCGCATTATCCATTAGCACAACATGAAACACTCGTGGCCCATCGCTCGCATCCACTCCAGTCCAGATCGAGTTGTACGGATTCATCCTCTCGCCCGTCGCCGACCGCGGCAACAACTGCAGCAACACCTCCAGGTCCCGATACCGCGGAATCACCTTATCGATCCCCGCTACCGTGATCAGCGTCTCCGGTAGCGTCAGGCACATCCGCCCGTTGCCTTCGCTCTCGACGATGCACACCCCGCCCGTCTCGGCGATCAGGAAATTCGCTCCGCTTACACCAGTCTTCACCCGCAGAAATTTCTCTCGCAAAAACATCCGTGCCGCATCCGCCAGATCCTGCGCCTGATCTCCCAGCTCCGGCAGATTCATCTTTGTCCGAAAGATCTCCCGAATCTCATGCCGGTTCTTATGCAGCGCCGGCACCACAATATGCGAAGGCCGATCCTCGCCAAGCTGAATAATCAACTCCGCCAGATCCGTCTCAAACGGATGAATCCCAGCAGCCTCCAGCGCGGAGTTCAGCTGAATCTCCTCCGTCGTCATCGACTTGATCTTGATGACCTCCTCCGACCCCGAGGCCTTCACCAGCGAGACAATAATCTTTCGCGCCTCGGCAGCATCCCGAGCCCAATGCACTTGGCCGCCGGCCTGCGTGCAGTTCGCCTCAAACTCTTCGAGATAAAAATCCAGATTCTCCATCGTGTGCTCACGAATCTGCCGTCCTGCCTCGCGCAGCTCCTGCCAGTCACGCATCTCACCGACCACACGCGCACGCTTCGCCTGAATCACATCCGTCGCGTGACGAACATTCTTTCGCATCTGCGCATCGCCCATCGCAGTCTTCGCGGCGATAGGAAACAGCGGCGCAGTCTTTGGATCCAAAACAGCTCCGCTCATCGTCCCAGTCCCAGAAACAAATCCATCCCACTTCGGAGGTTGTCATTTCGACCGAAGGCGGCGTTCTTTGCCGCCGTAGTGGAGAAACCCGCTTCTCTACCCTCGCTCACCGCGCACCCTCTTCCCCCGCCAGAATCTCCGCCAGATGAACAGTCTTCACACCCGTCTTCTGCCGATGCAAAGCCCCCTGAATATGCATCAGGCAGCTGTTATCGCAAGCCGTACAAGCCTCAGCCCTCGTAGCCAGAACCGCAGCCATCTTGTCCGCGAGCATCGCCCCCGAAACATCCGCATTCTTCACCGCAAACGTCCCGCCAAACCCGCAACACTGCTCCACTCCTTTCAACTCGACCAGATTGATTCCCCGCACGGCCCTCAGCAACCGAACCGGTCCATCGCCAAGCCCAAGGTTCCGCAGTCCATGACAACTCGCATGGTAGGTAACCCGATGCGGATAGCACGCACCCACATCCTCCAACCCCAACCGTTTCGTCAGAAACTCCGAGAACTCAAACACCTTCGGCAACAACCGGTCAACCTCGGCAATCAACTCCGTCTTCCCAATCTCCCGAGCCATCTTCGGATAGTGATCCCGCATCATCGCCACACACGAAGACGAAGGCACCACCACCGCCTCCGCATTCTTGAACTGCGCAACAAACCGCTCCAGCAAGGGCATAGCCTCCGCCTGATAGCCCGTGTTGTAGTGCATCTGCCCGCAGCAGGTCTGCCCTGCAGGAAACTCCACCGTGTGCCCCAGCCGTTCCAGCACCCGCACAACGGCTTTGCCTGTCTCCGGAAACAACGTATCGTTATAGCAGGTAATAAACAGCGAGACTCGCAGAACAACCTCCGTAGAACCAGTGTTCCGGAACAAAATTCAATAGAGAGTATATTTCCCCAACGCAACAAGCGTCAGGTACGATAGTACCGCTTACAGAAAAACCATTATCCTGCATCACTACGAGGCCACGTGGGACCAAATCCGTTTCTCGGCGTCATCTTTCACTGGATAGGAGGCTTCGCCTCCGCCACCAACTTCATCCCCTTCCGAGGCATCAAGCGCTGGTCGTGGGAGATCTACTGGCTCATCCAGGGATGCGCCGCGTGGATCGTAGCGCCCGTCGTCCTCGCATACTTCTTCGTTCCAAACGTCTTCGAAATCCTCCACACTGCCTACGCGCAGGACCCGTCCAGCGTCTATTACCCCATTCTCTGGGGCATCCTCTGGGGAGCCGGCGGCCTCACCTTCGGCCTCGCCATCCGTTACCTCGGCATCGCCCTCGGATACGCGATCGCCCTCGGCCTCTGCGCCGCCTTCGGCACCATCATTCCACCCATCTATCACCGCGAGTTCGGCACTATCCTTCACACAACCTCAGGCCAGATCATCCTGCTCGGTGTCCTCGTCTGCATCATCGGCGTCGCCGTCAACGGTGCCGCCGGCATGTCAAAAGAACACGAAGTCACACCAGAAGAGAAAGCCGAAGCCGGAGAGACCGACTACAACTTCGGCAAAGGCCTCGCTGTCGCCATCTTCGCAGGCATCATGAGCAGCTTCTTTGCCTTTGGCCTCGACGCCGGCAAACCCATCGGCGCTCTCGCCAAAACGCAACTGCTCGCCAATCACAAACTCGACCTCTGGCAAAATCTCCCCGTACTCATCGTCGTGCTCTGGGGGGGCTTCCTCACCAACTTCATCTGGTCCGCCATCCTCATCTTCAAAAACGGCTCCGTGAAGCAGTTCGCAGGCGAACCCGGCCTAAACCCGATGCGTGCCACCCACGCCTCAGGCGACACGCTCGTCGACTTCGATCCCCTCGACCCCTCCACCTACGATCGCCTGGCCCCCAAAACCCTCGGCGCAAACTACTTCTTCGCCGCCCTCGCCGGAGTTATCTGGTACTTCCAGTTCTTCTTCTACTCCATGGGTCAGACCAAGATGGGCAAGTACGACTTCTCCAGTTGGACGCTCCACATGGCCAGCATCATAATCTTCGCGACTCTCTGGGGACTCTTCCTCAAAGAGTGGCGAGGCACCAGCCGCCGCACAAAAACCCTCGTCGCGGCCGGCCTGTTCCTGCTCATCAGCTCAACTGTCGTCGTAGGCTACGGCAACTACAGAAAATCCGTGGAAACACCCGCAACCATCACACAGTAGCTTGACGGAACTACTCCCCGAATTACCTTAGGAAACTGGCGCCAGCCGGAGTCCCAAAGCCTTTGTCCCATTTTGGGCCGAGCAACAAACAAAATCGCACTCACTCTCTCAACATAAGTCAGCACAAACATAAACTCGGATCACGACGAAACAGAGGTGATCCTTGCTGTCCTTCTCCAATGGAAAAATCTGCCCCGCCTGTCACACCGAATCCCTTCACCACTCCCATCGTCCCGTAAGAGACTGGTTCTTCCGCATCATGCGTCTCCGCTCAGTCCGATGCCTCTGCTGCTATCAGCGTTTCCTCGCTCCTCTGGCGTCTTACAGCCCCAATCTGAGCCGCCATCGTCTAAACTAGTTAAGAAATGATTCCCACCCTCGAATGGCTTCCTGAAGGCGTAAACTTCCTCGACCAGACCAAGCTCCCCCTCGAAGAGACCTACGTCCTCGCTACCGACTATAAGCAGGTCGCCACCGTCATCCGCGACATGATCGTCCGCGGAGCTCCCGCCATCGGTGTCTCCGCCGCCATGGGCATGGCAATTGGCATCGAGCGCAGCACCGCCGCCACCCTCCCTACCCTCACCGACGAGGTAGCCATCATCGCCAAGACCCTGGCCGAGACTCGCCCCACCGCCGTCAATCTCTTCTGGGGCATCGACGAGATTCGCAACCTCTACAACGCGCTCGCCGCCAAAAACACCTCCATCCCAGACATCAAGGCCGCCGTCGTAGCCCGCGCCCGCCAGATGTACGACGAAGACATAGCCGCCTGCAAACAGATGGGAGCAAACGGAGCTTCTCTCCTGCCAAAAGAAGGCACAGTCCTCACACACTGCAACGCTGGAGCCCTTGCCACCTGCGGCTACGGCTCAGCCCTCGGTGTCATCCGCGCCGCTATCGAACGCGGTCACAAGATCAACGTCTTCGCCGACGAGACCCGCCCCTTCCTTCAAGGCGCCCGCCTCACTGCCTGGGAACTCATGAAGGACAACATCCCCACCACCGTCCTCTGCGACAACATGGCGGCTCATCTCATGAGCAAAGGTCGCATTCAGGCCGTCATCGTCGGAGCCGACCGCATCGCCGCCAACGGCGACGTCGCCAACAAGATCGGCACCTACGGCGTTGCCATCCTCGCCAAAGAACATGGAATCCCCTTCTACGTCGCCGCCCCCTGGTCCACCCTCGACCTCGACACCCCCACCGGCGACAATATCCCCATCGAGCAGCGCAGCCCCCGCGAAGTCACTCACGCCAACGGCAAACAGATGACCCCCCACGGCGTAGCCATCGAAAATCCTGCCTTCGACGTAACCCCCGCAAGGTATGTCGCAGCCATCATTACCGAACGCGGCATCCTTCGTGCGCCCTACGATCAATCAATTCGCGCTATGGCCGGCCACGCCGTCGTGGACAATCCCGAAACTGTGCTTTCCGCGAGCTAATTCAAGGACCCGGAAACCGCTCGCCATACCTGAAGTTCTTCACAAACAAAACGAGAAAGAACAGGACATTTTCCACTCTTTTGTGTTCGACTAGTCTCGTTCACTGGAGCAACCATGCAGCGTTCCATCCCGTGTTTTCTAGGCCCTGCCCTCGCAGCCCTCTGTTTTGCAACCTTGGCCGTCGCACAATCCCCACAGGCAGATAAAGCCCCACCCACCCCTCAAACTCCTTCCACCGCCGTCGCGACCCTTCACTCGGGCACGCAGCTTGTCGTCGTCGATGTCGTCGTTACCGACAAGAGCCACAAGCCGGTCCACGGTCTTAAAGAGGCTGACTTCGCTCTCACCGAAGATAACCTCCCGCAGACGATCAAGCACTTTGAGGAGCATTCCGCACTCACACCTGCCGAAGCGACAAAGTTCACCACGTTCCCAAAGCTTCCCCCCGGCCTCTACACCAACTACAGTCCTGAACCACTCAATGGTGCGGTCGATATCCTCCTCATCGACGCTCTGAATACGCCTCTCAAAGACCAGATGTTCGTCCGTCAGCAGCTTCTCGCTTATCTCAACTCTGCTCAGCCCGGCGTCAGGATCGCAATCTTCGGCCTCACGAGCCACCTCACTATCCTTCAGGGCTTTACCAGTGATCCGGAAACCCTGAAGAAGATCGCCTCAATGAAGTTCAAAACCTCCCCTCTGCTTCAGGATCCAACCGGCGGAAGCGGCATACAAAACAGCATGTCTGACGATATGGAGGACATGGGCCTCCCGGCGGATCAGGTAGCCAACACCCGGCAGTTCGAAGCGGAGACTCAATCCTTCCAGACCCAGCTTCGCGTCAAGTACACCCTCGACGCAATGAACCAGCTCGCCCGTTATCTCTCCAGCATTCCAGGCCGAAAAAATCTGATCTGGTTCTCGGCGTCCTTTCCCATCAGCATCCTTCCCGATACCTCCGGCACCCTCCCGAATCCGTTTGCAGTAGCCTCTGATTCAGAGGCCGAGTTCCGGGATACCGTCAATCTTCTCGCGCGCAGTCAGGTCGCTGTCTACCCCATCGACGCTCGCGGTCTCTTCAACTCGGAGGTCTTCAGTGCGGCCACCACCCGCAATTACGGTCGCAATCCCGCACGCATGTCGCAGGACCTGACCAAATTCTCCACTGACACCACCGACGAACACTCCACGATGAGTCAGATGGCGGAGGGCACCGGAGGCCGAGCCTTCTACAACACCAACGGACTGGCTCAGGCGGTTGCCTCTGCTATCGAAGAAGGTTCAAACTTCTACACCCTCACCTACACTCCCGCCAATCCCACCCGCAATGGGGAATACCGCAAAATCAAAGTCCAACTCGCGAAACAAGGGGTTACCCTCGCCTACCGTCACGGCTACTACGCAGACGACCCGGCAAAACCTCCGCCAGCTTTGAAAGACCAGCCAAAACAACCATCGGTAGTCGACTCCGCAGTTACTGCCGCTAACATGAGCGCCCTGCAGAATATGCGCGGTGCCATGATGCGTGGTTCTCCCACGCCAACCGAAATCCTCATGAAGGTTGGCGTCTATCCTGCAGCCCCGCCAACCCAGACCGAGGATAAACCTGCGGACGGCAACATTCTCAGTGACAAAGTCCACGGTCCTTTTCGCCGATACATCGTCAGCTACGCCATCAATCCTGGCGACATCGCCTTTCTCCGCGGAGCCGACGGCAAAATTCACGCCGACTTCGAACTCGCCATCTTCGTCTTCAATCCTGATGGCGTCCTTATCAACCGCCGCAGCATATCCCTCCACATCGCATCGCCACTCGATGAGATCAAGAAAAATGTGGCTCACGGAATTCAATACAACCAGGAGATCAGCACTCCCGCCAAAGGAGAATACTTCCTGCGCATCGCAGTCCATGACTTCCACCATGACCACATCGGCGCCGTGGAGGTAGCCACCTCCGAAGTAAAAAATCTCACGCCGCCGTCCACTTCGGCGCCAACCCCATCCGTGGCTCCCGCAACCGCGCCGGCTGCAGCCCCACCCACTCCGCCTATCCCCCAATAATCCAGCGCGCATAGAATCGGGGTGACGTCTCACAGGATCAAGTGCTCCCCGGCTTTCTCAATCCGCGTTCTCGCTCTCTTGTCCGCGGCTGTCTCCTCGTGCTCTCCGGACTCGCAACCGCCATCCTCCTCTCCGGCTTTCCGCAGATTCACCCCGCCCCGGCACTCGTCCTCCCTACGTTCGCGGCCATCGCCGGCACCGTCGATACCGTCCGCTGCATGCAGCGCCGCTGGAGCCTCTACCATGGCGGCGTGCTCCTCCTCATCTACATGGACCTCATGGCTCTCTGCATGATTCTCTTCCTGCTCCTCTATCCCTACGCCCACTGGATCTCCTCGCAATAAAGCCAACGAAGCAAAACAAACTAAAATCACTTCATTCCACGGAGACACCCGCCTACTATGCGCGCTTCCGCAACGCTTCGCTCTCTCTATGCAGCCTCCGCCCTCACAATCCTGACCTGCGCCACAGCATCAGCTCAACCTTCAAAGAAGCCCGATGCTGCCACTGCCGCCTGGTGGACCCAGACTGTCGCTCTCTCGAACGACAGCATGGAAGGACGCGACACAGGCACTGAAGCCTACGAACGCGCGGCAAAGTACGTAGCCGATCAGTTCAAGGCTGCTGGCCTCAAACCCGCAGGGGACGACGGAACTTACTTTCAGCGCGTCCCTATGCATCAGACCGATCTTGATCTCGCCCACTCCTCAGTCGAAATTGTTTCGGCTGATCCCTCAGACTCGCAAACTGGTCGCCCACCTCGCATCGTCCCGCTCAAATTAATGGAAGAGATCACCATTACTCCCCACCAGCTAGTCAAAACCAGTGCGATCACGAAGATGGTCTTTCTTGGCTACGGTCTTGAACTGCCGCAACCCCCTTCGCCAGACATCAAGGAGTTTCAAGGAGCAACCGCTGTCTTCTTTAACAATTTTCCCGCGGACCTCTCGCCCGCAGATCGCGTCACCTTCGCTCGACGCCGCATCGAGTTGGTCACCAAAGCGGGGTTCCGCTCAATCGTCTCCATCGACAATCCCGCCGCAATTGAGCCTACCCACTGGCCTGCTGCCTACGCCCGTAGCGTTGTCCTCCAGCCCACTGCTGCTCCCAATCTCCGCGCACCTCTGCAACTCCGCATCAGTGCCGACGCTGCCATCAAACTCTTCGCAGACGACCCCGATCATCCATTCACCGACATCCTTCGCGACGGCGAGAAGGGCCTCCCCCTGCCGAGCTTCCCCATGCACAGTGGTCTCAAAATCGAAGCTCAAAACGTGGAGAAAGACATCTCCTCTCCCAATATCCTCGCCATCCTGCCCGGTTCCGATCCCAAACTAGCCTCCGAGTACGTCGCCCTCTCCGCCCACCTCGACGGCTACGGCTACGGCACTCCTGTCCTCGGCGACAACCTTTACAACGGCACCCTCGACGACGCAGCCTACGTCGCCCTCCTCATCGAACTTGCCAAAGACCTCCAGCACAAAGCCCCAGCGCGCAGCCTGCTCTTTTACATCTTCACCGGCGAAGAAAAAGGCCTCCTCGGCTCCGCCTGGTTCACCCAACACCTCACCGTACCCAAAGAAAACATCGTCGCCGATCTAAATCTCGACCAGCTCCGGCCCATCTTCCCCCTCAACATCCTCACGATGGAAGGCCTCACCGACTCAACTCTCGGCGAAACCGTCCGCACTGTCGCTGCCCAGTACAAAATCGAAATCCGTCCCGACCTCGAACCCGAGCGCAGGCTGTTCAGCCGAGCCGACAACTACAACTTCGTCCGCATCGGAGTCCCCATCGCGAGCTTTGTCTTCGGGTACGACAAGGGCTCACCCGAAGAGATCATCTATCGCGACTGGTACGCCCGCCGCTATCACAAGCCTCAGGACGACATCAAAACTCCCATCGACTGGGATGCCGCCTCAAAGTTTAACCGCTTCTACACAGCTCTCACTCTCGCCATCGCCAACGCCCCCTCTCGGCCGCAATGGCTCCCCTCAAGCCCCTATTCCCCACACCCTGCGCCACCCCGGTAGCGGCATCCTTGCGTTATACTCCCCGCACCGGAACGGGCAGCGGTCACCACGTTCCATGCACGATAACAACTTCAAGGAGACTCACTTATGCTCAAGGGATTCCGCGACTTCATTCTGCGTGGCAACGTAATGGACCTCGCCGTCGCCGTCATCATCGGCGCGGCCTTCACGGCGATCGTCACGGCATTGACTGAAAAAATCATCAATCCGCTCCTCGGAGCCGTCATCGGCAAGCCGAACTTCGGCTATCTTGTGGGCCACATCAATGGAGGCGAAATCCGCTACGGAGATTTCCTCACCGCCATCGTGAACTTCCTGCTCATCGCCGCCGTCGTCTATTTCTTCCTTATCCTGCCAACCCAATATCTCATCAAGAGAACTCATCCCGATGTCACGCCGCCTGCCACCAAGCCCTGTCCCCAATGCCTCAGCGACATCCCTGTCGCAGCCGCTCGCTGCAAGTTCTGCACCCAGCCCGTCTAACGCATCAAAAAAATATGATGGCGTGGACCTCCAAGCCGCCGCGCTCAAAACAACGCTGAAGCTGCCAATCCCCGAAGCATCCCCATCTGCGATACCCTAAGTCTGTACTCAACCGCCTGAGGCTATTCGTTGACTCATCTTCGTTCGTTCTTCTGCCTTCTCTCCCTCGCCCTCATCGCTCCGGCTCAATCCCCCACTTCGCAGGTCTTCGGCTACCGCGACTTCACCCAGCAAGCCAAATGGGACGAAGCCTTTCTCGCCATCCCCGACGCAAAACTCGCCGGTGAACACCTCAAAACCCTCACCTCCGCCCCCCACTGGGCAAGTTCTCCGGAGGACTACGCCACCGCAGTCTACGTCGCGGATAAATTCAAAGCTGCCGGCCTCGACACTGAGATCGTCCCCTACAAAGTCCTCCTCAACAAACCCATCAAGATTCTCATCGAGGCCTTCGACTCCAACGGCGTCAAACTCATGTCCGGCCCTACGCCCGAGCACGTCGACCCCAACAAAAACGGTGGCGATCCCTTCCAGGACGATCCCCGCATCCTTCCCGCATTCAACGGCTCCTCGCCCTCCGGAGATGTAACCGCCGAGGTCGTCTACGCCAACTATGGCAACCTCGCCGACTTCCAGCAGCTCGCCAAACTCGGAATCAGTGTCAAAGACAAGATCGTCATCGTTCGCTACGGCGAAAACTTCCGCGGCGTCAAGGCCTACATCGCCCAGAAATATGGCGCCAAAGGTGTTCTCATCTACTCTGACCCCGCCGACGACGGCTATTACCGCGGAGACATGTATCCCAAAGGTCCTTGGCGGCCCGACTCCGCCGTCCAGCGCGGATCCGTCCAGTTTCTTCCCATCCATCCCGGCGATCCTACCACTCCCGGCATCGCCTCCACACTCGATCTGCCCGCATCCCGCCGTATCCCCGTCGACAAGCTCCAGGACAACCAACCCAGCATTCCCGTCAACCCGCTTTCCTACAAAGACGCCGCCCCAATCCTCAAAGCACTCGGAGGAGACGAGTCCCCACGTGACTGGCAAGGCGCACTTCCCTTCACCTATCACCTCGGCGCAAGTGCAAAGAACGCAAACCCAGCTCACATCACGGTCCACATGCATCTCGAACAAGACATCGCCCTCCGCACCATCTGGGATGTCATCGGCACCATCCGCGCAGCGGACAACGAATTCGGTGGCAACACCTGGGTCGTAGCTGGCAACCATCGCGACGCTTGGGTCTACGGTGCCGTGGACCCGAACAGCGGCACCGCTGCCATGCTCGAAACCGTTCACGGCCTCGGCGAGCTTCTCAAGCAGGGCTGGAAGCCTCGCCGCACCATCGTGATTTGCAGCTGGGACGCCGAAGAAGAAGGCCTGATGGGCTCGACCGAGTGGGCAGAGCAACACGAAAAAATTCTCGGTAATGCCGTCGCCTACTTCAACACGGACGTCGGCGTCTCCGGCCCCAGCTTCAACGCCTCCGCAGTGCCCTCGCTCAAACAATTCGTCCGCGAAGTCACCAGAGAAGTACCCAGCCCCAAAGGTGGCACCGTCTACGATCAGTGGAAGGCCGAACAGGCCGCCAGCAACCCCGCTCGCCGCCGCCAACGTCCTGCCGCCGCTGCAACCGACAACGAAGTCCGCATCGGCACCTTAGGCTCAGGCTCCGACTACACTCCCTTCATCCAGCACCTCGGCGTCCCCTCCACCGACATTGGTTCCGACGGCCCTTACGGCGTCTACCACTCCACCTTTGACGACTACACCTGGTTCACCAAATTCGCGGATCCAACCTTCGTCTACGAACAGCAACAGGCACGAGTCTTCGGTCTCGAGATCCTGCACATGGCCGACACCGACATCCTGCCCTACGACTACGAACTCTACGGTAAAGAGATCGTCGGTTATATCGAAACAGCTCAACACCGAGCCGGCGAGCAAAAACTAACGCTCGACTTCACTGCTGCGCTCGCCGCAGCCAAACGTTTCGCCGCAGCCGGTGCCGCAATCCGCACGACGCAAACCAGCCCCTCCTCTGACCCCACCACTCTCAACCGCGCGCTGCGCGAAGCAGAAGAGGCTCTTCTCAACCCTGACGGCCTCCCCAAACGCCCCTGGTATCGCCACACCATCTACGCCCCTGGTGAGTTCACCGGCTACGCCGCAGTCGTCATTCCAGGAGTCAACGAGGCCATCGAAGCCGCAGACGCTGCCCGCGCCCAGGCCCAGCTCACACCGCTGGCCGAAGCGCTCAATCGATCCGCAGCCATCCTCGAAACTGCTGCAAAATAACCGACGCGGTATACCTGTCCTTCATAAGGCCCTACAAACCCACGTCTCCAAATCGCGCACCGGAACATAACACCTTGGTGGTACACCCCTCCTCCGACGTGGGATGTCCTCTCCACACTGTCTGGCACATGATTACTCGAAGACGGCCAAAACCGCCAAAAAGGAGACTCCCCCAATGGTCCACGATCTTGTCCTTGCATTGGTATTTCTCGCTATGATCATCGCTCCTGCACTCCTGGCCATGCGCAGCGAAAAAGAAGAAAACGACATCCTCTAAGATTTGAGTCTCGCGCGAGCCGGGCACTCCCGCTCCCACACCACACTCGTAGCCTCCACTCCGAGTCTGCAGAGGAATGAGCTCTGCTGAAAGAAGACAAAGGCCGCATCCCCAAGGATTGCGGCCTTCGTCATTTTCCGCTAAAGCTAAATAGCTAACCGTCGCTCTTACCCGCGCAAAGCCATCTGCTCCGTAACAATCTGCGTCAAATCCGGCTTCTTCAAGCCATGTTCCTTCGCATTGAACTCATCCACCTTGCTCGACCAGTTCATGCTGCAGAACTTCGGCCCGCACATACTGCAGAACGCCGCTTCCTTATAGTAGTCATCCGGCAGCGTCTCATCGTGCATCCCCCGTGCCGTCTCTGGATCGAGCGACAATGCAAACTGTTTATCCCAGTCAAACGTGTACCGCGCATGGCTGATCGCATCGTCCCGGTCTCTCGCCCCCGGACGGTGCCGCGCAATATCCGCCGCATGCGCAGCGATCTTGTAAGCAATAATTCCGTCCTTCACATCCTTCTCATTCGGCAGGCCCAGATGCTCTTTCGGAGTTACATAGCAGAGCATCGCCGCGCCGTGCCAACCGATCATCGCCGCGCCAATCGCTGACGTGATGTGGTCGTACCCCGGAGCAATATCCGTCACCAGAGGCCCAAGCACGTAGAAAGGTGCGCCATCGCACAGCTCCACCTCCTTATCCACCTGCAGCTTGATCTGGTCCATCGGAATATGCCCCGGCCCCTCGATCATCACCTGCACATCGCTCTTCCAAGCCTGCCGAGCCAACTCACCCAGCGTCTTCAACTCCGCAAACTGAGCCTCATCGCTCGCATCGGCCACACAACCCGGTCGCAGCCCATCTCCAAGCGAGTAGCTCACGTCATACTTCGCCATCACCTTCGTGATCCGGTCAAAATTTTCATACAGGAAATTCTGCTTGTGATTCGAAGTCATCCACTGCGCCATAATCGCGCCGCCCCGGCTCACAATTCCGGTAATTCGTTTCGCCACCAGCGGCACATATTGAATGAGCACACCGGCATGGATCGTAAAGTAATCCACACCCTGCTGCGCCTGTTCCTCGATCACCTCAAGATAAAGATCAATATTCAGATCCTCGACCCGCTTCACCCTTGAAAGCGCCTCATACAACGGAACCGTACCAATCGGCACCGGCGAATGCCGCAGAATCTGCTCCCGAATCATCGGAATATCCCCGCCCGTTGACAGGTCCATCACCGTATCCGCGCCAAAGTGAACCGCCGTATGCAGCTTCCGCAACTCCTCATCCACATTCGACACAATCGCCGAGTTCCCGATATTCGCATTGATCTTGCACAGCGACTCCACCCCAATCGCCATCGGCTCAAGCTCCGGATGGTTGATATTCGCCGGGATAATCATCGTCCCCTTAGCCACTTCGCTCCGCACCAGCTCCGCTGAAATCTTCTCCCGCTGCGCAACGAAGGCCATCTCCTCCGTAATCATCCCCTTGCGCGCAAAATGCATCTGCGACATATTCCAGTCGCCCGTTCGCTCCGCCTCAACCTTGCGTTTAACAATCCACTCCGCACGTCCCGTCGGCACTTTATATCCATTGCCATTCGCGTGCGCCGCGCTGCCATTACCGTTCGAAGTCGTGCCGTTTCCATTTCCACTCCCGTTTCCATTTCCACTCATAGATGCCCCCTGCGTTCACAGCCGTGTAATGAAGTAAGTATACGACGCACCGAAGACCCTCAATACACAGCCAACCATCTCTCCTGTTCCGCATCCAACCCACCAGAACGCAGAACGACCGTGAGTTCCCCGGCTGGAACGTTCGCCGCTCTCACCCACATCCATGCAACACCACCCGGCGCATCTCCCGCCCACGAGAGACCACGCGTCAAAGGAGAACCACACCCATGAAGCTCTTTTCGGAAAACATCGAAGACCTACGCACCCTCTACACCACCAACCTCAAGAAAGCACTCGACATGGAGCAGAAGATCACTAAAGCCCTCCCTACCATGATCGAAAAATCCACTGACCGGCAGCTCGCTACCGCCTTCCGCAATCACCTGCAGGAGACTCAGGGCCATATCGCCAAGGTCGAAAGCCTTCTTCGCAAGGCCACAGGTGACGCCTCTACCTCAACCTGCAAAGCTATCTCCTCCCTCATCACCGAGGCCGAGGACAACATCAAAGATGCTGGCGACGAAAGCATCCGCGACATCACTCTCATCGCCAGCGCCCAGCAGGTCGAGCACCACGAGATGGCCGTCTACGGCACTCTCCGCACATGGGCCGAGTTCCTCGGCGATAACATCGCCGCCGAGACCCTGGAGAGTATTCTCGACGAAGAAAAAGCCGCCGACGAGACTCTTACCGCCATCTCGGACACCGTCAACACCACTGCCGAAACCAGAAGGGCCACCACCGTCTAACCCACTCTGGGCAAGACTGTTCGAACACTCGCTTCGCGAAGGCCTTCCAACATCGAAGGCTTTCGCCGTTTTTTTCGCTATCTCACGACGAGGTACAGCAGCTCCATTTACTTCAACATCAGCTCCCATGTCTGCCCCAGAAGATTCTTCCCAAAACTATGGTGCGGCTCCTCATGAATTAGACGGAACCCTGCCCGTTCATAAATCCGGTGTGCCCCAACAAGAATGCTCTGCGTCCACAGAACCACTTTTTTGTACCCTGCCGTACGCGCGAAACGGATGCACTCGTTCACCAAAGCATCTCCCAATCCCCTTCCGCGTGCGCTTGGCTCAACAAACAGTAGCCGGAGCTTCGCGGTGTCCTGTTCCTCCGGATGTTTAACCAGAAAGATGTGCCCGACACTTTGACCATCGATCTCTGCAACCCAGCAGCGTTCCTTACTTGGATCGAAATTGGTGATGAACTGATCGACAATGCGCGCAACCAGTGCCTCGAAGGTCTCGTCCCATCCATACTGCTCCGCATACCCAAGACCTTCTTGATAGACAATCCAACCCATATCGCCAACTCGATGCGGCCGCAGGATGTAGGGCACACGGCTGCGATCGGCCTTCGTCAGAATCGCTTCCATCGTCCTCATGCAATCGGTGAGCTTCATGCGACCCGAATGCGGAAGATCTTCCAGTACGGTCTGCGCCTGCTCCTCGGAAAGAGCATTCAACTTCTTGAACTCCGATCTGCCCCGCGCCGTGAGTGTGAGATCGGCATACCGGCCATCCTGCTCAGACGCCTTTCGCTTCAGTAACCCATCGCGTTCAAGCTTTCCCAGCAGACGGCTCAGATAACCGGCGTCCAATCCAAGCTCTTCTGCGATCTCTCGCGCTTTGGGCGCGTCGCGCGTCGCCAGTTCATAAAGAACGCGCGACTCAGCCAGACTGTAAGGGCTGTTCAAAAGCCCTTCCTTCAGCGTCCCAATGAACCGTGTATACATCCGGTTGAATCGCCGAAAGGTCGCTATATCGCTGGTCAACAACGAAAGCGAAGCTGTCATGACAGCTAATGTCAACCAATATAGTTGATTTTGTCAACTACCAATTGACACAACGAAGAGCACTGGCCGATCGTGCTAGGCTACGTGGCAACAAATCGAGACTGTTACGAAACTGCGCGCTCCGACTTAGCTCATCGCTGGTCCAACTTCCCATTTGTCGGCAATCCGCCCGAACTCGGAACTGCTGGAGCGTCAGCTGCGTACCACGACAGTGCGACCATTTATCTTTCTCGGAATCGCTGCCCTTTGTTTATGTTCTGCCCTGGCTCAACCCAGCAGCCGGTCGACAGAGAAGCCTCAGAGCCCGGCGCAGACGCGGCCGGACGGCGAACCGCGAGCGCCGAAGCTCCCGCCCTTCCCGATCCAACTCGAAATGCGTGTGCCCTTCGCCCCCACGGCATTTCCCAGTGGAGGCCGCTTCTACCTGCTGTATGAATTACACCTGACAAACTTTGGGCCAGCCCCTCTCCCAATGAATCGTATTGAGTTGCTGGATGCGGATGCTTCAGAAGGCAAACCGCTTGTCACATTTGAGGCTGAACAGTTGGAGACTATGGTGCAGTATGTGGGCGGTAAGGCCGCTGCCAACCCAAAAGAAAGCACCGTTATCGCCAGTGGCCAAAGCGCGATCATCTTCATGATGGCGGCCTTCGATCACGATTCACAAATCCCCAGGAAGGTACTGCATCAGGTCGTCATCGGGGACTCTATTGCGGAGGGGGCGATCATCACCACGAACAGCCCTGCTTTGCGAGTCCTTGGACCACCCTTAGAGGGAGAAAACTGGCTCGCGGCTGATGGCCCAAGCAACGACCAGGATAACCACCATCGGCGCGGAGTGGTCGTCTTCGATGGCAGGCCGGTGATTTCACGACGCTACGCAATCGACTGGAAGCAGGACAGAGACGGAGTCAGTTTCAGCGGCGATTCACGGGACGTGCGCTCTTACTATTCCTATGACAAGCCAGT
Source organism: uncultured Acidobacteriaceae bacterium (assembly GCA_963770055.1). GTDB lineage: Bacteria > Acidobacteriota > Terriglobia > Terriglobales > Acidobacteriaceae > Edaphobacter. The sequence goes on from CAVYOC010000006.1 coordinate 785,965, forward strand.
CCTTGCCGTTGCCGATGGCCGTATTGTCGCGGCCAGGGACGGTCTCCCCAATAACATCCCGGGACACGGTGACGCGTTCCATCCCGCTGTCCCAATCACGTTGGAAACAGTACCAGGAAACACGATTACCATCGATCTGGGCGGCGGCCAGTTTGCCTACTACATGCACCTGGAGCAAGGCAGCGTACGTGTCAAGGTAGGTGACAGGGTACAGCGCGGTCAGATACTGGCGCGCGTTGGCTGCACCGGCGATGCGCGCGAGCCGCACCTGCATTTCGAAGTAACAAATTCGTCGAAGCCGCTCTCCGGCGAAGGTGTACCTTATCTGATTGACAGGTATCGCTCCAAGGACACGAACGGCGTGCTGGAACTACGCACCCACGAGCTACCGCTTGACAAGAGCGTCGTCGTATTTGGGGAAGGCAACGGCAAATGAGATCAAGCGCCAGCCCTGACGCGGGCGCGATGCAGGTCGAATGACGGACAACCCGAAGTTGCCTCGGCTGCTTCAGTCGGGCTCAAGCGATAATCTTCCATCGACTGAAAACTCCTGCCCTTCGGCTCCTCATCAGCATCCACCGCAAACAAGAATCGGCGAATAACTCTCTCCCATTCGTCTAAAATCGAAGGGGGAGACTTGACAGACCGCACGGTCGAAATCCATAGCGAGAGCAACGTTTCTGAACCAAGATGGTAGACTCTTACCACTAAAGTCCAGACCTAAGTCTAATAATTCGAAGACTTTGCGCAAAAAAGTACGGGGAGGGGGGGTAGCCCCAGCCCCGAACGGACGTAAACTGAAAGAAAGAGGGAGAAGTATGGCAACCGAAGCCCGAAAAAGCACCGCTAAGATCATCGTCGCGGCTGTAGTCATCCTCGGCACAGTCGCCTACTTGGCCTTCACCGGTGGCCGCGACAACAAGAGCTACTACGTCACCATAAGTGAGCTTCAGGGCATGGGCGACAAAGCCTACGTCCGTCATCTCCGCGTCGCCGGCAACGTAGCCCCCGGCAGCATCCACCGCGCCGGCACCAATGCCACCTTCGACCTTCTCGAGCAGGGCCGCAAACTCTCCGTCGTCTATCAGGGCTCCGAACCCCCACCCGATACCTTCAAGGACGACGCGCAAGCCCTCGCAGTCGGCACCTACAGTCACGACGGCGTCTTCCACGCCACTGAACTTCAGGCCAAGTGCGCCTCGAAGTACGCGCCGACGACAACAGCCTCCCCTGCCGCCAACACTGCTACAGCTCTTCCCGCGTCACACTAAATTCCACAAAAATGACGCAGACGGAAGCGACAACTCGCAGCAGAACACCCGACGCCGCTGCAGCCGCCAACTGCGTCACACTCGACTCCGTCTCAAAGATCTACGGTAGCTTCGCTGCGCTCCGCAACGTCTCCACCAGCTTCGCCGCGGGCTCCTGCACCGTTATCCTCGGTGAGAACGGCGCAGGCAAATCGACCCTGCTCCGCATCGTCGCCGGACTCCTCAAACCGACACGTGGCAACGTAACCGTATTCAACGAGGCCCCGCACAAGCAGCGTCGCCGCATGGCCTACATGAGCCACTCCGCCGATGCTCTACGACGAACTCACCGCCATCGAGAACCTCAACTACTTCGCCTCATTGCACCGCAGTGGCGGCTGCGCTTGTGTCGGCAACCCGGAGATGGCTCTCCGCGCCGTCGGCCTCGACCCAGCTCTCAAACGACCCAGTCGGCCAGTACTCGCAGGGCATGCGTCAGCGCACCTCCCTTGCACGTGTCCTCCAAAGCGACCCCGAACTGCTCCTGCTCGACGAGCCGTTCTCCAACCTCGACGTCGACTCTGCCCATCACCTCGTCGACCTGCTGGCCGACTTCCGCACCTGGCCCGTACCCGGTGGCGGCAGCGCGTACGATCCTCATCACAACCCACCAGGCCGCCCTCGCGAAGCCCCTGGCTGACTCCACCCTCACCTTGCGCAACGGGCAGATCGCAACCCCCGAGGCCGCCGCGTGAAGACCGCTCCTCCCGCAAAAACCAATGCCGCCCGCCTCCTCGACTCCCTCGACATCTCCTACGAGCTGCGCCCTTACGAAGTCGATCCAGACGATCTCACAGCGCTCTCGGTCGCGCGAAAAATAGGCCTACCCCCCGAGCAGGTCTTCAAAACCCTTCTCACCCACAACAACACAGGAAATCATCTCTTCGCTGTCATTCCAGGCGATGCAGAATTGGATCTCAAAAAACTGGCGCGCGCAGCAAACGCCAAGAAGATCGAACTCGCATCACTCAAAGACGTCGAGCCTCTCACCGGATACATTCGCGGCGGAGTCACTGTCATGGGCGCGAAGAAGTCCTTTCCTGCCTTCGCAGACGAGACCATCGAACTCTTCGACATCATCTCTGTCTCAGCGGGCCAACGAGGCCTCCAACTCATCCTGTCTCCCGCTGACTATCTTCGCGCAACCGACGCCACCTTAGCTGACCTCGCAAAATCCCCTGCATGACCTACCTCCGGCACGTCCTCGACCACCTTCGTAAAGACCTCCGCCTGGAGTGGCGCTCACGCGACTCCATCAACGGAATGCTCTTCTTCGCGCTTCTGGTGGTCGTAGTCTTCGGTCTGGCATTCGATCCCACCAGCTACCCCACAACAACTCGCCAGATATCCGGTGGAATCCTCTGGGTTTCCCTTCTCTTTGCCTCCATCACCGCCCTCAACCAGTCCTGGAACCGCGAACTCCGCAACCAGGTCCTCGAAGCGCAGCGCATGGCACCCTCCCCCGCCTCCGCCCTCTTCCTCGGCAAAGCCATCGCCAACATGCTGTTCGTGCTTGTAGTCGAAGTTGTCCTGGCACCCATCTTTGTTATCTTTTTCAACCTGCACGTTCTGGGAAATGTCTGGCTGCTGGCGCTTGTCCTCCCCTTGGGCACCTGGGCACTTGTCGTCAACGGGACGTTTTTTGCGGCGCTCGGCCTGCGTGCGCGCAACCGTGAACTGCTTCTGCCGTTGCTTCTCTTGCCTATTTCGTTGCCCGCCCTTCTCGCTATGGTCCAGGCAACTACAGGAATTCTTACTGGCGATCTCGACTCCATCCAGATCGGAACGTGGATCAAGCAGTTGGTCGGGTATGACATCATCTTCACCACGATCTGCATCCTGCTCTTCGAGACCATCCTCAATGCCGAATAGCTGGATTTCGCGATAAACTAACGGAATGGAGCAGCGTCCCCCCAGTCTCCGCAACGTCGCCTGGCTCTGGTTCGGAATCGCAGTTGCAGTCCTCGTTGTCGGCTTCCGACAAGCCATCTTCCTCACGCCTACTGACGCGGCACAGGGCGATGTCGGCCGGATCTTCTACTACCACGTCCCAATCGCAATGTTGAGTCTGATCTTTCCCTACCTCAACTTTGGCGCTTCGCTCGCGTATCTTTTCTGGCGAACTCGTGATCCACTCAAGGCGCTCGCAGCCGACGCCTTCGCTCTTGCCGCTGCTGAAGTCACGGTCGTCTACGCCACCATCTGTCTACTCAGCGGAATGCTCTGGGGGCGTGTGGCATGGGGGATCTGGTGGACGTGGGACGCACGCCTCACCAGCATGCTTCTCCTGTGGCTGCTATACGTCAGCTACCTCATACTGCGTAAGTTCTCCTCGACGGGGCAGAGCCAAACACTTGCCGCAGTGCTGTCCATCTTTGCCGCGGTCGATGTCCCTATCGTCTACATGTCGATCCGTTGGTGGCGTACCCAGCACCCGGCCCCTGTTTTTGGGGGTGGGCCCAACTCCGGTATGGACAAATCTATGCTTCCAGCCTTCTTCTGGAACCTGGCCGGCTGGGCAATCTGGGGCATCTTGATTACTCTTTTCCGTTTCGCGCTTGAGCGCCGACGCCAGTTGGATGAGCAGGAAGCCGCGCTTCAGGCGATTGAAGCATCCTTGGAGATTCCGCGATGACCTGGCGTTCGTTCTTTGATGTCAGCACAATGGGACACCGCCATTTGCTCGCCGCTTACGCCGTCGTTCTCGGAATTCAAGCGGGTTATTTCGGATGGATAGCCTTTAACTGGTTCCGTGCTAAGGGTTCTCGCGATTAAAAAAATCAACGAAGCCACATGGAAGTGGCTTCGTTGTCCGAGAATAAAGTGCAAATGACGCGAATAGATCCGAAGGGGTCTATGTCCGCATCGGAGACATAGACACGTTATTGCAGAAGAAAGTTTCGCGGCTCAGCTAAATTCTTGTGGGGTGAGGTGTTCGGCTTGCCGCTGTCGCGTCACCTCGATAGACTCCGAAGAGTGCCAACGTTGCTTCGACTCTATCTCTTCGTGTCTCTTTGTTTGCTTCTCAGCGTTTCGGGATGCCGCCGGAATAGCTTTCCTGACGTGCCTGACGGGTACCGTGAGTTCGCGTATGTGAGCAACGGCGAGTCGAACACTGTCTCGGTGCTTGATCTCGTCTATCTGAGGCAAGACCGTACCTTACGGGTTGGGACGTCTCCTGTGAACCTCGTCGCGAATCCTGTTCGCAACGAGATTTACGTGGCCAATTCTCAGTCGGGATCGATCTCGGTGATTGATGCGGAAACGAATCGCGTCGCGGCGGCAATTCCTGTGCATCGACTGCCTTCGTTCATCGCTGTAGATCATTCAGGGCACAGGGCTTATGTCGCGAATACGGGATCGAACTCGGTGAGCGTTGTCGATCTTGACCGCCGGCGGGAGATTGCTGCTGCTGGAACAGGTGAGTTACCTGGGGTGGTTCGAATTTCACCTGATGGGCGTAGCTTAGTTGTCACGAATCGTGGTAGCGGAAGTGTCTCAATCTTTGAGGTTTCTCCTTACGATCCGACGGCAAATTCAGAGCCGGCTCCGCGGTTGCGCGTGGCGTTTTCGGGGTGTCCTGGTGCCAGTGACGCTGCTATTCTGCCGGACTCTTCGAAGGTGTTTGTTGCGTGTTCCGGTGGCCATCAGGTAATGGCCGTAAGTCTTGCTGCTGCAGCTGGATCGCGGCAGAATTCTTTGCTGTTGACCGACCATATGCTGACGTTACTTGATGTGGGGAAGATGCCGGTTCACCTGGCGATGAAGCCGGATGGCGGGGAGATCTTTGTATCGAATTATGACTCCGATAGTATTACAGAGATTTCGACCTGGACCAACGAGGTGGGGGGGACGTATAGCATTGGAAACAAGCCTGTTGGGGGAGTTGTAAGCAAAGATAATGGAACGCTATGGGTGGCAAATTCCGGGGCGGATTCGCTGGCGATGTACAGCATCGACGATGGGCATCTGAGCTGGAGCGTACGGGCGGGTTCGGGGCCTGTGGCGCTGGCGTTTTCCAAGGATGAGCATCTTTTATTGGCGGCAGACGCTCATTCCGGGGATGTTGCGGTAGTTCGGATTGAGAGCAGCCAGGGGCGCCCGGCACTTTTTACGATTTTGCCGGCGGGAGGTTCTCCGAACTCGATTGCGATTAAGGCCATTGAAAAACGGCCTTAGTGCAGCAATTTTTTTTTGAGGCGTTTTCGGGGATGATTTCTGGCTTTTTGCTGGTGTTTTTGAAGGGGGCGTGGAAAAAGTGAGTGTTTTTTATGCGGTAATTTGTGTCCCTTAGGCGGTTGTTAAGTGCAAAAGCACGGTTGTTAGCTGGTCGTAAATCGGCTTCTAATTTTTTCCTCTTTTCTGAAGTTAATTTTTTCCCAAGGTTGAGGAGGGATGAGATTTTGCCTCTGCAAAAGAGACGAAGGATGGGCGGCAGAACGGGAAGTACGAAAAGCAGATTCCTCCGCTGCGCTGCGGAATGACAAGGCTTTGCGGTGGATTGACAAAGTTCTGGGGGAATGACAAGAGTTGCGGCTGAGGTACGGCGAGAGAAGGGACAGGACCGGTTACTCGTTTCGGAGCGCCACCATTGGTTCGACTCCGGCTGCACGACGTGCCGGGATCACTGACGCCAACACGGCTGCCAATGCGAGCAGCAGTGTAGCGAACATGAGCATGACCGGATCCCACGGCTTTACGCCGAACAGTTGATCCTTCATTAGCTTGCCTGCCCCGATCGCTGCGGGAATGCCGAGCGCCAGTCCGATCCCTACCTGCGAGAAGGCGCCTCGCAGCACCATTTTGACGACACGCCAACGATCTGCTCCTAACGCCATGCGAATGCCGATCTCGCTTGTCCGCTGCTCGACCATGTAGGCCATGACGCCGTAGAGTCCAACGGCTGCCAGCAGCAGGCCAAGTACGCCGAAGAGGGTCGTCAGCGTTGCGATCATGTTCTCCTGCTGGAAATCCGCGCTCACGACCTCGGTGTAAGGGTCAACACCATAGAGCACGAGATTGGGATCGACTTCGGCAAGAGCCTTGCGCACGCGCTCTTCGAGGCCTGGCGGATTTCCCGGCGCCCAGATCACGATGTTGTACAGATAATGCGACCAGATTTCACCGCTCAGATAGGCCGGATCGTCGTACTGCACGGTCTGGGCCTCGGGCACCCAGAACATCGGGCGTATCGGATCTTTGTAGTCGTAGGTCAGATACCGCATGTCCTTCGTGACTCCGACGATTTCGAATGTTGTCGCGTATTGGATCTTGTCGGTTCCGAAGTGCTCGCCGATCGGGTTCTTGTCTTTGAAGAACCTCTTCGCGAAGGCCTCGTTGATCACGGCTACCTTGCGTGTCGTCGCGGTGTCATCCTCGGTGATGGGCCTACCGAGCGCCATCTTCGCGCCAATGGTTTCGAAGAATCCCGGCATCACGCGCGCCCATGACGCGCCGGTGTCTTCCTTGGCTCCGGGTTCGGGCCTGCCTTCTATGCGAATCCCGTCGTTCCAACTGTCGCCCGTCATGGGCGCATACAGAGCGGGCGCGACCATCCGGACACCGGGAATCTGAGTCAGGCGATCGTCAATCTTTCCGGAACATCGGCTCGAGTTGCTCGGGCTTGTAGTTGCGTCAGCATCGGATTGATCCACGCGATGTAGCGACCGTCCGTTTCGAATCCGAAGTTCTGGTGTTCGAGATTCCGCAGACTCCGGCCGAGCAGCGCCGCGGCGGACAGCAACACCAGGGACATCGCCACCTGCGCGATCACCAGCGATCTTTGCGTCCACGAGCGATGGCCGCCCACCGAACGGTTCGCGCCTCGCAGCGCTTCGATCGGGTCCGCGTGCGAGGTTATCCACGCGGGTACGATTCCAAAGATGACTCCGGTCAGCACTGACATCGCTAACGTGAAAAGCAGGACTGGCCAGGATGGTGTCGCATTGATGGGCACGAAGTTATTCGGGCCACCGATCTGAAAGGCGAGGTGCAGAATCAGCCTCGTCCCGGCATAGGCAACGCCGATGCCCAAGACTCCGCCGATTGCAGCCAACAGCAAAGACTCAACTAACGCCTTACGCACGAGCCGCTGCCGCGAAGCGCCGAGCGCCACGCGTATGGAGATCTGCCCGCGATCTTTCAATCCGCGCGCCAGCATCAGGTTCGCCAGATTGCCGCAGGCCACGAGCAACACACATGCGGCTGCGACGAGCAGGAGCTTCAGGCCATCCTGGTACTGATCCCGCATGGAGGCTACTCCGGCACCGCCAGAAACGAGATGCAGCGTCTGCTGCTGCCAGAGTTGCTTCTCGCCCGGCTGCATGTCGGCGACGTGGCTTGCCAGCCAGTCGTGGAATTCCACCTTCAGCTTCGCCTCAAGTGATTTGGGATTGACTCCCGGGCGGACTCTGCCGATCAGGTCAAGGAAGTTACCATTCGGTCTTTTGAGGCGCGAGGTATCTCCATCGATCAATAACTCCGAGGTCAATGGCAGCCAGAGATCAGGCATGCCCCAGCCAGCCAGCTTAGCTCCGTAGAACCCGGGAGCCGACACGCCGATGACTGTAAACGCGTGACCGTTGATCTGGTAACTGGCGTCCACCACGGATGGATCGGAACCATACTTTTCCTTCCAGATGCGGTAGCTCATAACAGCTACCGGCGGAGCGCCTTCTTTATCGTCCGCGTCGGTCATAAGCCGGCCTATCCAGGGCTGCACGCCGAATGTTCTAAAGAAATTTCCGGAGACATATTCTCCGTTTCGTGTGTCAACCTGCGCCTGTGAGCCCGCCCTGCGGACGCCAAGCGGCGCGTTGCCTGCCTGAAGCGCAGCCAGATCTGTGAACTCGGGGGTATGGTCGCGAAAGACTTTGTAGGCTTCCCACGAGAACAACGCGAAATCTCCGTCGTTGCCCTGGGTGTATCCCCCCCAGTTGCAGCAGCGATCTTTGTCTCCGATGCGCCATAGTTCGTCCGGTTTCGTTACTGGCAGCGACTTCAGCATCACCTGATGCACGAGCGTAAAGATCGCGGTCGTGGCGCCGATGCCCAATGCCAGCGTAATTACTGCCGTTGCGGTGAAGCCGGGTGCCTTGCGTAGTTGTCGAAGCGCGTCGCGCAGATCCGCCAGCATTCGTACCTCCGATCCCGTTTAGGACACTTGTGCTTCTTCGCAGTACGAAGGCAGGAGGTCGCCGGTTCCATAGCGATCTGTGGAAGGCTCGATGTGAGTGACTCAGGATTGGCGGGCGAGGACTAAGGTGATGTCGTCGGGTTGCTCATCGGCTCCGATCCAGGCGTCGAGGGCGAGCATGACCTGGGTGGAGATAACGTGGAGAGGCTGGTCGCGGTAGCGGCTGACGACCTCCATCATGCGCTCTTCGCCGAATTCGCCGAAGTCGTTCTCGGGTTCGGTGACGCCGTCGGAGTAGGCAACGAGGATGTCGCCGGGCTGCATGTGGAAGCTGTCCTCGTCGTAGTGCATGCCGTCGATGAGGCCGACGACGGTTCCTCCCTGATCGAGGCGGCGGATGCTGCCGTCACGACTCAGGACGAGCGGAGGTAAGCTGGCCCGCGTTCGAATAAGTGAGCCTTGTCGAAGCCGCGTCGTAGTGGGCGAGGAAGAGGGTCGCGTACTTTTCAGGCTGGGTGCTGCGGTAGAGATGACGATTGAGGAGAGAGAGGATTCTGCCGGGCGAGTGGAAGAGCTGGTCGTAGTCGCCGCCGCTATCTTCGCGGCTGGCCATGAGTCCGGCCACGGCTGACTCGCTGTAGACGAGCTCCTCGCTGGCGAAGCGGTAGGCGCGCACGGCCGAGTGGAGGGTTGCCATGAGGAGCGCGGCGGAGATTCCCTTGCCGCTGATGTCGCCGATGGCGATGCCGACGCCGGTTTCCTTTGCGGCTTACTACGCCACCGTTGGCTTCTTCGTGAAAGACGAGGAAGTCGTAGTAGTCTCCGCTGACGGAACGGGCGGGGCGGCAGATGCCGTGGAGGTCCAGATTGGCGACGCCGTGCGCGTGCAAGGGAAAGAGGTTGGCCTGGACCTCCTGGGCGATGGAGATCTCGTTCTGGAGACGCTCTTTCTCTTTCTGTTCCTGCAGCAGACGCTGAAGGGAGCCGGTCATGGTGTTGAAAGAACGGCTGAGTTCGGCGAGCTGGTCGGAGCTGGTGACGCCGATGCGGTAGTTGAAGCTGCCACGGTCGATGTGCTGAGTGGCGCTGTAGAGATCGGCGACCGATTTGGTGATGGTGCGGCTCAGACGGAGGGCCATCCAAAGCGCGAGCAGCCAGAGTATGGCGAAGAGAAGGGTGAGAGTGACCAACGCGACGCGCAGGACTCTGGTAACAACGCCAGTGAGAGAACTGCCGAAGAGCTGATGAAGAAGAAGCGAGGGACGCGACTCAATGTTGACGAAGATGTTGTCCGGCTTGCCGCTGTCCCAGAAAGTGACGGGTTCGGTGGAGGGAAAGCGCACGGGGAGATCGAGGAAATTGATCGGAGGAGGGACGTCGCCGCCAATAATCCTCGAGCCTTCGGTGACGGCCTCGGGAGCTGGGCTGACTGGCTTTGCCGATGTGGATTCCGAGCCTGGAGAGACTGGTTGAGATTGCCTGCGGGCAGGGCGCTGACGCGTGCGGTCGTCGTTCGAAGTGCTTTCAGATAAAAGACGAATGAGGCCGAGGCCTTCAGCGACGAGGTCGAGAACCTGATTGTCGACGGGCGTGCTGGTCATGAAGGTGAAGAGACGGCCATCGTTCCAGCGCTGCTGATGAATGGCGACGAGGTAGAGGTCGTTGCCGTCGAGGACGAGCGAGGAGAAGTGTCCACCGGGGAGTTCAGTGGCCCAGGGAGGCAGGCCGAAGGGGGTTTTGGCGTGCGAGGTTGTTGTGGTGTTTTTGGAGGAGATGGCGACTGGCTTTCCGTCGAGAAAGGCCTGAGAATCGCGACGCAGTTTCTGGCGGGGAACGTCGAGAGCGCTGCTGCGGTCGGTCTCCGCAGGTTCTTCGACGGGGGCCGCGTTGCGGTGCTGGAGGGTCACTGTGGCTAACTCGGCGCGGCGCTCGTTTTCACTGCTCATCTGGCTTAGCTCGGCGAGGAAGCGCGAGTCGGCGAGGTGAATGGCGAACTGTCCGGCAGCAACCCAAAAGAAGGTGCCCGCAAGAGTGAGGAGCAGGATTACGGGAGTGAGGCCGATGAGGAGATAGGTGAGAACGAGCTTGTTGCGGAGGCTCCAGAGCATGTGCTTGCGCACAAGCCGCCAGAGCAAGGGGATCGCGACGCAGACCAGGGCGATGCCGACAAAGACCTGCAGGACACCGAGAAAGGTACCGAAGCCGCCGGGCACCCAACGTCCGAGGAAGAGCGCGCCGAACCAGATGCCGAGCCAGAAGGCCGCACCTGCGAGTCCCGTAGGCAGCCGTCGCAGGAGCCTTTTAGAGGCTTGCGTGGCGGCTTGGCTACTCGGATTTTGCATCTTTGGCTGCCTCCTCCGCCTCTGCCTCTCGAGCGAGCTTCAAGGCAAACCGTGTTGCGGAAAAATGTGCGCCGGCGAGCAGGAGCAAGCCGGAGAGAAACGCCCACATCATTAACCCTACCGAAATATAAAACGGACCGTAGACGGACTGAAAGTCCAGCCACGGGAGCGCCCTGATGTAGAGGACCTTGGCGAGTTGCCAGAGGAGCCCGGTGACGATGGCCGTGGGGATAACGGCTCGCGGGGGGATTCTTCGGTACGGCAGTATCCAATAGATCAGGAAGAAGAGCAGGATACTCGCAAGTGCGGCACAGATGCGCAAAAACAAGAACGAAACGGTTTGGAAGATGAAGTTGTCGGTGTGACCGATGAAGATCCAGGAGAGGATGGTCTGCTGGCTTGCAGTGGAGGCGACCGCGATCATGGCGAGAAGGCCGACGGCAAGCGCAAGGCCGAGCGAGACTGCCTGATTGTGAAGGTAGCTGCGGTTATGGCGGACACCCCAGACGCGGTTGAGGGCGACCTCAAGCGGGAGGAAGACGCCGGTCGACGTGATGAGGAGCATGACGACGGAGAAGACCTGCGTCCCTTTGTGCGGGTGGGTGAGGAGCTGCATGTTGCGGATGACGAAGTCCTGACCGACGGGCAGCAGATTCTTCATCATGTCGCCGGCGACCTGCTCCATCTGGCGCGAGTGGAAGATATTGCGGCTGATGGTTAGGAGAAGCACGATAAAGGGAAAGAGCGAGAGGATGGAATTGGCCGCGACGCTGAAGGCGTAGGTGTGGACTTCGGTGCGCATCATGTAGCGGAAGAGTACAACGATTTCGGCGCCGAGGCCGGGCTCCGGGACGACGGGTTTTATGTCCTCAATGGGCTTAGGCGGCAGCTCGGGCTGGTTTGACTTCGGCTCTTCTGTAGGGTCGGAGGCTATCAGGGACATAGGGAGAGATCGCCCCGGCAGACACTGCCGTGGTTTATTCCGATGCTAGCAGAGAGGAGTGCGGATTCAACGCAGATGAGGGGCTTTGTTCGGGTGGTTCGTCCAATCGAGCTTCTGGGTCTGCGGGCTGATTGTCGACAGGGTTGAGCCTGCGGATTCGATTGATGGCCCAGACGGCGGATTCTGCGAGGATGGGGTCTTCGTCTGCGGCGGCCCAGATTTCGAGCTGGGGGAGAAACTTTTGTTCAGCGCTGTTTCCCATGGCGATGGCGACGTTGCGGTGAAGACGATGGCGGCGGGTGCGCTCGAGGGGCGAGCCTTTGAACCAACGCTTGAAGACGGCGTTGTCCATGGAGGCGAGCCATTCGAGGGGAGGATTGACGAGTTGCGGGACGGGCAAGCATGTCTCCTGGGGTGGGGCGGGGTGGGGATTTACTGATCGGGGATTTGCGGAATTCCAGGGGCAGACGTCCTGGCAGATGTCGCAGCCGAAGACCTGGCGGCCGATGGGTTCGCGGAGATCTTCGGGGATGGTTCCTTTTTTCTCGATGGTGAGGTAGGCGATGCAGCGGGAGGCGTCCATTTGATGCGGGGCGACGAGGGCGTCAGTGGGGCAGGCATCGATGCATCGGGTGCAGCTTCCGCAGCGATCGGGAGCAAGTTGGAGTGGGGTGTCTTCCGGAATGGGGATCGAGGTGATGATGACTCCAAGGAGGAGCCATGAGCCGAGCTGCTGGTTGATGACGCAGGTGTTTTTTCCTATCCAGCCGACGCCTGCTTTGGCGGCAGCGGCGCGTTCGACGATGGGACCCGTGTCGACGTAGCAGCGTGTCTCGCAGGGGGTCACGTTGCTTGAGGGCGGCTTCGATCTGGCGGAGGCGGGGGAGAAGCTGGTCGTGGTAGTCGGTGGGGATGAGTTCGGGTGCTCCTGGTGCTCCGTTTTCCGATGCCGGACGGCCGCTCCAGGCGTAGCGGGCGATCCATCCGGTGCCGGGTGGCGCCACTGTCGGTGGAGTGCGGAGCAGGAGCGTCGTAGTTCAGGGCGCAAACGATGACGGAGCGAGCCCAGGGAATGGCAACGTGGACTCCGCTGCGGAGGAGGATGCCGTGTTCGTCGCGGCGCTTGAGGTAGTCCATCTCGCCTGCGCGGCCGGCTTCGACCCAGGCGTTAAAGCGCTGCGCGTCGATGTTGTCTGCCTCAGTAACGACGGGGGCGATGCCTGCGGTGTCGAAGCCGGCCTGGACGGCTTGTTCGCGCAACCATTGTTCGAGGCCGGGAGTCCATTCAGCAGCGAGTGACAAGGTTCCCCTTCACAGCCCGGCGCGGTGTGTGTGGTACGGGCTGTGTTCAGGATAAATCGGCCGGAGTGCGATGCTGAGGGGCGAGGCGAAAGCGCGTGTCCTGAGATAAGATAGGTAATGTGGAGAGTTGGCAGAGCCCGGTTGAATGCACCTGACTCGAAATCAGACATAGTCGCAAGGCTATCGGGGGTTCGAATCCCTCACTCTCCGCCATAATTCTTAGAATCAATCACTTACGGCGCTGATTCCACTCGTGGCGACGCGCGCCAAGGTAGCGTTGCAACTGTCGGCGCCCTCCAGATCGGCTCTACTGGTTGCAAGAATGAAAGTCGGGATCGCTTATTGAAGGTGGTGGCAGGGTCCGTCCCCACGATGACGGCGCGGAGCCCATTGTAAAAACAAAAGTGGCGCCATCTTTGATCTGCAGCGTGCCGGAACCATGAGTTGGGAAGATCGACTCCGTTGAGCGTGACTGATTGGATGTAGTGGTTCAGACCGGACTTGTCGAGATTTTTCGCAATGATCCGGAGCTTCTTTCCATTGCCAAGAGTAAGAGAGGCGTCGGGTATGCTCGGCGTACTGATGAGATAAACATCCTGACCGGCGACGGGATAGAAGCCAAGCGTTTGAAAGATGAGCCAGCTCGACATCGCACCGGAGTCGTCGTTGCCGGGAATTCCGGCGCGAGAGTCGGTGAACGCCTTCTCCAGTAACAGTTGAACGATATCCGCAGACTTGTCAGGACGACCGGCATAGTTATAGAGGACGGGCATCAGAAATCCCGGTTCATTGGTGACGTCAAAGTGACCACGCGAGAAGATGAAGTCGAGGCGGCGGTTGAAGAGATCCGTCCCTCCCGCCATCTCGATCAGGCGCCGCATATCCTGTGGGGCATAGAGCGAGTAGGTCCAGATATCACCTTCGTACATAAAATCCGGCCAGGTACCTCGTACCGTCAGATAGGGGTCCGCCCACGAACCATCCGGCTTGCGCGGACGAAGGAAGCCTTTGAAACCTAGGACGGTCATGTCTTTGTCCCACAGGTGTTCGAAGTTGTGTGTACGACTCTGATAGAGCGACGCTAAATCTGTTTTGCCCAGACCGCAGGCCACTTCGGAGATGGCAAAGTCGTCATAGGCATACTCGACCGTACGGGAGCCGGAACGCTCGTCTGCAAGTGTGATGTAACCGCGCTCGTTGTAATCCTTCAAACCGCCGCGGCCCTCCTTCTGCGCATTCTCCGGCGGCACGGTGGCATCTTTCTCCATAGCCTTGAACGCAGTCTCGTAATCGATTCCCTTCAATCCCTTAACGAAGGCATCGGCGACGACGACGTTGGCGTTCGAGCCGCCTTGCGTACGGCCGTTGTCATTGCCGCTGCGAGCATCGGGCATGTAGCCGGTGTGCCGGTAGATGTCGATCAGCGAGCGGATAATGTCACGCTGGCGGTCAGGAGAGATGAGAGTGAGGAGCGGACTTGAGCTACGATAGGTATCCCAGATCGCATAATAGTCGTCATAATACGGCTCGGTTGATTGCCAATCGGGATTCTCGCCAGTGCGATCCGTTGGCATCAGCATGATGTGGTACATGGCGGTGTAGAGTTCGCGGCGTTGAGCGTCCGTCTCGCCTGTTAGGTTAAGCTTGGCGAGTTCGGTGTTCCACAGAGCTGTGGCGCGGGTGTGGACGACATCGAAGTTCCAGCCCGGAATCTCCTGCTGGACGTTCTGCCTTGCCTGCTCGACGCTGAGAAACGAGATGCCGACCTTTACCTGGACGACCTGACCGGCCTTCGTGTTGAGGTCGAAGGTAGCGCCGATCGATGGGCCTTCCGGTGTCGTAGCGACTACCGAAGCGTTCTTCGCTGCGCTCAGGGTTGTGCCGATCCATGTCCGTGTTGCCGCGGCCGGGGTATCCAGCACCATGTAGTAATACACCCTGTACTCGCCACCCATGTTCCAGCCACCCTTGAAGCGTGCAACACCCTGAGCCTCGTGATTGGAGGGCAGGTGAATCTCGGCTCCGAGAAACTTCTGCGACTCCGACCCTGACCCCAGGCCAAGCGCCGAGGCTACATTGACGGTGATATGCGATTGTTGCGAAGCCGGAAAAGTGTAGCGATGGAAGCCGACACGACGGCTGCTTGTAAGCTCCGCTTCGATACGATAACGCGTGAGCTTCGCGCTGTAATACCCAACCCTGGAGACCTCATCGGTGCGGGGCGTCTTGATATCGGTCACATCGACCTCGCCCGTGACCGGTGCGACGAGGATGTTGCCATATTTACCCTGCGCCCCGCTCAGATGAAGATGAGAAAAGCCGAGAACGTAGCCGAAGCTTGAATAACCGAAACCAGAACGGCGATTATCGAAGGTCACCATATCCGGTCCGAGCTTGACCATACCGTACGGAACCGCGGAGCCGACAAACGTATTGCCACCCCAATCGACCCCAATGAAGGGATCGACGTTGCGCGTAAAGTCCTGCGCGGCAAGCCTCTGCCCAAGGGCGGCGGTGCTCGCCAGCAGGATGCCAACAGAGAAACATACAGAACGCCACAGGATAGAATTCCACATTTTCAGGAGGCTCTTGAAATTTGGAACGATATTGAGTTCATATCTATTCATTTCCTAAATCTTCTTTACGCTTGGAATAATTGAGCATCCCTTGATCCCTTATTCTTTCCGTTTGCAGCCGCATGACTCACGGACAACGAGCGTTACAGGTAAAACTGTTCGAACGCTCGAAGCAGTGAACTCCCCCTTTATCCGCTGCAGCAGCAATCGCGCTGACATGTGTCCCAGCTCAGAAGCTGGCTGCCTAATCGCCGTTATGGGAGGCGTAATCAAAGAATAAAAGTCGACGTCATCGAATCCCACAAGAGCCACATCTCGTCCTATCTGGATCTTCATCTCACGGAGTGCTTCAATTACCCAGATCGTCGAAGCGTTATTTACGGAAAACAAAGCATCTGGCGGAGTACGCGATTCAAAAAGTTCTTTCAAAGCGGGCTTCGCGTCAGTTTGGCTTATCAATCGTGTTGTTGTTTTGAGACGAGGGAGTTTCGCCTCTCGCATGCACTCTTCATAGCCAATAAGCCGTTCTTTTATTGTCAGCAGATGCGTGTTGGTGGCCACGCACACAATTCGTTTGTACCCATGGCGAATCAGGTGTTCGACAGCCATTCGCGCGCCCGCCCTGTTCTCGACTCCTACTGAATCTGACGTTGCGATCTCAATAGGCCGATCGATAGTGACGACTGGAGTTGCGCTCTCAGCCACCGTCTTCAGATACTTATGCTTGCTGTCTACAGGGACTAATAAGATGCCATCGACAGGGTGATGCGTCATCTGCTCAACCTGTGCTGCTTCGATCGCCGGATCGTCGTTGGACGCGGCCAGCCAGACGAGATATCCGCTCTCGCGAGCAGTCTCCTGTACCGCCTGACTGACGACTGAGAAGAAGGGATCTGCAAGGTCGGGAACAATAAGCCCGATCGATCGAGACAATTGGCCGGTAAGCATCCTGGCGGCGTGATTAGGCCGATAGTCTAACTGGCGGATTGCTGCGCGAATTTTTTTCGCTGTTTTCTCGGAGACATACGGATGCCCGTTGATGGTACGGGAGACGGTCATGGCTCCAACGCCAGCTGCACGCGCAACATCTTCCAAGGTAGCCCGTTTTGAGGCAGGTATTCTTCGCACGTTTCCTTTGGACGTTATTATGGGATGGCTATCACCTCCCCAACAATATCAAACCATCGAATATTTCCATGAAATTTAACTAAGTTTCATATTGACAGAGCAATACTAAGACGCGTAAACAAGTGCCAATATGATAGCGCAATCATAAATAAGCGCCGTCATTTGTGCGGCCTTAAATGAAAACACAGCCCAACGAGATGCTCACGTCATTGTCCTTCAAAGGGAGTCGCCATGCTGAATATGATACGGATCAAGATCTGGTGCCTATGTGCAGTGCTGTCCCTCACAGCTTTCTTACCTGTTCGCTTACTGGCTCAATCGGATGTCGGCTCAATCAGCGGATTTATCAAAGATCAGTCCGGGGCGGTAGTGCCAAACGCCATGGTGACTGTTTTTGATGAGAGCACCGGCGAAACACACATAGCCACTTCTGATTCGCAGGGGCATTACACGATTACGAATCTTCGCCCGGGAACCTACAGCATGACCACCGAGGCGAAAAACTTCAAGAAGTTCACCAGTGTGCACAACAAGCTAGATGCAAGCACGACGCTATCGCTGGATGCTGACCTGTCTATCGGCGCAACGACCGAAACCGTCGAAGTGACTGCAACGGCGTCCGTGCTTCGAAACCGAGTCTGGATCGGTACAGAACCAGGTCACCGGACAACAGATCAGCGATCAGCAACTCAATGGACGGAATCCCTTGTACATGGGTTCGCTGCTTCCGGGCCTTCGCAGCGGTTCGACGCTCGGCGACTTCAACTTTGCGGTCGGTGGCGGCGTACCCTTCCAAATCAACGGAGCGCGGACACAGGACACCCTGGTGACTTTCGATGGCGCTCCCGCAGTCCGCACGCGCGGCAGCGGAGCCATCATCGGCGTCGCCAGTGTCGACGCAACTGCTGAGATGCAGGTGCTTACGGCCGACTACCAAGCAGAGTACGGCAGCGCGGCGGGCGGCCAGGTGCGACTCATCACCAAGAGCGGAGGCCATGATTTTCACGGCTCGGTGTACGAGTATCTAAGAAACTCCGCAATGAACGCGAACACATGGACACGCAACCAAAGCCCAACTACACGATTTGCGTCGCCGTTCCGATATAACAATTTCGGCTTTGCTGTTGGCGGTCCGGTGTGGATTCCAGGAGTTCACGCGATGGATCCTCTTCGACAGAAGCTCTTCTGGTTTGTGAATGAAGAATGGATCCGTTACCGATTTACTGACACTCAGACACAAGCTGTCCCGACGTTGCGAATGCGACAGGGCGATTTCAGCGAGTTGCTGAATCCAAACCCGTGGTACTGCCGGCGTTACCAAGATCTACGATCCGACAACCTGCCCAGTGAAGGGGGCAGCAAGCTGCGTCCAGTATCTAAACAACATGATCCCCACGGGAGCTGCCGGACATCTGAGCCCTAATGGCCTGGCGATTCTGAATGCCTATCCCGCACCTACTCCAGGTTATCTGTCAGGCACGCAGAACTGGATCGGACAGGCAGCACACCCGATCGACCAACGTAAAGAGATCATCAACGTTGACTTTCTGCTGACCACAAACCACCGTTTCGAGTTCCGCCGTCAGGATGCAACGTACTTCGAATACCAGCCCTTCGATCAAGGATCGGGGCTTACGGGCAAGTACTTCAATCGTCCCAACCAGACCAACGTCCTCGCGTGGACTTGGACAATCTCTCCAACCCTCGTCAACGAGCTGCGCGGCACGGTAAGTATCGACCGCGTCTATATCCCGGTAAACACAGCGCTGGCAGGATTCAACCGGAGCACACTGGGAATCAACTTCCCCTACATCGTTCCAGGAGCTAAGGCTGCACCGGGCAAGATTCCGACAGTTACTGTTCCAAACTTCTACGGCCTGGCCGGCGGACCTTATCCTTCGCACTCTCAAGGGCCTATCTACACGATTACGGATAGCGTGACAAAGGTCTTCGGAAATCACACGGTCAAGGCTGGTGTTTATTTTAACTATCAAGGCGAAAACGATAACGACCAGATCAACGTCAATACCGTCCCCGGTGGCGCGAACAACCAGAATGGCTCATTCGTCTTTACCGATACGCGCAGTGGCCTGGGCGGCACCACCGGAGCCGGCATCGCGAATCTTGCTCTTGGTTTAGCCGACAGCTATACCGAGATCGGACCGAAGGCATATACGAGCTGGACAGGCCAGATGTACGAAGGGTTCATTCAGGACTCGTGGAAGGTTACGCCAAAGCTGCATCTCGACTACGGTATTCGCATAACGACTCTCACCCCCTACAAACCGGCATGGGGCAATGCAGCCTATTTCGATCCAGCCTCTTACGACAAGACCAAAGTTCCTGTCGTTGATCCCGCCACCGGCAACGTGACACTCGGAACCGGAAACCCATACAACGGTGTCGTCATCCCGGGCTTCAGCAGCTTCCCCAGTTCAGCTGCGGCTCATGGAGTGGTCGGATCCG
Source organism: uncultured Acidobacteriaceae bacterium (assembly GCA_963770055.1). Lineage (GTDB taxonomy): Bacteria > Acidobacteriota > Terriglobia > Terriglobales > Acidobacteriaceae > Edaphobacter. The sequence continues at coordinate 805,167 of CAVYOC010000006.1, forward strand.
AGCCCAACTCAACAGCTTGCGCTGGCGGACCTTGCACAGCTCTCTTTGCTCCTAATCTTAGTAAAGGCTACGTCGACATCTCGACCACTGTTCAGCCGCGCCTTGGCGTTGCCTACCAGCTCGACCCGAAGACCGTGTTTCGCGCCGGCGCTGGTCAGTTCGCAACGCGCATGGGCCTGCTCGACAATATCTTCCCGGGCGGCAACCCACCCTTCCAGCCGTTCGTAACTGTAGCGGCGGTGGCAGGCAGTTTCGCTTCGATGGTGGACAACCCCGGCGTAGCCTTGAATCCGAGCGTCGCTCCTCCCTTGACGGTTACTTCGCTCTCCAAGAGCCTGAAATCCCCGGTCCGATGGAACTGGAATGTCTCTTTCCAGCGTGAACTTCCATTGAACTCGACCTTTACCCTCGCGTACGTTGGCGGTCGTGGTTATCACAACTGGCGGGTGTTTGACATCAACCAACCCGCAGCCGGAGCAATACAAGCAAACCCTGGCAAGAACGTGAATTATCTCCGTCCGTATCTTGGCTTTGCCGCCATTCAGCAGGAGCAGAGCAACGGCGGTGCCAAGTACAACTCAATGCAAGTCGGTTGGAACCGCCGCTTTACCAATAACCTTAGTTTCGGTGTCAGCTATACGTGGTCGAAGAGCATGGACGACAGCTCGAACTATCGTGATATTGTTCCCGATACTTACAACACAACCAACCTGTGGGGCCCGTCGGAGTACGATGCTCGCCACATGTTTGTCGTCAACTACCTTTATGCCCTGCCGTTCTTCCGCAACCAGAACACGCTCACAGGAAAGCTTATTGGGGGCTGGCAGCTCAGCGGCGTTGCGCAGTTCCAGACCGGTGCGCCTTGCGGCGTCGGAACCGGCAACGACTACGCTGGCGTCGGCGAAGTCGGCAGCTTTGGTTGCGGAACCCAAGGTCAGTTCTGGGTGATAAACGGAACCCCGAAGATCCAAAAGCAATTCTCCGGATATTCAGGGCAGAGCGCGAACCACTACTTCTCCACAACAAACCCGGATGGATCGGCCATCTTCACCCAGCCGGCCGCAGGCACCTTCAATCTGCAAAAAGGTGTTCGCGACAGCATCTACGGGCCGGGCTACCAGAACTGGAATCTCAATCTCAAGAAGAAGTTCCCTATCAACGAGAGAGCAGGATTTGAGTTCACCGCAGATGCCTACAACTTCATCAATCATCCCAACTGGGCACAGGTCGGTCAGTCGGGCGGCCTGAACTTTACCGCGAATGCGGGAACATTCGGACAAGTCACCCAGAAGTCCACGACCAATCCGCGTAACCTTCAGGTTGGTCTGAAATTCCTGTTCTAAAACAATCTGAGTCATCGAGAACTCCGCTCCATCCATGGAGCGGAGTTCTCGTCTACAACAAAAATGCTTCACAACCGGCTCCGGTATGCAGGGTGATGGGAAGATTCAACTATGCGATTAACGTGCTCTTCGATCATGTCTCTGTTCAAACAAAAATCCAGCAGCAGTAAACTCCACGCCAAGTGGATCTCGCCTCTGCCGGTGGCATTTATGTTTCTCCTCTGCGCACATGGCCAGACGATGAAGGCCCCGGATATCACCAAGACTCCAACGTTATACGTGGTTCCATACGCGCACCTCGACACGCAGTGGCGCTGGGAGTTTCCTCAGACCATCAGTGAGTATCTGCTGAAGACGATGCGCGTCAACTTCGACTACTTCGATAAATATCCGCACTATGTCTTCAACTGGACCGGCGCCAATCGCTACCGTTTGATGAAGGAGTACTTCCCTGCCGACTACGCGCGTATGCAGCAGTACGCCGCCGCTGGTCGCTGGTTTCCTGCCGGATCTTCCATTGAAGAGGGCGATGTCAATCTACCCAGTGCCGAAGGGATTTTCCGCCAGATACTATACGGCAACGAATACTTTCGTAAAGACTTCGGCAAGGCAAGCAACGAGTACATGCTGCCTGATTGCTTCGGTTTTCCCGCATCACTCCCGAGCATCCTGGCGCACGCTGGCGTAAAGGGATTTTCCACCCAGAAGCTCAATGCGCAGTGGCAGCCTGCCCCGAAGATCGGTGGACCAGGCTCGCCGGAACAGACCCCAGAAGGCATACCCTTCAACGTTGGCAGATGGATAGGTCCTGATGGACAGCGGTGTGATTGCAGCCCTGAACCCGGGCGGCTATGGCAGCAACGTCTACACTGATCTCAGCAAAACATCCACCGAGCCACCTCCGGCATCTGCGCCGCAGCTTACGAGCGAAGAGAGGGCTCGGCTTACTCCTCAGCAGCAGCTAGCCCTGGCCCGTCCTCGCGCCGCTGAACAGGACTGGGTCGAGCGCATCGATATCAATGGCAACGCCACAGGTGTGTTCGCTGACTATCATTACGTCGGAACTGGCGACATCGGCGGCGCAACGCAGGAGTCGACCGTCAAGCTTCTCGAGGCTATCGTCACGAAGAGCGAGACTACTCTGCCAACGCCTCCGGGCGCCCCATTTGCGATGGGCGAGACGCCTACCGCACAGCCAAGCGGGCCACCTGTAAAAGTAGGTGAAGGACCGGTGCACGTTATCGAGTCCGCCGCAGACCAGCTGTTCAACGACATCACGCCCGAGATGGCCTCACGCATGCCGGAGTACAAGGGCGACCTCGAGCTCATCAATCACTCCGCGGGGTCACTCACGTCTCAGGCCTATCACAAGCGATGGATTCTCAAGAACGAACTGCTTGCTGATGCGGCAGAGAAGTCTTCCATCGCGGCTGAATGGCTTGGTGGACGCCCCTATCCACAGCAACGTCTTAACGACGCCTGGATGTTGGAGCTTGCAGGGCATTTTCACGATACCGGCGCGGGAACCGCAACTCCGCGTTCCTATGAGTTCGCCTGGAATGACGACGTAATCGTGGCAAATCAGTTTGCAGGAATTCTGACCAGCGCCACGGAAGCGATCGCTTCCGGCCTCAATACCGACGTCAAAGGCACTCCGATTGTGGTCTTCAATCCACTCAACATCGCGCGCGAAGATGTTATTGAAGCCAACGTAGATTTTCCTCGGGGAACTCCCAAAGCTGTGCGTGTCACCGATCCGAAAGGAAAAGAAGTGCCCGGGCAGATCGCCGACGGCAAGGTTCTCTTTCTGGCCAAGCTTCCTTCCGTGGGTTACGCAGTCTATGACGTCCTTCCCGCCGAAGGGTCGAACGCCCGCTCGACCTTGAAGGTCACAAACTCATCGCTTGAAAACGACCGCTATCGCGTGCGCCTCGATCAGAACGGCGATGTCGCAAGCATCTTCGACAAATCCTCGAACAAGGAGTTGCTGTCCGCTCCGATTCGCCTCGCCATCTCCAACGACGTCCCCAAGGTCTACCCGGCGTGGAACATGGATTTCGAAGACGAGCAGGCTCCGCCGCGCGCCTACGTCTCAGGTCCGGCCAAGGTCCGCATCAAGGAGAACGGCCCCGTTCGCGTGTCCATCGAAGTGGCTCGCGAGACCGAAGGCTCCAAATTCGTGCAGACGATCAGCCTCTCCGTTGGTGACGCAGGCAATCGAGTCGAGTTCGGCAACGCAATCGACTGGAAGACGCTTTCAGCCAACCTGAAAGCAACCTTCCCGCTCAGCGCATCGAACGAAGACGCAACGTACAACTGGGAGATCGGAACAATCAAACGGCCGAACGCGCAGGAGCGTCAGTTCGAAGTAGCATCACATCGCTGGATCGATCTCACGGACAAGAGCGGAAGCTTCGGAACCACTCTTCTCACCGACTTCAAGAACGGCTCCGACAAGCGCAACGACAACACCATTCGCCTCACGCTTCTGCGTTCGCCGGGCATGCAGCCTTCGAACAATGGCCGGCCACCGAATTACACCGACCAGGCCAATCAAGACTGGGGACACCATGAGTTCGTCTTTGGTCTGGCCGGACACGCCGGCGACTGGCGCAGCGCGCAGACAGATTGGCAGGCTTATCGTCTCAACGATCCGCCCATCGCATTCGAGACGACGAAGCACTCCGGTGCGCTTGGCAAGGAGTTCTCACTTCTTCATCTGAACAACTCACGCATCCGCGTCCTTGCCCTCAAGAAGGCCGAGGCAAGCGACGAGATCATTGTTCGGATGGTGGAACTCGACGGCAAACCAGCGCCGGACGTACGCGTCTCATTCGCTGCTTCTGTCACCGCGGCGCGAGAGGTCAACGCTCAGGAACAGCCAATCGGCTCGGCAAACGTCAACGACGGATCACTCGTCACCTCGTTTACGCCGTACCAGCCGCGCACCTTCGCGGTGCGTCTCGCTCCTTCGGCTGCGAAGGTCGACGCAATCCATTCGCAACCTGTAACCCTGCACTACGATCTTGCCGTTGCGAGCAATGATGATACGAAGACCGTCGGTGGTGGCTTCGATGGCAAAGGCGAAGCGATGCCTGCGGAGATGCTTCCTGCGCAGATCAACTATCACGACGTCCAGTTTGATCTGGCGGCCGCAAAAACCGGCGTCCCCAACGCAGTCGTTGCTCGCGGGCAAACGATCGAACTTCCCGCAGGCCACCACAACCGCGTTTATATCCTGGCTGCAGCTACCGGAGGCGATCAGACCGGAACATTCCGCGTAGGCAAGCGCTCCGTCGGCCTCAAGATTCAGGACTGGAGCGGCTTTATCGGCCAGTGGGATACGCGCATCTGGAAACCTCAACAACCGGAACGCGACTGGAACACCTCGGCAAACCACGCTGTGTGGCCAGCGCCTGATACGCAGGAACGCGAGCGCCGTGCTCCGTCACCTCGCTATCCTGAGGACTACATCGGTCTTACTGCGGGTTACGTGAAACCGGCTGCACTTGCCTGGTACGCGTCGCATCGTCACACCGGCGATGGGTTGAACGAGCCGTACCAATACTCCTACCTCTTCGCTTACTCGATCGATCTCAACGATAACGAGCGAGCAATAGTCTTACCGGACAATGACAAGATCAGAATCCTGGCTATGTCGGTCGTCGAAGAAAACCCGCAGGTCAACCCCGCCCAGCCGCTCTACGACACACTCAATCGCACTGAACCAGAGACCCGCTAAGAGGCAGATCCCGTATCCGCAGGTAAGCGAAATACACGCCTTTGGGCATCTCAAACTAGTCAACCGTGGATTGCATCCAATCATCACGGGAGGGCCATATGACTCCTATCTGGCCATCCCGCTGAATAAATCTGAGGGCTTAGATTGAAAATGTACTTCAGACTCTGAGATTGTCGGTCGGTGCGAGCTGAAGTCCACCAACAAAACTGGAGCTGCGAACAGTAAAGTATGTCTTCAAAACGCTGATCCTTTTGGAACGCCCAATTTGACCTCGGCGGTGCAACAGCAAGGCCATTTAGGGCGTTTGTTCGTTATGCTAGAGCGATTATTTCCAGGCTGATTGCTACTTTTACCAGTTCCCAACACTGTAAGTTGACCTTATCCTCTCTCCTTGTGTGACTCCGACCTTTATGCAAGACGAACGAATCTCCGAGCAGAAACCCGTACTGAGGCCGAACCAACAGTAACCTGTTGGCCGCACATTGTGCCTTATCGTGCCTTCGTCAGCACGTGGAGTGATTTCGGGACGTCGCGTTGAGCAGTTCCGTATTCGGGTCCGAAAGGGAATCTATGAAAGGTGAATATAAACGGTTGAGGCTACCCTGCTAAACGAAACGAGGCATGAAATGGTTCAAGATCGGGAAGCAGCCAGACTAGAGGAGGCGCGGACCGCCAAGACACCGTGGAGAAAATGGGGGCCCTACCTCAGCGAGCGTCAGTGGGGTACGGTTCGCGAGGACTACAGCCAGGATGGAAACGCCTGGGACTACTTCACCCACGACCAGGCCCGTTCCCGCGCATATCACTGGGGCGAAGATGGTCTTGCCGGAATCAGCGATGAGAAGCAGTTATTGTGCTTTAGCGTAGCGCTGTGGAATGGCAAAGACCCCATCCTTAAAGAACGTGCGTTCGGCCTCACGAACAGCGAAGCCAACCACGGCGAAGACGTCAAAGAATACTACTTTTATCTCGACAGCACACCGACGCATTCCTATATGAAGTACTTGTACAAGTATCCACAGGCGGAGTATCCCTACGGCAATCTGATCGAGACGAATAGGCGACGCAATCGTGGAGACATGGAATATGAACTACTCGACACGGGTGTGTTCGAGGAAGATCGTTACTTTGATGTCTTTGTGGAATATGCCAAGCAGTCGCCAGAAGACCTCCTCATCCAAATCAGCGTAAGTAATCGCGGGCCTGAGCCCGCCACGTTGCAAGTCCTCCCGACGCTATGGTTCCGCAACACCTGGACGTGGTGGCCAGATACACCGAAGCCGTCCATGAAGCAAGTCTTAAGCCAGAAAGGCAGTCAGGCAGTTGCGGCGTCCCACGTCGATTTGGGTGAGAGATATCTGTACTGCGAGGGAGACATCCCGCTTCTGTTCACTGAGAACGAGAGCAACAATGAGCGGCTCTTCGGGACAGCCAACCCATCTCCTTACGTCAAAGATGGAATCAACAACTACGTAGTCAACGGAGATCACAACTGTGTCAACGCCAAGAAAACAGGAACTAAAGCCGCGGCACAGTATCAGGTGAGTGTCGACGCAGGAAAGACCGCCACCATCCGTTTGCGGTTAAGCGAACTGGCTCCTGGAGGCATGGGCGATCCGTTTAGGAGCTTTGCTGAAAGCATGCAGGCCCGCCAACACGAGGCTGATGAGTTTTACAAATTCATAACCCCAAGCCGTGTCAGCGAAGACGAGGCCCTCGTCATGCGCCAGGCGCTTGCCGGGATGCTCTGGAGCAAACAGTATTTCTTCTTCGATGTAGACCTATGGCTCAAGGAGCATGGTGAGGATCCGATGAAGCCGGGTGGACGCATTGGGCGCAACAGCGAATGGTTTCACATGGTGAATCAGCACATCATCTCGATGCCGGACAAATGGGAATATCCCTGGTATGCAGCATGGGACCTTGCATTCCACACCATTGCTCTGTCCACGGTCGATCCGGACTTCGCCAAAGAACAGCTCGACCTGATGCTACAGGAATTCTTTCTGCACCCGACGGGCCAGATCCCCGCCTACGAGTGGAACTTCAGCGACGTAAATCCGCCAGTACACGCGTGGGCCTCCATCTTTTTGTACCGGACGGAACAGGCTCTTCACGGCAAAGGCGACATTGAGTTTCTCAAGCGCTCCTTTGCCAAGCTGATGCTGAACTTCAGTTGGTGGGTGAACCGTAAAGATCGTTACGGCAATAACCTCTTTGAGGGCGGTTTCCTGGGACTGGACAACATCGGCGTCTTCGACCGCAGCGCTCCCCTTCCGACCGGCGGCCACCTGGAGCAGGCGGATGGCACCGCGTGGGTTTCGATGTTCTCTCAGAACATGTTAGAGATTGCCATTGAGTTGGCCGTCCACGACTCTATGTACGAAGACATGGCCATCAAGTTCGCTGATCATTTCCTTTGGATCGCCCGAGCCCTCAATCAGACCGGGCCGCAAGGGATGTGGGACGAGGAGGACGGGTTCTATTACGACGTGCTACGCCTCCCCGATGGTAGCGCCAGACGGCTCAAGGTCCGGTCCATGGTGGGCTTGCTGCCACTCTGTGCCACTACCGTCATTGAGCCCTGGCAGCGCGACTGCGTACCGCGAGTATTGAAGGTCGTAAGGGAACGCTTACAACGAATGCCCGAACTGCGCGAGAGCATTCATGCAACCGGAGTCGGCCATCTTGGTTATGGCGAACGTGGCATCGCTGCGCTGGTGAATGAGGATAGGTTGCGCCGGATTCTGACGCGCATGCTGGACGAGAACGAATTCCTGAGCCCCTACGGGATAAGAGCGCTCTCCAAGTACCATGACGAGCATCCGTATATTGTCAATGTGGAAGGCCAGGAATACCGGGTGAATTATCTTCCGGCGGAATCCGACACGGGCATGTTCGGAGGCAACTCCAACTGGCGCGGTCCGATATGGATGCCGGTGAATGCGATTCTGATTCGTGCCTTGCTATCGTATTACCTCTATTACGGCGACAACTTCAAAATCGAGTGCCCGACAGGCTCGGGCAAGTTGATGAACCTGTTCGAGGTGGCTAAGGAGATTGCCAACCGTCTGACCCGGATCTTCCTACAGGACAAATCCGGCCGGCGGCCGGTATATGGAGGTACAGAGAAGTTCCAGACCGATCCCGAATGGAAGGATTACATTCTGTTCTTCGAGTACTTCCATGGCGACAACGGAGCGGGTCTGGGAGCCAGCCATCAGACTGGGTGGACCGGCTTGGTAGCAAAACTGATTGAGCTCTTTGGCCGCATCGACAGCCAACAGTTTTTGGAGGCCGGCAAGGAAGGCGCGTATGCGAAGGGGCAAACAACAGATGACTTCGCTAAGAGAGAACCAACAAGAGACAAGCAAGTCGCCTAAGTGGTCCACACTTTCGGTATAGATCTTGCCATTTCCCTATTCTTGTCTTGTCGGAACAGTCCTTCGCGACGATACGATTCGCGGCTGAGCCCCGAGAGGCCCCGCGATGCGCAATTTTCCCGGCTTTACTCCTCGCGCAGCAGAATCATCGGATCGACAGCGAGAGCGTGACGAGCCGGGATCCAGGCAGCTACCATGCCCACAACCAGCATGGTCAGGATGACGCCTGCGAGCACGATCGGGTCCTTCGGCGTGGCCTGATAGACGATGTAGGAGAGCACGCGGGTGGAGAGCAGGCCAAGGATCATGCCTGCTACAGAGCCAACCGCCAGCAGCCGGAAGGTGCGTCCGAGCGCAGCGTTCAGGACATTGCGCTGATTCGCGCCAAGCGCGACGCGGATGCCCAGCTCGCGCAGCCGTTTGCTCACCGTGTAGGACGCCATACCGAAGATACCCGTGATGGACAGGATCGCTCCCAGCAGGCCCAGCACACCGAGAGCCACAGTGGCAACACGAGCGGCGAAGAGCGCCGAATCCAATTCGCTGTTCCAGGTCTTGATCTCAAGGGGCATTGCAGGATCAAGGCTGTGCAGAGACCGCTGCAACGCAGCCGCGGTCTCCAGCGGGTCGCGCTCGGATCGAACGATGATCCAAGTGGGGCTGGAAGGCTGTTGCAGGAAGGAAAAGAACATGGCAGGTTTAGGATCTTCCGTCATGGTTACATACTTGCCGTCTTCCACCACCCCCACGACTTCCACCCGAGTACCACTCCAGACTTTGAAATGACCGCCTACGGCCTTATCCACGGTCCCGAAAACTTTTCGGGCAAAGGTGCGATTGACTGTGGCGACCAGGGGAGTGCTGGTCTCGTCGTGAAGCGTAAACGTCCGCCCGGCCAATAGCGCGGTACCGGCTGCCCTGAAGTATTCCGGCGAGACATTGAAATGCTGCGCGTCCGCAACCGATTTCGTAGGCCGGTAATCCGTTGTGCTATCGGGAAACACGGAGGAGTCGTTGTCGCCAATGCTGAGCGGCAGCCGGTCGGCATAGCCCACCGCACTTGCGCCGGGGATGGCCGCCGCGGCATCGAGCATGTGTCGCTGCATAATTGTGCGTTGATCGCCGTCATAGCCGGCCATTTTCAGATCGGTCTTGGCCAGCATCGCTCCTTGCGGCTGGAAGCCATAATTGCTGTGCAACGAGCGGGCCAGTCCGCGCACCGCAACCAGCGAGGCGGTTACCAGAACTGCGCAGAGAGCGATCTGCAGACCCAGCAGCACGTCTCGCAGCGTAAAGCGACCCACACTACCGAGGCCTGAAGCGCCCGAACGGATCATCTGCCACGGATCGGCGCGCAGCACCTGTCGCACCGGAACCGAGCCGAACAACAAACCGCTGAAGAGGGCAAGCAGCAGCGCGACGGCGTAGGTAGTCGCATCGGGATTCACCGGCACATTGATCGGTATGCCTGGGATAGGCCGCCAAGTGCTCAGTACCCGCAGAATTCCCACTGCGCTCGCGATGCCGCAAACGCCTCCCAGAAGCGAAACCAGAACCGCCTCCGTGAAGAGCTGGCGGAGGATCAGTTGGCGGCGCGCTCCCAGTGCGAGGCGCAACGCGATCTCGCGCGAGCGATCGGCTGCCCGCGCCGCAAACAGGCTGCCGAGATTGGCGCACGCAGCAAGCAGGATGAGGCCCGCCAGCAGCATCAGCCCAGCCATAAAGGCGCGCGCAGGCCGGCCCAGGGTATCTCCGACGAGCCCCGGCTTCGCCAGCGAGAACTTCAGGCCCTCGTCCTCTTTCGGGTACGATTTCCCCAGCGATGCCGCGATGGCGTTCAGGTTCGAAACCGCCACTTCCGGCGTCACCCCGGGCTTCAAACGGCCGATCACCCAGGTGAAATGGTCACCGCGCCGTTCGAGAGGATCCGACCCGGTCATCTGCTGCAGATTCACCAGGGGTGCCCAGAAGTCAGGCGCGAAGAAGAGTTCGGTGCCCCGGAAATCCGCCTGCGCAACCCCGGCAATGGTGTACGGGTGCTTGTTGATCTGAACGGTGCGGCCCACCGCGGCCGGATCGCCGTTGAAGTGACTGTGCCAGTAAGCATAGCTCAGCACAATGTAGGGAACGCTGTTCTTTCCGTGCTCGTCGGAGGCATGGAGAACGCGGCCAAGATAAGGCTGCACGCCGAGCGAGTCGAAGTAATTGCCACTCACCAGGTATGGCCAGACGACGGAGGGATTCCCGCTGCCGGTATCCAGCCCAACGCCGCCCACGATGTTATACGACACCAGGGATTCGAAGCTGTGGTTTCGGTCGCGCAGGTCCAGATAATCCGGGTACGACTGCGAGGGACTGTTTCCCTCGCCGAAAGCTCGCTGCAGCATGAACAGGTTTTCGGGGTGGGGCAGCCTGAGCGGGCGGAGTACCAGCGCGTTCAACACACTAAAGACGATGGCGTTTGCGCCAATGGCCAGCGCCAGCGTAAGCACCGCAGTCACGGTAAATCCGGGCGCCTTGCGCATCTGCCGCAACGCAAATCGCAAATCGGAGTTCATGCTTCCCCCTTGTGTGACATAAGCGGATACGCCTCTTCCAGTCCCTGCGTGCTCGAGTCGGATCCCAGGTATACGCTCGCTCACACGCCGCGGTTCCATTCGTTATCTGCCCCGCTTCTTGTTGGTAACAGGACGAGTCACTCATTGAGTGACTCGTCAACGGTGCATTTACCGAACGATCTCTGGCAGTTCAATCCGTCGAACACCGGATGGGCCTGGATGGGGTGGAAGCAGCGTTTTCGGCAGCGAGGGCGGGTGTTCGGGACCTAAGGAGTTCTGGGGAATTCCAGTGCGAAAACCTCCTCCCCGCACCCGAGTGAGAGATAGCGTCTTCAATTGGCTATTAGGTTGATTCTAGAAGGCTTAGTGGAAAATTACTGATTCGAATCCCTCACTCTCCGTCATTATTTTTCAAGAGCGATCAGTCTCGGGTGGGACCGCTGGACGATTGTGTCTTGATGTCCTGATCGCGGAAGTAGCGTTGCGCGAAGGAGTTTGCGCAGGGTGGGCAGATGAGGTTCAGGAGCGGGACCCACGCGAAGATGATGCCGAGGGCGGCGAGCGGAACAATGATCGCAAGGATGTAGTCAGGCATTAGGATCTTCTCCGAAGGTTCGTTGGGTGTGATTTACAGGGAGTCAGCGCAGAGACGGTTGGCACAGGACGTGGTCGGCCTGAGGGCCTTTGTTGCCCTGCACAATGTCGAAGAGGACTTCGTCGCCTTCTTTGAGGGTTCGGTAGCCGTCTTTCAGGATGGAACTGAAGTGGACGAAGACATCCGAGTCGTTTTCGCGTCCGATAAAGCCGTAACCCTTGAGGTTGTCGAACCACTTGACGGTGCCTTTGTATTGTCCCATTGAGTGCATAACGGCAAAGACCTTTCGGCTAGAAGAGAGTGAGGATCGTCGCTCCGACGAGAAGCAATACGGCTACTTTGTAGGCATCCGGGCCTGCGAGCCTTGAGTCTGCGGCGGCTTCGTTCTCGAAGCGGGATTCCGTGGGGGGAGTTGCGCTTTTCCGTGGCGACGGTGCCAAACAGGAGAGTCCTGCGGATGGCAGATAGGCGAGGAGGTGTGCTTGCATCGAAGATTCCTTTTTTTGTTTTTGCCGGCAACCGGCTTCATCGGGATAGTGGCGGGAAAGGGGAAAGTGTTTCAGGATTTTGTGCCTGGAGGATGAAACGAGGCTGTGTGAAGGCGATTGCAATGTAAACTCCTTGATGGACAGGGCTTGGGGGAGTTCCGTGAATTTCGAGACATTTGATACCTCCTACGTGAACAAGCTGCGGGCGGGAGATGGGCCGACTGAGCAGCACTTCACCAGCTACTTCAGTGAGCTGATCCTGCTGAAGCTGCGCCCACGGTTGAGGAGGCCGGAGGAGATTGAGGATGTGAAGCAGGAAACGTTCTCCCGAGCGCTGACGCTGATTCGGAGCGAAAACGGGCTCCGTCACGCCGAACGGCTGGGGCCGCTGGTGAACTCGATTTGCAACAACGTGCTGATGGAGCAGTACCGGAGCTCTGGGCGGGTCGAAGCGCTGGAAGATGAGGCAGCTGAACGACTTGTGGAGCCAAGGCGGGATGCCCTGAGCATGGTGATCTCGGAGGACACGCGCGAGCTGGTGCGTGAGGTACTGGACGACCTGAATGCACGCGACCGGGAGCTATTGCGGGCGGTTTTTCTAGAGGAGCGGGACAAGGACGAGGTCTGCCGGGAGTTCGACGTAGACCGAGACTATCTGCGGGTGCTGCTGCATCGCGCAAAGGGTTCATTTCGTGAGATGTATACGAAGAGGGTGGATACAAAGAGGTTTCGCCGGACTAGAGGGTGAGGGGGCGGATCGGCCTTTTTGGGATGAAAAGAAGGGTTGAAACGTTAAGTTGTCTCCTCGCACTATTCAAAAGTTGAGGATTTTGAGATGAAACATGAGAATGCAGTTCAGGGAATGGCGGTCGAACGGTATCTGTTGGGAGAGCTCAGCGGTGCGTCTCTGGATGCTTTCGAGGAGCATCTCTTTGAGTGTCCGGAGTGCGCAGAGGACGTGAAAACGGGCTTTGCCTTTATTGATGGTGCACTCGCCGAGTTGAAAGCGCCACGAAGGGCTGCGGTACCCGAGCTTAAGAAAGCGCCAAGGTGGACTTCGTGGTTTGTGAGCCCCTGGGTGCTGGGTCCGGCGCTGGCGGCTTGCCTGGGTTTGCTGGCATTTGAGAGTTTTGTGGTTCAGCCGCGAATGAGAGACGAAGTGGCTCAAGCTGAAGCTCCGACGATTTTGACTCCACTGGTTCTGGCCAACGCCGGAGCGCGCGGCGACTCTGTGCAGGAGGTTACGGCGCGAGAGCATCGATCGTTTGTGGTCTCGCTCGATGTCCCATCGACGGGTGGCTTTGCGGGTTATCTGTGCTCGCTGCAGGCGCCGGATGGATCGGTTGTGTGGCAAATCTCCATTACCCCCGAGCAGGCTCGCGATGCGCTGCTGATCCGCGTGCCAACGGATAAGACCAAGGAAGGATTGAACACATTTTTAATTCAGGGTATACCCAGCGGTGGCAGTTCAAGTGGTACGCTGGAAGACCTTGCTAAATACATGTTCCGGGTTCGAATTCAGAAGTAAATTGCATGATTCAAATTGACTGAATTTATGGGGAGAAGAGAATGAACGCGAGCAAAGGGAGAGTCTTTTACTATCACGCGAACGCCAGCCCGATTGGCGGCTTCTTTACGCATCCGGTCGAACAGATTTTGGCCAGTCACGGATCTTCTTCTCTTGCGCATGCGGGCGGAAATGCGGCAGCGCGTGTGAGTAAATTTCGTCTGGATGGCCTTGTCTCCTTCGAGCAGGCCTATTCGGAGATCTACGGGACGACAAATAAGTCGAATGGATCGTGGACGACTTCGGTGACCTCGGTGGTGGAGGGACTGAACATTGCGGAGACAGTAACGGCCGACCGGGTGGTCGCAGTTCTCACGGTTGAGCATCCGATCGAAGGCGATTTCCCAAGGGCGTCGGTTGTTGGCTCTCAATTTGAAAATCTGCGCGTTGGCGGCGTGCCGATCACTACGGAATTGGGTAGGAGTACGATAACCAATCATGCTGAGGGAAAGTTTCCCCCAACATCGATCGTTAACGATGAGAACTTCGTTTCCAGTGCCGTTGGCCAGTACGAAAGAATTACCAGCCTGCCCGATGCACCTGATTGGCTCAAAAAGCGGTATGAATGGATAAAATCTCCAGAGACACGTAGACAGAAAGGGTATGTTTTATGTTCTCTGGCGGACAAGGTACATGGGCACAAGCCGGAGCATACCTTCGGCCACGTCCTGCACGTACCGGACTTTGGCAATATCTTTTTGGGCGAGTTGCTTACCGATCACCATACCTATCGGCTTGCGATGATGCGTCTGGAGTTGGGATGCGCCAACCAGGGAACGATAAGCATCGGAAGTGGCGATTCCAATGGCAGTACTATGCCGTAGCGATAGGATCAGCGGTGCTTCTGGCTTGCCTAGGATGCAAGCGCGAACGGCAGGTGTCAACACCGGAAGCAGCCTATAACGCAATCGAAAAGGAATTTATTTCTGGAAACCTGTCTAAGGCCCGGGAGCTATCGGAAGATGCTAACGGGCGTTTTCAGTTAAGCGATCCGAGTTGGAGCTCCACTTTTCGTGTGGAACTGGCAAAAGTGCTTATCTACCAGGGCCAAAATGCTCGCGCTCTAGTGCTTCTCGAACAACCTCTTCCCGCCAATCCTGCCGTTGAGGCCGAAGTTCGACGTAAGATGCTTCTTTCTCTAGCACAAGCCTCGATCGGACATGCAGACGATGCAGAGGCAACCATCCATGAAGCGGAGCTGCAGTGTGGGCACTGTGCGATCCACGCTGACGTACTGAACACTCAAGGGATTATCGATATCAGCAAAAACAAACTGGAGGAGGCGGAACGCGTTTTGCAGGCCAGCCTCGTGGAATCACGCTCTAAAGACGACAGGTTTCTTCAAACACAAACGCTATTGAATCTAGGCATCGTTGCTTTGCGCGAGTATCACTACGAAGATGCATTGGCGCAATTTGGCGATGCTTCTGCGCTAGCACGTTCTATTGGCGCAAAACTGGTGCTCGAAAAAGCAGTTGGAAACATTGGTAACATCTATTTCAAGACTGGCGATTTCCCGCGATCCCTTGACAACTACAAAGAAGCTGAAAGACAGGCAGCGGAGTTGGGTGTGCCTAAGGATCAGGTCCTTTGGCTTAGCGGTGCTGGAGAGAGTGAAGCGCACATGGGAGATACCGATGGCGCACGTCAGTTTTACCAGCGATCACTTAGCCTTGCGCAAACGATGCAAAACCAAAGGGCTATACTTGATCTCAATGTGGATCTCAGCTTTGTCGAATTGGCGTTGAATAAACCAAACGAGGCAGAGGCATATATCCACGAAGCGGCACGCTTGGCCGCGTTGCGAAAAAACAATAAAGACAACCTTTATCCGTTACTGCTAGAAGCTCTCCTGCTTAATGCAAGAGGCAATAAGGCTGGGGCAACCGTGGCACTCCTCGACCTGGACAAACGTTCAGCCGAATCGCCTCCTGTGCAATGGGCTGCAGAAAATAATCTCGCGGGCATTTATGCCGAGACGGGACAACATACCCAAGCCGATCATTGGTTCCGACAGTCTCTTAATACTTTTCAGCGTTCAAGAGCCTCCCTATCGAGTGTTGATTCGACTCTTCCCTTTCTTGCAAACGGAAATGATCTCTATACCGTCTATTTGGATTACCTTATTCAGGAGCACAGAACTGAAGAAGCATTGAATGTGATTGATGAGAGCCGCGCAGAATCTCTTGCCGATGGATTACATCTGTCACGGACCGAACAGAACGGGCGAGGTTCTCATGGATTTAATGCGCGAGCGATTGCTGCTCGTGTGCAGGCTACTATCCTGGTTTACTCGCTGCGACCGAAGACTTCCTATCTTTGGGTGATTACTCCTGCGCGGCAGCAGTTCTTTCAGATTGCGGGGAGTGAGACGATTCTTCCGCTTGTGCAGCAGCATTCGAAGATGATTATGGCGTCGAGGGATTTAATTTCGCAGCCGGATGCGCCGGGGCGGAAACTTTACGATGCACTTGTGGCGCCGGCGCAGGGTTTGATCAAGAAAGACAGCAGGGTGTTTATCGTTGCAGACGATGCACTGAGCGGGCTTAATTTTGAAACGCTGCAGACGCCTGGGAGCGATTCGCATTACTGGATTGAAGATGTCGCGATTACGAATGCAAAGTCGCTGCAGTTGCTTTCGATGAGAGCGCCGCGGCAGTCGCGTTATGCGGATCGACGGATTCTGCTGATGGGCGATCCGGTTTACCGGAAGGACGAGTATACGGAGCTGCCGCATGCCGCGACCGAGGTGGCGAAGATTGCGAGCCACTTCTCTGCGGATCGCCGGACTGTGATTACGGGGCCTCAGGCCTCGCCGGAGGCTTATCAACTTGCGCATGCCGGGGAGTTTTCTTATATCCATTTTGTTGCGCATGCGACGGCGAACATGTCGAGTCCGCTGGATTCGGCCGTGGTGCTCTCGAGGGACCACGACGATGGGACGGTCTACAAACTCTATGCTCGGGACATACTGAACCAGCATTTGAATGCCGACCTGGTGACGGTGTCATCGTGTTACGGCTCCGGGATGCGGAACTATTCGGGGGAGGGATTGGTTGGGCTGGCATGGGCGTTTCTGCGGGCGGGTTCTCATCATGTGATCGGCGCGATGTGGGATGTGAGCGATGTTTCGACGCCGATGCTGATGGATCGGCTGTATGGGGAACTTGCCAAGGGAGCCGAGCCTGATGAGGCACTGCGGACGGCTAAGCTTGCAATGATTCATTCGGATGGGGTGTTTCGGAAGCCTCTGTACTGGGCTCCGTTCCAGCTTTATTCAGGGGCTTAGATCTGAATTCAGTAATGGGAGACCCGATGTTGAGGGATCGGGTCTCCGGGCGAGAACCAGGCAGACTCTGCAGTAGGTCATCGCCAATTTCTGGCTAATTGAGAGGAGAAGTAGCGATCGGATTTACTGGCCCGACTCCCGTTCGAGCCAGTAAATCCGCCTCTCGTACTGCTCTGTTCGGCAGCGTTCGCTACAAATGGATAGTGTCAAGCGAGGTGCGAGCGTTTCATCTTTCCTGCAAGCCTGATCAGTCTGTAGCCACAGCTTGCTGGAAGGACCTGAGTTGAGGCGCGAGCGTTTTGGTGAGGTATTCCGCTGCCTGATCGAGGGCGATCTTGTCTGCGAGAACATTTGTGAGCGTTGCACCGACCTGGAGCGCAGTGATTGCGCTGACTGCGGCCATACCGGGGAGGTCGGCGCTACCCCAGGAATGGAGCTCCCAGTTTCCGGTTGGTTGTCTCTTGTCGTAAGTGCGTTTGTTATCTGTTAGATCCTGAGAGGTAGGCGTTGCAGTGAACATGGGACTCCTTTGATGTTTTCTAGACATTCTTTGGATAGTGAGGGAGGCGAATGGATCGTTTCAGCGTGGAAGTTGGGATTTGTTTCGAGGTCGAAGCTTCGTTCGCGCTTACGGATTTTTGCTCAGGCGTCGGTAGTAGTCGGCGACTGAATCCTGATAGCCAGCGGGGACTGAGGAGGGTTTGCCGGTGCGGGCTTGGGTGGAGGATCCGTCGCGCTGGAGCTGGAGTTCAATGCGGTCGAGTGAGCTGAGTATCTCGCGATGCATCTGCTCGACCATGGCAGGATTTCCGGGGAAACGGGCGGGATCAAGTTGCTGCATCTGCCGGGCAAGTTCCTGAACTGCTTTTGCGGCCTCGGGATCGTCGTGGACCATCTGGCGGAGATGATTGAGTTCGCGCATGCCCTGCTGGTAGGTGCGCTCGGTGTCGGCTGGGTTTCCGGCGGCGTCGAGTGGCACTGGCCGCTGAGAGCCTTGTCCATAGCGGTTGTTGCCGGTGTTGATGTTGCCCCAGACTGCGCTGTCAGCTGCGCCGCCACCATTGCGAATGTCGCCACTTTGGCCATAGCGGGTGTCGTCGCGGTTGTTCGCCGGATTTCCGAATCCACCGCCACGCTGTAGCTGGCCGCTCTGCAAGTTCTGACCTGAGGCGTTCTGTCCTCCAGGCTGGCCGGGGCCTCCGGGTTGATTGGAGTTGCCGGCCTGCTGTCCGTTGGCGTTGGGTTGGCCTTGCTGATTGCCGCGCTGACCCTGCTGATTACCATTCTGGCTGGGTTGATTGCCCGGGCGCTCCTGTCCGTTACGGGCGTTCTGACCGCTCTGGCCATTTTGGCCGCTTTGATTTTGGCGTTGACCGCTGCCGTCGCGTAAGGAGGTCATGGCCTCAAGCTGGCTGCGGAGGCGCTCGACCTGACTGAGCGCGGCTGTCTCGTCGCCTTGTTCCTGGCCATGCTCACCGGGCTTGCTTTGACCCAATCCCTGCTGTGCCTGGCGGAGCTGCTGGTCTAGTTTCTGCAGGCCTTGAGCGATCTCGTTCTCGGTGCCGTTCGAGTTTGGATTGATTCCGCTGCGAAGCCAGTCGGCTGTTCTTTGAACATGATTGTCGAGATCGGACTGGTCCATCTCGGTTAATGCGTCGCGCAATTTTTTGGAGACGTCAGGCTGGGTGGAGGCCGTCTGACGCGCGGTGTCACGAAGGTCTTTTTGCAGCTTCGAAAGATCGTTGGAAAGTTCCTGGCGCTCGCCGGCGAGTTGGTTGCGCTGGCGAAGCTTTTCCATCATGCTGTCGCGATCGGCTGTGCCGGAGTCCTGCTGGCTGGCGAGCTTGTTGATACGATCGGCCTGCGCACGCTCTTCCTGAGTGAGGCGGTCGGCTTCGTGCGAAAGAGAACCTAGTTTGCCGGAGGCGAGCTGTTGTTGCGTTCCGCCCAGAAGATTGGTCGCTTCACGGAGGCGGTCTGCGGCCTGACGGGCTGCGTCGGCGTTTTGCTGTGGACCGGCGTTGCGTTTCATCGCTTCCCCAGCCTGACGGAGACGGCTCAGGGCCTGTTCGATTCTTTGATCTGAACTTTGACCGGATTGGCCGGAGCTTTGTTTGGAACTTTGCCCTGAGGATTGGCGATTGTTTGCCGGTTGTTGCTGCGACGATTGGGATCCGCTTTGCGAAGATGCTTGTTGCTGCTGTGAGCCGGATTGGCCGGAAGGCGATCCGCCGGAAGACTGCTGGCCACTCTGTTGCTGGCCGTTGTGCTGCTGACCATTCTGTTGTTGGCCACTTTGTTGGCCGCCTTGCTGGCCCTGGTTGTTTTGCGCGAGCTGTTGCTCCATCTGGCGCTGCAACTGCTCAGCCTCTCGGCGGAGCATCTCCTGCTGCCAGCGTTCCTGGAAGCTTTGCTGCGGGTTGCGCTGCTGGTTGGCCAACTCTTCCTGCCGTTTGGCGAGGGCGTCGAGTTTGGCGAGGGCGTCTTCTACGTTCTTCTCGTGCTGCTCTGCTGGGGACGAGGATTGCGCGGTTTCGTACTGATTCTTTTCTGTGTCCAGTTCGAGATCGAAGAGGCTGGCGAGGTCGCGTCCTGCACTGTTCGCGCCTCCACCGCCTCCACCACTCTGCTGGCCGAAGGCAACCTGGATCTTCCGAAAGGTGGACTCAGCGTGCAGAAGCGATTGAAGGGCTTTCTGCTCCAATTGGATTGCATCCTTCCATTGCATTCCCTTGAGCTTGTCTGCGGAGGGAGCCATCGCGGAAGCTGCAGTCTGCATATCCTTTTCGAACCCGGTGAACTCTTCGTTTGCCTGAGAGAGATCGCGGCTCTGCATGCGAGCGGAGAGCGCCATGACCTGATCGCGGAGTTTCTGCTGTGCGTCGGAGAGAAACTGACCGGCCACCGCGGAGTCTTTCGGCGTTGCGGATTTGTCGTTCTGCTGCTTCCAGGTTGCGGCGATCAGTTCTTTCTCGCGACGGGAGATGTCGGTCTGGTTATTCTGTCCTCCACCGCCGCCTCCACCTCCTCCGCCGCTCTGCTGGGATTGCGAAAACTCTCGCTCGAACGGGTCGGCCTGGATGAAGGTGATATCGGTACGGGCCTCTGAGTGTCCGTCTTTCGCTGTTGCGTAGAGACTGACGAGATCGCCGGGAACGAGCTTGAAGTCCTCGAGCCGCAGTGTGTAGGAGCCGTCCGCACTCTTCTCGCCCGGAGCCCTGAGTAGATTCACATCGCGGTCGGGCCCGCCATTAACGGAGTAGTGCAGATGGACATCGTTGAGGCCAAACTGGTCTGCTGCCTTGACTCCGACTGTGACTTCCTCAATGGGGCTCGCGCGATAGTCGCCGCCGGGGCGATTGATTGCGATCTCCGGAGGCTGCGCTTTTTCAGTGGCGATGAAGTAGTCCTCGGAGAGTCGGACGGGTTGGCCTTCATCCATCGCGGCTATGTGATAGGCACCATCCTTTTCCATGCGGATCGTGCCCTTGTATGTGTTTCCGTTTGCGCCACTGAGATGAATTGTCTGGCCGCTATCGAGTGTGAGTTGACCTTCCTTTAACGGATGATCCATCTCGATTTCGATTGCGGCGTCGGTTCCCTCGATAGCACGCAGATCGCCGGAGTGCTCTTCGGTGACAGGCTTCATTCCTGTCCACTTCGGATACTGATACGTGACGCGGATACCTTTGACGGCGGGAAGATCCACTACGCGGACTTTGTAGTGCGGCGAAACCAGAGGGCCGGCGGAGACGTAATATTCGACGTTCTCAGGCAGACCGGCAAAGATGAATTGATAGGCAGCTGCCCTGCCTGCGTCGGGCTGTGCCTGCATGGCAACTGGTTCCCATGCGGCGGTGCTCTGATAGTGAGCGAACAACTGTACCTTCTCCGGATGCATACCAACGACATGCGCGGTGATGAGCTGGTCGCTGTTTCTGCGCACGGCGACGTCGCCCGGCGTGACTACGATGGAATAAAGCGGGACTGCGTTTTTTTTCGGACCAGTCCAGAGGAGCGATGCGCCGTAGCCCAGATAGCCGGGGCCGGCGGCGATCGCCCATACGAGTACGCCGAGGCACGCGAGTCCTGCGCCAGCAAGAGCGAAGAGGCGATTGTCCGGGATGAGCGAGGATGGGGCTGCGTCTTGCGCGTGAGAGAGTGTGTCGGCGGCAAGGAGTTCGAGAAATGGGTCGCTGCCGTTTCGTTCGCGGTCGTGGAAGGTTGTCAGACGCTGCTCGAATCCGGGATGTACCGTTTCCACCTGACTGACGACATGCGCTCTCGTCAGCCTGATCAGCGGAAGTGCGAGGCCGAAGCCTGCGGCTGCAGCGAGTGTTATGAGAAGTGCGAGACGCGCTCCGGCGACTCCATGCGCTGGAAAGGCGAAGCGATTGAGGAGGAAAACCAATGCGAGGGTAACAAGGAGCGCAGTGCCGGTGAAGATCGCTGCGCCGCGCAGCCATGCGCCCACGCGCAATCTGCGCTGCAGCTGCACGATATAGGAGTTGAGCTCGTCCCGTCTGCTCATGCTTCCTCCCGCTGGGTACCCATGTAGCGGCTGGCAAGGACTGTCTCCGCCAACGCCACAGCCAATGCAAACAGCATAACGTACCACCAGAGGCTAACGCGGCGGTATTTGGCATCATCCATCACATTTACAGAAGAGGTCTGGAGAGGTTCTCTGCTGTTGCTTCCGCTCCATAGACGTAGGACATCGTCAGGCATTGGTTGCAGGTCGGACTCGCGGGGATCGGGGTTAACTCCAATCACTCCATTGCGCCCGTTTGCGTATCGGACCTGATAGAAACCGGAGCGGCGGAGGCGAAAGGTTTGTACGGCGCGGGCTTCGCTGAGCGAAAGCGGCCTTTTGCCCTCGGGGTCGATCACTTCTACGCTTGCCACCTCGCCGACCGGCGCGGCGTTCGAGCGGAGTTGTACGAACGAATCGACTGCCTGGGAGTCGCTCAGTCGTTCGCGGCCTGAGAGGTAACGCGCAACCTTGTCAACGAAGGCCACAAAGACCGGATGCAGCGGCAGATCATTGGTTAGGTTCTCAAAGCCAGAGGTGAAGAGGAGGATGTGTCCTTCGCCTGACTGTCTATCGAGTAGGAGTGGTGTTCCGTCGCTGAGTCGTGCAACGACACGTGCCTGACCGGGCTCGACCGATGAGGTGTAGAAGAATTTTGTCTCTGCCCATCCTCCGTTGTCGCGCGCTGCCTGCTCCTGCTCGAGTGCAGGATGAGTAAAGTCCACCTGACCGACCGTGGCGGCACCGATGGTGCGCGCATAGTCGTGAACGTCTTTGACATCGGCGTCCCACAGCGGAATGCGCGCGCGTCGTCCAGCGTTAAGACCAAGGGCAATGAGAACACTTCCTCCCTTCGTTAGGGACTGCGCAAGAGCGTGTTCGAAGATCGATGGAAGC
This sequence comes from uncultured Acidobacteriaceae bacterium, assembly GCA_963770055.1. Classification (GTDB taxonomy): domain Bacteria; phylum Acidobacteriota; class Terriglobia; order Terriglobales; family Acidobacteriaceae; genus Edaphobacter. Next base: position 827,560 of record CAVYOC010000006.1, read on the forward strand.
GTAACTGCATCGGACAGGACGACAAAGGCGTATTTCGATGGGTCGAGGTCTGTGGTCTGTTCGGCGGTTACGGATTGCATGACGAACGAGGTTTGGCCTGTTGCTCCCAGTGCCGCCCCGAAGTACAGGGCCGAGCGGGAGTCGTTCGCGGCATGAACGAAGAGCACGCGCTCAGGATCGGATCGGCGGATTACGAAGATGCTGATGTCATCTGCCGGAAAGGCATCGCCACCTTCGATCTGGACCTTGCAACGGTTGAATCCGTATCCGACGTCAATGGGTGCAAACTCCGCGGTCGCGCGACCATTAGCCGGGACGTTTACTTTTTTGGTGGAGATCGTCTTGCCATTAATCACCAGCGATATCGTCTTCTCTGTTGCCGAAGTGCCGAAGCCAGCGATGACGGCCTTCACACGCGATCGCTTGGGGTCCTTCGGGTCGGAGAGCTCTGCCGGTGCGGTTACGCGTTCGACCGTCCAGTTGGATGGCGTCGTGCCTTTTGCTTCCGCATGCAGTGCGAGTGTTACGTTCGGTGCAAAGACCATGTCGGCGAAGTTCGCGGGCATGGCGGTTCGCTGCATATCACTGAAGAGGTGCAGGTCGATTGGAGTTTTGACGGTTTCAGCCATCGTGCGAATGCTTCGACCGAGCTCGCCGAAGTTTGCGTGTCCGTCTCCGGGCTGGATGCTCTCAAGAGCTGCACGTAGCTGTGTTAGATCACTGATTGGCTGGGTCAGTATTTCGAGCTGACCTCCAAGTGCTATAACTTGGGCCTTTTGGGCGTGCGGCTTTGCGGCCAGGATTGCCGATGCCTGCTGCTTTGCGTCTGCGAACCTGGTGCCGGCGCGCATGCTGAAGGAGTTGTCGAGCACGATGAGAAGAAGACGGCCATTGGCATCGGCTGCGGAGCGCCGAACAAAAGGTTGCGCGAATGCGAGCACAATGAGCAGCACTAATGCAGATCGCAGGACGAAGAGTAAGAGATACCGCAGGCGCTGATGTCGGGTGGAGCTCTGGATGCCGCGTTCGAAGAACATCAACGAACTTACGGGTCGCGGCGTGGTTACGTGCTTTCGCAGCAGGTGTACGAAGACCGGGACGCCCAGTGCTGCAAGGCCGCCAAGGAACCATGGGGTGAGGAAGCCCATCAGTTCGCCGCCTTCCGAAGCGAAAGATATTCGCGCAGCGCTCCGTCGAGAGGTTGATTGGTGAGGAGCAGTTGGTAGTCCATTCCGGCTGCACGTGTACGAGAACGAAGCTGTTCGATGTGCGAGTCGATCTTCGCTCGGTAGGTGGTTTTTATGTACTCGGGGATGACTTCGATCTCTTGGTCTGTTTCGAGGTCGACCAGGATCGCTGGGCCTTTCATTTCTGGACGTAACTCCTGAGGGTCGAGGATGTGAAAGAGCACGACGTCGTTGCCGTGGAAGCGGAGCGGTTCGATGGTGCGGACGATCGTCTCCGGATCTTCGTAGAAGTCGGAGATCACGATTGCGATGCCGCGCCTGTGCAGGAGCGCCTGAAAGTGTTTGAGGGGACTCCCGAAGTTGGTTCGCGCGCGTGGCTCTGCGTTTTCGAGCCCTGCAAAGAGTCGCGAGAGCTGGCCTTGTCTGCGGGAGGGTCTGACGTACTCGCGGACTTCGTCATCGAAGACGATGAGGCCTGCGGCGTCGCGCTGATTGTGGATTGCAAGATAGAGGACCGAAGCGGCGATAAAACGCGCGTAGTCCATCTTGGGCGGTGGGCCAGAGGTATAGCGCATGGAGTTGCTTGCGTCGAGCAGAACGGTAAGTTGGCTGTTTGTTTCGCCACGATAACGTTTGAGGTAGCAACGCTCGGTGCGCGCGAAGAGGTTCCAGTCGACGTGGCGGAGATCGTCGCCGGGGACGTAGGCGCGGTACTCGGCGAACTCCTGGCTGAAGCCGAAGTCTGGCGACCGATGCAGGCCAGCGACAAAGCCGTCAACAACCGTCTTCGCGAGAAGATCCAGCGAGGAGATGCCGGCGAGTACTGCGGGATCGAGGAAACGCTGCATCAGCTCTCCTTCGGCCGGGGAACGATCGCGATGAGGCGGTTGAGAATTTCGTCGGCATCGATTCTTTCTGACTCGGCATGGAAGTTGAGCAGAAGACGGTGCCGCAGTACCGGAACTGCAAGTGAAGTGATGTCCTCGTAGGTGACGTGATAACGCTTTCGAGAGAGGGCGCGGGCTTTGGCGGCCAACACGATGAACTGAGCCGCTCTAACGCTGCCTCCGTAATTCACGTATTTTTTGATAAAGTCGGGTGCGGTGCCGCTGGTGTGACGCGTTGCGCGGACGAGACTAACCACGTAGCGTGCGAGCGATTCGGCGATCGGCACCATACGGACGATCTGCTGGAAATCGAGGAGTTCTTCGGCGGATGTAACGGGTTCGATCTCTGCGATGCGCGTTGTTGTCGTGAGATCTACGACCTTCAATTCGTCATCGGCGCTGAGGTAGTCGAGGATCGCGTTGAAGAGGAAGCGATCAAGCTGCGCTTCGGGTAAGGGGTAGGTGCCTTCGAGTTCGATCGGGTTTTGCGTGGCGAGGACGAAGAATGGTGCGGGTAAGCGATAGATATGGCCACGGACGGTGCAGGAGCGCTCCTGCATGGCTTCGAGCAACGCGGCTTGTGTCTTGGGTGGTGTGCGGTTGATCTCGTCGGCTAACAAGATATTCCCAAAGATGGGGCCTTCGACGAAGGTCCATTTGCGATGGCCTGTCTGCATGTCTTCTTCGATGATGTCGGTGCCTGTGATGTCTGAGGGCATCAAATCGGGCGTGAATTGAATACGTTTGAATTCGAGGCCGAGGGCTTCGGCGATGGTGCGAACCATCAGGGTTTTCGCTGTACCGGGGAGGCCGGTGAGCAGGCAATGGCCGCCCACGAAGAAGTGCGAGGAGTATCTGGTCGAGGACTTCGTCCTGGCCCACGATCACTTCCCGGACCTGCCTTAGGATTCCTTCGTGCACGGCGTGGAAGCGCTCGACGCGTTGCTGGAGTTGCGCTGCATCTGGATTCAAGTCGGCAAAGGTAGCCATTCGTTTTTCATCCTCGTCGATTTATTTTTGTGGTGACTGATTCAACTCCAACAACATTTTTTGTGCGGGCCGGTAGCCTGGTGCAGCTTCAAGGGCGGCAAGGACGCTTTCCTGTGCCTTGTCCTTCTGTCCCGCGGCGAGATAGGCCTGTGCGAGATGGAACTGGGCACCTCGCCATGTCCAGAGGTTTAGATGCCACGACTGCCGTGTACTCGCGGATGGCGCCGTCATATTGTTTTTGCGCATATAGCAGGTCGCCCAGCCGACGATGTAGTTCCTCGTCCTTTACGGGATAGATATAGTTGATGCGCTGGAGAGTGGCTGCGGCTTCGGCTGGCTGTCCTGCGGCTTCTTCGAGGGTTGCAAGCCGTTTCAGCATTCCAGGGTCTTGTCCGCCTTCGTGTTCGTACGCGGTAAGAGCGGCGGTCTCCGCCTTTGCGTCTCCCTTGGCTCTGTTAGCGTCGGCCATTAGTTCGTAGACGCTCGCGTCGTTGGCGTATTCGGGATACATAGCCTTGGTTGCAGGACCTTCAGCGAGAATAGTGTCGTATCTCTTTTGCTGCGATGCTGCAACAAGCGTCTTCAGCTTCTCGCGCCACTCGTCGAAGTGTGCAGCTTCAGATCCGTACTTCTTGTCGATCCATGCGAGATACTGTTTGTCGAATTCTTCCGGCGACAGACCGAGATCCTTCTGCACAACCTCTGGTGTCGTCTGCAACTGTGCATAGGAATGCATCATCATGAGGAGCTTTTCTTCGTTCCATTTCGCTTTGATGAAGTCGCAGATGCTCCCCGCCTGGAAGTAGGAGACGATGACTTGCGACGGATACTCTGGATAGACGAAGCCACGGTCAAGATCGGCGATGGGCAGGAGCTTTTTGTCGCGAATCGCTATCAGAACTTCGGGGGTAACGCGATCGCTCCACTCTGAGGAGTGTTCGCCCTCTTCGTGTACTGCGAGGCCTTCGGTGAACCAGCGGGGGACGCGATGGTTGGTAGCTGTAAGGACGTAGACGTGGCTCATCTCATGCCAGAGGGTCGAACCCCAGTTGAAGTCTCCGGGCTTGTGCGCTGATGGGCTATCCATCGCGACGACCTGGCCGAAGGTTACGCCAAGCGCGCCGAGTCCAGGCATGCCCATAGTGCGGACTGCGAAGTCTTCGTGGTTTGGATACACTTCAACCTGTACTGGCCCGGAAAGTTTCATGTGGTACTTGTTGTTGTAGGTTGCGATGATTGTGTGCAGTTCGGCCTGAATGTATGGCTTGAGCAGATCGGCTTCGGTCTTGTTGAGTTTCAGGATGGTGATGTCATCGCGGAAGGTTTCAAAGTTCTTGTAGCTGTCGAGCAGGCGCAGACTGTTGACGGTTGCGGCATCGCGATAGCCGTTGTTGTAGCTTAGTTCCAGTTCGCTTAGGGGCTCATCTTCTTTGCCTAACCGCATAAGGTCGATGCCAAGGGCAGAATGGGCCTGCCAGAGCCGGGGATCGGCTTCAACCGCCTTCCGGTAGTAGGTCACCGCGTCTTCGTAGCGATAATGTGTCTCAAGTTGGCTCGCTACATGCGCATAGGCTTCGCCGTAGCCGGGATTGATCGCTTTGATTTTCGTGAACCATGCATCGGGAGAGCGGTCGGCGATGAGCTCAACTGCTGCGCGAACCGCCATCGCGTCCATCGCGTCGCTCTCAAGTGCGATGGCTTTATCGGCTTCCGAGGTCGCGAGCTCGGTGTCGTCATTCTGGAGAGCAAGGTTTGCCATTAGCTCATGCGCTTCCGCGAGTGTGGGATTGAGTTCGATGGCCTTGGCTGTGTATGCCGTAGCTTTGCCGTCGAAGCTGTCGGCTGAAACGATCGCGAGGCCGAGGTAGGCTTGCGCGTTCGATGGGTCCATGGTCAGAGCTTCGTGAAAGAGATCGATTGCTTCAGGGTTATTGAAGCGCTCGTGGAGCAGCATGCCCCATCGCACTTTGTAGAGAGGCTTGCCGTTGGCGGGCTGTGTCGCGAGGCGGAACTGTGCGTTCGCCTGATCCCATTGTTCGAGGCCCCAGAAACCTTCTGCTTGCGGGTAGGCGTCATTACTGCGCGTTAGACGGTCAAAGCATGCCTGTGCCTCAGTGCGATGACCGAGTTTGCGTTGCGACCAGCAATCAGCGGGCGTATTGTTTGCTGCAAAGACGCGGTCCGTTGCGGCGCAGGTAAATAAAAGCAGGAGAGAATTGATAAGACTGCTCATTTATCCAACTCCTGCTGTGCTTTGGCGAGTTCCAACAGTGCGGCTGTCAGTTGCTGCTTGTAGTCTGCCGGCTCCATTGCGGCCTTTTGATACTTCAGCATATCGATTTTCTGTTCAAGGTCCTCCTTTTTTGCGAGGAGTGCGCGTTTTGCAGGATCGTTTGCCGCCTGTTTGCTTGTGCCGAGTAGCACGAGGGTGAAGTTGGACATGAGCGCACCCTGACCATTCCCGGCGTCGCGCACAGGATCGCCGCGGCCGATATCGTCGAAGACCGCGTGCTCCGTGGCGAGACGTTTTTGCGAGTCATAGAAGGCAGCTGTCTTCTTTGTGGCGTAGGTGAAGGCCTCCATTGCGCTGATGGAGTCACTCTTGTCAGTGTCGGCCTCAGGGTCCTGGAGAGCCTCGACCCAGTAGCGCGCGAAGACCGTCGCGTTCTTTTCAGTGCCTGATTTTGTAGCTGCGACGACTGCGCGACCGGAGCGTTCCAGGGCAGCGATTGCGCCTCCACTGGCGCTGGTCGCGTCGACGATGAGTTGGCGTCTGGCGGGAATGCGATCGCACATGGCTGCAATCTCTGACGCTGTGACATCCGGCCCTACGAGATTGAACTTGTAGTCGACACCATCGAAGGAGCCGTGGCCGATGAGGATCAGGACGAAGTCATCCTCGGCTTTGGCGTCGTGGGCCGCAGCTGCGAGCGTCTCTTTCAGATTCGATGCGGTGGCCTGCAGTCCGGTAAGTGTGTAGACGTGCGGGTTGCTGCTGGCAGATTTGAATACCTTGTCCAACTCCTTCGCTGCGGCAGTAAAGCGCTGTTCGTAGTCCGGTTCTCCGCCAAGGCCCGCCACGGTGACGTAGTACACCGATGCGCGTGAGGGTAGAGCGAGTGCAAATGTGGCGGTGATGAACAGAATTTGTGTAAGAGAACGTTTCATACAACACCCCATTTGCGGCGAAGCAGCCACTCGGCGATCGGGAGCGCCAGCAAGAGCAGGAAGACGATCGGCATGTCCCAAAGCTCTTTGGTGTCGCGGAAGGAGATGCCTGCTTCAGAGTATGAGATGTCGCGTGGAAGATCCTTGAGGTTGGACGGATCCCAGTAGCGGCCGCCTGTCTGCGAGGAGAGTTGTTCGAGTAAGGGCCGATTCTGTTCGGTGTGAAAGTTTTCAGCGATGCCGTCTTCCCGCTGAAAGGTCACGACGTCGCGGCCCAATTCCTGCGGTTGGTTGGCAGAGGAGTTGGCAGCGATCTCCGCCAGATACGCTCCTGACTTTTCCGCCGTCCAATCCACCTGGTATAACCCTGGCGTGTCGCGCGAAGGAGTGAGATCGATCAATGCATTTGTTCCTTCTGGTCCGACGATGTGCGCGGTGACATGCGCGTCTGCCGCGGGTTGAAACTGGCGGTCGCGGACCTGAGCTGCAAGCTGCACGCGCCCTTCGTCCATCAGGGCTCGTGCGGACATGGACGCGGTCACCGGACCGGGCGAGTCGGCGACAAGCCAGCGAAGAAGCTGCTGCCAGAAGAGATCGTGGGAGGGATCGTTGAGAGCTTCGCTCATCTGCCAGCGCCAGGTACCGCCGGTCGCCATGATAGCTGTACGGCCATGTCCGTAGTTCTGCGTGATCAGCATCGGCAGCCTGCGACGTCCAACTTTCATTTCAGCCAACACCGTTGCGCCTGGTTTTGGCGAACCTGCATCCTGATAGTCGGCGAGATAGGTAAGCTTCTTCCAGCGTTCGACGTTCTTTGCCGGATCGTCCAACAGGCGCGTGATCGTTGAGTCTTTTCCCTCCGAGGTGAGCTCGACTGTGGCGGAGTTGCGATGGAAGCTGCTGCGGCCCGGAGGGAGAAAGGTGGGCAGGAGCTCGTTCATCGCTGAGGCGCCCCAACCACCGTCGCTGAGCGAGGAACGGCCGCCCAGAAAGAGAACGCCACCGCCGCGGCGATCGACATACTCGCGAAGAAGTTCTTGCTGCAGTGGAGTGAAGTAATCGGCGTCGACAGAGCCGATGATAATACCCGAATAACCGAAGAGATTCTCCGGTCTTACGGGAAAGCCGTCGGCGAGTTCGCTAGGATCGCTGATGCCCTGGCGGTAGATTTTGTTTTCGCTGGTGCGAAGCATCGAGACGAGCTGGACCGTGGCGTCGTTCTCTTCGGCGCGCCGAATGAATTTGAACTCCCAGCGTGGCTCGCCTTCGATGTAGAGGATTCGACGCTTGGCAGCGCTTACCAACAGGGGACGCGACATCGCATTGTTGCTTGTGTTCTCTTCGCCACTGAGCGGTTCAATCCCGAAGCGAAGGCTCTTTGCGCCTGCTGCGCCTGCTGGGAAGAAGACCGGCTCGGTCTGAAGCGCGCCGCTCGGTGCCAGCGTCACCTCGTGGGCCGCGAGGGTCTTGTCTCCATCACGTACGGTGAGAGTCGCCTTCTGGCCTGCGTAGCCGTGCTGGGTGAGGCTGACGGTCGCAGTGAGGTGCGCGTCGGCGATAGCATTTGCGGCTACACTTACGTCTTCGATCTCCACGTCATGAGCGTGTTCGGGGTTGCCGAGGCCTATGGTGTGAACCGGGAGACGGCGGTTTCGCAGAGATTGAAGTGCGTTAAGACCTATGCCCGAACCGCCTATTCCGGCCGTGTTCTGTCCGCCGTCGGTGAGGAGCAGAATGGCGCCGATGGGAAGGTCCGAGGTCTCTTCGGCGAGCTGCTTGAGTCCGTCTCCTATGTGTGTGGCGGCTTCCGTGGGTTCGATTCCCTTCAGGCCGTCTACTTGTCTGACTGCGGTTCCGAGACGATAAAGGCGGGTTTGGAAACGCTTCTGCAGGCCCGCGAGAACTCCATTCTGGAGTGCAGTGAGCGCAGCAGATTCGCGAGTTTTGCCGTCGCTGTCTGCGATTGCCATGCTGCGGGAGTCATCGACTACGACGGCAATGATGTTTTGCTGGGAGCTAAGAGCGGAGATCGACATTGCAGGCTGCCATAGCAGCAGAAGAATGAGGGCAACCAGCGCGGACTGCATAGCCCAGACTGCCCACGCACGCCAGCTCTGGAGCTTTGGCGCGGCGTCACGCTGTCTCTGGTGGACCAGCAAGGCGAGGCCGCCTGCGAAGACAGCAATCAACACCGGCAGAAGCCACCAGGGCCAGGGTGAGAGCAGAATGAACCGTCCCTTAGTGAAAACCGGAGCCGGATATTTGAAGAGGAACTGAAACATTCAAGCTTTGCCCTGAGTAAAATTCGTTGTTGTAGCCGGCTTCTGTTGCAGCGCGTCTAGTGCGTCATGCCATAGAGGATGTAATCGAGCCCGACGCGAAATGCCATTGAGGCGAAGGGTTCGGGATAGTTTGGGTCGTCGGCCCACTCCCATGCGTCGCCGAGATGCATGTTGTGACAGATGGCGACCATGATGCGGCCTTTATCGTCGCGGATGGCACGCCATTTGGGCTGATAACCGTCCTTCTCGTAGGTTCGTCCGGTGCGGATCCATTGCTCGCCGGGAATCTGCATCTTGTCGTCGACGTCGTAGAGAGTATGGAAGATCTCGTCGCCGCTCTGGAGGTCTTCAACAGGGCGATCGGGCAGAACCTGTCGCATACCATTCATGAAGTTCTCCCAGTCCTCGGTGCCGTGAAAGTCATCGACCATCAGGAAGCCGCCTTTGAGGAGGTACTCGCGGAGGCGTTTGGCCTGTTCGTCGGTAAACGACCAGAGTTGTACCTGGACGGCATATATCCATGGATAGTTGAATATCTCGTCGGAGTCGAGGTTGACGACCTGCTCGGTGGGGCGACCATCGATGCGGGTGAGGCGGTGCATGGCGATGAGGAACTGGCGGTCAGCTTTGGGATAGTCGCGCGACCAGGCGAAACGGCCCCAGTAGCCGCCGCGACGGCCGTATCCGCTGAAGCTTTCCATGTTGGTGGTGTAGGCCAGGCGCGACCAGTAGAACTCTGCTTTGATGTTAGAGGGCGAGTCGTCGTTGCCGAAGCCGAAGTCTGCGACTCGTTGGTAGGCACGCAGTCCCGCACAGCAGCCGGCAACCATGACGGACACCAGTGCGATCTGCGATAGCTTCATCAGGACCTCCGCGGACGACAGTTGTGCGGCGAGAGCACCAGAATTCCTAGTGTGCTGTCTAATATAGACGGAGCGGACGTATCGCTCGTTGCAGCCAGACTGTCTTTGTCAGGTTGTTTTTCGGCATGGAAGTATGCCGATGCGGATTTTCGATGGAAATGGCAGGGCTATGAAACGTCGTGACTTACTCAAACTCGGCGGTATAACCCTCGTAAACGCTGGAATAGGGCGCCTGCCGGTGCTCGCCCAGAAGGCGGCCGCCACGTCCCCTGCCGCGCCGTCCAACGGCAAGGCCGACTATACCCTGCGGATTGCGCCGGTGACGGTGGAGATCGATCGGTCGCATATTCTCTCGACGATTGGGTATAACGGCTCCGCTCCCGGCCCCGTTTTACGGATGCAGGAGGGTAAGCCGGTTGCGGTCGAGGTGATCAACGATACCGACACTCCGGAACTAGTGCATTGGCACGGGATGCTGATTCCGTCGGAAGTTGACGGTACGGAGGAGGAAGGCTCGCCGTTTGTCCCGCCGCATGGCAGTCGTCGGTTCCAGCTAACGCCTGGACCGGCGGGTAGCCGGTGGTATCACTCGCACGCTATGGCGATGGACAATCTGCACAAGGGGTCGTATACGGGGCAATTCGGTTTTGTTTACGTCGATGGCGGCAACGACCCTGGTCATTACGACCAAGAGTTGTTCCTCGCTCTGCGCGACTGGGAACCGTTCTTTACAGCCAACATGGATGACAACGACGACGATACCCACGACGGGCCGCTATTGGAAAAGCCCCCGACGCTGAATACCGATCCGAATGGGCTTGAGGTCGGCTCGATGACCTACTCGTTTAACGACAAGGCTTTGGGTTCGGGTGATCCGATTCGCGTGCGCGAAGGCCAGCGAGTGCTGATCCACTTCCTTAATGCAAGTGCGATTGAGAACCGGCGTGTTGCGTTGGCCGGGCATAAGATGAAGGTGATCGCGCTGGATGGGAATCCAGTGCCAACGCCACAGATGCTCGATTCGGTTTTTCTTGGCGCCGGGGAGCGGATCGATGTTGTCGTCGAGATGAATCGGCCGGGAATCTGGATTCTGGGTTCGACTGAAAAGATGGTTCGGGAGTCCGGGCTCGGTGTTGTGGTGGAGTACGCCGGACAGCACCATCAGCCTCAGTGGATTGATCCCCCCAAAACACCATGGGACTATACGATCTTTGGGACGACGGCGGCGAGTTCGCCCGCTCCGCAGCAGGCGATCGAGATGATCTTCGAGAAGATTCCTCGCGGTATGGGTAAATTCAATTCGTGGCTGGTCAATGGGAAACCCTATCCGCATGATCGCGAGTTTGTGCTGCAACAGGGCACACGGTACCGGTTAGTGATGCGTAATCGAACCGACGATGCTCATCCCATGCATTTGCATCGGCATCTGTGGGAGCTTGCCGAGATCAATGGGAAGAAGACGGCTGGTGTTTTGAAAGATACGGTTGTGGTGCCTTACTACGGGCGAGCTGTCGTTGACTTCACTGCAGATCAGCCGGGGCTTTCGCTCTTTCACTGCCATATCCAGCAACACATGGATTATGGGTTCAAGGCTCTCTTCCGCTACGCTTGATGGCTCTTGGACGATTGCCAGGTGCTGTAGATATTCGTATCTATATATTCGTTGCGAAACTTGCCTTTGGGATCGTACTGTACGAGGAGTGCCTGGAAATCGCGCATTCTGGAGTATTGCTGCCTAAGATGAGCGGGCTGCATGGCGAATAGCTTAGCCCAGTGAGGGCGGGCGCCGAATGCAGCGAGCTTTTCTTCGATAAGCGGAAGCAGCTTTTTGACTGCAGGCCACTCGGGCTTCCACGTGAAATGAAGCGCCATCGAGGGTCGGTGGTTGCAGGGGCTGATCCAAAGTTCGTCGGCTGCGATGGTGCGGAATTCTGAGATGAAAAGGTGAGGGGTGACCTGATCGCGGAGTTCCTCGACGGCGAGTATGGCTGGCATAGGCCTTGTTGCGGGGGACGAAGTACTCGGATTGCAGCTCGGCGCCGCTGCTGGGGGTGAAGTTCATGCGGAAGTGCGGGAGGCGCTCGTACCATGGGCCGGGTATGCCCATCTGCTCGGTGCAGTTTTCCGCCGAGTGGCCTGCGAGAGGGTGAAGGTTTTGGGTTGCGGGTTTTGCTCCGTAGAAGTCGGGCGTGGAATCGAGGTGAGGGGTCTGATCGACTCGACGCTTGACCCACGCCTGGGTGGCGCGATGATTCTGCCAATCGGTGAATAAACTGACGCTGTAGCCGCTGGCAAAAATGTCGTCGAGATGGTGTTCGAGCTGCGAAAAAGAAAGGTTTTCGTAGACCATCTGAGTCATCTGAAAGGTTGGCTGTACATCCAGCGTTATCTTCGTAATGACACCGATTGCTCCGAGACCAACGACGGTGCCTAGGAACTTGTCGCCCAATTTTTCTCGTGAGAAGGTTGTGAGTTTGCCATCGGCAGTGACTATTTCTATGGCGCGAACGGCAGTCGAGAGGTTGCCGTTTTTGTTGCCGGAGCCGTGTGTTGCAGTAGCGCAGGCTCCGACGACTGAGATATGCGGTAGCGAGGCGAGATTGTGGACGGCAAAACCGAGGCTGTCGATGTACGGTGCGAGTTGGCCGTAGGTAACTCCAGCGCCGACGGTGACGGTCTTTGCTTTGGCGTCGAGTTCGATCTGATCGAAGTGTTTGAGAGAGATTTGGTCGAACTTGCTATCGGCGATGTTGTTGAAGGAGTGACGTGCGCCAAGCGCTTTGAGGTGAATGTGATTCTCAACACTATGTCGGACATCTTCAATCGTCTTGGGTAAGTCGAGGTTCTTCGTGCTGTAGGTGTAGTTTCCGGCCCAGTTGGTGTGGCCCTCTGACTGCGTCTGCGCGACGGATATTTTAGGGAGCAAAGTACTGGCAAGCATAGCACCGGATGTCTTAAGAAATTCTCTTTTGTCCACTGTAATCTCCCTTCTACTGCGCTTCCTTCCGAAAGGGCCTAGTTGACCTCAAGATCTGTTCTGAGTCGGATGTCTTCCGCTGAAGAGCCGATCATGATTTTGAAGGTTCCCGGTGCGACGACGAATTTATGCATGACAACGTCATAGTAGGAGAGCTGAGAGATGGGAAGTGACATCGTGAGGTGTTTCGTTTCGCCCGGCTCCATGTTTACGCGTTGAAATCCGCGGAGGCTTTTGATTGGCTGGACTACGTTTGCCTTTGCCTGATGAATATAGAGCTGCGCTACCTCTGATCCTGCTCTTTTGTCCCGTGTTTTGAAGATCGAAGGATACATCTACCTTTCCCGTTGTCGCAGCTTTGGTTTGCGACAGCTTCAAATTACTGTATTTGAATTGGGTGTAGCTGAGGCCGTGGCCGAAGGGATAAAGCGGTACGCCCTTGAAGTAGAGATAGGTGAATCCCTTCGACACGTCGTATTCATTCGGAGGCGGTACGCCGTCGAGGCTGGCGTAGACGGTGTAGGGAAGATGACCGCCGGGGTTGTAGTCGCCGAGGAGGACGCTGCGCGATTGCGGTGCCGCCGGCTTCGCCCGGATACCAAGCATCGAGAATGGCAGGCAGACGATCGTTCGCCCATGTGACTGCGAGAGGCCCTGCATTCATCAGCACCAGCACCGGTCTTGGGGTTGGCGGCGTAGACGGCTTCGAGCAGTTGTTCCTGAGCTCCGGGAAGATTGAGGTCTCTACGGTCGCGGCCCTCGGCTTCGACTCTGAGGTTCGTTCCGAGAAAGAGAATCGCCACGTCGGACTTACGCGCGAGTTCGACGGCGCGGGCTATCGCGGCGGGATCGGCCGACTCGATAAAACCGGCACCCTGCTCGTAGTCGCACCTTTACGCCGGGACCGAGTGCATCCTCAAGTCCCTGCAACGGAGCTTACCTTGCGGGCTGGCGTTCCGTAGTAATTGCCGGTCTCGTAGTGCGGTGTCTCCCGCGGGGCCGATGACGGCGACACTCTTCAGACTTTGCTTTTTCGAGCGGCAGAAAGTTGTTGCGGTTGCGAGAGCAGGGTCATCGACTCAAGCGCCGTCTTGTAGCGACAGCTCGAGATGTTCCGGGGAGCGAATCACATCGTGCGAGATCTTGGAGTACGGATTCATCTCCGGAGGGTCGAACGCGCCGAGCCGGAAGCCGACGCGCAGCACGCGCGAAAGCGCCCGATCGACATCGACGTCTGGTGAGGAGGCCACGCTTCACGGCCAAGAGGAATGTTGGTTTCGAATTGGATGTCGTCGGAGTCGCATGCCGGCCTTGATCGCCACTGCCGTGGCCACCACAGGGTCTTCGGTGATGTGATGCGCGGCCGGCGCAACGCAGACAGGAGTCGACTGCCGCCGAGATCGTCGGTGACGAATCCGTCAAAGCCCCACTGGCCGCGCAGAATATCGGTGAGAAGGTAGTTGTTGACTGCGTCGGCAGTACCGTTGATCGCGTTGTAGGAGGCCATGACAGATTGCGCATGGCCTTCCATGATGGCGGCTTTCCAGTGAGGCAGCCAGTACTCCATCAGGTTGCGCTCGTCCACGTCGGCAGAGAGGTGCTGGCGATCCGTCTCGACGTTGTAGACGGCGAAGTGCTTTGACGGTGGCGGCGACTTTCAGGTGATTGAGGATCGTCGCCCTGCAGGCCCTTGACGTAAGCAACGGCCATGCGCCCGGTGAGATAAGGGTCTTCGCTGAATACTTCCTGGATGCGGCCCCACAGCGGATTGCGGCTGACATTGATGACCGGCGAGCGGAAGACCAGACCATGCTTCGAGCGCGGCCCGTCAGCTCCGACGTTATAGAGAGCACGCGCCTCGTCGGACATGGCGTCGGTGATGGTGTGAACAAGGGCGGGATCCCAGGTCGCGCCCATCGCAATCGGCGCGGGGAAGAGCGTCGTCGGTTGCTTCGACCAGACGCCGTGGAGAGTCTGGTTCCAGCCGCCCCAGGCTGGGAACGTTGAGACGCGGAATGCCGGTGTTGAGGTGATTGAACTGTTGCGGCCTTTTCCTCGAGGGTCAGGCGGTCAATGAGGTCGTTCACGCGCTGGTCGATAGGTTTGGACGGATCCAGATATAACGGACGCGAGACATTTTGTGCGGAGGCGCTGCAGAGGTAAAACAAAAGACCACTGAAAATAGTAAGGGGTTTCATGGTTCGATCTCCAATCAAGCGAGTGGAAATACTTGTGTCTCTAAGTTGAACGGCTCTTACTTTCTATTGCGGAGCGGTTCGATGACTGACGACATATCTTCGTTGCCGAGACTTTGTTCGATGGCGGTTTCGAAGAGACTTCGCGCTACGGCGGCAGTTTTGAGTTCGACATTATTGAGCGCTGCTTCGTTCTGGGCGTAAAGAAGGTCTTTAGTCATGAGCTTAAGCAGAAAGTTGACAGCGTAGTTGTGGCTAACCATACGCGCTGAGATCGCTCCAAGTAATGGGCTCCCCGGCGCGCCTGTTTTCAGGACGGTGAGCGCTTTGTCTCGATCGAGGCCGCTGCGCTCGATCCACGTGAGTCCTTCGGCCAATGACGCGACCTGAACCCCGCAGAGAAAATTGTTGATCAGCTTCATCTTTGCTCCGCTTCCTATCGGGCCGAGATGAATGATCTCTTTGCTCATCGCCTTCAATACGGGGGTGGCTTTGTGCAGGACCGCATCGCTGCCGCCGACGAGGAAGGAGAGCTGGCCCCCTTCGGCCTGCATGCGGCTGCCGGTGACGGGAGCGTCGAGTAGTTCGAGTCCGCGCTGCGCGACCAGTCCAGAAAACTCCGCGATCCATGTCGGACTTACAGTGCTTGATTCGACCATGACTGAGTTTTTTTCCGCGGCGTCGAGTGCGCCCTCGTGGCCAAGCCAGACTGCGCGCGATGCGGCGTCGTCCGACAGCATGCTGATGATGATCGAGGCGCCCTTGACCGCCTCCGCCGGAGTTGCAAATGATCGTGCACCAAAATCTGTGAGTGGCTTCGCCTTCGCTAGTGAGCGGTTGTAGACGCTGAGCGAAAAACCTGCCTTCAATAGATTGGTTGCCATGCCGGCACCCATTGTGCCGAGTCCTAAAAGTGCGACATTTTCAGCCACGGGATTCTCCTATGCTTTATTTCTCGTCAGGCGAGTGGACGAACAGCAATCTGACGGTTGTGGTTCTTCGGTTCTACGCGGATAGGATTGCGCAGTGCTCGGCCAAATCCGTTGTAGCGAACATCCATCCAGTCTCCATCCTGGAGGACTATGCCGTCGCCAAAGCTCAGCGAGTGAGCGCCGAAAAAATGCACGTGCACATCGCCGGACTGACGATGACCTTCAAATTTGAAGTGGTGATGTTCAAGGTTCGCGAGACTATGACACATGTTTTCTTCGCCAGTCTCAACCTTCTTCGACCATATGGTTTTTCCTTCGCGCTCAATGCGAACCTCGCCAGTGACGGACTGGAAGTCTGCACCAACTACGAGTTCCGGACCGAGGCTGCAGGTGCGGAGCTTGGAGCCGGCGAGGTTGAGGTAGTTGCGCCTTTCGAACTGATGGTCGGAGAACTCGTTCCCTGTGGCCATGCCGATGCGATACGGGATGCCATCGTCTCCGATGATGTAGATTCCAGCGAGCTCTGCTTCTTCGCCGCCATCCTCTCCGTAGGCGGGTATTGTCAGCGGAGCGAACGGGGCTTGCAGCATAAAGCCGGTGCCCTTATAGAACCACTCGGGCGCGATGCCGATCTCGCCTTGGGCGGGGCGGCCTCCTTCGAGTCCCCACTGGAACATGCGCATGCTATCGGTTACCTTTTCGGCTGTTTTTACAGTGTCGAGGTGCATAGCCTGCCTCTCTTTTGCGCTTCCCAGATGCGTGAGGCCGGTGCCTGCGATGGTCAGGCGAGATGGGGCTCCCGGCACATCGATCGGTGCGAGCAGCTTCCATTCGGAGGTGTCTGCATAGATTTCGTCGTAGTCAAGTGATTCGGCATGTGCGAGGTCAAGCGCCTCGTCACTTAGCTGGAGGTTCTTACTCAGACATCGCTGTACCAGTTCGTAAACGCTCTGCACTTCGCGAAGGCAGCAGAGTCGTGGACCTTCTACGACTGCCACTCGACGCGACGGGCCGTTGCTCAGTTGAACAAGATGAATCATCCCTCTCCTTTTGACTTACTCGATAATCCTGAAGCGCTTCAACGATTCTTCGTTCACGGTCAAGCCGAGGCCGGGCGTATTGTCGTCAAGATCGATGTGCCCGTCAACCGGAACGGGCTCACCATCGAAGATGTACCAGAAGAGTTCGTTGCCGACCTCAACATCAACCTTCGGGAAGAACTCCGCCATCGGCGAGTTAAGGCTAGCCATGACGACGTGATAGTTGTGCATTTGACCGGCGTGCGGCACCACTGGAATCTGATACGACTCGGCCAGGGCCGATATTTTGCGGGCCTGACTGATTCCCCCGACTCGATTGGTGTCGAACTGAATATAGTCGAGCGCGTTCGCCTGAAGGAGATCGCGGAAGCCGAAGATGGTGAATTCGTGTTCGCCGCCAGCGATCGGGACGCGACCGTATGCTTTGAGTTCTCTGTATCCACGAGTGTCGTCGGGGATGACGGGCTCTTCGAGCCAGCGAAGATGGAATGGCTCGAGCAATGGAAGCATGCGCTTGGCGTAGTCGAGGGTCCATCCCATGTAAGCATCGGCCATTAAGTCGATGCCCTCTCCTATGACTTCGCGGACCGTTCTTATCAACTCGACGTTACGCTGCATTCCTTCTGCGCCATCCACCGGTCCCCAGCCGAAACGCAGCTTCATCGCTTTGTAGCCCTCGTCCTTGTATCGCTGTGCTTCGACACGAAGCTGATCGAGCGGCATGCTGTAGAGACGGCTGGCGTAGACGGGAATCTTTTTCTTGGTTCTTCCTCCAAGCAGCCGAAAGACGGGTTGGCCAGCGGATTTTCCCATCAGGTCCCAAAGGGCGATATCGACTGCACTGATCGCAGTCATCGCAACGCCTTTGCGACCGAAGGCCATCGTACGGCGGTACATCTGTTGCCAGAGATACTCTGAGTCCCAGGGATCTCCACCTAGCAGCACTGGCTTCAGGTAGGTATCGATGCAGTTCTTGGTCAACAGTGGTGACAAAGCTGCGTTGCCGAGGCCGACAAGACCGGTGTCGGTAAAGATTTCCACGAGCACCCAGCCGTGGAATGCAAAGTTACCCATCGAGGCTTCCCGGAACATGACCAGGTCCATCGGATTGGTGCAAAAGTGGGGAGGCAGTGGCGTGGTCTTCCCTCCCCACTGGACAACACGTGTACGTACTTCTGTAATTTTCATGATTGGCTCTATATGGGTAGTAAATCCGGAGTCTTGAGTCGTTGCACCCTGCCTCCAAGAAGGAGGATGGCTAGAAATCCAATGAGGTGAAATGATCCGACGATAAGAAACAAAGTTCCATATCCAAACCCGTGACCGAGCAGAAAACCGGCGACGACGCCAAAGATCGCGCCTCCAATGGCACCGCCAAATCCAATCAATCCCGAGACTGAGCCTACCGCCGACAAAGGGAAGATGTCGGCGGGTAACGTCATGATCAAGCCGGACCACGACTGCTGACAGAAAAATGCAATGCTGAACAATGCAAGCGCCCAGCCTACCGGGACATGCGGGACGAGCATGACTACCGGCATGAACAAGGCGCTCAAACCGAGCGCGAGTTTTCGTGCGAAGTCGAGCGAGTGGCCTCGTCGCAGGAGTGCACTGGAAAACCATCCCCCGAGGAAGCTGCCGACTCCGGAGGCTGCATAAGGAATCCATGCGTAGTAGCTGACGTGCTTTACGTCGAAGCCGCGAACATCGTAGAGGTATTTTGGAAGCCAGAAGAGGTAGAAATACCAGGCTGAGTCGCTCATGAATTTTGCGAAGACGAGCACCTGGACCTTACGCATGCTGAAAACATCAGTGAACGATAGCCGGCGTGCAACCGTGCGGGCATCCAGAGTCGCGATCGAAGCAGTGTTGGTAGCGCGATAAGAAACAAACCACCAAAGTACCCATGCGAACCCAACGGCTCCGGCGGCGAAGAAGACCATCCTCCAGCCGAGCGTGAGGAGAATGATGCCGATCAACGGCGGCGCGAGGACGGAGCCTATCGCTGTTCCCGCATTAATGATTCCCATTGCCGTTGAGCGCTGCTCGGTCGGAATCCACTCCGCAACGACTCTTGTTGCTGCTGGGAACGCTCCGCCTTCACCCATTCCGAGCAGGCAGCGGGCGGCCATGAGGAATCCAAAGTTCATCGCGAGGCCATGCAGGGCACATGCGCACGACCACCAGACCATGATCAGGATGAATCCACGGCGCGTGCCAATAACGTCCAGCATTCGCCCACCGCCCGCGTAGAGGAGTGCATACGGGATGAGGAATGCGAACTGCAGCCACGAAAATTGCTGATCGCTGAGCGGTATCGTCCGCTGAATTGCCGAAATGGCAACCGGCAAGGTCTGGCGATCAAAGTAACTAATGGCAATTGCCGCTGTGACCAAAGCGACAAAATACCATTGCATAGTGATTCGGCCGGAGCGGGTTGTCTGATTGGCGTTTCTCAACATGGTAGGCACGGCTTCACCACTTCAGACGCATGAGCGATATCGCCTGCCGCGGAAGTTCTGTGGCAAGTGTTACTTTGCCGTCGATTACGTCGAGCCACTGCGGCGAATCGAGGAGTTCCAGCTGACCTGCAGCCTTCAATTGAGCGTACTGCTCTGGCGTGAGGTTCTGGGGAGATCCCATCTTCTTCCAGACTGTGTAGGAGTTACTGTGCGTCTGGTCGATTCGATAATGTTGCAGCAGGACCTTCTTTACACCTGCTGGAATTCCTGTGATGGTGACTTGAGCGGAGGCTGCCGGTGCCGGTACATCGTCGTCCTGGTAGTTCCACAGCATCACTGCTGCTTCGCGATCGGCCCTGGTCGCGAAAGCATCCACGTCAGGGGTGTTGCGGACTCCTAAAGCAAGGATATCGTCCAGCGGAATCTGTCCTGTGCTGGTGGTGTTTACCCGTTCACCTGACATAAGGCCTGCCATGCGAAAGACATTGAGGATGGGCTTGTCGATTCCGTTGGTTGCGAGAGTGCGGAAGCCTTCGAAGTACTCCTTGTCTTCAAATTCAAACGACCAGGAGAGCATTGAGATGAGATTTACTTTGTAGCGATCCTGCAGAGCGAAAAGAGATTTGATGGCCGTCGCGGTGTAGGTCGGATACAGAGGACCATTCCGATAGGCGTTGGCAGGGTTCACCTTCATCGAGCAGGCCGCGCATCCTTCGGGGTCGGCTTCGCTGAGAATGATTGGAAGGTGGATGAATTTTGGATACTTGGCGACGATGCGAAAGCCTTCGCCGGCAGCCTTGAGTTCGTTTGCGAGACCCATCCGCACATGTCCATCCACGACCGTGGGCCGGCCTTTCGGATGAAACGAGATGAAATCCAATGGGATCGGCTTTCCATTTGCAGCGTTTTTGTCGTTCAGGCAATGCTTTAGGAAGTTATCGAGAAACGCACTCGCTCTCTCTGAGGCAGGGCCGGTGCTTGCGGGGCCTCCTACAATTGCATTAGGGAGAGCGGCGCGGATTCCAGCCACTGAGTAGTCGTAAAGCTTGAAGTACTCTTCAGGAGTCGCATGCCAATAGGCGATATCCGGCTCATTCCAGACCTCGAAATACCATGTGCTCACCTTTTCTTTTCCGTAACGCTCAACGAGATGCTCGGTGTACTTCCTCACCAACTCACCCCACATTGCATAATCCTTCGGAGGATTGTTGGAGGCGCCTGAGATAGTGCTTCCCGGATAGTGAACCTGGTAGTCGGTCACTCCCGGTGCGGTGGCAGCGAGGTCTTTCGGCATAAAACCCAGCTCGACCATGGGGCGGACGCCTGCCTTCTGAAACTGGTCGAAGGTCTGGTCGGTGATTGTAAAGTCGTATACGGGCTTGCCATTCGCATCGAGCGAAAAGATGTTCGACGAACTCCACTTCAGTTCCGGAATTCCGTTACCCGATGTGAGTAGATGATGCGCGCGGATGTAAACCGGCACGGGACTGAGATCGTGCAACTCTGTGAGTAGTTGTTTGCCATACTTCATGGTGGTGTAGTTCGATTCGTCGTATCCGAACCAGCTGTAGATGGGCGTGTAGAGACCTTCCGGTTTTGCCAGGTCGACTTGAATCGATACCGGATTCGACTCAGAGGTCTGTGCCGCTGCCACACTCATGGCGGCGGCACAAGAGAGAACAATCGCAAGCTTACGCATCGGTGAGGGCCCTTATTTAGAAGTTGTACTTCAATGCAAACTGAATATCGCGAGAAGGTATCGAGGTTGCGGTTACCGTGCAACAGGACGAGGCATCGATGGTTGCGCTAGGAGCGTTGAAGCTAGTGGTATTGGGAAGATTGAAGAACTCTGCACGAAACGAGAGAACCGACTCGCGGGGCAGAGCGAAGTTCTTGAAGATCGACGCGTCGTATTGCCGGAATGCGTCTGATTGAAGCGTGTTCGCTTTGACCTGACCATACGTGAGCGCGGGTGCGACGACATAGCGAGTCTTATCGAACCAGCTGGTCAGTGACTTGTGGAAGGTGGGCGATCCTCCTGCCGGGTTGATGTTCGGCCTTTGACCCCCTACACCAGTATTCGCCCTGTCAGTTGAGACGACTGGCGTGTACGGGGTTCCACTTCGCAGCACGATGATGGTCTGGACCTGCCATCCTCCGAGCACCGTATCCACGAATCGGTTACTGTTCGCCATGTATTTTTTCCCGCGACCAAACGGAAGAACATACGTACCGCTGATAGCAAGGTTCTGTGGGGTGTTGAACGGCGAATAGGTTCTTTCATATCCCAAATTTCCGCCGAGAGCAGGAGCCTGATTCGATTGCATGAACTTTGACCATGTGTAAGAGATCAGTCCGGTCAACCCATTGCTGGGACGAAGCTGAATCTTCGACTGCAGCGCCTGATAGGTGGTCCCAAGATCCTGTGACTCGAATGTGATCGTTCCCCAGGGTTGATAGGGACGGCGCGGCTGCACTGCGCCGGTCGCTGGAGTCGGATCATTGAAGTCATCCGTGCTCTGGAGATGGACTCCGTGATTCCCGACATAGGAGATTTCGAAGACAGTTTTTGGTGAAAGCTGCTGTTGCACTCCAAAACTGTAGTGTTGATTGGAGCCCATTTTGAGATGAGTCAGCGTCGGCAGGATCGCCGGATTCGCCAAAGCTGAGCCGAGCTGTGATCCAAGGAAAAAATTCGCCGTGGTGCGATTGGGAACCACACCCTGCGTCTGGTTCACTGTCTCGGAAAGGAGGAATGGAAGAATGTTGCGATTGACGCGGCCACTGGTCCCCTCCGGTTCGTAGAAGATACCGAAGCCACCGCGAATAACCGTGTCATTGCCGAGCGGGCGCCATGCAAATCCGATTCGTGGACCTAACTGAGTGCGATCGGTGTAGGTGATCGAATAAGGCAGGCCGGCCTGGCTGCTGGTTTGAATGTATTGACCGAAGAATTGGTACGCAGCAGGGGCCGCATATTGCGATGTGAGATCAACCTGGCTGGTGTTGCCCTCAACGATGATCGGCTTGGACTTCGTCGGATCGAAGGTGCCGAGCTGGCCTTTGTAGCCGTTCAACCAGGGGGAGTACTCATAGCGCAGGCCCACATTCACAGTCAGGGTTGGGCTGACGCGAATATCATCCTGTGCGAAGTATTGGTGATACCAACGCTGTCCGCCGAAGTTGGCTCCAGGATAGGCGCGCGCAACGGAAGCGGGGTATCCGAGCAGAAAGTCGGCAAAGGCATCGCCACCGGAACCTGACGAATTCTGCGTTTCTACTCCAGTAAAGTTGAAGATGCCTGCATAGTTGGAGCTGTCATACCCGATCCATTGGTAGTAGCGGACCAGCACTCCGAACTTCATGGAATGCCGCCCTTTGAGGATCGTGAAGTTATCGGTTGGCTCAAAAACAGTTCGGTCCTGCGATTTTGGGCGCTGATCAAAGGCGGATCCTTGAAGCGCGGCATAGCCGCTGAAGGAATAATCGGGGAATGAGCTTCCTGTTCCCGGTCGTGCGAGACCTGTGAATCCCTGGATGCCGTTTGCGGCATTGAAGTCGGAGCCTTGAAGGAATGCAGAGAGTCGCACGTGGCTTGGGAGATAGTGCACGCGGAAATCCTGCACCATATTAGAGCCAATATTTGTGATCAGACCGATCGCAGCGTCCTGGCCGTTGGAAGTCAGAGAGGCCGTTTTCAGAAGTGGTGCAGCATTGGGATCGGTCTCACGATTGTTAACATAAATCCAACGCCCGAAGAGCCGATTGGCATGATTGAGTTGATGATCGATTCGAATCGTAAACTGATCGTAGTCGATGGCCTGTGACGGAACAGCCTTGAAACTCGTCGGACCGCTATTGGCATGCGGGATGTAAGCCAGAACGGCCGTCGCCTGAGCTGGAACACGGGACGGACAGATAACGTTGAGCACTCCATTGCAACTAAGCTGGGTGCGGGGTGTCGTTGTTGGGTCATAAATAGGCTTGAGACCCGAAGCGCTGAAGTCTCCATTTCTTTGCGCGTCGGTGGGGACCGTGCTGTTGACGACTAGACCCTGCCGAAGCCGTTGCGCTTCGTAGTCGACGAAGAAGAAGGTCTTGTCCTTTCCGTTGTAGAGATGCGGAATCGACAACGGCCCGCCAATGTCGCCTCCGAATTGATTGCGTTTCAGAATCGCGCGCGTTGCGGAAAAATAATTGCGGGCGTCGAGTTTGTCGTTGCGTATAAATTCGAAGATTCCGCCATGGAATCGATTTGTACCTGACTTGGTCGTTGCGTTGAAGAACGCTCCACCGCGGTTGAACTCTGCGGAGTAGGGACTCTGTTGCACGCTGAACTCCTGCAGTGCGTCGATCGACGTCTGGATAAATGTCCCGCCTTGATGTTGTTCGCTGACATCAACTCCATCGAGCAGGAACGAAATCGCACTCCCGCGAATGCCGCTGATGGTGTTTCCGTCGACTATCTCGGGCCGGATTGCCAGCGAATTCCCTGTCGCGGGCAAAAGTGCTGCGCCGGGGGTGAGTTCGGCAAGGCGGAAGAAACCGCGCCCATTCAGTGGTAGATCGGTAAGCTGCTGGTTCGTAACGACGGTTCCGAGCGTGGCCGTATCTGTACTCAACAATGCAGATTCAGTCGTTACTTCGATTGTGGTGGTGGCTTCACCCACCTTCATCTCCAGGTCCTCGCGAACGATCTGACCGACCTGAACCTCAATATTTGCCGCGTTGATCGTCTGAAACCCCGTCGCGGTTACCGTTAATGAATAGATTCCCGCCGCTACGGGAGTAATGACGAAATCGCCGGTCGAATCAGTGAGTGCGGTTTGCACAATATTCGTGCCTGTATTTGTTGCTTTTACGATTGCGTGAGGGATCGCGGCGCCTTGTGCATCTGTGATGTGTCCAACGAAACGTCCCGATTCTACCTGGCCAAAAGTGGTGAGAGTCCATCCTAAAACGAGGATCAGAATCGACACATACTGAATCCTCATGACAGGTTTGCGAGCTTTCATTTTTGTCCTCCAGCTCCTGGAATTGCGGAGACTCGATATTGCTTGATCTGAAACTCTTCTTGTATCGAATTTTCCAGCGGGCCAAAGGTAGTACCAAACATCAAGGAGTGTCAAGTCGATATGTTGATTTTTTTTGCATTTAATTTCTAACGACCTTGGAGGTTACGGACCGCGGAAAACATTGGCACGACTCCCTCCAATTACTAAATAAAATGCAAAATATTTGGCTTTATCCAATTTGATGTGGTTTTGCAAGATTAGGATTAATTCTTAGTGCGTTCCATGCTGAACTGCATCTTAAACAATTAATTTTGTTCCATTTGGTTGCACCATTCATCGAGGACGCAAGGAACGATCATGGACGACAAAACCATTGACATCAATTTGCCGGTAGCCCACTATTCAAGAATGCGGCAAGCGGAAAAATCTACACTGGGGGACGTGGGGCATGTCCTCAATGACAAAGAAGATGTCACTCAGTTGCTCATCCTGCGTTTTCAGCAGTTATTAAGCGACGGGCTACTGTCTCCAGGCACAAAGCTCCCGCCTGAACGAGAACTGGCCGCAAGCTTCGGCGTAGCTCGTTCTTCTCTGCGACCTGCGCTGAAGGTGCTTGAAATTATGGGGGTCATTACCCAGAAGGTGGGCGACGGAAGCTATCTCAACAAGGATGCTTCTTCGGTTCTTGCGGTGCCCATGGAGTTTCTGTTCCTGCTGGACGATACCTCCTTGCAGGAACTTACTGAGATGCGCCTGATGATGGAGCCTGCACTTGCCGCAAAAGCCGCTGAGCGCGCTAATTCACAGCACATCGCGCTACTCAGACAGTCCATTCTTGATCTTGAGCAGAGCAAGAGGGACCGCGTTCGTCTCGTCTCCTCGGATCTGCTGTTCCACCGCGCTATCTTTCAAGCTTCCGGCAATCGTCTTGCGGGGCGACTTTTTCAGACGATCCACCGCGCGATGCTGAACATGATGATGATGACGTCGCAGCTCGTCGAACTGGAGCATACACTTGAGTTTCACAAGCCCATCCTGGTTGCGATCGAGAAGCGCAATCCGGAACTTGCTTCTCGTCTCATGACCGATCATTTGACCGATGCTCGTAATCTTCTGCTTCACTCCCACCAGGTGGAGACGGCCCGCCAGCTGCGGGATCATCTGGCTTCTGGCCAGTCTGTTCATAAGCGGTTTCGCAAAGCGGTTTCGTTGTCACGCAGATGATGCTTTGTTGAGCGCGGGAAATTGATACCTCCTATGATCATCTCTCCTGCTGAGTTGTTTTCTCACGGGGGTAATGCCAATCAGGTCAAAATCTCCGAATATTTGCATAAAAATGCTCTAAGAACTTTAATTGTGCTTGACAACTTTTTTACATAGGTACTACCTTTACAGTTCGCGAAAACTAACAAAATTGGAGTTAGAGCTTTAGGTGTTTTAGCAATTCGATCAACTTAAAGAGGCGGTTGAGCATAACTGCGAACGGCTCAACCGCTCCGTTTCGAGGTGAGATGAAGCATTCAAGAAGAGAAGTAATCGGGGGAATGGGCGCGGGGCTCGCGCAGTTGTTGTTTTCCCGACATATTAATGCCGCAGGATTTTTTGGGCCTCCAATTCCAGCATCTGAAGCGGGTGCAGCGAATGGATCGTTAACACTGGTTGCGTTCAGCGACAGTATCCTGCGTGTACGAGTGGTTCCGCTGTCGAAACTTGGGCCAGCCAGTGAAGTCGGCATTGTTCCCCGAGAGTCGGCTCCGCTTCTCGATCAACCCAAGAACTCTGATGGTTCACGGACAGTGAGCTGGGGCACAAATAAGATTCAGGTACAGGAGGGCCCACTTAGGCTGGCGATTACAGATGCAACCGGCAAAGTGCGCCAGGAGTTACGCTTTGATTCGCCGGGTGGGACTGTTCACTTCCGGCTTGGGGACGGGCCTCTCTATGGCATGGGAGAAGGCGGGCATCCCTTCGATCGAAGAGGAACGACGGACACGATGCGGAATGGTCAACATCGTGGCGATCTCGCGACTTACGGAGCACGAGTACCGATACCGTGGCTGATCGGTACGGAGGGATGGGGTCTCTTCTTCGCGCACCCGACCGGGGCCTTTGATCTGACTGGACAGCAGGGATTATTTACACCGTCGCCTGATACCCCGACGCGTGACATTTTTGTACTTCTGGGTGATACGCCGTCTGAATTGCTCGGCGCGTGGGCTGATCTCGCGGGTCACCCGCACATGCCTCCCTTGTGGTCTCTGGGCTTTCAGCAATCGCATCGAACGCTGGAGAGCCGGTCAGAAATACTCGACGAGTGCGAGACATTTCGCGAGAAGAAGTTGCCCTGCGACGCGATGATCTATCTGGGGACGGGATTCTGTCCTTCGGGATGGAATACAGAGCACGGATCCTTCACGTTCAATCCGACTGTATTTCCTGACCCTGCGGCGATGATTAAGCAGATGCACGAAGAACACTTCAAGGTTATTGTTCACGTCGTGAGTCCTCCTGAAGATCTTCACGGAAGTGTGAATGACACCGGGGCCGCCGCAGAAGACCCCAGCAATGCTGCGAAGTACTGGTTGAAACACAAGGACGTTCACAACATTGGTGTCGATGCATGGTGGCCGGATGAAGGGGATGAACTTCCGCCGCCTTCCCGGCTCGCGCGCAACCAGATGTATTGGGAGGGCTCGCAGTTATTTCAACCTAATGTTCGACCCTTTTCCCTGCATCGCAATGGGTATGCCGGAATGCAGCGTTATGCCTGGCTCTGGTCTGGCGATACGCTTTCGACCTGGAAGACACTAGCCGCACAGATTATGGTCGGCATCGCGACCGGTCTCTCAGGCATTCCTTACTGGGGTACAGATACTGGCGGATTCGTTCCCACGAAGGAGCTGACTGCAGAGTTGTTCGTTCGCTGGTTCCAGTTCAGCGCATTCTGCCCTTCATTTCGCTGCCACGGTCGCACATGGAAGCTTCGGCTTCCGTGGGGTTGGAACCTCGGCAACTTTGGGCCTGCTGAGTTTGATGGTCAATTTATAGCAACGACGTTGCCCACACCCGAAGAATTGCACAATACAGCAGTCGAAGGCATCTGCAGAAAGTATCTGAGCCTTCGCTATCAGCT
The DNA here is from genome assembly GCA_963770055.1 of uncultured Acidobacteriaceae bacterium. Taxonomy (GTDB): domain Bacteria; phylum Acidobacteriota; class Terriglobia; order Terriglobales; family Acidobacteriaceae; genus Edaphobacter. Next base: position 854,691 of record CAVYOC010000006.1, read on the forward strand.
TTTGCCCTATCTTTACTCGACCGTTGCCGAGACGCATGAGACCGGACTCCCGATCATGCGCGCACTTTGGATCTATTATCCTCATGATCCGAAAGCGACTGCAACCGATGACTCTTACATGTGGGGAAGCTCGATTCTGGTTGCGCCTGTGATCGAAAAGGGAGCGACGCAACGGAAGACATACCTGCCTCAAGGGCAGTGGTGGGACTTCTGGTCGCAGACTAAGGTCGACGGTGGTAGAGATGTCGTGCGGGACGTGGATCTGGAGACTATTCCTCTTTACGTCAAAGCAGGCTCGATTCTTCCCGTCGGGCCGGTGAAACAGTACGCGGACGAGAAGGTTTCTGAACCACTAACGCTGAGGGTATATCCAGGAGCGGATGGGCAATTCACTCTCTATGAGGATGATGGTATCTCCTACGACTACGAGCACGGCGATTTCACAAGGCTTCAATGTGCCTGGAGTGACGGAGACCGAACGCTTTCTCTCAAAACAACGAACTCCCCGAGGAAACCGGTGGCTCATAGGCCGCTCGTGATCGAAGTTGTCGGAATCTCCGGCAACAAGACAGTGACTTTGGATAGCCACCCGCTCGTGGTGAAGTTCTAGCCGCTACCTTATAGAAACAACAAGTGCCGCAACCTGTGCAGCTCGGATTGCGGCCTTTAGAAATGCCATGAAACTATGCGTCGCGGTAAGGAATCCATACCTGCATGGAGGCAGGTTCACGATTGGCCCATGCGTAGTAAGGAATCAACGTCAATGTCGTTGGTGTCACGACCGGTTTAGCTGCATTTTCGGCAGAGAAATAGAGACCCGGATCGGCGGACTTACTGATTGTTCCGGGATGGGAGAGAGTCATGACTCCATCCAGAAGAGTGGGGTCATATTTCGTTGTTGTCGTTCCATCGAGACGAACGGTGTAATCTGCCACGGTTACGCCTGGGGCGTGGTCCTTCTGGTCCAGATGCTCCATGCAGAAGACGATTGGGCCGCGCTGGAAGGCGACTCTGCCGCGGTCTTCCGTCACGGCAGGATTTGCTTTGAGCAGATGGGTTGTCATATCGAAGGACAGATCGATGGTGTCGTTCGACGCCCAGCGACGCTTGATTGCGAGATATTGTCCGGGTTTGGCTCCCTGGAACTCTTTGCCGTTAACCTTGACCGCATTCTTCACCGACCAGCCTGGAATCCGAAGGTAGACCGTGAATTCGTTGGGCGTCGCCGGGGTTACCGTCAACTTAACGTTACCGTTCCATGGGTAGTTCGTCTTCTGTTGAATCTTAAGGGCCGAGCCATCCTGCAGGTGCCAGTTCATCTCGGAGTTATCGTAGAGGTGGACATAAATACCGTCAGCGCTGGTGCTGTAGAAGTAGCCGGACAACGATGCAAAGGTGCGTTCGAGGTTAGGCGGGCAGCACGTTGTGTCGTACCAGGCGTTCCGGATCTTCCCTTCAACCAGATGACGATCCCGTGATTCTCCCGATGGATCGAATGCCAGCGGATTGCGGTAGCAATAGGTCGTGCCATCAAGCGACATACCGGAGTTGATCCCGTTGTAGAGGGCGCGCTCAATTACGTCTGTAAACTTTGCGTCTCCAGAGGCGGCGAGCATCCTCCAGTTCCACATCATGTTGCCGATGGCAGCGCAGCTCTCGCCATAGGCCTGTGCGTTCGGGAGTTCATAGGCATCCCCGAAGGCCTCGCCGGCCGCACGCGCGCCAACGCCACCGTTGACATAGAGCTGATGCGCATTGAGATCGTCCCAAAGAACATTGAGCGTCTTCCAATAAGCCTGATCGCCTGTTTCAAGATAGTAATCCGTGGCACCGCAACATGCGTACATGCAGCGGACCGCATGGCCTTCCAGTTTGGTTCGCTGCGTAAACGGAATCCCGCAGTACATATAGACGATCTGCTGCGGCCTCAGCGGAATCCTCGAATCTCCGTGCAGAATGTAGCCTGCGAGCTCGATATATTTCGGATGGCCGGTCGTGCGGGAGAGTTCGATCAATGCCATCTCGATTTCAGGATGGCCGGAGACGATTCCCTTCTGGTTCGCTCCGGGGCCGTAGTTCGGGATCAAGAAGCCGTCGACGAAACGCATTCCTGCATTCATCAGTGTTGGATCGCCTGTCGCTCTGTAATAAGCGATTGCGCCCTGCAGCATGTGGCCGATGCAATACAGTTCATGGCCCGTGGTCTGGGTGTCATACTGCATACGGAGCGGTTTACGATCTTCGTTGTAGTAGGTATTCAGGTAGCCGCTCGGCTCCTGGATCGCCACAATGTCGCGAATCATCGCATCCGTCGTTTTCCGCAGCTCGGGCTGGTCTCCGTTCTGCAACTGAAAGCCGACGGCCTCGGTCCATTTATAGATATCGGAGTCAGAGAAGACCGGCCCCTTCTGCGGCTGATTGGATTTGCCCTTGAGACGCAGAAAGTTATCCATGCGGCCATGATCCAGCAGCTCTGTGTGCATGCTGGGAATGCTGGATGTCAGATTGATCTTGCGCCGCTGCGACCAGAATCCGTCTTCGATCACGACCGCTTTTACCGGTATCGTCTTCAACTTGGCATAAGGAGAGTTGGACAGATCGATCACCCCGGCATCCTTCCAGTTTGTCGGGGATTTGGAGGTCTGCTGCTCCTCGGCAAAGAATGAGAGCAGTGCACCACCTTTGGGCTGGGCGCAGGCGAGCGCGGACGGCACGATCGAGACGGCGGCGGAGGCGATAAATTTTCGACGGGATACCCTGTTTTTCATAACCATTTCTCCGGAAAATCCTTGGGTACACTTTCTAGTCTTCTCCTGATCTAACAGTCAAGAGAACGTTTTCCCAACACCGGGGCTCCGCAAAAAAATACACGGAGCAACGTTCTAGATCTGATGGTAGAGACGATAGGTCTCATCTTTAATGTCGGCGTAGGGCAGCATGCGAACCTTCCCGGTGCCGGTTGGAACCTCCCAAGCGGAGGAGTTGCCGATCCGCTGAGCAGCGAGGAGTTGCTTTTGAGTGATGGCAGAAGGTGCGGGGTTGATGGCGAAAAGGGCGACGGGACCATAGAGCAGAGCGACGATTTGGGGATGATGGTCGTCGATCGGAGCCAGACGAAGGGGCAGGTCGAGAGCGAGCTCAATGCGGTCGCCATCTTTCCAGGTACGGTCGATGCTGGCCCAGGTGCCGGGTGTAAGAGTCGTGCCTACGGCGTTGCCATTGACGGTAACTTTCGTCTTACGGCCCGCCCATGCAGGAATGCGTAAGGCGACCGTGAAGCGCTCGGGGTGCGACAGCGTGAGATTCATGCTTGTGTCGCCGTTGGCGGGATATTGCGTGTGCTGTGTAAGCGTGGCGTGTGCACTTCCCTGCTGCCAGGTGACACGCGAAGGGACGTAGAGATTAACGTTGATACCGTTGGGGCTGCGAAGATAAGAACTGATGCCGTAGTCGGCAGTGAGTTGCGGGAAGGTGCCAGAGCAGCACGGCCACTTCTGTTCGTAGTCGACCTTTTTGGCGTCGTGGTTGTTGTAGTCAGCGTAGTAGAAGCTGACGCCATCAGGACGGATGGGCCGCGCGCCGAGGATGGTGTTGTAGAGGATGGTCTCCATTGCGTCGCCGTAGCGGCTGTCGCCGGTGACACGCATGAGGTAGCGAGTGACTTTGAACTGACCGTAAGCGCCGCAGGGAGTTTCGAAGGTGCTGTGGGTCTTGGTGAGGCTGTCGGCGAGTCCGTCGGTACCGGGTTTCTGGAAGGTTTCGTCTGGACCCCAACCGCCCGTGGCATAACTCTGCTGCAGAACAAAGGCAAAGCCGTTGCGGGCGGCATCGAGATGCATCTGGCTGCCGTCGGTAAGGTAAGCCTGCAGGGCGGAACAGAGCCCGTTGACGTGGCTATAGGCGTGCTGGCCAGGTAACATATTTATGTTCTTCGAGAGTGGCCCGAAGTAGGTGTCGTCCTGGAGAAATCGCTGGGCAAGCTGGCGGTAGCGAGCGCCGGCTCCGCGCTGGTAGGCGAGATAGAAGTTTTCAGGCAGAGTGTAGGTTTCATCCCAGGTCCAGGAGATATTCTTGTGTGGACGGGCGGCCATCTCAGTGCGGTCGAGAGCCTTGGCAGGAAGAAACGGTAGGACGGCATCGGTTGCCCGGTTGAGAACCGCGAAGGCTTGCGGATCCTGAGCGAACTGATGCGCGTCGATGAGACCGCAGTTGGTTTTATCGAAGGTGTACGCTGGGAGGCAATAGTCGGAATAGAACTTCTGGCTGATGGTGGGGGCAAAGCCTGCAACCAGACGATGGACCTTTGCTTGAGTCGCCTTGTCTCCTGTGACGGCGTAAGCGCGAGAGAGTCCGGAGACCCATTGACCGAAGGTGTGTCCGGGAACGTAGCCGGTCATATTTTTCGGTGGGTCAAAGAGACTCGATGGAGTGTACCAGCCACCTAAATCTTCACCCGGAGCGGGCAAGCCGGAAAGCTGGCGGAACGGCTTGAGAATGCTGTCTTCGTTGAGGTTCATGAAGAGAGTGTGATTCTGCTGGAACTGCACGAGCATGGGGCCGTCGAGAAGTTGCACATCTTTGTAGTCGAACTGGGTGAGCGGTGTTCCCGGGGCAGAGGAGGGCGGTGCGGCGAACGTTTGTGCGTTACGGAAGACGGCGGTACCGGCAGCGAGGGCTGCACTGGTTTTAAGGAAGGTTCGACGAGTTGACTTGGACATTTTTATGAAGATTCCTTTCAGTGCGTGGTCCTGGACCATAGAAGGGGGGGGGGCTCAGTAATCGTTTTCTCTTACGACGGGTGCAACCTGTCTTAGAAAGCGACTTGAGAGTAGCACTCTCGAAGAAGCAGTGTAAATCGCTATTGATTGGGTACTTCTTGCGCAGGCGGCGCCTCCTGAAGGAGGTACTTGGTTTTGGTTTGCTGATTGTGCGCCTTTGCCTCTTGAAACTGCTTTACCAGAACCGCCGCTCTATCGGTATGATTCAGCTTGTGTTCGGCCAGCAACTCTTGATAGATAGCCACTTCGTCGTAAGGATCGCGTTTCGTGGCTTCCTGCGCCTGGGCGATAACGCCAGCAAAATCATTTTTCCGAAGCAGCAAGACACATAAGAGATCCCGTGCGGGCTGATAGCCGGGCTCCAGTTGTACCGCCCGTCGCGCGCTTGCAATCGCCTTTTCCCTAACGTCTTCCTCCGTATTTTCGGCCTGCGAAAGCGCTTCGGCGTAGAGGTATTGCAGTAGCGGATCGTCAGGATGAAGCTGGCTCTGTTTCGCAAAGAGATCGAGAGCTGCGGCTGTGTCGTGCTTCTGGCTGAAAAGCATGCCCATCGCATCTTCGGCAAAAGATAGCTGTGGATCGAGACGATGTGCCTTCTCAAAGTCCTCAAGTGCGGCGTCCATCTGGGTCATCTGCTCCTCAAGCACCCCGCGTGCCAGGTAAAGACGGGCCTCGGATGGAAGTTGTTGAATGCCGAGAGAGAGAAAGTCGGCGCCTACTTTGAAAGCACCGTGATTGAACGACATCTCTGCAAACGCGAGATATGCACTCGCATCCTTTGGGTTCAGTTCGATTGCCTTTCGAAACCATTCGACAGCCTGCGGTGTGTTGTTGTCAGCCTCTGCAAGCTCTGCAGCAAGTAAGAACGCGACATTATCTCGAGAATCCGCGCCAAGTAGAGGTCGGAGCGTCGCAAGAGCCGCGGGACGGTCTTTTGCGGCCGCCTGCGCACGCGCGAGAGCGATTCTATTCGTGCTGCTCTCTTCAAGAACAAGCAGTCTCGACAGTTGCGGCACAGCCTCCGAAGAACGCTCAAGCGAAACCAGGCATCCGCCGTATTGCCGTAAGGCCGCTGCGTTTCCATTCACACGGCTCGGCGCCTTCGCGTAGTTCTCCACCGCGCCGGCGCAGTCACCGTTGCGGGCATCGATCGCGCCGAGCATCGCATAGCCGGTCTCGTCCCCCGGGCGAAGCCGGATGACTTGCGTGACGAGGTCCTTCGCCTCTGTCCGGTTCAGCAGAAACGCAGTCTCCGCGGCACCTTCGATCGCAGCAAGCGATTGAGGACATTGGCTCATCGCGGTCTGAAACGCTTTGAATGCAGGTTCGAACTTGCTCTCTCCGCGAAGTGCCAGGCCAAGAAGAACGTTGACGCCGCAATCTCCCGGAGTACGAGAAAGATAGGTGTTGGCCGCCTGCTCTGCCTCTTGGAAGTGATGAGTGGCGAGAAGGTTATAAATCTCCTGTTTTTGTGATGAGGGCTGCTGTGCGAAGGATTGAGAGCGACCAGTCAGGAGAAACGAAAAAAGGAAAAGACTCCCTGCCGCGAGATTCGACTTGATGCGAGCCGACTTCATAGCTCCTACGATAACTCTTCAGTGGGCAAAAAATACTGCGGCCGGCGCAGAACCGGCCGCAGCTATTGTTTGGGGACTTAGAAGGTTAGATTGCCGCCAATCTGGAGGAGGCGTGGGGTAGCTTGGCCTGTAGCTTTGCCAAAGTTGCCGTCCGGCAGGTTGACGTCCACGTTGGTCAGGTTGGGGTGATTGAAGAAGTTGAAGAACTCAAACCGCAGCTGGAAGTTTACCGACTCCCTAATACGCGTATTCTTCAACACCGCAACATCCCATTGCTGGACCCCGGGCGCACGGAAAGCACTATACCGCTCATTTCCTTCGTTGCCAAAGGCCGGCTGCGCGAAATTTGCGGCCGTAAAGATTCCGTTCAGATAGTCTTGCCTGCTGTTCTTGTAGCTGTAGCTGAGCACATCCGGATAGTCGCGGTTATCCCCATCAGCGTTGTAGTCTCCGCTGTTTGGGGCATAGCCGATGAACTGACCGCTGGCATTCTTCAAAGGTGCGAAGGGAGCGTTCGATGCGACCGTAATCGGATTGCCACTCTGCAGAATTGTAGTTCCGCTGAGTTGCCATCCGGTTGATACTCTGCCTACAAAACCTTCGCCGTTGTTGTAACCCGGAATTTCATAGTTCCAGGCAAGCGAGAACCGATTCGGAGCATCCCAGATCGACGGCGCGTAGTACTGGTGAGGGTTGATATAGGTGGGATAGACCTGCGTGTCATCCTTAGACGCGGAGTGCGTGTAAGAAGCGTTGAAGAAGGCTCGAGCAAACCGCCCTCGCAGGGCAACGATAAATGCGTTGTAGTTGGATACGCGATCGTTCTGCGTATAGTTGACCGCGCCAAAGCTGGTGTTGAGCCGGGTTGGCGCGAGACTGTTGTGCGCAATCAGGTCGCCAGACACTACGTTGATGTCCTGTCCGTAGCTGACGTTAAAGACCTGGCCGCCACCAGAGAGAAGATTGCGACCATTGGCTCCGCTATAGATCGCTGAGGCTACAAAATTTCGGCCGATCTCGCGATCGAGAGCTGCTGAATAGGTATAGGTGACGGGGGAGACGAGGTTGGGATCAATACCGCCAATCCCGAACTGAAGCCCGACGATTCCTCCCTGCGGCGTTAGAGGCCTTGCCGGCAAAGTAGGATAGGTGTAACCAAATGGCTTACTGTTGGAGGTTCCCAGCGAAAAAATTGGCGCAGGAGACGAAGTACCGGTCTGGAAAGTCGGGAATATATTCCCGGGAGGATTGCCGCGATACTGCTCCTGGAGATTCGCAAGGGTTGGCCAGTTATGGAAGAACCCAAACCCTCCCTTGACAACCCACTTTCCATTTCCAGTCGGATCCCACGCCGCTCCAATGCGCGGGCTGAAAACGTCGGTAATCGAGCGGTTCAAAGCGTGATGGTGTTCCACCACAGAGCCGTTCGCAATCTGAGTCTGCAGATTCGCTCCAGGTCCAAGGAAGAAATTGCCGAAGGCCGTGCTCGGAGTGCGCGAGTACGGATTCCCAAAATCATCCCAACGAAGTCCATAGTTGAGAGTCAGCTTGCGGTTGACCTTCCAGGTGTCTTCGAGGAAAGCCCCGTGGGTAATGCCTGCGGCATCCCAGCTATACTGCGTCTTCTGCCCGGAGACTGGGTCGTAGGCTACGCCGCTCTCTGTAAAAACATTATCTCTTGCGAGATCAAGAAGACTGTTGAAGTTAAAGGTCGGCTGGTCATACGGTCCGTTGAATACCTCAACGTCATCGGCGAACAGTCCCTCGTATCCCGCCCTGATGTTGTGCGAGTGGAAGACATGGGTCAGAACATCGCGCCAGTGATAGTTGTGCTGGATAAAGTCACCCTGAGCAAAACCAGAACCAAACCCTTGTCCTCCGCCTGTGATATTGACTACGGGAACACTAAATAGACCGGTTGCGGGCTGAACGCCTTCCACACGCATCGTTGCAAAGGACGCCTCGTTTAATGTGTTTGGACTGAAGGTGTGAGTTTCGTTGACCTGAATGGCATATTGGCTGAAGGTATTCGTCGCTTTGAAAGCCGCGCGTGGATTGACGGTGTTGCTATTCAGCGTGGTGCGGTAATAGGTGCCATAAAGACGTTCCTTGCCAAAATTCTTGTCGAGGCGCACGTTGTATTGATCGCCGTTACGGTAGGCCGTATCTGCATAGTTTCCGCTATCCAACATCGGGGTGGCGCACGGCAGATTGAACGTCGATGGGGTACCGCAAATCGGACTGCCTGATGTATTTACCGGAAAAAACGCAGCAGCTGTCTTCACCACCTGAACATTGGAGACGTTGCTTACCGGGTAGGTGTTGAGCAGCCCGGTTCCGATTGTGTTGGGAAAAGCGCCTTTGGCCCAGGCGGCAAAAGCAGGATCATTGAAGTTAATTGCCCCACCTGTCGCAGTCGATGCCCGATAAGGTTCAATTGCGAAAAAGAAAAAACCAGCCTCGTGGCCCGGAATGATTGGCCCGCCAATCGTCGCCGAGATGTTGTTGCTATGAAATGGCTTGTAACTAGCACCGCTGAAGTGCGTTCGGGTAAGGAAGTTTTGATAGGTGAAGTAGTCGCTGGCATTTCCGTGATAGCGATTTGTTCCAGACTTGGTGGTCATCGTCATCTGAATCGAACTGGAACGCCCGTAGTCAACGTTGTAGGTGTTCGTTTGGACGGTCGCCTCCTGAATGGAATCAGGATTTGGAGTCATATTCAACACACCAGGGCGAATTGAGCTGCTGACGTCCAGACCATCGACGATATACATATTGCCGACCGCGCCCTGCCCGTTCGCGCTGGCATCGACCTGAGTCTCAGTCGAGAAGTTGTCGCGCCCGGATCCCGGACTCCCGTTCGAAGTTACGCCGGTTCCAACAACTCCGGGGGCAAGCGTGACGAGCGAGATCATACTGCGGCCCGCGAGCGGCAGCGCAGAGAGAGTCTGAGTCGGTAGCGTCTCCTGAAGACGAGTATCGCCCGTATCAAGCAGAGCAGACTGCCCCGTAACCTCCACAACTTCGGTGGAGGCGCCAACCGTAAGGTTCACCGGGAGATTTAGGTTCTGATTGGTCTCAAGCGTCAGCGCAATCTTCGATCCCGAAAAACCCTTCATCGTTGTTGAAAGCTCATAGGAACCCGGAGCCAGGCTGACAAACTGATAAATACCGGTCGATGTCGACGTTACGATGCGCTGTTCATTGGTCGCGGTATTGCGAAGCGCCATCGTGGCCCCCGGCACAACGGCTCCGCTTGGATCAACGACTACACCGGAGACTGTTCCGCTGAATTGCGCGAGTGCGCCGTGAACGATCAACAACAGGCCGCCAAGAAGAAACAACCGGGAAAACCTAAGTGTGTTGTGCATTATCGAAACCTCCTCAAGTAAAAGCAATCTGCAAAAGTATCCGAAACCAAAATGCATGTTTCGGGGAAACGTTTTCCAAGAACTGGGTAGATCTCCTGTAAACGATTTCTTAACGGCAACACTGTATGCGCAACTCGCATCCTTCGTCAACCGAAAAAGATACTTGGTAGTGGTCAAGTTTGACCACTACCAAGTACTTCCATATGGATTGCCTCTTCGACGAGATTGGAGCCCGTCTTAAGGTCCTTAGTTGCCTATTAGCGGAACAATGGCGAGTTCGTTCGGTGATCGCGTCGTCCCGACCCTCGACGGGTTCCCTAGCGTGATATTGCCGTTTCGCCTTACAGCAGCGCAGGTCCTGGACGGAAAGAGAATCGCTTCCGCTTCGTCAGCAAAGCGGCCGCGGAGATCTGTCCACAGAAAAAGTCAGCAACTTGCAGCATTATGGATCTTGTCTAACTTTGGTTAGAGATTAGTTTAGGAGCCATTTGTCTTATTGCGGCGCGGTAGATGCCAATTAGGATGAACTCGTTGTCCATCCACCCAGCATTAAGAGAAAAAATGTGCACTTTAGGTTATGTATTGTGTGCAAGTTCTTGACATTCGACAATTATTTGCAAAATAAGGCCACCGTTACCAAAGTACTGATCTCTCAAAAATCCTCAATAAATGCTGGTATTGCGGGTTGTTACCGGACTTCTCAGCATTATGGTCATTAAAGTGCTAATTGCCTTGGTAGTCAGCACAAGATGATAAAGAGTAAGCGTTTGGTGTAGTTCGCAGGGCGGAGCTGTGCTTTTCTTCCAGGAATGTGACGACCCCGCCGCAGGCAGTAACTAACGAATAACCCTTTGGAAAAAGATGAGCTGTAGCTCACAGGGCGGAGCTTTGTCTTTGTGAAGAAATATTGCAGGTTTTGTCGAATTGTCGGAGAGGCCACGCACGATGACAGAGCAAGGTATTGAGACGGAGTTGCAGGGAACTCCTGCGTGGTGGGTGCTCTACACACGCCATCAGCACGAGAAGACTGTGGCTGAGGTTTTATCGGCAAAAGGCTTCGAGGTATTTCTTCCGCTTTATGATTCAATACGGCGCTGGAAAGATAGGAAAAAATTGCTTTCGCTGCCTTTGTTCCCGTGCTATGTGTTCGTCCGCGGGGGATTGGATCGCCGACTACAGGTTGTGACGACTCCAGGGGTACACATGATCCTGTTCCACGGCGAGAGTGTGGCCATCGTACCGGAACCCGAAATTGAGGCAATCCGCAGGGCTGTAGAAGGACCGTTTCGGGTCGAACCCCATCCGTTCCTCAAATGTGGAGAGCGGGTTCGCGTTACGCGTGGTTCGCTTGAAGGCGTCGAAGGAATATTGACCCGCAAGAAGAATCTGTATCGTCTCATTCTTTCTGTCGAGATGATGGCGCAGTCCGTAGCGGTGGAAATTGACGCCACCGATGTCGAACCGCTGATGCCGCGAAACTTAGCAGACGTGTACCAGTCTGCAGAAGCCTAAGACTTCTCGGAATCATTCACCCAAGGAGCTGTCTTTGAAAAGCAGTGTGGATCACCGAAAACGATGGGTGCTTCTTGTAGCCGCTCTTTCCGGTTCTCTTGCCGGTCAAGTGCAGGCTTCAGGACAAGCTAATCACAGACCGCAAGAAGCTGCCGCGGCGATTTCATCTGTCCACCCACCGGCTTCTTCCGATAACAAGGCGGACGACAAGAGTTTCGTCATCGGTAATGATGACGTACTGGCAATCAATGTCTGGAAGGAACCCGACTTGACTCGATCCATTCAAGTTCGGTCTGACGGAAAGATCTCTCTGCCACTCACGGGTGAGGTGCAGGCGGCCGGACGAACACCTCCGCAACTGGAAAGCGATATCGCTGCCAGCCTGGAGAAATACATAGCCAAACCGATCGTAACGGTAATAGTGGAGCAGGTTAATAGCAAGAAGTTCAATATCCTCGGGCAGGTCGTGAAACCTGGAACTTATTCCCTTACGCTCGCTCCAACGGTCATGGATGCAATTGCGACCGCTGGCGGCCTTAGAGATTTCGCCAAGCAAAAGTCAATTTATGTTCTTCGGCAGACTTCGGGCGGTGGTGAGGCTAGGATTCCCTTCAATTATAAGGACTTTATCAAAGGCAAAACTTCAACTCAGAATGTCAAACTTGAACCGCGCGACACTGTTTTCGTGCCCTGATGGCTACTCATGTATTCGCGAAATTACTTCTATCTTATATTTCTCGCGGCATTTCCAGCGTTACCTCAGGTAAGCTCGACGCCATTCGAGGTACCCACGAGATCAGCTGATGAATCCCTCATGGCGGTACCGCCGCTTATCAGCGGCGAGGGGTATCCCAAGCTGGTCGGGTCTGAAATGCGTTCAAACTATGTAGCTGCCAGTTTCAACTTGAATACAGCCTACGATGACAATGTGTTGGTGGGTCGCAGCACAACTCAGTCAGCCGACGAAGTTTACTCAGTTTCGTCTGCGATCACACTCAACCAAATCACATCTCGTCAACAGATAGAGTTGACTTATCATCCGGGCTTTACTTTTTATCAGCATAACGGCGTGTTGAATGCTTTTGATCAGACCGCTGCTCTCGATTATCAATACCGCTTGAGTCCCCATATGACCATAAGCTTGCAGGACTCATTCCACAAAAGTTCTAACGCCCTGAGCCAGCTCTATCCCTCCTTCGGTGGGGGGGCTAGCTTGGCACCCCCTCCAGCAAACGTTGTGGCGCCCTACGCAGACCAACTCAGCAATACAGCCAACGTGGGATTAGATTATCAATTCAATAGAAATGGCATGATTGGCGCCCACGCAATTACTCTTAAAACCAGTTATCCCAATCAAACTCAGGCATCTGGTTTCTACAATTCCAATTCCTACGGAAGCTCGGCATTTTACAATCACCACATATCTGCCAAGCAGTATATCGGCGTAACCTATCAGTACCTAAGCAGCGAGTCTACCCCAGTAAATTCGCAGGTCGGTATATCAATCGAATCGACCATGGTTCATACACACACTGTATTTGGCATCTATTCAATTTATTTGAGCCCCTCCTTTTCTATATCCGTAGCAGCTGGACCTCAATATTTCAACGCTACTCAGTTTCCATTGCCTTCATCCAGTTCTTTGGTCCCTGCGGCAATGGCAAGTCTCGGCTGGCAAAAAAACCGCACCAATTTTTCGGCTTCCTATATGCGAACCGTTAGTGGAGGCACCGGCTTGCCTGGCGCCTACGAATCCGGCAGCGCGAATGCTTCCGCTCGATTGCGGTTCGCGCGCTCATGGACCACGGGATTAGCGACAACCTATTCCATCAATAAAAATGCTACCTCACTCTTATCATCGAATTCGGGAGGACACTCCCTTTCAGGGGTCGCGTCTCTCCAATACTCAATTAACGAGCATCTCACCGCTGAATTTGGCTATGTCCACATGCAACAGAGTTACAGCAGCATAGAAGCAATAGCCGGCTCTCCCGACAGCAATCGTGTGTTTATTGCAATTTCGTATCAACTGACACGGTCACTGGGAAGATAATCATGGACGAACTTTACGAAGAACATAAACCAGAGGGGCTCGACCTTCCGTATTATCTGGAAATAATACGGAGACGCCACACTCATTTCTTAATTCCATTGTTCCTAGGATGGATTGTAGTCTGGGGTGCGAGTTGGCTTCTTCCGTTACGTTACAAGTCGGGCACGTTGATTCTAGTGGAACAACCCACTATGCCGAAGAATTATGTTCTGCCAAATGTTAGCGACGATTTGCAAGGGCGACTTCAAAGCATTACTCAACAAATTCTGAGTCGTACTCGGCTGCTTTTGATCATTGACAAGCTGCATCTTTATCGCGACGGCCGCCGTCAGATGACCGCAGATGAAAAGGTCGAACTGATGCGTAAAGACATCGACATTGAACTGGTGCATGATGCGCATGGCGATCAGATCACGGCATTCAGGATCTCTTTCTCAGCGCAGGATCCCCACGTTGCTCAAAAAGTGACGAGCGAACTGACCGATCTCTTCATTAACGAGAATTTGAAAGTCCGCCAACAGCAGTCGGAGGATACGACTGAGTTCATTGGAACTCAGTTGGAGAATGCGCGCGCGACTCTAACCGAGCAGGAAGCCCGGGTGCGGGAATTCAAGGGTACCCACGAAGGCGAATTGCCATCTCAGGAAGCGAGCAATCTTCAGATTCTGAGTGGGCTCCAGGCACAATTGCAGAGCGAACAGGATACTCTCAACACGGCGAAACAGCAGCGAGTCTATCTGCAAACACTAATTGAACAATCCCGATCCCTCCACTCGACGACCCGTACGGCGGACGGAACTCCGACAGGCCTGGCGGCGATTGACCAGGAATTGGCTCGCCTTAGATCGAAGCTGGCGGATCTTAGTTCCCGATATACCGATAGGTATCCAGAGGTCGAGAACCTGAAGGACCAAATCGCTAAAGCCGAAAAGACGAGAGCTACTTACGTTACGGAGCTGAAGTCCAGAGGTGACGGGGATAAATCAATCGGAGGCGGATCTGGTAGTGATGGCACGGCCGATCCGGCACCTACCGCAACGTCACTCCAACTGCAAAGCCAGTTGCAAGCCAACCAAGCGGAGATCGCAAATCGCGAACAGTCGATTGCCGCTTTGAAGGCGAAGGTTGGCAGCTATCAGGATCGCTTAAATGCTGCTCCGACAAGCGAGCAGGAATTGGCAGACCTCACACGGGGCTATGATCAATCCAAGGCTAACTACGACGACCTCCTAAAAAAGCAGAACGATTCGGCGATGGCCACAAGCATGGAGCAGATGCAACAGGGTGAGCGATTTATTACGCTTGACCCTCCCAGTCTGCCATTGAAACCAGATTTCCCTAATCGATTGAAGTTCTGCGGGATAGGGCTGGCCGTCGGCTTAGCGTTGGGTTTCCTCACGGTTACTGGACTGGAACTATCGGGGGGCCGCATGTACCGTGAGAAGGAAATCAAGAGCCTATTGTCGATGCCAATACTGGCTGAAATTCCCGAGATTACGACTCCGTTGAATGAACGAAGCGAGAAGAGGAGAATTCTGGTCGGATGGACTATGGCCACACTGGTTGTAGTTGCCATTTTGGCAGGTTCGGCAATCAGCTACTTACGCAGTTAGGTCACAATTTCACGATCAAGTTTATCCCCTAAAAACAATGTACGAAGAATTCTTCCATCTCTCACGTTGTCCGTTCAATCTTTCACCCGATCCCACCTACTTTGTTCCAACCAAGCGGCACAGCGAGGCTCTGGCGGCACTTTACTACGGCATTCGCCGCCACAAGGGATTCGTCGTATTGACTGGCGAAGTAGGTACGGGAAAAACACTGCTGTTGAGGTGTCTGCTTGGGCTTCTGAAAGACAGTAAGGATATCTCCTATGCCTATGTTTTAATGGGCGGCTTACCCCCGTAGAGTTTTTGCAATACATTCTCTCTGATTTCAAGCTTCCCACCTCTGGCAAAAATAAGAGCGATCTGTTGTTTGACCTCGGTCAGTTCCTTGTCAATCGGGGCTCCAAGAAAATGACAACTGTGCTCGTTGTCGACGAGGCACATCATTTGTCGGCGGAGATACTTGAGGAAGTTAGGCTTTTATCAAATCTTGAAACAGATGACGACAAACTACTGCAAATTGTATTGGTGGGGCAACCCGAACTTAATGAGAAACTCGATTCCATTGGACTTCGGCAGCTCAAGCAGAGAATCGCAGTCCGCACGCACCTTAGATCACTAAATGCCGAAGAAACGGATCGATACATTCAACAGCGGTTACAGATTGCTGGTGGAAGCTTTCCCGATCCCTTGTTTCCGCCCGACACAATTGAGGCTGTCTATCATCACTCTCACGGTTTGCCCAGGTTGATCAATACGATTTGCGACAACGCCCTTGTTATCGCCTACGCGAGACGGCTACCAACAGTAACTCCGGACGTCGTGGAGGAGGTGGCGAAAGAGTTTCGCCTCAACATTATCTCTTCAGTCGAAGAGACCGAAAATGCTGGCGATTTGGACGCCCAGAATGTCACAAACCTTCCTCGTGATCTGGATGTCAATCTGGCAGGACCTGTCTCGAACAGCTCAGAACTGGGCATCGCTGTAAACATTGAAAACGAGAGACCATGAGCCATATATTTGACGGACTACAAAGGGCGGAAGGGGAACGAGGTGGTGTTGGTTTATCGACATTGCCAGAAGTAACCGAATTGCTGCAGCGTACTGAACGCCGAGTGGCATCGCAATGGAACAACACGGCTCAGTACGAGCACTCCGAATCCCAGAACCCCGATCACAACAGAGGCCTGGCTGAAAAATTGACGCCCATCGTGCCGGCATGCGAGGTTCCTGTTGCCCCCGATCTCTCGCTCATTGATGAACGCCGCCATCTACTTAATCAATTCAAGCGCCTAGAAGTTTCGCTCACTCCTCAAAGCCGGCTGCCATTTCTCGTCGATAAGGGTACCCCGGCAGCAGAAGCCTTTCGACTTCTCGGAGTGAGGTTGCGGAATATCCAAAGAGATCGACCGCTCAAGAAAGTACTAATTACAAGCACAATTCCTCAAGAAGGCAAAAGCATGGTCGCAGCCAACCTGGCTGGCACCCTCGCTCTAAAAACAGACCAGAAAATCCTGGTAATGGAGGGGGACCTAAGGCGTCCGTCGTTGTCGCGAATGTTCGGGATTGGAAGAGATTCGGGACTTTGCGAGTTGTTGGAGAATGGAGGCAACCTGACAAACTCCATCTACCATCTCGGCGGCGCTAATATATGGATCCTTCCAGCAGGAAGCACCCCGAGCAATGCACTCGAACTTCTGCAATCAGTAAAACTAACTGCATTGATGGATCAGTTGACGAAATTGTTTGATTGGATCGTCATTGATTCTCCGCCAGTACTACCTCTTGCGGATACAAGCGTCTGGATGCGGTTGGCCGATGGAATCATTCTTACTACACGGCAAGGCACTACTGTGAAACGGAAGTTACAAGCAGGACTGGAAGCTCTTGATGCCGGCAAGATATTGGGCGCGCTGGTGAACAGCTCCACGAATGCGAGCGCCAATGACTACTATTACTACGGTTCAGCTGGCGATTTACAACCAGCTGGTTCAGTCGTTGGTTAGAAAAGCGAACTCCGTCTTATAACTAATCAGGTTTTTTTGTTATTTCAGAAAGAAACGGCATAGGCATGATGTGGCTCCTGAGCTATGCTTCCTAATCGGCCAGACAAAAACAGAAAATTGATCGCAGAGAGGAGTCAATCGTGGCTCTGTTACAAATGGATAAGGTTTCGAAAACTGCTGATCCTCTCCTTGGCTGGTCCTCCAGTAGCACACACGAGGCGCTTAAGGAAGAGACTTTCATACGCATGATTGCAATTGAACGTAAGAGGACGGAGCGCTCTGGGGAGCCGTTTCTTCTTATGTTGCTGGCAATTGACAATCCTCAAGATTCGAAAAATACTCCGAGCGCGTTCGACCATATTCTGTCTGTTTTACCAACTTCCATTAGAGAGACCGATATCATCGGGTGGTACAAACATGAATCCGTAGTTGGCGTGATGTTTACTGGGCTCGCCCCCAAAGACAAAAGCCTAGTCCTTAGCGTCATATTGGGCAAAGTCAGCGCTGCCCTGCGTGAAAAATTGACCTCGGACCAATTCAATCACGTTAGCATCTCCCTGCACTTTTTTCCTGATAACTGGGATCAAGACAATCGCGAGCACCCAAGCAATCCGGCGTTGTATCCGGATCTATTCGGCATCGACAAGGAAAGAGATCTACAACTGCGCGTCAAACAGTTGATGGATATTGCCGGCAGTGCGCTTTTGTTATTTCTTTGCTTTCCGCTGTTTTTGATAATTGCTGCAGCAATCAAACTCTCATCCAATGGCCCCGTGCTTTTTCGGCAACAGCGAATCGGGCAGTATGGTCGATGCTTTACATTTTTGAAATTCCGATCGATGCACGCTAGCAACGATCATAGTATTCACAAAGAATATGTAACCAAGTTGATCGCCGGCGCAGCTGAGCAAGAATTGGTCAAGAACAATGGTAAAGGGATCTATAAGCTAACAAACGATAAGAGAATCACAAAGATAGGTAAGTTTTTGCGTCGAACGAGCCTAGATGAGCTTCCTCAGTTGATAAATGTGCTAAAGGGAGATATGTCGCTTGTTGGCCCGCGTCCCGCACTTCCATACGAGTTAGCAGCTTATCAAACCTGGCACCGTCGCCGCGTGTTAGGAGTCAAGCCTGGGATTACCGGCTTGTGGCAAGTTACCGGTAGAAGTAGCGTTAGATTCGACGAGATGGTTCGTTTGGATCTTCGATATTCTGTCTCGTGGTCCCCATGGCTGGATTTCAAGATCCTGATGCGCACGCCTCGCGCAGTGATTCAGGGCGCAGGCGCGTGTTAGCTGTGCATGATTTCTTGGCGAGAGCAGGAATGATTTCGAGATCCCTGTGCAAAACATTTTCAATGAACGGCAATAAGAAAGTGGAATCTATTGTTTCTTGTGTGTGCAATTCACTTCCATTTGGGAGCTGCATGTGTCGTTCCAGACGGCAACAAATGCAATTTCCAAGAGAAATCCGCCATTAAGATCCTCATATTGAGACCCTAACAGGTGTCGCACAGACTTTGGCCTTCAACGTGCTTTCAGGATCTTCGTATATCCATACAACGCTCGCAACTTGACTTCACCCCAAAGTAAAACGCGGGCTGTAGCTCACAGGGCGAAGCTATGTCCAACTTGGACAAATACCTCATGTGAACGTCGGTGATGAGCTGAGATTTCCTTCCTCGTTACTTTCCCTCCCTAATCCTTTCAGACAGATCCTTTTTCGCTAAAGGATCGGGTTATTATCTCCAAATTGAAAATGGGAAGATCATCATGAACTTTGGCGTAATTGGTTACGGTTACTGGGGACCAAACATCGTGAGAAATCTCACGACTTTGGAAGACTCCCAGGTACTTGCGATCGCCGAGATGAGTCCATCTGCGCGAAAACGCGCACAAGCAGCTTATCCAGGCATCAATGTCACCTCAGATGCATGCGAGGTGATCTCGTCTACTAAGATAGACGCCGTTGCAGTTGTCACTCCGGTCTGGACGCACTATGAACTGGCGAAGGCGGCACTGGAAAATGGCAAACACGTATTCGTTGAAAAGCCGTTTACCAGTAATGCGGCTCAGGCTGAAGAGTTGATTAACCTCGCCCGGCGAAAGAATCTCACAATCATGGTGGATCACACCTTCCTCTTTACCGGTGCCGTGAAGAAGATCTCTCAGTTGCTCGACGAAGGAACCCTTGGAAAGCTCTATTACTACGACGCTACCCGTGTCAATCTTGGCCTGTTCCAGCATGACATCAATGTTCTTTGGGACCTTGCGCCGCATGATCTTTCGATCATGGATCTACCTGATTAAATCAAGTCCAGAGGCCGTCGTCGCAACCGGGCAGAAACATTTGAACGGTCATGAAGATGTGGCCTACATGACCCTTTATTTTCCCGAAAAGGTAATAGCGCACATCAATGTCAACTGGCTCTCTCCGGTCAAGGTCAGGACCACTCTTATGGGCGGAGAAAAGACGAATGCTGGTCTGGAACGATCTCGAGGCCGACGAAAAGGTCAAGGTCTACGACAAAGGAGTAGAAGTCACCAACCGCGAGGGAATGTATGAGCTGCTGGTCAATTACCGATCCGGCGATATGTGGGCTCCGCAACTTGAGCAAGTCGAGGCACTGCGCCACGAGTTGTCTTACTTTGTCGATTGCATTTCAAGTGGACAAAAAGCCGATCAACGACGGCTGCGCAGGGCTCCGAGTGGTCAAAATGCTTGAAGCCGCAAGTGAGTCACTAAATAAGAGGGGATCACTTGTTTACCTATGAGCTCTTATAACTGCATCGCAGACGACGTGAAGCTAGGAAAAAATGTACGTTTGTCGAAGTTTATCAATCTCTATGGATGCGAGATCGGGGATGAGACCAAGATCGGTGCATTTGTGGAGATCCAAAAACAATGCAAGCGTAGGAAAGCGCTGCAAGATATCCAGCCACACGTTTATCTGCGAAGGCGTGGTCATTGAGGATAACGTCTTTATCGGGCATGGAGTGATGTTTATTAACGACAGCTATCCCCGTGCCACGACCCTGGAAGGAAGTCTGCAAACCGAAGCCGACTGGAAGGTTGAACGTACGGTCATAAGGAAAGGCGCATCGATCGGCTCCGGCGCCACGATTCTTTCCAACACGAACATCGGCGAAAACGCGATCGTGGGCGCTGGCAGCGTCGTCACGAAAGATGTCCCGTCCAACTCTATCGTCGCCGGAAATCCGGCTAAGATTCTTCGTTACATCGAACAGACCTGTGGAAGGTCACAATGTCCATGTCTTAACAACGCTCCGAACAGCATTCCTTTTCTTGATCTGGTTACTCCGCACATAGAGCTTGAGCAAGAACTCACTCGTTGTATTTCGTCGAGCTCTGCACACGGCCGGCTTCATTGGTGGCCCCATGGTGGAGGACTTTGAGGAGGCATTTGCAACCTTTTGCGACGCGAGCTCATTCTATTGCGGTTAGCAGTGGTACGGATGCTCTGCGGTTCGCAATCATGGCGTGCGGCGTTCAACCCGGTGACGTGGTAGTCACCGTGCCGCATACGTTCATCGCCACCACGGAGGCCATCTCGCAAGCCGGTGCATTGCCGGAATTCGTCGACATCGACGACCACACCTACAACATGTCGGTCGAGATGCTGCGAACAGTACTTGGAAGAGCAGTGCACGCGGAGCGCAGTCCGGCAAACTCATCAGCCATCGGAGTGGGCGGCCCGTAACCGCGGTCGTGCCGGTGCATCTCTACGGACAGATGGCCGACATGGATTCGATCTTGGAGCTTGCGGAGCAAGTACGGTCTAGCAGGTGATTGAGGATGCCTGCCAGGCACACGGCGCCGAATACTTCTCTAAGAAGCTCAACCGCTGGATGAAAGCCGGGTCGATGGGCCGTGCGGCCGCGTTCAGCTTCTATCCCGGGAAAGAATCTGGGAGCGTGCGGCGAAGCAGGTGCAGTGACTACGAATGATGCTCGCGTTGCCGACAAAATCAAGATGCTGCGCGATCACGGCCAGGCAAAGAAGTATTACCACGACGTGGAAGGCTACAACGGACGACTGGACGCGATCCAAGCCGGACTGCTGCACGTCAAGCTGCGGCGTCTGTCTGAATGGAACGCTCAGCGGCGAGAACATGCGAGCCGAGTACAACCGCCTGCTGTCGGATGTCGATAGCGTGATCTGTCCCTCGGAGCCCTCCTGGTCGCGCGCAGTCTATCATCTGTACGTGGTGCGCACCGACCGACCGCGACGAGATGATTCGCCACCTGAACGACGCGGGCATCGGCACAGGAATTCACTATCCGGTGCCACTGCACCTGCAGCAGGCATACCGCTTCGTTCGGGTATCAGCGGGGCGACTTCCCCGTCACGGAGCGCGCTGCCACCGAAATCGTTTCGCTCCCCATGTTCCCGCAGCTAACCGCAGACCAGCAAGCCAGGGTCGCCGAGGAAGTAACAGCGTATACGTCCAAGATGCACCTTAAGCGGCTAGAAGGAGCGAATAACGCTCTTGCACCTGCGGAATTAACCGCATAGCGATATGTCATAGATTCAGCAACGTAAATAATAGATAAGTGTTTTTCCATCCTCGTCAGAACCGATTAACAATGCACAAGTAATACAAGTAATATTTGTTGCCATGGCGAAAACCTTGAGATACGTAATTATCACCCCGGCACGAAATGAGGCCCAGTTCATCGAATTGACGCTTCAATCGATGGTTGCTCAGACTATTCACCCGCTCAAGTGGATTATTGTCAGCGATGGCTCAACAGACGGAACTGAGGAGATTGTCAGCAAGTATGCTGCGGAACACTCATGGATCGAACTCTTGCGGACGCCCGAACGCCGTGAACGACACTTTGCTGGAAAGGTAATTGCGGTTAATACGGGCTGGGAACGTGTGAAGCCTCTGAATTTTGAGATTATCTGCAGCCTGGACGCGGACATATCTTTTGATAGCGATTATTTCGAATTTCTCCTAACCAAATTTGCGGCAACTCCGAGATTGGGAGTCGGCGGGACACCTTTTACTGAAGGGAATGGAACCTACGATTTCCGATTCACGAGCATCGAGCATGTGTCAGGAGCCTGCCAGCTGTTTCGGCGTGAATGCTTCGAAGCAATCGGAGGCTACACACCGATCAGAGGTGGTGGAATCGACCTCGTTGCTGTGACTACGTCTCGGATGAAAGGCTGGCAAACCAGAACATTTTCCGAGAAAGTCTGCTTTCATCATCGGAAGATGGGATCTGGAATGAACCAAGGTTTGAAGCTTCCGTTTAACTGGGGTCAAACCGATTATCGGCTCGGAGGGCATCCAGTCTGGCAATTGTTTCGGTGTACCTATCAAATGAGCAAGCCCCCATACATCTTGGGCGGATTACTTTGTTTAACAGGCTACTACAAGGCATTTGTCACCCGGAGCCAGCGAGACGTATCCCCTGAATTCATTACTTTTCGGGGCAAAGAGCAGATGGAGCGCCTGCGAAAATTCTTTACCGACAAGTTCCTTGTATCAGGAAAAGCACGCGGCGCTAATAGTCTCTTGCAGGATACTACTCCTCGCTAACAATGAAATGATCACAAAATCAAATCTTCCTTATTACATTTACCGGATGTCAAATACACTTTATCGCTGGAAGGTTCCCATTCTTCCTTTCCTGATCCAGCAGTTCTTGAGATTTGGGTTCTGCTGTTTTATTCCCTATAAGACTCAGATCGGAAGAAAGAACATCCATTTTGGCCATAATGGTCTTGGTGTTGTGCTGGATTACCGCTGCATAATCGGAGATAACGTGCGTATCGACCAGCAGGTAACCATCGGAATTCGCTGGGACGAGAAGGTGGCTCCGATTATTGGCAATAATGTCAGGATCGGCGCCGGGGCAAAAGTACTTGGCAGCATCAGAGTGGGCAATCACGCCAGGATAGGTGCGAACGCTGTGGTACTTACAGACGTTCCGGACGGAGCGACAGCCGTTGGAGTGCCTGCCCGAATCCTATCGAAGCATCAGGGTGTTGCGTCGTAAGGTGAATGGCCTTGGAAAATATCGCCCATTTTACTGAGTTACAGACGCAGCATACTACGACTGGATGTGGTGTTCTGATCATCAACGCCGATGATTGGGGTCGAGATCGTGAAACTACAGATCGCATTTTCGAGTGTGTTAGCCGAAAGAGAGTCTCCTCGGCCAGCGGTATGGTGTTTATGGAAGACTCGGCACGGGCAGCGGCGATTGCCCGTGACCAGGCCGTAGACGTCGGGCTCCATCTGAATTTCACGACATCATTTTCGGCGCCTGACACACCTGCTAAAGTTCTCGAACATCAGCAACAAATTGCGGCGTATCTGGTACGGCGCCGCATGAATCAGGCTGTTTTTCATCCGGGACTTATTCAGTCCTTTGAGTATTCAGTTGCGGCCCAATTGGAAGAGTACCGGCGCCTATACGGCATACCACCGTCAAGAATAGATGGCCATCACCACATGCATCTCAGTATGAATGTGCTTTTGGGCAAGCTGCTGCCCGCTGGCACCAGAGTGCGGCGCAATTTTTCATTCCAGTCTGGGCAGAAAGGGCTGGTAAATCGTGTGTATCGCCAGTGGGTGGACCGATACTTGGCGCGCCGCCACCAGATAACCGATTTCTTCTTTCCTCTGATTCCCCTGGAGCCTTCAAATCGATTGAAGCAGATTTTTTCACTTTCCCAAAACTTCGCTGTTGAAGTAGAAACACATCCAATCGCACAGAATGAGTATGCTTTCCTGACTGGAGAAGAATTTCTTCG
Organism: uncultured Acidobacteriaceae bacterium; assembly: GCA_963770055.1. GTDB lineage: Bacteria > Acidobacteriota > Terriglobia > Terriglobales > Acidobacteriaceae > Edaphobacter. The sequence goes on from CAVYOC010000006.1 coordinate 878,387, forward strand.
CATGACTAGTTCTTCCCCGTTAGCCAATCGATATAAGCGGGGGGCAGATGGCAACTAACGACAATCAGCTGTCGACGAGGTCTGATTTCTCAGCACCGCATCGCACTATCATGGGTACTCAACTGAGCCACATTACTGTTTGCATCTGTACCTATAAACGCCCTCACCTGCTTGAGCGCCTGCTGCGAGAGCTCGACCAGCAGGACACTGACGGCCTGTTTACTTATTCGATTGTCGTTGCCGATAACGACCGGTTGAAGTCCGCCGAAAGTATGATCTCGAAATTCAGCTCAATGTCGAGTATTCCAATCGTCTATGCTAATGTGCCCGAACAGAATATCTCACTGGCTCGAAACAAGGCGATCGAAAATGCCAGCGGTGATTTTGTCGCGTTCATCGATGACGACGAATTCCCGATCAAGCGATGGCTGGTCACTTTGTATTTGGCCTTCGGGAGATATGATGTTGCAGGTATTTTGGGCCCTGTCAAGCGGCACTTCGATGAGCCGCCGCCGAAGTGGGTGTTGAAGAGCAAGTTTTATGATCGCAAGACTTACTCGACAGGTACAACCGTGAGTCGAAAAGAAGCTCGCACGGGGAACGTCCTGCTTAACAAGAGCATTTTGGCCGACGAGAATCCTATCTTTCGGCCTGAGTTTCGCGGTGGAGAAGATACAGATTTTTTCAGTAGGATGATCGACAAGGGCTGCAAATTTATATGGTGCGATGAGGCCGTCGCCTACGAAGTCGTTCCACCGGTGCGCTGGGACCGTACTTTTCTCGCGAGGAGAGCCTTGCTCAGAGGAGCGAACACCATTAAATATCTAGATTTCGGAGTGGGCGATGTTGTCAAATCGCTGACCGCGGTGCCGATTTATATTCTGGCACTCCCCTTCGCGTTCATCCTTGGCCAGCATCGCTTCATGGATCTGTTGGTGAGGCTTTTCGATCACTTGGGCAAGCTTTTCGCCCTCGTTGGGATTAATCCGATCAAAGAATACTACATAACGGAATAGAAGCTGGATAAGCTGAGTTATTTCCGGAATAAACTTGCTTCCGTCGAGGGACTGAATACTTACCCCTGTAAAACCACAAATTTTTGGAGAGGTCGCCGTTGGTATGGCAGCAGCCGGCTTGCCGGTTGCGGTGGCTACGTCACCCGAGGGTTCGAATCCCATCCCTCTCCGCCATTCTTGCTACTTGGTCCTTTCCACCTGTCAACTCGAGCCGGAAAAAATTAAAACGTTGAGACTCGGCTCGAATCGCCGCAGCCTCGCTGAGCCTCGGAGAATAATCTGTGAATAAGTTAATAATGGCCTGCGGGAAAGAGGTCCGGGTTCGAGGACGCATGCTTCGCACTGCGCGTCTCGAAGCAGACAAGTATCACTTCGTAGAAGACCCGGATGCAATGCTAAGGGAGCTGAAGTCGTGCGGGATACGGATCGATTTATTCTCTTTCATTCAAAGATTGCCGGACACTTCGGAAAAATATCCATTCCCAATGGAATGGGATAACTTTGCTGCTATCCGAGTGAGTACCTTTGATCGCTGGTGGAATCAACAGATCGGGTTTAAAGCGCGAAACAAAGCGAAGCAGGCGCAGAAGAAGGGTGTGGTCATCTGTGAAGTGCCTTTTGACCGGAACCTGGTGAAAGGCATCTGGGAGATTTATAACGAGTGTCCTGTCAGGCAGGGAAAGCCGTTTTCCCACTACGGAAAAGACATCGATACCGTTTTCAAAGATGAAGTGAGTTTTTTGGACAGCAGCGTTTTCATTGGCGCGTTCCTTGGGGAAACCCTGATCGGGTTCATAAAAATGGTCTATGACGAGACTGGAACGCAAGCGGGTTTGATGAATATTTGTTCTCTCATTCGTGAGAGAGATAAAGCGCCGACGAATGCCCTGGTGGCACAAGCTGTGCGTTCTTGTGCCGATCGAGGCATCTCTTATCTGGTCTACTCGAACTTTGCATACGGTAACAAACAACGAAGCACGCTTTCGGACTTCAAAGAACGCAATGGCTTCGAGCGAATTGACGTGCCCCGCTACTATGTACCCTTGACAGCTATGGGTAAGGTCGCATTGAGGTTTGGCCTGCAGCACCGTTTGACCAGCCGGTTGCCTGAGCCTGTTATGTCCAAGTTACGGGGGCTCAGAGATGTATGGTACAACCGCAGATTTCCTTCTGTACGGGAAGCGTTGTAGGAGAATAGGCGAATGCCGGGAATTGTGGGCTTGGTCACAAAATTGCCTCGAGCACACGCTGAGGCCGAGTTGCTTCGAATGGTTGAGGCACTTCGACATGAATCTTTTTACGAATCGGGAACCTGGATCAATGAAGCTCTTGGAGTGTATATCGGCTGGGTTGCACGCAAGGGTTCTTTTTCAGCCGGGATGCCAATCTACAACGAAACCCAGAAGGTGTGTCTGGTATTTTCAGGGGAAGAGTACCCAGATCTTGAGGTCATTCAGCGGCTCCGGGAGCGCGGCCATACGTTTGATTCAGGTGGCCCTGCCTACCTTGCCCACCTCTACGAGGAAGACGATACATTTCCTGCTGGTCTGAACGGACGGTTTCAAGGACTGCTGACGGACCAGGAGCGCGGGACCATCACGCTGTTTAGTGACCGATATGGCTTGCACAGAATTTATTATCATGAAGCCAAGGCAGCCTTTTATTTCGCGGCAGAAGCAAAAGCTATTCTTGCGGTTCTCCCCGAACTGCGGACGATAAACACTAAAAGTCTTGGCGAGTTGATCTCCTGCGGTTGCGTTCTGGAGGATCGAACTCTTTTTGAGGGTATTCAAGTTTTGCCGGCAGGGTCGGCTTGGAAGTTCGAGAATGGCTCTCTGCAGCAAAAAGCTGCATTTTTCCAACCGGCAGATTGGGAAAATCAAGACCGGCTAGATCCCGAGGCATATTATCAGGAGCTACGGGAAATTTTTTCCCGAATACTTCCGCGTTATTTCAATGGGCGCCAACCGGTTGCACTCTCGCTGACGGGAGGCCTCGACACGAGAATGATCATGGCTTGGCAGCGCTCGGCACCCGGCACATTGCCTTGCTATTCATTTGGGGGCACATTCCGTGATTGCGAGGATGTAGTCCTTGCCCGGCAAATCGCCAAGCTCTGCGGGCAATCGTATGAAGTCATTCCCGTCGGAGACGATTTTCTTTCTGACTTTGCACGCTATGCGGAGCGCACCGTCTACATGACCGACGGATGCGCAGGCGTCAGCCGCGCGTGCGATCTTTACGCCAACGAGTACGCGGCCAAGATCGCTCCGGTCCGGATGACAGGAAATTATGGCAGTGAAGTCCTTCGGCGACTCCGGGCCTTCAAACCTGTGGATCCTATGCCGGGCTTATTCAACCCCGAGGTTGAAGAACAAACCAAGATTGCAAGTCAGACCTACCGTCAACTACTTCAGACACATGCGGTGTCCTTCATCGCCTTCCGGCAGCTTCCGTGGCACCATTTTGGCAATCTCGCGTTGGAAGAGACGCAGATCACGATGCGGTCGCCATTCGTGGACAACGACATTGTTCGGACGTCCTTCCGCGCGCCGGAATCAGGGATGGTGAAAAGTGATATTTTTATTGACAGCAATGACTGCATCAGACTGATTAAAGATGGCGATACTCGTTTGCAGGGCATTCCGACAGATCGAGGTCTGAATGGTGGGTCTGCCCTGTCCAGAGCCCTGCTGGAGTTCACATTCAAAGCAGAGTATGCCTACGACTACGGAATGCCCCAGTGGCTTGCACAGGTAGATTACTTTTTTTCCACACTCCGTCTTGAGCGCATTTTTCTCGGGCGACATAAATTCGCTCATTATCGAGTCTGGTATCGAGACCAGCTTTCAAATTATGTCCAAGAGATGCTTCTGGACCCGAGAACTCTCTCACGCCCATATCTGGATCGCAAGAGCGTCGAAAATATGGTGCACGGTCACATCACCGGAAACCGAAATTATACAAGCGAAATTCACAGACTTTTAACCATCGAGTATGTGCATCGACTCTTTGTTGATGCGAACTGATGTCAAGAAGCAGGCTTGGCTGATGAACCGAAGAGCCTAGCCGTGATTTGGTCTGAGTCGAAATCTTGTGGAGTAATTCAAGCGGCCACTCCGCGAACAATCGGCACAACAGTTTCAACGTTTTTCTTGAAGCAGCAGTGGCCGCAGGGAACAGGTTTCGTTTCACCGAGCGAAATCAATAAACAGAGTCACGACTCTAGAGGCAAAGGGGGCAAGTTTTGAGAGTCAGTATTTTCGGATTGGGATATGTCGGCTCGGTTTCGGCAGCATGTTTTGCCAATAGCGGACATCACGTTATCGCGGTCGATCCGATCCAGACGAAGGTCGACCTGATTAACAGCGGGCAGTCTCCCATTATCGAGGCGGAAACCGGCGACATCGTGGCATCGACCGTAAAATCGGGCCGGCTGCGTGCTACGGTTGACCCGTGTGAAGCTGTCCGAGACACGGACGTATCTTTCGTTTGCGTAGGCACTCCGAGCCAGGCTAACGGCAACCTCGATCTCGGATACATCAAGCGGATCTGCGAGCAAATCGGCCAGGCCTTGAAATACAAATCTTCAGGGCACGTGGTTGCGATACGTAGCACCATCTTGCCGGGAACGATGCGGGACGTCGTTATACCCATTCTTGCGGATGTGTCGGGGAAAACTCCCGGGGTTGACTTCGGTGTTTGTCACAATCCTGAATTCCTACGTGAAGGCACAGCGGTGAAGGATTTTAAGTCGCCACCCAAAACAGTAATCGGCGAGTTGGATAGGGAGAGCGGAGATGTTTTAGCTGCGTTGTACAGCGATCTCAATGCACCGCTGATCAGGACAGATTTGGAAACTGCTGAAATGGTCAAGTATGTTGATAACTGTTGGCACGCACTGAAGATCGGCTTCGCCAATGAAATTGGTAATCTTTGTAAGGCTCTTTCCCTTGATGCGCATGAAATGATGGCAATCTTCTGCCAGGACAGAAAGCTCAATATTTCTTCTGCCTACCTGCTTCCTGGGTTCGCCTTCGGTGGCTCATGCTTGCCCAAGGATCTGCGTGCTCTGGCTTACAAAGCGAAGTCGAGTGATGTCTCGCTGCCAATTATCAACTCGATACTGCCGAGCAACGAACTACAGGTCTCAAAAGGATTACAACTGATCACCCAAACCGGGCACCAACGGATTGGTGTATTGGGTTTCAGTTTCAAAGCTGGTACTGACGACTTGCGCGAGAGCCCCATGATCGAGGTCATTGAACGCCTGATTGGCAAGGGATACGACTTGCGGATATTCGATCGGAATGTGAAACTCGCCAGTCTGATCGGTGCAAACCGAGATTTCATTCTCAACCGAATTCCCCACATATCGCGGCTTATGGTCGAGGATCTTGATGACGTGCTGGATCATGCTCAAACCGTGGTGATCGGAAACAAAGATCCGGAGTTTGAAAGCGTCCCTGGACGCTTGCGTCATGGTCAACACATGGTGGACTTCGTTCGAATAACCAATCGCCGGAGCGAAAATGGCAAGTATAACGGTATCTGTTGGTAAGGAAAGCTCTTCAAATGGAGCTGCCCGAGTTGCGAAAAATCAAATTGCGGATTCTATCGGCCGGCTCTCTGAATGGCTGGACAAGAATGACTATCGCGGCTATGACACATTTGATGGTTTAAACGCGAAGTACGTTCGGCCTCTAACTTTCGAAACGAAAGTGCTACGGACCGTGCTGCAACAAGGTGTACGCCGCTTTCCCATCAATTTACGTCCATTGTTGGGAGTTTCGAAGAGCCATTCCACGAAAGGAATGGGCTTTTTAGCGCGTGGCTTCATCCGCCTCAACGAGGCTACCGGCGATCCCGTTTGGAATGAGAAAGCGGAAATGGTCTTGCAATGGCTCATCGACAATCAATGCCCGGGTTATCGCGGCGCCAGTTGGGGCAACCACTTCGATTACCAGTCGCGAAGCACCTACATTACTAAGAATGTGCCGTCAGTAGTTTGGACATCATTGATCGGCCATGCATTCCTTGATGCTTATCAGCACTTCCATCGTGACAATTATTTGCAGATGGCCGTCAGCTCCTGCGAGCACATCATTCGCGATCTAGGCGCGTACACAGAAGGCGAAACTCACTGCATCCACTATTTCCCGACATCGCATCATCAGGTGCACAACGCTAATGTGCTCGGCGCCAGCCTGCTGGCCCGTACATATGCTCATACAGGAAATGATTCTTACCGTTCGTTTGCGGAAAAGTCGATTCAGTACACGGCAAAATATCAGAGGCCTGATTCGTCGTGGTACTACGGCGAAATCGACAATTTGCACTGGGTCGACAATTTCCATACGGCATATGTTCTGGATTCCTTCAAACATTACATCGGAAGCACCGGCGATATTCGATTTGACAAACTGCTGATGAATGGGTACCAGTACTGGAAGTCCACATTCTTCTTGCCCGACGGAACTCCAAGGTACTACAGCAATAGGACTCAGCCTCTTGACATCCAGTGCAGCGCCCAAGCCATTGATACTTTCGTTTTTTTCAGTGAACGTGATACTGAGGCTCTGCCACTCGCAGTAAAAACTGCACAATGGACAATAAAGCATATGCAGGATCCCAGCGGGTATTTCTATTACCGCCGATATTCATCGTGGCTGGTAAATAAGACCCCTACTCTTCATTGGGGACAGGCAACAATGCATTGCGCGCTGGCGGGACTCTACAAGCTGTTGTAGGTGTTCGTGCACACTCGCGAAAGAGGGGTATTTTTTTTGAAGCTTATTAATGCATTGAAGTTGGCAGCGCTTCCAATTGAGGAAGGCGCACCGGAAAAGAAAATATTTCTGGCGTGCGGGTTTACTCCTCTCCACCTGCAAACGTTTCTTACGGCCGGGTTGCGGACAACCTTTCCGGCTCATCAGATTCGTTTCAAAACTGGCTTGTTTGGAGATTTGTGCGGAAGCATCGAGCGGTTACAATCGCAGTCAGATACATACGATCTCCTGATTGTAGTAGTCGAATGGAGTGATCTCGATCCCCGTTTAGGCCTTCGTATGCTGGGCGGTTGGAGGCCTTCCCAGATGGCCGAGATCGTTGAGTCTGCAACTCGCACAGGAACCCGCCTGCAAGCTGGGATTCTGGCGGCTTCCCGGCAAATACCCACGATTGTCTGTATGCCGACACTTCCTCTACCCCCTATGTTTCCGACTATTCCCAGCCAGACTAGTTCGACAGAGATACAGTTGCGGCATACTGCAGTGTCGCTTGCGGTCTCTCTTGTTCAGGAGACAGACATTCGGGTTGCTAACGGGCAGTACTTGGATGAAGTCTCATCTCCTGACACGCGATATGACATGAAATCGGATGCGATGACAGGATTTCCTTACAGTCTGAATCACGCTGCTGGAGTTGCTGAAGTCTTATGCAGACTGATGCACAGCAGTCCTCAGAAGAAGGGACTGATCACCGATCTGGACGATACTCTCTGGTCCGGAATTCTTGGCGAAGATGGTCACGATGGAATCTCATGGCATCTCGATCAGCATAGTCACATGCATGGTTTGTATCAGCAGTTTCTTGCGTCTCTGGCCGGCGCCGGCGTGCTGATTGGAGTCGCGAGCAAGAATGATTCCGCCAATGTCGAACGTGCTTTCGAACGGATTGATCTCCTGGTATCGAAGAGTGATATCTTCCCATTCGAAACCCATTGGTCGAGTAAGTCGGAATCAGTGCAGCGGATTCTGCGAACCTGGAATATCGGACCGGAGGCAGTCGTTTTTGTAGACGACACTCCTATGGAGGTTGCCGAAGTCAAGGCGGCCTTTCCGGAGTTGGACTGCATTGTTTTTCCAAAGAATGACTATCCAGGTGCGTGGAAACTCCTTAACCATCTACGCGAGTTGTTTGGGAAGCCTGCTTTGACTGAAGAGGACGCGCTTCGATTGCGCAGTATCCATGATTCCAACGTATGGCGAGATGCGCGAGAGACTTCATCAAAAGTTTCCGAAGACGATTTTCTCGAAAGTGCTCAAGCTTGTGTTGTGTTCGAGCCCGTTCACTCCAGAAGCGATGCCCGAGCATTTGAGTTGCTAAACAAAACGAATCAGTTCAATCTCAATGGCAGGCGTTTAGCTGCGTCCGACTGGGCGAACCTTTTTAAAGATTCTCATGCTCTCGTTCTCGCTGTTTCCTATACGGACAAATTTGGTGCTATGGGAAAGATCGCCGTCATTATGGGTAACATCCGGGGACGGGTGGCCACAGTGACGGGATGGGTACTAAGCTGCCGGGCATTTTCGCGCCGCATCGAACACCAATGCCTGAAGTATTTGTTCGATACCTTCGGTGTCGACGAGATTGTTTTCGATTATCAATCGACTCCGCGCAACACAGTATTGCGGGAATTCTTGATGGAACTGTTCGGTGAGCTACCCAAAGGCGAGGTGCGTCTGTCGAGAGAGTGGTTTGCTGCAAAGGCACCACGTCTATTTCACCGTGTAGAAGGGATAGCTCATGTCTGAGCAGGAAATTCGTTTGTTGCAGTGTTTCGCATCGGTATTTCCAGGGCTTTCCGATGACGAGATACGTGAAACCAGCTCGCAATCAAACGGTGCATGGGATTCACTCTCGACCGTAACCTTGGCCGCGGTAATCCAGGAGGAGTTCGGTCTGGACGTCGATGAGGAAATTCTACCGGATCTGGATTCCTTCGAAGCGTTTCGTGATTATGTTTGCCGTGCCTATCCGGCAACCAAGTGAAAGGACATTCATGAAAGAAGGACCACTACGAGGGTTTGCGAACCGGGTTCTGCAACATTGGGCCAGGATTTTGCCAGGGGCGAGCAGCCTTCGAGCCAAGATGCATCGTGCTCGCGGAGTTAAGATTGGCAAAAATGTTTGGATCGGATACGACGTCATCCTAGATACCTCGCGCCCTGTCCTGATCACGCTTGAGGATAACTGCACCCTGAGTATGCGCGTCACCATCGTTGCACACTTTCGGGAAACAACCGGCGTGAAGATCGAACGAGACGTTTTTGTTGGTCCAGGAGCGATCATACTGCCCGGTGTTGTCGTAGGCCGGGGAGCCGTCGTAACGGCAGGAAGCGTGGTTACGCGCTCGGTGCCTCCAATGACTGTTGTGCAAGGAAACCCCGCCGTTCCCATCGCCAAATGTGGAATTCCGCTAGTTCCTAGCTCCTCGTTGAAAAACTTTTCCAGACAACTGCGGCCAGTTGTTTCTCGGGGGACAAAGTCGAGGATGACGTCCAGTTCGAATTCACCAACGCTGGCGCCGGCAAAGGCTTCAAAGTGATTTTGCTCATTCCCCATAACGGCCAAATCCAACCTGTGGATCAGCGGCTGATTCGGTTAGCTGAACTGCTCGGAATCGAATGCCAGTGTGTTCAACTGCCTAAGGCGGTTGGCGATTGGCCAGAATCTCTTGCAGATACAATTTCGCTTGGAGATTCGTGTTTTGTAATCAATCCGCGGGTACTGCAAGAGTGGCTTGGGACAGACACGCTGCCAGTGAGCCTCGCTTCGTTTCTGACTAGGCATTTTCGGTCCTTGCTGGTACACACAGTTAACCCTGACACCTTTGACTCCAGTGTCATTCGCGAGCTTTCCTGCGGAACCCTGCAATCGATTGAAGAAATCGAATGCGGTGACCAACACTACGATATATCCAGCGACGCGAGAGATGTTTGTGATGTCTTCTCCGGGCTTTCCTTCGGGTCCGTAAACGTGACGAATGATCGTGTTTTTGCGCGCGGCCGAAATGAGGCTGGAACATGCAGTCTTATCTCGATTGCTGGCCACTCCTTTATGGCTGTGCACGAACAGGAGAAATGCAAGATATGGTTCTTGGCCGGCAGGGACGTCGCTGATCTGGACACCAAGGTTGGAGATAGTCCACTCTGCGAGTATTTCTCACGCCTGGTGCCCCATGCCATGGCTCTCAGGTCCATCTTCGGCGAGGAGAGCTGGCGCCCCCGCAAACATTATGCTTCGGTCGTTATTGACGACCCCCTGCTTCGTCCAGACTATGGTGCCTTGAACTTCGAATCCCTTCTTGCGCTCATGAAGCAGCACGATTTCCATTCGACAGTAGCATTTATTCCTCGCAATTTTAAACGTAACTCATCACGAACGATACGCCTGCTGCGCGAGAATCGCAGCCACTTTGCACTTTGTTTCCACGGCAATGACCATACAGGTGCAGAATTCGCTTCTACTGATACTGAATTGCTGAATACATTGCTTTGGATCGCGCGGCAACGAATGGAAAGACATCGGGAATTAACAGGTTTGGATTGCGACCGAGTGATGGTTTTTCCGCAGGGCAGGTTTTCAGCCGAGGCGATGACGACTCTTAAATCACATGATTTCGATGGTGCCGTGAATACTACTCCTCACCCCATGCGCGAGCCTAACAGTCTCACTTTAGCCGAAATTGCGCAGCCGGCGGTGCTTCGTTACAGTAATTTCCCTCTTTTCCTTCGCAAGAAGAGTCTCCACATCGAAAGCGCGGACATTGCATTTAATGCTTTTTTCGGCAAACCGATTCTAATCGTTGAGCACCAGGATGTCTTTCAGCAGCCGGAGGTCTTAATAGATACAGTCAATCGAATCAACAAGATCGTACCGAACATCTGCTGGTCAAGCCTGGGCACCATCTTGAGGAATGCAATTCTATGGAAGCGGACAACCGACGGTATCAATCACATCCGTGCTTATTCGCGCACCGTGGAACTGTCTAATGATTCTATTTTAGCCAACCGGTACTCGGTTGAATGGCAGCAGACTCCGCAACCGACGACTTCCGTCGGAAAGGTGCTTCTCGACGGCCGGCCGGAATTGGACTTCGTCTCTGATCAAGATCAAATTCAAGTTTCCGTTGACCTTTCCCCTGGGTGCTCTCGGACCATATCCCTGGTTCAGAGCATCGCGCCTAGAATAGTCAGAAGTCTAGGACTCCGCTACAATGCCAAAGTCTTTTTGCGGAGAAGGCTTTCTGAAGTGAGAGACAATTATCTAAGTAAGAATTCCCGAGTCCTTGCCGCTGCCAAGGCTGTCCAGCAGCGCTTGATTTAGTCAGAACCGCATAATTCACGCATCATCGCTCCTCCTGGAAACGTCACCAACCTCCGGATACCTTCGAGATGAAGAAAGTACTCATTGTGGTCGAAAACCTGCCCGTTCCCTTCGATTCGCGGGTTTGGAAAGAAGCGCTGTCACTGCGCGAAAGTGGTTATCATGTAACGGTGTTGTGTCCTCGTGGTAAGGGTTACACGAAACATTTCGAAATTCTTGAGGGAATTCATATTTACAGGCATCCTGTACCTAGAGAGGGCAACAGTGCCTTAGGCTACGTTTGGGAATACACCTGTGCATTGTTTTGGGAGATTCTTTACTCCTGGTGGATCTATCTACGATCAGGATTCGATGTGCTGCAAGGCTGTAACCCGCCCGACAACATCTTCATGGTGGCACTGCCGTTTAAGCTCCTAGGAGTCAAATACATCTTCGACCATCACGACGCCAATCCTGAACTCTATTTCTCGAAGTACGCGCGAAAGGATATTTTCTATCGGATTCAGATCTGGCTTGAGCGGATGACCTACCGATTCAGTGATGTAGTGATTGCTACGAACAACAGCTATAGACAGTTGGCGATTACGAGGGGCAACAAGGCAGCTGAAGATGTTTTCATTGTGCGCAATGGTCCGGATCAGAATACGTTCAAAGCCGTTGCGCCGAACATCGCCCTGAAGCACGGCAAAGCTTATCTTGTTGGCTACGTGGGCACGATGAGCATTCAGGAAGGGCTCGACATCCTGATTGAGGTGGCATTATACATCAAGAATCTGGGACGTAATGATGTCCACTTTACGTGTATCGGCGGTGGACCTGGTCTGACAACCCTTCGAAAAATGGCGATGGAAAAGAAGGTTGGCGATATAATCAACTTTACTGGAAGGGTTTCGGATGAAGCGTTGCTGGAGATTCTTTCTACCGCGGATGTTTGCGTGAATCCAGATAAGCCTTGTGAAATGAACAACATATCGACTATGATAAAAATCATGGAGTATATGGCCCTGGCAAAGCCGATTGTCCAGTTTAATTCAAGCGAAGGCAGGTTCAGCGCCCAAGGCGCGTCTCTCTACAGTGACAATGAAAATCAGGTAGAAGACTTTGCAACCAAAATCCTCTGGCTGTTAGAAAACCCAGCCGAGCGGGAGCGAATGGGGCAACTTGGCAGAAATAGGATAGTGTCCGAGCTTGCCTGGCAACATTCTGTGCAAAATCTTCTCGCAAGCTATGAGCGGGCACTTGGCAGCAGCTTAAGACAGAAGGATGTTCCTTCAACGCAAAGTCTGCTGCAATAAATTCGAGCAGCGGGGTCCCCGAGGGCCATGTTCGTTTTGACTTCCCACTCCCTATGAGCCAATTGCACTTACACATTCGACCATCAAGTAAAGAAATCGAATACCCCTAGTGAGGGGTAGCGGTAAGTCCGACGGGAGCTGCAGGAGACGTATTCCCATTATTGGAAGAGGCTGGGTAACATTGATCTGCATTGAAGGTAAGCGGACTTCCAGCCCCTCCCTCGGACCCTCCCATGGTAACCAGATAGCAGTATTGCGCAGGGTTAGAGGCTGTTAACGATGTATGTCCCCCCGGCCCAGTACCGCCAGCCACATCCGGTCCAATCGCCGGCCAGTTTACTGCGTTCGGCCACCACCAAGGAATGCTGGATAGATAGAACGAGGCCGGAAGCGTAGCAGCGCAAGTGCCTGCTGAACCGCCCGAGAGACAGTTCACCGTGGTGGTCGAGAAGGTATATTCCTTATAAACCGTGCTCGTCAGTTCGGAGGTTGTATTATCTCCAGTTGTGGTTCCATCGTCGTCGTGAGCATCGTACCCGAACATCAGGTTGGTCGTGTTGAAGTCAAAGGTAACTGATGATGGCCAGTTCAAAATTCCGTAGTGGGTCATCGTTCCCGAACCGTAGGCGAGCAAAGACTGCTGACGCGCCGAGCCATCCACATCACCCACAAAGTTATCGTACCAGGATAAAGCGTCGATCCCGTTTGCATATGCGATCTGAAAAGGGCTGGCTGGGCTGTTGCAAGTAACAGTTGTGCGCGTAGTCGCCAGTGGATTGCAGATAACCGTAGTTCCTTCCGCCCAATTGCGGAAATTAGTGTTGTGACTGGAACTGCCCCAGATATTGTCTGGGTTATAGCGCGGAGTTACGTTGCCCTCGATCAAGTTAAACTGAGGATGGGCACCGTGCATGACAATACCATCGAAACTTGCGCTTGAGCCGCCAGCATCATAAGCACCATGCGTGTAGTTGTAGGCGATGACGTTTCCCGCCGCGCCCCAGTTAAGCATGATGGAGTTATGTCCGCGCTCGATGATGTTATTCACAACCTGCGAGGCACTGGTCTTGAAATCGATAAATACGTCCGAATCGACTCCAGCACCATGCTGGAAGGCATTTGAGAAGTAATTGTCCCGCACTTCGCTGCGATAGCTCCATGACATTTCGAGCATGTTGCCGTCGGTATAGTTGGACTCGACTCCCCTAAACCAGCAATAAGCGCAGCGGTCCATGAAGAAAGCGTCCGTGTATCCGGTATTGTTCGAATACACCTGAAGATTCCTCACTCCTGCGTTCTTTGCCATCGCAGTAAAAGGAACTGCGATCGGACTTTGCGTATAGGCCGTGTAGAGGCCCGGCGAGATTGTGACTACATTGCCAGCTACGCCTTCAACTTCTACGATCTGTCCACGTGTATATTGACCTGTAGATGACCATCCTCCGTCGCACCAAGTACAAGTTCCTTCGCTACCCGTAGGGTTTACCCATGCCGAATTATTTGTTTCGCTGATGACAAGGTATGTCCCAGTAGAAACCCCGCTGACGGACGCAAGTGTGATGCTGGTCGATCCTGCGGTGGCTCCCACGCTTATGCTTGTAGAGCCGCTAAGTGGGCTTCCTCCAGGAATGTTCTGGGAACAGGAGCCAATGCATACAGGAGCGGTAGCTGAGCCATGAGTACTGAGAATTGTTTGGTCGGCACCGGAACCCCGTAACTCGCAGTTTGAGGGCACAACAACAAACGAATTGATGGTAAATGTTCCTTTCGCTAGTAGGACGTAATGGTTCGTCCCGCAGGCATTAAGCGCCGTTTGTATCTGCGATGTCTGATCACTGCCCGTAGCCGTGATGGTAGAGCCACTCTGTGTCCATGAACTGGACGGAATGCCCCCAGGTATACCGGTCTGTGACCAGTCAATTGCACAAGCAGCAGGGGCTTTTGTTGGAGAAAGGGTGCAAGCCCCAGTCCCAAAAGTCGGCTTTAGGATACCTGTCCAATTTTGGGCATTTGCGCGGACTAAAAGGGTCGGGACGATCGCTAGAAAAAACAAAATCAACTGCTTTTGTTTCATAAATACTCCTAAGAACAAAAACCGTTATCGATTGTGGACTCCTGCAGAGAACTCAAATTACCTCAGTAAACTCACCAACTCGGTGTTCCGCGGAAGCGGACACCCCAACATTTTACATTGCTGTGGGCTACGTTCGCCCTGACGCAAAAGTGGCATCGCTAACTACCTTTTAGATGCACGTTTTAGGGAAGGTGTCCCTGTGGCAGATCGATTTGAACAAGGGAGATGACTAAATGCAGATTCAGGTAATGGACTCGCCTGAGATAACTTCTCAGAGAATATATGAGGCACCGGAGTTGTCGATTATCGTGCCGACCTTTAATGAGAGCGACAATGTCGCAGAGGTCGTTGAGCGACTTGATGTCTCTCTCAAAGGGCTCTCATGGGAAGCAATATTTGTGGATGACGATTCTCTCGACGGAACAGCCGAGCGGGTCCGCGAAATTGCCCGCCAGGATCGGCGGATACGCTGCCTTCAGCGAATAGGCAGACGCGGCCTTTCATCGGCGTGTACAGAAGGAATGCTGGCTAGTTCCGCACCGTATCTCGCAGTTATGGACGCCGATTGCCAACACGACGAAGCGGTATTGCCGCGCATGTTACAGATACTGAAGGCCAATGACGCCGATATTGTTGTAGGCAGTCGCTATGTAGACGGTGGAGGCATCGGCGACTGGAATGCGAATCGCGCCAAAATGAGCCGATTTGCAACTCGCCTCAGCCATTTAGTTATAAAACAGGACCTATCTGATCCGATGAGTGGTTTTTTTGCACTGCGCGCAGATGTCTTGAATCCTGCAGTTCGGAGGCTTTCAAATATCGGGTTCAAGATCCTCTTGGATTTGATGGCGTCATCACCCCAGAAGTTGAGGCTCAAAGAAGTACCCTACGAATTTCGTAGTCGCCACGCCGGCGAGAGCAAATTGGATAGTCAGGCAATGTGGGACTATCTGATGCTGCTCCTTGACAAACTCGTCGGTCATATCGTGCCCGTCCGCTTCCTTGCGTTCGCGTTAGTTGGCGGGGTAGGGGTGCTGCTTCACTTTGCTGTCTTGACGATGTTGTTCAGTGTCATGGCACTGTCTTTCACGGTAAGTCGGTTAAGTGCGTCGATCGTTGCGATGGTAAGTAATTTTGCCTTAAACAATGCCCTGACTTTTCGCGATAAGCGCCTCAAGGGATGGGGATGGGTAAGAGGCTTGGTGCTGTTCGTTTTGGTATGTGGTATGGGTGCAGTTGCCAACGTTGGTATTGCATCCTATCTTTTCACCCGCAACAGCATGTGGGTATTGGCTGCTTTGGCCGGTATCGTGGTCGGCGCCGTTTGGAACTACGCCATGAGTGCGATGTATACCTGGGGCAGGCAAAAACGATGACAGTGGAATCCAGCGTTCGCGGTCCAGTTTCCAAGCCCCTAAATGAGCTTCAGCTGATGAAGTGTGCCATGACAGAAGGAAGGCTGGAAGAATTCCAAAATAAGAAGACTTGGGCGTCTTTGTCCATCCTTGTAGTCGCATTCCTTTTAATGGCCGCCGTTCTCTTCCTGGTGCTGCCGAGGCTGGGCCAAGGGTCCGTCTCCGAATACACCCTGAGTTTCTCGGATGGGTATGACCTGATAGCGAACAATATTGTCCAGGGAAATGGCTATCGTTTCCAAGCGAACGCAAGTGAGACGATGATGCGTGAACCTGGCTACCCGCTATTCCTTGCAGGCGTGTTTAGGGTCGGAGGCTACAACATCGATGCAGCCCGGTGGGCCAACTGGCTTCTTACAATCGGCATCGCTTTCCTGCTGATGCGTTTGGCACAGATAGTAACAAATGATCGGACGACAGCGCTGATCGCCACTTTACTATTTCTCTTTTACCCAAGCACGCTCATAGCCGAGGCGAGAGGCAGTGTGGAAATCCTCTTCATATTCGCCGTGCTGGTGTTTATGCTCTTGCTCTATCACGCGGTGGCGAAAGGACAGGGCTGGCGGTATCTGATTGCCGGTCTGGCGTTGGGTGTCGTAGTTCAAGTGCGAAGCACACCGCTAGTGTTCCCTTTCTTGTTGTTGCTCTACTTTCTGCTTTTCGCCGGCAACACAACAAAGCGACTGAAAGCGGTTTCGAACGTAGCAGTACTCTGCCTCGGAATGGTAGTCGTGATGATCCCCTGGATCGTGCGGAATTACATGCTCGTACGTCACTTCGTGCCGACCGCTTCCGCCCAGGGCGTCGCCTTGCAGGAGGGCCAGTATACCTGCCAGCATCTTACGTTTAAGGACAATTTTTACGCAATCCAAAGACAAGCAGGACTCAAACGAGCCGCAATAGCTGCTGAACTTGGCGTTCCGTTCGATGGGGCTTACTACTATCAAGTCTTTTTTGCTCCCCGCGACGAATGGGCCTTTAACAAAACACTATTGCAGAGAGCCAAGAAGGAATACGCTGATCATCCGGCACTTTTGGCAGACTGCGCTTGTAAGAATCTTTTCAACTTCTGGTTTCTTGGAAAAACCTGGCACGCTACAGGGATAAACATGCTTGTGCAAGTGCCGCTTCTAGTATTGGCTCTCAGTGGTCTTTATTTGTTGCAAAAACGAGGTCAATTGTCCCAAATGGGCCTTATCCTGATGTTTATACTTTCCATCATGGTAGTGCATCTCCCCACCATCGCTCATGCTCGTCATAGCGTCCCACTTGTTCCATTTCTTGCCATCCCAGCGAGCGTTTCACTCGTGTCCATCTGGATCCAGCCTAGGAAGCTTACTCAGAAACGGATAGCGTAAGGGCCCTTGGGCCCCTCGACGGGATGGCCTCATTCACACGCCGCGCCCGATTATTCGCGGCCATGTCACAACGGAGGATAGATATGCCCAGCGTATCCGGAGCCGGGGATCGTACAAAAATAGTCGCCACATTTACGCAGCGAAATACTAATTTCGTTTTAATTCTCATTTTCCTATTGGCACTGGCGCTTCGTCTGGCTGTAATGGTGGCAACCTCCTCTTATCACATTGGCAATAGTATCGACGACTATTTTGGATTCGGCACGGAAATGGGCCGCGTAGCCCGCTCTCTAGCGGAAGGACATGGGTTTTCATCGCCGATGCCATCGCCTACCGGTCCTACAGCTATAGTTGGTCCTCTTTACCCCCTTTTATTGGCGCTGATTTTTAAGATTTTTGGGATATACAGCATTAAATCCGCAATAGCTATTCTCACGCTTCAATGCATCGTCTCTAGTTTGACTTGTTTTTTTGTTTATCTCTGTGGTCGGGACACCGTTGGAAATACAGCGGGAAAATTAGCTGCTTTTGTGTGGGCTCTATTCCCACTTAGTATTCTCTTTAGTTCGACAAGAATCTGGGAAACCTCGCTCAGCGGAATGCTGGCGGCGGCTTTGTTCTGGTACATGCTCCCGCTGCGCCAGTCTGTATCAATGTCACGTTGGATGAAAACCGGAGCTTTGTTAGCAATTGCGGCACTGGTCAATACGTCCCTTGTTGTTCTTGCCATTCCTTTCGTGCTCATGGCTGTGTGGAGAAATCGCATGCGCGTCTTTCTTCCCGCGACTGCCGCAGCTCTGAGCTTTGTCGCCCTGGCATCGCCCTGGCTCATTCGCAACTACGTTGAGTTTGGTAAGGTGATGTTGCGTTCCAACTTTCCTCTTGAATTTCGCGTCGGCAACAACGAGTTCACTCGCGGACAAAAGGTTGTGGAGTTACACCCGGCAAGGTCGCCCTTACTAAATCAGCACTGGCATGACTTAGGAGAAAAGCGCTTCATGGCAGAAGAGAGTGAACTAAATTCGAAATTTGTATTTGCTCATCCCCGTCAGTTTGCATTTGCCACATTGAACAGAGCAGTAAATTACTGGACGGGCGCCTGGCTTGCTCCCACCGCAGACTATCCCAACAGTTGGCCCGTGATTATTGGCATATCGGCGCTCTCTCTGCTAGGTTTCGTCGGCGTCAATAGGATGCTCTCTAGCGGTAACTCCGCGGCATTAGTATATGCTTTGTGCTTTGCTCTATATCCATTGGCATACTATTTGACCACCAGCCAGCCGCGTTTTTATCACACCATCGCACCGCTGATCATTGTATCTGGCGCTTTCTGCTTAGTAGATACAAGGAATCGGATTGCGCTAGCCCACAGCGTGCAGCACGGTCCTGATTTCGAATCATGAGAAGATATTTTCCATAATGGCGCCTTTAGTATTTTTCTTTTGCTGGGCATTTATAGCGGTCTTATTAGTGCGGGACGCCAGGCGTCGGCCTTCTTTAAGTGTGGCCACATGGATTCCGACCGCAATGTTGTTTGTTTTGTTCTCGCGAACTCCCGTAGAGTGGATCGTCGCGTCCAGCGACTCGGCCGATACTCAGTCTGGAAATCTGCTTGACCAGACATTCTTTGCAGTCATGATCGCTGTGTCGTTGATCATTACTTTTTCGCGAGGCTTGAAATGGGGTAAACTGCTTGCTGCAAACAAAGCTCTAATCATCTTCTACATATATTTCGCGCTCAGCATTGTCTGGTCTTTTTCTCCGGCGGACTCGTTAATCAGGCTGATCAAAGACTTGGGCTGCACCGTCGTAGTCCTTTCGGTGGTATTGTCTGAAAAAAATCCGCTGGAGGCTCTACGCGCTGTTTACGTTCGATGCGCGTGCATTTTGATTCCATTATCCGCCGTTCTTGTCAGGTTTTCTTCACTGGGCAAGGGATATTCACATGATGGTGGGATTGTATATGGAGGTGCCTGTCAGACAAAGAATGAGTTTGGAGAATTGCTGCTGATTTCCATCCTGTTCTTAGTATGGGATCACGCGGAAAGTCGTGTCGCTTCTGGAGCCTGGCAACTATGGCATGGAATTACATGGGACCGTATCGTGCTCGTGCTCATGGGCTTCTGGCTATTAGATCTTTCGCAAAGCAAGACCTCCCTGGTTGCGCTGATTATCGGTCTATGTCTGATTTTGAGAACAGGATGGCTCGACTCACAACGGATAAGTCGGACGGTATTCGTAATTGCCTTGTCATACCCTGTCCTCGCATTAACCAGCCATACGCTCTTTGCTCCTGTTTTTGAAATGCTCGGCCGCGATGCGACGTTCACGGGCAGAGCCAATATTTGGCGGCACATAACATTCCATACGGTAAATCCACTGATCGGCGCGGGGTTCTGGAACTTCTGGGGCGGCCCCGGTGGGAAAGCAATTGAATCAGCCATGAATACGGGTATCCCGAACGCGCATGATGGCTACCTGGATATCTACCTAGACGGGGGGCTGATTGGCGTCTTTCTGCTGGCATGTGTCCTGATAACTTGTGGCAGGCGGTTGATAAAGCGTCTCCCAGGAGACCGATATTCTCGACTGAAATTTGCGTTTCTTGTCGTAGCAATCCTCCATAATGTTACGGAATCCAGTTTCGCTCGGCCGTCTGGGATGTGGTTCACCATCGTGTTGGCGCTGATTGACTTTCCGGGTCTTAGAGATGGAATTCGATCGGGTGTCCGACGATCGCATGATCCGCTTCGCAAAAATCTACAACCGGTAGGTCTTACGGAAGAACGTGCGACTCAGCAATTATCACGGCTGCACGCATAAACCCATCCGACGGCGGAACGTGTTAACTGGCATCTTAGGCGACTAACTACTTGAGCGACAATAGAAGGTTTGTACCATTCGACGCGCGCGGGAATTTCCGGCCAGCGATAGATGAGGTTCGTCGACTCGCTGTACGGGGTGCCGGAACCACAATATTTTCGTCCGGCGTGACATTAGCAGTCCAGATCATGGCTACCGTAGTACTGGCGCGCCTCCTCACGCCTGCAGATTTTGGATTAGTCGCCATCGTTACAACCTTCAGCCTCCTTCTCACCAATTTCGGGTTGAATGGGTTTACCGAGGCGATTCTGCAGCAGGAAGAAGTCAATGACGCCTTGGTAAGCAATCTGTTTTGGATCAACCTGGCGATAGGCACGTTCCTGAGTATCGGATTTGCAGCGGCCGGTTCGTTGCTGGCGCGATTCTATCGCAATCCCAGTGTAGCTCCGGTATGCGTGGTTATAGCTTTATCAATCTTTGTAACCAGCACTTCCGTGTTTCACTTGGCCCTTCTAAAAAAGGCTATGCGATTCGGCGTGGTTTCGGCGAATGACATCGTCGCACGATTTGTCGCAGTGACAGTGTCGATCGTTCTCGGTTGGGCTGGTTGGGGATATTGGTCACTCGTCGCTGGCGCCATTGCGCTTCCATTTTCCCAGTCAATAGGGGCTTGGTATCTATGCCGCTGGATACCTGGGCGCTTTCGCCGCACTCCCGGAACAGGCTCCATGTTGCAGTTTGCAATGAACGTATACAGCCGGTTTGGGATCAATTACTTCGCCCGCAATATGGATAATTTCCTCGTTGGTTGGCGCTTTGGGGCCTACTCTCTGGGTTTCTACAAGAGAGCGTATGACCTATTTGCACTACCAGCCAGCCAAATTGCTGCCCCGCTTTCGAATGTAGCAGTCTCTGCCCTCAGCCGGTTCAAGGGAGACGCCATTCAGTACAGGCGGCACATTATTGGCGCAATCGGGCTGATAGCTTTTGCGGGGATGGGCTTAGGTGCGGACCTCACTCTGACCGGCAAAGATGTGATTCGCCTGCTCCTGGGAGAAAAATGGGGAGAGGCGGGTCGGATCTTTACGTTTTTCGGGCCTGGGATCGGGATCATGCTCGTGTATTACATGCAGGGTTGCATCCATCTCTCAATTGGGCGAGCAGAACGCTGGCTTCGCTGGTCGGTTTTCGAGTCAGTTTTTACCGGCTTGCTGTTTGTGCTCGCACAGTCATGGGGACCTGCTGGAATTGCGTTTGCCTGGACTGCCTCTTTCTGGATCCTGTTAATCCCGGGGTTCTGGTACGCAGCGAAACCAATAGGGATCGGTTTTGCTCCATTCATCAACGTGATATGGAGGTATGCCGTCGCTTCTCTGTTAGCTGGCGGCGTTTCTACCATCATTATTCGCGATCGTGCGAGTTTGATTGGAATGACAGGTGCAAGTGGAGCTTTCGTGCGCATCGTAGTAGTCTCCGCGTTGTTTTGGGGGCTTTATCTAGGAGCAGTCGTATTACTTCATGGTGGATATACATCTCTAATTCAGTTTGCGAGCCTTATGAAAGAGATGGCTCCGCAGAGCCTTTGGTCAAAGTTGCGCGGAGCGGACACAGCGCGTCGAGGTCGAGGTCAAGTTTCTTCTCCTCAAGATTACTCTGAGGACGCATGTGATCTAGAGAGAGTCTGAAGAGCAAAAAAAGTTGGTCAGATCAAGATAGTAGTGCAGAATCTCAAAAGCCTACGCCGCGAAACGAATTGGTATTGAAAATTTAGAACACAAGTTACAAGCCACGTATCCCGTGGTTAACTCCAAAACTTAGTGTGGAACAGGAATAGCGAAATGACACATTGTGATGTAGCGATCGTCGGCGCGGGACCATATGGATTGTCTATTGCAGCACATCTTAAAGCGCGACGCGTCGATTTCCGTATATTTGGTGATCCCATGAGCGCGTGGTCAAAACAGATGCCCACGGGAATGCACCTGAAATCCGAAGGGTTTGCATCGTCCCTATCCGATCCGAATTCGGCATTTACGCTTCGCAACTTCTGCGAAGAAAGAGGACTGCCGTACGCGGACACTGGTCTCCCCGTGCCTTTGGAAACATTCGTTACTTACGGGCTCGAGTTCCAGAAGAGATTCGTGCCGGCTCTGGAGCAGAAGACAGTTATTTCTATCCGTCAAGCTGCGTTCGGCTTTGAGTTGCACCTGGACACTGGCGAAACGTTTTTTGCACGCCGCGTTATCATGGCTGCGGGCATAGTGCCGTTCGCACATATACCAGTTCCGCTTTCGACACTTCCGCGCGGTTTCGTCAGCCATAGCTCAGAGCATAGTGACCTCGAGAAGTTTCGCGGGCAGCACGTCATCGTTGTAGGCGGAGGGGCTTCGGCTCTGGACTTGGCAGCTCTGCTGCACGAGGCTGGAGCAAACGTAGAGGTGGTGGCCCGCACTTCGGTCATCCGTTTTCACGATCCGCCGCAGCCCCGCTCGCTGAGGGAACGCATTGTGCGGCCGAATACCGGACTCGGAGCCGGCATGAAACTGCTGTTCTATGTAAAGGCTCCGCGGGTTTTTCGGCTTCTGCCGCGAAAGATCAGGATTAATCGTCTTCGAAAGACCCTCGGACCGGCTCCAGGCTGGTTTGTCCGCGATCGCGTCGAAGGAAAGGTGCCTCTACGCCTGGGAGTTGAGATCTCCGATGCGACTGTGCAGCAGAACCGCGTCACCCTCCACTTGACCGACCGTCAGAACGGAAATCAGACTGCAGTTGCCGACCATGTGATCGCTGCCACCGGCTACCGAGTCGACTTGGAGCGCCTGCAATTTCTCGACCCTGCATTGCGGGGCAGGATTCTGACCACCGAACGAGCACCCGCTCTCTCCGATACCTTCGAATCATCGGTCCCCGGGCTCTATTTCGTTGGCGTGAGCGCCGCCAGCACCTTTCGGTCCATTGATGCGTTTTGCCTGCGGCTCCGATTTTACTGCGCGCCATCTCGCGTCTCACCTGGGCCGCCTGCTTGGCCATTCCTTACTGAAAGGCAGGAAAAAAGCGCACAGTCCAGATCTTCCGACGAGCCTGACACCCTCCTACGAGAAAATTCAGATGCAAGAAAGACAGAGAAATTCAGATGCAAGAAAAACTTCGGAGTCTGCGCCGGGACTCGTTAGCAGATCCGCGCATCCTGCTGACCGACACTAACCGCTGGCCCGTCGTCCCCCGGCTAGCAATGCGGTTTGAGAAACTCGGCGCCAAGGTGGCAGTGTTGTCCGCCACTCCTGGTCATCCTGTGGAGAGTCTCGGCGAGCGCGTGCAGATCTTTTCCTACAGCGGTTTTCAGCCGCTGTCTTCGTTGCGTGTGGCGGTCGAGACATTTCGTCCAGACATTATAATTCCCGCATGCGATCGCAGCGTGCAACATCTGCACGAACTGCATATGACCTGTCAGGCAGAGGGCGGCGCGGCGCACTCGATCTCGCTGCTGATCGAGCGGTCTCTCGGTTCGCCGCAGAGTTTTTCTACTGTTTCCAATCGCCATGCTCTGCTACAGATCGCCCTCGAAGAAGGCGTCCGAGTGCCGAAGTTCCATGGGATTGACGAAGTTTCAGATCTAAAACATTTGAGCGTCGAGATCCCGCTGCCTTGGGTCATCAAGACTGACGGCACGTGGGGAGGCCGAGGCGTGCGCATGGTTTACAGTCTCGCGGAAGCCAGGGAGTGCTTCCGCGAGTTGACTGGTAAACCCGGTGCGCTTGAGTTAATGAAGCGAATGTCCCTGAATCGCGACCGTGACTGGGTCTATCTGGATTGGAACCGTCCGCGTCCGGCGGTGATCGCTCAGGCGTTTATCCCGGGACGCCCAGCGAATTGCGCGGCGGTTTGTCGCGAAGGCGAATTGTTAGCGGTAATCGCCGTCGAGGTCATCCAGTCCCAGGGGGCGACAGGGCCTGCCACGATCGTCCAGGTGGTCCCCGGAGGCGAAATGATGCGAGCGGCCGCGCGCATCGCGCGACGCCTTCGGCTCTCAGGGTTCTTCGGCCTCGATTTCGTCATCGAAGAGCGCACTGGCGCAACATACCTCATTGAGATGAATCCGCGCTGCACTCCGCCCTGCCCGTTGCCACTGGGCGAAGGCCGCGACCTAGTTGCCGCCTTCTGGTCTTACCTGAAGGAGCAGCCGTTGCCGCATACTGTGAGCGTGACGGACAAGGGCCGGATCGCTTATTTTCCGCAGGCCTCACTCAATGCGCCAGGTGCACCCGATCCCATTTTGAGCAGCAGCTTTGTCGACATTCCCGCGGAAGAGCCTCATCTGGTGCAGCAATTGCAGAATCCCTGGGTGGGACGCAGCCTCCTGGGCCGTTTGGTTGACTGGATCAGGCGATCACTGGTGCAGGAAGAGTCAACTCGCACAGTTCTGTTCGAAAGAGCTATGGAAGTCCAGCCTGCCACCATGGTCGATCTCGATGCCCGACCATAGTCAATCGTTCCTCACCCGCATCGCGGTTTCTTCCCTCAAATAGGCGGAATATATGCGTTTCACTCAAGCCACTATTTCCGGCGTCTGGACGATCGATCCGGACTCTCACGAGGATGACCGCGGGCATTTTTTTCGAGCCTGGTGTGCCAGAGAGTTTGCGGAACACGCTATATCCTTTGCACCGGTTCAAGCCAATATGGGATTCAGCTTGCGAAGCGGCACCATTCGCGGCATGCACTATCAGGTCGAGCCGGCACCCGAGGCCAAGTTGGTCCGCTGTACCCGGGGGGGCATGTTCGACGTAGCGCTCGATCTCAGGCCTGAGTCCCTGACCTTCCGGCAGTGGATCGGCGTCAAGTTGTCAGCTGCCAATGGCCGTATGCTCCTGGTGCCAGAAGGTTGTGCCCATGGCTACCAGACGCTTGAGGACGAAACAGAAATGCACTACATGACCTCAGCAGTCTACGCACCGAGTGCAGCCCGCGGCGCGCGTTTCGATGACCCTGCCTTCGGGATTGAATGGCCGCTGCCTGCAACTGCTGTTTCTAAGCAGGACCGCGATTGGCCGTTGGTCGCAGCGCACATCGCCACAATCGCGAAGCTCTGAACTGATGCAGTCTAAGCTGGAAATGCGTCACATTTTGCTATAACCGTTAATCCCGCATTTCATCGATCCAAGGCTTCCGGAATCTGACCTCAGGTGCTCACTATGCAGGCTCGGCAAAAACCCTCGCGTGTCCTGGTTTTCTCGCAACGTAACCTCACCAGCATCCAACCGTTCTTGTGTCCCCACGTTGAATTCGAGGATGTCATTGCGCAGGTCGATGATGTCGACTTGCTGGCGCCGCGTTTCAACCCCAACACCCGGCGTCAGAGAATTGCGAAGCAGCTTGCCTACCATACGCCTCTCAGGCTGAACCCTGGAATTGAGTCGACTTCAATTGGAGCCAAATACGATCTCTTTCTGGCTATCTGCAGCAACCCAACCGATCTTCTTCGAGTCCATGCCGCCGGCGACTGGAGGTCGAAGTGTCGGATGGCAGTTTGCTTGATCGATGAGATGTGGGCGCGGCAGATCAGCCACTATAAAAACTATATCCGCATGCTCGCAGAGTTCGACCTTGTTGTTCTTTACTACAGCATGAGCACCGAGCCCCTCAATCAACGCATCGGGAGTAAGGGCATGTTCATGCCACCCGGTGTAGACACCCTCCGCTTTTGCCCTTGGCCCACCCCGCCTCAGCGCTCAATTGATGTTTACAGCATAGGGAGGCGTTCGGCTGTCACCCATCACGCGCTCCTCGGCATGGCAAAAGAAGAAGATATCTTTTACGTCCATGACAGCACTTCCGCAGACCGAGTTCTGAATCCGATCGAGCACCGAGTCCTTTTCTCAAAACTCTTGAAGCGGAGCCGGTATTTCATCGTCAATCCCGGCCTGATCGACCAACCTGCTGCCCGTGGCAATCAGATAGAGATAGGCAACCGCTATTTTGAAGGTGCTGCCGCCGGCGCGATCATGATCGGCGTACGGCCTAACAACGACGTCTTCGAGAAGCTCTTCAACTGGCCCGAGCCCATGATCGACCTCCCGTGGGATTCTTCAGCGATCGCGGATGTAATCCGGGAATGCGACAGAGATCCTGAGCACCAGGAAACGATCCGCCGCCGGAACGTGGAACAGGCACTGTTGCAGCACGACTGGCTGTACCGATGGGAAACCCTGCTCAACGCTGTGGGGATGGATCTTCTACCTAAGGCGCAAGCGCGCAAACAACAACTTCATTCTCTCGCCGAGATGGTTAGGAAAGGCGTTTCACCTTGCTCGGTTCCATATGTTGTCGGTAAATGAATTGGCAGATGAGGCTCTCTCCTGTGATGGCGACCATTCATTTACTAAACTGAATTTCTCTCGCCGAAAATAACCTGCTTAGGTGCTCATGCATACAAGTCGTACGTCATCGTCGTCCATGCCGGATATGGAGCGCAAATTGTCTGACTTTTATCTCAGACAGCTACGCCGGATTTGGCGACACACACCCAATTCCGTGCGCGTGAGTTGGGCCGGTCGCATTTATGCGCGCTATGTAGACAAGATGGTCCGCCGCAGCTCGGACCGCTCCCAGTCCTTCACCACATTTTTTCTGCGCAATCGCCCCGAGTTGGAGTTGCTGCAGACGCTGATTGGGGATAAGCCGACCGGATCCGAGCTGAAGATGACTGTCCTTGCCTGCAGCAAGGGAGCTGAAGTTTATTCCATGGTCTGGGCTATTCGATCAGCGCGTCCAGACCTGCGGATTAGTCTTCAGGCCATCGACATTTCACCGGCAATCGTCGAGTTCGCCAAGAGGGGTATATATTCGCTGCGAAAACCGCAGCCAACAGACGTGCCGAGTGACACCTACATCCGACAGGACGGCGATATCGATGCGATCCCTTCCAGCGATCCCAACCACTGGCTCTTCAAACATGTAAGCGATGAGGAAATGGAAGCCATCTTCGATATCCGCGGCGATCAGGCGATCGTCAAGCCGTGGCTGCGCGAGGGCATTCAGTGGTTTTGCGGCGATGCGAATGATCCCAACCTCGTCGTAAGGCTTGGCGGGCCCCAGGAAATTGTCGTTGCCAACCGCTTCCTCTGCCATATGCGTCCTCCAGAAGCCATGAACTGCTTGCGCAACATCGGACACCTTATTGCACGGGGGGGATATCTCTTTGTTTCCGGCATCGACCTCGACGTGCGTACTGCGGTCGCCCGCGAAGAGCGCTGGATCCCCGTCGCCCAGCGCATGCGCGAAATCCATGACGGTGATGAATCCCTGCATAGCGGCTGGCCGACGCAGTGGTGGGGGCTGGAACCATTCGACGAAACCCGAAGGGACTGGCAGGTGCGCTACGCCTCCGTGTTCCAGATAGGCATGCCGCTCAGCCGACTTCCCGCAATCGACGGATCTAACGGGGTGCCGGAACTTGTCTCTGCAGACAGGGAGGTCCGACAGCGATGAAAGACAAGGCCGCCAGAATTGCCATCCTGCACCACACGGGCGGCGGCAATCTCGGCGATGACGCCATTATTGATGTTGTCATCGGTAATATCCGGCGCCGCCAGCCCGGAACCGAAATCGTCGTGTTTTCGATGAACCCTGACGACACCGCCCGGCGCCATGGAGTTACCGCCTTTCCCCTTCGCCGTCACCGCTGGAGCATCGGCTACAATTCCGCCAAAGATCCTGAAGTTGCTTCCGGTGAACCGCACCGTGTTGGCGAGGTGCGAAATCCTCTGCTGCGCATTTCACGGAGCTTGCTCCTTGAGCTGCGCTTCCTCGCGAAATCGTACCGTCGACTGAAAACCTGCGAGAGACTCGTTGTCAGTGGAGGCGGACAGCTCACCGAACGCGGTGGGCCCTGGAGCTTTCCCTATGCGCTCTTCACCTGGACCCTTCTGGCTAAGACTGCGGGGGTTCGCTGTCTCTTCCTCAACGTCGGTGCCGGCCCCCTCAACCATCCCCTCAGCCGATTCTTCGCCAAACGCGCCCTCTTGGCCGCCGAATATGTTTCATTCCGGGATCAGCAGTCGCAGGCGCTCGCTGTGAGCGTTGGCTTCCATCGCCAAAGCTACGTATTTCCTGACAATGTCTTCAGCCTCTCGGTCGAAGCTTCTGCCAATGATGCGCTACTCCAATCACCGATCGTCGGCATTGCCCCCATGCCTTTTCCGTTCTCTGACCTGCTTACGACTCCTGAGGATCCGCAGAGCATCCAAGACGAGTTCATTGAAAAGCTGGCGGATTTTTCTTCACGAGTGGCCGCACTCTCCTACAGACTTCAGCTCTTTGGCAGCGATGTCGGAGCGGATCCCAAAGAGGTCGAACACCTCCGCACTGTCCTGGGCTCCCGGCATACCATCTCGCTTCCTGCATACGAGCCTGTCAGCTCGGTTGATGAACTGCTCTCCAGAGTCGCAGCGATGGATTATGTGGTTACCTGTCGATTCCATGGAGTCGTCTTCGCGCTTCTACTCAACAAACCCGTGCTGGCTATATCGCATCATCCCAAAGTCGCCGAGCTCATGAGGGCTCTCGGCCTCTCTCGCTACTGCGTCGACATGCAGAATTTCGATTCCGAGATTCTCTTCGAGAAGTTCCTCTCCCTTGTCAGTGAATCGGACAATGTGCGTCAGCGCATGTCTGGCAGCCTTACCGAATTTCGTTCGCAACTGGCAACCCAGTTCGATGATCTCTTCCCACCCAGTGCTCGAACCGCGATGACGCGGCAGGTCGCTCCCACCAGGACCGAGGCAGTGGCGCTTGGTCAGGAACGGCAGTAGCTTTCACCCGCTTCTCCACTCGAAACCCGGGAAATGCGGATCGGCCTTCGCCCAACCAAAATTCTATTGTCGATAACGCAGCCTCGGGTGCCCGATCCGAGGTTGAGGAGGTTCTTATGAAAGTGGTTTTGTTCTGTGGTGGACTCGGTCTGCGCATCCGGGACTCGGAAAATATCCCGAAGCCTCTGGTGCAGATCGGATACCGTCCCGTTCTCTGGCATGTCATGAAGTACTATGCTCACTTCGGTCATAAGGACTTCATCCTTTGTCTCGGCTACGGCGCGGACGCCATCAAGAAGTACTTCCTCAACTACAGCGAATGCGTGTCAAACGACTTCGTGCTCTCCGGAGGCGGAAAGCGGGTCGAGTTGCTTAGCAGCGATATAGACGAGTGGCGCATAACGTTCGTCGATACCGGCACTCATGCCAACATCGGGCAACGCCTCAAAGCCGTCGAGCATTATCTCGATGGGGAGGAAGAATTCCTCGCGAATTACAGCGACGGATTGACAGACCTTCCTCTGCCGCAGCAACTCGCCCAATTTCACAAACAAGACAAGATCGCGAGCTTTCTATGCGTGCTGCCTAACCTCAGTTACCACATGGTCGCCGTAGACAAGGAAAGCAGCCTCGTGTCGGGTATCCACGCAATTACAAACGGCACAGTCCGCATCAATGGCGGCTACTTTGCCTTCAAGCGCGAGATATTCGACTATATTGGCGACGGTGAAGAACTCGTGCTTGAGCCATTCCAGCGGCTGATTGCGGAGAAGCAACTACTTGGTTATACCTACGATGGCTTTTGGGGGGGGATGGATACCTTCAAGGACAAGCAGCAGCTAGAAGCGCTTTGGAGCAGCGGCACGGCTCCGTGGAAGATCTGGCAAACCAGCACCAATGGCAAAAACGGCGCGAAACCGGAGACAGCCCCGGAATTCGGCGGTATGCTCGAAAATCACCAGCAGGGCAGGCTGCTCCACGAGAGTGACTCGCAATTGATCGCTTCTATGGCGGCGGGAGATTCTGATGAATAGTGTAGATACTGCACTAAACGTGCGTGAAACATCTGGCAACCCGATTCGTGTGGGCATGATTGGAGCTGGGGCAACCGGTCGCGCCATTGCGCTGCAGCTGGGAACGCCGGCACCTGGTATACGGCTCGTGGCGATCTGCAATCGTAGTCTGGAGAACGGAGAGCGCGCTTTTCGCGAAGCAGGAGTAACAGATTGGGCGAAAGTCGATTCCTCGCTGGAAGCCGACCAGCAGATTCGAAATGGTCTTCCCGTACTCACGAGCGACCCTGCCGTTCTCACCGGTTGCAACTCGATCGACATCCTGCTTGAAGTAACGGGCACGGTCGAGGCTGCCGCGGCGGTTGTTCTTGATGCGCTCAGGAATCGCAAGCATGTGGTCATCGTCAATGCCGAGCTAGATTCTCTCGTAGGCCCCATCCTAAAAGCCAAAGCCGACGAGGCGGGGGTGGTGCTGACCAACACAGACGGCGATGAACCCGGCGTTGCTATGACCCTGGTTCGATATCTTCGAACACTCGGCCTGAAAGTGGTTGCAGCAGGCAACATCAAGGGCATGGTTGACTATTACCGCACGCCAGCGACACAGAAAGCCTTCGCCGAAAAGTACGATCAGGACGCCAGGAAGGTTACATCTTTCGCTGACTCGACCAAGCTGTCGATGGAAGCGACGGTGCTGGCCAACGCCACGGGTTTCCAGGTTGGCCGTCGCGGAATGCATGGTCCTCCCTGCGGCTATGTCCGTGAGGTTGGCAACCTGCTGCCCGCCGATCAGATGTTGTCTAAAGGTCTCGTCGATTATGCCCTTGGCGCTGCTCCGCACACTGGTGCGTTTGCTGTGATTCACGAAGAAAACGCGCTCAAGAAAGCTCAACTCGGCTATTACAAATTGGGAGACGGACCTTTTTACGTCTTCTACACGCCGTACCATCTGCCTCATCTGCAGATCGCGTCGACCATTGGCCGTGCCGTTGTGCATCAGGATGCGACCGTTGCCCCTTTGGACGGTCCGGTGTGCGAAGTGGTCAGCGTGGCGAAGCGCGATCTTAAGGCTGGCGAACGCCTGGACGGAGTCGGCGGCTTCTGCACATACGGCCTCATTGACAACCGGCAGACCGCCCGCGAGATGGACGCTTTGCCCATCGGACTCTCTGAGGGTTGCGTTCTGCGCCGCGATGTACAGAAGGATGTTGTGATCAGCTTCGATGATGTCGAGCAAGTTCCACAGGGCCTTGCCTGGAACCTGTGGCAGGAGCAGAATGCCCGCTGGCCTGTAGCCGGTGCGCCAACTCTCTCGCAGGAGCACGAACTCTCCGTGACCGTCCGATGACTCTGAATCGTTCCTTCTGGAAGGGCCGTCGCGTTTTTCTTACTGGTCACACAGGATTCAAGGGCAGCTGGCTGTCGCTCTGGCTCCGTTCGCTCGGAGCTGAGGTCACCGGCTACGCGCTCGATCCGCCGACCGAGCCGAATCTCTTCACGCAGGCGCGTGTCGAGGGCTGCCTTCGCTCGCTTCGCGGAGATATCCGCGACTACCCGGCCCTGAAGGAAGCCATCGCCGAGTGCCGGCCGGAAGTCGTTCTGCACATGGCCGCGCAGTCCGTCGTCCGGACCAGCTATGAGAATCCGATCGAAAACTATGCGACGAACGTCATGGGCACGGTCCATGTCTTCGAGGCTGTGCGCCAGCTTGGTCGCCCGTGCGTGATCGTCAATGTCACCAGCGACAAGTGCTACGAAAACCGCGAGTGGATCTGGGGCTATCGTGAAAACGAGCCGATGGGCGGCAAGGATCCCTACTCCAACTCCAAGGCATGCGCCGAACTTGTCACATCATCGTACCGCGAATCGTTTTTTCCGCAGGACGCCATCGAAAAACATGGTGTTGCTTTGGGCAGCGCGCGCGCGGGTAACGCGATTGGCGGTGGAGACTGGACACTGCACCAGCTTATTCCGGACCTGGTCCGCGCGTTTATGGCTGGCAAGCCCTGTCTCATCAGAAATCCGAGTGCGTTCCGGCCCTGGCAATTTGCCTTGGAGCCGCTCCGCGGCTATCTCATATTGGCTGAACGACTCAGCGAAGACGCACCTCGATTCGCTTCCGGGTGGAATTTCGGTCCAGTGGACACGGATGTTCAGCCTGTCTCGTGGATCGCTGACACGCTCGTCCGGCTCTGGGGAGACGGCGCCGCATGGCAGCTCGATTCAGGCTCGCACCCACACGAGGCCCGGGCACTCAAGCTCGACGCTTCTAAAGCAGGTGCTTTCCTGAACTGGCGTCCGGCATTGTCTCTTGCTGAAGCGCTTGCCTGGATCGTCGAATGGTATCGTGGGCTTCAAGATGGAAGTGATATGCGGGAGGTAACACTCGCGCAGATCCAACGCTACGAAGCGCTCATCGGAATGGCAATTTAAACGAACGTTCTAGGTGCACGCATCTGAAAAACGGAAATACGTTAGCTCTCACAATTGAACTTAGTCTGGAGAAATAAATCACTCATGTCCATGCCCAACATCGTTGTTCTCGGCTCAGGAATGGCAGGTTTTGGCGCCGCCTATCGGCTGCATCAAGAGGGGATTGCTCCCGTCATGTACGACAAGAACGGCTACTACGGCGGCCACACTATGTCGTTTCGATATGAGAGTGGATTCCTTTTTGATATCGGCCCCCACATCTCCTTTACCAAGGACACACGCATACAGGAGCTCCTGGCTGAGAGCGTCGGCGGTCGTTACGAGACGCTGCAGATCAACCTTAATAATTACTGGCGTGGATACTGGCCGACACATCCAGTGCAGCTCCATTTGCACGGGTTGCCCGAAGAGACCATTGTCAAAGTCATCAGCGACTTCGTCGAGGAACGATCGGCGCCTGAGAGGCCGATCAGGAACTATGAAGACTGGCTTTATGCCAGCTTCGGCAAAACCTTCGCCGAGTCATTCCCAATGCAGTACACGCGCAAATACCATACCACTACCGCCGACAACATGAGCACCGACTGGCTTGGTCCTCGCGTCTACCGTCCCAGCCTGGAAGAAGTCTTGCGCGGTGCGATCTCAGCTTCTGCACCGCAGGTGCACTACATCACGCATTTTCGGTATCCGAGCGACGGTGGCTTCCGTCTCTATCTGGACAAGTTCGTTCCGATGGGGAACATCAAGCTCGAGCACGAACTCATCTCGGTCGATCCGCGCGCTCGGGAACTTACGTTCTCAAACGGTCTGGTCACGCAGTACGATTCGCTCGTCTCGTCTGTGCCTTTGCCCGACATGATTCGTATGATTCAGGGCGCTCCCGACGATGTCGTCGAAGCATCCCGCAAGCTCGCCTGTTCCACGTGCGTGCTCGTGAACATCGGGATCAACCGCGCCGATATTTCAAATGCCCACATGACCTACTTTTACGACGAAGATATCTGCTTCACGCGTTTGAGTTTCCCACATATGCTCTCTTCGCGTAATGCGCCTCAAGGGACCGGCAACATCCAGGCCGAGGTCTACTTCTCCGAGAAATACAAACCCTTCAGCGGCAAAGCTGAAGACTGGATTGATCCCGTGATTCGTGACCTGAAGAAAGTCGGCCTGGTGCGGGAAGAAGATGAGATACTCTGCCGCAAGGCAATGCTGCTTCGCTACGCGAACGTTATATTCGATCTCGAGCGTACTGATGCTTTGAAGATTGTTCATGGCTATCTTGACGATATCGGCATTGCCTACTGTGGCCGCTACGGCGACTGGGGCTATATGTGGACGGACGAGAGCTTTATCAGCGGCGAACGTGCTGCAGAGCGCGCTCTCGCCTCCGTCGTGAGTGCCAAATAACCCACTGAACCAGCACCGGAGCTAAAATCCAAGAGTGAAGAACTACCTATAATTGATGATCAAACTGAACCTGGATGCCAAGAAGGAGGGACCGCTCAATGTACTCTGCTTGGGCGCCCACTCTGACGACATTGAGATTGGCTGTGGCGGGACCATCCTCCGTCTGATTCACGAATACCCGCAAGTCAACTTTCACTGGGTAGTCTTCAGCGCGCGCAGTGTTCGCCGCGGCGAAGCAGAGCATGCAGCCGAGCTGTTTGCGGGGCGTCAGCGCCTCGCCAGTCTTGTGATGAAAGAGTTTCCCGATGGCTTTTTGCCGTACATGGGTTCAGAAGTCAAAGCCGCGTTTGAGGATCTCAAAGAGACCGTCTCGCCCGACCTAATCTTCACGCATCAGCGCCACGATGCTCATCAGGATCATCGCCTGTTGTGCGAACTGACCTGGAACACCTTTCGGAATCACTTCATCCTCGAATATGAGATTCCTAAGTACGACGGGGATCTGGGACAGCCCTCCGTTTTTTGCCCGCTGGAAGCTTCCCAGTACCAGACCAAGGTTCGTCATTTGATGGAAGTGTTCGGATCGCAGCGGAGCAAACACTGGTTTCAGGAGTCCACCTTCGAGGCACTCAT
The DNA here is from genome assembly GCA_963770055.1 of uncultured Acidobacteriaceae bacterium. GTDB lineage: Bacteria > Acidobacteriota > Terriglobia > Terriglobales > Acidobacteriaceae > Edaphobacter. The sequence continues at coordinate 912,774 of CAVYOC010000006.1, forward strand.
GCGCCTCCGCGGCATGGAATGCAATGCGCCCAGCGGATACGCAGAAGCCTTCTATTGCAGGAAAGCGGTGCTTTAAACGACTGCTGTTGTTTGCGGGCATTCACTAGTCCGGCCTCTACGGACAAAGCCCCGTGCTCTCGGTCATAAGCCAGTTTGAGCAGCAAGCCCCAGTAGCGAACTCCAGCGGCAAGCTGATAGATTTCGCAGCCTCAGACGATCGCGCCATCGCACGCAGGTCACAAGACTCGGAATCGATGGCATCTGCGCTCCCTTGCAGTGAGTCGAGCACCGCCCCTGCTTGAAGTAACCAGTTACTAAAAACACGTTGTAAGTTACGCGATAGAAGCATGAGCAAAGCAAATGCGTGTGTATAGTGAATGCGTTGTGGGAGACACCTAGGCTTGGGAGCGAATAGAGCTCATTTACACACATGTGGCAAGCAGAATTCTCACGCTGCTGTTGAATGCTCCGAGTCTGTTGGTCCATTCCCCGTTCTTTCTTGGAAACCACTATGAATTTATTGATTAATTGGACAATCCGGAATAGAAGTCTGCCCGATCAGGACGCGACCTGCGACCCTGCCGACCGTAGTACCTGCCCTCGGACAAATCTCTCTAAGCGTGGCGTGCGGAGCCTCGGTTTCCTGATTCTAGCCCTCGCTACGTGGTTCGGCGTTGGAACGGGCATCTCGTCCGCATTTGCCCAAAGCACCTCATTGCCTCCAACCATGACCGTTGGACCCTACACGGTCGACGCCAATGGGGTGAAGTATTTTCCAGTGACATCTGTCTATCAGGGCTCACAGCAACAAATCATCCGGGTATTGGAGCCCACAAATCCAGCACCAGGAAAACCGCGGCGCTTTCTTTATGTGCTGCCAGTCGACCCAGGCGTCGACACTCTGTCGTCGGCATGGAGCGACGGCCTCGAAGAACTGCGCTTGCTCGATGTCCAGGATCGCTTCAACATGACGCTGATTGCGCCATCGTTCAACTACGAACCATGGTATGGCGACAACGTTCTCGATCCAACAAAGAGAATGGAGAGCTTCATTATTGATAATCTCGTTCCCTTCGGAGACACTTTCGCTCAGGGCACTACACCTCCACAGCGTTATCTGATCGGCTTCAGCAAATCTGGAAACGGTGTTCTCTTTCTGATTCTCAGACATCCCGGAGTTTTCGGTGCGGCGGCAGCCTGGGACTCTCCGGCACAGCTCAGCGATCTCTCTGCGTTCGACGGGTTGCCAGATAATTTTGGCACGCAAGCAAATCTCAACACCTACAACATACCCGCACTCATCTCGAGCCACGCTCAGCCGTTTCAGCAGCAGAACCGGCTTTGGGTCAGCGGCGACCAGGCCGCATGGACTGCCGACATGATTCAACTCAACGGTCAGCTGACCGCTGCTGGGATTCCGCACACATGGATTCAAGGCGGAGTTCGCGTACATAGCTGGGGCAGCGGCTGGCTGGACGGCGCAGTCACCGATCTCGACGCCAACGCGACTCTTTCTCCGCCGACACCAGGCCCCACGCCCGTACGCACTGGGGGGTTGCCCGCCGGAGCGCTGCCCGCAGGGATCTCGCAGGTAACTCTGAGCCTCACCACGGATGGGAGCGCCACCTGCCGCTACGCCACCTCCGCCGGCGTCGCCTACACGGCAATGACCAACACCTTCGCCAGCACCGGAGGAACCACGCACACTACCCCCGTCACTGGCCTGCAGGACGGCACCAGCTACAACTATTTCGTCCGTTGCCAGGACAGCTCCGGCGATGCCAACCCTGACGACTACACAATCGCCTACACCGTAGCCGGCAACACCGATGGCACTGGCATCAGCGGGAACACGGCTACCAGCACCTTCAGCGGCGTCGAGGATCCTCTCTCCGAAAACGGCATGTGGGGGCCCGCCGGTTCCTGGGCCAGGCTCAAAAAGAACAACGGCGCCTACACCACCGGCGGCACCAGTGCCGCTCGCCTCCTGCTACCCGTCGTCGGTGCCGACCAGTTCGCCGAGATCACCTACGATCAGGACCCCGGTAACGCCAGCTGGATCGGCGCCATGACCCGCATGCCGGGCCCCGGCAATGGCAGCGGCTATGAGGCGATCGCCTTTAACGGATCAGTGGAGCTTTTGCGAGTTGATGATATCGGCTATGTGAGCTTCGTCGGGCTTGCCTCCGCCAACACCGATGTAAGCGTAGCTCCGCGCCGTCTGCGTCTGGAGTCACAGGGCAATACCCAACGCGTCTACTTGAACGGTGCGCTCATGATCACCTACACCGACCCCGCCAACACCTACTCCAGCGGCCAGCCCGGCATCGCTGCGGCCATCTTCGGCGGCCCCACCGTCAAAATCCTCTCCTTCTCCGGCGGCGCCCTCTCCGGCAGTGGAACTGGAACAACCGACACCACCCCACCGGTACGCAGTGCCGGACAACCAACCGGAACGCTGCCCTCAGGCACCACACAGACAACCCTGACACTGACCACGGACGAGACCGCCACCTGCCGTTATGCCACCTCCGCCGGCGTGGCCTTCGCGGCGATGACCAATACCTTCACCACCACCGGGGGAACCTCACACGCAACTGCTATCACCGGTCTGCAGGACGGCAGCAGTTACAGCTACTTCGTCCGCTGCCAGGACAACTCCGGCAACGCCAACCCTGACGACTCCACCATCGCCTTCGCCGTAGCCAGCAACAGCATCAGTGGGAACACAGGCACCAGCACCTTCAGCGGCGTCGAGGATCCTCTCTCTGAAAACGGCATGTGGGGACCCGCCGGCTCCTGGGCCAGGCTCAAAAAGAACAACGGCGCCTACACCACCAGCACCACCAGTGCCGCTCGCCTGGTCTCGCCCATCCTCAGTGCCGACCAGTTCGCTGAGATCACCTACGATCAGGACCCCGGTAACGCCAGCTGGCCCGCCGTCATGACCCGCATGCAGGGCCCCGGCAACGGCAGCGGTTACCTCGCCATCGCCTATGCCGGACAGGTCATCCTCTACCGCACCGACGATCAAGGTTCTCTCGGCTTCGCCGGGCTTGTCGCAGCCAACACCGATGTGAGCGTCGCCCCGCGTCGCCTGCGCCTGGAGTCACAGGGCAACACCCACCGCGTCTACTTCAACGGCGCGCTCATGATCACCTACACCGACCCCGCCAACACCTACTCCAGCGGCCAGCCCGGCATCGCTGCGGCCATCTTCGGCGGCCCCACCGTCAAAATCCTCTCCTTCTCCGGCGGCGCCCTCTCCGGCAGTGGAACTGGAACAACCGACACCACCCCACCGGTACGCAGTGCCGGACAACCAACCGGAACGCTGCCCTCAGGCACCACACAGACAACCCTGACACTGACCACGGACGAGACCGCCACCTGCCGTTATGCCACCTCCGCCGGCGTGGCCTTCGCGGCGATGACCAATACCTTCACCACCACCGGGGGAACCTCACACGCAACTGCTATCACCGGTCTGCAGGACGGCAGCAGTTACAGCTACTTCGTCCGCTGCCAGGACAACTCCGGCAACGCCAACCCTGACGACTCCACCATCGCCTTCGCCGTAGCCAGCAACAGCATCAGTGGGAACACAGGCACCAGCACCTTCAGCGGCGTCGAGGATCCTCTCTCTGAAAACGGCATGTGGGGACCCGCCGGCTCCTGGGCCAGGCTCAAAAAGAACAACGGCGCCTACACCACCAGCACCACCAGTGCCGCTCGCCTGGTCTCGCCCATCCTCAGTGCCGACCAGTTCGCTGAGATCACCTACGATCAGGACCCCGGTAACGCCAGCTGGCCCGCCGTCATGACCCGCATGCAGGGCCCCGGCAACGGCAGCGGTTACCTCGCCATCGCCTATGCCGGACAGGTCATCCTCTACCGCACCGACGATCAAGGTTCTCTCGGCTTCGCCGGGCTTGTCGCAGCCAACACCGATGTGAGCGTCGCCCCGCGTCGCCTGCGCCTGGAGTCACAGGGCAACACCCACCGCGTCTACTTCAACGGCGCGCTCATGATCACCTACACCGACCCCGCCAACACCTACTCCAGCGGCCAGCCCGGCATCGCTGCGGCCATCTTCGGCGGCCCCACCGTCAAAATCCTCTCCTTCTCCGGCGGCGCCCTCTCCGGCAGTGGAACTGGAACAACCGACACCACCCCACCGGTACGCAGTGCCGGACAACCAACCGGAACGCTGCCCTCAGGCACCACACAGACAACCCTGACACTGACCACGGACGAGACCGCCACCTGCCGTTATGCCACCTCCGCCGGCGTGGCCTTCGCGGCGATGACCAATACCTTCACCACCACCGGGGGAACCTCACACGCAACTGCTATCACCGGTCTGCAGGACGGCAGCAGTTACAGCTACTTCGTCCGCTGCCAGGACAACTCCGGCAACGCCAACCCTGACGACTCCACCATCGCCTTCGCCGTAGCCAGCAACAGCATCAGTGGGAACACAGGCACCAGCACCTTCAGCGGCGTCGAGGATCCTCTCTCTGAAAACGGCATGTGGGGACCCGCCGGCTCCTGGGCCAGGCTCAAAAAGAACAACGGCGCCTACACCACCAGCACCACCAGTGCCGCTCGCCTGGTCTCGCCCATCCTCAGTGCCGACCAGTTCGCTGAGATCACCTACGATCAGGACCCCGGTAACGCCAGCTGGCCCGCCGTCATGACCCGCATGCAGGGCCCCGGCAACGGCAGCGGTTACCTCGCCATCGCCTATGCCGGACAGGTCATCCTCTACCGCACCGACGATCAAGGTTCTCTCGGCTTCGCCGGGCTTGTCGCAGCCAACACCGATGTGAGCGTCGCCCCGCGTCGCCTGCGCCTGGAGTCACAGGGCAACACCCACCGCGTCTACTTCAACGGCGCGCTCATGATCACCTACACCGACCCCGCCAACACCTACTCCAGCGGCCAGCCCGGCATCGCTGCGGCCATCTTCGGCGGCCCCACCGTCAAAATCCTCTCCTTCTCCGGAGGTGCCCTATGAGGCTATGGAGCGCACATAAGGATGATGCAAAGTTGCGTTTGAGTTAGACGCGGGCTGAGCCCACGCAATTCGCTTAATGAAATCAAAAGGCCTTTAGCCCCGAGGTTCAAGATTTCCGGCTGGTCTGAGTTTTCAGACTCTGCAACGGTTGCAAAAAGGAATAGGTTGAACAGCGCGAAAAAAACTTTGCTGCATATCTTAACTTTCATAACGATCATCTCTCTCAGAGATACCGGTACTGCAGCCCCACACGAAGTCGATCTAAGTTGGAATGCTCCGATCAGTTCACCCGACCCCGTAGTTGGCTACAACATTTACAGGGCGATAGGGAGTGGAGGGTATATGTTGATAAACTCCTCACCCGACACAACCGTCACTTATGTGGATCATAATGTGACAAGCGGCACCCGTTATACGTATAAAGTAAAGTCGGTCGATGCCAGCGGTGTGGAGAGCACGACAGCATCGAACCAGGTGACCGTAACAATTCCATAGGCTTACCTATACTGAAAGTCACGCTCTCTCTCTCGTTATGGAGCCATGGTATAGCTCAAACCTGTTTTCGTTTTATCTGGCCAAACAAAAAAGGATCGTTGTTTCAGATGCGTCCGTATTTACGTTAGTGAATCAGAAGAATTCTTGGACGCTCCAGAAAGCGGAAATACTGGCGCAACTGCTCGACCGATGCATCGAATGACACGATGCTTTCTGCGATCGGTCCATCCTCGAAAATTTGTCGCAATCTTCGCGTGGACTGGGTTGCGCGAAGGATCGATCTCCAGCGCCAGGCACCCAATCGGACAAGTGCCATCAAACTCGGTCATCAGAATCTTTTGACGGCAGCCATCCACGAGCGCAAAAAACGCTCGATCGGATCGTCTGTCGCCTCATCCACCGGCCATGGCGATGGGTGGGGAAAGCTATCGACTCAGCGATGAGACTTGCCAGAAAGCGGCAATCTGCTCCTATATCTCATTCAGTTCGACCAGGTCCGACGAGATGCCTTGCACTGGCTACTCATGTTCGCTCGCATGGGCTTTCGTGCAAAAATCCGGCTTGAAAATTTAGCCTTTAACGTCTTGATTTACTGGCCGGCTACCTCTGTGCCCAGCTCACAATAGCTACAGCCTATCGTCAACTGCGAATTGCGCCCGGATCAGGTGTAGTTGAGTTCTACTGTCCTGTACTTGAGATCTAGTCAAGACTGGTATCGGTGGACATTTCGATCGAGTCAAATGGGTCTATCTAGACCGCCATCAGCGCTGCGCGGTTTTACGAGTGCGTCCGGGGCAAAATTGCTTTCGGTGACTTCTATATATGACTCCGGTGAAGCAGCCTCCACAGTAGAGCGGGGGGCAAAGGTCGATATGGTGGTCTTAGGAAGGAAGGAGGATCAAGATGACAAAGGCGATTGCATCGGTTGCGTTACTCGCCCTGGCTTTCGTTTCATCAGGGGATGAACTCAGCAAGTATCGCTCCGTTCAGTCCTACGAGGTCAGGCCGGGCATTATGGCCACACCGGTCTTTGCCCCAGGGTCTCAGACGATCTGCGAGATCGGGATCGAAAGGCAACGGTACTCAAAGGGTGCCGTGGATGTAGACGGGGTCATGTCGAAGGAGCAAATCCTGTCGATCTTTAATGAACTAGCTCCAGCGGTGGTTCGGGGTCGCCCAGGCTTGAAACTCCCAGGGGATACGGAGATCACCGAGGTCGATAGCGGCGTCACCACGATACGTATGCCCTACGAGAATGCGTCCTTGTCCATGTATAGAAGAAATGAAAAACAGGGATACGTCGCCGCAATAATCTCTTGGAGCAAAGCGGAGTGTAGGGCGAAATAACTTACGTGCGGGCCGTCCCTCTGGGGCGGCTTCGCTGCGTGTGGCTGGCCCGTAGACGCGCTGATGCGCTTCTGGGGGCATCTCGGGGCCATCTCCACGCCTATCGCCGCGCTAAAGGGCCGCTGCGATCTCCGCTGAATATATCGCCGCAACGGGGGCGGTGCTACGCACCGGATGAACTATGACACTCCATATATGGACACGGTTTGGCGTCTCGCGCAGGATCACCTGAAGACATCCATTAATTCACAAACGTAAATACTGTCGCATAGAAAACAACTATCCAAAGGCTGCCTCTCTCCAGAGGCAGCCTTTTTTGTTTTGGCCAGATGGCACGGAACGTTCAGCTTTTACCTACACCAGGGCTCGATACCCACAGAGACCGTGACTTCAGTACACGTAAGCTACGGAATTGTCACTGTCACCTGGTTCGATGCCGTGCTCTCCACACCGCTGGCATCGACCGCCTTTACTTCATAGGTATAACCGGTACCGCTTGTGACATTATTATCGACATAGGTAACTGCTGTGTCGGGTGAGGAGTTTATCAACACAAACCCTCCACTCCCTGTCGCCCTGTAAATGTTGTAGCCAACAACGGGATCGGATGAACTAGTCGGAGCGCCCCAACTTAGATCGACCTCGTGTGGGGCTGCAGTACCGGTGCCGCTTAGACTAACCACCGCCGTACTTCCGGTCGAAGAGTTACTACCAATCGTAATCTGTCCAGTAAGGGCTCCGGCAGTGGCTGGATCGAACTGTAACTGCAGTGTCAAAGTCTGTGTTGGGTTCAGCGTCACCGGGAAGCTTCCTCCCACGAGCGTGAAGCCTGCACCGCGTAACCACTGCGGAGTTCACCGTCACAGGCGACGTTCCCGTCGACGTCAGAGTCAGCGACTGCGTCGTCGCCGTGTTCACCGTCACGCTAGTGAAGCTCAGCGCCGTAGCGCTTATCGTAGTTGCGGATTCGCTGCCGTGCCCGTACCGTTCAGAGACAATCACCGCCGTACTTCCTGTCGTCGAGTTGCTGCTGATCGTGAGCTGACCACTCGCCGTCCCCGCTGTAGCCGGATCGAACTGCACCTGGAGCGTCAGCGACTGCGTCGGGTTCAGCGTCACCGGAAAACTCTGAGCCACAATCGAAAAGCCAGCCCCAGCGATCGCAGCCGAGTTCACCGTCACCGGCGACGTCCCCGTCGACGTCAGCGTCAACGTCTGGGTCGCCGCCGTGTTCACCGTCACGCTGCCGAAGCTCAGACGTCGCAGCGCTCACCGTCAACTGAGGACTCGGTGCCGCGGTGCTCGTGCCACTCAGAGCCACGACCGACGTGCTTCCCGTCGACGAGTTGCTGCTGATCGTCAGTCTGACCGCTCGCTGTCCCAGTCGTCGTCGGCATCGAACTGCACCTGCAGCGTCAGCGACTGCGTCGGGTTCAGCGTCACCGGCAAACTGCCCGCCAACAATCGAAAAGCCAGCCCCAGTGATCGCAGCCGAGTTCACCGTCACCGGCGACGTCCCAGTCGACGTCAGCGTCAACGACTGGGTCGTCGCCGTGTTCACCGTCACGCTGCCGAAGCTCAGACTCGCAGCGCTTATCGTCAACTGAGGACTCGGTGCCGCGGTGCTCGTGCCACTCAGAGCCACGACCGACGTGCTGCCCGTCGACGAGTTGCTGTTGATCGTGATCTGACCACTTGCAGTCCCTGTCGTCGTCGGATCGAACTGCACCTGCAAGCGTCATGGACTGCGTCGGGTTCAATGTCACCGGTAAGCTGCCTCCCACAATGGTAAAGCCGGCTCCCGTAGATCACAGCCGAGTTCACCGTCACCGGCGACGTCCCAGTCGACGTCAGCGTCAACGACTGTGTCGTCGCCGTATTCACCGTCACGCTGCCGAAGCTCAGATTCGCCGCACTTATCGCCAACTGCGGGCTCGGTGCGGCGGTGCTTGTGCCGCTCAGGGTCACTACCGTCGTGCTTCCAGTCGACGAGTTGCTGCTAATCGTGAGTCTGACCGCTGGCTGCCCCCGTCGCCGTCGGATCGAACTGCACCTGCAGCGTCAACGACTGCGTCGGGTTCAGTGTTACCGGTAAGCTGCCTCCCACAATCGTAAAACCCGCCCCGCTGATCACAGCCGAGTTCACCGTCACCGGCGATGTCCCCGTCGAGGTCAGCGTCAGCGACTGTGTCGTCGCCGTGTTCACCGTCACGCTGCCGAAGCTCAGGGTCGCAGCGCTTACCGTCAACTGAGGGCTCGGTGCCGCGGTGCTTGTGCCGCTCAAGGTCACTGCCGCTGTGCTTCCAGTCGACGAGTTGCTGCTGATCGTGAGCTGACCGCTGACTGCCCCCGTCGCCGTCGGGTCGAATTGCACCTGTAACGTCAGGGACTGCGTTGGGCTCAGCGTCACCGGGAAACTTGTCGCCGGGATCGTGAAGCCCGCACCAGTGATTGCTGCCGAGTTCACCGTCACAGGCGATGTCCCGGTCGACGTCAGTGTCAACGACTGCGTCGTCGCCGTGTTCACCGTCACGCTGCCAAAGCTCAAAGTCGCAGCACTTATCGCTAACTGCGGGCTCGGTGCCGCGGTGCTTGTGCCGCTCAGATTCACTACCGTCGTGCTTCCAGTCGACGAGTTACTACTAATCGTGAGTTGACCGCTCACTGCCCCCGTCGCCGTCGGGTCGAATTGCACCTGTAACGTCAGGGATTGTGTCGGATTCAACGTTACTGGGAAACTTTGTGCCGGGATCGTGAAGTCCGCACCAGTGATTGCTAGCCGAGTTCACCGTCACAGGCGATGTCCCGGTCGACGTCAGTGTCAATGACTGCGTCGTGGCCGTATTCACCGTCACACTGCCAAAGCTCAATGTCGCAGCACTTATCGCTAACTGCGGGCTCAGTGCCGCCGTGCTTGTGCCGCTCAGGGTCACTACCGTCGTGCTTCCAGTCGACGAGTTACTGCTGATTGTGAGCTGACCGCTGGCTGCCCCCGTCGCTGTCGGGTTGAATTGCACCTGTAACGTCAGCGACTGCGTTGGGCTAAGCGTCGCAGGTAAATTCCCCCCGACAATCGTAAAGCCGCCACCCGTAATCACGGCAGAAGTCACCGTCACCGGCGACGTCCCAGTTGATGTGAGTGTCAGCGACTGGGTCGTCGGAGTATTCACTGTCACACTGCCAAAACTCAGACTTGCTGCACTTACCGAAAGAATTGGAGTCGGTGTCGCTGTTCCCGAACCACTTAGCGAGACGACGGCAATGCTTCCGTTTGTCGAATTGCTACTGATCGTCAGTTGTCCACCTGCTGCTCCTGTTGCCGTCGGATTGAACTGTACCTGCAAGGTTGCTGTTTGAGAGGGATTCAGCGTCATCGGAAATGTGCCACCGAGGAGAGTAAACCCAGCACCGGTAACTGTTGCTGAATTGATAGTCACAGGTGAAGTACCATTCGATGTCAGCGTGACAGGCAGCATTGTCGGGGAGTTCACCGTCACACTGCCAAAGATCAAACTCGATGTACTCACAGCCAAATTTGGATTTGTCAGCGGATTCGCTGCCATTCCCGTACCCGCCAGAGCCACAATTGCGGCGCTTCCCGTCGCTGAGCTACTGTTAATCGTGAGTTGGCCACTCGCCGCTCCGGTTGCCATCGGACTGAACTGCACCTGCAACGTCGCTGTCTGCGACGGGTTGAGTGTAATCGGAAAAGTTCCGCCAAGAAGCGTGAAACCAGCACCGGCGATGGCCGCCGAGTTCACCGTCACAGGCGATGTCCCCGTTGATGTCAGCGTAATTGTCTGCATCTGTGCCGAGTTGACGGTGACACTTCCGAAATTCAGGTTCGCTGCATCTAATGTCAAAAGTCCGCCATTCGCTCCACGGCCCTGCATCGCAACCTGGCCAATAGAATTCGAACTCCCGTCCAACATTGCGATCTGTCCGGAGTAGTCGGCAGGCGAGGCTGGCGCGAAGCCAATGGATAGAGTGTGGGTTCCGCCAGCAGGTATGTTGATCGGAAACTTCTCATTACTGGCAATTGAAAATGATTGTCCTGACAGACTCAGCTGGGATATTGCAACAGAGGCGGAGCCAGTATTCACCACCGAGACGTTGCTTTGAACCGTCTGTCCGACCCCGACGTCCCCAAAGTCAACGGTTCGAGGTGAAATCTGGAGAAAATTTGAGATCGGTTCGGGGCCAGATCCGCAACCTGTAATCGCAATCGTGAAGCAAGTCATCGCGACCACAAAAAGAATTACGGAATGGGAAGAAATCCTGCTCCACTTAGAATCTGGGCGAAAACCGCCATGGAATGGCGACGCCGATTGATCGGGGAAGGAGGCAAAACTGCAGATGTGCGCCACGAACATCACCTCTTCAAACTGCAAAACAGATGCAAATTCCGAGAGGCAGAACAAAAGCAAGAACTGCAGGGCCGTAAGATTCCCGGAGACTTATCGGCGGATTAACTCGCCGCCGATTGACTCTCTTTTGAAAATTTTCATCTAAAGTTCAAGTAAACCGGATCGCAAACCTTTTCCACAGGGTCAACTAAACGACTGGGGAGTGGATCCCTTCTCACAGTAGCAGAATAATTCCGCGTACCAAGCGAATCAATCACCCAAATAGGTTACGAGGTGGTTGTTCCCAGAATACCTGAGTGGGAAATCTATTGATATCAATTACTTTCCTTTGCCCAGGAAGAAAATTCAATCAAAATCGAATATCGGCAGATTGGAAAATTCCCTCTCTCGCTGAAAGATGCGGGATCTCCGTCCGAATCGAGCGCTAGGCTCTCGCTCTCTCAAAAAGAAATGGAGAATATATATACATATAGACATGACTCTAACGCGAACTGCGAATTCAAAAGGGTACAATTGCATTTTCGTTGAGAACTCTCTAAAGCACATTCGTCGTCCTTCTGATTGCGACAAGAATCCAATCCTGTAGGTAGATGGAAACGCACTGCGCTACTTCCCTTTCGGTAATCTTCCTAGACCCTCCCTTGGTTATCTGAGAAATCTAGAAAGAAGATCCGATGCGCAGACTATCGGCTGTAATGCTCGCATTTTTTTCTCTAATAGCCCCGGCAATCAGCCAAGCTCAGACCTCGTCCCCGCCAGTATGGTTCACCCTCAACGTGAATGACGGCGATACCATCGCCGCTTCCGGTTCGATTACTCTTCGCTACGGCCAGGTGGCCTCAACCTGTGTCGTATTAATGAGCACGGGTCCCTGTACAAGCGGTCCTGGAGCGCCTACCCCGGAGGCGTGGACCAACCCTCAGACGTTCACTGCGGGCTCCGGTTCCAGCGTAAGAATAATTGTTGGCGCTGCCGCGTTTGGCGGCGTAGATCCTCTACCCGGCGTATACAAAACAGTTCAGATCCAGGAACAGGCTGCTGCTCAGAACATCACCGTCAATGGGCAAGCGATCACGGTCCCGGCACTTTCCAACCCATCCCCGCCCGCCCCTCCGTCCGCGCCCGTATGGTTCACTCTCAGCGTGAACGACGGCGATGGCATCACAGCCACCGGATCCATTACTCTTCGCTACGGCCAGGTGGCCTCAACCTGTGTCGTATTAATGAGCACGGGTCCCTGTACAAGCGGTCCTGGAGCGCCTACCCCGGAGGCGTGGACCAACCCTCAGACGTTCACTGCGGGCTCCGGTTCCAGCGTAAGAATAATTGTAGGAGCTGGCTCGCGTTTGGCGGTGTAGATCCTCTACCCGGCGTATACAAAACAGTTCAGGTCCTGGAACAGGCCGCTGCTCAGAACATCACCGTCAATGGGCAAGCAATCACGGTTCCTGCACTCTCCAACTCTTCCCCGCCCGCGCCTCCGTCCGCGCCCGTATGGTTCACTCTCAGCGTGAACGACGGCGATGGCATCACAGCCACCGGATCGATTACTCTTCACTACGGCCAGGTGGCCTCAACCTGTGTCGTATTAATGAGCACAGGTCCCTGTACAAGCGGTCCTGGAGCATCTACCCCGGAGGAATGGACCAACCCTCAGACATTCTCTGCAGCCTCGGCGCAAGCGTCACAATAATCGTAGGAGCTGCCGCATTTGGCGGTGTAGATCCTCTACCCGGCGTATACAAAACAGTTCAGGTCCAGGAACAGGCCGCTGCTCAGAACATCACCGTCAATGGGCAAGCGATCACGGTTCCCGCACTCTCCAACTCTTCTACTTGCAACCTGGTCGCAACTCCGAGTTCATTCTCTTTTTCAAATACCACAGTAGGATTTACTCTCTCTAATCCAGGTAGCATCGCGAGCAATTGCTCAAAAACTGTCACAATCAACACAGTCCAGTCTTCCGGACCGCCGTTCAGCGCATCAGGTTTCCAGACTCCATTTTCATTAGCTCCTGGTCAGTCGACGAGCTTCACGGCCATTTTTGCACCGACTTCGACGGGCACTTTCACAGGCACTCTTGCCTTTGGAAGCAATTCGTCTGGGGTACAAAGCGTATCGGTGACACTGACAGGAACGGGGGTAGCCGTTCAACAAGGAGCATTGTCGTCCAGTCCGACTACACTTAGTTTCGGCAGTGTTGCGATCAACAACACGCAATCACAAACTGTGACAATAACGAACACGGGAGCAGCGTCCGTGGCCGTTTCGGCGGTCGGCGTCTCGGGAACAGGATTTTCCCTGCCCAATCCGGTAGCACCGTTCACTCTTGGAGTTGGAAAATCGATGCAGCTGGCCGTTGTATTTGCTCCAACAACCACCGGCTCTACTACAGGAAACTTGAAGATTACAAGCAATGCTCAGAATGGAACATTGACGGTCCCCCTCTCCGGAACCGGAACCAGCATCGTTCATAGTGTGGCCCTGTCTTGGGCTGACGCCGCTTCACAAATTTCCGGATACAATGTCTACCGTTCCACCGTTTCAAACGGCCCCTACACTCGGATTAATGCCGCGTCAGTAGTTCCAACCAGTTACTCCGATCTGACTGTAGTTTCGGGGACGACCTACTTCTACGTCGTCACTGCAGTAGGAACAAACGGTGTGGAGAGCACTTATTCCAACCAAGCTACAGCGCAAGTGCCATAACTACCACTCATAGAAACTCAGGTTGTGGCCGTCGGTTTGATTCTTGGCTTTCGCTGACTAGTCATCGTGCCCCGGGGGAATCCAGTCGATTCCCGAACAACGAGGTTCGTTTGGATCTCGTACTCCCGTTTTGGTGCTTGCTCGTCGGGGTGCTCCGCGTGGGCACGGAGAGCCATTACAGCAGAGCGCGCAAGTTCAAACCGCGACATCTGCACAGTTGTCAGCGGCGGAATCGTCACCTCGGAAATGTGAATGTCATCAAAGCCGATCACGGAAAAATCGTCCGGAACGCGCAAGCCCGCGCGATACAGCTTATGCAGAACGCCGATGGCGGTCATATCGTTGGAACACATAACGGCGGTTGGCCTTCTCTTCGCTCCCAGCAGGCGTTCCATGCAGGCGGTCCCGCCCTCCATCGTATGGTCGCCTTCGACAATCCACGATGAGTCAGGAGCGATGCCGCACTCTTTGAGCGAAGCCATGAAGGCCGCACGACGCGATTGAGCGGAGTGCAGAGTCATCGGGCCGCTGATGAACGCAATATCCCTATGCCCCATCGCGGCGAGGTGTTGCACACCCTGTCGTATTCCGCGGTGATAATCCACCTTCAGAATACTGACACTCGGACGCTTCGGACCGATGTCGATGAAGACGAGAGGAACCTTACGCCTGGCAAGTTGATCGAGCAGCGGCTCTTCAATACCGAAGGTCATCACCGCAACGCCTTCCACCTTGCGCTCAAGCATGCGGCGAATGCAGTGGGACATCCGTTTGGGATCGTAGTTAGTAGAGCTGACGAGAATCTCATAACCGTGCTCAACCGCAATATCTTCAAAGCCCTGAATAAGCTCCGGAAAGAACGGGTTCGTGATCTCAGAGACGATCAGGCCAAAGATCCGGCTGCGTCCCGACACTAGAGCGCGCGCCTGAGTATTGGGAAAGTAGTCGAGCTGGTCGATCACCTCCCAGACGCGTTTGGCCATCTTGGGATTGACCGTCGGAACGTTATTCATTACGCGGGAGACTGTCGCGATTGAAACATTGGCGGCGCGGGCGATCGTGCGGATATCCATTCGCTCTGGCGCCTTGCTGTCGTGGTTCGGGGATTTCACGTTCTTGTCGGGCATAGATCCTGCGGCTTGAGTTTGCGTGCTCGTTCCCAGCATAGCTTAGCAAAGTCCTGGAAAGCTGTTACCTGCAGAACAAACGATAGTCTGCCTTATCGACCAAGCCGTTGTCGTCAGGCTTTCAGCTGTAGCAAAAAACTATCTCTCAATGCCGCGAAATCTCTGCAAAAAGGAAACTGGATTGACAAGGGGTCTCTCAAACGATAGAAATGACTGGAGAAAACGATTTCTCCAAACAAAAACGTGCCTTCACTCTTAAGGGTTCGATTTTTTGTTGGATTTTAGCCTATGCCGAGTGACCGGAAGAGAGTAAATCGTGGCAATTGTTGCAGGAGTTGATTTTGGAACGCTAAGCGTACGCGTTACGCTGCTCGACAGCACGCGCGGACGCCTTGGAACCTCGGCAGCTGAATATCCCCTGAACCGTAAGCGGGAGGACCCCGACTTCGCCACGCAGTCGCACAACGAACAGATGCGGGCACTTGCCCGCGCCATGCATCAAGCTCTTTCCGAAAGCAGGGTCAAGGGTGAAGACGTGGTAGCTCTCGCCCTCGATACCACCGGCTCAAGCGTCATCCCTGTCGATGAGGCCATGCAGCCTCTCGACGACTACTATCTCTGGTGCGATCACCGCGCTCACGAAGAAGCTCGCGAGATCACGGAGATCGCCTTGGCTGAGAATCTTGAGGCCATCCATTGGTGCGGTGATGTCTACTCGCACGAGTGGGGATTCGCGAAGCTGTTGCATTGGTTGCGGCATAACCCCGACAAACGTCAGCACTTCGCGACTGCACTTGAACACTGCGACATGGTGGCGGCAACACTGACTGGAGTAACAGATCCTGCAAAGGTAAAACGAAGCATCTGCGCCATGGGTCACAAGTGGATGTGGAACCCCAAATGGGATGGCCTTCCCCCGCAGTCGTTTCTCTCCATGGTCGATCCACTTTTTGACGGGATTCGAGAGAAAATCGGCGGAGAATACCTCGCTTCCAACCATATCGCCGGCGCTTTGTCCGAAAAATGGGCCAAGGAATTGAGCCTCAAGGCTGGCATTCCGATTCCCGTCGGCGCCTTCGACGCGCACTGGGACGCCATCGGCGCAGGGTGCCGCGAAGGCGATGTCGTCAATGTAGTCGGCACCTCAACCTGCATCATCGCCATGGCAAAAAAAACCGAGCTTGTGCCCGGTGTCTGCGGCGTCGTTCCGGGCAGCGTTCACCCTGACTACACCGGCATCGAAGCAGGGCTTTCGGCAACAGGCGACATCTTCGAAGCGATCGCCCATCGCGCTGGCGTGAAGGTAGGCGAGCTGGCGAAAGGCCTGGAAAACTTCCGCGCCGGACAGACCGGACTCCTCCGTCTTAGCTGGGACAACGGCGACCGCACTGTGCTGGTCAACCCGGAGCTTGGCGGCGTCACCTTTGGCTGGAACCTTCTTCACACAGCCCAGGACGAGCTTTTTGCTGCAATCGAAGGAACCGCCTTCCACACGCGCATCATTCTGGAACGCATGGCCGAACATGGAGTCCCGGTAGAACGAGTCATCAACGCCGGCGGCATCCCGCAAAGTAACGGAGTACTCAATCAGATCTATGCGAACGTGTTAGGCAAGCCCGTCCTGGTACCAGACGGGACACCGACCAGCCTTGGCTCGGGAATCTTCGCTCTGTTGGCCGCCGGCGTATTCGAAACAATTCAAGAGGCGCAAAAAGCTGTTTGTCTGCCTTATCGTACCTACGCACCGCAGCCCGCCGCTGTTGCCGTGTATAACCAGCTTTACCAGCTCTACCGCAACGCTTACTTTGCCTTGGGCACGCCTGACTCGCAAACGGCGCAACTGGGCAGGATACTGCCAGAACTACGAAGAATCGCGGCGAGCGCACGTGTCTGATCGTAAGCGAGCTCGGTGATGCCTGGACCTTGGCCCTGCACATGAAAGAGATTCACATAATCCGGACATTGAGAGCGCGAGTTGCGATCACGCTGTTTGCTGTGGCCACGATCCGTTGTTGCGCGCAAAAACCACATGCCTACTCCCTCTCGGGCGACGTGGCCGGTACCCACGATCCCTCAATTATCAAAGAGGCAAAGGCTTGGTACGTCTTTGCCACAGGAAAAGCTCCGGGCGGTGGTCAGTTTGCCATCCGATGCTCGGATGACCTTGAACACTGGAAGCTGTGCGGTCACGTCTTCGATTCCCTTCCCTCCTGGATTCAGGAACGCAGTCCCGGCACAAGAGACCTTTGGGCGCCTGATATTTCCTATGCCCATCATGAGTACAGGCTCTACTACGCCTACTCGCTCTTCGGAAAGAACACCTCGGGCATAGCTTTGGCTACTAACAAAACCCTCGACCCAAACAGCCCCGACTACAAATGGATCGACAAAGGTCTGGTCTTCGAATCGAAAGCGGAAGACAACTTCAACGCAATCGATCCCAACCTCGTCGTCGACGCAAAAGGCGGCGAATGGCTCGCCTTCGGTAGCTTCTGGGATGGCATCAAGATGCGCCGGCTCAATGACTCAGGCATGCTTTCAACTTCCGATACCACTCTTTATTCCCTCGCGCGTCGCTCCAAGCCGGAGAACGCAGCGCCAGCACCGCCGGGCTTGCCCGCAAACTGGCAGGCGATTGAAGCGCCCTTCATCGTGCGGCACGATGACTACTTTTATCTCTTTAACTCATGGGATCTTTGCTGCCGCGGCCTGAAAAGCACCTACAAAACGATGGTGGGGCGTTCGAAGTCTGTTACCGGCCCCTATGTGGACGCCACCGGTAAATCGCTCGCCGAAGGAGGCGGAACATTGGTCTTGACCGCAAATTCGCGCTGGCTTGGCCCTGGCGGCGAGAGCGTATATTTAGGTACGCGGAAACACGACATCATCGTCTTTCACGCCTATGACGCAACAACAGGCAAACCCTCGATGCAGCTCTCGACCATCGATTGGACAGGGGGATGGCCTCACGCCGCGCTCGAGCAATAGCCACTCTCCGAGGATATGAATCGACGTTTTCTCTTCAGGAGAGGATCGCCTCAACCAGATTCCTGTAATATTTCGGTCGGGTCCCACAGGCGAGCAAGCCGTGTCGGAATACTGGTATCGGAATCGTTCTCAGAAATGAGTAAGCGTTTTCATAATTAAACTCAAGAATAACCCAATGGGAAGTTGAGTACGGAGGAGGCTTCACAAACCTATGCAAAAGGAAATTCCGAACAGCCCGCTAATGATCTTGAAACCTGCTGTCTTATCGATTGTCTTCAACGCCGTGGCTGTAATTTGCGTTGCACAACCGGCCGCCGTCACTCTCAACATCCAGCTGGATAAACCGGTTCATGCGGTAAGCCCCACACTCTATGGATTGATGACCGAAGAGATCAACTACTCCTACGACGGCGGTCTCTATGCGGAGATGGTGCGCAATCGCACCTTTCAGGACCATGGGTTTGGCGGAGTAGCGCACTGGAACATCGAGCACTTCGGGAATTCCATCGCAACTATGAACATCGACCCAACCGAGAGTCCCAGCGCAGCATTGGAGCATAGTCTCCTCATCAATGTGAAGCAGGCTGACTCCTCAAATCGCGCAGGAGTGCGGAACGAAGGTTACTGGGGAATGGCCTTGCGTCCAAATACGACCTACAAGGGATCGCTCTACGCAAAGGCCGATTCCACGGACGCGGGGCCACTGACCGTCGATCTTATCAACGACAACACCGGCAAATCGATAGCCACCGCAACCACGCCCACCCTATCCACGGACTGGAAGCAATATCAGTTCACTCTGACGACAGGAAAGATCGAAACTTCGTCGGAAAACCACCTTTTACTTACCGTCGGACATGCAGGCAAGATCTGGATCGATCTCGTCTCTCTTTTTCCGCCCACTTATAACAATCGCGAGAACGGCAATCGTCGCGACATCATGGAAATGATGGCTGAAATGCATCCGAAGTTCCTGCGCCTCCCGGGTGGCAACTATCTCGAAGGCGACCAGATCGATGAACGGTTCGACTGGAAGAACACAATCGGGCCACTCGTCGACCGCCCAACTCACCGGAGCCCGTGGAACTATCAGTCATCCGATGGCTTGGGCCTGCTCGAATTCCTGGAGTGGAGCGAAGACCTCAAGATCGACACGGTACTGGCAGTTTACGCGGGATATTCATTGAAGGGCGATCATATTCACCCGGGCCCTGCGCTCGTTCCCTTCGTGCAGGACGCACTCGACGAAATCGAGTTCGCAACCGGCGATACCTCCACAAAATGGGGTGCGGTGCGCGCAAAACTCGGTCATCCAGAACCATTTTCAGTGAAGTACGTCGAAATCGGTAATGAAGACTGGTTCGACCGATCGGGAAGTTATGAAGGCCGGTATGCGCAGTTCTACAAAGCCATCAAAGCCAAGTACCCGCAGTTGCAACTCATCGCAACCGCTCCCCTTAAGAGAATGAAGCCGGATGTTCTCGACGATCATTACTACAAGCGCGCGGATGAATTCTTCGCCGACGTAAAGCACTACGACAGCGTGGATCGGAATGGTCCGAAGATATTCGTCGGTGAGTGGGCTACCCGCGAGGGCTCTCCCACCACAAATATGGGCGCGGCGCTCGGCGACGCAGCGTGGATGACAGGAATGGAGCGCAACAGCGATCTGATCATCATGGCCTCCTATGCTCCGCTCTTCGTCAACGTAAACCCTGGCGGAATGCAATGGGAGTCGGATCTGATCGGATACAACGCTCTCGCCAGTTACGGATCACCCGGCTACTATGCGCAATCGATGTTCGGCAAATATCTCGGAACCGAAGTGCCGACATCGTCCCTCAGCGGCAGCCCTGAGCGTTTCTTTTACTCCGTGACGCGTGACCCAGCGAAAGGCGCAGTCTATCTCAAGCTTGTAAATGCATCCTCGGTCCCGCAATCCGTGGACATCGAGATGACTGGAGCAAGCAACATTCCCAATACGGCGACGCTGCTGACCCTGTCAGGAGCAAGCCTGGCCCAGACAAATACGATCACGGCTCCCACCCACATTGTTCCCGTTCAAACGACACTCAAAAACGCCGGGGCGAAGTTCAATCATACCGTCCCACCCTATGCAATACAGGTAATCGAACTACAAGCGAAATAAAGCAGTCCACCCTTAACGCACAAAAAGATGGCCAGGTACGCGGAGCAACCACCCCCACGCATCTGGCCATCTTGATTTAAGCTCTTGCGGTGTTCTTCAGATAAACGGAATAACGTTCATCCACAATCTTATAAAGCGGCACCAGCGTATATGAGGTTCCCGCGCCCCTCGTTTTGAAGACAAGTGGATATCTGCGATCGCCATCCGTCTTCTCCAGCCAGATCTCGCCACCGCTCACTTCGGGCATCGCAAGAGTTGTCTCCCGGCCCCGTGGTCCGGATCCACCATAGATCATCGAAGTTGTCAGACCTTCATAGCCCATGCGCGCAGCCAGAACAAGAGGCCCGTACATAGCAGCTTGTACCTGCTTATCGTCAGGAGTAGGGGCAATATGCAGTGACATCGGTAGGGTAATCTCCACCACATCCCCATTTGCCCAGTTCCTGTTTACCTCCGCGTAAGAAGAGGAAGTGGCGGTCACCTGCTGATCCTGGCCATTTACTTTGATGATTACACCACTCGTAACCCAGTAAGGAATACGGATTCGCAGCGCAGTCTTTTCCTTGGGAGCGTTTTCCAAAGTAAGTGTCGTCGTCTGCTCCTCCGGAAATTTCGTCTTCTGGCTTAGGCGCATCCCTCGCTCCTTCCAGTCGAGCACCGAGGGAATAAATAGATTCACATATAACCCTTCATTGTCGTGGAAGTAGATCGAATCGGTCAGCTTGGCAAACTCCTCCGATCCCGTACCCGTGCAGCACCAGAACGCATCGAAAGGAGTTCCAAAGGTCTTGTAGAGACCTGGCTTTAACGAAACGTAATACATCAACATCCCGAAGCGGTCTTGCGTGCCCAGCCGAACGTTATAGAGAAGTCGTTCATAGTAATCGAAGAACTTCGCATCCGGAGTTTGTCCGAAGAGGTGCCTCGTCAGCTTCATCATGTTGTAGCTGCAGCAGCACTCCTCAGCCGCGCCGCCCAGCTCAGACGCGATCGCGTTCGGAGCGTGCCAGACCTCGCCATTGCTCGTGCCGCCAGTGGCGTAAATATGATCCGAGATAACCTCCTTCCAGAAGTATTGACTGATGTCGTGATAACGCTCATCCCCAGTCAGTTCATAGCCACGCGCTGCGCCAATCACCTTAGGAATATTCGTATTTGCATGAACCTTATCCAATTTGTCTTCGTGAGCAGCCAGCGGGTCGAAGAACTTCTTGTGTTCGAAGCGGTAAGCCAGATCTTTGTACTTCGCATCTCCGGTAATCGCGTAGAGGTTAAAGGAGGATTCGTTCATGCCACCGTGTTCGATCAGGAGAACGTTCTGCCACTCATCCGGGGTAAACGATTTGCTGTACGTATCGGCCCAGTCCGCCATGCGCGTCGCTACTTCCAAAGCTTGTTTGTTGCCGCCCAGCTGATGCATATCGATAAAGCCGGCGAGAATCTTGTGGTAGGTATAGAACGGCGCCCAGACTCTGGGACGCTTCGGGGCTGCAGGATCGAACGGCTTGCCATAAAGACGAAGGTTGTCGTAAGCGCCGGTGTTATACGCACCCAGATAACCGTCCTTTTGCTGACAGGCAGCAAGTATCGTCACCAGGTCATTCGCTTTAGCCAGGATCTCCTTATCGCCCGTGCTGCCGTACAACAACGCGCAGGCGCTTAGATAATGCCCCACGTAGTGGCCACGCAGAAGACCGTCAGGAGCCTCCCACCCACCAAGTGGAGAGGCCGTCGTGGGAGCGCCTGCCGTCACTTGAAAGTTATAAGCCAGCCGATCATTGGGCAAGGAGTACAAATAAGCGCGGTTGATCTCCATTGCATCCTTGAAGGGACTAGGCAGCAACCGCACCTCGCCCAACGGGAAAGCCTGAGCCTTCCATGGCACCTTATCGACTACGGAAAGCCCCCCACTGGTTTCCCCCTCGTTTTTGCGAGTCAAAGCATGGGCCGGATGGGCCAGGAGCGTAGTTCCACCAATGGCGGCAACGCCAGACAGAAAACCCCTGCGTGTAAAACTATCGGTACTCATTCGCTTCTCCCTGCATTCTCTCGTTATTTCAACACTCGTCTGACGTGCACAACAGCCTGTCTGATAGCGCAGTCGACCATCGCCGAAAACTAATCTTGTATTCCCGGAATATCGCCGCGCCTTCAATCGGCACTACGTTGACGAAATATAAAAATACAACTTTGCGTACAATAAGTCCATCGTGCCGCCATCCATTTGTCAATAGAAAACCTTTACCCACAATTGTTCCTTCCCGGCAAATCATTCTGGAACATTGAAAATTCTGCTCCCGCAAACAAATTCAAATGTTCAAAAACGTATACAATTATCTGCACCCAACAGCTGTCGTTGCGGCAACTTCTCCAAAGGCGGAATTGCAGTGCGTCCAAACATAAGACTCTCTTTACTCTCCCTTCTGCTTACACCCTGCTTTTTTGCATTCGCCGCCTCCGCTTATGAAGTGCCGCCCGCCGCACCCACTCCTCCCATGGGATGGAACAGTTGGAATCACTTCGGCCATCGCGTCACCGACAAAACCATCCGTGATACCGCCGACATGATGGTCGCGTCCGGTATGCGGGACGCCGGTTACATCTACGTCAATATCGACGACACCTGGGAAGGCACGCGAGACGCCGAGGGCCACATCCACCCCAACGACAAATTCCCCGACATGAAAGCCCTGGCAGACTACGTCCACAGCAAGGGACTTAAGCTCGGCATCTACTCCTCGCCAGGAGCCAAAACCTGTGCGGGCTTTGAAGGCAGCCTTGGCCACGAAGAGATGGACGCGCAGGACTTCGCCAAATGGGGAATCGACTACCTGAAGTACGATCTCTGCAGCTACACCAAGGAACTGCGCGAACAGGCTGGAACCGATCCGGAAAAGTCGGCCGAAGTCATGCAACACGTCTACACCAAAATGCATGATGCTCTGGCTGCCACTGGCCGTCCTATCGTCCTCAGCATGTGTCAGTACGGGTGGCAGGCCGTCTGGCGTTGGGGAGCGAAGTCCGGAGGCAATCTCTGGCGAACTACTGGAGATATTCAGGACAACTACCTATCGATGTCCAACATCGGTTTCTCGCAGGCCGGTCTCAGCCCCTTTGCCGGTCCAGGCCACTGGAACGACCCGGACATGCTCGAGATAGGCAACGGAGGCATGAAACCCATGGAGTATCGGACCCACATGAGCCTTTGGGCAATCCTCGCAGCGCCTCTGCTCGCCGGCAACGATCTCTCCAACATGACCGACGAAACCAGGAGCATTCTGTTGAACAAGGAAGTAATCGCCATCGACCAGGACAAAGCCGGTCATCAGGGCGATCGCATCATGACCGAAGGCCCTCTCGAAGTGTGGATGAAACCGCTCGCAGACGGAAGCAAGGCCATTGCGGTCTTCAATCGCTGGACCATGCCTCTGACGCTCGACGTTCCCCTTGCGAAACTTGGCTTCCGCGACGCACCGGTCAATCTCCGAGACGTGTGGGAACATCAGGATCTGCCCGCCGCTCATGGAACCTACCATGCCGACGTTGCCCCGCACGGCGTCATAATGCTGCGCGCGACCCAGCGATAATCATTATCCACTAGTCCCCCTCAATGCAGAGAAAATTTCCCCGTTCATTTCAGCCCCGCCACAAATAACAAGGAGAGATCGAATGGATAGACGCCGCTTCATTCAGAGTATGGCAGTTGCGACCGCGGGAATGAATAGTCTGCAGTCCTTCGCCGGTCAAAGCACAACTCAACCGAATGCTCAACGCGGCATCTCGACCTCCAGCCTCGTTCCTGCCAAATTCATCGATGTGGATGGCCACACTCTCCTCTGCACGTTCAAGCAGGGATCACAAACATGGAAGGTCTATGAGGATTTGCGCATCCGCGACGGCGCCATCTCCTTCCTCTCGTCCTCCGGGAACGGCCGAGTCCTCACCCGCAACGCTGAAGCAAACTTTGCCGATGCGGACCCTCCCTATCTCGGATTGAGTATTAAAGACATTGGCATGTCCGGCTCCGATCTTCTGGCAGACCGTCTCCTCCAGCACGGTGGCGACCCCAATCCCGAACAAGTGCGCGCCGCCGCACCGCCCATGGGCTCCGCCCGCGACAATCGCCCCGGCGCTCGCCCCAGCTGGAACACCTTCGTCGGAACAAGAGAATGTTCCGACACCATGCCCGTCTATCCCAGTGGTAACACGCGGACCTACCATCCTGTCCAATCTTTTCCGGACCTTACTCCTGAGAGCGCCGCAAACCGCTTCGAAGGTCTGGTGGGTGCGTACATGCCAGCAGTCCGTAAAGTGATGCCCTCTTCGCCGACCTCATACCGCGAAATCATCGTCTTCGGAGATGTCCTTGCCAAAGACCGCTTTATCGTGCAGACCTGGCATCGCACGACCCACATTGACGATGGAAAAATTGTCAAAGTTGAGTACGGCTACAGCTACCCGCCCTATCCTCCTCGCCGCAAAGATCCCGCACCCGAAGCCTTCTATCGAGGCCTGCTCGAATTCATCATCTACTGGGAAAAGCAGATGCACGACGTCGCTCCCACTACCCTTCCCGAAAAGGTATGGATGGACATGACGAAGTATGCCTTCGTCAAAGAGCAGATGGTGCGCCCCGGCGGCGTCTACCCCAAGTATGGCGCAGTCGATCGTGACTACTACGGCCCCGAGTACGATGGATTCCAGGACATCTTCACCAGCTCCTTCTACGCCAACCTGGAGTGGGGCCGCTTCGAGATGGCCCACGACGTCTTCGACAACTACTTCTCCGATTTCGTCGACGACAAAGGCATGATCAACATGCGCGGAGCAGAGACCGCCCAGTTCGGCCTCACCCTCTCACTCATCGCAAAATACTTTCACTACACACAGGACCGCGATCTCCTCGTTAAGCATCGCGAAAAAATCGAAGCCACCGCGGCGGTCCTCACCGAACTTCACGACGAAAGCCGACGCCTTGCACCGGACGCAGACGGTTACGGCCTCATCCACGGATGGAACGAGTCCGACGCCTGCCTCGCTCCCAAGCCCATGACCTGGTGGCAGCCCTACTACGCAAACAGCGCCTTCGCCATCCGCGGTCTACGCGACATCGCCCCCGTCTGGAAAAGCCTCGGCGCATCCGACCCTGCCATGACAAAGGTTGCCGCAGAGTGGACAAGACACAGTGAACAACTCTCCGGCAGTCTCATTGCAAGTATCCGAAAAAATATTCGACACGACATGAGTCCGCCCTACATCGGCCCCCTTCCCACGAAGCTCACCGTGCGCGAATCGATGGAGACGGAGCACCCCAGCCCGCAGCAATGGTCCCATCGCGCCTACGCAGAACTCGTCCACGCCGACGTCCTGCCGCCGGACCTGGCCAATCTCGTCATCGACTGTATGCGCGCCTATGGCACGACCACCATTGGCGTCGTGGCCAACGTCGGCCGCCCCAACCCGAATGGCCGTGCCATCCTCGGCTTCATCTCCTACGGCTATGCTCAGATGCTCCTTCGTCTCGACCGTATTGAAGAGTATTTGCTCTTCCTCTACGCCCATCGTTTTCACGATCACACACGCGGCAGTTGGACGGCAGGCGAAGTCGCCGGCATCACCGGAGGAACTGCGCTCTTCTGCATCCCCGCCCAGCTCACCATTCCTCTCCTCGTGCGTTGGATGCTCGTCTTCGAAGACTCCGACGCAGACACCCTCTACCTTGGAAAAGCGCTGCCGCGCGACTGGGTTAGCTCAGGCAAGGAGATCACCATCAATGGCGCTCCCACCCGCTGGGGAAACGTCGACTACCATCTCACCAAGAAAAGCCCCAACCAGCTTCTTGCCACTGCCACTCTGCACGACAGTAAAACCGCTCCTGGGGAGTTACACATCAAATTCCGCGTCGCAGCCAGCAAGTCAATCCAAAGCATCACGGCCAACGGCAAACCCGTGGAGATAACCGGCACCCACAAAGACACCGCCATTATCAAAACGGCCGGCGTGAAACACTTCGAAGTCGTAGCCAACTACGACTAAGTCGCCAAAAAAAATTGACCCGAGGAGCAAATACTCTCGCTCCTCGGGTCTTTTCGTGATACGCCTTCATCATGGCCATCTCCACATGTGTTCCCTGCGCCTTCATTATCACTATAGGTTTGCGTCGGGCAATCGGAGGAGGCATGGGCCTTTGGTGGAGAAATAACCAAATAGCCAAGGGCGAGCAACGGCAGGGCCGCTGCAGTAAGAATAGAAATTCTCTGCTTGAGGTTCATATCATTTTCCTTTGCTTTGGGATTGGGTAATCCTTGCAGAACAATGGAACTGCGAAAAGTTAGCGTGTCTTATTCCCCTTTAACGGGTCTTAGGAAGCATGACTCCTAAGACCCGTTTTCTGAACTAGAAGGTGAAGTTCGCACGAAGCTCAATCGCCGAGGTGAGTTCGTCACTCCTGGACGATGCTCGATGTTCCGCACGATGTGGACGAAGCGTTGAAGGGATTGCCGACGTCGGATGGTTCCAGACATTGATGAACTCGCCCTGGAGACTCAGAGCATACCGCTCCTTGATTGGGATCAGCTTTGTAGATCGACGCGTTCTGGATGTATTGGCGTGGTCCGTGCAGCCAGACTACATTCCCAATCGTTCCAGCAGTCGTGTTCGGCGCCACCAGAGAGCGGTTGGAGGTTCCGCCGGTTGCCCCACCCGAGAAATACTGCGGATCGAAGGCAAGCGACGTGGTGTGACCCGCAATATGGTGAATCCCGACCGCGTTTTGCAGTCGCTCGGCGTCTCCCGGTCAGTGTGACGCCGCCGTCATTGTTGTTGTAGGTGTTATAGCCGCCGGTCAGCTTGAAAGGCGTGCCCGTCTTGTAGGTGATCACGGTTCCGATAGTGATCCCGCCGACTAACTCGTTAAGCAGGGTGCCGTTGCTCAGGAACGACTTGCCTTTGCCAAACGGAAGATCGTAGGTACCGTAGGCATTGGTCACGTGCCGGAGGTCAAACGACGTCGGTGTATAGGAGGTGAAGGTTACGCAGGGTGTAGAAGTTGACGGCTCCTGCGAGGTAGTTGTTATTCGAAGTGGCGAGACCCAGACGATGTGGCCCCAGGTGTAGTTGACGTCGCCTTGCAGGCCATGCCAGTTTGTCTGACGCAAGATCGACCTGCAAGGCGTTGTAGTTGGAGTAACCGCCATCGGTCATATAGTTGGTGCCCGAGCCGGGAGCGTAGGGATTAGACTGGAAGAAGTTGATCGGATAGCCCGCTCCCGTCACCTGGAAATTCGCGTTGTTGCTTACATGGACCGAAGGCCGACCCGACCAGCGCGCAGAAGTAAGCCGGGGTGTTCTGGTTGTTCCCCGCAAGTTGCTGGGCAAATGTTCCAACCTGACCGTTATTCAGGTAGTTGATGAACTGAGAGGAGGCGAAGTTTGCGGCTGAGTTCGCGAAAGCTGCGTCGATGATCGGCGTCTTGTTTCGGAGCCACTTATCCGAGAACGTCTTGCCTCCGTCCGCGCCAGGTTCGCCTGTGCGTTTTGGAAGTTCATGCAGGAACCCGTTCTCGAAGATATTGACCTCGTTGTAGTTGAACACCATCCACTGATGCACTGTTCGGTTGCCGTTGTAGCGGACCTCGAGGACCGCGACACGACCGAGTTCACGTTGCATGGATAGCGACCACGACTCCGAGTAAGGCTGTCGGATGTTTGCGTTGATGCCCTCAACAGGGGTTCACGTTGCCGCAACCAACCCAGGTGAAGTTAGACATGCGGCGCCGACTGGGGGAAGGTGACCGGACTAAGCGCGAAGCATAGGTTAGGGACTATTGCTCCCCCCCACTGGTTTGCAGCGTAGGACAGGCTGCCAGGTGCATACGTTCCGGGTGCCCGATGGTATTCGCCGTAAGAGTGAAGTTCTGATAGTACAAGCTTCCTGAGCCGAGGCCTCATCCCAGAAGAACTGGTAGGGCTCTGTAAAGTTGCGGAGCCCGAAACCGGCACGGATGAACGTGTCATCGTCGCCCAGCATCTTTTTCAGGAATCCATCATCTCGAAATCTTCGGGTTCCAGTCCAGGCCAATCTGAGGTTGCGGTGTCTTGTACCAACCATGGAAGGGACTCGGATTCAGTTGATGCGACGGGTTTGCTACACCGTTCAGAGTGCCCGGCTTGAAGAGGTCACCGGAATGCCGTCGGACCGTAGACATTTGCTGGGAATGAAGAGTGGTAGGCGCTTGATGTCATCGGCGTCGCCGTGAAGTCCCACCGCATGCCGTAGTTCACTGTCAGCGTGGGGAAGACCTTCCAGGAGTCCTGGAACCAGACTCCCGGAAGCAATCGCACCTCGTCGAGATTGAATGAATGAGGACCGAATACCATTTTTTGGGTCATAGCCGTAGGACCCGGCAACGTTCGAGATACGGCCCGTCAGAATGGCATAGAGTTGTTCCGCCTCCCCTGGTTGGTTGACTGTCGCCTGGGCATTTTGCGTTGCTGCCGCTAATCGTGAATGCGTTGACAACAGGATCGCCGGACGCTATTCCAAAGTGGATATTCGGGAAGCCCACCGGAGGATTGTAGTAGTGGTCCTGCTCCCGGTATCCCTGAAAGCCGAAGTTGAACGGTTAGCGCGCGCTCTGATAGGCCACGCTATCGGAAAGGCTGAAGAGCGGGATATAATACCGGTTGGCAGGGTAGGTTTTGGCCGGACATCCTATTGTTCGAGTCGCGGTCATCGCTGAAGAAGATCGATCGGATTCGTCTGCCAGTTTGCAGTAGAGCCGGCCGCGAACTTCTGTGTAGTTGTACAGGAAACCGTACTTGAATGATTAACCACTTGCGGCGAGATGATGTAGTCCAGCCCGTAGTTCGGTTGGAGCTTCCTGAAGTTAATTTCCGTTCTGGTTGGCGAAGCGCCGATCCCGGGAACGGCTGCGGATAGCTGCCGACAACGTTGTCTCCTGGGTATAAACGAACGAGAGATACATCCGGACCTTGTCGGCGAGGTTGTAGTCCACTCGGCCTACTGGATAAGTACTGGGTTTGAGAGCCGCCGTCGCTGAAAGAAAGCCAGATGATCTCGGGTCCGGTTGTGGCGCAGACCTTGATTGCCCACCGCCGTTGATCGCGCTTGCTGAGAGGCGTATTGACGACTTTACTTTTCACGGCCGAGTACCCGGATTGTAGTTTTGGGCCAACTGAAAGACATTGACTGTTTGGGTCGACCGTCGGTTCCCGTATAAGTGAAGTTTCCCTGTGAGCAGAGGGGTTCGAAAAAATGAATTGGAGGGTATTACGGTTGTAGGCTGCTGTGAATGCTGCATACGTACCGAAGAAGAATAGTTTGTCGCGCAGAATTGGACCGCCTACACTCGCACCGAAATCGTGCTGGATCAGCTTCGCCCTGCGGACAGGAGCCAGACGCCGGCCGAATTGACCGCGGCATTGTTCGCCCACGAGTTTGCATTCAGACCACTGTTGCGGAAGTCATCGTACGCACGCCCATGAAACTGATTGCCGCCTCGCCTCGAGATGAAGTTCAGCTGTGTTGTGGCCTGTCCGAATCCGTTGCCCAGGTTCAGACCGTCGGTGACGATGCTCACCTGTTCGAAGGACTCGATACGCGGTGTACCACGGAGCCGGTCGCTGCCCTGGTACTTGGCTCGACCGTTGTTGGCGATTGCGCCGTCGATGTTGTTGCCCTGGTCGGTAGTCGGAAGGCCGTTGCACGTGCCGTTAAATCCGGCCACCAACTGTGGAAGCACAGCAATGCTTCTTCCCTGAATCGGAAGATTTTCGATCTCTGTGGTATTAATGACGGTGCCAATCTGGCTCGAGCTGGTCTGCAGCACTTCGGTCTCTTCACCAGTGACCCGCACTGTCTCGGTCACTGCGCCAACCGATAGGTTCGTCACAAGAGTATTGGTTGAAGAGGACTCCACAAGGACCGAGTCATAGATCTTGGTCTGGTAACCCGTACGCGAGACCGTCAAACGATACGTGCCAATATTCAAATTGACGAACGTATAGGTTCCCTTGTCCCTCGGTCAGGGCTTTGCGGATACTGTTCGATGTTACGTCAACAAGCTCCAGATTAGCGCCCGGAATCACTGCGCCACTGTCATCCTGAGCCGTCACGACTATCGTTCCCTGGTTGCCACTCTGTGCCAACAGCAAACACGAACTCAAAGCCATCAGAACCGCAATGGCTACGCTGGAACCTCTCGCTATAAAACGTTTTCTTGACATCGACCGACCTCCAAAATGTAGCTTCGAATCAAACCTGACCATCTCACCAGGCAGTAAATAGCAGACTGAAAAACACTCAGCTGCCCGGCTTCAGTTGAAATTTGGTTACTGCAAAAAATTTGTATGCGTTAACGTATACCTTAGTCAAGACGTTCTCGCATTTTTTTAATTGTAGCGAAGAATATTTCCTCTACCGAGCAGCCAAAAAGCGCTTTAAAGCGACCCGGTTCTCCATGGCGATCCCATCAGACGCGAACGCAAAAACCGGGCACGTCCCGGTTCTCCTGTGTTTTCTTCTCGAAAAAATCAGCTCTCCGGGAAAAGAAGAACTACCAGCTCCCTCGCTCGCCAAAGATATCAATCACATGGCCCAGCCGCTCCGCCCCCCGAGACCAATTCTGCTGCAGACCCAGTTCGATCCGGTCCGCATCAGCCTTCTCGATTCCCTTGATGATGTTCTCGTGTTCTTCAATGGAGAGATGAAGATCTTTGATGATTGAACTCGCATACAGCCGCCAGTAGCGTTCGGCCTGCGGTTCAATCGCTCCATGAAGCGTCAACAGGCGGGGCCCTGCGCCGCTATGCACGATAAGACGATGAAAATTCCGGTCCAGATCGAAGATATCGCCCTGTTTTCCACGGCCTTCCGATATCTGCAGCAGCAATTCATTGATCTTTCTCAACTGCCCACATAGCTCTGTTCGCCTTGCAGCCGGGAGCGACGCCACACCGCGTCCGGCTATCCCTTCCAGGCACCCGATGATAAGGTAAAGTTCGTTCGCATCCTCTTTCGTCAGAGGCGCAACAATCATTCGAGATTTGCTTACGTTCCGGTGCTCGAGGATGTACCCCTCGCGCTGCAACCAGTGGATCGCCCCGCGAACCGGCGTGCGGCTCATGTTCAATCGCTCAGCCAGGTCGGCCTCTAGAATCCAGGTACCCGGGGACAACCGGCCATGCACTATAAGTTCACGAATCTCACGAAAAGCAGTCAAAAGGCTGGTGCCGTGCTCTGCTTTCACTCGTTCTACTGGGACAGGTGCCACTTTTGTCTTTTTCTTCATTGATATATCGATTTACAAGCGATAAGTCTCGTATACGCCACTCTAACGCAACTTCGCAAAGATTATTTCAAAAGATCGTTTGACAAAAATGTATCCAAAATCGTAGACAAAATGATTTACGATAAACTCATGGTTATGAAGCGATGGGTCGAAACAATTGACTCCCACACGGAAGGTGAGCCAACCCGCGTCGTCGTCGCAGGTGGACCAGACCTTGGCAACGGAGATCTTTCAACCCGCCTTAATCGTCTGAAAGTCGAATTCGACCACTTCAGGTCCGGCGTAGTCTGCGAACCGCGAGGATCCGAGGTCGTAGTCGGTGCCCTTCTCTGCGAACCAGTCGATCCAGAGTCCGCGGCAGGCGTCATCTTCTTCAACGATGTCGGATACCTCGGCATGTGTGGCCATGGAACGATTGGCCTTGTAACCACACTAGCTCATATGGGGCGAATCGGTCCTGGACGGCATCAAATCGAGACCCCGGTTGGAATGGTTTCGACGGTCCTCCATCAGGATGGAAGAGTGTCCGTCTCCAACGTCTCCAGCTATCGTTTTCGAGCCTCAGTACACGTCGACGTGCCCGGCTACCAGCGCTTTGTAGGGGACATCGCTTGGGCCGGTAACTGGTTCTTCCTCATCGCAGAGCATCCATTCGATCTCTCTCTCGCCAATCGGGCAGAACTTGTCGCCGCTTCAACCGCAATTCGTTCCGCCCTTGAGGCCTCCGGCATCGCAGGCGAAGACGGTGCTCTAATCGACCACATTGAGTTCTTCGGAGCCCCGCAGTCGCCAGCCAGCAACTCTCGCAACTTTGTGCTCTGCCCCGGCGCTTCTTTCGACCGCTCTCCCTGTGGCACAGGAACAAGCGCCAAAATGGCCTGCCTCTACGCTGACGGAAAGCTTGCACCGGGGGATGTCTGGATTCAGGAAGGAATTCTCGGCACCTCCTTCGAGGGCAGGATCTGCGGCACTCCGAATGGTAGTATCCGTCCCGAAATTACCGGACGCGCCTGGATCACTGGTGAATCCAAATTGCTCTTTCAGAGCAACGATCCCTTCGCAGGTGGCATTGCATTCTGATGAAGCACTTCGACGTCCTTATCGTTGGTGCCGGTATCGTAGGCTGCGCCTGCGCACGCGAGTGCGCCTTAGCAGG
Source organism: uncultured Acidobacteriaceae bacterium (assembly GCA_963770055.1). Lineage (GTDB taxonomy): Bacteria > Acidobacteriota > Terriglobia > Terriglobales > Acidobacteriaceae > Edaphobacter. The sequence continues at coordinate 945,444 of CAVYOC010000006.1, forward strand.
TTTGCGCGTCGGGCTGGTTGAGTCCAGCGTTCCCGGCGGTGGCGCAACCGCGGCCGGAATGGGCCACATCGTTGTCATGGACGACTCGCCCGCTCAATTCGAACTTACCCGCTACGCGCGGTCCTTATGGCTGCAGCTGATTCCCAAATTGCCCGCCACTGTCGAGTACGAGACGCGCGGCACCCTCTGGGTTGCGGCTGACGAAGAGGAGATGGCCGAGGTCCAAGCAAAACGGTCGACCTATCTCGCCGGCGGCGTGCAGGCGTATATCCTTAATTCCAGTCAGGTCGCCTCCGAAGAGCCTTATCTCAGGCCAGGACTCGCAGGGGCTCTCCTTGTTCCGGATGACGGAGTCATCTATCCTCCAACAGCCGCGGACTGGTTCCTGCAACATGCCGTCGCGCTTGGCGCCTCTCTGTTCCAGGGAACGGCGGTCTCCGCAAACAGCGGCGAGTTGCAACTTGCCGATGGAACAATCCTTTCCTCGGACCGCATCGTCCTGGCAACCGGAACCGATTGCTCCCTCCTGCCGTCGATGCCGATACGCAAGCGGAAAGGTCACCTCCTCATCACCGATCGTTATCCGGGCTTCCTCCAACATCAGCTCGTCGAGCTCGGTTATCTGAAGAGTGCTCACAAACTGCAGGCGGACTCCGTAGCCTTCAACATTCAACCACGTCAGACCGGACAGCTCCTCATCGGATCTTCGCGCCAATACGACAACGAAGACCCCAAAACGGACACCGCAATCCTCAGTCAGATGCTCGAGCGCGCACAAAGCTATATGCCCCAGCTTGCGCAGATCTCAGGACTCCGTGCCTGGACAGGTTTCCGCGCCGCAACACCTGACAAACTGCCGCTGATAGGCCCTGCAGAAGGTCTCAGCGAGGATCGGAGACTCTGGCTCGCTGTCGGCTTTGAAGGGCTTGGCATCACCAATGCTCCGGCTGCGGCCCGTCTCTTGACCGACCAGATGCTCGGTCGCGACCCAGAGATCGATATCGCTCCTTATCTTCCACAGCGCGCAAGCATGCAGGCGGCAGCACATGTCTGAAAGCGTAACCATCAGGGTTAATGGAATCCCCATACAGATGGAGCCGGGCTCCGTAGTCTCCGCTGCTCTTCTCAAAACTAACGCTCCATGTCGCCGCTCTGTCAGTGGAGAACCGCGAACCGCCCTCTGCGGCATGGGAATTTGCTTTGAATGTAGCGCCACGGTAAACGGGACGCCGCACCGTCGCACCTGTCAGTTGATCTGTCGCGAAGGCATGGTGGTGGAATCGGAACCATGAAGCATGCAGAGGTCATCGTCGTTGGAGCCGGGCCTGCCGGCATCGCCGCTGCCACTGCTGCAGCTCGTCACGGGCAAAGCGTGCTTCTGCTCGATGACAACCCCGCACTCGGTGGCCAAATCTGGCGCGGCGGAATTGAACCATCCAACATCCGCAATAACAAGGAACACGCCAGGAAAGACAAGGCCATTCGCCATCTTCTCTCGTCTGGAGCAACCCTGCTCTCAGGCTACCGTGTCTTCGACGCCCCTGCCCCGGGAGTCCTTCAGGCGATTTGCGAAACCGCTGACGAGACCGTCTCCGCTCTCATTCAATATGACCGTCTGATCCTCGCAACCGGAGCACGAGAACGATTCCTTCCCTTCCCCGGCTGGACTCTTCCCGGCGTCTTTGGCGCGGGCGGTCTGCAGGCGCTCGTCAAAGGAGGATTCTCCGTCCAGGGTAAGCGTATTGCCATTGCAGGCTCCGGCCCCCTTCTGTTGGCCGTCGCAGCACATCTCCAGGAATACGGCGCGCACATCGCCTGTATCGTGGAGCAGGCGCCGATGTCCCAGCTTCTGCCGTTCGCCGCCTCGCTACTCTCGCATCCGGCAAAAATCTGGCAGGGCCTCGGCTACCGCACTTCTCTTCGCAAGACTCCATACCGTACTGGCTGTTGGCCGATCTCGGCCGTCGCCGGAGACTCAGCCTTTCTCAAAGGTGTCCAATTCACGGATGGAGTGGCCACATGGAACGAGCCATGCAATCTGCTTGCATGTGGCTTTCATCTTGTGCCCAACACCGAGCTCGCGTCTCTCCTCGGCTGCGCCCTTCGCGACGATTTCGTTGAAGTCGACGAAACGCAGCAGACCTCAGTAGCAAATATTTACTGCGTTGGAGAGCCGACTGGCATCGCCGGTCTGGAAGCCGCTCTGGTGCAGGGCGAAATCGCAGGACTTGCCTGTGCACGCCAGCAGACAGGTCATCTGCGCGCACGCAATCACGCCGAACGAAGATTCGCTGCACGCCTCGAAGAGGCCTTTCGGCTGCGGCCCGAACTCCGCTCACTCCCCTCGTTGGATACCATCGTCTGCCGCTGCGAAGACGTTAATTACAAAACCCTTGCGTCGCGCAGCGGATGGACCGATGCAAAACTTCAAACGCGGTGCGGAATGGGTCCCTGTCAGGGCCGGATCTGCGGCCCCGCAACTCAAACTCTCTTTGGATGGACCCCCAAGTCAATCCGTCCACCCTTGTTCCCTGTTCCCGTAAGCGCTTTTTGCTCTCGCGATTCCCAACAAAATGTACCTCAGGAGATTTCATGATCTGGTCTGGCGTAATGCCTGCAATGACAACACCGTTTGACGACAAGCTCGCTGTCGACCACACTTTTCTCGCCCAGCACGCCGCCTGGCTGCTCGGCAATGGATGCACCGGCCTCGTCGTGCTCGGCTCGCTCGGCGAAGGCGCAACTCTCGAAAACTCCGAAAAAATCGATATCCTCAAGACCGCCGTCCGTGTCGCCGCAGGAAAGGCCCCCGTCGTCGCAGCCATCTCGTCTCTCTCTACTGCAAATGCCGTCAGCCTCGCCAAGGAAGCCGAGCAGGCAGGCTGCCAGGCATTGATGGTCCTGCCGCCGTACGTCTACACCTCCGACTGGCGTGAGATGAAGAACCACGTCGCCAACATCATCGAGGCCACCGGTCTCTCCTGCATGCTCTATAACAACCCCGTTGCCTATAAGACCGACTTCCTCCCTGCCGAGATCGCTGAACTCGCCGCAGAGCATGCCAACCTCCACGCTGTGAAAGAATCAAGCGCCGACGTTCGTCGCGTCTCCGCTATCCGCGAAGTCCTCGGCGACCGTCTCGATATCTTCGTCGGCGTCGATGACGTTCTCGTCGAAGGTGTCGACGCTGGAGCCAAAGGCTGGGTTGCTGGTCTCGTCAACGCCTACCCCGCAGAGTCGGTCGAACTCTTCAAACTCGCTCAGGCCGGAAAGAGCAAAGAAGCATTCGAGCTCTACTGCTGGTTCCTTCCTCTGCTTCGCATGGACACCGTGCCCAAGTTCGTCCAACTCATCAAATGGGTCCAGCAGCAGGCTGGCGTCGGCTCCGCCCGTGTTCGCGCACCGCGCATGGAGATCACTGGCAAGGAACTCGAGATCGCCCAGGCCACCTTCAAAACAGCATTGGCCAACCGATCTAAAGTCGACGAAAAGCCCTTCTCCGTCTTCAAGGGAGCTTAAAAGAAAAGCAGCGAAGCGGATCGATCTCCCCGCTTCGCTGCTTTGCTCAACCGGCGAACCTGCAAGCCCTATGGCTTGGGCGGCTCCTGATTCCATGCCGGAGACTCCTGCCCAAAAATGTTGTGGACAAAGAAATCTTCCAGCTTGCGATATCCATACGCCCCACCTGCCCCGTGATGGCCACCTGGCACATAGAGCAGGTCGAAGTATTTATTCGCCTTCTCCAGCCGGTCTGCGACCTGAAAGGTAGACGACGGATCGACGTTATCATCTAACTCGCCAACCACGAGCATCAATTTGCCCTGAAGCTTGTACGCGTTGTCCACATTCGAAGAATCCGAGTACTGCGGCCCAACCGGCCATCCCATCCACTGCTCATTCCACCAGATCTTGTCCATCCGGTTGTCATGGCATCCGCTGTTCGACACCGCAACTTTATAAAACTCAGGATGGAACAGCAGAGCGCCCATCGCATTCTGACCGCCGGCTGAAGTCCCAAAGATCCCAACGTTCGAAATGTCATACCAGGGATACTTCGCCGCAGCCGCCTTATGCCACAGAATTCTGTCCGAAAACCCCGCGTCCTTCAGGTTCTTCCACGCAACATCGTGAAATGCCTTCGATCGGTTATTCGTCCCCATGCCATCAATCTGCACCACAACGAAACCCAACTCCGTCAGAGGCTCCGCGCGTGGCGAGAAGGTCTTCGGCACAAACGAACCCTGAGGGCCTGCATAGATGTTTTCAATCACTGGATACTTCTTCGTTGGATCGAAGTTCGCCGGCTTCCAGATCACTCCCCAGATATCCGTCTTCCCATCGCGCCCTTTCGCCACAAAAGGTTCCGGTGCTCGCCACCCGCCTGCCTTCAGTTTGTCGATGTTCCCCTGCTCAAGCGTCGCAATCTTCTTGTTGCCATCGACTTGGTACAAGTCCAAAAGCGGAGCATCACTCACGGTCGAGTGCAGATCGATATAGTATCTCCCGTCGGACGAGAACTCCACGTGATGGTTGCCCTCGCCCTCTGTAAGCGGGGTCAATCCGCTGCCATCGAAGTTGATCCGGTAGGCATGCTCGAAGTACGGATCTTCGTCAGCCTTCATACCGCTCGCTTCGAAGTAGATCTGCCTCTTGGCGTCATCGACATAATCCACCGAGCGAACCGGCCAATCGCCCTTCGTGATCGTGTTCTTGAATCTGCCCGTCGTTGTATCGATAAGGTAGAGATGAGCCCAGCCGTCCCGTTCGGACATCCAGATCATCTCTTTCCCGTCGCCAACATCGTGACGATAGATCTTGCCCGTATCCGTCTGATTATTCACCAGCGGGCGATAGTCGATGAAGGCCCTGCTCTGTTCATCGATCAAGGTGCTCGGAGTACCCGTTTGCGTATCCACTTCAATCACGCGATACACCTGGTGGCCGCGCTGATTATAGTCAAAGGTAAAACCGTGGCTATCTTTCCACCACTGCACGCGGCCCAGACTGAATGGATTTGGGAAGAGACCGTTGCTCACCGGGAGTTCATGCTTCCCCACAACATCGAACAACACCGGTTGCTGCAGATCCAGCACGTCCCCCGCCTTCGGGTAAACAATCGAAGAGTACATCGGCTGCAACTGTGTCGTAGGCGACGATTCGATATAGTGCACCATCCGCTTGTATCCAGGCCTCACGCGATACGCCACCAGATGCGTCGAGTCAGGCGACCAGACAATGGAACTGATGTTGTAGTAGTTCTCCTCTGACCCATCCGTGCTCAGAACCGTCTTCTCGGTTTCCTTAGCCCCCTTGGCGCGAAGCACAATGTTGTAGTTCTCAACCAGCGCATCCCACTTACCATCCGGCGAGGTTCTCTGGTTCGTCAGACTGTTCGCGGCCCATGGCATCTCACCATCACCCGCGGCTCCGCCTCCCCGGCCTCCACGACCGCCGGGGCCTCCCGTTACCGGCGCACAATGGTATGCATTCAGATCACAGCGCCAGCGCGCCTGCTCCAGCATGAACTCAATCGCTGTCTTCTTCTCGATAAACTGAAGCCGCGTCAAAGGCAGATCGGTTGCTTTGAACTCCCGTCCCGCCGCCTTGCTCAATGAATCCGCCAGCCGCGCTTGATCGAAAGCCGAACTCTTTTGCCCCGTCGCGGCATCCACTTGCACAAACTCGTGCCCCCCATTCGAGTTTCGGCTGTAAATAAGCGTATCCTCTCCCGCCACCCACGTCGGATTCTCCGGTACGTCCACCAGAAGTTCGCGATACTTTGCTGCCAGCCCCGCCGCTCGCTCGTAATCTGCCTTCGTCACCTCTGCCCGTGCCAGGCCCGTTCCGATGACCCCAACTAAAACAACCCCAACCGCAATCCCTATGCGCCGTTCCCTCGTTGTCCTCACTGCTCCTCCGTAGTTATGCGACCAATGCCCGCTGCTGCGGTTCGCCGTCTCGTCACTCATCGTGTAGCCGAACTATACATTGAAAATCTAGGTTTGTATACAAATAGGTATCCGCTAAACTTGTCGTTCTCCATCTTGGAATCGGACTCCAGTTTTATGGACGGAACCTTGAGATGAGGTTGTAAATCTATCGACGCCATAAGGACGTCGTGCGTAGGATTGCCGCTCGCACTTTATATTTCAAATATCGCGCATAGAGTATTAGATTTCTCTTTTCTAATAGTCATCCTGTGTTTACAATTCGATCATTCATTCAAAAGCGGGAAACGGTAGAGCTCCAACCTTTCCTCATAATGTGTAGCGCATCTGCCTGGCTGTATCCGCAGTACCGCACATCATTCAGTTGTCTTTGGACCTTCGGCATTCTGCATTTGAAGTTCCAACAGCCTTGGGATCCGTGTTTCAAAGCGATCGATTTACCGATCTGGGCCTTACCTTTTTTTGTTCCAAAAATTCGAAAGGATAAACGATGAGCTTCTCGAAGCACCTGGGGCTGTGGTGTATCTGTCTTTGCATTTTGTTCGGTGCTCGGCTTTCAGCGCAGTTACCCACCCCTTCTGCAGTGCTTGGCCATACCCCCGGCGACGATTTCTACCTTGCCAGCTACGAGGATGCTCTTAAGTACTTTCATACCGCAGCCGCAAACTCCGATCGCATCAAGATGTTTACCGTCGGCAAAAGCACTCAGGGCCGGAATATTGAAGTCGCAGTGATCTCATCGCCTGAGAATCTGGCCAGGCTGGAGGAATACAAAAAAATCGCAGGCAGCTGGCGACAGCGACCGATCTGAACGATGAACAGGCCCGCAAACTGGCACGCGATTCCAAGGTGATCGTGCACATCGACGGCGGACTGCATTCCTCTGAGGTAGCCGGCGGTCAACACTCGATCGCGCTGGCATACAAGCTTCTCTCCGCAAAGGACGATCCGGAGATCGACGCGATTCTGAACAACGTGATCCTGGTGCTCTGGCCGACGCTGAACCCGGATGGGCAGGACATGATTGTCTCCTGGTACCGGCAGAACCTGGGCACAAAGTATGAGGTTGCACCGATGCCGTGGCTTTATCAGGAATACGTCGGCCACGACAACAATCGCGATGGGTACATGCTGAACATGAAGGAAGAACAGGTAGTCGCGAAGGCGGAGCTGGAGTACAGCCCGGTCATCTTCTACTGCCAGCATCAGACAGCTCCCTCCCCCGCACGTATCTGGATCCCTCCGTTTGCTGACCCGATTTCAAGCAACGTGAGTCCCTATGTACGAAGTTGGCTGAACGTGGTCGGAACCAATATGGCGGCGTATCTGGACCAGCACAATATGCCGGGCGCCATCTCGGAGTCGCGCTTCGATAACTGGTATGCGGGCTTTACCGATTGGGCGGGCGTCTTTCGCAACGAGATTTCCTTCTTTACCGAGACGGCGCTCTATCGCTATGCAACTCCGCGCTTCTATACCGTTGACGACTTCCCCAGCGAGTATCAGGACCTTCGAGCGTTGACGATGTACACCACGCCGTGGGCGGGCGGATGGTGGCATCTGAAGGACGCGGTCGACTACATGGTCGGTGGGTCGATGTCGGTGCTTGGACTTGGCCGCGAAGAACCGTGAGACGCTGCTCTACAACCGATACCAGGCAGCACGGGACAACATTCATCGCACCGAGCCGCCGTTTGCTTATGTCATCAGCGACCGGCAGGCGGATGTGCCGGAAGCCGGACTGCTGGCACAAAAGATGATCGACAACGGACTGGATGTGTATCAGTCGAAACCCGGCTTCAAAGCGAACGGCATCGACTATCCGGCAGGTTCTTGGGTCATTCCAATGAATCAGCCATACTCCGCCATGGCAAAGGAGCTGTTCGAGCGCCAGGTCTATCCCGCCGCAGCGACAGGAGCAGACCGCTGCAGGAGCGCATCTGCCATACGACATTACGGGATGGACGTTGCCGTTGCAGATGGGAGTTTCAGTGGACGCCATCACGGATCCCATGGAGCCAGCCCAGCGGTCCCTGATGACGAAGATCGATCAGGTGAAATTGCCTGATGCGCAAGTAGCGGGAGAGGGGTCCATCTTCGCGGTCAGCCATAAGCCGAACGCCGCATTCCAGCTGGTCAATGCGGCTCTGGCCCAGGGCGGAAGTGTCACGATGGCCGCGGATTCGATAAAGACGTCCGAGGGCATGGAGAAGGGCGCTTTCATCGTCAGTGGACTTAGCCGTTCCGCGATCGCCGGGCTTTCCTTGAAGTGGGCGGTCAACGCCGTCTCTCTTTCCTCTGCTCCTGCTCATGTCGTTCCAATCAAGAGAGCAAGAGTCGGTCTTTATCGTCCGTGGAGTCCATCGATCGACGAAGGATGGACGCGATGGATTCTCGAAAACTACAACTACGAACCAAAGAGCATCTACAACGCAGAGATTCGTTCCGGCGGGCTGCGCAGCCGATACGACGTTATCGTCATTCCGGACATGAACAGCAATCAGTTGATGAATGGGTTTCGTGTCGGCTCCGTTCCGGGACAATATGCAGGCGGCATCGAGCAGGATGGCCTCAACAATCTCCGTGAGTTTGTTCGTGCTGGTGGAACTCTGGTTGCGTTCAATCAAGCTGCATCCAGCCTGATCCCGCTGATGTCCTTACCAGTGCGCAATGTCCTTCAGGGACTGAGCAACGACAAGTTTTACTGTGCCGGATCGCTGCTGCGCGTCGAAATGGAGCATCCGGATATGCCCATCAACTTCGGCGTTCCCGCGTCACCTGTCGTCATGTTCGAGCGGGGGCCCGCCTTCGAAACGCTGCCCGGATTCAAAGGCGCTGTGTTGGCGAAGTACGCCAAGGAGACCGATCCACTGGAAAGCGGAATGATTCTGCACTCCGAACTCCTTCACGACAAGTTTGCGGCTCTTGAAGTCGCATACGGTAGAGGGCGCATCCTGCTCTACGGGTTCAAGCCGCAGCATCGCGGGCAGGCTCATGGAACCTACCGGTATCTCTTCAACGCGCTCTACCTCTACGACAATCCGCCACTGCCCACAGACTCGCCATCTGCGGCACCGGCGGCCGCTCCCGCGGTGACTCCCCCTGCTGCAGCACCGGCCACTCAAGAGCCGACTGCCGGGAGAAGGAGGTCCGGAGGATCACAGCCGTAAAGAACACCGAACACAGCATTCCTGGCTGCACAAATTTCACGACCGATTCACTTCTAGGAGGACCGATTGATGATACGCAAGCTTAGTGGAATAGTTCTTTGTCTCGTTTTCAGTGTCGTTGCCTTTGCCCAGAACGCAACAACTTCGGTACGAGGTACCGTTTCCGACCCAACCGGCGCCGTCGTACAAGGTGCTACGGTAACTCTAACCAATCTAACCACACAGGTAAGCCAGGAACAGAAGGTCGGGAAAAACGGAGAATACAACTTCGTTAACCTTCAGCCCGCGACGTACACGATCTCCGTTACCGCGTCCGGCTTTGGAAAGATGGAACAACAAACTGAGTTGCTGGTAAGTCAGCCTGCGACCATCAACTTCAAACTGACCGTGGGATCGGCCGCACAAACAGTCGAGGTTACGGCCTCCTCAACACTCAATTTCACCGATGCAACGATCGGCAACGCAATCAGCAACGCTCAGATCGAGACCATGCCGATCGACTCCCGCAACGTTGCCGACCTGCTAAGCCTGCAACCGGGGGTACTCTACTTCGGAAATAACAATAGCGCGAGCAACCCAGCCGCAACTCAGGACAGTCGCCTCGGAGCGGTCGCCGGTGCTCGTTCCGACCAGGGAAACATCACGCTGGATGGTCTTGACGATAATGATCAGACCTTCGGCTACGCTTTCACCGGAGTTCTTCGATCTACTTTGGACTCGACCGAAGAGTACCGGGTGACAACCGCAAACTCCAATGCGGATGCTGGCCGATCTTCCGGCGCGCAGGTCACCCTCGTGACAAAGTCCGGAACCAATCGCTTTCATGGCACTGTCTATGAGTACTATCGCAACCGCTATTTCGCGGCGAACGATTGGTTTAACAAACAGGCGCAGGCCAAGACAGGCCAGCCCAATAAACCGGGGCAACTGACACGCAACACCTTCGGCGGAACCATCGGCGGCCCAATCCTGAAGGACAAAGTGTTTTTCTTCTTCAACTACGAGGGACAACGCACCAGAGAGAGCTCAACTGTTACCCAAGAGGTTCCGACGGCTGCCTACCGTTCGGGAATTCTGCAATATAAAGACACCTCAGGCGCGATCCGTTCTCTCACAACTTCGCAACTTGCGACTCTCGATGCTCCATGTGTCAGCAATGGAGTCTGCCCCAACGGTCCGGGAGCAAATGCTGCGATTCTCGCTTATTTCGCACAGCTTCCAGTAGCCAACGGACTAACGATTGGGGACGGGCTGAATGAAGGCTCCTTTGCATTTTCATCCCCCACACCTTACTCGCATAACACCAGCATCGTTAAATTCGACTGGACTCCGACAGCTGCCCATCATGTCTTTGTACGCGGCAATCTTCAGAAGGATGTGATCAGTTCCACCCAGCAATTCCCGGGGCTTCCGGCATCGACATCGACTGTAGACAACACCAAGGGTATTGCTGCCGGCGACACCTGGGTAATCAATTCACGTCTCGTGAATGACATCCGTTACGGATACACTCGTCAGGGCTTTGCTCAGGCTGGTGTCGGAAGCGGAAGTTATACGGATCTCCGCTTCATTGCCTCACCAACTGCAGAAACCCGCACTACGATTCGTAGCGTGCCCATCAATTCGATTCTGGATACGCTGAACTATACCAAAGGAAATCACTCCATCCAGATTGGCGGGACCTGGAGACTGATCCACAACAACTCGCAGACGAATGCGAATTCCTTCAACAGCGGCAACTCCAATCCACTGGGCCTATCGACGAAGAATCTTCCTGATCCATCGACGCTGCCCGGCGGCACTGCCGTAGGAAGCAGTTTCGCCACATCCTATCTGGAAGCATATGCCAACATTGTTGGAACAACGCCTGTCCTGACACAAAATATCAATTACTCCGTGAACCCCGGCGGAAATACAGCAGCGTTACTACCGCAAGGCAATTTCATCACTCGTAACTTCATCGCAAATGAGTTCGAGGGTTATTTGCAGGACTCGTGGAGAGCCACCCCTAAGCTGACGATTACTTATGGAGTGCGGTATAGCAACCTACAGGTTCCCTACGATAAGAATGGTCAATCGGCCGCACCTACAGTGGATACACACGCCTTCTTTCAGCAGCGCGCAATCGCAGCGGCAGCTGGCCAGGTGTACGAACCCGCACTTGCCTTTGCTCCAAACGGTCCTGTCTATGGACGTCCAGGATACTGGACAAAGCAGAAGGCTAACTTCGCTCCGCGCCTTGCAATCGCCTATGCTCTCGACAGCAAGACTGCCATCCGGGCTGGCGCTGGCATGTACTACGACCACTTCGGTCAGGGTATTGTCAACGCCTTCAACAGTTACGGTTCATTCGGACTTGCTAGCCAGATCTCCAGCGCGCTTGGTTCCCTGACAACAGAAAACTCACCGCGCTTTACCAGCCGCACAACTCTCCCGAACCTGCCTGGTACAACTCCCGCAGCGACCCAGACATTCCCTTACGTACTCGCGCAAACATTAGCTCAGGGAAGCAGCTTCGGTATCAGTTGGGGCGTCGATAACAGAATCAAAACCCCCTATTCCGAGGTATACAACGTATCTATCGAACGCGCGCTGCCGGGCGGTTTCACGCTTGAAGCTGCGTATGTTGGCCACTTCGGTCGTAGGCTAATGCAACAACTTGATCTGGCAACCCCGGTTAACCTGACCGATCCAAAGTCCGGAGTGACATATTTCCAGGCAGGTGCGCAACTGGCGGCACTCGTCGATCAAAACGGAGGAAACAAGAAGGCTTCAGTTCCGGCGATTCCATACTTCGAAAATATGTTCCCTCAACTCGCGGGCGTCGTAACCAAGAGCTGCCCTACCCCTGGCACCTCGGCTACGCAGGCAATCTACTGCAACGAATTTACCCCTAATCGCGGAGGTTTGGGTGAAACCACCGCCCTGGCTGATCTCGACTTTTATTGCGATTACGGTTGTCCAGCGTCCGCACCGACAAATCGTTTCTTCCAGGGCCAGTTCTCATCGTTGTATGCCTGGTCTTCGATTGGGACCTCGTCCTATAACGCAGGGCAGTTCCAGCTTCGTCATCCACCCAGCCACGGATTTCAGGGAGATCTAAGTTATACCCTTGGGAACTCGATCGACTTGGGATCGGATGCAGAGCGATCCAGTGAGAAGCTAGGGGGATCCGGAAGCTACATTACCAATGCATGGAATCCGTCCCAATCACGCGGAGTCTCGGACTTTGACACCAGGCACCTGATCACGGCAGCCGGCTCCTATCTCCTTCCGTTTGGTCATGGGCAGGCTTTCGGAACGCATGCGAACCGGCTGGAGGACCTTGTGATCGGCGGCTGGCGAGTCGCTTCCATCGCCCGTTGGACGAGCGGCCTACCCTTCTCCCTGACCGAAGGCGGTTTCACCACGGACTGGGAGATTGCCAGTTACGGCGTCAAGACTGGAAACTTCAAGGCAAAGAAGGTGTATAACCCGGGGAATATTCCCAATGCCTTTGGAACCGCATTAGCCTCTCAGATAACCGGGTCCATTGCCACCGGAGGACCGCTCGAGCGGCTTCCCTACCCCGGCGAAGCTGGTCAGCGAAACATCTTCCGCAGGGATGGGAATTTCGGCGTCGATGCTAGCTTGACCAAGCCGTTCAAGATCACCGAAAGCCAGCTCGTCCGCTTTACGTGGGAGGTATTCAACGTAAGCAACTCCGTCCGTTTCAATGGTGTGTCAAGTAGTCTGGTAAGCGGCACGTTCGGCAATTACACTTCAACTCTCACAACCTCCCGGCGTATGCAGTTCTCGCTTCGTTACAGCTTCTAAATCTGTCATCCTCTCCAACGTCCCTTGTTCTGCGGTCGTGCATCCAGACCTGCAGAACAAGGGACATCTTCCGGCCATTGGAACATTCGTACAATTTCTTATAACCCCCGTAGAAGGAGATCGAAATGAAGTGCAAAGTTGGCGGCGCGATATTTTTACTGGCTGCAATGAACCTGTCTCTCGTCGCGCAACAGCACTTCCCTTCAAACGAAGATTTACGCCAGTTGCGTGCCATCTCCAGCCCACAGCTTTCTCCCGATCTCAAACATGTAGTCGTAACACTTCAGGACAGTACTGCCGACGGCGGCAAGACGCATCTCTGGTTGTTGAGCACCGATGGCGGCCCGTACCGTCAAATTACCTTCGGCGAAGGTGAGTCAACAGGAGAGAGAAACCCCGAGTATCTGCCCAACGGCAGCGCAATTCTCTTTCTATCGCGTCGCGACGGGAAGTCGAATCTCTATCGGTTGCCGCTCAACGGAGGGGAAGCGGAGACGATCAAGCTGCAACATACACCCGCCGCCGGCGAACCTCTTGCCTCAGTCGATGTCATGTCTTATTCGATCTCTCCTGACGGAAACATGGTTGCTGTCGTTGCGAACGACCCCGAACCAGCTTCTCGCGCACGTGATCGAAAGGACAAGAAGGATGTCATCTGGGTAGAGCACAACGAGTTGGTTCATCGTCTCTATCTGTTGGACACAAAAAACTGGAAGCCTCGCGAAGTCCCCACCCTGACCGATATGGATTCGATCTCATGGTCGGAGCAGTCTGACAAACTCATCGTCCTAACCCATACGCGTCTGCGCGATCTTGGCCCGAGCGCAGTAGGCTGGATCGTATCGGCGCAAGACCCATCAGACCAGAAGAAAATCGCGAGCCTCCCGGAGTCGACGCATCGCACTGCGTTCACCCATAAAGGAGACCGCCTGGTGCTCTTTGCCAAATGTGAGAAGGACTCTCCCGAGGGTTGCTCGGACATCTTTACCCTGGATCTTGCCAGCGCAAAGCTGCACAACCTGACGGTCACCTTGAAAGACACAACTCTGACCTCGGAGCAACTGAACGTTGCGGACGACGATCGCAGTGTGCTGGTGAGCCTGACTCACGGCATGAAACGTACGGTCGCCCAGATCGATCTCAACGACGGACATGCGAAGCTGTTGGACTTTGGCATGCCCACCGTCTCCGGCTTCCGCGAGCAGGGCAGGTCAAAAAACTATGTGTACGTCGGAAGCTCCAGCACAGCAGAGGCCGCGGTCTATATAACGACATCTCTGGAGCAACCTGGCAAACGTCTCGTTCAGCCAGAGACGACACCAGCTTCATGGATGGCAGCCCCTTCGAAACCTGTTTTGTGGAAGAGAGCCGGCTTCACGATTGAGGGCCTGCTTTACCTGCCGCCACAGGCTTCTTCTGGAAAGGTGCCCCTCGTTGTGAACGTCCATGGTGGCCCTCGCGGCCAATTTACCGACAGCTACTCTCCTCTGACCAATCTCCTGATTGGACAAGGGTGGGCGGTATTGATAACCAATCCCCGTGGCAGCACAGGATACGGTGTTGAATTTGAAGCCGCGAATAAGGACGACATGGGTAACGGAGATTACCTCGACATCATGGCAGGCGTCGATGAGGTGATCCGTACTGCGCCGGTCGATGCAGACAAGATGGCACTCATCGGATATAGCTACGGTGGTGAGATGGCCGGTTTCGTTGAGGGAAAAACCAATCGCTTTAAGGCTATCGTCAGTGGCGCCCCTGTCATTGATCAGTTCAGCGAGTACGGCACAGAATCCGGCTCCTACGGCGATCGCTGGTACACAGGACAGCCGTGGAGGCACTTCGAAAGTGCCTGGCGGCAAAGCCCGCTCGCCTATGCAGAACATGCGAAGACGCCTTTTATGCTCCTGCAGGGACAGAGCGACACAACCGATCCTGAGGGTCAATCCAAGGAGATGTATCGCGCCTTACGTCAGGAAGGGGTACCAGTTCAATTGCTGTTGTTTCCGCGCGAGGATCATGGCGCACTCGGAGGGAACTTCGCTGGCAGACCTAGTACAGAGCCATGGGCAGGAGTAATCGCGCGCGATCATATGATCAGGTTTATGAGCGACGCGTTTGCGGGCAAAGTAGAACCGAATAAACCGTAAACCAACAGGCCGCGTGGTCAGAACAGAACCATCTCAGACATACCCAATCGTGCGGCAAAACCGACGTTAGTCATGCGCCGGCGCCGGTGGTGGAGCCGTCGACGAGGGAGTCGGCTTGCCAGTAATCGTATTCGGCTCCATCAGCTCGACCCGCGTCCCATCCGGATCGTAGATATTCACCTGACGTTTCTGGTTGACGCCGGTATTCACAGTTAACTCTTTGCCATAGGTCTTGAACGCCGGACGAGCCTTCAGTATCTCGACTGACTTCGCAACATCTGGCACAACCAGAGAGATGTGATTCTTCGTGCCGAATTTGTCCGGCAGCTTTTTATAAAGCATGAACTCAACATAGTCGTCCCCATCGGGAACGCGCATATTGATCCAGCTCAACTCCTTGGGATTCGCCCCGCCACGCCACGTCTCTTTAAATCCCAACACCTTGCCGTAAAAGTCCATCGACTTCTCACTGTCTCCAACCAGGAACCCCAGGTGATAGATCCTCGGGGCGATGCGCGTGTCCGGCTCGAACTTGCCCGCAGCCTTCGCCTCCAGTCCATCCGGAAGAGTCTGCACGAACTCGACCAGCATGCCGTCCGGATCCTTGATCTCGAAGGCGTAGTCGCCCGTGCGCGTCTTCCCGCCGTTCCCCGGTTTGACATCGAAGCCCTTCGACCGCAGGTAAGTCCGCATCGCTTCGGTATCGTCTACGGTGAAGCAAAGGTGGCTCATCATGTTTGGAGGATGAGTTGGCGGCTCATTGAAGAGCTCGATGTGTTGATGATCATTGATCTTGATGAAGGCTATGCGAATATCGCTGCTGTCTTTCTTGGTAAGCGTGTACGACTTGTCGAAACCCAGAAAATCATGCCAGAACTCGATCGCCCGGGGAAGATCGGAGACGAAGTAGCCGACGTGCGAGATACCTGTGATCTTCGGACGCGTCGGACCTCCATCTTGGGCGAAAAGCGAAGAGAAAAACATCACGGACGCCAGACAAGCCAGAAGAACGATGCGGGAACGGCCTGTGAGCATTAGCAAATTACCTTTCGTTAGATCGTTCAGTTAGTTCGGAGTCTAAACCAAAAGCCTGATGCAGGCGGACAAACCTTCCTTAAAGGCAAACCATTGTTCGCCCGTTCGGGTCAGGCATCTTCGCCACCGGGCAGGTCCGCCCAGACCGGTCAGTGCAGATGCTGGACGACCGAAAATAAAGTCAGAAAACGAGGAAAATTTTAACCCTCGAAGCAAGCGCAGCTAACAGACACGTTTTTGCACTTATCACAGCGCTAAGAACCATGATTTACCGTCCAAAAAACCTGTGGAAATCGCTAAAACCCCGCAAAAAACATACTCTCGCTCCGGAAAATAATTTAACAAAAACTCAGCTATCCCTTTTTCTTCCGCCGCACTCTGACAATAGATAAAGGCAGGAGAGTTCTCCCCACTTGGCCTGAAAGTGGTATTACCGTGCGGCGACCTGAAACCTAGAATCATTTCCATGCGGCCCTCCCCTCAATCCGCCGGAAACCCTTTGATTTCATTCACGAAATCGTGCGGTCTCGTGCTCATCGCAGCCGCCGCCCTCTCCGCCCAGAACACCTTCGCCTTTGAAAATAATCTCAGCGTGGCCGAGCAGTATCTCTTCGCCGCGGCGAACGAAGCCCGCGCCAGTCAGGGACTTGCCCCTCTCCGCCTCGATCCAGTTCTTAGCGAAGCCTCCGCCGCTCACGCCCGGCAGATGGCTATTCACGCCACTATCTCCCATCAATTCAACGACGAAGCCGACCTCGCCGAACGTGTAGCCAAGGCCGGTGCCCACTTCAGTCTCATAAGCGAAAACGTAGGCGAAGCGCCTACTTCGATCATAATTCACGACCTGTGGATGCACTCCCCCGGACACCGTGCTAACTTATTGGATCCAAAAGTAGATTCCGTCGGCATCGCAGTTGTTATTCGCGACCATCAACTCTACGCCGTCGAAGACTTCGCCAGCACCGTCCGAACCCTTACTTTCAATCAACAGGAGCAAACGGTCGCCGGCATCCTGGAAAAATCCGGCATGAAAGTCGCTGAAACTACAGAAGATGCGCGTCAAACCTGTTTGATGAGTACAGGCTACGTAGGAGAGCGCCAACCCTGGTACATCATGCGCTACACCGCCTCCAGCCTCAACCAGATTCCCACTCAGCTCAAGACCCGTCTAAGCTCCGGAAAATATCACCAGGCCATCGTCGGAGCCTGCTCCACAACCCGCAAAACCCCTTTTACTGCCTATAACATAGCAATCCTGCTCTACCCTTGAGAGAGACAGACACGGGAAACCTCGATGCGCCGGGCGCCTATACCTTGTAGCCGCAGCGCCCACTTTGACCCGTCTATCTGTATTTGCTATAACAATAAAAGCGCAGCGCGCGAATTCTCCGCGCTCCATACACTCCTGAGTAGCTCAATGGCAGAGCATTCGGCTGTTAACCGAAGGGTTGTAGGTTCGAGTCCTACCTCAGGAGCCATATTTTTCAATCACTTATCAACCCATCTCGCTTTTGAAGCTCGATCACTCTGGTGATTTCTCTGTCATGACTTTCATCATGCTGGACCAAGCTCATCAGGTGTCGGGAACAGAAGACATTCCGACTGCGCCGAAGTTGCCGATAACCCCGGTGGTCTCAATGGGTCGATGCAACACTCAGCTCAGACCCATATTCATTGAAAACAAAAGCTAAAAGCGCTGGCTAGGTTAGATCAGCTGGAACCTTACCCAAGGCAGGTTTGGCCACATCGGCCAAACTTCCTCATCGTTTAAGCCATAGCGCTCTCAGCAGAAGACGTAATCTCCAGAATTGGCGTCCAGGGAAATTCCGGCCCCCGTATTAGGGATGCCTTTGAAGCCGCGTTAGACTGGCATTCCGGCGATAAAATCGGTTGCGCTTCGTTGCTGCGGCCGATTGCCACTCTCTTTACAGCAAATCCACGAAGCAGCCAATTCCTGATCGTGATAGACAGGTGCGAGTGAGAATCAAACAAATAGTCGAGAGTGTGCCTGGGGGAATGATGACCGTACCGCTGGTATGCGGAGCGATCGTTACTACGGCCGCTCCGCATGCAGCGGAGGTCTTCGGTTCCTTCACTGGCGCGTTGTTCACCGGCGCTCTTCCCATCCTCGCGGTTTTCTTCGTCTGCATGGGAAGCTCGATCTCTGTGCGGTCGATTCCTCGTGCGGTCGGTCGCGGCGGCGCCCTTATGGCAACCAAGCTCGCGCTGGGGGTTGGCGCTGGCCTTCTCCTTGGCCATCTTATCGGCGTGCAGCCGATCCGCGCTGGCTGGTTTGCGGGAATTTCCACGCTTGCCGTGGTGGCAGCCGTCAACGATACCAACGGCGGACTTTACCTGGCCTTGATGAATCATTACGGAAACTCTGAAGATGCCGGGGCCTATTCAATGATGGCCCTGGAATCGGGACCATTCTTTACTATGGTCACGCTGGGCGTTGCCGGTTTGTCGAGCTTTCCCTGGCAAACTTTGATCGGCGCGATTTTGCCACTCGGCGTCGGTGTAGCGCTTGGCAACCTGGACCCCGATATGCGCGATTTCTTGGGAAAGGGCGCGCCGATCCTGATTCCCTTCTTTGCGTTCGCACTGGGAACAACGCTCAACCTAAGACAAGTTTGGGAAGCCGGGTTGTTGGGCTTGGCGCTGGGAATCGCGATGATCCTGGTCTCCGGGACCTTGCTCATCCTGGTCGACAGGTTGATTGGCGGCACAGGCACGGCGGGGATTGCCGCCGCGACAACGGCAGGGAATGCGGCAGCGGTGCCGGCACTGGTAGCTGCGGCAAACCATCAATATGCCGATGCCGCCGGTCCAGCGACGGCGCTTGTTGCCTCCAGCGTTCTCGTGACTGCATTCCTGGTGCCGCCGTTGACAGCGTGGTGGGCGCGCTCGAGGCGGCGTAAGCTGAAGACAGCCGCGCCAGAGACACAATCAACCCAAGGAGCCCTTTGAGTGCGCGAGCTGCTGATCATCGCGGACGACCTCTCAGGAGCCGCCGATTGCGGCATTGCATGTGCCAGCCACGGCCTCAACACGGTCGTTGTCCTTGGGGACACTGCAGACGAAATAGATACTGACGTTTTGTCGGTTGATGGCAACACGCGCCATTTAGGTTCCGCAAAGGCCGCAGCCGAAACCGCGAGGCTCGTTCGCAGGTATATCCACGACGAAGGGCAGCTGCTCTTCAAGAAACTCGATTCGACATTGCGCGGCAATGTTGCTGCCGAGCTGGCGGCAGCTCTGGAAGCACGCCGCAGCCTTGCTCTAAATAAAGAGCGCATAGTTGCCGTGCTGGCGCCCGCCTTACCCGCGAATGGCCGGACCACTTCGAGCGGCCGGCAACTAGTCCAGGGCAAGCCTCTGGAAGAGACGGAACTATGGCAGCGTGAGAGCTTGCCTGCCCGGTCTCATATTCCTGAAATAGTTCGGGCGGTGGGACTGCGTCCTGTGTCGATCGGATTGAATCTGATACGTTCCGGCAAAGATGTTCTACAAGGCGCGATGAAGACGCTCTCGGCAGATGCCGATGTACTGGTCTGCGACGCGGAAACCGACCAGGATCTGAGCGCAATCGCAGATGCCTCCATGGCTCTTGGGAGAAGCACGATATGGGCTGGATCTGCGGGGCTCGCGTATCATCTGCCCCAAGCGGCGGGTTTTGCGTACCGGGTTGGCTTCCCTCCTGTCTCATTTTTGGAACAGCCACTTACTTCAGGACCGACACTGTTTGTCGTTGGCAGCCCATCCGGCGTGTCGCGCGAGCAAGTCAAAATCCTCGCCGCCTCATCCGACGTTATCGCAATCAATATTCCGCCTAACACTTTGCTTGCGGGCGAGACATCGCCGGATTGGCGCAAGCATGAGTTGGCGCTGAAGCGAGCGTTGGACGCGGGCATGGATGTCGCCGTGGGGCCCGGCGCGGAATTCCTCGATAGTACGATGGGGCCGCTGCTTTCTGCCGCTTTAGCTCGGATAGTCAAACCCTATGCTGACAGGGTCGGGGGTCTCGTCGCTACTGGCGGTGAAAGCGCCCGCGCAGTGTTGGAAGCCTGGGGCATTCACCGACTGCGACTAGTAAGCGAACTGGAGGCCGGTCTGGCATGCTCCGTAACCGAAGGCTGGAGCGGGAGGCTACCGGTGCTTACCAAGGCGGGCGCTTTTGGCACGTCGCAAACATTACTGAATTGCCGGGAATTTCTGCACGGACTCGGCCGCAGCCCAACAGTGAATCTCTCTAGAAGCAAAGGACACTGATCATGGAACGACCGATTATCGCTATCACTATGGGGGACGCCGCCGGCGTGGGCCCGGAGGTCATCATGAAAAGCCTGGCCCATGCTGAACTCTACGATCAATGCCGTCCCTTGGTGATCGGCGACGCCCAGCGGCTGAGACGGGCGGGAGATATTGTTGGAAGCCAACTTAAGGTCTGTAGCCTTTCCGTGGGTGAACTATGGAAGGCGACGTTCCAGTCCGGCACGGTGGATTGCGTCGATCTGAAGCTGATTCCCAAAGACCTGCCCTGGGGCAAGCTTTCCTCCACGGCCGGAGATGCGGCCTTCCAATACATGAAGGTGGCGGCGAAGCTCGCCATCAGCGAACAGGTCGCGGCGATCTGCACGGCTCCGCTCAACAAGGAAGCGCTGCATGCCGGCGGTCACAATTATCCTGGCCATACCGAATTGCTGGCGGACTTGACCGGCACACCTGAGGTTTCCATGATGTTGACCACCCCCAAGATGCGGGTGCTGCACGTCACGACGCACATCGGCCTGATTGACGCCATTGCGAAGATCGAACCAGGCCTGGTCGAGCGGACCATCGAACGAGGCTATATCGCGCTTCAGAAAGCGGGGATTGAGAACCCCAAGATTGGCGTCTGCGGCATCAATCCTCACGCGGGTGAAAACGGATTGTTCGGTTACGGCGAAGAGGAGAAGAAAATCTCGCCGGCCATTGAAGCCTGCCGCGAAAAGGGATGGAATATCGAGGGACCGCTGCCTGCCGACACCTTGTTTTTTCGCGCCCAACGAGGAGACTTCGATCTGGTCATCGCGATGTACCACGATCAGGGACACGGGCCGGTGAAGGTGCTTGGACTGGAGTCGGGGGTGAACATCACCGTAGGTCTTCCCGTGATCCGGACCTCAGTTGATCACGGAACTGCATTCGACATTGCGGGCACCGGGATGGCCGATGAGCGCAGTATGCTTGAGGCGATGCGCCTGGCTATTCAATTGACGCGAGGCAGGGGGAATGCCGGAGACTCTAAGCATAACTGACTAGTAATCCATCTGCCGCGATGTTCTCTAGGCGATTGATTGTAGGGCGGATATAACAAAACAGTCATTAATATGAATTGTCTCTTCTGCTAACCGAAGAGTTGTTTACTCGACTCCTACATGAGGAGCCAAATCAACCAAGCCGAAGGCGGAGTATGCAGTTCCAAGTTCGAATGGTGCCTGAGGTCCCCCCGGGCTGTGCCAAGTCGGATTTCGATCGAAAGTCAACAATTGATCACGGGCCTTGGGTATGTTGCCGAATAACCGGCTATCAAGTCAGCTGACATGGAACAGGTAATAGCAGACACGGTTTTCACTGACCCATTAACCTCATGATCCGCCGCAATGGAGGGCGGCAATCATGAGGAAAACGTCAATGAATAAGGCAAAGGGCACGAAGAGCCGACCAAAGACTAAGCTCGGTATACCGGATCTGGAACACTCGAAAGCCGCAGTCCTCCGGAGCCTCGGTTCTCCCGACTCGAGGCGCGGATATCAGCATGCTATCGATGAGTTCGTAGCCTGGTACTGTTCTGAACCACGATTAGCCTTCAACAAAACAGTGGTGTTGCGCTATCGCTTTCACTTGGAGGAGCGCGGCCTCGCGCCGGGGACGATCAACGTGCGAATGGCGGCCGTGCGACGGTTGGCTTACGAGGCAGCTGACTCTGGACTGTTGAGCCCTGAATTGGCCGCCGGCATCCATCGCGTTAAAGGTGTCCGCAAGCTGGGCTCTCGTTTGGGCAACTGGCTTACAGCGGGCGAGGCGGCGGCGCTCTGGCAGGTACCCGATAGACAAACTCTTACCGGAAAGCGTAATCGAGCGATCCTGGCCATCCTGCTCGGTTGCGGTCTGCGCCGCCGCGAGCTTGCGGAACTGACTCTGGAGAGCCTACAGCGCCGGGATGACCGCTGGGCGATCGTCGATCTGGTCGGCAAGGGAAGGCACATACGAACCGTTCCCGTCCCGAATTGGGTAAAGAGACGCTCGATGCGTGGTTAACCTCAGCCGGTATCGAAAGTGGTCCGCTATTCCGGTGTGTCTGTCGGGCCGCCAAACCATGGGGACACTGCATTTCAGAAAAGACGGTCTGGCACGTTGTCAAGAAGACTGCCGCGAGCATAAACATTCCACGTCTCGCGCCACATGATCTCCGGAGGTCCTGCGCGCGTCTCTGCCATGATTCTGGGGGCGAGCTCGAGCATATCCAGTTTCTTCTCGGGCATGTCTCTGTGCAAACCACCGAACGCTATATTGGCTGCAAGCAGCGTTTGAGAGTAGCTGTAAACGACCGACTTGGCATCGAACCCGGGTGAGTCGTTCACTCAGCAATTGGGCGCGAAGCCGACTCTTCGGCCAAGTGGATAAGTTTCCGGTTAGCCGACATATCAGTACTAATCCTTGGCCAAGCCGATAAACCGCAGAACCGAAGGCAGTTTCGCATTAATTACGAATTGATCTTGTCAGAAAATCCTGTTCTTAGCAGCTGATCGCCGTGGGTCACCTGTCCGAAATGCCAACTTTTAGGAGGTAGACTGGCCTCGCTTATGGAACAGTGAATTCGAAATGCCGATGACGAAGGTATAGAAGGCTGTTGTTTGCGCTACTAGATCGAAGCACACAAAATAGTGCACTCGCAAAGACCCGCGACTCTCTTCTTATCCCCGGAAAATTTAACACAAAGGAAGCGACCGCCTACCGGTGCTTGTGCTAAACCTTGTGCTAACATCGAACTCCCCATCTGAGCTCAGCCCTCGCCAACGCACGCCCGGCGCCGTCCAACCCGCTTGTGTCCAACTGATCTTCATTTCAATGAGGCCATCCTTGAAAACATCGCCGCGCTCCTCCTATCTCCTCTCTGCGTTTGTCCTCCTCTTCACCGCAGTCTCCGCCTTCGGACAGGCCGGACTGCTCATCTCACAGATCTACGGCGGCGGTGGTAACTCCAACGCCTCGTACTCCGCCGACTTCGTTGAGATCTACAATCCGACAAGCGCGCCCATCAGCACGGGCGGTCTCTCCATTCAGTACGCATCGGCAGCTGGCAACTTCACCCAGGCGATCAGGCTCGCTTCAGCCACCATCCAGCCCGGCCACTACTTCCTGGTTCAGACCACCACTCCGGCTGCACCTCCGGTCGGCGCCAGTCTGCCCACGCCTGATACCTCCGGTTCGTCACCCAACCTCTCGGCAACTGCCGGCAAAGTAGCCCTCGTCAATGGCACCGCAGCCCTCACCGGCGACACCACCTGCCCCCTCATCCTCGCCGACACCGTCATCCTCGATCTCGTCGGCTACGGCGGGACCGCAAGCTGCTTCAAAGGCAGCGCAGCCGCACCCGGGCCCAGCTCCACCAACACCAACACACAATCTGTCATTCGCACCGTCTCCTCCGTCAACACCAACAACAACTCAGCCGACTTCACCGTCATCTCCCCGCCCACTCCGCGCAACTCCAGCTTCGCGAACGGCTCTCTCAGCGCCGCGGGCTCTGCTAACCCAGCCTCCCTCATCGCCGGCCAATCGACCGTGCTCACGGTAGCCGTCACGCCCGCCACCTCGCCCGTTCCCAGCACCAACATCGCCGTCATCTGCGACCTCCGCCTCATCGGCGGCAGCCAGACCCAGCCCTTCACCGACAACGGAGACGGCACCTTCTCCTTCTTCACCACCGTCACCACAACGTCCTCTGGCTCCATCGCTCTTCCCATCACCGTCACCGACGCCCAGAGCAACTCCGCCTCCACCACCATCACACTCACGGTCGCGCAGCCCGCTCCAACCGTCGCCATCCACGATATTCAGGGCGTCAAATCCACCACCACCGCCACCGTCTCTCCCTTCGTCGGCCAGAAGGTCCAGACCACCGGCATCGTCACCGCCGTTCTCTCCAACGGCTTCTTCATTCAGTCCCCATCGCCCGACAACAATCCCCTCACCCCCGAGGGTGTCGAAGTTTTCACCAGCTCCAAGCCTCCCGCTACCGTCGCCATCGGCAACCTTGTCACCGTCACCGGCACTGTAGCCACCTTCCCCGCCCTAACCGCCAGCCACACGCCCGCAACCGAGATCAGCGGCTCGCCGACCATCACTCTCGTCAACATCGGCAACCCGCTTCCTGCGCCAATCACCCTTACCACCTCCATGCTGACTCCGTCCGGGGGCCTCTATCAACTCACCCCATACGAAGGCATGCGCGTCACCGTCCCCTCGATGACCTCCGTCTCCGGCACCAATGGCTCCATCACTGACGCCAACGAACCCAACGAACTCGCAACCTCCGTCGGCTACTTTTACGCTGTCATCACCGGAACTCCGCGCCCCTTCCGTGAACCCGGCATCGACATCCGCGACGTCCCCATTCCCGGCGAGCCCGCCAACATCGCCCAGTTCGACGACAACCCCGAGCGCATCCTCGTCGACACCACCATCGCCGGCGGAACCTCCCTCGAAATCTCCACCGGAGCCGTTCTCCCCAACGTCACCGGCGTTCTCGACTTCACCTTCTCCAACGACAGCTTCTACGATCCCAGCCGTCTCATCCTCGACGCCACCTACGACCGCACTCAGGTCACTCCCGGCATGACCGTCCAGCCCGTACCCGCGGCTGCCGCGAACGAATTTACCGTCGCCTCCTTCAACATCGAGCGCTTCTACAACACCAACAGCGCCGACGACCTCTACTTCGTTCCCGCCGGAGTTAATGGCTTCAACGGCAGTTCCAGCACACCCATCCTCTCCAGCGGCCAGACCTTCATCTCCGAGGCCGTCGACGTTACCCAGGCCGCCTACACCCGCCGTCTGCAAAAAGTCTCTCTCGCCATCCGCAACGTCCTCAACACTCCCGACATCGTCACCCTCGAGGAGTGCGAAAACCAGTCCGTCGTCAACGACATCGCCAACCAGATCAACACTGACGCTGGCATTCCCAACCTCTACACCGCCTACAGCACCGACAACTCCACCTTCTTCACACAGGACGGCACCGGGATCTCCGTAGGCTTCCTCGTCAAAAACTCCACCGTCGACAAACTCGGCTTCACTCAGTTCGGTCAGAACGAGTCCTTTACACCCAGCAGCTCCACCAATCCCATCACGCTCAACGACCGCCCGTGGCTCGTCCTTAACGCCGGCATCAAGCGCGCCAACGCGAAGGACTATCCTGTCACCGTCATCGTCAACCACATGAAGGCACTCACCGGCGTCAACAGTGCCACCTCCACCTCCACGCGTCAGAAGAAAGAACTCCAGGCCGAGGACATCGCCAAATACATCCAGACCCTCCAAGCCGCGGGCCAGCACGTCATCTCCGGCGGTGACTTCAACGCCTTCGAGTTCTCCGACGGCTACACCGACACCCTCGCCACCTACACCAACACCAACGTCCTTCCCGCCACCCAGGTCGTCCAGCCCGGCGTCGCAGGCCTCGTTACTCGGCCTCTCACGGACCTCGCGCTTCTCCTCCCGCAAAATCAGCGCTGGTCCTACTCCGAAGACGGCAGCGCGCAGATCCTCGATCACATCGTCGTCACGCCTGAGCTCGTCGCCGCCGGCGCGCACATGGCCTACGCGCACATGGACGCCGACTTCCCGCTTACCGCCTACAACGACGCCACCACTCCAGCCCGCACCTCCGACCATGACGCCGCCGTAGGCTACTTCACCCTCCCCGCTCCGGTCGTCTCCGCCTCGCTCACACCCCCCGGCGGTTCCTTCGGCTCCGTTGCTGTCGGTAGCCCATCGGTTGGGCAGATCTTCACCTTCTCCAACATCGGCGAGGCCAGCATCACCATCACTGGCATCACCACCACCGGAGACTACGCCGTCACCCCTAACTGCCCGGCTACCCTCGACAGTGGCGCCTCCTGCACCGCCAACGTCGTCTTCACGCCCACCGCCGTCGGCACACGCAACGGAGCACTGAACATCGCCACCACCTCCACCCCGGTCTTCAGCGTCAACCTCGCCGGCACAGGAGTTCAGAGCGTCCCGCAGCTTGGAACTACGGCACAGCTCAGCTCGCTCGGAGACGGCAGCTATCAGGCCATCATCGTCGTGAAAAATACAGGAATCGGGACCGCGAACGCAGTCACGCTCACCGGAGGGACCCTCGGCAGCGCCTCCGGCTCGTCACTCCCGGTCTCTCTCGGCGACATCCAGCCGGGGGCCTCGGCAACCGCCACTGTGGTCTTCCCGGCCTCAGCTGGCTCCCCCGGGTCGGCAACAGTGGAGCGTTACACCGGAACCTACACCGGAGGGACCTTCGGCGCCAGTCTCCGCGTCGCTCTCCCAGGCAAGTAAGGCCTACCCGGTAGTGAGTCGACCGGCAAGAGACTGATCGTCTATCCGGCAACAACAAAAACTTCTGCTTCTGAAAAAATGAGGAAAGTAAACAATGAAAACTAAAAAGACGGCCCTTTCGTTCTTCATAGCCCTTCTGGCAGCTCTCGCTCTGGCAATGCCCGCCTCGGCCGACACGCTCAGCCTCGTGCTGAGCAATCCGGTCCAGACGGGAATTCCCGGCTCCACCCTCACCTTCGACGCCACTGCCTCGGCTCCAGCCAGCAACAGCGCAACCGTCTTCCTCGTGGGCGACAATTTCAATGTCACTCTCGACGGAGCTACGATAAACGACTCCGACTTCCTCACCTTTCCGTTTAGTCTCGACCCCGGCGACAGCTTTGCAGGGCCCCTCTTCACTGTCGCTCTTCCCTCAACTATCGCCCCCGGCGCCTATACCGGTTTCTTCTCGATACTCGGAGGCTCTGACCCGTCCGCGCAGGATACTATCGCCACGGTCAATTTCGAGATCGACGCTCCAGCCGCAGTCCCGGAACCCGGCACATGGCTGCTGCTCGCCACCGGTCTCACCCTCCTCGCAGCATTGCTCTATAGCCGTTCGAAGGCAGGTGACGCTCGCGTCGGCTTGAGATCTGCAATTGATTGCAGAAAATTGTACTGGGCGAACGGCACGACGGGTTTGGTTGGAACCCCTATTGGGAACCACGGCGCAATATGAAGTTGCCGGAAATGCCGCTTGCTCGCTGTCAAACGGTCGCTGCCGATATGCCGACCTGCAGGAACCTATCTGTCCTCCAAAAATGGGGTTATCGGCAACTTCGACGCTGGCAGGACCTGTGGTTTCCTAGATGGCGACTTTTCGTCCAGGAGACGGTCTACCACATCGACTCAATCACCAAGAACCTCACCGCTGCCGCCTTGGTTCAGCTCGCAGAACAGCACAAGCTCAACCTCGACGATCTGGTTGAGAAGTACGTGCCCGAGATCCACTCCATCGCTCCCGCCGCCACCGTTCGCAGCCTGATGAACCACACCTCCGGCATTCCGGACTTCACAAACCTCGGCCCGAAATCGGAGAACATCGAAGCTATCAACTTCACCCACCAACAGTTCCTTGCAACGATTGAGGGAGAACGGCCACTGTTCCCGCCCGCGAAGCTGTGGCGATACAACAACTCCGGTTTTTATCTGCTGGGAATGATCATTGAGAAAGTCTCGGGTGAAACCTATGCCAGCTACATGCTGAACCGCATCTTCAAACCGCTTGGCATGGATTCAACCCGCTATTGTGACGCACGTTCCATCGTGAAGGCGGCTACCTCGAGGAAGTGGGAGCGGCTTTGATATTCGGGCTGGCTCTGGCCGATGAGGCGCAGTAGGCCTCGTGGACGAGCGCGGTGGGTTGCAGGGTGTGCTCTTTGCGCTCGTGGCGGAGGATAGTGGCCGGCGAGGCGGCGGAGCTCGTTGTAGAGCAGCGGCATGACCCTGTCCAATGCGTCTGAGTCGCCCTTGGCGAGATCATGCACTGCATTTCTAATTGGTTCAGAGACTTGCATATCCAGGCTGAAATCCCATCTGCGTTACTAACAGAATGCCGATTTAGAAGGCCTTTGCGGCAACAAGCCACTAAAAATGACATCCCTGAGATAAATGCCTCCCCAAAAGTTGTAGTCACGGGGGCAAATTGACCTCCCATCGGCGCAAATTTGCCAGCCAGTCTGCGCCTTACCAAGTGCTGGAATATTCAGGTTCAGAACCTTGCCTCAATTTGCGGATGCCGGAGTTATCGGCAGTCGACCGATTTGGGCTAGGGGACGAGAGACGCGACGATCCAGCAGATATCGAGGTGTTTGGATGGCCAACTTGGAACTGGAGAGCCTTCGGATTTCTTTGGGAGATAAGCCTCCTTCCTGCTCCGATTCAAGCGGGCTGCCTGTGCAGACGCGACGGCTCCGAGACCCAAGCAGAGGTCGACTCTCTCGCACTTCGACCTTCCATGACCGCTCGTTCGAATGCGTGGTAAGACAAACCGCCTCTTCAACATCTTAGGAGTAGTGAAAGTGAAAGCGATGCGACCCAACCTTAAGGCCCTGTTGATCACTGTTTGCGCCATCCTCTGTCCGCTGGTTGCGCAAGCAGCGACTACGCCGTCCATCACGATCAGCCCGGGCTATACCAACCTTGCGGTTGGAGCCACATTGCAGTACAGCGCAACGGTGACGGGATTAACCAACACCGCTGTAACCTGGACCGTCAATGAGATTGTTGGCGGCAATTCGACGATCGGAACCATCAGCAGTACGGGACTCTACAAGGCTCCCGCCACTGTCCCCACCGCGAGCACCTTGATCGTTGCCATCGGCTCCGATGGTAAGACGCTCGGTCTGATGTATGTGAACATCGAAGCCGCTGGCCCGCCGATCACCGCCATCACGCCCAATCCCATTCACACCGGCAACTA
The DNA here is from genome assembly GCA_963770055.1 of uncultured Acidobacteriaceae bacterium. Taxonomy (GTDB): domain Bacteria; phylum Acidobacteriota; class Terriglobia; order Terriglobales; family Acidobacteriaceae; genus Edaphobacter. The sequence continues at coordinate 974,626 of CAVYOC010000006.1, forward strand.
TTCGATTACTGTGAGTGGAACCGGCTTTGTGTCGGAAGCGGTTGTATCCGCTGGCGGCATCCCTCTCGCGACCAAGTTTGTAAATGCGACCACGCTTACAGCGACGGGATCGCAGGGATCCGCCAGCCCGGTTGTGTTTCAGGTTGCGAACCCCGGTACGCTGCCAGGGGCGTCTCTGACGGTTCCGTTTACATCGGTCGCCGCACAGACAATCTCTCCCACAACGGCCAACGTCACCCTAGGTGCGACCCAGCAGTTTACCTCCAACGGCGCGACCAGCTTCACCGCGACGGCAGGAACCATTACCTCCTCTGGCCTGTATACGGCACCGGCGACGATGCCGGCCTCCAAGACGGTAACCATCACCGCGACTGGCCCTGGTGGCACGGCAAACGCCACAGTCACCCTCGTCGCTCCTGCTTCGCAGGCGATCTCGCCCACGACTGCTTCGATCCAACTCGGTGCGACGAAGCAGTTTACCTCTAGCGGCGCGACCAGCTTCACCGCGACGGCTGGAACCATTACCTCCTCCGGCCTCTACACGGCGCCGGCTGCGATGCCAGCCGCAGGTGGCACCGTGACCGTGACCGCAACTGGCCCTGGGGGCACCGCAAGCGCTACCGTTACCCTCACCACGCCTCCGCAGACGATCTCGCCGACGACGGCCTCCGTCATTCTGGGCGCGAGCCAACAGTTCACCACCAACACAACCGGAGCCACCTGGACCGCGTCGGTAGGAAACATTACCTCCTCAGGCCTCTACACCGCACCTGCATCAACATCCGCAACGTCTGCAACAGTAACCGTGACAGGAACCGATGGCTCGGCCAACGCGACGGTCACGCTGATTGCTCCTCAGTCAATCTCGCCCACAACCACCTCCATCCTGCCGGGCGCGACGCAGCAGTTTATCTCCACTGGAGCAACTAGCTTTACCCTAACGGGCGCCGGCGTCATTACCAACACGGGTCTCTATACGGCACCGGCTACCTTGCCGTCGTCGCCCAATGTGACCGTAACGGCGACTGGACCCGGTGGAAGCGCAAGTGCTTCGATCACGATCCTCTCGCCGCAGCAGATCTCGCCAACATCGGCCCCGGTCAACCTGGGCGCAACGCAGCAGTTCACCACGAACACGACCGGAGCCACCTGGACGGCGCTGTTTGGAACCGTAGACCAGACCGGTTTCTACACAGCACCTGCGAGCTTGTCGTCGACGGGCACAGATACCGTGACAGTCACCGGCACAACTGGAGCGACGGCGTCGGCTATGATTACGCTCGTTCCTCCAACCCCAACGATCACGTCGGCGGGCACCGGTGGGCAGATTCCGCTGGGTGTCTTCAATGTGACGGTGACCGGTAGCGGCTTCATTAGCGGCTCGGTTGTATCGTTGAACGGAACGGCGCTGAGCACCACTTTCGGCAGCTCGACCTCGCTTACGGTTGCAGGCTTTGTGGGCCAAGGCGGCTCTGGCAACCTGACAGTCAGTAACGGCTCTGTCACTTCCCCCCTGTTTTCCGCGCAGATTGGAGTACAGAACCCCTTGGTAACCCCGGCGGCGGCGCGCAGGTTCCTGGAGCAGGCAGCCTTTGGGCCGACTCCGACCGATGCCGAGACGGTGCAGACGCTCGGATTCCAGGGTTGGCTGACCGCGCAGTTCCAGATGCCGCAGGTCTCCAACTACGACACCGTTACTCTGCTGACTCCTGGGGAGGAAGGCGGATTGTCGACACACTTCGTGAGCAACGCTGTAACGAATCCGGACCAGTTACGGCAGAAAGTAGCGTTTGCGCTGAGCCAGATCTTTACCACTTCCGTGAATACACTGATCTGGGATTCCGCAGTCGTTCCTTACCAGGACCTGCTGCTCAAAGATGCTTTTGTCAACTACCGTCAGCTCATGAACGATGTCACGCTGAGCGCCGCCATGGGCCAGTACCTGAATATGGCGAACAATGCCATGGGAGACCCGACGACCGGGGCTCAAGCCAACCAAAACTATGCCCGAGAGTTGATGCAACTCTTCACGCTCGGCACGAATCTGCTGAATCCGGACGGTACGGTTCAGTTGGATGGCCATGGTCTTCCCCTTCCCACTTACATTCAGTCCAATATCTCGGAGTTCGCGCGCGTGTACACCGGTTGGACTTATGCTCCTGATCCGGGGAATCCGGTGACCTGGAACGCGGGCCCGACCTTCAATGGTCTTCCCATGGTTTCGATTGCGTCGGAGCACGATTCGGGCTCCAAGCAGTTGTTGCTTGGCGCGGTATCGCCGGCAGGGGTCTCGCCTCAACAGGACCTAAACAATGCGCTGGATAACATCTTCAACCATCCCAACATAGGGCCCTTCGTCGCGACGCAGCTCATTCAGCATCTCGTGAAGAGCAACCCAAGCCCGACGTATGTCTCGCGTGTGGCTGCGGCGTTCAACAGCAACAGCAACGGAGTGCGCGGCGACATGGTCGCTACGATCACCGCCATTCTGCTCGACCCGGAGGCGCGTGCCAACGATCAGGGAGGCAACGACCAGTCCACGGACGGTCACCTACAGGAGCCTGCATTGTTTCTCCCCGGAATGATTCGCGCCTTCGGTGGCCAGATGAACGATCAGAACTACTACTCAGGCGATCTACAGGCGATGAACGAGGATATCTTCAACCCTGCGAGCGTCTTCAGCTACTACCAGGAGAACTTCATGGTTCCGGGAACGTCGCAACAGGGAGGGGAATTTGAGATCTACTCCCCAAACACGGCGCTCATTCGGGCTAACGAAGTGTCGAACCTGTTCAGCCAGTTCTCAAGCCCGGTGCAGACCTTTGGCCCTGGAACAACCGTGGATCTGACCCCATTCGTGGCGCTGGCTGCAAACCCGGCGACGCTGGTGAACGCGTTGGATCTGACCCTGACCCATGGCGTGATGCCGGCAACGATGAAGTCGAACATCGCAACAGCTGTCTCCAACGACTCGGTCAACGGTCCATTGAACCAGGTTCAGATGGCTTGCTATCTCATCCTGACTTCGAGCTACTACAACGTGTGGCATTGAGTTAGGCAGCCACGCCGGTCTGCTAGGGCCGGCGTGGCGCAAAAGGCAGGCAATCGCTGAGTGTTATTCGAGATTGACATCCATCACGCAACAGATCATCAAGGGAGAATCGAAAATGCTTATACGCACAAGAAGAGAGTTTCTACAGGGATCAGTCCGTACCGCCGGTGCCGTCGGGGCAATGGGTATGCTGGGCAAGTTGAGCGAGATGAGCGCCTTCGCTGCGGGAACCTCGCCGTCTGGATATCAGGCGCTCGTTTGCATCTTTCTGGCTGGAGGTAACGACGGTCACAACACCGTCATTCCGATCTCAACGGCGCAGCAGAACTATAGCCTGTACGCCGCCAACCGCGGCGGACTCGCGCTGGCGCAGGGCTCCCTGCTCAACATCAACAACGGCAACGAGGTCTATGGCCTGCATCCCAGTATGCCGGAGATTCAGGCCCTCTATAACAGCGGCAGGGCCGCGGTTCTGGCCAATGTCGGCAATCTGGTGCAGCCGATCACGCAAGCTCTGTACAACACCAACAACAGCTTGATCGTTCCGGCGCAGCTGTTCTCGCATTCGGACCAAAGCACCCAGTGGCAAAGCGGAATTCCCAATGGAATCGCTGCGAGCGGCTGGGGGGGACGAGTAGCGGACCAGATGCAGTCGCAGAACTCGGGCGCGGTTTTTCCTCCGATCTCGACAACCGGCACCTGCCAGGTGTTCTGCACCGGCAACCAGACCGAGCCTGCCACCGTCCCTCCTCCCTCTCCCGGTTCAACGGCAGCGACGGGTATCACGACGCTCAATAGCCTGGGCAACCCGGCAACGACGGCGGGAATGCAGCAACTGCTTCAGTTCAGCAATGGATTGCAGCTGGTGCAGGCGGGAAACGGCATCATCACCAACGGCATCAACTACTCGAACACGTTGAGCGGCTTGTTGCAGTCCTCGAACATCAAGACGCAGTTCCCGGCGACCGGACTGGGTGCGCAGTTGCAGACGGTGGCCAATGTGATGTCGGTTCGCAGCCAGCTTGGCCTATCCAGGCAGATATTCTTCTGCACGCTGGGCGGCTTCGATACTCATGCCTCGCAGTTGGAAACGCAGGCCCCGCTGCTGCAGCAGTTGAGCCAAGCGGTGGCGGCGTTTTATGCGGCAACGCAGGAGCTGGGGATCGACCAGAGCGTGACGACGTTTACTGCTTCGGAGTTCGGACGCACGCTGACGCCGAGCGGTACGGACGGCAGCGACCACGCCTGGGGCAACCATCACTTTGTCATTGGCACCGGAGTACAGGGCGGTCAGTTCTATGGGAACTTCCCGTCGCTCTCAGTCGGCGGTCCAAATGACGCAAACAACCGCGGAACCCTCATTCCAACAACGGCAATTTCGCAGTACGGAGCGACCCTAGCCAAGTGGTTTGGCGTCAGCCAAGCCAACCTGCCGACGGTATTTCCAAATATCGCCAATTTCCCATCAGCAACGCTTAGTTTCCTGGGGTAACTGCCACCCTGAGTTGATGTGTCTGTCGAGTCGCTGTGAGCCGAGCTCTTTTGAGGATTGCATCTTGAACGATTACGATGTGTCTTGCTAAAACTCTAGCGCCTGACAAAGATGTGACAAGTTCAATACAGCCCCATAACAACTGAAGCTCCGGCAGTTGCTAACTTGACAAGGCGGCCCTCCAATGGGTTGGTTAGATATCGAAAGCCACAAGGACGAGAATGGTCGCCGCCTCACTCAGGCAAACCTCTGTCCTCTCTTTGACGATTCCATCGAGCCCGACGACATCCCCAGTGGAACCATCTACGTCAGGTTCGACTCGGCGTTTTGAGAGTTTGCTTGGAATTGCGAGCAGAATTGGCTCACAACCTTGGTAATTCCTTGTTGAGCGACAACTGAGGAAGCATGTGGACCCCACAACATACCGACCAGTATGGATGTTGCTCGGTTGAAAGTCAATCACAATTAATCTGCCTGACTTTTGGCTGTAATTTCTCGCCCCCGATTGTATGAAAACTTGGAGAAACGTCCGGAAAGAGTTTCCAGGCCCGCCACGTAATCGATTTCTCCGGCGCTCATAACATCTGCCTCGACAAATTGATTGGCAAGTTGCATACTGAGTGGTATGCTACCGGGTACAATTGATCTGCTAGTCGGTAGAAACAGACCGAAACGCAGCGGGCCTGCGCCGCGCGATCCGAAGCGCACCCGGGAGCGCTTGCTGCGGGCGGCGTTCCGCGAAGTGTACAGATCGGGCTTTCAGAGTGCCGGCCTGGATGCCATTCTGGCCGCGGCCGGGGTCACAAAGGGGGCGTTGTACCACCACTTCGGCAGCAAAGAAGCCTTGGGTTACGCCATCGTCGAAGAGATCATCGCCCCCGACAATCGCGGCCAGTGGTTGAGTCCTCTCGAGAACTGCAAGGACCCTATCGATGCTTTGATCGGCGCTGTTCAAGAATTATCAGTTCAGCCCGAGGCTGTGCGCGGCGGTTGTCCTTTGATCAATCTTTCGCAGGAAATGTCTCCCCTTGACGCGGGATTCCGCCAACGGCTCGCAACAATATTTCGTAACTGGCAAGACGGCGTTGCCGCTGCTTTGCTGGATGGTCAGAACCATGGAAAGGTGCGCCGCGACCTGGAACCCGCTCAAGCAGCTGGTTTGTTGATTGCCATGGTCGAAGGATACGGCGCGCTTGCCAAGAATGCCCAGGATGCAAAAGTGATGGAAGAGGGGATCATAAACATTGTGGAGTGGCTGCGGTCTTTGCGCCCGCCGGGCAAACGCAAGCGGGGCATGAACGGATCATGCAAGATGGGCCGATATTCGCGCATGCCAACCGGTCTGTACTCATCAGGGCGCGGCATGGGAAATACAAGCAAGGACGCCAAGCGCGCGACCTTCTCAACACTCAGGACGGCCCCAGAGGCCACTAACCCAAGAAACTGAAAAAGGAGAATGGACATGACAAGAATCGGAGTATCACGGCGGAAGGCGCTCAAAGCCGGAGCTTGCGCACTGGCTGGAGCGGCGGGACTCTTGGTGATGGCGAGCGCGCCCGCAGGGGCGGAGTCGAGCACCGCAACCGAAGAAATCATCCGAAAGTGGTATAAGGCGTGGGTGGAAAAGGACGAGGGTCAATTTGAGGCTCTGATGGCGGAAAACTTCACTTTTTCGAGCGCGGCCGGCGACGACCACATCAGTAGGAGCACTTTCAAAACGCAATGCTGGGATACACAGGCCAAGCTTATCGAGCGATCCGATCTGGAGCGAGTGATCACAAGCGGCAACGAGGCGTTTGTGAAGTATCTTTGCCACACGACGAACGGTAAATCATTCCGGAACGTGGAATATCACCGGGTCAGAGATGGGAAGGTGGAGGCCCTTGAGTGTTATTTCGGCGGGGCCGGCTATCCGTCCGCGGCAAGCAAGGGAATGTGACGCTGTCTTAGCGAGCCTTTCCGGTATGGGGAGGGTCAGGCTGTCGGCGCGGACGCGAAAGCGCTCAAGGTTGGTACCAGGGATGTGCAGGTTAACCTCGGCACCGTCGTGGCTGACGTAACTGATCTCGTACAGCATCTGTGAGTTTGCCGGGTACACCTTATCCCCAACCTGGGGCGGCAGCTCAGGGCTAGAGATTCGATTGCGTTTAGCCATGACAGTCAGCGTAGCACCTCAATCGACCTAGAAAATCTCTAACCGGATTGCGTAATCGATGCTTCCAACCTACTGATTCTAAGCAATATGCACTAATAGTTGTGCAACTTCGATTTGACATAATACTGGTGCGATAGGCGAATATAAAGCGAATATGCCCTCGGCCTCGACAGTTCGACTCCAGATCGAAGCAAAGCTCGCGCAGAAGATCCCCTCCGCACTGACTCCACGACCGAAAATCATTCGCCCGGTGGAAGCGACTGGGATAGTGGCGTTAGATGATCTCCTGCAAGGTGGGCTACCCATAGGGGCAGTGAGCGAATTAGTAGGTCCGGAGTGCTCGGGTCGGACATCGGTAGCGTTGTCGCTTGTTGCCGGCATGACACAGGCAGGCAAGGTGTGTGCTTGGGTGGACGTGTCGAACGCTCTCGATCCGGCTTCAGCGGCGGCGGCTGGCATCGATCTAACGCGATTGTTATGGGTGCGTTGCGGTGCGCAGCAGCAGTGCCACCAGCGGCCAGCAGGCCGATTCTCCTTACCGGAAAAGTATCTGATTCCCACTCCGGCGAAACAAGGATTGCATGGTGGCGGATTTGGCCCACATCCTCGCACTGAAACAAAGGGTCTATCACAGGCAGTCGGCGATTTACTGCGGCCGAAGGTGATCGCTCCACGCTGCTCAGAACCGCAGCGACGGGAACGCTCGCAGCAGCCAGGAGGACTCGATCAACCAGCTTCTCGCAACACATTTCACCCATCGCGGTCCGCCACACCTTGGTCGCGGATGGAACAGGCGATGCGTGCTACCGACCTACTCCTTCAAGGCGGTGGTTTCAGTGCGATTGTGCTCGATCTTGGCAGTCTTGCTCCAGAGTTTGCATCGCGTGTTCCGCTGGCAACGTGGCATCGCTATCGCGCCGCTGCGGAGAGAACACAATCGAGCATCGTTTTGTTGACGCAATATGCCTGCGCGAAGAGTAGCGCGGAGTTGTTGCTGCGATTTGAGCCTGGGAATGCTCGGCACGACGAAGCTAAGGTATTCACCGGTTTGGAGCACAGCGTTGAAGTAGTGCGCCAACGGTTCAGCCAAACCGTAAATGTCGTTCCGATGCGAAAACTGCCACAAAGAGCCAACGCCGCGAGTTGGCTGAGCCGCACACCATGGGCAGGATGCCGATGACAAAGCCTGCGGAGTTATATGCCTGCCTCTATGCAAGGGAGCTTCCGGCCCAGGCTCTTTTGCGTCTGCGGCCAGAGCTGCACGACAAGCCCTGCGTGGTGATGGAGGGCGAGCCTCCGCTGCAATCGGTTTGCTCGCTCAATACCAAGGCGCGACTCCTCGGCCTGAGACATGGCATGACCCGCGTGGAAGTCGATACCTTCCCAACGGCAATAATGCTGTCACGTTCGCACAAAATAGAAGCAGCGGTGAGAGCCATTCTGCTTGAGTGTGCGGGCGCGTTTTCGCCGCGAGTGGAAGAACGCAGCGAGGATACTGCGTTTCTCTGTGGCATCGACATTGCAGGGACAGGAAGTTTGTTCGGTCCACCAGAAACCCTGTCGCAGAGCTTGTTGCGGCGTGTGAGGGCGGTTGGTATCACCGCGCGGACAACGGTCAGCGCCAACCTCCATACCGCAGTCTGCCTCGCCAAAGGCTTATCGCAGAGGAGGTCGGTCTATGTGACTGCACTGGGTGCAGAAGCAACAGCGCTGGCGTCTCTGTCCTTAGCGGTTCTCGATCTAACAGAGATACAGGAGGAGACATTTGCTCTGTGGGGCATTCATAACCTCGGGATGCTTGCTGAATTGCCAGAAAAAGACTTGATTGCCCGTATGGGACAGGACGGCAAACGCCTTCGACAATTGGCTCGCGGTGAGTTGCCCCATTTGTTCCAACCAGTCGAACCTCCGTTCACACTCGAAGAGAGCGTGGAACTCGATTCTCCTGTAGAACAACTGGAGTCGCTGCTCTTCGGGCTCAACGTTATGCTCGATCAGTTGATCTTGCGCGTAAAGGCGCGTGTTCTTGCGCTGGCATCTGTCACGCTCACGCTTACGCTCGATGATGGAGGATCGCATACTCGCAAGGTACGGCCGGCGTTGCCGACAACGGACAAGACGCTCTGGCTGAAGCTGCTGCAACTCGATCTTGAAGCGCATCCCCCACAAGTCGCGGTATTAGGCGTTACCCTTGGCGCGGAGCCAGGCAGTACCAGCAAGGTTCAACTCGGTCTCTTCTCACCCCAATTGCCAGAAGCCTCGAGGCTGGATGTGACGCTGGCTCGCATTCGTGCTCTTGTGGGTGAACGGAATGTTGGTCGTGCCGTGCTGCAGGATACGCACGAAATGGAAGCCTATCGCGTGGAACCCTTCATCGTGTCCTCCGGAGACTCGTCTGTGATGGTGTCGGCACAGCCACGCGCTTCTCTGCGTCAGCTTCGTCCGCCTGAATCGGTTTCCCTCACCCTACAAGACCAAAGACCATCGGGGTTTTACTTTCGACAACGTCGCTATGGCGTACAGCGGGCCTATGGTCCCTGGGTGATGAGTGGCGAGTGGTGGAACGCCACCCTGTGGGGTTTAGAGCAATGGGATCTGGTTGCGCGGGCGCTGGACGGCTCGGTGCTGTGCTGCTGCATGGTGCGCAATCTTATGCAGAATTGTTGGCAGATGGCGGCGCTCTATGACTGAACGGTATGTGGAGCTGCACGCGGCTAGCGCCTTCAGCTTTCTCGAAGGAGCCTCGCAGCCAGAGGCGCTGATCGAGCGAGCGGTCGCATTGGAGATGCCGGCGATGGCGTTATTGGATCGCAACGGGGTCTATGGCTCGGCACGGTTCCATACCAGCGCGAAGAGAAATGGGATTCGCGCACACATCGGAGCCGAAATTGCTGTATCGAGCCTGGGCTTTCGCCTTACGCCTCCGGCATGGCTCCCACATCAGTACGCGCTGGAACCCGCGCGTCTGCCCTTGCTCTGCGAGTCGCGGAATGGCTATCAGAATCTTTGCCAGCTCATCACGCGATTCAAGATGCGCGAGGCAACCAAGCAGGAGGGTGCGGCCACCTTAGATGACCTAAGGCAGTACGCTCCTGGTCTTGTCTGCCTGACCGGTGGCAACGAAGGTCCATTAGCGTCAGCCTTGATGCGTGGCGGCGAGGATGCAGGACGCGAGACAGTCGAGCGCCTCGTTCGCATCTTTGGCCCCGGGAATGTCTATGTCGAGCTACAACGGCACTATGAGCGGGAGCAGGAATGGCGGAATCAGGCCGCAATCCGCATTGCACGTTCGCTGAAGCTACCCGTACTGGCAACCAACGGGGTACGCCACGCTACGGAGTACGACCGCGAGATTCTGGATCTCTTTACCGCGATTCGCCATCACACGGAACTCGATCAGGCAGGCCGTCTGCTCACAGTGAACAGTCAGCGTCACCTCCGCGCGGCACAGGAGATGACGACATTATTCCGCGACGTGTACGGAGCGACTGAGAACACGGTCGAACTTTCATCTCATCTCCAATTCGAGCTAAGCGATCTTGGTTATGAGTTTCCGCGTTACCCGGTGCCGGATGGCGAGACGATGGACAGCTTTCTGCGCAAGCGCACAGAAGAAGGTGTGCGGCGGCGCTATGGGCCGAAGAATGATTCCGACCTGATGGGGCGCGCAAAGAAGCAAGTTGAACACGAGTTGGCGCTGATCGCGAAGCTCGGCTTTGCTGGGTACTTTCTCATCGTCTGGGACATCGTTCAATTCTGCAAGCGCAACGGCATTCTGATTCAGGGCCGTGGGAGTGCTGCGAACTCGGCCGTCTGCTATGCGCTCGAAATCACGGCAATTGATCCGGTCGGCATGGAACTACTCTTCGAGCGTTTCCTGAGCGAGAGCCGCGGGGAGTGGCCGGACATCGACCTGGATCTGCCTTCCGAAGAAAAGCGCGAACAGGCCATCCAGTATGTCTACCAGCGGTATGGAGAGCTGGGCGCCGCAATGACAGCCAATGTAATTAGCTACCGAGGCAAGTCCGCCGCACGCGAAGTGGGAAAGGCGTTGGGTTTCGATCAGGAGTCGCTCGGACGGTTGTCGAGCCTTGTGAGCGCTTGGGAGTGGCGTGGTGAGAACGACACGATGGCGCACTCGTTTCAAACCGCCGGCTTCGATATTCATCACTCCCGTATCGCCAAGTACCTGGAACTATGTGTGAGGATTCAGGACTTGCCGCGCCATCTCGGACAGCACTCCGGCGGAATGGTGATCTGTCAGGGACAGTTGAATCAGGTGGTGCCGCTGGAGCGGGCTTCGATGCCCGGACGCACCGTAGTCCAGTGGGACAAGGAAGACTGTGCTGATCTCGGCATCATCAAGGTAGATCTACTGGGCTTGGGCATGATGGCGGTCCTGAAAGATTGCCTTGAACTTATCCCTCAGCATTATGGGGAAGCTGTCGATCTGGCTCAGTTGCCAGAAGACAACGAGGTATATGGCGTGCTCCAAAAAGCCGACACTGTTGGCATGTTCCAAATCGAGAGTCGGGCACAGATGGCCTCACTTCCCCGGAACTATCCTGAGCGGTTCTACGATCTGGTTGTGCAGGTCGCCATCATCCGGCCTGGGCCCATCGTCGGACAGATGATGCATCCGTATATGCGTAGGCGGCAGAAAAGAGAAGCCGTCACTTATCCGCATCCCTCGCTTGAACCTGTCCTCAAACGCACGTTGGGCGTACCACTATTTCAGGAACAACTGCTTCGTATGGCGATGACCGTCGCCAACTTCACGGGTGCAGAGGCTGAAGAGTTACGTCGCGCCGTTGGAATGCGGCGTTCTTGGGAACGGATGAAGAATCTGGAAGTGAAGTTACGCGCAGGGATGACGGCTAACAACATTGACGTGAAGACCCAGGACAATATCGTGCAAAATATCAGCTCGTTTGCACTCTACGGCTTTCCGGAATCCCACGCTGCCAGTTTCGCCCTGATTGCCTATGCCTCGGCCTATTTCAAAGTAAAGTATCTGGCTGCGTTCACCTGCGCAATCCTGAACAACCAGCCGATGGGTTTCTATTCTCCTGCTGTCTTGGTGAAGGACGCACAGCGTCACGGACTGAGGGTGAAGCCTATCGATATTCAGGTGTCGGAGTGTGCCTGTACGGTGGAGCATGAAGCAGACGGCTCACTGACGCTGCGGATGGGTCTGGGATATGCCAAGGGTCTGCGAAAGCAATCCGTGGACGCCATAATTGCGACACGGCTACAGGGTGGCCCGTTTCTGTCGGCAGACGATCTCGCCCTACGAGTTCCCTCACTCAACCGAAGAGAACTGACGTTGTTGGCGCGTATCGGATCGTTGAACTGGATTTGTGGCGTGACCCATCGCCGTGATGCCCTGTGGCAGGTGGAATGGGCAGGCAAACCCGAGGGTCCTCTCCTGCGGCAAGAGGGCGACTGGCTCCGTGAAGAATACAAGACTCTGCCGCTCCGACAGATGAACACGGAAGAACGACTGGTCTCAGATTACGCAGGTACAGGGCTAACGGTAGACAGGCATCCGATGCACAATCGACGTAGTGAGCTGCGTTCCAAAGGCGTTCTTACCGCGACAGAACTGCGTCACTGCATAAACGGAATCTTTGTGAAGGTGGCCGGCTGTATCATTGCTCGACAAAGACCTGGAACTGCTAAAGGTTTCATCTTTATTTCCATGGAAGACGAAACTGGCATCGCAAACGCCATCATCACACCCGACCTGTACGAACGTGAGCGCCTTGTAGTTACCCGCGCAAAGTTTCTCCTGGTCGAAGGAACTCTTCAAAATCAGGACGGCGTAATCCACGTCAAAGCCCGACGGTTGACCGTACTATCGGACAAGTCACTAGCAACCAAATCTCACGATTTTCACTGAAGCGATACCGACGGATCGTCAGTCTAGTTGCTAAAACCTGTTTTCCAATTTCTGTTTTGGCTGGACGACTCTTCCTTACAAAAAGAAAACCTCAAACTACCGTGTGAAGTTCGGTGGTTGTCTAATGTCCAGGCACCGGAGGCCTGGACCTGCTGGACCTCCCGGGCATCAAGGGCGAGGATCCTGACAGGATTGTCTTCTGCGTCCACGAGTGTCATGAAGTCTCCACCGTGATGTAGCCCATAGAAAAGCCGCCCGGAAAGACGGCTGTATTGAAAAATGCACATCCTATTGCTTCTTAGGAGGATTCGCTTGATTCTTTGCTGCGGTTACACCCTCTTCAAGGCTGGTTGTTGTACTGTTTGCATTGACAACAGATGCAGCAGTTCCCTATCCAGTCAGTGGTTTGGTCGCTTCTGGTGCTTTGCTCAATGCATTTGTCATGTCACATGCACTAATGACAGCGTCGATCATAGCCCAGCGTTCTTTCCGGCAGTCAAATCGCCTGTAGCAGCAGTGACCAGCCCGTCGTTTCAAAGTCTGGTGAAAACTCTGTCATATGTCATCCATTTCTCTAGCAACGAGTAGCATTTTGGGTGAGCGGATAAGCCTAGGTAACTGATTGAAATATAGCAATATAGATCTACCAATGGCGAATGGGAGTAATTGCGGCAGAATCGGCTGTTAACCGAAGGGTTGTAGGTTCGAGTCCTACCTCATGAGCCATAAAATCAATAACTTACAGCCTCCCTCATAAAAACTCGACCCACAGAACCCACATTAGCCTGTCCAAGGCGAGGTTAGGGGCGGTTGCCTAATGGCGCAGGAAGCGCTTTCATAGGTTCACTCAGAATGGGAGCTATAGAGCAACCTTGGGTTCACGTACCCTTCTCCAGCATTCGCCACTCCACGTAATAAGCATGAAAAAAACCTGCGACGGCGCAGGACCTTTCTTCAAGCATTCTGTAACACGATTTTCTGAGAATTCATTTTCCTTTGAAGGACGGACTGCTACGCGCCAGGCGGCGTGAGCAGCGTTTGCATATCTGCTAGAGCCCGGCGATGGGCTGTGAGCACGCCAGGTGTCTTGATTGAACGCCAGAGTACCATGGCAGTCTCTGCGGATTGCCGGGCCTGATTCGTCATCCCCGCCTTGGATTGAACGACCGCCAGAACAGACCAGCCCTCCGCCGTACGGGCCATTTGTAAGTCAGGTCGCGAAAGTTGGCCGCTGTACTTCTCCGCTTGCGCGAATGCCTGGTTAGCGAGCTCCAGAGCGGCTGCATGATCACCAATCGAGGCGTACAGTAACGCGAGACTTTGCTCACTCGACAGATATTGGCTGGTAACGGATTCATTCTGCTGATCGAAAAAGGGCTGCAGTAAAGCAATCGACTTGCGGTAGCTTGCCAGAGCCTCATCGTTATGGCCCATCGTTCGCTGGCGATGACCGTCATATTCAAGAATAAGGGCCAGCTGATTTGCCATCTCGGTAGACTTTGAATTAGCCGCTGCAATCGGTTCAATCAGTTTGCGTGCCTCCTCCAGCATGGCCAGCGACTCGGCAACCCCATCGGGTGCGGGATCGACCATTCCGAGATTGCCCAGGCTTATGCCCAAATCGCGCCGCGCTGTGACGTCGTTCGCATCGGCCTCGACCGTCTCTCGAGCAAGCGCTACGGATTTGGCCGCATAGATACGCGCCTCTGCGGGACGGTTAAGGTTCTGAGACCAGGGGATCCCGAGCAACGCGGCATAATTACCACAGACGATCATAAGATTCCGGCGGATCAGGGTATTGTTCGGATCGTTGTGCAGCAAGTCCTCCCTGGCCTCGATGGACTCACGATAATAATCCCCAGCCTCCTCCAAATCGCCTAATGTCTTATAGGCCGCAGCGCCCGCCGACATCAAGGAGCCGAGACCTTGCTTCAATGTTGCATCGTTCGGATGCAGAGCCAGGAGATCGCGCACAACCGCGATTCCGTGGTTTGCATGCTCGAGCGCGCGTGCAGAGTCGAGGGGCAGCAGTTCAAAAGCCAGGCTGTTTTCAATCTCTGCCTGTTGTGTTTCGCAATTGAGGGTACATGGCCGAACGAGCGAGAGTTTTCGTGTAACGGGAAGAAGGTCGATGTATGCCTGCACCGCCTGCTCTCGGCGGCCTGAGCGATACATCAGGTTGGCAAGGCTGGAACGCACCTCAATCAATCGCATCATCAATGCCGCATCGCTGGGATTGCGGTTGTACGCGGGCATCAGAAGCGCCTGACCTTTCAAAAGGTTGGTCTCCGCGCCTTGAAAATCCTGGAGGCTGGCCCCTTGCGGATTCCCTTGAATCATCGCCACCTTGTAATAAGCGGCACAGAGGACCTTGCGCATCTCGTCGTCCGGTCCGGCCTGATGCTCGAGATTCTCAAGATACGCCAGCGTTGTCTTCACGATCGTTCGACGCGCCGATACAGAGCCAGGCAGAGTTGCGATCGCATCGTGGACGTCAAACAGCGTGTGGTTTGCAAGCTCCAGGGTGTCCTTCACGCGCTGATCGGCGAGAGCTTTCTGATGCTGTGCTTCGTCGCGCTGATTGTCCGCCAGCTTGCGCTGCTGGTCCGCGATGACTCGTTGTCTCGACTCGGCGATTCCTGCCGCCTCAGCGAGCGAGGTCTGCTGCACAGCAATGAGTCTTTGGGACTCTGCAGAGCGTTGTGCAGCTTCAGCCCGGCGCGTCTGGGCCAGCGAGATCGCCAGGCCCGCGATCAGTGAGGCAGCAACGGTCGTTGCCGTTGCGACCTCCCAGCCATTACGAAGGATGAATTTCGTCGCTCGATAGGTCATCGAATCCTGGCGTGCAATGACCGGCCTGCCCTGCAGATAGTGGCGAATGTCCTCCGCAAACTGGTCGGCGGATTGATAGCGGCGCTCCGGTTCCTTTCGCATAGCCATCAGGACGATATTGTCGAGGTCGGAGGCGAGCCCACGGTTCCGCAGACTGGGCCGCGGCACCTCGGTGTCGAATAGAATCCACTCGATCTCAGCGGGACTACGGCCCGCGATTTTTTGTGCAGGCTCCCCACTCAGCAAGTCGTACAGGATCGCGCCAAGCGAATATATGTCCGTCGCGGTCGTGACGACCCCCCCGCGGACCTGCTCGGGACTTGCGTAGCCGGGTGTGAATGGGCGATAAGGCGCAGTCATCGTCCCATCGCTGCCCGGATCTCCGTCGAGGAGCTTCGCAACCCCAAAGTCAATCAGCTTTGGCGTGCCATCCGCCATGACCAGAATATTTGCCGGCTTCAGATCGCGGTGGACCACGAGGTTGCGATGAGCGTAGGCAACGGTCTCCAGAATACGGAGGAACAGCTCGCACCGGGCATTGAAACTCAGTGCATTTTCACGGCAGAAGACATCGACTGGTCGTCCTTCGACGTACTCCATCACAAAGAATGGGACGCCTTCGGCTGTGCTGCCGCCATCGAACAGGCGCGCAATGTAGGGATGTTCCAGGTTGGCAAGAATCTGGCGTTCATAGCGGAAGCGTTTGAGGACCTCCGCGGTGTCCATTCCGCGCTTCACAATCTTGAGGGCCACCTCCTTTCGGTACTCCTCATCGTCACGGAGGGCCAGGTAGACCGAGCCCATGCCGCCGCGGCCGATCTCCCGTACGATCCGGTAGATGCCCAGCCGTTCGCCCACCAGCACCTGCGCGTCGAAAAGGTGAGCCGCCTCGAGTTGAATGGCTGAGTCGATCGAAGCTCCGCCATCGAGATCGGCGGCGAGGAGAGATTCCACCTCGGCAAACAGCTCAGGATCAGTCTTGCGGAATCTATGCAGAAACAAGGCCTGCTCGCCCGGAGGGAGGTCAACTGAGGCGAAAAAGAGGTCTTGCACGCACTGCCAATCGCTCATGGGTTTCCACAAGACTTTCGAACTGACTTGAACCGCCGACATGATGCTGGAAGATTCCCTAACTAGAAGATGCGGAAACCAGAGACGGCTTTTGCAGACTTTGCGGCGCAGCCCGGTTATCCAGCTCCCGCTTCAACCAGGCCTGGGCGATCCGCAGCTCTGCGCGGACCTTCTGGACCGGCAGATTGAGAACTTCGGCGGACTCCTCCGCGGTCATCCCCCCGAAAAAACGCATCTCGATCAGTTGGGCCTTGCGCGGATCGTGCACTTCGAGGGCCTGCAGGGCGTCGTCGACCTGAATCAGCGCCGACGGGCGCTCGAGGGCGGCGTCCGCGCCTTCCTCCAGCGCGAAGACCGCCTGGCCGCCGCCGCGTTTGGCGGCATTCCGTGTGCGGGCATGGTCGATCAGGATCTGCCGCATGGCATGGGCAGCGACACCAAGGAAGTGCGAACGGTTCTGGAATTCGGGTTGACTCTGACCTGCGAGACGGAAGTAGGCCTCGTGGACCAGCGCGGTCGGCTGCAGGGTGTGTCCGTTGCGTTCCTGCCGGAGATAGTGCGCCGCCAGTTTGCGCAGCTCGGCATAGACCATCGGCATGACCCTGTTCAGAGCTGATGGGTCGCCCTTCGCGAGGTCCTGCAATGCGTGAGTAATAGGTTGGGAGACCTGCATAAGCGGGATGGGCGACCTCTGTCTATTAAGAGAATGCCAAACAGAATGCCGATTAAGGCGGTTTTTGTGTCGACATTGTGCAAAAAATTACAACTTGCAGACAACTCGCCCCAAAAAGGTATCGGTGAGGAGAAAAATCCGTTGCGCCCCCGCAAATTCCGGCGACAGGTTCCGCTTTACCAAGTGAGCAGGTTCTCAGAACGAACTAAGGACTTGCTCTGGGCTGGAGAACCCGCCGGGCTTGCAGGTTCTCCAGCCGCTCCCGGTCGAAGAAGGATGGAATGAGGGCTCAAATCATACGCGATGACACGAATTACAGGGGTGGTGGCAGGATGGAGAAAGCTGAGCTGGTCGGCGGTTGTACTCACAGTGGCGATGGGCCTGGCTTGTTCCCGGGCCCGTGCACATTCAGAGGACAAGCCGCCTGCTCCTGCCGCCATTCCCGCCCAGGCTGCTACGGCAGCCAAGCCGGCGGCGACGCAGAAGCAGAACGTTCAGCAGAACTATCTGCGTCAGCCGCTTAGTTTCGAGCCCAACCAGGGCCAGACCGACAAGCGTGTGCAGTTCCTCTCGCACGGCGCCGGCTATTCGCTCTTCCTCACTCCTGCCGATGCTGTGCTCTCCTTGCAGGCCCCTGCCGGTAAGACGGTGAATGGGAAGATGGCTGCAGCCAGGACGGCTGCGCTGGAGATGGTCACGTTTGGCGGCAACAAGCATGCTCCGGCGACGGGTCTTGAGCCTGCCGCCTCGCATAGCAACTACTTCATTGGCAACGATCCCTCCAGGTGGCATTCGGACGTGCCGAACTTCGCCCGGGTGAAGTATCAGGGGATCTATCCCGGCATTGACCTTACCTACTACGGCAACCAGAGCCGGCTCGAGTACGACTTCGTGGTCTCGCCGGGCGCGGACCCTGGCAAGATCCAGCTGCGGTTCAAGGGAATGCAGCGCCTGCGCCTCGACAGCAGTGGCGAACTGGTGATCGACACAGCCGTGGGACAGGTGCGTTTCGAGCGGCCAGTCGTGTATCAGGAGAGGGCCGATGGCGGCCGCGATGCCGTCGAAGGCAGCTTCGCCATTTCGCGCAACGAGGTCTGCTTCAAGGTCGGCGCTTACGACAGAAGCAGGGCGCTGGTCATCGATCCCGTTCTCGGCTACTCCACCTATCTTGGTGGCACCGGTCAGGTGGATAGCACTTTCGCCGGCATCGCCGTGAATGGCGCCGGGAGCGCCTACGTTACCGGCACAACGAATTCACTCGACTTTCCGCTTGCGGGTGCCCTTCACCCCATCAATGCTGCCGGGACGACCGGCTTGACTACCTTCGTCACCAGATTCAACGCCGCGGGAACGGCGATTGTGTACTCCACCTACCTCGGCGGACAGAATACCGGCTCTGCGACGTACGCCACTGGAATCGCCGTCGACACGAATGGGAATGCATTCGTTGCAGGCTACACGAACTCCCATAGCTTTCCGACCGGGCCGGGGACCGTCTTCCAGAACGCGTATACGGTAGGGAGCGGAAGTGACTGCGGTTATGTCGCCAGTCTTAACCTCAGCGGCGTCTTGAACTATTCCACCTATTTCTGCGCAAGCCTCGGCAACGGCAACACACAGGTATATGCCATCGCCGTGGATACGCCCGTAGGATCTGCGCCCGCACATGCTTTTATCACGGGTACCGACCAGGGCGGGTTGCCCTTTTCGGGGACAGTTCAACCCGCCATCAAGGCGGGTGCATCTGAGAATGCGTTCGTCGCAGAGCTGAATTCCATAGGCACAGCGTTGGTCTACGGCACCTACGTCGGAGGCTCGATTGATAACTCCGGCGGCCTTGGCGCTGATGATATAGGCTACGCGATTGCCGTGGATGCCAACGGCGCAGCGTATATCACCGGCTTTACCTCTTCGACGGACTTCCCGCTCGCCCCGTCCGGCAGCGTTCTTCAGTCCACGAATAAAATCGTTGCCACTACAACCTTCGCTGCCACCGCATTCGTGACCAAAGTGCATGCGGACGGCACCTCGCTGATGTACTCGACCTATCTGGGCGGAACCGGCAAGCTACTCAACGGGAGTGTCCGCGGGGACCAGGGCAACGCCATCGCGGTGGATTCAGCCGGGAGCGCCTACGTTACCGGATCTACCTACTCCTCCGACTTTCCCACGGCCTTCCAGGCCCCTGCCACTGCTCCCTTTCAGGGCTCCAACCTGAGCGGTGCGAATTCGACCGGCGATACCCAGGTCGCCTTCGTGTCCAAGCTGAATCCCGCCGGAACAGCCCTGGTGTACTCCACGTATCTGGGAGGGAGCACGGGTAACAATTCCGGCCAGGGGATTGCCGTCGACGCGGCAGGAGACGCCTATGTGACCGGACATACCAGCGACCTGCAAGGTTCAGTTCCTTTTCCTACAGTTAATCCCTTGTATGCGCCGGGTTCCAACCCTTTGAGCGCCTTCGTGACGGAGTTCGACCCGACAGGGAGCACGCTGATCTACTCCACCTTCTTCGGCAACACTCAGACGAACGCTGGCTTCACCTATGGGCTCGGGATCGCCCTCGATGCCTCCGACAATGCGTATATAGCCGGAGTCACAGCGGCGGGCATTCCCGTCACCTCCGGCGCCTTTCAGGCAACTTTTCCCTCGACTATAACGAATCCCAGCTCTGGTTTTGTCGCGAAGCTGTGGCCTCTGGCTGTTACCACCAATCCGGCTACCACCCCCGCGGCGCTCAACTTCCCCAATACGGTCGTCGGCTCGACGAGCGCGCCATTGAGTCTGACCTTGCTCGGCACTGGAGTATCTGGCGGAGCCGTGCTTTTGCTCAGCAACCCCACGCTCAGCGGTCCCGATGCGGGCGACTTTCAGGGGCTGGAGGCGTCCTCCAGCTGCTTCAATAGCGGTCAGGTAGAAGCGCAGGGGTCGTGTAACTACGCGTTCACGTTCGCACCGTCGGCAGTTGGGGGGCCCTTCACCGCTACATTCACCGTGCAAGTAACCGACGCCGATGGAGTGACGCAGCCGGTTACATTCGCTCTTGCGGGGACCGGTACCGCCGCCACGGCACAGGCAGTCTTGAACCCGACCCCCCTGATCTTCCCGGATACACCCGTCGGCACCACCTCTCTGCCGATGAACCTGACCGTCACGAACAAAGGTCCGGCTCCATTGCATATCACCGGCGTCAACATCCCGGCAAACAGCGGCTTCACCATCGCCACTGGCGCCACACAGTGCGTTCCCCCAATTACCCTTGCTGCCACCAACGGCAACTGCCTGATTTCAGTCAATTTCACGCCGACCACCGCCACCGCGCTCACCACGTCCACTCTCACCATAACGGATGACTCCGGCGGTCCGGCGGGAGTGACACAGACTGCCACTCTCTCCGGCCAGGGCGTCGCACCACAGGCTCTTCTTACCCCATCCGTCCTCACCTTCAGCGCAGCCGTCGGAACCACCTCCGCCCCTCAGACCATCACGCTCTCCAACCCCGGCAACGCCGCACTGAATATCTCACCCGGCGGCATCACCTTCGGCGGAGCCAATGCGAATGAGTTCAGTCTCGCAGGCTCGGCCACCCCCTCCACATGCTTCAACGTGACAAATGTAGCTCCTGGCGGAAGCTGCACAATCATTGTTGTCTTTACCCCGACCACCGTCGGTGCTGCCTCTGCGACCATCTCTGTTGCTGACAACGCAACCGGTTCGCCGCAGATCGCTATGCTCTCCGGAACCGGAACGATCGCCCCGCAGGTCTCCCTCACGCCGACAACTCTCACCTTCAATTCGCCGCAGGTCGGAACAGCCTCCGCGGCTCAAACCGTCACCCTCACCAACACAGGCAACGCTGTCTTGAGCACCACCCACATCGTCTTTACCGGAGGCTCCGGCTTCAGCCAGACCAATAACTGCAGCGCCAGCGTGGTTGCGGTCGCAGCTGCACTATTCAGGTCACCTACACGCCCGCCAGCGCCACTGCCTCCACAGCATCTCTCGTGGTCCAGGACAACGCTCCCGTATCGCAGCAGACCGTTGCCCTCACCGGCACCGTCGCCGCTGTCGGCACAGCGCAGGCGGTCCTCTCTCCAACCACACTGGCCTTCCCGAGCACCACGGTGGGTGCAACCGCCACGGCCAAACTCATCACGCTCTCAAATCCCGGCAGCGCTACGCTCAACATCTCCGGCATCACCGTTACCGGAGCCAATCCAACGGATTTCGGCGAGACAACTACCTGCGGTGCCACACTGGCCGCCGGGGCTTCCTGCACCATCTCGGTCACCTTCACACCGGCCTCGGCCGCAAGTTTCGCCGCTTCCATCTCGGTCGCGGACAACGCCACCGGATCGCCCCAAACCGCCACGCTCACAGGCACAGGTACCAGCGTGTCGGCCGCCGGTCCGTTCGCCATCGTCTCCACGAACGCATCGCAGAGCGTTTCCTCGGGGGCGGTGGCACAGTTCACCATCACTGTCTCCCCGTCGGGAGGAGCTTTCAACAGCGCCATCACGCTGTCCGCGACGGGACTTCCGGCGGGCGCTCAAGTCTCTTTCGTTCCTGCCTCGGTCACGCCGGGCAGCGCGAGCGCCTCCAGCGTCATGTCCATCCAGACGCCGTCCCTTCTGGTAGCTTCGGCTCCCGCGGGAGATAGGCACCGGCAGCGTTCCCTGCCTCTGCTGGCCGCGCTCGGACTACCTCTTCTTGGCGTGATACGGCTGCAGCGGAGATACCGCAAAGCAACGCAACGTCTGATGCTCCTGGCACTCGCGGCCTTGTCGCTTCTGCCCTTTCTGGCGTTGAGCGGCTGCGGCGGCGGCCTCTTCGGCGCTACGCCCCACACCTCCGTCATCACCGTGACCGGAACCAGTGGCTCCCTTCAACAGTCCACGACCGTCAGCTTGACCGTGCAGTAGGAGAATACATGCGACTCGGAAAGACAGCTTTGCTTGCGGCCTTAATTGCGCTATCTGCCACGCTCTCAGCGCAGGTGCGCAAGCCGGAAGAGTTTGGCATTGACCCAGGACAGACGCCAGTGATGGAGGTCAGCCTCGGCTTCAGCTTCTTGCGCACCAACACACCTCCCGGGCAATGCGGCTGCGTCAGCCTCAATGGCGGGTTCGGTTCCCTGGTTGTCAACACGCCGCATGGCATCAGTATGGTGGCCGATCTCAGCGCTGTGCATGCGCCCAATGTCGCCGGCACACAGCAGTCGATCACCATCTTCAACTATCTCTTCGGTCCCCGCTACTCCCTGCGGACGGTGTCGAGACGCTTCACGCCCTACGTTCAGGTGCTTGCCGGCGGCTCGCAGGAGATGTCCAACTACGTATCCGTTCAAACCGTCAAAGGCGTCGGGATCAGCGGGGGAGGTGGCGTCAGCAAAACCTTCAATCCCCGTATCGGCTGGAACGTGGTCGAGGCCGACTGGATCCATTCGCAAATCCCAAACGCTCAAAGCGATCGCCAGAACAATCTCCGCATCAGCAGCGCGATCACCTTCCGTTTTGGACCTCGTTGAAGACGAGAAAAGGAGCTGCCGTCATAGTCATCGCCGAAGCCAGAACTCAACCTAAAGGAGGAAACGCTTTTGCCACTTGCACTCCCACAACCTCAACCAAATAAGGAGTAATTCATGAACTCTAGAAAAGCCACTTCGCATGCACTTCTTGCTGCATTCGTACTTGCACTCTTCTCCGGTGCTGCACATGCCTCCACCATAACGTTCAATACCGTAACCTTTGGCGATTTCACAGGTCCAGTCACAGAGAATGGGTTCACCTATTCAACCCTCACAGGCAACCTGTTCGCGACCTCAGCGGGCAATCCTGGGAACGATATGGCAGGAGACTCCGGCACAAACGGCGGTATCCTGGACATCAAGTCGGCCACATCAGCTAACTTCAATTTTGCCCAGGTCGACTTCGCCGCCGAAGGAGATCCAGGCTTAGGGCAAGAGCTTATCGTCGAGGGATTTCGAAATGGTTCGATGGTGGCTCTTGATGCCATTCTCCTCCATAATTCAGACACGCTTCCCCTCAATTGGATAACTATGGATGCCATTCATCTGGCAGGTGTGACAATCGACGAGCTTCAGATCACCCTGAATGCGGATCTCGGAACCAGCACCTCGGCACACATCGATAATGTCGTGCTCAACGCAGCCGTGACGCCCATACCCACACCGGAACCCGCCAGTGTTGTTCTGCTCGGCACAGGCGTTCTCGGATCCCTGTGCGCCCTGAGACGCCGATTCGTTGCATAAACGGTTAAGGCAGTCCAATTGCTGTACTCTGCAGTGCCCTACTCATGCAATCTCACTGTTCAGTCTCACCGCATGAGTGGGCATTCCCGCAGAGGCGCGAATCGCCTCCCCCTAGGCGATAACCCCATCATGCCAATAGGGTGTCTGCCGGTGGAACGGCACTTGGAAAACAAATGCCCAACAGCCCAGCCTTGCTCTCGCAGGAGTGCCCGCGCAGAACGCGACGAAGGGTGGCAATGCACTTGCAGCGGTCTCGGGCAAATTGGCAGATGTCGTGGATGGCTCTAAACTTAGTGGCCTCGTTCGAGCAAAGCGTGGTTCGGCTCCGCTGACCGGAACCCTGCAAGGCAAATAGGTGTCCCTGAGTGTGAAGGCATGAAAGAGGCGGTCTCGTTCACCGGCACAGTAGATCGCGACAAAATAACCGGCACGCCGGAGCAAGGAAATCCTGGACGACTACGCGTCAGTAGCACAGATCCGCACAATCATCGAGGACACCCTCCACTGCGGGAAGCTTTGCCTGTCTCAACGCAGACCAGCTTTCGAATGGGAGTCCTGCGAGCCGGAAGGCTCTTCGATCTTGATGATGCGGTCGCCTGCGATATCCGTGAGGGTCTGACGAATGCCGCTCGGCCATCGAATCTCGATGGACCGAACAAGCGAGTCCGTGCCTAAACCGAAGTGCGCTCGCTTGTCATTCGAGGAGAGGTAACTGCCGGCGGTCGAGACTGTCCAATACTGCGCGCCATGGGCTGTGACTACTTTGACTTCGGCGCCGATAGCATCACGGTTGCTCTTATGCCCTACAAGCAGAAGCGTAAGCCAGTGATTCTGAGTCGCCGTTTCGTTGCGGAGAACATAGGCTGGACCGCCGTTCGTAGTGATCACCGCATCCAGCCGGCCATCGTTGTCCAGATCGCCTACGGCCATCCCACGACCCACCCATCGCTGCGTGAACACATTGCCGGATTGGGCGGACACATCCACAAAGGTGCCATTGCCCACGTTCCGCGCCAACAGCAACGGCTCCTTATAGTGAAGCTGCGGATAGTTCAGCTCCACGGTATCGAGATCGTGACCCTGCGCGATCAACAGGTCTTTGAAGCCGTCGTTGTCGTAGTCGAGAAAATGAACGCCCCATCCCGAATGTAGAAGAGTCATAGTGGCAAGGCCCGAGAGATAACTGTCATAAGTGAATGAGCCGTCGCCGTTGTTGCGGTATAGCGCGTACTTCTGGTTTGCGAGATTCGTGATGACCAGGTCCGGCAAACCGTCGTTGTCGAAATCCTGGAAATCGATGCCCATACCCGCATAAGTGCGGCCATCACCGTCAACGGCGATCTCCGCCGTGAGCCCTTGCTCCTCGAACGTGCCATCGCCGTTGTTGTGATAGAGGAACTGGGGCATGGAATCGTTCGCGATTGCCAGATCGATCTTTCCATCTCGATCGAAATCGGATATGGCGATACCCAACCCCTTCCCGGGAGTCCCCAGGCCGGTCTTGTTCGTGACTTCTGTAAATGTCCCGTCGCCTTTGTTGTGGTACACCAGCGGAGCGATCGCAGGAAAAATATCGGGGTGGCAATAAGCGCGATAGCCTTCACGATGTTCGCCACACCAGACATCGTTGAAATTCCAACGAGCGTAGCGGAGTACAACAAGATCGAGCAAACCATCATTGTCCAGGTCGACCCAGGCTGCGCTCGTCGACCACGAGTTCCCCGGCGTTCTGTCGCCACCAGTTCTAGAGTGCTCCGTGACATCGGTGAACGTGCCGTTGCCGTTGTTATGGTACAGATGGTTTCCACCGTAACTCGTCACGAATAGGTCTTCATAACCGTCGTTGTCGTAGTCGCCGACGGCTACTCCCATTCCATATCCAATACCCTTCAATCCTGACTTCTCGGTCACGTCCTCGAACGTGCCGTCTTTGCGTTGGTGGTACAGCCGATTCCAGTCTTTAGGCGAACGTTTCTCGGGAGTGGCGTCCTGCGCCATGGGATCGCTCACCGGAGCGCCATTGACGAAGAACAGGTCGAGGAGCCCATCGTTGTCATAGTCGAAGACGGCGGCACCTGATCCCATCGTCTCCAAAAGGTACTTATGGCTCGTGTGCGAAGCCACGCCGACGAAGCGCACACCGCTCGCGGCTGTTACATCTGTAAATTTTCCGGGGACGATGGGACCCGCGACCGAATCTGGAGTAACAACTCTGCTTGGAGCAGCAGAGAGGAAGAGTGCCCGCCAGTTACAAGTGCCCAGTATGATCATCAGGGCAGCGAAACCGGTCAAGGAAACTTGGGTCATCGCTCGCTCGTAGCGGCTGCCGCTGACGGCGTTCCGTGACAGATCAGGTCGCGAATCGAGGCCAATTCGCCCTCCGCATACGGTACGGGAAAAAGTCTATTTTCAATCGACGCTCCCTCGAACGCTGTCTAGAATGCACTATACGGTAAAGACGACGCAACCTTTTACATCACGAATCGCGACGAGTTACGAAACGATGATGCGGTCAGGTGCTCGCACTACATTGGTGATTTCCCAGATTGGTAACAGTAAGTCGGCGTTTGCTATCTCTATTTCGAGAGGGGGGCAAGGCGGCCCTTACTGATCTTCAGCACAACACCGGCGTTGCGGTCGGCTACTTCGCTGATGTGGTCTTCGGCGGCTGTGCCGAGGACCTGGGCGATTTCGGATGGAGTGAGTTTGTAGCTGAAAAAGGTGCGAGGGCAGGCAGGCAGAGGTTGAGTCTGGTGCGGGTCATGCGCGGTTCTCCTCGAGTGATGGTGCTTGGACACGCGCGATGCTCTGCGGTTAGTTGATTACGAATGTTTTCGTAAAAAATATTGTACGTCGAAGGTGGGATGTGGTTCCTAAGAATTCGCAGAATGACTAGGGCTTGAGTTCGGGGAGGCGGTCGCGGTATCGGCGCATGAGGGTGAAGAGCGTTCGCGCGTCCCAGTAACGGGGGATAAAGCGGCTCGGCTCGGAGAGGGAACGAAAGAGCCAGCCAAGGTAGAACTTGTCGGCCCAGACGGGGATGTGTACCTGGTCGCCGGAGAGGAAGGCGATGGCAGCGCCGATGCAGTGGATGGCCGGACGGTAGTCGAGGTTGCGCTTGAGGTAGAGGCCGAGGCGCTCCTGTGTGCCGCCGCCTACGGTGACGATGACGTGCCGGGGGCGAAGGCAGTTGAGGCGTTCGAGCAACGGCGTGTCGACGATGAGGCCGCTGCCATACATTGGAGCCATGTAGATATTGTCCTCGGGTATGGTGAGTCCCTGCTCTGCGAGCCAGGCCAGATTGCGTTTTGCGCTGAGGGGGCTGGCCATGATCCAGAGAGTGTTTCCGGGTTGGCGCACGTCAGGCCGGAGGAGGAGTTCGCGGAGGTATTCGAGGCCGGAGAGTCGTTTGATGGGCGTCGACTGGAGGCGGTTCCAGATAAGAACCATGAAGGCCGAGTCGGTGAGGACGAGGTCGGCATTGAGGAGGGCTTCGCGATAGCTGGGATTGCGGTCGAGGTCTTTGAGAGCAGGGGCTGCCGGGACGACGAGCAGGCCTCCGCGACCGATGTGCTCGATTGCGGCACTGGCGGAGCCGTCGAAGAAGTCGATGCCGAGGATGCGGTGAGTCGAGGACGGCGGTTCCTGGATCATGCTTTGTTCATTTTTTCACATTGGCATTTCGAAGGGCTGAGAGTTCCCTCTTCTTCTCAAAAAAATGAAGGTCTGATGGAAGATAGAAGTCCTTTTTTGCTATTGAATTTGTTTGTATAGCGAAAAAACTATGCATTAATCTCAAAGAACGAGAACGCAACCCGAAAAAATGCACGAGCCTGTTGACAGCGATGGTCTCGTTCGCATAGTTTCCACACGCTTTAGTAAATCGAATTATGTTCTCACCGAATTAGCTGGCCAACCAGGGCAGCATACTAGTGTCGTTGAACGGTCTTGAGGAGGGCAACATTATGTTTGATTCGACCATTAACTCCAGCCTACGTTCCTTCGGGAGCCGGATAGGTTTGATCTCCGTGATCTCTCTTCTCGTGTTTCTTTTCGCCGGTCCCCTGGGCGCGCAGACGGTGGCTACGTATGGGTTTGAGGATGGAACGGCCGATGGCTGGAGTTCGTTTAATGGCGCAAGCACACCAGTTGCTACAAATGCCGTCGCGCACAGTGGATCGTTCAGCCTGCTGACAACAACGGGTTCCGGTGGCGCGGGTGGACCTTCGATTACAGGTGAACAGCGTTCTTCTGCCGGGCGCGAAGTATACGATCACCGGCTTCATCCAGCTTACAAGCGGTGAGACTGCCACGAATGCCAACCTGACGATGAAGCGCAGCGATCCGAGTTGTTCGGGCGGCACGTGCTTCGATACGATCGGGAGTTTCCAGGTGCCTGTGTCGAGTTCAGGATGGGCGCAGATTGGCGGAAGCTATACGGTAAGCACCACGGAGACGGGATTGCAGCTTTATGCGCAACTCGTCGGTGCGACGACCGCACAGTCGTTTTATCTGGATGATGTGGTGATTACGGAGACGGCGCCACCACCGGGTGGAACTCCGATTGCGACTTATACCTTTGCGGATGGCGGACTGGATGGATGGGCTCCGTTCGGGTCAGTCACGCTGACCAACGCTGCGCCGCCGGTGCTCGATCCGAATAGCGATCAGCGGGCTCTTCTGACGACGAACCGGACGGCCGGTTTTATGGGGCCGAGCCTGAATCTGCTGAGCGTGCCTAATGTAGTTGCCGGGGCGGTTTATCAGGTGAGCGCGTATGTTCTGCTTGCGGCTCCGGACAGCAGTAATCCGACTGTGACGATGTCGACGAAGACGGCGGACTGCGCCACATCGGGGGCGTTCAGCAATCTTGCGACCTCGGGGGCGCTGTCGAGTACGGCGTGGACGAAGGTGCAGGGGACTTTCAGCTTCAGCAATCTGCCGGGGCCGCCTACGGGACTCTGACGCTTTACTTCCAGTCGAGCAGCGCGACGGATTCGTTTCTACATCGGGGATGTTGTCATCAGCGAGCTTGCGCCGCCGCCGCCGAATCCGAGCCAGCAGGACAACACGGGAATCACGGCGACCTTCGAGGATGGCGGGCTGGATGGCTGGAGTTCGCGCTCGGGCAGTTCTACGCTGACCAACACGACTGCCGCGGCACATGGCGGGACTCACAGTCTGCTGACTACAGGGCGCACGGCGAACTTTGACGGGCCGCAGATTAATGTCAGCAACAAGATGTACAACGGCTCGAAGTACAACATCAGCGCGTGGGTGATGCTGACGCCCGCGGATGGCTCCAACCACGTGATCAATATGAGCCTGCAGACCAACGCTCGGGGGCACTACGAGTTTCCCGAGCATTACTCCTTTCCCGGGGATCACTGTGCCTGCGGATGGGAACTGGCATCAGATCAGCGTCAATCGGGTACAACATGGCGCCAGCTATGATCCGGGGACGGCGTTTCTTGTATCTGCAGACGTTCCCATCGTCGGGAACCGATCTCGTGTCGTTCTACGTTGACGATTTCCAGTTGACCTACGTTGCGCCGCCGACGATTCAGACGAATATTCCTTCGATTTTCAAGACTCTCTCGGAGTTCTTCCCTGTCGGCGCGGAGGTCGATACGACTGATTTGTCCGGCCCGCATTCGCAGTTGCTTGACGATGCACTTCAACAGCATCGTTTCAGGGAACGATATGAAGTGGAGTTCGGTGGAGAACACGAAGGGGAACTTCACCTATGGAAATGCTGATAGCGAGGTTGGTCTCGCTGTGTGCAATGGCATGAAGATACGGGGACATAACCTGGTGTGGGCGACCGGGGCGCAGACTCCTTCCTACGCTACGGGCGATGGGACGAATTCGCCGGCGAATCAGGCCGTGGTGACGGCGAATATCCAGGAGCATATCCAGAACGAGGTGCAGCACTTTGGCAGCAATGTGTATGTGTGGGACGTGGTGAACGAACCGCTCGATCCGTCGCAGCCTGACTGTCTCGCACACGGACCGTTCTATAAGGTTCTCGGGAAGAGCTATATCGATATCGCGCTGCAGGCGGCCAAGCAGTATGCGCCGGCGGGGACGAAGTTGTTTATCAACGACTACAGCACTACGGATCCGAACAAGCTGGCTTGCCTGGTGCAGGTGGTCGGCGATCTGCGCAGTCGAGGCATTCCGCTCGACGGCGTCGGGCATGAGATGCATAACGCGATCAACTTCCCGTCGACCCAGTCGATGGTCAACGCGATCAATACCGTGGCGGCGAATTTTCCCGGGCTCGACCAGCAGGTCACCGAGTTGGATATGAGCGTCTACAACGGGGGCGATACGGACCTCGAACTATGGCAACAATATTCCGCCGGCGGTTCTGGCGGAGCAGGGCTGGCTCTACGCGCAGTACTTTGAGGCGTTCCGACAGCTGAGCGGCAAGCTAAGCGCGGTCACGTTCTGGGGTTTTGCGGACGACGATACGTGGCTCGACGGCTTCCCTGTTGCCCGGACCGACTATCCTCTGCCCTTCGACATGGGACTGCAGGCCAAGCCGGCTTACTGGGGGATTGTTGATCCGACGCAGTTGCCCGGCTACGGGATGAGGTTCTCCGCGTCTGTTGTGCCGGGCGAACGTGATACACGCACGGTGACCATCACGGCGACCAACGGCAACGTCGGACCGGCTTATACGACGCAGCTCAACGGCTTTACGCTTACGCAGATCTTCTGGACCGTCGATGCTCAGCCGCAGATTACGGCACCGGGCAGTTTCCCGATTGCGCTTGGGCGATATTGCGACGAGCGGCACTGCGAGCGCGGCGTTTACTGTCAGCATCGTCGGCTGCAATCCGAACTCGCAGTTCACTTTGAGTGTGCCGTGGAGCTCGGCTGTGTATGACACCGGCACATTCGAGACAATCCTGGATTTCAAGAGAGGAAGCGATAAGGATCGAGACGACAGGGATCGAGACGATAGGCACTGAGAATCTGCTTCGCGTCGCAGAACAACAGGCAACCGAATCTCGGCTGCCTGTTTTGTTTTTCCCGCGGCTTGATGTGGGTCAGCGAGTAGCGGCAACGAGCGGTTTGGCAGCCAGCATCTCGCTTTCGATCCACGCGTAGGTTTTGGCGAGACCTTCGCGGAGTTTGATGGAAGGTTCCCAGTTGAGCTCTTTGAGGATTTTGGTGTTGTCGCTGTTGCGGCCGTTGACGCCCTTCGGTGCGGTGAGATTGTAGTTGCGTTTGAGGCGGACGCCTGCAATCTCTTCAACGATGTCGACGAGTTGGTTGATGGTGACGAGTTCGTTGGAGCCGAGGTTGATAGGCACACGAATGTCGCTCTCAGCAATCATCCGTGTGCCGAATGTGCAGTCGTCGATGTACATGAAAGATCGGGTCTGTTTACCATCGCCCCAGATCTCGATCTGGCCTGAGCCGGAGTGTATGGCTTCGATAACCTTGCGGCAGATAGCGGCAGGAGCTTTCTCGCGACCTCCGGTCCAGGTGCCGAGGGGGCCGTAGACGTTGTGATAGCGTGCAACCCTGCACTCGATCCCGAAGTCCTCTTCGAAGTGACGGCACATTCGTTCGGAAAAGAGTTTCTCCCAGCCGTAGCCATCTTCGGGGAGTGCGGGGTAAGCGTCCTCTTCCTTGAGAGCGACAACGTCAGGGCTGGTCTGTTTTTCTCCGTTGTAAACGCAGGCAGAGGAGGAGTAGAAGAAGCGCTCGACTCCCATGTCGCGCGCAGCCATGAGCATGTGGGTATTAATGAGCACGCTGAGCATGCAGAGAGCTTTGTTGTTCTCGATAAAGCCCATGCCGCCCATGTCGGCGGCGAGCTGAAAGATAACCTCCGCACCGGCTGCAGCAGTGAGACAGCTCTCCTTGTCTTTGAGATCGAGCGCAAGGTTTTCGACGTCTTGGGAGGACTGATACCACTCGTCCAGAGGTTTGACGTCGACGGCGCGAATGACGTCGACACCATCAGCGAGCATGCTTTCGACGAGATGGCCGCCAATGAAGCCGCCGGCTCCGCAGACAACTGTTTTCTTTCCTTTGAGCTTCATTCGGGGAGAGGACTCCTTTTACAGGTCTTAAAGGTTTTGAAGCTATCGAACTCCTTCAGGTTACTCGGAGCGTGGCGGCCGGAGCAACGGTTTACCGCCGTTTTGCTATGTATAGCTGGGGTACGCCGTTTTTGAAGTGACACTTTTGGGGGATAACGGGTGAAAGTCATTTGCAGAGCCACTTCTCCGCGGGACAACGCTATAAAGATTCGAGTTTATCGAGCGTCGAACCGAGAGATGCGATCTAGGATAGCAACCTGAACAGAAGGATTAAACTGAACCAGATGCGAGGAGGAAGTACCTGATGAAGCTGCATACTTATCTGAACTTCGGCGGGAACTGCGAAGAGGCGTTCCGATTTTATGAGAAAAATCTAGGCGGAAAGATTTTGATGATGATGCGGTATGCGGATCAACCAGATCCGAAGAACGTTCCGCCAGGCCTGGAGAAGTATGTTCTGTATACGAATATGACGATTGGCGAGACAGAGCTGATGGGAAACGACGTTCCGCCGGAGCGGTTTCAACCGATGCGCAGCGTTTATCTCTCGCTTAACGTGGACAGCAGCAACGAAGCAGAGCGCATCTTCAAGTTGCTGAGCGACGGCGGCGAGGTGTTCATGCCGATGGAGGAAACTTTCTTTGCGTTCCGGTTTGGA
Organism: uncultured Acidobacteriaceae bacterium; assembly: GCA_963770055.1. Classification (GTDB taxonomy): domain Bacteria; phylum Acidobacteriota; class Terriglobia; order Terriglobales; family Acidobacteriaceae; genus Edaphobacter. The sequence continues at coordinate 1,006,795 of CAVYOC010000006.1, forward strand.
ATTCTTCGCGACCGGTTCGGAACCTCCTGGATGATTCTGCATCAGAGGCCGATGCAGGCTTGAGTTGTCAGTTCTCAGTGTCAGTTTTTTGTTGTGGGTTCCGGACCAGAGGTGGGTTGCGGTTTGTGAAGGACGTCGATGACGGATTCGTAGATTCGGTTTCGCATCTCGAAGCGTTCGCCGGCGCGGGTGATGTAGCGGACGACGGCGTCAACTCCAGAGGCGGCGGGACGCATATCGACTGAGGGCGCGACTTTGAACTGGCTGAGTCCGTTGCTGTGCGATGTGCTCTTCCACTCGCGTTCGGCGAGGCCGGCATCCTTTTCGGTCTCCTTGAGAACGGTATCGTGAATGGCTGTGATGGTCTTGCCGGTGTCGAGGCCAGGCGGAATGTTGACGGTGATCTCGTCCCACATCCACTGGCCGGTAGTGGAGAAGTTGAAGTACTGGCCAGTGATCGCGAAGTTGTTGATGAAGGTGACGCGACGGCCAGTGGGATGGCCCTTGTCGGTCCAGTTACCGGTCTCAAGGAGTGCCGTGCGGAAGAGACCGATCTCGACGACCTCGCCACCGACACCATTAATCTCAACCCAGTCGCCAACACGGATGCCGTTTTTACCCATGAGGATAAACCAGCCGAAGAAGGCAAGAATAAAGTCCTGAAAGACGACAGTGAGGCCAGCAACTCCGAGTCCGAGAATGGTGGGGGTCTGGCTGGGTGCGCCAAAGAGGATGAGGAGCACGAGGGCCAGCGTGATGATCTGGATGGCGAGCGTCGCGATGGTGCGGAGAGTATGGTAGCGGCGGCGATCCATCGTGTAGCGGTCCAGTAGTGCGCGGACACCTGCGGTGAGGAGTGAGCCGCAGAGAATGACGAAGGCTATCCAGGCGAAGGACTCCAGAGCGAGGTGGGCGACGATGCGATGTTGAAGCTGCACCTGTGCGAGCCACTTGGCGTAGACGGCGGAGAGCTGCTGCTGGGTCTGGAGCTGGTCCTCGACGATATCGTGCATCTGTGCCAGGGCGTGGGCCTGAGCCATGCGGGCTACCTTGCTTTTAGCGGCGTCGGGAGGATTCGCGGGATCGGATTGGCCTGCGGTCGAGCCGATGGAGGTTGCAGCGGCAGTGGCCCGTTTTTCGAAGTCGTCATGTTGCGCGGTGAGACGAGCGACGTCGGCATCGGTATCGGCTTTGGCTTGTTGGAGCAGAGCCATGCGGCTGCGCTGATCGAACCAGGAGGAGATACGACCGGCGAGCGTTCCACGGCGCGTGCTGGAGAGGATCGCGATCTGGCCGCCGCTGGCCTGGGAGTCGTACTTCTTCATGGCGGCCTCGCGAGCCGTGAGCTCGTCCTGAATTTGGCCGCGCTGGTCACCGCTGACTCGGGCAAGCTCTTCGTTAGCATCGGCGAGTTCGTCGTTTCCGAGTTGGAGCTGCGCTTTGGCGACGTCGAGATCGTCGGAGTCGGCGATGGAGCCGTTGGGCTGCTTGAGGGAGACGGTGAGGGCGTCGACGTGGGCTTGATCGTCTTTGACCATGGCCTGGAGCTGCGCGACTTTTTGCTGGAGTGCAAGCGCATCGCCAGTGAAGGTACGACTTCGAAGAGAGGCCTGACGGAGCGCAAGGGCGAAGGTCTGGTCGACTGCATGGTCGGCGAGGCGTTCGGCTTCGCGCGCGAGCGACTGCTCTTCAGCGGAGACCGCGAGGGGAGCAAGAGACTCGACGGTCTGCCAGGGACGCTGGTCGACGACGGAATTCTGGCCGGCTCCTTTGTCCCGGTTGAAGGGCAAGTGCGTCATGGATCCGCGGGTCCACCACAACCCTGTAAGACAGAGAATGAGGAGGGTTGCGGGAATCGCAATCGTGAGGCGACGGAGAAAACTCATCCTTCAAGTTTAACGGTTGAATGTGGCTCCGCAGCTTTTGAAAATGGCGGGGATGTAGGATTGTGGCGTGGAAAGAGTTGATGTAGCAGGAAATGTTGTTGAGGTGATGAGGCGGCAGCCACTGGCGGCGATTGGGGTGGCGCTGCTGGTGGTGTTCACGATTTGTGCCCTGTTTGCGCCGTTGCTGGCTCCGCAGGATCCAGCGAAGCTGGATTTGACCGGCCGTTTAATGGGGCCTTCGTGGGCCCATTGGTTTGGGACCGATGAGCTGGGACGCGATATTTTGTCGCGAACGCTGTTTGGAGCGCGAATCTCGCTGATTGTGGCCGTGAGTGTGGTGGGGCTTTCGCTTGCGGTGGGGTTGGTGGCGGGTGGGTTGGCTGGGTTTTACGGCGGGTGGACGGACACTGTCGTAAATATCTATGTGACGAATGCCTTTATGGCGCTGCCGGGAATTCTGCTGGCAATCGCGTTTGTTGCGTTCATGGGGCCCGGATTGGGGAATGTGATTCTGGCGTTGGCGATCTCGGGGTGGGTAGGCTATGCGCGGCTGGTACGGGCCCAGGTAATGGCGGTAAAGGAGCGCGAGTTTGTGGAGGCTGCACGTGCCCTGGGGGCTTCGGATCTGCGGGTAATGGGGCGGCATATTCTGCCGAATATTCTGCAGCCGCTGATTGTTCAAGCGACGATTGGGATGGCAGGGGCGGTGTTGGCAGAGGCTACGCTGAGTTTTTTGGGGTTGGGGGTTCCGCCGCCGACAGCAAGTTGGGGGTCAATGCTGAACGATGCGCGGTCCCATCTGTTCGACTCGCCGCATCTGGTTTTCTTTCCGGCGATGGCGGTGATGCTTTGTGTGCTGTCGTTTAATTTTATTGGGGATGCGCTGCGGGATTGGATGGACCCGCGGACCCGGATAAGTGTGGGATTGTAGGTCAGATACTTTCGGCTGCGCAAAAGTGAGATCCTGATGTTTCTAGATTTTACGGTCGTGCTGCGTCACGGGATAACTCACCCGATTTATTAGGCTTATTTTGGAAGATTGAAGCGGAGGGCAGTAAGTTCTGATGAGACTGAGGCCACCTTTGTGTCCATGAGGCCCTGGGCGCGAAGGCAGGTGCGTATGGCGGACTCGCTGAGTGGATGGCCGGGGCCTTTGCGGTAGACAAACCAGATGGGGATCACCTCGCGCGAGTTGCTTTTTTGCGTCGCGCAGAGTTGCGGCTGAGGGTTTCCGGTGTATCGACGCTGGCGACGATGAGGTCGGGATCTTCTGCGCAGATCAATGCGGCTGAGGTGAGCGCGGAATTAAGCGCGCGGTCGGTGATGGGGCCGATGGTTCGTACGACTTTGCCGGTAATGCCGAGTTTGTCTGCAAGCGACGGAGGAGGGGTCTTGATCTTCTTCGCCCAGCTTTCCGCGGCTTTGATTCCTAGATGGAGTTGAACCGGGCGTTTGCCGATTGTGAAGCAGAGGCGGTCGGACTGCACTTTGACGTTTTGCAGCGCATGGAGCGGCGCGGTCATACGGATTTCGCCGCGGAGAATGATCTCGTTGGTTTCGAGGAGCGCTTTCACTTTGGCAGTAGTTCCGTCGAAGGTGCAGTCACAGGTTGTTTCGCGTCCCATGGTTGGCCTCCCGATCCTCTTTGGTTAAGATTGCAGATTTCGATGACGAAGCGTTGCTTCCGCGTGATTGGTTGGATTTCTCCGCTATTTTTCGTTGAGAAGACAATCTTTTGACGAAACTTTCGTTGAGTTGAGAACGTTACCTGAATGGTGGGATCATTATCCGTTATTCCCGGCCCTGAAAGTGTGAGGTTTGATTGATGCGCAAAAGTATTGTTACACCTGAGAATACGAGGGCTGTGCCGGCGGAAGGACCGTGGCTGGATCTGGAGAAGATTGCACGTGTTGAGGTTACGTCGGAGGATGCGGCTTTTCCGATTGAGCATGCGCTCGGCAGTGCGGTAACGACTGGTTGGCGAGCGGCGATGACCGGACCGCAGGTGATTCGGTTGATCTTTGATGCGCCACAGACGATTCGCCAGATTCAAGTGCATTTTGTAGAGCGTGCGGTGGAGCGCTCACAGGAGTTTGCGCTGTTTGCGGGTGGGGCGGGTGAGTTGCGCGAGGTGGTACGGCAACAATGGAGTTTTTCGCCGCAGGGTTCGACCGAAGAGATTGAGGATTATTCGAAGGAGTTGGATGGGATCAGGGTTCTTGAGCTGCGAATCGACCCGGACAGGAGTCACGATCCTAAGCTGAGCAAGGCGTTTGCATCACTGCAGAGTTTAAAGGTGGCTTGACGCTTATGTTGATTGGTGTGATCTCGGATACGCATGGATTGTTGCGTCCGGAGGCAGTGGAGGCGCTCCGCGGAGTCGAACATATTCTTCATGCGGGCGACGTGGGAGATATTGCCGTGCTGGAGAGGCTGCGAGAGATCGCTCCGGTCACGGCGATTCGCGGGAATGTGGACGTCTCCGGTGAGTGCGCTGAGTTGCCGGCGACCGATGTGGTGGAGTTGGGTGGTCAGTTGTTTTATCTCGTGCACTCGGTGCATGACATGGACATCAGTCCGTGGGCGGCTGGTGTGGCAGTGGTGGTGAGTGGCCACTCGCACAAGGCTTCGGTGGATGTGCGCGATGGGGTCGTGTTTTTCAATCCGGGAAGTGCGGGTCCCAGGCGATTTTCACTTCCGGTGACGGTGGGGTTCGTAACGGTGGAGGATGGGGTCGAGGCCAGCGTCAAGGAGCTTGCTGTTTAGTTGTCGAAGCGGATGGTGTTGAGGATGGATTGCATGCGTTTGCGGACATCGTCGAGTTCATGGTCGGTAATGTCGCGAACCCCGCTGACATCGCCTCCGCAGAAGTTGTTGATGACGGCGTCGAAGCGGTAGCAGGCGTCGCCGTGCTCGGTGGTATAGATCTCGTCGCGGGATTCGGTGCAGATGCTGCCGTGCTCGTCATAACCGTGGGTGAAGGGGACGCCGGCAACCTTGGTCGTGGCAACGGTGCGGGGGGCGCGGGCAATGGCTTGCGCGGCGCACTGGTTGGCTGTGACGTTGGGGGTAACGGAGAAGTAAAAGAGCGCCCCGCTGAAGGTTGAGAGCGGGTGCGGGTTGAAGCTGATACTGGCTACGGCGCGCATCTGGGCTGTGTGAGCGGCGTTGCGGGCGTCCAGGCGGAAGGTGCTGACAGTACCATCGCGGCGGTCGATGTTCCAGGCCGGGGGAATGGTGAAGGAGACTCCGTAGTGCGGGTCATGGAAGGGGCGGGCGGGCGGAGTGGTCGGTTCGGGAGCCGGCGGCTTCGGCTTAAGAAAGGATGGGACAGGCTCGGGTTTTCCCGGCGTAGGTTTCGTTACAGAATTGTCTTGGGGAGTGTCCTGGGCGCGGGCGGACGCGGGAGCAGAGGCCGAGAGAACGATCAGCAGGGCAACGGGAATGCAGGGCAGAGTTCGGGTGAGTCGCATACGATCCTTCTTTGGTTGCTCTACTAGCCGCGTATACGCGGGTTGGCTACAGTGTAGGCGATGTCGGTGAGGAGATTCACTCCCACATAAGTTAGCCCGACAGCCAGGATGCAGCCCTGTACTAACGCATAGTCACGGTTCGAGATAGCCGACAATGTCAGTCGACCGATTCCGGGCCAGCTGAAGATGGTTTCGGTCACGATGGCTCCCGCAAGCAGACTGCCAAACTGGAGCCCAATGACGGTGAGGACGGGGATTAACGCGTTTCGCAAGGCATGGCGGTAGACGACCTGATTCTCGGTGAGGCCTTTGGCGCGGGCAGTCCGGATGTAGTCCTGGCTGAGCTCTTCGAGCATAGCGGTGCGGACCATTCGGGTCAGGATGGCGGCGAGGCTTAAGCCTAACGTGACTGCTGGAAGAATGAGATGGAGCAAGAAGCTGAGGGGGCTGCCTGTTCCCGCTCCGGAGACCGGGAGCCAGCCGAATTGGATGGAAAAGATGACGATGAGGATGGGGCCGAGGGCGAAGTTCGGGAAGGAGAGACCGACAAGGGAAACGACGCCGAGGGTGCGGTCCTGCCATCGGCTGCGATGAAGCGCTGACCAGATGCCAGCAGGGATGGACAGAGCAACTCCGATGAGGAGTGCGGCCAGAGTGAGGGCAACGGTGTAGGGGTAGCGCTGGAGGATGAGGTGGGTGACGGAGTCGTGTAGGCGGAGGGATTGGCCGAGGTCGGCGTGGAAGAGGCCGTGCCAATAGTGGGTGTACTGCAGATTAAGCGGGGCGTCGAAGCCATAGGAGTGGCGGAGAGCGGAGATGTCCGAGGCTGTGGCTCCTTCGCCGAGCATCTGGACGATGGGGTCACCGGGGACCAGGTGGATCAGGAAAAAAACTACCGAGACAACGACCCAGAGGACCGGAAGTGTGACGAGAATGCGGCGGAGGGGTTTCCAGAGAGCAGTTCGAGTCATCTGCCCGTTTCCGTCTTCTTGGGTCGGCTCAACGATATCTCTTGCGCGGCATTGATGTCTTCGACCGTAACCCGGCTGATGCGATGGCCAGCCATCTCGGCGATGGTGTAGCGGCGGCCATCGTAGTCGACGGTCTCACCCGCAGTAGGGATGTGACCGAGTTGTGCAAGGAGGAAGCCAGCCAGGGTTTCGACACCAGTCTCGCGCGGGAAGGCCCAGTGAAGCTGGTTGCCCAGGTCGCGAAGGGGAGTGCTGCCGTCGAGGGTCATGGCTCCCGTGGTGCTGAGAAGCGGAGAACGGCTGATGTCGAACTCGTCTTCGAGCTCGCCGACAACCTGCTCAAGGATGTCTTCGGCGGTAACGAGTCCTACGGTTGACCCGAACTCATCGACGACGATGGCGATGTGGCGGCGCCGCTCCTGGAACTCCTGCAGGAGGTCGATAGCGAGTTTGGTTTCGGGGACAACGGTAATCTCGCGCATCACTTCGCGCAGAGTCGTACTGGATTGGCCGTGACCACCCATCGAAAGGGCGACGGTGCGGAAGTGCATGAGACGGGAGATGTCTTTGGAGTAAACGACCCCGATGATGTACTCCGGGCCGGTGGCGGGGTCGTAGACGGGGACGCGGGAGTGCTGCTCTTCGACGATGCGAGCTGATGCTTGCTGGAGCGGCAGGTCAGCAGGAAGGGAGAAGATCTTCCCCCGTGGGGTCATGATCTCGCGGACGGTGACGTGGTTCAGCTCAATGGCACGATGGATGATCTCTTCCTGAAAGACTGGCAGGAGGCCCATGCGGCGAGTGGCGGTGGCAATGAGTTTCAGCTCTTCCGGAGAGTGGACAGCGCCTTCGCCGCGTAACGGGGCGCGGAAGAGGCGAAGGACAACGCCTGCGGAGACGTTCAGAAGCTTCACCAGAGGGCGTGTGATGCGGATGAAGACGTCCATCGGCCCGGCGACGGCGAGAGCGATGCGTTCAGCGCGCTGCAGGGCAAGGGATTTGGGAACGAGTTCGCCGAGGAGGACTTCGAAGTAGGTGATGATTGAGAAGGCAAGAATGACGGCGATGGTGTGAGCGTAGAGCACTGCGTATTGAGGGAGCGTGTCGAACCACGAAGCTTCGAAGTTGAGGATGATCTGGGCGATGGCTGGCTCGCCGACCCAGCCCAGGGCAAGGCCGGCAACAGTGACGCCGAGCTGGACGGCGGGGAGGAACTCGTCGATGGAGTGTTTGAGCTTGAGCGCTGTGCGGGCGCCGGGACGGCCAAGGGCAATGAGCTGCTGGATGCGCGTCTCGCGCACGCTGACGAGGGCAAACTCCGCGGCCACGAAGAAGCTTGTGGCCAGGATGAAGAAGGCCACCATGATCACGCGGAAGAGCATCCGTTCAAGCATTCATGCCAGTGTAATGGGTAGCCGTGCCGTTAACTTCAGTCAATAACGAACTAGGAGGCGCAATAATACCGACATGGGAAACCTGGTTGAAAGAGATATTTCGGGACTTTCAATTCGCCGGCTAACTGTCGACGATTCGGAAGCAGCCGCCGAACTGAGTGGCGAACTTGGCTATTCCTGCCTGACGCAGGAGCTCCGCGAGCGTATCGAGGAATTGTCGCGCACTGACGACAGGGTCGCCTTCGCCGCTGTTCTCGACGATCAGGTCGTGGGTTGGATCGACGCCGCGATGGAACGGCATCTGCAATACCCGGCGAGCGCGGTCATCGGCGGCCTCGTCGTTCGCGAGGACATGCGTGGTTTGGGCGTCGGGAGGTGTCTTTGCCTTGAGGTCGAACGATGGGCGCGAAATAAATCCATTCCGGTCGTGCGCGTTCGGTCGCAAATTAAACGGGAAGACGCCCACCGTTTCTACCTTCGCGACGGTTATTCCAAGGTGAAGACCTCACTCGTCTTTGAAAAGCGACTGCTCTAATTTTGCCCGGCCATCTTGAGCGAAGGTTTTCAATTACCAGTCCCCTCGGCCGGAATTTTGAGTAGCGCGGTTTCAGTTGCGTGTGCCTGAAAGCCACGCTTAAGGTATTTGAAAAAGGGCGATTCGGAAGGAAAAGGAGACTGAAGGATCGATGGGGTACGGGGGAGATCGGAATCGATCAGGGATGCGAGCTGGTCCCAGACGCGGAAGTCATTCTCAATTTTGTGATGAGGTCTGTTGAGGGTCCGGGAATACCAACTGTAGTTGTCGCAGTTGATGGGACGGTTCTCATAGCTCATCCGAATATTGCCGAGAATCTTTGTCCTTGTGGGATCAGCCGCAACGATCTCCGGCTGTCCGTGAAGCGGACCTTCGGTTTGATAGTAGTTGATCGCGCTGGCCACATTCGGAGAGATCGGTGAAGCCTTGTGACCAGGTTTCGCGATCGTATCAACCTGAATTGTCAGAGCGACCGGAATACCCATCTGGCCCAGTTGGCGAGCGAAAGCAACCGTCTCCGTAGCGCCCCAACTGTGCCCGTACACGATGACGGTAGACTGCTCCTTCTCGCTCACCGACAGGACGCCATCATGGTCGGAGTCTAGAAGGTTCAAGACCTGATGGAGGGCCTTTTGCCCGTGATGGTTTCCGAACACCTCGGCATGAATCGAGGGGTAACGGTTGCGAAGATAGGCGGCAAACTGCACTTCGGGATGTTTTGTGTCCCGCGGGCTGACAAAGCCTCCGACAAACCCAACAATGATCACGTTCCGTGTGGGAGGAGCAGGCACCGTAGAAAGCACTTCGCGAAGAGCTGCTTCCTGGCTATGCGCAACATCCGGTACAAAGAGAACCAAAGCGGTCAGGATGAGAACAAGTGAGGCAAACTTACAATGCCGACGGTCTTTCAAAAGGGGGCCTCAATTCATCGTCAGCGTGTCACCCCGAAGTGGCGACACACAATGACACTTGCGATGTATTCGAATGCTAAAGACAACGGCCCGGCGGTTGAAGTTGCCGGGCCGTTGATGTTTGACATTTTCGTTTCTTCCAAAAAACTACGCCAGAACTTTGATGACGGATTTGTCGATCATGTCCTTAGGAACGAAGCCAACGATCTGATCGGCCACCTTGCCGTCCTTGAAGAGCAGAAGCGCGGGGATGCCGCGAATGCCATAGCGCATAGGCGTGGCGGTGTTGGAGTCCACATCCATCTTCATAACCTTGAGTTTGCCATGATATTGGTTGGCCACTTCATCGACGACCGGGGCCAAGGCGCGACAAGGACCGCACCATGCGGCCCAAAAATCTACCAGTACGGGCTCTGCCGACTGGAGAACATCTTTTTCAAAGTTTGCATCGTTAATTTCTGTGACGTGCTGTCCTGCCATTTAACTTCCTCCAGATTACGCCGCACCTTAATCCCACCTATTGTGTGGTGAAGCGCAGTCTCCACAATAATAGATGCGCGAGGAATCCGGGGAGGTTCAAAGACGAAAGTTGTAGCTTAAAGAGGAACGCCCGGACCTCTATTGAAAGAGGTCAACGGGCGGCGTAGCAGCCCTCCCCAGAACTGCCCACGAGGGATAAAGTACGGGGAATTCTTGATGGCGTAAAGCAATCTTAGGTAATCCCTGTAATTGTTACTAGGTTACCATTTGTGAAACATCATTATCTATCTTGTAGATAGACGGTTAAATTTGAAGGACACCTGTAGAAATACCAGTATGGATAATCTCCAAATCAGGGTCGCTGGCGGCATGACGGATGAGGTTGTCGATCAAGGGCAGTGCAGGGTTCGGAGTAATAAGTAGCACGGAAGGCCCAGCTCCGCTTAAAGCAACTCCAAGAATCGAGGAGTTTTGAGGGATCTCCATCAACGGTAGGAGCTTGGGAAGCAAAGGACAAGCTTTGGACCGGTAGGGTTGGTGAAGGCGATCCCGCATGGCGACGCGGAGAAGATCGGGGCGATTCTGCGCAAAGGCTGCAACCAGAAGTGCCGTGGCCTGAACGTTGGCGACTGCATCTTCCTGTGAATAATGTTCGGGAAGAAGTGCCCGGGCCTTCTTAGTGGAGAGTGTGGCCGACGGCACTGCAAGCAGAAGGCTCCAATCGAGATTCTGCCCGCAAGTTGCTGTTGATAAGCAGTCTTCTGCAACCGATGAGACGGTCATTCCGCCGAGATAACAGGCGGCTACATTATCCGGGTGCCCCTCGCGGCGACAGGCCTCTTCGAGAATCTGCTGGTCGGTCCAGTTGAGGTCGCCAAAGTGATTGGCCAGAAGAATCCCCGCGAGTAGAGCGGCAGCCGAGGAACCACATCCCATACCAATCGGAATCTCGTTATGAAGCTTTAGATGAAGGCGCGAGCCGAGAATGCCGGCGTTGGCCAGGACATCCATGTAAGTTGTGAGGATGAGGTTGTCTTCGAGGCCGGAGCAGAGATGCGCGTCGCGACCGGTGGCGTCGATACAAAATTCGTCGGCGCAGGCGGCAAGGATGTTGAGATAGAGAGCCATCGCCAACCCAACCGCGTCGAAGCCGGGACCAAGGTTTGCGGAGGTTGCAGGGAGGCGGAGATGGATCGGCCTGGTTTGTGGAGTGGCGCTCATGCGGGCTGAGGCTGGTTCATGTGGGACTCGAGGGTCCGAAGGACTACGTCGGGATTGGCTTCGAGGACAATCGGCGGTTTGCGTAGCGCGGCATGGCGAGCCTGATCGGCAGGGATAAGCTGCGCCTTTTCGGCTTCAGTGAAGAGCTCGTTGCGGTGGTAGTCGATGGTGTACTGCGAGTCCTTAAGGGTGTGGCCGGTAAGGATGAGAACGGCACGCTCTTCGGGCGTAATCTTGCCAAGCTTGACCAGTTTCTTGATTCCCGCAAGAGTGACCGCAGAGGCGGGTTCGCAGCCGATGCCTTCGGCGCCGATCTCAGCCTTGGCGAGGGCGATCTCCTGCTCGGAGACCTGCTCACACCAGCCGCCGAGGTCATCAATGACAGCAGCCGCTTTGCGCCACGAGGCAGGGTTGCCGATGCGAATAGCAGTTGCACGGGTATCGGCAACGACCGGCCGCATGACGCGATTCGAATCGGTAAACCAGCGATAGAGTGGGTTGGCGCCCTCGGCCTGGATGATGCTGATCTTCGGGATGCGCGGGATGAGGCCGAGCAGATGCATCTCCTGGAACCCCTTTCCAAGGGCTGCGGAATTGGCGAGGTTGCCGCCCGGGACGACGATGTGTTCGGGAACCTGCCAGTCCATTTGTTCGAGAATCTCGAAGGCCGGGGTCTTCTGGCCTTCGAGGCGGTACGGGTTGACGGAGTTGAGCAGGTAGATGGGGAAGCGCTTGACGAGATCGGCAAGAATCTGGACGCAGCCATCGAAATCGGTCTTGAGTTGGATGGTGAGCGCGCCGTAGTCCATCGACTGCGAGAGTTTACCCCAGGCGATCTTTCCTTCGGGGATGAAGACGATGCTGCGCAGGCCAGCGCGTGCGGCGTAGGCAGCCATTGCGGCAGAGGTGTTGCCAGTGGAGGCGCAGGCGACCCACTCGAATTTTCGCTCGGCCGCGACGGAGAGGGCAGCCGTCATGCCGGTGTCTTTGAAGGAGGCAGTGGGGTTCATGCCCTGATGCTTGGCGAGGAGCCATTCGAGGCCCGCAGATTTGGCGCAGTGAGGAAGGTCGTAGAGCGGGGTGTTGCCTTCGCGGAGGGTCGCGACGTGCTGAAGGTCGTCGACGATGGGAAGCAGGTCGCGGAAGCGCCAGACACCGGACTGGTCCACCGCCATAGTTGACGTCCGGCGCTCCTGCCAGAGCCAACGGAGGGCACTGGGGTTGGGAAGCAGGCCCTGTGGTGCGGGATTTCCCGGTGCGGCTGTAGACCACGGGTAGACGACTTCGTAGAGGCCGTTGCACTCCGGGCAGCGAAAGTTGCTGCTCACCTCATCTTTGGTGATGACGGCGGCGCATTCGGTGCATCTAAGATGATGTGTCGCTACGTTCATGGTTTTCTCTAGCCTATCGCAAAGGGCGGGGTGCGTCTTCCGCTTCGGTGTTGACAGGTCTTGCACTACTGATCGGCGCTTCGTGCGCGTGGGGTCAGCAGAAGGAACTCCGCGTGGCTGCGGCAGCTGACCTGCAGCCCGTTATGCCGGCGTTGTCGCAGGCTTATGAGCAAGCAACCGGAATCAAGCTCGTAGTGAGCTTTGGATCATCCTCAACTCTGGCTACCCAGATTATCGATGGAGCGCCGATGGACATCTTTCTCGGGGCGGACTTCACTTATCCCGAGAAGGTTGTTGCCGCAGGGTTAGCCGATGGAGCGCCGACTCCATACGCAAAGGGAACGCTCGTGCTCTGGGCGCGGAAGGATTCGGGCCTGCTGCCTCTGAGCCTCGAGCTGCTGACCGATCCGCGTGTGAAGACCGTGGCGATTGCAAATGAGCTGCACGCCCCGTACGGTTTTGCCGCTGCTCAGGCGCTGCGAAAGATGAAACTCTACGACCAGGTGAAACCGCACTTTGTGGTGGGAGAGAACATCGCACAGACGGCACAGTTTGTTGAGTCGGGAAATGCGCAATTAGGGTTAATCTCACTGACAGCGGCGAACACGGAGCACTTTCGGCAGATCGGGGAGTATGTTCTGGTGCCGAAGTCACAGTATCCGGAGATTCGCCAGTGCGCGGTGGTGATGAAGAACTCCGATCGGAAGGCGGAGGCGCATGCCTTTCTGAATTGGCTGCTGTCGCCGGCGGTACAGCAGAACTGGCCAAAGTTCGGGCTGGCTGCTGTGAAGTAAACGTATTGGTACGGCTCGAATCGTAGAGAGCCGATGAGTGTCATAGACTCGCTTGTATGGATTTTGCGGCGCTTTGGCTGACATTGCGGCTGGCAGTAGGCACCACGGCGATTCTGCTTGTCATTGCATTGCCTCTGGCGTGGTGGATCGCTTCGGGATCCGGCAGGGGGCGTGCTCTGGTGCAGGCAGTAGTGGCTCTGCCTCTGGTTTTGCCTCCTACCGTACTTGGGTTTTACCTGCTGGTGGCGCTTGGGCCGTTGAGTGTTCCGGGACGGCTGCTGGTGCGAGTGCTGGGGCATCCACTGGCGTTTAGTTTTGAAGGATTGCTGGTGGGCTCGGTGATCTATAGCTTGCCGTTTGCGGTGCAACCGCTGGTGGCGGGGTTTTCTGCAGTCGACCGCGGATATGTTGAAGCTGCGGCGGGTTTGGGGGCTTCGCCATGGAGAACTTTTCGAAGCGTAGTACTGCCGTTGACGCGTGGGTCGCTTCTGACGAGCGCGGTGTTGACATTTACCCACACCGTCGGTGAGTTCGGCGTGGTGCTGATGCTGGGGGGAAATATTCCTGGAGCAACCCAGACACTTTCGATTGCGCTATATGACCGGGTGCAGGAATTCAACTACGCCGCGGCGAACCGTACGGCACTGGTCTTAGTGGTGGTTTCACTTCTGGCGTTGCTTGTGATCTATTCGCGGCGCAACGAACTGGCGCGAGGTGATCTTGTCTGATAGCGGGACACATCTTGAGGTGCAGTTTCGACACCGCATCGGTGCGCTGGCTCTCAATGTTGCGTTCGAGCTGACGCAGCCATGGACGGTTCTCTTCGGACCCTCGGGAAGCGGCAAGACTACAGTCCTGCGGACAATTGCGGGGCTCGTACAACCGGCGGAGGGGAGAATCGTTTCGCGATTTTCGGGGCGTGATTTCGTAATGACCGATGCCGCAAATGGAGTCTTTGCGAAGCCGCACGAGCGCGGGGTGCGGACGGCAGGCCAGGGTGCCGCGTTGTTTCCTCACATGACGGTTAGAGAGAATGTTGCGTTCGGGGCGCGGTCCCAGCGGGACGGAAACGCAGTTCCAATCGTCGAGGAATCGATTGAGCGATTCCAATTGCACGAGCTGACAGAGAAGCTGCCTTCGACTCTTTCGGGCGGAGAGCGGCAGAGAGTCGCGATTGCACGAGCGGCGACAGCGGCGATGAGTGTGGGCGGCGGATGCCTGCTGCTACTGGATGAGCCGTTCACCGGGTTGGATGTAGCGTTGCGAGATGAACTAATCGAGGAGTTGCGAGGATGGCTTCCCCCAGCCAGGGTCCCTGTGCTCTCTGTGACCCATGATGTGGGCGAGGCGTTTCAGTTGGGGGCTGAGGTCATCAAGATTGCCGATGGACGAGTCGTGGAGCAGGGGCCAGTTGCAACCGTGCTGACGCAGGAGCGGGCACGGCTGCTTGAACAGCTCAAAGCTGAGGCGGGAAGCCGAGCATGACCGGTTCCTGCTCCAGCGCGATGCCGAATTTATCCTGAACTGCATTTGTCACGGTGTCGCGAAGGGCGATCAGTTCGGCAGCTGTCGCATCGCCAAGGTTGATCAGCGCGAGGGTGTGGCGGGAGGAGATGGCAACGCGGCCCATCGCGAAACCTTTGTGAAATCCAGACTGTTCGACCAGCCACGCTGCGGCAAGCTTTACTTTGCCTTCTCCGGCTGCATACTGCGGTACTTCTTGAGTGGGACATCCGGCACTCTGAGCGATTTGGGGTACGAGCGATGACGCGACGACGGGAGTTTGAAAGAAAGATCCTGCGCTTTGGCCGTCGGGACCGCCCTGCCCGGCGAGCATGCCCTTCAGTTCGCGAATGGAACGGACACCGTCGCAGACCTGACGAAGCGTGGGCTGCTCGCCTCGTTCGATCTGCGAGGCGAAGTAGCGTTTAACATCGGCATAGCGTAGTGCGGGTTCTGCATTGAAGCGGAGTTTGTAGATTACCGACGTGACGATGTACCGGCCGCGCGCGTCGGCGTTGAAGAGGCTCCGTCGGTAACCGAATCGACACGCCTCGTGATCGAGATCGACGAACTCTCTCGTTTCGAGATCGTAGGCCCGGACTTTGGCAATCGTTTCGGCCACTTCTTGACCATAAGCGCCGACGTTCTGAACGGGAGTACCGCCCACATCCCCGGGAATTCCGGCGAGGCACTCGATGCCAGCGTAGCCGCGCTCAACCGCGTAGAGAACGAAGCTGTCCCAGTTCTCTCCTGCACCCGCTTCGAGCAAAACGTTGTTCCCTTCCCTATGCTCCTTCGTGGACTTCACAGCGACGCGCATCACGAGACCATCAAATCCAGCGTCGCTGACGAGCAGGTTGCTTCCTCCACCCAGGACGAAGAGAGGGAGGGAGCGGTCGCGTGCGAGCTGGGCCGCTTCAGCGATCTCCGCCTCGGTTCTGGCTTCACAAAAAAGGCGCGCAGAACCGCCGATCCCCAGTGTTGTGAAGGGCGCGAGCGGAACCTGCTCCTGGATTTGGATAGGCACGCGTTAGAGGGTAACACCCGTATTGAATTGATATGCTAGCGCGGCTCGGGACGAAACCGTACAATCAGCAGAGGCGCGGCTTTCACCCGTGGCCAAATGGGAGAGTGAAGATGTATCCAGAGATTATGGTGATTCCGATGCGCGAGGAACTGACCCGCGCTGGTATAGCGGAGGCTCGAACAGCAGCTGATGTCGACGCAGCGCTGGCGCAGCCAGGAACGACGATGGTGGTGGTGAACTCGATCTGCGGGTGCGCGGCGGGCAAGATGCGTCCGGGCGTACGACTGGCGATGCAGAATGCAGCGAAGCCTGACCACGCGGTGACAGTATTCGCAGGCCAGGACCGCGATGCAACCGAGAAGGCACGGAGCTACTTTGGCGGCCATCCTCCTACATCCCCGGCGATTGCGATTTTGCGCGATGGGCAGCTGGTCTACCTGATGCAGCGCTCGGCTATCGAAACCTCCACCGCTCCGGCGATTGCGCAGGAGCTGACGCGGGCATTCGATACGTACTGCGCTCCAACGACTGCCTAGTCCGAAAAAGTAATTTAAGCCGGAGGCCTGGACGTATCGGGTTTCCGGCTTTTTCACGCCCGAAAAGGCTCATCTGACGGAGAATTCTGCCGATGGAGAGAGCATAATGTTAATCTCTGAGACGGTTTCGGTTTGCCCCGCCGCTCCGCCGCGTGTCTCCCCTCGAGTTATCTCCACCGAGAGGCATTGGATCGAGATCGTAGGCAGCAGCGCCGCGATGAGGTGTTTGCGGACGCAAGTGCGTCGCATCGGTCCGCACTTCCGCACTGTACTGATCAGCGGGGAACCTGGAACAGGCAAGGATCTGGTGGCTCGAACGCTTCACCGGATGAGGCGAGGTACGTGTGGGCCGCTCGTGGTCTGCCATGCCGCGGAGTTCGGGGACGTTCTAGAGTGCCGGACTGAGGTTAAGTTCGCCGATGCTTTTGTCCGCCTCATGAGACTGCTGGAACCGGGCACATTACTTCTCGACCAGGTCAGCGAGATGAATCTGGAGTCCCAGAACCGTTTGCTCCGGGCGCTCAGGAAGCATGAGCAAACGCAGGGTCGGTCGGAGATGAGCCGGCTCATGGATGTGCGTCTCATTGCGACGACGCGCGTAAATCTGAAGACTTTGGTCTCTACCGGACGCTTTAGACAGGAGCTTTATCAACGACTGGCCACAGTGGAGATCGCTGTGCCGCCGTTGCGTGAACACCTGGAAGATGTTCCAGAACTGGCAAGCGGCCTCATGAAACGATTCGCGAGGCTTCATGGGACAGAAGTAACCGAAATCTCCGGGGAGGCCATGGAGCGGCTGCAACGGCATCACTGGCCGGCAAACGTGCGCGACTTGGAAAATGTCCTGCGGGACGCAATGTTGCGGTGCGATCGGCGGCTTCTTGCGTCACACCTCCCGGAGTTCGCAGGAACGGCTGATGCGCCCGCCTCGGCAAGGAGTGCGAGTCTGCGCCTGCAGGATGTGGTCGATCAGCATGTCTTGCGCGTCCTGAATGATTGCGGCGGCAACAAACTTCGCGCAGCGGAGACCCTCGGAATCAGCCGGTCGACGCTATACAGAATGCTGGAGGCAGGGGTCTCATCCGACGGGTGGAAGCAGAGCGCGAAAAAAAAATCGGTCGCAGCCTAAAACCTCGGCGGCGAAACCTCCGGCACAGACCACGGTAGACTGACATGGGAGTTGAAAGACCATGATGTCAGTTTTTTTGCTGCGCCGGTTGGCTGGTTTCGTGTTGGTTGCGTGCTTGAGTGTTGGAACGTTTGGAGCATTGGCTCAAACGCCCGGCCCAGCTCCGGAAGCTGCTTCAGTAGTGGCGCGAAGCAAAGCTCTTTCGACGTTGTTGGCCGAGATCTGGCAGGACCGGCTGAAACACTCGCCTGAGTTTGCCTCGACAATCGGCGACAAACGATACAACGATCAGTTGAGTGACTACTCGGCGAAGGAGGTGAACGCTTCCCTGGCGCGCGGCCTGGACTATATTCAGCGGCTGGGCGCGATCGATACGGCAGGTTTGAGCGATCAGGAGAAGTTGTCGTCAGAGCTGATGATGCGCTCGCTGATAGAAGCCCAGGAGGAAGCGAAGTTCAAAGAGTGGGAGATGCCAGTCAGTCCGGTTTACGGCTTTCAGACCATGCTGCCGAATCTGGTTGGCCAGCTCTCGTTTGATTCAGTGAAGGACTACGACGACTACATTGAGCGGCTGAAAAAGTTTCCGGCGGCGTGCTCCCAGGTAATGACGAACTTGCAGTTGGCGGTAGATGAAAATCGAATGCCGCCAAAGGATTCACTGGAAGAGGCTCTGAAGCAGACACAGGGAATCGCAAACCAGAAGGCGGAAGAGAGCGTCTTCGCCGGACCGCTGAAGAAATTCCCAAAGACGATCTCCGCAGCGGAACAAAAACGCATTACGACAGATCTGATCGAAGCCATTCAGACTCAGGTGCTGCCGATGTATCGGCGGTTCGCGAAGTTTATGGCGGTACAGTATATGCCCTATGGGCGGAAGGACCCCGGCGTATGGGCGATTCCGAATGGCGATGCGTACTATGCATTTCGCATACGCCAGATCACGACATTGGATAAAACCGCCGCTCAGATTCATCAGATCGGACTCGATGAGGTGAAGCGGGATGAGGCTGAGATGCTGGCGATCGTGCATCAGCTTGGCTTTGCCGATCTGAAGAGCTTTCGCACAGCGCTGGCGGCAAATCCGAAGGAGCACCCTCAGTCGAAGGAAGCGCTGCTCGACGCATACAAGGGTTACATCGGCCAGATGCAACCGCGTTTGCCCGAGCTATTTGGCCGCTTGCCGAAGTCAAAGCTGGAGGTGGTCGTAATGCCTTCGTTCGCGGAAAAGAGCTCGCCAATGGCGTACTACGAGCAAGGAACAGCCGACGGAAGCCGCCCCGGACGCGTAGATGTGAATCTGTACAACTTCGCCGACCGCTCACTGACGACCGTGGAAAGTGTGGCGTATCACGAGGGCGTGCCCGGGCATCATCTCCAGATCTCGATTGCGCAGGAGTTGACGGGGCTTCCGGAGTTTCGTAAGTACCAGGACTATACCGCGTTCGTCGAAGGGTGGGCCCTGTACAGCGAGCGGCTGGGCAAGGAGATTGGATTCTACAAGGATCCATACAGCGATTTCGGCAGGCTGGACAACGATATGTGGAGGGCGATCCGGCTGGTTGTGGATACGGGCGTGCATTCGCAACACTGGACGCGGCAGCAGATGGTGGATTACTTCCGCGAACACTCTGCGCTGGATGAGACGAACATTCAGTCCGAAGTGGACCGCTACATCGCATGGCCGGCGCAGGCGCTAGGCTACAAGATGGGGCAACTGAAGATCCTCGAGCTGCGCGACAAGACAAAGGCAGCGCTGGGGCCGAAGTTCGACCTCAAGGCATTTCACGATGAGGTGCTGGACTCGAGCGCGCTGCCGCTCGACGTGCTGGAGAGGCGCGTCGATGCATGGATTGCGGCGCAGAAGCAGTAGTCTGATAGCCTTTGGCTATGAGCGACAGTTTTGAGATCCCAGTTGCGGCGAACCCGGCGATGCCCGGGCTTCGCGTGGCTGTGCTTGGCACAGGCAAGATGGGCGGCATTCTGCTGCAGGCGTTTTTGAAGAATGATTTGCTGTCACCGGAGCAGATCTTTGCCACAGTGCAACATACTGAGCGAGCGAAGGCCCTGTCGGCGCAGTTCGGGGTGGAGGTAACAACAGACAACCTGGCAGCGGCGCGTCAAGCCGATGTGATTCTGCTGGGGGTGAAGCCGATCCAGGTACCTGCGCTGATCGAAGAGATCAAGAGTGCGCTGACGCCGAAGAAGATGGTGCTCTCGTTCGCCGCTTCCGTGATGACGGAGGCGATCGAAGAGGCTGCGGGCTGCGAGCTTGGAGTCGTTCGTGCGATGCCGAATACTCCAGCAATGCTTGCGGCAGGAATTACAGCACTTTGCGCCGGACGTTTCGTCTCCGCAGAGCAGATGGCAATCGCGCAGAAGATCTTTCAAACCGTCGGCAAGACGGTCGTCGTCGATGAAAAGCATATGGATGCGGTGACCGGCTTGTCTGGATCGGGGCCGGCGTTCCTGTACATCATCATCGAGGCGCTGGCGGAGGCCGGCGTCAATGTCGGTCTGCCGCGCGATGTGGCGACTCTGCTGGCAGCGCAGACAACATTGGGCTCAGCACGCATGGTGCTGGAGACGGGATACCATCCCGCTCTGCTGAAGGATGCGGTAACGACTCCCGCTGGCTGCACTGTGGATGGAATTCTGGAGCTTGAAGAGGGTGGCCTGCGCGTGACACTGATCAAGGCAGTGAAACGCGCAACACAGCGCGCAAAAGAGCTGGCTCGTGGCTAGTCCTGGTTTCTCGCTAAATAGCCTGCACGAAGCCGCGTAAAATAAAGACATGGCTATGACCGCTCGAGTAACAGCGGGAGAAACATCGCAAGTGCTCGCGCGGTTCGCATGGTTGGTACTGGCGTTTATGGTGCTGGTGGTGCTCGAAGGAGCCGTAGTGCGAGCGACCAGTTCCGGTGGCGGCTGCGGAAACCGCTGGCCGCTGTGCAATGGCGACTTCTTCCCTCACCATCCGCGACTGGCAACGGTAATTGAATATACTCACCGGTCGCTAACGGGAATCTGCACGACGCTTGTAATCGCGCTGACAGGTTGGACCTTCTATGCAACAAAACGTGGAGACAAGGCTCGCCGGGCGGTCGTTGTATCCTGCTTCTTTCTCGTAACAGAAGCGTTTCTGGGAGCCATCCTGGTGCTGCGCGGCTATGTCGAGAACAACGTCTCAGCAGGCCGCGTGGTGATGCAGTCGATCCACTTCACCAATACGATGCTTCTGCTGGGCGCGTTATCGCTGACGGCGTGGTTTCTCGCACAGCGGAGGGATAACCCCATCGCAGCACATGGCGGCGCGAAGTGGCTGGTATGGCTGACGGTGGCTACAACGATTTTAATCGGTGCCACAGGCTCGCTCGCTGCGCTGGCGGACAGCTTGTTTCCTTCGCCCAGCGTTCAAGCCGGACTGCTGGAGGACTTTGCAGCAAACGCACCTTTGCTGGTGCGGATGCGGTGGGTGCATCCAGCAGCCACGCTGATCGGCTTCATTTGCGTGATGCTGCTGGCGCTGAAGATACGCACAAGATTAAGCCGCACAGTCTTTTGGTTGCTGATGTCGCAGATCGCCTTGGGAGTAGCAGACATCCTGCTGCTTGCACCGGTTTGGATGCAGGTCCTTCATCTGCTTGGAGCGGACCTCTTTTGGATTGCGCTGGTGGTGCTGGCGGCGAGTGTCGTATGGCCGAGTGCTGACAACCCAGCCTGAACCGATCCATCCGTTTTTACTGCGAAGTCGGTTTGCCTGCGATCTTATCGCCTGAGGGATTTTGTAATTGACCAGTAAGAAAATCGTTGTTGTATAGTTGCAACGTTCGGTTATAACTGGTTGGGATGCTTCGGGAGGGTTTCGTCCGAACACCTGCGGGGATGTATTCTTGTGGTACCGAACATAGATTCGAGGGAGAGGGAGTAGACGGATTCCGTTCAAAAGTATAGGTTTCGGATAACGTTTACTTGAGGTTTTTGAGCGATGCCCGTTTTTGCGGCGCTTCTTTTGATGAGCCAGCAGTTGACACGATTAGCGCCGGCGGATGTGCTGATCCTGGTACTTTATTTCGTCCTGGTCGTCTTTATCGGCTTTTATGCCAAGAACAAGGCGAATACCAGTGAAGACTTCTTCCTGGCCGGCCGCGAGATGACGGCCTGGATCGCCGGACTGAGTTTCGTCTCGGCCAACCTGGGATCGCTCGAACTCATGGGATGGGCTGGCGCAGCCTATCAATATGGAATTCTGGCCACCCATTGGTACTGGATCGGCGCGATTCCGGCGATGCTGTTTCTGGGCATTGTGATGATGCCGTTCTATTACATCTCAAAGACCCATTCGGTGCCCGGTTATCTCCATTTGCGCTTCGGCGATGGCGCGCGCGCCCTGTCGGCGGTCTCGTTCGCATTGATGACAATCCTTATGAGCGGCGTCAACATGTTCGCCATGGCCGTCGTCATGCAGACGGTCCTCGGTTGGAACATCACCTTCTCGATCTGGGTCGGCGCGGCGACGGTGGCTCTGTATGTGATGCTCGGCGGATTGCGGTCAGCGATCATCAATGAGGTGCTGCAGTTTGTCCTGATCTGGGCTGGCGCGGCGATGATCCCGATTCTCGGCCTGATCGAAGCCGGGAGCTGGTCAAACCTGAAGGCACAGATTGCAACCAATGTAGGCAGAAGCGATTACACGCATCTTTGGAGCACACTTGGTCACTTCACCGACAACCCGATGGGTGTGCACTGGACGGGAATAGTCTTCGGCCTCGGGTTTGTTATCAGCTTCGGCTATTGGACGACGGACTTCCTGGTGGTGCAGCGCGTGCTGAGCGCACACAATCTGCGAGCCGCAAAGATGGCTCCCGTCATCGGCGCTGCGTTCAAGATGGCGGTTCCGTTCATCGTGATTCTTCCCGGCCTCCTGGCGCTTTCGGTTCTGAAGAACCCCGACGGCAGCATCATGCATCTGGTGCCAGAGGGCACAGCCATGGCAGGTCAGCACACCTACAACGAAGTGCTGCCGCTGATGCTCATTCGCTACTGCGGGCCAGGATTGCTTGGACTCGGAATCACGGCTCTCGTCGCTGGATTCATGAGCGGCATGGCCGGCAACGTCAGCGCGTTCTCGACTGTGTGGACCTACGATATTTACGGCGCGTTCATGAACAAAAAGGCCAGCGACAAGCACTATGTCGCAATGGGCCGCTGGTCGACTGTAATTGGAATGTTGGTGTCAATCGGCACGGCCTACCTGGTGATGCATGCTGCGAGCATCATGGACTATGTGCAGGCTCTCTTCAGCTTCTTCATCGCACCTCTCTTCGGAACGGTGATTCTGGGAATGCTTTGGAAACGCGCCACGCACTGGGGCGGATTTCTGGGGCTGCTTGCCGGAACTGCGTCCTCCATCGGAATGTTTGTCTGGGTGTACAGGACGCCTGCAGCCTTGCGCTATATCGCGATGAGCCCGGACGCAAAGCCGATGGCGGAAAATCTGTATCGCGCGCTTTGGAGCTGGATCATCTGCGTCGTCGTTACCGTTGTAGTGAGCCTGATGACGAAGCCAGTGCCGACGGAACAACTCTCTGGACTGGTCTATGGCGTCACGCCGATTCCCCACGATGGTGCAACTACGATCTGGCAGAAACCGATCTTCTGGGCCATCGTTGTCATCGTCGTCTTCTTTATTCTTAATCTGATCTTCTGGTAAGGGGTTGTGATGGATCATCGTGAGCACGAAGTTGAGTCAGCAGAGCTTTCAATCTGGTTCTTCTGCGGAATCCTGATGCTGGCTTATGGCCTGGTGCTGGTAATTACAGGCATCCTTGAATTGCATGATCCCCCACCCAATGAAGTGCTGCTGCCTTGGCTTCAATCACTGCATCCGACGTTATGGTGGGGTGTGCTGCTGACGGTGATTGGTGCATTTTATTCAATCAGGTTTCGCCCTGGCAGAGCCTGAGTATTGTTGAAGTCGCAGTCTGCGTAATTGCAGGTCGCGGAGACATGTCGAGGACCATTAAGAAAAAGACCCGGTACGGGCAGAAATCAGGAGCATTATGGCGAAGCAAATGACGATGGGCGTGATTGTAGGCAATCGCGGATTCTTTCCAAGCCACCTCGCGACAAGTGGACGGCTGGAGATGATTGCGGCGCTCGAAGCCGCGGGGATCAAGCCAATCGTCTTGACTCCTGAGGAAACGGCCCACGGAGCAGTCGAGACCTACGAAGACGCAAAGAAGTGCGCCAACCTCTTCAAAAGACACGCTGCGGAGATCGATGGCATCATCATTACCCTGCCGAACTTCGGCGAAGAACGCGGGCTGGCGGACACACTGCGACTTGCGAACCTGAAGGTGCCGGTCTTGATTCAGGCAACGCCCGATCACGCGGGAAAAATGACGATCGCGTTTCGCCGCGACAGCTTCTGCGGCAAGATGTCGATCTGCAACAACCTGAAGCAATATGGGATTCCTTACTCCCTTACCCGTCTTCACACCGAGGCCCCGGACTCACCGGAGTTTGAGGCCGACCTGAAGTCATTTTCTGCAGTCTGCCGCATCGTGAGAGGCCTGAAGAACGTTCGCTTCGGTGCGATCGGCGCGCGGCCGACTGCGTTCAACACCGTTCGCTATTCAGAGAAACTGCTGGAGCGGTCAGGCATTACGGTTGAGACGCTGGACCTGAGCGAAGTGATGGGGCGTATCGGCCGCATGAAGGACAACGATGACGCGGCACAGTCCAAGCTCGCCGAAATCAAAAAGTACATTCCCGTTGGCCAGACACCCGAAGTCGCGCTGATCAAGATGGCGAAGCTCGGCACGGTCATCGATCAGTGGATGAAGGCAAGCGAACTCACCGTAAGCGCGGTGCAGTGCTGGACCTCAATGGAGGAGTTTCTAGGCGTAGTTCCCTGCACCGTGATGAGCATGATGAGCGAAAGCCTCATTCCCTCGGCCTGCGAGGTCGACATCCTCGGCACGTTGAGCATGTATGCGCTGACGCTTGCGAGCGAAACTCCAAGCGCGCTGCTCGACTGGAATAACAACTACGGTGACAATCCGAACAAAGCTGTGTGCTTCCACTGTTCGAATCTTCCAAAGCACTTCTTCAACGAAGGCGTAAAGATGGACTTCCAGCAGATCATTGCCGGAACTGTCGGCAAAGAGAACACCCACGGCACGCTGGACGGCACTGTAAAGGCCGGCGCGATGAGCTTCGCACGCTTCTCCACCGATGACTTTGCCGGGCAGATCACGGGTTATGTCGGTGAAGGTGCCTTTACAAACGATCCGCTCCACACCTTCGGCGGCGCCGGCGTGGTTGAGATTCCGAAGATGCAGGAGCTTCTCCACTTCATCTGCGAGAACGGGTTCGAGCATCACGTCGCGGCTAACTTCTCCACGATGGCTGCTCCCATCTACGAGGCATCAACCAGATACCTCGGCTGGAAAATGCACTGGCACCGGTAGAGTGGAATCGCGGGTTTAGTCCGGCTTGCGGAGTTGCTGATTTTTGATCAGAAGCTCGGCAACCAGTCGATGAAGACGAGAGTTCTCGACCTCGAGTTCAGCAAGCCGATAGTGAATCGATGAAGACGGATCTTTGTAGACGGCAGGCCCGGCTTCTCCAATGTTCGTGGTCTTTGTATCGAACTTATTCATATCTGAGGCTCCACGGAAGAGGCAAAGGGAAAGCGGCCGCAACGCATTCCTTTGCGAAACTTCTCACGCTCCTCGGGAGTCATCTGCTCCCAACGATCTTTCATTCGATGCTTCCAGCGGTCGTGGCCTCTGCCGCCGTGGCGATGGAAGCCGCCAAAGAGAATCTTGCTGAGCAGAAGCAGGCCAAGCGCCTGCCAGAAGGTGATCGTGTGCCACCCTATGATCGGCGGCACAAGCGCATTCCACAGGCTCTCGACGATAAAGCCAAACGCGACGCTCGCGATTGCGACCAGGAGCGCGATTTTTATTCCTTTGATGATCGGGTGACGGCCCATGTTAAACTCCTTATTTCTTTGCATAATTTTCGTAGATCGATTGCAATCTCTGCCGTAAATGCAGGACTGCGTAGTGTTTTCGCGAGAGCAGAGTATTGACACTGAGCCCGGTTTCGGCAGAGATGTCTTTGAAACTTTCGCCCATCAACTCATGGGCTATAAAGACTTCGCGCTGCGCCTCAGGCAGTTCTTCGAGAGCCTCGTCCAGTGCATCGAGAAGCAGATTCCTCGCGTACGCTGCCTCGGGACCGGCATCCTCTGACGGCAGAAGGTCTTCGATCGTGTCCCCGCCCTCTTCGGCAGACACCGGATTGTTGAGCGAACTGGGCTTATTTCTGCGGAAGAGATCGACCATCCGATTCCGGGCAACCCGAAAGAGCCATGCAGTTACATGCTCGATGGGCTTCATCAGGCGGTAGGCCTCAAGCAGTTCGTAGAAGACGTCCTGAAGGATATCCTCGGCTTCGCTGCTGTCTGTGACGTGTTTGCGAATGAAATTGCGTAGCCTGGGCTGGTCTCTCTCCAGTGCCTCAGAGATGAGTTGATCCTGCTCGATAATGGTCCAACTACTCGGGATTTCATTCATCTACAGGTGTAGACGGGCGACCGGCAAAAATATTTTATGCCAGGGGCAATTTTGTTTGGCATGTGACGAACATGGCCTATCTGGAGGAAAACATTTGCCTGGACGCGTGTATTTACGGTGATAGCATCTCTCAAAGTCTTCATTCAGAGGAGTTCTCCCACCATGCGAAGAGCCATCGCCTGCCTTACCCTGTTTGCAAGCACCGCCTACGCCGTCAACACCGGAGACGTCTCTCTTCGCGGCTACACCCCGGAACATGCTACAGCCGAAGTGCAATGGGAACAGAAGTTTCGTGAGATCCCCGACCCTGCAAAGGTTCGCGAGAACATGCGGCGAATGGCCGCGCGACCCCATCACGTCGGTTCGCCGTATGACAAGGACAACGCCGAATGGCTCGTCGCTCAGCTGAAGTCGTACGGTCTGGATGCAAAGATCGAGCAGTTTGAGGCTCTGTTTCCAACGCCGAAGTCACGCAAGCTCGAACTGCTTGGACCGGAAAAATTCGAAGCAACTCTCGATGAGCCGGTCGTGAAGGTCGACCCCACCTCGGACCAGAAAAAAGAGCAGCTCCCGACTTACAACGCTTATTCGCGCGATGGCGATGTGACTGCGCCACTCGTGTATGTGAACTACGGTGCGCCTTCCGATTACGAAGAACTCGCCGCAATGGGAATCTCCGTGAAAGGTGCGATCGTGATTGCACGATACGGCCAGACGTGGCGCGGCATCAAGCCAAAGGTCGCCGCGGAACACGGTGCAGTGGGATGCATCATCTACTCCGATCCGCGTGACGACGGCTATTTTCGCGGCGATACCTATCCCGAGGGCCCGATGCGGCCGGCAGAGGGTGCGCAGCGCGGCAGTGTCATGGACATGCCGGTCTATCCGGGCGATCCGCAAACTCCGGGTATTGGCGCAGTCGCCGGTGCGAAGTTGATCCCGCTCGATCAGGTCCAGACCATCACAAAGATTCCCGTGCTGCCGATCTCGTACGCGGATGCCACACCCTTTCTGAAGGCGCTACGCGGCGAACTGGTGCCCGAAAGCTGGCGTGGCGGACTGCCGTTCGCATATAAAGTCGGCCCAAGTGTGGCGATGGCGCATCTTGCAGTCAGCTTCAACTGGGACCGCAAGCCACTCTACGATGTCATCGCGACGATTCCCGGTTCGACACTGCCGGATCAGTGGGTGATTCGCGGCAACCATCACGACGCGTGGGTCAACGGGGCGGGTGATCCTCTCTCCGGCGCTAGTGCAGAGCTCGAAGAGGCACGTGGACTCGGCGAATTGCTGAAGCAAGGCTGGCATCCCCAGCGCACGATCATCTACTGCTTCTGGGACGGCGAAGAACCGGCATTGCTGGGCTCAACCGAATGGGTAGAGTTTCACGCCTCCGAGCTCACCGCCCACGCCGTCGCATACTTCAACTCCGATGGCAACGGTCGCGGATACTTCCGAGCCGAGGGTTCAAGCGAACTCGAGAACTTCGTCAACAGCGTCACCAGAGACATCGAGGATCCCGAAACAAAGATGCCCGTATGGAAGCGGCAACGGCTGGTCGGCATCTCACGTGCTACTGCGGACGCCCGCGCCGAACTTCGCAATCGCGCAGATATTCGCATGGAAGCACTCGGTTCCGGCTCAGACTACACCGCCTTTATCCACCATCTCGGAATCGCCAGCGTGAACCTTGGCTTCGGCGGAGAAGATCAGGGCGGCGGCCAATACCACTCTGTTTACGACGACTTCTACTGGTACACGCACTTCCAGGACACTGACTTCGTCTACGGTCGTGCGCTCGCGCAGACTGCCGGCACCCTGATGATGCGCATGGCGGATGCTGATGTCATTCCATTCCAGTTTGGCGATCTTGCCGACACACTTCGCACCTATGTCGCCAGCACCAAGAGGCTGACCGACACGATGCGCGCCGAGGTCAAGGAACGCAACACCGAGATCGCCGATGGAGTGTACAAAGCGCTCGAAGATCCGAAGAAGAAGCGCATCACCCCCGAAGTCGAAGCCCTTCCGCCCTATCTCAACTTCGCTCCACTCGATCAGGCAATGGATGACCTCACCGCCGCTGCTTCGGACTTCGACAAAGCATACACGGCAAGTGCCCTGAAGGCGCCGCCAGCCCTGAATCTGCAACTTATTCAGAGCGAGCGCGTCTTCCTCGACCCGGCGGGTCTGCCGAACCGTCCGTGGTTTCAGAACATGATGTACGCCCCGGGCTTCTACACGGGCTACGGCGTCAAGACGCTCCCGGCTGCCCGTGAGGCGATCGAGCAGAAGCAATGGAAGGACGCAGACGCTCAGATTGCGCGAACAGCCGCCGCGATGGAACGGGAAGCCGCGCTGCTGAAGAATGCGACTCAGATGCTGAACGGAAAGTAACTCGAGAGAAAACGTCCGGATAGGGCGGTGGATTATTCGCCGCCTGTTCACACTTCCAGATCGAAAAAGTACGATAAGCTTTAGACCTCATATGTGTGCTGCAAAGCGAACTGCGGGAAGGTCTGTCGCCGCGAAAAAGTCTCAAGTAAAAACAGTAGAAAACCTGTTTTTCAGCCGCGACGAATCGTGGATGCGCTTCAATCAACGGGTGCTGGAAGAAGCCCAGGACGAGACAAATCCGTTGCTCGAACGCGTGAAATTTCTCGCAATCACGGCGAGCAACCTCGACGAATTTGTAGAGATCCGGGTGGCAGGATTCCTGCAAAGGATCGAGGATGGTTACAATCTCGCGCAACCTCCGGATGAGGGTGGTCTCACTCCGCAGCAGCGGCTCGACGACCTGATGGAGCGTATCCATCACTTCGTCAAGGCGCAGTATCGGTGCCTCAACGAGCAGTTGCTGCCGGCGCTGCAGGCGAAAAAGGTTCGCGTACTGCAGTGGGATGAGCTAAGCGACGAGGCCCGGGCTCAGGCGCTTGAATTCTACGAGACTGAAGTCGATCCGTTGCTGACGCCGGTGACGATCGATCCATCGCATCCTTTCCCGCGGGTTCTGAATAAGGCTCTTTCCATCGGACTGCTGCTGCGGCGTAAACGCCGCGGCCTGAAGACGCCAACCTCGCTCGGAGTGGTCACGGTGCCTCGTGCACTGCCTCGACTCGTGACTCTGATCTGCGAGGAGGGCTTTTGCGACTTCATTCTGCTGCACGACCTTGTTGAGTCGCAGGTGGAACGAATGTTTCGCGGGTATGAGGTTCTTTCGCGATCCGCGTTTCGCGTAACACGCAACAGCAACCTCTACATGCAGGAGGAAGAGTCGCGTTCGGTACTTGAAAGCGTCCGCGCGGAGCTGCATAACCGGCGCAAGGGCGACGTCGTCCGCATGGAGATTGAGAGCTCCGCCACCGAAGAGATGATCGAGCGGCTTCGGACGAACTTCGAGCTCGAACCCTCGCAGGTCTTTCGCACGGATGGACCGGTTAACCTGTCGCGGTTGATGAATCTGTACTCAGAAGTGAAGGAACCGAAGCTGAAGTATCCGGCGTTCGTCGCGAAGGACTTCAAGCTGAGTCCGAAGTCAACCGACATCTTCGACGAGCTTCGCAGGCACGACGTAATGCTGCACCATCCATTTGATTCGTACAAGACCGTCGAAGAGTTCATCGAAGCGGGCGCGAGAGATCCAGGCGTAATCTCGATGAAGCAAACTCTCTACCGAACGAGCAAGGATTCTCCGATCTTTACTGCTTTGATCGAAGCGGGACAGAGCAAGGAAGTTACAGTCGTCGTCGAGTTGATGGCGAGATTCGATGAAGATTCGAATATCCGTTGGGCACGCGAGCTTGAAGACGCCGGAGTCGGTGTCTTCCACGGTATCTTCGGATTAAAGACGCATTGCAAACTGGCTCTGCTGGTGCGCCGCGATCCCGACGGAGTCGTGCGGCGCTACGCTCACCTGGGAACGGGGAATTACAATCCGGTCACCGCGCGGTTCTACACCGACATCAGCCTGCTAACCTCAAAGCCCGAGATGACCGCCGCGGTCCAAAAGGTCTTCAACTATCTGACGGCAGAAACGGAGTCGGACTCCTACGCTCCACTGTTGGTCGCACCGTTGACGCTGGCCGA
The DNA here is from genome assembly GCA_963770055.1 of uncultured Acidobacteriaceae bacterium. GTDB lineage: Bacteria > Acidobacteriota > Terriglobia > Terriglobales > Acidobacteriaceae > Edaphobacter. The sequence continues at coordinate 1,036,717 of CAVYOC010000006.1, forward strand.
TCGTCTCGTCGCATTGATCGAGCGCGAGGCAGCCCACGCAAAAGCCGGCAAACCCGCATCGATCATCGCGAAGATGAATGGACTGATCGACCGCCGTACTGTTGAGGCTCTTTATGCAGCCTCCGAGGCCGGCGTTGAGATCGATCTCATCATAAGGGGGATGTGTTCTCTGCGGCCGGGAGTAAAGGGCTGGAGCGATCGGATACGTGTCCGAAGCATCATCGGTCAATTCCTCGAACACAGTCGCATCTTCTGCTTCGCCAACGGGGGCAAGGAGGAGATCTATTGCGGAAGCGCTGACTGGATGCCCCGCAATCTTATCGAACGCTGCGAGGTAGCCTTTCCCGTGACTCAACCCGATCTGCACAAGCGTCTGCGCGAGGAAATTCTTGCGGCATACCTGGCCGACAACACCAAGGCGCGCCTGCTGCAACCGGACGGCGAGTATGTGCGGGCACCGCAATCAAGTCCTGGGTTCAGTGCGCAGGATTACCTGATGCGCCTGGCAGAGGGAACAGAAGAGAAAGTACCCGAGCCGGCGAAGCGCTGACAGATCGGCGAAACCGCTGACAGATCATTGACCAATTGTGAGATTGACTGTCGCGGTCTGGATCGTTGATCCTCCGGTCGCAGTCACCGTGACCGCGTAGGATCCGGTTGTTAGTGCCCCCGGATTTGGCGTGTTCGTATCGACTCCTCCGCTGCCACAACCATTCAGGAAGCAAACCATCGAAAAGGCGACGAACAGACTGAGAACTCTCACGACTCGGACGCGGCGAGGCAGTAGGAAGAGAAGGAGACCGCCGGCCGCGACGGCGAACCGCGGTGCGAGGTCATTCGATCGCCCAACCCCGGTAACAACAGAGCGACTATCTGAACGGTCGGTCTGTGAGGCGTGAAAGATCGATAGGCCTGCCGAGATCGTCAGTGCCGTCGTCTCAGAAGAAGATCCGCTGACGTTGACGGACGACGGAGTAAAAAGACAGACTGCGCCTGAGGGAAGGCCGCCAGAGCACACAAAGGTGATGGCGGAATGAAAGCCTCCTGTTGGCGAGACGGTAAGCGTAATCGGGTTGGAGACCTTTCCCTTGAACCGTAGTCGCCGACGTGGTCGATGGCGAAAGAGAGAAGGAACCTGCTGCGCTCAGTACAGTGAACGTAGCCGCGGCAGAGGTACTGGCCTGATGGCTGATGTCGCCCGAATAGAACACGCGGATCACGTGGGAGCCGGCCTGTAGCGTACTGGTGAGCAGCGTGAGAGTCACTGTCGCGCTGCTAACGGTCACGGGAGAACCATAGAGATTGCCATCGAGAATCATCTGCGCCGTACCCGTTGGGGTAGGACTGGCTGGCGAGATCGCCGTCGACAAAATAACCGAGGTTCCCTGCACCGCGCTGGAATCTGAGAGTGTGACGGCAGTTGCACTTGGTTGAGCTGCAACACCGAGAGCGAAAGCAGCAGTCGCTGAGACCGAGGATTGGTAGTTTGCGTCGCCAGAGTACATCGCTGTAATGAGATGAGTACCCGGAGCGATCGCCAGATTGGAGCTCGAAACATTGGCAATGCCACCGACAAGAGTAATAGCCGAACCCGCAGGGTTACCGTCACTCAGAAACGTGATGTTACCGGTGGGCAGCGGGCTGCGCGGAGAAACGCTTGCCGTGAACGTGAACGACGCACCTGCGGCCACTGCGGCTGATGAGAGACTAAGCTCAGTCATGCTGGAGACTTGAGTGGAGCCGGTCACAATAACCGTTACAGGAGCAGAGAGGGAAGCTGCGTAGTTGGCATCCCCCGCGTAGCTGACCGTGACTGCGTTGCTCCCGATGGCGAGCTTACTCGCAGGAAACGTGAAGACACCAGTGCTCGAATCGGTCGAGAATGCAGGATAAGTCTGCTGGCTCAGAGTTGCCGTGCCGATCACCGTGCCGCCTGCGCTGAACGTGGCCACGCCACTGGGAGCAGCGGCGCCATAGCCCTGCAGCCCGCCCGTGCCATACCCGCGCGCAGCTACAGTTGCTGTGAGTGTCAATGTCCCGGCAGCAGAGAGAACCGGCTCGCTCACCTGCAGCCCGCTTGCCGTCTGACTCTGTGTGATGTTCACAATAAGGGGCGCCGATGTGTTTGGATTGAAGCTGGCGTCACCCGAGTACGTTGCGACAATCATGTGAGTGCCCGGAGCAAGTCCCCGTGCTTGATCCTCCGTGTTCGAGGTCGAATTGAGGCGGAACGTTCCCGCGTCGAGTGGAGACCCGGCGTCGGTCAGCGTGACGTTGCCCGTCGCATTTCCCTGCCCCGAAGCGCCCGCGACATCAGCCCGGACCAGCAGGAAGCCGCCATAAGGAACGGGCGTGCCGGAACTAACCGTTGTGGTCGTGCCAGAGGCCGGATTGTAAAGCATGGAGCGCAGCGTCGTCGTACTGGATTCTGGACTCACAGTGAGGGCGACCGAATTCGAGTCGCTGGGAGCGTAACTGGCATCGCCGGAGTAGTGGGCCTGAACCGAGTACGAGCCGCCGGGGAAGCTACCTAGTGAGGTCGTATAACTGCCATTCTGCAGCGTGCCGCTTTGGACCGATCCATTCGCCGCAAGCGCATTGATCGAGACGTTCCCGGTCGGCGTACCGGAGGTAGCAGAAACTTTGACAGTCGCCGAAACCGGGCTTCCATGAAGAATGGTCGACTGCGAGAGCGTGAGTGTCGCGGAGCTGGCAACGAAGCTGGCGCTCGACCAGTTGTTCACCAGGTTCGCTGCGTTCACGCTGCCGAGACCTGTCGCAAGATCGTACCCTGCAGTGCTGCCATAACCCGAGATGACGCCGTAGCGGTCGCTCGAATTCGTCACGGTGCAGTTGAGCGTGCCCTTGAGGCAAGGCATTGCGATTGTGTCAGTAGTAAGGTCGTTGAAGACGCAACCAGCGGCTGGCGCCCCCGTAATGGCGCTGCATGCTGTTCCGGCTTTGCTCTGCTGGCTGGCAAGGTTGTAGAGAACGTAGTTTGCGTTGCCCAGCCGAGCGCCGGCCTTCTGGTTGACGAGCGAAAGAATACCCGCCATCGCCGGCGCCGAGACGGAAGTACCGCCATAACCCGCAAAGTTGTTCAGGCTGCAAGGCTGGCTTCCGGAGGTGTTGCTTTGTTGGCAGACAATGTAAAAAGCTCCAAAAAACCCTGCACTTGCGAACAAGGAAACATCCGGCACGTCGCGAACGTTGTCGGAAGGAACGCCGGTGCCGGTCTGCCACGAGGGCTTCGCATAGCCACCGTGGCAACTGGAAGAAGATGTGCCATTGGACTGGGTGCAGGCGCTGGCGCCTCCACCGGCCCCGACCACGGAAAGAAGCCCAAAGCTTGCGGCTATCCCACTGTTGCAGACCTGCTCGGGAGTCTGACCCACGAAGGTACCGGTCGTGCCGAAGACGGAGTTCGCACAGCTCTGATTCCACGGCGTCTCAGGAATATAACCCTTGGCCGAGGCTTCCGTGGTGGAGTTGTTCGTGGAATTCCAGAACGCCGCTCCTCCATTGGGCATGTAGAAGTCCGTCCCGCCAACAGAGACGTTGTAGGGCGTGCTGCTGAGGCCATTGACCGCGATGCCTCCGCTCGCTCCCTGAACACCTGCGTTGTCGCACCCTGCAGATCCGGAGTCTCCCGAAGCGACCAGAACAGTAATGCCCTGCGCCGCCGCCTGTTGCCAGAGATTCTTGTAGAACGCGTTGCCGGAAGTGCCAAGGTACAGCTCACATTGGCCATAGCTGTAACTCATCACCGCAGCCAGATTGTTGTCGACGATATAAATCGCGGAGAGGTCGGTCCCCTGCATGACTTCTGTGCCCTGCGAGACCACGTAGTCGATCGTCGCTCCCCTCGCAACGGCTCCCGACCACTGAGTATCGATGTCCGCCTCACCCTCATCCCCATTGATACCGGGGTTGGGGCCGTTGTAGATGATGTTGAGGTATTGCGTACCCGTCGGAGTATTGGTGTTGCCCAGCGGAAGACCGAAGAGCTTCCGGAAGTTAACGAAGTCAGCAGGATTGATGTCGGTCTGTCCGACAATAGCAATCGTCTGGCCCGTACCGTCGATCGGCGTGCTGGCGTTCCAGAGCGGCAGAACGTTGTAGATCGCCGCAAAATCGTAAGGAGTGACGCCGTACGAAACATCCCCGCCCTGGTCGATCGTGAAGGCCGGTTGCACACCCTCCAGTGTCGCGTCAGCCGTCCGCAACGTCCGGCCGGCGACGGAGTCGCGGCGGAAGTTGCCTGCCCGGTGACTCGCCGCGTACCGGGGAAAGTTGTTGAGCGAAGCGATCCCGGAGATCACAGGTGCCAGAGCCGCAGGAATCGTAGGGTCGGAGGCGTTGGCAAAGTGTTCCTTACCCTCAACGGAATAGCGATGCATCGCCGTGCCAAACGCGGAACGCACGATACCGGCAGTGCCGCCGAACTCAATGCGTGTCCGCGCCGCATTGATCTGTATTCCTGAAAACCCATGGCCCGAGAGCCAGTTCGTCACAGTTGAAAGATCGCGATCCGAGGGACCAAAGGCCGCACCAAAGACCTCCGGTGTCAGCCACTGATGATAGGTCGACGACGTCTTGTCCTGCTGATCATCGATAAACTGCTCGAGCGCAGCCTCCTGCTCCGGGCTTCGCTGAAGCACTAGAACCATACGATGAAGAGGCGTGGAATCGCCGAGCGTTCCCCGGTCAAACTCCGCGCGTGCCAGCGGATGAACGTTCCCGCCGAGTGTTGCAACGTGGGCATCGTCGACCGCCAGAACCACGCGAGAGTGCGGCGTAGGGAGCCTCGACTGCGAGAAAGTGGCAGCCGGGGAGGCGATAAGAAGAACAACGACGGTCATGCCAGAAAACAAAGTTCTGGAGAGCCAAGGCATCGGATCATTCCTGCTGCTGAGAGGGGAGGAAACTCTTTCTTAGCAGGTTATTTAGTCAATTGGGACGAGAATGATTCTTTCGTGGGATAGGCGGGGAGTCAAGAACAATGTGCAAACAATTGCGTAATGCGCGGTACGTTTCCTGTTTGCGGAAAAAGGCCGGAAAAACGGTTACTAAAGAAACGAGCCGCGCCATTCGCGACGCGGCCTCGTTGTTGCTAAAGGACTTATGGGACAGTGACAGTAACCTGCGTGCTGTGGACGAGGGTTCCGGATACCGCCGTAATCGTGAAGCTGTAAGTCCCGGCCGTGGCGTTGGTCGTCCCGCCGCCCCCGCCTCCTCCACCACCTCCGCTGCCACCTGAATTGGAGCTCGACGATCCGCAACCAAGAGCAGCCGTGAGTGCAGCAGCAGCCAGGACAGCGGCCAGCAGACTCCCCCAACGCCTGCGACGTGGCACCATCAGCAGAAGCAAGCATGCAAGCGTCGCTCCGGAGCCCACGGCATACCACGGAGCCTTGCCAGAAGGCCGCGAATCCAACGGCGTCACTCCGGGTCTGACAAGTCCCGCACTCGTCTGCGAGGCCTTCACCACAAAGGACGCCGTAACCGCTCCCGTAGTCACGTTGACACTCGTAGGAGTGAAGGTGGTCGTTGCGGTCATGCCGTCATTATTGACCGCAGTGAGGGTCACCGTGCCCGTGAATCCGTTGGCTGGTGTAAACGTTAGCGTGACACCAGCAGCGGTAGCGCCAGGCTGCACAGTCACTGCCGCAGAAGATGCCCCAATGCATGGAGTAAGCCCAAAGTCTTTACCGGAGACGACATCAACCGACGCGATCGCACCGTTCGGATAAAAGTTCGGTATTTGTCGCAGGACCGAGCAGCGTACCCTTCGAACCCCCATAATTGCCGTCACCTGAGTAGACCGCGCTGATGACGTGTCCGCCGGACGAGAGGGTCGATGTAACGAGCGGGTAGGTCCTGATGCCACCCGACAAGGTGACGACACCACCGGTAACGGGAACATTATCGACAAGGATCTGCACCGTGCCAGTAGGTGTCGTCCCTGAGATTCCACCCGTAACCGAGACGTTGAGGGCGACGTTACCTGTCACGCCACAGATTGCGCTGTTGGTTGTAAGTAATGTCGTCGTGATGCCTGCCCCGATTGCGCCTCCCGTCCCCACGGGCACTACCGCACTCCAACCGTTCACAAGTTTGCTCACGTCGAAGCTGCCAATTCCCGTCGCGAGATCATATCCCGTACCAGCGTTGAAGCCGATGGAACCGCCACTCGGGCAGTTCAACGTTCCCTGCGAACAAGGTACGGAATTGTTCCCCGTAATAATGTCGTTAAACACGCTGGTGTAGGTAGGGCCGTTGAGGAAGCCGTAAAGCGTCGGCCCAATATTGCCCAGACCACCTGTCGTGCCCAGCTTCTGCTCCACCAGCGCAAGAATGCCCGCCAGACTCGGCGCGACGAATGAAGTTCCCCCGAAAACATTCGCAACATTGGTCGAGGTGACGAAGCTATTGTGGTGCAGCCGCTTTCGCCTTCAGAAGCATTTTGGCTGCAAACAAGGTATCCATCGTGCATCGCAGCGGCATTCAGAGAAACGTCAGGTATATCGCGCGAGCTATCGTTGGGAACACCCGTTCCTGTCTGCCAGGCAGGCTTCGAGAAGAACGCGCTCGCTCCACCGCCGCCCGCACCACCCGCGTCCAGACCACCCGAGGCAGTCGTCAGTTCCATGGCTGCTCCGGAATGTATTTGATCGCCGAACCTCCATTCGTTCCATTCGTACTGTTCCAGTACGTGCTTGCAATTATTCACGTCTCCACTGAACATCGTCCCGCCAGCGGCTGTGACATAAGGAGAACTTCCCGGAAAGTCCAGGTTGAGTCCTTCCGTGGCAACGCCTGCGACGTCGCAGTCGGTACCGCCCGCATCACCTGTTGGAGCCATCACCGTCTGTCCCTGAGCATTGGCCTGCGCAAGCATCTTATTGTCGCTCGCCAGAACAGATGTTCCCCACGAACTCTCGCAGAGCCCGTAGCTGATCGTAAGGATCGGCGCAACCTTGTTGTCGATTGCGTAAGTCAAGCCGAGCTTCAGGACCATTATTCAGGGCTGACTCGTAGACATAAAGAATCGTAGCGCCTTGAGCAACAGCACCTGACCATTCGACGTCGAGCTGCGCCTCGTCAATATCCGACGAGCTCACGCCCGGGATCAGACCTGCCGATCAGGAACTGTATCGGTGGAGCCGTGGAAGCAAAACCCGCAGCCGTACGAAAGGCTGTCACCTGCGCGGGAATAAGTTGGGTTTGTCCCATCACAGCGATGTCACCACAGGTTGTAGTGTTGGAGCCACAATGTCCGACCCCAGCCCCTGTGATTCCTGATGTCGTCAGCGGAGAAACGTCATAGATCGTATAAAAATCCGCGGGCGCAATATAGTGACACGTCACGCCGTCTGGCGGACACCGTCTGCGTAAAGAGCGGATGCGCCGGATCAACCGTAACGCTGGTCCTGCGAGACCGAGGCTTCAGCTTGAAGTCGTCGAGCCCGATGACGGCGCTGACGACTCCCGCAATCGAGGAAGGAAACGTAGGATCCGCCAGGTTCGAGATATGCTGCTCGCCATTCAGCGACACGCTATGAATCTGCGTGCCAAAGGCCTGCTGCGCCTGTGCCACCGTCCCGCTGAACGTGATGAACGTTGAACTTCGCGCAACACTCGTAACCGAGAAACCCTGGCTCGTGAGCCACGAGGAAACCTTCGCCAGGTCGGCACTGCTGAGACCAAAACGCGCGCCAAACTGCTCCGGTGTAAGCCACTGGTGATAGCTCGGCGAGCTGGGGTCAAGCTGCGCCGCCAGCAACTGGTTCAGGTCGGCCTCCTGAGCAGGCGTCATGCTGAACCGCAGTGACATCGACTCGAGCCTTCGGTCGCTCGGTGCCGGTCCCAGATCAACGGCACGCCTCGCATGACCGCTCACATTGCCCGGCAGCGCGACCCGGCTGCTTCCACTGACAGCACCCGCGATACGGTTCTGCACGGCTGCCTGGACGAACGAACTGAATGCGGCGAGAAAAACGGAGGGAACAACAAAGAAAGAGACGAAACGGCTGCGCATGGATAATTTTTACCTTACTGCCTGAAAGTACGTTTTGTTATGTCGTGGACGTCCACTACGCCCGCAATTCGGCTTCGAAGCATCCAGAAGGTCGATGTCCCACATGCTTAGACAGACGATAAACCGAAATGTTGCGCCTACAGATGTAAACAGATTGTTTGGGATTCTTCGCCGGGGTCACTTCGGGAAAAGAACCGGGAAACGCTTCACGGGGACGAGCGCGAAACAAAGGGTTTAGGAAAACTCGGTTGTGGATCAGTTTGAATAGTTTTGTTAAGGGCACGGCTTCAGAGCCTGCCCCGAGCGTAGTCGAATGGGTGCCGTATGTGTTGAAAAGTGTTATGGGGCTTTAGCCCCTGGGGTATGCTTTTCCAAACTGACCCACTACCGGAAACTCGTCGCTCGCATCATCAACAGAAATCAGTCAGGCATGGCCCAACTGCGATCTACAGATTGTACTTCCCCATCTGAATCACATGGCGCGCCACCTGACGTCGCAGACCGATCGTATCGGCGGAGTCATGCTTGGACAGCCTTCGCAAAATCGCAATCTGTGTCCGCAGCATATCGCCTTCCGCAACCGCCGCAATCACCTTGCGCGCCGAAAGCTCAATCACAGCCATCGCCTTGTCCGCATAAATCCGAGCCATCGCCACATAAATCGCAGCCGCGTCCTCGCCCTGCGCCGCGCGAATCTTCTCCGCGCGCAGAATCCCTGACTCCATCGCAAACACCTCAATAATCATATCCGAGATCGCGCCCATCACCTCCTGTTCCTCCGCGATCTGCTGCATGTACCTCTGCGTCGCAGCCCCGGCGGCAAACAGCGTCAGCTTCTTCGCATTCGCCAGCAGGTCCAGTTCATCGGCCAGCGGCCCTTCGCGCTCCACCTTCTCGCTCGGCCCGGACATCACCTCATCCATCAGCTTCTTGATCGCAGGCATCAGCGCCAGCTTGCCACTCATCGCAGACTTCATCAGCCAGCCGGTAATAATCAGCCGATTGATCTCATTCGTCCCTTCAAAAATGCGATTAATCCGAGCATCGCGATAAGCCCGCTCCGCCGGAAACTCCTCCACATACCCATAACCCGCGAAGATCTGCAGTACCTCATCGACAACCATGTCGACCATCTCGCTCGCCCACACCTTCACAATCGAGCACTCGACCGCATAGTCCTCAATCCGCTTCTGAATCTCCTTCGTGTTGTTCTTGTCCACGCCGGCCAACGCGCGATCGATCATCCCCACCGTGCGATAGCACACCGCGCCGCCAACAAAAACTCCCACAGCGCAGTTCGCAATCTTCTCCTGAATCAGCCCGAACTCCGAGATCGACTTCCCGAACGCCTTACGCTCCATCGCATAACGAACTCCGTTGTTCAGCGTCATTCGCGCGCCGCCAACCGCCGCATTTCCCAGCTTGTACCGCCCCACGTTCAAAATGTTGAACGCAATATGATGTCCCTTGCCCACCTCGCCCAGCAGATTCCCCGCAGGAATCACGCAGTCCGTCAGAATCAGCGGACACGTCGAACTCCCGCGAATCCCCAGCTTGTGCTCCTCCTTCCCCACCGAAAATCCCGGCGTCTCTCGCTCAATCAGGAACGCCGTCAGCTTCTCTTTGCCCGCATCCGGCCCCTCCGGAATCGCGCACTTCGCAAACACCGTAAATAGATCGGCAAACCCGGCATTCGAGATCCACATCTTCTCGCCATTCAGCGTGTACGTCTTCCCGTCGGCCGAGAGCACCGCCTTCGTCTTCGCATTCACCGCATCCGACCCGCTCGTCGACTCCGACAGCGCATACGCCGAGATAATCTCTCCCGAAGCAATCCCCGGCAGATACTTCTTCTTCTGTTCCGGGGTGCCATACCACACCAGCGGCAGCGTCCCGATCCCAACATGCGCCGAAAAGCTCACCGAAAAGCTGGCCTGCTTCGCGATATTCTCCGCCACAATCGCCGAGGTCACCTTATCCATCTCAAGACCGCCATACTCCTCGGGAATATCGATCGCCGTCAGCCCCATCTCGGCCGCTTCCCGCAGCAGCATCTTCGTCACACTGAAGTCCTTCGCCTCAATCAGCTCCGATCGCGGAACAATCTCATTCAAGGCAAAGTTCGCCGTAGTCTCCGCAATCTGCTTCTGCTCATCGGTGAAGTCTTCAGGGAAAAAACAATCCGCAGGAGTCGGATCCGTAATAAGAAAACTTCCACCAGGAATGATCTTCTGATCAGCCGGACTAGGCGTTGTCATGGTTGCCATGGTATTACCTCAATGTCTTTAATTGCCGATGCTTGAAAAGCGATAACAGGAATTGAATGGAGCAAGAGAACATTGAAAATCCATAGAACACCAACAACGGCGCGTGGATGCCAAACATTTCTACGCTGTTATTGAGAGGAAGGCTTCGGTCCCGTCCAAACACGAATCCCAACAAGAAGATCAACGCCACGCACGTAATCGCCAGTGCGCTCAAACCAGCTATCCACACGATCGAAAGCTTCTTGGAGGTCGACATAATGAGAACTGTAAACAACCCTAAGGAACCGGCAAATGGCAGAATGAGATAGATGGCCATCACAAAGTTCACGCCATTCCATGCTGCCGACGCGAGAGAAAAAAACAAGATAATTAGCCCTCCTGCCAAGGCGAGCAGCGTCCAAGCGGCCTGAAAAGCGAGAGCTGGTTTCGTTAACAGATTCATGTGTTTACCGCCTCAAAAATTCCCGCAGCTCCCATCCCACCACCAACACACATCGTCACCATTCCATACTTCGCCTTCCGCCGAGCCATCTCCCGCAGAATCGTCGCCGTCAGCTTCGCTCCAGTACACCCCAGCGGATGCCCCAGAGCAATAGCGCCTCCGTTTACATTCAGCTTCGCCGGATCAATCCCCAGCACCTTCACCACCGCCAGCGACTGCGCCGCAAACGCCTCGTTCAACTCAATCACATCAATCTGGTCGAGCGACAATCCAGCCAGCTTCAGCACCTTCGGAATCGCATAGATCGGCCCGATCCCCATCTCCTCCGGATCGCACCCCGCATACGCAAACGCAACAAACCGCGCCATCGGCGCAATCCCCAACTGCGCAGCCCGCTCCGCCGACATCACCACCGCAGCAGCCGCCCCATCCGAGGTCTGCGAAGAATTCCCTGCCGTCACCGCCCCACTCGCATGAAACACGGGCTTCAGCTTCGCCAGCGCCTCCAGCGAAGTATCGGCGCGCGGTCCCTCATCCTGCTTGAAGGTCGACTCAACTGGCGTCGCCTTACCCTTCCCGTTCGGTGAAGCATTCGTTACCGTAACAGGAACAATCTCATCTTCAAACTTTCCCGCAGCAATCGCCGCCAGCGCCTTCTGGTGGCTCGCCAGCGAAAACTGGTCCATCTCCTCGCGCGAGATCCCATAATGCTTCGCCACGCGCTCAGCCGTCAGCCCCATCGACATATACGAGCCCGGATAGTTATCCACCAGCCACGGATTCACCGAGATCTTGTTCCCGCCAAACGGCACATACGACATGCTCTCCGTCCCACCCGCCACAATCACATCCGCCGACCCGCCGCGAATCCTGTCCGCCGCCAGCGCAATCGACTGCAGCCCCGAAGCGCAGTATCGATTGATCGTCATCGCCGAAGTCGTAATCGGCAATCCCGCGCGAAAACTCGCCACACGCGCGACATTCATTCCCTGCTCCGCCTCAGGCATCGCGCAGCCAAGAATCACATCCTCAATCTCCGACTTATCCAGTTGCGGCACACGATCGAGCGCCCCATTAATCGCAAACGCAGCCAGATCATCCGGCCGCGTCGTCTTCAACGTCCCCCGCGGAGCCTTGCCCACTGCCGTCCGCACCGCCGATGCAATAATCACGTCCTTCATAAGGCAACTCCTTACATCGCCGTAACTGACAACTGAGAACGGACAACTGACAACTAGTTCCTCAGCGGCTTACCCGTCTTCAACGTAAACGCAATCCGCTCCTGCGTCTTCTTCTCGCCGCACAAACTCAAAAACGCCTCGCGCTCCAGGTCCAGCAGATACTGCTCACTCACCAACGCCCCCGGCGTGACCTTCCCGCCACACAGCGCATACGCAACCCAGTTTGCCACCTTCACATCATGGTCGGAAATGTACTGCCCCTCCCGCATCGTCCACACCGCAAGCTTCAACGTAGCCAGCACACTCTCTCCCGGAGCAGGAATATCCATCCTCACCGCAGGAGCGCTATAACCGGCATCCGCCAGCGCGCGAGCCTTCAGCTTCGCATCGGTCAGCAGCCGCTCCCGATTCATCGTCACATTATCCGAAGGCCGCATAAACCCCAGCCCGCGTGCCTCTGCAGCACTCGTCGACACCTTCGCCATCGCAATCGTCTCAAAGTTTTTCTTCAGCGCCTCAAAGATCTCCACGCCCTCGCCGCGCGCATCCGGGCGAATACTCGAACCCGCCTCCACGCTGCGAATCGTCATCTCCTTGCATCCGCCGCCGCCGGGAATCAACCCAACTCCGGCCTCGACCAATCCCATATACAACTCTGCATGAGGCTGTCGTGCCGCCGCATGCAGCGAGATCTCCGTCCCGCCACCCAGACACATCCCATAAGGTGCAACCACCACAGGCCGCGGACAAAACTTGATCGCCTGCGTCATATTCTGGAACGCCTTCACGGCCATTCCGACCTCGTCCCAATCCTCTTCCTGCACCGCGAGCAGCAACTGCATCAGATTCGCGCCGACAGAAAAATTCACCGAGTCGCCCGTAATCACAAACGCTTCAAAGTTCCCGACGGTCTCACTCGTTGGCTTCAACGTCTGCGTAATCAGGCTCACAATATCGCCGCCCAGCGCATTCATCTTCGAGTGCAGCTCAATCGCCGCCACTCCATCGCCCAGGTCCACCACCGAGGCCCCGGGATTTTTCTTCACCACACCCTTTGCCTTCTTGATCACCGCCAGCGAAGTCACACCCTCAGCCGTCACCACCGGCTTGTACTCCCCGGCAACCGGATCAAAATACAGCCGCCCCGAAGCCACCGCAGCATCATCCTTGTACCAGGTGGGATTCGCCTCACCTTGCGCATCCGCATACGCCAGCAGCTTCTCCACATTCGCCGAAACCGGCGCACCCGCAGCCCGCATCTTCTCCGTCGTCGCGCGCACCCCAGCCGCGTCGAACATCTCAAACGGCCCGAGCTCCCAGTTGTACCCGGCCTTCATAGCACGATCGATCTCAACAATATTGTCCGCAATCGAACTCTGAATAGGGGGCACACGATTCGCGCTGTAAGTAAAAACCTCCGTCAAAAACGGCCAGTAAAACGCCGCCGCCTTATCCTTCGTCGCGTCTGCGTGGAGCAGTTGCGCAATCCGCACATGCGTCGACTCCACATTCTTCGCCATCTCGATCGCCGGAATCTTCGGCCGCATGCTCGGCTTGTAGTCGAGCGTCTGCCAATCCAGAACATGCCGCAGATCGCGCCCCTCCGCGTCCTTCCCTTCCTTCTTATAAAAACCCTGCTTCGTCTTGTCGCCGAGCCACTTCCGCTCAATCATCGTTCCGATAAACGGTGCCATCCCCACATCGGCACGTTCATCGCCAATCTTCCCGGCCTGCGCCGCAAAATTCTTCGCCACAAACGCCATCACATCGACACCCACCAAATCGCCCAGCCGGAACGTCCCCGTCTTCGGCCATCCGAGTGCCGCACCCGTAAGAGTATCGACCTCTTCAATCGTCAGTCCCTGCTTCTGCATCAGACCGATTGCATTGCTCATCGAAAACGTCCCGATGCGATTCGCAATAAAGTTCGGGGTGTCATGCGCGTGCACGATCGCCTTACCCAGCCGCACATCACAGAAGTGCTCCACCGCAGCCATATCCGCCGGATCGGAATCCGGAGTCGCGATCACCTCCAGCAACCGCATATACCGTGGCGGATTGAAAAAATGCGTCCCAAACCAATGCCGCCGCAGCTCCATCGGCATGCCTTCAACGATCTCGTGAATCGGCAGCCCACTCGTGTTGCTTGTCACAATCGAATCTGCACGCCGGTGCTTCTGCACCTTGTCGAGCAGCGCGCGCTTGATCTCAAGATTCTCCGCGACCACCTCAATAATCCAGTCGCAGTCCGCAATCAGCGCAAGATCATCGTCAAAATTCCCCACAGTAATCAGCCGCGCGCTCTCCGGCGAATAAAACGCCGCAGGCTTCGACTTCTTCAAACCATCCAGCGCCCCCAACACAATCTTGTTCCGCTCAGCCTTCGGCGCACTGGCGTCCGTATCCGGCGGAACGATGTCCAGCAAAACCACTGGCAGCCCCGCATTCGTCATATGGGCCGCAATCCGCGACCCCATCGTACCGGCCCCAAGGACAGCCACTTTGTTGATCTGCCTGTGTTTGGACGAGGATGCAGCAGCGGAACTGGGAGGCATGAGGCAAGGCTCCAGCGGGAATTTACCCGAACGATGCGAAGCATACTGAATGACCATTCAGTCCGTCAAGTGACCGTCGGTCGATGTCGCAACCCATTCATTCTAAACCCGCAATTATTACAATGGGTTGAAACTGCGTATGATGACCCAAGCGAAGTTTGTGCGAACAACAAACCATCGCAACAGGTAGCGAGAAGAAGATGCAACCGTTCACCCGGCGCGAATTCCTTACTTTGACCATTGGAACCGCAGCCTGCCTCACGTGCAAGCCTGTTGCCGCCGACAAGAATCAATCCCCCTACGACCTGGTCGCCGCAACCGACCGCACACGCATTCTCGCCGCCGCCGACCGCTACCTCGCCGAGCAGCCCATCACCGTCACCGCCTCGCATAGCGAACGCAGCAAAGGCGGCCCGCACGACTACTTCTCCGAGGGTGATTACTGGTGGCCCGACGAAAAAAATCCCAACGGCCCTTACATCCGTCGCGATGGCTTCACCAACCCCGCCAACTTCGACGACCACCGCAAAGCCATGGTTCGCCTCAGCCTCATCGTCCCGGCGCTCGTAGCCGCATGGGAGCTAACCGGCGACAAAAAGTACGCCGATCAAGCAGGCAACCATCTCCGCGCATGGTTCGTCGACCCGGCCACCAAGATGAATCCGAACCTCGAGTACGCGCAGGCCATCTTCAACCTGAACAACGGCCGCGGCATCGGCATCATCGACACCCTCCACCTCGTCGAACCCGCACGCGCTGCAACGGTCCTCGCCAACGCCGGAGCGCTCGAAGGCGCACCCGGGATCAAAGACTGGTTCACTCAATATCTCGAATGGATGCGCACCTCAAAGAACGGCCAGGAAGAGCGCGACGCCAAAAACAATCACGGAAGCTGCTGGGTCCTTCAAGCCGCCGAGTTCGCCCGCTTCACCGGCAACTCCGAAGTCATGGCATGGTGCAGTAACCGTTTCAAAACCGCACTTGTCCCCGAGCAGATCGCTCCCGACGGCTCTCTGCCGCTCGAACTCGCCCGCACCAAACCCTACAGTTACTGCCTCTTCGATCTCGACGTCATGTGCGGTATCTGTCAGTCGCTCTCCACCGTAGCCGACAACCTCTGGACCTTCGCCACTCCCGACGGACGCGGCATGCGCAAGCTCATCGCCTTCTTGTATCCGTACATCAAAGACAAAAATGCGTGGCCCTACAAACACGACGTCGAACACTGGGACGACTTCCCCAATCGCCAGCCCGGCCTGCTCTTCGCTGGCGTCGCCTACAAGCAAAACGACTACATCGCACTATGGAAGACACTGAACCCGGACCCCACCGTGCCCGAAGTCGTCCGCAACTTTCCCATCCGCCAGCCATTGCTGTGGATGGTGAAGACCATAGCCAGTAAAAAGACTAGTGCTGGGCCAGGCGATGCATCTCCGACCCCGCCAGAAGAAAGCCTCCCACTCCGTAGACGTAACTGGCCGATGGCTTGAACTTCCCGGGCTGTCCATCGATCGGCTGAATCGAACCCAGTCTTCCGTCCGCGTAGACGTGCCCAAGCATTCCCTTCCACGACTTCTCCACCACCGGCAGATAAGTCTTGCGATCAAGAATCTTCTCGTTGATCCCATACGCAATCCCAAACGTAAAAAACGCCGACCCCGAAACCTCCGGCAGATCGTACGCCTCTGGATCAAGCAGCCCTGACCGCCACAACCCATCCGCACTCTGAATCGAAGCGATCTCTGCCGCCATCTCCTTGAACTGCGCAACATACTTTGGCCGCGAAGGATAATCCGCCGGCATCAGCCGCAGCACATTCACCAGCGCACCCATCACCCAGCCATTGCCTCGCGACCAGAAGATCGGTTTGCCGTTCGCCTGCTTCTGCGTGAAGTAGCGGCTGTCGCGAAAATAAAGATGGTTCTCCGTGTTGTAGAGGCTCGCCGAAGTCAGCCACCACTCATGATCCATGTAATCGAGATACTTTTTATCATGCGTAATCTCGTACATCCGCAGCAGCACCGGCGGAGACATGAACAGAGCATCGCACCACCACCACAGCAGCTTGTTCGGGTCATCCTGACGAACAATTAACTTATCCAGAATCGCGTTCGTGTCCGCCATCCGCACGTGGCTGCCTGTCGTGAAAGTAAAGGTCCAGGTAAGACTGCCCCATCGCCTGATCATCCGCATGAGGGAACCTTTGATTCAGCAGCATCCAATCCGACTGCTCAGCAAAATGAAGCACAGCATCGCGATACTTCGGGTCGCCGGTCGTCTTCGAAGCTGCCAGCAGCCCGTCATAGAGTGCAGCAAACGTCCACTGCCTGTTGAAATTCGGCTCAGCGACCTTGACCTGCCAGTCCGCGACCTTCTTCATCGCCGCATCAATATCCTTCGTCTTCAACTCAGCCGAAAGACCGGTTGCCAGCGGACCCGGATCGTCCGGTGCATCACCCACATGCTCTCTCTCAACCGAAGCAGGTTGAGCGGCAGGAGCAGTCTGCGCAAAGCAGGTTCCGCCCGCAGACCAGACAAACGCACTCAGAACCACGCCGCAAAGAAGCAGCGGCATACAAAGAGCAGCACGAGAGAACATTTTCATTTTTCCTGAATTTCCTTTTTCCTAAAAAAGACTTCCATTCATCACCAGCGCCACCGCGCTCCGCAGCCGAGCCGTGTTTCCCTCAAACGAAGGCCGCAGCCTCGGCTCCTTCGAGAGAGCATTCTGCTTCAACTCCGCCTCGATGATCGGCCCGAACATGTACCACGCCGTCGTGATATCGCCCACAATCACTATCTCGCTCGGCGCCAGAGCCGACGCGATCATCCGTAACCCACGCCCCAAATACGAAGACATCTTCTCCAACGCCTTAATCGCATGAGCGTCGTCCCCCTGCGCCATCTTCACCAGCGCAGCGAAGCTTGGCGCAGCCGTTCCGCTCAGTTCTTCGTAATATCGAAGCCCCGCGCGATTCGAGGCGACAGTCTCCCAGCAGCCGCGTCCCCCGCAACCACATTGCGGACCATTCGTCTCCATCTGCACATGCCCAAACTCTCCAGCCATCCCGTTTGAGCCGCGCAATAGCTGACCGTTCGCAAAGATCCCCGTCCCGATTCCTTCCGAAACATTCACCACCACCAGATCGTGCAACCCATCGCTATCGCCAAACCACACCTCGGATAGTGCGCAGGCATTCGCCACGTTATCCATCTCCACGTCCAATCCCGTGGCCCGTTGAATGCGCGACTTGATGCTCGAGACCGGCCACTTCAGATTCGGTGCAAAGATCAGCTTCTCAAGCCGCGGATCCGCCCGGCCCGGAAGACTGATTCCGATTCCATCAAAAGACTTGTCGCTATGCGCCCCGATCAGCTTGCGGATCGCAGCAATCAGCGACAGAATCGCCTTATTCGGATCAGCCGGCAACGCCACAACATTCTGTGCAACAATCTTGCCGCCAAGATCGGTCACCGCAACCGTCGTCTGCGAAGGATGAATGTCCAGTGCAATCACGGCGCGCTGATGATTCAGTTCCAGAAACGTCGGCCTCCGTCCCCGCGGCGGCCGTCCCGTCGATCCCTCAAGAATCCATCTCTCCTTGATCAGATCTTCCACAATCAGCGAAACCGTGCTCCGCTGCAGCCCGGAAATACGCGCCAGGTCCGCTCGCGACAACGGTTGCCGTGTGCGCACAAGATTGAAGACAAGGTTCCGGTTGATCTGCCGCGGCGTTTTGTTCGACGCACTCTGTCTGCGGGTAAACGTAAACCGGGACGATTGAGCAGTGGGCATGGTTATCTTTCCGGTCTCATAAAAAATTTGGGTCGCGACATGCTGGTTTAGCGTTTCAACTCCGACCTGAACACACAGTTGCCTGCCTTTTTAGTAACGAGTCTTTATATCATCGTGTTCCGTATTTTGTAGATACTTTGAATTATTGTTGTCAAATAGTATTTCCCCCATCGAAACGGCACGTTTAACCCGAACTAAATCAGGAATAGCTCGTCTCAGCCATCCAAACCGGCAACTGGTCCCTCGCAGCCGACCACTGTACCCGCCGCGGCCACGCATCCCCACGCAACGACTGGACTCGCCATTCAGCGCCGTCGTCACCGCCATCAAAGCCGAATCCGAATCAGTTTCATACGAACCCGGCACCAATACGTCAAACATGGAACCGTCTCTTCGTTCGCTAACGCTGGAACATCAGCTCATCGCTTCGATATAGTTAGGTCTCTGCCTGAAATCTTTCGGAGGACACACTTGGCGCAACTCAAACGAACGATCGCAGCCGCAGCTTTCTGCGCAGTCGCCCTTCTCTCATCATCTCCCGCACAAGACCTCGCCAGCTTCGAAAAACGCACCACCGTCAAGGTCCTTCCCAACGGCCTGACCCTCATCGTCTGCGAGCGCCCCGAAGCCCCCGTCTTCAGCTTCTACACCCTGGTCGACGCCGGCTCAGCCGATGATCCGCAAGGCGCCAGCGGCCTCGCCCACATGTTCGAGCACATGGCCTTCAAGGGCATCAACTGAGATCGGCACCACCAACTACCCCGCCGAAAAAATCGCACTCGCCAAAGTCGAACTCGCCTACGCCGCCTACGACGCCGAGTTCCGCAAGCGCGTCGGCCAGAGCCCGCAAAAACTCGCACAACTCCAGAAGGCCTTCGAGGACGCGCAGGCCGAGGCGCAAAAATACGTCATCCCCAACCAGTTCTCCGCCATCGCCGAAGCAGAATGGCGCAGTTGGCATCAACGCCTCCACCGCCGAAGACTCCACGCAATACTTCTGGTCCATGCCCTCCAACCGACTCGAACTCTGGGCTTACCTGGAAAGCCAGCGCATTGGCCACCCCGTCGAACGCGAGTTCTACAAAGAGCGCGACGTCGTCCAGGAAGAGCGGCGTATGCGTGTCGACTCCGACCCCGACGGCCGCATGCTGGAGCAGTTCCAGGCCGCAGCCTACGTTGCGCATCCCTACCGCCGCCCCGGCGTTGGCTGGGAGAGTGAGATCAGCCAGGTCACCGCCACTGAGGCCGAAGCCTTCCACAAAAAGTATTACGTACCCTCCAACATCGTCGTCGCCGTCGTGGGCGACATCAAAGCCTCCGAGACCATGCCCATCCTCGAACGCTACTTCGCCCCCATCCCCGCCGGGCCCAAACCCGAGCCCATGACTACCGTCGAGCCGCCGCAGTTCGCCGAAAAATTTGTCACCATCCGCGAAGCCACGCAACCCTTCTACATCGAGGGCTACCACCGCCCCGACTACCGCGACCCTGACGACTCCGTCTACGATGCCATCACCGACATCTTCTCCAACGGCCGCACCGCCCGCCTCTATCGCTCGCTCGTTCGCGACCAGGCCATCGCCGCCGAATCCCAGGGCCTCAGTGGATTCCCCGGCGACAAGTACCCCAGCCTCTTCGCCGTCTACGCCGTTCCACTCCCCGGCCACACACCCGACGAGATGCGCACCGCGATCCACAAAGAGATCGACCGTCTCAAGAACGAAGACGTCTCCGACGAAGAACTGCAGCGTTTCAAAACCCGTGCCCGCGCCGACCTCCTCCGCGGCCTCGGCAACAATGCAGGCCTCGCCCGCCAGCTAGCCGAATACCAGACCAAGTTTGGAGACTGGCGACAGCTCTTCCGCCAGCTCGACAAGATCGACGCGGTCTCCAAAGCCGACATTCGCCGCGTAGCCAACCAGATCTTCACCAACGAAAACCGCACCAGTGCGCGCAGAGAGTTCATGCCGCCTCAACCAAAAGCCCCCAGCACCGTCTCCGGAACCGCCATGCTGGCAACGCCTGCCCAGCAGAACGAAGGAGGTGCGAAATGAAGACAGTGAAGACTCGATTCGCAGCCGGCACTCTCGCCGCAACCCTCCTCCTGACCGCACTTCCCCTCCACCCGCAAACTGCGCCCGCAAAATCCACACCACCATCCACACCGGCAACTCAGCCGTGGAAAAAAATCTCCATCCCACCGCTCCACGCCTTCAAACCGAAACAACCAAAGCGCATCGAGCTCGCCAACGGCCTCACCATCTTCCTGCAGGAAGACCACGAACTCCCCTTCATCAACGGCTTCATCCTCATCCGCGGAGGCAGCCGCGATGAGTCCGCCGCAAAGGCTGGCCTCGTCTCCCTCTACGGAGAAACCTGGCGCACCAGCGGCACTCCAACCATCGACGGCGACAAGCTCGACGACCAGCTCGAAGCCAAAGCCGCCTCCATTGAAACCGGCGGCGGCGGCGGCTCTACCTCCGTCTCATGGTCCAGCCTCAAAGGCGACTTCGACACGGTCTTCGCCAACACCCTCGACCTCCTCCTCCATCCCGCCTTCAAAGCTGAAAAGCTCCAGCTAGCCAAAGGCCAGCTCGAAACCTCTATCTCTCGCCGCAACGACGACGCCTCCGGAATCGCTGTCCGTGAAGCCATCAAACTGGCCTACGGCGCCAACAATCCCTACGCACGCCAGCCCGAATACGCCACCGTCGACTCCATCACCCTCGACGACCTCAAAGCCTGGCACGACAAAACCGTTGTCCCCAACGACATCATCATCGGGGTCTCCGGCGACTTCGACAGCGCCGTCATGGAGAAAAAACTCCGCACCGCCTTCGAGCCCCTCCCTCGCGGCGCAGCAGTTCGAGTCTGCAAAAATCACCTTCACCGACCCGAAACACACCGTCAACTTCGTCGAAAAATCCGACGTCAACCAATCCAACGTCTTCATCGTCGGCCTCGGTACCGAACGCAACAACCCCGACTAC
This sequence comes from uncultured Acidobacteriaceae bacterium, assembly GCA_963770055.1. GTDB lineage: Bacteria > Acidobacteriota > Terriglobia > Terriglobales > Acidobacteriaceae > Edaphobacter. Next base: position 1,057,989 of record CAVYOC010000006.1, read on the forward strand.
TATGCTCTCAGCGTGATGAACGAGATCTTCTCCGGCGGCTTCGGCTCCCGCGTCGTCCAGAACGTCCGTACCAAGCTCGGCCTCGCCTACTCCGTCGACGGATCCTTCAGCGCCAGCTACGACCACCCCGGCATCTTCTACGTCACTGCCGCCACCAAGAGCCCAAGCACCGTAGCCGCAACCGAGGCTATGCTCGCCGAGCTCAACCGTCTCAAAACCGACCCACCCACCGCCGCCGAACTCGCCAAGGCCAAAGACCAACTCCTCAACTCCTTCATCTTCCACTACGACTCGCCCGACAAAACCCTCAACGAGCAGGTCACCCTCGCCTTCTACGGCTACCCCACTGACTTCCTCGAAAAATACAAAGCCGGCATAGAAAAAGTCACCGCCGCCGACGTCTCCCGCGTAGCCAACAAATACATTGACACCTCCAAACTAGCCATCATCGTAGTAGGCAACGAATCCCAGATCACCCCCAAACTCGACAGCCTCGGCAAAGTCAACCCAGTCGACATCACCATCCCACCACCACCCCACCCCAAATCCGCCGAATAACTGAGTTGGGATTTCAACGAACCACAAAAGCTCGGGTGCCCCATCCTTCGCAGTCTCATCGCGAAGGGTGGGACGTAGAGATTCGGTAGTGGCGCACTTTGAATTTCCACATGATCCCGAGAGCGGCGTAGCCTTTGGACATGGAGAATTCCCCGGAGTGCCTCATCCTTCGCAGTCTCATCGCGAAGGGTGGGACATAAAGCTCTCCCCAACCGTCACTCCCCAATCCTTCGGGTAAACTTCTCTTACACCGGAGACCTATGCCCCGCCCACATCTCGCTTTAGCCTTCTTCGCCGCATCCCTTCCACTCGCCGCACAAAACACCCTCCCACCCGCCGTAACCGCAGCCCAATCCGCAGTCGACGCCAGCTCCATCCGCGCCTACGACAAATTCCTCTCCGACGACCTCCTCGAGGGCCGCTACCCCGGCCAGCGCGGCGGCCAGCTCGCAGCCAAATTCATTGCCGCCCAGTTCGAAAGCTACGGGCTCAAACCCGGCGGTGACAACGGCACTTACTTCCAGCAGGTCGACTTCACCAGCGTCAAAGCCGACCCCATCAAAACCGCCTTCACCCTCACTCCAAAATCCGGCCAACCCATCCACCTCAAATTTGCCGATGACTTCGTAGTCTTCAACGAGAAGCTCACTCCCTCCGTCGCGCTCAATGCTCCCATCGTCTGGGTCGGCTACGGCATCACCGCACCCGAGTTTCACTGGGACGACTACGCCAACATCGACGTCAAAGGCAAAGTCATCCTCTGCCTCGTCAACGACCCGCCCTCCGACGACCCCACCTTCTTCGGCGGCAAATCCCTCACCTACTACGGCCGCTGGACCTACAAGTTCGAGCAGGCCGCCCGCAAAGGAGCCATCGGCGCGCTCATCATCCATCGCACCGACCTCGCCGCCTACGGCTGGGACGTCGTCCGCAACTCCAACACCTCTGAAAAAACCTTCCTCGCCCACGACGAAAATCCGCACCTCGAAGCCGCAAGCTGGATCCAACTCGACGTAGCCAAACAGATCTTCGCTGCCAGCGGCACAGACTTCGACACCGAGTTCGCCGCAGCAGGCAAACCCGGCTTCAAATCCCGCGAGCTCCCCATCAAGCTCGACGCCACCATCGTCAGCACAGTCCGCAACTTCCAGTCACCCAACGTCATCGGAATCCTTCCCGGCGTCCTCCGCACCGCACGCGACCAGGCCGTCATATACACCGCGCACTACGATCACCTCGGAATCAAGTCCGACGCCAAACCCGGCGAAGACAGCATCTTCAATGGCGCAGGCGACAACGGCACCGGCACCGCCATGATCATGGAGATGGCTCGCGCCCTCACCGCCGCAAAAGTCCTTCCGCCTTACTCAATGATCTTCGCCGCCGTCACTGCAGAAGAGCAGGGCCTTCTCGGCTCCGCCTATCTCGCGCAACATCCTCCACGCCCCATCCGCCAGATCAACCTCGACCTCAACTTCGACGAGATCCTTCCCTTCGGCCAGGGCGACCACCTCAACGCCGGAGGAGCCCAGCGCACCACCTTCTTCCCCACCATCGAAGCCGTCGCGAAGGAATTCAACTACACCATCCCAGCCCCGCGGCCTGACACCGCAGGAGGCTACTACCGCTCCGATCACTTCTCCTTCGCCCACGCCGGAGTCCCGGCCTTCTCACTCGGCCAGGGCGGCACCTACAAAGGACACGACGAAGCCTGGTCCCGCGCCCAATCCGCCAACTACAACAAAAACGACTACCACAACGTCTCCGACAACTTCCACGAAGACTGGGACTTCACCGGCAACGCCACTCTCTGCCGACTCGGCATCGAACTCGGCTGGCTCTCCATCACGCAACCACCCATCGAATGGAACCCCGGCGACGAATTCGAAGCCACTCGCAAAGCCTCACACTAGGGAGCGCAACCCTCAACGAACCGCAACCGCCAGGGTGCCCCATCCTTCGCGTCTCATCGCGAAGGGTGGGAAGTAAACCGTCCGGCCCGGCGCGATAACCTAGACCAATGCACCTCGCCCCCGCAACCGAATCCGAATACCCTGCCATCATCGACCTCATCAACCTAGCATTCCGAAGCACTGGCCCCACAGCAAGCTGGAACACCGAAACAGTCTTCATCGAAGGCCAGCGCCTCAACGAACCCCTTCTCCGCGAAGATCTCGCCGCAAAGCCAAACGCCCATCTCCTCACCTGCCGCGACGAGCGAGACGGCCCTCTCCTCGGAACCGTCCTTCTCGATCCGAAAAGTGATGACACCTGGTACCTCGGCCTTCTCACAGTCCACCCCGGCCTCCAAAAAAGAAAACTAGGCAGCACCCTCCTCACCGCCGCGGAAGACTTCGCTCGCCAACACGGTGCTCGCCGCATCGAGATGACAGTCGTCAACGTCCGCGACGCCCTCATCGCCTGGTATCAGCGCCGAGGCTACATCCTCACCCCCGAAACCCGCCCTTTCCCCTACGGCGACGAGCGCTTTGGCCGCCCCCTCCGCAACGACCTCCACTTCGTCGTGCTCGAAAAGGACCTGGGCGCTTAGCTTCTCTCCTGCCATCGCCCGAAGCATCCATAAACTATTGCACCCTGACAAACTCAGAAGTACCATCAGGACTCTCGATCTCTTCATCAATCCCAGGGAGACGAGTCGCGTCTGCAAATCAATCTGCAACTTGGGAAAGGATCTCCGTGGTCTCCAGCTTCGCACTCTGGCCTTGCATCGCGGGACCGGCCTTCCTCATTCTCGGCCTTATCTCCGCAAAGAAGGACGTCGCCTCCGCCCCAGGTAACTTCCTTGACCGGTTCATCGTCCTCGGCCCTACCTTCGTCGCCGCATCTTTCGCCGTCTTCGCAGCCGAACACCTCGCCGGCGGCAGCTCCCTCCTCCCAATCGTTCCCGCATGGATGCCCGCGCGGCTCTTTTGGGTCTACTTCGTCGGAGTGTGTCTCCTCCTCGCCGCGATCAGCCTTGCTCTCAAGAAATACCTCTCATGCTCGGCGCCTCTTCTTGCGCTCTTGATTCTGATCTTCGTCGCCACCATCCACCTTCCCAACATCATCGCCAGCCCGCACGGTCGAATCCTCTGGACAGTCCTCATCCGCGACACCGCCTTCGCTGCTGGCGCTCTCGCTCTAGCCGCAACCGTTCGTCCTCGATGGCGTGCACTCATTCCAGTCACTCGTATCTACCTCGGCTTCACCCTCATCTTCTTCGCCATCATGCACTTTTTCCATCCCTACAATGCACCTGGCGTTCCCCTCCCAAAAATGACTCCAGCCTGGGTCCCCCTTCCCGTCCTCTGGGCATCGCTCACCGGAATTGTTCTTCTCATCACCGGCCTCGCCATCCTCGTCAATCGCAGCGCTCGAGCCGCTGCCGCCATCGCGGGCCTTGCGATGACAGTCCTCACCTTCCTTCTCTACCTTCCAATCCTCCTTCAAGCCCACGGCACCGGCCAAATCATCGAAGGCATCAACTACGTCTTCGACACGCTTCTCTTCGCAGGAACTCTATTGCTCCTCGCCGCCGCAATCACACGAGACAAATCCACCCCATCGCAACTTCGTTAACCAATGCCGTATTACTCTCAACTCAGACCGAGCCATCCGCCGTCACTCGCACACCCGAAGGAGACCCTCCTTGCGCATTCACCGCATCCTCGTCACAACTCTTTTCGCCGCTCTCACTCTTTCGCTGACCGCACAACAGACCACCCCACCGCGCCCCGGCGGCCCTAACTCCGGGATCGCCCCTCCGCCTCCGCCGCTCCCCGCAGAACTCCTCCAGCAACCCAGCGTTCCTACCGGCAAACTCTCCGACCGCCTCAACATCCGCAGCCAGATCTACGACGGCATGGTCAGCGATTACTGGATCTACGTCCCCGCCCAGTACGACGCTAAAAAACCAGCAGCCGTGATGGTCTTTCAGGACGGCGAAGGCTATCTCAACCGCAAGGGTGGCCATCCCGCTCTCAACGTCCTCGACAACCTCATCGCCGCCGGCAAGATCCCGGTCATCATCGCCATCTTTACCAACCCCGGCGACATCTCAGCCTCACCCGGCACACCCACCTACACCTTCGTCGATGCCTACAGCAAGAAATGGTCGCGCACCCTCAAAGACTCCCTGCGCTCCACCGAGTACGACACTGTCTCCGACCGCTACGACCGCTTCCTCCTCAACGAGCTAGTCCCCGAAGTCGCCAAACAGTACAACCTCCGCACCGATGCCTACTCACGCGCAATCACCGGCAGCAGCTCCGGAGGCATCTGCTCCTTCAACGCTGCATGGCAACGCCCCGACGAGTTCTCCCGCGTCATCTCCTGGATCGGCTCCTTCACCGCCATCCAGTGGAAAGAAGATCCCGCCAACCCCGACGGCGGCCAGGACTACCCCGAAAAAATCCTCCGCGAACCCCATCGCAACATCCGCGTCTGGATCCAGGACGGCAGCAACGATCAGGAGAATCCCAACTACGGCTCCTGGCCTCTTGCCAACATCCGCATAGCCAACGCTCTCAAGCTTAAGGGTTACGACTTCCAGTTCACCTTCGGCAAAGGCCCGCACTCTCAGGCCGAAGGCGCAGCCGAGTTCGCCGACGAGCTAACCTGGCTCTGGCGCGGCTACGACCCAGCCAAGACCTCGGAGACCTATACGCAAGACCCCGCAGAAGCCACCAAACCACCCTTCCGCGTAGCCATCGTCAACCGCTAACGAATTACAACCAACTAAAAAATCCCGACGCCTGCAATCCAGCCAGCAGGCAGTCGGGAATTCGAAATCGCTCTTGTCTTGTTTACGCAGATTTAAGCGAAGCCATATCGATCGAAAACCGGTACTTCACATCAGCCACCAACAATCGGTCATAAGCTTCGTTGACCTTCTGAATCGGGATAACCTCAACATCCGCAGTGATATTGTGCTTCCCGCAGAAGTCGAGCATCTCCTGAGTCTCAGCAATGCCGCCAATCAGCGAACCGGAAAGACTCTTCCGCCCGAACAGTAAATTGAAAGCAGACACGGCCAGCGGCTTCTCCGGCGCGCCAACAAGCGTAATGTTTCCATCCCGGCGCAATAGGCTGAGATAAGCGTTGATGTCGTGATCCGCAGACACCGCATCCAGAATGAAGTCGAAGCTCCCTGCATGCTTCGCCATCTCATTGGCGTTCTTTGAAATCACAACCTCATCCGCGCCAAGTCGAAGCGCATCGTCCTTCTTGCCTGGTGAAGTCGTAAACAAGACAACATGCGCTCCGAGAGCATGCGCAAACTTCACACCCATGTGTCCCAACCCGCCCAGCCCGACAACTCCAACCTTCTTCCCCTTGCCAACTCCCCAATGATGCATCGGCGAGTAAGTCGTAATGCCCGCGCAAAGCAAAGGCGCAGCGCCAGCCAAATCCAGATTCTTCGGAACCTTCAGCACAAACCTCTCATCCACAACCACGCTGTCCGAGTAGCCTCCATAAGTCACCCCGCTGGTGTGTTTGTCAGGAAAGTTATAAGTCAAAGTAAGGTTCGGACAGAACTGCTCAAGCCCCTCCTTACACTCCGAACAAGTCCCATCGGAATCAACCATGCAGCCAATAGCCGCGATATCGCCGACCTTGAACTTCCTAACACCCGCGCCGACCTTCGTAACGCGCCCAACAATCTCATGTCCCGGAACACACGGATAAACGGTGGGCATCACACCACTCCATTCATTGCGTGTCTGATGAAGATCGGAGTGACAGATGCCGCAGAAGAGTATCTCCATCTGCACGTCATTCGCGGTTGGATCGCGCCGCACGATCGTAGTGGATGCTAGCGGCGATGTCGCACTGGCAGCAGAGTAAGCTCTTGCGTTGAACATAGGTTCAACTTAGATGTTCAGACTCTTTCATGCGATGCCCAGCGCTTGGGTCTCACAAGAAGTGAGATATCAACAGAAGCCGTCTGACCCTATCTCTTGCAGTACCGTCACCTAAATCGCATTTCCACAAATTACGGTGAATTTCCACAAAAATATGGCTTTAAAACCCCCTTCACATTCTCCGCAATCGGAGTAATGTTCTCTTCACGGGAGGAGCAATCCTCCAGAAGGAGAGAGTAGACAAGAGCCATCGGAGAACCGGTAACGGAACTCGAAAGAGGTCCGGGAAAGGAACTCCAGGGGAACCGGAAGCGGAACCCGCAAGGGAACCGGGGAAGGAACTCCGGATGAGAATCAGCACTGAGGTTTGGAAGAGAACCGGCAACGGAACTTGGAAGAGCATCGGAGACGAGACCCGCAAGGGAATCAGAAGCGAGCCTCGCAAGAGGAATCGAAATGAGACTCACGCAGCACTCGGGAAACTGGGCCGCTGCGGATGGCACGAGAAAGCTCTTACGGCGAATGATAGGACGGGGTACGGGGAACGGCGGGCTCCGCTCGCAAGTCCCGAATAACTCTGGACTCCCAATCGCTTGTGACTTGGGTACCGAACCAGGTCTTCGACAAATCGGAAAGCACAGGGGCGAAATCTCGAAAGAGAAATCGCCCCTTAGCTTTGTGATCCGTCACTTCTCTCAAACTCATCGGCGTTTTGAGTTACCTTAGCCTCCCGCGAAAATGCGATCCATTAATCGCCCACTCCTTCACCCTTCGTGGCATCCCCTGCTCCAAGCCTCCATGAGACCATAATCCTTGTATGGAATCCAACAGCTTCGCCATCGCCATCATGGCCGCCGGCAAAGGCACGCGGCTCAAAAGCAAGCGCCCCAAGGTCCTCCACGAGATCGGAGGCCGAGCACTCCTCCTTCACGTCATCGCCGCCGCCAGACAGGTCGTTCCGGCTGACCATATCTACTGCATCATCGGCCACGAATCCGACCGTGTCCGTGCCGCCGTCACCCCCACCGGCGTCCAGTTCGTTCTCCAGCCCGAACAGCGCGGCACCGGCCACGCCATGCAGATACTCAAGGCCGACTTCGAACTCTCCGGCGCTCCCCTCCCCCGGCATCTTCTTGTCCTCTCCGGAGACGTCCCTCTCATCCGCCCCGAAACCATTGCCGCCGTTCGCGACCTGCACCTCGCAGAGCAGGCCGCAATGACCATCCTCACCGCCGTTCCCGCCGATCCCACCGGTTACGGCCGCGTCCTCCGCATCGACCCTGACAAACCCGAAGTCGCAGCCATCATCGAGCAAAAATCCCTGAAGCCGGATCAACTCAATACACCCGAAATCAACTCCGGCATCTACTGCTTCGAAACCCGCGCCCTCTTCACCCACCTCGACGCCCTCGACACCAACAACGCCCACGGCGAGTTCTACCTCACCGACGTCGCCGCCATGCTCGTCGCTGAAGGCAAGCGCGTCGTCGCCATCCAGGCCGAATTCGTCGACGAAGTCCTCGGTGCCAACACCATCGCCGAGATGATGCACCTCGATGCCGCCATGCGCCTCGCCACCGCCCGCCGTCTCATGGCCTCCGGTGTCACCATCTTCCGCCCCGAAACCTGCGTCATCGACTCCGAAGTCACCATCGGCCCCGACACCGTCATCGAGCCCTACGTCCAACTCCTCGGCAACACGCGCATCGGCTCAGACTCTCTCATCCGCTCCTACTCCGTCGTCACCAACACCACCATCGGGGACAACGTCACTGTGCTCAATGGCTGCATCTTCGACTCATCCGAAGTCGCCAACAACGCAACACTCGGCCCCTACACACGCCTCCGCCCCGAAAGTCGCATCGGCGAAGGAGTCCACCTCGGCAACTTCGTCGAAACCAAAAAGACCACGATCGGCAAAGGGTCCAAGGCTAACCACCTCAGCTACCTTGGCGACGCCGTCATCGGCGAGCGCGTCAACATCGGTGCTGGAACCATCACCTGCAACTACGATGGCGTTCACAAGCACCGCACCACCATCGGCGATGGAGTCTTCGTAGGCTCCGACTCGAACCTCGTTGCCCCCGTCACCATTGGCGCAGGTTCCTACATCGCTGCTGGCAGCAGTATCACGGAAGACGTCCCCGAAGGCGCACTAGCCCTCGGTCGGGCCCGCCAAACCACCAAACCCGGCTGGGTCGCCCAAAAGAAAGCCTCGGGAAGAAAGAAGGATTTTTAGTTTTGCTTGACAAATAAAGTTTTGATTTTGTTACATCTCCTCGCTCAATTGAACACGAGTCACGAACTGAATCGCTAGGAGAGTTCCATATGCGTCCAGTTGTGAAGTCTGTCCTCCTCTCGTCATTATTTGTTCTCTTCCTAAGCGTCGCGGATGCGGCAACACCAAAGCAAAAAACCTCAGGTAACAGCACGCCGGCGATAATGCAGATGCAGGCGGTTGTTGCGCTTTTCCTCGATGACGGGAATTTTCGAGCACGCTGACATCGGTGAATGGAAGTGCTGTGCAGACGTATGCTGACGTCGCAGTGCGGTCGCTCGATGGCAAGACGGTTGCCACCAGGCGCGTGCAGTTTCAACCCGACAGTCAGCAGCAGCTGGATATCCCGCAAACTGCTCGACTCTTCGAGAGCTTCGGGCATTACGACGGGCAGCATTACGGTGATGTAGAGTCCGGACTTGAGCGGTGTCGTCATTACGGCCGTATTATCGATGACGCGATTGTCTTCCCCCCCGAACTACCTCGACCAGGAGATCTCGATGCCGAGCGCGGAAGGCTCTCAAATCCTTCGGGCTGTGGCCGACAGAGGTGAAGGCTCACCGATCGTTGCGATCACGAGTCTTTCTACTATGCGACAACATGTGCAAGTGCAATGTCTGGCGAAGAACGGCATCAAGTTTTCGAAGGCAGTCGAGTTGTCCGCTGGAGAGACTCTGCTGACCGAGGCGTGCTCAGGAGAGGCTGTTCACGGCGCTGATTTCCGCAGGTACGCAGAGGATTCTCGCGATGAAGCGCACGGCCCGATCGGCATCGCGCTTGAGACCGATTCCACGCCGGGATCGTTCGCTGCCTTCGCGCTCGCTCCCCATGGCTCAAGAGACAAGAGATACTTCAGCTCCGTCGCCTTCACCGATCCTGGAATGGTCAAGTCCGCCACCACGGTGTTCACAGGCGTCCCGGTAGGCTCTGCCGTCCAATTGCCTGCCGGAGCTATACGCCGACGGTGGCGCTGGCGAACTTTGCCAACAAGGACGCGCACGTAACCGTTCGCTATGCCCAGACTTCGGGGAGACTCCTGAGGTGCTGAGATGTCGAAAGCGTTATCGTTCCAGCACAGAGCAGCAAGGAGGTTTCTCTACCAAGCCTCAAAGGCGACCCCAATTTGCAGAACTCCTTTCTGATCATATCGGACGGTGCGCCCGGCGATGTTGTGGCCAAGCTTGTGGCAAGAAGCGATTCTCGATTGCGCGAAGTTGAATTGCTTGGCAAGGATCTGAAGGACCCGCAAAACGGTGGTAATCATCCGTGGTCCATCGAGAACGGCACAGACTCTACGCTCCTGCTCTTCAATACCAGCAGCGCGCCGCAGTATTTCAATGTGGAGATTGCGGCAGGCTCGACCGTCTGGCGAAAGGCTTATCAATTGCAGCCTATGCAGACGAAGGCCATCAGCATTCACGATCTCGTCAAGCAGAAGGTTAAGGACGACAAAGGTATTTTGCTTCCCAACGACATCTGGACCGGTCGGATACGGTTGGCATGTCCCCAACCCGAATGCAGGCAGGGGTAGAATCCTGCAATCCAACACTGAGACAGCCATGGCCCGGAACTTCAGTTGCGGGTTCATTGCGGAGTTGTGCCAGGCGAATTTTGACGGATTTGGCGAAACAGATGTCTTTGGGTTTGGAATAACGATCGGTTTTGGTCAAATCGATACTCAAGTCTGCGCGAACAGTTGTTCCGGTAGCCCAGTAGGACCCGGAGGCTCCGGCTATAGCTTTTTCTGGTCATCGGAAGACCCTAGCGTTGCGAGCATATCCGGATCGAGTACAGGCCCAAGCATTGCTCTCTTTTGGAGTGACCGTGGGCAGCACTTTTATTGATGGCTCCGTTTCGGATGGCATGTGTTCTCAAAACATTCCATCGCAGTTCGTGTCTGATCCACCGATTGTCAGAATTTCAACTCCTGCGACCACCACAATTACTGCTGGAGCCGTAACCGGTACCGGAACCGCGAAGACTTATACTCTCACCGCCAGTGGAACTCCTGCTGGTGGCACCTATTCCTGGAGCATTACAGGGGGTTCTGGATTGACGTTGAGCAATACCAATATGGCAACAGTCTCAATGGTTGGCACCGCATCAGGAACACCCACTGTATCTGTGGTGTATGGCATAAGTCGGGCAAAGCTCACCACCGGACACGAAGAATATTACTGTGCTAAAGGCGGATCGGATCGTTGTTGTGAATGATACTACCGGCAGCTTCGATTGCGGCGCGGGACTGTCCTGTATGCGGCGGGTCATTACTTATGAAATGAGATCAGGAGCAACAGCCATTACCGACGCAATCAATCTCAAGGAAAATGTCCCGAATACAACTGACAGTTGTTCCAATCCGGTACTGACGGGGAACGCTGGTTTTGTCTCCAGTGACGATCTTCCCAATAATGGATTTCAATTCGATGACGGTCTCAATGCTTGCCCGAAGTCTTTTTTCATAAATTGCTCATTCACATATGCTAATCAACAATGGCAACAAAAAAATGCGGATGGTTCTTTTACAACCATTGGGACTGTTGGGGCCGTTTCTGTCACCACTGCCGCGGAGGCGACCGTCGCCGGCAACAACACAAGCCTGACAGGCCATACTTTTCTACCCTGAGGAGACCTATGAATCGACTTGACCTCGCTTTCTTGATCCTGCTCCCACTATTGGCTCGTCCCGGACAGGCGCAAACTGGTGTCGCCGATGGTTATGTCGTTGATGCGGATGGAAAAGCCGTAAGAGGGGCAACTGTTTCCGTAATTCCGTTGGAGAGACACGACAATGGGAGTTCACTATCTTCTTTTCTCGGGCGCGGACGGGAGATTCATGTTGTCCCCGCTGCCTACTGGCCGATATAGGGTATACGCGTGGAACGAAACGAGCGGCGTGCCGAATCCTAGGATGCTACTCTTCCAACACTCGAATCCGCACTCCTATGAAATAACGGTGAGAGCGAATGAAACCGTACATGCCGGAAATATTGCATTGCCGCGACCATACGGAAGAGTAACCCTGCGTGTAGTCGACTCGAAAACCAAGCTTCCAATTGGTCTCGCTCGCTGCACTCTTAGAAGAACCGACGTCACGAATGTTATGTATGCCACAGACTCTACCAATGGCGAATTTTCTTTCCTACTTCCTGATAATCCGATCTCGTTGAAAGTGACTAGCTCCGGATACGAAGACTGGTCCTATTTAGAGCCGTCTGACGCTAGGGCCTACCTACTTTTAGAGTCAGGCAAACAGTTGACTATTCTCGTTAGTTTGGAAGCTAGACCATGAAACGGATTCCTTTGTGGTCGGGTGTGGTCATTTTGTTGCTGCCAGGTGCCTTGCAAGGGGCATTCGTACAGAACGCTCCTACGACAATTCCAGCTATGCACATTGAAGGATTAGGCGTACCAGAAGTTTTGCGAAAGGCAGCTGAACAAGCTAACGTCCAAATTGGATTGGAGGCAGATGTTATCTATGGCAAAGAAAAACGCGAGTCACTAGATTTTCATGGTGGCACGATAGTTCAATTTGCTGAGGAGTGCGCGGCTCTGTTGGAGGGGGCATCTTGGAAGATCAGCAGTGGAAATGGAATTCTTCTTTCAAGGCCGAGCAAGGCCGCCAAAGTTGGACAGACCAATATCAACTATCCGGGGATAAGTAATGCAACTCGTAAACAGGTCTGGTACAGCCTGTTACATCAACCCGTCTTAGAGCAGGCCTTGGCCTCGAGTAGTTGTACTAGACTTGACGGTTTTTGGGGGAGTGAATGGAAGGGCGATCAGCCAACAATCTCGATTTCACCTGGAGCGAGATCACTGCAAGAGATTATGCAAATCACGTTAGCCCAATCGGATCGTCACTACTGGAACATCCTCAACAACATAAGGAACGGACAATGCGAGGTTATTATCCAAGCTTGGTAGGTAGTATGTGCGTTTCCAAATTCATCCCAGGAAGCCTACCAGTGGTTCTGGAAATACTCGAATTATTTCCGACACATCTCCTCTGAGGAGGCTTACGAAGTTTCTGCAGACAACGATCGTTTCCTTAATGTCATTTCTCTTGATTGTGAGCGCTCAAGCTCAGAGTTCGTCAGTGAGTGGGCATGTTTATGACAGCGAGGGTCGCCCATTAGCTGGTGCACGCGTCATTCCCTTTCCGCTTGAGGTGGGAACGAGCGGGGTTTTGCCATCTGCTGTGAGCAATGCCGATGGATCGTACCGACTAGCACTACCAGCGTCCGCGTCGCCCGCGGACTGGTTGTTGATCACGCCGGACATCTTGTAAGTGATACGGCAAAGGAGACGTCGCCCACAGCCTGAATTTGTGCATGGAGCGTCACAGCAAGAAAGCAGAAGGCAAGAACCGAAGCACGACGTTGCATAGACGCCTCTCAGTTCCACCTGACCAGTGCAGAAGTTGGAATATAGCCGAAAACGTCACCCACAAGTCAGTATCGGTTCCCATTCAGGAATCCACCAAAAAATATCTTGCAAGGGAAGGAAAATTTTAGACCCCGAGAAACATGCACTTAACAACCGCCTTACAACCACGAAAATGCACATAAGAGCCACAAATTGACCACAAAAAAACACCACACTTTTCCGCAACCCCCTTCAAAAAAACCCCTAAATCAACGAAAACCTCTCCATCCCCCCACAAAAAAACAGACAGATCACCAAACCGAATCCGCCGCCGATAGAGCAACCATGCAGGAACGAATTCTGGTCGTCGACGACGAAGAACCCGTAAGAGCCATAGCCGCAACCCTGCTCGAACGAAGCGGTTATGCCGCAACTACCACCGAAAGTGCCGAGACAGCCATCACCCGTCTTCAGCAGGATCCCGACTACGACCTCGTCCTCTCCGACATCATGATGCCCGGCACCGACGGCCTCACCCTACTCGACCACATCGGCACCGACCACCCCGCCATTCCCGTCGTCATGCTCACCGTGGAATCAATGACTTCCACGTAGTCACCAGCGCCTTCCGCCGCGGCGCCATCGACTATCTCCTCAAGCCTTTCGAGCGCACAGCAGCTCGAAAGCGTCGTCATGCACGCAATCGACACGAGGCCGCCTCCGCAAACAGAACACAACTCTACCGCCAGAACCTCGAATCCATCGTCTCCGCGCGCACCGGACGTCTCCGCTCCACCATGCAGGACCTCGAGCGCAGCTACGACATCACTCTCGAAGCCATGGGCGACGCCCTCGACCTCCGCGACGAAGAGACCGAAGGCCACTCCAGACGCGTCACCGCCTACACCATCGCCCTCGCGCAGGCTATGGGATTGGAATCCGAGGAGTTACGCACCATCGCACGCGGAGCCTTCCTGCACGACATCGGCAAGATCGCCACCCCCGACAGCATCCTTCTCAAACCCGGCAAGACTCAGCACCGAAGAGATGGAAATCATGAAGCAACACTGCGAACGCGGCTACGAGATGGTGCGCAAAATCCCCTTCCTGCGCGACGCCGCCGAGATCGTCTACGCCCACCAGGAGCGCTTCGACGGCACCGGCTACCCACGCGGCCTCCGAGGCGAAGAAATCCCCCTAGGCGCCCGCATCTTCGCCATCGCCGACTCGCCTCGACGCCATGACCTCCGACCGCCCCTATCGCAAAGGAACATCCTTCTCCAAAGCCACCGAAGAGATCATGGAGTGCGCAGGCAAACAATTCGACCCTGAGATCGTAAAACGATTCCTCTCCCTGCCCAAAGACACCTGGCATGGGCTCCGCGAAGTAATCGCAGAGCAGCCCAAAACGAAATCAATCAACTTTTCGCACATGCAGGTTGCCTCTGGCAAATAACGACGTTAGCATCGCAGACGCGAGGTTATACCCATGACAAAATCACTGAGCCCGGCGGAGATTCAAGAGACATTGAAAACCCATCCAGCATGGAAGCTTGAAGCCGGAAAACTCATCCGGGAGTGGACATTTAAAGACTTCGTAGAGGCAATGGCATTTGTAAATCGCGTTGCACAACTCGCCGAGTCAGCCGGACATCACCCCGACATAGATATCCGCTATAACCGGGTATCTCTCGGACTTGTCTCTCACGATGCCGGGGGAATCACAAAGCGCGATACGGACATGGCAACGAAGCTGGACGTTGAGTTTCCCACGAAATGATCAATCTCCGGGGAAAAATAACGGATTGGACAAGTAAATAACTGAAAAACAATGAGTTAATGGAATGTTTCACTCACTTTGCACGACTGGGAACAGGCTGTTATTCGGCTAATTTCTATGATTGAACATATTTTTGCTTTTCGTGCATCCATATTGTGGTATATTTCTATTCAACGAGTCGTGAGTATCCGCTCGTGAGAGTTTTTCAGCCTGAACAGCATTCTTCGGCTGATACAAGTTGCGTCACTGGCCTCCCGGCACGAGCAATTCACCGTTCGTGCCGCCTTTTTTTTGCAATTTCGGCCATAAATTTCACCTTTTCGTTGATCCCAAACGCTCGATTTAGTCGCCATTCTGCCCTTTGGACACACAGGGTTTAGGATAGTGGGATGAAGCGATTCCTTGGATGCTTTGCCCTTGGATTAGTGACGATTGCGGCTTCCGCGCAATGGACAAACCCTTCGGACGATGTGCCGGCCTATAACGCTAGTGCCCCTGTAAAGCCTCTTCCCCCCGTACTAAGCGGCAATCAGTTGACCGGAATCTATTTCACCCACGCCTACCAGGTGACCGCATACAAGATGGCGGCTGCCATTCCCACCGTGCTGCATCAGCAGCCCTGCTATTGCCACTGTGATCGTGAGTTGCGCCACAACAGCCTGCACAGTTGCTTTGAAGGAACTCACGGAGCAACCTGCACAACCTGTATGAAAGAAGCGGTCTACGCCTACGAGCAGACAAAGAAGGGCCAAACGCCAGCACAGATTCGTGCCTCCATCGAGCGTGGAGAGTGGCAGGATGTAGACCTTGTAAAGGCTGCACTCTGAGTTTCGCTACTCGATGTAAGCCGTGACTGCCTTCCCTTTAGTCGAAAAATAGGCCGCGACCGGATTATGAGGGAGCGCCTTCAGGCCGGACACGACGCTTTCGGCGTTAGCTCGGCGCCTGCTCGGCTGGTATGGGTATGCGGATCGGCAAAAAGCGCTTCTACCTTCTCTTCTCCAAGAGCATCGTATTTGCGGGCGATGATCTCATTCAGGTCAATGAAGCCGACGTGCTCCTGCTCCGCAACCTGACGAGCCCAACCACCGTAGTTGGCCGCATTCCGAACGATCTTTCCATCCTTCCATGTTTTACGAGGGATCGGAGAGCAGAGGATCGGAATCGCTCCTTTAGCCTTGGTGTCTTCAACATACTTTCGGAGATACCAGCCGTAAGTGTGCACGGTCTCGTGAATTCCGAGAATTGGGTTTTCGATCTCCTTCGTCTCATCGCCAACGCCATGGAGCGTACCGCGAGCACGGGCAGGATCATCGAGTGGACCGTCGTCGTTGTGGCCCCATTGGAAGATAATGACATCGCCTGGCCTAACGAATGTCAGTGTCTCGGCCCACTGGTTTTCCATGATGTAGGAGCGGCTGCTACGTCCCCCGATGGCTCGATTGTCCACGTTGATCCGTGTAGTGTCGAAAAAATCAACCAGAGGCTCCCCCCATCCCCATTGACCGCCTGCTCCATCGGCGTGCCCGTTACGTACTGTCGAGTCACCAACAAGAAAGATTGTCGGAAGCTTCGGGTCGGCTGGAGTTTTCAGACCGATCTTCGCGTGGCTGGCAGGATCAGTAGTGGCTCCCTCCATAGGAAGAGCCTTGGAAGGATCCTGTGCCAGCAATCTTGCACAAATGAGGAGGCAAAACAGCAGGCCTCGGGCGGATGATCGCATTCGCGGCGCAATAAGTTTCGACATTGAAACTGTTTACGCTTGAATAGCGCGGCCGTCAAGTCGATTCAACCGAGTATCCTCAGAGGCATGAACTGGCTTTTCTGGGCAATCCTCTCCGCTGTCTTTGCCGCCGCAACGGCATTGCTGGCTAAGGTCGGTGTTGTGGGTATCGACTCCAACCTCGCCACGGCGATCCGGACTTCGGTAATCCTGGTATTTACCTGGGCGATCGCCATTGGCTTCGAGAAGCATCACGCTTTGGCGCAAATCGGACGGCGCAGCTGGATATTCCTGGTGCTCTCCGGAATCTGTACCGGTCTATCCTGGCTTTGTTATTTCCGGGCTCTTCAGATTGGGCCGGCCTCCAGCGTTGCTCCCGTCGATAAGCTGAGCGTAGTGCTTGTAATCGCCGGCGCGTGGCTGTTCCTGGGAGAACAGTTAACTCCGCTCAAGCTCGGCGGCGCATCTTTAATCACAATCGGCGCGGTGATGCTGGCCTTTGCATGACTGAATACCGATCGTCGCACAGTAGGCTGGTCTTCCCTGCTCCGTCTGAGCGGGTCGGACGAGACTGATCAGACTGGTCGTCGTCGCATCTTTGTCCGTTCTAAGCGTCGATGACGAGACAAAAATGAACCGGAAAAAGCATGAAGGCTCTCTGTTGGAAGCTCTTTCGGACGCGGGTTCGACTCCAAACCCCTGCCCGCAACGGCAGGGTCGCGTTTGGCCCTGAGCAGTTGCCCTAGCGAAGAGTTTCCAGAAAACTTCCCGTTACTTATCATCTCAGATTTGAGGGCGTTCATCGCAAGAGCGGAATCTCGGGTTCCATTCCGGACGAAGGCAATGTCTCCTTGTCGGGAGTGGTTCAAAAGGATATGGACGCTTAGCGATTCTTTTGTAGACATGCATGCGAGTCTTCGCTCTTTTGACCATGTGCGAGATTTGTCTATCGCTCATTTCGAGATAAGCGCCCGAAGTTGAACTCTAGATCGCAATGATCGTTCCAAGTCGATCTGCGGGGGCGGTGATTTATGTTCCAGGACGGCACAGCAACCGTTTCGGGCGTATGCTTGACGCAGTAGTAAAAATCGTTTTCTCGCCTTCAGCTGTCCATTGCTTTGCTCCAGACGAGCACCTTTCAATTAAGCAACAGGACGACTGGAGCCGCTATGGTCCCTTCTCACAAATCTGATGTGAAAAAACACATTTCCCGTGGGATCAGAAAACACATCTTTCCCGTTCAACTGGCATCGCGGTCCGATGAGGCCGGCTCCGAGAGGGATGAATCTGATCTCTCTGATTTGCATTTGGATCGAAAGCTTCCTTTAGCACGCGCAGATATCACGAGTTTCCCCATTGAGGCTTCACGTTCGGTAACGGCACCCGCAAGGTGGCCGGCATGAAACAAGATGCGATCTTTCTGCGTACGCAATGCCTGCTCCCCAGTGGATTGGGCCTCATACAAAAGCAGTTCTGCGATTTTTGGATGTCTGTCGAAGATACGTCAGCCTCCGCACTGGATACGAAGGTGCGAAATAGAGGTTGGCACTTCATGTCGGTGGTGGAAGCATATTCCTGTCTAGCTTTCGGTCGAACCGCCGAATCAGCTCGCAGGCGCGCAATAACTCTTGCCTTAACGAAGGTAAAAATGAGTTTCAATGCTGCCGAATTGGGTCTGGTCAGGTTCACGAAATACCCGGGATTCCAAGTCGCCAAGATCATCCTTCACACTCGTCAGATTCAACAGCATGCCTCTCTTGGTCTTGACGAAGCCATTGATCCTCGGGAAATTCCCGGGCTCTGAGACATCATTTTCCCAGTGTCGGAGTCTGATGGAAATCTCCGTATTTCTTCTCCGCCACCGCTTGATACACCGCTTGAAAGCAGGCAAGCATGTCTCTCTCAAAATCTTCTGCAACATTAGAAACACCGCAGTTACCCTTGCCGACCCGTATCGCATTCATTGGCAACTACTTGCCGAGACAATGTGGCATCGCTACGTTCACTACAGATCTGTGCACAGCAATAGCAAACGAATATGGTGATGCACGGCTTTTCGCAATTCCAGTCAACGATCCAGATTCGGCCTACCAATATCCTGAACGGGTCCGACTGGAGCTTACTCAGGAAGATCAGAGTTCCTACGAACACGCCGCCGAGTTTCTCAACTTCAATGGAAACGATCTGGTCTGCCTGCAGCATGAGTACGGAATCTTTGGAGGGGTCGCTGGCAGCCATGTTCTGACATTACTCCGCAAGTTGAAGATGCCGCTTGTGACAACCCTTCATACGGTTCTGCGCGAACCAGATTCAAATCAACGTGCTGTGCTCGACGAAATCGCACATCTCTCGGATCGATTAATCGTGATGAGCGAGCACGCTGCCTGCCTCTTGCGTGATGTTTATGGTGTGC
The DNA here is from genome assembly GCA_963770055.1 of uncultured Acidobacteriaceae bacterium. Classification (GTDB taxonomy): domain Bacteria; phylum Acidobacteriota; class Terriglobia; order Terriglobales; family Acidobacteriaceae; genus Edaphobacter. The sequence goes on from CAVYOC010000006.1 coordinate 1,076,973, forward strand.
CCGATGGAAAGATCGACCTGATCCCGCATGGAGTTCCAGATCTTCCATTCACGGACCCTAATTATTTCAAGGATATGTTTGGCACTCAGGGAAAGCCTGTCTTACTCACCTTTGGATTGCTCTCGCCGAACAAGGGCATCGAAAATGTAATCCGTGCCCTTCCAAAGATTCTGGAAGAGCATGAAGACGTGATGTACATCGTCTCCGGAGCTACGCATCCACATATCAGACGGTTGGAAGGCGAGAAATATAGAAACGAACTGCAGGCACTATCCGAAGAACTCGGCGTTTCCTCACATGTGATCTTTAACAATCGCTTCGTAAGCTCCGAAGAGTTAGTCGAGCATGTGGGTGCCGCAGATATCTATATCACTCCCTATCGTCAAGAGGCACAAGTTGTCTCAGGCACGCTTGCAATTGCTCTCGGAGCTGGGAAAGCGATCATATCTACACCATACTGGCATGCAAAAGAGCTTCTCGCTGACGAGCGTGGTGTCATTGTTCCGTTTGATGATCCGAGCTCAATTGCAGACGCAACTATCAGGCTGTTAGATAATGACGCAGAGCGCCATGCGATGCGGAAGCGCGCCTATCTTCATTCACGCGGCACGACATGGCAAGAAACAGCGCAAGCTTATATGGCAAGTTTTCAGCGTGCGCGTGTTGAACGCATGCTGCGCCCGCGGCCGGCCTTGCAAGATCTTTTCACAATAAAGGCGACAGACCACCTTCCGAGGCTGAATACCTTTCATCTTTTGGACATGACAGACGATACAGGCATCTTGCAGCATGCAATTTTTTCCATCCCTAACTGCAATGAGGGTTACACGACAGACGACAACGCGCGCGCACTCATTGTGGCAACAATGCTGAATACCTCCCCACTGTCTGGCAGTTATGAGTACGCTACTCTGTCTCGCCGGTATCTTGCTTTTCTTTGGCTTGCATTCGACGACAAAACGGGTAGGTTTAGAAACTTTCTGAGCTACGACCGGAGATGGCAGGAAGAAGTCGGTTCGGAGGACAGTCACGGCCGCGCCTTGTGGGCGTTGGGAACAGTGCTCGGCAATTCGGAAGATGCGGGACTTAGAGGGGCAGCAGGAAGGCTCTTTGAAGCAGCCGCCTCCGCCACCTTGACGTTTACCAGTCCTCGCGCATGGGCGTTCTCGGTATTGGGTATGCAAGCGTATCTCGATTGGTTTCCTGGAGACAGAGTCGTCCAGGATTCACGCAATGCACTTGCGAATCGATTGCTGGAAGCCTATGAACGCACACATTCAGAAACATGGCAGTGGTTTGAGAACAGTCTCTCCTATTCCAACGCCAGATTGTCACAAGCGCTGCTCATGGCAGGCTGGCGAAGTGCCAATACGCGGATGATTGAAGCAGGATGCGAGTCTCTTCAATGGCTTGTCGCGGAGCAGCACCGAGGCAATGACATGGTCTTCGTTCCAATAGGCTCCATGGGGTTTGCTGTTGCCGGCGGCGGGAAAGCGCGTTTCGATCAGCAACCTATCGAAGCTTGCGCGACGATCTCAGCCTGTGTTCTCGCATATCGAATCACCCATGAGCAGCACTGGCTTGAGGAAGCATGGTGTGCCTTTCGCTGGTTTCTCGGGGAGAACGACCTGCAAGTTCCGCTCTACGACGCAGTAACCGGCGGCTGTAAAGATGGGCTTCACCCAGATCGCGTGAATGAAAACCAGGGAGCTGAATCGACGCTCTCTTTCTTGATGGCTCTTCTCGAGATGCAAAACGTAGAGATAGCAAGTGTAGAAAACCCGAACCAGGAAATGAGTGTTTCCATTTGAAATCAATTGCCCTTCCGACTGCGTGGCCTGAAGATCCCTTTACCAACCAGCCGCGCTCAGAACATGAACGAAGAGATTTCCTTGTTCACTCGCCATGCTGCCAATCCCATCCTGAGCCGAAAAGATTGGCCGTATCCGATTAATAGCGTTTTCAACGCCGGAGCCGTAAAGCTTCCCGATGGCGACACCTTGCTACTTTGCCGCGTCGAAGACCGGCGAGGCCTGTCGCATCTCTGTGCTGCCCGCTCCGCAAATGGAGTCGATGGATGGCGCATTGATGCTCAACCGACATTGATGGCAAGCCCACGTGAGTTTCCTGAAGAGATCTGGGGTATCGAAGATCCGCGGATTACCTACGTCCCTGAACTGCAGCAGTATGCAATTGCTTACACCTCCTTCGCTCGGGGCGGTCCAGGAGTTTCGCTTGCGCTGACTAAAGACTTCAGAAGCTTTGAGAGATATGGCGTTATCATGCCGCCAGAAGACAAGGACGCTGCTCTTCTCCCCCGAAGGATAGGAGGATTTTGGGCGCTGATTCATCGACCGGTGACAACACTCGGTGCGCATATGTGGATCTCGTACTCACCAGATCTGCGACATTGGGGCAGTCACAAAGTGATGCTCGAGGCACGCCGGGGCGGATGGTGGGATGCCAACAAGATAGGTCTCTGCTCCCCGCCAATTGAGACCGAGAAGGGTTGGCTGGTGATCTATCACGGAGTCCGACATACAGCGTCCGGAAGCATCTATCGCCTGGGGCTTGCTCTCTTCGCTCTAGACAGTCCAGATATCTGCCTGCAGCGAGGTGATTCATGGATGTTTGGTCCGGAAGCTCCATACGAGCGAGGAGGAGATGTTAATGATGTCGTGTTTCCCTGCGGGCAGACCATAGGGGCCGACGGAGACACGATTCACCTCTATTACGGAGCAGGCGACTCCTGTATAGCAATGGCAACCGGCAGCATTCGCACTCTTCTTTCGTGGCTGGATTCAAATTCCAGCGCGGCCGACGAAAACGGCTCCTAACGCAATCTTTGTCCAACCGCGAAAAATCACAGAATGAATGTCGCAGACCTAAGCTGGCCCATTCGATTTCCACGACGACTGTGGTTCCATCGAGAATGTCCTCTGTAGCTCGATCGAATTTCAGACGGCCGAGTCGGGCGCTATGGATGGCCCGTTGAGTTGGATTGCACTAGCCCCAGTTCGTTGCGCTAACTGTTGGCGACGATATTACTGGTTTTCCAAAAGGGGAGAAATCAATCGAAGAGGAACGCGCATGACCTTTACTGTCCGCTTCTGGTAAGGAGGCCAAATGGGCAATTCTGAATACCCCGCCACACATACTTCGAACGATCGGTTATTCGATCTTGATCCTGGACGTTCGCGAACGGCGCTCAACTACGAGATTGTCACACAATGTGCAGACGAAGTGCAGGACATCCAAAATGCCCCGGCCGTCAGTATGGCGCAGTACCTGGTCGAGATCAACTACAGCCGGGTGTCGTGATTGTCGGTCTCCATCCGGGACAAAGTTACTGGAGGCGTGCCCGGCCCTAATCCGCCATCGCTACTCATCGCGTGTGGAGAACTTGCGCGCTGTAGGCTAGAACGTCACTCCAATGACTTTGTTCATTTTGAGCCTCTGGCCTACAAGCCGACTTTGCATTACCTGTCCGACTCGATCGCGTTTGACCGCTAGAAGAATCTGCTCTTGAATTCTTCATGACGTTGCCGCGCCGCATTCATGAGTTTTGAGAATTCGCTTTCGCTTCGAAGGGAATCTAGGAGCGGGTCAGCGGCAAAATAAGGATATGGGAAAAATCCATTCTCAATGCTGCGATGCAAAACGCGGAGCGCGGAAGTCTTGTCTCCGATCGACGCATACGCCTGAGCGATCTTGTATATGGCTTCGGGATCGGCCACACCTCGTTCGTTGACCTTAGTTTCCAACGCATGCAGAATTGCAGCGGCCCTGGCATTCTCGTGCTGAATTCCAAAGCTGAGGGCTTGTCCAATCTCTGCCTGTAGGAGAGTGCGATCAAGTTCAAACGCGTGCTCGAAATCCGTCTCTGCCTGGTCCAGGTCTTTCTTGTAATACTCACCAAAGCCCCGATAGAAGGCGATGAGGGCCGCGTCATCTGTCTTTGGGAGGCTTTCGAGAAATTTGTCATATTGTCCGAGATAGAGATACGCATTCAAGGTCGACGTGATCATTTTGACGCCGGGATCTAGTTGACGGGCCCTTTCACATTCGGAGGCAGACTCAGGCAACATTCCGGCAAATCTGTAGGCATAGCCCAGCTCCCAGTGAATCTCCGCCTGATTGGGATTTGTTTTGAGGGCCTCTCGCAACAATGGCACGGCCATTTCTACCCTGCCTGTGTCTGTCAACAAATTTGCCATGTAGATGCGAGTGATAATTTCATCGGGCTGCAGAGAAAGGGCCTTCCCAAATGCTTCTTCGGCCTTTCGGTAGTACTCCGCTCCGCCAAACTGAAACGAAGCATTGGCAGAGTACGCTTTCCCCAGATTCGCCCAGGAGAGGGCGAAATGCGGGGCAAGTTGCGTCGACTTCTCCAACATCTTGACGGATAGGGGAGCGTCTCCTTTCGAGTAGAGGTCGACCCCGCGCAGGTAGTATTCGTAGGCAAGCGGACTCACAGTTTCGTCAGTCTTCAGCCGTCCTACCTCGGAGGCGGAAAGCGTCAATTCCAGCCCTCGAATAATCTGCTGCGCAACCTGATCCTGGACCGTGAGCAGTTTGTCGTATTTGAGATCGAAGCCACCCTTCCAAAGAAGATTCTCAGTCCGAGTATCGATTAGCTGGCAAGCAATTCGTAAGTTGTCACCCTCGCGTAGAAAGGTGCCAACGAGCAGCGTGTCGACGTTTAGATCCGCGGCAATCTTTGGAATATCGATAGGTTGTTTCTCGTATCTTTGAACGGAGTAGGAAGGTCGAACATTCAATTCACTGACGTAACCAAGTTTTGTGATGATCGCGTCGGCAAGAGAGAATCCAAGGAAGTCGGTATTTGCATCATCCTGCAGGTTTTGGAAGGGAAGGACTGCGAGACGGCGGGATAGCTGCGAACTCAGCCTCGAGGGCATACCTGTTCTGATAAACCCTGTAACCCCAGACGCTTAGGACAATGACTAACAAGCCAACTACGGTCATAACCAGACGAAACCAGCTTCTCGTTCTGGAAGTCTTTCCAAATGGGACTTCGGTGCTGACCCGGCGATCTTGACCCGAACCAAAATCTCTCGGGAGGCTTTCTCTGAAGGGATGACCGATCGTCCGCTCGCCGCGTGGTTATCAGCCTGTGAATGCGAGACCGGTACCGCAAAGCGATAGCCCTTTTTCGGCACCGTCTCTATATATTGCTGACCATTTGGCGTTTCGCCGAGTTGTTTTCGTAGTGCAGAGATGTTGACTGTAAGGTTGGCCTCTTCAACAAAGCTGTCTGGCCAGACTTTGCGCATCAGCTCTTCTTTGGTGGTCAGGCGGTTGCCGTTCTCGACCAGGACTAACAGGATCTCGAAGGCCTTTGGGGTTAGTGAAATCGGAGTCCCTTCACTCTCGAGCAAGTGATTTTCGGGATCCAATCGGAATCTGGAAAATTCATACAAATGATTGATCTCAAGAGGCTTTGACGTCTTTGGATATTCTTTGGAAATTCCTTACAAAATTCTTGATCAGCCTTAGGGACTTCTCAAGCCCCTCTTCGTTAGAGTGACCCCATTGCTGATCGCGATGCATGGCCGTGCGGCAACACCAAGTCTGAAGTGGTGTACCCGAGCGTCTTCGTACGTCAGTCGCTCTCCCCCACCCGCATTTCAACAATCTCCCCTCAAGGGGCGAACAGGTCCGGAGCTTTGTGGGTCCGATCCAATTTATGTCAATGAATGGAGAATGCAATGAGAAATGATAAGTATACGCAGTATTGGAATCACCTGAAGATGGGATCGATGCTTTTCGTTTTGGCTGCGGCTATTGGGGGCGGAGTTCTACCACCCGCCGCCTCGGCCCAGGACAAGAAAGATGAAATCAGCTTTGATCTGGTGGCAAATCCGAGTTTTGTCAATTGTCTTCGCAAAGACTCTTATGAAGAGCCCAGGGCCCGGGCGACGGTCATTCGCGGCAAACTCAATGACACTCTGATTCTGGATCTTGATGGATTCAAGCCCGGTCTTGCCTTCGATCTCTTTACGGTGCAACGCAGCCCGTTCCTGTCGGACAAGACGCCGGATCCGAACTTCAAGAACGTCTTCAAGGGCAGCTTCGGTCTTGCGTGGTATCAGTCGGACATCGAGATCGGCAAAAATAACGACGACGGCCATGTTCGCATCAAGACGATCCTGCTCGACCAGATCTTCGGTTTCGATCCGGATGTAACCCTGCCACCAACCAATACCTTCCATGTAGGGTTCTGGTTCAACAATCCACAAGATGCCGCTAACTGCGGCTTTCCTGCGGACGACCCAACCAAGTTCACTCCGTTCAACGGCGAACACAAGGCGGGTCCGTTCGCGATGATCAGCGTGCCAGATCCGACAACACAGTTAGGACCGCTGTGCACCGATCCTGATCATGACCATCCGGGCAGTTGCAATCCCTAAACCCTCACTGTTGAGAGCGGGTTACATCATCTTCAACACGCTAGCCGTTTTGAGGATATCTATCCCACAGCATAACCATAAAGGAGCAAGAACAATGATTAACATCTTCGCTGATTCCGAGCAGCCACGCACAAATAAGCAGACATTTAACCCGCGTGACCGCAACGACCTGGAGCGGGCACCATCGCCCCAGGCAAAGAGGCCATAAAACCGTGCATCGCTACCTCGGTGTCGCCGTAGTTGTGTTGTCGTGGTTTTCGGCGGGTTCTCTAATAGCAAGTACGATACACGTTGTTCAGCACGGGCAGTCCGGACGGAAAGATCGCCACGCTTTCCCAGGCCGGCCGGAGCAGGACTCGAGACTGAGACCGCGGACGACTTCATTTTAGGCCAGGCAGCATGGGTTACCAATGCTACCTTCATCGGCCTATTGCCCACTGGTACTTCGCTTTCGAACGTCACCGGCGTCGATATCGAGTTGTATCACGTCTTTCCCGGGGACTCTGTGGACCCGGCCGATGGGCGCGTGTTGACGCGGACCAATTCGCCGAGTGACAACGCGTTCAAGTCATTCGACTCAGGGTCCCTCAGCTTCTCGACCAAAATCCTGAATCCGAGTTTCACGGCCGCCAACTCCGTGGTAAACGGTATACACGAAAAACCCAATCAATTCACCGGAGGCGAAGGTGCGGTCACCGGGGAGGAAGTAGAGTTCGACATCACCTTTCTGACGCCTTTCTTCGTGGACGCCACCGATCACGATTTCTTCCGTCCCGAGGTGAACCTGTCGGATGGAAATTTCCTTTGGCTTTCGGCCCCAAAACCCATCGGGGCGTCGGGAACGGCCTTACAATTCCCGGGAGGGCCGACCACGGATCTGCAAAGCTGGATCCGCAATGAAGACTTGGCACCTGACTGGAGCCGCGTCGGCACGGATGTCACCGGTCAGGGTCCATTCAACGCCAGCTTTTCATTATCGGGCTCTCCAGTCCCAGAACCGTCCAGCCTGCTACTGCTGGGATCGGGCCTGATGGGTCTGGCCGATGTGGTTCGCCGGAAGCTGGCTCGCGCGTAGGGCAATAGCAACTGAGGGCCTGTTGCGGAGGCTGGCGTTCGCCAGGTCCTCCGTAGCAGGAAATCAAACAGTACGATCCCGATCCTTCACATCCGGGCAGGTGCAATTCCTAGACTCTCTTTTTCCGTTTTACAGCGGGTTCATCCTCCGCAGCTTGCTCTTCGTTTTTTCCCGACCAAGTTCACTCCGTTCAATGGAGAGAACAACGCCGGATCCTTCGCGATGATCAGTGCACCGGATCCGACGACACGGTTGGGACCGCTCTGCACCGATCCTAATCCTGAGCATCCCGGCAATTGCAAACCTTAACCCTTAGTAAGAGATGATTCACGCAGATCAACACCCAAAACGGAGACGAAACATGAAACGAAGCATGTACTTGATACTCGCAATGGTTGGATTACTGTGCGGGGCTGGTCTTACCTACGCCGCGCAGGTCACTTCTCACGAATCTCACGGAAGCCACGTGTTCACCCCGGATACGATTCCATGGGGTCCGGCACCGCCATTTGTTGCCCCCGGCGCACAGCTCGCCGTGCTCGAAGGCAACCCGGCCGCCGCCAGCGGCGACTATACCGTGCGTGTGAAGATGCCGGACGGATACCGGATCGCGCCCCACTGGCATCCACTGCGGGAAAACGTCACAGTCATCTCCGGAACGTTCAAAGTTGGAATGGGAGATGTTTTTGAGACGAATAAGATGACAGCCCTCCCCGCAGGCAGTTTTGCTTTCCTCGATCCCGACATGCACCACTATGCAATGGCCTACGGCCCGGTCGTGGTACAGATCCACGGAATGGCACCCTTGCAGTTTAATTACGTTAATCCCCTGGACGACCCGAGCAGGAATAAGTAAGGGAAAACAGCAACAGCGCAAGCCATCAGCCCAGGACGGGTGGCATCCAGCGTGGTAATCCGAAGGGATCTCCTAAAGAATGTGGGAAGGGCGGCAAGCCGGCATTGTGGCTTTCCGTTCTTTCCATATTCTGTCATTTCCATGGCCTGCCTCAGAGGCCGGATCAGAGTGTGAGCTTGCCGAAACCCCTTTTTTGCGGGAACTGAGACGCAAGTTCGGATCGCCGGTCGGCCGGACTGTCTCCGAGTTGCCAACTTCTCGTTACCTATCGCGTCACTGCCAAAACTCGACAAGTGAATGAGTGCTAAGCCCTGTAAGCAACAGTGGTGCTCAAATCTGTCTGGACTGATTCTGAAGCGAGCGAGTTTCTTCGGTGAGACGAATACCGTATGGTTCCGAAGTGTCGTCGGGCTGCCAGTCGCCTGGCAAACAAGACCGGCCTGCTTGGCTACGATTAACTCACCGGATGGGGCTCACGCCAGTAAGAAGCTTACAATCAGAATGTTTGTCCAGTGACAATCGAGTACGGGGGAAAATTGCCGGATTTCATAGATTCGCCGCAGCATCGAAGTTCAGCATGGGGGCGTCGCAGAATCTTATCCTTGATTGCTTTAGCTTTAGGAGTCTTCCTCTGCGGACGGATCGGATTGTCGTATTGGGTTGACCTCCTCTGGTTCCAGTCGCTTGGATACGGCGAGGTGTATTGGAAGTCGGTAGAACTGCAGATTGCGGTCTTCGTGTTTTTTGCAGGCACCACATTCCTGGTTCTGTACGGTGCGTTTTCGGCCATTCGGCGGTCTCATGAAGCCGATCTGCCGAGCGCTCACGCGATTGTTATCGCGGGAGCACCGATAAGCCTGTCAGTTCAGCCGGTGCTGCGTGTCATCTCCTTTATCGTCTCTATTGTTATTGCGTGCATGACCGGATTGACGCTCATGGGGAACTGGCCGACGCTGGCGTTGTTCTGGTATGCACCGCATGCAGCGGGCAACGTGGTTGATCCGATCTTTGGCAAGCCGCTCAATTTCTTTCTGTTCACCTTGCCTGCTTGGGAGCTTGTCAATGACTGGCTTCTCACGCTGGCGATTGCGATCTGTGCGGTGGCTGTACTCTTCCTCATCATTACGAGTGGTGCCCGTTCCGTCGCCAAGCGACAGATCACCTACGCCCCGTCACCGTGGCGTGGACTTTCGATTACGGTGGCTATTCTTCTGCTCGTCCTCGCAATGAATGTGTATGTGGACCGGTTCCAGCTCCTGCTTGAACATCACACGATCTTTGACGGCATCACGTACACCGACGCACACGTCACAATCCACGGACTTCTCATCGTCTGCGCTGCCCTGATACTCGGTGCTGTGATCTCTGCCTACAATGCGTTTCGGCATTCACGTGGAAGATGGATTGTGGTTGCAATCCTTCCTGCCGTAGTCTGCTATGGCGTCCTGGGGATCGTCGGCTGGTACGTCGGCAGCTTCATCGTCAAGCCCAACGAACTTGTTCGTGAAGAACCATTCATTGCTCACAACATTGAGATGACCCGGGAGGCTTACGGGCTCAATCGCTTTGTACAGCGCGAGTTTCCCGCGGAGACAACGGTCGATGCGGCTGACCCAGCGAACAACCAGCCTACTCTCCAGAACATCCGGCTATGGGATTGGCATGCCTTGCAGGATACGTTACGTCAGGTTCAAGAGATTCGCACCTACTACGACTTTCCCGACATCGACATCGATCGCTACAAGATCGATGGCACGACCCGCCAGGTGATGCTTGCAGCGCGAGAACTGAACGTCGAAAAGCTCCCTGAAAGTAGTCGTAACTGGATTAACGAAAAATTGATCTACACCCATGGTTATGGAGTGACAATGAACCCGGTCAATGGGTTCACGGCGGAAGGATTACCGACACTGTTGCTAAGCAACATGCCCGTCCAGAGCATAGTCCAGGGTCTCAATGTAACGCGACCTGAGATCTACTTTGGCGAACTGACCGACACCGACGTGTACGTCAAGACAAGGCAACAGGAGTTTGACTATCCGCAAGGTCAGAACAACAATCTCACGTCCTATCAAGGCACCGGCGGAATCGTGTTGGGCGGATTCTTGCGGCGGGTCATCCTGGCGATCGACCGCGGCGATCTTGGGAAGTTGCCGTTTAGTGATGACGTCAATTCGCAGAGTCGGCTCCTGATGCGCCGCAACATCCGGGAACGTGTTGCGGCGCTAGCACCGTTCCTTACCTTCGATCACGACCCTTACATGGTCGTGGGCGACGATGGGCGGCTTTCTTGGGTAATGGATGCGTTTACCGTCTCGAACAACTATCCGTATTCGACCCACTACAACCTAGGCGAAAGTTCGGTCAACTACATGCGAAACAGCGTCAAGGTGGTTGTGGACGCTTATACCGGTGCTACGACGCTCTATGTCTTCGACTCCGAAGATCCTATCCTTGCATCTTATCGCCGCATCTTTCCAAGTCTCTTCAAGGATGTCTCTGCGATGCCGGCGGACCTGCGCGGACATGTACGCTACCCTGAAGCACTCTTCAAAATGCAATCGGAGGTCTATGGTCTCTACCACATGACGAATCCGGCGGTCTTCTTTAATCGCGAGGACCTCTGGACAGTTGCGACGGAGAGCGGGACCGATAGTAACGGTCAGCAGACGGTTCAGATGGTGCAGCCGAACTACGTACTGATGAAACTGCCGGGAGGCACGGGCGAAGAGTTCGTGGAGATCTTGCCCTTCACGCCTGCCAACCGGAATAATCTGATCGGGTGGATTGCCGGACGTTGTGACGGCGCAGACTACGGGACAGCCGTGGTCTACGACTTCCCTAAGACAAAACTGATTGATGGTCCGCAACAAATCGAGGCTCGCATCGATCAAAATGCGCAACTCTCAGGACAATTGACGCTATGGAATCAACAAGGCTCCCACGTTCTGCGCGGAAGCCTGCTGGTTATTCCGTCCGGAAGAGCACTCTTGTATGCGGAGCCAATCTACCTTCAGGCTCAGCAAAGCCCCATGCCGGAGCTGCGTCTGGTCGTGCTTGCACTGCAGGATAAGCTTGCATACGGCACTACGTTCCAGGCAGCACTGAGGTCTCTTTTTGGTGGAGAAGTTTCGTCGCTGAACACGAGCGAGGTGCCACAAGCCGTGCTTGCGCCCCAGGGGACGGCCCAACCCTCGACAGATATCAACGTACTCATCTCCGAGGCTGCCAAAGACTTTGCCGATTACCAGCGCCTAACGGCCGCGGGCAAGCTTGGCGAAGCCGGGCTGAAGCTCGATGCGCTCAAGGGCGTATTGGACAGACTAAACGCGCATGGGAAGTAAACTCGGCAAGCTAGTAGGAGATTCCGATGAACCGGACCGCGGAAGTTTGAATCCGATAGCGGTCACTCCCACACTTTCAATAGCCGGGGCCGCACAACCATCATCGCGGACAGGGGTGTCTCACGGCGGTGATTCGTCGCACCTGACGATGGGGCTGTAGGATGACACTGGGTCAACTAATGCGCCGAGCGAAACGTCGAAATCTGTCCAATCGTGACGCCGAAGAACTCCGCTCAGGCACCAAAGATGAGACCTTCAGTAATCACCATGGTTCTTGGTTTCGGTAAACTGATGGTCCCTTGTGTTTGTGAACAATCAAGCAGGATGAGAGTTACAAAGCAGCAAAGGACAAGGCACCTGATAGTTTACTGCCCGAAACTAGCTCGATTTCGAACCCGAAGCGCAGAGCATCCGAGCCGCCGTATCGGTGCAGATTTGCCGTCCCGGGAGCTGCGGGCATTTATACTGAAAATAGTTCTTTGACAGCGCTGCGAATGCAACGCTCGAAGCTGCTCCACAAAAGTGGGGGCGTCATGGTTTCGACGGGGTTGCTTGTGGCAGAGAGGCATGCCGGGGTGTGGACACCCGTAATCGCTCACAAAACTATAAGTGCCGAACCTCAATTCGCGCTTGCTGCTTAATTAATAAGTAGCCGATTGCTTTCGCTTCGCCTGCGGGCGGATACCAATCGTCGCACAGTAGGCTGGTCAACGCTGTTCCGTCTGGACGGCAATGACGAGATCAATCAGACTGGTCGGTTTCGCGTCTTCGCCCGTTCTAAGCGACGCTGACGAGACAAAGATGAACCTGGGAAAAGCATGAATGCTCTCTGTCGTTGGTTTCTTCGGACGGGAGTTCGATTCTCCCCGCCTCCACCACTTCAATGCTCTTTCTACCGCGAGACCTGTGCTTCCATTGACAGCGAAAGCGGCCTCACAGACATGCCTCCGTGTACGATAGGTGTACGATAACCCCCGGCAGAGTGGCACTTTCCGCACTTCATGCAATTCTTAGAATCTGCAACTTACAGGTTCTAAAGACTGTGGAAAAGTACGACTCCCGCCGCCTCCACCAAAACACTAACCTTTTCAAAATCACTAACTACCCGGTACCAGATAGGTTGATAGCGGTATCGAAAATCACTAGCTCTTTTCATTAAAGGGGTTCATTACCCACACCTGCAAAGTTGCGAGCATCAATCCCGCGGGAATGCAACGAACTTGCCCACGCAGGAGAGTGCCGTTCCCTTCCCAGGCGCTCCCTGGACTGTTGAATCAATCCCGCCCGTAAGGCTCAGGTTCGTCGGCCCTGGACCTGGAACAAAATCCGTATGGTGAATCGAGTAGTGGTAAGTGGCACTATCGGTGAGAAGAACTTCGTCAAGGGCAACTCCGATGCGATACTCCTTCGCATACCCGTTGAAAGAAATCTTGCCGCCGCCTGAAACGCGAACATTGTGTAGCGTGATGTCGCGCATTGTCGGCGGTGAGTTGCCCTCGACTGTGCCAGCTGCGGTATATCCTGTATCGAATGTGATTGGATTCGGAGAGTCGCGCACGCACACATCGTCGTAGACAACGTCGTGCACCAATCCTCCCCGTGAACCATTCGATTTGATTCGAATTCCGTTGTCAGGGCCGTCGAGGGAAAGATCTGAGACGCGAATCTTGCTGACTCCACCATTTGTCTCGCTCCCAATCGACATGCCATGCCCCCAATAAAAATGGTTGTGGCTGACCGTCATGTTGGTTACGCCGCCAGGGCCACCCTTGATCGCCACATTATCGTCGCCGGTGCGGATGTAGCTCTGCGTAATGGTGATGTTTTTAGATCCCGCGCCCGGATCGACTCCGTCTGTGTTGCGTGCGCCGCGTTTCGGAGTATCGATCTTCAGCCCCCACACCGTGAAACCGTCGCCGTGGTTATAGACAATGTGAAAATTAGGCGAGTTCTTCAGCGTAATCCCGTACACAGTAAAATTGTCCGCCGCGTCTGTAACTATGAGACGCGGAACCTGTTGGCGGCCCGCCGCCGCGCGCCTGTTCTGCGAGATCCCACCAGGTGACGTTCTCTACCCAGAAGCTTTTCGCCTCCTCGTCCATCAATCACACCCTCGCCCATAACACCCGCACCAGAAACGTGCTGGACGAAGATTAACGGTTTGCATCCGCTGCCGGAGTCATTTACCAATCCACAACTGCCAGGCGTCTTTTCGTAGACAGCGGGATCGCGAGAAGCAAACAAAGTCACACCCTTGTCGATGATGAGGCTCACCCCTTCACGCAGTTCAAGAGGCCCGCTAAGAAACGCGCTTTCCGCGCCGTGTATGCGCAAAATTACGCCATGACCTTTGCCACATGAATCGAGCGCTCGCTGAATCCGAGAGGTATCGAGCTTGTCCTCGTCCGCCTGCGCGAGGTTGTAACCGTTGAACTGAAGTTGCGCGTCGAGCGAACTGCAAATCGGTGGGATCACGGGTTCTGTAACCGTCCGCGTATCCTGTGCGGCAGCGAAGGGAATTGGCGAAAGCGCAAAGAGGAGAAAAATCTGTTTCATAGAGGTGAGGTGGCGGTTACGGTAGATGAAATATGACGCCGGTGCTAAAGGTCTTTGGGTTGTATTTAACCACCTCAGAATCCTGCAAGCTACGGAACCACTTCCGTCGCTGTTGCGAAACTAAGTTGATGAATCGCCATCCAGGTCTGCGAGTACGCATTCAGCGCATCCGAGGTCACCGAGCGCGACTCCCGCAAAGCGTCGAGATAGTCAATCAGCGCCAGCGCTCCCTGTTCATAGCTGAACTTTGAAATATCCAGGACATCCTTCGCCTCGTCAAGATAGTGTCCGTTATAACGATCCGAGAGAACCTTGGCATTCTCATATCCAACCCAGGCTTGATCGACATCGGAAACAACTTGATTGCGCGTGGCCAGTTCGGTGAACCGGCTCGCCTGTGCAAGATACTTGCTCGTCTCTTTATTCCCCTGATTGCGATCGAAGAAGCGCAGCGGAATACTAAGACTAAACGCAGCAGAGTTATCCGGGCCATTGCGGTCGTAGTCCGCTTCAACCGTTGGGTCAGCCGTCCCATTCGCATTGGCCAGCTTTACATTCGCCTCGGCAACCGCCACTCCGAGTTGTGCCGCATGATAATCCGGGCGCGTCGCGAACGCCTTCTGCTCCAGACTCTCCATCGTGTCGGTTACTGCTGGCGGAACCACATCGCCTATTACATCGAAATCCTTACGGGGCTTATCGTACCCAAGCAGAGCCTGCAACTGCAGACTCGCCTGCTGTGCATTCGTAATCGCGTTCGATTCGTCCGATTCGAACTGCGCCAGTTGCAAATCCAGGCGCTCAAAATCCAGCTTGGCAAGATCGCCAGCCTTCAGACGCTCCCTGCCGATATCCAATTCGTGCTTGAAGTCGTTCAGATTATCCTCGGCAAGCTTCCGTGCGGCCCTTGCGATAACGAGACTCGTAAAGGCCTGCCGCACCGCGAGAATCGTCTGCTGCTCTTGCGCATGGTACTGGGCATCGGTCTGCGCCGTGGTAGAACGAGCACTATCGAGCCGCCAGCGACGCTTCTCCCCTCGCTCAAACAGCCGTGAGACTCCTACGCTGTAAAAGTAGGGGTTGGCGGCATCTTCGCCCAGGGTAACATTTGATCCCGTAGCAACAAGGTTCGGATTCGCCCTCACACCAGCTTGAATCTCCTGCGCCTTCACCGACAGCAGATTCTGCTGAGCCGAGAGCAGCACAGGGTTCTTCGCTCGCGCAAGTTCCACCGCCTGTTGCATCGTGATTGGGACATACGGCGCAGGGGACGCATTTTGCCCATAACCTTCGTAAGCGCTTACGAGAGCGTAAATCCCAACGAGAAGGCTTCGGTATCTCATCAGTTTTCAAACTCCGTCTCAGGCACTGGAAGAACGTCATCCGGTCTTGCGATCCAGACGTACAACGTAGGCAACAGGAAGATGCTGATCAGCAGCGCTCCAATGAGTCCGCCGACAATAACAATGGCAAACGGACGCTGCGAGTCTGAGCCAATCCCGTGCGAAGTGGCCGCCGGCAACAGGCCAAGCGTCGCAACCAACATCGTCATCATGATCGGACGAAGGCGCAGGACAGCCCCCTCAATAGCCGCCTCTTCAATCGAGTGCCCGCGGACACGCATCTGGTTGATGTACTCCAGCATGATGACACCAACCTGCACCGACACCCCAAAAAGAGCAAGAAACCCCACCCCTGACGAAACCGAAAAGTGTGTACCCGTCAATAGCAGTGCAATCAAACCGCCCAGCGGCGCCATCGACACGTTGCCCAGAATCAGCAGAGCCCACTTTCCCGAATGAAACATCGTGTAAAGGATAATGAAGATGAGAATCAGCGTAATAGGCAAGACAAGCATCAACCTTCGCGAGGATCGCTTCTGGCTCTCATACTCGCCCGCCCAATCGATCTTGTATCCGGACGGAAGTTTCACCTGCTCGTTGACTTTATTGATGGCCTCTTCCACGGTCGAACCGAGGTCGCGGTTGCGCACACTGTACTTGATCGCGACATAGCGCTGTCCACCTTCGCGGTAAACCTCTTCCGCACCATCTTCCGTCTTGATCGTCGTCAGTTGAGCGAGAGAAACACGCTCTCCCGATGGGGACAGCAGGCGAATAGTATCGATCGCCTCCTGAGTACTGCGGAACTGTGGCAGATACCGTACGACAACGTCATATCGCGCCTCACCTTGAAGAACCTGGGTCACGGCGTTTCCACCAACAGCAGTCTGAACGGCATCCTGCACATCGGCGACGTTGATGCCATACCGGGCTGCGGCATTACGATCGACGGAATAATTGAGGTTTGGCTGTCCAATAACGCGGAACAAACCTAGATCCTGCACACCTTGGATCTTGCTCATCACAGAGACGATCTGATCGCCCTTTTCTTCGAGCGTGCGAAGGTCGTCACCATAAATCTTCACCGCAAGCTCACCCTTGACGCCGCTTACAGCTTCCTCAACGTTGTCCGAAATTGGCTGAGAAAAGTTCCACAACACGCCGGGCATCTTTTCAAGTTCGCGATCCATGGCCGCGATAAGCTCCTCTTTATTTTCCTTGAAGACGGGCCGCCACTGATCTTTAGGCTTGAGATCGACGAAGTACTCTGTATTGAAAAATCCGGTAGTGTCGGTCCCGTCGTCCGGGCGCCCGGTCTGGCTGACAACCTTCAACACCTCAGGAAACGCAGCCAGTTTGAGCCTTCCTTCATTCATGATGCGAAGACTTTCAGTAGGGCCCGTCGACGGAGCCAGCGTGCCTCGTGCCCAGATCGATCCCTCATCAAGATGCGGAAGAAATTCGGAACCGATAACGCCGCTGAAAAGAAGGAAGCCGGCGGTCAACAACGCTACTCCTGCAAGACCAAGAGTGAAAGGACGGTGTTCAATCGCCCACTTGACGGCGTGGCGATAGCGGCTGGTGAGCCAGCTCATCACCGGGTTCTCCCACTCGCTGGCGCCTTTGGGGAAGAGCAGACTCGATAAAACCGGGGCAAGCAGAAGAGAAAACAGCAGGGCGCCCAGCAAAGCGAAGCTCACCATCCATGCCATGGGCTTGAAAAGTCGGCCTTCCACCGACTGCAAGGTAAAGATCGGCAGGTACGCGGTAATGATCATGGCACGCGCAAAGAAAACCGGGCGTTGCACTTCATGCGTGGCCTCGCGAATCTGTTGTGTCGGAGTGACTCCCTCTTTGCGGCCATGGCTCAGGTGCCGCACTATATTCTCTACGATCACCACAGACCCATCCACCACCATGCCAAAATCCAGCGCGCCGAGCGAGAGCAGGTTCGCCGGAATATCGCGAAGGTTCAGACATATTGCCGCAAAAAGCAACGCAAACGGTATGGTGAGGGCAACGATGACCGCGCCACGTGCATTCCCTAGAAAAAGGAACAGTATGACAACAACCAGGATGATGCCTTCCGTCAGATTGTGAAGCACGGTGTGAGTCGTGTAATGCAGCAGTTCACTGCGGTCCAGGAACGGAACGATCTTGACTCCAGGTGGCAGCACATGATCGTTGAGTTCGTTGACCTTCTGGTGAATTCCCTCGAGTGTCGCGTCCGAGTTGTCACCCTTTTGCATCAGCACAATGCCTTCAACGACATCGTCGTTGTCGATGAGCCTTCCATCTTCGTGATGAATGGCCTGCTTACTTCCTGGCTTGTCAGTGTGGTCGACGCAAGGATCGGTTGCGCTGAAGGACATCCCCGATTCAGCAGGCGGAGTAGCTCCTAAATGACAGGTCTTGCCAATCTGGCCAAGACGTATCTTGGGACCCTGGGCGACAGTAGCGATGTCCTTGACCCGCAGAGCAGTGCCAGACTGAGTTTTTAGGACAGTGTCCTCAATATCCTTAACGCTCCGATAAAGGCCAACCTCGCGCACGTTAACCTGCTGCTGGCCTTGCTCGATAAAACTTCCACCCGCGTTCGCATTGTTGTTTGCAATTTGCTGTTCCACCTGACCGATGCTCAGACCATATGCGATAAGCTTGCCGGGATCGACGCGCACCTGGTATTCGCGCGTAATGCCTCCGAAGCTGGAAACATCGACAACGCCGGGAACGGACTTGAACTCCTTTTCAAGCTTCCAGTCCTCCAGGGATTTCAGCTCCATGCTGTCATAGGCAGGATTTGTAGAGCGCAGTGTGTACCAATAGATCTGGCCGACAGGACTCCAGTCGGTGCCCATCTGCGGCTGAAGACCGGCAGGCAGCGTGACCAGTCCGAGCCGCTGAAAAACCTGGCCTCGATTGTCCTTATTAGACGAATCGTCGTCGAAGATCATCGTTACGCTGGAAAGGCCCGCAAGCGAAGTCGATCGCAGATGGGTCATGTGCGGAATGCCGGCCATCTGAATCTCGATCGGTGTCGTCACCTGCTGCTCAACCTCTTCGGCAGCTCGGCCCGGCCATTGCGTGATGACCTGTACATAGTTGTTCGCAACGTCCGGATAGGCCTCGACCGGAAGGTTGTGGAAGGAGACGACTCCCCAGCCGAACAACATCACCGCCAG
The DNA here is from genome assembly GCA_963770055.1 of uncultured Acidobacteriaceae bacterium. Classification (GTDB taxonomy): domain Bacteria; phylum Acidobacteriota; class Terriglobia; order Terriglobales; family Acidobacteriaceae; genus Edaphobacter. The sequence continues at coordinate 1,095,763 of CAVYOC010000006.1, forward strand.
GCCGAGCACCAGCCATCGGTTGTTCAACGCAAAGTCGACAAGACCTCGAATCATTTACTGATCCGCCGTATTCTGGAGCGCCAGCACGTTCGAAACCACCTGCTGACCCACATCGATGCCTGAAAGGATCTCCTGCATATTGCCTGGCAGGCTATTTCCCGCCCGCACGGTCACACGCCGGAACTTGCCCTCTCCCGCAGGAACGTAGACCCATTCGCGGTCATGTAAGTGGAGCACCGCTGTCGAAGGCACTTGAATATGCGTTTCAAGGTTCTTCCCCTCAATCGTACCCGTCGCAAACATTCCAACTCGCATCAGCGTATTGGGATTGTCGACCTGAATTCGTATCTTCGCAGTGCGTATCTGCGGATCGAGCACCGCGCCGATATCGCTGATGACTCCGTTCAGTACCCGGTCCGGATACGCCGTCAGCCGAATCTCCGCCTTCTCACCCAGATGCACGGAAGGAAGATCGTTCTCATAGACATCACAGATAATCCAGACATGAGAAAGGTCCGCAATGGTGAACGCATTCGGCGAGCCTGCATAAGTTACGCCGGCAGCAGCAGCCGCTGTGACGTTCTGCGCGATGATGTAACCCGAGGCCGGCGCATACACCTTCACAGTCGCCGCCGGATGGTCCTTATCTACGCCCAGCACACGCAGCTGTTCTTCTGAAGCGGAGACCGCCGCCTTGGCGTCATCCTCGGCATTCTGGGCAATCTCAACCTGGCTGTTCGGAATAGCGCCTTTGTCATTAAGAATCTTGGCCCGATCGAGCTGCGCCTTCGCCAGTCGGTCATCATTGACTGCCTTCAAATATTGTCCAAACGCCGCAGAGACGTCGTTGCTCTGCACTTCCATCAGGAGCTGGCCCTTTTTAACGTAGTCGCCTATATGGGCATGAATATCGACAACCCGGCCAGAAGCGATCGAGATCACCGGAACCGTGCGAGAGATGTCGGGATTCACCGTCCCGGTTACCTGGATCTTCGACACTGCCGCATAGCGCGTCGCCGCAAACAGTGTGAACTTCTCAGGATGGTCCACAAGTACCAGATTTACGTCCGCATCGGGCTGGACCACAGCCGCCGGCGGAGCTTCGCTCTTGGGGTCGGACGGTTTGCCATTGCAGCCCGCCAGAAGAAAGATGCCGCAGCCAAAAAAAATCGTGGCGTGACACCTGAAACGGATTGGACTCATCGTATAAACTCGTTACTCCCTTAGCAGCAGGCCCGTCCGTCACTTGCTAATAAACCCGACGCCTCGACGAATCCGCGTCCTATCATCGGCGCCAAAATTTGGCCTTCAACATACACAAATACCTTTGCAAGACGGATCGCTATGAAAAAAAGTCTACCGTCCATAGCAGGTATACCGTCTTGAAAACCCGTCACCACACAAATTAGCGGTTAACTTCGAGACACCAGGACTGCGCAAAAGTTTCGCAAATCATTCGTTAAGATTGTGTAAGAACAGATACTTCTACTTCGCCCGCGGATGCGTCTCGTCATAAACCTTCTGAACTTGCCCCACCGTCAACTGCGTATATCTCTGCGTCGTCGACAGGCGCTCGTGTCCGAGCATCTCCTGAATCGCCCTTAGATCAGCGCCCTCCTCCAGCATATGCGTCCCGAAAGCATGCCTCAGTGTATGCGGATGCACGTCCGCCGCCAGACCTCGGCTCAACGCAATCGCCTTCACAATCCTCCCGACACTTCGAGTCGTCAACCGGCAGTCCCCACGCATCCTCAAATTCGTCATCAAAGGTCCGCTCGCAATCAACCCACCCTTCCCCGCAGCCACAAGCCTCGCCTCCCGCAGCGGCAGATAAGCTCGCAGCGCCGCCGCCGCCTCATCCCCCAGGGGAACCAGCCGCTCCTTCCGTCCCTTACCCCGTACCAGCACCGCGTCATCCCGCCACTTCACACTTCCAATATCCAGACCCACCAGCTCCGAATTCCGGATCCCGCAACCATACAGCAACTCAAAGATCACCCGATCCCGCTCCGGCCACGCCGCAGTCTCGCGATCTTCTTTCTTCGCCTCACCCTCCAGCGAATTCAGTACCCGATTCACCTCTTCCACGCTTGGCACCCGAGGCAGGTGTTTCGGCAGCTTCGGCGTCGACACCAGCAGCGCAGGATTCTGCTTAACCTTCCCTTCCTTCGCCAGCCACTTGAACCAACTCCGAATCGCCGCCAGCGCACGTGCCGCACTCGCCTTCGTCAGACCTCGCTCATACAGAACCCCCATATAAGCGCGAATATGCAGATGCTCCACCTTCCCCACGCGAGCATGATCGCCCAGCGTCTCGCGCAGATAATCCGCAAAATTCCGGACCTCCCGCGCGTACGCACGCACTGTATGCTCGGAAGCTCCGCGCTCATTTGCGAGCATCGCCAGAAACCCCTCGGCCAACCCTGATATTTCTGTCCCGGTCTCGCGCACTCTATTCCCTACTCCCTATTCGCTACTCCCTGCCTTCGCTTCCCACGCGGATGATGCTCCCGATGCACCCTCTTCAAGTGCCCCAGCGCCACATGCGTATAAACCTGTGTCGTCGCAATATCCGCATGCCCCAGAAACGTCTGCACACTTCGCAAATCCGCGCCATGCTCCACCATATGCGTCGCACAACTATGCCGCAGTTGATGCGGACTGGCCTTACGCCCATCCAAAGCACCGCCCGAAACCGACCGTACCATCTCCCAAACCCACTGCCGCGTCAGTGCATTCCCCCGCACACTCAAAAACAGCTCCCGCCGCAGCAACTTTCCCGACCGCACCAACCCCGACCGCCCCAGCGTCAAATATTTCTCCAACGCTTCAACAGCCGCGCGCCCAAGCGGCACAATGCGCTCCTTATCTCCCTTACCTCTCACCTGCACTCGACCCTGGTCCAGATGCACATCCTCCACCCGCAGCGACACAATCTCACCCACGCGCAACCCGCCGCCATAGAGCAGCTCTAAAATCGCATGATCCCGCAGCGCCAAACCATCCGCATCCGCACTCCGCGCCGCCGTCTCCGCCCGCTCCAGCATCTCCGCAACCTCACCCTCGGCCAGCGACTTCGGTAGCACCTTCCAGCTCTCCGGCGACTCAACATTCACCGTCGGATCGCCCGCAATCCGCTTATCCATCAACAACCACCGATAAAATCCACGAAGACAACTCAGTTTTCGCGCAATCGACCGTGACTCCACCGCATGTCCTCGCAACCCTTCCATAAAACCTCTGACATCCTCTTGAGTCGCCCCAACCAGCAACCCCTCCCGCCCCTCAACATGCTCGGCAAACTGCTCCAGATCCCGCCCGTACGCCTCACAACTCGCCGGCCTCAGCCCTTTCTCTACCCGCAGATAAGCCACATACTCCCGAACCACCCGCACATTTCCATTTGCCTGGTCCGATACCCGCATAAACTTGATTATCCCGCCCGCACCTGCCCCCAAACCGGCCAACCCGCACAATGAACCCACAAAGCCAGCACCAAGCCCGGCACTTGCACACACCTGCGGCAGCACTCTATTCCCTATTCCATACTCCCTAAACCCTCTTCCACCACTGATAAACTAGCTAAAGTCATGTTTGAAAATCTCAGCGACAAACTCCAGCGTTCCTTCAAAAACCTCCGCGGCCAGGGCACCATCTCCGACGAGAACATCTCCGACGCCCTCCGCGAGATCCGTCTCGCCCTCCTCGAGTCCGACGTCAACCTCACCGTTGTCAACGACCTCATCGAGCACATCCGCGCCCGCGCCATCGGCGAAAAAGTCGCCACCGCTCTCTCCCCCTCCGAGCAGATCGTAAAAATCGTCCACGATGAGCTCATCAACGTCCTCGGCAAAGACACCGCCCGCTTCCAAAAGAGTTCCCAGCCCCCATCCGTCATCCTGATGGCTGGCCTCCAGGGCTCCGGCAAAACCACCACCAGCGGCAAACTGGCCCAGTGGCTCAAGAAAGCCGGTCACCGCCCAATGCTCGTCTCCGTCGACGTCTACCGCCCCGCCGCCCGTGAGCAGCTGGCCATCGTCGCCCGTTCCACCAACTCACAAATCTACGAAGGCAAGCTGACCGAAGAAAAACCCGGCACCGAAGCCGTCCTCCGCCTCGCCAAAGAAGCCAAGCGCGAAGCCGCCAACTTCGGCTGCGACATGCTCATCGTCGACACCGCCGGCCGCAACCAGATCGACGCCGCTCTCATGGACGAGATGGCCCAGCTCAAAAAGCTCCTCAACCCCTCCGAGATCCTCTTCGTCGCCGACGCCATGACCGGCCAGGACGCCGTCAACTCCGCCAAGGCCTTCAACGATCTCCTCACCATCACCGGCTCCATCCTCACCAAGATGGACGGCGACGCCCGCGGCGGCGCTGCCCTCTCCATCCGCCACATCACCGGAGCCCCCATCAAGTTCCTCGGCACCGGCGAAAAGCCCGACGCCTTCGAGCCCTTCCACCCCGACCGCATCGTCTCCCGCATCATGGGCCACGGCGACATCGCCACTCTCCTCGAGCGCGCCGAATCCACCCTCGACCGCGGCAAAGCCGAGCAGTTCGCCAAAAAAGCCCTGTCAGGAGATGGTTTTACTCTTGACGATTTTAGAGACCAGCTCCGTCAGATCAAAAAGATGGGCAGCATGAAATCAATCCTCAAAATGCTCCCCTCGGTAGGCCCCTTCGCAGGCATGCAACAAGCCGTAGAAAACGTAGACGAAGGCCAGTTCACCCGAGTCGAATCCATCATCAACTCGATGACGCAAAAAGAGCGCCTCGACCACGAGATCATCAACGGCAACCGCCGCAAGCGCATCGCCCGCGGCTCAGGCACGACAGTACAAGACGTAAACAACTTACTCCGCCAATACGCCCAGATGCGCAAGATGTTCAAGTCCATGGGCTCAGGCGGCGGCATCAAAGCCCAGCAACGCATGATGAGCCAAATGCAAGGCCGTCAAAAATTCGGACGATAGTTTTTTACGTTCTTACTTGGATAGCCACAAGAAGTGTCATCCTGAGCGAAGCTGCTCGCGCATTTTGCGAGCAGCAGAGTCGAAGGACCTGCGGTTGCCTTTGCAGTTGTTTTTGCTTTTGCGGTTGTTTTACCCCGCAACACCTTCACACCTCGCCAAACAACTTCACCGGCTTACCCCACTCCTCACTCAAATCTACCCAGGCTGGATTCTCCCGCTCAATCAAAGCAATCTTCTTCACCCGAGACCACCCCTTCAACTGTTTTTCACGAGTAATCGCATCGTGCACATACGGATGACGCTCAAACCAAACCAGCCGATTGCAATTGTATTTTTTCGAATAGCCATCAAAACTACCGTTCTTGTGTTGCTGAACGCGAATTTCAATCTCACTCGTCATCCCAACATAAAAATTATGGCTCCGGCTAGCCACAATATAGGTGTAGTACATGCGTTCGTTCATCGAGCCAGCATAACAGCGGGCCCACTAATAACGGCGACCCATACGGCGCTTCACTACACCAACTTCACTAACCTACCAACCCCAACACACCTCCCAAATCCTGTCATCCTGAGCGATGCGCAGAGCGCGAGTCGAAGAGCCTGTCCTGAGCTTGTCGAAGGAACCTGTGGTCGCATTTGTTTGTCCCTCCAACCACCCTAACCCTGTCATCCTGAGCGACGCGCACCAGCGCGAGTCGAAGGACCTGCGGTTGCCCCTTGCTTGTTCTCTCCAACCACCCAAACCCTGTCATCCTGAGCAACGCGCACCAGCGCGAGTCGAAGGACCTGCGGTTGCCGTTGCTTGTTCTCTCCAACCACCCAAACCTTGTCATCCTGAGCGATGCGCAGAGCGCGAGTCGAAGAGCCTGTCCTGAGCTTGTCGAAGGAACCTGTGGTCGCATTTGTTTGTCCCTCCAACCACCCTAACCCTGTCATCCTGAGCGACGCGCACCAGCGCGAGTCGAAGGACCTGCGGTTGCCCCTTGCTTGTTCTCTCCAACCACCCAAACCCTGTCATCCTGAGCAACGCGCACCAGCGCGAGTCGAAGGACCTGCGGTTGCCGTTGCTTGTTCTCTCCAACCACCCAAACCCTGTCATCCTGAGCGACGCGCAGAGCGCGAGTCGAAGGACCTGCGGTTGCATTTGACTTTGCATCTAGTGCGGCGCTCGAAATCCAAATATTCAAAATCCATGGACTCAGGCGGAGGCATCAAAGCCCAACAACGCATGATGTCCCAAATGCAAGGCCGCCAAAAGTTCGGTAGATAACAACAAATCTATCGCTTCGTCCGTAACGTCTTACGCTAACGTTTCCGCACTATCGTCGATGAATTACTTCTACAGGTTTCAACGTATCCAACATCTCACTGAAAAGCGTATTGACTATTGTCGGTCGATCTATGCCAAGGCCGAACAAAGCATAGGCGATTGTGGAATGTAGATTAGTTAGAACTATGAAAATTGTCGCCTGACTGGGCCGCTTATATTCCCCACTCGACATCGTAATCTGGAAAGGTACTAACGGAGTGGGAAAGTAATTGTCTACAGATGGCTGCGAACAATGAACGTACAGAGATGTTTGATAATAATCGACGGCGTATGATGCCTTTCTTGATTTGTCTGTTGTAGTAGAACCATCCAGCGGATGTACACAAGTTGCTACGTTCCATACAAATCCTTTTTCGAATTTCTTATCACGGGACCAATGGTGCCCTGCGGCCTTTGTATCAGGATCAATCCCGACGCTCTTGGCATAGTCCCGAATCTCTTGCTCTTTAGGCTCACCCGAAAAAGTCTGAAGGGCATAGTGCAACCAATATGCTTTATCGGCAAAAAAATAAGTGGCAAAGCTAATGGTTCTTCTTTCCTGCTCGTTTGGGTCTTGAGTGAGATACCGTAAGTTGATCGTGCATTCAACGAGGGAACGGCTGAGACCGTACGCCTCATCGGGAAGTCCCGCCTCTAACAAGGTCAAACACGCCTTCGACAAGGAGAACGCTTTGGAAAGGATACTCAAGGCAACGCTGTCGAAAATATATCGATTAGCGACTCTTGGCCTGATTTGTATCCGTTTCACTTCATATTCTGCTCTGTCGATATAGGCCCTCAACTTCCCTGTCTCTTCGTCGTTTTTGGGGTGAGCCATTCGATACCTCAAGCGAAATGATAGTAGACGCGAGGGAGGGTGGCGGATGAAATACCTTTTTACTTTGGAGCCAATCGAATGGGACTCGACGCCGTAGAGATCATCCTCCGCGCAGAAGAACTCTTCGTCATCACCATCGGAGACGACGAAGCAGCCGGGCGGGTGGCCCACCCTACCATTCTCAGCTCTCAACCAACCACAAACGCTCGGATGCCCCATCCTTCGCGCCTTTGCGAAGGGTGGGAATGTAGACTGCTCGGCATTCAGGCGGGTGGCCCATATCTGAATCAAGCCACAGAGTCGGGTGCCCCATCTTCGCGACGGTTTCATCGTCGCGAGCATTCGGGCCGCCGCGACTGAATCGCCTTTCCCCGCCACGAACTTCAAAGTTTCGTGACTATCTCCTGCGCAACGGTCTTCTCCACCTGCTTGGCCTGGTCCAGCGGAACTCCGTGCACATTCACCACAAACCACGAACTCCCCTTCCTCACGTGCAGCACCGTACCCTCTCCTACCACCGTCTGGATTGCCTCATCGCCAACTCCGCTCACGGCTGTCCCCAGTCCCGTCATCTTCGCCGAGTCGTTCGCGCCTTCCACCTGCAGCGTAAGCTGTCCCGCTCCCTTTTGATATTTCTTGGGCGTCCATATGCACCTGTTCGGACCCGCCCCCGCATTGACCTCCGGCACGCCCAGCGCCGCCGCAGCCTGCTCAACCGTCAGCATCGAACACACATCCACCGCCGCCCATGCTGCCCGTCCGCTCAACATCACCAAAGCGAAAACAACGCCACCTGCAATAACCATCCTGCGTCTCAGCTCCATACAGCCTCCTCATCAGAAAAATCACTTCTGCACAACGGCCCAATCCCGAAACATAGTAATGCGAATCGGACGCTTGGCGCATATCTAAATCACGCCAAAGAATCGGGCATGGGTAGTGGGTCAGTTTGAATAGTTTTGTTAAGGGCACGGCTTCAGCCGTGCCGTATGTGGTTGAAAAATGTATGGGGCTTTAAGCCCCTGGGGGGTACGCTTTTCCAAACTGACCCGCTACCTGGGCGGGTGACCCTTTGACACGCGAAAACGACGCTGATAAAGTGGGCGCACCGGGCAAGCAGGCCAACTTTCAAGGAGAGAACTTTATGAAAGTATTGCTTTGCGCTGTCTTACTAGTCGCCGGAGCAGGTTTGGCAAAGGCTGACACTCTCGAAACGATCACCTTTAATCTGGGTACTTTGCATCCCGGATCAACGCTGTCAGCCACCTTCGACGTGCCCACTTCGATTGGAACCGGAGTGACGCTGCCCGTCACCTTCGCTTTCAGCGATCCTTCAGACTACGCCGAAGGAAGCCTGATGGGGCCGACGGGAGGAACGTTGGCGGGAACGGTCTTGATTGACCCCAACACTCCGATCAGCAACTATATCGTAGATTTTTCCGTGCCGACCTTTTTCAACCCCACCGGTAACATGTTTACTCAGGTAAATGTTCTTTCCGCGCGTGGCTTTGCGCAATGCGCGTCTTTTCCGTGCACAACCACCGGAGGATTCTCAGACAGTATGGCCTTTAACGGCGTGTACACAGTCGCTCCAGCCGCTGCTGCCGCAACTCCCGAGCCATCCTCCTTCTTGCTGCTCGCCACCGGCCTAGCGGGAGTTGGTCTTCTTTATACGAGGCGGGTGGCCCACATCTAAAATGACGCCACCAAATCGGGTGCCCCATATCTCGATTCTGAGATGTGGGCATTCGGGCAAAGCGCGAACCGCTTTCTCTCCGGACCGTAAAATATCTAGGTTCGCGAAAGGAGCCTTCGTGATCCCCACCACCCTCGCCCCCTTCCTCTCCGTCCGCAACGGAGCCAAAGCCATCGACTACTACAAACTCGCCTTCGGAGCCGAAGAGCTCTTCCGCCACGAAGACCCATCCGGCGCCGTAGTCTGCAATCTAGCCATCAACGGCTACAGCTTCTGGGTCGCCGACGAATCCCCGGAACACAAAAACTTCAGCCCCGAGACCCTCAACGGCGGCACCGTCCGCATGATCCTAACCATCGAAGACCCCGAAGCCGCCTTCGACCGCGCAGTCGCCGCCGGCGCCACCATCGTCTGCCCCATAAGAACCGAGCACGCCTGGTGCATAGGCCGCGTCGTCGACCCCTTCGGCCACCACTGGGAGATCGGCAAACCCCTCAGCCCCTAAACCAAAAAACTTGACAACACCGACCCACAAAAACAACCGGGCACCCTCAAGCGCTCCAATTTTTGAATTTGAAATACAGCCGAAGTCCAGACCTAAAATCTCTCGTTCGAAGACTTTGACACATTTTCGGTAGGTGGGGGGGAATTCAGGCCCGCCCACCCACCGGAGGTGTATACTTTCGCGCACATCTAAACCCGGAACATTTATCGGTTCCGGCCGGGCTCGGAAACGACACACCTGAAGGAGGTGGCGTATGCGTTTCTTCCCTGCTCTTTGTGTCCTCGCCCTAACATCCATTCCAACCTGGGCAGATCCCTTCACCGTGACCGTCACTCGGTTTGGCTCCTGCGCCGTACTCACCGACTGTCAGCAGACCTTTACCGGAACCAACTCCCTCACCTTCACCGCGCCCTTCGTTGGCGAAGTCGGCGGCGGCATCTTCTCCGTCACCGGTACCGTCTCCGAAGTCGATGTCGCTAGCTCCGTATTCCTCAGCCTCACCGATGTCACCGTGCAGGGCCTTATTGGCGGACTCCCCGCACCCACTGAGATCGCCGGCGGCATCGAGATCGTCAGCGGTGGCCGAGTCGTCGCGCTCAACGGCGTCTCCGGCTACGCCTCACTCAACGGCCAGTACCAAACCAACTCCGGCGTCGGCACCATCGATTTCGACGACCTCACCCTCCAGGCAAACGTCGGAGGCATCACCGTCGGCTTCGTCGACGCCGGAACCGTCACCGGTGTCGCCTCCCCCGTCCCTTTCAGCGGATTCAATGGCAGAGACTTCCCCTTTCTCATCGCTGACAACAAACTCATCGGAACCCTCAACTTCAACATCGCTCCCGGCAACGGCTTCTTCCTCCCCGGCAGCGCCGACACCTTCGCCGCACCCATACCGGAGCCCTCCACGCTGCTCCTGCTTGGCTCCGCCATGCTCGGGGTCGCCGCCATCAGACCCCGTCTCACGCACGTTAAATAAAGGCACTGACTAGAGGGAGAGGAGGGTGACTTCGGGCGGGTGGCCCACATCCCGCTGCCCTCTAAGACACACACGACTACATGGAGTGACCAACAGCACCTGCTCGGTTCATCAATACATCGGCTTATCGCCCAAAAATAACCTTCCAGTTACGCGAAGGATCATCATCGCAGGGAAACTGAACAGCCCGAGTGTTCCTGCCCGTTCCTCCGCCAGCCACCGTAAGGCACAACCCACTGTGCAGATTGATAAACCGGAACGTCACCCCACCATCCAGTTCGGTGTAATTCCACTTCCGGGATGGATCCGCATCGCAGGTGTACTGGACCGACACAACGTTCCTCTCGGTACTTCCGGCCGCGATCGTCAGACAAAGCCCGCTTTGCACGTTGACGATCTGGACCATATGGTTCTCCCCCTTCACAACCCTGAAAGTCCATAACCGCGACGGGTCCTCGTCACAGGTGAACTGCACGATATCGACGTTCACGCCCACGCTTCCTCCGGCGGGGCTCAGGCATAGACCGCTATGTGCATTCTGGATCTTTATATCCCCAAGGGGAACAACGCCGGCCGCCGCCACTCTGACCACACCCGCGCCCCAAACCATCACCACTACGGTAAGCAAAACCCAAACTCGCTCAAACGCACGCCGAACTATGAATGTACGCATAACATCACACCTCCTCGGAAAAATGAAAACAAGAGCCCAGGGAGCCGAAAGCCGCAAACAATAAGGGAAGGAGCCCAAAGCAGGAAAATCGTCGTAAGGGCCGGAGCAGGGGCCGAGAACAGGGATCTGATAGACAATAGCAACACAGAACCCGCCGGCAGGAAACCTATCCTACACCCCGACGTGACGTGACGTGTGACCCACTTCTAAATTGATGCCAAAAATCGGGTGCCCTATATCTCGATTCTGAGATGTGGGCTTTAACCATCAATAGATCGGGATAACACCTCCAGGACGGAGGCATCCGTAGTACGTGCCCAAACTAGTTCAATCCTGTGGAACTCGCTATCCAGGCCGCAAGGCTGGCGTGCTTCTCGTCCTGCCGCCACGGCGGGCCAATCGCCTTTCCCATGCGCTGCAGATGCCGGTCGATCAGGTCCCCCGAAATTCCAATATCCCTTGGCGCGCGAGCAATCAGCTCTTTTTCCTTTACAGAAACCACGGGAAGACCGTGATTCAGGCACGCTCGCGCAATCGCGTTGCGGAACAGTTCGCCCTCGGCGGTGTGAAGCAAGGGATGCGACGCCAGAATCTTATCAAGCGCCGGAATTGATCTCCCGGAACCGGTCAGAATGCAGCTGGTCGAAATCTCATAGCCCTTCTGCCTTGCGTCTGCGATCGCCTCCCGCACAGCTTCAGCCGCCAATTGCGTAGAAGCTTCAGCACAGACACTCACCAACGCTTCCGCGCTCTTCAGGGACAGCCCTTTGGCAGCATGGTACGGTTGCTTCGAGCCGGCGATCTTCGGATCAGCAATTTCAATTCGCCTCCGCTCCACAACGATCGGAGACTCCATCGGTCCTGCGAGAACAACAAGCACGGCCCATCCCGAATGCGCCCGGAGACCCAGGGCTGCTCTCTTATCCGGAATTTTCGTTTGAGCTTTCAATAGCCCACACTATACGCGTCGGCTGCGTGGCCCACATCTAGCCAACCCTCAAGTTCGGATACCTCTTCGCGACGGTTTTATCCTGGCTAACCGGGCAACCACACAAGAAACTTGACAGAACCCAACTGGCAGTCAGATACCAAGAATCTCTTTGCAAGTCGAGAGCCACCACCCAGGCGAGCCGCGCCAGAGATAGATCGCCAGGTTCTGCCCAATCACCAACACCGGGATCGCATACAAATAAACCTTGTGAACACGCCTATCCACAAGAAGATCGCGCGCGACGCCAAGCAGCATCACCGCATCCACACAAACCCAGAAGAGACTGTGATTGAACAGATAATCGAAGCGGCCGAAAGCTGCATCGAGCAGGCAACAAGTGGCCAGCACCAGGAACCGCCGATGCATCTCCGGCTTGCCGCGCCATACGATCGCCAGTCCAAGCAGCGTGCCGAATGCCAGCATGTCGAAAAATGGGATGCTGAGAAACGCAGGGTCGGGCTGATGAAGTTGCAACGCGTCGAACCGCCCCATCACCACGGCAATCACGGCCCCCAGCGTGACCATCACGGCCCCGAGGACAGCCCCAAACCATCCCAGCGTCCGGTGCACACTCACCTTCCGCACGCGCACCAGCGCAGATTGCAGGATAAAGAAAACCACCCACCCGGAAAATGCCGCGCCGTGGATCCACAAAAGCACAGGTTTCGGCGGAGCGGCATGAAACAGATTCCGGTCGACCGTCCTGCTGAAACCGGCCACCACAATTCCTGCCACAACCAGCGAAAGGATGAAGTAGAAGTAGCGATCCACCAGGCCGCCTCGGCCGGTGATGCGTGAAACAGGGCGCGCAACCACAGACTGACTGGCTGAAGCCATCAGAGCCTCCAAATGCTTGCCTCAGGTCGAGGGGAGGAGGTGCGCATAAGAGGCCTGAAGAAGTTGAGATACTCTACCACGCCGAGGCTAGGGCGCGGGTACATCTAAATTGAAACCAGAGAAAACGGGTGCCCCATATCTCGATTCTGAAATCCGTCCAACCCATGCATCTGAGCTCGGATACTTTTCAAGGAGGCCAATGCAGCGTTACCGCAGTTTCAAACGAGATACAGGCGTCCGCGCCTTCGCCATCCACAACACATCGATCGATATTGAATTCCGTGACGGAAGAAGGTATCGCTACGACTACACCAGACCCGGCGCAGAAAAGGTTGAGATGATGAAGCGCCTCGCCCTCGCCGGTGACGGCTTGACCACCTTCATCAATCAACACGTTCGCGAAGCTTACGCCTGCCGCCTTCCATCCTCTTCCAGAGCATCAAGCACTTGACACCCAGCTTCTCTGGAAACATCCCAACTCAGGCTACACTCCACTCTGAACACGACGAGTCAAGACCTAAGCTATCTTGTTTGAATATTTTGCAAGCTTTTGACGGGTGTGGGGCAGTTCAGATTCTACGAGAGCCGCCGCTGGTTTCCCCGGAAACAACTCGATCAGGGCCCTCAACTTGCAAATTCTGCATCACATCTCCATGCGGCGAATCTTCGCCGAACGGAGAAATCAATAATGCTTATCCTTTTGATCATACTGATCCTTGTGTTCGGCTTCGGTGGATACCGCATGGGGCCGGGTCTCGGTTACTACGGCGGTGGCGGAATCTCCCTCATCCTCCTTATCGTTCTCATCCTGCTTCTAATGAAAGTCTTCTAGCTTGCGATATCCCATTCTTTTGCGCAGCGAAGAATGGGATATCCACCCGTCGCCCTCAGCCGGGCGTCGAACTTTGGTGAACTCTTGCCCGCTTGCGATATTCCCGACAAATCCCCTTCACATCTGCCGCAAACGCCGGCACTCCGATCGAACTCAGTGCACATGAGAAGCCTCCTTCATCATGCGCACCACAACAATCCTCTCTCCATTCCCCACCGGTACCGCTATCCGAGCTATCTCCCGATACCCGTTCAGCCAATAAAGCACCAGGCCTGTCAATGTGCTCCCCATCTCGAACCGCCGAAAGCCCATTGCAGTAGCAGCATTCTCCGCCGCCTCTAAAATCATGCTCCCAAGACCCTGCCGAGCAAACTTCGGATGCACAAAGATCGCTCGAATCTTGGCCGCATCGATCTCCGGATCAAGCCTCTCCGACTCAATCGCCTCAACCTGATGATCTCCTCCATAGAGCGTCTTCCGAAAACTCCACCCGCCGCATCCCGCCAGCTCACCGCCTTTAGCGAAGGCTACAAAATACGTTCCATCGGCAATCAACTGGCTATCTACCGTGAACACCGTAGCCAGCGCGCCTTCGATCTGCGCCGGTGAATAATCCTCATCCTGTAGCCCGCGCACCGAAGCCTCAATCAGCCTGCGAATCTCCTGCACATCCTCTCTCGTGGCCACTCGGAGACGAAACTTGTTCATAGGCGAAGTATAAAAGCGCGCTGCCCTCCTGCGAGCGAATGTAAAATTCTCTCCCTGATCTTGTCCCTCGCAGCACCTTCGTCTAGACTCCTCCCCATGACAACAACCATGCCTCGCGCCCTCAAACTCCTCGCCGTCGCTCTGTGTCTTCCGCTCGCCATTACATCCCTCCAGGCGCAGGACTGGGCTAAGACCCGCCTCGACGCCTCGCCGCGTCACCACGAATACGTCCCACTCAAGCACGGTGACCGTACCGTTCAGGCCTTCGTCGTCTACCCCGAAGTCAAGGCCAAAGCCCCCGTCATCATCCTCATCCACGAGATCTTCGGCCTCAGCGACTGGGCAAAAGAGATGGCAGACGAACTTGCCGGCCAGGGTTTTATCGTCGTCGCCCCCGATCTCCTCACCGGCTTCGGCCCTAACGGCGGCGGATCCGACGCCTTCCCCAGCATGGACGCCACCACAAAAGCTGTCTCCGGCCTCGACGCATCCACAGTGAATGCAGACCTGGACGCCGCTGCCGATTACGCAAAAAAAATCCCTGCCGCCAACGGCAAGATCGCAGTAGCAGGCTTCTGCTGGGGAGGAGGCAAGTCCTTCGCCTTCGCTGCTCATCGTAAAGACCTCTCCGCCGCCTTCGTCTTCTACGGCCCTGGCCCCTCTGACGTCACAACCGTCACGGCCCCGGTCTACGGCTTCTACGCCGGAAACGACGCCCGCATCGGCGCCACCATCCCCGCCACGACGGACGCCATGAAGGCCGCCGGCAAAAAGTATGATCCAGTCACCTACGACGGCGCAGGTCATGGCTTCATGCGCGCCGGCGAAGACCCCAACAACAACAACCCAGCCAATAAAACCGCTCGCGACCAGGCCTTCACTCGCCTTGTCACTCTCGTTAAAGAGATGAAGAGCTCCCCGATGGCCAGCAAAGCAACCAGCAACAAAATCGTTGCCACGAAAAAATCGTCAACACCGGCCGCCGAGTGCCACGATCCAGCCATGAAAACGGCCGGCTCCATGTAGCTTGATCCACTCCCAAACCAGCCCGGGCCTTGACACCTCCGATATAATTAACTCAGCCACCAACCAGTCCGGCTTAGGCCGGACTGCAACATTTAACCCTGCAGTTTTCGGACTAAAGTCCAGACTTAAGGTATTTGATTAGAAGACTTTGACACATTTTGGGTAGGAAGGGGGGTACATGTCAGCCAGTACAAAAGAGCCTCTGCAGAACCAACTCGACCGCATCACTCAGAACACCCGAGCCCTTGTGCAGCCTGAGCGTTTAGCCACCTCTGAAAAGGCAACCGCAGACCTCTTCAACACCGGTATCGAAGACAGAATCCTGAAGGTCGGAATGCAGGCTCCAGCCTTCAACCTT
This sequence comes from uncultured Acidobacteriaceae bacterium, assembly GCA_963770055.1. GTDB lineage: Bacteria > Acidobacteriota > Terriglobia > Terriglobales > Acidobacteriaceae > Edaphobacter. The sequence continues at coordinate 1,111,494 of CAVYOC010000006.1, forward strand.
CAGGACGCCCGCACCCACAGGCCCATCAGTTCCGCAGACCTCCTCGCCCTCGGCCCCCTCGTTCTCAACTTCTTCCGCGGCCGTTGGGACCCCTACTGCATCACCGAACTCGAAGCCTGGCGCGACCTCCACGCCGAAGTTCGCAATCGCGGAGCATTCCTGGTAGCCATCTCACCGCAGACCAGCCGCCAGAACAACTTCACCCTCCAGCAACACGCCCTGCCGTACCCGCTGCTCTCCGACCCCGGAGCCGCCATCGCCGAACAGTTCGGCATCGCCCACACCATCGCGCCAGAATACCGCCGCTACTTCCAATCCATCCTCATCAACATCCCCTTCAACAACGCCGGCCTCAGCTATCACAATGCGACCGAAGCCAGTTGGCGACTCCCTCTTCCTGCCGTCTTCGTCGTCGATCGCGGCAACACGATCCGTTTCAGTGAAGCTCACGCCGACCCACGCGTCCGTCCCGAGCCAGCCGAAATCCTCACTACACTCGACCAGCTAAACTGAATTCATGATCGACGAAGCCACCTTCCGCCGCGAATCCGACCGCGCCCTCGAAACCCTCAAACAATCCCTCATCGCCGCGGAAGACGACGACTCCGGCTTCGAGTTCGAAGATAACAACGGCGTCATGAACATCATCTTCGAAAACGGCTCCTCCAAGTTCGTCATCACCCCAAACACTCCCATCCGTCAGGTCTGGATCTCCGCGCAAGCCACCAGCTTCAAACTCGACTGGTCGGAGGCCGCCAACGCCTTCACCCTCCCAAAGACCGGCGAAGACCTCAAAACCCTCACCCAGCGCCTCCTCCGCGAACACCTCAGCAACCCAACCATCACTCTTTCCTGATTCACCGCCGTACCCCAATTCCTTTTCTTTTGAAGTCGTCATCCTGAACGGAGTGAAGGACCCTGTATTTCGTCTTTGTCCTTTCTACCAGCCCGCCTGTGCTAAAACAGACGCATGCCTAAACATCTGGTCCTGGCCCTGCTCGCAGTCTCTGCGTTCGCGTCCGCTCAAACCATCTCCACCAAAACCGCCGCGATGAAGCACATCGACGGCTATCTGCCGCTCGATTGGGATGCCAAAGCCGGCAAGCTCTACCTGGAGATTCCTCACTTCGACGCCAACGGCCACAGCCCGGACATCCTCTACACTCACTCTCTCCCCTACGGCACCGGCTCCAACGATCTAGGCCTCGACCGCGGCCAGATCTCCCGCGGCCAACTCGTCCACTTCGAGCGCACTGGCCCCAAGGTCCTCCTCGTCGAACCCAACCAGACCTTCCGCTCCAGCTCCGTCGATCCCGCCGAACAACTCGCTGTCCGCCAGTCCTTTCCCGAATCCGTCCTCTATGGATTCAAGGTCGAAGCCGAAGAACCCTCCGGCGCTGTTCTGGTCGACGCCACAGACTTCTTCCTCCGCGACGCCCACGACGTAGCAGGCGCTCTCACCCGCACGCAGCAGGGTGCCTACAAACTTGACGTCACCCGCTCCGCCATTGCTCTCGACGCCACCAAAGCCTTTCCCAGAAACACCGAAGTCGAGGCAATCCTCACCTTCACCACCGACGGCCCGGCTCGCGGCCAGTTCGTACGCGACGTCACTCCCGATCCCCATGCCCTCACCGTCCGCGAACACCAGTCCTTCGTCGAACTCCCCGGCCCCGGCTTCACTCCTCGCCGCTTCGACCCCCGCGCCGGCTACTTCCCAACCACCTACCGCGACTACAACGCTGCCGTCAGCGAGCCGCTTGATCAGCAGTTCATCATCCGCCATCGCCTCGTCAAAAAAGATCCCAACTGCAAGACCAACTGCGAAGCAGTCACTCCGATCCAGTATTACGTCGATAGTGGTGCCGCCGAACCTATCCGCACCGCCCTCCTCGAAGGGGCACGCTGGTGGGATCAAGCCTTCCAGGCTGCGGGCTGGGCCAAGGGAACATTCCGCGCCGATATCCTTCCCGCCGGCGCCGACCCCATGGACATCCGCTTCAACATGATCCAGTGGGTCCACCGCTACACACGCGGTTGGAGCTATGGCGCGGCCGTCGTCGATCCACGCACCGGTGAGATCATCAAAGGCAACGTCACCCTCGGCTCGCTCCGTAGCCGCCAGGACTACCTCATCGACGAAGCTCTCCTCAGCCCCTACTTGGACGGCAAGCCTCTCCCACCTGCATCCGATCCGATGCTCTCCATGGTCCTCCAGCGTACGCGCCAGCTCGCCGCGCACGAAACCGGCCACACCCTCGGCCTCGCCCACAACTTCGCCGCCTCCAGCTTCCCTCACACACCCGAAGAGTCCGTCTCCGTCATGGACTACCCGCACCCATGGATCACCCTCGACAAAAACGGTGTCCCCAACCTCGCCCAAAGCTACGCGGTCAACATCGGCATCTGGGACAAGGTCGTCATCGACTATGGCTATCGCGAATTCGATAAATCCGGTAAACCAGCCGAAGATCCCGCCGCCCTCAACGCCATCCTCGCAGCAAGTGAAAAGACCGGCCTCATCTACATCACCGACGAAGACTCCCGCCCACTCGGCGGTGCCCACCCGCACTCCCACCTGTGGGACAACGGCGTCGATCCAGCCGATGAACTCAATCGGGTCATGACCGTCCGCACCGCAGCCCTCAAGCGCTTCGGTGAAAATGCCATCCGCACCGGCACCCCGCTTGCACAACTTGAAGACACGCTCGTCCCTCTCTATCTCTTCGAGCGTTACCAGACCGAAGCTGCATCCAAGGAAATCGGTGGCCTCGATTACCGCTACGCCATTCGAGGCGACGGCCAGCTCATCACTAGAATCGTCGCCCCCGAAGAACAGAAAAAAGCCCTCACTGCCGTCCTCAAAACTCTCTCACCCGAAACCCTCACGCTCCCCGAGTCACTCCTGCAGATCCTCCCGCCACGCACACCCGGGCTTGCACGCACCCATGAGTCTTTTCCCTCACACACCGGCCTGACCTTCGACCCAATCGCCACCGCCGAGTCCTCCGCCGACCTCACCCTCGCGCTCTTACTCGACCCGGCACGAGCCTCGCGCCTCATCGAGTACCACATGCGCGTCCCCGAGTCTCCCTCGCTGCGCGGTGTCCTCGAAGCGATTTCAAAAACAGTCGCCGAACGCCCGGAAGGCGGCCACACCATGTCCTCAGAGGTTGAACGCGCCGTTGAATTCCGTGCACTCGAAGCCATGCTCTCCCTCGCCGTCAACCCAACAGCCTCCAGTCAGGCCCGAGCCATCGCCCGCTCACACATCAACGACGTCCTCAAAGATTTCACGACCACCCCGCCACCCACCGACACAGCCGAAGCCATCCACCGCGCCGCCCTCGTCGATCGCATCAACGAGTTCGAGCGCGACCCCGTAAAATTCATCCCCGCCAAACCCATCGAAGCCCCACCTGGCATGCCTATTGGCGACGACGAAGACTTCTAACCACAAACGATCGGGTGACTCCCGAGCTCGGGTAACCCTATTCTTCACGCACTTTACGAAGGTGAGATTCCCTAGTGGGTCGAAAGCCACCACCCATCCCCGGCAAACCAGCAACTCTCATCAGGCGGACTATCACGATGCAGCGACTTCACCCTGCTCCATCCAGTCTCACGAAATGCCTCGGTAAGCCGTTTCTCGATGGCCTCGCTCCTTGCTCCGACGCACGGGACAAACTGCACCTGTAAGAGAAACCGAGCGGCGAACCCTCCATCTTCTTGCTTCATGATAAGCAGCATGGCCCCTGCCCCCTCCGCAGGCGTCATTGGAAACAAAAGCCGCCCTTTCGGAAGCAGGGCATCCAGCCAGACATCCAGCGGTCCAGTCGCACCGGCATTTACATACAAAACATCGCACTCAGGGAGCGGTCCTTCCGTACCAGACCGCGCATGCACCGTAACAAAGGGGAACTCTGCCAGGTAGTTCGTGGCGCGACGCGCAAATTCCGGCACAACCTCATAAGCATCCACCTTTCCTGACTCACCCACCAACTTCGCCATCAAAGTCGTGTAATAGCCCGTCCCAGCTCCCACATGGACAATACACTCGCCCTTCTTGATATCCAGCGCAGCAAGACAAAAAGCATGCAGCGATGGCTGCCCATTATTGAAAGGCCCATCGCCGCCAAGCGAAATCACAACATCCTGATACAACATCGCGGGATCGTCCGTAGGCGACTCCACATAACCTGACCGTGTAAAGATCCTCCATGGCGGAGGCCCTACAAACTGCTCTCGTGGCGTCGATGCAAACGCAGCCTCTGGTTCACTCCCCGGCGGGATGCCCGCATTCGCGGTAATCAACTTCGCAAAAAACAGACGATGCGCCTCAACACGATCCATCGAACTCTCTCCAATCCCCCCAACCATCTTAAGCGTCAACGGACTATCTCATCGCCCCATGGCCCCGCTATACTCAATCCGCAATGCCCATTTCGTCTCCTATTCGCGTCCTCGTAGCCAAACCCGGTCTCGACGGCCACGACCGCGGCGCAAAAATCATCGCCCGCGCACTCCGCGACGCCGGCATGGAAGTCATCTACACCGGTCTCCGCCAAACACCCGAGATGATCGTCTCCGCCGCCATCCAGGAGGACGTCGATTGCATCGGTCTATCCATCCTCTCCGGCGCCCACAACGTCATCGTCCCCCGCATCGTGCAACTCCTGCGCGAACAAAAAGCCGAAGACGTCCTCCTCATCCTCGGCGGCACCATCCCTGACGAAGATCAACCCAGGTTAAAAGAAAACGGCGTCGCCGCCATCTTCGGACCGGGAACGCCGCTCGAGTCCACCATCACCTTCATCCGCGAAAACGTAAAACCTCGCACGCTGCTCATCAAGTAGCCACAAGCCCGGTACCCCACATCTCAATTTTGGGTAGTGTCTGAACTGTGCGTTGGTTCGAAACAGCGAACGCAATTACAGCACTAGGGTCGCCTACCGAAGTTGATGAAGAATAGAGCACCGCAGAAGATAGCCGCGCTCCACAGAAAGACAGGATTTGGCCTGTACGAAGGGTCAAGTGCCCGCCACATGCAGACGTTCATAGCGGCGATTGTACAACGCTACGGCAAGGCACATTTCGGACACTACCGGATGTGGGAATTCGCGAATCGAACAGCCTTCCTTACCAAGGCAACGGCTTACCCAGATGAACGTAGGTACCTGTCGGCCCACTGTCCTGCAATGTCGCCAGTTCCACTGAGGTCTTCGCTCCAGTCTCAACATCCAACTGCGCGCCCTCGCCACCCATCTCTGTCTTCACCCATCCAGGATGCGCTGAGTTCACCTTGATCTTCGTATCCTTCAGCTCATGCGCCAGATGAATGGTGAACGAGTTCAGCGCCGTCTTCGAAGCGTCATACGCAAACGTCTTCGCATCATAGATAAAAGATCCCGGCGTAGCATGCAGCGTATTCGACCCCAGAATGCTCGTGAGGTTCACGATCCTCCCACCCAGACTCTTCCGGAGCAGAGGCAGCAACGCCTGCGTCAATCCCACAACCGCAAAGAAATTCGTATTGAAGGTCTTCCGTAAAACATCCTGCGATGTCTTCGACGTTTCATTGCCCTTCCGGTTGTCGATCATGATTCCCGCATTGTTGATCAGAATATCGAGCACCCCATAATCTTTCTCGATCAACTTCCGCACTGCCTCATGGTCGGAAGCATTATCCACATCCAGTTTCACCGCCCGTGCATCCACATTATCCTTCTTCAACTCCACTACCGCCTTCTCGCCTTTTTCAAGATCACGCGCGCCAATCAGCACCGTGATCCCCAGCCTCCCCAACTGTCGGGCCGTCTCAAGCCCAATTCCCTTGTTCCCGCCCGTAACCAGCGCAACCTTCTTGGCTTCACTCATCGATATCACCTCTTCGAATCTAACTGCAATGATCTATCAGATGAGATGCGCCGCAAAACGTTCCGCATATTTCGCCGGCAACGTTCGCTTCTTCATATCCATACCCACACAAACATGAAATGTCTCACCCTCGCACAGCAGCATTCCATCCGCAACCCGCAGCACTCGATACCCAAAACGAATCACCGGCCCACGCGCAGCCAGCAATCGCGTCTCAATCGTCAACTCGTCGTCATACCGCGCCGGAGCACGATACCGCAGACGCGCATCCACCACCGCAATCCCAAAGCCCTCCTCCTCCATCTGCTTGTAATCCAGCCCCATCTGCCGGATGAACTCCACCCGCCCCACCTCAAACCAGATCAGGTAGTTCGAGTGGTACACCACTCCCATTTGGTCCGTCTCCGCATAGCGCACCCGCACCCGCGCCTCGCCCACTGACCTAACACTTTGAACATTCCTCATCCAAACAGTCTACCGATTTAATCTGTCTTCCAATCCGTATCCTCCGAATCAATCAGTGTGAAGCCTTCCTCCAAACCGGCTTCCTCTTCTCAAGAAACGCGGCCACCCCCTCACGAAAATCATGCGTTCTTCGAGCCTCAGCATTTGCCGCAAGCGCCTTCGCAATCGCCACATCCAGCCAGTCCTTATTCTGGGCTGCGAGCAATCGCTTCGTCGCCGCCAACGCCTCGGGACTATTCGCCTGCAACACCGAGACAATCTCCAACATCCGCGCCTCAAGCCGATGTATCTCAACAACCTCGCTCACCAGTCCCAGCCGCAAAGCCTCCTCTGCTGTAAACAGGCGCGCCGTCAGCAGCAGATCCCGCGCCTGCTTCTCCCCAATCTGCAGCGTCAAAAACGCTGACACCACCGCAGGAACGAATCCAATCCGTACTTCGGTATACCCAAACTTCGCCTCTGGAGCCGCCAGCGTAAAGTCACACATCGTCGCCAACGCCGTCCCTCCGGCAATGGCCGCGCCATGCACCATCGCAATCGTCGGTTTCGGCAGCTCATACAACGTGCGAAACAGGCGTGCCACCCGCTCCGCATCGGCCGTATGCTCCGCTGCAGACCTATCGTTCATCTTCTGCAGCGAGCTCAAATCCAGTCCCGCACAAAACCCCTCACCCTCCCCCGCAAACACAACCACACGACAATCACTCGCCCCAGCATCCCCCATTGCAGCAATCAACTCCTCCTGCATCTCCGGGGTCATCGCATTCCGCCGCTCCGGACGATTTAGCACAATCCGCCGAACCCCATCCGCCTCCACCACAATCAAACTTGTCATCACCAAAACTCGCTTTCTACTCCCTATTCGCTACTCCGTATTCCCTGCCTCACTGCACTCTCTCCCGATACTTTCGCGCAATCTCCACACTAGCCGCAATCAAACTATCGAGCGGCTGAAGCGGGGGTAGCTCCGCACCCAGCGCCTTCAACTCCGCCAGCAGAACCTCCGTTGCGATATTTCCCACCAACGCATCCTGCGCAAACGGACATCCACCCAGGCCACCAATCGCCGTATCGAACCGCCTGCACCCCGCCTCATACGCCGCCTTCACCTTAGCCGCCGCATTGTCCGGCCGAGCATGCAAATGCACTCCAATCTCAATGTTGTCGTGCACCGCCATCACATCGCTCACCACATCCGCCACCTGTTTCGGCGTCGCCAACCCCACAGTATCCGCCAGAGAAATCTGCTTCACCCCGTTATCCGCCAGCAGATCGCAAGCCGCCACCACCTCATCGATATCCCACGCCTCGCCATAAGGATTCCCAAACGCCATCGAGATATACGCCACCACATCCATCCCCGCCTTGTACGCCAGCGTCCCCACCTTCTCCAGCTCCTCGAGCGATTCCTCGGGCGTCTGCCCCTGGTTCCGCTGCAAAAACGTCGGCGAGATCGAATAAGGAAACCCCATCGTCTGCACGCTCCCCGTCTTCACCGCGCGCTCGGCCCCCTTCGCATTCACCACAATCCCGATAATCTCCACCCCGTCGTTGCTCTTTGGATTAAAGCCCGGCGGATCCAGATACTCCATCACCAGCTCCGAGTCCGCCATCTGCGGCACCGCCGTCCGCGAAACAAAACTCACCGCATCGATATGCTTGAACCCCGCCGCAATCAAAACCCGCAGATAGTCCGCCTTCACCTCCGCCGGCATATTCTTCGGCAACCCCTGCCAGGCATCCCGCGGACACTCAATAATCTTCACCATGGTTTCTGACATCTCGATTCCTTACTTTTTTCTCGGCAACTTACTATCGGTTGTGGAAGATACCCCACCAGCTAAAAATCAGAAGAGCACACACAAACGCAAGCATTATGAGCGCAGTGGTCCTCCATCCGCGAACGACTTGGTCCCATTGAAGGTTTACCGTACCGATGATCTCCGGATTGTTTCCCTTATGAGCCGAGCGCTTTATTCGATAAGAGCCAATAGGAATTATTGGCATATAACAAAACACAATCCACCGTGTAACCGTAGTTATCCCTCGATTCCGATCCATTTCATCGAGGAATTTGTCGCCGCGCAGTTGTAAGCCACTTCCTCGATAGTCATATGGATTGTGCCCTACCGTCATTTGGAGTTTCGTTTTTTCTTGCTTTCCGCGTAACGCTCTAACCTCGGTTGCCCCGATAGAACGACTGCGCATCTCCGCTTTCAGCGCAAGGTCGGCTTCTGACCGTAATCCACCTTCGCTGGCGAGTTGAGTAATGTCATCATCTGACAAAAGCTGATATTGCGCGGCAAAGTCCTCGGTCTTCATGGAATCAATATCTTTGATCACGTCTGCAAAACCCCCGGATTAAACCTAGCCACCTCCGGATTTAAAGCCGCCGCCTCCAGCGCCGTCATCAGAACCTCCCGCGTCTTCACCGGATCAATGATCGCATCGATCCAAAGCCGCGCCGCTCCATACCTCGGATCGGCCTGCGCATCATACGACGACTTGATCTCGTCATACAGCGCCTTCTTCTCCGCATCCGACAACACGTTTCCCCCACGCTCCATCTGCTTCGCCCTCACCTCAGCCAGAGTATTCGCCGCCGAAGCCCCACTCATCACCGCATACCGAGCCGTAGGCCACGCAAACAAGAACCGAGGATCATAAGCCTTCCCGCACATCGCATAGTGCCCCGCCCCAAAGCTCCCCCCGACAATCACCGTAATCTTCGGCACCACACTCGTACTCACCGCCGAAACCATCTTCGCCCCCGCCCGAATAATCCCGCTCCACTCCGCATCCTTCCCCACCATGAACCCATTCACGTCATGAAAAAAAATCAGCGGCACCAGACTCTGGTTGCAATCCATAATGAACCGCGCAGCCTTCTGAGCACTCTCCGTATAGATCACCCCGCCAAACTCCGTCCGCTTGCTTCCATCGAGCGCCGTCTGCGACTGATGCATCTTCTGATTCGCCACAATCCCCACAGCCCGCCCGCCAATCCGAGCATACCCACACAAGACCGTCCGCCCAAACTCCGCCTTGTACTCATCAAACTCCGAGCGATCGACAATCCGCGCAATCACGTCGTGCATGTCGTAAACATTCGTAGCAGCCTTAGCCGGATCAGGATCAATCAACCCATACAAGTCCTCCGCCGCAAACCGCGGAGCATCCTTCACCGCATCAAAAGCGACCCGTGAAAACGGAGCACCAGCCCGCTCCCCAATCTTCCCAACGAGAGACCGCAACCGCGCCAAACATAAATGATCGTTCGGCTCTTTAAAATCCACCGTCCCCGATATCTCCGCGTGCATCGAAGCCCCACCCAACTCCTCCGCCCCGGTCTTCTGTCCAATCGCCGCCTGCACCAGCGAAGGCCCCGCCAGAAACAACCCTGAACCCTCCGTCATCAGCACCGTATCGGTCATCACCGGCAAATAAGCCCCGCCGGCCACACACATCCCCATAATCGCGGTAATCTGCGGCACCCCCAGCGAGCTCATCACCGCGTTATTCCGAAACACCCTCCCGAAATCATCCGTATCCGGAAACACATCCTCCTGCAGCGGCAAAAACACCCCCGCCGAATCCACCAGATACAGCGTAGGAATCCGGTTCTCCATCGCAATCGTCTGTGCCCGCAGCACCTTCTTCGCCGTCATCGGAAAAAACGCGCCCGCCTTCACCGTCGCATCGTTCGCGATGATCATGCAAAGCCGCCCACTCACCCTGCCCAGCCCTGTCACCACCCCCGCCGCCGGAGCCCCGCCATACTCCTCATACATCCCATACGCGGCCCACAACCCCAACTCCAAAAACTCCTTCCCTTCATCCAGTAGCAGCTTCAACCGTTCCCTCACTGTCAGCCGCCCCTTAGCCCTCTGAGCTTCCGCCGCCTTCGCCCCGCCACCCTGCCGAATCTCGTCTTCTTCCACCCGCAACGCCGCCATCAAAACCCGCAGCGCCTCGCCATTGACCCCAAACCGCGCCGCCTTCACATCCAGCTTCGACCCCAAAACATTCTCCGGCTTCAAATCCGTCATCACACCATCCAGTAAAATTCGGCTCGCTTAGCATCTTAGCCACACAACACGCTTATCGTCTCCCTCGAAGACGTGTACCCTATCCCACCAGGGCTCTCAAGCCCCTTGGAGACGGAATGACCCTCCGAAGCCCTCTCGCAACACTCGCTTTCATCGCGTGCCTGGCAGTCGTCCCCGGCCCCGCGCAAATCACCCCTACCGACCTCGACAAATCCATTGATCTATCCGTCGGGGACCACACCCGGGTCCACACCATCCTCACCCAGCTGCAGCGGGCCGTCGCCAAACACGATGTAGCTACAGTCGCCTCCCTCGTCCACTACCCCATCAAGGTCAACCCCGGCAAACATCCTTTCACCATCAAAAACGAGAAAGCCTTCATCAAGGACTATGACAACATCATCACATCCGACATTCAATCCGCCATCTTCAAACAAAAATACGAAAATCTCTTCGTCAACTCCGAAGGCGCCATGATCGGCGACGGCGAGGTCTGGATCGCAGGCTTCTGCCGCGACAAATCCTGCAAACAATCCGACATCAAAATCGGCACCATCCAGGACACAAAAAACCTAAAACCCTAAACGAAGGAGTGGATGGCCCATCTTCTGTGGTCTCATCGCAAAGAGTAGACTATCGTTCGAAGCACGACCGCACCTCACCTGTTGCACTACCATCGATTCACCATGCAACTTAAACTCACCGACGCCCTCCTCGTCATCGACGTCCAGAACGACTTCATGCCCGGCGGAAACCTCGCCGTTCCCGATGGCGACGCGGTAGTCCCCCTCATCAACACCCTCGCCAGAAAATTCGACCACGTAATCCTCACCCAGGACTGGCATCCGCCCCAACACATCTCCTTCGCCACCACACACAACAAGCAGCCCTTCGAAACCATCGACGTCCCTTACGGTCCACAAACCCTCTGGCCCGAACACGTCCTCCAGCACACCGAAGGCGCAGCCTTCCACCCAGCCCTCCACATCCCCAACGCCGAACTCATCCTCCGCAAAGGCTTCCGCCGCCACATCGACAGCTACTCCGCCTTCCTCGAAAACGACCACCGCACCCCAACCGGCCTCGCCGGCTACCTCCGCGAGCGCAACCTCACCCGCCTCTTCCTCTGTGGCCTCGCCTATGACTTTTGCGTCCGCTACTCCGCCATCGACGGCAAAAAACTCGGCTTCGAAACCATCATCGTCGAAGACGCCACCCGCCCAGTCGCCCTTCCTAACAACGTCGCTGAAACCAATGCCGCACTGGCTCGCGAAAGGATCCGGCAGATCCACTCCGCTGACTTGCTGACCAGCTAGCCAGCTAACTCGCTGCCCTCCAAACCCAACTCCCCGGCCCGAGCCTGCATAGCCTTCAAACAATTCCCCACATGCTGCTCCACACTCAACCCAAGCAACTCCGCTCCACCCGTAATATCCTCCCGCATCACCGCCCGCGCGAACGCCTTATCCTTCATCTTCTTCTTCACCCCCGCCACCTCCACATCCCGAATCGACTTCGTAGGCTTCACCAGCGCACAAGCCGTCAAAAATCCCGCCAGTTCATCACAAGCAAACAACGCCTTATCCAGATGCGACTCCCGCGCCACGCCCGAGTAGTCCGCATGCGCCAACACCGCATGCAAAACATCCTCGCCCCACCCCAACTCCCGCATCCTCCCCACTCCAATAAACGGATGCTCCTCCTTCGTAGGGTGCCGCTCATAGTCCATGTCATGCAGCAAACCCGCGCAGGCATACTTTTCCGCCAGCGCATCCGCCTCCGCGCCACTCAACTCCAACCGCTCCGCCTCCATCCGCCCATAAGCCTCAACACAAACCGAAACCGCTAGCCCATGCTTCCGCAGACTCTCGCCCTTCGTCCACTCCTCCAGCGTCGCCAAAGCCTGTTCACGCCCTAACCTCTCACTCATTCAAAATCCTCCAATCTCCAACTTAACTCCGAATCCTTAAACTCACAACCTGGCACTCCAAAACGTTACCAAATAGGTTCATCTTTGGTTTTTTTAGGCATTTCTCGGTTTATCTACGGGTTTCCCCTTGACTGCTGATTACACCAGTGTCAATCTAGGCACATCGAACGCTCCTTATCGGACGTGCGACGCGGTCCATGCTCTGGGTCCGCCCGCTACAGACAATTTATGGCAACTATGATGGCACCCGTAGAACAACGTGAGGTCCTGCGTTGTGATCATTGCAGCTTGGTGCAGTTTCGCACAGCGAACGCGCTGTGCAGACGCTGTCACAAATGCCTCGAGGTCGAAGAGCCCGAACCAGCTCCCGCTCCTCTGGCAATCGTACCCTCACCCGCCGCCGTAGAAGGCGGCCTACAGGTAGCTACAGCCGTCCGCGATCTGCGTCATGTGCGCAATCTCTCGCAGCGGCAGCTCGCCACCCGCATGGGCGTTCCCCGCACCTACATCTCCAAGATCGAGAACGGCAAGGCCATGCCGACCCTGTCCTCTCTCGACCGCCTTGCCCGTGCCCTTCAGGTCGATATCTCTACCCTCCTGCGCGACTCCAACACACGCCATCGCGACGAGACCGCGGTCCTCATGACCGATCCGTTCCTCGCCGAGATCGCCATGTACACCGCGCAGCTCGACGACCTCCAGCGATCCATCTTCCTGAACCATGTCCGGGAACTGGCCGCAGGCCGTCGCCGCTCCGCCTGATACCGATACCGTGACACCCGATCTACCTTTCCTTGGAGCGCCATCATCCTCGGTGGCGCTCTCCTCTCCCCTTTTCCGAACCCACTTCTCTGCGACCATAATCCTGTCCGCGGCGCCACACGCTCGCGCCTGAAAGAACATTAATGAGGCAAGAAGAGTGAACGAGTGTTCCAACCTGCGTGTCGGACTCTTCGGAGTCGGCTTGGAAACGTACTGGAGCCAATTTGCCGGACTTGAGTCGCGACTCAACGGCTATCTCCAGACGGTGCAGGAACGGTTGCACGCTCCAGGACGCGACATCATCAACTTCGGTCTTGTGGATAGCCCCGAAAGAGCCTTCGACGTTGGGCACGAAGCCCGAACTCAGGACATCGATCTCCTCGTCATCTACGTAACCACCTACGCCCTCTCGTCAACCGTCTTGCCCGTGGTGCGCCGCGCGAAGGTTCCCGTGCTTGTCCTCAATCTCCAGCCAACGCCCGCCATGGACTATGAAGCCTTTAGCAAGCTGCCCGATCGTACTGCGATGACCGGCGAATGGCTCGCCTACTGCTCCGCTTGCCCGATGCCTGAAATTGCCAACGTCTTCGCACGCGTGGCATTCCCTTTCACCAGGTCAACGGCTCGCTCGTGCAAGACGAAGCTATGCTGGCAAGAAATCGACGAATGGATGGACGCCGCTCGCGTCGCTAAATCCTGAGCCACACCCGCCTTGGCCTCATGGGCCACTACTACAGCGGCATGCTCGACATCGCCACCGACCTGGTCGCCGTCTCCACCATCTTCGGAGTCCACATCGAAGATGCTTGAGATCGACGAACTAAGCGCCCTGACGACGGAAGTCAGCGAAGTGGCGGTCTCGCCCGCAAGCGGGTCGCGACATTCATGACGCCGAATTCGACGTCCAGCACCGACTGCTCTGCCTTCGAGGAACTCGATCGTGCCGCCAGCACCTCCGTCGCGCTCGATCAAATGGCATCCACGATACTCCCTCGGCGCACTCGCTTACTACTACAAAGGCACCGGCTGCGACCTGAACGAAGACACCATGAGTTCCATCATCCTCGGCACTTCCCTGCTCACCGGCCGCGGCATCCCCGTCGCCGGCGAGTACGAAGTCAAAAACGCCTGGCGATGAAGATCATGGACTGCCTCGGCGCCGGCGGCTCCTTCACCGAGTACTACGCCGTCGACTTCAACGACGACATCGTCCTCATGGGGCACGACGGCCCCGGCCACCCGGCATCGCCGAAGGAAAGACCAAGGTTCGTCCGCTGCAGGTCTATCACGGCAAAGTCGGCCGAGGCCTCTCCGTCGAGATGAGCGTCCGCTATGGCCCGGTCACCTTCTCTCAGTCGTCGAAGACGGGCGGCGCGGATTCAAGTTCCTGGTCGCCGAAGGCCAGACCGTCGCCGGTCCCATCCTCCACATCGGCAACACCAACAGCCGTTATCGTTTTCCCATCGGCGTGCGTGCCTTTCTGGAAAGCTGGAATGCTAATGCTCCTGCCCATCACTGTGCGGTAGGGGTCGGACATCTCGCCGGAAAACTTGAAAAGTTGGCAGCCCTGTTGGATATAGATGCAATCCGGGTGTGCTAGCTGCCTCTAGGCGGCCAGCCGGGAGTAAACAAATGGCTTACCGGGACCATCCCCAGAGGCCAACCGCCGCAACCCTCCAAATCAAAAGACGTTCATTGCACAGCCCACATCGGTGTGCTAGCGTCAATATCTGCGAGGTAGCTTTTGCGCGCATCAACACCCTCTTCGGCTTCTCAGACATCGCCCAGCCGTGCCTCTAATCGCAGCCACGAACTGGCTCCCGACCAACTCGCCATCTACCATCAGCTCGACCCTGCCAAAATCCCTCAGCACGTCGCCATCATCATGGACGGCAACGGCCGCTGGGCTGGCAAGCGCGCGCTCAAGCGCTTCCTCGGCCACCAGCAAGGTGCCGAGTCCGTCCAGTTCGTCGTCGAAACCGCCTCCCGCATCAATCTTCCCTGGCTCACCCTCTACGCCTTCTCGCTTGAAAACAACCTCCGCCGCCCCAAGTCTGAGGTCAGCTTCCTCATGAAGCTCCTCAAGAGCTACCTCGTCGGCAACGTCAAGCGCATGAATGATAACAACGTCCGCATGGCTTACATCGGCCGCACCCACGACCTCCCGCAGGAGGTCCAGGACACCATGCAGTGGGCCATGGAGGCCACCGCAAAAAACACTGGCACTACCCTAACCCTCGCCCTCAACTACGGAGCCCGCTCCGAAATCGTCGACGCCGTCCGCTCCATCCTCACCGACCTCACCACCGAGGCACACACCCGCGGCTGCTCCGTCGAAGACCTCCTCGGTGCCGGCGCACTCGAAGCCCTTGACGAGTCCACCATCGCACGCGCCCTCTACACCCGCGACATGCCCGACCCCGACCTCGTCATCCGCACCTCCGGCGAGCAGCGCATCTCCAACTTCCTCCTCTGGCAGATCGCCTACTCCGAGATCTACGTCACTGACCGCCTCTGGCCCGACTTCAACGGCCTCCATCTCCTCGAAGCCATTGCCGCTTACCAACGCCGCGAACGCCGCTTCGGCGGTCTCGGTGAATCCTTCACCGACGAAGACCTCAACAACCTCGAGCCCGCCGAACAAGTCGCCGCCGAAATTAAAGACCACCTCATCCTAACGTCCGAAGCCAACCCCGAGAGCAAACCGGAAACCAAATCCGTCCCCGTCCTCACCCGCCACTGATGAATTCTGCTGCTTCATCGATAAAAGAGCAGATCGAAGAGCTTACAAGAGCTCGGCAAGCGTGCCGTCGGTGTATGAATTCACACCCTGGTGATATTCGGAATGGCTCAGACTTCGATTACGACCCGCCGGTTGTTAGTTATTGGTCTCAATGGCTAGGAGATTTGCAACCTCGACTACTCATCGTAGGGCAGGACTTCGCCAACTTTGCTTACTTTAAAGAATTTCAGGGACGCCCCGATCATGACAGTAAGACAAATCAGAATCTCTTCCTCCTGCTGAAAGAGGCAGGTTTTCGTCCGAAGCAACCCTCGGAAAAAGATGTTACCTCAGGCGTATTTCTGACAAATTCATTTCTGTGCTTCAAAACCTCAAATGGAATGAGTGGCACCGTAAAGAAAAGTTGGTCAAAAACTTGTACAGAGCATCATCTTCGACCCTTGATGCGAGTTCTAGCGCCAAAGGCCGTGGTCGCGCTTGGCGGCCTCGCATGGGGGGCAATTCGCGAGAGCTTTTCGCTCAAGTCTGCTCCCGAACGCATCAGTGAAGCGGCAGGCGGTCATTGGCCTTCAAAGGACGCCGAGATCTTCGCGATGGGTCATTGCGGTGGCCTTGGACTCAGAAACAGAGCTAAAGATAGTCAGCTAAAAGACTGGCAACGACTGGGAGAATTTCTGAAGTTCCAGATAATATCCTCATCTTGACCTATGAAACGCATCCTCACCGCCGCAGTTCTCACCTGCCGCTAAGCAGCCCAAAGGAGCCTACGGTGCCCACAGAATTCCCCTACCTTACAATCCTTGAAACCAAGTACAAGCCCCTCGAAGTGATCGAGGAAAAGCTCACCGCCGACGCCGCCCCGCACCCCTGGTACAACGAAACTCTCTGCAACGTGAACGACTCCGTTGTTCGCCTCGGCGTCGTCCAGGGAAACTATCACTGGCACAATCACCAGCAGGAGGACGAGTTCTTCTACGTCGTCGAAGGCCGTCTGCTCATCGAGCTCATCGATCCCCACGACCCCGCCACCACAGAAGACAATCCCCGTACCATCGACCTCGGCCCGCGCCAGGGAGTCGTCATTCCCAAAGGCGTCATGCACCGCCCTCGAGCGCCTCAGCGAACCGTAATGCTGATGGTCGAAACCAACACCATCCGCCCAACCGGAAGCTGATTCTACCGGCCCTTAAACGCAATTTGTAACAGTAGCAGTTCAGCTTAAATCCTCTCAATCTGCTTCGCGGCGGCATCCAAAATGTCGGTAATCGCCATGAATCTGCTCTTCCGTGAGCAGCCCCCTCTTCATCCGCAGCGCCATGCGAAAGTTCGACACCGCCGCTCAATCTGCTGCGCACGTTCTCCGCCCTGCTCGCCCCGCACCTGGTCCATCCTGGCAAACAACGCGTCAACCTGCACCTTTGTTCTCTGCGAGGGCCTTTGATCCCTCCTCCGTGATCTCTCTAAACATTGGAAAGCGTTCCGTATATCCTGTCTAGGCCCAATGAAACGCATCCTTACCGCAATCGTCCTCATTCTCACCGTCTTCGCCCTCATCTTCTTCGGGCAGCTTTGGATGATGACTCTCTTCTCGGCCATCGTGGCCGAGCTGGCCGCCTACGAGTACCTCAAACTAGCCGCGGTCGGCGCCGAAGCCCATGGCGCAAAACTCCGTATCCCTATCTGGTGGATGACTCTCGGCACCGCCTTGGCCTTCGTCGTCACACTGCCCAACTTCCCCGTTGAAGCCCAGCTCCCAGTCCTCAGCGCCCTTACCCTGATCCTCTTCGCCTGGAACGGCTTCCGCTCACCCCTTATTCAGGTTCTTCCCGACACGGCACAGGGTATCTTCGGCCTCATCTGGATCGCCTACCCCCTCACCCTCATCCCCCTCCTTTGGAAAAAAGAAGACGGCCCTGCCCTCGTCGTCTTCCTCATGGTCTGCGTCTGGGCCGGAGACATCGCAGCCCTCTACATCGGCCGAGCCTTCGGCAAGCACAAGCTGGCCCCCCGCCTCAGCCCTGGCAAAACCTGGGAAGGCTCCATCGCCTCCATCGTCGGCAGTATCCTCGCCGCCACGCTCGTCGTCTGGATCGGCGATTTCCTCACCGCCCGAGGCAATCTCGTCCTCCACATCACCCAGCCCCTCGGGCAGACCCTCGTCCTCGCCGGCATCCTCAACATCGCCGCCCAGTTAGGCGACCTCCTCGAGTCCGCCGTCAAGCGCGGAGCAGGCGTCAAGGACTCCGGCACCATGCTCCCCGGCCACGGGGGCATCCTCGACCGCATCGACGCCCTCCTCCTCGCTACTCCCGTCCTCTGGTTCGCTCTCCTCCTCAAAGGACACCTTCAGCCTCGGCCGCTTCTGACACAAGACCTGGAGCCAACTCGCCCACTGCGACGGAAGCCTTCATCCTGTCGTCTTTGACAGTGTTGAAGTTGTTATGGAACAGTTACCCTCCTTGGCAGCATCAAGCAGTTTGCCGGTCAGCAATTGGATAGACCCGAAAGTTTCTGTCAATAGAATCCTTTCGTCCCAGCCCTCCCAAGTCTCCGAACACCGGCAGCCCAGGCCCCTCCAACATAGCCGTTGCACCCGTCAGACGCTCCGGCGTGAACATGTTTCGCGAGGTAAAAACGATGAACCTACCCGAAAAACCTCCAACCCACTTCGACCGTCAGCCTGCAAACATCCGCCGGATCGGATCAAGGACCCTTAGACTCGCAATCCTGGCAGCGCTAAGCGGAATCCTCCTCTGCAGCCCCATTGGCTCCCCTGTTCTTGCGAAAGCCGCACATCAGGCCGACGCAGCCCCGGCAATCGATCCCGACGCAATGGAGGCCCTCAAGAAAATGGGAGCCTATCTTCGCAGCTTGAAATCCTTTCAGGTAGAAGGCGACGTCACTAGCGACGATGTCCTTCAGGACGGACAGATCGTCCAAAACGCCTCCAAAGTGACTCTCCTGGCCGCCAAGCCCAACCGCCTGCGCGCCGAGATCATCAGCGATGAGAAAGCAAAGGCTATTCCTCTACGACGGCAAAAACTTCACCGTCTTCGGAAGGCTCGTCAACTACTACGCAACGGTCCCCGCTCCCCCCACCATCCGCAGAACTCTTCACTGCCATCGATGAAAAATACGGCATCACACTTCCCCTCATTGATCTCTTCAAATGGGGAACCGATGAAGCCGATATCAAAGAAATCACATCGGCTATCGATCTCGGACCAACCTCGATAAATGGCGTGACCTGCGAACAATATGCCTTTCGTCAGGAAGGCCTCGACTGGCAGATATGGATTCAACTCGGCGACTACCCTCTGCCTCTCAAGTTCGTCATCCGCACCCTCACCGACGAAGCCAGACCGCAGCACAGCGATACACTGACCTGGAACCTGGCGCCTTCCTTCAACGATGCAGCCTTTGTCTTCGATCCGCCGCCTGATGCCAAGCGCATTCTCCTCGCGGAGCAAAAGCCCGACGCCAACCAATAAAAACGAAGGGGGAGACCTATGAAGCGATCAACTCAATTCTTCGGCATATTCGCCATCGTCATCCTCGTCTCTGGAACGACACTTTTTGCTCAGCGCGGAGGTCGCGGTGGTGGTGGTGGCGGCGGGGCCAGCAGTGGCTCGCGGGGCGGCGGCGCTCCGCGGAGCAGCGCCCAATCCAGTGTCAACCGCCCCAGCGGCGGCGGAAGCCAGAACCGTGCCAACGCAGGCGGCGGCAACCAGAACCGCGCCAATGCCGGCAACGGCAACCAGAGCCGCAACAACGCCGGCAACGCCAACCAGAACCGCAACGGCAACCAGAACGCCAACGTCAACCGCAACGCCAACGTCAATCAGAACGCCAACGTCAACCGTAATGTAAACGTCAATCAGAACGTAAACGTCAATCGCGATGTCAACGTCAATGGCAACTACGGTGGCGGCGGTTACTACGGTGGCGGCGGTTGCTGCTATCACCCTGTAGCAGCGGCTGCTGCAGTCACAGCGGCAGCTGTTGCGACTGCGGCCATAGTGGGCTCCATCGTCAACTCCCCGCCGTCAGGCTGCGCAACGCAAATTGTCGGCGGATTGTCCTATCAGCAGTGCGGTAGCACCTGGTACCAGCCTCAGTTTTCAGGAGGCAACACGACCTACGTCGTCGTCAACGCCCCGCAGTGAGCGCTAACTTGGAACGCAGCATTCGAGGGTGGCTTGGAAGTCCACGGCGCTTGCTGGATTCTCGCAGACTTAAGAAAAGGCGCCCTTCCCTCGTCTTAGTCCCGAGTCTGCGAAAATAACAATGTGAAGAAATTAGCAATCCTTGGCTCAACCGGCTCCATCGGCAACAGCACCCTCTCCATCTGTGAATCCTTCCCCGATCGATACCAAGTCATCTCCCTCGCCGCAGGCAGCAATATCGACGCGGCATTCGCTCAGTGCCTCCGCTGGCGCCCGAAAGTCATCTCTCTCGCCACCCAACAACTTGCCGCCACTCTCAAATCACGCCTCAAGGCGGAAGGCATCATCAACATCGAAGTCCTTCATGGCACCGCAGGCGCAATTTATGTAGCCACCTTGCCTGAAGTCAACTTCGTCGTCTCGGCCATTGTCGGCGTGGCTGGCCTAGAAGCCACGTACGCCGCAGTCTGTGCCGGAAAAACCATCGGTCTCGCCAACAAGGAGTGTCTCGTAGCCGCCGGCGAGCTCATCATTGCCGCAGCTAAGAAACACAATGTCGCTCTCCTCCCAATCGACTCCGAACACAACGCCGTCCACCAGTGCATGCGCGGCGGCATTCCAGCCGAAGTAAAACAAATCTGGCTCACCGCCTCCGGTGGGCCCTTCCGCAACACTCCGCTCGCCGAATTCGACCGCATCACCCCCGTACAAGCCCTCAAACACCCCACCTGGGTCATGGGCCAACGCATCACCATCGACTCCGCCACCATGATGAACAAGGGCTTCGAGGTCATTGAGGCCTGCCGCCTCTTCTCCCTCCCTGTCGAACAAGTTCGCGTCACCATCCACCCCCAATCCACCGTTCACTCTCTCGTCGAGTTCGTAGACGGCAGCATCCTCGCCCAGATCTCCGTCACCGATATGCGTCTTCCCATCCTCTACGCCCTTGCCTACCCTGAACGCATCCCTTCCGACCTCACCTTCGACCTCAAGACCCTCAGCCAACTCGATTTCGCCGCCCCGGATCTCAACCGTTTCCCCTGCCTTCGCCTCGCCTACGAAGCCGCCGAAGCCGGTGGCTGCTCCTCGATTGCCCTCAACGCAGCGGACGAGATAGCCGTAGCCGCCTTCCTCGGCGGAAATATCCCATTTCTCGGCATTCCACGTACAATAGAGACTGTGCTGCAGCTAACTTCCGGTCGCCCCCCGACGTCTATCGCCGAAGTGCTTGAAGCAGATCTTGCCGCCCGCGAACGTGCGCGCGAAGTGATTGCCAGGCAGTCCGCCGGTGTACGACCGTAGCAAAACCCGAATCTCCGTAACGAGGTCTTCCTCTACTTCATGTCAACCATCATCGAGCTTCTGATCGTCCTTGGCATCATGGTCCTGGTCCATGAGTTTGGCCACTTCGCCGTCGCCAAACTCTGCGGCATCCGTGTCGAGGTCTTCTCCATCGGTTTCGGCAAACGTCTCTTCGGCTTCCGCCGCGGTGAAACCGAGTATCAGCTCGCTGCAATCCCCCTAGGCGGGTACGTCAAGATGGCTGGCGAGATGGGAGGGGCCGGAACCAATCTCTCCTACGAAAACGAAGCCGTCGCCACAGACGATCCCGGCAACTTCAACGCTCATCCCCGTTGGCAGCGTATGCTCGTCGCGCTCGCAGGTCCCGTTGCCAACTTCCTCCTTGCCTTTGGTCTCATGACCGGCGTCTCCATGATCCACAACGAGGTTGAAGAGTTCTTCGACGGGCCCGCCCACACCGACTACATCCCTGCCAACACCCCCGTAGCCAAAACCGGCATCCACAACGGCGACACTATCGTCCACTACGACACCGTCGAGAACCCGACCTGGCACGACGTCATCGACCGCTCTCTCCTCAACCTCAATCAGACGGTTCCCTTCTCCTACGTTCGCGACGGCCAACGCATCGACAGCAAGCTCTTCGTTGAAAATAAAGGCCAAGCTGACGACTTCTCCCTCACCAAACTCGGCCTCATTCCCAAAATGCAGGACACCCCCGTCGTCGTTAACAGCCTGGAGCCCACTATGCCCGCTGCTCGCGCCGGCCTCCAGGAAAAGGACAAGATCGTCAGTATCGATGGTCAGCAGCTCCACTCGGTTCCCGCCATTCTCGCCTACCTGCAGGACGAGGCCGGTAAACCTGCTAACCTCGTCGTCCTTCGCAACAGCGTCACCGTCCCGCTGCAAATCACCCCGCAGCTCACTGATATGGGCGATGGCACCAAAGACTACCGCCTCGGCTTCGGTTATCTCCCGCCTCCCGTTAAGGTCCAGCGTCTTTCCTTCGACAAGGCTCTCGCCGCCTCGTGGCAGTTCAACAAGAAGAACTCCATGCTCATCGTGGAGGTCATCAAGCGCCTCTTCACCCGACAGGTTTCGGTCAAGCAGTTGCAAAGCCCCATTGGCATCGGTCAGGCCATCCACCAGGCCGTTCAAATGCCCGGCTGGATGCCCCTCATCGGTACCATGGCCATCATCTCGCTCAACCTCGGCATCCTGAACCTCATGCCGATCCCCATTCTCGATGGCGGCCTGATCCTCTTTCTTATTATCGAAACCATCATGCGGCGCGACGTGAACCAGCAGATCAAAGAGCGTGTCTACCAGGTCGCTTTCGTGTGCATCCTCGCCTTTTTTGCCTTCGTCATCTTCAACGACCTGACGCGCCTCAACCTCTTCACCAAACTCAAACCCTAATCCCTCAACCCCCTGCCGATCGGAGTCTTTGCAAACTACCGCACACAACTCCCCGGGCAGGGCACAGGAATATGCGGTTCCGACGTAAACCCAGCCGCCGGCAACCCCGCGCCGTTATAAAGATTCGCCGTCAACGGCGCGTTAGTCCACGCATAGCGCACAAACTTCGGACGACTCACCTCAGCTGCATTGACCACCACAGTATCGCCGTCAACACGCGCTGTTGCCGAATGATAGTGCCGATCCTCCCCGGCCACCTCAAAACCCTCCAACGCTCCGCCCTTGGCTGCAAGACCCTGCCCATGCGTAAAGTAAACACGCAAATGATCCCCCTCAGGAGTCGCCTCACGAAAGAACGGTCCGCTGAACTCCACCTGTTCACCATAAGCCACAGCGCGAGCCGCCAACGCCAACCGCGCCCCCACAGTCTGCTTGTCCGGCGGATGAACATTGTCCGCCTGCCCCACATCCAGCGACACCGCCATCCCCGTGTTCGCTAGCTTCAGCGTGCGGCGCTGGGCCTCACGAACCACGCCCCATGTCTCAGCCGGCGTCGACGTGAAACTCGAAAGTTGCACAAACAGAAACGGAAAATCTCCCTCACCCCACCTCGTCCGCCAATCAGTAATCATCGCCGGAAACGTGCGCTCATACAGTGGTGCGCGCCCTGCAGAGCTATCCGTCTCGCCCTGATACCAGATAACACCCTTGATCGTGAAGTCGATCGCCGGAGCGACCATTCCGTTAAACAACCCTGTCGGTGCCCACGATCCCGGATTCGGATGCCACGGATGTTTCGGCAACGGCTGCCCTGCCGCTCGTGCCTTTGCATCTTCGCGTTTCTCCGCATCCAACATCGCGCCAACATCGCTCTGGTTCTCCACCATCGCCACGCGTTCCGTAAACTGCGGCATCAATCCCGCATCGCTGCTCAACCCTTCCAGGCTCAGCCAAGCCGCCACCGGCGTCCCTCCCCACGTCGAATCGATCAGCCCGATCGAGACATGCTCCTGCTTCCCCCAGTCATGCGAAACCAAGTCGCGCGCAAAAAAATAAGCCACTGCAGAAAACTGCGCCGCCGTCTCCGGCGTGCACAACGTCCAGCTCGCATCCTGATCCCTCAGCTCATACTCCGAAGCCTTCAGCCCAAAGCGCAGCAGCCGGATCTGCGGTTGCGTCGCCGCAGCAATCTCCTGCGCCCCATTCTTCAACACCGCAGAACCCGGAAAGCCGTTCAACGGAAACTCCATATTCGACTGCCCCGAGGCAAACCACACATCCCCCACCAGAATGTCTTCAAGCCGGATCGTATTGCTTCCTTGCACAGTCAGCGAATAAGGACCGCCAGCCTGCTCCGGCCGCAGATGCACGCTCCACCTGCCTAGATCATCCGCAACCGCCGTCTGCGTCTGGCCGTGAAACGACACCGTAACTTTTTCTCCCGCATCCGCCCAACCCCAGATATGCACCGGCATCTCGCGCTGCAGCACCGCATGATCACTCAACATATGCGGCAATCTCACCTCGGCGCGCGCCACGCACAACGAGGCGAAAACAAAACACACCAACAGAACGCGTGAACAACCAAATCGATTCATACGGGCCACTACTTCCTTCAAAGAGATGAATTCGCGGCGCACAGGCACCGGCCACATCATATCCTGCCCCGCAACTCTCTCTATCCCGCCCGCTGCAGTTCTGCCACAATCTCCTCCACCGTCTTCCGCGCCTCGTCCTCCCGGTCTGGAGGAAAACTAATCGCACCCACGCGGGCATGCCCCCCGCCCCCATACCGCTCGCAGATCGCAGCCAAGTTAACCAACTTCGACGGCTCAATCTTTGTCCACGGATTCGTCCCCACCGACACCTTGGTCCGAAAACTCGACTTGCTCAATCCCACGTTATATGTCGCCTCCGGATGCAGATAGTAGGGGATGAATTTGTTGTACCCCTCCATCGGCTGATCGGAGATATCAAAGGTAATCACCCCCTCCTCCACCGTGGCGCGCGAACGAATCAACTCAAGTGCAGCCCAGTGGCGCTCCATCAAGGGTCCAAGTAACTCCTGCACGAAACTTTGATCCAATACCTCCTGCAGACTCATCTCCGTCAGCAGCGGAATCAGCCGTGGCACCAGCGAATGATCCGCCGCGCTTTCAATCACCATCGTCAGCTTCATCGCCGGAGCAGCCATCTCCACCGCCGCCGTCGCGCTCTCATACCGGGCACCATCGACGATGTCCGCCCACTTGATCAGTTCCAGAACGGGCGTGGTATCGAACCCGAAGTCCACCTGCCCTATATCTGCAATTAGACTCGTGCATGAAATGTAGTTCGGATTAAAAAACTTTCGCATCCGCTGCGATCCATCCGCCTGCTGATTCCGAAAATTCTTCTCATCCTCCGGAGTTAAAAACGCGCTCTGATGATGATCGAACCACCACGTCACCTTCGGTGATGCCGAATACTTGAAATCCACAATTGCATTCTCGCCTTCAATAAACGCGCGCTCGTCAAACAACGCACCTGCCCGATGCACCAGCCCGTGAAATGAAAACTTGTCTGCAGTCTTCACACACTCGCGATGAAACCGCATGAAAAGCGAAGCCGAACATGCTCCATCGAAACACTTATCGTGGTAAAAAATCCTGCATTCCAAAACAACACTCTCCTTATCCCACCACCTCGCGCAGAGGCGAAACCTTCAGCATAGCGCACCCACATCAATTTCGTGCGCGCTGGAATATCACGACAGTGGAATCCCCTGGTACTGACTTTCCGCCAGATCCAGTTCCCTCTCCATCGTCCGCAGCACGTCATCGCTGATCCGCCCCCCATCCCGTAAGTGAACCAACGTGCGCCGCTCAGCCTCCAGCGCTCCCTCGGCAATCGCCCGCTGCGTCGAGATGGCCGCGAGATCCACCTCTCCAACGCCTTCATCGCCCTTCTCACCCACAAGCGCCAGCTTGTGCCGATACCGATGCACAAGATCGTCATAGATATGTTCTATCTCCGGAGTGCAACCCTCCCGCTGCTCCTCCAAAAAACGAATTGCCGCTTTCAGCACAATCCGTCTCGCCTCTTTCTCCTCAGGCTCCATTCCAGTTGTTCCCTCAAGTCCGAGACCGCGAATCAACGCAGGGAGCGTCAATCCCTGCAGAACCAGCGTTACGAAGATGACGCAGAACGCCAGAAACACTATCAGGTTCCTCGCTTCAAAAAACTTCCCATCTCTCAGCACCTCCGGCACCGAGATCGCCGCCGCCAGCGCCAGCACTCCTCGCATCCCGGTCCATCCCACCACGAACACCTCGCGCGGTTTTAATTCCTGCTCCTCGCTGTGGCCCAGCCACCTGCGCTCGACAAACGACGCAATTTTGACCGCTGGAAATACCCAAACCATCCGCAGCAAAATCAACACCACACTAAACACCGCTCCATAAAAGATCAGCGTCCCCGTCCCATACCGCCCATGAATGCCCGCGAGCACATAAGGCAGTTGCAACCCGATCAGCACAAACACCAGGCCATTGAGCATGAATACCAGCGCCTCCCAGGCCCCATTCACCTGGAGCCGCACCGAGGGCGAAAAGAACTTCGCACTCTGCCTGCTCATATAAAGTCCGCAAGCCACCACCGCCAGCACCCCGGAGGCATGCGCCCTCTCACCGGCCAGATAAGCCGCGTACGGGACCACCAGACTCACCACCAGTTCGACCGGTCCATCATCGATAAACTTCTCCATCCACCCCACCACCAGACCAATCAACAACCCGATCGCCAACCCACCCACGATCAGATAAACCAGCCGCGCCGCTCCCTCTCCCACGGTAGGCATCTCGCCGCGAACCATAATCCCCAGCCCGATCTCCAGTGCAAGCAGACCTGTGGCATCATTCAGCAAACTCTCACCTTCAAGGATGTCGACGATCCGACGCGGCAGCCCGATGCTCTTCGCAATCGACGTAGCGGCAATCGCATCCGTCGTCGCGACCACCGCCCCCAGCAGAAAGCCCGGCTTCCAGTACAGCGCCGTTATAAACCGGTCGGAAAACTCCGCTACTCCCCAAACCGTAAATCCCACCAACCCCACCGCCAGCAGCCCGATCACCACCGCGTTCCGCCGAAACTCCCGCCACGACATCGTCCATGCCGATGCATACAACAACGGCGGCAGAAAAACCACAAATACAATATTTGGATCCAGCGGCACATGCGGCATCCTTGGAACGAAACTGATCACAAGCCCCGCCAGCACAAGCACAATCGGATACGGCACACTCAGCCGCCGCGCCATTGCCGCAAACACCGCCACCAACACCAGCAGGAGCAGAATCACCGTCTCAACCGCATGCAAGCTCTCACCCGAACCCATTTACAACCTCCGTCCAGCGAGCCCGAATCCCAACGCCACAACACTCCAGTAGAACAAATTAATTCCCAACTCCGCGACCGCTCCTGACAACCCGCTTCGACCACCTTAGCCGAACCATTTACACTTGCCATCAAGACATGAGTCTCCCCCATCTCACTAATCCCGACGTCGTTCCCGACCAGCCCCTTACTCCCGAGGAGGCCGCGAGCCAGTCCCGCCGCCGTCGCATCGTCCGCCGGAGTCTGCTCTCTCTGGTCTCCCTGGTCGTCCTGATCGCAGTCGGTGGTTTCTTCTTCGCGCGCTACTGGACTAACCAGGTCATGCACGACTCCTTACCCCAGCTCGACGGAGCCATTACTCTGCCGGGCCTCGCGGCACCCGTTACCATCCAGCGCGACGCTCACGGAGTTCCTCACGTGCGCGCCTCCTCGCTCGACGACGTCCTCTTCGCCCAGGGCTTTGTCACCGCGCAGGATCGCCTGTGGCAGATGGACTCATTCCGCCGTCACGCTGCCGGCACCCTCGCCGAGATCCTCGGCCCCTCGCTCCTCGCGCATGATCGCCTGCAGCGCACCCTCGAGCTCGGCAGCTCCGCCGATCGTGCCCTCACTACCCTTCCGCCCGACCAGCTTCACCAGCTTGAGCGTTACGCCGCAGGAGTCAATGCCTCTATCGAGCTCCAACGCGCTCACCTGCCACTCGAGTTCCGTCTCCTCCACTACCAGCCAGCCCCCTGGACACCGCGCGACACCCTTCTGGTCGGACTCGTCATGTTCCAGGACCTCACCACCAGCTTCTCCTCCGAGCTCAACCGCGAAGCTCTCGCCGCCAGACTTCCCGCACACCTGATGAGCGACCTCTACCCAACCGTGACCTGGCGCGACCACCCGCCTGCGCAACCCATCGTGGATCTCACCAGCCCGCAAAAAGACATTCCCAACGTCCCCCTCGACGAATCCCAGACCAAACTCGATAAGCGCCATCGACTACCGAATGACAAAAACCCGAGTGATGCATTCTCGGCAGTCACATTGCGAAGGGTGGCAAACTCAAATTCCTGCACTTCCTCCGCTGAAGACCTCATCACCCTCCAGCAAACCCTTCGTAACCCAATCTGCGAGAACTGCTTCGCCGGCTCCAACAACTGGGTCATCTCCGGCTCCCACACGGCCACCGGAAAACCAGTCCTCTCCAACGACATGCATCTCGCACACAACGTGCCCGGCATCTGGTACGAAGCCGATCTCCAGGCCCCTACACCAACCGGCAACCTCCACGTCACCGGAGTCTCCCTACCCGGCGTGCCCTTCATCATCGTCGGCCACAACGAGCACGTAGCCTGGGGATTCACCAATCTCGGAGCCGAAGTCCAGGACGTCTACATCGAACACGTCCGCACCACCGGCTCCTCCGCCGAATATGAGACGCAAAGCGGCGCATGGAAACCTCTCCTGCGTGACCGCGAGATCATCCACGTCAAGGGAAGCAAAGACGTCGCGGTCGACATCGCCGGCACCCAACACGGCACTGCCATAACTCCGATCATCTCCGGCATCCTGCCCTCGGAAAAGCGCGCCCTTTCATTGCGCTGGACGATCTACGACCCCACGACTCTCAACTTCGCTCTCCTCGGCATCAACACTGCGACGGACGGCGCAGGCCTCGTGCAGGCCTTCTCTTCGTTTGGCGGTCCGGCACAAAACCTCGTCTACGCCGACGATCAGGGCCACATCGGTTATCACGCCATCGGACGAATTCCCCTCCGCGGCAGCGTCATGACTCCGAGCCCTATCAGCCCCGTCCCCGCCGATGCCCTCGACACCACACAGGAGTGGGTCGGCACCATCCCTTACGAGCGTCTCCCGCAAGTGACAGATCCGCCCAATGGCATCCTTGCCACGGCCAACAATCGGGTTACGCCTGACGATTACACCTACCCAATCGCCCTCAACTGGGGCGCTCCGTACCGCAACCAGCGCATCTGGAAGGTTCTCACCGACAAGACCCTCTCCACTAAAAATCAACTCACGCCGGCAGACATGCTCGCGCTCCAGACCGACATCTACTCCGACCTGGATCATGTCATCGCCCAGCGCCTTGCCTATGCCATCGACCACACCACCAAGCCTGAGTTCGCTAAAGACAAACGTCTCCACAAGGCCGCCGATCTTCTGCGCGAATGGAATGGCAACGTAGACGCCGATGCTGCGGCCCCCGCCATCGTCGACGCTGCGCGAACCACACTCTGGCCACTGCTCATCAATCCTCAAGTCGCGGCGCCGCCCAAACCGCTGCCCAACCCAACAGCTCAGACCGAAGGCAAAAACGAACCCATCCCGGCCGCGGCGCTCTACTCGTGGGGCAACAAAGCCTACGCCGAAGAGTGGCTCATCATGCACACGCCCGCACGCTGGCTCCCCAAAACCTACGCCAGTTGGGACGACCTGTTAGCCACTGCAGTAGCGGACGGCCTGCGCATCTCCAATGCCCCGGACGACCTTACAAAATGGCACTACGGCCAATTCCGCCCTCTCGATATCGAGCACCCGATCTTCGGCCAGTCCACGCTTCTCCAACGCATCGTCGGCATCCCCACCGGGCCCGGTGTCCGCCCTCAAAGCGGCGACGACGCAAACTGTCAAGCAAGTCGGCCGCGCCTTCGGTCCCTCGGAGCGCTTCACCGCTGACTTTGCCAACTTCGACCAAAGCACACTCAACTTGGTACTGGGTGAATCCTCCAACCCAGCCAGCCCCTGGTTCATGGATCAGTGGCCTGCCTGGTACAACGGCACTACCTTTCCACTGCCGTTTTCAAACGCAGCAGTCGATAGTGCCACAACCCACACCCTGACTCTTACTCCACACTAGCTTGCGATCGATCACTCCGTCCGCAATGCCTGCATTGGCTCAATATTCGCTGCCCTGCGCGCTGGAACAAATCCCGCGACGGTAGCCGACAGCAACAGCACGCCAACTGCCGTCGCCAGGCTCACCGGATCCCACGACTTAACTTTGTAAAGCTGATCAGTCATCCACCGCGCCGCAATCAGCACAACAGGGATCCCAATCGCGAGCCCGATCCCCGCCTGCAGCAGAGCTCCGCGGAGCACCATCTTTACCACCGATCCACGATTCGCTCCCAGCGCCATCCGCAGCCCAATCTCGCTCGTCCTTCGAGCCACCTGGTACGACGTAATTCCATACAGCCCCACCGAAGCCAGCACCAACGCCAGGAGCCCGAACAGCATCGTCAGGCGCGCAATCAGCTTCTCCTGCGTAAAGTTATCCGCCACCTGCTCATCCAGCGAATGGAAATCGATCACTGTCAAATTCGGATTAATTCCCTGCAACGTTCGCCGCACCGTCGCATCCAGATTCGGCGGTACGCGATCAAACCGCAGCGTCACCGAGTTGATATAAAGCGAGCGCCCCTCCGCCATCAGCGCATTCGCTTCCGTCACTCCAG
The DNA here is from genome assembly GCA_963770055.1 of uncultured Acidobacteriaceae bacterium. Classification (GTDB taxonomy): domain Bacteria; phylum Acidobacteriota; class Terriglobia; order Terriglobales; family Acidobacteriaceae; genus Edaphobacter. The sequence goes on from CAVYOC010000006.1 coordinate 1,142,048, forward strand.
CCATCTGCTGCGTCAGTGGTCTGAAGTACATCGCACGCACGTCACTCCGCGGATTGTTGTACTTCGCATCTGCCACTACACCCACAATCTCAAACGAAGACGCATACTTCTGATCGAAGACCCCAAAATGTTTCCCAATCGGATCCTCTTTCGAGAAAAATTTCTTCACAAACGCCTGATTCACTACAGCAATCTTCTGCGTCGTCGCCGTATCCTGCTCCGTAATTCCGCGGCCTTTCACCACCGGCTGCCCCACCGTCTCGAAAAACTGCGCATTCACCCGATCCCACGACGCCCCATTATGCGCATTCACACCCGGAGCCGGTCTTCCATCCACAAACACAGCTTCACCCCAGTTATTTCCCTCGAGCGTGCTGTAAAGCGCCAACCCGACGCTCTTCACTCCCTGTAACGCACCAAACTGCTGCTCGAGCTGCTGATAAAGCGCCGGCAGCGTCTCCGGCTTATACCCCGTGCCCGCCGGATCCAGATGCAGCACATACCGGTTCTCCGTCTGCAATCCAAAATCCTGGTGCTCCATATTCTGCAGGCTCTTCGTCAGCAGTCCCGCGCTCATCAGCATCACCAGCGACAACGCAGCCTGAAACACAACCAGCGCCCGCTGCGGCAGCGAAGTCGTATCTCGCGTCGTTCTGCTTACTCCCCGCAGCGCCTCTGCCGGATCCGAGTGCGATGTAATCCACGCCGGCACGATCCCGAACACCACCCCTGTCAGCAGTGACAACCCGAACGCAAATCCCAGCACCGTCAGCGACGGGCTTGCGGCAATCGGCAGATTCGGCGCATCGGGAAACGCCAGCGACAAAATCGTCTTCGTGCCCGCGTACGCCACCGCGAGTCCAGCCAGACCTCCCATGCACGCCAGCAGCACACTCTCCGTGAGCATCTGCCGGATCAGTCTTCCCCGAGCCGCCCCCAACGCCATCCTCACCGAAATCTCTGCCCGCTTCGTAGCCCCGCGTGCCAGCAGCAGGTTCGCCACGTTTGCGCACGCCACCAGCAGCACCAGCCCTGAGATGGTCATCAGCAGATAAAGTCCCTTACCGGTCTGCTGCTGCAGATTCTGGATCCCCGCTCCACCCGGCACAATCACCACATGCTGCTTCGGAATAATCGAAGCCCCGCCATTGTGCGTGTACCCCGGCTGCGTCTGGAGCCAGTCCCGCAATCTGCTCGACATCTTATCCGCCAGACCGCCCACGCTCGCACCCGGCTTGAGTCGGCCAATGACATACAGCCAGTTGCTCTCCGCTACATGCAGAATCGCGGTCTTTCCCTCGATCACCGGCTCACTTGCCAGCGGAACCCAGATCGCCGGTGGATTGCTCCGTATTCTGTCTCCAAAAAACCCCGGCGGAGCAATCCCCACCACTGTCACTGGCTGCCCTTGCATATAAAACGTCGACCCCACCACCGAAGGATCGCCACCATAGTCCGACCGCCAAGCCTGATAGCTCATGACCACCGCCGGAGCAGCCCCCGCCTTATCATCCTCATCCCGCAACATCCGGCCTAAGTAAGGCCCGATTCCAAATGTCGTAAAGAAGTTCCCCGAAACATACTGCGTCCGCACCGACTTCGCCGGCTCCGACCCGCGTCGAACCGTCATCATATTTCCGCCCGACTGCATCGCCGCCATCTGCTCAAACTCAGGCGTCGTCTCCTGCAGCCGCTTATACAGCTCCCACGAATACAGATCGAAGTCACCGTTATCGTTTACAAATCCGCCATTCACGCAGCAATCATCCAGATCCCCCACCCGGTACAGCGTCTGGGGATCCGTCACCGGCAACGACTTCATCAACACCGAATGCACCAGCGTAAAGATCGCCGTATTCGCCCCGATCCCCAGTGCCAGCGTTAGCACCACCGTCACGGCATAGCCGGGCGACTTCAAAAACTGGCGAAAGGCAACAAGAATGTCACGCATAAATCGGCTCTCCGGGCGCAAAAATCAATCTCTCGTGGTGCGTATAAACTCCGTTACGCAAAAGTTCTCCCATGGGTTCCGTTCCCTCCCGGTTTCATGTGAATCCCTGACACCATGCTATTCATCCTACTTGGGTACAATTCGCGTTCACGCATTCGGGCCCCTGCAATTCATTTCAAAAACTGAAAGGATTCACATCATGGATAACCCCTTCTGTCACGTCGAGCTCGCCTCCACCGACATCGCCAAAGCCAAAAACTTCTACTCCACCCTCTTCAACTGGAAGCTTGCCGACAACGACATGGGCGGCGGCATGGTCTACACCACCTTCAAGGCTGAAGGCGGTCCCGGCGGAGGCATGATGCAGCACCCCGTCCCGGGCGCTCCCTCGGCATGGCTCCCTTACGTCCTCGTCGACAATGTCGACGCTGCAACCAAGAAAGCTCAGAGCCTCGGCGCACAGGTCATGAGAGACAAAACCGAAGTTCCTCAAATGGGTTGGTTCAGTATCATCATCGACCCTACCGGAGCCCCTCTCGGCCTCTGGGAAACCAACCCCAGCGCCCCAAGACCAAGCTAATCGCCACACAAAAATGCCGGAATGCCCATCCTTCACATCCATCGCGAAGGGTGGGCATTCACACGCCTGCGCGATGCGCTCTTCCAACAATCGCCAAGAATTGTCTTTGTGCCGAACCGCCTCTTCGATAAGATTCACGTTATCAGGAGCCGCTAAATGAATCGGGTCGCAAAACTGCTGAGTCTCTGCCTTCTTACTCCCATCGTTCTCCACGCCGAAAGCAAAAACCCCGCCGACTATCCTCTCCGCGTCCACGTCTTCGGCCGCAACGAAACCACCTTCTACCACAATCGTTATGCGGAGGAGGCCAAAGGCGAAGGCCGCGCCAACCTCTTCGAAAACGGCGAGGCCCGCGGCGTCGACTTCACCTTCGATTGCTCAGAGAAGCTCAAGGCCTCCTTCGGCTACGACACTTACCCCGCAAGATGGAAAAAGCCTGGTCAGGAGCTCGTTGTTCTCCTCCCCGTCTTCGGAAAGACGAACAGCTTCTTCACCTGCAACTTCAAAACTGACGTCAAAGACTTCGCCTACCTGCGCCACAACGACAAAATCACCTCCGAACCGGTTGCCGAATATAAAAAATGGATGGTCAAACACGACTACGACCCCGAACACGGCAAGAACGCCCCCACCAAACCTCAACCCGGAGAAGAACCAGTGAGCTCTCCGTCGCAGGAATAATACAATCGCCCGACAGATTCAGGTGGCCTCAAAAGGCAGGGCGCGTCATAAACTAACCACAAATGCGTCCCGCCTCTCTTCTCCTTGCACTCACCTTCCTCGCCGCTCACGCTGAGGCTCAATTCGATATCGAAGACTCCCACACCACCGCGAGCCTGCGCGGGATTCACAACGTAGGCGGCGGAGTCGCGTGGGCCAGCGGAACCAACGGCACCGTTCTCCGCACCGAAGATGGCGGCTACCTCTGGCAGACCTGCACCATCCCGCCCGGAGCCGAAAAACTCGACTTCCGCGGCATCCAGGCCTTCGACGAAAATACCGCTATTGTCATGTCCTCCGGCACAGGCGACTTGTCTCGCCTCTACAAAACCACGGACGGCTGCCAAACCTGGAAACTCCTCTTCACCAACCCGGACAAAGAAGGCTTCTGGGATGCAATACAGTTTCACGATCGCAACTTCGGGGTTCTGCTCGGCGATCCTGTCGATGGAAAGTTCGTGGTCATGCTCACCTTTGACGGCGGCCAAAAGTGGGAGAAGCAAACGCTTAAGAGCACTGCTGATATCAATGGGGAGGGTGCATTTGCAGCAAGCAATTCTTCACTTCTTCTCTCCTCCAGCAACTCCAGATCTTTTGGCACTGGTGGACCAGGAGGAAGTCGAATCGTTTCGCTCAGCGCGGGTCCGACAGACGTATATGAAGGAGATGTTTCAAAGACGAAAAGACCGCCGTGGGGGGCAGGGCAGGATGCTGCCCAACTTCCAACACATAATCGCACCGACTCATCAGGTGTTTTCTCCATCGCAGAAGCAAATCATGGAATGGAGACAGTCGTTGTTGGCGGAGATTACAAACGACCGGACGAGCGCACCGATACAGCTTGGCGCTACGATTTCACACGTTACGAACAAGCGACGCATTCGTCTTGGATCGCGGCGATCACCCCACCTCACGGCTTCCGTTCAGCAGTAGCCTACGACATAACTCAAAAACTCTGGATCACCGTAGGCCCCAACGGCACCGACATCTCCGCCGACGACGGAAAAAACTGGCAGTCTCTCAAACCCTCAGGCTACGATCCACCCGACGCCGACAAAAACTGGAACGCCCTCTCGCTTCCCTTCGTCGTCGGCCCGCACGGACGCATAGGCCGCCTCCGCACCATCACCCAAACCGAAAACAAACCCACAAAAGATAAATCGCCTTAATCCGCGCTCATCCCAAAGATCCGCGGTCGAAAAAATCACTGCGGCGGCTGCGGAGCCGTAGTAGGAGCAGTGGGAGGAGGAGTCGGCGAAGAAGTCCCGGGCGGATTTCCAAACCCGGTCGCAGGCGTACTCCCAAAACCCGGAACATTCCCCGAAGGCGCCTGCGATCCAAACCCACTGCTCCCGGAACCCGACCCGAGATTCCCTCCGGCGCCAAACAACGAACCCTTCGTATACAACTGTTCAATCCGCGGATCGTAGATAAACTCCCACGTGTTGTACGAAGTCTGCTCGTTCAACACCGTAATCGAATCCCCATCCTTCGGTATTCCGACTCCGACAAACGGCGCGCCACCCGTATTTCCGTTCGGCGTACCAAACCCCGACCCAAGCGTACTTCCCGGGCCGGAACCCTGCGCGGGACTTCCCGAAGCCCCGGGAGTTCCCGGCGTAGTGTTCTGCCCTCCAGGCGCAGCCGTAGTATTCGTGCCGTTCGTTGTACTCCCACCGAGCGTAGTGGGCATACTCGAGTTGCCCCCTCCGCCCAGCGATCCGCCGGGCGATGAATTCCCGTACGACGAACTCCCGGGAGTCGAACCCGAACCTGCAGGCGAAGAGTTTCCAAATGATCCCGAAGAAGGCGTGCCGATTCCTCCACCCGAAAGCCCCGCCAGCGGCTGCCCGAAGAATCCCTTCACCGTAGTCTTCGCCTCGCCAACGTGAATGATCTTCCAGTCCGGCTTCCCTGTCATCGGGTCCTCATACTGCTGCCGCAGAAACCGGATATTATTCGTCTTCTCGAGTTGCTCCACCGACCCGGGATAGTGCCCAAACTTCCGGTAGTACAGCCGGATCGCCCGCACATACTGGTTTCCGCGGTGGACCGCCTCCACCTCGCGCTCCCGCTTCAATGCCTGCGACACCTTCGGAGCAGCCACACTCAGCGCGAGCAGAATCAGAAAGATCGCAACGATCAACCCCACCAGCATGAAGCCCTCTTCCCCCTCGGGCTCTATCTTCACGTCGAGTCTTCTCTCAATGCAGCTCATCTTTGAAGCGCCTCATCGCGCCAGCAATGGCAGCGTCTGCCGGTTATTGTTCGCCAGATCCTCCATCAGGATCGAGTTCGCCGAAACCGAGATAACTTTATACTTCCGCGCCACAATATCGCCATCCACCGCCAGAAACACATCATCCCCATGCAGCAGAAACGCCTGCCTTTTCCCGCCGGGTGCCGTGGCCGTGCCAAAAAACTTCAGATCAATCGGCGGAGGCGGTGGAGGCACCGGCGGCGGAGGTGGAGGGGGTGGTGGTCCTGGCTTCGGCCGCGGCGTGAACTTCGGCTGTGGAATCTCCACCGGAGCCGAATTTGGCGAAAAAATATTTCGCCCATTCCCCGAATACACCACCGACTCCGTCACCAGCATCGCCTCCATGCGCAGCGTCGGATCAAGCTGCGCCGAGGTCGTTCCCAGGCTCTTCGCAACATTCCCTGAAGGAACCGCAATCTTCGTCGCCGTACTCGTCTTCACCGCCGGCGCACTCACCACAACAGGAGCAGTTGAAGGCGGAGGAGTGTCATCCCGCAGCTGGTAGTACAAGATCCCACCCATCGCCACTACAAACGCGGCAATCAATCCACCCTTCTTCTGCTGGTCCGGAGTCAGCCGTATCATCGCCGCCCCCCCGCACCAGGAGCGCCGGGAGCGGCGCCTGCACTATCAACCGCCTTCTTATCGTCAGCCTCACCGGCCACCATCTTCTCCGTAGCCTCGATCCCCACTGGAGCCCGCAGATAAGTCGTCAACCCAAGACGCAATCCCACTGTCCCGCTCTGTTGTCCCGTCAAAGTCAGCGACCGGATCAGGTAAAACATCTTGTCCCGCTCCAGTCCGTCGATGAACATCACGAGCGAGCGATAGTCCCCATTCAACCCTGCGTCCATACGAACTTCCGTCAACGCTCCCGGAGTTCCATTCATCTCGGCAGACTCTGCATACTGCGCTCGTGTCAGCTTCACATTCTGCTTCTTCGCCTGCGCTCCCAACTCCGCCAGAAACTCTGAATAGGCAAACGGAAGCCTCTGCTTGGAAAACTTATCCGCATCCTTCGTCGCCTGCGCCAGCTTCGTGTCCAATCCCTCGAGTGGTTGCCTCGCAATCTCCGCGGCCTTCATCTGCACTGTCTGATCCGCCAGTGCCTGGGCATTATCGCTGTTAGCCGCCCGCCATGTGAACGCCACATGCGCCAGAAAATAAAGATTCACCAGCCCCAGCAGCACCACACCTGCAATATGCAGGTTCAGCAGAGTCGCCAGCGTCCGCGCCTTCTCTGCCCACTGCTTCGCCGCCACCGCCGATCGCTTTTTCTCCGCTACTGTCGTGATCATCGCGGCGCTCCCTTCTGGATCGGAGCCTTCACCACGCCGCTTTTCGCTGTAGGACTCCTTCGAGAAGCAGCATTCCTGGCGGCCCCCGTCGCGCCGGTCTTCGGCGTACCGCTATCTTCATCCTTCGCCACAACTACTTCATTCAACGGCTTCTCAGGCAGCGGATTATATCCGCTCAAAATCTCAAACTGCACCGCACCCGGTGCCACGATCTGTGCAGCCTGGCGATTCCCTTCCTGAGTCTGCGCCTGCTCCGAAGCCAGCCTCGGCGAAACAAATCTCTGGGAAGTCTCCAGATTTCTCACCAGTTGTACGGCGCGGTCACGATCTCCGCTGACTCGCAGCCGGATATCCACATCGCCGTCCTTCGTAATCGAAGGCTCAATGCTCGTCACCTGCACGCCCGTTGGCAGCACCTTTTCCAGGTCCATCAGCACCGACGTCCAGCTGAAGCTCTTCCGCGCAAACACTGCATTCAGAAACTGCGACCGCTCCAGCACCGCCATATTCTGCGGCTGATGCATCCTCGCCTCATTCACCTGCCGTCCATGCTGATATTGCTGCGTCTTCGCCTTCAGCGCATCCATTCTGGCCTGCGCAACACTGGCTTTGGCACTCAAAGAGTGCAGCCAGAAAAATAACCCAACGGCCGATAGCGCCAGCAGACCCATCGCCAGCCGCAGTCGCGCAAACAGCGGTCGCAGCTCAACAAAAGGCCGATTCGCAAGATTGACCGAGATCCGCATCAGTTCCTCAACGCTCCCCGAACGCCGGCCAGCCAGCCACGGGGCACACGCGACGTCGCTGCTCCCGCCCCCAGCATCCCAGCATCCACCACCTCGCGCACTCGCAGACCCTCGACTCCACTTTCTTCCATCATTGAAGCCAGCATATCCGCCCCAAGCGTCCCTGCCACCAGCAACTGCTCCGGCGACCGCTGCAACGAGTCCTCAAAATAAGCTGCCGCCACACTCACAGCCTGTGCCACCTCGCGGCAAAGCAGGCTCATCTCTGTCTCTCGCGCCACTGCCGTCTCCACCACAGAGGTCTGCAGCGCCGTCTCAGCATCAAACCTGTCCCACCCACCCGGTCCCAGAGCCTCCTGCTGCGCCCATTCCTGCGCCGTATTCTCCCGGTCCACCAGCGGCAGCACGCTCCTCGTCTCGGAAGCATTCGTTTCCACATTCAGATCGAACGACCGGTGAAGCAGCATCATCTCTCCCTGCACAATCGCGGTGGTTACCGCACCTCCACTCACATTCGCCACCAGCACTGGAGCCTCACCCTCTTCCAGTCCCGCCAGCACGGCCAGCGTACTCGGCAGAATAGCGCCCGGCACATATCCCGCAGCCAGAATCACAGCCTCGTACTCATCCAGCACAACCTTCGGCATCGCAACTGCGAGCAGCTTCACTGCGTTCTTCTCGTTCGACATCACCTGGTAGCTCACCATCGCATCGTCCGCATCGAACGGCAGCAGCTTCTTCAAACGAAACCGCACTACCGGCAGCGCCTCTGCGGTCTTCGAAGGCAGTTGATCGAAGTCCAGAAACAGCACCCGCGCCGACGAATCCGGAACCACTACCGTCACATCGCGCGACCGCTCCCGGCCCGTTCCGGCAACCGAATCCAGCGCCCTTCGCAGTGCCGTTGTCACAGCGGCCTTGTCCACAATATTGCCGGTCTTCAGTCCCGGAGTCACAGCACCCTCAGGCAAATCCCCACGCGCTACTGTAGTCAACACAGCCGCCGCATCTTCGGCGCGAGCAGCCACTACACCCTCTGCCCGTACTTCAACCGCCAGCCGCGGCCGCGTCCCCAATGTCTTCGGTAAAATTTCCATTCCTTCTTAGACTATCCTGCTCTGTCGATTGCCACTACCACTATCGTGTCCTATCGCCCCGTCTCAATAAACGTCACCTTATTAATCTCGCGCAAGGTCGTAATCCCGCCCCGCACCCGCTCCAACGCCGAGTCTCGCAGGAATGCCATCCCTTTGTCCCTGGCTTTCTTCCGGATCTCGCTCCCTGGCCTCTTTTGGAGCAGCATCTCCCGAATCTCGTCGTCCAGCTCCAGAAGCTCGTGAATCGCCGAACGCCCCCGATATCCCGTCCCCGCGCATTCCATGCACCCAGTGCCCTCACGGAAGTTGAAGTTCTTCCACTCCGCCGGCTCCAACCCGCTTGCCAGAAGCTCACGCTCGGAGTAGTGCACATCCTTCACACAAAATTCACACACCTGCCTCACCAGCCGTTGCGCCAGGATGCAGTTGAGTGCCGAAACAAAGTTATAAGGTTCCACGCCCATATTCAAAAATCGTCCCAGCACGTCGACCACGTTGTTCGCGTGAACGGTAGTGAATACAAGGTGGCCCGTCAGCGCCGAGTTGATCGCAATCTGCGCCGTCTCTGCATCGCGGATTTCGCCAACCAGAATCTTGTCCGGGTCATGCCGCAGAATCGACCTCAACCCGCGCGCAAACGTCAGCCCCTTCTTCTCGTTCACGGGAATCTGCGTAATTCCACGAATCTGATACTCAACCGGGTCTTCAATGGTGATGATCTTGTCTTCTTCCGACTTGATCTCATTCAAAGCAGCATACAAAGTCGTTGTCTTACCGGAACCCGTCGGCCCGGTCACAAGCACCATGCCGTACGGCTCTTTGATATACCGCCGGAACCGCGTCAGGTCCTTCTCTGCAAATCCCACCACATCCAGGCTCAATTGCTTGAACTTCTCTGACATCGACTCCTTATCCAGCACACGAAGCACAGCATTCTCGCCATGCACCGTCGGCATAATCGACACACGAAAATCGATCAGCCTTCCCTTGTACCGAACTCGGAACCGTCCATCCTGCGGTACCCGTCGCTCTGCAATATCAAGCTCCGACATCACCTTGATACGCGAAAGAATCGTTTGATGATGCTCCCGCGCAATCGGAGCCATTGCCTGCTGCAGCACGCCATCGATTCTGTACTTCACAAGCAGACAGTCATCGAAAGTCTCGAGATGAATATCCGAGGCTCGCCGTTCCAGCGCCGTAAAGATCGTCGTATCCACCAGCCGGATAATCGGCGAGATATCATCCTCGCTAGTCAGCCGCTCGATCGAAATATTCGAGTCCTGATTCTCATCCCCGTGCAGCACATCGAACGCGAGCCCTTCGCTCGCCTCGTCCAGAACGCGCTGCGATTGCTCCGTCTTCTTCAGCAGCTCCGTAATCTGGCTCAGCGTCGCCACCCGCGTAACCAGCCGCTGACCCAGCAGCCCCGAGATCTCGTCCAACACCATCAGCTTCGAGGGATCGCTGACCGCAATCGCCAGTTTCCCCTCCATCTGCTCCAGAGGAACGAAGTTGTACCGGAACATCATGTCCACCGGCACGCTCTTGAACAGCTCATGCGAGATCTTAAAGTTCTTCAGATCGACAAACTCGGCATGATAGCGCCGCGCAAGCAACTGCGCCCGCTCCACCTCATCCATTCCCTGTTCAATCGGTACTGCCAACGGTGCCATTGCCATAACTCTAAGACTCCCCTAATGCTCTTCCGTAACCTAACAATACCTGTATTGCTCAAGTTTTGAACCACGGTCCTGTGCTCCCCTACAATTCTGAGCCTTAACCCGTTTAATGCCCAATTATGCTATTCTCCCGCCATCGCTCGGCCCCAGTATCTACGACTTCTGGAGGACTCACATGAGCACAGCTCCATCCACCTTCGGCACCCTCGTTCCCAAGGCCATTAACTGGTCTATCGCTCTCAGTATCCTCCTCATTCTCGCCGGACTCATCGCCCTCTGCGTTCCCGAGATCTCCGGTCTCGCCATCACCCTCATCTTCGGCTGGCTCATGATTGTCAGCGGCGTCACCCACTTCATCTTCGCCTTCAAATCCCACACCACTGGAACAGTCATCTGGGAGGTTCTCCTAGGCATCGTCTACCTAGTCGCCGGCTTCTACCTCATCATGCATCCGCTCGCCGGTCTGCTCACGCTCACGCTGTTCCTCGCCTGCTACCTCTTCTTCGAAGGCGTCTTCGAGATAATCCAGTTCTTCCAGATCAGTCCTCGTCACGGCGCAGGCTGGCTTCTGTTCGACGCCATCATAACCCTCATCCTTGCCGTCATGATCTGGCGCTCCTGGCCCAACAGCTCCGTCTGGGTCATCGGAACACTGGTCGGCATCAGCATACTGTTCAGCGGAATCTCCCGCCTCATGCTCTCTCTCGCAGCCAAGCGCGTTCTCAACCGTTTGGCTTAATTCTGATCCGGGTTCCGATCAACCGTGCTCCGAACCCGTTGATACGAGCGGCCATCAAACTGATATAGGTCGCGCTGTGCGTCGCGGCCGCTTAGCATCTGTATTACCTCAATGTCGTAACGGCCATGATGTGTACGGTGCGCCAGAGAAACGAAGGCAGCCGAGTCCGACAGTAATGACTCACCCGTCTTGCGGTCGAAGAGCCAAAACGGGCAATTCCTCATGCCGCATACCTGACCTGCTCCCCAGACCTGAATTCCCCAACTGCCGTCGGGGCCCAGCCTTGAAAGTCGAAAATTGTAGGTGGCCGCACGGTCTTCGTCGCTGAGTGGAGCCAGGTCCTTTGCAATCTGCTGGTAGACCTGCTTCTTCACCGCTTCAGGAAGTTTTGCCGTACTAAGAGTGTCTGACTTGGCGCTCGCGGTCTGGGAATACCCAGAGCACAAAGCTACCAAATAAATCACCAGACCCGCACACCCTGTTCGGACAACATACTCAACTCTTCGCTCGGAAAACATAGGCCCCTGAAATTGGACGAAAATCTTCTTCGACGCGATGATCACCTCATCTCCCAGTAAGACCGCACGTCCATATCTACTGCCCGCCAGCCCCACCCGCACTCAGACTGAAGATCGGCAGATACAGCGCAATCAGAATCGTCACCACCACAATTCCCATAAAGATCAGGATCAGCGGTTCAATCAAGCTCATCGCCGCTGTCAGGTTCGTCTGCACATCTTCTTCAAAAAACTCCGCTACCGAGTTCAGCATCTGCGGCAGCGCGCCGGTCGACTCGCCCACTTCGATCATCTCCGTTGCCAGTTCCGGAAAAACTTTCGTCTGCTGCAAACTGACCGAGAGACCTTTCCCTTCGCGAACCGTCTCGACAGATTTATGAACCGCCGTCGCCACCTGCCGCGAATCGATTGACCGCGCCGCCGTCTCTAGCGAAGGCACCAGTGGCAACCCGCCTGTCAGCAGCGTCGACAACGTCCTTGAAAACAATCCCACCTGATACTTCAACCACACTGGCCCAAAGATCGGCAGCGAGATACGAATCTTATCAATCAGGTTCGCTCCGGCGTCCGTCCTGGTCCACCGATACAGCAAAAACCCAACCAGCCCCACCACCGCCGCAACATAAATTCCATAGTGTTGCGCATTCCGCCCTAGGTCCAGCAGAAACGTCGTCAGCGCCGGCAGCTTCGTCCCGAGTTGGTCATACAACTGTGCAAACCGCGGCACCACAAACGTGATCAGAAAGATAAACAGACCAATCACCATCACCACCAGCAGCGCCGGATAGATCAAACTCGCCTTCAGCTTCTTCCGAAACGTCAGCGACACCCGCTGGAAATCCAGAAACCGTTGCAACACCTCTTCCAGGTTGCCCGAGCGCTCTCCCGCAAGCAGCGTCGTCGTATACACAATCGGAAATCCACCCTGCGCCTCAAACGCCTGCGAGATCGACTCGCCCGTCTTCACCCGCGCCGCTACATCTTCCAGTTGCGCACGGAAAAACGGGAGCTTCTGCCGCTTCGCCAGCAGTTCCAGCGACCCGAGGATTGGCAACCCTGCCCGAATCAGCGTCAAAAACTGCTGATTGAAGATCAAGAAAGTCTCCAGCTTGACCTTCTTCTTCCCCGCCCCCAGCACGCTCTTCGCTTTGACGGAATAAACGTAGTAGCCCGCCTGCGTAAACCGCGCGCGCAGTTCCTCCGCGGTGGCCGCAGCATGACTCTGCTCCATCACCCGCCCACGCTCATCCGCCAGCTTCACGACAAATTCATTCATAGAAACACATGCAATCCATCCGCGGGATTCATTCGCATCCATCTGCTGCGTTCATTTTAGACGTACTCAACCCGCCTTCGTGATTGCCCCGTGCCTCCACCGCCACCCCTCACTTCTTCCACCACCTCCGGTCAATCCACACATACTGCCACCCCACCCCAAGCGTCGTGAACTTCTGTCCTATATTCCCGCTCACCCCTGAGCTGTAGGTCGCCTTCAACGACTGCCCCTTCCAGAGCGGCAGCGACGCCGTCGCTCCCAGCCGCGTATTGCCCTGCCGCCCAGTTGGCGGACCTCCATTCACCTCCGTCGCGCCTCCGCCGTACCACGTCGAATCTACCGCCACCCACAGCCTCGGCTTAACTGTATAGCTCACATGCCCCTGCAACGCCGTCAACACATCCTGCGACCGAACCGACTGCCCTGTATAAAAGCTCTTATTATCCGTAAACCAGGTACCCGCAACGTACAGGTCCAGGTCAAGCTTCTTTACCGGATACGAAATTCCTATCTCCGGCTTGAACGACCACCGGTTCGTCCCGAGGTTAATCAGCTTCGTGTTCCCGTACTGCCCCGTTGGCCAGGACATCGACAAACTCGCCGCCACAATAAAATTCTTACGCGTCCTCTGCGCGAACTCTCGCGGGGTCATCGCCGGAACACCCACCAGATTCAACGAGAACCTAGTCTTGAGATCCGCCACCCCCGATCGGTAAACGCTCGCCGATAACTCCCCCACATCGCCCGACACATTCCCCCATACATACGGCAGACCCGCCGTGATCATTGCCTGCCGGCCCAGCAGCCCTATCGTCTGCCCCACTCCCATCGCCGACGAGTTCAGCGCCGCATGCGCATTCGTAATCGGAATCGTCGGATCAAACGAAATATCCCCGCTCGAGCGCGACAACGAAAACCCCACAAAACTCGTCCCCACCGGCGAGGGCGAATAAGCCCGCGGCTCCAGGTCCTGCGCCGCCGCCCCCATGCAAAGCAACAGCCAAAGCGCACCCAGAGCAACAAAAACTCGTAAAGCAACGGCCAGAGCACGAACTTTCATCGGCCTGCCATAGCACATCACGCCCATGCTATGAACCTAGTCTCGACTTTCACCTCCCTGCGCCTGTCACTTAGTACAGGCTTCTAAGCCTCCCGTTCCACCAGCTCCATCTCACCCTCCATCTCCCGAGGATCGGGCTCCGTCCATAGCACCCGCGCCTGCGGAAGCGTCCGCGCCACCAACGAGAACGACCACAGAATTCCCGACACCTCAATCGGCGAGACAGGCTTCTCGACCGCCATAATCCCCGCATACACCGCAAGAAATCCCGCAATCCGTTGCAGAGCCCAGCGCGACGCATCATTCCGCTTACCAATTTCCCTCTCATCCAGCCCCGTCCACCGCTCACTCTCCGGCTTAGCCGGCACCACAAACGTCCCCACCCGATACCGCTTCAGCAGCTCCGCCTGCTGCGCCTCACTCGCCTCCTCAAAGCTCGCCACGCCATACCGGTACTGCGCCCACTCATCCAGCCCATTTACAAACACCTTCCCCGCCATGCTCCCCCGCATCCGCAGCGGATCTTCAAAACTCTTTACCACCCCGTTTTTCCTGAAGACACTCGCCATCACCCAGATCGTCGTCGGAACCGCCATCCCCATCAGCGTCCAATAAGGATGCGCCGGCCAGTGATTATCCCTCGCAGCACTGATCATCACAAACAGCACAAAGTAAGTCGCCACTACCGCCACGCGCCGCCGCCACCGCGCCCTCATGTCGATCCCGCACCATCGCAACCTCTTCTCATCCGTCGCCAGCATCTCTAAGGCTCCCGCCTCTTGATCTCGTAAACCTGCTCGCTCAGAGGACGAAACGGCTCCGTCGAAAACACCGCCTCCACCGGCAGCTTGAACACCTTACTGATCTTGAACGCCAGCTCCAGCGACGGCGAATAATCCCCCCTCTCCAGGAACCCGATCGTCTGCGGGTTCACCCCTACCTCGCGCGCCAAGGCCTGCCGACTCAGCGATCTCTCCGAACGAAGAACCGTAATGCGGTTATAGAGCATAAAGCTACCTCAGGGCAACGTTTTATTGCTTATACACAACATACATCGAAAAGTCACGTCCTCCATGAATTCCCGCCCAAACGCAAAAGGCTCCGGCCGAAGCCGGAGCCTGAGAACATCGATTTATTCGGAGCTTACACGCTGAAGCTCGATCCACACCCGCAGGTGCTCTTCACTGCGGCATTCTCGAACTTGAAGCCAGCTGCCTCAAGAGTCTCGACATAGTCCACGACACAATTTTGCAGGTACATCGCCGAGGTCGCGTCGACAAACACCTTTAGATCGTCGAATTTATAGACCTTATCCATCATCCCAGCCTGATTCTCGAACGACATCGAGTACTGGAAACCGGAGCATCCGCCGCCAACTACACCGATCCGCAGCCCAGCAGGAACCGGGTTCTGCGTCGCCATGATCTCATTCACCTTCGCGATCGCATTCGGCGTCAGGGTCACAGGAGTAGTGGGCGCTGGCGTTCCGACAACTTCCGGGGTAACAGTAGCACTGGACATCGCAATCTCCTCGTCTTTCGACAACTTTAAGTGTATGCTCCTGCCGGCGCTCCGGCAAGCCCAAACCAATGCAGGCAAACCTGCACTCACAATAGATGCACCCCCGGCCGTACTGATTCAAACGCATCCACTCCTGCTACCATTTTTCTGAGCCGGTACCAAAGTCATGAAATTCATTCAGTTCATCGCGAACGTCTTTATCAAGACGATGGGGATCACTCAGCCCTCACCCGAGGTCGCCAATCGAGCGGCATGGTTTATCGTCATCATGCTTTCGATCGTTATAGCCGCTGTCGCGATCGTTGCCCTCGTCGCCATCCACTGGGCCGGACATCACTGAAATCCCGCCGCTGTTATAACTTGCGCTCCCCCTGTCAAAAAGGCTGTCTCACCGCTCTGTGAAAGGCGTATCATTGCTCCGGAACGTTCTGCTATCCACACAGTTAAACCGTCGAAACAAGAGGTATCGGGACCTTCCGAAAATATCGGCCCTGTTGCAGGGCGGAGGAACTCGCTATGAATGTCATGCACGCCATACCCGTTCTGCTGATTATCTGGGCAGCGATTGCAGCATGCTTCCTCGGCTTGCTTGCTTATAAGGGACAACTGACCCGATATGAAGAAGATCAGTTATTCCTCAGCGACGCCGCCTCGAACGAGAAGCAGCTCCAGAACGAGATCATTCGCAAGGTCACAAAACTCCAGCCGTTTGTCCGAATCTTCGGTGTTGCCGCCGCCGTCATGACCGCAGGCATCATCGGCATCTTCACCTACGACGCCTGGCAGCACCTCAAGTAAAATCCGGCTAGACGATCACACGAAAGCAAAAGAGCCAGGGCCCTCAAGCCTCTGGCTCTTTCCTTTGCTAGAAATTCTGGTCAAAAAAACCGTCAGAAAAACACTACGCGTTGTAAGTCGACGAAGAAACCTTCCCGCCGCGCCCTGTCCAGTTCGTATGGAAGAACTGGCCTCGCGGCTTATCGACTCGCTCATAGGTGTGTGCGCCGAAAAAGTCTCGTTGTGCCTGCAGCAGATTCGCCGGCAGCCGCTCGCACCTGTATCCGTCATAAAACGAGAGCGCTGTAGTAAACGCCGGCATTGGCACGCCAATCTCAATCGCATGCACAATCGCGTTGCGCCAGGATGCCTGATACTTGCTCAACGCAGACGAGAAGAACTCATCCATCAGTAGATTCTCGAGCTTCGGGTTCTTGTCGAACGCCTTCTTGATGTCACCTAGGAACACGCTCCGAATAATACATCCGCCACGCCACATCAGCGCAATGCCGCCCATGTTTAGGTTCCACTTCATCTCTTTCTCAACCGCGCGCAGCAGCATATACCCCTGCGCATAGCTGATCATCTTTGAGCAGTAGAGCGCTCGGCGTACATCCTCGATAAATTGCTTCTTGTCCGCAACCGTCTGCGCCTTCTTTGGCCCTTGCAGTAACTTCGAAGCCTCCACTCGCTCTTCCTTCAGGGCGGACAGGCAGCGCGCGAACACGCTCTCCCCGATCAGGGTCAGGGGCATTCCGAGATCAAGCGCCGAAATCGCCGTCCACTTTCCTGTTCCCTTCTGTCCCGCCGTATCGAGAATCTTATCCACCATCGGCGTTCCGTCTTCATCCTTCTTCCCGAAAATCGCCGCCGTAATCTCGATCAGGTAGCTATCCAACTCGCCCTTATTCCACTCCGCAAAAACTTCATGCAGCTCATCCGCACTTAGCCCCAGCCCATCCTTCAATAACTGATACGCCTCGCAGATCAGCTGAATATCGCCATACTCAATGCCGTTGTGCACCATCTTCACGTAGTGACCCGCGCCATCCTCGCCCACCCAGTCGCAGCACGGAACGCCACCTTCGACCTTCGCCGCAATCGCCTGAAAGATCTCCTTCACATGCGGCCATGCAGCCGGATTCCCTCCCGGCATAATCGACGGCCCGAATCGCGCACCTTCTTCCCCGCCCGAAACACCGGTCCCGATAAACAGAATTCCCTTCTCCGCCAGATCCTTCGTCCGCCGGTTCGTATCCGTATACAGAGAGTTGCCGCCATCGATCAAGATGTCGCCCTTCTCCAGATAAGGAAGCACATGCTCAATCGTCTGATCGACAACCTCGCCCGCCTTTACCATCAGCATCACGCGCCGGGGCAGCTTCAGCGCCGCACACAGCTCCTGCGCCGAATGCGTTCCCACCACTTGAGTTCCCTTCGCCGCATCCGCCAGAAACTCATCCACCTTCGACGTCGTACGGTTAAACACCGCGACCTTATATCCGTGATCGTTCATATTCAGCACGAGGTTCTGGCCCATTACTGCAAGACCAATCAAACCGATATCGCAATTCGCTTCTGCCATCACAATTCTCCAGAGACGATCCAGACGGGCATCGCCGAAACATTCAAAATCACCACCTGGCCCTTTTCAGAAAGTGGTCAGTCCACAAATTTTCTCATACGCATCCAGCAGAAAGATAGCGCGTTACAAATAACCAGTGCTTTGCTCTATGCTTCCTCTCACATTCCTTTCAAAACGAGGCGCACCCATGTCAAAGATCCGTTATTGCGTCGCGATGAGTCTTGATGGCTACATCGCCGGACCCAACGGCGAAGCAGATTGGATCGTGATTGAACCCGATTTTAACTTCGTCGAACTATGGGCGCAGTTCGACACGCTGTTCATGGGTCGCCGCACCTACGAGGCTGCCATCGCGAGATTAGGCGAGTCGTCCATGCAGGGAATGAAGGTGGTCGTCGCCTCCCGGACGCTGCGCCCCGAAGATAATCCGAAGATCACCGTCATTTCAGAAGTAAATCGCGACTCCACCGAGACTCTACGCACGCAAAGCCGCAAAGACATCTGGCTTATGGGCGGAGGCGAGCTCTTCCAATTTCTTCTGGGTCTGCACGCGGTCGACACAGTCGAGGTCAGCGTTATCCCCGTCATGTTAGGCGGAGGCGTCCCGCTTCTGCCGCCTCCCGCCCAGCAAACAAAATTAAAACTGACAAGCCACAAGGTCTACCAGTCTGGAAGAGTACATCTGGCGTACGAAGTACAGCACTGATCCCGTGATCGGAGAAGAGGAAACCTACTTCCCCTTCACCGCAATCACTTCAATCTCCACCAGAGCCCACGGAGCAGCCAATGCCGCGACCTGCATCGCACTCCTCGCCGGCTTATTGGGTTGATCCTTCGTTCCAAAGAACTGCGTATATGCAGCCTGAAGACCAGCAAAATCCAGCTTGTTGTCCTTCGCCGGATCGCCTGCAAGAAACACAGTCATCTTCACTACGTCTTTCATATCCAGTCCCTGCTCTTTCAACAGAGCCTGGATCTTATTCAATGCGCTAAGCGCCTGCGTTTTGGTGTCACCGTAATCGGCAGCCGTTCCCTTCGCAGCATCGGCAGGCGTTACTGGCGAAGCTAGTTGTCCGCTCAAATAAAGCGTATCCCCTGCCCATACCCCATTGGCAATTGGCGATTTCTCATTCGGTTGAAGATGCTTTACCACGACCTGGGCCTGCATCGCACACGCAGAACCCATCAGCACAACCGCGCACATCGCCAGCCTGATCTTCATACGTCGTCTCCTGATTGTTTGAATTATTAACTCTGCACAACACCATCCGCTGCGCCGGCCAGCCTCGCCGACTTCACGCGATCCGAAATCATGCCCACAGCACGGCGGGCGCTTAACGCCGCACCCTCCTGCCAACCTACAATGTGGCTCGCCGTATCGCCCGCAAAATAAATTGGGCCATCCGCTCGGATGATCACGTCATAACCATCACCACCGTAGCTCCGAATCCACGAGCCCTCATTCCACGGCACATGCAGCCACCCGCAAAACACAGGATTCTTCAACTCCTTCCCATGGCCCGGATGAATCTTCTCAACCGACGCTCTCGAAGCTTCAAACTTCTCCTCCAGCGTCAGCTTGTTGAACCCCGTACCCATCTCGTCTGTGTACCCCGAGACCACAACCCCCGTCGGATGCATCAGCCGCGATGACGGATACCAGATCGGACTCGGCCCCTGCTCCAAATATGAGAGCCCTCCATAGATGTTGTAATCCCGCTCCCAGAACCGTCGGCTCTCCCACGCAATCTTGTACGCCGACGCCATCGTGCTCCCGTCCACCGACCCTCTTGAACGGCGTCGACAGATCGTTCGGAATCTTCTTTAGGATCGAAAACGGCATCGCGATGATGCAGTACGCAGCGTCCATCTGCTTCGTCGCGCCATTCTGCGTATACGAGACGCGCACTCCGCTTGCGGTCTTGCGAATCTCCGTCACCGGCGAACTGTACTGCACCACCGGCCCCAGCGCCTTCGCAAACGCATACGGAATCCGGTCCATCCCGCCCACCGGCTGCATCATCGTCGCCTGCCAGTCCCAGGCCTCCTCAATGAACATGTCGAACCAGAAGTTCTCATCCAGCAACACCCGCATGTCCATCGGCGTCTCATCGACGCCAACCTGCTTCCCGGCTCCAGGAGGCGTCTTGTATCCCGCACGCTCCGATCCCACATACGCGCCAGCATCATCCAGCGGCCCATAGATCTTCAGAAACGCTGTCATCCGCTCGCGGTCTTCCTTGCTCAGCTCACTGTCGAGCGCTCCATGCGCAATACACTTCGATAGCAGCTCCGACACATGCCCGCGCGTATCGTTGATCGCCTTCCGCTGCACGACCGGCTTTCCGCCATTTGCCTTGTCGTTCTGCATAAACGTCGACCGCGAAGTATTGATCTCCACCTCCAGAGCCACCCCAAGCTCCCGACAATACTCCAGCATCGTCCAGTGCGTGCTCGGCAAACGCGCCGGCCCAAGGTTCTGGTAGTTCCCTTCCTCCCAATTCACCGACTGCGTTGTCCCATCGACGAACTTCACTACGGTCCCATTGCGAGCCGACCAGTTCCGCCCGCCCGGCCTCTCCCGGGCCTCCAGCAGCGTCACATCATACCCAACCTTCTTCAGCTCATAGGCTGAAACCAGCCCACCAATCCCGCCGCCGAGCACGACAACCTTCACGCCCTTGCCCGACCCCGGAGCAGCAGCAATCGGCGTCACCTGCTCGCCCTTCATCGGCATCAGCCCCAGCGCCTGCATCGAGGCAAACGCCGCACCGTACCCGCCAACCTGTCCTACACGCATCAGAAAATCGCGCCGTGATACGCCCATGAAGACACTCCTCCATCAAACTCAAAAGAAAAAAATCAAAGACTGAAAGCACCGCAAAAGGAACGGTTTGCATCAAGCTGGAAACGGCAACTCCACCTGCAATCTCAGGACACCAGACACGAAAGCCTCAGGGAAGGAATATCGTCGTTTGAGATTTATCTTCCTACTCTACCGCAAATTCTCACCCTGCCAATCTGCTTTGGGACGAACGGCTTGCTCTGGTAGGCTGCCGTCAGTTCGAACTGTTGTCACGCGACCGAAGCCGCTCACAGTTACGTGACCAACAGTGGATAAACCAGTTTCCTCACACTCACCCAAAAATAATTTTCAAAAAAGAGGAAAAAATCGGCCGCTGGAAAACGACCTGCTAAGAACCACGATTTTGCACTTAAGCCCCGCGTTACGACCATAGAAAGACACGTTAAAAACACACATCTTTTCCCGGACCCCCTTGAAAAAACGCCCTGAAATCAGCCCAAACGAGGGAATCCACCGCCAGCACCCAACAATTTAAAAATCCGGAAACCACAATGATCCTGCCAGGAGCCAGCGAACGACCTGGGCTTCATTCGCCGGGAACGCTGAACATAATTGGTTATAAGATAAGCCATGACCTGTGAGGTTCCATGTCCTCCTACCCGCTGTCAACACATCAAGTTAGCGATGCGGAAGTCCCTTGGTACGTCTGGTTCGGCGCTCTCGCCGTCACCTCAGCCTCAATAGGAGGCGCATGGGACGTATCCTGGCACCGCTCCATCGGCCGTGACACCTTCTGGACCCCGGCCCACCTCGCCATCCAGGCTTGTGGCGTCATCGCCGCTGTCATCTGCGCCTATCTGATTTTCAGGTGCACCTTCGGCCGGTCCGGAAAACTGAAGGACGCGTCAGTGAACGTGCTCGGATTCCGTGCTCCTCTAGGCGCATTCATCGCTGCCTGGGGTGGCATAGCAATGATCACTTCCGCCCCCTTCGACAACTGGTGGCACGCGGCCTACGGTCTCGACGTCAAAATCGTCAGCCCACCCCATACCCTCCTCATCCTCGGAATGCGAGCCGTCTCCGTCGGCATTCTTTTTCTGATTCTCGCCGCGATGAATCGTGCAGGGGCCGACGAATCACCAGCAGGGGAACACACCTTCAAATCGCTGCAACGCCTCTTCCTCTATGTCGGAGGCATTATCGTCACCGGCCAGATGTTCTTCCTCATCGAGTACACATGGGACGTGCAACTTCACTCAGCAATCGCTTACATCACCATGGGAATCGCCCTTCCGCTCGTCTTCGCCATGCTCTCACAGGCCTCGCGATACAAATGGGCAGCAACCGCTACAGCAGCGGTCTACATGACCTTCGCTATCGCGGAGATTCTGATCTTCCCCCTCGTCCCTGCACAGCCAAAGCTTGGACCGGTCTTCAACCCTATCACCCATCTTGTGCCTGCCAAATTTCCGGTCCTTATCATTGTCCCGGCGTTCGCGCTGGACTTGCTCTGGCATAAGACCCGCGCCTGGAAGCCGTGGAAGGTCGCGTTCGTCTCCGGACTCCTGTTCATCGCCGTGCTGACGGTCGTCGAATGGCCCTTCGCCAGCTTCCTCCTCTCCAAGGCCTCGGAGAATCGCTTCTTCGGAACCATCTACTTCGACTACAACTCGCGCCCCGAAGGCTTTGACCGGCTGCGCCTCTTCTTCCATCCGGATTCGGGTCCCACCCTCTATTGGGGGCTGCTGCGCGCCTCTATCTACGCATCAATCACCACCTGGATAGGACTGAGCTTCGGACGCTGGATGCGGAGCGTGCAACGGTGAAGAGGCTCTGCGCCCGTCTTAGCCTGATTTGCCTGCTGCTCTGCATTCCCCAGCTGGCTCGCGCTCACGTTGGCAGCAAGGATGTCTTCGAGACCGTCGAGGCCGGCCCTTACAAGTTCTACGTCACCATCCGCACGCCAACCGTTATCCCCGGAGTCGCCGCGATCGAGCTCCGCTCCAGCGGCGCGAACGTCAGCAGCATCCGCATAACGCCTATCCCAATTACAGGCGAAGCCTCGAAGCATCCTCCCACATCGGACCCGATGGCCCGTTCTACCGCCGACCCCGCCTTTTTCACCGGCAGCCTCTGGCTAATGGCCTCCGGTTCCTGGCAGGTGAGGTTCGAGATCGCCGGAGAAGCGGGACAACGGACTGCCGCGGTTCCCGTTCCTGCAGTTGCTCTCTCCACACTCACAATGCAACGCGGCCTCGGCACCATCCTCGGAATACTTGGCCTCTTTCTCGTCGTAACCATGGCCGGCATCGTCGCTGCAGCGGTACGCGATGCCCGCCTCAAGCCTGGAGCCATCCCATCGCCCAATCGGAAGCGCCGAGCCTTAGCGGCAACCGTTGGCAGCCTCGCTTTCATGACACTCCTGATCTGGGCCGGGGCAAAATGGTGGAATGTCGAGGCTGCAAGCTACTCCCTCGATGTCTACCGGCCGCTCAAAGTTGATTCGATTCTTTTTGGTAATGTATTGGATCTCAATATCCAGGCCTTCCATCCAGACAGCGGGCGACGGGGCCGCTCCAACAATGACTTCCTTCCCGACCACGGCCACCTGATGCATCTGTACGTCATCCGCGAACCCGAGATGGACGCGGTCTTCCACCTTCACCCTACCCTCGCCGATCCCGGTGACTTTCGCATTCAGCTGCCTGCTATGCCCGCAGGCGACTACACGCTGTATGGAGACGTTGTTCACGCCAGCGGTTTCCCGGAGACTCTGGTCACGAAGATTACCGTTCCGGCGGACATGCCAGGAGGGCCTCTCGGCCCAGATGATGCGGCTGCTCATCCCCAACCGCTCAGTGCCGGCGAACTCGGCAACTCATACAAGCTTCCTGACGGTTACGTCATGACCTGGGATCGTCCTTCTACGCTGACTGCGAACACCGCCTACTCCTTTCGCTTTCGTCTCCTCGATCGCAAAGGAGCGCCTGCGACAGATATGCAGCCATACCTTGGAATGGCAGGGCACGCGGCGTTCGTCAAGACGGACGGAACCGTCTTTGCTCACACGCATCCTGAGGGTTCGGCTGCAATGGCTGCGTTGATGCTCGCCAACAGCAACAATGGAGGGGATTCAACCTCAGCTGCAGACATGCGCATGAATATGGATATGGGCATGCCGATGAATGCGGGCGAGGCTAGCGAACCAATCTCGAATACCGTCGAATTTCCCTACGGGTTTCCCTCTGCGGGCCGCTATCGAATCTTCATTCAGATGAAACACGGAACGACTGTTGAGACTGGAGTGTTTGACGCATCGGTTCAATAGTTCGTGTGGTGTTTCGCGCAAAAAAACTCCGCACGTTGGATTGTGCGGAGTTTGTGTGTGAAAAGTCCTAGAAAGCAATCTTTCCGCCAAAGAACCACTCGCGCTCGCCACCGCTACCTCCGAGGCTGGTGTTGGTCGTAGCCAGCGAACCGGTGATCTTGCCGAAGTTGGCGTTATTGATGTCCGAAACCGGGTTTCCAAAATGAGGCGTGTTGGTTAGTCCTATTACGTTCGCTTCAAATTCGAAGCGGACGCGCTCGGTAATTCTGAAGGTGCGGGAGAGGTTCGCGTCCAGATCAAAGAAACCAGGGCCACGGATGATGTTGCGTCCTGCGTTGCCGAGCACCCCTGGCGTTGTCACATGCTGGAAGGCTTCGACGTTGAAATACTTGCAGGAATCGTCGGCGCAGTTGCCTGGGATTGGATTCGGAGTTCCCTTGAGGACATGGATTGGGGAGATGACGTTTGGAGTCTGCGTATTTCCCGGCGCATTCACGGTATTACCATTGCTATCCGTAACCGTAAAGGGGATGCCGGTGAGTGCGCTGGCTACTCCACTGAGGCGCCAGCCACCGGCAATCGCACTTGCAACACCGCTGGTGGCCCAGCGCTGGCCGCGTCCGAAGGGCAGCTCATAGACCGCGAAAGCCTGGAAGTTGCTGGCACGATCGAAGCCGGCAACTGCTTTGTTGTACAGCAGGTAGGTCGGGTAAGGCCGAAGGATGGCATTGATCTCTTCGTTGTCCTCGAAGTCGATGGTCTTCGACCACGTGTAGATGAGTCCCGCAGTCGAATTGCCTGAAAACCGCCTCGTCAGTTTCGTTTGCAATGCGTTGTAGTAGTTGTTGCCGTAGGGCGTGAGCTGGTTGATATCGCTCCAGTTGCCGCCGTGGGCTGCATTAAGGGCGCGACCAGCGGCGCCGCCGCCTCCCGGTGCGGCGTTAACGTTCATGTTCGTCAGAGGACGTACAGAGCGTGCGCCGACGTAGGCAGCGCTGAATATGTAGTTGTTTATGTTTTGTTCGACCGTAACGTTGTAGGAGTTGATATAGCCACGCCGAAAATTCAACGGGATGGTGGTCGTGCCGGTGTTGTTTGGAAGTGGAATTATTCCAGTGCTGGTATTGGTCAGCGGGATCAGAGTAATGCCGATTGGCAGATAGGAGTAAGCGCCAACTGCATTCTGTCCTGTCAGGCTGCCGGCAGGTGCGAACGAGGATATTCCTGGCGGGGCGTAGGAATTACCGGTGAAGGTGGATTGTGTGTCTGCCGGATAGCAATTGCGCAAGAACCTCCAGTTGTTGGAGTCCGCATTCATGCCGTAACCGCCGCGAATTACCAGCGAATCCGACGCGCGATAGGCTATGCCTATGCGGGGGAGAAATTGCCCGTGTCCCGTATTTACGCCATCGTCAATGGGCACATTTCCGTTGCCACCAATCAGAACATTCATCGTGCTGGTGTCAAGAACACGTGTGCCACCATGATCGCTGTATGCCATTGGGTAATACTCCCAACGGACGCCATAGTTAAAGCTCAGCTTGGAAGAGATCTGGAAGTTATCGCGTATATACCAGGCCCATTGAGACCAGCGGAGAGCGATTGGGTCGACGATTTGGATCGTCTTGCCGAGGGTTTCGGGTAAACCCAGCAGGAAGCCCGCGTAGCCGGCAAATTGAAGTGTGGTCGGAGCATCGGTGGACGAACATGCGGTGGCGGTGCAGGTCACCTGCTCTTCGCCAGCACCTGAGAAAGTAAAAGTGCCGCGTGGCGCGTTTGTACCCTGTGGCTGGAAGTGATTCAGCATGGAGTGGGTGTAGAGGATACCGCCTCTGAGAGAGTGATGCCCTTTGATCCAGGTGAGGTTTGCCGCTCCGACATACTGGCTGTCGCGGAAGAGGAACGGGTTTGCATTGTTTGGATTTCCCAACGAAGAATACCCGGTGCCCCATGTAAATGCGGGCTGCCCCCAATAGAGTTGGTTGGTGGGATCCTGAGAGTTGTTCGTTCCGGGGATCTTCAGAGTACTTAGCCCGTAGTCCTTGTTCGCAGCGATATCGACGTTTTCTGCGTTCAGCCGTTGGCGTGTGTAGCCGGCGTTCAGGTCCAAAAGTAGATTTGGACTAAAGGTATGGGTGGCGCCGAGACCCACAACCTGGACCCTTCCGAAGGCATTGCCTTGCTGGCCACCGAGAGTTGAATTTCCTCCGGCCGCCGACAACGCAGGAGGATCAAAGATCTGGCTACCGGAGTAGCTGTAGCGGCCGAACACTTGCGTCTTGTCGCTAGTAACCCAGTTGATCTTTCCATCAATGTTGTTGCGGTTGAAGAAACCTTTCTGGGTATCCAGAAAATTGCTTGTCGTTCCAGTTTGGTTTGGCGCTGGAACCAGCTTTGCCATAATAAGTGCTGCCGGATCGACATCCGAAACGCAAATTTCATCCACGACTCCCTTGCATGAGATGGGAGCGCGGTTGGTTCCATTTGCATTCCCTGTTCTGGGATCGTAGATATGGACCGGAGCACCGCTCTTGTCTACCTGCAATCCGCGAAAATCGAAGAAACCATTTGCTACGGCAGTAGCGGCAACCAAATTGCCGGTGGGTACCGTCTGGGGATTGCCACCTGATGGCGCCTGGACCTGACGTGTACTTTCCCAATCGGCAAAGAAAAACAGTTTGTCTTTACGGATCGGGCCACCTAACGATGCGCCGAACTGGTTGAAGACGTTAAGCGCTTTGTGAAAGCCGGGTGGATTAAAGTAATTGAAATTTTTAAGCGCGTTATCGGTATGGTACTCATGGGCATCGCCGTGGAACTTGTTCGTGCCTGATTTGGTCTGGACATTGATTGCTGCTCCTCCGACCTGGCCTTGTTCCGCATCGAAGGAACTCGTGACGACATTCACAGCCTCAATGGCATCCGTAGGTGGCACATAAGCGACATTGTTCGGCAACCAGGGATAAGAATTAAGAACGCCGTCGACACTCGTGTTATTACCTTGCGAAGATTGCCCGTTCACGTTGGATGTCATCGCGCGCTGTGGATTGCCAGCAGCCGAGTTGTTTTCCGTCGGCATCGTTGCGCCCGGGATGAGCTTGTAGAGTGCCTGAAAATTTTTCCCCTCCGAGGAGACAGCAGGGATGTTCTGCAACTCAGTCTGAGATAGCTGGGTTTGCACGTCGGACCGATCCGTCTGCAACAAGGCAGGAGCTGTGGTGACTTCCACACTCTGTTGAATCGTTCCCGTCACAATCTTCGCGTCCAGGCGTTGCGCCGTATTCGCATCGATCCGAAGATTATCGGTAATATGAGGCGCGAAGTTCGGAGCCGAAATGGTTACCTTGTAGTTGCCCGGTGCGAGATCCGTGAATCGATAGCCTCCATCGCTATCAGTTGTCGCAATTCGGGTAACACCCTGGGAAACTTCCAGCGCTTCTACCTTCGCGTTGGGTACGGCTGCCCCCGACACGTCCTTTACATTTCCCGTGAGACTTCCATAGAGAACCTGCGCTTCCGCTATAGGCACCGAGAGAAGCCCCAGGCACAACACAATTGCTAGAGTGCACCCGATCGATACCGCATGAAGCGTCCGACGAGCTGATTTGCTGATTTGCGTCATACACTCCTCCAGTTTGTACAAAACCCTCAGTTCGAGTTATTCCGCGTAACTATCTCGGGTCCAATTCCCTCGGTCCACCACACTCAAGGTATTTTCTATGCGTCGCGAACTTTATACGGTACGAAACAAAACTGTCAAGGAGAGAATTTCGAAGATCGGGACTACACCGGCAAAGACTGGAGATGCGGCTTCGATCTACAGAAAGTCACATTTAACGGCATTTAATCTATGAATTTACACAATTTGAATCCTGCCCAGAATCCACCCGCTTTGGTGGGGGCTGGAAATCCGATTCGCCCAAACTGACACTGGAAGAATTAAATCTCACGTCCTAATTATTTGATTGGCGAAGTAAGGTTAAGACTGACCATTTATGAGCACTGAGAACGGGGCCGAAGTTGATCAAAACGGGTCGCAGGCAACCTACAGCACGATGTTCGTCTCTCGGCCTGATTGAACCTATTCGCTAAGGCGATAGGGCAGGCTAAACCGTCCAATCTGGAGAATAGACTGATCCCCGGGGGGCCAGAGCCGGAATGATTCTACGCGGCTACCCTGTTGCATCCGATGGGCTGTTGCCGTACCCCGCTCGGCTCCGGTTGTTGCTTCATAGAATTTGACGAGAAGGGTGGCTTCCGTTCGCTGCCAGCCGAAGACGTACGAGCCGGGGGCCAAAGGAATGTCGGCGATTGTGATGGGCGACTGGACGATAAGGTAATGAGAGTATTTTCCATCAGCAGAGTAGCCAGCGGTTATCAGGACGACGCCAGCGATGAATTTTCCATGAGAATTGATGATTCCCGAGGCCGTGCGCATCTCGGTTTCGATGCGTTCCTTTTGCACCGGCGCGCGCGAGGGGAGCACAGCGGTAAGTTCTTCCATCGTTGCAGAGCGCCAGCCCGCTTTGACCTGAGCGCCGGATGGAGGAGCGATAAGTACCGAGAGAAGCAGCAGTAGAGAAAGCTTCACAGTAAGACCTATTTGAGATGGACGAGGCCGCGTTGAATAGCGACCGTTGCAGCATTCGTGCGGTCACTGACACCGAGCTTACTTAAGAGATTGTTGACGTGGGTCTTGACGGTCGCCTCGGAGATAGAGAGGTCGGAAGCAATTTCTTTGTTGGCACGGCCGGCGACAATTCGTTCCAGAACGTTGAGTTCCCGGGCGGTAAGGTCCTCGGTTGACATGCGTTCTGCAAGTTTTTCTGCGATCGCGGGCGAGATGCTGGTCTTTCCCGCATGAACCAGGCGAATGGTATTGAGCAGATCGTCAATGGTCATTCCCTTCAAAAGATAGGCTTTCGCTCCAGCCTGGAGTGAGCGATAGATGTCCTCATCCCCGTCGAAGGTTGTTAGAACAATAAATCTTGCTCCGGGAGTTTCGGCGCGGATACGCGAGATTGCCTCGACGCCTCCAAGGTTTGGAAGTTGCAGGTCCATCAGAGAGACATCCGGTTGCAATTTGCGATGGAGTTCGATCGCTTCGAGGCCATCGCTCGCTTCGCCTACGATCTCGATCTCAGGCATGACCTTGAGCAGCGCGACGAGTCCCTGTCGCACCACATGGTGGTCGTCTACTACCAAGGTCCGAATCCTAGCTGACATTCGATCGTTCCCTTCCATTTGCCAATGGTGCGCGCAGAGTCACTGTTGTACCACCCTCAGGAAGACTATCGACGTTCAAGGTTCCACCAACCTGATCGGAACGCTCGCGCATTCCCTGAATTCCGAAATGCCCCTCGGACGCGGTTTTATCAGCAGCGTGAAATCCAATACCGTTATCAGTAACCGTTAACATAAGCTCGTTTGGATGATAGCGCAGCTCAAGTGAGGCGTGGGTGGCACCGGAGTGACGGACGACATTGGCAAGCGCCTCCTGGGCGATCCGGAACACTTCATTTTCGAGAGACGGAGAAGTCGCCCGATAGGCGCCACCGATCTTGATGTCTATCTTCAAATTAGAAGCAGCGGTTTGTTCCACAAGATTTTTTAGCCGTGCTGGAAGAGTGATGTGTTCCCCCATGCCTCGAAGATCCCATATGCTGCGACGGGCGTCGGCCAAACCTTCACGAACGAGTTCGCGCGTCCGATTGACCTGCTGACTCGCCTCAGTCACATGAGACTGGGAAAGGAGGTGGGCTGTGAGTTCAAGCTGAACGGAGACGCCGACGAATCCCTGTGCCAGTGTGTCGTGAATCTCCCGCGCGATGCGGTTGCGCTCGGCCAATATGGCGTCGAACTGGGATCGAAGAGCACGAACACGGATCCTGTAGATGGCGAAGACGATGCCGCCGAACAGAAGGACCCCAAGAACGGAAAACCAGAGTGTGCGATAGAAGGGTGGCTGGATAACGAAGGCCAATGCTGCGCCTGTATCGTTCCAGATGCCATCCTCGTTCGCAGCCTGAACGCGAAAACGATAGTGTCGTGGCGGGAGATTGGTGTAGTAGGCATTCCGGCGGGAGCCCGCTGCCGTCCACTCCTTGTCAAACCCTTCAAGGATATAGCGGTAGCGCACTCTCGAAGGCGAGGCATAACTTAGAGCAGCGTATTCGAAGGCATACCGCACATGGCCTGCAGGAATCGTCACCTGAGATCCCGTTAGTTTCCGGTCGACATCGTCTACCGTGAAGCGTTCTACGACCACAGGAGGAGGGGTGGCATTTGCGAGTAGATCGCCTGGATTGACGATGGCAACGCCTTTTCTGGTCGCGAACCAGAGACGTCCGTCGACCATCTTCCAGGCGCCCGGATGCCCGCCGGAAGACATTTCCTCGGTGGACATACCATCCGAGGAGCCGTAGGTGGCCACATGCGGATTGCAAACGGATGTCCCGTTACATGTCAGCAATTCGGAGGCGAGGACTCGAGTTACGCCGCGGCTTGAGGCGAGCCAGAGGTAGCCCTGACTGTCTTCAAGGATCGCATCGAGTTCACGCGGAAGATCGTGAGCGCGGATTGCGGTAAATCCATCGGCCGAAGAGCGGCTGAGTCCGTCTTCCCTGGTGCCTACCCAGAGGGTATGGTTGGCGTCTTCAAACAACGAAGTGATGACATCACCTGAAAGTCTTTGGGCCTTGGTAAACAAGGTCAGCTTGTCATTCTGAACGCGGACGAGACCGTTCAGTGTGGCTATCCAAAGCTCGTTCGAACTTGATCGCAGCATGGCCCCGATCAAACCGTTCGTAAGGAGGTTGTCGCGGAACGGAGTTGTGAAGATGCCGTCTTTCCAGTGAGCCAGTCCATGGCGTGTACCGATCCACAGAGTGTTATCGGTATCTAAATACAAGGAGCGGATCAAATCATCGGGCAATCCATCCGCAGATGTATAGGATTTAATCTTCTCGCCAGATAGATGGTTGAGGCCATCGGGTGTTCCGATCCAGACAGAACCGTCGCGATCCGACGCGAGAGAAAGAATCACATTACTGATTAATCCGTCCGCGGTGGAGAGTTGGCGAACACTATTGTTCCTGATTTCATAGCGAATCAGGCCTTCGCCTTTTGTACCCATCCAGACCGTGCCGCCCGCGCCTTGCGTGATCGCGGTGAGTGCATGGCTGGAAAGCTGGGGCAGCGTCCGGAATTTTCGCTGCCGAAGGATATGCAGACCGGCTGTGTCGGTGCCGACCCATAAATTGTGCTCGCGGTCCTCAAAGAGTGAGAGAACGGCGGTCGAGCCCAGCAGAGGTTCTATCTCGAGGTGCATTCCTGAGGAGTTGGCTACGGGCAATCGAATGAGACCCTGATCCGTGCCGACCCAGAGATTGCCGCGCGAATCTTCAAGAAACGACTGTACCCGAGTTCCCGGAAGCTCGCGGCCACATTGCCAGCTGCGAAGAAGGCCGCGGTTCCACAACAAAAGAGCATCCCGTGTGCGCAACCACGGCGAACCGTCTTTCAGCGAGCCGAGACCTTCGATTGGTTCTGTTGACAGGTTCGAAAGTGGAATGTCATTCCACCGCTCCCGGCCATAGGTAACTATGCCCGTCGCAGTTGCAAACCACGCCTGATCTTCGGGTCCGGCGCCCAGTGCGGAGGCTGAAATTTTCAGCAAAACGAATCTCTGACCGTCGTATTTTGCGAGACCCTCGCCTGTACGCACAATGACTAAGCCATCATCCGGCGGTGCAAGAGAGAGAATCACGGGTGACGGCAGACCGTCCACTGTCGTGTAGCGATGAAACGCGCCCTCGGAGTATCGCACAAGACCGTCAGCGGTCCCGATCCAAAGTACGCCATTGCGATCCTCCGCGAGACAGCATGTGTCGTTGCTAGTAAAGGCCGCGTTGCTCTCCTGGTTAAATACGGTGAACTGCACCCCATTGAAGCGAGCGACACCTCCTTCCGTCGCAATCCAGATATAGCCATCGCGCGTTTGAAGAATTTGATGGACGCTGTTCTGAGGAAGGCCGTTCTCGCTCGACCAGGCCTGATGCGTGAATCCGGCGGAGAAGAACTGTTGGTCCCGTTGGCCGATCGTTTGCGAGTGGCCCGCGATGCCGCACAGTCCCGCAGTGACGACGAAAAATATCAGGCTACAGTGCAGTCGAAGACTCATTCGTATTCAATTTCGAATGTTAGGGGATAACGTCGCCCGAAGCGGAATAAAATGCGCGGACGATCAAAAGAATGATCGTTAATTGACCGTTTGATCTGGGTACAAACTACCATCGACGCCCTTTTTCTGAGTGAGGGTACGGACGGCAAACCAAACCGTCAGGGGGGCGGGCTATAGTTCCGAGGCTCTTGGGTTTCACCTGCCTGCAATTCGTCTGGTATCTGCAGATCATGGAAAAAAAGAGTCTTATCAAAAGAGCGCTTCAGAAAAATAGGCAAGACAAACGTTTTTCCAAGGGATACGTTGCCTATCCGCGTTGCCACCCAGCTAACCTCTTCAGAATGTGCATCCAGCGTTTGACCAAGCCCCATTAATCATTCTTAGGTTTTCGAATTTAAACGATTGACAGAAGTACCCAATGTTCCATACCTTTTCGACTCAAGAAAAAGAGTGGTCCATCCAGGCCCCGGAACTCAGTGTTTCGATGGCTATAGTTTTCGCCGTTATCGATTCGCAGTTAAAGATCCGTTCAGGGCGATTGGCAGGGACAAAGCTGACATATTAGTTCGGAATTGTTTCCAAATACTTGGAGGTCACATGCAATCAAAGATTTTGAACTGCTCAGTGATTACGAAGTGCTGGTTGCTGCTCGTTTTCTGTTTCACGATCTTCTCGTTCGCGGGAAGAGGCAACGCCCAACTTGCAGGAACCGGCAGTATTCAGGGCACGATTGTCGATTCGACGGGCGCAATTATTGAAAACGCGACCGTGACGGCGACGAACGTCGCAACCCAGACGAAACGAATTTCAGTTACGGGATCAACTGGCCTCTACACCTTCCCGAATCTGGGGATCGGAACGTACACGCTCGACGTGGTGGCTCAGGGTTTTGAGCATTACAGCCAGTCCAATATTGTTCTTGAGGTTGGCAGCAGCATCTCCGTCAACGTTGGAATGACGGTTGGACGGACGGACCAGAAGATTGAGGTGCAAGCAACTGGTCTGGCCTTACAGACTGAGGATGCCACTTTCAAACAGACCATCGATAGCCAAACGATGTCGGAGATGCCACTGAATGGGCGGCAGATGACCGGCCTAATTACGCTTTCAGGCGGTTCGACGACCGCGCCGGCCGGCGACTTCACGGGCAGCAAGTATTCCTATCAGACCATTTCCATCTCAATTGCAGGAGGCATGGGAAACACGACGATGTGGAGGCTGGATGGTGGCGATAACAACGATTACATGGCCAACGGCAATCTTCCGTTTCCCTTTCCTGATGCTGTCAACCAGTTCAGTGTAGAGGCTGCTGGTCTGAGCGCTCAGAACGGCATGCACTCTGGCGGCATGGTCAACGTGGTAACGAAGTCGGGAACGAACAAGTATCACGGCTCGGCTTTTGAGTTCATCCGCAACAACTACATCAATGCGTCAAACTTCTTTTCTGCGACGAAGGATACGCTGCACCAGAATCAGTACGGCGGCACCTTTGGCGGCCCAATTCTCCGTGACAAGTTCTTCGCGTTTGGGGCCTACCAACGCAGCGATTCCAAGCAGTCACAGGCCGCGACCACGGCCTTTGTGCCAACCGCGGCGAACCTGGCGGGTGACTGGTCTGTAACCGATCCGCCACCAACTGCATCTCATCCGGCAGGCTCGGCGACACCGGCCGGATCGTGCGCGGCGAAATATGTGCAGCTGTTTAACCCCATCACAGGTGCAGCGTTACCGGGCAATAAGTTTCCGGCAGCGCCGACCTACAATCCCCAATCGCTTAAGCTGCTTACGTACCTGCCGACCATCAATCCTGCGATCGACCCGAACAATTGCGGAATGGTGCAGTACGCTATTCCGTTGCAGAACTCGGATAACTCGTTCGTCACTCGCGTCGACTGGACGATCAACGCGAAAAACAACCTCTATGCGAGGTACTTCCTCGACGGCTACCAGCAGCCGGCGTTCTTCTATCCCAACAATATCCTCGTAACGACGCAAGCTGGTCTCTCGCAACGCGTCCAGTCCTTTACGATCGGCGAGGCATATACCATCAGCAACCGTACGGTTAACTCGGCACACCTGACGATAATGCGCCGCCGGAACAATCGCGGGTACGCTGCTAATGCCATTAACGCCGGGCATGACCTTGGCGTCAATCTCTATCAACTGGTGCCGAACGGTCTGCAAATGACCATCAGCAACAAGTACAACATCGGGGGAGGCACAAACTCGGTCTCGCACTTCAATGACAACACGCTCGCTTTTGACGATGACATTACGATGATGCGCGGCAAGCACCAGTTCGTCTACGGCGGGCAGTGGGTGCAGAACCAACTGAATATCTCTAATGCATACGAAACCAACGGGACATTCACCTTCGACGGCCGCTATGGTTTGAGCGGACCCAACGGAACTTCTGCCGGCGGTGATCCCAACCTGGATCTTCTGATGGGCGCCATGAGCGCATTTCAGCAGAGCAAACAACAGCAGAATGCTCTTCGCGGGCCTGTCCCCAGCCTGTACTTCCAGGAGACTTACCGTGCCAACCCGCGGCTGACTGTGACCGGCGGTTTGCGCTGGGCTCCCAACTTCATGCCGACGGATTACTTCAACCGCGGTGTCGAGTTCAGCATGGCGGCATTTCTGGCCAATCAGGTCAGTACGGTTTATCCCAATGCTCCAGCAGGAGCGCGTTTTTACGGCGATCCCGGTGTCTCGCGGCAGTTCACCAAGAACTCACCCTGGCAGTTCTCTCCGAACTTTGGTTTTTCCTTCGATCCGACCGGCAATGGCAAAACAGTGGTTCGCGGCGGGTTTTCGATAAACTACGATCAGGTTAACTTCTTCACGGCGCAGCGTAACCAGCAGAACCCCCCTTATGCTACGGCAATCAGCCAACTGCAAACTTCGACCTCCGGTCCACTAAGTTTCTCGAGCCCGTGGTCCATTGGCCAGTTCAATACCAGCCCATTCCCACAGCCACAGATTCCCACTCCAGCTCAGGCGCAGTTCTTTGCGCAGTCTCAGTACATCGTGCCGCCGACACAGTTCCATGCATCGTACACAGAGGCGTGGACGGCGAGTGTGCAGCGCGATCTGGGCAGAGGCTGGCAGCTGCAGCTTCAGTACATCGGCAGCCACACAGTCCACGCTCCCATCGGCATCCCACTCAGCCCGGCGACGTATATCCCCGGAGTATGGGGTGCAGGTGGTACGGGATGCACAGGTATCGTGACGACCGGACCAGCGGCAGTCAAGCCGGGCGCGGCAGGAACCCCCTGTTCCACCGCGGCAAATCAAGCATCACGGTTCTATCTCACGCAACTGAACCCGTTGCAGGGCAACTCATATCAAGGCGGCGGTCCCGGCTCGGTGCTAGTCAACTACAATAACATGGCGAACTATAACGGTTTGATCACGAGCGTTCAGCATCGTCTCTCGTCGACCTTCAGCCTGCTTGCCAACTATACTTGGTCGAAGTGCCTGAACATCTACGACGCACAAGGTGACTATGCCGGAACGGGTAACCAGAATCCTGCGCAGCCACGATTGGATTACGGCCCGTGCGGCTCTGATTTCCGCAACGTTGAAAATGTCGTTCTTGTAACGAAGAGCAACTTTCCCATCGGCAATCGATTTGCCTCGCTGCTTGTTAACAACTGGGAGTTTGCGCCGCTACTTCACATCGTGAGCGGGGCACCCTTCAGTGTGACCGCAGGACAAGACAACTCTTTCACTGACGTCGGCAACGATCGGCCGAACCTGGTTTCAGGTGTACCGATTCGTCTGAATCAGGCGTTACGTTCGGGAGCGGGTCAGGCGAACCGCGGATTCCTGAACCCGGTAGCGTTTGCTCAGGTCACAGCGGGGTGTCCGACTCCGCTTAGCCCTGCCACTTGTTCGGGTTATGGGACCTACGGCAACCTAAGCAGGAACCCGTTCCGCGGGCCTAATCTTGTTCAGTTCGATGCGCAGATCTCGCGCATCTTCCCGATCCACGAGAGCCTGGCCGCGACTCTTCGCCTTGAGGCATTCAATGTGCCGAACCACCCGAACTTCGCGACTCCCACGGCAGGCTTGACCTCTTCAACCTTCGGTCAAATCTCCGCACTGGCATCCGGACAGAATCCAAGAATCTTCCAGGGAAGTATTAAATTCATCTTTTGATTGCCTCACCTGATCATTTTGAAAGATCAGCCTCGCCCATCCTAACCATGGATGGGCGAGTTTTTTTGCTGTTTGGAGCTGTCTATTTAGGAGCAGACTGTGCGAAGTTGATGTACTCGCGGCCGAAGTAGAGCCGGTATTTTATGCCGCCAGGAACCGCCAGCACCTGCAGAGGAGTCGGACGACGCAGGTTTGAATCGGTGGCTGAGTGGACGGAAAACAGATTGTGACCGCCGATGTCCATAACAATGAAGTTGTTGCCAGCGATGAAACCGCACCCGTAGGAACCAGGTTCAAGTCGATGACCCTCGATGTCGATAGCGGTTTCGGTGATCAGATACGCTTGATACTTTTCCTGCACAGAGCTTGAGTAGCCGGATGTATCGACGAGCGCGACGAGAAAGAACGCGCCCTTTGCAAATTGCACTCCGCCAGAGTTTCTCCCTTGAATTGGCGCGCTTTGACCACGAAAGAAGACGGCATCAGGAAGAACTTTCGCGGCTTCCGGAGCGAGCAGCACCTTTGTTGCGCCGATCGTTTCGGGAGCATTTTTGCCGGATTGGGCGGCTTGAGAGCAGGTAGACAGGACAGGTACGGATATCGCGAGAAACAGGATGGAATGTATTGGTTTACGGAACATCATCAACCTCTTAGGAGTGGTAGGACTTTCTTCGGCAAGAATACTCCAACCTATCAACCGGATAGGCCTTCGTCTCGAGAAGAGTTATAACTCCGTGGACGAACCACCGTGAGAGATTTAATTGGGATGAAAAAGAAATCAATCTTTGTGTTGACAACTTTAGTTGGAGTTTAGTAGGCTTCGTCCCGATTCAAAGAGTGAAGATTACTTTGAAGCAATGATCTCCATTTTCTGCCTGAAAATGTACGAGTAAAAACGTTTAGATAAGATCCACCAAAAAATCTCGATATTTCATTTGGCGTTTTACTCATTGCCATTCGACCTAGGTGCCGCTGGAAAACGTTTACAGCGTTAGGCTTATTTATAAAGGGCCAACCAAGATTGGTGCTTGAGACGTCAGGAGTTCACGAGGTTTTCCTAAATAGTTTTAAACAATTTCGGAGGCTTAATTATGCGTCGTTCTCGATTTGAAGTGACAGTTATGTTATGCGTAGTATTGGTACTGGCCCGATTCGCGTGGGCTCAGGAAAACGCAACCATTGTTGGAACTGTGGTCGATGCGTCCAACGCCGTGGTTGCAAATGCAGAAATCACTCTAACCAACACGGCGACGAATCAGATTCGACAGGCAACAACGAACAGCTCAGGAATCTATCTGTTCGCAAACGTTGGTGTCGGCCATTTTACTCTCAACGCTGCGGCAAAGGGGTTTCAGAAATACACCAAGACAGACCTCGTTGTGAATACTGCTCAGACCTTGAAGGAGGACATTTCTCTCACGGTAGGGAGCGAAGCACAAACGGTCACCGTCGAGGCTGATGCTCTGGCGCTGCAGGCTGAGACCAACGAAGTTAGCACTCTGATCACCGGCGCCCAGGTGACTCAACTGGCAACCAACGGCCGCAATGTCGTCTCGCTTGCGGCATTGGGAATGGGCGTATCGAATAACCTGCCGGCCTTTGGTGGCGTGAACGCTCTAACTTCCGCTAACGGGTTGAGCTTCAGCGGAACCCGGGTAACTCACAACATTTACCTGTTGGATGGAGGCGAGCTGAACGATCGCGGCTGCGGCGGCTGCTTCAGCTCATTGCCGTCGGTCGACGCGCTGGCGCAATTCCAGGTTCTCAGCAGCAACTACGGACCCGATTACGGCATCGGCTCAGGTGGAACCATTCTCATGGTCCTCAACTCCGGCACTCATAGCTTTCATGGCGGACTGTGGGAGTTCAACAGAAACGAAGCCTACAATGCCAATAATTATTTCAGCAACCTCGGGGGCCAGCGGCGATCAAAATTCCGCCTGAATACCTTCGGCGGCAACATCGGCGGCCCACTCTGGATCCCGCATGTCTATAACGACTCGCGCACCAGAACATTCTTCTTTGTGAATGAAGAGTGGCGAAAACTTGTTCAGGGATCCACGCCTTCAACCAGAACGACTATCGCCGCCAGTAATTTCCCGGTGGCCGGGCAAGATCTGGCATATACGGTTCCTTCTAACGGAACGGCTCCCATTGTTCCGGTGACCACGGACCCGGCGAAGCTCGCAATCTATGCTTCGCGCGGGTTGACTGCAGGTCAGCCATTTCCCAACAACATTATTCCGAAACAGCTGATCGATCCAAATGCGGTTCTTGAATTGAACGCGGGCACCTTTCCTCATCCAAACTTTGGTACGACCCAGTACATTTCGTCAATCCCTCAACCTACGAATGTCCGCGAAGACGTAGTACGGATCGACCACGCCATCAACACCAAGTTACAGTTGATGGGCCACTATCTCCATGACGCTGTGGATCAAACATACTACCCGCCGTTGTGGGGTAACAGTTCTTATCCAACAGTCGGTACGGCCATGCTTAATCCGTCCTGGTCCTCGACTATCAAACTCACCCAGACACTCTCGCCTAACCTGCTCAACGAAACCGCCTTCCTTTATAGCGGTAACACGATCCACCTGACTCCGGTGGGTGTTTCGGCACAGCCATCTGGATGGACTGGTACGACCTTCTTTCCGCTTGCCAACAACATAGGCAGTCGCATGCCGGAGATCCAACTAGGTGCGCCTTACGGTACGACCTGGAGTTCAAGCTACTTCCCTTGGAAGAACTCCTTCATGGGCTACGAAACGCGAGACGATCTCTCATGGAACAAGGGGTTGCACCAGTTCAAATTCGGCTTTAGCTGGTTGCACGCTCCCAAGAACCAGCAACTCCAGGCCAACACTCAGGGCACCGCGGTTTTCAACAACAGCTCGTTTGCCAAAGATTCGTATGTAAACTTCCTCCTCGGCGATACCGCTACCTTCACCCAGCTCCAATTCCTCGCGGGCAAACATTGGGTCCAGAACAACTATGGGTTCTACGTCCTTGATAACTGGCACATTGTTCCCCGGCTAACTCTCAACCTCGGTCTTCGTTTCGATGGGTTGCCGCATACCTTTGAACGATTTGATCAGTTTGCAAACTTCGTTCCGGCAAACTACAACACGTCGCTGGCATTTCCTCTCAACCCAGACGGCACCCTGAACCCAGCGTCGCTCACTCAATTCAACGGTTCACCGTTCTATCTGAATGGCATCAGCGAAGCCGGCGTCAATGGCTTCCCACGTGGAGTAATCAACAACCAATATGACACCTGGCAACCGAGGATAGGCTTTGCCTATAGTCTCCTCGGAAAGAAACCTACAGTAGTGAGGGGTGGTTTTGGAATGTTCTTTGAACGTGTTCAAGGAAACGACGTTTACAACGCGGCGCAGAATCCACCTTTCGCGTACCAGCCCTCCGCCACGAACGTTTACTTTTCGAACCCGCACACCAGCGCTAACACCGGCGCAACAACTACCCAGGCCTTTCCTTCTACGTTGACGAACATATCGTTCCACTACCCGCCTCCCGGAACCGCGCAGTTTAGCCTGGGGATCCAACGAGAACTTGCCCCATCGGTCATCGGGGTGATGCAGTACGTTGGCTCCGTAGGTTGGACCCAGAACAATACACGGGGGATCAACACCTTGCCCTTAACTCATATCGATCCTGCGGATCCAACCAAAAATCCCTATTACGACAGGCAGGGTGTTGCCGGACAATTATTGGATCCCGTAACAGGAAAGAATTTGCCATCGCTAAACGCCAATCTTTATCGACAGTTCCCCGGCTTCAGCGGCATTACTGAGGAAGAGAACAGGACTAACTTCAACTACCACTCTCTTCAGGTAGGCGTGCGCATGGAGAACAGGCATGGACTTACCTTCCAACTGGCGTACACCTATTCTCATGAGATCGATACTGCAGCCAATGATCTCAATGGGGTGGCAAACCCGTTCAATATAGAGTACGACCGCGCATCGGGTGGGTTCGACCGACGTCAAATCTTTAACGCGAACTACATCTATGTGCTCCCATTCTTCCTTAAGAGCGGCAACGCGTTCCAACGGATAGTTTTGGGAGGTTGGGAGGTCTCCGGTGTGACGGTCGTGCAATCTGGCCTTCCGCAATCCATCACCTATAACGGTGCCGACGTTCTTGGTCTGGGCGGCGGTACTACCAACCGTCCTAATATCGTTGGACCCATTTCCTATCCCAAGACACGGCTCGCCTGGTTCAACAAGACCGCTTTTGCGGCTCCGATCGCTCCCTGGGCCGGGGGCCCGAATCAAGGCTTCGGCAATGCCAGAAAGGATGCAATCGTCCTTCCGGGACTCTTCAACTTCAACCTGGCCGCGTTCAAATCCTTTTCATTCACGGAAAGCGTGAAACTTCAGTTGCGTTTCGAAAGCTTTAACACCTTCAACCATACCGAATTCCAGAATATCGACGCTGGTACCAATGACGCGAACTTCGGCCAGGTGACGTCTACCTACGATCCTCGTGTGCTGCAACTTGGCGCGAAAATTTCGTTCTGAGGCAAATCTGTGCCTGTAAGGGCGTCGAGGCATTACGCCTTGAC
Source organism: uncultured Acidobacteriaceae bacterium (assembly GCA_963770055.1). Lineage (GTDB taxonomy): Bacteria > Acidobacteriota > Terriglobia > Terriglobales > Acidobacteriaceae > Edaphobacter. Next base: position 1,182,926 of record CAVYOC010000006.1, read on the forward strand.
GCCCGCTTCATTTCTGGGTATTCGGTGCGCTTTGCTTCAATGGACCCTTTACACTTTGCAATGAAGACTTGAAGATACCCTGGCCTTCTTTGATGGTGACCAGCTGATTGGGTTCGACACCTGGAAAGCGCTCGACCAGCCCGTTTGTCCAATGGATCTCCAGATCAGTATGGATGCTTTTCCCTAATCCGAAATGGAGTCGGCGATCGTTCACCGAATAAAAGCTCGACTGCCCCATGACAGCTTGTACCTGTACTTTCCCGCCATATTTTGCTATCACTCTTGACCCTATAGCGCTTCGGTTCGATTTCGTTCCGACGAGAAATACCTTGAGCCAGTTGAGACCGCTCTTGAGATCGTTTCTGAGAAGCGAGGGTGGCTCATTTAAGTTGATAATGACCATGTCGACGTCGCCATCATTGTCAAAATCCCCGAAGGCGCATCCTCGACTGCAATGAGCTGCTGAAATTCCCGGGCCTGCTTCCTCGATCAACTCTTCAAACTTGCCGTTGCCGAGGTTTCGGAAGATGAATCGCGGTGTCTTCAGAGGATATTCCGGAAACTCCGCTTCGACCTCCGGATAAACCGAACCGGTAACGACAGCCAGATCGGGCCAGCCGTTATTGTCGAAGTCTGCGAATCCTGTGCCCCAGCAAATATAGCGGGTTTCTACTCCGAAACCTGCAGGGATTGTTACATCTGTGAAGTTCGCGGCTCCATCGTTGCGATAGAGGACATTCGTGTCGTCTGAAAAGTGAGTTTTGAATATGTCGAGATTGCCATCCAGGTTGTAGTCGCCGACTGCGACGCCCATTCCAGCTTGCTCGGCACCATCTGCGCTGAAGGCCACGCCACGTTCGGCGCCCTCTTCCGAAAATGTACCGTTATGTTTGTTGCATAGCAAAAGACTCGGAGTTGAGTCGGATGCTAAATAGATATCAGTCCAACCGCTGTTGCTGAAGTCAGCAGCTACGGTTGTCATCGAGTAAGTGCGGGCGGCCTTTGCAATTCCCGTCTCTTCCGAGACGTCCCGAAACGTTCCATCGCCCTGGTTGCGGTAGAGATAGTTGCGCGGCATCGGCAACCCTCTTGGCCCGCAGTTAACCGCCACGCCTTTGAAATTGCAAAAGGGGTTTGCGCCGGGTTTCGGCAGTCGGTCAAGGTGCAAATCAACGTAGTTGGCGACGAAGAGGTCAAGGTGTCCATCACGATCATAGTCAAAGAAGGTGCACCCTGATCCCCAGCGCGTATTGTCTTCGTAGATTAGTCCGGCCTGTTGAGTAACATCAGTAAATGTGCCGTTGCCGTTGTTGCGATAAAGAATGTTCTGGCCGTAGTAAGTAACGAAGATATCCTCAAAACCATCGTTGTTATAGTCTCCTACTGTTACTCCACTGGCCCATCCAGAACGAAGTAGTCCGGCCCTCTCCGTGACATCGGTGAATGTTCCATCGCGGTTATTCTTATAGAGACGATTGCTTGAATTAGGAGGAGGGTCTTCCATGCGTGTGCCGCACAACACGAAGATGTCCAGCCATCCGTCATTGTCAAAGTCCAGAAAGGCGACACCGCAACCCACTGTTTCCACGATGTAGTTTTTTTGTTTCGTCCCGCCGTAGATGACTGGAAAGCTCAATCCGGCCTCAGCGGCGACGTCAGTAAAGCGAGCGAGAAAAGGGATACCGGAGGACTTGCCTCTGGGGAGTGGTTTCAGATTCCTGGTCGACACGCCCTGGGCCAAAGCCATGCTGGATGCAGTCGTCAGCCACAGAAAATCACGGCGCGAGATGTTGGTTTTCACCTGGTTCATTCCCTGTTAAGCTTTTCACGCCTTGAGTCATATTTCTATTTTCTTAGAGCGTGCCTCTACTTCGGCGTAGTATTGCCGCCCGAAACTTTTTCGATCAGTGAATCCTCCGTCTTGCTGTGCAGCTCTTTGGTTTTGGCAAACTCCTGAGCGGCTTTTTCCTTTTGTCCCATCGCCGTATACAGACGCGCGAGACGGTAGTGCGCATCTGGCTGCGTAGGATCCAACTTCACAGCATGCTCCAACGCTGCGACAGCTTCCTGATTTCTATTGCGGTCGGCGTAAATGCAACCGAGGTCAAAGTAGGCCAAGCGGTTTTCATTTTGTAACTGAAGTGCTTTCTGTAACAACGATTCCGCCGCTTTGTCGTCGTTTGTGTGAAGCGCAATATCTCCCAGATAGAGATAGGCCTGAGCGTAACCAGGGTTATTCTTAATCTCCAATTGAAACTCCGGCGATGCTTTATCGTAGTCTCGCTGCTTGTAGTAAAGATAACCGAGCTCGAAGTGGAGAACCGGCGCATTTGGCGCGATCTTATCTGCGGCTTCCAGTTCTCTGATAGCATCCGCCGTCTTTCCCATACCGTCGAGAGCTTCTGCCAACAGCATGTGCGCCTGCACAGCGTCCGGATTGACAGCAAGAATGCTCTCAAATTCGGCCAGAGCACAGTCGTATTGATGACTCCATAAACAACTTTGAGCCAGTACATTATGTAATTCCAGATTGGATGGATCCTTCTGGATGGCAGCCTGTAAATACGGGCTCGCCTTTTCGTATTGACGGAGCCCAAAATAACTCATTCCCAGTAGGACAGTGCCACGACCGTCCTCCGGCTTCTCCTTCGTGAATAACTCGAACTGCGGAATAGCTGCCGAAAAATGTCCCTGCTTGAATTCGGCTATAGCCAGATTGAAGACAACGTCAGGTTGATCTGCCTTTAAGGCTAGCGATCTACGGTATTCACTTGCGGCGGACTCAAGCTTCCCCTGCTGCGCAAGAGCAATCCCCAGGTTGCCATGGATCAAAGGATTTCTGGGATATTGCTGCGCCAATTGACGCCACAACAGTTCTGCATCGTGGAATTTGCCTGTCCTCATGAATTCCGAAGCCTGAAGAACAGGATCAGTTTGCCCGCATAACGGTTGGAAAGAGAAGGTCAGAAGCAGAAGCATCAACGCGAGGTGACTGAAGCAGCCGGTCGCAACGAAAGTCTGACAATGAGCACGGGGCTCCGATAGTCCCAGAAAAGCAGCCCGGCTCGCTCGCCAGTCTAAGGATGCCCCAAACAATAAAATCATCTCACGTGAATTATCTGCTAAACATGAGGCGTTTGGAAGAACAGCTTAGGCGAGAATATCGTTACCCCAAGACCTTGCACCGACGATAGTAATTACCTTTCTTTTCTTTCGGATACTGCTTCGCAAATATGTTGTCTCTCCCGGCCTCGCACCAGCGGGAGAAGCTGCTTCTGCCCAAGCAGCAAAATTCACCATCCCCGCCAGGTCGGAGTTGCCTGATAGGTACGATCTCTCGGCCATCGCCTGATGGAGCCGGGCTGAAAAGGAAACGAATGGTAGCTCGAAAATGAGCCGCTGCATAAATTCGGCCACCCACCAAGCAGAACCAATCGCGTTCTTCCACTGACAGTGAGCTGTCTTGCATTGGAATGAAAGACTCCGCCCTCGATCGTCACGTCGAAGGCTGCGGCACCTTCGCAGTCACTGACAGATAGTGACACATATCCACGTGCACAACCTCCGATGAACGCAGCGAAAATCTTTAATGAACTGCAAGATCGGATTCAGTGGCTATCGCACAAATCCTTTGTTAAGAAATAAATGCCCTCATCTCGGACAGATCACGCAAAACCTCTTCACCTGACTTAATTCATGTCCTTCTAACCTCAGTCGAACCAATCAGTTCCCTCCTCCTCCCAACGGTGGATGTTGTGGGCAATATTTTTATTGACAAGAGGTCTTGACAAGAGCCGGCGGCTCGGCGCATAGTTTCAGCCGCGATTCTTCTACAACAAGACAAACGCTTGTCTTTCAAATCTAAAGCGTTTTAGGCGTTTTAAATCAGCTGTACCAAATAACTGGATTTAAGCGAAAAGTGGACGACCAATTTAAGGAGGCAGAGATGAAGCTGAAATGGTTTCTGACGATGTTTTCGGTCCTGCTGTGCATCGGTCTCACGCATGTTGCACTGGCACAAAGTACGAATTCAGGCGATATCAACGGTGTTGTGACGGACACGACCGGCGCTCCGATTCCTGGAGCTTCTGTAACAGTCATGAACATCGAAACTGGAGTTTCAAAAACTTACGTGACGAATGATTCCGGCGTGTACGACACGTCTTCGATCGTCGCAGGAACCTACAAGCTCACCTTCACAAAACCTGGATTTTCAACCTTTGTGCGGTCTTCGATCACCCTTATCGTCGGTGTTACAAAAGTGGACGCGCAGCTAGCGGTCGGGTCGGTAACGCAAGAGGTCGTGGTCAACACTGACGTTCCGTTGTTGAAAACTGAGAACGGCGAGCAGAGCACCACGCTTTCCGCGGAGACCCTGCAAGCCCTTCCCGAGGTAGGACAGGACTGGACCCAATTCGCTATTCTCCTTCCTGGAGCCGCAGGGGCTACCGGCGGCGCGCAGGGCGCTCTAGCGGCAATGGGCAGCACCGCGCCCGGAATTACGGTCGCAGTCAATGGAAATCTGCCGTTCAGTACGGTACTGTCAGACGGGGCAGAGACAACCCTGCCCGCCAGCGCAAACTCCGACATTCTCACGCAGGAGACGATCCAGGAGCTTCAGACCGTCACCTCAGCATTCTCTGCGCAGTACGGAGTCGGCGGCATCATGTACAACCAGATCAGCAAGGGGGGCACGAACCGTTTCCACGGAGCGTTATACGAGTATTTTCAGAATGAGGCACTGAATGCTCTTCCCTATGCCTTTAGCGGGAAGACATCGAAGTACTTCCGCTATAACAATTTTGGCGGTTCCGTAGGTGGCCCAATCCTCAAGGACAAGCTCTTCTTCTACTTCAACTACGATCACATCATTTCACACGGAAGCACGAGCGCCGCCTCTTTTACAGTTCCAACTGCGGCAGTCATGGCTGGTGATTTCTCGGGGTTCCAGACCATCTACGATCCGGCGACACAGACCACTCAACAGACCGGGACATACACCTATCCTGGCCAGACAACCCCGACTACATGCCCCTGCGTCATTCGTACGTCATTTGCTGCTGAATATGGCAACGGCAACAAGATTCCGGCAATCCGGCTCGATCCCGTCGCGGTCGCCACTCAGGCGTATTGGCCTAAACCCAACTCATCGGGTGTTCTCACCAGCAGTGGTTTGGTTCAAAACAACTACACTTACACCGCTCCGCAGTCTTCACCCTTCATTCGATACTTCGGACGGCTCGACTACCAAGTCAAGCCCAACAATCACATCGTGATCTCTGAAAGTGAGGGAGACAATCCTGGTCAGGGCTTCGGCGCCGGTATCTGCCCCATCAACTGCCAGAGCCAGGATGTGAGCAAACAAAACGCTCAGATCTCAGATGTGTGGTCCATCACTTCGCGAATCACCAACGAAGTCAGATTGGGCTATACCAATCAGCTCAACTTCTTCTCACCATTGAGCGCGGGCCTTGGCTATCCCGGCAAAATTGGATTGAAGTTTGCCAAGGCAGACACCTTTCCGACATTCAACTTTGCCTCCGGTACTTACAGCGGCATGTTGTCGCCTCAAAGCAACGCGGTCTATAAAGAGCATGCCTATGATCCTTCCGACGTAGTGACGCTCGTTACCGGGAAACACATCCTGCACTTCGGCGGCGAGCTGCTTATCTACCAAAACAACTCCACGGCGTGGGGAAATGAGGATGCCGGATCATTTACCTTCAACGGCTCATATACACAGGCAGGCCCCGGAGTCACTTCAAGCGGATGGACCTACGCTGACTTCCTGCTCGGGCAGACACAGAAATGGACCGCAAGCGTCACGCCGGAGTATGGCGGTCGCCAAAAGCTTCCCCAATTCTTTGTTCAGGACGATTACAAGGTGAGATCCAACCTTACTTTGAACCTCGGATTGCGCTACCAGATCCAGACTGGCTGGAGCGAGGTCAAGGGAAATGAGCGTTCGTTTGACCCGACAGTTCCGAACCCTGCAACCGGCACTCTTGGTGCCCTGTGGTATGGATCAACCCATGCGAACGGTCGCACTCGCATTCAAGACAGCGTCTACAGCACGGTCCTTCCGCGGTTTGGCTTCGCCTATCAACTCGATCCCAATACAGTGGTTCGAGGCGGATTCGGCCTCTACGCCTATAACTGGAGTAACGACACCTACAACGGCGGTGTGATGGGTGCAGCATTCGGTTCTTCGGGCAACGTTACCGATAGTACGAACGGGGTTACCCCTGTCGTTATCCTTTCAGGATCCGGAGCAAATCTTCCATATATTGCCGCTTCTACAGATCCGGCTGCAAAAAACGGCGCAGGGAACAGCATAAACATTGCTCAGTTCCACCAGCCGGTCGGAGGATCCTATCAGTGGAACATCCAGGCGCAGCGTCAGATAAATCCAAACCTGGTGGCATCGCTGGCCTACGTGGCAAGTCACGGTCATGACCTGCCCTTCCCGGTCGATATCAACCAGGTCCCCCAAGGTAAGCTGGCTGTGGTCGATCAGCAGTTCAAGCCTTACCCGCAGTATGGATCGATTAACGTCTCTGGGACGGCGCCTAACGAAAATTCAATCTCGAACTACCACTCGCTGCAGGCCGTGATCGAGCAGCGCACAAACTATGGACTCAACTTCAACTTCAGCTACGTCTGGTCACACTTCCTTGACGATATGGATACTTCGGGCTGGGGCAGCCGCGCAGGCAGTCAGGCCTGGCAGAATGCTTATAATCCAGCGGCTAACTATGGCAACTCGAACTTTGATGTCAGAAATGCCTTCAAGGGAAATGCCGTTTATCAGTTGCCCTTTGGGCGTGGCAAGCTGTTCATGAACAATAATCTGCTGCTCGACGAGATTTTTGGCGGTTGGCAGGCATCAACTATCATCATCGTCCAGAGTGGTCAACCTTTTACTCCGGTAATGAGCAACGGTAGCGCCTCGTATGCCTCTGGCGGCGGCGGCTTCGCCTGGTTTCCGAACGTCATAGGAAACCCAACCCTTGCGGGTCGTGGGCCCAAGCAATGGTTTAATGAGGCGGCCTTTGCTGTTCCGACTTCCGGGACATTCGGCAATGAGAGACGCAACCAATTAACCGGTCCCGGGTTGAGCACAGTCAACCTGTCTCTTGGCAAGTCATTCGCCATCTGGGAGCAAGTTCGCATGCAGATTCGTGCTGATGCGGACAATGTATTCAATCACGCGAGCTTCGCATTGCCCAACAATAACCTGAGTCTCACAGGATCAGCAATTTCGACCGGGACATCGAATATCTCAAACACTTCTGTTCCGATGCGAAACATGCAACTCAGCGCGCGAATCACGTTCTGATAAACTCCGTGGGGATAGCAATGTTTTGTTGCTATCCCCATCTCTCTTTAAGATGAGACCTCGCGGGTTGGGTGATTTGGAATGAGGTTTGTCGTTTATGTCGTTTTATTGGCGCTGTTCAGTACCGTAACTGGCGCCGCACAGTCGAACGCCAGTTCTATTTCGCAACAAGTTCAGCTTCACGAACAAAAGGCGCATGAGCTGCTGAATGCGAAGAAGCCCGAGCTGGCAGCTAAAGAGTTCGCGGCTATTTTATCTATCGATCCAAAGAATCTGGATGCTCAAGCTAACCTGGGCGTGCTTCTCTATTTTGAAGGTAAGTATGTTGAAGCTGAGCCACATCTGCGGAGCGCCGTGGATCAGCAGGCCGACCTTGTAAAGATTCGCATGCTCCTCGCTATGTGCGAGCGACATCTTGGAAAGACGGAGATAGCCCGCACGGAGCTTGAATCAGTCTTTACACAGCTCAAAGAACCAAAATTGCAGCAGGAAGCAGGACTGGAACTAATCGAACTCTATACTGCTACGGGCGACTTACCGAAGGCAGCTGGGATCGTCTCAACGTTGCGAGAAATCGCTCCCACCGATCCCAAGATCCTTTATGCGGCTTATAGAATCTACACCGACCTGGCTGCCGAGGCATTGTTGGATATATCGGTTGCAGCTCCCGATTCGGGTCAAATGCATCAGGCTATGGCTCATGAATTAGGTCGCGTGGGAGATCTTGCGGGAGCGATCGCGGACTATCGCTCGGCGCTTGCGACCGATCCTCAACTACCCGGCATCCACTTCGAACTTGCGGAAGCCCTGCACAATTCCCCTGAGACGAAGCTCAAGGAAGAGGCGGAACAGGAATACCGTGCGGCTGTTGCCAGCAATCCATTGGATGAGAGAGCCTTGACGCGCCTGGGAGATGTCATCGCGGAAAAAGGCAATCTCGACGAAGCAGAAAAATACTATCAGCAAGCGTTGGCAATTGTGCCTGGAGAAGTCAACGCGGAAGTTGGACTGGCATATATTTACACCCAGAAAAATAGGCCGGAGGATGCGTTACCACTTTTACAGAATGCAGTTTCCACGGAGCCCGGTAATATTATGGCTCACTATCGCCTGAGTACGGTGTATCGTGCTCTGCATCGCCCTGAAGATGCCAAGCGCGAACTCGCCGAGTACAAGAAGTACAAAGATCTGAAGGAAAAACTACGGACGATCTATAAGGACATGAAAATTGATACACCACAGATCGGCTCGGAGAAGTAACAGGGATCAGGAAGCGGATATATTCCAGGATAAGATTGCGTTCCTAGTGAACCGGCGAACCCTTTTTATAAAGTTTTGGGTTGCTGTTTTCCTTTGCGGCATCCTCATTCTCGAAAGCGATAGTAGCTCCGGACAAGTATCCGGCAAAAAAAATACTGGATTGCAAACGGTAAGTCCCACAAAGCCTGCGACTGGAAAAAACTCGCCTGCGGCAGGACCCGTTCCTCAGCTTATTGATATTACGGCCTCCACCGGAATTACCTTTCAACATTTGTCGAGTCCCGAACAGAAATACATCGTGGAATCGATGAGCGGCGGAGTTGCGCTTATCGATTACGATGGTGACGGCTGGCTCGACATTTACTTCACCAATGCGCCGAGCGTTTCGATGACGCTGGCAGGCAAGAAGGCAAAGAGCGCGCTCTATCACAACAATCACGACGGCACGTTTACGGATGTAACGGATAAGGCAGGCGTGGGATATCCATGTTGGGCGATGGGAGCCGCTGTAGGAGATTACAACAACGATGGACGACCGGACCTGATCGTAAGTTGTTTTGGAGGCGTCGTTCTCTATCGCAACAACGGCGATGGGACCTTCACGGAGGTCACGAAAGCGGCGAGACTCGACAAGGACAGTGGGTGGGCAACCGGCGTTGCTTTTGGCGACTATGACGGCGATGGAAACTCTGACTTGTTTGTTGCCCACTATGTGGATCTCGATCTGAACGACCTGCCTACCTTCGGTTCGCGAAAGACGTGCGAATACCATGATATTGCCGTTCAATGTGGTCCGCGTGGGCTCAAGGGATCACGGGATTCGCTGTATCACAACAACGGCAATGGGACTTTCACTGAGGTTGCGAAGCAGGTGGGAGTGGATGATTCCAATCGTTTCTTCGGCCTGGGCGCGGTTTGGTCATACTTTGATAATGACAATAAGCTCGACTTGTTTGTTGCCAACGATGGCGAGTCTAACTATCTCTACCGCAATTTGGGGAATGGACGATTCCAGGATGTAGCTCTGGATGCGGGCGTCGCTGTCAGTGAGGAAGGTGTGGAGCAGGCCAACATGGGGATTGCGCTCGGGGATTATCTGCACGCTGGATTGATGAGTATTTTTATTACTCACTTCAGCGATGAGTATGCAACTCTGTACCGTAATGATGGCGGAATGAGCTTCACGGATGTATCCCATTCTGCGGGGATCGCCCGCGCAACTGTGCCGTATGTGGGTTGGGGTGATGCCTTTCTCGATTTAGACAACTCAGGCTGGCTGGACATCATCATGGTGAACGGCCATGTTTATCCGCAGGTCGACAATGCGAAGCTGGGGACGTCCTACCGGGAACCTAAGCTCGTCTTTCAGAACAAGCGGGATGGAACCTTCGAGAATATAAGCGCGCAGACAGGATCGGCGGTGTCCGTTCCCCAGGTGAGCCGTGGCCTTGCCGTCGGAGATCTCTTCAATCGAGGCAGGCTCGATGTCGTTGTTGAGAATCTCACTGGCGCTCCGATGATTCTGGAAGCCAGGAGCAATCCTGCGCATCACTGGATCAGTTTTGAACTCGAGGGCAGTCCAACCAACCGGCTGGCCCTCAACGGGCGGGTACGTGTTACGACTGGCAAGCTGCAACAGCTGGGAGAAGTCAGGAGCGGGGGCAGCTATCTCTCGCAAAGCGAGTTGAGACTTCATTTCGGACTGGGCGATGCGAAACAAATCGATACTGTGGAAATTTTTTGGCCGAACGGCAGCCAACAAACCTTCCATGACGTCGCCGCCGATCGGTTCTATCACCTCAAGCAGGGTCAGTCTCTCACTTCCAGCAAGTAACCGGGGATCCTTCGGCGGCGCACGTGCTACTGCCCAGCTTGCAATTTAGCCAGGTCGTCATCGAGCGCTTTGCGCAGATCCCGGTAGCGGTCGAGGGCTGCCCCCGTAGGCCGATCCTCACTTCCAATTACGAAGGTGTAGAGACTCATGAACTCGCCCATCAACGGAGGAGAGCCTGTGGCTGTCGTCCCACGTCCGCCCCCCACTCCGCGCCCTCCGCGTCCGCCTCCCCCCACTCCCAGGGAGGTTTGCAGGGCGTCGAGCTGCGCCAACCCGGGATCACCGGCAGGCAGGCTTGCGCGGCGTGCCTGGATCGTGGTTCCGGTGTGTTGGATTTGGGTGACGGCTTCCTGGATGCGAACCAGCAAATCGTGCTGGCTCTGATAGTCCTGTTGGGTGACGTGAGATTTCGGATCGCCAAGAAGCCTGAACGTTACCGATTGTGTGGCGGGGCCTACGGTGAGGCGAAATTGATAGGTTCCGGGAACGGCCTTCGGCCCGCGTTGCGCAGGTTTGGGAGTGCCAGGTGCGCGCGGCTCGATGCTCAGATCCCAGTTGTAGCGATTCAGGCCGGGTTCGACCGTAGGGCCGTTGGCTGCGCTCGTGTCCACAAGCGTGCGTAGTACCTTTCCGCTGGCGTCGGTCACAGTCAAAGTTACCTTTTCCATGGATCGTGCGGGAAACGATGTGTAGACGATCGCGCCTTCAGGCGGTTCCTCACCCAGTTGGTGCCGTTCGATGCGTGCTCCTGCATAGAGGTCGCGAACATTACTGACGCAACAAGCTCCGCCGACGTAAGGCTGATCGTCCTCGTCCGCTGAGGTGGCGATACGGTAGGTGTTGCGCACCGAAAACAAATGCGGCGCGGTGATTGACTGGACAGCCAACTGCCGCAAGGGGCTGATGTCGTCGAGAATCCAGAATGAGCGCCCGTTGGTGGAGAGCACCAGGTCGCTGTCGTGAACCTGAATGTCGGTCACCGATACAGCGGGAAGGTTCAATTGCAATGACTGCCAATGCTTGCCATTATCAAGCGAAACGAAGACGCCATATTCGGTTCCGGCGTAGAGCAGGCCTTTGCGTAGGGGATCTTCGCGCACTACGCGGACAGGCTGATCGGCTGGGATGCCGTTAGTGCCGTCGGTGAGCAGAGTCCAGCTTTTGCCGAAGTCATCGGTGCGATAGATGTAGGGATGATAGTCGTCGAGCATGTAGCGGAACACCGCCAAAAAGGCTCGCGCAGGATCGTGTGTAGAAGGCTCGACCGTATTGACGGTGGCAAGATCAGGCATCGACTTCGGCGTTACGTCGAGCCAATGGAGACCACCATCGCGCGAGAGGTGAACCAGACCGTCGTCGCTGCCTGACCAGAGCACGCCGCGGATGCGTGGGGATTCGGCAAAGGTCGACACTGTGGGATAGGCTTCAGCTTCACTGCCTGGACCTGTGAATGCTCCCTGGTGCGACTTGTCATTGCGCGTGAGATCGGGGCTGATGGTCTTCCAGGTCTGGCCGCCGTCGCTGGTCTTATGGACGAAGTTCGACGTGTGATAGACCACGTCCGGCTCCAGGGGCGAGATAAAGATGGGAGAACTCCAGGCAAAGCGCACGTCGCCGCCCCTGACGCCGGCGGTCACGTTGATGGTGCGCAGGTGTTCGGTGGCAAGATCGATACGCGTCATCATGGCGCTCGGCCCGCCGGAGTAGACAATGTTTGGATTGTGCGGAACGACGCCGACATAGCCGCCCTCCATGCCGCCGATCGTATACCAATGCTGAAGTTGCAAACGCTCGCCGAAGTGGGAGGCTCGGCTCGGTAAGGAAAGACCGTCGTACTGATCCTGTTGGGTGCCGTAAACCCGATAGGGAACCTGGTCATCGGTTGCCACGCGATAGATCTCCGCCGTCGGCTGGTTGAGTTGGGTCGACCAGGACCGGCCTCCATTCACCGAGATGGTGGCTCCGCCGTCATTACCCTCGATCATGACCTGCGAGTCTTTCGGGTCGATCCAAAGTTCATGGTTGTCCCCGTGCGGCATGGGGATCGGATTGAACATTTTGCCGCCGTCTACAGAGCGAAAGAAATCGGTATTGGCCGCGTAGACCATGTTCGGATCTTTGGTGTCCGCAAAGATGTGTCCGTAGTACCAGGAGCGGCCCAGAAGTGTGCGTTCTGAATTGATGCGAGTAAAGGTCTGGCCGGAATCGTCGGAACGGAAGACGCCTCCGTCGGCGGCGTCCACCAGTGCCCACACGCGGGTGGGCATCGCCGGTGAAACGGCGACTCCAATCCTGCCCACCGGTCCCTGGGGAAGACCTTCGGTCAGCTTGGTCCAGTGGTCGCCGCCATCCGTCGTCTTGAAGACCCCGCCATCGGTAGAACCTGCCACCATGCCCCACGGGTAGCGCGCCCCGGTCCACATCGCGGCATACAGCACGTCGGGGCTCCCTTCGGTCATCACCAGATCGACGGCCCCGGTGTGATCGTTGACGTAGAGAACCTTCTCCCAGTTCTTGCCTCCGTCGCGTGAACGAAAGACGCCGCGTTGCGAATTGGGACCGAAGGCATGGCCCACGGCGGCGACATAGACGCGATTGGGATCACGTGGATCAATGCGGATTTTGGCGATCTGGCCGGCATCCTCGAGCCCGATCGACGACCAGGTCGCTCCTGCGTCGGTGGACTTATAGGAGCCGTGGCCAATTTCAATATTGTTGCGGATATTTGCCGATCCGGTTCCGGCGTAGATGACGTTGGGATCAGATGACGCCACGGCGATGGCTCCCACAGAGCCTGTCTTGAAATAGCGGTCGGAGATGTTCTCCCAGACCTCCCCGGCATCGGTGGTCTTCCATACACCACCGCCGGTGGCACCCATATAGAAGGTGCGATGATCTCCGGACACACCGGCCACGGCTGTCACACGGCCGCCGCGATGGGGTCCGATCATGCGGTATCGAAATCCCTGCAGCCTGTTCTCGGGAAGCTGCGCGGTGGATGCGATGCGGGTGTCGGGAACTTGACCTTGGTTAGTGCCCGAGGTGAGAGCAAAGAAAATGTAGATAAGAGTACAAGACGAAGCGAAGCGAACGAGTCTGGGTTTCATTCGGATCCTTAGCATTGGTCTTCAGAAAAGTGGATTGAAAGAGAGACGCACAACAGAAGCACAAAGTCGCATCCAAAGTTCTTTCCCTTCAAGAATTGAATGTTTACCTGAAACGAAATCCTAGCCCACGCAGGCGAATTCGGATGGCGGTGGCAGCCAGGCTAAGTAGCAACGATATTTCTATAAAGATTTTGCCCCCATCCAAAAGGTCAGGATGTCCATCTTTCAGATTAGGATCCGTAAGGACGCTGTGAAGAAACAGCAGCACAGCACAAGGAAATACAAGATAGTGGAGGCTACGCCACAAAGGCCGCCCGATCTGTTTCCTAAGCAACGAAGAGACCCACACCAGCACGATAAGATAAAGCGCGCCCGCTCCTGCTAGGTTCAGCTTCGGCTGCAGATACGAGTGAATGGGCCACAGCACATCCATCCAGCCGAAATGCGGAGTATGCAAAAAAAGCAGTATCGCTGGATGGGACAGCGTGAAAAAGACCGCGATGTAAGCCGTCCAACGGTGCAGCGCGAACAGGTTGATATGACGGTGCGGCCAATGCCGTGTTGGACTGTAGCGCAGCGACATCAGCATTCCAAGCAGCAGGTTCACTGTCACTGCACCGACGGCGCCGAGTCCAAAGTACGAGCAAAGATCGAGAAGAGTCATTCGGGCGGCCTATCCTAGATGCAGAACGTACTCAGCCACCTCATGGAATGATCCAGCGACCAGGTATAGCAGAATGCACGTGCTTGCCAGCAAGAAGGCACCTGCGCCGATTACGTGTCGCCAGCGGGGCGTAACTGGTGGCACAAGTGTTGAATCGTCACACAGCAGGCGGCCGATTCTCTTGTCCAACTCTTCTTCATGCGGCAACAAAGCCAGAGACAGTGCAGACACCCGCCGAGGTGGAACGGCGCGCGCTACGACCAGCAATGTCTCTGCAAGCAAAATTGCCCGGGACGAGTTGCCGGAGACAGCGTCGTCGTCGGCAGCATTCTCGGCTGCATCCCTCCACCGCTCGAGCGATCCCTTCCACACTCGATGAGACAGAGCAAGCGAGGCCAGCACAAAATGCTTCAGGTTGTCGTAGTGCTGCACATGAGCGCTTTCGTGTGCGAGCGCGATCTCCAGCAGTTCCGGTGAGAATGCAGGGTTGTCGAGCAGGTGTTGCGAAAGGACAATTCTGGGCGGGAACAATCCCATAACAGCAAGCTGTGGATAGATACCTGCAGAGATATGTACCGGCAAACCTCCCGCCATGACAACGGGAGCATCATTGGATCTGTGTGCTCGTTGCATGTGCAGCAGAAGCCGGATGGCTCTTTGGGTCCCATAGAGATAGCGAGCGGCGACAATCAGCGCTCCTGCAATGCACGCTAATCCCACGCGCTCCTGCAGGGGGTTAGTCTCGCCGCGAATGTATTGCGGCATCACAACCAGCATGGTCAACAGGAGCGCCGCCCCATGCGATGTGACGGGTACAGCAAAGTAGATACGCTCCTGGCAGCGAGCGGTCAGTCGGCGGAGCCATTTTTCTGCAAGACGCAGGACAAGCCGCAACGACAGGTGCAATCCGATCTGGATCATCCCCACACTAAAGAGTACAAGACAGACCATCCGAAGCCAATACGAAAGAAGCATCTAGCGCAGGCCCCCTTTTTTTCGAACATCCGCAACGTTCTGCTCCTTCGCGACGCGTACCTTCTCTTCAAGCTGGTGCAGCAGGTCGGTATCATAGCTCTGCACCGCGTCCACCAGGCAACTCAGCAGAGCGTCCTTGTTCATGACCGAATCCGAAAATAACCGGTTCACCATCTCATTCGCGCGCCCTCGTTCGAGGTCGTCCTTCGAGAAAGCCGGATGGTAGACAAAAGCGCGATCTTGCTTTCTTCGCTGCAGCAACCCCTTCTTATACAGCCGGTCTAGTGTGGTCATCACCGTCGTATAGGCCAACGCAGTCTTCAGGCCCTTAACTACCTGCTGCACGGTCGCGCTTCCCTCTTCCCACAATACCTCCAGCACCTCGCGCTCCCGCTTACCCAGCCGTGCGGACGCCGGTGGATTCGTCTCAGTCGCATTGTGTTGACGCGGCGCGTTTTGTTGGGGGACGACTGCCATACCGATATGAACACTATACGGCGATGGGACGAGGTAAGTTTCCTTTGCCCTCGGCACAGCATTCCTTATAACCTAAAGGCTTACCAGCGAATTTTTACGCACAGCTAGAACTGTTTGTTTCTACTGCTGCTGAGACCTTCGTCAGGGGACATCCGTCACCTCTGTGTCTAGAGCTATCCACGCCGTCAGAGCTCCATCTTTGGAACCGTTTCTTCTCGGAGGAGAACTATGATTGTCCGCCGTCCCGTCTTCCTTCTCGCCACATCTATCCTGTCAGTTGCCTTCGCCGCACATGCTCAGGTCGATCCCAAACTTTATTCGGACATGAAATGGCGGGAGATTGGCCCCATACGGGCCGGACGCACCCGAGCCTTGGCCGGTGTTCCCAGCGAGCCAGCGACCTTCTACCTCGGCGCGGTCAACGGCGGCGTGTGGAAGACAACTGACGCCGGCGCAACGTGGCACAGCGTGTGGGACGACCAGCCGAGTGGCTCCATCGGCTCCATCGCCGTGTCGGAAAGCGATCCTAGCATCGTCTACGTCGCCAGCGGCGAAGGTCTGCAGCGGCCCGATCTCTCCACCGGCGACGGGGTCTACAAGTCCACCGATGCCGGCAAAACGTGGACCCACCTCGAAGGATTGCGCGACGGCCAACAGATCGGCCAGATCTCGATCGACCCGAAAGATCCTAACCGAGTCTTCGTCGCCGTCACCGGCCACCCCTACGGCCCTAACGAAGAGCGCGGCCTCTACCGCACCCTTGACGGTGGCAAAACCTTCAAGCGCGTCCTCTTCACCAACAACCGCACCGGCGCCTCCGAAGTACAGATTGATCCGCAACATCCCAATATCGTCTTTGCAGGTATGTGGCAGCGCCAGGAAGCACCATGGGAGAACGGTTCGTTCATCGGCGCTGAAGGTGGTCTCTACAAATCCACCGACGGCGGCGACAACTGGACCAAACTCACCGGAGGCGGTCTGCCCGAAGACATCCTTCAAGTCCAGATGACGATCTCCCCCGGCGATCCGCGCCGCATCTACGCCGCCATCGGCACGACACACAACACGGTCGGCCTCTACCGCTCCGATGACGGAGGCGCAAACTGGGTCCACGCACCGGTCAATGATCCGCGCCCCGAAGCTCGCATCGGCGGCGGCGACGTCCCCGTCCCCAAAGTCGACCCGAAAGATCCCGACACGGTCTACGTAGCCAGCGTCGTCACCTGGAAGTCCACCGACGCAGGCAAGACCTGGTACGGCCTCCGCGGCGCGCCCGGCGGCGACGACTACCAGAACGTTTACGTCAATCCCGAACAACACCAAAATCATCGCACTCGCAAGCGACCAGGGAGTCATCATCTCGCAGAACGGCGGCGAGACCTGGACCCAGTGGTTCAATCAGGCAACCGCGCAGGTCTATCACGTCACCACAGACAACGCCTTCCCCTACCGAGTCTGCGGCGGCCAGCAGGACTCCGGCTCAGCCTGCGTCAGCAGCCGCAGTAACGACGGCCGCATCACCTTTCACGACTGGCATCCCGCCGGTATCGAAGAGTACGGTTACGCCGCGCCGGACCCGCTCGATCCGGACATCGTCTACGGCGGCAAGGTCTCGCGTTACGATCGCCGCACCGGCCAGATCCAGAGCGTAGAGCCAAAGCCACTGCGCAGCTATCGCGTTCTGCGCACCCAGCCCCTGCAGTTCTCGCCAGTCGATCCGCACAAACTCTACTTCGCCACCAACACCCTCTGGCTCACCGAAGACGGCGGCAAGCACTGGAAAGAAGTCAGCCCCGACCTCAGCCGCGAAACATGGGAGATTCCTTCCGTCCTTGGAGACTACAAGGATATGCCCACGGCGAAGCCAACCCGCCGCGGCGTCATCTACGCCCTCGGTCTCTCCTCAGTCGACGGCAACCGCCTCTGGGCAGGCACCGACGACGGTCTCATCTGGACCACCTCCGACGCCGGCGCACACTGGAACAACGTCACTCCTCCAGCGCTGAAACCTTTCTGGAAGGTCTTCAACATGGACGCCGGCCACTTCGACACCCAGACCGCCTACGCCGCCATCAACACCCTCCGCCTCGACGACATGCGCCCGCATCTCTTCCGCACGCACGACAGTGGCAAGACGTGGAAAGAAATTAACTCCGGCATCCCCGACGACTCAGCCACCAGCACCATCCGCGAAGACCCGAAGCGCAAAGGCCTGCTCTACGCCGGCACCGAAACCCAGGTCTACGTCTCCTTCGACGACGGTGACCACTGGCAATCGCTTCGTCTCAACATGCCTGCAAGCTCCGTCCGCGACCTGCAGATGAAAGACGACGACCTCATCGCCGGAACTCACGGCCGCGGCTTCCTCATCCTCGATAACGTCACGCCCCTCCGCCAGATCGCCTCAAACCTCGCCACCGAAAACGCACACCTCTACACCCCACAAACAGCCCTTCGCATTCGTTTCGCAATGAACCCGCCCACACCCTGGGTCCCCGACATGGCCACCGGCGAAAACCCGCCCGACGGCGCCATCATCGACTACTACCTCGGCCCGAAGGTTTCAGGCGTAGTCACCCTCGAAATCGCCGATAGCAAAGGCCAGCTCATTACCCGCATCAACAGCAACGACCCCGTCCCGCCGCTCGATCCACGCTATCCCGACCCCACACTCTGGGCTCGTCCCCCGCGCATTCTCTCAGCCGAGCCGGGACATCACCGCTTCCTCTGGGACATGCAATACCCGCAAGTCCCCGGCATGTCCACCGGCCCCGACGCCGAGCAAGCCATCCCCTACAACACGCCATCCGTTTCAACCGCACCGTGGGTCATGCCCGGAACCTACACCGTCCGCCTCATCGCCAACGGCAAAACCCTCTCTCAATCCTTCAAGATCGTCATGGATCCACGCGTCAAAACATCCGCCGCTGATCTGCAAGCGCAATTCGACGCAGCAAAATCCATCTACGACGATCTCTTGCGCGCCACCACGGCAATCCACGAGATCACTGTCCTCCGCGATCAACTCAAAGCGCGTTCAGGACAGGCTCCCGTGGCCACAGCAGGCAACGCACTCGAACCCAAACTCGACGCAATCGCCGGTTCCGAACGCGGTGGACGCGGCGGCGGCGGACGCGGCGGCCCAGCCGGCCCGCCAAATCTCGGCACCGTACGCCTCACTCTCGCCCGCATCGAAAAACAAATCGAAAACGCCGACGAGGCTCCCACCGCGGCACAAATCGAAGCATGGCACATCAGCGCGCAGCCTCTCAACGGCCTTCTCGACCAATGGCTGCAACTCAAGCAAACCGATTTGAAGGCGCTCAACAAGCAGCTCGAAGGAAATCATCTCGCCCTTCTCCGACTCAACACCGAAATCATCGATCACGACGTCGAAGACCAGATCGAACTCGGCGACGAATACTAACCTCGAACCGTACGCACAACCTAGCCTGTTACTACCGCTGGTAGTAGCAGGCCTTTTTCTTGAATACTGTTTGTGTACAAACTCTTCTCACCCACAAACAAGCATGCTAACTCTGGATGGGGGCTCATGTCTCGATTTCGCGCAGCAGTGTTATCCGTCGCCACTCTTTGTTCCGCTTCTCTCACAGCGCAGACTCCCGACACCGCGACGCTCCAGGGCACAATCACCGATCCATCCCATGCCGTCGTCAGCGGCGCACACATCACCGCTACCAATGAGAGCACTGGCCTCACGCGTGCAGTCGACAGCGACTCCACAGGCCGCTTTACTCTCGCCGGTCTTCCCGTCGCAGGAGCCTACATGGTCAGTATCACCAAAAATGGCTTCGCCACTGCGCAGACTACACACGTCCAACTCGCGCCAGGTAGCACTGCCATCATCACGCCCACGCTTAAAATCGCAGGCGAAAACTCCATCATCACCGTCGAAGGCACAGCCACCGGTCTGCGTGTCGACCAGCCGCAACTCGGCATCAACCTCACCATCGAACAGATACAGCAGACCCCACTCCTCAATCGCCGCATCACCGGTCTGCCTTTGCTCGACTCCGCCAACCGCCCCGCTATCAATCAGGGCGACATCTTCATGAACGAGGTCCTCATCACCACTAACGGCGCTGGCCGCCGCCAGGCATGGTTCGAGGTCGATGGAGCCAACAACATCGATATGTGGGGCCGCCAAACCATCTTCACCAACATCCCCCTCATGGCCGTCGATTCGATGGCCGTGCTCACCAACGCCTTTACAGCAGACTACGGTGGAGGCACCGGCTCAGTCATCAACATCGTCACGCGCAGCGGCAGCAACAACTATCACGGCCAGCTCCTCGAGCTCTGGCGTCCCGCAGCAACCGAAGCCTCACTCTCCGGCTTCACCACCTCCAACGCCGCCAGCGGCAACGACATCACCAGCGACACCCTCGGCCAGACCGCCCTCGCCGTCTCCGGTCCGCTCCTCTCACAAAAAACTCACTTCTTCCTCGCAGGTGAGTGGAATCGCGAAGCCAAAGCCTCGCCCGTCACCTCACCATTCGCACCCGGCACCTTCGTCGGCCACTATCGCGGCTGGCTCGGCCTCCTGCGACTCGACCATCAGATCAACGACTCCAACAACGCCTTTCTCCGCGCCAACTTCGACGACTTCACCGACACCAATCCCAACGGAATCGTCGGCGGAGCCAGCCTCCCGACCGTGGCCCGCACCTTCCACCGCCGCACTTACTCCGGCGAGCTCGGCGAAACCGCAACTCTGAGCCCGCGTCTCGTGAACAATCTGCGCCTGCAGTTCCAACTCGCCTCGCCAATCACCGAGTTCGACCCAGTCGTCTATGGCACGCAGTTCGTCGTCCCCATCTCCTCCGGGGGTACCTTCACCTCCGGCACATCGCAGAACGCTCTGCTCATGAACCGCCAGTACGAGCTCTCTGAGACACTCTCAATGAGCCGTAGTCGACATCAGATCGACTTCGGCGCCAGCGTCATCGCCGCTCACAACGGCGGCAACAGCAAGGAATTCGGCGGTCCCATCTTCCTCGGCAAGTTCACCTACAACACCTGCACCCAGGGCCCCGGCATCTGTGAAAGCTCCGCCTATCTCAACGACATTACAAAGGTCGCCAACTATCAGCAGAGCTTCGGCAACCAAAACTACACCGTCGACGACCAGTTCATCGGCATCTTCGCGCAGGACAACTACCGCGCCACCCGCCGCCTCACCTTGAACCTCGGCCTCCGCTACGAGCGCCAGACCCTCACCAACGCCACCCTCAACTTCGCTCCCCGCGTCGGCGTCGTCTACGACGTTTTCGGCACCAGCGACACCATCTTCCGCTCAGGCTTCGGCATCTATCACTCGCAGATCGTCGACAACTCCTTCGCCAGTTACGCTCTTGGCGAGCCTAGCGGCGTCTTCACCTACACCGCCGCACCCGGCCAGGTCGGTTTCCCTACAAGCATCGCCTCAGCCCCGCTCCACGCGTTTCCTCCCGGTGGGGTCGTACCAATCCGCAGCCTCTACGTCCGTCCCGGACAATCTGCCTATCTCTCACAGTGGCTCCCCACCAGCGCGCTCAACGGCTACCCGAGCGCGATGCTCAATCCATACTCACAGCAATGGACAGTGGGCATCGAACAGAGACTCGCATCTACGTGGACCATGTCTCTCGACTACGTAGGCGCGCACACTCTCCGCATCAATCGCCCGCTCGACGTCGACGGTCCCTCGCCATTCATACGCACTGCCCAGAATCAGATTCGCACCGCACAGGCAGCCAACTGCACCCGTCCTTACTGGGCGTACTTTTACTCGCATAACGGCGGGACCTGCGATCCCAGCAAGAACTCCGGCGCCGTGCCTCTCTATGGCGTCATCCAGACCGACGTAAACAACGGCTACCTCCACTACAACGCGCTCGACCTCAACATCTCCCACCGCTTCTCGAGCGGCCTGCAAATGCTCGCCAGCTACACATGGTCCCACACCCTCGACAACGTCGACCCCGACACCACCAGCCAGAACCCCAACGACACCAACTTCACCCAGCATCAGGAGTACGGCCCCGCTATCTACGATCAGCGTCATCGCTTCGTCCTCAGCGGCGTCTACATCATCCCGGTCGTCAAAGTTCACTTCGGCGGAGTCGGCACCTTCGGCAGCGGCTTGCCCTACAACATCGTCACCGGCACCACCAACAGCGGAGACACAGGCGGCACCACCGACCGTCCCGTCATCAACGGAGCTGTCATCGGCCGCAACGCAGGACGCGGCAACGGTCAATACTCGGTCGATCCCTTCGTCTCCCGCGCCTTCCCGCTCTATCGCGATCGAGTCGCCCTCGATCTCCGCGCCGAAGCCTTCAACGTTCTCAATCACGCCAACTTCATCGGCTACAGCGGAACCTACGGCAACGGCACCTCTCCCGGCGTAGGCTTCGGAGCCCCACTCCCCGGCGTCACCTCACAATTACCCGCCCGTGCCATGCAGTTCCTCGTGAAGGTAAGCTTCTAATCATGCAGCTCCAGGTCACAGTTGAAAAAACTCTGCTGCTACTCACAGCAGCAGCGCTTTTCGCGTTCCCTCATGCATCGAACGCACAAGCTGTCACCGGCTCTATCGAAGGCCGCGTCATCGATCCCTCGGGAGCCGTCGTCCCCAACGCCACCGTAACCATCCGCAACACCGACCTCGGCACCGCCCGCACCATCATCACATCGCACGACGGAGCCTTCCGCGCCAGCGGCCTCATCTCCGGCGCCTACACCGTCGACGCCAAAGCCGACAAACTCGCCCTCCGCCGCCCTGTCCGAATCACTCTCACTCTCGGCAGCAGCACCGAAGTCGCTCTCAAACTCGAAATCCCACGCGCTCGCGAATCCACCACCGTCCGCGCCCGTGCCGGCACAGTCGAAGGCAACACCGTCGCCCCGCCCTCCAACACAACCGAAGCCTCCGTCACCACCTTCCTCCCCGGACTCACCATCACCTATCTCCCCAACCGCGACCGCGACTTCACCCAGTTCACCAGCCAGACCGCAGGCGCCGAAGAAGACCCCGAAGGCACCGGCATCATCATGGCAGGTCAGCGCGCTAACGCCATCGCAACCCAAGTCGACGGCACCAGCTTCAACGACGCTCTCCTCGGCGGCCGTCGCGCAGCCGAAGACGGCGGAGTCTACCTCCCCATCGGTGTCGTCCGCGAATTCCAGCTCGTCCGCAGCGGCGTCGACTCCACTGTCGGCCTCACTAACGCCGGCCTCATCAATATAGCCACCAAAAGCGGCGCCAATCGCGGGCGCGGCGATGCCTTCTACACCGGCCGCCCCAGCGCCTTCACCTCCGCCGATGCCTTCGGCCACTCCCTCGACGCCTGGCTCAACGCCTTCGGCATCGCCGAGAGCGGCCCCATCCGCAAAAATCTTCTCTTCTACTCCGTCGGCTTCGAGCAGGACTTCATCCACGCCCCCTACTACGCCTCCTTCGCTCCACAAGCCACCCCCGTTCCCATCTCACTCCAAAACCAGCAAGGCCAAATCGTCGAAGCCCAATCGCCCACCTCCGGCTTCGGCCGCCTCGACTGGGTCATCAACCCAACCAACACCCTCACCGCCCAGATCATCCTCGACCGCATCCGCTCCACCAACGCCGGCGACGGCCTCACCCGCACCCTCGCCACTTCCTCCCACACCTCGAACTTCGGTGGCCAAAGCACCACCGCCCGCCTTGGTCTCACCACCGTCCTCAACGCCCGAGCCTTCAACCAGGCCGTCCTCGCCTACTCCAACGATCACCGCCAGCGCACTCCGCTCTCCACCGCACCCGAACTCTTCATCAATGGCTTCGGCATCCTCGGCGGCGACAGCGCCGGCCCACATCGCTACACATCCCAGCAGTACCAACTCCTCGACGATGTCATGCTCACCCGCGGCCGCAACGAGCTCACCTTCGGCGCCCGCTTCGCATCCTCCCCCGCATACGAGTCCCGCGAGCCCCACCTCAACGCCCGCTTCGATTACAACTCCCTCACCGACTATCTCAACAACAACCCACGCCGCTTCCAGCAAACCATCCCCATCACCACCAACCCGCACTACCAGGCCACCCTCAACGACCTCGCCCTCTACGCCAACCTCCGCATCGCTCTCCGTCCTACACTCTTCCTCACCGGAGGCATCCGATGGGCAGCACAATGGAACCCCCAGCCACCAGCCGCACCATCACCCTCGCCCATCATCCATCCATCCTTCATCACCACCGCCCCTACACAAAACATCCCGAGCGATCTCAAACAAGGGCAACCGCGCCTGGGCCTCGCCTGGAGTCCCACCCCCAAAACCACACTCCGCCTTTCCACCGGCCTCTACACCGCACCCACGCCCGCCACCTTCTTCCATCGCGTCTTCACCGACAGCGGCAGCCAGACCTACACCCTCGACAGCTACTTCGACCCCACACTCCTCGCGATCACCGGCGGCCTCACACCCTTTCCACACGCATTAGCCTCCGTCCCCGCAGGTCTCAGCACCTACAACGCACAGATCATCGGCATCGCCTCAAACTTCCGCAACCCAACCTCCTTCCAGGCAGCCGCCAGCATCGAGCAGCAAATCAACGCCAAACTCGAATTCACCGCGGGCTATCTCCGCAACAGCACCTGGCATCTCGAGCGCCAGCTCGACCAAAACCTAAACCCACCCACCGCCACCCTCAACGGCAATCCGGTCTTCCCCTCCGCCCGTCCCATGGTCGGCATCGGCCGTTTCCTGGTCGAGCAATCCACCGCGCACTCCACCTATGAAGGCGGCTTCGTCACCATCAAAGCCCCGATCTCCGCGCGCTCCACAATCATGGCGAACTACACCGTCTCGCACACCGAGGACGACGACTCCAGCACCAACCCCTACAGCCCCGTCACCGCCACCAATCCCTTCTCACTGCATCAGGAGAAAGCCAACTCGCTCACCGACGCACGTCAGATCTTCAACCTCGACGCCATCTTCAATCTCCCCGCCGGCTTCAAAGCGAACCCACTCTTCGTCACGCGCTCCGGCATGCCCTACACTCCCATCATCGGCTTCGACACTCAAAACGACGCCAACGACGTCAACGATCGCGCCGTTGTCAACGGCGTAGTGGCTGCGCGAAACTCCATGCGCCAACCCGCCTTTTCCTCGCTCGACTTCCGCTTAGTCAAGGACTTCACCCTCAAAGGCGAGGGCCATCATCTCGATCTCTTTATGGACATCTTCAACATCGTCGGAGCAAAAAATCTTCGATTCGACTCCAACGGCACCAGCTACTTTGGCGACGCCACACATCCCGTCTTCTCCGCCGGACAACCGCTCTTCGCCCCCGGAATAGCTCGCCTCGGCGGCCCGCGCACCATCCAGTTCACCGCACGTCTCGTCGGCTTCTAGGCGGTCTCCCTGTAAGTTCGCTAATAAAAGAGTGTCATCCTGAGCGGAGTTTGGCGCGCATTTTGCGCCAAACGGAGTCGAAGAGCCTGTCCTGAGTTCGTCGAAGGAACCTGCGGGCCGCCTGCTATTGCGACGGTGTTCAAAGTATTTGGCCTCAATTTCTGAGACATCCACGAGGCCACCGCCTCACACACATGTATGAGCCTCCTCGTGCGCTCCAATGCCATTTCCTTTACAATCCCATTCATCCAACGCAACACTGCAGATCTTCCGAGAGCCTTCACAATTCTCTTTAACCGCACCGGGAGCCCTCCACATGGCCACTGTCAGTCGTCTTGTCGCCGCGTCACTCGCACTCGTCTTCGCTCTTCCGCTAGCTGCCCAGCAATATCCCGCAGAGCTGCTCTCCGGCCTGCACTGGCGCGACGTCGGCCCCATGCGCGGCGGCCGCACCTACGGCGTCGCCGGCAACGCCACGCCAGCCCGACACCTTCTACTTCGGCTCCGTCGGCGGCGGCGTCTGGAAGACCGAAAACGCCGGCCGCACCTGGTTCCCCATCTCCGACGAGAGGCATCCCCATCGGCTCCATCGGCGCCATCGCCGTCGCTCCCTCCGATCCCAACGTCGTCTACGTCGGCACCGGCGAGCCCGACATTCGCAGCCAGCACTCCTACGGCATCGGCATGTTCAAGTCCACCGACGCCGGCAAGACCTGGACACCACATCGGCCTCGACGACACGCGTCAGATCGGCACGCGTCGTCGTCGATCCTGCCAACCCCAATCGCGTCTACGTCGCCGCTCTCGGCCACGTCTACAGACGCCAACCCCGATCGCGGCGTCTATCGCTCACTCGACGGCGGCACGACCTGGAAGAAAGTTCTCGTTCAACGCCAAAGACCCCGACAACGTCGGCGCCATCGATCTCGCCATCGATCCCAAAAATCCGCGCGTCATCTACGCCTCGCTGTGGGCTACGCGCCGTCCGCCATGGTCCGTCTACGCGCCGACCAACCTGCCCGGCGGCGGACTCTACAAATCCACCGATGGCGGCGACACCTGGAAGCAGCTGACCGGCGGCCTGCCCACCGACGAGTTCGTCGGCAAGATCGGCATCGCCGTCGCGCCCAGCAATCCCAACCGCCTCTGGGCCGTGGTCGACGATCTCGGCACCGGCGTCGCCCGCCCGCATTCGGCGGTGGAACTGCCGCTGCCGACGCGCCGAAACCCGTCCGGCGGCGTCTACCTCTCCGACGACGCCGGCGCCACCTGGAAGCTCGTCAACACCGAGACACCGTCTCTGGGGCCGCGGCTGGTACTTCGAGTCAGATCACCGTCGATCCCACCAACCCCGACCGCGCCTACGTCATCAACACCGCCACCTACATGACCACCGACGCCGGCAAGACCTTCGTCCCCGTCAAAGGCGCGCCCGGCGGCGACGACTATCACCAGCTCTGGATCAATCCCAAAGACGGCAATCGCATGGTGCTCACCAGCGATCAGGGCACCGTGGTCAGCGTCGATGGCGCCAAGACCTGGAGCACCTGGTACAACCAGCCCACCGCGCAGATCTATCACGTCGCCGCCGACAATCGCTTCCCCTACTGGCTCTACGGCGCGCAGCAGGATAGCGGCGGCGTCGGCGTCAGCACCTGGTCGCGCAAGGGCGTGCTCACCTTCCGCAACTGGGAGCCCACCTGCCTCGCCGGCGAAAGCAACACCGTCGTCCCCGATCCCAAGGACGGCAACATCCTCTACGGCAGCGGCGACCGGCGCTGCGATCAGGCCCTGAACCTCGCCGCGCCCGCTCGGCGGAGAACTGCCTCCGCCCGACCCGAACGATCCCAATCGCAAGACCTGGACGCTGCCCGCAGGTCTTCTCGCTGGCCGACGAAGCGCTCTACTACTCCAATCAGTTCGTCATGCGCTCGCGCGATCGCGGCCACACCTGGGAGAAGATCAGCCCCGATCTCGCGCGCCTGCATCCCGAAGTTCCCGAAGACTCTCGACCCCGTCACCGCCAAGGACATCGACCAGCCGATGACCGATCGCTTCGGCGTCGTCTACACCATCGGCCCTTCGCCGCTCGACGCGACGACCGTCTGGGTCGGCACCGACGACGGCCTGATCCACGTCACACGCGACGACGGCAAGACCTGGAACAACGTCACGCCGCCCGCGATGACCGCGTGGAGCAAGGTCTCGCAGATCGAAGCCGGCCACTTCGACGCCGAGACCGCCTACGCCTCGGTCGATCGTCATCGCATCGCCGACAACAAGCCGTACATCTATCGCACGCACGATGGCGGCAAGACCTGGCAGAACGTCAGTCACCGGCATTCCCGAAGGCGCCTTCGTCAACTCGGTCAAGGAAGATCCGCAGGCAAAGGGCCTGCTCTACGCCGCCACCGAGCTGCGCGTCTACGTCTCCTTCAACGACGGCGACCAATGGCAGCCGCTGCAGACACAACATGCCGGTCACTTCCGTGCGCGACATCGTCGTGCATGGCGACGATCTCGCCGTCGCCACCTACGGCCGCGGCTTCTGGGTGATGGATCAGATGACGCCGCTGCGCCAGATCGCCGCCAAGGGCAAGGAGATCGCATCCTCCAACGCCTACCTGTTCAAACCCGGCGAGACCTATCGCCATCCGCAACGGCAGCCAGAACGGCACGCCGCTGCCGCATGAGGAGCCGCAGGAGCTGAATCCGCCCTCCGGCGTCGTCGCCTACTACTGGCTCAAGATCCGCTCCGCAGCAGCCCGCTCAAACTCGAGCTGGTGGATGCAGCCGGAACCGTTACGCGCCTGCGCCGCCAGCGATACGCCAGTGCAGCCGGTCGACACCGAAACCATCAACGTTCAGGCCATCTGGGAGCAGCCCGCGCCGCCGCCATCAGCCACAGCCGGCATGCATCGCTTCGCTCTCAACATCGCCGCTCCTCGAGGCTTCGGGGGTGGCGGAGGCGGACGTGGCGCAGCGCCACCTCCTCCGCCAGTCGATGCCTGCCACCCCGCAGGAACTCCGGCCCCACGCGCCGAAGGTGGCCCACAACGTCGCCGCGGGGCCCCCGTCCTCCAGCCCGGCGAATACACCGTCAAGCTCACAGTCGACGGACAAACCTACACCGAGCCAGTCACCATCAAACCTGACCCACGCAACCTGCCTACCGGAGCCGACGCCCAGCCCGACGGCGAAGAAGACAACCAATAGCAAAGTAGTTCTAATTCAATTAGCGAAGGGCTCTCACGCGTCAAAGCCGAACGAGCCGAAGGTTCAATCATGTCGAGTCCGATTACTCAAGCAGTTTTCTTCCACGAGTCTCAGGTAAAAGCAAGACGCTGAGGGCTGTGAGCGTGTAAGCCGCTACGGAAAAAATTGCAATGGCAGATCCTAATCGCATGTGCGCGCTAAAGTAACCAACCAGGGTTGGAAACAGGGCTCCCACGCCACGTCCGAAGTTGTAAACAAACCCCTGCCCCGAACCACGTACTGAGGTTGGAAAAAGCTCGGAAAAGAAAGACCCCATAGGGCTGAAGGTTCCCGAAGGGAAAAAACCTAAGGGAAATCCAAGAACCAGCATGACGTCATTGCTGATCGGTACCGCCATATAAAACAGAACGGACGTGAAAGACAGAACCGCAAAGATCGCCAGCGTCCATTTACGGCCGATCCTGTCGGTCAGATACGCAGCCGTCATATACCCTGCGAACGACCCTGCAATCACGACCAGCAGATACCCGCCCGTATGCATCACCGACAGGCCGCGTGCCGCCATATAGAGTGGCAACCACGTCGTGAACGCATAGTAGCCGCCCTGTGCGCCCAGGGCCACGAGCGATGCAAGCACCGTTACCTTGAGTAACGAGGGCGAGAATATCTGAAGAAAGTTGGAAGCGGGCTGAATCCTTTTTTTGCGGAGGTTTTGCTCGAAGATATCTGGTTCCGAGACATGTCCTTGAATCCACAAAGCCAGCAATGCTGGCAACAAACCAACCCAGAACATCGCGCGCCACGCGATCGACGCTGGGAAGACGGCAAAAAAAAGCGTATAGAGTATGGCCGAAATGGCCCATCCGATCGACCACCCTCCCTGCACCGTTCCCACAGCTCGACCTCGGTACTCGCTTCGTATCGTCTCGCTGATCAGCACCGAACCAACCGCCCACTCTCCTCCGAATCCCAGTCCCTGAAGGCTGCGCAGGACGAGAAGCTGCGTGAAGCTGTTGGCAAATCCGCTCAGGAATGTAAAAAAAGCAAACCAGAGAATCGTGAACTGCAGAATCCTCACACGTCCGAAGCGATCTGCAGCAAGCCCGGCTAGCCAACCTCCCAGCGATGAGAGCAGAAGCGCCGAAGTTCCCAGAAGCCCTGCCTGGCCTTTGGTGATCTGCCACAAAGCAATGATCGAAGGCAGCACGAAGCTGTAGACCATCGCGTCCATGCCGTCCAGCATCCAGCCTGCAAAAGTCGCCACCAGCGTGGAACGCTCCTTCGGGGTGAGTTGAGTGAACCACACCTTGTTGGCGATATTCGCATCGTTCTGAAGGTGCAATTCACTCATTTGGCGCATACCCTCTGCTTACAACTCAACAACTGAACTCGCTTCGCCGGTGGATGACGATCAAGAATCCGCGCGGGACGCGTGATACTCGGCTACTTCTTCGCGACTGCGCTCCCCCATCCGCCGCCTCCCGGCGTTTCTACATGAATCAAATCGTTCTTGCCGACATGCAGGGTGCACTTGCCCGGCAACTCCGTTGTCTTCCCGTCTGTTGTGATCAGGAGCGCTTTGCCCGTGGCGCCGCTTTCTCCTCCTTGCAGACCGTATGGAGCGAACTTCCGTCGATCGCAAAGAAAGGTCACCTGTGCAGGTGCCAGAAGCTCAATTTCGCGAACCAGTCCGTCTCCTCCCCGAAACTTCTCCGGCTCCTCCAGAGCCGCGCCGGTATCCATAAGATCGAACACGAAATGGATAGGCGTATTCGAGTGCTTCGATCGGAGTGTTCAGCGAGTTGGTCATGTGGCAGTGAATACCATCAATCCCGTCCATACCGGGACGCGCACCCATGCCACCGGCAGTCGTCTCATAGTAGGTAAACGGAGCATTGGTCCGGTGATCGATGCCGCCTACCGTCAGATTGCTCATGGTGCCGTAGCTGGCTGCCGGAACACGATGCGGCGCCGCCTTCGACAGAGCACGCAACAGCGTGTCTGTAATCCGCTGACTCGCCTCGACATTCCCGCCCGCAACCGGCGCAGGCAATTTCGCATTCACGATGCTCCCCAGAGGCGCCGAGACTTTGACCGAATTCATCAATCCGGCTGTCGCGGGAGCATCATCGCTCAGAAGGCACCGCAGCATATAAAAACAGGCCGAATAAGTAATCGGATAAACCGCATTGACGCTCCCCGTTACCTGGGGCGACGATCCGCTAAAGTCAATCTCCGCTGAGCCATCCGCGGGATCGAAGGTAATCGCCACTGCGATGCGAATTGGATCGTCTGTAACCCCGTCTCCATCGAGAAAGTCTTCTGCCGTAAAAACTCCTGCCGGCATCTTGCTGAGTTCGGCGCGCATGAGCCGTTCGGAGTAAGCGAGCAGTTCTTCCACCAGGTTGTTCACCTTGGCCAGCCCATACTTCGCAACGACCTCCTTGATTCGCTTTTCGCCGACTCGGCAGGCACCGATCTGGGCTGCAAGATCACCCTCGCGCTCCTCCGGTGTTCTTACATTTGCCAGGAGCAAAGACAGAACGTCCTGGCTGATCACTCCCTTGCGGATCAAATGGATGGGAGGAATACGAATGCCTTCCTGATAGATCTCCTGCGCCGGTCCCATCGATCCCGCATACATTCCGCCTACATCCGCATGGTGAGCCCGTGATGCCGTATAGAACGCCGGCCTGCTTGAGTCCCCGATAAACACTGGCATAACCAGCGTGATATCCGGCAGGTGAGTCCCGCCGGCGTAAGGATCGTTGAGGATCGCAACGTCACCCTCTTCGAGCTTCATCGTGTCGACCACCGCTTTGACCGACATCGGCATCGCGCCAAGGTGAACCGGCATATGATCACCCATCGCAATCACCCGTTCCCGGCCATCAAACAGAGCGCAGGAATAGTCGCGTCGTTCTTTGATGTTCGGGGAGATAGAGGTTCGACGCAACGCCGCTCCCATCTCTTCCGCGATGGAGTGAATGCTGCTCTGAAAGATCGCGAGCTCAATCGGGCTCTGAGGTTCGTTCGCGTTTTTCATTCATGCACCTCGATTACCAGGTTGCCCAGACCGTCCACTCTCAAAACGTCACCAAACGGCAGAACAGTGGCAGAACTATATTCGGAGACGATTGCAGGACCGGCGAAGGTATCTCCCGGATGCAACAGCTCGCGGTCGTAGATTCTTGTTTCGTGAAAACAATCGTCGAAGTAAACGGGACGTGTCCCGATGAGCGCCTGCGATCCATCGCCGTCCAGCAGCGGCTGCATCGTTGCCTCAAAGGGTTCGGCTGCACTTACCATCCGCACGCGTACATTGACGACTTCGAGAGTTCTCGTCTCATTTGCAAATCCATAACGGCGCTGATGCAAGTCGTGAAATTGAGAGGCCATATCCGGCCCAAACGGTACATTCAGTTCATAGCCCTGTCCCCGATAGCGCATATCGACCGATCGAAACGACTGTCCGGTCAGGTTCTCTGTTTGAAACTCCTCAACTGCAAGTTTTTCCATCTCGGAGAAAACACTCTCAAAGAACGCATCGATCGGAAACATTACCGTTCGAGAGTATTCACGCATCGTATCTGCGAGAAGAATCCCCACTGCCGACAGCGCTCCGGGCAGAGCGGGTACTAAGACGCGCGGCACTCGCAGCGCATGTGCCAGGGAACACGCGTGTACGGGGCCTCCTCCACCGAAGGCAACTAGAGTGAAGTCGCGAGGATCATAACCACGCTCCACAGAGATGACGCGTATGGCCTTCGCCATGGACGTTTCAATTACTTGCAGAATGCCTGCCGCAAAATCCTCAACCGTTGCAATCGACCCTTTCGCCTTTTCCATCCAGTCGACCATGCGCTCGCGATTCAACTTCACCGAACCCCCGAGGAAGCGGTCGGTGTCCAGTCGGCCAAGCGCAAGATTTGCATCGGTTACAGTGGGTTGTTCTCCAACGCCGAAGCAGATCGGCCCGGGCACTGCGCCTGCGGACTCCGGCCCAACGCGCAGCATTCCTCCTGCGTCGAAGCGGGCAATCGAACCGCCACCCGCACCCGCTGTATGAATATCGAGCATTGGAACCCCGATGGGGATTCCGGAAACCACGGACTCGTTGCTGATGTGTAAGCCGCCAGTGCTTGCGTCCACCAGGCAAACATCCGTCGAGGTTCCACCCATATCGAAACCGATGATTCGATCAAACCCGGCAAGGGTCGCCAGCTTGTAGGCGCCAATGACGCCGCCTGCGGGCCCGGAGAGGACTGTCCTCACCGGCTCAGCAGCCGCAAGCTTCGCCGAGATGATGCCTCCAGAGGACTGCATCACCTCCAGGCGCGCCCGTTCGTATCCGCCCTCCACGCTCGTTGCCAGGTTCGTCAGATACGCACCCATCTTCGGAGCCAGATAGGCATTGGCTACAATCGTCGATGCGCGCTCGTACTCGCGGAACTCAGGCAGAATGCGGTGCGAAACCGACAACGGTAGCCCCAACCGTTGCAGCGCTGCAGCCACCACGCTCTCGTTCGACGAATTGGCAAATGAAAATAAAAGCGACAGCGCCACAGCATCGACCTTGGCATCTTCGATAGCTTTTACCAGTCCGTCCAGTTCCGCGTTATCGATCCCGCGGATAATTTCACACTCCGCACTGGTCCGCTCCCTTATTCCAAAACGAAGCGCTGCCGGCACAAGGCTCTCCGGCGGAGGCTGGAACCAGTCGTAGAGCTTCGGCCGTGCCTGCCGCCCGATCGCAATCGTGTCTTCAAAGCCCTTGGTCGTCACGAAAGCAACACGCGCGCCCGTGCGCTCCAGCATCGTATTGGTGCCGACCGTTGTTCCGTGGCGGACGAAAACCTCCGGTCCCGCGGCGATCTGCCGCAGTCCGTTCAGCACAGCCATGCCCGGGTCCTGGGGAGTAGAGAAAACCTTCAACACGACCAACTTTCCATCCTGGAGGTACACACAGTCTGTAAAAGTGCCGCCAGTATCAATTGCAACGCGCATCATGGTTTGCCTAATAGATCTCTGGTCACGAACGTCGATTGTCGTTTGTCCCGCCTCGATTATCTTGCGAGCATCTTTCGTCGCCGAGCGGGCGGTCTCTTCTTCAGCTTGGGCAGGGGCGACACATTTTGTTGAGGCCGTCCAGTTCCCAGAGGATCGATCAGCGCCTCGATGCCATAGTTGACGGATCGTAGGTCGATATTCACACTGCGCCGTGCAGTGTTTGTCAGATGTTCTTCGGCTCGTTGACGGGCCAACTCCGGATTTCCAGACTTAATCGCCCGTACCAGATCGTGGTGTTCGGCCACAAGCTCCGGACCATAGCTATCCATCACAATGACCTGATAGTAATAACGCATCAACCGTGTCTGCACATTCATCACTACATCCAGATAGGCCTGGTTCCGAGTAGCTGCAGCAATACAGATATGGAAGTTTCGATTCCACTCCAGAAAGGTGTAATAGCTGTTGCGCTGCCCTACGTTGTATTCGTAGCTTGCCCACCCTTCCATCTCCTTGATCTGCGCTGGCGTGGCCCGCTCAGCCGCGAGTGCGGCAACCGCGGGATCAACCGCAGCCTGCAACTCACGAAGATTGCGGTACTCCTCAATTGTCAGGGACGGAATGCTGTATCCACGAAACGGGATCATCTGCATAAGGGACTCTTCGCATAACTTGCGACAAGCTTCCCGAACAGGCGTTCTGCTGGCCCGATAACGGTCGCACATCTCCTGTTCCGAAATAGAGAGGCCTGGCGCTAACGTACAAGTAACAATATCCTGCTTTAATTCTCGGCAAATTCTTTTCGATTCAGTCATTTATCATCTCTCGTATACGAAAGATATACAACCCACCCAAAGATATATCTTTGCCAAAAAGCAGTGTCAAGCATTCTTGCGATCTTTTCCCTTGCTTCTTCAATTTGTAACCTTGCGGCCTCTTCACGTTCAATGTTTGCTGGCTATCGATTGGTTATTATTCAGCGAAGAGACCGGAGCATTCACAAGGTTTTCGTAAAGCAACGCATAGGTTGCAAGCCAGTGTGTTCCGAGATAGCCTGCAGCTCCGATCTTGTCATAACCCTGCTTTCCATTGATGGTAGCCAGTCGCAGGTACACCGGAACTCGCGGATCGTCCTTCGGAAGAGTCCGAGCAATGGTCATGAAGTCAGCGGCACGTTGAAAGTTCAGACCAACAAGATGTGCGTTCGGCAGACCTTCCTCATCTGTCCCGGTCGTATCTCTGTTATTTCCATGAACGGCGTCGATATCCTGGGCATAGAGCTGGAACTCCTCCGCATAGGGCGGCGGCAGAAAAGTATCCAGCCACCTGCCGTAACTGACCGGCTCCATTACGCGGCCCATAAGGGCAGCTTCCATGAGACAGGGGGAGGCAAAATCTCCAAAGACAGGCTCGAAGTTCGTAGAGCAGTGTTTGTCATTTCCAAAGAGACGCATCGCCGTATCGTGAATCGTTGTCTGCACAACCGTATCGTGCGACTGAAGCGCGTAGTCCAAAGCAAATCCCATATCGAGTGCAGTATTCGGATGAAGCCCGACCCGGATCGGGTAGTTCAGGCTGTGAAGATACGCTACATATTGTTCCGCTATCCACTTCGCCAGCGGTTCCAGCGTTGCGGCGACCCTTTTTCCCTCGGGATCGTCCCACGTTTTGGCCTCACCATAGAGCTTCAGCAACCATGTGTAACCGTAAGGTTTTTCGAAGTCCGCCTGCAGCCCCTTGAGCCCTGTGAAATAGGCCAGCTCCCCATCGACATTTGGCTTCTGAATATGTTGTTCCAGTTCAAGCCGGATGGCCGGCCCTACGGCAATCGTCGGATCAGCTTTGATAACTGAAACCATCATCCAGGTTGAATTGACCCCGGAATGCCAGTCGAGACAGCCGAAGAAAGCTCGATGCTTGTCATAGTCCTCAAGAATCTGTGGCCGGCCATCGCGTTGCCAGAGATAATTCTGACGGATGGCGGCCCCGCCCCCGGCCGCGTGAGGATGATCTTCACATCCGAGCGGATTTGCAGCAAGAGCAAGTCTCTGAGTCTCGTCATAGACAGGCGGTTTGACGTCAGGAAGACTCTTGAGATAGTCAGCCAGCTTCACCGGGTCACTCTGCGCCAGAGCTGGTACGCCGATCAGGCAAACGGTCAATAAAGTGGATAAAAAACGCATCGTGTCATCCTTTATATTGCTGATCCAGGAATGGGCTTCCTTCTTAATAGTTTTAAGTACGTCCGTTTTCCCATCGAGCTAGTCTCGATCATCACGTCAATTACCATCGGTCGGAGTCTCAGATGCATCCTGTTGACCCGGCCTGCCCTTTGGCTTCTCCGGAACGAGAGGCGCGGGTCCCTTGGCGGCGTTCTCATAGAGCATCGCGTAAGTTGCCAGCCAATGTTGACCTTCATAGCCTGCGCTGCCGATCTGGTCGTATCCGTGCTTTGCATTGATCGCAGCCAGCGCCTTGAACACGGCGACGCGCGGATCGTCTTTGGGCAGCGCATAGGAGATCACAAGAAGACCGTACGCACGCTGGAAGTTCAACCCAATTAGATGGGCTTTGGCATTCAGTTGCATCTGGACATCTGGACCAGTTGTATTTGTATGGCTGGTATCGATGTCCTTCGCATAACCCTGGAATGCATCCGAGTAAACAGGCGGCAGAAACGCATCCAACCACTTGAGGTAGTCCTGCTGCTCCATCACACGCCCCATCAAAGCAGCTTCGGTCAGACAGGATGAGACGTTGTCCGCGTTCTGCGGCTCCAGACCCGTGGGACAGTTCTTGTCTTTACTGAACAGGCGATTCGCATTCGCATGGATGGCGGTTTGCAGTGTGGTGTCTTCCGAGAGATTGACGCCATCGAGAGCCAGACTCATCGCCCACGCTGTATTGGTATCCGTTCCCGATCGAAATGGGAACTTCAGATTGTAGAGATAGTAGACGTAGCGTTCGGACATATATCTCGCAAGCGGCGCAATGGCGACGGCCATCTTCCTGCCGTCGGCGAAGTTCCCTCCTTTGGCCTCACCATAGAGCTTCAAGAGCCACGAATACCCGTAAGGCTCCTCAAAGTTGAAAGTACCGCCGCCACCAGGATTAGGCGGTCTCGGCGCAGAAAAAAAGGCCACCTCGCCATCAATATTGGTCTTGCGGAAATGGGTGGTAGCAATGTCCTTGATATCTGAAGCAAGTGTGATTTTGGGATCCTGCCGCAGCAACGACATCAGCGCCCAGGTAGAACCCACCGCGTCGTGCCAGTTGGCGCAGCCGAAGAATGCCCGATTTCGATCGTAGTTTTCAAGTATCTGCGGCATCTTTTCGTAGGCCCACAGATAATTGTTTCGCGTCCCCGGAGACTCCTGCGGATGGTCCGCGCAACTGATGGCGAAGGCAGCCAGAGTCTCCCTCTTTTCTTCAGTAAAGGCCGGCGCTGTAACTGCCGGAAGGGTCTTAAGATATTCGGCAACCTTCGCTGGATCGCTGTTCTGGGCTACAAGATTGGTACTCCAGGCAAGACACAGAATCAGAATGCTGCAAACAGTTCTCATGCATGAGTCCTTTTACTTGAAGTTGAAACGCAGGATTCTGAGCCAAAGCTCAGACCCCATAGAAAAGAATCTTAGAACGTGAACTTCGCCGCCAATTCACCGATCTGAACTGTACCTGCGCCAGTAGGAGCTCCGAACGTGTAGGAGATTGGCGAGGTGGTAATGCTTGTGTAATTCTCGGTCCCGAACAGATTGAAGGCCTGTCCAATGATGTCCAGCTTCATCGATTCATGCGTGAAGACCGTCTTGGACACTCGGAGGTCGAAGTCCTTATACCGGTTCGTGGTCATCGAATCTGGACCCAGGTTCGTGGTCAGGCATGAAGCCGTGCCAGTCGTGGGATGGCAGCTCTTGTAAAAGCTCGATGATCCTGCAAAGCCCGCCGGAGAGATGTGATCGTTCAGCTGTTGACGATACATATTGACCTGAGCCCAGCTAATGTTGCGGTTGCCTTGTCCTCGCGTCGTGCCAGGGATATATTGGGCCGTCCCGTTGGTATTCGGGTTGTAGGGCAGCAGACCGAAACCGTCATTGACTCCGCTGACGGTGTACGACGTAAGCTGCGTTGTCGTGATGCTGAAGGGCTCACGCGAACGATAGCTGTAGATCCCTCCCACCATGATCTTCCACGGAAGCATCACCGAACCGCTGACCACAAGGGCATTGCGGCGATCGATACCGGACGGACCCCAGTCATTGTTCAGATTGTTGTAGTCGACCGGTGTGCCATGCGGATTGTTGTCCTGAGCCGATGACAGAGTGTAGGCAGCCGTGTACATGTAGCGATGGCTGTACCGCTTCGTGAATTTAATGAACAGACCTTGGTACTCACTCGCTCCGGTCGAAGCATGCTGCTGGACCTGCGCCATCTGAGTATTGGGTCTGGCCAAGGTTGAGAACGATGGGGCCGGGCCCAGCGGCGCCAGGTTGCGGTCGTAGATCTTGTAGTCACGCAGACCGCGATCATAGATGCCGTCAATCGACACCGAGAGATCATTGTTGAGCTGGCGGCTGTAGCCCAGGGTGAACTGATTCATATATGGGTTGCTGAAGCCGGGCGACAGAGTGGTGACGTTTGTATTCGCCGTCGACGAACAGAACTTGGTTACGGTCTGGCCATTGTACGGGTTGGGATACGGCACTAGGCTTGTGGGCGTGCTCGTGAGCGTAAAGTTGCAGGCCACAAAGTTGAGCTTCTCCCCTTCGGTAAGTTCGGTTTCGATGAAGTTGTAAAACACACCGTAGCCGCCACGAATAACGTCTTTCGACTTGTTGAACGGATCCCAGGAGAATCCAACCCGGGGGCCCCAGTTGTTCCAGTCGCCCCGGTCGTGAGGGTTGCCTTGATACGGGATCGCAGGCTTCGTAGGATCAGGAGTATAGGTATTCAGGAAGGCCGAACCCCGCTGAAGATCGTAGCGGATTCCGGCGCT
Organism: uncultured Acidobacteriaceae bacterium; assembly: GCA_963770055.1. Classification (GTDB taxonomy): domain Bacteria; phylum Acidobacteriota; class Terriglobia; order Terriglobales; family Acidobacteriaceae; genus Edaphobacter. Next base: position 1,221,203 of record CAVYOC010000006.1, read on the forward strand.
GATGGTAAGGTTCGGCTTCGCCTTCCAGCTATCTTCGAGGAAGTACGCCTGCTGGGTGGACGGAAGGAAGTAGAGCAGTGGAACCGCGCTCTGGGCGAACGACCTCACATTGCTAGGATTCGATGCCAGATTAGGGATGGTTGCCGAAGTGTTATCGAACGGCTGGTCAATGGTGAAGGTGTAAGTTCCGTTCAGGTTGCTGGCCACTGCGTCGGTGTAAGGAACATAACTTACATCAGCGCCCACCTTGATCGAGTGCCTCCCTTTTTGGATCGAGAGGGCATCGTTGACCTGCCAGCGGGACTCCACGCCGTCCGCGGCGTAGTTGTGTCCGTAGCTGAAGCTTGGGAAAGTGTAGGAGAGCGTGATGTTCTTGCTGTAGTTGGGATCAAGAAAGTCCTGCGGCTTTTTCGGCGGAGGAGTGTTCCAGGGACCCAACTGATAAGAAATGTAGGCGTACTGAAAGCGCGCCTCATTCACCATCTTCGCATTGGGTTCCCACGTATGCCCGCCCACGTAGGCACGGCGGGGAAACTGCCCATCATAACAACCTGTCGTGGTGGTTCCTCCACAGCCCTGCGCGGTGGCTAACTGACTTTCAAACGCCATCCTGAAAAAAAGCTGCTGGTTTGGCTTGAGTTCATGATCGACACGCACGACGATGAGTTGATCGTGACTGGGATTCTGGAAAGTACCCAGAAGCGGCGCGTAGTATGTCGCAGGACATTGGGTGGCGGGTGGCGTACAGGGTGGCTCATAGAGCGTCCACGAGGTGGTTGCTTGAGTACGCTCGTACGCTCCGAAGTAGTGCGTTCTGTTCTTGAAGATCGGGCCGCCAATGGAGCCGCCCCACTGATTGCGGTTGTACGGTGGAGACCCGGTTTTTTGCGCCAGTTCGGTCGCTTGCACAAACTGGTTATCGGCGTTCATGAACGTGCCGCGATAGTACTCAAACGCATCGCCGTGAATCTTGTTCGTGCCGCTCTTGGTCACCAGTGCCGTGTAGCCGCCCATCGCCCAGCCAAGATCGGCAGGCATCTGTGCGGTAAAAGTCTTGAACTCACCTACAGCGTCCTCTGGAATGTTCTGTCGCGGGTCGCCTTCTTCCGTCTGCTGATTCGAAACGCCGTCCCACGAGAAGCCGTTAGAAAAGAAATAAATGCCGCCACCGGACTGCACGTTCGAATAGAAGCTGCGCGATGCATCCTGTGTGGTTCCGGGCGTCAGCAGCGCCAACGCAAGGTACTGGCGGTTGGGAATCGGCAGGTTGTCGATCTGAGTCTGCTCAACAATGCCGCCCACGTCATATGACGTCGTATCGACAGCCGGAACGGAACCTGTCACGGTCACAGCCTCAGTTGCGCTGCCTACGTGCAGCGTTACATTCTCATTGACGTGGTTGTCCAGCTGAATGAGAAGCCCCGTTATATTTGCGCTCGAAAAGTTGAGGGCCGTGACAGTGATCGAATAAGTGCCTGGTGCGACTGTTGGAAAGCTGTATCTGCCATCGGAGCCAGTCACAACAGTACGCTTGACACCGCTGTCTGTATTGGTCAGTGAAACCGTGGCTCCTGTCACGACGGAGCCGGTTGGATCTGTCACAACGCCCTGCACATCGGCCTGGCCCGATTGCGCGTAGGCGCCATAGAGGCCGAAACAGAAAAGCAAGGCAACAAAGACACGAATGCGTAGCTTCCGGGACGTCATACTACCCTCCAAGAAAACGAAAAAAATGAAGTTTCTTTATTCAGTCGTGGACGCCGAAAGCGTCAACACTGGACCGGGTGCCGAGGCAAAAAAACAACAGGTGTAGTGCTGTGGATGCCTTCTTATACTTACAACTCGTTACTATGTCAACAGGTTTTAATAGAAAAACTTTACCCGCTTGTTTATCCAATATTTTTAGTGTTTTACAAAATTTCCGGAACTATTTCGCGGTAGCAAAATTTTCAAATACGCGTCTTGTATACAGAATGTACCCGCTCGTCAACGAAAGAGGCGGTTTCGACCCTGTCTGTGAATCCCCAGACCGCCGGGTAAAACGGAGAATCCGCCTTTGTGTCAGCTTCTTTTCACTAATGATTACTACATACCAAAAGGCCGACGCACGGCGCTATCGGTGCCTCGGAGAGTGACTCGGCGATTTTTGCGTTCAACTGACGTTGCGGGATGTATTTACTCAGAGTTAGCTCACAAGGTCATTTACGGCTGCGGCCGCTTTTTCACGTCAAAGACCAGATGCCTCTGAAAGAATGGCAGAACATCCGCACAGATGCGGCCGTCTTCACTCCAGTTTGGCTCTCCCCATGCCCCGTTATATTCTTCTGCTTCGTGGACAATCCCAAATTCATTCAGCTTATGGGTCAAGGCCTGATTGGAATAGACATGATCCTGATTCAGGTCACTGCGGGCCCAGTCAAACTTGAGCCCCCTCAAGGATTTGAGGTTGTCGGCATACTGCGGAATCATCGACTCCAAAAAGAAGTTGTTACGTAACCGCTCCATGAGCTTGCTATCAATCACAAGTTGCCCTCCGGCTCTGTGCGCCGACAGATCGATGAATAGCGGCGGCTTGTCCACATTCGGCAAATGCGCCTGAAAGATGGTGGTAAAGATCTGTGAAAACCCATCCTTCTTCACGTCATCCAGGGATTTGGCGTTAGCCAGAAGATCCCAATTGGGTAGTGAATCCATGATCTTGACACCTGACCCGGTTCCCACTGGATGCAATGCGTACACCGAGCCAAAGACATCCGGATGCTTCATCCCGAAACGGATCGCGCCATATCCACCCATAAAATCCCCGGCAATCCCGCGTGAGTCTCTGTTGGGCAAGGTTCTGAAGTTCGCATCCAGGTAAGGCACCAGTTCCTGGATCATGAAATCTTCCCAGTTGCCGGTCACAGGAGAATTCACATACCACGAACTTCCAAGTGGAGTGGTCATATCGACACATACGAGAATGAACTTCTCGATCACTCCGGCCGCGATCGCTCGATCGAAGAGGCTTTGTGCATTTCTTTGGTCGAACGGGGCACGATAACTTTCGAAAGGGGTAGGAAGAAAGTAGATCACCGGATAGCGCTGCGCCGATCCTTTATAGCCTGGAGGAAGATAGACAATCATCTTCCGCACCGCACTGACGCCGATTTTGTTGCCTGCAAAGTTCTCTGACTGTATTTCCCGCTCGATGAGTTGGCTTTTCACAGCATCGGCAAATGACGGGGCTGCGCCCGAAGAAGCGACCGAAAATGCGAGCACTAAACAGAGCGTAATAGATGTTCGGTTTGAGATCATCTTGCCCCAGCCCCCTCTTCCATATGCCATGTCATCACCGTCCTGCGCATTCGCTGGATCTCTGTGCTGTCGCAACGATGTACCACACCGGCCAGATCAGCGACCAGTTCGCAACCCACAAACCTTTGCTGCTCCACGTAAAGACCATCAACGCTGTTACGGGGACAGCAAGAGCGATTGCTGTTCTCAACCTGATCTGCATACTCCGCAAGCCCTGAAACACTCCCACAATCGCAGGCAGCAGAAAGACAAGCAGGCTGAACCTTGATAGAGATGGAATGCGAAATCTGACCAGGCAAAACAGACACGGTGAGAAACACAGAGCAACACTCGCCCAAAGAGTCTGCCGAGAAAGCCTCCCCACTACAAAGCCACCGCTCCACGACCATGCGGTCAGAAGAAAGACCTGGCATACCAGGAGCACCTGGCGTTCAAAGATCCTCGGGCCGGTGAGTTGTTGACACGTCAAGCTCACCGCAACAGAAGTTCCCATCAAAAGAAAACTGCTCGGCAGTGCTAATCCAAACCCGGCCAGCCAGGGCCTCCAACTCCTCCAAAGGAGTACTTGGCGCCGGATCACCAGACCGAGTACATCAAGCAAACCATGCCATGCACTTTCGCCCGCTTCCGATAGATCACCCAGTACTGCCTCGCGTTCGTCACGCTCCAGCAGATGCGCAACCATCTCCGCCAATGGCCAGCCAAAGCTCAACATGTTGAACTCCCGGTTCGGCGCACTGCCCACGATGCTCCGCGGCTTACGCGCGTCACCGCATCGTAGAAGTCCTTCGCAGCTTGTATACCGTCAGGTGTTACACGAACCATGCGCTTGGCTCGACCACCACGCTGTGGCGTAGCATCACCCATCCACGTTTTCAATAGACCCTTCGTCTCCAGCCGATCGATGGTTGTATAAAGCGCACCAATGGCGCATTTGCGTCCGGTCGTGGCCTCGATCTCCTCCCGAATCGCCGCACCATAGGCCTTATCCGCAAGCCCAGCAGCCGCCGTGATTAATAGGTATTCAAATTCACCAAGCATGATTAGTATTACATTGTGGTACTAATCATGCTTGGCGTCAAGTCAATACAACTGTTAGGTTAAGCCGGATTTTGCTTAAATGCTAAATGGACCCCTTTTTGGACCCAGCATGCCAAAGACATTTTCGCTTCCGATTCGGAGCCGCTGCGCCAAATAATTAGCTCAGAAGTATGTCACATAATTAGAAAAACAACACGTATGGACACGCGTAGCTGCATGATAATCCTTCAAACCTACGCGTTCGCCTGGCATAACGTGGTATTTTCTCCCGAAATACAGCTCCAATATAGTGTTGCTTCCTTTGCAGCTCCTCATTACAGTGGAGCGGTGCACTAAAACGGATAAGTCTCAATGATTCGAGTTGGCCCGTCTCTTCTTCTAGGCCTCATCGTCTGGCTTTGCCATGGCGGACAATCGGCGAGTCAGACCATTGCTTCAGCTTCCCCAGGACATGAAGACCGCGCAGACTACGTTGGAGATGCCGCATGCACCTCTTGCCATGGGCAGCAAAGCACGAGCTACATTCACACATCGCACAGTCTTACCTCGCGCCTTGTAAACAAAGACTCCGTGCTCGCCTCTTTCACAGAGGGTCGCAACATTCTGACGATCGTAGACTCCACAAACGCAGCGGGTCAGCCGGGACTCTACTTCAAAATGGAGGAGAAGGAGGACGGCTACTATCAGACTGCGGTGACCGGATTCGATTCGCAGCTTCTGACACGCACGGCGCGTATGGATCTCGTCACCGGTTCGGGAGTACGCGGCGCAACATATCTCTACTGGGAAGGTGATCAACTCTTTGAGCTGCCGGTAAGCTACTGGACCGATGGTCATCGGTGGATTAACAGTCCTGGGTATACGAATGGTACGGTGGATTTTTCTCGTCCTGTCAATCCCGGCTGTCTCGAGTGCCACGCAAGTTACATCCAGCCGCTCTCTACCGACCCGATGGCCAACCATTACGACAGGACGAGTCTGGTGACGGGGATTACATGCGAACGGTGCCATGGCCCCGGCGCGGAACATATCGCACGACAGAGAGATGGCACTGCTGGCACCGCAGGGCAAGCGATTCTGAATCCGGCGAGGTTCCCCCGTGACAGACAGGTAGACCTCTGCGCACTTTGCCACAATGGAATCCAGCGCGAGACCACCGCGCCGGCGTTCTCGTATGTGCCGGGGCAACCTCTGAGCAACTACTTCAAGCCCTTGCCGGTTTCGACGGCGGAGCATCCTGACGTGCACGGGAACCAGGTGGGCCTGCTCGAACGGAGCCGGTGTTACCTCTCGTCGCCGCAGATGAGTTGCTCGACTTGTCACGATGTGCATGCCGTCGAACGACCGGCGGCGGCGTACTCAGAACGCTGCCTTAACTGCCACAAGTGGCAAAGCTGTGGTGTCTCAAAGAGGCTGGGGCATGCCATCACTAATAACTGCATCGACTGTCATATGCCGGTGGAGCAAACCAACGTCATTGTCTCAGAGACGGGAGACAGAATTGTTCAGGCGTCCATGCGCAATCACTGGATCAAGGTGTATCCACCGCCTCGTTCTAAACCGGCTGTAAAGCATTGAGGTCGTGCAAAGTTCCGCGAGAGACGCGGCTTTTCGCTGGACGAAGATTGTTGCAATCTGATTCAATCTGGTCAGCCGGTGGCGGAGCAAACTCATGCCAGCCCTAAGTAGCAGTCTAAGGTCAATCCGGAGACTTATTGCAGTCGCTGCGGTGAGTTATGGCCTCTGTTATTTTGCAGCGGCGCAGAACCAACAGGTTTATCTCCCGAATCCGACGCCACGCGATCCTGACCTGCACGACAAATACAAGGAAGACCCGCTTGAGAGAGTGCGACAACAACAGGCTGCTCAGCTTCGTCAGGCTCAAGTCCGGCAACAAGTGGCCGCTGCGACCGACAGGCTGGCCCAATTGGCGCAACAACTAAAGGACGAGATGGAGAAAGGACGACAAGGACAGCCCGCTGAGCGTCAGCGCCCAGAAGGCTGCCGAGATCGAAAAGCTGGCGAAGACGGTGAAGAATTCCATGAAGTCACAGTAGATGACGGCTGGTGAGGCTTGTTTTGGGATCGAGAAGGAAGGTTATAGGCGTCACTATGAAACTGGGTTTGCTTCGTTTTACGCTTGCTGCTCTGGTGTTTCTGGTAATGCTTTGTAGTTTGGCGGTAGCGCAGGCACAGAAGGAGACTCCGCCTCAGCAGAGCAGCGGCGATGCCTCCAATGCTCAAAGCCAGACTTCTGCGCAGACTGACAAGAAGCCTTCCGATGCATCAGCACAGAAGCAACCGGAGCCCTCCAAACCGATGACGCCTGCCGAGGCACGCCAGGCGCAGTTGTTGGCCGACACTCAGAAGCTTTACCAGCTCACGCAGGAGCTGAAAGCTGAGGTGGCAAAGAGCAACAAGGACACGCTTTCGATCGCTGTCATCAAGAAGGCAGAGGAAGTTGAAAAACTCGCAAAGAGTCTAAAGGAGAAGATGAGGGCGCCTCAGTAAACTCCCTCGCGTCGGGCGGAATCACTGCGCTGGCTTTGGCGCTGTTGCCAGCTTCTGAGAAAGGGCCTGAATTGACTCCTTATTCATACTGCTGGCCTTGGCAAATTCAGCCTTGGCTTCTTCCTTCTTTCCCATCGCCTGATAGAGCTTGGCGAGGCGCCAGTGCGGAGCGACATCTTTGGGGTCGAGCTCAATCGCCTTTTGTAACTCGCGAACAGCGTCTTCTTTGCGGTCCTGGTCGGCGTAGATGATGCCGAGGTCGCGATGGGCCGGGCCCAGGGTCGGGTCGGCCGCGAGTGCTTTTTCCAGCTCCGGCTGTGCTCTGACGTAGTCGTTGAGTTGAACGTACGAGTCGCCCAGGTAGGCGCGGGCCTGGACGTGCTGCGGGTCATTGTCCAGTTCGGCCTGAAACTCTTTGGCAGCATCTGCATATTGGCTCTGGGTCCAGAGCAGATAGCCCAGGCCAAAGTGTGCGTTCGGTTCCTTTGGGTTGGCGCGGACGGCGGCTCGGAACTGTTCGATGGCTCCAGAGCTGTCGCCTTTCTCGTCCAGCGCTTCGCCGGCGAGCATGTCGGCTTCGGCGGAGTCTGCGTTGAGCGCGAGGATCTCTTTGTAAACATCGAGGACGCACTGGTACTGCTTGCTCAACATGCAACTGTGCGCGAGGGTCAGGCGCAGGGGGAGGCTCTGCGAGTCGCGGTCGGCGGCCTGTTTGAGGTACGGAATCGCGACGAAGTAGTCGCCCATGCCGTAGTGGGCCATGCCGAGCAGGATGATCAATCGCTGGTCGCCGGGGTGCTTCTGCAACTCGGCGGTGAAGGGCTTGATGGAGTCTTTGAAGTCCTTCGCCTTGAAGAGAGCGAGGCCGAGGTTCATCTGCAAACCGGGCAGTGCTGGGTTCAGCTCGAGCGCGTGGCGATAGCTGGCGATGGCTTCGCCGTAGTGCTCCTGGCGCGACTCGACGAGGCCCAGATGCGCGAAGGCCTCAGCGTTATGCGGGTCGGCTTTTGTTATCGCGCGCCAGGCAGCCTCCGCTTCGGCGTTCCTGCCCTGCTGCTCCAGGGCAAGTGCGTTTTGGCGGGCGTTGTTTTGGGCTGGGGCTCCTGAAATGGCTATCCAGCAAGCTCCGATCAGCAACCATGTCCGGCTGTGTCGCTTCACTCCCCCTCCCCGGCTTTTTTTGCGCAAACTATTAAAATAAAACGTTAAGTCCGGACTTGGTCCGCAGACTCCCCTAACCCATAGCTAAAAAGGCGTACCTCAGCGGCTAAAGCCGCACTTATGTTGCTGCGGTTGCGGCACGGCTATAGCCGTGCCCTTGAGCAAAACGGACTTTCTGCCACCTCTTCGGGCCTGAGAAAGGCCCCGGTGGGCCGGGGCCTTTCTCTTTGCCATTGATTCCATTTTAGCAAATTGGCGGAAACTACTCAGCCACTCGCAATGAGCTTGCTTTGTTGAAGGTAGGTCATCTGGGGGTTCAACAGATGTTTTTGCTGGGAAACTGGAGAAATAACGTTGTAACCAATTGAAAATGGACAACTTATTTAGGGATGTCATGTTGGAGGAGTCACCGCGACTTCCCCGTTTCATTGAAGTTTGGGATGAGCGACGGGCAAACAGCAGATTCCTCCAATCCGCTGCGTTCCGGTCGGAATGACAGCTACTAAAGGAAGGCACGGTTCAGAAGAAAAGTGCGCGGCAGGATGACTGCCGCGCCTGGAGTTGGAGATTGGTTTAGAAGATGAACTTGCCTCCCAGTTCGAGGGTGCGGGGGTCAAACGTACTGGTGACCTGACCAAAGCTGCCCTTGGCGCTGCCATCGGCATTGAATCCCTGGAAGCTGTTACCAATATTGGCGAACTCGGTGTGGTTGAAGGTGTTGAACGACTCGAAGCGAAGCTCGAAGCGAGCTCGTTCCGTAATCGCAAAGGCTTTATAGAGCGAGGTGTTGAAGTTGACGCGACCGGGGCCGACGACTACGTCCTTGCGAGCATTGCCGAAGCCCTGGGTGACACTGCCTGCCCATGCCGGAGTCGGGGCTTTGAAGGCAGACTGATCAAACCACTGCTTCTGCTTCTTGACGTAGTGAATCGGGCCGACTACGTCGGGACGGTTTGCGTAGCCGCCGCCCAGGCCGATGGTGTCATAGCCTACGCTGAGGCTTGTGCCCAGGTTGCCGATACCGCCGTTGTTGACGATGGTGCCGGTTTGAAAGACCGCTGTACCTGAAATCTCCCATCCACCCAACAGAGTGTGCGTCAGACCCGGGTTGGCGAAGAAGGGGAGCTTGTAGATGTAGTTCACGTTGAAGATATGACGTCGGTCGTACGCGCCGGAGCCTTTGTCATACTTCAGGTTGAAGGGGTTGCTGACCTGGGCCAGGTCGCCGCTGGTGAGGTCGATTGTGTGCGACCAGGTGTAGTCGGCTTCACCGCTCAGATTATGCCAGTTCTGCGCGCGAACGCCCAACTGGAAGCCATTGTAGTTTCCATTGGTGGTGTTCTCCTGTTGGGTAATCTGCTGCCAGCCCTGGGAAGGTGCGGTAGAAGTCGCCATTTGAGCGTTGCTGCGCAACACCAGGCGTTGTGCTCGGGAAGGTGTTGGTTCCGGAGACGTTGCTTCCGTCACCGGACCAGGCGCGGATGGCCATAGGGGTATTGAGGGGGTAGTTGTTGATACGGCGCTCGATGTTCTGATGCCATGCGAGGTTGCCGACATACTGAACGACAGCGACGACCGAAGGAGCGATTTCACGCTGGACACCCAAGCTGAACTGCGCAACTGCCGGCGCGGGATAGTTTGTGGCCAGTGTTGTAGCCGACTGGGCGAAGAACGGTTGTGCGGCCGTCTGTCCAGTCACCCAGCTTGTGCTTGGATTGGTGAGGTAAACGCTGGACGCCGACGGATTGTTGAAGAAGGGCGCAGTCGTGGCAGCGTTGTAGATATCGTTGCCCTGCAGGCGCTCGAAGAAGGTGCCGAAGCCGCCGCGAAGGATCGTCTTTCCGTCTCCGAACAAATCGTCAGAGAAGCCTATGCGAGGCTGCAGCGTTGCATAGTCATTGGTGACGAGCCCACGAGGCGCGCCATTCGCTCCTGCCAGATAGATGCCATTCAGGTAGAAACGCGAACCGTTTACCGTAGCGAAGCCCGGCCCAGACGGGTCCATCTGACCGGTAAAGATACCGGGAGTTGAACTTGCGACATAGCTTGGGGCCTGGCTGGAGAGATAAGCGTTGGGATTGAAGTTGGAGATATTGTTGCCGCGCTCCCATGCATGGGGCAGAGCGTCGTAACGAAGGCCCAACTGGAGGCTGAGGCGCGGAGTTACTTTCCAGTTGTCATTGGCATAGGCCGAGGTGGTCTCGTTCACGTAGTGGCGAACGGGTAGGTCCTGCGCCTGCGAGAAGCTTCCCGAAATGCCGAGGACCATGTCCATAAATGGATCGCCCGAGTATGTGACACCCTGGTAGGTTCCGCCGGTCACATTATTGAACGCGTAAGCACCGCCGGGATTACCGAAGAGCTGCTGGTTCTTGGTGTAGCGGTTATAACTCAAGCCGAACTTCATGGAGTGCTTGCCACTCAGGTAAGAGATATCAACCTTGGGTGAGTAGTCCTGGGCGGCGTTATGCCATGGACCCGATGCGGGGTTTTCATTAGTCCCCCCATATTGGCCGTTCCATTGCATATTGGGCAGATTTTTCGAACTGTTGTTGAAGAACCGATTGGCAGTGAAGCCGGAGGGCTTTAACGAGTTCGGGCTGTTGACGATGTTGATGACGTTGCCGTCGTAGTTGAAGCTGACCTCCGCCAGAAGGGTGGACGAGATGCTTCCGGTGAGCTTGATAGCAGCACTGTTGGAGGGATTGTTGACGGTGCTGGTAATGGTGTTGTAGCTACCGCCGGACCACCCCAACATGGGCCCACCCTGAGTTTGCGTAACGGAATCGTGGATGTAGTGACCGAGAATCTGCCATTTGTCGGTGACACGATGATCGATTCGAACGACGTCGTCGCGCACATTGAGCGGTGTCGGCGCCGATGTGAGCACCTGACCGTTGGCGGTGTTCGGCTTCGGAACAACGCCGGTCGCCGAGGTACGCTACGGCATTCGGATCGATGAGAGCCGCGGGAATCGTGTCATTGGGGAAGGGGGTTCCCGGTGTCAAGCCAAACGATGCCAGCTTCGCGAGAAAGGCGGGGTCGGAAACAGTGCCTGGCACGAGGATCTTCGAGTTGCTGGCAAAGGCGGGAGCAACGTAGTGCAGAGACTGGCCGGCGACTGGGAAGTCGGCAGCAGGCCAATGTGTTATTGGTGTTCGGCGAAGGGGATTGCTTGACGCTGCGCCACTCCTCGTTCCAGAAGAAGAAGGTCTTCTGCCGGCCGGTGTTGTAGACGTGGGGAATCATGACCGGTCCGCCGATATTGAAGCCGTAGATGTTGTAGTTCAGGCCCGGACGGGCTTGGTTGCTCTGCTTGTTGAGGAAGTAGTTGGCGTCGTAGACGGTGTTGCGGTTGAACTCCCAGAGTGAGCCGTGGAAGTTGCGCGTGCCGCTCTTGAGGCCGAGCGAGATGGTTGCACCTGAGGAGATGCCGTAGTCCGGAGGGTAGTTGCTGGCGAGCACCTCAAACTGGTAGATAGAATCCTGCGAAGGCATAATCTGCATGCCGCCGGCGCCGCCGCGGTCGTCAGACTCGCCACCGTCGATGAGCCAGATGTTGTGACTCTGGCGGAGTCCGTTGATGCTGAGGTTAAAGCTGCTGCCTCCGGCTCCGGAGGACGGCGTGTTATTGTCGGGCATCAGGGAGCTTGCGCCGAGGCCGATTGCGGCGAGAGCGGCGAAGTTGCGGTTCTGGGTTGCGATTTCGCTGATCTGCTCGGCGCTGATGAGGGTGCTGACGACGTTGGAGTCCGACTGCACGGCAAGTGCGGTGGCCGAAACCGTCACCGTCTCATTCACGCTGCCGACGGTCATCGGTACGTCGTAGCGCAGCACCTGGGAGATGTTGACTTGCAGCCCTTTGTGGACCGCTGTTGTAAAGCCCTTCGCCTCCACCTTCATGTCGTAGGTGCCAAGGTTGAGGGCGGGGAAGCTGTAGATGCCTGCTGCATTTGTATCCGTGTTGTTGACGAAGCCTGTGTCCGTGGCGGTGATCGTCACGTGGGCGCCGGGGATCGCCGCGCCTTGATTGTCTACGACTGTTCCTGTGATCTCTGAGTTTTGCTGCGCGTACAGACCTGTACTCGCCAACAGCATGAAAATTGACAGGGCCAGAACCCTGTACCAGCTACGTTTGTTCATAATTGCCTCCCTAAGAAATTTCAGATTTACGACTTGCGATACAACTAGCTCTGCATTGGTGGATTGTCTAGAATCTCGATTCTGCATCAGAGTGATGAAGTGTCGAATTTCGTCCACGAAGTGCCCAAAAATACATAGAATGCCAACAAAATCGATTCTGTAGCAATTTGCTAAAATGATTTAGGATTTCGCGGACACCCTAGACTTGCTCTTGGCAACGATGTCAAGAAAAAAGTATTGAAGCGAACTCATCTTTGCACACATCGCTTGCCGGATGGCGAATCCAAAGCTGTATACGCTGCCGGAACGATCGTTGCAGTACACTTCGGACACCGGAGGGATTTTCTTTCAAAGTGGCTTGCAAAACGAGTTGGAGTCTTCTTATAGCTGGCGCTCTCGTTTGCATCAGCTACAAGCTGGTCGCAGGTGACTTCCCCCAAGCCAGGTGGAACAGGTGGTATAGCCACTGGAGGGACTTTTCCGGCTGTCTACGACTCGGAGAAGCGGCCCATCACTGCTGGCGGTTTCGTCAAAACCGGACCGATCGTCTTCATGAACACAGCCGAGCAGGCAGGCCTCACGCGCTGGCGGCACAAGGCCGGGACGCCCGAAAAGCGCTTCATCCTCGAGGCCAAAGGGCCGGGCGTCGCTCTGCTGGATTACGACAATGACGGCTGGATCGACATCTACTTCGTGAATGGTTCTACAGTCGCTGCGCTCAATGGGAAAGAGGAATCGCCGCATGCCGCGCTCTTTCACAACAACCACGACGGCACATTTACCGATGTCGCCGCCAAGTCCGGAGTAACCAATGATCGATGGGGATATGGCGTCGTCGTTGGAGATTTCGACAACGATGGGTGGCCGGATCTTTACGTCACCAACTTCGGCAAGAACCGTCTTTACCGCAACAATCACGACGGAACTTTCACCGACGTTGCAGAGAAGGCCGGCGTGGCACTCGGGACATGGTCTACTGGTGCGACCTTCGGAGACTACGACGGCGATGGAAGGTTGGACCTCTTCGTCGCCGGTTACCTGAGTTTTGACATCAACGATCCTCCCGCTGCCGGCACCAAGGCTGTCGGATATGCCTCGTGCGCGTACCGCGGGTCTCCGGTAATGTGCGGACCACGCGGTCTGAAGGGCGAGCGGGACCATCTTTTTCACAACAACGGTGACGGAACTTTTACAGATGTTAGTGAGAAACTCGGGGTTAGCGATCCGGATCGGTTCTTCGGGCTCGGCGCTCTCTTTGCCGACGTTAATAACGACGGGAAGCCAGACCTGCTCGTCGCCAATGACACGACGCCAAACTACCTCTACATGAACAAAGGGGACGGCACGTTCGAGGACCAGAGCTACGCGAGCGGCTACGCTCTGAACGGCGACGGCCGCGAGGTCGCAAACATGGGCATCGCCGCGGGCGACTATGAGAACAATGGCCATCTCGACCTGGTCAACACGACCTTCTCGGACGACTTCGATGTTGTCTTCAAAAACGACGGTACGGGCGTCTTTACCGATGTCAGCTACAAGTGCGGTGTTGCTGCAGCCACGATCCCGTTTGTCGGTTTTGGGGACGGCTTCCTCGACTATGACAACGACGGATGGAAGGACCTTCTCATTGCGAACGGCCACGTCTACCCCGAAGTGGACAAGCATCCGGACTGGGGCACCACCTATGGACAGCGGCCTTTGCTGTTTCACAACTTGGCCAACGGTAAGTTCGAGGTAGTTCCGGCGGTTGAAGGTACGGGACTCGCAGCAGTGAGCGTCGGCCGCGGCGCGACCTTTGGCGATCTGTTCAACGATGGCAAGATCGATGTCGTCATCAGCAATATGGACCAGCCGCCTGTGCTTTTGCGCAACGTCAATCCGGACCATCACCACTGGGTCGAGTTGAAGCTTGTTGGCGGCCCCAAAAGCCCTCGTGATGCCGTGGGTACCACCGTGTATCTAACCACAAGCGGCATCCGCCAGCGCGGCGATGTGCTCAGCGGCGGGAGCTATCTTTCGTCAAATGACATGCGAGTACATTTCGGTCTAGGCGAAGCGAGCGCAGTGTCGAGCGTCGATATCCATTGGCCCAGTGGAGCGAACGAGAAGATTACGCTGCCTGCGGTTGATCGCATCTTTACCATCACCGAGGCTAAAGGAATTACTGATTCACTCGCTATTGGCAATAAGAACGTAGTACAACGTCCTCATTGAATCGAGCGGCGTAGTTCGATCGATTGGCGGGAGTCAGCCATTCTCTTGCGAACCGAGGCGCAATCGAGCGTGACCAGTCACGCCAATGGTGGGGGCAGGCGGTGGTGTGGATCATAAGGTCCGCTGTTGTTGGTGACACCTCTATTGCTTGGAGCGTAGTGTGGCGTAGGTATTTGAGCCCTAAGTAACTGAACGACCATAATTTTGCGTAATTTATCGCAACAGGGAAAAGCTGATGAGTGTACCGCTATTGCACCGAAAATGTAACTGTTTAGATTACATATATAATCATCCTATAAGCCCGTGCGACGAAGCGTTCCTATTACCTGAGCGCCATGGTGCTCGCACTTTTGACTTTGACCAGGATCGCGTCTGCCTGACTTCGAATCATGAAATGATCGTCAGGTAACGCCTTCAATTCTGGTGACTCAGTGGTGACTAAGGGACTGCCAAATAGGGAAAAACGAGTGCAAGCACAGACAAGCTAGCGTGGCGGCAAGAGTACACGATAACCCGCACCTACAAAAACAATCTGAGATTTTTGCGGACATATGGCTTGGCACGAGATTTAGAGGGCCAGTCTGTCTCGTATGCATTTCGTATCAGGGTACAATTTCGGCTTACTTCTGATCAATCTTTGCAAAGAACTTCCGTATATCGGCGACCAAGAGATCGGGCTGCTCCAAAGCCGCGAAGTGTCCGCCCTTCGGCATGCCAGTTTTTTGTACTATGTTGTATGTTTCAGAAATCCAGCTAAACGGCGGGACAGCCACCTCCTTCGGAAAATCCGCATACCCCACAGGAGTCTCCAGGTGAGACGTCGGCACCATTTCCTCTATGGTGAGCCGGTTCTCACGATAAATTCGCATGGCGGAGCCGATCGTGCCGGTCGCCCAATAGAGCGTAACATCGGTTAAAAATGTGTCGCGATCCACAGCCGTAAGAAAATCGCCGTTGTTGTCCGTAAGCAGTTGAAATTTGCCAATCATCCAGGCCAGCCACCCAACTGGGGAGTCAGTAAGGGCGTAGGCAAGAGTCTGCGGTTCACTGGCCTGGAGGAAAAAGAAGCTGCTCTCTTCCCGGTCAAAGTAGGAATACCGTTTCCGCTCAGCATCGCTCATTTTCGCAACGGCTTCCTGGTTCGGCGGTGGCATGTAAATCTGATTCAGATGCAACCCGATCACGTGCGTGGGCGCCTGGTAAGCCATGTCTTGGGCTATTGCCGAACCCCAGTCACCACCCTGGATGCCGAACTTGGAATAGCCCAAACGATCCATCAGAACAACTAAAGCCTTCGCCATTCGCTGTGGGCCCCAGCCACGCGTTGTGGTGGGTCCGGAATATCCAAAGCCAGGAAGCGAAGGAATGATAACGTCAAATGCCGGGCTATTTTTGTCCTTGGGATGGGTGAGCGGCCCAATGAGCTTCTCGAACTCCAGAATCGAGCCGGGCCATCCGTGAATCAGCATCAACGGTATGGCGTCGGGGCGAGGAGAGCGCTGATGGATAAAATAAATCTGCTGTCCATCAATTTCTGTTGTGAACTGGTCGAACTGATTGATCTTCGCTTCTTGCGCACGCCAGTCGTAGCCGTTCTGCCAATAGTCCGCGAGTTCCCGAACCTTCTTGATGTCGGCGCCGTACTCCCAGGTCGTGCCCGGAAGTTGATCGGGCCAGTTGGCTTCCGCCAAACGGTGGCGAAGATCAATTAGAACACGGTCGGGAACATGCATTTTGAACGGCCGGATTGGGGCAGGTTCCGGCTTCGCCGGCGGTTGCGCTTGTCCCAGTGCAATTGCGGAGAGTAAAAGCAACGCGGCCAGCAGAAGCCTCCCGCACTGCCAGACTGTCCTTTTCGCTTTCTCGAATCCAGTTTTCATCCCTGCTCCTGCGTCACTCAATCATTCCAAGGCTGCACTCAAATGGCCCTTGTTACATCTCCATCCGACCACACGCCGGTGGGAACCACGAAATTATCCATCGGTTCCGGGTCACCTAGGGGAGGCCGTGGCAAGTCGGCACCTGGGCTTCGATCTTCAGTTCTTAACGATCACTTTCATGTTCATGTCATCGTGTCCGCGACCACACTTAACAGTACATTCAGCCAGGTAGTCGCCTGTGGCCTGAGGTGCGGTCACAGTGAAGTCTTCTGTGCCCTCTTTGAGGCGCAGATCCCAGCCTTCATCGCGCAGCTTCTTCACGACGAAGCTGTGAACGTAGTTATCGGGTGACTTTTCCCCTCCAAAGTGCGAAGTGATACGGAGAATCACAGTTTCTCCGGGCTTTACGGTGATGACTGGCTTGGACTGTCCCGGAACTTTGAATGTGTTGTCTTTGTCGGCGATGAGTTCAATGACTCGGGGATGATCGGGCGTGGCAGCGCCGGACGCGGCGAAGGAAGGGATGCTCAGCAATGTGAACAGCGCAATTGCGGTTGTCGTTCGAATCCAGTGATTGCGCATAAAATTTCTCCTTTTGAGGGTTACTTACCGTGAGAGGTGGATGGTTTGGGGGCAGCTTTTGTTGAAGCCTGCGGCGAACCATTGAGATAGGCGAGAATTGCTGCGGCCTCGTCGGCCGGAATGTTTGCGGCGACTCTCATGTGCATGACGATTGTCTTGCTCATACGGGGAGAGTATTGAGGCAGCGCCGTGTGACAGCGCATGCAGTTGTTCTTATAGGCATCATCGGGATCGATGGTGCGGTGACTCTTCGAATTCGCAGCGGCTAGGCCGGGCAATGAAGAAGCGAGAGCGAGCAGCAGAAAGAGGGATGATGTCAGAAATCCTTTCATTTGGCGTCTCCATCCATGAATGGCGGTGCGACCGCGAAGCGATAGGTGAAACCTATGTTCCAGGCGTGGCTGTGCTCCGCGGTTGCGAAGTTGCCCTGATAAGCGGAATTGAAGCGCAGGTTGGGGGTGAGGGAGTAGTCGATTCCCGCCGTTGAGCGGGCAGTGTTTGTGTCGGGCAGGCTGCCCATGGTTCCGGCCATTGCGGCCATCATCTGAGTGTTGGCCGGGAGCCAGTAATGCTCCTGGCGATAGACCAGCTGGGTGTATTTCAAGATCCGATTACGACCAAGCTGGCTGAGCCTGTATGCACCTTCTACCCAGTAGGTGTTACCAGCTTGTTTGGAGAACAGCGTCTCGGAACGAATTTCGAGCGGCAGACGCTTGCCAATCCATGTGAAGTCGGTGCCGAACATCTTGTGAGCGCCATCTCCCATGGTGTTGTTGAAGGAGGATCCGATCTCCATGTGGCGTTGAAGCAGGACTACTGAGCCGCGAAAGCCCACCTGCTTGTCAGACTGGAAGAGGGATTGGGTATCTGCTGCCGAGTAGTAACCGGCGTAGGTTACATCGGCAGCGTGGTTTAAATGAGCGCCGCCGCGGATCATTCCACCATTTCCCGAAGTGGCGTTGAGTGTGAAGCTGATGGGCTCAGCCTGAAGGTAGCGGATCCACAGCGGATGCATTCGTTCCCTATAGATTCCAAAGGGGACGAGATATCGCCCGGCAACTACGGTAACGTTGGGGTGGGCGAAGTAGGTGGCTTGAAGATAGTCGAATCCATGATCGACCACAGCGGGACCCCATGAGTCCGATGTATGCGTTACATCGAGGCTCATATCGAATTCCGATTGCAGCAACAATTTGTTGCCAATGGGGATGAGAACAACAGGATCGAATTCCGGGTTGAGATCGTAACTACCCTGTTCGATGTTGGATTGATAACTCCCAAACCCAGTTATGACTGGTACGCCTGAACGTGGTCTGGTTTCGGGAACATCGGGGAGCTCCTGGGACTTCAACCCAGGTGCAAGTGGCATGAATAATACGCACACAATTGGCACGCATATTTTTCGAGTTATTGCGTGCATGTTAGTCCTTTCTTTTTGAGGCATAACTATCCGAAGACCTATTCGGCGTGGCCGAATGGGCGTGGACGTTTTGCGCGGGTTTTGTTACCTCGTCGACTTATCTGTCGAGGATGAAGATTCGGCCAAACCGCAAAGAGTGGCGATGTCACGGTCGGCCAATTTGGCTTTTGGATGAATCCAGGTGTAGGAACGTAGAGGCATACTGCGATCCGTTACTGCATCGCAGATGTCCTCCAGTTCTCCGCGAAGAGGCTTGCGCGACTCCCACACCGAGAGATCCCACTTGTGGATACCTTTTTCGATGTGAGATGCAACGAGCCAGGAGACGGGGGCAATACGGCCATACCAAGGAAGACTTGCATGACTGGAGTGGCAGTCGCCGCAGGATCGGTTGAGAATGGCTTCAATGTTAGGGTTATTTAAGTTGAGCCTACGCGTCGCCCCGCCATCCGCCAATTGCTGGAGCGGCGGGTGCCGCACCGGAACGCATTGACAGATAGCGAATGCGAGAAGAAACAGCAGTGAGACTTGCTTCAATCGGACCATGGGAATAGAGCCACCTAGGCCACGTAAATCGACTGTGAACTGCCTCGTCAACAGC